>NZ_JAFFJX010000030.1 GCF_016924755.1 Longitalea arenae | reverse complement strand
CAATGCAAAAATTAAAGCCTTTAGATCTTCTGCACGGGGAGTTCGGGACATTAATTTCTTCCTATTCAGACTCCAGAAAATCTATGCTTAACTACCTCATCCCCCAAAAATTTGACTTGACCCATAATTACCGCAACAGCAAGAACAAAACGGACGTTACAAAATCCACATCCGCATTTATCTCGACCAAAAGCCGCGATATTACGAAGTAAAAGTTCCCTTAAACGTGCGAGAAGAAGAATGGGCAGGAAAAGATAAAGCCTGGGTAAAAAATACCCATCCCTTTGCTTTCGAGATTAACGAAAAAATCAAAGAAAAACTTGAGGTGTTGGACAAGCTGGTAAAGCGTTATCACACTGCAAACAAAAGTCTGACCTTTCCACTCGTTTTCAGAGAGCTTAAGAAAAGAAACAATACAGATTCATTCCTGGCCTATTTTGACGATTATATCAAAGACCCACGTGAAACAGTTGACGAAAAAACCCTGAAACGTTACCGGTCATGCTGGAATCACTTAAGCCGGTTCAATCATAGCCGACGCCCCATTAAACTAACGACCGAGGCCAGTGTAGATTACATTCCCTTTAAAAATTATTGCCAGATGGGAAAAAACTGTGAATTTTTCCTTTTTGCTTTTCAGACATTGCATTCAAGACTTGTGCAGTATGGAACTGAAGGAACAAACAGTTTTTCTAATAATTTCCGAACAGGAATTGCTGGCAATAAAAGAAACGCTCAATAAAATATTGGGTGAAGTATCCGAAATTAAAAAGACTAACCCTACTCCTCCGCTGAGCAAGCCCGGCACTTCTCCTTATGTTTCTGCAAAAGAATTTATAGATGCGGTCCGTATTAAAAGGACAAAGTTCGATTCCCTTATTGCCGCCAATCAATAAAGACGATAAAAAAATCGCGCAGATTTATGTCTTGGCAACTGAAGTTGAACGATATTTTAAGGATCCTAATATTGGATGAAATTGCCCCTATCTATATTCCTCTTGATAGCATTCATAAATCAATAAGTTATGTAAAAAATTACCTGAGGTAAAATAATATTATATGCAAATGAATATAATAATCGATTTTTACATGGAGTTATATGCAAATAGATATAATTTAGTAAATTTAGCTGCAATTATATCTAAAAGCATATAATTATGAAATCGCTACAAGCCTTTGTGAAAGATAAAAGAAAGGAAGCCGGTCTTACCCAGGAGGAATTTGCTGAGAAGGCCGGTGTAGCCTTAACTGTTATAAGAAAGATAGAACAGGGGAAAAATGACTTGCAACTGGAAAAAGTAAATCATGTGCTAAAGATGTTTGGGCATGTTCTGGCCCCTGTAAGTTTAAAAGCATTTTCAACCGGTAACAATGAGACAAGCGAAGATTTATTATAAAGACGACCTGGCTGGCCATCTTACCGAAACCGATGATGGTGAGTACGTATTCCAGTACACATCAGATTACGTCGCAAACCATCCAAATGAGTTTATAACTTTTTCAATGCCGGTAAGGAATGATCCCTATAAGGACAACAGATTGTTTTCTTTTTTTGAGGGGCTCATCCCGGAAGGGTGGCTGTTAGATATCGCAACAAAGAACTGGAAACTGAACCCCAACGACAGGATGGGGTTACTGTTGGCTTGTTGTCATAATTGTATAGGTGCTGTGAGTGTAATACCAATTGATCAGAAACATGAGTAAACGTTGTTTATATTGCTATCAGGAACTGGACAAAGGGCAAAAAGACTTTCATACCCGTTGTAGCAAGGCTTTCTTTGGAACAGATGAACCACCCGAGCTAGGGTATAGCCTTGATCAAATGGCAGAACTGGCGGCTACCGTTGTTCAGCGTAGCGTAACAGTGCCAGGTGTACAACCTAAACTTTCTCTGACATTGGTCAAAAATACTCTGGAGGGTGACAAAGGCCGTCTGACAATTGTCGGAGCGTTAGGAGGAAACTATATTCTTAAACCACCGAATGAAGATTATGCCGAATTACCACAAAATGAACATCTGACCATGAGGATTGCGGAATCTTTTGGTATATCTGTAGTGCCTTCCAGCTTGATACGCTTATCCTCGGGTGAGCTGGCATATATTACCAAACGTATCGATCGCACAGCCGACGGTGGGAAAATACACATGCTGGACATGTTCCAGATACTGGAAGCATTCGATAAATACAAAGGCTCTATGGAAAGAGTTGGAAAAGCTATTGCAACGTATGCCGAGAACACTTTGCTGGATTTGTCAAACTTTTTTGAGCTAGCCGTTTTTTGTTTTCTCACCGGAAATAATGATATGCATCTAAAGAATTTTTCAATGATTATCCGGAATGATAATACATGGAGTTTGGCACCGGCTTACGATTTATTAAATGGTGCCATTGCCAACCCGGATGATAAAGAAGAATTTGCGCTTACGCTGAATGCAAAGAAAACCAAATTCAACCGCTTATGTTTTACAGAATTCGGGCAGTATTTGGGACTTTCCATCCGGCAAATAGAGGGGGTATTCAACCGTTTGATAAGAAATGAAAGTCTGGCAAAAGACCTGCTAGGAAAATCTTTCTTATCCGATGAATACAAGAAAAAATACGTAACACTGCTTGCGGAGCGATATAATCGTATACTAAGCTGAATAATGTCCAAAGACCAACTTTAATGAGCAGTTCAACATTGAAATACCATATGTAAGCTCTCTTTGACATGAACGAGACTAAAGCTTGTCTACAATCTTAGTTTTGAAAACAACATAAGTAGATTTAGGGCTTAATTTAAATTTGAATGGATAGTATGTCCAATTATTTTTGAGAACGATAGCAAGGAATTCTGTTTTCGTAGCATTATATTTTTCCATCAACTCCTTATATTCCCAAAAGAACATGGTTCTGCCATTTCTTTCATTTAATCTATCCCGAAGTTCTTTTTCAAAATCTGAATTGAACGGATAGTGTTTCAATTTACCAAGAGAATACTTGCCATCAGTTAAAAGCAAACCCATTCCATTTTTTTCACAGAATTCAATTAACGCCTCCATCCTTCTGTGAACACGTGCGTCCATCATATTATCAAGGTCTTTTCTTTCTACTATAAAGCACCTCCCGTCATTCAATAGTACTGCAAAATCTGGCGTATACTGGCGATCTATACTAGATTTAAGCAGCCTCAAAAAATGTCAAAGAACTCACTCTACTATCAGGGTTATCCCTACTTTGTCTGCCTTATAGGCTATCTTTTCTTTAAGTCCACCGTAGCTCCAGTTGCGAAATAAAAATTCATCTGCCTGGGCTTCGGCTTCCTTTTCCTGCTGGTTGACCAGCAACAAGGTAGCAGCTTTATGTTTCAGGCAAAGGTCAATAAGCCTGCGGCTGTATACATGCAGTTTGTAATTGATGTAACTATTTTCCTTGTTTTGAAATTTATCAAGCGCCTTCAATTTTCTGCCACGGCCATGTCCTGACCGGTTACAGGTCGCGGCCTTTTGCATCCGCTGCCGGGCAGACTGGATAGCTAAACGCCGGTGCAATAACTCCTCTTTACTTCCAATGGTATAGCGGTTTTTGCCAATTTTTACAATGATCGGATACTCCAGAGAAAGACTTGCTTCAGCAATAATCGCACTGTCTAACTCCTTTTGATCTTTATCCACCTTGAAAGAAAGCAGCATAAATATTTTGCCTTTGTCCAATCTCAAGGCGCTGGTAACGATTTTAATCGACCCCTGCAGGGCGCGCTCAAGTAAAACTCTTTTATCATAAAAATCTTTTCCCAGGTATGTTCTGAATGGGATTTTAAATAGGTTAAACTCTTAAAGTAAGGATTGAAATAAAACCTCGTGAGTGGTGGCCTGTATACGGGATTGCTGCGTTCCTGTACCACCAGGTTCTTTGGCAGTTAGAAACATTTTTCAGTGTTCCGTCAGAGTCTTTATTACAGTAGCTAAAACAACTAATAACATAAATAACCAGAAACAATTCTGAAACAATTTCTTCCATTCATAATGGAATGGATCTTTATTGTACCCCGTGATCATCTCGATTTCCTCCTTTGCCAATGGCAAAAAGCAAAGGAAATACCATTCAGCCTGCCGGGACATCACTTCTGCATTTTTTGCATATTTCCAACCGCTTTCTATTGAAAAAATTTCAGCCTCCTTGTCAATTTTTCAAGCGCCCTGGCGCTTGCATGGTGTTTGTACGGATAATACGGAAACAAAAAAGGAGATGACTATGGCTAATATCATGAAAAGGAACAAAGGTTATGGTGCCACACCGGCCACCACTTCGTCCTATATGCCTTTTGGTGGTTTAGTTGAAGACATCTTTCAGAACACATTGAACCGGTTCTTTGGCGATGATGACTGGGGCTTCAACGATGTGTTGAACAACACAGAGGTTCCGGTAAATATCCGTGAAACCGATCAGGCCTATGAGATGGAAGTCGTTGCTCCGGGTCTCAATAAAGAACAGTTCGATGTGCGCATTCACAAGAACATGCTCAATGTATCCTTTGAAGACAAAAAAGAGAACAAAGAAGAAAATAAACAGGAGGGTTATTTGCGTCAGGAATATCGCAGACTGGCATTCAGCCGCAGCTTTATGCTTGACGATACCCTGGATGCTGACAAGATCAGCGCTCAATATAAAGACGGGGTGCTTACAATAACCCTTCCTAAAAAAGAAGGTGCTCAACGAATCACCAAAAACATAGCGGTGAAGTAAGCCGGTGACGATGGTCACCAAAACAACGTCGATCATCGATCAACGTGATTGGCTCACAAATAGGGGCCAGGCGGGGCAGACAGAACTGCCACCCACTATGTTAAAAATTTATGGTACAATTCTAAAGAGGCTGTCTCAAATCAGATTTGAGACAGCCTCTTTCGTTTTTCAGTTTATCCCTTATACCCAAAAGAGCTGAATACATATCGTATAAAACATCCATAGTTGCGGTATGTTTCTTTCGCCTTTCCGTACTCATCATAATTCGCTGCAATACCAACCTGAAATTTGTCATAACCAAGCCCCAGCCGCAGGTATTGGTAACTCCTGTTATGTTCCGGGAAGGTCCAGGTAGTCATGAATTGTATTCTTGTATAAAGTCTTAACTTATTGTTGATCGCAGGTGCATATTCCACAAAGCCCATTAATTCAACCGATGGTTTTCGCCAGAGATCAACTCTTGGAAAGATCAGAACTGTAGTACGCCTGCCTTGCTTAAAAAACTGCAGAAAAGCAGATGGCCGCAGCCGCGACACGGGCACGTATATCGTGCCGATCCCGCTACTGATCGCCTCGGTTATTTTATATGTAATATATGACTGGCTCATAATTTCATTTTCCCTTTTCTCATCGAAAGGAATAAGAATCGACGAAGTATGGAAAAACCCATACGGCGAATGCTTCGATATATTGCTGCTGAAGGAATGCTGGTAATAGTAATTCTTATGTCCCATTACCAGCTCCACGGGCACAGGCTGCGTATATGCATAAGTGATCTTCAGGACAAGACACAGAAGGATCATGCTTGTCTGCACAAAGTTTCCCCTCTTCATAAATCTGATGATGATGAATGTTGTAAAATCGGTAGTCTTATAGTCCTAAGCCATGGAGATCTGTCGATGATAGATCTTCTCATCTAACGAGTAAGACCCCGAGCCGGTTACAATAAAGTACAACGAGAGAAAGAGGTAGAGCATGGCCGTTTGCTTTACGGCAAACCCGTCCTGGGCATGTGCAATGAAAGTAGCTACCAGAAAAGTGATGAGTACCGGAACAACACAGAGGCGGGTAAGCAAGCCCAGGACAATACAAAGCCCGCATCCAAGTTCTGCAAATACAACCAACGAAAGGGCAGCGCCGGAGCCAATGCCAAATGGATCTAGGAAATCCGGTGCATAGGATGAAAAATGAGCAAATTTATCCCAACCATTGATCATCAGGAAGAAGCCAAAAACGACTCTTAAAAACAGATGACCAAGCGCTTTAGCTTTTTCATTTTGAGAAAACACCATCTTTTTCATAGCCTGTCTTTTTTCCTGTAAAACTATCTACCGCGAATGGCACAGGCGGTGTAGAAAATGCTGTAAGGATGGTATTTTTTTCTGCACCCGGATCATACGCAGCTACGACAACAATGCATATCTAGCCTTTTGTTTAAAATCCTTCGGCAATTCCCCTTCATGCTTTTTAAAGGATTTTACGAAGTGGGAAGCATCAACATATCCCAGCCTGAAACTCACCTCTTTAACAGATAAGCCTTTGTGCGCTAAAAGATATTTGGCCTCCTGCATAAGGTGATGCTCGATCCATTTCTTTGCACTCATGCCTGTAGTGGCCAGTAAAACTTCGGTGAGATATTTTGGAGTAAGGTGTAAGGCTTTAGCGTAGAAAGAGACATCTTTATGTTCTGTAAAGCGATGTGCCAACAGCTGCCTGAAATTGGCGGCGATCTGTTCTTTTGAGGTCAGCTTTTTTTTATTCCCATAATATTGTTTCCAATACTGCTTTTGAACCAGCTTCAATATTGAAAACAGAATACCAGGCACTGCGTCAGGTGTTTCTTCCAGCTGATGCACAGCTTCGAATAACAGCTTAATCTTTGACAGTTCGGCCCGGTTAAACGTTATTACATTATGTGCATCCGGGCAGAAAAACTCCAGCGAGAAAAAGAAGGCACTGTTGAAGATGTTCAGGAAAAGGTCTTCATAAAATGACAACAGATCAATCTGCGGCCGCTCATCGCTCAACCACTGGCAGGTAATACCCGGACCAATGGTCAGCAAACTACCTTCCTGAAGGCTGTACTCTTTTGTTCCAACCTTTAGCAGGCCTCCCCCACTGCCACATAATCCGATCGTATAAAAAAAGGTTTTAAATGGCAGGCGGCTTTTATCGGTTACTGAAAACACCTTATCTCCCATCGAAATCGACTTGTCAGTCCTGGCATCTGTTCTTTCCATAGAAGTCTCAGTCAAACATTGAATACAGCAAAAATAAGCAGGAAATATATTTAAATGATCCAACCTGTCGATAGGTGATCATCAGCCGAATCCTGCATTTGATCTTTTACCGCCGTTCCCCCCTAGTTATCTGCAGTGTTACCTAAGAAAGTCACTTTCACCCCTGCAATTGGTCATATTCAGCCACCTCCTGCTTTTGTTGCCGATAATACCTTTGTGATGTCATCACAAAAACAAATACCATGAACACAGGAATGAAAACAAACAACGGGATCAGGCTTAGCCTCCTTATTACATGTATCGCCATCACCGCTTTTGTACTACAACCGGCGATGGCTGAAGCGCAAAGTAAAAAATCGGTGTCCGCCCAACCGGCCAAACAGGCAGCCAGCAATGCCAAAGCTCCCACAACCGGCTATGCGCCTGTGAATGGACTGAAACTCTATTATGAAATTCACGGCCAGGGAGAACCGCTGGTACTGCTGCATGGCGGCCTGGGCTCATCTGGTATGTTTGGTGATAATCTTACTGCCCTGGCCAAAGTAAGAAAAGTGATTACTGTCGATCTGCAGGGCCATGGCCGCACCGCTGATATCGACCGTGAACTCAACGTCGAATATATGGCCGACGATATTGCTGCCCTGCTGAAACACCTCCAGATTGAAAAAGCCGATGTTATGGGCTATTCTATGGGTGCAGGTGTTGCATTACAAACTGCTATCCGCCATCCGCAGGTGGTACGTAAACTCATCGTTGCTTCTATCCCCTTTAGACGCAGCGCTTTTTATCCGGAGATCCTCGTCCAGCAGGCACAGGTGGGACCAGAAGCGGCTGAAATGATGAAACAAACCCCCATGTACCAATCCTATGCGAGTATAGCGCCGCGGCCACAGGACTGGGCCAGACTGCTCACCAAGATCGGGGAAACCATGAAAAAGGATTATGACTGGACGGAAAGCATCAAAAATATAAAAGCGCCCACCCTGGTCATGGCTGCCGACGCGGACCTTTTCCCGCCTTCCCATGCGGTTGAATTATTTGGTTTGCTCGGCGGTGGCCAGCGCGATGCAGGTTGGGATGGTTCTCAACGGCCTGCGAGCCAGTTGGCCATTCTGCCCAATGCTACCCATTACAACCTGTTCATGTTGCCGGCCTTATCATCTACTGCTATTGCCTTCCTCACCCAACCCGCACAGCAAGCCAAATGGTAAAATCATAAATGAAGAATAGACCACAAACAAGAAACCCGTACTGGCCAGGCCCGTACGGGTTTTGTTATCCGGAAGGATTTTCACTCACTCTTATACCGCCTCCACGCCTTCCGAAGTCATTATGATCTTTTTGATGGTCCCGTCTACATTGAAATACATATAGTCGATACATACCGAACGGCGATGGCTGCCGCCGGCCGGTAATCCGCCATTATGATAGATAAAATAGGTTTTGCCTTTATAATCGAGGATGGCCGGTGAATTGGTCTTGCAATTGCCCGCAATTTCATTAATGATGCCCTGAAAGACCCAGGGCCCCCCGATATTCCGGCTCATGGCATAAGCCACTTTCTCGGGGAAATCGTACCCATAGAGCAAATAATACCATCCATTGCGCTTATAGATCCAGGCGCCTTCCTCAAACTTTGGCAGGTCTACCTTTTGTATGGGGCCGTCCAATTCGATCATATTCTCTTTCAGCTTCACATAATAATATTGCGAATTGCCCCAGAACAGGTACGCCTGTCCGTCGTCATCGATCATCACCGTAGGATCGAGATTATTCTTGTTCTCCCCCGGCACCCCAATGGTTTCATTGGTGATCAGCGCTTTGCCCAGCGCATCGGTAAACGGCCCTTCCGGTTTATCCGCCACCGCAACGCCAATGGCTTTACCGGGTATGGAACCATGAGATACAGCCACATACCAGTAAAATTTCCCATTACGATGGATCACCTGCGAGGCATAAGCGCCGCCCTTCGACCAGGCAAAATCAGTGGCCTTCAGCGGCACGGGATGTTCTTCCCAATGCACCATATCTTTCGAAGAAAAGCAAAGCCAGTCCTTCATCACATAATTTTCCACCCCATCTGGCGGTTCATCATGGCCGGTATACATATACACAGTACCGTTGTATTCAATAGCGGCCGGGTCGGCCGTATACTTGTGCCGGATGACCGGGTTACCTGCATAGCCGTTATTTGCTGCTGACATATCCATTCATTTTACTTCTTACCTGCTTTTTTCATTTTATACTTAAGGGAGAACCCCACGATCAATGAATTCACCACAAATGAAAAGCAATTGGTGGCAATGATCGGGAAGTCATTCTTTAATATACCATACCAGATCCAGCCGCTGACGCCAGCCAATAACACGATGAACATTCCCAGCGAAACGCTTTCGGCTTTTTTCTCCCGGATGATCTTCACGAGCTGCGGTACCAGGGAAACAGAGGTTAAAGTGCCCGAGAGTATGCCAATATACTGACTATATTCGTTCAAGCTTTTGTAGATTACCTAAAATTGTATGCCAGCAAGACGGTCGATTTATATATGAGAATTTTACAATAAAAAAATCCGCTATAATAGCGGATCCATTATTACTTACTGCCGTTAGGTATATACTGTCATTCACCGCTTCCCCCTCTCCAGATCCAGCAACCATTGCTTGCGCCATAAACCACCGCCATAACCGGTTAAATGGCCATCCGCGCCAATGACGCGGTGACAAGGCACCAGGATGGAAATTTTATTCATCCCATTGGCATGGGCAACCGCCCGCACCGCCGCCGGTTTGGCAATCGCGTTTGCCTGCTGCGCATAGGTACGGGTTTCCCCATAAGGTATACGCTGTAAAGCCCGCCACACCTCATTTTGAAAAGAAGAACCGGGCGTACATAATGGAACGGAAAAAGATTGCCGCTTACCGGCAAAATATTCCTCCAATTGTTTTTCCAGTATTTTGAAATGTTCGTTCTCCCCCTGGATCACCACCGCATTCAGGGATTTTGCTAACATGATAAATTCGGTCTCCAGCATCTTGCGGTCGCTGAATTCGAGCAGACAAACCCCTTCACTTACCGCCCCGGCGAACATGGTGCCCAGGGGCGTTTCCAGTCTTTTCAGATCAATGATCCGCTGCGTTTTACTTTTATTGGGCGAAACACCGAAGATCTTTTTGAACGATTCGCCAAAGCCACTGAGGGATTCAAAGCCGGCGCCAAAGGCGGTATCGGTGACCGTGGCGCCCTCCTGCATCTTTTTAAACGCAGAGTTAATTCTATACATCCGCTGATAGGCCTGAAAGGTCATATTATGGTTCTTCAGGAACCAGCGCCTTACTTGGGCGGGCTCCAGGCCGCGTTGTACCAGGTCATAATCTTTTATTTTAAGCGAGGGATCGTTGTTCAGATCTTCCAGCAACTGTTTTATCAGCTCGGGCGTTTGGTTCAATCTTTCCAGGGGCCTGCAGGTCTTGCAGGGCCTGTACCCTTTTTGTAAAGCTTCTTTGGATGAGAAAAAGAATTCAACATTCTCCCGTTTGGGCTTGCGGGCGGTGCAGGAAGGCCGGCAGAAGATACCCGTGGTTTTAACGGCTGTAAAGAATACCCCTTCAAACTTCGTGTCTTTTTCAAGAAGGGCCTGATACATAATGTCCCCGGTAAGTTGCATAAACGTGCGTTTGAGGCCCCAAAAATAAGCGGAAGAACCGGAGCCGCACAACCGGAAATTGAACAGGTATTTTCAGCAGGTACCCTAATTACCGGCTGGCAGCGTAAAATAGAAGGTAGAGCCCTGCCCTTCGGTACTTTCCACGGTAATAGTGCCACCATGTCTTTCAATGATTCCAGCACTGATATACAGTCCCAGCCCCATACCCGGGTAGGTCTCAATCTGTGGGTTCACGATCCTGTAAAAGCGGTCGAAGATATTGCTGATCATATTTTTCGGAATACCGATACCCTTGTCCTGAACACTTACCTGGATGCCATTTTTAATTGCATTGCTTACAATGGTTATTTCGCTGGCCTTAGGTGAATACTTAACGGCATTCGACAACAGGTTGGTAAGCACCTGGCCAATGCGTTCGCGGTCGGCTTTTATCAGCGGCAGCTTGTCGAGCTTCATTTTAAAAACGTGGTTAGCCGAAATGCGTTTCATTTCTTCCACCTGCTCTACGATCAGTTCGTTAATATCGAAGCGGTGCATATTCAGCTGCAGCCCTCCTTCCACAATATTGGTGGTGTCGAGCAGATCAACGATGAGGTTATGCAGCCGGTCGACCTGGGTGTTCAATTTTTTGATCAGTTCGAAATTCTCTTTATCGCCGTTTTGCTCCAGTTTTTCCTGCAACACCTCCCCATATACCTTGATGCTTGTTACCGGCGTTTTCAATTCATGGCTGGCAATGGCGATAAAACCTTCTTTTTGTTGTTCAAGCTGTTTCTGGCCGGTAATATCAATGATATACTCAACGCCTTCGTCTTCATTGATCCGGGTGGCCGAGAACAGCGCCCAGAACCGCGACCCGTCTTTCCGTATATATTGCTTTTCATAGGGGGTAATACGGCCTGTTGTCTTGAATTGTTCTAACTTTTGGAGTGAATCGGCCATAAATTCGGCCGGTGTCATCTCATCCCAGCGCAGGCGGCCCATCTGTACATCGTCGCGGCTATAACCGCACATCTGCAGAAAAGCATCGTTGGCCCCCGTGATCTCGCCGCTGATCTTAAAGTAAATGATGCCCACGGTTTCAATGGAAAATGCTTTTTCCATTCTTTCAGTCGATACCCGCAAAGCCTGCTCTGCCTGCTTGCGGGAAGAGATATCGATGAAGGTGATCACCACCCCGTTGATATGATCTTCGGCGGTGCGGTAAGGCAGCACCCGCATGATATAATTGTGCCCGTCCAGCGTATCCACCTCCCGTTCAATGACCATTAATTTCTCCAGCACGTTTTCCGCATCTTCTAGCAGGCCATGATATTGCAGGCGGTGCGTGATGTCAGACAATGGCCGGCCGTAGTCGGCGGGGATCAAATTGAAGATCTCGCGCACAGCGGGGGTGAACATGGCCACCCGGAAACTGCGGTCGAGGAAGATAGTGCCGATGTTTGCAGAATTGATCAGGTTCTGCAGGTTATTACTGGTGAGACTGGTCTCTTCGATCTTTACTTTCAGTTCCTGGTTCACGGTACGCAGCTCCTCGTTCATCGACTGCAGCTCTTCCTTACTGGTTTCCAGCTCTTCTGCCGCCGAACGCAATTCTTCGTTCATCGCCTGCAGTTCTTCATTCGAGGCTTTCAATTCCTCCGCCTGGAACTCGTGCTGTTCGTTGGAACTGCGCAATTGCGCCTTCAGCCGCATCAGCTCTTCTTCCAGGTGCCGGCTAACCGCTTCGTCGGACCGAAGAATGACTTCCCGTTCGCCGGGATCTTCTTCCGTCCTTTCAAACAAGACCAGGATAAAACCGCGGGCAATATCATCTTCCCGCAACACTGGTTTTACATGCATGTTGATGGTCTCCACCCGGTCTTCGAGCTTTACGCGCAGTCCCTTTGCTTCCACCGCTGTTTTTTGCTGCAGGGCCTGGTACAGGGCCGAGCGCAGTTCCAGGCGCAATTCCTGCCTTACCAGCTTCAACAGGTTCTGGGAAACTTCTCCGCCGGTAAACTGTAGATAGGGCGCTGCCCGGTCAGAGACATGTACAATATCATATTCTTCATTGATGACGATCGATGGAGGAGCATACTGTTCCAGCAGGCGCAGGTGCAGGTCGCCATAGGTAATCCGTTCCAGCAGGCGGTTCGATTTCTCTTTGCCAACCGTACCTGTTTGCAACTGATCGATGCGAATAGCCGGCACTGATTCCGGCACCGGGTATGCCCGCAGCGAGGTCTGGCGGCTTTTAAAAACATGGTGATCGCGGCTAACGATATCGTATAGGTTTGTGCTGGCGTCTACTGATTCGGATGTGCCCAGGAAAAGGTAACCACCGGTATTGAGGGCAAAATGAAAAGTTTCCATCACCCGTTCCTGCGCTGCGCGGTTGAGATAGATCAGTACGTTGCGGCAGCTGACCATATCGAGGTGCGAGAACGGCGGATCTTTAATGAAATTATGGTTGGCGAACAAGACCATTTCCCTGATCTCGCGGCGGATGCGGTAGCCATCGCCTTCCTTATTGAAGAAACGGCGCAGTCTTTCGGGCGAAACATCGGCGGCATCATTGATGGTATAGAAGCCTTCCCGGGCATGCCGGATGGCGTCTTCATCGATATCGGTGGCAAAGATCTGCACTTTCGGCGCTTCGATCACATTCATCGTTTGCTCTGCGCATAACATGGCAATGGAATATGCTTCCTCGCCAGTGGCGCAACCGGCCACCCAGATGCGTACCTGGTCTTCATGTTTTTTATTTTTTAGAATAGCCGGTATCACGTCTGATTCCAGCGCTTCATATGCTTTTTTATCGCGGAAGAAATTCGTAACGGAGATCAACAGGTCTTTCAGCAGGGCATTTACTTCATCAGGATGCTCCTGCAGGTAGTTCGCATACAAAATGAGATTGGGCAGACTGCGTACAGTGATCCGTCTTTCTATACGCCGCAATAAAGTGGGCCGTTTGTAATTGGCGAAATCGTGGCCGGTGCGCGCACGCAATTGTGCAAAAATTTCCCGCAGGGCATTCTGTTCTGTCTCCGCGCGATTCTCGGCTTCTAGCGGGATATGCACCATGCCCAGGTTGTTTTTGTAGTTGATGATCCTGGTGGGGATCTCAGCGACCGGCAACACCGCATCAACCATATCGGAGGAAATCGCATTGCGGGGCATTTCATTAAATTCGGCTTCCCGCGGATTCTGTACAAAGGCGGCGCCGCCTCTTTCTTTTACCCGCTTCAATCCCATAGAGCCATTGGCGCCGGTGCCGGAAAGGATGACGCAGACAGCATGCGACCCATGCGACTCGGCCAGGGTCCTGAAAAAAATATCTATGGGCGCCCGCCGGTCTTCCACCTGTACATTAGTGCTCACCAGGATGCTGTCGTCTTCCATGGTGAGGTGCTGATTGGGAGGGATTACGTATATCGTATCAGGCGCGATCTTTGTTTTCTCTGTAACCTGCTGCACCGGTATTCTGGCAGAAGTACGGATGACCTCGGCCAGCTTGCTGTCATGGTTGGGCGATAAATGCAGGATCACCACATAGGCAATGCCCGAACTTTCCGGCACAAACTCGAAGAACTTTTTCAATGCCTGGATGCCGCCGGCCGAAGCCCCAATACCCACTACCAAAAATTTACCGTTGTCCAGCCGCCCGGGCGCCCGGTCATTGAAAGAAGAAGAATGGTCCATTGCAGGGAGGTTAAGATTGCAAGTTAGTTGATACAGGCAATATAGAAAAGCGTCTTATACCGCTTTGTAAATTATCCGGCCAGCTTATCAACCCCTTCTTTATCGTTGAAGGTTTCAATGGATTCAACTGAAACTTTCTCATGTTCCAACAACACACTCTTGATGGTCTGGCTGCGCATAAGGGATTCTTTTGCTTTTTGAAAATAGAGCGCGGCTTCATGGGGATGATTATTCTCCGCAAAATGGTCGCCGACATGATTCAACAGCATGGCCGTTTCCTGGATGTCTTTTACCGCATTCCATAAGGTTTGTTCTGTTTTTTCCGTCAGGGATGCCAGCAGGCTGTCGGCAGAAAAGGCATGGCCGGTATGACAGCGGTACCGTACCCGGCGGCCGTCGGTAATAGCCGCCAGTACACCGCTACATTCGGGGCAGGTAAATGGGCTTAATTCCCCCAATTCAAATAAAACACGGCTATTCTGGTCGTCCTGCATGGCAATATGCAATTCCAGCTCTGTTTTTTTATTTTCTTCCGTGTTCTTGTATTTGACCTCTTTTAAAGGTTCCACCGTTAACTCGCCCAGCGTTTTCCCGATAGCGGCTACGGGTAGGTTAAAATCTATGTTCACTTCCCGCAAGGCATTGAATGGCATGGCAGGCACCACCGCTTCGCGGGGGTCCTGCACCATGGTAATGCCGCCCCTTTCCTTGATGGTCCATAAGCCGGCGGTGCCATCATCCAGCGCCCCGGAGAGCACTACACCAATGACCCTTGGACCAAAGACATAGGCCGCCGATCGGAACAGGGGATCAACGGCCGGGCGGAAGCGGTTCTCTTTCGGTCCTTTGGTCACCCGGATATGGTCTGCTTCCAGCAGCATATGCCTGTCGGGCGGCGCCACATAAATGTGGCCCATTTTTATATCTTCCCAATCACGGGCATTCGCCGTGGGCAGGGTGTTCAGTTTATTCAACACATCGGGCAGAATGCCGGTCGTTTCAGGAGAAAGATGCCAAACGATAAATACAGCTGCATTGAGGTCGGCCGGCAGGCGTGCAACAACTTCCTTTATAGCATCAAATCCGCCGGCAGATGCGCCTATAACAATGATGTTCCTGTTTTTCATACAACGCCGCTTATATTAATAATAGCAATACTGCCCTATCTATGCTAAAATTGAACCAGCCGGCAGGCTGTCAGGCGGCGGCCGGAGCCCTGAAAATGGGGCCAACTAAAAATCATACCGGGAAAAGCCTTCCCCTGCCATTTCAGGCTGTTATTGGATCCCACACGCCACTGCCGGCCGTACGTTTTACGTAATCGGTAAAATCAGTAGCTGGCCGGCCCAGCGCTTCCTGTACACCGTTAGCAAGGCTGGCATTGCGGCCATCGAGCACTTCGGTGAACAGGTAACTGATGAGCCAGATAAAATCAGGGGACAGGTCGTAGGCTTTCAGCATGGCTTTATATGCTTCCATCGGTACCTGTTCATACACGATGGTTCTTCCGGTTTGCCGGCCAATGATCTCTATGGCTTCTTTGAAGGTTAACAGGCGTGGACCGCTCACTTCGTATAACCTACGGCTATGACCGGCTTCGGTGATGGCAGCTACGGCAACCGCAGCAATATCTTCGGCATCTACAAAGGGCTCGGGAATATCACCGGCGGGCAGGGCCACATGGCCGGCAACGATCGGTTCCAGCAAATAACCTTCACTGAAGTTCTGGAAGAACCAGCTGGCGCGCACAATGGTATAATCGAGCGGTGACGCCATCACGATCTTTTCACATTCCTGTGCTTCTGCTTCACCGCGGCCGGATAATAACACCAGCTTTTGAACGCCGTTGGCGATGGCGAGATCAGTGAGTGTACGGATGGCGTCAACAGCGCCCGGTACTGCCAGGTCGGGAAAATAAGAAACATACAAGGTGTGCATGTCCTGAATGGCTGCTGACCAGGTAGATCGATCTTCCCAATCGAAGATGCGGTCGCCGGATCTTGAGCCAACGAATACCGGCCAGCCCAGTTGCTGTAAACGGGCTACTACCCGGCTGCCTGTTTTACCTTTACCGCCTAATACCAATGTGTTTGATTTGTTGATAGGTGTACTGTTCATAGCTTGTAATTTTTATCAAAGCTAAAACGGTGTGCCGCGCAGAAATAGAACAAAACCGACAGGGCATTGCTTGTTGTAAACATTTTCGGATGTAAATTACGTGTTGTACAATGGCAAAAATGTCAAACGCCTTGTGTTCCGTTCAGTGCCTGATAAGTTCCATTTCGCCGTTTTGGCAAAATTTCAAAATGCAGTTGATTAATTTACAGTAAAATACATAGAGGCGATTTAAATATTAAAGCAGAGTATGATTGTTCTCTACATTTACAAAACAGAAAGCGAGCGGCATCCAGGATACAAAACACGACACTAACGGTTATATATACTTTGGCAACGGGTTAGTGACCATGATACAACCTTAATTTTTGAATGTAGAACAAATACCGGCAGCGGGTAACAAGGGTTACCGGTTGCTGAGAGGGAATAAATATATCTGTTCACTTGCCTTAACCTATATTATGAAAAAGAAGAAACGCTCTAAGGAAATAGAAAAAATGATACAGGTAGAGAATATCTTCACATGGGAATGCCATCGCAAATTAACCGCCAAGGAGATCGCCAAAAGGGTTGGCATGGATGTAGAAGAGCTCAAGCTTACATACAGGAAATGGTCATCCCGGTCATTACACAGTGGACTTACCTTCGTTCGCATGCAGCAGGCCCGCTTATTACTCGAAAAAGCAGACCGGTCCATCCACAGTATAGCCGCTGAAGTCGGGTATACGAACACACAATCCTTCTCCCAGCAGTTTAAAAGAATGTTTGAATACAGTCCGCGCGAATACCGAAAAATTTATTATCCATTACCCACCGCCTCTGAAAAGGAGACTACGCCCCCTAAGCGCAAACGGATAAAACGCGCCCGGTAAAACAGGCTTTTATTACATACATAATCATTAAACCTACTTCCCATGCGAAACAGAAAGAAGTTAAAAAAGCATGTGGTGATGGCTATCATGGCCGCCAAAAAGATCTTTGATAATAACCAGGGCGACGACCACACGGCTTATGCGATGGCGCAAAGCTTTGGCGTAAGCCGCAATGTATTACAGAAAGCATTTAAGGAAGCGTATGGAATGGGCATCAGGGATTACCGGTTGAAAGTAAGAATGGAGTTATCGAAGCAATTACTGGCGGAAGGGAAAGATGCGAAGGAAGTATCTATAACGGTACACTATAGTGATCCCAGTGCATTCAACAATGCGTTCAAGCGGTATTATGGCGTAACGCCCAAAGAGATGTTTGACTTCAACAAAACACTGAACGCATAACCCGGTACGATATGCGGCACTACCTGCACACCAGCCAACAAACGATAGATCAATTGATAAGAAAGAAAAGCGTGCAAAGTATAAATAAGTTGTGCGAACTATAAATAGAAAACACTTTTTTTTCGGTTACACACAACGTAGATTGCATGAGAAATGAATGAATGCTCCGGCACAGATTAGTCCACCGGAAGACAGCACCAGAAGAAATCAATCACGACACATACTAATTACCACGAGCACCATTAGATTGGACGGCCTTTTATTTATCTAAACAATAAGAGAGCATGGAAACCTTATTCAATGTACCGGTTACGCCGGGCACCAACCAGCTTGCGCCTGATTCAGCAAACTCCGACAATTACCCCATCAAGCGATTATCCATCATTATACCCGCATACAACGAAGAAAAGACCATCGCACTGATCCTCGACCGTATAAATGAAGTAAAGCTCATAAGGAACATAGAAAAAGAAGTGATCATTGTCAATGATTGCTCTACTGACGGCACAGAGTCAGTTGTACAGAACTACATAACGAACGGCGGAAACCACACTATCAGTTATTTCAAGTATATTAAACACGAAGTAAACCAGGGAAAGGGTGCGGCGATCCATACAGGTATTGCCCAGGCAACCGGCGAATATTTGTTGGTGCAGGATGCCGACCTTGAATATGACCCGGGCGAATACAACACTTTGTTAAAACCCATAGTGCTTGGCTCGGCAGATGTGGTATACGGCTCCAGATTTATGGGCGGCAATCCACACCGCATCCTGTTCTTCTGGCATTCGATCGGCAACCGCGTGCTTACCTTTCTTTCGAACATGATGAGTAATTTAAACCTCACCGACATGGAAACCGGCTACAAGGTCTTCCGCACAGCGATCATTCAGCGCATTTACTTACACGAGAAACGCTTTGGCTTCGAGCCTGAGGTAACCCAGAAAGTTTCGATGGTGCCCGGCATCCGGATCTACGAGGTGGGCATCAGTTATTATGGAAGAACTTTTGCCGAAGGTAAGAAGATCGGGTGGAAGGATGGGTTCAGGGCTATTTATTGCATACTGAAATATGGTTTGTTTAATAACCAGTTGTTTGTGAAACAACCGCAAAAAGAGATCCGGGTACATACCTAACCAGCGATCATACATCTACTGCTAGCTTCCTTACTCAGATTAATCAACGTTAAACTTGCATCAAATGATCAAGCGTACGACTATTATTGAGATCGTTACCGTACTTAATATCATTCTGTTCCTTTATACCGGCATTGCGAAGATCATGGATTATAGTGTGTTTAAAGAACAATTGGCAATGTCACCGATCTTGTCCTGGGCTGCCAATCCGGTTGCGTTGCTGTTGCCCTGGGTAGAATTTGCTATAGTGCTGATGTTAGTCATTCCCCGTTGGCGCCTCAAGGGCCTTTATGCTTCATTGATCATGATGACCTTATTTACGATATATATCATTGCCTTATTTAGCATTAGTACAGAGATGCCTTGCAGTTGTGGGGGAATTATGGAAGCGCTGAGTTGGCAACAGCATATTGTTTTTAACCTGGTGTTTGTTCTGCTCAATGGGTGGGCCATCTATCTGCAAAAGAAGGAAAAGCAAGCATTCAGGAACGGGTTTAGTGATCAAAGAGGATATAGCATATCACATACATAAGAAGCCTTAAATACATTTCCGATAATTGATTTGGTTGCTCATCTATTTAACATTCAACTTAACAAGATGAATCAGGGGAATATTACACCATCAGCAGAAGTATCATTTAAAGATTTCCTGTTTAAGGATAAGCGGAACAGGACGATTTTAATACTGGCGGGGATAGCTGTTGTCATTCAGTGGTCGGTGTTTAAGTATTTTTATCCGTTTGCGAGTTTTATTCATGGGGATTCGTTTTCGTATATAAATGCAGCTGACCAAAATTTAACAATCAACACATACCTTATCGGATACTCCAAATTTTTAAGGCTTTTTAGCATTTTTGCGAAGCCTGACATTTTCTTAGTAAGCTTTCAGTATCTACTCATTCAATCCAGTGTATTATTTCTCTTATTTACTATTTTTTACTTCTATAAGTCAGGCAAGACGACACAATACACTTTGTTCTTTTTCATGGTCTTTAATCCGTTATTTTGGCATCTAGCAAATCTGGTATCAAGCGATGGCTTATTCCTTGTGTTAAGCATGATATGGCTTGCTTTACTGCTTTGGATTATGCATGCACCATCAAAACGAGTGTTTATTTGGCATGCAGCCGTAATATTTATAGCGTTTACAGTTCGTTATAATGCTATGATATACCCAATTATATCGGCAATAGCTTTTTGGTTATCCAATATATCATGGCGCCATAAATTAGCGGGATTTACCATGGGTGTCATGTTATGTGGGCTGTTTATCATACTCACGTCTTATGAATATAAGAAGCTTACAGGATATTGGCAATACTCACCCTTTAGCGGTTGGCAAATGACTAATAATGCAATGTATGCTTATCGATATGTTGATAAATCCGAAAGAAAAAACGTACCACAAAAGTTCCAAATATTAGACAGTATGATAAGGCAGTATTTTGATAGCACAAGAGATATAAACAAACATCCCCAAGAGGCTTTAATGGCAAGTACTGTTTATATGTGGACCCCTTCGTTATCGTTGTATAAGTATCGAAACAACTTGTTTATAAAAAGAAACGATAGCGGAGCAAGCGAACTCAAAAAATGGGCAAGCATGGGACCGCTTTATAAAAACTATGGCATTTTTATAATAAAGCAGTATCCAATTCATTATCTCCGTTATTTTATCTGGCCTAATGCAAACAAATATTATGCACCACCGATTGAATTCCTTGAAGATTACAATTCTGGAGTATCATTTGTAACAGAACAAACAAAAAGATGGTTTGGATATAAAACAATGACTATAAAAACGAGATTTAAATCAAATAGAGTATGGATTTTAAATTATTTCCCGATTCTTGGAGGTGTTGTTAACGTGTTAATGTTGTGCGCTATGATTTACTATTTATTATTAAATGGGTGGAGATATGATATTCGGTTCAGGAATGGATTAATAATATTCGGAAGTATATGGATCTTAAATGCCGCATTTACAATCACCGCATCTTCAGCCGCCTTAAGGTTTCAGTCATTTCCTATAACCCTTTCGTGCATAACTGTTGCAATATTGATGGACTGGATGATTAAGGTTATGCTAAAAGAAAATAGCAAATCATCAGATGTATTAAGAAATAATAAATCCACGCAACTTTCGGAAAACGCATTAGCTTAACAATAAAAGAGCAATAGCGCACACAATTTTACACTCTGCTAATAATACATAACTTATGAAATGTATAAAGTACTTAATAATTGGAATTTGTATTCTAGGCTGTTACAGCCGAGAACCGGAGAAAACAGGTTTAGAGGGAAAACCTTTTCCTTCTTTCGACCTTTTATCCATAGATAGTATTACTAAAATAAAACCAAATAATATATATAAAAACGAAGCACTAGTACTTTTCGACTTTGGCCCACATTGCGCTTATTCAAGAGCCCAAATGGAAGAAATTATTAACAATATCAACATACTTGATAAAATACAATTTATTCTGACAACTACTTGGCCTTATAAAGAGATGAAAGATTTTTATGCCCATTACAACCTAAAGAAATTGAGAAATGTGACTATTGGCCTTGATTATTCAAATTTTGTTAGTTATTACTTTAAATCACGAGGCGTACCTTATACAGCAATTTATGGAAAAGATCATAAGTTAAGAGCCACTTACATTGGTGTAATTGATGCCAAACTTATTAAGAAAATTGCCGAAAACTAACTATCGTTATCTGTTGCAAATGTGTCCACTTAAAGATAATTATACTATTATAAGATTATCATAGAATACTACCTTGCAAGGAAATGGAGGAGCCGAAAACCATTATAAAAGAGTAGGCATCAAGAATAACACAAAAGTTTAGCTTTTTGATTTCTAAAAAGCACTCATTTTATGAAAAAAGTAAAAATCATGTTAACCGCAGTTACTATTGTTGCAGCCGTTGGTGGAGCATTAGCTTTTAAGGCACAAAAGTTTGGCGCAGCAAATGCATACTGCAAGAGCCAATCTGGTGCATGTAACAAGGTTATTTACCAAACCACTCCCAGAGACGGATTTAATCCTATCGCCTTTGACCCATGTGCAAATACAACAGTTTACTATTTAAATCCTACTTGTCCTGTTACAACTACTTTTTCAACAACAGGGACTCCATTGTACACTGCCCCCAATTTATAAGCAAATAGGTCAATGATTGATCGAAAGATAATAGTGTGTAATTAAATACAAAGGTAGCGATTAATTCGCTACCTCTTTGTCTAGCCGTACATACTATTTGTATTTGGCGCAGATAAGTTTAATTAATCGAAGGGTGCTCAGCTCGTTAAGAGATAAGTACCCTTCATTTTCTTGCAGGGAACTGTTACAATTGCATGTGTTTCTAAATTGTACCAACCTTTCGCCAAAAACCGCTCCTTTATCATTAGAGAAAAATCTTTTACTTAAGTGGGTCTGTAGCTGCACTTATTCCGGCCCTCTAACATTGGAGTTTTAAATGTTTTTTCTAGTAGTTAAAAGGGTGTCGGTTTAAATGTATCTTAGCGGAGGTACAAAGCCAAGCGCCTGATGAAGTCTTGAGCAGGTGTAATCCTACTGCCAAACTTTGGCCATTAGTCGCACGCTCGTACTGTCCATGCCAGACGTAATTAGCCGTCATGAACGACCAATGTTTGTTTTATCCGCTTATCGCTGCCTGTTAATCTCCTCTTCAAGGCCCTTCATCCGTTTCACTTCACTGGTGTAGTCGGTAAGCAACAATGCAGAGTTTTTGGCAATTAGAAGTGCAGAACTTTTGGCAACAACCAGTACACAAAAATTGGCAACAAGAGTGCAGAGCGGTGTCAAAAATAAGAGCATTGATTTAGT
>NZ_JAFFJX010000029.1 GCF_016924755.1 Longitalea arenae | reverse complement strand
GCGTTTAAACGATTGGCCTTATGGTTCAATGAGGTTGAAGATGCAGGAATTGAATCTTTCAGAACCGTGTACCGCTCCATTGAAACTCACTACGAGGGTATATTGAATTACTTTAATAACAGAAGTACCAACGCTTCTGCCGAATCCTTCAATGCAAAAATTAAAGCCTTTAGATCTTCTGCACGGGGAGTTCGGGACATTAATTTCTTCCTATTCAGACTCCAGAAAATCTATGCTTAACTACCTCATCCCCCAAAAATTTGACTTGATCCTAAAAATGGTGGTCTATTTTTGATAGACCTACAGATAGACCCAAAATAACGAAAACAGCTCTGAGAACGGGTTTCGTGCGATTTACTCGCGGCCTGTAGGTTACAACTTTCGAACCTCTTTGGGGTAGAACTTAATAAAATTGTAGATTTTTACGATAGGTATTTGCATAAGCTTCAACAGTCAATATTAAAGAGTTCGTAAGTCGATGAAGGGGATTTAGTTCGAACAAAAGATTGCCTGAATACGTGAAAAACATTCTTTTTACTTTACTAGGCAAAATGGGTGAAAACACCCTTCTACAGTTTATAGAATTTTTGTAATCTCGAATCTTGGAAGTACGTAGATCACGATCAAAATACTTTGAACTATTCAAAGGGTTTTGATTAGTTGTAGGCTTCTGATTTTTCTAAGTAGTAAAAATAATAGCTTTCAAAAATTGATATTTTGTAAAATAGCGTATAATAACAGAATATTATATAACCCATTGTAAAACTCTTATGCCAAAGCTTCCTGATATAATTCTCAGAGATGAAAAATACGCGAGAATATGCTTTAATAACTACGATCTTTATTGTGAATATCACCAGTCAGAAAATAAAGATTTTATTTTAGCTGTTTGTGATTATGATCCCAAACAGCGAGTTGGAGGTTATCGAAAATCTGGCTGTGGGCACTTTTTCGTTTCCAAAAATGGGCAGACAGTGATGATGGGGGAACTTCAAAGACCTAATGACGGCAAAATAGGTAATAATGGCTCTTTTGTTATTAACGACTGGCTTTGGGGAGATAATACAAACTCTGTTGCATATTGCATAAGTATAACCGGCGAAGTTCTTTTAAAAGAGAAGCTTGGAGCAAACTTACTTAACAATGGCATTAGTGATTCTAGTCGCTTTGCTATATTCATAACAGCTAATAGCAATAATAAAGATTGTGATATTGCAATTCTGTTTGACACAGCACAAAAGAAAATTATCAATAAAATAAAATTTGGATTTGAAACCCCGGAAAGCTTTACGCTAATTGATGAAAAAGAAATTTGGCTCCACTATTCAGGTAGGCCAGGAGTTGTGCTGGATTGGAGTTTCAGGCATATACGATATCTGGATAACGGCAGGTAACAAAGAGTGTAATAGTGGGACGACGAATGATTCTTCAACCTTCACTATTTCTATTCTGATATAATCGAGCTCTTTGGTTGCACATTCAGCAATTTCCTTAACTTGGTCGTAAATTATTCAATGGTCCTTTGTAGTCGAGTGGTACTTACACATGCCCTTCCAACGAAAGACTTCACCGTTAACAGTAATTGATGAGCTTCGATCAAAATAGAATATTATCAACCGTTCAAGATCAATTGACCATGTTTGAAAAATTACTAACTTACATAGAGATTACGCCTGTTACTGAACTTAGCTTTTCATCATCTGAATTTTGTGACAAACAAAGATTAACAAATTTAATTTCTAAAATTAGAAAGAGTAACTATCCGATTGTCTATAATATTAGTTGTGCTGATGAAGTCCAGCGGGGACAGTTAATAAGTCGCTTTCAAGAATTTCAAATTCGGAATGCTATTCAGACAAGAGGCAAAGATCGTTTGAATGTATCAAGGTTCAACAATGTAGATTCTGAGACTTTGTATCTTGGAAGTTCTATGAACGATATTCCAGGACGTATAAAACAACATTTGGGAGGTGGAAATTTTAGAACTTACAGTTTGCACTTATCCAAATGGGCTAATGACCTAGTGTATAATATTACGTTATCAACATACGTCATCAGACATAAACAAGACGGAAGGCTGGAGCGACCATTTGTAGAATTAATTGAACAAGCGTTGTGGGATCATTATAAACCAGTGTTTGGCAAGAAAAGCGGTCTATGACGTCAGCAAACATTGCCCCCCCTATTCTATCACCCATATTTTAATGTTGTGAGATTGTTAGGAAGTCGGTCGTCAACTCGCAATTGCTGTTTCTAGCACAATCGGCATGATGGCGTTATACCTTGAAGACTTCCTTTCATTCGGAGATAGTGTGAATGCAAAGTCGTGGGCTCAAACAAAAGTTTTGGCCACATAAGTAAAAATCCCTCTTATTCGCTGATCGCAGTGGACATTGTAATACACAGCAACCTCTTCGAGTACATGCTGCATTTCTTCCAGATCATGAGGCTCAAAAGGGAAGGGTAAACAATCGATAAAATTGGGGATTGATATTATTGCTCAATGCTTTTTGAAACCGACTTCTGTAATTATCAATACCACCTGAGTGATCCCGTTGTGTGACGCCTATAATGTACTGCTTGGTGAACTGTATACTTGCTTCCAGGTTTTCATCGCTCTGGTTGAGAATAATAATAGGTTCCGGTTTCGGATGTTTTTTTAATACCGTATTAATAATATGTTGTCCAGAATGTGCCATACTTTAAATTTTAGGGGTTCAATATTACAGTTTTAACTGTAGCGATCATATTTTAAATAATTTAACGAAATCATTGTAATTTATTTATCTGTGTTTTTTGGAGCAGAAAACGGTGTACTATATAGCTATGGCAAGACATATCAATATTACTACGTTAGCCGTTCTCGGGCTCTATTACGAGTGATTTTTTCAGTGCTCAGTTCCAGCAATGCATTGTCTTGAAGGCCAGTTAAAATACTCTTTGTTACGGTTATTATTGTTTATTAGCACTCATGCCAGTTTGCATGCTTTTGCATCAACCTTTTATGGATCCGGTTCCTGATGGCGTTACGTTCGTAGCATCACTGGGACTGTTTATCCTGCATCGATATTTACCGGTGAGTGGTATTGTTCGAATAGCCAATAAGGGTTTATCTGTAACTGCTCCCAGTGAAGCTTTAGCTGATTTTCTAGGCTGAGAAGTTTTTGATGGGTTGCACCTGTGTTGGAGGGATCTTTTTTTACCTTCTCAATATATTCCAGCAGGTTCCAGCAAATGGTAAACTGACCACAAGCAATAACGGCGTCCAGCATTTTGCTTTCAACATCTTTTGGGCTGAGCCATAAAGTCGTATCCATACTCGCTGCCTGCTGGGCCACCTCCTGAATGGCTGCGGAGGGGTCGAGATAGGTAGGTAATTCACCTTTTTGTAACTTCTCCTGCCTCTTCTCTTCACCCGGCCGAAGCTCATAGACTGCATTCATGATACGCCTGTTTTTCCACTCCGATTTATGATAAACATTGTTATAAACCAATTGCCTTATCCGTTTGAGAAATACTTCGTTCATCATTTTCATCACGGAATCTTTGCGATTGGACAGCATGTTTTCATAGACACGCAGATTTAACCGCAGTAGCTTACCCAAGGGAGATAGAAAATGAGCGGGCACGCCTAGTTTTTTCGGCTGACCTTTCAAAAATTTTCCTACAAATAGAATTATCAGAAAGAATGTTGATAAAGTTGCGAACAGAACGGCCAGCCAGATCTGATCGAGGTAAAGAAAATAACCGAGCAGAACGAACGATGTTAATAACAATGCCCCATCAGCGACCAGAATTTGTTTTGGCGTCAAACCGCGCCACCAGTTCTGCTTGTGCTGGATACTGGCTTTGAATTGCTCCATATAGGGACTGGCCACATCGGAAGCGATGATCAGGTCGATGCAGGTCTGTTGATCTTGTTTATCTGTTACGTTTTTACGATGTAACATCATTCTGTCATTGGCCAGCAATAATGGTTCAAGGCCTTGGTTATCAACAATCCCCCCGTCCATCAGTCCTACTGGGAAATTTGGCGCTGTTTTAAAAGAGGTGACGGCAGGAACTGCACTCAATACAAAATCTGTTGGGAAGTTGATCGGCTCAAAAGCACCTGGGAAACAGCTGGAGGCAGCTAAGATGTCTGCTAGCCGAATATGGCGCGCCACTTCATGCGGAATGCGGATGTTTCTATTACCTATCAGCCCGCGGTCAGGCAAATTCTTTTTGAGCTGAAAGATCCTTTCTGACCACTGAAACCGGAACTGTAAAGCGCTGGCGAACTCTGTTGCATTAAAAGACATATGCCTCAGGTGTGTTTCTGGTCTCTCTGTCATCAACTCACCAAACAACGCACCGTTAAACAATTGCTCATCATATACGTCTGCTATCGCACTGATCAGCGACTGAACACGCTCAGGGCTCCAATGATTGGCTTTAAGCAACTTGTCCAGTGTCAGGTTCACAAGGTCTTTCTTGGTCAAAAATTCATACAACGCATGATAGATATCCCGGAAGGACTCCCCGCGTTGAACACCAAGGGCATAACGGGTCCCGGTGATAGTGCCACCGCTTACGGTGGAAAGGGCACATACTTTATCCAGCAGGCTGCCGGTATCAAGCGTTACCTCTCTCAAGTAACTGATCACTCCTAGGTTAAATGCAGCTGCGCGGTAACCGCCACCCGAAAACGCGATCGCAATCGTTAGATCTTCCGGTGGAAGGGATGGTTGCTCATCCATACGTTTATATCAATTTAAAGTAGTTATTCAAAAACAAAAGCCAATAATTTTGTATTGGTAACTACGAAGGCACAAGTAGGAATTGGGATTTTCCTATTGATCTTCTTTAACTCTTCAATCGTGGCAATATCCTGCGCGCTGAGCTTTTCCAGGTCCATAGGATGCGAGTGCCATTCACCTATATAGCCTATGGTATTGCCCGACCGCTCCTTGATTTGATCAACCGCCTCCGGTAGTCCTTTTGTGCCTCTTTCAAATCCTGTACAACTACCCTTACTGCCCTGGGGTTCTACGATGATATCGAAGACATGAATCGTCTTGGTCTTATAGTTGGCTAAGCCAATTAATACACCGCCAGTCTCTGTCGGCGCCTTTTGTCTGCACAAATCCCATAACTGTTGCTGTATACCTGCCATTATCCTGACAGACCAGCCGCTACCTGCCGCGCACATTAGTACATTGAACGGTTTTACCAGCTCCGTTTTGCTCGAAAGTGAGAGGAGGTCTTCCTCTTCACAAATATTCATGTATAGCAGGCCCTCGCCTTTGCTTACAGCGTTGCCGGTATTTTTGTACAACACCCTAGAAAAGGCGCTGGCATGCAGAGAGATGGTATCATCAGGCATCACTGTCGTTGTGGAACTGCATCCGAGACCCACATCGAGCGTGGTGAGGACGCGATGCATATCTCGCTCACGCCAACCAGCCAGGTGCGGATTAGTAAGCGAGCGGAAGAAAGTGAGGGATACCAGATCATCTATTCTAGGGTTTCTGTTATTTCCTTCGGTATAAAGAAATCCGAGGCGTCCATCATCGGCAATTTCACATTTCGATAGTATTACAGAAGGCGGCAGAGTGGCCGTAGTCAAAAAATTAAGGGCACTCAGACTGGCAGAGGTATCTACTATTCGGGAATAACCTGGTTCAACCTTATCAAAAGACTGGTCAATGCGGCTGGCATGTGCTTTAAAAGCGGTATCCTGCAATACATAAAGCGATTCTAATTCCGTTACGATTGCTTTCGCTTTATTTCTCCCTACATGCTCTCTGGATAATGTATGCCGGGCAAGGTTGTGTTGAAGTAACTTGTCATGGTCAATTATTTTAATATCGGTGTTGCCACTCCTAGCCTCATGCATGATCATTTTACTGCCTAAGGAACCTCCACCTATATATAGTGTTTTCTCTTCTCTGTTTTCCCCGGAAAGCCTTGCCCCAAGTTCTTTTGTGAAGGGTTCTATATGTTGAAGGGTCCAGACTTGTGCGTCGTCTAGGCACTTGCCGGTGGCAAAATTTCCAGCATTGACGATAAAGCTGGTAAACTCATAAGGACCGTCATAACCCACCATTTTTTTTGGTCTCCTATTAGCGAAGGTGATCAATATTCCGTTGAGGAATTGGAGATCTAGCTTCATGTATGCATTGAGGATGGCTATGATATCAATTCCTCTGCCAGTGAAATAAAGCTTCAGCGCGGCGAAGTTTTCAGGCAAGCTGGTGCTATAGCTCTCTTCTGCCTGGCCGTCATCCCGCCATACAACCAACGAAAACATGAACTTCCGCTTATGCGTCTTCATTTTTTCAGTTACACTTCGAAGCGCATCACGAGTATCTGGCAGCGAAACATAAGGAATGGGACCAGCACTGTAATATCCGGAGTCGAACTCATCGTTTTCATCAAGCCATCCCATCAGGACGCTGGCGGGTAAACCCTTGATGAAAGGAACCTTATCTTTCACTGTTTCATGCAAAGTGTTGTATTTATACACATGTGTCCCATAGAAGTTTTCCAACCTTGTGGGATCAAACTCATTATTGTCGTCAGCCAACTTTCCCATGCCTGCTTTCTGTAGCCATTCCAATCCCACTGACAGCAGATCAGACATTCTTTTGTTGGCAAACCACTCATTAGGACTGTTCCTTACCAGACACAACGATGCAGGTTGGTTCACACGTTTCACATAAAGATGCGGTAACTGTGCGTGAGGAAAGTTTTTCCTGTCACTCAGCAGCATCGGCATTTTATGCGGGTATTCAGACAGCGAAATCTTGATCAACATCGGCTCTATTTCCCGGATATCAATGCCTCCAAGCGCTCCACGCGTAGGCAGCGGCACATGGAAACTTACAGGAACAACAATATGGTCTTCGTCAAGCCGAAGCACCGGCAAGGAGGCATTGCCAAAATATTGAATTATTTCAGCAATGCACTCTTTTACACTATCTGGTAACACCCCCCGAAAGGGCTGGTAATCTGCGCTGTATAACATTATCAGATTTTCTAGCCTTGGTATATAGTAATAGCTGCAGCGCCAGAACCTCCCGCCGATCCGCGGGCAGCAGATACATCGGACTTGACTGGTTGCACGGGACCGTTGGCGGAGATGGTAAATTCAATAGGTTCCTGATACTCCTCTGATTTATGTTCGGCCGTATTGATAAATTCTGACGACTTGTTCAGCACTTTCAAATATTCTGTTTTCGCTAGGTAACAGGGTGGGTTATCGTCATCGTCCTCAATTTTTTTGCTAGAAGAGATGATCAGACCACCGCTCCTGCGGTAACGAAGTACCTCAAGGGAGCTTTCCTTCGCTTCCTCTTTTTCATTATGTTCATTGAAAAAGGTCCAGGAGCAATGGTGGGGAGCCAGGAAAATATCCCAATCCAGTGCTTTTTCAGACTCTGCTTTACCAGATTCAATAGTTTTGGTAACAATGATCTCCCAGGCGATATAGTCTGCGTCACCACCAAACATAGCCAGTACCGCAAAGTCGTCATCATCTGCCTTCTCCTTGAATCTTGCCTGGAAGACGATGCTATTTGTGTTCTTGCCTGGTTCAGCTGACGCCAGGGTTTCTTTGAAAGGGGCATGGATGAACAGCGAAAAGGTAGTTTGCGCTTTTTCGTTGAACGTACTAACCACTTTGCCCGGCGTAAGTCGCAGATAGTTCAGCTTCTGGTAGTCCTTGTTGCCGTCATAGCCGATGATACGTATCCTGTTGCCAGGTAAATTTCTATCGGGGTGTTCGGTGATGTGAAGGTCCAGCCGACGCTCTGCCTCCTGCTGGAACGCATCTTCGTCGTCATTACTGTGTTCCTCAGCTATCATCGGGGAAAACCATAATTCATCGATAAGGATTAGTTTGTTATCCCTGTCCTCTTGGCTATAGGCATTAGGATCGCCGCAGTAGTAGTGGTTCTTAAAGCCTCGACAATGATCCAGGTCGCCATGTGTAAGTACGAAAGAATCTATAAAAGGATTATCATTACGCTTTTTGATAGAAGCTAGGACGTCCTTTTTTACATCGAAGCAGGTGCCGTCGGTGCTATCCACTGATGTCTGACGTATATTACAATCAATAGCGATAGTGGTACCATCACGCAATATTATCAACGACATATCCCCGTTGCCAACGGGGTAGTATTTTATCTTATCCATATGTTGTTTTTAATAGGGTTGCTGAGTATTTGGTGTGTTTCCATCTTAAAAAATTAAAACCGGACAGCCATCAATGACTATCCGGTTGAGTAATGTCAATGCTTGTTGTCTTTTGGTGGAATAGGGTCATTTCCGTAACTGTCTTTATCACGGATCTTACCATTCTTCCCGTGAATGACCACTTCGGAGCCCTGATTTTTTGCAATGGACTTGGCGCGGTCGATTGCCTGCGCTTGGGTAGGAGAAACTTCGGTAACCTTCTTGTTACCAGCTCCCTTTACACCCCAGTTTCCCTTATGGGGAATGACATGCTGATTTTTTCCCATATGTATATTGTTTTGTATGGGTTATAAATGCCTCCAATATTATCCGGATTAGGAGGCGTTGTAGCCGTTGGTGTAAAAGAGAGCGAGTTTGTTCAAAGAAATACGGTTTACCCGGGGTGGGAGTTGACTATATCAATCCAACTATTATCTTTGAGGTCGATAAGAACACGGAACCTGTATACCAACTTACTGGTTCAAAGCCCCAACAGTTTTCCTAGAACTGCTGGGGGCTTTTCTCTTTACAATCATCGCTGGCATCCTTCATTTCAAATTGCTTTACGCGATTACATAGCAAAACTGAGCTTTTTTCTCAGAAATTGCTCAAAAAAGTAATCCACAAGGTGTGAGGGTAAATTTATTTTGTTTACTTTTCACAAATATTACCTTTGCAACCTTTTTAAAGAATTTGGGTATATGTTGGTCAGCATCTCAGTAGAAAATTATCTTTCAATACGGGAGCCTTTAAAAATTGACTTCATTGCAGATAATATAAAAGAATATAAGGAAAGTCAATTTTCCCCCTTACCTGGAAGCAAAGTCAATCTATTAAAGTCTCTTGCAATTTTTGGAAGCAATGGTAGCGGAAAGTCTAATCTGATAAAGGCTATAGATTTTATCAGATTCTTCGTACTCAATTCGTCAAAAGAGAGCCAATCAAACCAGTCAATTCCTGTACAACCCTTTTTGCTATCATCAGTAGCAAAGCATAAGCCTTCCTCATTTGAAGTGGTTTTCTATATAGAAGAAAAGCGATATAGGTATGGATTTTCGGTTACCCAGAGATATGTAGAAAGTGAATGGTTGTTTTTTTCGGATAAAAGAAAGGAAGAAAAACTGTTTGTTAGAGCTAAACAAGACTATACCTTTGAAAAGGTATTTAAAGCCGGCTTAAAAGGTAAATTTGAATTATTTGCAGAAGTTACACGTCCTAATGTATTATTCCTTTCAGTGCTTGCTCAGTTCAACAGCCCAATTTGTTTATCCATTTCCGAATGGTTTTCAGAACTCATGATATCAAAGGACAATGATCACTTAAATTTAATCGAATATACAGCATCTTTGATGGCTATCTCTGATTACCGTAGTTTGATTAATGAGATATTTCGCAAAACAGATTTAGGAATTGAGAATATAGAAGAACATCTAATTAACTCCGAAAAACCGAAAAGTTCATTTTATGATTTTGTTATGTCGGTTGTTAAGGAGGGTTCAATGGATTATAAAGTTATGACTTTGCACAATGAGTATGATGAAAATTCGAAAGTGACAAACCGAGTATTCTTTGACTTATTAAAAAATGAATCATTAGGTACGCAAAGATTTTTCGGAATTATTGGACCAATTTTAGAATCGTTAAAAAAAAGAAAGATTTTATTTATCGATGAGTTAGATGCGCATCTTCATACATTGTTATTTGATTTAGTGATCAAACTTTATAATTCAAGTAAGTTCAATCCTAACGGGGCTCAGATTATATTTACCGCACATAATTTACATCCTCTTAAAAAAGGTTTGAGACGCGATCAAATCCTTTTTATGGAAAAGGATAAAATAGGGAATTCTTCAATGTCGTCTCTTCATGCAAAGTATCCTGAGGTAAGAAATGATGCATCGTTTGAAAAGGATTATCTTATAGGAAGATATAATGCAATACCCAAAATAGGCATGCAAGGTAATTTGTTTGACCCACCGATTGAAAATGAATAAATTGACATCTTTACAACGCCAACCGTAACATCTAAATTATCTTTTTCATTTTTCAAGTTCATCTATATTGCAGAAAGTGGAAGTCATTTGACTTTCTGCCCGCCAAGAGGTCATCCAGAACGACCAACATGCACCTTTGTGATGAAGCAGTAAGTAAAATGCTGGATGAAAATCCAAGGATTGAAACAAAGGAAGTCTTAGAGAAAATTACAGAAATGGGGTACAACGGATCAACAACAATGTGCTATGAGAATGTCAGAAAATTGCGGGAAGGAAAAATAAATAATACTACGAATCAGTTGGCAACAATATTCTGGGTGCCACCTAAAGCCAGCAATCTCTTTTATATTGATAGAGGACGCTTATCAAAGGAAGTGAAATTGTTTATTAATACCCTATGCACGGAGAGTAAAGAAATTAAAAGGGCTACAAAACTCATACGGCAATTCAAAAGCATGCTCAAGAAAAAAGACGGTTCAATGTTAAATGCATGGATCAAAAATGCTATGTCATCAAACGTCAAAGAAATCAGAGGATTTGCAAAAGGATTACTTTCTGATTTCGAGGCAATCGAAAATGGCGTAAAATTACCATGGAGTAATGGCCCGGTAGAAGGCTTTAAAGTTGAAAATATTCAAGCGTCAAATGTACGGTAGGGCTAGTTTTGAGCTTTTAAGAAAAAGATTAGTAAACAACCAAGCTTGACGAAGAACCAGAATCAACGGAATTTACACAAGACTAAATATAATTAGTCAAAAACATGTTAAACGCTGACGACCGTCATTAATTAAGCGAATCCTGCATCATAAATTTATATTATCGGTATCTATTAGGAGAGGTGGTTTGCGGTTGTCTTAACAACCGTTGACTGTAATATAAATTAATTTATGATCTGTGCGGAAATGACTGATGCACGATTCGATACAATAAAAAGTCTCCTTAGATCTGGGGAAATTAAAAAATTTACAGAAATATTTGAGTGGATCCCTCATAGCACTATAGCAAAAGAATTTCGCACAAATAACAATCGGATGAAGAAACTAACTGAGAACCCGGCGATGTGGAAACTCGAAGAAATTTATAAACTAGCAGATCTGATCGGCTATGATGCCAAAAAATTGCTGATGATGGCTGCTAAAGAAGGTGAACAAACAAGAAAGTTGTAAATTCTAGTGGCATTTTTACGATCGTAACAAAGTCCAGATTAAACACGCGCAGTATCCTCACATTATAACCAGTCTCAGTTTTTTCATTAGAAAAGACTCGTATTGTAACTGGTTTTTTTTCTTAATGATAGGGAACAAACGATTTAATTGTTACTAAGTCGTAAATTACCCATTAGATAGTTGGATCTATCTAATATACCTGTCTTCTTGTCTCATTCGATCGCCTTGTCATTTCGCTAGTCCCAGCAACTACTTGCTTACAGACCCAAACAAGTGCCCCAATTCCATTTCTAATACGACATTTGTTATCGTGAAGTAAAAAAAGGAGCGTATTTGCGATTTCTGAGTTTCAATCCGCCGCCGCCCTGGGCTTAATCGCGATTTTATGAATTTAATAATGCGAGTGCGATCCAGAGAATCGTATGAAAGCATTCCATGGCTTGTGAGAAATTCACCGCCGGCCTAGCGCCATGTACGTCAAAACATTTTATTCGGACTTCTGTATATAACGTAAGCCCCAGACCCTAAAAGATGCGCTGAAATATTGCAGTAATTGTGCAGGCCGCCACTATTTTTTTCTCCAACTAAAGGAGACGGGAACGCAATGCGCAATAAATGGAATATAGGTGTGTAAATCCTATTGCTGACTCGGTAGGAGGCATCTACTGACACATTAAAGCCCGGAACTGCCGGGCTATAATGTGGAATCAATTGGCAATTATTGTGCTTTGCGAATTATGAAAATTACGAAGCCATGAAGCAAACCTGCCCAATATATTTACATTGCACTAAAACTTGTGAAATGCTCGCTTACCCATTCAAAAGCTCCTCCTTTCTTCCTTACATGTCCTAGACCAGGCCATGGAAGATGAATGGAAAAGGCTAGTTGCCGAGTCTCTGCTAAGCGGTGCAGCATTTCCTTGCGCGTAACAATACCTTCTTTGAAGTCATAATCCGCCTCAAAACCCCAATCAGGATATTCGAATAGTAATAAATGGTGAGTGAGGTCGCCCATATGTATCAATTCCTGTCCTTCAGACATTATCAAATAAGAAGTATGGCCAGGTGTATGGCCCGGTGTCGGAATAGCTTTAATAAAATCAAATAATATCTGACCCGGTTCAAACAAGATCAACTTTGCACCCAATGCTTTTTTGACAGCTTGTATGATTGGTACAGAAAAACGAATAAAGCCTTCCTTGTCAACCAACTTGCTCTTTGATAAATTTACTGTTCCGGAATCCCAAAATTCATATTCATTTCGCGGCATATAAACCTTGGCATTCGGGAAGGCCAAATCCCCTGTAGAAGTAAGTATCCCACCAATATGGTCTGAATGTGCATGCGTTATGAGGATGTTGGTCACCTCCGCTGGACGTATACCAGCAAGTTCGAGATTAGGGATCAACCATCCAGAGCTGTCTCCCATGGTATTACCTGCGCCGGCGTCTATTAATATAACCTGCGCTCCGTTTTTGATCACAAGCATATTCAGTGCTATCTTTACAAAACCAGAAGGCAAAAAATGTGACTCTAATGCGCTTTTGAAGCATGCTTTACTGGTTTCAGGCGCCAGAATAGGCTGAGGCGGATCGAAAACAATAAACCCATCGGATACCACAGTTAGCTCAAGAGTTCCTAATCCAAAACGATGAAAGCCCGCTTTTCTGGAAATGCTGTTTGTCGTATACATAGTTTTGTATTTTAACAGCATAAAATTATACCGACTGCATATGACATGAAAGTAGACACTTAAAAGTAACTAGGTAATAATTCACTATTTACGTTGTAAACCAGCTTAAAAAGGTAAAAAAATATGACACACAAACAACTTTTATATGCCGGTTGCACCATAGAATATGGCTTTAAACGTATAGGCGGCAAATACAAAGCCCGAATACTTTGGTACGTGAATGAGTTGGGGGTTTTGCGTTTTGGGGAATTAAAAAAGATGATAGCAGGAATTACAACCAAAATGCTCACCACGACATTGTCGGAACTGGTCTCAGATGGTTTGCTTACACGTACAGAACATTCAGAAAAAGTACCAAAGGTAGAGTACAGTATTACTCATGAAGGAAAGCGCATTATCCCAATTATAGAGATCGTTATGCAGTGGGCAGAACAACAACTTGAAAAGAATCCAGCGATGCAAAAAAATGATGCGGTTGAGCCTACTAGAAACACTATGCAATGACTCGATTGCAATGATCTGTCTTGCAATCTTATGAGATTATGTTATTACCCTTAAGATATCTTCCATCAAACGCGGTAATAACAAAACCCCACGTTATGAGAGATATTTCCTGCTATTGTTACTGCTTCAAAGGGAGTATAATGGTAAACGTAGAACCGTCGAGTGGGCGTCCTTCTGCAAAGATTGTTCCACCATGTCGCTTAGCTATTTTTTTACAAAGTGCTAATCCAAGTCCGGTGCCTTCGTATGCATGCTTGGGATTCAGCCTGCTGAAATTGTTAAATATCGTTTGCGCACTGTCCTGGTGGAACCCAATTCCATTATCCTTAAAGGATATTTGAATATATTCTTTATTCAAGGGTAGCTCTTCATTTAGAACGTTTTCTGCAGCCGCTTTGCCCGAGGTTATTTGTATGAAAGGTGGGGTTCCTGATTTAGAGAACTTAAGCGAGTTATTAACCAGGTTGTAAAATAGCTGGTGCAGTAAAGTATTGGAACCTTCTATAGAGGGTAATCTGTCCGACTGAACAACTGCTTTTTTTTCCTGTATCACAACTTCGAGGTCCACCAGCACATTTTGTAGTATGGCATTCAAGTTAACTTGCTGCGTGTCCAGTGCAGTGTTATTCGCGGATGAGTATTGCAATATCCCTTCAATCAGGTTGTGCATTCGCGCTGCCGCATTTTTTATTTTTTCAAGATGAATATTTGCCTCGGGCGGTAACACGTCCCGAAACTCGCTAACTAAAAGACTGCAAAAGGCTATTATCTTCCTGGCTGGCTCTTTCAAATCGTGACTTGCAACGTGTGCGAACTGTTGCAAGTCTTCATTGCTTCGGGCGAGTTCGTGCGTGCGCTCAGCTACTAATTTTTCAAGCCTTCTGGCAACGGCTTTGGAACCCGTTAATTCGAGTTGGGTTGTTATGCGGGTTATCAGTTCAAGCGGCGAAAACGGTTTTACCAGGTAATCATTGGCTCCTCTTTCAAGGCCCTCTACGATTGCTTCGTTTCCAGCTCTGGCCGACAGCAGGATAAATGGAACGTGATGCGTGTTGACGTCATTGCGAATATGGGAGAGGAGTTGAAAGCCATCCATGTTCGGCATCATGACGTCGCTGAGGATCAGATCAGGGATCCTGCGCTTAACAGATTCCAACGCCTGGATACCATCTTTAACTGTTTCTACGGTCCAATATGGATTTATCACCCCGGCTAAATACTTAAGCATGTCGGAATTGTCGTCCACAACAAGAATTTGCACCGCTTTGTTAGCTGCTATCCTGCTATGTGGACGGCCGTTTTCCGATAGTCTTATTGAGTCGTTAGTCGAACTATTATCCGTCCATAGGAGCGCTTCGTAGATGTGTGCTTCTTTCTCTTCGCTATTGAGTGCTTGAGGCTTCTGAGGAACGATTTTATCCTGGTCTAAATGCAACCTGCCTTGTGGAATTTTTACGGTAAAGACGGTTCCGTGGTTTTCAACGCTGCTCACCTCGATCGTTCCTCCATGCAACTCAACAAGTTCTTTCACCAACGCGAGACCTATCCCCGAGCCCTCGTAAGACCGGGAACGTGTATTTTGGATTCGATGAAACCTGATAAATAGGTTAGGGCAGCTCTTTTTCAGGGATGCCAACGCCGCTGTCCTGCACCGTCAGGACGGCGTGTTTAGCCGTTTCAGTCAATGCCACTGTAATTTTGCCTTCAAAAGTAAACTTGAATGCGTTGGAGATCAGGTTTAAAACAATCTTTTCCCATAAGGAAACGTCTACATAAACCGGTTCTGATAGAGGCCGGCAATCTATAATGTAGGTTAAACCTGCTTTTTCAATTGCTGAACTAAATTGACTGGCCAGACCACGGGTAAGTAAGGAAAGATCTACTGGCTCATAAGAGGCCTCCATACTTTTTGCTTCGATCCGCGAGAAATCAAGCAATGTATTGACGAGCTTCAGCAGACGCAGTATATTTTCATACACTGTTTTTAATTCTTTTCCGACCGCCGAATCCTTTTGGGATGACAGAATTTCCCGGATAGGACCCAATATTAACGTTAGCGGTGTTCTGAATTCATGACTTACGTTGCTGAAAAAGTCGGTCTTTGCTTTATCAAGCGCGACAAGTTTTTTTATCCGCTCAGCTTCCTGGTGTCGGGTTATTGCATTGGCAAGCGCTGTTGTAACCTGTCCTGCAACCAACAACAGAAACGCTTTATATTCCTGGTCTAGTTCAAGCCTGGGGCTAAGCCCGGCGATAAAATACCCGGCCGGTTGATTGTCTGCAGGTTTTAGAAGCGGAATAATTGCAGCACGTCTAACCGGTTCGTCCCAAGGATGAGCAGGCAGTGGGGGAAAGCGCTTCTGCAGATCGTCGACAATTACAAGCGTATTCTCTTCTGACTTCACATCAAAAATGGGCCAGGCTGTATCTTCTCCAGGTTTTGCGGAGATTGTAAGTGGTGCAATCTGTTCGTCTTGGGGAAGGCCAAATATTCCTGCCAGTTCCGCTGTTCTGCCCTCAACAGATAGTGCATAAAATAGCCCAAACGGCAGATCGTTGGTGCTCGCCTCCAGTATGGCAGCCGCGTTCTCAAAAACCTCGTTTGTACGATCTGTAGCCACCATCTGCGAAAGCTTGGTTAGGGTTGCAAACCGCCTTGCATGTAAAACCTGCGACGTGTCTTCAGAGCAAACACAGAATATTCCCCCTATGCCGGAATCGTCAGCAGGAATAGGACTGTATGAAAAGGTAAAATACGTTTCTTCTTTGAAGCCCTTTCTTTCCGGGATAAGCAGTTGTTTCTCGAAATAATAGGCTTTGCCATTATACAATACATCGTTCATGAGCGGACCAATAAACTCCCACACATCGGCCCAAATCACAGGCCCCGACTTACCCAGTGCTTCTGGGTGCCTTTTTCCGAGTACAGGTACATATGCGTCATTGTGAAACATAATCATTTCCTTTCCCCACCAAACAAACATGGGGTAAGGAGAGCCCAGCATAATACCTATTGACGTTTTTAAACTATTTGGCCATGTTATGGGGGCGCCAAGCGGACTGGCAGTCCAGTCGTAGCTGCGGATCAATGCCCCCATTTGCCCGCCACCTTGCAGAAAGTGAAGCTCGTTATGTGGCGGAATGTTGGGTTCTACCATTCTTCAGATTGTAATAATGATTATAATGCAATTTCGCATCGCACCTCTTAGCCGTGCATAATTTATGAAATTACAACAACTTATGAGCCCCGCATCCATCGGGACGTCATAGGTTCAACAAATATCGGCTAAATGGAAAAATTAGAAGTAGTAGAATGTAAGATTTTATGCCGATTGACAGCAAAATAACAGTCCGCCTTAAGAGGATTCACCAGGGGAAAATTTTAAAATATGCTTAACGAATCAAGCGATTTACAATGAATGTGACTTAAAATGAGACCACTGGAGAGTTGTAAGTAAAAGCTCCATTAATGTTTTGCGGCCATCTGTACTATTGCCTATAGTTCAATGCCTTCTGTTCTCGTTACCAATACTTAGCCTGAAACATAGGGTAATGGGATGTTTTTACAAATCAAAGAAAATAAAAATTAAAATTTCCTTAACGGAATCTGGTATAGAATCGCTCACCAAGGTAATTGCTTCTTCCTGTAAGATGGTCATACTGATGAGGTCATCGGGATACTGACAGAAATGTTCCGCTTTTTAAATAATATGGTAGATGAATTGTGTAGCCGTTTCCGAAGTAAACAGGTCTTGACTATAGTGAAGGTGCAGCAGAATGCCTTCTTGGGGGGTATCAATAAAAACAAACCGAAGATCAACCGGGTAGGTTCTAACGGGATAGGGATAATCTTCTATTGCCCAACCTGTGAGTGCCTGCTATTTGAAAAGAAGAAAGGGAAGCGACGTGAACATATATTGTAATTATTTTTCATAATAAGTCAGCATCGACCTGTTGTTTTCAATATTGCCATACTTCCTGTAGATCACGTAAACACAATATGCCCCCAAAATACCAGGTTCTCATACCGTCGCATGCTCCGGTTGGTATCGGTTTGTAACATTTGTTACAATTACTTGTAACGAGTGTTACAAAAACACTTAACTGCTTGCTGCACTTTTGTGATGTATTCCCAACCTGCTAAATAAAACATCATGAAAGCTTCTGTTTCGCTGCGACTCTTCTTTGCCTTTATGAGCTGTATGCTCTGGACCGGAATATATTTTACTGGTTTTACAACCGTAAACTGGCTGCTGTACCTGCCGGCGGCTGTTTCGTTGTTCGCCGCCATTACCGGTATTTGTCCAAGCCTGCTGTTTATTACAAAACTGGTATCGGGTAAACAAAAAGAAATTCAACAAAATAAATAATCCGGAAACTAACTTGTGCCCTCATGCCCTTGTTTACTACGAGGCATTGATCTCACCGCAACGTAATTTATCCCATTTTTCCATCGCATTCTGTTATCGAAACAGTTTAGCACCTGTTAAAAAACTACCAATGGCTTTTGCTCAACGCGTACTATTATCTTTCGTTCTTTTATTTTTTGTGGCAGCATATAACCTGCATGCTCAAACCACCTGGACGGGAAATGTCGACACGGATTGGAATAGGGCAGATAACTGGACGGCAGATGTGCCAAATGCAACCTCCCATGTCATCATCCCCGATGTAACCAACGACCCGGTGATCAGTTCAGCTACTGCAGCCGTTAACTCTGTACAGATTGATTCCGGGGCTTTACTAACGATCAGCACATCAGGTATCCTGACTATACATGAAGGCGCTAACAGGCTGGGTTTTGATAATTTGGGTACGGTGCAGAACGACGGCGTCATCACATTTTTAAGTAATGCAACGGTCGGAAATGGCATCCGCAACCAGGGTGTCTTCAATAATAGTTCAGGCGCCATAATCACTATCGGCGCCCGGGTAAGCGGAACAGGGCTTTACAATCTTCGCGGCACCTTTTCCAATGCAGGTACGATCAATATCGGTACAACCACAGGATACGTTACTACAGGCCTCCGCAACGACGGCGCTTTCGAGAATCTCACCGGTGCGAACATCAACATTGGTCAGGTAAATACGGCGCTTTACAATTATAGCGGCAGCTTCTCCAACGCAGGTTCAATTAGTATGGATATAGGAATGAGCAATGGCGGTTTCCATAACAATGCCAGCTTCAACAATAACGCCGGTGGATTTATTACGTATAATTGCATTGTCAGTAGTTTCAGGAACACGGGTACCTTCCAGAACCAGGGCACCATTACCATCGGATCGAAATATGGCTTCAGTGCATTCCTGGAAAACTATGGGCCTTTCGACAATAATACAGGTGGCATAATCAATATCGATCGTAAAAATTTTGGCATAGCACTTGACCATCGCAGCAGCACTTTTACCAATGCCGGTACAATTGCTATAGGCGCAAACGCGCCAACCGCCCTTATCAGCCTTAGAAATGAGGCAATCTTCAACAATACCGCAGACGGGCTGATCACCATCGATCACCCCTATCAATCATCCGGTATAGGCATAGCTAACACCGGTATTAGCTTTACCAATGCAGGCACCATCAGGGTGGGTTCGCTGGGTGGTGGCAACACGTTCGACGAAGGTATCTTCAGCCAGAGAAATTTTAACAATACCGGGCAGATCAATATTGATCGTGCCAGTTCGGCTTTGGCAGTCGGTAATAACATGTTGAACAATACCGGAACCATTACCGTTGGCGCAGTGGCCGGCGTGGCAACGCTGCTTTCCAGTGCCGGAACCGGTACTTTCAGTAACAGCTCCGGTGGTACGTTAAAAGGTACCGGTAGCATAGATGCGGCCCGGTTTGCCAATAACAGCGGCAGTCTGGCGCCCGGTACATCCATTGGCGTTATGACTTTTACGGGGGATGAAACTTTTGGCTACAGCACCCTGTCCATAGAAGTGAATGGCGCGGGGGTTGCCGGTACCGATTTCGATCAGCTAGTTGTAAATGGCGCGGCCACCCTTAGCGGCGCCCTGGCTTTGTCAATAAACTATACGCCAGCCGTGGGCGACCGGGTGGTTATCCTGAGTTCCACATCGCTGTCGGGAACATTCAGTGTTGTAACCGGGCTTCCGGCCAACTGGAATGTGCTCTACGAAAATAATACGGTGGTACTGGCATATGGTTCCCCTTCTATACCTGCCCCCGCAACTACCTGGACCGGCGCAGTAAACACCAACTGGAATATTGCCGGCAACTGGACGGCAGGTGTGCCTGCTGCGGCACTGGATGCATTCATCCCTGATGTGGTCAACGATCCGGTCATCAGCGCAACGGCCGGATGGGCGAAGTCTGTCACCGTGCAGCCCGGAGGTTCTTTGACGATCGCCGCTACAGGCAGCCTGACCCTCCAGGGCGATTTCGGGCGAGGCCTCGTGAATCAGGGAACGGTGCAAAACAATGGCGTCTTTACCATCGGTAACATGTCGGCATTAGGCGCCAGCGGTATATATAATGAGGCCATTTTCAACAACAACGCAGGCGCACAAATAAAAATTGACCGCGCCGCTGCCAGCGAAGCTGCACTCAGTAATGTAAGTGGCGTCTTTACCAATGCAGGCGCCATCACCATCGGAGTTAATGCGCCTTCGGGACAGTATGGGATCAACAATACAGCCACTTTCAGCAACACGGGGCAAGTCAATATCGATCAGGTAACGTCTATAGCTATCTACAATTACGCCGGTACCTTCTCCAATGCAGGGGATATTACCATTGGCGCAAACGCTGCTTCAGGAGTATCCGGCATCAAGAACTACAGCACCTTCAACAATAATGCGGGTGGGCAAATCAATATTGACCAGGTAACGACCATTGCGATCCACAATATGGCCAACACCTTCACCAATGCTGGAGCAATTACCATTGGCGCAAACGCCGCTGCCGGCGCAGATGGACTCCAAAACTCCGGAATCTTCAACAACAATACAGGTGGGCAAATCAGGATAGACCGGGTAACAAGCGCGGGTATCTATCACAATGGCGCTGGTTTTACCAACGCGGGCGCCATTACCATGGGTTCGTTGAGCGCCGGCAATACCATCGGTTATGGTATTTACAGTGATAATGATTTTAGCAACACAGGTGGGCAGATCAATATTGACCGGGTAAACACAGCTATCACAGCTAATAGAAACTTCTTTAACAATTCAGGCGCCATTACGATCGGCGCGTCTTCAAGCGTCCCCATCCTGTTGAGCAATACTGGCGGCGGTACCTTCAGCAATAACACCGGCGGCGTATTTAAAGGTACAGGTATCATAGCCGCAGACCGGTATGCAAATGCCGGCGGCACCTTGTCGCCAGGTGCTTCCATCGGCATCATGACTTTTGATTACCGTGAAACTTTCAGTAACGGCACCCTGTCAATAGACGTGAATGGTACCGGGGTAGCCGGAACCGATTTCGACCAGGTGAAAGTAATTGTCACAGCAACACTTGGTGGCACCCTGGCCTTATCCATAAATTATACGCCTGTCATTGGCGACCGGGTGGTTATCCTTACCGCCAACTCGATTGCGGGCGCATTCAATACTATAACCGGTCTTCCAACAAACTGCCAAATTATCTATGAAGATAAATCGGTTGTACTGGTTTGTACTTCCAACCCGCCTACCACCTGGACCGGCGCGGTAAATACTGACTGGAATACCGCTGGCAACTGGACGGCAGGTGTGCCTACTGCAACCCTGGACGCAGTCATCCCTGATGTGGTCAATGACCCAATCATCAGCGCAACGGCCGGGGTGGCAAAGTCTGTCACCGTTATGCCCGAAGGTTCTTTAACGATCGCCAACACTGGTAGTTTGACCATTAATGGCGATCTGGGACAGGGCATCATAAACAAGGGAACGGTACAAAACAATGGCATCATTACCATCGGTAACGTTTCGGTATTAGCCATGAACGGGATCCGCAATGAAGCCAATTTCAACAACAATGCAGGCGCTCAAATTAATATCGACCGGGCCGCTGCCCGCGAAGCTGCCATCAATAACGCAGTTGGCGTCTTTACGAATGCCGGCGTCATCACGATCGGGGCTAATGCGGTTGCGGGACAGTATGGCATTTACAACAACGCATCTTTCAACAATACTACGGGTGGTAAGCTCATCATTGACCAGGTAACCATGGTAGGACTTTTTAATAATGTCAACAAAACTGTTACCAATGCCGGCGCCATTACTATCGGCGCCACAGCAGGTACCGGCCCACGGGGTGTTGAAAACTATGGCGTCATTAACAATAATACAGGCGGGCAGATCAATATAGACCGGACTACTTCTGTGGCGTTGTACAATTATCAAGGCAGTACTTTTACCAATGCCGCTGGTATTATCATTGGCGCAAATGCCGCTTCAGGACAGTATGGCATCATCAACTCCAGCTTAAACAACGGCGTCGCGAATTTCACCAACAGTTCGGGTGGAAATATCATCATTGATCAGGTATCAACAGCGGGAATTCGAAATACTTCCGGAAACACCTTTAACAATGCCGGCGACATTACCATCGGCGCCACCGAGGCAGCAGGCCAGTATGGTATTAACAATTCAGGAACCTTTAACCATACGGGTGGGCAGATCAATATAGACCGGGCTACTGCTGTTGCGTTGTACAATGATTATGAAAGCAGGTTTACCAGTGCCGGTGGCATTACCATTGGCGCAAGTGCTGCTTCAGGGCAGTATGGCCTTCAAAATTATTCCCTCTTTTACAATAATGCTGGCAGCCTGATCAGGATCAACCGGGTGACCATTACGGCGATCTATAATTTAGGCCACTTCGACAATGCGGCAACAATTACCATTGGCGGGTCTGCCGCCATTCCGGGCCTGTTGATCAGTACTGGCAGCTATACTTTCAGCAACATTACCGGTGGGATACTTAAAGGCGCAGGCAGCATAACCGCGGCCCGGTATGAAAATGCAGGCGGCACATTGGCGCCGGGCGCTCCCATTGGCGTTATGACTTTTGATGCCGATGAAACCTTTAACAACAATACCCTGTCAATAGACGTAAATGGTAAGGGCGTAGCCGGAACCGATTTTGACCAGCTAGTGGTGAATGGTACAGCAACGCTGGGCGGTACGCTGGCAGTAACGATGAACTATACCCCCGCAATAGGCGACCAGGTAACCATCCTCAGCGCCAATGCCGTTTCAGGCACATTTGCTACAGTTACAGGTTTACCATCGTATTGGAAAGTAATTTATACAGGAAATGCAGTAATACTTGAATATGAAGGCGTATATACCTGGACCGGTAATGTAAGCCCTGCCTGGAATACTGCAGGCAACTGGGCCAATGGAACAGTACCCGGCGCAGGAAAAAATGTTTTATTTCCTGCTACCGGTGTGGTAAGAGAATTAACGGTTAATAATTCGATCTCCACCGGCTCTATTGAAATAGCCACGGGTCGTACTGTTACCATCGGTGCAACCGGTACGTTTAGTGCAACCGGTACGCTCATTAACAACGGGACTATTAAAGGCGCAGGCGCCATTGTAAACGCCAACTTTACCAATACAGGCATACTTGCGCCGGGCAATTCATTGGGCATACTCAGTGTTACCGGCAATTTAATAAACCAGGGCGTCTTACAGGCAGAGATCGGCGGCACCACTGCCGGCACACAATACGATCAGCTGGCAGTTAGTGGAGCCGTTACGGTTGGCGGTACGCTCACCGTCTCCACTATTAATGGCTTTACCCTGGCAGCCGGCCAAACGTTTACCTTCATCACCGGCGCCACGGTAACAGGAAGTTTTGCTTCGGTAACCTGGCCTGCCGGCGTAACAGGAACCGTAACCTACTTAAGCAATGCCGTTACCCTGAACGTGCTTTCTGCACTACCGCTCACCCTGCTTGAGTTTACCGGCCAGGCAGCGGGTAACAAAGCAGTACTTAAATGGAAAACAGCCGATGAAGAAAATACATCCATGTTTCAAATAGAGCGCAGTGCCGATGGCGTTAGCTTTATCAAACTTGACGCTTTGGCGGCCATGGGAAGCGGCGCACACCCTTATTCATTTACCGATGAAAACCCGCTTGCGGGCAACAATTACTACCGCCTGAAAATGGTTGACATAGACGGTCAATTTACCTACAGCAAAACTGCGCTCTTGAAATTTGCGGCCAAAGATGGTTTGCAGATTACGCCAGTCCCGGCCAACAGTTTTGTCACCCTTACAATTAAAGATCCGGCGCTCATCGGGCGACAGGCGCAGGTGTATAATACCGCAGGCATGTTGGTAGACAATGTAGTGCTCACCAACAATACCCGCATCAATATCGGCAACTGGCCTGCGGGTATCTATAACGTTAAAACCAGTTTAGGTACATACAGGTTCGTAAAACAATAAATTACAGCGTAAATTGTAAGGTGGGTCCCTCTTAAAGAGGGGACCCACCTTTTGCCATTTTTTTATGTATATTGTCAAATTTTTAACCTAGCCTCATCCGGGGGAAACAATTGATGATCCGTTTATTTCTTTTTACCTGCATCCTGGGCACTTTGATGTTACACAGCCTTTCTGTAGCAGCTCAAAGCACCGCCAATAACCCCGCTTACATTATCAGCAAAAGGTTTCTCTCCATTGAAGACGGACTAGCCTCTCACGAAGTATTTTGTGGTTTACAGGATAATGCCGGCTTTATGTGGTTTGGCACCCGCAACGGGTTGAACCGCTACGATGGTAAAAACTGTTTGCTTTTTACCCGTCAGCGAAACAACCTGCAGAACAACAAAGTGGTGCAACTGGCAAAAGACGATGCTGGCAACCTGTTCATTGAATATGGCAGCAATGGTTTTCAATTGACCACTAATGGCATGATAGACGTATTGAATACCGTTACCCATGAAATAAAAACGCTTACGGCAGCTTTTCCCAACCTGCCTTTCAAAGAGCAGGATGTTTACTGGATATCGAATGACGGTACTGATGAAGTTAAGTTTCTAACGGCCTGGCCTTTCAGACTCTGGAAATATTCCACCAAAAAAGGATTTATCCTTCGTTATGAAATTAAAAACTGGGTAACAAAAGACTCACTGGCTTTTTCCGATTATCGCAGCACTGGGCCGCTGTGTATGTTTGCAAATGGGAAAACACTGTTAAAATTATCGAACCAGCTACCCCAATACCTGGTATCGAATGATAAAGTGATTGCATTTACCCAAAAGGATGTATTAAGGTCGCTTCCCATCGGCTTTAATGAGGAGGATGCGCTTTTGCTTACTTTCAATTTTGCTTCCAACTCCGACCACTTTGTCGTTGGCATGTTAACGCCTGATGGGAAAATAGTATCGAATGTTGACTGGAGTAAATATAGTTTAAACAACCTGCAGGGAAGATATTGGTATCAGTCGGCCAGCGCCGGAAACGGCAATGCCTGCGCATTTTATATCGGCCCCGATGCATTGTACGTATGGGAGCAAAATGCTTTTTTAAAGGTGGTTGACAAATCGGAGCTGAAAGCATTTGAAAGTTTATTTCTATACCGGCTTTTTGCCGACAACCAGGATAATCTCTGGCTTTGCACCTCGCTTGGTATCATTCAGTTAAAGATAGAAAGGAACCGTTTTAGACAATACTTTACCACAAAGCAACAAAGTGTTCAGCGCAACAGTCAGGCACGTGGCATATATGCCGACAATTCGGGCCGGGTGGCTGCCAATATATGGTGGCATACCTTTCTGCAACGGGAAGCCAGCATGCAGTATGTTGTCAATGCGGATGAGATCAAGTATGCCCTGGTTGATCATGATGGTGCCTTGTATTCAGGGGGCTTTAATCTGTTTAGGTACCGCGAAGAAGACAACAGCTTACAGCCAATACCAGGCGGTACAGGTACTGAAATCTGGTCAATGTTGTCTTTAAATGACAGCTTGTTATTGTTGGGAAGAAGCAATGGCGTTTCATTATACAATTCCCGCAGCAGTAAATTTAAATCACTCCTGTATGCCTCTTCCAATAATAAAGAGCCAGTCTTTATTTACCGTTTTTTCAAAACCAATGCCGATACTATATGGGCGGTAGCAGAGAATGGATTGTTTACAATAACGCCGAAGAACGGTCAGTTGGTCATCACCCGCTATCAATCGTCATTTACAGAAGGGCTTAGTTTACTGGATGCCTTTGCAGATAGGGATGGCATATACTGGCTGGCCACCAACGGGGAAGGTTTATATAAATGGAATAAAAACGAAAATACTTTTCAGCAATTCAATATTGCCAGCGGGTTGCCATCCGATGTGCTCTACAGGATAGAATCCGATGCCTGGGATAACCTATGGATCAGTTCAGACAACGGGCTTATCCGCTTTAACAAAAAAACATTTTCCGCAACAACCTTTACCACAGCCGATGGCATTGCTCATAATGAGTTTAACAGAAGCTCATCCTTTAAAGCAAACGACGGAAGGCTGTTTTTTGGCGGCATAGATGGCATAAATGAATTCAACCCCGGCGACTTTATAAAAGACAGCAGCACGTTTAATGTACCCTTACGCATTATTGCATTTAACCAGTATGTTGGTTCTGAAAACGGCCTGGTCAATAAAATAAACGAGCTATTGACCACCTCAAATATTATACTTAAACCTGGCGATAAATTTTTTACCCTTGAATTTCAATTACTGGATTATGCAAAAACCGACGTACACCGCTATGCCTATCAAATTGAAGGAGTAGACAAAGACTGGAACTATATTAACGAAAACTCCATACGCATCAGCGGTTTGCCTTATGGAAACTTCACATTACATATAAAAGCACAAAATGGCGAGGGTGCCTGGAGTAAAAGCGAATTACGTATTCCATTGCTGGTGCTGAAGCCTTTTTATGTGGAGTGGTGGTTCCTCGTTTTACTTACCCTGTTGTTGATCCTGATAGTTTGCTGGGTCATAAAATGGAGAACCAAACAATTGGCAGCAGATAAGAACAAACTGGAACGAACGGTGAATGAAAGAACAGCCCTTTTGAAAAAGGCATTGTCAGAACAGGAAACCTTACTTGCAGAGAAAGATGTACTGCTGAAAGAAATACATCACCGGGTGAAAAACAACTTACAGGTAATATCCGGGTTACTGGAACTGCAAAGCAGAAACCTGGATGCTGACGCAAAAGAAGCCTTGATGGAAGGCCGCAACAGAGTAAGAAGCATTGCACTGATACACCAGAACCTGTACCAGTTTGAAAACCTGAGCGCCATAGAGTTGAGCCAGTTTGTAAAAGACCTTTGCCGGCAGGTGGAGGCGCTTTACAAAAAGCAAAAGGACGTATCAATAAGTATAGCGGTGCCGGTTTTATATTTAGATATTGACTCGGCAGTTCCTCTTGGCCTCATCCTGAATGAGCTCTTATCCAACTCATTTAAATATGCTTTTAACAAAATTGAATATGGCAAAATAAATATAAAGATCAATGTAGTAACAGACGGGAAATACGAGTTGGTGTATTCCGATAATGGCCCCGGCCTTCCGGCCGATTTTGATCTGTTCAGGGGCAGCACGCTGGGCATTCAGTTGATTAATGACCTGAGTAGGCAAATTGGCGGCAACGTGTTATATGAAAATAAAATCGCTCAATTTACAATTACCTTTACAAACCGCAACCTGCGGAAAACAGAAGATTGAAGATATGTCAGGTTTAAAAATAGGCGTTGTAGAAGACGAGCTGGTAATAGCGCGGACAATAATCAGTACGCTACAGGAATTGGGTTATGCGCATTGCGGCCCGGCTATTAATTACACCGAGGCCATTGACATGCTTGTGAACAATAAACCAGACCTGTTATTACTCGACATTCAGTTATCAGGCAAAAAAGACGGTTTTGACGTGGCGCAAAAAATAAATGAGTTATACGCCATCCCTTTCATTTTTTTAACCGCCAACAGTGACCCCGATACAATAGACCTGGCCAAAAAAGTAAAACCGCATGCCTATATTGTAAAGCCGTTCAGCAAAGAAGACCTGTTTGCAGCTATTGAAATTGCATTCAATAATTTTACCGGCCATCACTCCGGTAAGCAAACCGAAGCAACTACATCGACCGGCAAAGACCATGTATTTGTAAAAGATGGCCATCTTTTTAAGAAGATATACCTGCACGAAATACTTTATCTTGAAAGCAACGCCAATTATGTTATCATTCACCTGCAGTCGCAAAAAAAAGTAATGGTGCGGTCAACGATTAATGACCTTACTAGACAGATAGATCAAAGAAACTTTGTCAGGATACACCGGAGTTATTCCGTTAATATTAATAAAGTTGAACATGTGTTTCCTGCAGAAGTAGTTTTGCAGGGCATCATCATTCCCATAGGTAAATCATACAAGGAAGCCCTCTTTAAGGCGCTTGGAATTAAAGATAATTGACCCGTTTTTACACCACATTCCATTCATTCGTCCCAGAACAAAGCGGTTCATCCCAGTTTTTTTGCCCTTTCACCGGCCAGTCCCATTTTTGCGTTCAATATGGGACTGCTTGACCTGGATAAGATCATAGTACACCGTACTGTCATAGGCATTCGCTGTACATGCTGTGAGGGAAACCTGCTTGCTAAAAAAGTATCCTTTGCAGCACGTTTGGTAAAACTCGTTTCCTTTGGAAAGATCAAACCCAAATACTATGAGTGCGAGCATTGTAAAAAGAAATATGTACTTATATAAGTTCATCAACGATGAAACCTTAAATACAAATAATTATTTATTATGATAGGGCAATCACTGGACTACAGCAGTAAATTTTCGGAGTTTTTTGAACCGGCGCTGCTTGCAGAGCTGCAGGAAAAGTCAATGATCATGGAAGTAAAAAGTGGCGATGTTATGCTCAATGTCGGGCAGGCGATCAGGGCCATACCACTGCTTGCCAGCGGCACTATCAAAGTAAGCCGCATTAACGATGATGGCCAGGAGTTATTATTGTACTATGTAAAGGAAAGTGAAAGCTGCGCAATGACATTTAATTGCTGCATGCTTGCGCAAACAAGCGTCATAAAAGGAACGGCGGAAGAAGACAGTGTATTGGTTTGTATCCCGGTGGCCCTGATGGAACAATGGATGGTCAAATACCCATCCTGGAAAAAATACGTAATGACGACTATGTTAAGTCGCTTTACGGAAATGATCAAGTCCATTGATGAGGTTGCCTTCAAAAAGATGGATGAGCGTCTGATCAATTATCTGAAAGAAAAATCAAAGATCAGCGGCTCTTCTGTTATCAATCTTACCCATCAGCAAATAGGAGATGATCTTGGCACCAACCGCGTGGTGATCTCAAGGCTGTTAAAAAAACTGGAGAACGAAAAGAAATTGCTTATTTACAACAAACAAATAAAATTGCTCAAGGATTTGTAACCTTAGTTACAACCACTTGTACCCGAGGTTACAAAAATGCCTGTGAAGGCTATATCTTCATTGATGATAATTTTTTCGCCTGCTTTATGTTTCAAGGACTGATCCTGGTTCCCCGTAAATGATTCAAATCACAGATAATTGGTTGTAAGCCGATTTCATCGTTTGAATAAATAACAGAAAGGAGAGAAGCGGTTCGATAGAACTCCGGTCAACAGCAGAAGTGGAGGGAAATAGCTTCTACTTTGGTATCTCTCAAAAAAAGCGACGAAATTTGTTTTTCCGATAATGTAAGTGTTTAGTTAATTTTAATAAGGATTAAAAACTACGCCTCTAGAGTGAGAACAGCTAATTTGTACGGAGATCGTTTGCATTTGCAATTGAAAACAGTAATGCTGTTTAGAGTAGCACTGTCTTAAGTTATCCTACTTTTGAATAACCAAATGTTCTTTTGCCGGATCGTTCAACATTCGCTCCATAACCACTTCGGCAATGTCCTGCACATGCTGCTTAATTTCGAAAAATACCCGCTGGATCTCCACTGGATCATTGGCTTTTTCCGATTCCGGCAAAGCCTTAAATGCAGCCTTTTCCGCAGCAAGCGCCGGCACATCATTAATAATTCGGGAGTGAAAGCCTTTCAGTTCAATCGGCTGGTCCGGATTATCAGCTGTGATCCCGACAAATTCACCGCTCGACAAACTTGAAATCGTGCTCGGTGGTATTGACGCTTCCAGTTGTTTTGAGTGACTTATCGATGTATCGCTACTGTTGATCGACATGCTTTGGCGATCTTGCATGGTTTTGGGAAAACGTTCCGACAGAAGCTTGGCGGTTTCCCCGCTTACCTGGCCGCTTATGATGTTTCCCGTCATATTGAAAATCGCTTCAGCTTCCTCACGGCTATAGACCTGTTTTAATTGACTGTAATCCTGTACGGCGATTATGCAGATGATGTCGTTTGATCGCCCCTGGCCAATCACCCTCAGTACGCTCGAAGCCCTGATCGTAGCGAACTCGTCATAGATGGTCGCGCATTTGTACCGGCCAGGCTGGTTTATAATCTTGTTAAGCCGGTCGCAGATTAAGGCGAACGAGAAAGTTATTTTTGACAGCGACTGCCCTGGTCGCTTCCATTAAATACCCGGGGTCTTCAACGTTGGTAAATATTATCGATCTGAATTCACCATTCATATCAGCGGTAATAAACCTTGGCCTTTCGGAAATACTAAAATGAATAAAATTTCTTATCGGATAAGATTCTCCGTTGTGCGCTATTACATTAGCGTGATCAATAGCATCAATGGTCTGCGATGTGTTTATTAATTTAATTGCTTCATTATCACCAAAATTTGATTTTTCAGCAACGTTTGTTGCACTAAAAAGACTTTCAAGCTTGCGTTCAATCGTATAAGCATCGATTCCATAAGCAGCCATATGGTCATGATCCAGTTTCACCTTTACCGTTTTCTTTGTTAAAGAACTGGGGCCGGCTTCAAAGTACAATTTCCGATCAGCCGACAACTGCTTTAACAGATCATTCCAGTTCTGCTCAGTTCCCTCAATCAGCGTAAATTTTGTTTCAAACGGATGGTTTTCATCTGAAAAAATCTGGGTAAATGCGTTTGGCGATTCAGTTAATTGCAATACCGCTTCTTTATGGTAGCTTCTGAGCCATTGCCTGATCTTCTCATTACCCAATTCCCTGCTTTTTTCACCTTTATACAAAATATAAATACATGATCTTTCAATTGAATTATCTTCCTGATCCAGTAATCCTGGCGTTACTTCTTCCAGGTTCAAATAATATAACCCATACTTACTCTTTAACTGCATATTCTTACGGTTATAGGTAACCTGGATATACAGGGGAAAGTATACTTCTCCTTTACTGCCAGAAGCAGATTCAAGTAAGCGGTTGAGGAAGAACTTTATGGTTATCTTTTTTTGTTTTTGAACAGGTTCCATAATCCGAATATATAAATGTTTTTTTAGGAAACTCTGGCTACCGAAACTTGGCATAAGCCAGCGAAGTGTTTCATTGCTGGAAACTAAGGAAACAATTGATCCGGATACCCTTGAGAGAATTGCTGAAGTGTTGAAAGTACCGATGGATGCAATTAATAATTTTAACGAGGAAGCTGCTATAAATAATATCGCATGTAATTTTAATGATAACTCTTCAGTTAATTACAAGCCTGTTTTCAACTCAATGGAAAAGTGGTTGGAATCTATTGAAGAAATAAAAAAGTTAAATGCAGCCTTGCTGAAAGAGAAGGATGAAAAAATTGCTTTGCTGGAAAAAATGTTGGATGAGAGAAAGAAGATGTAATAATGCTTTTGATATTTAAGAACTAGCTCAATAAAGGCTTTATGCAAAAATGGTTGACTCCTAAAAGAGACAGCCATTTTTGCTATGTAGAAAAAAGAAAATAATTAGTAATTGTAATAGCCGCAAAATATAATCACGGAAGTGAAGGATACTCAACTTCACTTAATTGATCCCCTTCGATAATCGTAAATGGATCTTCTTTTCCTTTATTCTTATATTCAATAAAAGTGTATTTATTTTCCTTCTCTAATTTGTCTATATCGGCAGTATGCTGGAAATAGCCGACTTTTATACTACCATCTCTGAATATAAGTTTCGTTGGTTGATCAGTGGGAGCATACACACTCGGAAATTCAGGGTTGATAGCTTTTGCGATCATTTCTTTTGTCATACCCATACGTCTGATTTTATCTTTGTAAGCTGCTATATATTTCTCTTTTATGTTTTGTGAAAGGAATGATTGATCAATCATTTGGAGTACTTCATTTTGGATTGAAAGCAATTGTGTAATTATCCGCTTCATTCTGACCTCCTGAATCCCGATTTTTTCACCAAGCTCTCTGAAATTGGGTTGGCCTAAAAAGCCATAAGTGCCATAAAATCCAGCATCCAAATATCCAGCATAAAGGTCAAGAGCCGTATCATGTTCACCCGGTGTATGTAGGACAGTTGACATAAGATCGTAGGCAGGAGTTAACACATAGTCTCCCATCTCCGTACGAATCAATGAAAAGTTCTTTAAATGAGCATCGCCGTTTGAAAACAAGTAATTAAATAATACCAATCTGAAGAAACTTTCCAGTGCTGGCGGGTAAGCAGCTACGTGTTTGCGGATTAGCTGGCCGATCTCCTCATATGTCCCTTCGTATTTAAAATTTTCACCTGACGTATGTTTTGTTCGCCCACTGATCTGTGCCATATCTTCCTGAAGACTCTTACTGCCGTCGGCATTTACGTCGAATCGGCGAGTTATATATGCTGGAGTTCCATCTTTAAAATAGATAAGCGCATTTGCCGCTGTCCGGATGCGGCACAATTGTGAAGCGATCTGCATTGTAAGATGTTCATTCTCGGGCGCCTGATCAGTATTGACAATTAAAGCAGTTGGAGGGATCGGTTTCAAAATGTATTGCCCACCGGTTTCTACCAGCTTGAGTTGTTTGCCTTCAAGTCGCAAAGAGTATTTGAGCTGAACACCTGAAATAGACAAACGCTTCGTTTTTTCCTGGTAATCAGGAAAATTGTCTGCCTTAGGAGCATCAAACATTAAAACATGTGATACTTTGACGCCATCAAACATCGCGCGTAAGCAAAGCCTGCAGTAGCTATCATAATCTGATCTATAACATCCTGGACACATAGGTTAAATATTAATCTCTCTAACTGTAATAGCTCCGATCGTATCACCTCCAGCCGTTTTCAACAGACGCGTAAAATCATCATTTTCGTCGATGCGTAATAACCGGCATTGAATGTCTTTATTAATCCCTTCGGCCAACAAACCTGTGAAAAAAGAAAACAGTACCAAGCTTTCATGTACTGCTTGTGTTCGAGGAAGGGTTAGGCTAATTGAGGGTAGAGCTGGGTTCGCAAGATAGCTGTCAGCGTAAGTAAACACATAAAAATCCGGCGCTTTTTTTTCCAAATAACCAGCCAGAATATTATTGTTATAAACTTCAGCTTTAGCCATTTATTACGCCTTTTTAACATGCAATACCAGTTCCATACCCAATACAACAGCAATTTTTTCAATCGTTTCAAACGATGGATTGCCATTACCGCTTTCAATTAAGTGAATTGTTTTCACAGTTACACCGCTCAACTCAGCAAGATCCTCTTGCCGAATTTTTAAAAAGTCCCTTCGAAACTTAATTGCCGTCCCTAATTCCTGAATTGTCATCGGAAATATAATACTGATTTTTTGGTAAATTTAAAGAAATACGTGCAATAAGTTTATTAATCAGAAATATATTTCTGATTTTGCATTAAAAATTGAGGAAAGTGCGTAAAACTACTGAAATCGGAAATATAATTCCAGTTCATATTTTAGTAACTTGATAATCAATCCGAAAATTTAAAAAAGTTAGTTTTTAGCGTTACGATTATACTATGGTTGCAGTTCAATTAATTAGTTGATTTAAAAACTCTGCAAACGAATTCGCCAGAACTTTCATATTATCAAAATATTGATCCGCATCGCCATCTGTTTCTCCTTCATGATCCCAAAATGCTATCAGGCCAAAATTTTCATGGTATAAAGACATTAGGTATAAGTTTCCGCCAGAATCATTGGCTATAGGAAAGTACCAGCTTGGGATGCGCCCTTGAAACATGTCTATGTGTTGAAACAGGCTGGCATAATAAGGTTCGTGCACCATACCATAAATCCATTGAACATCACTTTTAACAACAGGTGAAATGCAGGGGTAGGGTCTGCCCCCATTGTGTTCAATAAGGAATTGCTTATAATCTTCAGGAAGATTAATATCGTTTGCATCTTCGAAATCGATTATATCCTGTACTCTTATTTTCCCGAATTCATTGCTGTGACGTATTTCCATTTTAAGTAAAATTCAGTGTATTACATTCCCTAAATAAAAATGAAAATCATTCATTTGAGTCTTACCGATATCTATCATTATTTAAAATACTCATCAATCTCCGGCCTATGATAATCGACAATCCAGTTATTTCGATTAATATAGATGTCACGGATTTTATCTGCACTATTACTCCATACATAGCAGCCCCTGTCGTCATACATATAAAATCCTTTGTCGGTTAGTGGGTCAAAAAAGTATATACTTTGGTCAATGCCAGGGTCAAAACCCATTTCTGTATTGGCTATACCATTAAAAATATTTCTTGCATTAATGTATTTAACGGGTAGCTTTCCGATAATAATTCTTACTTCATATGTTTCAAGAGCTTTATTCCCGTTTTCATCTGTTGTAAAGGAATTGGCATTTGCAACTTCTAACTGATTATAGAACCTATTAAATATGTCATCAGGAAATTGGTGATGTAAATATTCTCTCGTTACCTCTAAAATGTTTGCATTTTGGTATTCATAAATTAATACAAAAATCTCATTGTCCGGATTTTTAAATGTATCCGTAAATAGAGTAGTTGCCCTTTCCGTCGCTTGATTTACCCTTTCTGTAGAACCGTTTGGAAAGCCCTCACCAAGTTCGAATCTGATATGGGACCTGGCCTCCAAGTGTATGCTGAGTGATAATTTGAGAACCAGGGTAAACCTTGTCAAGATAGGATTGTAATTTTTGTCGTAGCATTTCGTTTACTTTTTCCAAATCTTCCGGATCCATTTTATAGGTTTAATTTTGCTGGCCTGATGCTATCGAATTCCTGTAATAAATTTTTGTCAGGCATACAGATTTTTATATATAAAAATAGTAATAATTGAATCCTTTTCAAGAGCCAAGGCTATCTTTATAAGCGTAAGTTCGTCCACGACAGGGTTGTTAAACAACGTGCAATTACACTACAAACCTCCAGTTGGAAAAGCGGTTGATGACAAAGCCTGGCTTAAGTGGAAAGTAGAAAATCAGATAAATTTATTTGGCAACTATACTACGCAACGCCGCTATTTTAAAAGGCTTTGGTAAAACATCATCTGCACCTGCCACGTATTGTTTTACAGCTGTTGCATGTTGTTGCAGTTGGTCTCGATTTTCGGCCAGTCAGTTTGGTTGGTGTCAGTCCAAATTCTCGTTTGAAAGCGCAGGAAAAATTCAACAAGGTTTCAAGGTCTAACTCCAAATAAATGCCAAAAGGTTTTATAAGTGCAAATTTAGGCTAAGTCAAACACAGATTTGACTAAGTTTATTTACAAATAGCATTGCAATTTTGCAAAAATAAAAAGACATCAAATGACAAAGATTGCCTTAATAACAGGCGGAAGCCGTGAAAGCTTCAATGTTACAGTTGGGACTCGGACCTAAAGTATCCCTCCGGGAAGTTTAAAAAGCACAAACAGCCAAGCATCTAAATTTACGATTCACCAAAACTGAAATTCGATGCTGGAAGCCGAAGTATCCAATCCCAAACGAACCGCCCAGGAAATGTTTTCCCTGATACAGGAGCAGCAAGCCGGGGAATTACCGGTAAAAACATTCTGTGAACAGAAAAAAATATCAGAAACTTGCTTTTACTATTGGCGAAAGAAATATGTCAATGATGCAAGTTCAGTTGTTGGGCAGCCTACAGAAAATTTTAGCCTCTTAGAACTCAATGATGATGCGCATAACAGCGCTCAATTATTCGCGGAATATAATGGGCTGAAGCTATACAAGGAGGTACCTGTAAGTTATTTAAAAGAATTAATGCGTTAAGGGTGTTACAAATTAACCAAATTGTTTGGGTACCAGCTTCCGGTTCCTTGGACAGCTTCGTTGCGTCGCAATCCGTTCGTCGTCCATCTCACGGAGCAGCAACCTTTTTGCAGTCAGTGATGATCTTAAGCAATGAGTTTCTAAGGTCCAAGGTACTATTTACAATAATTTACAAAGTTTACACTTTAATTTACAATCCTAACCCTTCAAGCTGAAAGGATCAAAGTAGTTTCGCTGTAGCAAACTTTAATAGGACATGAAACTAAAGGACACGTTTTGCAGCCTGCTCATCATGCTGGAAGGACTAATTCACTCTCCTGCACAAACCCAGCACAAACATAGCGCTCAGGATGTCGATTACCAGCTCGATATCTAAAAAAAAGTAATGCAGTAGATAGGTCTAACAGTGTTTCTGTTCCCAATAATTAAAAAGAAAAATCATGAAATACGTACTCATCTGTACTTTGTTCCTGATGCTTGTTTTTCACACCTCCTGTGGACAAAACCAAACAAACTCACCACAAGATAATACTAGACAAGGATACACCGAGTCTCAACTCAAAGAGGCGGCCACCAACAAGGGGGTACCTGTGGGTATGGTTCGGCATGTAAGGAAAGCCAGGAACGGAGACATTTTGATTGCTTCTTGGTTAGCCGTGTTTCGATACGATGGAACATCTTTTACCAATCTAACAGGTAAAGCAATTTCGCCCCGCTTCGCCAGCTTCTGGGATGTTCTGGAAGATCGAAAAGGAAATCTTTGGTTCGCTTCCCTACTTTCGGGTGTCTATTATTACAATGGGAAATCCTTTCAGGATTTTACAACAAAGGATGGGCTTCCCAGTAATGGGGTTAAAAAAATTTATGAAGATAAAGCCGGTAATATTTGGTTCGCCACTGTAGATGGAGCAAGCCGTTACGATGGGAAATCTTTTCGAAATTTTACAACGAAAGACGGACTTCCTAATGACGATATTAATTCTATCATGGAAGACAAAACCGGGAAATTATGGTTTGGCACAAGAGGCGATGCCTGTTTTTATGATGGAAAAACATTTACCGTTTTAAAAAACAAAGATGGCAAAGCGTTTAAGAACGTTTGGTCAGTAATTGAAGATAAAAAAGGAAACATCTGGTTTGGTGACGTTGATGGTCTTTGGCGCTATGACGGCAGAACCTTTACTAAGGTATCGCAACGGGGAGCTTATGCTATCATCGAAGATAAAAAAGGAAATATATGGACTACAGGTAGCAATGCCTCGTTGGGTCAATTTTTTAAGGATGGCTCAGGTAGGGCCGTGTGGGCACTTTCTCGTTATGATCACAAGTCCTTGTACAACGAAAATCCTGCTGTAACCGAAATTATGACAGGACAACCAGGTCTTTTGGGACTTTTGGAAGCTAACGATGGAAGTATTTGGTTCGGATTTTATCAAGGAGTATATCGTTATGATGGAAAGACCATCACGGACTTTAAAAGTAAAGAGGATCAGAAATAATGTGTATTGCTGAGCATTTTAAGATGGAACTATGTTTTGGCGGTACATTTTTCGACAACGACTAGTGGTCAACATTTTTTACTCGGTGGACTTGAGACTGTAAAATAACTGTGTCAAAGGTTAAAAAATCAAGACCTTTAATACAGTTTTTTTATGGACAAAAAAGAAAAATTCGACTATGAAGAGCTCAAGCGCAGGACCCTTGAGCAATTACGTTCCGGTAAGTCCCTATTTGGTAAAGATGGGGCGTTTGCCCCGTTATTAAAAGATATACTTGAAGCCGCTCTTCAGGGCGAGATTGAAGGCCATCTGGATGAAGAGCAGCGGGCTAGCGGGAACCGCAAGAATGGCAAAGGCAACAAAAAGCTCAAAACAGC
>NZ_JAFFJX010000028.1 GCF_016924755.1 Longitalea arenae | reverse complement strand
TAGTCTAACAGACATTGTAAAGCCTTCCTAAAACTGTTTATGTTTAATGAACCGCCGTATGCCGAACGGCACGTACGGTGGTGTGAGAGGACAGTAAGGGAAGTAATCCCTTACTTCCTACTCGATACCGGGCCACGGATTTAAGCCATGGCCGGTTGTGATCTTTATGCAACAGCAGCTGATAATGCAGGAGCGGCGGGAAAATCAACCGGCACTTTAGTGACACCATGCAGGTAGTTGGTAATTATTTTATCGCCGATGAGCACGATGGTATCTACCAGGTTCTCGTTGGTATAACCGGCTTCGAAAAAGTTTTCTACCAGGGCCGCATCGGGTCGGCCGGCACTTTCAACAAAACTTTTTGTAAGCGCAGCCAGGGCATTCAGTTTCTTATCGAATGAAACAGCGCCGGTCCTGATCTCCAGTATCTGCTGGTCGCTAAAGCCGTTTAATTTGCCAATGGTCGTGTGAGCGGCTAAACAATAGTCACAATCATTCACCTGGCTTACTACCAGGTTCACCACTTCTTTTTCTTTTGAGGTTAATGAACTCGGAGCGCTTTGCAGGGCCAGGTAATTGCCTAAGGCATTTTTGGAATAGGCCATAGTAGCGTACAGGTTGGGAACTTTGCCCAGTTTTTTCTGCAGGGTATCGAAAATGGCCTGGTTGTTAGCTGATACTTCTTCTCTTGTAGGAACTTTGAACGATCTCATTTTTTTATCTTTTGATTTGTTTGTCGTTATTGACGATGTAAAATTGCAAATCAAAAGGGCTGATAAAAATGGACACATTTCCCGAAGGCTTGTGCTTTTTTCCCTAAAAAGGCGGAAGGCAGAACATACAACGCAAAACGCCAACACGGGGCGCCGGAGGCTGAACGTTAACCCCCAATGCCGGGCTTGCCGAATGTATTCGAAAAGTACCCTTTGCAGGAAGGAGTGTTAAACTTTCGGCATTACACTTTTTGCGTACTACGAAATTCTGAGGGAGAGACCTCGGTGCTCTTCTTGAAGAAACTACTGAAATAGGCCGCATCTTCAAATCCCAGTTCGTAAGCAATTTCCTTGGCCGATCTATCGGTGTAGAGCAGCAGCCGCTTCGCCTCCAGGATAATGCGCTCCTGGATGATGGCCAGCGGTGATTTTTTATTATACAGGGCAAAGAGGTTCGACAGGGTTTTGGGCGAACGGTTCACCTGGTCGGCATAGAATTTTACGCTATGCTCCTTTTTATAGTGATTTTCCACCAACAGATTGAATTGCCGGATGATGTCCAGCTTTTGGTCGGGCAGTCCAGTTTCCGGCAAAAACTGCTGTTTGGCCAGGCGGGTGGCGATGATGATGAGCCTTTTCAATAACATGCGCAACATGTCTTCCTGGATATTATCTACGGTCGCAAACTCTTCAATGAACATTTGCTGCAGCAGATCAATTTTATGGCTGTTTTCCTTGTTAAGCGAGGTAAACATGGTCTGTTGAGCACCGAAGAATAAGAAACCGACGCAGCTTACTTCCTTGTCGTGGTCAACGATACAATAAAATTCCCGGTTAAATTGCCAGGCTACAATGCCGCTGCAATCTGAGAAGCTGAATGTTTGACTCACCATCAGGCAGAGCAGGGTACCAGCCGGGAACTCATATTCAATACCGTCAATCGTGACCTTTTGCGACAGGCCCTTATTCCAGGCGATGGTCAGCAATTTATCTTTCCGGTCTTTACCATAGAACTGCCGGTCAAATTCATCTTCTTCAAAGATCAGCTTGCATTCGCCTGCCGTCTTTGCATTTTTATATACCAGTTTCATACATGGAAGAATAGAAGAGCAATATAATTAAAAAGTGCCTGACCTGTAAGGTCCGCAGCAACCGACTGTTTACGCAAATGCCCCGCAAGCCTTACAGGTCACTCACTTTCCTGTCTTAACGCCTGTTTATATTCAGGTAAACAATAGCACAAAGCATAATGATGATACCGGCCCATTGAATGCAATGGATAGGCTCCTGCAGCACGATAGCCGCACAAATAATCGCCACCGGCATTTCAGCTACCATGAGCACGGAACTGACGGATGCTCCTATTTTAGGGATGCCTACTGCAAATAAGAGTGGCGGAATGATGGTGCCGAATAAAGCCAGCATGCCTGTCCATTTAAAGAACGATAAATTATATGGAATGCCAGTCGATAAATGATGACAGTTGACGATAAAAATAGCGGCAGCAGCACCGGTGACCATAATGGCGCTTCTGGTAAGCGGTACTGTTTGTTTACCTGTCTTGCTATTGGCAACTATATAAACCGCATATAGAGCCGCTGAGGCGGCGGCGATGACAATACCTTTAAAGGAAAGGTCTTTGGCCAGATCGATGCCGCCTGTTGCCATAAATGTTCCGATGAATACGAAGGCAAGGGCCAGGAATAACCGGATGCCTGGCCTATTCTTTAACAGGAACCAGTCGAGCAGTACCGTCATCCAGGTAAATTGCATTAACAGGATGATGGCTACAGACGCAGGTATATAGTTTACCGACAAGTAGTATAAAAAAGTAGTAAGACCAATCAAAGCGCCGGTGCAAAAGAGCAGCAGCCAGGTTTTGCAGGAGATGGTGGCTTGTTTGTTTGTATAGCTGTTCTTTTTCATTAATAAAACGAGTGACCAGAGTACCAGCGCGCCCAAAACGGCCTGCACAAACGAGATCTGTGCCGCATTGAATCCTTCTTTGTAGGAGAGCTTTGCCAAAGTAGACAAAATACCGTAGCTGCAGGCTCCGGTAAAAACCATGAGAATATATTTAGACATTGTCTATTCGTTGTTTTGAATGTTGAAAAGAGGAAAATTGAAGAAGAGACAGACAAAACAACTGAAGGCCCGCTTACATAAAGTAATGGGGAATGGATTGCAGCAGATGCAATGGTAACATTTAACCGACAGCTATTTGCCTGTTAAATGACGGGCGGGGGAAGAATAGAAAAGGATGATCTGAGCGCCATAACGTTTGTTTCTAGTGCAAATTTATTGAAAAAAGGTTATCGATACGCTTGTTGAATGGATCCGCTGTTAACGCTGAAAATCTTTTCGATCAATTCGATACCAATTACATTTAATTCCATGATGTACAAATGAGCCGGTGAGTGTTAAACCAGCTTTGCTAAGTACTTTATTGGATCCGATATTTTCCGCATGCGCATGGGCAAATACTTCGGGGGCCTGTAAAACATCAAAGGCATAGGTAAGCGATGCCTGCGCTGCTTCGGTAGCAAAGCCCTGTCCCCAGTATTTCTTGATCAACCTGTAACCAAGGTCCAGGAAATTAATGTGATTATTTGTTAATTCAGCGATCAGCTTTAACTCTGCCCATCCCATGAACGCGTTTGTTCTTTTATCAATCACCGCCCACCGGCCGATACCGTTATCGATATACTGTTGTCTGATAAACTGAATGGAATCGGCGATCTGTTGTTTATTTTGAACCGGTTGGCTGGTTAAATACAGGTGAACGTCCGGGTCAGCATCCAGCTCAAAGTATTCATCGATATCCATTGGAAGGATCTCTCTTAAAATCAATCGGTTTGTTTCGGCAAAGATTTTCATGATGACCCGGCAAAGATACAATTCCTGACGTTAGGCCCTGCATTGGCTCATTTGTTGCGTACAAATTGGAAACTTTTTCATGGCAGGAAAAAGATTCGACATAGAGATCATTGCTGCCCCTTCCATATTGGGTTTACGGCCGACCGGCGTACAGGATCTTGCCAAAACGCTGTTGGCCGCTGGTTTGGCCGGCCGGTTACAGGTAGAACTTCCTGTAAGAGAGGTTCAAACACTTAATGATTTTTATAACAAAGAAAGAGACCCGCAAACCCATTGCCTGAATCCTGCATTGATCAGGGAGTTTTCACTCATTTTAGGAAAGGAGGTAAACACGGTGATCAACAGTGGCCGCTTTGCATTCATTTTAGGCGGTGATTGCAGTATTCTCATCGGCATAATGGCTGCTTTAAAACGTATCGGTTCCTATGGACTGATCTTCATAGATGCGCATGCCGATTTTTATGAACCGGAGAAGTCTACTACGGGCGAAGTAGCCGATATGGACCTCGCCATTGTAACAGGGCGGGGGCCCGCCATTTTAACAAACATTCATGACCTGCAACCTTATGTAAAGGATGAACACGTCATTCATATCGGACAAAGAGATATAGAAGAAGCGATGGGGTTTGGCAGCCGCGATATAAGAGAAACAATAATCAAATGTTTCAGCATGGCCGACATTGAAGAGCGCGGCATTGAAAAAGTGATGGCCGACACTTTATTACACGCACATCAATTACCCGTTGAATCGTTCTGGATACATTTCGATACAGATGTTTTGGCTGACGATATAAACCCTGCAGTGGAGTACCACCTGCCAGGCGGACTTTCCTTCTCCCAACTTGAATACATCTTACAAAACTTATTAATGTCTGTAAATATTGCAGGTATCAGTGTAACTATCTACAACCCATCTTTCGATCCTGACAGAAAAATTGCCCGCAATATTGTTGAAAGCCTCGGCAGGGCATTCGATGTATAATTTTTTGAAATGATCTATTTTTGCGGTAATCAACAGCGCATTTTATCTATGGATGGCCAATACAGAAAAGACATTTATCCCGGGCAGGAAGTAGCCATTATACTAAAAAAGCACCAACGTACCGGTAAGTTAACATATGGGATAGTGAAAGACCTGCTGACTTCAGCAGCCTATCATTCGCGGGGAATAAAAGTTCGGCTGGAAGACGGGCAGGTTGGCCGGGTAGCCCAGACAGATGTGGTGGACCCGGAAGCAGAATAAAGCGATCGGTTATTACAACTTAATTCAATACGTCGTTGACTGATTTGAATAATTCGGCTTTGGTGAATGGTTTTTTGAGAAAGACATCAGCGCCGTTTTCAATAGCAACATCAGAGGCAGCCGCATCTACACCGGTTATCATGATCACCTTCGTAGCAGGATGATGCTTTTTAATAAAGCTGATGAAGTCTATCCCGAACCCGTCAGGTAAACGGTTGTCTAACAACACCAAACTAGGTTGTTCCTGTAGAAGGTATTCCTCAGCTTTTGCAAGGCTTTGAACATGTTCTACCTCCATATCTTTTTCATCTAACAGAATATTCAATAATAAGCAGAGATCTCCCTCATCCTCGATGATCAATACCTTTTTGGGGGCATGTTTTGTGGCTTTGACTTTCATACAAGAAGGTGGTTTGTGCTTCACGCTATTAAAAAAGCGTGCCAACTTCTTAGCTGTTGCCGATCGGGAAATCTGGAGATCAGTTAAACGATTGCCTGAATTGCAGGGGCGAGATATTAGTTTTCTTTTTAAAGAATTTATGGAAAGATTGCGGGTGTTCAAAACCCAGCTGATAGGCTATTTCCGCGACTGATAAATTGCTGATGGATAAAATTTCCTTGGCTTTTTCAATGACTTTCTCCTGGATGTGTTGTTGGGCATTCTGTCCGGTCAGCGAGCGAAGCATATCGCTTAGGTAATGCGGTGATACGTTAAGCTCGGCGGCAAGATATTGTACGGTAGGCAGGCCCTTCATCAAAGCAGTTTCGTTATTAAAGTAATCACTTAGCAGCGCTTCCATTTTTGTAAGCAGATCATGATTCACCGCCTTCCGGGTAATAAACTGGCGCTTATAGAAGCGGTTGCTGTAATGTAACAGTAATTCAATATGGGCTACGATAATATCCTGGCTTGAATCATCTATCACCTGTAATTCCTCTTCGATATTACGCATAATGGTAGTAATGACCGTTCTTTCTTTTTCTGACAAATGCAGGGCCTCATTGACCGAATAGGAAAAGAAGCCAAAATTTTTAATGCTTTTTCCCAGCGGATAATTCCTGATAAAATCAGGATGGAAGAGTAAGGTGTGCCCCCTGTATTCCGTTTCATCGGATACTGCCAGTACCTGGTTGGGTGCTGTAAAGGCCATGCCTCCTTCATCAAAATCATAATAGTTCTGCCCATACTTGATCCTTCCTCCCAGGGCTGCTTTAAAAGAGATCTTATAAAAATTGAGTAAAAAGGATTCGGGCAACTTGTTTTTATCAACCGAGATCTGTGTATTGTCTACCAGGCTTACCAGCGGATGCAGGGGCTTTGGTAAGCCCAGCACCCGGTGTAAGTCGGATATAGCATTGAATTGATAAGGGATCTTGTCTTCCTTTTTCATTTAATAAAGTTAATTAAGAAAGCGCTAAAAAGGTTTCTTCCATTTGTTTCCTGAATGCTTCATCGCCCAGCTGCAGGCGTTGTGCATACAGCGCCTTTGCATCTTCTCCCGCAACATATCTTAATTTGTCTTTTCCGTCTGTAGCAGCTTCATAAACCACCTCTGCAATTTGTTCTGCCGAAGTAAAATGATCTTCATTGATCTGTGAAAACATCTTGTTCATCCATTGTTCATAGGCAGGGTGTGAAGTCATATCAGCAGAGCGGTTCAAAAAATCTGTTTTAATGCCGCCGGGGGAAACTGTTTTAATGCTTACGCCGATCTTCTTTAATTCAAAGCCCATACTTTCGCTCCAGCCTTCCAGGGCCCATTTGGTGGCATGATAAACGGAAGAGAAGGGGAAGGTGATCAACCCTCCTATAGAGGTGGTATTGATAAAGAGTCCCTTTTCTTTTTCACGGAAAAAAGGAATGAATGCCTGTGTAACCCTGATAACGCCTAAAAGATTGGTATGTAACTGGCGTACGACCTGTTCATCAGAGGTAGATTCCAGCGGCCCCATCAAACCGTAACCCGCGTTATTAAAGACCACGTCAATATCACCTGAATGCATTGCCTTCGCGGTGGTTTCTTTGATCTGCACAGGGTCTGTAACATCCAGGGGCAACAAAGTGATGTTGTCGATCTTATCAAGCTCTTTTTCATTTTGCGGTTTACGCATGGTGGCAATGACTTTCCAGCCTCTTGATGCAAATAATTTAGCTGTTGCTTTTCCCAGGCCTGTAGAGGCTCCTGTAATAAAAATCGTTTTCATTTTTTGTAATTTGTTATACAAAATTGCATTACCGCTTATTCCCGGATGTAGCCTGATCGGAGCTTATAGTAGCCAAATCGGAATGGGGCGGGGGCGCAGGGCCGGCCCGGCATAAACATTGATCTGAATGGTTGTTAATTGTTTTCTTTAATTTCCGGTCGTTAAAAATAATTATATGCATAAGATCGTCAGCCTAACGCTTTGTCTTGCAGTATTTGCCATAGCTTGTAATGACAATAATCAAACTGCTGTAGAAGGATCGAACATTGCTGCGGACAACAGCCCCGATACCTCCGGCTCTTCTGTGGAGAACAGATCGCCTAATACTTCTTATAAACCCGCCTTTCCCGGGCAAACGCGGATTGGCCGCGTTGCGACAAAAACGCCTTATGAAGCTGTGGTGATCACTTCTGATCTTAAAAACCCCTGGGGTATTGCCGTGTTGCCAGACGGCCGGTTCCTGATCACCCAGAAAGGAGGCACCATGTGCATTGTTACGGCAGAAGGAAAAGTCAGCGAACCTATTACTGGCCTGCCACCGGTAAATTACCGGGGCCAGGGTGGTTTACTGGGACTAACCCTCGATCCGGCTTTTGCCAATAATAAAATGGTGTACTGGGTGTTTTCTGAGAACGTCGAAAACGGAAACCTTACCAGTGTGGCAAAAGGAAAATTGTCTGCCGATGAGAAAAAGATCGAAAATGCCACAGTCATTTACCGCGCTACACCAGCGCACAACAGCAATCTTCACTATGGTGGCCGCATCCTTTTCGATAGATCGGGTAACCTGATCGTGAGCACGGGTGAACGCTCAGACAAGGAAACAAGGCCCCAGGCGCAGTCTTTAAATTCAGGCCTGGGCAAACTGGTTCGCATAACCACCGATGGCAAACCTGCCAGTGGGAACCCTTTTGCCGGACAAAACAATGCGCGGCCTGAAATTTATTCCTATGGCCATCGCAATGTGCAGGGCCTGGCATGGCATCCTGAAACCGGCGATCTTTGGGAAAATGAATATGGACCCCAGGGAGGCGATGAGATCAACCTTATTCGCCCGGCTAAGAATTACGGCTGGCCCACCATTTCCTACGGCGAAGAATACAGCGGCGGAAAAATAGGAGATGGTATTACACAAAAGGAAGGCCTGGAGCAACCGGTTTATTACTGGGACCCGGTAGTATCGCCCAGTGGAATGACGTTTTACAATGCTGACCTCATACCAGAATGGAAGAACAATCTGTTTGTGGCTGCCCTGAACAAGCCGCATTTGATACGGCTGGTAATTGAAAATAATAAAGTGACCGGCGAAGAGCGTTTTCTGGAGCAGGAAAACCAGCGTTTCAGGGATGTTGCTGTTGGCAAAAATGGCGCCTTGTATGCCGTTACCGATGCAGGTAGAATGTATCGCATAGGGAAGAAGTAAGCAGTATATGTAACTGGCTATGGCATAGTTTTTTTCGGCTTTTGATATGGCCAGGGCAAGAATATATATAGGAACTTCCGGTTGGCATTATAAACATTGGCTGGGCACCTTTTACCCGGCCGGAACGAATGCTAAACAGCAATTCAATTACTACACAAAGTATTTTGATACTGTTGAAATAAACAATTCATTTTACAAGTTACCACCGCGGGAAGTTTTTGAAGGATGGTATCAAAATTCGCCCCGGAAGTTCCTCTTTGTTATCAAAGCGAACCGGTTCATAACGCACAATCTAAAGCTAACCAGGCCACTAGAACCATTAACAAGGTTGTTTAACAGTATTGCTCCGCTTAAAGAAAAATTGGGTCCTATCTTATTTCAGTTACCTCCGAAATGGAAAGTGAATGTAGAGCGGTTAAAAGCCTTTCTGCAGGCGCTGCCAGTGGGCTATAGTTATGTATTTGAGTTTAGAAATGATACCTGGTACAATGAAGAAGTGTACACATTGTTGCAGGAATACAACTGTGCTTTTTGCATTTATGAATTGGGTGGCCATTTATCGCCATTAAAGGTTACGGCCGATTTTGTGTATGTGCGGCTGCATGGGCCTTCTGCAAACAAATATCAGGACAGTTATAACAGGGCAAGTCTTAACAAATGGGCGAAACTATGTATGGAATGGCAGAGCCAGAAAAAAAAGGTATATGTATACTTTGATAACGATCAGCATGGTTATGCAGCGTTCAATGCGATCAGTTTGAAAGCCATGGTTAAAAAATTAACAGCGATGAAAAAGCTGCGTTCAACCGGTTGAATGATCGCCTTTCATTGCTGTTATCCGGCATAACACCATGCATATTTATTGTTTCCGGTTATCTCCACCTGATTCCAGTCTTCTTCTTAATTGGGCGGAAGGAAGGTAGATCTGGAAACCAACAGAAAGGCGCAGGTCACTAGATGTAACTCTTTCACCGAATCCAATAATACCATTGTATTTCAGCAATGCTTCAAGACCTACATTTTGAGTGAGGAAGTAAGTCCAGCCCGGCCCAAAACCTAAACCCAAACCATTGGTGTTCTCACCGGACGCAGGATTGGTGCCTTCAATACCTGCATTTCCTTCCAGGAAAAAACGGGAGTTACGAACGACGTTAATATCCGTGCCGAGGTAGTAACGTCCTAACAGACCAATACCATAATCAATACTTTCGCCGCCCCCTTTGGACGTTACCAGGCCGAAGTTCAGATATCCGCCCAATGCCAGATTATTTGAAAAGAAATACGCCAGTTTCGGTTCCAGGAAAAATGAGAAGTTACCTCCTTCATTTAAGCTGAGATCGAAATCAGCAATGTCGGCACCCACCAGTATATTGCCTTTCTGGATCTGAGCATGTGCTCCAATGATCAAATGCGAAGTTATCAGCAGTGTAATTATTTTTTTCATAAACCGTTTTAATACGGAAGCAAAAAAATCATACCCAGATGTAAATGACCCGGCATGATAAATAGGCATCAATATAGTAACAGACCATATCGTACAAACTCCATTAGTGCGCAAGTTTTACCTCAACCCGTTAACAGGTAAAGGCCACAACAACGTGAAGCCAGCGATGTCTAACCAGGGATGGAAGCTGCTCTGGTAACAGGAATAAGTGGTGATGTGGTATCCCTCATAGGCCGTAATACTTACCTTTGTTATATGTTCATTCCAGACGTATCGCAGCCATTGTGGTTCACGATAACGCTTATCGTGTTCTTTGCCATAATCGTGGGCAGGTATTTCCTGGTGTCAGGTTTGTTCTACCTCGTATTTTATATCTGGTTCCCTTACCGGTGGAAACAAAGAAAGATCAGTAAGAAAGCGTTCTCACGCAGCCAATTACATAGAGAAATAAGCTGGAGTATGTTAACGGCTGTAATATTCGCGTTTGTGGGAACAACGATGATCCTGCTATGGCAAAACGGATATACTAAGATCTATACCGATCTTACAGCATATGGATGGTGGTGGCTGCCGCTAAGCCTCCTGGTATCCATGCTGCTGGATGAAACTTATTATTACTGGATCCACAAGGAGCTGCATACCCCAAAGCTCTTTAAAGTAATACATAAAATACATCATCAGAGTAATATCACCTCTCCCTGGACGGCTTTCTCTTTTCATCCATTAGAGGGATTGCTTTTGTCTGTTTCGTTGCCCGTCATTCTTATGATCATTCCCATGCATCCGGTTGTCATCCTGCTGCAGCTAACCATTATGACATTCAGCAGTGTGATCAATCATCTCGATATAGAGCTTTATCCAGCCCGCTTTCATAAACATATATTGGGGAAATGGTTTATTGGCGCAACGCATCACGCGCTGCATCATAAGCAGTTCAAATATAATTTCGGCCTTTACTTTACTTTTTGGGACAAGTGGAGAAAAACCGAAAGCCCCTTGTTTGATGAAGCGTTTGAACGTAATACGGCAGCAGATACTAAAGTGTAAATGCAACCGCGTTTGTGCTGTTATGTTAAAGACCGTATCGGTTTCAGTACTTTCTGCTATTGAACTATTTTATGACAGGAGTTAAATGGTGTTCATCAACTTTTTTGTGGCAAAGGTAAGGGCTGCAACAGGCGATTCAAATAATTGTGGTTCTCCATCCTCATTATTGATCCATTCGGCATTCGCGGATGGCGGTTCGGCAAGATAATAGCGGGCCTTAAAATATTCAGTTGGAATAGTGTTGGGGTTTTCCCTGCCTGCAGGTTGTTCAATCACTTCTACCCACACATCTTTACCGTTTATTTTATGATGCTCGATCATAGTAAACAAGTTTACAGTCAGCTATGCAAATGCGGGACCAGGCTGTACCTTTTGGCTGAAAAGGGATGAACGGCGTCGGCTGAAGCTAAAAGAGGCGCCGCAAGCGGCGCCCCTGTTTGATGATTGAACTGCAATAAGCCAATAGCTATTTTTTGACGATCCTTTTGATGATCTTTTTATCCCCGTTGATCAGTTGTACTACATAGATGCCTGCAGGATATTTATTAATGTGCAATTTATGAACATTGCCCGATGCAGAACCAGTATAGTAGGTTTTACCGGTAAGGTCGGTCACGACGATCCGGGTTTTTTGGTTGCTTTCGGGTAAGGTGATGGTGACCTCATCTTTTGATGGAACCGGGTATACCTGGATGCGCCGGGACAGGATCTCAGCTTCAGTGCTTGCTGCAGCTGTCACACGTGCGGTAGCGGCCGACCCATACACCTCAAATTCATACAGAGAATAGCCATATTGAGACCCACGGGCGGTGCCGGTCATCCGAACATATCTGCAGGTTGCCGACAATCCGGTATGATCGTTTGTGAGTGAAGTATTGCCGCTGACGTTTTTGACGGTTGTCCAGTTGACGTTGTCTGCAGATACTTCCACCAGGTAATCCCTTGCATAGGCGGCTTCCCATGCCAATTTGATCCGCGAGACGGTATACTGGCCGCCGAGGTCAACCGTGATCCACTGCGGATCAACATAGAGGGTGGCCGACCAGCGGGTTGATGCATTGCCATCAACTGCATAATTGCCTGTGAATGCAGCGCCTTCAACAGATGATACGGTTACGTTTTTGTTAAGCGCAATATTGTTCGGGGTGCCTGCCACCGTGCCGTAAACTTCCAGGTCGTATATAGAATAACCATAGGTGGTACCACGGGCAGTACCGTAAACACGTACATACCGGGCGGTAGCGCTTAAGCCGGAATAATCGTTGCTTAGGGAAGTATTGTTTTGCACGTCGCGGACGGTGTTCCATTTGCTGTTGTCGGTAGAGACCTGCACGAGGAAGTTTTTACCATAGGCAGCTTCCCAATTAATGCGGATGCGGTTGATGTTATAAGAATTGCCTAGGTCGATCGTGATCCATTGCGGATCGATGCCCTCAGCACTGGCCCAGCGGGTAGCCCCATTGCCGTCTACTGCATTGGGACCTGTTAGTGTTCCGTCTTCAACAGAAGAAACAGTAACCGGTTTATTCAGGGCAATATTTTCGGGATTTGGGTTTGTTCCTCCGCCGAAATCATCAGCCGGATTCAACATGTTATTGCGAATGAACAGACCCGCTTCTTTGAGGCGGCTGGTTGTCCAGTTATTGCCGTTGCAGGTACCGGTTGTCCACACAGCGCCGCTTCTGAAATCATCGCTGTAGTTCCAGTTCACCCAACTGATCTTTTTCGTGCGCATGAGATCTAAATAGCGTTGCGACATGGCCATGTCGTTAAGACCATCGCCGGAGGCCTCCTGGGTACCAAATTCGGTAACGAAGATGGGCAGCCGGTCACTGGCCCAATCCAGGTGACTGAGGTAAGCGTCGCGGTGGCTTCTGGCATAAAAATGAAAGGTGTACAGGAGGTTGGGGTAGTTGAGCGGACTGTTTATGATCTCCTGTGCGCTGCTACCTTCTGATAAACCAAGTGATGACCAGGCCCTGGTGCCTACGATGATGGGCGCGTCGTTGTCGATGGCCCTGATGACGGGGATCACCTGGTTGGCGTAGTTCTTAATGCTTGCCCAGCTTACATTGCCATTCGGTTCATTACAGATCTCGTAGAGGATATTGTTATTGTTTTTAAAGGTATTCGCCATTTCTGTAAAGAAGGTAATGGCGCGGCTGGTATTGTGATTGGGATCACCGGGTGTGAGCATGTGAAAGTCGATCAACGCATACATACCGCGGGCGGTTACTTTATTCACCAGTGTTTTTACGAGATTGGTATAGTGGGTGGGATTGGTTTCATAACCGCCTTCCTGGATATACATGGAAATGCGGAAGATGTCTGCCCCCCAGTCATTGGCTACTGCATCGAGCGATGCATCGGTAAGACATTGGCTGTACCATTGAATGCCGTGGGAGCTCATCCCGCGTAACTGGATAGGATAGCCGTTCTGGTTGGTTAGCTTGGTGCCTACTACTTTTAGCTGGCCATTGATGGCAACAGGTGTTTGTGCAAAGCCCCATACGCAGATGAAAAGGCTTACAAACAGGACAATTGGTTTTTTCGGTGTTTTCATTAGATGGTTTATTTACTTGGTTCTGAAAATGACATACGGGTTGGCCTAACCTGTTAAGGAAAGGAAACAATTGTGCAGGAGGCTTTTGTTACTGGCAGTGAAGAAGGTAAATCGTTTGAAAGATAGCTTAGCTATTGGGGTTATAGGGAAGACAAATGTAAGGAAAGGGTTGTTTAAAAATTATCTTGTGGATAATAATAAACTGTTGAGATTTCTTAAGGTTTGAGTGGAATGCCTGATACCAGGGTTTAATTAAAGATCCCATTCATTTCCGTTAGTATAATAGGTTGTTCATCGGTAATGACGATGGTATGCTCGTGTTGCGCCATAAAACCTCCTTTGTTGCCAACCATCGTCCAGCCGTCGTTGAGTTCCACGGCATAGGTAGAGGTGGTGGAAATAAAGGTTTCAATGGCTACGACCGAATTTTTCTTAAATCTTCTCAGGTCGGAACGGTTCCTGTAGTTCAGCAATTCTGCCGGTTCTTCATGAAGGCCGCGGCCGATCCCATGCCCTCCCAGGTTTTTAATAACTTTATAGCCATGTTTCCGGGCTTCTGTCTCCATGAGGTGCCCAATATCTGCTATTTTTACGCCGCCCCTGATGTTGCTGATCGCATGGCGCAGGATCTGTTTGGAGGTATCTACTAATTTTTGATGTTGATTCACATCATTTCCAAGAACAAAGGAGCCGCCATTGTCGGCCCAGAAGCCAGCAAGCTCGGCAGAAACGTCAATATTTATCAGGTCGCCCTCTTTCAAAATGCGATTGGCCCTGGGTATACCGTGGCAGAATTCATTGCCTACACTTATGCAAGTCCAGCCCGGGAAGCCGTATGTCAGATAAGGTGCTGATCTTGCGCCAAAGCCGGCGAGGACCTGCCCTCCAAACTCATCCAGCTCTTTGGTGCTCATGCCGGGTTGGGCATAATTGATCATTTCCTTTAATGTGAATGCAACGGCTTCACTTGCTTTTTGCATTCCTGACAATTCCGATTCCCTGGTTATTGACATATTTTCCTTTTTCGGCCAGCAAAGGTATGAAATTATTGACGGGTGCGTTTTTGGTGGTTTAAAGCGAAGGTAGAAGCAACAGGCAATACCGGTCCTACCATTGCTTATCCAGCTTAATGGCTTCTTGTAAGAGGCGAACTATTTTCCGTTGGTTGATCTCCTCCGGAGCTTTATAAATTTTATAGAAGATCTGCTTATTGGTTCCCTGCGTTAAATAATTGTCAACGTCATTAAGTTTGTTGCCATACCAAAATCCGAAGAGCACACCTTCTTTGATCCCACCTCTGGGGACTGTAGCGGGCCAGATAATACAAATTCCCTTTTTGCCATAGAAGTAAGGTACATTAAATGAAAGTTTCTCTTTGCAATATCCGGGAAGGGTGTCGATAACGATATGCCTCAATACATCAACGATTATTTTTTCGTTTTCAGGCAGCAAAGCATAGAGCTGAACCAGGGACTTGATCTTTTCTGTAGCCATATAAGAAAGAAAAGTGTGCTATAGAATTATTTTCAGGATATCAGTTTATAAACATATTCATCTATTTCTGCAGCCCGTGCATTGGCAAAGCCGCGGATCGTATCTATTTTTACAAAGCCACATTTCTCCAATACACGTTGTGAACCTATGTTATCGAAAGCTACGCGGCCAAAAATGGGTCGTGTCTTTTCAATCGTAAGGAACTGCATGAGAGCAGCAGAAGCAACTCCCTGTCCCCAGTATGGCTTGTCTACCCAATAAGTTATTTCTGCATCACCATCCATGACAAATTTAGATACGCTGCCTGCAATGGCGCCATCCACCAGGATGGTACGGGTGTTAATGCTTTCATCATTTAGCAGTCGATCCCATTTCTTCATGAAGGCATCCCTGTCGCGATGATCTTTTGGCATAAACGCAGCAAGGTGACAAGCTTCTTCGTCGAGTTGAAAGCGGAAGAAATGTTCCAGGTCGGTATATACCGGGCTGCGAAGTTGTATAACTGGCATAGCCGTAAGTTAGGAAGAAAAAGTTATAGTTGCAGTGATGCCTTTCGTTGTGATATAGTGTTTTTTAGCCATTTATAATCCTGGTATGTGAATGGTTTGGTTTCCTCGTAACCGATTGATGCGATACTCGCGCCCGCCTGTTGCAATCCTTATGAACGGTTCGATGTTTTTTCAGTCAAGTTTCTTCTTAAAGACCACTCTGTGCTGCCCCAGGCCTGAGTAGTCTTTAATCACCTTTATGCCGTATTCATTTTCAATTCCGGTCATTTGCATTCCCATAGCCAAATGAAAGTGTATTGATTTTTCATTTGTTGGCGTTGTGATGGCTTTTAAGTTGTAAATACCGATGCTTTTTAGGTAAGCTATAAAATGATTGTAAAGGGTTTTGCCTAATCCTTTATTTTGATGAGTTTGTCTAACCCCGACAAGATGAACATAACCGGTGTGTTCAGTCTGTGATAAAAAACCAAAGAGATAAGCAATTACCTTCTCGTCGTTTTTTATCACAAATGCCGTGTTTCCAAATTCATTAAAAAACATGGGATGATGATATGAAAGCGTTCTGTTGCTTCCCCAGAAATCTTCGATGTCGGCAAGGATCTGTAAAAAATCCGAATGATTACAATTTAGTATTCGTGCTGTATTCATATGACCATGCAAAATGTCAAAGTTCTTAAAAAACTTTTATTTGTCACATCTTGCTCGTTGCGCTGTTAACGTCCGTCGCTAATCGTTACAGTTGAACCACCTGGAAATCAATTTTAACAGAATGTATAGTTGCTTCAGGATTTATTCTTCACCTGTATAGCTATGTTAGGACGAGACAAGTGCTACAAAAGTTGGTGTTGAGTGCTCTAAGAGTGTTTACAGACTTGTCTACGATTGGTGAGGGAGTGCTCTTGCGCACTTGGTCTGCAGAGCTGTGTTAGAGCTATCTGCTATCTTAGAGCTATCTTAGTGCTATCTCAGTGCACTCTCAATACTATGGCACATCATGAGGCTACCGAAGGATGTATTGGCGACATGCACCTGTTTACTACCGCCAATATTGAAGGGCTGCTTCCTCAAAACTGGAAAAAACTACCACAACTGTAATCGCTTGCCCGGTGGCTTATAAACACCGAATGAAACAGGGAGGTAGGCTGCCGCAAGTAGCATCCTTGATGGAAACACTGCATCCCTGGCTGGGAAGCAACCGTTATTTGACAGTGACCCCAACATGCTTTTGAGAGCGCCGGCTTCAATTGGGTAAGCGCAGACCTCGTGAATTTTATCTTTATTTTTTATTTTAATATGGGCTGCTGGCTTCAATATTGATTGGGTATATGTATGAAAAGCATCTTTTTATTACCCCTTATCGCCTTGCTGCTGCCGGCTTCCGTACAGGCTCAGCAGACGACAGGCCGGTTAGATATAAAACTCAACAAAAACGTCTTTCCACCCGGCGATTCATTACTTGTAACAGTGGATTATAAAGATGGCGGTGGCCAACTACTGAACCAATCCCTGGCAACAATGGAGCTGGTGATTGAGAACGAAGAAGGCCGGCGCACCCGCCTCCGCTGGCCGGTGATCGAAGGGCGAGCTTCTGGTAAAATTTTCTTACCCGATTCCTTGCCCCTCGGCAAATACACGTTGCTGGCGGGCTTGCAGCAACGATTTTTCGAAGTGATTGGCCAGATAAAAGACGACAGGAACATCGGTAGTATTCAAGCGATGCTTCTCACCAAAACTGGCGACTGGGACGAGCAGAAAGTAACTGTGGCGCCGGACGGCACCTTCGCTATCCGTAACTGGCTGTTTGAAGACAATGCATTGTTAGCTTTCCAGCGAACAAAAGACAATAACCAGTCGCTGAATATCAGCATCAGTAGTCAACTTGATTCCAGCTATGAACCCCTGGCCGTTGCAGGCAGAACATTTTACATAGGTAACCCGCCAGCAGCGGTGCGGCCAACCCTGAACAAGCCTGTTGAAACCCCAGAGGCGCTTTTTGCAGACCGCGGTACTACGCTGCCGGCGGTCATTGTAAGGAGCACCGCCAGAACCCGGGGGCAGCAATTTAATGAAGAACATGTCAGCGGCTTGTTCCGGTCAGGAGACGAGCGCTTGATTAGTATTATGGATGACCCCAGTGCGATTGGGTTTCCCAATGTTTTTAACTACTTGCAAGGCAGGGTTGCCGGGTTGCAAATTGCATCAACAGGCGCTGCCACGTGGCGTGGCGGCGGGGTAACGTTCTATCTGGATGAAGTAAGGGTGTCGGCCCAACAGATCGCCAATATACCCATGACAGACATTGCAATTGTAAAAGCGTATCCCCCGCCTTTCACCGGTGCTTTCGGTGGCGGCGCTGCGATTGCAGTTTATACCCGTCGGGGTGGCGAAGCCAATTACCTACCTCCTAACAGGCAGGTGTTTAAAGTACGAGGCTACACGCCATCTGCAATAGCGTTGGACATGAATAAGCTAAGTTTGTAATCATAGGATCAGGTTCAATTTTTCTGCCATATAACCGTCTTCAAAAAATACCTCGGCTACATCTTCAATGATATCTTGTTCAGAGTAAAGATTGCACAGGTGAACATCATATTCGCTAAAAATAGCCAGCTGGCGGATATGAACCCACGCTGAAATTCTTTGATCTACCCGGGATGGGAGTTGAACCCACACTTAAATAAAAAAGGCCTCACTTCCGTGAAGCCTTGTCTTAGTAGCGGGATCGGGAGTTGAACCCGAGTCCGCCAGCTGGCGGATATGAATCCAACGCGCTGATCAAATAAAAAAGGCTTCAAATCTGAAGCCTTTACCTTGTAGCGGGATGGGGACAATTCCAGAACCAGTTACTAGCCGACTTAATTGCTTTTAGCGACTTATAAGCTCGGCAGTCAGCCGATCGACTGCCTGTCTACTCATTTCCGAAACTTTTTGTTTCTGTTGGCTTCAGTTCATACCCGACATTTGTAAAGCTAACTACCAGCCATTTACCGGTCGCCTTGTCTAGGACATATGTGCCGATATTGCCTACGGTACTTATTGAGCGCACTTGTACTACTGCCACATCAGGCTTTACAAATCTTATCTTTTCGATGGTGTATGCTTTCTGGCTATTCTTTGCTGGTCCTGCATGAAACTGAGCAAGGGCTTCTTTCATCACTTGCTTGCCTTTATGCCATTCCCCAAAAACATTGATATGGTCTATATCGTCAGCATATACAGATACCATCTTTTCCACATCATGAGTATTCCAACCTTCGTAAAACCGCGCCAACAAGTCCCTAATTGCATTTTCTCCTGAGCACTTGTTGATTGTGCCGTTAAGAATTGAACGGAAAAAGTGAAAAGCATTGTCATAAAGAAGCAAAGACTATACTTGCAGGGGAAAAATTTTTTCTTCATATGTTGTAGGTTTAAAGCGTGTTTTGGTAAAAGGACTATCCACTCTCAGTATTGCTGCAGTCAAGATAATAGCGCCGCTCTGCAGAAGCCGAAGCCAAATTAATGTTTATAGCTGATACTTATTTCTGTTGTTCATCAGTGTTCCCGTCACGCCGGAACTGAAGCTGAACAGCGAAAATAACCGCTGATGTTTATGCAAAAGAAACCGTTACCTTCCTAAAATCAAAAGAGTTTAATTTCGTTGCTCTTTCCAATAGCGCTACACATTATATTGTTGCTGCGTATGTCACAAATATTGACCAATTTCACGTTTTTTATAGCGGACAAGACAAACATATATCAATAAATGTTGGTGTGCTAGGTAACAGACCCTAAACTCTTCAAAGTCATTTGCATAATACAGGCTGACTATTCTTTTCTAAGAAAGGTTATCCTGTCCGAGGGAATGGGAGTTGAACCTAATTGGCAGCAGCGTAACGCTAACTGAACGATAATGACCAAATAAAAAAGGCTCCAAATATTGAAGCCTTTTCGAGTAGCGGGATGGGGCGAAAAGTCTAACCGATTAATACAGGATTTGATTGATTTGACAGTTTGTCTGACTGACAAAGAACTTAAAAGTATATTTCCGGCCAACCAGTTCCCTTCAATTTGCCATATCTGTCAAAATTAAATACAATTACAGTTAAATTGAGAGATGGCGATTGCATTAAGACACTGACAGCCAATACATTAATGCTTTTTACACTTCTAGGGTACACAGATCTTACTTTTATGTTAGATTTGTATACGAGGATAAATTTTATATAAATGACTTCGCCACTTTTAGATAGAATTACTATACAGCCTGGGCTAATGGGAGGCAAACCCACGATACGTGGTTTGCGTTTTCCTGTAAGTGATATATTGGAATTACTGTCCAGTGGTCTTACCGAGGCAGAAATTCTTGAGCAACATCCTGTTCTCGAAAAGCAGGATATTGCAGCAGCCCTCCTATATGCTTCAATGAAAATCAAAAACACAGTAGTCATTCATGCAGCCTGATTGGGAAATCTGGATCGATACCAATATTTCTCCAATAATTGCCAAATGGATGGCTGAACAAACCGGTTTGGTCGTCAAATCTTCTTATAGCCTTTCTTTACACTTTCTAACGGATAGAGAAATTTACGAGAAAGCAAAAAAACAAGGAAGGGTAATCTTAATTTCCAAAGATGCTGATTTTCCTGAACTGATTAACCGGTTAGGAACTCCGCCGAAATTAATCAATATCAGGGTTGGTAACATGGGTAGTCGGCAATTATGGGAACGAATTCATGCAGGAGTTGTCCAAGGAGTAAAAATTTTAATAACTTCTGATGTTGCTATAGTTGAAATTGATTGATTCTTTTTAAACTCGCTAGCTCCACCTTACACTATAATTACATTTATTGAAAAAGACAGATCCAACAGACATACTCAAGTTATGCATATCTGGCAATTTTATCTCTTACTTATCTTCCAAAGCAAATATTCTTATTCTAATAGACAATGCTTCGCCTCCGCAGTCACAAATTGTGATGAGTGCCAGCCTTCGAACAAATGCAATGGTTTTTTAGGAAATGTGAACGTGAATGAGGAGTAAAGGCAATGATTAACTGACTAGCAGTTCCCGATTTAACCTGTGCGGGCTAAATGGTTTTACATAGAAACACTTAAAGGTGTCAGTTTTACTATTCGGAAGATAAAAAAGTTTGAAAAAAATCAAAATGGCCTAACTATCGTTAAGCCATTTGTCAGTGTAGCGGGATCGGGAGTTGAACCCGAGACCTTTGGGTTATGAATCCAACGCTCTAACCACCTGAGCTATCCCGCCAATTATGTTTTAAGACCGTTCTGAGATTTCTAGTGATCCGGTCGAACCCGAGTCCGCCGGCTGGCGGATATGAATCCAACGCTCTAACCACCTGAGCTATCCCGCCGTTTCGTTGCCCCCATTCCGCCCACTGGCGGATATGAATTCAACGCTCCCATTAATCCTCACTTAGCGTGCTTGAAATAATGGGGTGCAAAAATAGAAAAAAATCGCTTTCCTGAAAATTTTATTAAGCAGTTCTGACACAATTCTTTAAGAAAATCGGCTTGACCGCTGGAAACTGGCCGCATAACCTCTTTCCAATTTGAAAAGTTAGCGGCCTCAAGTGCAAAGCTATTAGCAAAATCAGCATGTCACCCTGCCGATGCGATAAGGCTTTTACCGCATCGGAAATATCATCCGCCAGCGCGACGAAGACTGACAACCGATCGAAAATAGCATCCACCGGGTGCGAGAAGCCTTCTTCCCGCGGGGGAAAGGCTGCGCCCGATACAAAATATCTTCCGCCCTGTGGGCGAAGGCTCCGTCCAGACGGGAGAGATCATCCACCGAGCGGGTTGGGACTGGACAACCGATGGGAGAGAGCACCGACCTAACCGGTGAAGGCTGTTGCCTGCTGGGAGACGCCTTATTCCCGATAGGCGTTGGGTTCATCCCGGTCGGAAAGGTCTTCATCCCAACAGGCGGAGGCTGCGAAATGATCGGAAATCTCATGAACAAGATGGGTGGCGTCATCGGGTTGATCGATTTCGTCCCCCGACTGCTCGAAGGCGACGTCAAATTAGTGGGCGAAGGCTCCAAATTGATCGGTGATCTGAAATTTTTGACGGGTGAAGGCTCAAACCCGGCCGGTGATCTGAAATTCCGACCGGGCAATCGCTCCATCTCTGTGGGCGGTGTCAAATGCCGGTCGTCGATCGCTCCATCCCCATCGGCGGTGTCAAATGCCGGTCGCGAATGGCCTGAACCCAATTGGTGGCGTAAAATTTCCGACCGGCCAAAGTGCAAAACCACCGGTGTTGTCAGTAACCCGCCAGATGTTTTGGACTGGCAACTTTAAACGCTGAATTCTTGTTCAAATTCCAAAAATCGGTCATCTTCGCAGCCTGGTTAAAGGCTTCCGCGCTGAAGCCTTTTATTTTTAATTCAGGATTATGGCTAAGTCAGGTCGCGGTAAACAGGTATTGACAGATCAGCAAACGGCTATCATTAACTCCAAAGGGGATCTTCGCATCAACGCGGTTGCGGGTTCCGGTAAAACAACAACCATTATTGAATACGCCGCTTCCCGGCCCGCCAATGCCCGAATCCTGTACCTCGCCTTTAATAAATCGGTAAAATTAGAAGCTACGCGCAAATTTGCTGAATACGGATTAACCAATACAAAGGTTGAAACGGCTCACTCCCTCGCTTATAAACATATCGTATTCAAACACAATTACAAAGTAAAAGCCCAGGGCTACAAGAACAGTGAAATATGTCAGCTCCTTAGCATCCGCAGCAATGGTGAAAAACATGCAGAGTTTGTGATCGCTAACCACATCAGCAAATTCGTTGCTTATTTCTGTAATAGCGACAAAGCCAAAGTGCAGGACCTGAACTATCTCGATACCATTGCAGATGCAAACGCCAAAGCTTTCGCCCGCTCTTTTTATAAATTCATCGAGGATGGCACCCGCTTGCTGCTGGCTAAAATGGACAGAGGGGAGATCGAGATCACCCATGATTTTTATCTGAAGAAATTTCAGTTGTCCAATCCCGATCTACCTTACGATTATATTTTGTTCGACGAAGCCCAGGACGCTTCTGCCGCTATGCTCGACGTTTTCATGAAGCAAAAAGCGACTAAAGTGATAGTTGGCGACACGCATCAACAGATCTATGCCTGGCGGCATGCCGTTAACTCGCTCGATAAAGCTAATTTCAATACTTTACAATTATCAACCAGTTTTCGTTTTACCCAGGAAATCGCCCATCTCGCCACCAATATTCTCTCCTGGAAAAATCATTTGTTCGAATGTGAACCGGTTGCCATTACCGGTAAGGGCACCTCGCAAAAAGAAGTTGTAAAAGCAACCATTGCCCGTACGAACCTTGGCCTTTTGCTGAAGGCCATTGATTTTATCACTGACAATCCCAAAGTGAAGCATATCTACTTCGAAGGAAATATCAACTCCTATACCTATGCCGATGATGGCGCTTCGCTTTATGATGTATTGAGTTTATACAATGGTAACCGTGACCGGATCCGCGACGAACTGGTAGGCTCTATGAATAATATTGACGAACTGGAAGAATACGTAGAAAAAACCGAAGATCACCAGCTGGCTACCATGATCGAAATCGTTCGGGAATATGGAAATGAAGTGCATGGCATCATTAAATCACTGAAAGAACTGCATACCGGCGATGAAGACCGCAGCAAAGCCGAAATGATCTTTTCAACCGTTCACCGTTCTAAAGGAATGGAATACGATGTGGTGTACCTGGTAAACGATTTTCTCACCGAAAGCAAACTGAAGGACCTTAAAGAAAAGCATAAAAGCGACAAAACCGTAGCTTTCGATAAGGCCAGGCTCAACGAGGAAATCAACCTGCTGTACGTGGCCATTACCCGCACTAAAAACAAATTGTATATCCCCGATACCTTGGTGCCAAAAGATTTTCCTGTTTCTGCTCAGATCATCAAAGTAAAAGCCAGGGAAAAAGAGCTTACCAACAATAGCTATTTAACAGAAAGAGCCGCGTTAAAACAATCTACCGTTAAGAAAAGATCAACCGTTACTTCGCCAAAAGAAAGGGCTTACAATGTGCTTCAACAAAGGGAGATCAACAAGGACGCTTACAAACCCTGGTCGCCCGATCAGGATGATGAGCTTAAAGAGTATTATGATAATGGTACTTCCATCAGTAAGATCGCGGCGCACTTTGGCCGCACCAAAGGGGCCATTATTTCGCGCCTCAAAAAATTAAAACATTATTTCGACGAGTAATAATCAGCATATTATGTGCTGCATAGATACACCCAAAAAAATATTTGGTAAATTATACCAATCGGTATATTTTTGTGGTGTTATGACAAAAGCAGAGCGTACAAGACATTTTATCGTTGAAAAAGCAGCCCCCATCATAAATAAGAAAGGAATGGCCGGTACTTCTATCAATGATATTGTTGAAGCTACGAGGCTTACCAAGGGTAGTGTTTACGGCAATTTTGAAAGTAAAGACGAGATCTGCCTGGAAGCTTTTGATTACCTGGCAAAAAGGGTAGGGGCCGATATAGTAATGGCCATGTCCCGTGCAAATTCGAACAAGGACAAACTGTTTGCTCTTTTCGAATATTATCTTGCAGTCGTTTCTCAGGAAAACACCTATGGTTGCCCACTGTTAAATTTTGGTACAGAAGCAGATGATACCAATCCCATCGTAAAACAGAAAGTTAATAAAGCTATCCTCGCTACAGAAAACCTGATCGCAAAAGTCGTTCGCTCAGGTATTGAAGCCGGTGAATTCAAAAGATCCTTTGATCCCGAAACCTTTTCTATAAAAGCCTTTGCGATGATCGAAGGCGGTATGTGGATCGCCCGCCTGCAGGGGAACAACAAACAATTACAAATCATTCTTGATTCTTTGAAGCAGGAAATTGATGACTATTGCCAATAGTCCTTTTTTTTACGCAATAATATACCGATCGGTATAAAATGGTCAGCTAATTAAAAACAAACAATATGAACATTGAAAACAAAACCATCCTTATAACAGGAGGTGGTACCGGTATTGGCTTTGCTATAGCCAAAGTATTATCACTAAAAGGTAATAATCTTATTCTGGTTGGCAGAAGAGAAGACAAATTAAAAGAGGCCGTTGCCCGTTTGCCGAAGGCATCTTATATCGTTGCGGATGTTACCAATAGTACTGATGTTGAGAACCTGGTTCAACAGGTAAATGCTACATTTGGTGGTTTAGATATCCTGGTAAACAATGCCGGCGTGGTAACTGCGTATCCTCTGGAAAGTACAGAGGGCGTTTACGAAAAAGCAAAGTTTGAAATGGACCTGAATTATCTTTCTGTAGTAAGGCTTACAGAACGCCTGTTGCCCTTGCTTAAAGCCAGTAAAGAAGCAGCTATCGTGAATATTGAATCAATTGTGTCGTATTTGCCTAACACCGTAATAGCAACTTACAGTGCGACAAAAGCGGCCCTGCATTCGTATTCCCAATCATTAAGGCTGGTGCTGCAAAGAACACATCCTCATATCCAGTTGTTCGAAGTGTTTCCGCCCTTTGTTGATACCGATATGACCAAAGGCTTCAGTGCCGATAAGTTATCGCCTGATGTAGTTGCCGAAGACATTTACAACGCACTGCAAAAAAATGAATACGCCATAAGGCCGGGGCTGACCAAGGATGTATATCATTCATTTCTGCAGTCACCAGAGATTACTTTAAAGAGATTCAATGGGATAGAGGTGTAAGCCAGTGAGCTTTTAAACCAAGCATCTTTGAGCTTTTAAGCCAACCGGAACAGTTCTGCAATCACCAACTTTGTGGTATCAAAAAATGAATACTATGTCAAAAGTTTGGTTTATTACAGGAAGTTCCCGGGGATTGGGAAGAACCCTTACAGAGGCTGTGCTGGCAAAAGGTGATCGGGTGGCTGCTACGGCACGCCAACCGCAACAGTTAGCTGAGCTCGCCGAAAAATATCCACAACAGCTTCTGCCGCTTCCACTGGATGTTACCAGTAAAACAGCGATCGTCAATGCTGTTGAGCAAACTATTAAAAGGTTCGGACGCATAGATGTGCTGGTGAATAATGCCGGTTTTGGTATTATTGGCGCCGCAGAAGCATTTACCGATGAACAGGTGAGCAGTCAGCTTGAAACGAACCTCTATGCTCCTATTAACGTTACCCGGGTAGTATTGCCCTATATGCGTAATCAGCGCAGCGGCCGCATTTTGCAGATCAGTTCATTGGGTGGCCGTGTAGGTAATGCAGCCCTTTCTATTTACCAGGCAGCTAAGTTCGGTCTTGGTGGCTTTACTGAAGCGCTGGCCAAAGAAGTTGCCCCACTGGGTATAAAGGTTACTTCAGTAGAGCCGGGCGGTTTTCGTACCGACTGGGCCGGAGCATCTATGAGCTATGCACCTGCCGTTGAAGGTTATGAAGAATCGGTGAATAAAAGAGTTGAATTTTTTCAAAGCGGTAAATTTATTCCCGTAGGCGACCCTGTTAAAGCGGCGCAGGTTATGATCAGTATAACTGAACATCCACAGCCGCCGGTTCACCTCGTATTGGGCAGTGAAGCCGCTGGCTTGTTACGGCAGGCAGATGAAGACAGGAAAGCGGAATTCGAAAAATGGTTACCGGTAACCCTTTCTACCGACCATGATGCTGCCGAGAATTTCCTGGAAACGGAATATGGTAAATCGATTCTTGGCGGAAAAAGCTAAACTTTGCTGAACAAATCGTCTGATACTATGGCTCAACAGCCGTCAAAACCTGAAATTGTTTACTCCTGCTACTACAAAACGAGTCGTGGGGGTGAACAATTTATTCAGGACCATGTCTTCAGCTACCAGATCTCGGGTACACTTACCATTAATGATGGTCATGGCGACCACCGGTTTTCGCCCGGTGATTTCCGTTTCATCAAAAGAAATCAACTGGCCAAGTTTTTAAAGCAGCCACCGGAAGGCGGCGAGTTTAAGTCTATTTCTATTTACCTCGATCAGGCAACGTTGCGTAATATGGGCAGGGAATATGGGTATAGTGCTGACAAAGACCATACGCCTGTTTCCATGATCAGGCTCAATCCGCATCCACTTTACAAAGCCTACATGGATTCTTTGATCCCTTACGCAGGATTGCCGCCTGAAGAGAATGAAGTTTTGTTGTCATTAAAAGTAAAAGAAGCGGTACTGCTGTTACTTCGAGATCAGCCGGCTCTGAAGAATGTGTTGTTCGATTTTTCAGAACCAGGCAAGATCGATCTCGAAGCATTCATGCTTACTAATTATCAGTTCAATGTGGGCTTGAGCCGGTTTGCTTACCTCACGGGCAGAAGCCTGGCCACATTTAAACGTGACTTTGAAAAGATCTTTCATACGTCCCCCGGCAACTGGTTGTTGCAGAAGAGACTGCAGGAAGCCCATTATCTCATCAAAGAAAAAGGAAGCAAACCTTCCGATGTATACCTGGAAGTTGGTTTTGAAGACTTGTCGCATTTTTCGCATGCATTTAAAAATGCGTTTGGAGTGGCGCCTTCTAAAATTTAGATACCGGTATATGCCCTGTCAAAGGCGCCACGATTTCATTTTAATCATACATTATAACTGATCATTTAAAACTTCCTCACGCTTCGTAATATTACGATAACAGGGGTGCGTTATTGTTAGAAAATACAGGTTCCAAAATTTACTGTAAAGAAAGAGTAGAATTGCATCACAGTTGGAATAAAAGTTGTAATGTAAGAAGCAGGATATTCAAAGGATATTGGATTTAACCGGGGGCGTTATTTTTATCTGGCCCCCTCTTTTCAAAACTAATATCCTTTCAAAATATATACGCTTACTTCCTGGATCCGTACCCGCATCATGCCCTTACCTTGGTTATTCTTTAAGGTATGATGAATGAACCGTTTTTTTTGTTAACGTAAACACCAAATCCGCCAAAAGGCGTATTGTGCAGCATAAGCACTAACGTGCATGCAGCTTGCAGTTGCATACTGGCTAACATTGCTTTGAATAATTTTAATACCCGTATATGGAAGTCCCGTCGTGGTTTACCCCAAACGGGATTTTATATTTAGCCGCTACAGATCCTCACGGTTTGGACGATCATTTAATTTACCGCCCGCTAAAAGAATGCCCTTATTATCGGGAAAATAAAAAAGGCAGAAAAGAGCAAACACTGGTTTATTGATAATTTGGCCGAAAGGTGTCTGTAACTTTTAAACGCGGGCCATGCCTTATTTTATTATAACGGTGAAAGAAAGCAAAGCAGGCGCCAGACGGCGCAGGAAACTGGTGGTTGCTTCCAAAACGAAACCGGAAGCCATGATATCCTTTCAGGAGATGTGTCGCGGCACCGGATTTGTGCCGGATCATAAAAGCGTGAACGAGATAACGCCGCTCCGCTACTACAAGATCGTAAGCAGGCTATTGGGAAGAAAAATAACTGCAGTGGCGGCATGAGCCTGTAAATAAAAAGCTCCCTGACGGAGCTTTTAAATCTTGGGCACCGGCGCCTGATTAGTCACAAAAAAAGGCTGCTCCGGCCAACTGGCGGAACAACCTTAGGTGGTATACGTACTAGTTATATTATTTCTTGCCCGGATATTCTTTCAACGCCTGCTCCAGGCAATCCATTGCTTTATTCAGATCATGTACATTCAATACATATGCCAGCCGCACTTCGTCTTTCCCCAGCCCGGGTGTTCCATAGAAACCACTAGCCGGCGCCAGCATCAGGGTTTGTCCGTTAAACGAAAATGACTCCAGTAACCACTGGCAAAAAACATCCGCATCGTCGATGGGTAAACGCGCCATGGCATAAAATGCACCGCCGGGGTTCGGACAACTTACTCCCTCCATCGCATTCAACCTTTTCACCAGCACGTCGCGCCTTTTCTGGTATTCTGTTTTGGTAGCATCAAAATAATTATCGGGCAGGTCTACCGCGGCTTCTCCCAGGATCTGGGCGAATGAGGGCGGACTTAACCTTGCCTGGGCAAACTTCATTACCGAATCCAGCACCTCCCGGTTCCTGGTAACCAGCGCGCCTATGCGGCCACCACAGGCGCTGTATCGCTTCGATATCGTATCCATTAATATCACATTGTCATCTACCCCCTTTAAATGCATAGCGCTTATATGTTCGCCGCCATAGCAAAATTCCCGGTAGGCTTCATCTGAGAACAGGTACAGGTTATGCTCCTGCACGATCTGTTTCAGCGTTTCCATTTCTTCCCGGCTGTATAAATAACCGGTAGGGTTATTGGGATTGCAAATGAGTATCGCTTTCGTCTTAGGCGTAACCAGTGCCGAAAATGCTGAAATGGGGGGCAGGGCAAAACCATTTTCAATATGAGAGGTCACCGGAACCACCTTGATACCGGCTGCTACTGCAAATCCATTATAGTTGGCATAGAACGGTTCCGGAATGATCACCTCATCACCGGCATCGAGACAGCTCATGAAGCCGAATAAAATGGCTTCTGAACCACCTGTGGTAACTATGATCTGGGTATGATCTACTTCAATACCTGTCTTTTTATAATACTGCACCAGTTTACGGCGATAACTTTCATTACCGGCGCTATGGCTGTACTCCAGCACTTTGAAGTCTGCGTGACGCACAGCGTTCAAAATAGGCTCAGGTGTTTCAATATCTGGCTGGCCTATGTTCAGGTGATACACCTTAATACCCTTTTTTTTGGCGCCCTCCGCATAAGGCACCAGTTTCCGAATAGGTGATGGCGGCATCAGTTTGCCGCGACTACTAAGTGTTAGCATTTCGCAAATATAGGGTACTGGTTTTATGTTCTAAATGCTTTGTTTCTGATTGAGAATCTGGTATTTACAAAAAATACTGTTCTGGTAGACTGGTTAATTTCAGGTGTAATGACTTTCAATGGATTATAGCCGGCACAAACAGGCATCTTGAACAATAGGTTAAAAAAAAATCCTCACTGCTTTCGCCGTGAGGATCAGTATAAATCGATTATTACTTTCTACTTCAGAGGAATTATCCTTTTTTGTTTCCTTTTTCTTTTTCGAATTTAGCGTAGTCTTCTGCGTTCAGAACTTCGCCAGTAATTTTCAATTCCAAAGGCTGATCAACCCCGGCCACTTTTACATAGATAGTTTTATTAAAGGGGCCGGCGGCCGCCGCATTGAATCCGGCAGTGATCTTGTCTTCTTTCCCTTTGCCAACAGGAGCTTCTGGTTTTACGGGCGTGGTACAGCCGCAGGAAGCGCTTGCTGATTCAATAACTACGGGTTTATCAGAAATGTTAGAAAAAGTAAAGTTGTATGTAACAGGCACACCTTGTTTGATCTTTCCAAAGTTGTGCACTAATTCTTTGAATTTTACAAAGTTATCAGCTTTATTAACGGTAGCAGCAGGAGCAGTCTGTGCAAAAACGCCGGCCGTCAGGATCAATGCTGCAAAAGCTAATACAAATCTTTTCATGAGTTTATGTTTTTAATTGTTTTTCAATAATGATAAAGACGCATTTACAGGAGCAGAGGTTGTAGGGCCTTTATAAACCGAACCTGTAATGTTCAGGACCTTTGTCTGGTTATTATTGTAGATAATGGTAATGGTTTTATTAAATGCACCCTCATTGGCTGCATTGTAACCTACTTTAATAACACTGGTTGCGCCTGGCTGAATGGCCTCTTTGCTCCATTCAGGAGTGGTGCAACCGCAGGATGCCTGAACGTTCTCCAGCATCAGGGGCTCCTTGCCGATGTTCACGAGCTCAAAGTTATGCGTAACAGGGCGACCTTGCGGAATTTTTCCGAAATCATAAGAGGTTTCCTTTAACTGAACTACCTCCGCAGGTTTAGTAGCGGCTGGCGTAGTTCCGGTGGATGTTTGTGCCTTCGAAACAAACGCAAAAGCGGAGAAACAAACCAGTAATAACAAACTCTTCATACGTACAAAATTTAAGGTTTTTGGCGGCTCATTACTAAACTACACAATATCCCCGAAACTTTCTGGTGTTAAAATGGTTACACTGTTCATCGATGGGAATAACACATGTAACGCTAACATGTTCAAAATTACATTTTTAACGGCCTTTCAGCCAATAAAATTTTGGGCTTGTGACATTTTTTTAACAACCCCGCAAATTGGCGTGAATATTAATATTTTTGTCGCATGGAAAATAGCACTCACAATCAATCGCTTGCCGGCGAGAAGCTGTCTTTCGATAAATTTCGCGAAGAAGTTCTAAAAGATTACCGCCTGGCCTGCGAAAGCCGGGAGGCCAGTTTACTGGGTCGTAAAGAAGTACTTACCGGTAAAGCCAAGTTCGGCATTTTTGGTGATGGCAAAGAAGTAGCGCAAATCGCCGCTTCGAAGTTTTTCCAGCCCGGCGATTTCCTGTCGGGTTATTACCGCGATCAAACAATTGCTTTTGCCACCGGCCAGGCCACCGTCGAAGAATTCTTTTCACAATTATATGCCGATCCCGATACGGCGCATGATCCGCATAGTGGCGGCCGCCAGATGAATTCCCATTTTGCCACGCCCATCGTTGATGCACAGGGCGAATGGCTCGACCTGGTTAACCGTAAGAATATAGCAGCCGGTTTGGCCCCTACGGCCGGACAAATGCCCCGTGCGTTGGGAATGGCCCTGGCTTCTAAATTATTCCGCCATTCGGATGTGCTGAAACATTTGACACACCTGAGCAACAACGGTAATGAAATTTGTTTCTGCACTATCGGTGACGCTTCTACGTCGGAAGGACACTTTTGGGAGGCGCTGAATGCAGCAGGTGTGTTGCAAATACCCTTAGCCGTTTTTGTGTGGGATGATGGCTATGGCATTTCTGTTCCCCGCCGCATGCAAACCATCAAAGGTTCTATTTCAGAAGCCATGCGTGGCATGCAGAAAAAAGAGAACACCAATGGTTTTGATATCTATAAAGTAAAGGCCTGGGATTATGCTGGCATGTGCGAAGTTTTTGAGTCGGCGATCCGCCGCATGCGCGAAACGCATATTCCCGCCCTCTTCCATGTAGAGGAAGTGACCCAGCCGCAAGGCCATTCTACCTCGGGCAGCCACGAACGGTATAAATCACCCGAGCGCCTCGCCTGGGAACGCGAATGGGATGGAAACAAAAAAATGCGCGAATGGATCCTCGAAAATACCCTGGCCAGTGAGGAAGAACTGGAAGACATTGAAACCAGAGCCAAGGACATGGTTCGCGAAAGCAAACAGCGCGCCTGGGAAAAATACATAGTACCTGTTAAACAGATTGTAGCTAAATGCGTGGAGCTGCTCGATGTCCTGATCGGCCAGGGCGCTGATCCTACCGGTGAAATAGCCGCTGCTAAAAATGCGCTGGCGGCCAACCGCGAGCCCTTGCGTAAAGATGCGATTGTAGCATTACATAAAGCGATACAGGCTGCCGGAAACTCGCCTTTGATTGCTGACGTGAAAAATATGTATCAGCAATTACGCAAGGAAGGCTACGAAACCTATGGCAGCTACCTGTATGATGAAAGCCCAAAGAGCCCGCTGAAAGTAACTACCACACCGTTGGAGTTTGCCAACGATGCCCCTATGCTGAACGGGTATGAGATCCTGAACCACTACTTCGATGAGCTGTTTGCCAGCAATCCGAAAGTACTGGCTTTCGGGGAAGACGTTGGCAAGATCGGCGATGTGAACCAGGGTTTTGCCGGCTTGCAGAATAAATATGGAGAGAACCGCATTTTCGATACCTCTATCCGTGAGCTCACGATCATCGGGCAGGGGATAGGCATGGCCATCCGAGGCCTTCGTCCTATAGCCGAAATACAGTACATCGATTACATGTTGTACGGACTGCAACAGTTGAGCGACAATGCTTCCACCTTGTACTGGCGTACAAAAGGAAGGCAAAGTTGTCCGCTTATCGTACGCACCCGGGGCCACCGGCTGGAAGGCATCTGGCACAGTGGCTCGCCCATTGGAATGATGCTGCATTCCCTGCGGGGCATGCACATTTGCGTGCCGCGGAATATGGTGCAGGCGGCCGGTATGTACAATACCTTGTTGCACGGCAATGATCCGGCTGTAGTGGTAGAATGCCTGAACGGTTACCGCCTAAAAGAGAAGTTGCCTTCCAATTTGGTTAATTATAAAGTGGCGCTGGGGGTTCCTGAGATCCTGAAGGAAGGAACTGATATCACTATCGTTTCTTATGGAAGTGTGTTGCGGATCATCAGCGAAGCAGTTGCCATACTCGAAAAATCGGGTATCAGTTGCGAGATCATTGACGTACAAACCCTGTTGCCCTTCGATGTGAATCATATGATCATGGATTCGCTGAAAAAGACCAATCGCATCGTGTTCATAGATGAAGATGTGCCGGGTGGTGCGGCTGGATATATGTATAATAAAGTGCTGGAAGAGCAGGGCGGCTATCGCTGGCTCGATGTATCGCCGCGTACCATTACCGGTCAGGCGCACAGGCCGAGTTATGGCAGCGATGGCGATTATTTCAGCAAGCCCAATGTGGAGCAGATAGTGGATGTGATCCAGGAGATGATGAGTGAGTAATCAATAAGCAATTGGCAATAAGCAATTGGCAAAGAGTACAGGCTTTGGTTAGTTGATTAATAGATATTAACCAGCTGCCGTGAGTGTTAAAAATTTCAAAGAAACAAAGGTTTATCGACTTGCTTTTGATTTGGCGATGGAAATATTTGAGGTGTCAAAAACGTTTCCGAACGAAGAGAGATATTCACTTACCGATCAAATAAGAAGATCATCGCGGAGTGTTTGCGCAAACATTGATGAATCCTATAGGAAAAAATCTTACCCCGCTTATTTTGTATCTAAAATATCTGATGCTGATATGGAAAATAGCGAAACAAGTGTATGGTTGGATTTTTCAGTTGGGTGTAAGTATATTAGTGAAGAGAAATATAAAGCTTTATCAGAAAAAAATAAGGAAACAGGCAGGCTATTAGGCCATATGGTCAACAACCCAGATAAATACTAATTGTATTTTTTGTCTATTGCTTATTGTCTATTGCCGCCTTTCACCATCCAATGCCCTTTTGTTATGAAATTAACCCTTTACCAGATCGATGCCTTTACCAACCACCTGTTCGGAGGAAATCCCGCAGCCGTAATACCACTTGATCAATGGATCAGTGACAGCTTGATGCAGCGGCTGGCTATGGAGAATAACCTCAGCGAAACTGTTTTCTTTGTGCCCTCGGTAAAACCAGATGCCGATTATGAGATCCGCTGGTTTACTCCGGAATCAGAGATCAACCTGTGCGGTCATGCCACCCTGGCTTCGGCCTTTGTTCTGTTTCATGTGATGGGTTATGGTTATCCCGCGATCCGTTTTCAATCGAAAAGCGGCATACTGACCGTCACCAAAAGCTTCGACCGGATCCGTATGGATTTCCCGGCCTGGAAACCAGAACCCGTAAACGAATGGCCTGCTGAATTATCTACCGCTTTGGGCAATATTCCCTTCACCAGTGTACACAAACACCGCGATTACCTGGTGGAAGTAGCCGATGAAGCCATTGTACAACACTGCCAGCCCGATTTTACCCTATTGAAAAAATCAGGGCATAAAGTGATCCTTACGGCCAAAGGAACGAAAGCCGACTTTGTCTCAAGGTTCTTTGCCCCTACCGTAGGCATCGATGAAGATCCGGTAACAGGTTCAGCGCATGCGCAGCTGATACCTTTCTGGGCAGAAAAACTGAACAAACAAACATTACATGCGCGCCAGTTATCGAAACGCGGGGGCGAATTGTGGTGCGAAAACCTGGGCGATCGGGTTACCATCGCCGGTCAGTGCGTATTTTATATGAAAGGTGAGATAGACCTATAAACAATTATTCAGTGCTAACAGCAAGCGAAAAGCGATTTATAAAATCCTGGGAAGAACAGCGTCAGGGCGGGCGGGTAAAATATTATCTGCTGTATATTACTATGGGCACTATTGTTTGCGCCCTGGTAATAGCCTTTTTAACCCAGGTACTGGGATTTGGTTTGCCCCAAAGTCTTATAAAGATCATTGTTGGCAGCTTCCTGATCGTTACCTTTTCCACCATTTTCTCCTGGTGGTATAATGAGAAAAAATTCAAGGCCATCATTCAGCGGGAAGTAAAAGAGGGAATGAGGAGAGATGACGAGCTGACCAGTTGACTAGATAAGACTTAAGGTTGATAAACTGAAAAATAGGAGTGAATGCTGAGCGATGAATTTATCCGCGCAAACGTGTATTTAATTAGCACATCAGCAAATTAGCACATCAGCAAATTAGCAATTAGCACATTAGCAATTAGCTAATTGAGGAATTGTTACTCTAAAAAGCGCTCGCGTTCTTCGAGCGTAGGTACCGGGCAGTGTTCCTTCTTTCCAAAAAGTTTATACCGGTTCATGGCAATCAGCCGGTATACGCCATCTCGAAGGGACTGGGGTACATAAATAAACAGATACATCAATTGCCACCCACGTCCCAGGTGTTTCAGCAAACGTAACACGGCTGTTGAACGTGTATACAACACATTTCCTTCAATGAGCATGAAAGAATGATATTGATCAGTAGGGAGGTGGTATTTATGCAGGTATTCCTGTCCCGTTTTTCCCTGCAGCGACCCGAATACAAACCGTTTCTTCTTGTCCCTTTTTAAAATGAACTGTACTGTCCCGTTACACAGGTTGCACACTCCATCAAAGAGCACAATGTATTTTGAAGAGGTACTGGCCATTATTAAGCAAAATTACGGGGCCCGGGTAAATTTTCTATAGCCGGAAGCCGGGCATTTTTATGAGATTGGATATGTTCTCACAGATACAAATGTTGTTCCAGTCATACATAAAAAAACCGGATGGCAACATCCGGTTTTTAATTAAAAATTTATATTTTATCAATTGCCTTTTGCCAGTTGCGTATTGATTACTGCAGGTTATGGAATACTTTCTGCACATCATCATCCTGTTCCAGTTTGTCAACCAGTTTCAATACTTCCTGGGCCTGTTCTTCTGGTAATTGTACTGTAGTGGAAGGGATCCATTCTACTTCGGAACTGATAGGAGTGATATTTCGTTCTTCCAGTGCTTTCTGCATATTGCCAAAATCATTGAAGGCTACGCGGATCACCAGCACAGTCTCGCCATTCTCACCGGTTCCTTCCCCCATTTCTTCCAAACCGGCATCTATCAGTTCAAGTTCCAGGTCGTCCTGGTTCAAACCCTCTGGTTTCAGTTTAAACACACCCATTTTTTTGAACTGGAAGCTTACGCTGCCGCTGTTGCCCAAAGTCCCATTGCCTTTGTTGAAAATGGCTTTCACGTTGGCTACGGTGCGCACATGATTGTCGGTTGCGGTCTCAACCAGGATAGCAACGCCGTTCGGACCATATCCTTCGTACAGGATCTCTTCATAGTTCTCCATCTCTTTACCCTGAGCACGCTTAATAGCCGCTTCCACGCGGTCTTTAGGCATGTTCACGCTTTTGGCGTTCTGAAAACAACGCCGCAGGGCCGGGTTGGTATTGGGGTCAGGTCCGCCCGCTTTTACAGCGATTGCGATCTCTTTTCCAATACGGGTAAATTGTTTGGCCATCCGGTCCCACCGGGCAAACATGGTGGCTTTACGTACTTCAAATATGCGACCCATATATTAGTTTATACTTTTTTTAGGTTACAGGTTACAGGTTCCGGGTTCCAGGTTTTTGCCTTGGGCCTTCGCCTTGCGCTTAAAACGGTTGCAAAAATAAAATAACTGGGGCAAGTAGCCAACATACACTGTTTAAAACAAAACCCCGCCGGCAGGCGGGGCTTTTATTGAACAGATCTGAAAATCGTTATTTTTTAAACATCTTGTAGCCAAATAGTATGGCATGCAGCAAGGCAAAGACCAGCGAAAAATAGAATATGCCGGCGTCATCGGGTGTCAGCATATGATGAACAAAGGCTATGATGGCCAAAACGATGGAAAGCACCAGTCCACAAATACCACCCACTTTGTTACCCTGGGGGAGAGTGGTCGGGCTGTTGGCCGATAATATACTGTGACGAACGCCGTAAGCGAGGTAGATATCAAGTCCAAGGATCATCCAAACTATCAGCCGGATCCAGGTGTCGAGCGGCAGGAACACCATCATGAACAAACAGGTGAACACACCCAGGATGGGCACTAATGGTACCAGCGGCGTTTTAAAGGCGCGGGGAGCATTAGGCATGGTCTTACGCATGATGATCACCCCTATACAAACCAGGATGAAAGCGAACAGGGTGCCGATACTGGTCATTTCTCCCACCACCCGGGCCGGTACAAAAGCTGCGAAGAGGCTTACAAAGAGCAGGAACAACATATTGTTTTTTGCCGGGGTGCGGAACTTTGGATGCACTTCAGAAAATACCCGCGGTAACAAACCGTCTTTACTCATGCTGAAGAATACGCGGCTCTGGCCCATCAACATCACCAGGATCACCGACATATAACCGGCCAGAATAGCGAGTACAATGGCCTTGTTCAACCAGGGATAATCAGCATGCACCACGCCGTTCGCATCGGGCGTACCCATATGGTCAATTGCTACTTTTACCGGGGCGATACCATCCTGGCCCTTGAAGGAAGTATAGTTGGTTACGCCCGTCATTACGTGGGCAAACAGGATGTACAGGACCGTACAAATAGCCAGCGAACCGAGGATACCCCAGGGCATATCTTTTTTCGGGTTCTTGGCTTCCTGCGCGGCGGTACTTACCGCATCGAAGCCGATGTATGCAAAGAACACGATAGCGGCTGCCCGGATGATGCCACTGAAACCAAACTCACCGAAATTGCCGGTGTTCTCAGGAATGTAAGGAGTATAGTTTGCATTGTTAATATACTTCCAGCCCATGATTATGAAGATCAGCACAACGGCCACTTTCAGGGTAACGATAATTCCATTGATAAAGGCGCTTTCTTTAGTGCCTTTTACCAGTAACAAACTCATTAAGATCACTACAAAAACCGCGGGTACATTGATGATGCCGCCATCCCATGGCCCCGCGGTTATGGCAGGCGACAGGTGGATATTAAAATCTGCCAGGAACCGTACCAGGTAGCGGCTCCAGCTGATACTTACCGTGGCTGCACCAACGGCATATTCCAGCACCAGGTCCCAGCCAATGATCCAGGCTACAAATTCGCCCATGGTAGCATAGGAATATGTATAAGCGCTTCCCGCAACGGGGATCATAGATGAAAATTCTGCATAACATAAGCCGGCAAAAGCGCAACCCAAAGCGGCAACTATGAAGGAGATGGTAATGGCAGGGCCGGCCTGGTTGGCAGCGGCGCCACCGGTAATGGAGAATAAACCGGCGCCAATGATGGCCCCGATACCCAATGCTATAAGGGAACCGGCGCCCAGTGTTTTTTTAAGGGTATGCCCACTGGTATCCTTTGCTTCATTTAATAATGAATCCAACGGTTTTTTGACAAATAAACTCATAAGAGCGAGTTAGAAGTTTTTTGAATGAATAGTATTTCTTTAATCATGTATGAGGTCGGAAAGATAAGGATTTCTTAAAATTACTGCTCAAAAGAGTTCTTAAATCCTCTCCACATCCCCGGGGCAAAAGATAAAACGATCTCTCAAATTGGTTTATGCTTTTAATATTATATTGCACCCTATTACTTTTTAACGGATCTACATGAAGAAAAACAGGCTCACGCTCTATATACTGATCGCCATGGCGGCGGGTATTATTGTGGGTTATCTGATGCACCGGGTAGGAACAGGGCACAACATTACCTATTCCCCTGCTAAAGATTATACGGGAAAGGACACTATCACGTTGGTTCTCTCGGGGAAAGAAGTACAACAGCCGATCGAGGTTGTTAAAGATTCTGCTGCTTATCGTCAAACAACCGTAACCGCCGGAACCTGGCTGGTAGTGGCCAATACGAACGCTTCTTACGAGGTCAACAGGGAGTTGACATTAAACAAGATCAAGGTTGCACCCAAACACGGTACGGCGTCCATTAAGGCCATTCAGTCGTTCAGCGATAATATTAAATTATTGACTACTATTTTCCTGCGGCTGGTTCAAATGATTATTGCACCGCTTGTTTTCTGTACGCTTGTAGTGGGCATCGCCAAACTCGGCGATCTGAAAACAGTTGGCAGGGTAGGAGGCAAAGCGCTGCTTTGGTTTATCTCCGCTTCATTGGTAAGCCTGCTGCTGGGTATGCTCATCGTTAACCTGGCAAAACCTGGTTACGCCGTTGATCTCAGCAATGCCGATACTGCCGGCGCCAAAGACCTGATCGGTAAAACGCAGGAATTTTCTTTGGGTAAATTTGTGGAGCACGTATTTCCTAAAAGTGTCATTGAAGCTATGGCTACCAATGAAATACTGCAGATCGTCATCTTCAGTATTTTTTTTGGTGTGGCTATGTCGGCCCTGGGCAATTACTCCAAGACCCTGGTAAAAGCGCTGGATGCCGTAGCCCATGTTATATTAAAAATGGTGGGCTATGTGATGAACTTTGCGCCCCTGGGAGTTTTTGGCGCAATTGCCGCTGTGATCGCCACCAAGGGGCTGGAAGTGTTCCTGTTCTATGGTAAATACCTGATGTTCTTTTTGATAGGTATCGCGATTTTATGGGTTATCTTACTATCGGTAGGGTATTTGATCCTGGGCAAACGCGTAGGCACTTTGATAAAACGGATCGCTTCGCCCATGCTGGTCGCTTTCAGTACCACCAGCAGCGAAGCTGTTTTTCCAAAATTGACCGAAGAACTGGAACGGTTTGGTTGCAAAGACAAAATTGTTTCATTCATTTTGCCCCTGGGTTACAGTTTCAATCTCGATGGCAGTATGATGTACATGACCTTCGCCAGTTTGGCCATTGCGCAGGCTTATGGCATACATCTTGACCTGGGCACGCAGCTCACCATGCTGCTGGTGCTGATGTTAACGAGTAAAGGAATTGCAGGCGTGCCGCGGGCTTCGCTGGTTGTGGTGACCGCCACCTGCGCCATGTTTAAAATTCCACCGGAAGGTGTTGCTTTGATCTTGCCGATCGATCATTTTTGTGATATGTTCCGTACCATGACCAATGTAGTAGGCAATGCCCTGGCAACGAGTGTAGTAAGTAAGTGGGAGGGCGAACTGAAACCCGAAATGGCGCCAACCGATCCGGTATTGGTAAATGAGTAGACAGGATTCCCGCAAAGGGGGAACAACCAAACAAAATAAACTTATTCATTAAAAAATTTTATGTTGAAACGACTGATATTTTTATTGTTGAATGTGTTGCTAGTATCCGGAGTTATGGCACAACAGCAAATAAGAATTCAATGTACCAATCAGTACGAAGCACCGATTGATAAATTAACGGTGACGGTTGCAGGCCAGACAACAACCTATTCTCCCGATAACCTGGGTTATATAACGATCAATATAAACCCGGCAGATTCCGTGATCATCAATGCTGCTCACCACGAACCTTATACGGTAGCCGGCGCTTCGCTGAAAGAAGGGGAGCTGGTGGTGCTGCAAAAGAAATTTACCTGGAAGGATCTGCTGAACCCCATGTTCTATATTGTTTACGGTGGATTTTTTCTCTTACTCTTTATAGTTTTTGCTGAAACCGGTTTGTTCGTGGGCTTCTTTTTGCCGGGCGACAGCCTCTTGTTCGTAGCAGGCATTTATAGCACCAACCTGGTTGATGACCTGTTCAGAAAATTCGGGTTCCAAGGCGTGCGCTATGAATGGCTCGATCTGTTCATCCTCATCTCCCTGATCTCTGTAGCCGGTATATTGGGTAATACCGTAGGCTACTGGACCGGAAGAAAGATCGGTCCAACCATGTTCCACTGGCGCGACCGTTTCCTGTTCAAGAAAAAATATCTGTACGATGCGCACGATTTTTATGAGAAACATGGAGGCGGCGCTATCATTTTCGCACGCTTTCTACCCATCGTAAGAACCTTCGCGCCCATTGTTGCGGGTATCGTGGCGATGGATAGAAAGAAATTCTCCTTTTATAACATGGTAGGTTGTATCGCCTGGGTATTCAGCATGATCATTGCCGGGCACTTTTTGCAAAAATGGATCTTCACCCAATTTGATTTTGACCTGAAGAAACACCTCGAAGTAATTGTACTGGGTATAGTTGTCGTAACCACTGCCCCTGTATTGATAAAATTATTTTCCGGAAGAAAAAAAGAAAAGGTATCTCAACCCCCAACTAAGTAACGAATGCAATCAAAACCAGTATCTGTCTTTAGCCTGGCAGTTCTAGTAGCTGCTCTGGGCTACTTCGTTGATATTTACGACCTCTTACTCTTCAGTATCATTCGTGTTGATTCGCTAAAAGACCTGAGGCTAACCCCTGAACAGATCGCTTCCGAAGGTTTGTTCATCATCAATGTGCAAATGGCCGGTTTGCTCATAGGCGGTATTTTGTGGGGTATTCTGGGTGACAAGAAAGGCCGCCTGAAAGTGTTATACGCATCTATCATTTTATATTCCCTGGGAAATATTGCCAACGGTTTTGTGCAAACGGTAGAGCAGTATGCAGCTGTACGCTTTTTAACAGGGATTGGCCTGGCTGGTGAGCTGGGCGCCGGTATTACCCTGGTAAGTGAACTGTTACCTAAAGAAAAACGCGGGGTCGGTACATCCCTGGTGGCGGGTATTGGTTTAACCGGTGCCGTGGTCGCATTCTTCTTTAAAGAGAACTTCCACTGGCGCACCTGTTATTTTATTGGCGGTGGCCTTGGCTTCATGTTATTGCTATTGCGGGTGGGCGTACTCGAATCGGGTATGTTCCAGAATATTCAGCATAGCAACATATCGAAAGGGAACTTTTTTATGTTGATCAATAATGGCAAACGATTAAGAAAATACCTTACCAGTATTCTGATCGGGTTGCCTACCTGGTATGTGATCGGCATCCTGGTCACTTTCTCTAAGGAGTTTGGCGAAAAAATGGGCGTTGTGGGTAAGGTCGATCCGGGCAAAGCCGTCATGTTTTCCTATGCGGCTATCTCTATTGGCGATATTGCGGTGGGATTGTTAAGTCAGTCGTTGAAAAGCCGTAAAAAAGCGCTGTTCATTTTTTACGGGTTAACGGCCATTGGTATTGTATGGTTCTTTAATCTGAATGGCGCCCCGGTGAACAGTTTATATGCCGCCTGCGCCCTGCTCGGTTTTGGCACCGGCTTCTGGGCGATTTTTGTAACCATGGCTGCCGAACAGTTTGGTACCAATATCCGGGCTACTGCAGCCACCACCGTACCGAATATGGTGCGCGGCGCATTGATCCCGATCTCTATTTTATTCACTTCATTGCAGGGCTCGGCCGGGTATGTAAACAGTGGCATGATCACCGGCATAGTCGTGATGGTGATCGGTATCGTGTCGGCCTTGTTAACAGAAGAAACTTTTCATAAAGATCTCAATTACGTAGAACAGTGAGACCGGTTTATTGAATATTATGAAGATCCTTATTATCAGATTTAGCTCCATTGGGGATATTGTTTTAACAACACCTGTGATCCGATGCCTGAAGAACCAGTTGCCGGATGTTGAGATCCATTATCTCACCAAATCCAGTTTCCGGGCAGTGCTGGAGGCCAATCCCTATATTGATAAACTACATTACCTGCAGGATGACCTGCAGGCAGTGATAGCTCCCTTGCAGCAGGAGAATTTTGACTATGTGATCGACCTGCACCACAACCTGCGTACCATGCGGGTAAAAAAGGCATTGGGCAGAAAATCCTTTTCTTTCAATAAGCTCAATATTCAGAAATTCATATACACCAGCCTTAAACTGAATGTACTGCCCGATGTTCATATCGTTGACCGCTACCTGGAAACGGTTAAATCGCTGGGCGTAAAGAATGATGGCCGCGGCCTGGACTATTTTATTCCGGAAAAAGATAAGGTGAAGGAGAGCGATATCCCCGCAGGCCACCTGGCCGGTTATATTGGGGTAGTGATCGGCGCCGCGCATAACACCAAGAAATTACCCATCCATAAGCTGAAGGAGCTCTGCGCCGCCATTGATCATCCCATTATTTTGCTGGGCGGAAAAGAGGACCGCGCAACCGGTGAGCAGATCGCCAGCGTTGACCCGCATAAGATCTATAACTCCTGCGGCAAATTCAACATTAATGAATCGGCTGACCTGGTGCGCCGCGCCAAACTCATCATAAGCCATGACACAGGGTTGATGCATATTGCTTCTGCTTTTAAAAAACAGATCATTTCTATATGGGGCAATACGGTGCCGCAGTTTGGCATGTATCCGTATTATGGTGCCTCCTCGCAGCAATTAGCGAAAGACAAACTGCCTTATGATATCATGGAAATAAGGCCCCTGTACTGCCGGCCCTGCTCTAAAATAGGATATGATAAATGTCCGCTCGGGCATTTCAAATGCATGGAGAAAATATCCATAACGGAGATTGTTAATAAGCTGAATCAAAGACTGAGTAAGTAGCCTTTATTGCCATCTGCCAATTGCGAACAGCCAACTGCCCACTGCAAATGGCCAACTGATAAATCATGATGTTTAAAGCAGTAGTTAAGTAAAAGTAACAGGTATTTTGCCAACTGCCAACTGCCCACTGCCCACTTCCTCAATTCAACTTTGTCCGGGACAATGTTTCCAGTTTCGTGCTGATCAGCTTTTTCTCAGCCAGCGAAGTGGTTAAGGACAGGGCTTTTTGAAGGAATATGGCGGCATTGTGATCATCGCCCAGTTGAATGTATAGTTCGCCTATTACCGCGCTGAATATATATTGGGTGTTCATCAGCTGCTCAATGCCGTTGATCTGCCATATTTCCTGCACCGCAGCAGCTGTTTGATGCAGTTGCGCCAATACAATGGCCCTGTTCAAAATGACCAGGGGCGTTTGCTTTCGTTCAAGCAGCAGATCGTAGAGTTGCAGCATGCGTTGCCAGTTGGTTGCTGCAAAACTGTTTGCCAGGCAATGTTCGGCAGCAATGGCCGATTCAAGATGATACACCGTAAGGTCATTCCCCTGCGAAGAGAGGTTCAGGAAATCATATCCCTTTTGGATAAGCGCCTTGTTCCAGGTGCTTCTGTCCTGGTGCTGTAATAAGATAATGGCATTGTTTTCATCTATGCGGCTTTCAAAGCGGGATGCCTGGAAACACATCAATGATAATAAAGCAAAGGTGGTAGGCTGTTTGCCTGCTTTATGTTCTGTAAGCAGGAGGCAAAGCCGCATGGCTTCAGCGCAGAGGTCTTTTCGGATCAATTCATTGGCAGTCCCGGAATTGTATCCTTCGTTGAAAAGCAGGTACAGGACGGTGTAAACAATGTCCAAGCGGCGCGACAGTTCCTGGCCGGCCGGAATATCCAATGCGATCTGGTTGTCTTTTAAGAACTGTTTTGCCCGGTATAAGCGTTTTTGGATAACTGCTTCATTGGTCAGCAGGGCGTGGGCAATTTCAGCAACGCCAAAACCAGATACAGTTTTTAGCGTGAGCGCCACCTGGTCTTCTTCTTTCAGGCTGGGATGACAACAGGCGAAGATCATTCGCAGCTGGCTGTCGGCGATCTCCGCTTCGCCGAAGAACTGTTGCACGGTATGTTCTGTTTCCTGTTGTAGTTCTGTAGCCAGCTCGCGCGAATAGTGTTGAAAATGCTGATGCCGCCGGATGATATCAATGGCCCGGTTGCGCGCCACCTGCATCAGCCAGCCGCCGGGATTCTCGGGCAGCTGGTTGAAGGTCCAGGTTTGCATGGCCCGTAAAAAAGATTCCTGTACCACATCTTCGATCATTTCCAGGTTGTGCATGCCGAAGATGCGGGTGAGCACAGCGATCATCTTTCCCGACTGGTGCCGGAAAAGATGATCGATCAGTTGCGCCACGCGGTTTTGTTCCGGTTCTTTCAAAGCACCATCATTTGGGTTATTACATATCCATTTTCATTACTTCACGCACTTCCACGCTGCCATCGAGGGGCAGGTCGGGACAGCCTTTGGCAATTTCTGTTGCTTCTTCCAGCGAGGCTGCCTTGATGATAAAAAAGCCGCCTACCAGTTCCTTGCTTTCGGCAAAAGGACCATCCGTAACCAGCGCTTTGGCGCCTTTTACCGTTTTGCCATCAGGTAATAAAGGCTCGCCGGCTGAATAAATATTTTTCGCTTTCAGATCATCTACCCAGGCAAACCATTTTTGCATGTGTTGCTGCATTTGTTCTGCAGAGAAATCATATTGCTCCGCAGCGCCCCGGAAAATGAACATAAAATCTTTCATAATAGTAAATTTTTGATGATTACATATTTAAGTTACCGGGAAATGACGAATGGGAATTAACGGGCCGGACAAATCCTGAAAAAATATTTACGAAGCACAAAAAAAGCGGTCCGGCCAAACTGGCCAGACCGCTTTTTTGTGGTGCGCCCGGCACGGGCGCAAACTCTAGGGTGGAAGTCCCGAACGCACCTTGATAGTGGGAAGCGTTAACCAAAGGCAAGGGTGTCCTTCGTGAGGGGGAATCTAAAGGAAGCCGGCGGTAAATCTC
>NZ_JAFFJX010000027.1 GCF_016924755.1 Longitalea arenae | reverse complement strand
TCGATACCAGCAGCATGGGGATGGACGATTTTAAGAGTCAATTCCTTCTTAGTCATATGGGAGTTTTGTTTTAAACTCCGGGGAAAGTATTATGCTGTAAAAACTTTTCTGTACGGGATTCCTTCATAAAAAAGATCGCCAATTGTATTCAACAAATGCCCAATGACACATGGGCAATATACGTTCCAGCCTGATTATTTTAAGGACTTAAAATAAGTACCATTAACTGTGAAGGCTTCTTCCGGAGGTCTATGAAGTTAAGGAAACTGAAGTTGTCAACGGTATTCAACGGTCGGACCCGTCAAAAGATTATTTTACAGCCTCTTCTACAATTTTGTTCACAGCGCCGAAAACATACACGAACCGGCTTCATTCAATATCCTGAAACTTTAAACCTGCGTTAATAAATCACAGTCTTACATGCAAACCTTTAATCTAATACCATTACTAAAACCGAATAGATCACGTAAAACAAAAGTATAACTCCTTAATAAATGTTTGAAGCTCATTCTTCATTATTTTTTTCCTCCATCCACTTTGGAATTGGTGACATTTTTAAAAAATGATTGAAAAATTCAATTAACCGTAAATTGTAGTCTTCAGCATCTTTACCATTTACTTCATGAAATCCCTGATTATATTTTAGCAACCAAACTTTCTTTCTTAATCTTCTCAACGCTAAGAAGTACTCGACTCCTTGGGAGAAAGAAACCATAGGATCTAATTTGTTATTCATCATTAGTAACGGGGTTGAAACTTTGTCTGCTTTTAATACTGGCGAATTATCTATATATAAACTTGGATTATCCCACAACGTATACCCGAGTCGAGTTTGACCGGTTTCAAAAAGATATTGTGCACTTCCCCAATACACAGTAGTCCCATAAAAACTGATTAAATCGGATAATCCTGCTGCAGATGCACCTGCCGAAAAAATATTCGTTTGCGTGATTAAATAATTGACTGCGAACCCACCAAAACTATGCCCATGAATTCCCATTTTTGATGAATCGACCCAAGGTTTTGCACCTAAGTATTTGGCAGCAGAAACTACTGCATTGTAAATACTTTCTCCCAGTTTACCGACTTTAAAATGAATATCAGGTGCAAACACTAAGTATTCGTTACTAACGAAATAAGCAATGTTGATAGGACCTGTACTTTCCTCAGGTTTAATATACTTATTTAATTCGTGTGACATTCTTTCATAAAAAGAAAATATGATTGGATATTTCTTTGTTGAATCAAAGTTGAAAGGTGTGTAAAGTATTCCTTCTAAAGAATCACCGATGAAACTGCGCCATTTTACCAGATGAGAATTAAACCAATTATACGCATTTTCAGGATAAACATTAGAAACTGGTTTAAAATGTTTGAAATCATTGGTTAGGTAAAAATTTGGAGAACTACTTACAGACATCCGATTAATAATATAAACGTTAGCTTTTTTGGCTTTGATAGGATTAAATATCGAAATATCTCTCCAAGAATATACATAAGGACCCATTGATAATTTTTCAGGATTTACACCTTTTATAGAATTAAGTCTGTAAAACCCATTATCCTTGTTAATATTATTAAATGCTAAAAGAATTATTCCTTTATCTTCAGAAACTATCAGACCTTCATTTATTCCAAGTCTGAACTTAATTCGATTTTTTCTACCGTATTCATTCGTTATACATACAGGCGGGCTATTTGCAGAAAGATGGACTTTCCAAATATCATAATTATCATAAATTAAAACCGCAGCATCGTTTTCTAACCAAGCTGCAATCCCAATAGGTGGCGGTTCACCAGGAAGGTCATAATCCTCATCACTAAAAGAAGTAACAACATCCTTAGTAATATTTCTTCGAATTCCGCTTTTTATATCAAAACTAAAGAAATGTTTAGCTTTTGTATCATAATAGACAATAAATTTGCCGAATGGAGATAATTTATAATACGCCCATGACTGTTTAATCTCATTTTGTATCAACTTCTTTGTGCCATCTATTGTTGACTGTAAAAATATAGACGAATACGATATCGGGTTCCAATTTGATTCAGTTTCACTACCTTGCCTTTTTTCAATTAACACAAATTCACTATTTGACTTTTCCAATGAGCTTACAATTGTTTCAAATCGGTTCTCTAATTTATAAATATTACGATTGGATATGTTGTAAACTGCTGCAAAAGTCTGTTTATTGCTATATCCTGGCATTTCATCTTGATGTTTTGAAATACGTTTATCTGAATAACTCCAAATGTCTAGATCTACTTCGCCTCCAGAATCTTCTGTCTTTTTTTCTTCTTTTAATGTGAAAAATATCCTCTTTCCATCATTGCTAAACGTAGGTACCTTAAAAGCTATTTGGAAGTTGCCTGAAAAATTAAGGTTTTTATTTTTAATACCTAATTGGGCATAATTCATTCCATGTCTGTAATACCACAACTCATTCTCTTGGTTAATATCATCCTTGATTTGTGCGATAAAGGCAATCTGTTCAGATCTAATGTCAAATTGAAAATCACTAAACTTAAAATTAAATTCACTTTCTGAAGACCAAATGGTATCTGTTTTTTCATTTATTAAATTTAACCAACATATGACTTGACTAAATTTATCGTTCATTTTTTTATTTGTAACAAAAACTAAATTGCTACCATTAACGCTTATCGAAAAGTTATTCACTCCCTCAATACATTTTTTTTTGTCGGTTGTTACATTTTTAATAACAAGATGCCGAGCGGTGTCCTTTTTTAAATAAATTAAGTTTTGTTCTTTTCCCTCCCCAACTAGTTTAAAATTGTTGACATTGTTTATGTACTCAATATTACCCGTCTCCAGTTTAAACAAGCACAATGTGTCATTTCTTTTGAGAAATACAATTCTTTTGTTATCGGTGGTAAATTTTCCATTGTAACCACCTAAAATCTTTTTCTCCCAGTGATTTTTTGTAGATTTAATCACTAACGTATCAATACCACTTGGACTACTAATTGTATAGGCAACATACTTACCGTTATCACTAATTAAAGGATTGCTGACAGAGGGCCATTTTTTGTATACATCAGTAGTAATCGGACGTTTAATATTATTGTCAACAAAAACAGTTTGAGAACTAATTTTATTTGAAAGCGCAAATAATATTGTAAACGCATATATTATTTTCATATATAAAGTTGAATTCTTTTAATGCAAATAGCTATGCCGTATATTAATTTACGAATTATTTTGGTCGCACAATTACACAGTGCGTACTTTAATTAACAAAGTAGAATTAAGCTTTAAAACATTCTAACTTGATGAAGTAACTTAAATGACTAATTAATTAAACGCAAGATTGACTTTAAAACGCATTAATAATTCCTAGTAATTCTATCCGTAGAATTGAAGCATTAAAACTAGGCATGTAAGGATTATTTGTCTTAAATGGCATAGTAATCAGAGGGTTGCTGAGAACGCTTCATGGAATGGTTCATACCCTTTGATCCCACATTTGCAATGGTCAAGTCGCTTCCAGAATAACTCTATAAACTCTTTCCATGTCCTGTAATTCAATCGATCGAGCGATATTCCTTACTTTGAACTTATCCAAGTTGGCTCACCTTTCTTCATTTTTTGCAATCTCATCATGTTATCGGTGTCTAACGGACTATACTTTACGGCAAGTTCTTGCCATTTAATCGCTTCCTTTGTTCTTCCCAGTTTGTATAAAAGGTTTGCATAGGTATCTAAAGCAGGTCCCCAATTAGAAAATCTTTTATTATTTAGTAATTCCTCTATCCATCTTAAAGCAGCCAATAGTTCGCCTTTATTTTTACTCCTTTCAAATATCGCCCAAGCGCTATTATTATTCATTATAGGGTTATCCTTATTTCCATACGTATCAAAATATTCTACTAAGCTTCTAGTATAATCACTCCAATCTTGCCTTTTTAAATACCATGAAACTTTAGAAGAGGATGTTATCCTGTTAGCATATTTGTCATTGTAACGTTTGGATATTAGAAATCGAATACTATCCCAATTAGGTGTTAAGCTGTAAAAATTATACTGATCCAATATTGGTTTTACCTCTTGTTGAGTAATCAAATTATCTATAACCCTTTGAGCGTAACCATCAGTTTTCATAATTTCATTAATGGTATCAGCGTTGTTGTAAAACAATTGAAATGTTTTGCCGTTTGTGCCATTCATGTGGTCGGCCATTAGTGAGATATTAAGTTCGTTAAGACGATCGATGTCTACTATATTTTCAACATAATCCCTTAATCGCTTTTGAGATTCAGAAAGATGTCTAAACTCCCTAACAAATTTGACATTATCTATATCATTCATGTCATCCATTTCTATAACCTCTAAAAATGAAGTAGCAATATCATTTGCCATTTCATTTTCCTCAAACAACTTTGCAGAGCGCGCTAACCACTTAAGATTTAAATTGTTCGTGTCACCTTCCCTATACCTTTTCAGTAAACTATAATATTGAGTCTCAGGATTTAGAGCATCAGTCGCTAAAGACAAAAAACCATCCCTATTATGTACACCAATGCCTCTATGCACAAGAACGCCGTTTGGATCAAAAAAAAGAAACGTAGGGAAAGCGTTTATTTTAAATTCGTTCATAATTTTACTTGCGTCACTATACCATTTCTTTGTAATGACGTTATCATTTTTCGAAGTATCCATCTGCACTTTAATCGAAATATATCTTGAATTAAGAACCATACCTACGGTATCCAACGCAAGAACCTCGCTATCCATTTTCTTACAAGGCAAGCACCAGGTAGCAAAACAATCAACAAAGATAAATTTATTCTCAGCCTTAGCCTTTGTTTTAATTTGATCCCATGATAGATTATTTACCCATTGAATCGAATTGATTTTAGATCCAGATTGTGAGTAAGATTTAACTGGCATCCATAAAAACATGAACCAAAACAATTGCCTCATTTTAATGTATTGTTGATAATTAAATGATAAACTAAATAAGCCACAAATTGAGTTACATTGCGATTCTTAAGTACAAATGTGCCGTTCAGGATGTGTAATAGGCACCTTTAGTGCGGTTTCCTTAACTAATTATGTAGCTATCGCTCCTGAGACGATTCATCTTGACCTCTTCGACGAGATAAATCTCCTTACCAGGTAGCGACTAACTGTATAGGAGACTTAATATTAAGCCAAGATTCACCTTATTGATTTGCTTAGAGCTACATAATAACTATATCCTATTAAGGATGTCATTTAATATAACATGAACCTGACATACACAACGTCGACGTTTTCCACTATTAGTATCCAGGATTCTGAATAAGTCTTTCATTTTGCTGGATGTCATATAGTGGCAGCGGATATAAACTCCAGTTTATACTCCATTCACCGCCCTTATCCGAAGTAACCTTACTCATTATCGAATCAACACGATTTGTACGTTTCATATCTAACCAACGATGCCCCCATTCAGTAAATAACTCAACTTGACGCTCCTGAAAAATCGCTGCCAACAAGGTTTCTTTATCACTTAGTAATTGTGGGTCTAAGCCAGCTCTTGTCCGAATTTTGTTCAAATCTTCCAAAGCATCGCTATGCCTATTTAATTGTGCCCGAGCTTCAGCACGAATTAAATATTGTTCTCCTAACCGTAGAATAGTTGAATATTCTTTGACATGAGAAACAGAGGTAATGGAAGAATTAAAGACTCCAATCTTATATTTATATGGGTAATAATAATCTTTCGAACTAACCGTAACCTTATTTACCCAACTGTTTCTACGGTTATCGCTTGATTCAAATGCATTAAGTAAGTTTGAACTCAAATAAACGGGATAATTACTATTTGATGACGTAGGTCCAGTAGTTGGCAAAATAAAGATCCTACCTTCCACCGTATTATAGCCCGTGTTAACAGGTTGCAATTGCAGTATAGCTTCTTTGCTGTTTTTTAAAAAAACATCATTTAAAGGTAATAACTCAAATTTTGTGGAATTAATAATTTCTGTTGCTTGCAATTCAGCATTAGCCCAATCAGATATATATAAATAGACTCTAGATAACAAAGCTATTGCGGCCCACTTTGTTGGCCTAACACGTTCAGTTGTAGATTTAAAGTTAGAGAGGTCTAAATATTCATCACTTAACAGTTTTTTAGCGTCTTCCAAATCGTTAATGATCTGAAAATAAACATGACTGATTGGAGTTCTTTCAAGAGTATTATTTATCCGGTAATCACTTGATAAAGCCAATGGGACATCACCATAATAATTTACAAGATAAAAATAAAATAAGGCTCTCATAAACTTTGCCTCGCCTAACAAATGTTCTTTTATATTAGGTGTCAAAGAGTTAGAATTCGAAAGTCCTTCTATGGCAGTGTTGACTGTGTGTAAATACTTAAAAAATGTTTCCCAGTATGTCTGATTTGCTTCTGGTGTCAAAGCATTAAGGTAAAATTTTACTAAGTTTTTATTTGCATTGGTTGATCCCCCATGGAGTTCTAGTTCATCTGACGACAACCCACTTCTGACTGAAATTAAGCTCTCACCACTCGTTTGGCTTAACTTAGTAAAAATTCCAATTAAAGTCGCTGCAGCTGTAGCATCATTATCATAAACGTTATCACTAGTTGTTGACGTAATTGGAGGTTTAATTTCTAAAAATTTCTTACACGATGTTTGTTGGATATAAATCATAAGTAAAAAGCAGACAAAGTACCAACCATTGTGTTTCCCTATTCCTATATTAATTCTCTCAAAGAGATTAATTTTGGAAACATTCAATTTATTACCTTTTTTCATTTCTTATATTTTTTATAAAGTAACTTTAATGCCCATTGTAATGGTTCTCAATGGAGGTAGAGAATTTGAACTCATTGTCTCCGGATCTAATCCTATATAATCGGTTACAGTTAGAATATTTTGACCAAGGACGAATAATTGGCAATTATTTATCCCTATTCTTTTGATATTTTTTTCGGGAAATGTCCATGAGAGAGATACATTCTTTAGTCTTATGTATGATGCATCCGAATAAACTAAATCGCTTTGCTCAGCGTAACTATAGGTGCCATATATAGAGAAATCTTGATTAAATTTTTGAATTTTTGCTACATCACCTGGCTTTCGCCATCTTTCCAAAACAGTATTGGGCTGATTGTTTCCTCCTCCGTAATATTGTCCAGGGTAATTACCAATAAAATAGTTACGACCAATTTGCTTAACAAATTGAAACAAAAACTCTAATTGAATGCCTTTATATTGAATACTATTTTGGATACCTCCATAAAACTTTGGAAAAATATTAACAGCGTACGTTGATATAGAATATGAGGTATCTGGGCTAAATGTTGGTGCTCCATAGCCATCATCAAATATATATTGTCCAGAGGATTTATCTACACCTAGCGAACGATAAACAAAAGTAGACGTCAAAGAATTTCCTACTAACCTTTGGTAATTCTGGTTCATTCCTGGAGCTACTGAAACTAACTTATTTTTAATGGAAGTTAGATTAATAGATGTCCGCCACTTGAAGTGATTATTGTTGACATTTGTAGTATTTAGTGAAAATTCCCAACCGCTATTTTGAACCTTTGCATTTAGATTTCTAGTTATCGATGTAAAACCTGTAACACTGGACAGTGTATAGTTAGTTAATTGATTAGAAGATTCATTTCTAAAATAGCTGGCGGTTAATAAAACCCGATCCTTAAAAAAACCAAATTCGATTGCACCTTCTAACTTCTTAGTTTCCTCCCAAGCTAAGTCTGGTGTAAAAAGATTATTAATTTGGAATCCAGTTATGCCTTGATAAGGAATACCAACACCTATAGTATTATACAAATCCAAATAGGTATAATCTCCTACTTGATCACTACCTGTTGATCCGTAACTACCACGTAGTTTGCCGAAACTTAAGAATGGAAAAGTGTTTATAATGAACTTCTCTTCACTAAAAATCCAGCCCAAACCAACAGAGCCAAAACTATGAAACCTGTTATCGGGTCCAAATCGGCTGGTACCATCACGACGTGCTGTGAGATTTAATAAATATTTGTCATGTAGATTTAACCCGACTCGCGCAAATAAAGCCGCATACTTATAGAGATTATCGGTTGTACCTCCAACACTAATACTTGGTGCTGATTTTATATCTTGGATAACTAAATCATTGTTAAAACCGCTTGCATTCAAGGTCTGGCTGGTACTTTTATTCTGTTGAAATGTTGATCCAATAAGAATATTAACGTTAGCTTTTTGGAAAGCAATCTTGTAGTTTAATTGTGGCTCTATAAGCCAGGATTGTATGTTATTGTCTACGAAACGTGCTGATCGTGTAAATGAAGGTAAACTGGGATCTGCTGAGGTAAATGGATCAGTTGTGAACTCATCTGTTTGAATATTGAAGAAACCAAGGTTATTCTTAATTTCTAATTGCGGAGTTATATAATAGCTAAGTACTATATTATTAATCAAATTTATGGTTTTACTATTATATTTCCTTTTTGTCCATCTCAACGGATTTACCCATGAAGAAGTACCATTTTCATCCAAAGCCCAGTTCAATGAACCATCAGAATTAAAAAGCTCTGGTGCATTTGGAGCTAACTGAATAGCGTCAGATGTTAAATCAAGGGTCATCAAACGATTATTATCAATCAAATAGTTCCCTACGAGCATTAATCTGAACTTCTGATTTGTGGATAAATTATTAAGACTAAAATGAATGGATCCTTTCTGATTGGAAAGGCTACCAGGAAATACGGTGGTTTCTTTATGGTACCCTCCACCTACAAAAAATTGAGTATTTACATTTCCTCCAGAAACCGAAGCCTGAACATCAAAATAATTAGCACTCCCACCAATTAATTCTTTTTGCCAGTCAGTATTTCTAGTTGTATCCCACAGTGTTAAATCGTAGTCCCACTGCTGCGGGGCGGAGCCATCATTCTCAAATGCTTCATACCGCATGTCTAAGTATTGCCGGGTGTTAAGTACGTTTAGTCTTCTCGCCACCTTTCCGAAGCCATTTTGAACGTTTAAACTAACAGATGTCTTTCCAGTCTTTCCTTTTTTTGTTGTTATTAAAACGACACCACTAGCACCGCGAGAACCGTAAATTGCAGTAGCATCAGCATCTTTTAAAACTTCAATTGACTCGATATCCGAAGGATTTATATAACTAAAAGGGCTTCCTGTTATACTTGTTCCTGACGTTCCTAAGATTGCCCCAAGATTAAACATATTCTGAGATACATATGGCACTCCGTCAACTACATACAACGGATCATTACCATTCTGTATACTATTTAGCCCTCGTATATGAACTTTCACACCACTTCCAGGCAATCCTGTGCTTTGGGTTACTTCCATTCCAGGAACGCGTCCTTGTAAAGAAAGTAATGCATTTGTTATGGGTTGCTTCTCAATATCACTCGCCTTCACACTACTCACATTCCCTGTATTAAATCGCTTCGTCGTCGTCCCGTAAGCTATAACCACAGTCTCATCCAATACAGATAGCTTCTGCCCCAACGTCACACTAAACATACTCTTCCCCTTCACCGCCAATAACTGCGTCTCATGGCCTACAAATGAAATTTCCAATGTTGCATTGGGATCAACATCGGATAAACTAAACCGGCCCTGGTTATCGGTAACAACGCCATTATTCGAGCCCTTCACTTTTACATTCGCTCCAACCAACGGTTGTCCTTTGTCATCCGTAACTTTTCCACTCACCGTAATCGGATCTCCCGTCTGCGGCGCCATATTCGTACTGCTCTTGATCTCCTCCGGCTTCTTCATAATAAATATCGTTCTGCCCTTTATAGTATAGGTAAGCGGTTGATCTTTCAGCGCCAGGGTCATCACCTGGTCGATGGGGGCATTCTTTACTTCGATAGAAACCCTCGTTGCCTGCTGCAGCATGTTGGTATTGAAGAAAAAACGGTAACTGGTTTGCTTCTTGATCGCATTGAATATATTCTCCAGGCTCACTTCCTTGCCGGAAAATGTTACCGTTTGCTGTGCCAGTCCATTTGCACTGCTGTGTAAACAGACAGTCAATATTATGATAGTGGTCAACTTCATAACGCGCAAGAGTTTGGCCCCAAAACCCCCATCCTTCTTATGGGCTGACAAAGACCCTGAAGCCGGTTTAGCAGTTAATTTCATACCTTTGGTCAGTTGTTGGTTAATAAAAATGTTTCGCACATTCAACAGTTAACCTTCATAACAACCGGGTTCTGTCGTAACCAGAATCCGGTTATTTCTGTAAAGTCTACAAGTCCAGCCCTGGCTTGCCTCCATGTAGTGCACTATACCTGCTACCATGAACTGCATAAGCCGGTTAACCTGGAATCAGGTTTATGAATGAAAGAGATGTGGGTTTAATGATCTATGGTTGATTAATGCAAGAAATAACCTGGTATCTATCGAGAGCGCGGTATATAATAGATAAGATTCAGTAGTAGTTTATCAAAGGCTATTTTACCATAATGGTCCGTCCTTCAATCTGAAATTTTGTAGTTCCCATCTGCTGCAACAAAGCCAGTAATTCATTCAGCGGTATATTCCGGTCTAACGAACCTTCAAAGGTCTGTGCTGGTACAGCAGCGGTATATTGTACGTCTACATTATACCATCGACTGATCTGTTTCATCACAGTCTTTATATTGGCCTGGTGAAAATCAAAGAATCCTTTCATCCAGGCAACGGCTGATTCTGTGTCTACATTCTTCCGTACAACTACGTCGGCTTTGTCGTTGATCCTGGCTTCTTCCCCTGGTGAAAGCGTTTTATACGTTCTATGCGTTGTGGAAGGACTCGTACTTGCCGCCGGTTTACTCACCAGTTCCACCGGCGTGACTTTTATTTTTCCTTCCAGTAAGGTGGTTACGATCGGCTGCTCATCTCCATACGCATTGATATTAAAATGAGTGCCTAAAACTTCTACTTCTCCCCCACGGCCGGCGTTGGTGCCATCGGCTGCCCCGCTGGCGGGAACGATCGTTACTTTAAATGGTTTGCTGGCATTTTTTACAATCTCGAAATACGTTTCGCCGGTTACTTCTACCCTGCGTTCATTGCCGGCAAAGGCGGTCGGATACCTGATAGAGGACGCAGCGTTCAACCAAACCTTACTTCCATCGGGCAACAAGAGCTGGTATTGTCCGCCCCGCGGTGTGCTTAAAAGGTTGTAAGCGATCGCATGCTGTCCATTGCCTTTTGCCGATCTATATTCGAGCTGTCCGTCTTCCTTTTTATTGACCGAGGTTTTACCCTGTTTGGCAATCTCGCCATTCCCAGCCTTGTCAAGGTCTATTACAGTTCCATCGGCCAAGGTCAGGGTAGCTTTGTTTCCACCGGCCGGTATTATGTTCGCTACAGGGGCCTGTTGTTCCGGTACTGTTGTCGACGCCGTTCGTTTCGGTAACATATACCACAACCCAAGAACTCCGAGAATCAACACAGCTGCTGCTATGGATGCCCATCGCATCCAGTTTCTTTTGGGCGCTGCCGTTGAAGTGTTCCCGATAGCCTCCTGCACTTCGGGCAGCTGGGCATATACCTGATCCTGGATCCGGTTATTGCTTTCGCTGAATGCTGCCATCTCCCGCTGCAATACTTCATGCTGCGTAAATCGATCGAATAGTTCGCGATGCTGTGGATCCGACGCTATCCATCGCTGCAGGTCCAGCTCTTCTTCGACAGTGATATTATCCTGCAGGTGTTTTATGATCAGCTGTGCTATATGATTGTTTACAGGCATTGGGTTAAATGGTATTGATTAGAATAAACTGTTGCCCTGACAATTCCGGCATATGCGCTGCATTCAGCCGGGCGGTGTCCATTTGGTGCCAGTCTATGTATTTAAAACGACGAACTATACCGGTTATACTAAGAAGAATTAATAAAAATTTTACATAGCGATATTTTGTTTTTTCTAATACCGCTTTTCCCCAAGCAGGAACAGCAGCCAAAGTAGTAAACCGGGCCTGTCCAATACTTTCATTCGCAGCGTTTTAAGCGCCGTTGTCTTTTGATTGGCCACGGTTTGTACACTGATCCCCATCCGTTCGGCTATTTCATGAACATTCAGTCCGTCGATATAAAACAGTTTAAAAATAAGCCGGCTGCGCTGGGGAAGCTTTTCAATCTCGCTATAGATGAACTGCAATACATCAGCTTCGATGTCTGTTTTGGCGAAGAGTGGAATTTCCGCTTCATGCTGTTCTATTTCTTCATGGTGCTGCAGGTCGGTCCGGTGCTCCCGCTCCCGTTGCCGGTGTTTTATATAGTCGAGCGATGCGTTCCTTGCGGTAATAAACAGGAATGCCTGTATATTATTATAGGTGCTGAACCTGTCATGCAAGCGGTGCAATTTTACAAAAGTATCCGAGGTAATTTCTTCTGCAGCGAGTCGGTCATCGATAAGATTCTTTACGAAATAAAAAATACGCATCCTGAAACTATCAAAAATAGCTTTAAACGCATGTGGACTGCCCTGGCTAAATTCAATAAGGAGCTCATCAGAGAGTTGATTCATCGGGAACGCCGGTTTGTGCTCTTAGCTGTTATTACACTTATTCTATACACTGTTTCTGGTGGGTACTCACAAAACGGCTCCGTCAACGATCCTGACCCCTGGTCTCGAATGTTGCCACTGAAAGTAAGTTGTAGTTGGTTCGGGAATCTCAATGGTCGTACAACTTACCGGCACCCCAATGGCGGGATGCTTAGAGCCTTATTTGTCGGGCTTCACCCTGCACGAAACCGCACCTGCCAATGGTATGGCTGGCAAGCGTAATTTCGTTCCGGGTGAAGATATTACTCGAATCTAAATTTATTGGGAACTGTGGACAAGGTGATAAGGTAATTGATTACATATCAGGCGAGCGTGTCACCATTCATACCAGCACTCAAAATAATGATTGTTGGTAAAAATGCAAAACTTAGCCAGCTTTTGCAGGTTTCTCTAGGCAAAAGTGGCTAATAAATAGAAGTTGTTTCGGATGTAGTAACGGCAATGTTCTACTATTAAAACAGATAACACTTAGAAATGACTAAAGGATTACATGAAAAGTATACTTAAGAGAGATGATTTAACTGAACACGTCAGCTTTATCGAAAACCAGCGGCAAAGCTTACCAACAGTTATCGTCGCTACCGCTCCCAACAGGAAATATCTGAAGTCGAAATGTGCGGTTTCCGCCACTTTAACATACCGGAACAAATGACGAGTACCTTGGTAAGCACAATTGATCTACATCAATTCGTGTGCTCAGTATCGGTTATGGTTAGTACAAAGAAGCACTTACTAAAAACTTAAACTATTAATTATTTATTTTAATATTTTTGTTTGGCAACGGCGTGAGTATACTAAGCAAAAGATAAAACTGTTTATTTTAACTTTCTTGTAGAAAAAGCCTCGAACCAATGACACTCTTACCAATTCAACTGCAAATAACCTTTAATTTCCACTTCTCAAGGTTCTTAATCACTTAACTAGACAATCTAACTTGCTTAAGGATTTATCACTACAACAATGCACTGCCATGAAGGGAAACAAATTTTCAATTATTATACAAAGTTCAATAAAACGAGTTGTCTTAATAGCGCTTATAGGTGCAGCAACTATAAGGCAAGAGGATAGCTGTTATTCTCTTCTGCGATGGCTGGTAATGACCACATTTATTTACTTTGGTTGCAATTCGTATGAACAAATGCAAACAGGGCTATTTATTTCTTCTATCGCGGCTGCAATCATTTACAACCCGATTGAAAAAATTTCGTTTCGAAGACAAACATGGTGCCTAGACTATGTAGCCTTTTTTCAACCATCCTAACAATAGCATATGATTGGTCAACATTTATAAAAAATTAAAAAGGTAATCCGACCACAAAAAGACAAATTAGCCAAAACTGAACAATCTCTAAAGCAATACTAAATAATTATGACGGAAAATATTACAGTAACTAACGTCATTCTTACCGAGCAGGATAGGAAAATGACCTACGAACAATTTGGCTTAAAAGCGGCTGAAAAGGCACAGGGAAATCCTGAGCAACTTAAAGAAGCACTACCTATAATTTATAACAAAATTGTAGAAGAGGCCAAACTGGATAAGGATGGTGTACACAAAAAAATGGAAATTCTTAATAATGAAATAGCCGATTTTGAGAATAGAATTCACAGCCTTCAAGGCAAAGAAACATCGCTTAGCGATGAGATAGAACTCTGTGAAAAGCAGATAGATGATATCGAGAACAATAAAGGCAGTACTGAAATACTTCAATTTATAATAGCGGCTTTTATAACACTTTTTTTAACTTTTTATCTATGGGCATTTTATGCAGCAAGCGGCTATGCAGCATTAAATGGAGTGAAATCAGGAAAATCAGGCTTCTCAGGAATATTCGCTGCATTATCAGATGCTTTTAATAAGGGCGGGTTTGTAGTTGTCTTGACTGTGCTGTTCCCTATAATTTTCTTGGGGCTGGGCTTTTTGATCAATGATGCCCTTGAAAGGCGAAAATATGGCATGATCGCCATATTATTAGTTTTCACACTATGTTTTGACGCTATCATTGGTTATCAAATTTCCAAACATATATACACTAATGAATACAATGCGGGTGAAACAGATGTTGCTTGGCAATTTTCACATGTATTTAAAGACATTAACTTTTATCTTGTCTTGGCCTCTGGTTTTGTATGCTATGTTATGTGGGGGTTTCTACTGAACTATACCTTAATAAAGCAAAAGGAAATTCAACCTGACTCCAGAATACGAAAACTTAAAAGAAAGATCACTGAACTAAAGACAGATATGCAACAAACTATTGCGGAGATCAAAAGTTGCGAAAACAATATTTTGAAAAGGAAAAAGAACATTCATGATTATGAAATTGGAAAAGTAACGATCAACGTAACCAAATTAAAAGCTTTGATTGGTGAATTCATTGGTGGTTGGGTGGCCTGGATAAACTTAATGCGAAGGGAAGACGCTGAAACATTAGTGACAAAAACGACCGTGTTTAAAGACGAATGGTTAAACAAAAAAATTTTAGAACTAGACGAAGAAAAATAATATATGAAAGCATTTATGAAGCCCCTCCTCTATCTGATCGTCGCTTTTGTTATCTTTTCCTTATTCATATACGCGCTGCTTCGCCCTTCAACATCCACCAAGGCATCTAAAGAAATCGAAAGATGCGTTACTCCAAGTGATGTCAGGACAGTATGGGAAAAATATCACCTTGAACTTGCGGAAGATGAAGATTACAACCAAGCTGTACGAGATAAGTTGGGCACTTTTAATTTAAAACAATCTGAAATAAAAGAAATAAAAAACTGGCTTCCTGCTAAAACTCATAATCTTAATATTATCCTCGTCCCAGACTTATCAAATCGTATTAATGATGACAAAAATAATCCTGAGCAAACCAAAAATGATACTGCATTATTAAACAGCATATGGGCAGTATTCGAAAAGAATTACGGTACAAAATGAACTCCAAAGATAGGCTCTTGGTAGATATTGCAGATCCCGAGCAAGGGCAAGGCCAGTTCAAAACTATAGCAGATAGTTTACTTTTTGATCTATCAGACTTCAAAAATAAAAGCAATCGCTTATATTTTGGATCAGCTCGAAATAAATTTGAATGTAATATTAAACAGCTTTACGATTTAGCCAAGAAAAGAACAACGGGTGCCAATTATGCATATTACTTTTCAGAGAAGTTACCAAGCCGGATTAAAAAATCCACTCTTACAGATGATTATAGAAATATCCTAATTATCATAACAGACGGCTACCTCGAGCTATCCCGAAAAGATGGTGGCAAGACTTCCATTTCACCAGCCCATGACGCCTTAATTGAGTATTCCCTCAAAGGAAATAGTTCGTCTTTTCAATATCCCCGACAAACCATAGACCTCACATTTCCCGATTTAGAAGTTTATCTACTTGAAGTTAACGAAAGAAAAAGTGGCCAGGGAATTGATTTTAAGGGATTAAAAAAATGGTGGACAGAATGGTTTAAATCCATGAATATTAAAAATGCCGACGAGAATTTTATATTTAGGAGGCAAGATGCAATTAGTTTTTCTATAAAAGAAGTTCAATCAATATTCGATGTTAATTAATATTCATTAACAATTCAAATCAAAACACAAAAGGCGCCCCAATGGAGCGCCTTCAATTTATAGTTCAAACTGTACTTATTTCTTCACAAGCCGGGCATGATCAAGCATTTTCTTCGCCTCTTCCATTTTTTTGGGAAACAGGATTTTCCCTTTTATCTGTGAAGCCACCATGGATATAAGACTCGCCTTCGAGACTTTTACCAGATCAGGTGTTTTATTTTTTTTGTGCTTCATAACTCAAATTTACACATTTTTTTTGATACTATTATGCCATCGTAAAGCGTGCCTGGATTGAACTCTGTAAGATCAAGCCAATGCTCACTATTAACGATTCCACCAAGAAACTGATAATCAGCCTGAAAAATACTATGTTTCCTAGACACATAATTGCAGTAAAGCTTCATCCTACGATTAAAATTATGGCATGAAGCGGTGCACCGCCTCGGACAATTTTGCTTGCATTTATATTCAAACTCTGCGCGTCCGTCACTACCTCGAACCAAAATAGCGGCCTGCGGATTTCGGCTAAAGAAAAGTGGAATTGTACTTAATACCGTATTGAAAATTTTGTAAACATCGCCGTTGTCAGTCATCGACTCATCGTTTATCTCCCCTGTATCCATATCAAAATCGCCAAACCCAAGGTTAAATATTGGTTTGTTACTGAAATCCCTAACATAAGCAAACTGAACAATTTTCAATACATCTTCCTTCCCGCTTTTTCCTTCACTAAAGAATAAAAAATTAGTTGATTGCAGATCTGCAGTTTCTGTAATGTCATATCTATGGGTAATATTGCTCATAAGGTAACTAATACGGCCCCGCAAAACTAGTCAGATGCCATTACCCTAAAGCGTATCTATATACTATTTGACCATAATCAACTATTTTCATACTTTCACTCCTATATACCACAACCCAACTTTTCCTGTCCACCAATGAAACAGATCCTATACCTCCTCACCCTGATCGCCCTCCTCGCCAACTGTAAAGACACCGGGGAAGATGATGCCCCCGTTACGCCTACCATCTCCTACGAGCAGACAAACTATTTCTTTCACGACACTTCGCTCTATACAGAAGGCCTGCTGGTTCATAACGGACAACTCTTCGAAAGCACCGGATCGCCGGATACTTTCAGAAAATCATTGATCGGTATCAACGATCTCAAGACCGGCCGCTTTGAGAAAAAGACGGTCTTTACCAATAAAAAACTCTTTGGGGAAGGCATCAGCTTTTTTAATAACAGGCTCTACCAACTTACCTATAAAACCCAGCGCGGATTTATCTACGATGCCAACTCCTTCAAGTTACTCGACTCATTCACGTATAAAAACAAAGAGGGCTGGGGCCTCACCACCGACGGCCGTCATCTCATCATGAGCGACGGCACTGATACCTTAACCTACCTGGATCCTGCCACCCTGCAACCGGTGAAAACGCTTCCCATAAAAGAGAATGGCGCCAAACGCGACAGTCTGAACGAACTGGAATATATTAAAGGGCATATTTACGCTAATATCTGGCTCACGAATAACATTGTCAAGATCAACCCCGCGGATGGACAGGTGACCGGTAAACTCGATATCAGTCCGCTGGCCTTTAAAGCAGCACTCGCCAAACAGGATTGCGGTGAACCCAACGGCATTGCCTGGGATTCGGCTACTGGTCATATGTATATTACCGGGAAACTATGGCCTTATATCTTTCAGCTAAGGATGCCTTAGCGGTTTTACTAATCACTCGCTAAAAAATGACTGAAATCAAAAAATAATGGAAGTCCCATTACGGGAAGGAAAGTTTCATGTCCTTCATTGTCTTCCCAATAAAATTATTGTAGCTTGCAACACTGTCTTGTTTCCGTTATACCCGCCCTATAGAATCCGCATTCGTTTTTTTGCTTGATTAGTAGGTTATCGTTTGCTCTACCACCTCATCGCCTTTTTCCCAATGTAAAAGCATTGGAAAAAGACCTATTAAATGAAGCCATATGAAAAGGCAAAGACGACCATTACACTGTCCTACGTTAAAACAATATCTCTCATCGAAGCGCGCCATTACTCCCCTGATCTCCCGGGGCGTTTTTGCAAGACCCATCCCGGATCTGATGAAATATTTCTACCCGCATAAGCCCTATCGCCCGCGCTTGAGTGTCACCCAGCAGGATATCGCCGGCATCCTGGCCCTGAACGATGAGGAAGCGCGAAAAGTGATGACGGAGATCAATGCCATGCGCAGCAAGTCAAAATACCCTTTTATCACCGTAAAAGATGTAGCCACCTACCTGAAAGTAAATCAGTGGCGGGTACAGCATTATTTCTACAGCTGCATGATGTATGAGTATTATGAAATGCGGGAAAGGCATCGGAAGAATAAGTAAACACTAACCCAGTTCTTACTGCCATCACCATAATCTATTCATATGCTGAAAAGCTTTAACAAAAAGAAAGTCCTGATGCGCTCAGGCAAGAAAAAGAAAGGCCGCAAGATCTCTATTCACCGGATGCGACAAAAACGCCGCCGGCGCGCGCAGTTGTTAGCCCAACGGAGCAAGATCATTGCATGAAAACCCAGCCTCATTCATTTACTACCTAAACTGCTTTGCCAATGAGAATGCCATCAACCGCCGCTGTAACGTCGTCAGCGCCTGGAAGCGGAAAGCTTATTCCATTAACTACTGCTGATTGCAAAAAACAGCTCAAAAAATATCTTCGCAAAAAAAAGAAACCGGCGCCGGCTAAAGAACGGGTGAAAGCAAAGTTGCCTGACGGACTGTATTTCGGAAAAGAAAACATGCCGAAGGGCCATGTCATGGAGTTCATGCCATTTAAAATATGGCTGAAGAAAAAAGATAAAAGGGTACAGGAGAAAAAAAAGAAGCTGCGCGGTGCACGCAAAAAAGAAGCAGCCAGGTTGTACAAGTTAGAATACCCATTTGGTGAACCCAGGGCCAGCAAGCCGGCACCCAGGCATAAAGGCATTATAGATACCAGCGTGCTGCAAAGATTTCTGGGCACAACACCACGCAACGCCCGCAAGATCTTCAATATCATGAAAAAAGATATGGGCAAAAAAAGAGAGCACCTTGTCACCGTTGATGAATATTGCAGACACAAAAACATTCCAAAAGAAGATATCATTCCTTACCTGTAACAATACACTCACCTGATCGGGTAATTTTGGCTTCGTACGTTTCCAAAACAGCCGTATTTGTACGCCATACAGAGAACTTTTGTATCTTGCCATCCTCCCAACCAAAATATAGAGCTCCCCGATACTACTGCATTAGCGGTCGGATACGTATTTAGTCACACCAGTTAAGCTCTCAATTCAGGTCAAATAAAATACAATCAGCAGCCATAATTAGTAGCATGAAACTAAGAAAGATTGAAATTCTCGAGGATAATCAAAACAAAAAAGGCGATCTATTCGGCCGGTTAATGGCTGATCTATTCCATGTTTTAGGGTATGACCAACCAAGGTTTAACATTAACAAATCCGGAAGGGAGATTGACCTTACAGCAGCACATAGGACCGAAAACAAAATGGCGATTGCTGAATGCAAAGCACAGGCAGAAGCCATTGGCGGCGCAGATATCAACAAATTTATAGGTGTTCTAGATGCAGAAAAAAAGAAGCTAAAGAAAAATAAACTGAACAGGAAAAACGATGTCAATGGGTATTTTATTTCCCTGTCCGGTTTTAAAGAAACGGCCATTGAACAGGAAAACGATTGTGAGAACAAAAGGGTCATCCTAATTAAGCCAGACAAGCTGGTTGAAGAACTTATCAGTGGCAGAATATTGGTCCCCATTGAAAAAGCTGTTGCTTCTCTTGCTGATTTAAGCAAAGGCTTAGCGTTGCAAAACTATTATGACTTGCTGGCCTGTGATAACGGATGGATCTGGACACTTTATTATTCGGATTCAAACGGCCAGGAAACATCCCATTTTGCCCTGATTCATGCGGAGGGAAAACCACTAATAAAGAGTTTGGCGGATGGTATTTTATCAAGAGACAAAACCACTAATAAGATATTCGATGGATTAAGGATCATTAATAAAGATGTTTCTACTGAATTGCTGAAACAACACATTGCAGACGCCAGGAAGAAATACTTCAAATATCTTGAAAATGAACTGGGTGAAATTCAATTTGAAGGATTGCCAACCGATAAAGAGGCAGGTTCAGTAAAAGTTAAACTGGAAAACATTTTCATTCCCTTGCATTTCATCAAATCCCCAATTCAAATGGTTTCAAACGATGAAGAAGACGACGATGAATTCGTAGAGAGGAAGGGAATTGGAAACATATTGAGTAATGAATCTAGACTTGCTATTCTCGCAAAACCCGGCGGCGGCAAATCAACATTAATAAAGCGTATTGCCATTGCGTATGCTTTTCCAGATAGAAGAGATAAGATAAATGATGCGCTGCCGGAAAAAAATTGGTTCCCCATTTTCTTACGATGCAGAGATTTGGGTGAAAAAGTAACTCAAAGTATTACAGACATCATTAACAGTATTCCTGCAAGGGCAGAAATCCCTGCCTGTAGTGATGGTTTCTCAAAATTAGTATCTCAAGCTTTACAAAATGGCACTGCCTTATTTCTGGTTGATGGGTTAGATGAAATTTCCGAGGATAGAAACAGGATCGCCTTTGCAAATCAGCTTAGGACCTTTATTGCTACATATCCATCTTTAAACATTATTGTTACTTCCCGAGAATCCGGCTTCCGGGCTATTGCCGGTTCGCTCGCTTCCTATTGCCAAAATTATACCGTCTCGAATCTGAATGGCGAAGAAATAAAAGAATTAAGTTTAAAATGGCACAAAGCCATCATCGATGAATCAGAAAACACAATCAGGGAGGCCAATAAGCTGAACGAAATAATCCTAAATGATGCCCGGATAAAAGCGCTTGCCGAGAATCCGCTTTTGCTCACGACCCTGCTTTTCGTAAAAAGATGGGCAGGCTACCTTCCTACAAAAAGAAGCGTCTTATACCAGGAAATGATCAAGCTACTATTGGTTACCTGGAACGTGGAAGGCCATGGTATTTTAGACATTGATGAAACAGAACCTCAACTCGCTTTTGTCGCCTATTGGATGACCACAGAGGGGAAACAATCCATTACTGCAGATGAACTCAGCAATTGCCTTATTGAGGCAAGGACGCAACTGCCTGAAATTTTGGGTTATACCAAAATAAATCCTTCCGAATTTATTAAGAGGGTGGAATCCCGCAGCAGTTTATTGATTATGGCCGGGCATAAACGCCTCGATTCTGGCAACACTACACCTGTGTATGAATTTTTACACTTAAGCTTCCAGGAGTATTTGACAGCAAAAGCAATTGTGAAAAAGTTTATCCCTCAAAAGGATTATTCAAAAAATGTTATTGATATTATTAAACCACATATTTACCGGCAAAGCTGGAAAGAGGTTATCCCTTTAATGGCGGTATTGCAGGAAAGGGAATGCAAAGAGCTGATCGATTTTTTGATAGCGGAATCGAAAGCCAATGCATTAAATCGTACAGGCAGACTATTAAGACGGCAATTGCTGACAGCATTACTGGGAAGCTGCCTGGCCAATGAAATTCAAATTAATCCGGAAACTTTGGCCACTGCCATAGAATGGTATGCGAAATGCTATTTATCACGACAAAGGCACAATGTGGAAATAATTTTAAGAAACAAGTTTGCGACGACTTTTAAAAGGAAAGTAAATGAATGTTTCTTCGACAATTATGAGGACGCACATGCCACTAAGGTAGGTTCATTAATTTCAGATATTTACATGATTGAGCTCAAGCATGCGGAAAATCATGAAATGTTGATGGTCAAAATCTTATCCGATCTAAAGGATGGTCAGAAAGAAAAAAGGTGCATGGCCATTTTAGGGATGATGAGTTTTGCTTTCAAATATACCTATGACAAAAAAGAGAATACGCTTCGCCGTAGTGAAATAATTCATGAGATATTTGACAGTATGATGGAGCTGGTTAAACAGGATGATCCACAATATAATCTCTCAATTTGTTGGTGCCTTTTGTGGTCTATTAAAGCCAATCTCTTCCCACGAAAGCAAAATAACAAACTTATTCATCTTTTGGCTAAGTTATGGGTTAACTCAGAACAACCCAATGTGCGGCGATTTAACTCCTGGGTTTTATCAAATATTCTACGGCCAACAACACCGAAATCACTCATATCTGCAATTCCCCAATTAGAAAAAGCGATTGAAGACCGGTACAATAAGCCCGCAAACGATTTTGACAGGATCACCGCCCTGTTTTTTGGAATTATACTTGGAATTAAGTTTGATCACAAGGAAATGATTGACGTATTAAACAGTAGCGTGGAGAGGGAAACATCAAGAAGTGTTCTGTATTTTCAAAAACATTTCAACACCAAAGGTTCTACAATTTGAGCCTTCAAATATAAAACTGTCTTTTCTCCCACTCAACGCCCACCCTGCTCCAGGGCGGCTTCGGGTCTTCTTCGGGATATCCCAAGGAAAACCCGGTATTCTCATTGGAGAGTCCCGAAGAAATCCCGAAGAAATTAAACTGCTTTCATTGGGAAAGCGCTTTATTGCCATAAGAAATTCTTTTCACATCGTCTTCTGCAACGGGCTTTTAAATCACCCCACATCACACTGATTACCAACGTTCCTGCATCCCAAAATGACCCAAAACGGCCATTTTGTACATATTTCGGCGCATTATGACCCGCAACGGCTAAAATGCGCCCAATGCGGAACTCGTGTATCCATCAGTGATACATCGAATGAAAATCGCTTCTACATTTGTATCGCACAAGGCAATGATCGAGTACCGGTTATGACCATGCGCCGAGTGCATAAACAATCATTTATTCATCATTAAAATTTAAAACAATGGCAAGGTTACAAAAAGGAATCCTGGATGACATTTCAGGAAAAGTCGGAAAGGTAATAGGCAGCAAATGGCGTGGCGTTACCTACATACGCAGCATAGGAACAAAGCGCAGCAAAAACCTATCACCCGAACAGGAAGAACAACAGGCTAAATTTAAAATAGCCACTTCCTTTACACAAAGTATGCATGATCTGTTCGAGCTTGGCTTCAGGGATCAGGCCATCAGAATGACTGGCACCAACTATGCCCAGTCACTCATCCTCAAAGAGGCAATCACTGGCAATTATCCCGATTTCAAGATCGACTACAGCAAAGTGCCGGTTAGCAAGGGCAGATTGCCTAAAGCGAAGACACCTGCTGTAGCGCCGGATGCTACGGGCATTATCAAGTTCACCTGGACCAGCAACGCCGGTGTCAGGCTCGCAAAAGCGAATGACCAGGCTATCCTGGCCGCTTATTGCCCCGAATTGAATGAGTGCAATTTTCTCATCAATTCAACCCGCGAAGCAGGAACAGCCACACTCGATGTGTCGGAATTTAGCGGCAAAGTCGTGCATACCTGGATCAGCTTTATGTCAGCCAATGGCAAGTTACTCGCCCCCAGTATTTACACCGGGGAGGTAACGGTGACGTAAACAGCGCAGATCCCCGGCACCTATGAAACAATTACATGCCGGCCAATCACCGGCTACTGATCCCGATGCGTATCGGGAAGGCAAAAAACGCCAACACACCATTTAAAATGTTACCCCGAGGGCCCCGGGGTGGCATTTTAAAAAAGACTAAACAAAAATTATTCATTAAACATCCTAAAACTTATTTTATGGCACGCCAAATAAATGTATTTCATTTTACAGGTAAACTAGGTAATGTAGTTGGTTACTATTATAAAGGGAAATATTGCTTACGCAGCGCTCCGGTTCGTAAAAACAAACCCGCTTCCATTGCACAAATGGCACATCAGCAAAAGTTTGGGCTGGCGCAAAAATTCGTCGGCAGCCTTTCAGCGCTGCTCTCATTAAGCGCAGTGGCGAATAAGAAATTGACCTACTCAAACTTTGTAATGTCGCACACCGTCAAAAACGCCATATATGGCAGCTTCCCTGATTTTTATATTAATTATAGCCTGATACCTGTATGCCATGGTAAGTTAGAACCGGTTCGCTCTGAAAAAGCAACTACAGCATCACAAAATGTAATATTTAGCTGGGAAAACAACAACTACCATGGCAATGCCCGGGAAAATGATAAAGCGGTACTGGTAGTATATTGTGAAGCTTTGAATCAATGCATCTTTAGTGTGAACGGGGCAGACCGGCGAACCTGTATTGCCGCCCTTCCTGTAGCTAAATTTCATGGTCAGCACGTTCAAACATGGATCGCATTTAGATCGGCTGACGGCAAACTGATCTCTGACAGCACTTATACGGGGGCTTTATATATCACTTAAGGTAAAAATTGTAAACACTTCGCTACAGCAGATGACAGATCTACTTTATTGTTTTATGCGACATAAAAGGTCAAAACCAAGGGGCTGCACGAAAGCAGCCCCTTCTCTATTATAATTGACAAACAAAGGCTTACTTCCCAATCGTAAACACCATCGAAGCAGGTACTTTGCGCGCTTTGCCATCGGGTCCCGTAGCAGCGATATCATCTATAATGATCCGCTGGCCATCCTGCAGCGACTGGATCAGTTTTACCTGCTCTGCGGAAAAACTGCTTGTTTGCGCAGCGGCCGACTTGCTTTCGGTATTGCCGTTTGTAAGCAGACTTAGCGTAAATGACGCTACTTTGATGGGAATATCAATATCTGCATTTTCAACGGTTGCTATAATGCCGCCTGCTGTGAGCAAGGCTTCTTTGGTGATGTGTCCGCCTTTGATCAATGTCGCGGCGCCCGTAGCCGGCGTTAGCGCTACCACCGGCGCCGGCAAAAATTTCGCTTTGAATGCAGTTTCCTGCACCACCCTTCCCTTTGCTTTCACCGTTATCTGCGCCTTACCCGGCCGGGCAGGTTTGATAATATATTCGCCGCTGTCGCCGCTGATTGTTCCATTATCGATTGCTACTTCAATATCGTTGGGCCGGTAACCAGACACAGAAATGTTCACCGGGTTCTCGATACCGATATACACCACGTTTGCCTTGGTAAGCGCTACTGCGGTCACTACTTTCGGCGCTTCAGACACCGCCTGTCCGTTCACACAGGCCACCCCCAATAACATGATGGCCGTGGCCGGGATCAAATACAAGACGCGGTACTTCGTAACTGCTGCTGCTTTATTTGCTGACATCATAAGAAAGCGTTTTTTAATTAATGAATGTTTATAGGTAGATGATATAGTAAAAACCTGTGATTCGGCGATATGGTCAAGCAGCGACTGCTGGTATTCCACAATGTCGATCCCACTCTGCAAAACCCCTTCATCCGCCAGGTATTCATGCACCAGTTGCAGCGCATTCCGCATCTTCCACACAAATGGATTGAACCACATCAGCGCCGTCAGCAATTGCACAAGCAAAAGATCGATGGAGTGATATTGTAAAACATGTACTTTTTCATGCGCCACCACTTTATCAAACTCATTTTCCTGCAGGTATTTTTTATTCAGGAACACCAGGTGGAAAAAAGAAAAGGATGCTTTGAACCGGTCGTTCCATACTATTTGTAATTGTCCAAACCGCTGCTTCGTCGACCGCCTGTAACAGGCCATTATAATATACAGTTCCCTGCCAATGCGGATCATAAAAAAAGCCGTTACCGCCAGGTAAATGCTAAAGAGTATGCCCTTGGCATCCCATTCGGTTCGCGACTGCTTATTTGTTGGTAAGACCTTCGTATCTGCGGCCTGCATGCCGGTCGCTTCTCCTGTTGAATTATTACCGACTTCCGTTATACTGCTGTTATCCCATTCGCTGTAAAAGACGGGCGTGTTTATGGTGAGCGGACTTACAGGCGCCGCTAAACTTAGAACGATAGCGATGATCAAGTAGATCCGCCGGGTCTTGACAATCGTTCCTTTCTCCACCAATGCTTTATATAATAACCATGCGACGCTTAAACAAGCGGTGGACAGCAGGATATATTGAATAAATGTTTGCATGTTCAGGACTTTTGCTTTTTGATCTCCTGGTCAATCAGTTTTTTCAATTCTTCCAGCTCAGTAACAGACACATCTTTTTCTTTTACAAAAAAAGAGACCAGCTGGTTAAGGGAATTATTGAAAAGACCTTTATACGCATCTTTCAAAATATGCTTTGCATAGGCCTTTTTGCTCACGAGCGGATAATACACATGGATATTCCCGAATTTCCGGTGCGATACATACCCTTTTTTCTCCAGCACCTTTATTACGGTAGCCACCGTCGTGTACGCCGGTTTGGGCTTCGGCAAGCGCTCCACCACATCAGCTACGGCGCCTTCATTTATTTCCCATAGAACGGCCAGGATCTCTTCCTGGGCTTTGGTGATCTCTTCCATTAACTACTATGTTTAATTCAAATCTACTATAATTATAGTAGACTGCAAAATATTTTTTTCTCCTCCTTTGCGCAGTTCCTATCAAATTCACTGCACGCTTATTCCCGTTTTTAACACGCTTGTTGCTAACGAAGCACTAAAAAACGAAACAAGTCCTAAAGCCTGGCGTTCACAAAAGGCTTAAACAAAAAGTCCGGAAGTCATACATGGTATGCGCTTCCGGACTTTATTATTTTATGGTTATCGATGCTGTCAATGCTATCAACTTGTCATTGTCAGCTTGTTCCTCTATCTACGCTGTCAACCCGCAACTTTATCAACTTACCACATCTATCAACACTGTCAACGCTATCAACTTGCCAACACGCCATTAAGGAGCCCCTACCCCAACATCTTTTGGATCCAGGATCTTTGCCGTTACCGGCGCCTTACTCACTTCATCGGCACCTGCATCGAGCGGCAGGGTTCTCGGCTGGCCATCCATGTCAGTCGCGATGGCAGCATACTTGTTCACCGCTTTTTTGCCCTTGGGCGCAGGCAGGGCATCGATGGCCGCACTGCCAGGCAATAAGTGAATGGTAGCGCTTTGTCCACGCCCCAGCTTCGGGTCGTTCATTGTAAATGTACCATCCGGCATATCGCCTTTGCTCTCTGCATTGAAGACGATATTTCCTTCCCAAACCGGGTTGGTATAGGGTCCGGCAATGCTTGCTGCCGGTCCACCGCCTCTGATGATATTATACGCCACCGTGATGGCCGTGGCGCCCAGTCCGTTGTTGCGGGCAGGCAATGCGATCGGCGCTTTGGCGCTGATGATCGTATTGAATGCGATCATTACGCGGTCGGGCCGGTCGTGACAGGTCAAAGCTGCGCCATCCGCTACTTCCCCATCGCCGTTTCCAATATTGATACCGATCGGGCACACCTCAAAATAGTTGCTGTGCACCAGGTGATCGTCACCGAATATGCGCAGTCCGGGCGTGTTGTGAAAATAATTTCCATATACCTGGCAGAAGTTACCATGCCGCAGGGTGAACTGCGCCTTGCAATTGCGGATGGTATTGTAACGCAGGGTCACTGCAGAAGCCTTTACGGAGATCAGCTCATTTTCACCATGGCATTCTTCAAAGAGGTTGTATTCTACGATACTATTGCTTTTCGACATGCTGAATCCACTCAGTCCAAACTGAAAAGCCTCCGCGCCATTGGGCCCACCCTGGAATTCGAAATTGTAAAAATAATTGTGATGGATCCATAAACGCTCGGCAATCTGTTTGCCCTCGCCGCGAATGGCCAGGTAACGGCCCATGCTTTTTTTATTCTGAAAAGTATTGTGATCTATTTCATGATCGCTGCCGGCAATGGACAGATCCTCACCGGCGCCTTCATTCTCGAAGATATTGCGTGTCCAGCGGCAAAAGCTGCTGCCGGGTAAGGAGCGGGCACGGGATGCGGAATGAGTGAATTTGAATCCGCTGATGATGACGTATTTGGCGCCACTCGCCAGACTGATGCCGCCGAGCCCGGTCATCTCCACTTGTCCAACCGTTTCAGCCATTACGAGAATCGGCTTGTCTGCCGTTCCGGCGCGGCTGATCACAATATCTGTTCCGGTCGTGTACTGACCATTCGTCACCAGGACTGTGTCGCCGGGGTTTGCTTCGTTCACGGCTTTCTGAAAGCCGCCGATGAATTTCACAACAATGATTTTTGCGGAAGCTGTTGTTGTGCCGGCACTAACCAGTACGAGGAGGCAGGCGGCCAAACGCAGGGGGCGTAAAAATTTTTTCATGCAGGGTATTTTACCTATACTATTATAACAATTTGACAAAGATAATATTGTGTGAAAAGGCAAAACGCTTGATCCGCCAAAGGCGGATAGGCGCCTGAACGCCGGCGCTGAATACAAACGCTTTAATGGGAAACGCTCTCACAGCTGATCCTTTGGCAGGCAAATTAATGCTGGCGTTTATCGTTGAAGCTTGACCTATTAGCCTGTTATTGAGCTATTTTGTCAGTTAGCAACCGAAAACATTAGCTGAATAAAAAATGGAAAATAGTCCTTAATTTTCAGTATAAAATTATTAAATGCCTGAATATCTTACTGATAGAATCACCATTGACCCCAAATTTGCCACGGTAAGCCTGTAATTCGTGGCTTGCGGTATCCGGTAGATTCGATGCTTGAGTTGTTGGCATCAGGAATGAGCATTGAAGAATTACTAACAGATTACCCGGATTTAGAAAGAGAAGATTTTCTTGCCTGTATTGAATATGCTGCAAGATTGACACAAGTTAAAAGCATATATAGAATAACCTCGTGAAATTTATAGTTGAGGCACAACTTCCCAAATCTTTGTCTGACTTTTTGTGCTCAAAAGGGCATGACTCTATTCATACCAGGAGCTTTCGGAAAAAAATAAAACGAACGACAATTTTATAAATGATCTTTCCATAAAAGAGGATAAGATCGTAATTTCAAAAGATGCCGATTTTTTGGAATCTTTCCTGGTTAGAAATATTCCTGCCAAATTATTACTTATAAAAACCGGCAATATTACAAACACCAACCTGCTTCTCATTTTTCAAACCCACCTTACTTACATTACCGATTCACTTATTTCAAACTCTCTTATAGAAATAACTAAGACAGAAATAATAATACACCAATAACTGTTCGAAGACTTTTGCAGCGACTAAACCTGAATCGGTTGCCATCATTCAAACCCATATGTTGAATAATTCAAGCAAAACTTGATTTATATCATGTGCAACCAGTATTTAAGTTGTTAGTTATTATATAATTTACACCCCGGATTTCAGAATCATATCCCAACCTACCAGCATTGTACATCTCCTTAGGGTATCGGAAAATGATATAAAAGGGGCTTTCCTACATATTATTCATTACGTTATATTTATGAAGCTTAAAAAAATTTCAATTCGAAATCTTCGAGGACTACAAAACATTGAATTTGATACTTACAATTTAACTACAATTATCGGAAAAAATAATTGCGGAAAATCATCAGTATTAAGAGGAATAGAATTGTTATGCACGGGAGTTAAGCCAGACATGGAAGAATTTTATTTAAGAACTGAAACGATTATAGAAATTGAAGGAACATTTCATGAATTGAAAGAATGGGAAAGAAGCTCGCCTGCTATTAGTGCTTTGGTCTATAACAACGAACTTAGGTTAAAATATGTTGCAACAATCTCTACTGAAGAAGATGAAAAAAAGAAAATCACAATTGAATATTTCGCATTTAAGGAGGAAGAACAAATAAATGGTTGGCAAGACGAATGGAATGAACTAGGTACAGAATTGAAGGCAATTGCCCAAGAAATGAACATTAAAACTGCTACTCAATTTAAAACCAAGGCCAATAAGGAAAAAGTTAAACAGATAATTAGAGATAAGTATCCAGATAAGATTGTAAAAGGTAATGCAACTTGGTCTGGAGAATCAATACCCTTTAATAATTCGCTTCAGCAAGCTCTGCCTAAAATAATAATTATTCCAGCAGTAAAGGATGCTTCAGACGAGTCGAAGTATTCCAAAACAGGCAAGTCTGCTTTTGGAGAATTGATGAGAAGATTAATACTTCCGCAAATACAAGGCGAAAAAGAGTATGAAAACATAATTAAAGCTATATCCGCATTAAGTGATAGAATACATAGCGAAGATGGATTTAAAGGGATTAACGATATCAATAATAAACTTTCAGAAAGATTAAGTAGGTTAATAGACGCAAAGGCAAATGTAAAGTTTGATAATCCAGAAATTGATACAGTTATAAGCTCTAGTGTAGGACTTAGAATAGTTGATGGAGTACATGATACACCTATTGGTTTACAAGGACATGGTCTTCAACGAACCCTCATTTTTTCATTATTGGAAATGGTGGGAGAAAATGAAGCGGCGATAAACGATGAAAATTCAAGGACTACAATTATTTTGTACGAAGAACCAGAACTCTACCTTCATCCCCAAATGCTAAGGAAGTTAAAAGAAATTTTCAACATAATTTCTATATCTGAGAACTGGCAGGTAATATGTACAAGTCATTCGCCGGTTTTTATTAATGTCGCAGATGTACCCAAGTCCTTAGTAATCCTTTCTCGTACAACAATTGGCAATATTTCGTTAAAACAACTTACAGAAAATCCGTTCGACAGCTCGGAGGTAGGAAAAATTGAAAGAGACGCACTACGTGCAGCCTTGGACTTTCATCCCACTGTTTGTGAAGCCTTTTTTGCCAGTAAGGTGATTTTAGTTGAAGGTGACACAGAAATGGCTATATTTAAACATTGCCCATCCTTACTTGAGTATTGCGGAGTAAATGTAGTAAGCTCTCTAGATTGTACTATTGTATCCTGCGGAGGAAAGTGGACGATTCCAGCAGTTGGCAGGTTGTTATCTAAATTCGGAATTGCATTTAAAGTTGTACACGACCTTGATCGTCTTGGCAAGACTGATAGGGAATTAGCTGATTTACCAGCTATTCATCCTTTTAAAGCCAACTCTAGAATCTCTATAATTGTTCCTTCAGAAAACATTTTTATATGTGAAGACACATTAGAAGACCTTTGGAATGGCAGTAAAAACGATAAACCATATAGTGCGATTAGGAAAAGTATTGAATTAGTTAAAAACAAGCTTGTGCCTAATAGGTTAGTAGATTTAGTAAGATTTGTTTATTCTGACTTCTTAAATGAGTCTACGGCAGGGAACCTGTCAATCTATCCGACAAATGCTCAAACCAATTAATTGAGTCACTGAAATTATCTTTATTAATCATGATAATAGCCCGATTTAGAAATATTATAGCAAGTTGTAGGTAACCTACCTGGCGCTTGGCTTTTGCCTTCGATGAATTCAGGACGGTACAGGATAACCCCTAGCCCTTCAAGGCGTAATTTCCAGCCGCTAATAATAACGATAAAAGCGCCATAGCGATGAGTGAATATTTTGATCGTATGCGAAGGATTTCTGCCAATTTGTTCTTCCTGCCCCTGCTTCTTTTGACGAATAGTTGTTCTGCGCAAAAAAGATCCCCTGCTTATACCTTACCGCCCATGCCGGTAAAAGAGACCAAACAATTGGGTTTTATAAGCGATCCCTCTACGTTTCCCGAAGTAAAAATGGATTTCCCCATGGCTCCCGGTCCTTTTGAACCCAACTGGCAATCCATTGATAAAAATTATCCGGGTGAACCGGCCTGGTGGCGGGATGCCAAATTCGGCGTGTTCATTCATTGGGGCCCGCAGGCCGCCGGTAAAAGCGGCGACTGGTATGCCCGCCGTTTATATGAACAGGACCTCGATGCGTATAAGAATCATGTGAAAAGCTTTGGCCATCCGAGTGAATTCGGTTACAAAGATGTGCTGCACCAATGGAACCCTTCGCAATGGGATCCGGCCAAACTGGTGCAGGCCTACTATGATGCGGGTTTTCGCTATGCCCTGGTGGTAGGTGTTCACCACGACAATTACGACTTGTGGAATTCCCGCTATCATCCCTGGAACTCCGTTCAAGTAGGGCCTAAAAAAGATTTCCTGGCCCGCTGGAAAAAGGAATTGAACAAACATAATATGCGCTTCGGCGTTGCCTTCCATCACGAATATACCTGGTGGTGGTATCAAACCGCTTTTGGCAGCGATAGCGCCGGACCCAAAGCGGGTGTGCCTTACGATGGCAACCTGACCCTGGCCGATGGTAAAGGCAAATGGTGGCAGGGCCTCGATCCGAAATTATTGTATACGATCCCCCTGGGCTATAAACCGGTTGATTCTACCGGCAAACCCTATAAGCTGCACCTGATCGCCCATGGCTACCAGGGCATTTTTGGTAACCATCTCGATTACGCGAAATGGTATGCCACCCAATGGGCGATGCGCATCGAGGATGTGATCGATCAATATGATCCGGATTTTATTTATACCGATGGCAACAGCACCCAGCCTTTCAGCGGTTATAAAAGCGGCTCTGGTATTAAATGTGATGCCGGCCCCCGCGTGGTAGCGCATTTCTATAACAAGGCCATGGCCAATAAGCATAAACCTTTCGATAAACTCAGCATCGTAAAGTTCCTGCCCACCAATCGCGGGGCCGGTACTACGTTCGAAGGCAGGTATTCGCCAACGATAAAGACCGATCAGCCCTGGATGGCCGATATGGCCGTGGGTGACTGGTTCTATCAACCTGGCTTTTATTATGACGCCGGCATGGTGGTGCGTGCCCTGCTGGAACACGTATCACGCGATGGCAATTTAACGCTTTGCGTTTCGCTCACGCCGGAAGGCGCGATGGATGAGGGCAGCGCCGCTATGCTGAAAGCCATCGGCGCCTGGATGAAAATAAATGGTGAGGGTATCTATGGCAGTAAAGCCTGGAAAATACTGGGTGAAGGCGAACAGGTCATAAACAGCAAAACGAAGGAATCGAAACTGAAGACCCTTCCGGGTGGAAAGCTGGGAAAACAGCATGCGGACTTTACCTTCAGCACAAAGGATTTCCGGTTTACCCAGGGCAAAAACGGCGCCATCTATGCGTATTGCCTTACCGTTCCGCAACCGGGTGAAGTGATCACCATCAAATCGTTTGGATCAGCAGCTAAGTTACTGGAGAGAAAGATCCGTTCGGTTAGCCTTTTGGGTAGTAAAGAGCAGTTGCAATGGGAGCAGGTGCCGGAGGGATTGACCATTACTTATCCAAATGTCAATACTTCGAGGTTTGCTGTTGCTTTTAAGATTGATCTGGAATCGTCGCCGGTTACCGGATACCGGTCACCGTAACATGCATCTGCCGGTTAAACAGCCATCAAAAAGCGCACCTTACAGGTCTACTTCACAATCTTTTCAATACAGGAAACGCACTGATCCGCAACCTCGCCCCGCCCATCGGCACTAAGGTCAGTTGCTGCAAAGGGCCTGTGCCGGTGACCGGACTCTGTGGCAATACCCCGCACAAGCCATATTGATCTACCGTCCAGCCGGGAATGGTTTTGCCGCTCGCGATCAGTTGGATCGGCGCTGTTGCATTGGTAAATGGATTGTCATCTTTGGGCCATGGCCGCTTCTTTATCGTAAATGATTTATTGAGGTTATCGGCATTTAACTGCAAGCCATAATTCCAGGGCGATGCAGCAAAGATCTCGTACGATGGCCAGGCGGTTACATCGGCATGCTCCTGCCAGCGCGAATCATAAAGCGCCGTCGCTTTACTGTCCTGCTTTTTGTAGTCTTCTTTTATTAATAATGAAAAAGTCAGCGGCCCGTAATTGATGCTTACACTGTTCTTATTTTTCACCCATGTGCGCAGTTGCAACTGCATGGGCAGTGTCAGTACGATCTTATCGCCATTCTTCCAGTTACGGGACAGCGAAACATAAGTGCCGGGTGTCGTTTTTACTGCTGCCGGTTTGCCGTTGATACTTATCGCTGCATTGGTACACCAGGCGGGAATCCGCAGGTAAAGCGGAAAAGACACAGCCTTGGGCGTTTTTACCGTAATAGCAATAGCTTCTTCAAAGGGATAATGCGTTTCTGTCGTTAATGTCAGGTTTGTTCCGTCACCCACTTTGGCCGTCACATCTCCTGCTATATATAACTGGGCTGCCAGTCCGTTATCGGGGGTGGCCATCCAGCTATTGGCTGCATAATAGGCCCAGCCGGCGGAATGATTGTGCTGGCAACAGCGGCTGCTGAACGGGTTCATCATCAGGAAAGGGCCTTCATTGGCAATTCCCGGCGCATGGTTCATGCTGTCGCTCACGATCATATTGGGCGCAGTCAAATAGCGCAGGCTGCGGTAATCAGGCATGAATGCCGCCGGAAAAGTATTAAAAGCCACATCTTCACAATTGTCCGCCCACATGGCATCACCGGTAAACTGCAACAATAACTGATCACTGGTCATTTGCTCTACCATCCCGCAGGTCTCCACCGCCTGGCGCGGATCGTCATAGCCCTTACGCGCATTTTCATCGGCGCCGAATAAACCACCAGGTACCTGTCCGTACAGCTCACGCACCAGTTTGAAAACGTTATAAGTTGCTTCAAGATCGGCAGGATTATTCGATTGCATATAATAAGTGGCGGGCTCGCGGTAACACTGCACGATGTTTACATTGTGCCAGTTCGGCAAATTGTCCTTTTGTCGCCAGTTGGCGGTATTGCGGTCAATTTTCGTGGCCAGCTCCAACAGCCAGGGTTCGCCGGTGCGATTGTACAACCAATACACACTGTACAAATTATCGCCGCCGCGGCTGTTCTCCCAGTAATCTTCCAGGAACTGATCATCGGGCAGGGCAAGCTCCCATTTAAAATACTTGCTCATAAAGGTCAGAACCCGTGCATCGTTGGAATACTCATAATAGGACTGCAAACACCATAACATGGGCATATTGGTCCAGAGGTCGCGTTTGCCGTTGCGTAATACGACCGGACCGAAATCGCCATCCGGCCGCTGGTTATTGAGCACGGCATTGATCCAGAAATTACTTTCATTGATCATTTGCTGATCCTGCAGCAGGTAGCCAAGATGCGCATAGCCTTTTAACCAATAGGGCAATTCTTCCCAGCCCCATTTGCCCTGGCCGTCTTTTGCCAGCCAGGCGTTATCGGTCTTGGTCAACCAGGCGCTGATCTCCCCCAGATGCCCGGTTAACCCATCCCGTTGCAGCTTCAGAAAATGCAGCAGCCAGCCTTTGGGTTTGAAGCTGTTCACCGGCAGCCGGATGAAGGACGATGGGCGCAGCGGTGATCTGTTGCTTACGTAATAACTGTTTGTAAGACCCCTGTGCTGTTGTTGAGCAGTCACCAATACAGTACTGCTTATGATGAGGATTGTTAATACTAGTTGTTTCACGTTACAGGTTACAGGTTTCATGTTAAGGTTAGCAGTCGCCGGGTACCGGGTACCAGTTGCCGGTTACCGGGTACCAGTTACCAGTTACCGGTTACCAGTTACCAGTTACCAGTCACCAGTCACCGGTAACTGGTAACATCTTTTATAGGAAACCGTGCCACGGTTGCAACCATGACACGGTCAACTGATCAGCTATTTTCGGATCACCACCTCATTCGGCTCATACAACTTGCTATGGATCTGGTTCAGGCGTTCCACCGGCATCTTGATGATCTTGCGGTCATAGGTCATAAGACCATTGGTCTCTACTTCCACATCGGTGGTTTGGGTATACACGGCGGCCGACAGTCCGGCCTTAATGAACTCCGGGATGCGGCCGATAAATTCTTCATAGCGTTTCAACAATTCTTCCTTACTCTTGAAACTCTGGTAACCCCAGTTGTTCTTTTGCTGCCAGGTATGGTCTTCAATGGGCAAACCCAATCCGCCAAACTCACCCAATACCAGCACCTGCCTGGCGCCAAATAAAGCGGGATCGGGCATCAGCGGCTCGGGATAATTATGCAGATCGATCATATGGCCAACCGGTTCAAAATTGCCGCCGCTGGCGCTGTTCACCAGCCGCGAAGGATCGAGCTGTTGGGTGAACTCCACGATCTCTTTTGTTTTGAATTGTCCCCACCCTTCATTGAAAGGCACCCATACTACGATGCTCGGGAAATGATGGAGTTTTTCCATGATGGCCCGCCATTCATTGCGGAAGATCGTCTCTGATTCCGGGGTGCGGTCTTTATCAGAAGCGCGCCCATAGACCCCGGGCCGGGATTCCCAGCGATTGCCGAGGTCGCCGCTGGGCATATCCTGCCATACCAGGATGCCTAAGCGATCGCAGTAATTGTACCAACGGGCAGGCTCTACTTTCACGTGTTTACGGATCATATTAAAGCCCATCGCTTTGGTTTGTTCGATGTCAAATTTCAGTGCTTCATCGGTAGGCGCAGTATACAATCCATCGGGCCACCAGCCCTGGTCGAGCGGACCGTACTGGAATACGAATTCATTGTTCAGCAACATCCGCTGGATGCCCTTGTTATCGGTTCCCACGGAGATCTTGCGCATGGCGAAATAACTGCTTACTTCATCGGTCTTTTTATTTTTCTGCTGCAGCGATACTTTCAGGTCATAGAGGAAAGGTTTTTTGGGCGACCATAATTCTGCATTGGGAATTGACAATGTCACTTCGGTTCCGGGCGCTACCGTTTGTTCGGCGATCTTCTCGCTTCCTTTTAACGCGGTGATCACCACCTGGTCGCCGGGTTGGGCATGCGCTACCTCGGCCATTACGCGTACGACGCTTTTGTCGATATCCGGCGTTTGTTTGATATTGCTGATATAGGTTTGCGGAACAGCTTCCAGCCACACCGTTTGCCAGATACCAGTGACAGGTGTATACCAGATGCCATTGGGTTTGTTCACCTGTTTGCCGCGGGGCTGCGGGCCTTCATCCGTAGGGTCCCACACACGCACAGCGATCTGCTGGTTACCCGATTTGGTAAGAGCTGTTGTTATATCCATTGAGAAGGGATCATAACCTCCCTGATGGGTCCCTACTTTCTTTCCATTTACATATACATCGCATAACCAGTCTACCGCGCCGAAATGCAGGAGCACGCGTTTGTTTTTAAAAGCGGCCGGCACGGATACCGTGCGCTGGTACCAGAGGGCACTGTCCTTACCCACTGTTTTGCCAACACCGCTCAACGCGCTTTCAATAGCAAAAGGCACGAGTATTTTGCCTGCATACGCGGTGGGAATGTTTTGTTCCGAAGCAGGCAGGGCGCTGTATTGCCATTGTCCGTTCAGGTTGAGCCAGGTGTTGCGCACCATTTGGGGCCGCGGATATTCGGGCAGGGGTTGCTGCGGATCTATTTTGGCAGCCCAGCTGGTCATGATGCGGTCACCGGCTGGCTTCCATTGGGCCTGTGTTACACTGCTCACAATTACCGTCACTGCTACAAGAAATAAAGAAGGTCTCATCATATTCTGTTATGTTTATTTTATAAGGAAATGCAAACTGCGCAGGACCTGTAAGGTCCGGGGCAGCTGTTTTGATAAGCAGGTTGTTGGGTGGACCTGACAGGTCCTCTGCTTTATGATCACCTGTCAGCAGCGTGACATCCAACTGATCATTCGCGATGCAGTGCGGATTTTACAGGTCTATCTTCATCACCGGTGAAAAGATCCTGTCTTCGACACCCGCTATTTTCAGGCCGATCCGGGCAAATACATAGGACTGGGCGGGGTTTAAGGTGGGCACGGCTACGCTTAAATTTACGTTATTGGGATCGGTAATATCGCTTCCGTTCATAGTTTTTAAGGCCACATTATCGGCCCCTGAAACAAATTGTGTTTTATTGAGATAGAGGCTAACGCTTTCAATATCCCTGGCTGATGCATCGGTAATGATCTTCTCGATGGTAAACGAGCCTGCAATATTGCCGCCCGTTTTGCTGAACCGGGGATTGCGGATCATGTAATAGGGCATTACTTCTATATCCAGTTCCTGGCTGCCATTAAGGGCAACGATGGTGGTGTCAGGTGCGCCGGCAGCGGTTTGCTTCCATTTAAAAGGGCCCTGTCCATTCGGAATGATGAATCTATATTCACCACTGAATAACAATACGGAATAGGAACCGTCCTGGGCGAATACCGCGTTAATGGGTCCCGTTTTACCAAAGCCGTGTTGATACAATTCAAAAGGCACCTGGTTGTATTCCACCTGGATGGGCTCTCCCTTATACACGATATGCCCCTGGAGCAATACACCGGGTTCGTCGTAATTGTCTTTTCTGCAAGACATCATGGTCGCGATGGTTGCGAGCATGATTATATATTGTGTCTGTAATTTCATAATGCCGGTTTTTGATTTGATTTTCATTTGCACTTTTTCAAATGGGCGCATTTGCTGTGGCCTATTGATTGGGCTGGCGCACGATCTTCGGATTATTCGCCCTGATGTTATCATCGATGAATGAATAATAATTACCCAGGCGGAAGCGGTTCGCCCCGGTAACGGTCACCGGCAAAACGATCCGGAAGCTCCATTTACCGTGATTGGCATTGCCGGGATTATGCAGACGGTATGGCCATAAGCCAAAGGGCTGCGTACTGCGTTTCGTGGCCGAGCCGATATTACTGAGCAGATCGGCCGCCGTCATTTTATTGCCATCCCACACGAGATGTGCTATCCGCCAGCGTTTCTTATCGAACAGAATATGGCCTTCAAATGCCAGCTCTACGCGGCGCTCATGCACGATGCGGTCGAAGCTGATGTCCGTAGCCGTTAGCGGAATGGTGAGGCCTGCACGGGCGCGTACCTGGTTCATATACCCGGCCGCTTCATCGGCCTGCCCTAATTCAAAAGCTGCTTCTGCGGCATTCAGCATTACTTCGGCATAACGATAGCGGATGAAGGGGATCTCGCTGTTGGTGCCGCGCGATCCTGCGCCGGGCGTGGGATCAACATACTTGCGTAAATAAAATCCGGTTTGTGCCGTGAACTCTTTGGCGCTTACCGGGCCGTCGAAACCGACAACCTGTACAGGCCCCGATTGGCCGGGCAGGGTCTTTTGTGCGCCGCGGTCATCGCCGGTAACAATGCTGCCATCGGCCAGCTGGTAACCGGCCCAGATGTCAACCGGCCTTCCTTTGAATGAAGAACCGGGTAATATAACTGTTCCGTACAGCCGGGCATCACGGCCGGCAAAAATGTCGGACAGATTATTATAGTATACCGGGTTGCCTGAACCATCTGTATGGGGGATGGGCGCAAAACTATTGTCCAGCTTTTCAAATGATTGCACCAGGTTCAGCGAAGGATTGATGCGGCCGCCCTCTTCTTCTTCCGCTCCATACCGTGGCTGGGTAGACACGGTAAAACCATTCACCCGGCCGCTCCGTAGTTTATAATCTTCTACCCAAATGCTTTCGGGATTATTGCCTTTATCGAGAAAAATAGAAGCAAAGTTCTCGCCGAGGTCTGGTTTATTCTTATACAATGCATAGGCGCCGGCGCTGCCGCTGATAATTTCTTTGGCAGCATTCAACGCTTTTGTATAATAGCCATTCGCCATGGAGGCCGGAATGCTTACTTCCAGTCCGGGCAGGCTGACCTGCGGCGTATTAACGCCGTAGCGGGCAATGGATCCGGCATACAAGGCTGCCCGGCTTTCCATAGCGAGGGCCGCCCCTTTCGTAGCACGGCTTTTTTCATTGGGGTTCACCGGCAGGTCATTTTTGATGGCTTCCGCCTCACTGATCACAAAATCATAGATCTCCGATTCTTTGGCCCGCGGATATTGTAAATACGTGGGATCTCCACTGAAATCATATCTGAGTGACTGTAAGATCAGGGGCACACCACCCATACGTTTTACCATTTCAAAATAATAGTTGGCGCGCAGGAAGCGGGCTTCCGCCAGGAAACGTTTTTTGTCTGTTTCGGCCAGCGTGTTGGCTTCGGTAGCCCGTTCAATAAATAAGTTCAGATCACGGATATAACCATAATCCCAGGTTTCCCATTCTTTAAAACCCCATTCATTGCGTTGCACAATACTGGCGCTGCCATTCTCAGAGGGAAAGCTTTCGCTAAAATCCGCAAATGACGCCCAGCCATTGTCGAGCCCCGAAAAATCCTGCTGGCGGTTATACAGGTCGGCGAGGATCGACAATACCTGTGCCGGATCAGAGAATGCCTGTTGATTGGTAAGGATGGAAGTGGGTTGTACATCGAGGAAAGCACTGTCTTTTTTGCAAGCGGCTGCGTTCAATAGTATGCCAGCCAATATGATGGGAAATATCTTTTTCATAATAGTTGAGTTCAGCAACAGTTAAAAAGTAAGGTTTAAACCGGCGTTCAGGAATTTGCTTTGCGGGAATTGCAGTCCATTATCGTCATTGATCTCCGGGTCGATGCCAAATTCCCTCACGTTGTCGATGGAGAAGAGGTTATAGGCATTAATATAGAACCGCGCTTTTTCCATCTTTACTTTGCTGAGGATCTTTTTGGGCAGCGAGTAACCAAGTTCCAGCGTACGTGCCCGCAGATATTTTACGTTATGCGCCCAGAAAGTAGACGTGCGGGTATTGTTGCTATGATCCCGGTCGTTAAAGCGCAATGCAGGATATCTACCAGGGATCCATTGACTCTTCGGATCGAATGGATTTTCGCGGCGCCAGCGATCGAGGAACATGGTGTTCAGGTTGCCGTCGTTCTGAAATGCCCAGCGCGTTTCCCAGTTCTGAAACCAGGTGTAGCCGGCAGCACCGGAGAAGTCGGCCCTGAAATCAAAATTCTCATACATGAGCGTAAGGCTGATGCCATAGTTGATATTGGGAGGAGTGCGTTCACCGGCGCCATAACCGATCGGCCTTTCGTCGTACATGTCGATCTTCAGATCCCCATTTATGTCTTTATAAATAAGATCGCCCGGTAACAAAGTACGATTGCCCTGGCCATCGATATTCACGGGATAGTTATTGATCTGTTCCTGCGAGGTGAACTGGCCGATCACATCATAGCCCCAGTTGATGCGCGTAAAGCGACGTTCATTGGAATTCCGGTATTGGTCCCAGCTGTTAAAGAACACCGGGTTGTAAGAGGAAAGGAATTTGGATCGGGAATAGGACAGGTTACCGCTGACCACGAAACGGAGTTTTCTGACGTGGCCGTTATAGGTAAGCGAGCCTTCCTGGCCATACTGCGCATCGCTGTTGATATTCTCATCAGGCAGAGTATAGCCAATTTCCAAAGGCACCAATACATCGGTCTTGCGGCCGCGTAAGCCTGTACGCTTGCGATAGAAATAATCGAAGGTACCGGTGAGTTTTCCATTCCAGAGGCTGAAGTCGAATCCTATATCGGTCATGCGGCTCTTTAACCAGGAGATATTGGTAATGGGCACTCCACGGTCTCTCGATCCCACAATCGGCACGCCGCTTAAAATGGCGATACCCTCGTTGTAGTTATAACCTTCCACATACGCGAAAGCGGGCAGATCCAGCTGCGTGCCGTCATCACCCAATACGCCATAGGAACCGCGGATCTTAAAATCAGTTAATGGATTGTTAGCCCCCAGCCATTTTTGCATAAAGGGTTCTTCCATGATCCGCCAGCCGGCAAATACCGAGGGGAAATAGCCTACCCGTTTATCGGGCGCGAACAAATAAGATGCATCGCGCCGGGCCGACAGTTCCAGGAAATATTTGTTATCGTAGTTATAAGTAAGGCGGCCAATATAACCGATCCGGGCTTCATTGTCTTCGCTGTCTTCGTATCTGTCGGCCGTATTGAAATAGATAAGGGAAAGCACATTGGTGCTGGGCACGGAATGGATCCAGTTGCGCAGCCGCTGGTTCTTGATACGTTCGTTCACAAAGATGGCGCCAACGGTATGCAGGCCGAAGGTGCGGTTGTAGTTTATCTTTAGTTGTTGGGTAATATTGATGACCTTACGCTGCTCCCGTTCGCGCCAGGGATTGGTGCTGCCGCCTGTTGCTTTATACGTATCGTCGGCCGGGTTGTACGTATAGGTATTGTAGGTGTATTCGTGATTATTCAGCAGATAATCTGCCAGGTAATAAGAGTAAACGCCACCCAGGGTCAGGCCTTCTACAAAAGGCACCTGGTACTCTGCATTGAAATTGGTTTGCAGCACCCGCCAGTCGTTATGGTATTTACCGGCATGTTTTGTATTCAGGTATGCCCAGTTGGTCTCGTTGTGTTTGATATCGTTGAGATAAGCGGGATTATCATTGGCATAGGGCCTTTCAAGCGGCGTATTACGCAGAATCGCAAATCGGGCCAGCCAGTAATCATCGCCGTATGGCACGCCGGGATTGTCGCGGGTCTCAATACGGCCGTTGATATTCACCCCCACTTTCAGGCGGTCAGCAATTTTGGCGCTTACATTCGCCTGAATATTGGTACGCTTGAATTTGAATTCGCGGCCCAGCACAGAATTTTGGTAGAGGTGTGTGCCCGATAAATAATAATTGATCTTGTCGGACCCGCCGGTTACATTCACATTTACCGAATGCTGGGGCGCATTCTTTTTAATGATAAAGCTTTTCCAGTCAAAACTCTGGTAGCCCCTTTCCGTGCCTATTCTGTATTTCTCCAGCTCTTCGGGAGTTATAGTGGTGCTGCCATTGCGGTTGATCTCTGCTTCGGCGCGGTAGCGCATATAATCATATGAGTTGGTGAGCACGTCGGCAAAGCGGGTCCAGTTCTGGTAACCGGAATAAGCATCTACGTTCACGGTATTTTTGGTGCCCAGTTTGCCGCGTTTGGTGGTAACGACAATTACGCCGTTGGCGGCGCGCACGCCATAGACCGCTGCAGATGCATCTTTCAGCACTGTAATGCTTTCAATATCGTTCGGCGCCAGGTTATTGAACTGACCGGCATCCTGTTGAATACCGTCAATGACGAACAGGGCATCACCCATATTGCGCACCTGGATATTGGCGCTGGCCCCAGGCCGGCCATCGGTCATCCGGAACGACACACCCGGGATCTTACCTGCTAGACTGGTGCTAACAGTGGAGCCTCCGTGCACCATACCGATATCTTTATCGGTCACCGCCGCAATGGCGCCGATCACCGATGCCCGCTTGGTAGTGCCATAACCCACGACGATCACTTCACCGAGGTCATGCCGCAACTTTTGTAAGATAATGGTAAAAGAGCTCTGGCTGTTAACCGGCATTTCCTGGTTGGCAAAACCTACAGAAGAAATGACGAGCACCGCCGACTCGCTGGCTACTTTGATGTGAAATGCGCCATCGATATTGGTGGTAACTGCATTCTTGGTGCCTCTTTCAAGCACCGTTGCATTGGCCACCGGCGAGCCCGTGCTGTCTTTTACCAGTCCCGACACCTCGAAACCGGCTTTCGGCTGCGCCCATGCCGGCATGGAAATAATACAGATCAATAGCAGCGAAATAAGGAAGCTGATGGAGCGGCAGGCACCTGGTACAATACGAACCCTGCCACGCAGAAAGTGTTTGGTAGATTTTTTCATGTAGCAATCAATTATTGGTTAACAGCAATGTTGAATCACACAATGAAATAAAATCTTATCGCGCACTCTGCTTATTCCCTGCGTTTCAGAATTTGTTCAATTTGTTACATTTTGTTTTTTCGTGATCTTTCTTGCTTAAATTACCAGGGCATGACCTGTAAGGTTCGTCACCGGGTTTTGAAAAATGAGAGTGATGTATCGAACCTGACAGGTCTGCTCAACGGGGCACCGATAATATAAAACCAGATGAACTGCTTATTACGACAATTGCGATGGCTGCCATTGTGCATCCTATGGCTTGCTGTTCACAGAGCCAGTGGCCAGCCTTATTATTTCAAACATTACCAGGTGGAGAACGGGTTATCGAATAACACGGTGTATTGCAGTATCCAGGATAAAAAAGGATTTCTCTGGTTCGGAACAAAAGAAGGACTGAACCGCTTCGACGGCTACCGGTTCAAATTGTTCAAGTCAGACAACGAGGATAATAACCTGCTGAAAAAAGATTTCATCTATTGTTTGTTTGCCGATGATAAAGATAATCTTTGGGTAGGCACGCAGAATGGATTGTACCGTTTCGATTATGCTAAAGAACGTTTAGTGCGTTTCCTCGACTCGCTGCCGGAGATAAACGATGTGCAGATGGACCGCCAGGGCCAGCTCTGGTTCCGCTCCTATACGATGATCTGCCGGTATAATTTTACTATGCGGACCCTGAAAACATTTCCGCCCGATAAAACCATACATGCCACGGCGCTTTGTATGAGTGGTACGGGTGAAATGTGGTTTGGTGGTACGGATGGCCGCCTGCACCGCTTTGATTCACTCACCCAATCCTTCCGGGGGCACGATGTATTTGCCCATTCCCCCAAGATGCCTACCTGCTTTATTAAAAAGATTTATCCCGCCGGAAAAGACGCGATCTTTATTGGCACCACCTGCCAGGGCATCAAGCGCTATAATATTCCGACAAATACCTACGAGGACCTGCTCATCTACAGCGCTGATAAGACAACGGTGTATGTGCGCGATATTACCCGGTATTCCGACACTGAGTACTGGTTTGCCACGGAATCAGGGATCTTTATTTATAATACGCAAACCCGCAGTTTCACCAACCTGAAAAAACAATTCTCAGATCCTTATTCTTTGTCGGATAATGCGGTTTATACCTTGTGCAAAGACCAGGAAGGAGGCGTGTGGGCGGGTACTTTTTTTGGCGGCGTGAACTATTATCCCAAACCATATACGCCCATCACCAAATATTATCCCGGCCAGAGTGCCCAAACCATCAGCGGCAATGCGGTGCGCGAGATCTGCGAAGACCCGGATGGCAATCTGTGGATCGGCACTGAAGATGCCGGGCTCAACAAGCTGAACCTGCGTACCGGCGCCTTTACGCATTTTAAACCTACGGGTACCCGCAGCGGCATCGCCTATCACAATATTCATGGACTGCTGATCCGTGGCAACCAGGTCTGGATCGGCACATTGGATCATGGGCTCGACATCCTGGACCGGCGTAGCGGCAAGGTGCTCAAACACTATGGCAGCGACATAAAGGACTGGACCTTCCGGAATAATTTCATTGTGACCATGCTGGAGACCCGCCGCGGCGAAGTGTATGTAGGCAGCGGCGCCGGCCTCTATCGCTATCGCCCTGCAACAGCCGATTTTGAATGGCTGCATGAAACCCCGCATGGTGAATTCATCAGTTGCCTCAAAGAAGATCATGCGGGCGTCATCCTGATCGGCACGCATACCCAGGGCCTCTTATACTATGATCCGCTCACGCGGCACCGGGGCCGGCTGCAGAACAATCCGGCGGATACCAATAGTTTATCTATTAATGATATCAATGCCGTGGAAGAAGACAGCCACCATAATATCTGGATCGCTACGGAAGGCGGCGGGCTTTGTAAACTGGATGCCGATCGCAAACGCATTACGCGGTATACGACGCAGCAGGGTATGCCCAGCAATTTTGTATTCAAGGTGGTAGAAGACAATGATCTCATGTTATGGATCACCACTTCCAAAGGTCTCGTGCGGCTAAACCCCGCCACGCAGCAAATGACCGTGTACACCAAGGCCAACGGTTTGTTGTATGATCAGTTCAATTATAACAGCGGATATAAAGACGCCAGCGGAAAATTATATTTCGGTTCCATCAAAGGCATGATCTCATTTCGCCCCCGCGACTTTGTTGCCAGCCAGTTTGTTCCGCCCGTTTATATAACCGGCTTCCAGGTGCATAATAAAGAATTGCTGATCAACAGGAACCAATCGCCTTTGCAGCAATCCATCCTGTACACCAAAAAGATCACCCTGCCCTATGACCAGTCCTCATTCAGTATTGATTTTGCTGCGTTGAGTTATACCAGTCCGGAGATCACGGAATACAAATACATGATGGAAGGGCTCGATAAAAGCTGGACCTGCCTGCCCACCAACCGCAAGGTGTATTTCACCAACCTGGCGCCGGGGCAATACCGCTTCCGGCTAACAGCTGCCATCAATGGCCGCTGGAGCCGGGAACAGGAACTGCAGATCATCATTAGCCCACCCTTCTGGAATACCTGGTGGGCCCGACTGCTGTATACCGCCGTTGCCATCGCGTTTGTGTATGCGCTTATTCAGAACTATCATAAGCGGTCGCAGGAAAAAAAGGAAAAAGAGATCTATGAGGCGAAGTTTGAATTCTTTACCAATGTGGCGCATGAGATAAGAACGCCGCTCACCCTGATAAAAGGCCCCGTAGAGAACCTGATCGAAAAACTGGATGAGCTGCCTGCCATCCGGGAAGATGTGACCATGATGGAGCGCAATACCAACCGGCTCATGACCCTGATCACGCAGATCCTCGATTTCCGCCAAACGGAAGCCAAAGGCTTCAGCCTTGATTTTACCAAAGTGAATGTCTCCGCCCTGGTGCAGGACGTATACACCAGCTTTCAACCCCTGGCTAAAAAGCGGAACCTGCATTACAGCCTGCAATTACCAGATGCTGCTGTGGTTGCCATGGTAGATGAGGATGCACTGAACAAGATCGTCAGCAACCTGTTCAGCAATGCGGTAAAATATGCCGACTCGCAGATCACCGTACAATTATTCCCGGTGCAGAAGGAGGATGAACATTTCACGCTGGAGATCTCGAATGACGGAACCCTGATCCCGGCTTCGATGCGGGAACGGATCTTTGAACCCTTCTATCGCATCAGGGAGAATCCCAAACAAAAAGGCACCGGTATCGGCTTAACGCTTGCCCGTTCGCTGACCCAGTTACACCAGGGGAAATTATATGTAAAAGAAAGTGGAATGAACAGTTTTGTGCTTAGTTTACCATTACAACCAACCATAAAAAAGAAATAACCTTATGTCTATGTTGCCACTGATCTTACTTGTAGATGACGAAGAAGAGATCCTCGATTTCCTCGAAAGGATCCTGCAAGGCAAATACGCCGTGCTGAAAACACTGGATGGACGGGAAGCGCTGCAGGCGCTGGAATCAAATGCCGTGCAGCTCATCATCAGTGATGTGATGATGCCCGATATGGATGGATTTGAATTGTGTGCGCGGATCAAATCGAATGTAGAATATTCCCATATCCCGGTTATTCTGCTCACGGCCAAGAATACCATCCAGGCGAAGGTCCAGGGGCTGGAACTGGGGGCAGACGCGTATATTGAAAAGCCTTTTTCCAAGGAACATTTGCTGGCGCAGATGGCCAGCCTGCTGAACAACCGCAATAACCTGCGGGAATATTTCGCGAACTCGCCGCTGGTGCATATCAATAGTATGGCGCATACGAAAGCCGATGAGCATTTCCTGGCTTCGCTGCACGACATCATCATTGAACACATTGAAGAAGTGGAGCTGGATGTGGAGCAGCTGGCGCGGTACATGAATATGAGCCGGGTGACGCTGTACCGGAAGATAAAGGCCATCTCTGACCTTACGCCGATCGAGCTGATCAATCTGACACGGTTAAAGAAGGCGGCGGAGCTGCTGGCTTCGGGTGATTACAAGATGTATGAGATCGCCGCCATGACGGGCTTCAGCTCGCAAAGCAATTTCGCCCGCAACTTTCATAAACAATTTGGCGTTACCCCAAGCGATTATGCCTTGTCGAAACATAAGAATGCGTAAATTCCCGAACAAATAACCAACCATGATGTGTATGGCCATTCGGCTCAGTTTCCTGTTAGTGCTGACAGCTTCTTCCTCCCTTGCCCAAACCATGAACGCACCGGTACAACTTCAATGCGAATACATCAGGAACCCTTTGGGTATAGATGCCATGCACCCAAGGATCAGCTGGCAATTGCAGGATGACCGCAGCGGTGCTGTACAAACCGCTTATCAATTGATCGTAGGCACCGACTCGCTGGCGGTGAGCCAGGGCAAAGGCAATTGCTGGCAAAGCGGCCAGGTTGCATCGGCGGCGCAACTGGTCACCTACCAGGGCCAGCCATTACAGCCTTTTACAAAATATTATTATACCGTACAGGTATGGGATAAAGACAAAAACCCTTCTCCCCTGGCGGCGGTGCATCACTTTGAAACAGGTATGATGCAGGCAAAGAACTGGCAGGGCGCCTGGATCAGCGACAGCCGCGACATCAATCTGAAACCTGCCCCATACTTCAGAAAGACATTTACGCTCGGAAAAAAGATCCGCTCGGCCCGCGCTTATATTGCCGCAGGTGGATTGTATGAATTATATCTCAATGGCAAGAGGATCGGTGATCACCACCTCGATCCCATGTATACGCGGTTCGACCGGCGCACTTTGTATGTAACGCATGATATTACCGCTCAGCTGCAAAACGGCAAAAACGCCATTGGCGTTTTGCTGGGCAATGGCTGGTACAATCACCAGTCCACCGCCGTATGGTTCTTTCACGAAGCGCCCTGGCGCAACCGACCAACATTTTGTATGGATCTTCGCATTACGTACGAAGATGGCCGTGTAGAAACCATCAGTACGGGTAAGGACTGGAAGACGGCCCTGAGCCCGGTCATCTTCAACAGTATTTATACCGGTGAACATTATGACGCCCGCCTTGAACAAAGCGGTTGGCATTTACCCTCCTTTGATGACTCCCAATGGAAAGAAGTGATCTACCGTGCTGCGCCCTCCACCAATATCACGGCACAGATCATGCAGCCGATACGCCTGGTAGATACGGTCCCTGCGAAATCGGTACAGGTGTTCAATGATACCAATTATGTGTTTGACCTGGGTAGAAATATTTCCGGCGTAAGCCGCATTACTGTGAAAGCGGCGGCAGGCACCGTATTGCGATTAAAGCATGGTGAACGCCTGCTGGCCAATGGCCATGTCGATCTGTCTAACCTGGACGTACACTACCGGCCTATAGGAAATGCAGATCCCTTTGGTACGGATATCTTCATCACCAGCGGCCAGGGCGAAGAAAGTTTTATGCCGCGCTTCAATTACAAAGGGTTCCAATACATCGAAGTGACCAGCAGTGCACCGGTTAGCCTGAGCAAGGAAAATCTAAGCGCTTATTTTATGCACAGCGATGTGCCCGCGGCCGGACAATTCAAGACCTCCAACCCTACGATTAATAAACTCTGGTGGGCCACCAATAATTCCTATCTCTCCAACCTGTTCGGGTATCCGACCGATTGTCCGCAACGCGAAAAGAACGGCTGGACGGGCGACGCGCATATTGCCATTGAAACAGGGCTGTATAATTTTGACGGCATCACCATTTATGAAAAATGGCTGAACGATCACAAGGATGAACAACAAAACAATGGCGTATTGCCAGCCATTATCCCTACCAGCGGCTGGGGCTATGAATGGGCCAATGGTCCCGACTGGACCAGCACTATTGCGATCATTCCCTGGGATATTTATCTTTTCTATGGCGACACCACCTTATTGTCGCGCTGTTATGATAATATCCAACGCTATGTAGATCATATTGACCAGCTTTATCCTGGCGGCTTAACCAGCTGGGGACTGGGTGACTGGGTACCGGTAAAGTCCAAATCACCGGTAGAGCTCACTTCTTCCATTTACTATTATGTTGACGCCACTATATTAGCCAAAGCAGCAGCCCTGTTCGGGCGCACCGATGATGCCACGCGCTACAGTGCGTTGGCCACAAAGATCAAAAACGCCATCAACGACAAATACCTCAATAGCAGCACCGGCATCTATGGCAACGGCGTGCAAACGGAACTGAGCTTTCCGCTTTACTGGGGCATTGTACCTGACTCATTGGTACCGAAAGTAGCGGCCAACCTGGCCAAACGGGTTCAGGCCGATAGCACTCACCTCGATGTAGGCCTTCTGGGCACCAAGAGCATATTGAATGCATTAACTGAGAACGGCTATGCTGATCTGGCCTATCAACTGGCATCGCGGGAAAAGTATCCCTCCTGGGGCTGGTGGATCGTTAATGGCGCCACAACCTTGTATGAGAACTGGAACATAAAGGCAGCCAATGATATTTCGATGAACCATATCATGTTTGGCGAAGTGGGCGCCTGGTTATACAAAGCATTGGGCGGTATAAAACCCGATGCGGAACAGCCCGGCTTTAAGAACATCCTGCTGCAACCGCATTTTGTGAACGGATTGAATGAATGCGAGGCCATGCATCAATCGCCCTATGGCGCTATTATTTCCTCGTGGAAAAGAGTTGGTAAAACCATCGAATACCATGTTGTGGTTCCACCTAATAGCACCGCCAGTTTGCAGTTGACCATACCTGCCAATAAAAAGTTGTTCAGGAATAAAGCGCTGCAAAAACATACAAACAACACGTATATCGCCAGCCTGGTGGCAGGCAAGTATCGGTTTGAGATAAAATAAAGCATACGGTTTTCTGCGGGTGAAGCGGGCCGCGGTTTTGAACCGTGGCATGCGTAAAATCACTGTTATTAGAATATTCACTACTGCATAAATCCGCCAGGTATAACGACATTCCACATGTGTATATCTTTGGCATGAATTTTCGCTTCCTGTTCTGCTATTTTAGATAGTATGCGATCTGTAACCTTATTAAATACTAAATAAACCATCCATGAGAAAAACGATCTCCTTATCGCTCTTTATCTCGCTGTTCCTTGCATTAGGCTGTACGCGGGAAGTGTCGCAGCCGGCTGCCACTGATGATACCAGTGAACCCTACAACACAGAAGCTGTAACCACAGAAGCCACGCCTAAAGAAATGATCATTTGCGATCAGAAGAATGGCCGCATAGTAATGGTAGATGTGGCCAATGGCAATAAAGTTACCTGGGAATGGAAACCGACCGCGGCCTATGCCATGATCCGTTCCGGCGCCCAGGGCTGGTTCACCAACCTCAGCGAAGCCAAACTGGTGTACGGTGGAAATTATATCCTGGCCACCGCATCTGGTGGTGGCGTAGCACTGATCAATGTATCTTCTAAAAAAGCCATCTGGTTCGATTATGCGGGCGGTAATCCGCATTCTGCAGAACTGCTGCCGAACGGTAATATTGTAACAGCATCTTCCACCGGCGGTTACCTGCTGATCTTCACCGTGGATTCTTATATCAATGACGAAAGCAAACAAGGCGGTAAAGTGGTCTTTGCCGATGTGCACAATGTGGTGTGGGACCGCGTGAACAAATTGTTATGGGCTGCGGGTAAAGACAAAATAAAAGCGTTCAGTTATAATAACAGTTGCGGCAGTCCGGCGCTCACCCTGAAAAAGACCTATACCATGCCGCAGGGCAATGCGCATGATCTGTTCCCGGTGTATGGCAGTACCAATGAACTTTGGTTATCTAACAGCAATCATGTTTATAAATTCAATATTACTACCGGCGCCTTTACACTTATAAAAAATTCCGCCGGCGCCAATATTGCGAAGGTAAAATCGATCAGTAGTGGTCCCAGTGGTTATGCCACGATCATCGATGCGGCCAATGGCATGGGTGGAGAAACCTGGCGCACCGATGTGATCACCGATCTGAATGGCGCTATTGTTTTCAGGAATACCAGTTACGGCATGTACAAAGCCCGCTGGAAATTGATCAATTCCTTTAGTTATCCGGCAGGTGATGCATTTCATGAGTGCACGCATTAGTAATGCAATAATCTGCTGATGTGCTAATTAACGAGATAGCTCCTTAATTAGGAATGCATGGATAGTATTAAACAGTGAAACCTGCCGGCTGGGCCGGCAGGTTTCATTAGCATATTAGCCCATTGGCTAATTAACCTATTAGCAATTGGGGTTTCTCTTTATAGGTTTTCCAGATAAACTCACCGAAAAGGGTATTCGCCCAGGCGAACCATTTGCGGGTGAAGTTTTTGGGATCATCTTTATGGAAGGCTTCATGCATGAAGCCGGTGCCGCCATGTGTCTTTTGTAGTAATTGAATACAGCTTTTGATCTCTGCATCGCTGGAGCTGGTGAGTCCGCGCATGGTGATCGCCATTGGCCAGATCATATCCTGACCAACATGGGGTCCGCCAATACCTTCACCCGCTGAACCGGCAAAGAAGAAAGGATTATCAGCTGACAGAACCAGTTTGCGGGTATTCTGATAAATGGGATCTGTATTCTTCATGGCTCCCAGGTAAGGCAGGGCGAGCAGACTCGGCACATTGGCGTCATCCATCAGGTTATAACTACCGAAGCCATTTACCTCATAGGCGTATACCTTGCCGAACTTTTTATGATCAACGATGGCATATTGTTGTAATGCTTTTTCCACTTCCGTAGCCAGCGCAGTTAACTGAGCGGCGGTAGCCGTGTCTTTGGCAATAGTAGTTAACATTTCTGCGGCCTGGCGAAGGCTGGTCACCGCAAAGAAATTAGAAGGTATAAGGAAAGAGTATACGGTTGCATCATCGCTGGGGCGGAAGGCGGAGCAGATCAGTCCAACCGGCTTTACCGGGTAGCCATAACCGCCCATGGGTAATGTATCTGTTGCATGCGGTGTGGTGCGCTGGAATTTGTATGGGCCATTGCCATTCTTACGCTGCTGATCGCGGAAAACGGTATGGATATTTTTTATAGCCTGCTGCCATTGGGTATCGAAAGGACTGGTATCGCCGCTGAGCTTCCAGTAGCGGTAAGCCAGCCGGATGGGATAACAAAGCGAATCGATCTCCCATTTGCGTTCATGCACCCCGGGTTTCATGTCGGTATGGTCTTTCTCCCATTCGCTTTTTTGCTGGGGATCATTATAGAATGCATTGGCATAGGGATCTTTCAGGATGAAGGCGGTTTGTTTGTTAATGACCCCGGCGATCAATTGCTGCAGGGGTTTATCCTGCCCAATGAAGGCGAGGTAAGGCCATACCTGGGCGCTGCTGTCGCGCAGCCACATGGCATCTATATCGCCGGTGATGACGTAGGTATCGGGCCGGCCGTTTTGCGTGGTATGGTGTACGGTGGTATCGAGTGTATTGGGAAAGCAATTTTCAAATAACCAGCCTAATTCGGGGTTCTTCACTTTTGACCGGAATTCCTGGATGGCTTTTTCTACTGCCTGGCTGGTGAAGTTTCTTTTATCGGCCGGGGTTCTAACCACGGGGAAGTCCTGGCTGGGCGCTGCGAAGCCGCGCATGTTGTGCAGTAGTAACCCGGCACCGGCTAATGTTGATTGCTGTATAAAGGTCCGCCTTTTCATATTGCAAAAATTTGCGGTAAAACTAAGGTGTTTAGCTTATACCTAGTTCGCTGATTGCCAGTTACCAGTTGCCGGTTGCCGGTTGGCCAGTTACCAGTTACCGGCTTACAGCGGTACCGGTTACAGGTTTCAGGTTGCAGGGGATTATACTGCTGGGTGGGATAGAGTAGACTTGTTTTTTTGTAGGAGCAGGCGTTCGGCTAGCGTACCGCATTCAGCGGCCTGTAGATTCAGCAGGTGTATAAAAGCAAAAAGCCTCTCAGACACAAATCTGAAAGGCTTTTTAATAAATATGGCAACTACCTACTCTCCCGCATTGTG
>NZ_JAFFJX010000026.1 GCF_016924755.1 Longitalea arenae | reverse complement strand
CACTTTTTTTAGAAACTTGGCATCGGGCTCTGCCGAGGCACTATAACGGACCATCACTGGTACATCGCTATTGGCATGTAAGAGAGTGTGTACTTTAATACCTCCTTTTCGTTTTCCTTCTTTGTTGGACAGACCGGAAGCTTTTAGAATCTCCTGGAATAATGCAATGCTTGTAGAATCAAAGATATACAAGTTGTTTTTCCTGGAGCGCCTGCGGCTGTCCGGCAAAATTGGCTTGTATTTATCCAATAATTTTAGATAAATTTTTTCAAATATTTCCGGACTACGTTGATTGTTGGCATCGGCAATTGTGCTACGACGCGGATGAGATTTTAGACCCAAATGATGAATACGGTGCTCCCAAGCCAGTAAGCCTGTGGCAACTTCCCGAAGAGATGTACAGCGATTAAAAATGGCATATAACATGGTTACCAGGTGATCATAGCACTTAAATGATTTGTAGTAACGGTCCCCATTGAGTTCTCGGGACACCTGCTGAACCAGGCTGCGGGGAATGTAATTTAAAACTTGATTGAAAATCGGCTGTCCGGTAAAAAAGCTACCTTTACGCATGGCTATTTTTTGTTGTGGTAAACTAAAAATAACCAAAAGGAGGCCTCCGGCCTCCTTATTTATTCTATTTCTTGAGTCTTTTACCGGACACCAATGCTTGTGAACTGTGAACTGAGAACTGAGAACTGTGAACTGCTATTATTGAATGCTAAATTCGAATGGCAACCGCGCCTGGGTAACCCCGATCATTGCTTTTACCCGCTTTATGGCCTTAAATGTCTTTAACCCATCTTCGCCCAGCTCTTTTTGCAGGGCCGATTGGGCGGCTTCTTCCTTATAACCGCCGAAGATCATTTCCAGCACATTGTGAGGTTCGGGATATTCACGCAGCCGGTAATCGCTTGTTTTAGCCATCCTGGCAGCACAGGCAATGGCATCATCCAAACCACCCATGCGGTCGACCAGGCCGAGTTGCAGGGCGCGTGAACCGCTCCATACCCTGCCCTGCCCGATGCTGTCGATATAACTGATATCCTTTTTCCGGCCCTGGGCTACTCTTTCCTTAAAGGTGAAGTAAATGGAATCAACACTGTTTTGCAGATAGACCTTTTGAGCAGGCGTTAATGGCTTGGTGGCCGTTAACATATCGGCCTGGGGGGCCGTTTTAACGCCATCGAAGGTAATGCCCAGTTTATCGTTGAAGAATTTCTGCATGTTCGGCAAAAGAGTGAACACCCCGATCGATCCGGTAATCGTATTGGTTTGTGCAAAAATGCTGTCGGCATTACAGGATAAATAATATGCTCCCGACGCCGCCACATCGCCAAAACTTACAACAACCGGTTTCACTTTGCGGGCCAGGGTAAGCTCCCGCCAGATATTCTCACTGGCCAGCGCGCTGCCGCCACCCGAGTTAATGCGAATGACAATGGCTTTTATCTTTTCATCGAGGCGGGCTTTGCGAACCAGGTCGCGATACGTTACACTGCCAATGCGGTCCTGGTCACCCTTGCCATCTACAATATCGCCCTGGGCATAAATAACAGCGATCTTATCGGCGCCATCGCGCTTATATTCCACGGCTTTGGCATATTTCTGAATGTTGATCAGGTTGAGCTTTTCGAGCTTTACCCCACCAAGTTTAGCGGCTATTTCGCTTTTCACCTCATCATCATACTTCAAGCCGTCTATTAGGCCGTATTTCACGGCATCCGCTGCATATTGGATCCGGTATTCATTGGCGTATTGATGCAAGGTGGCCGTATCGAGCCTGCGGGCTTCAGCAGTCTGTTCTAAGAACCGACCATACATATCGCCCAGCATAACCGACAACTGCAGGCGGTTGGCTTCGGTCATGGATGTTTCGCGGAATGGCTCTGTAGCGCTTTTGAATTTGCCCGCATAAAAGATCTGCGGTTCTATTTCCAGTTTTTGCAACAGTCCTTTTACATAGGCCAGTTCAACGGCATAACCGCGCCAGTCGACCCCGCCTTCCGGATTACAATAAATCTTAGTAGCCACATTTCCCACAGCATAACCGCCCTGGGTAATTACATCACCATAGGCATATATGAATTTGCCTGAACTTTTAAAGTCGAGCAATGCATTGCGGATCTCCTGGCTGGCGCCCATGCCATTGCCATTGTTGCCGCATTTGATGTAAATGCCCTTTACTGCTGAATCTGTCTTGGCATATTTGATCAGGCGAACTACATCATATAACGAGGGCATATCACCGTCGTCCTTACCGGAAAAACGGGCCAGTGGATTTTCCACACCCACTTCAGGATAAGTGCGGCCCAGATCAATCTCCAGTACCGCTTTGGCGCCCGTTTTTACCTTGTCCTTGCTGGCTATATTCGTCACAAAACCGATAAAAACAAAAATGATGATCACGCATATCACGAAAAAAGCCAGGAGGGACGCCAGGAATATTTTAAAAAAGCTCTTCATTAACAAATTTATTTTAAACGAAATTCAAAGATATTTGACCCTTCGAGGGAGTGCAATATATGAATAAAGTCTTTTTACTGATAGGCGGCAATATGGGCGACAGGTTGCAAAACCTGCACCAGGCTGTAAGCCTGTTATCGGCTACCTGTGGACCGGTTGTACAACAATCGGCCGTGTACGAAACTGCTGCCTGGGGCAAAACCGATCAGGCCGCTTTTTTGAACCAGGCGCTTTTATTAACCACTTCTTTAAGCGCCCGGGAACTGATCACCACGATCTTATCAGTAGAAGAAAAAATGGGCCGTCGGCGGCTGGAAAGATTCGGCCCGCGCCTGATAGACATCGACATATTGTTCTACAATGATGCCGTTATAGATGAACCTGACCTTAGTATTCCCCACCCCGAGCTGCCCAACCGCCGTTTTGTGCTTGCGCCGCTCAATGAAATTGCGCCTGCATTTGTACATCCGGTTCTGAAAAAAAGCGTTGCCCATTTATTGGAAGAATGTCCGGATAAGTTGGAGGTTGCTGTCTTTAAAAATGGCGGGAAGTAAGTACACACTGGCTTTTTTCACGACGAAACAAGGAATCAAGAATAAATGAAATATCATTTCATAACGATAGAAGGAAATATCGGTGCCGGTAAAACTACGCTGGCGTATTTGCTGGCCAAACATTTTAATGCACGTTTAATCCTGGAAGAATTCGCCGACAACCCTTTCCTGGCCAAATTTTATGAAAACCCGCAGCAATATGCGTTCCCGGTAGAATTGTTTTTCATGGCAGAACGGTATAAGCAATTAAAGGAACTGATCCACACCAATGATCTTTTCCAGCGGATCACCATAACCGATTACCTGTTCACCAAATGCCTGTTGTTCGCCAAGATCAACCTGCCCGAAGAGGAATTCAGGTTATATCAAAAACTATTCGATATCATTCACCAGCAGCTGGTTCAGCCTGAGCTGCTCATTTACCTGCATGCACCCGTGAGCCGCTTACAGCAGAACATAAAAAAACGGAACCGTTCCTACGAACAAAGTATCCCCGATGAATACCTGCTGAACATTCAACAGACCTATACCCATTATATAAAACAACATAATATCAAAACGCTGTTCATCGATGCCGGCAATGCCGATTTTCTCAGCAATCCGAAACATTTACAGGTCATCATCGATGCCCTGGAAAATGACTATGAGCAGGGTCAACATTATTTTACATTACCATAATAGCCCGGCCCCTAAAGGGGACAGGCTGTTGAATGTAGCGACCACTTCTCGGTGTGTATTAATACTCAAACTTTCTAAGCGTAGGCGCTTTAAACCACATAATTACTACAACAAGCAGGGTCATGGCGCCGCCAAAAACGACAGAAGGCACTTTGCCCATTAAATGCGCCGCCACCCCGCTTTCAAAAGCGCCGATCTCATTCGATGAGTTAATGAACATGGAGTTTACCGCAGATACGCGCCCGCGCATTTCATCGGGCGTTTTCAATTGCAGAATGGTGCCGCGGATCACCACGCTGATGCCATCGAGGGCGCCGCTCAGCATCAACGCAACAAAGGAAAGCCAGTATACGGTTGAAATGCCAAACGTAATGATGCTCAAGCCGAAACCGGCCACCACAAACAATAATATCATACCCTGCTTTTTACGAAGTGGATAAAAGGTAAGTGTTAGAATAACGATCATGGAACCGATATCGGCCGCTGCATTCAGCCAGCCGAAACCAATGGCGCCTACGTGTAAAATTTCGCCGGCAAAGAAGGGGATCATCGCTGTGGTGCCACCAAACAATACAGCCAGCATATCGAGCGATAAAGCGCCCAGCAATTCCTTTGTGCCGAATACATAGCGCAATCCTTCTTTTACACTTTCCCAGGTAGCCTGCCCTTTGTTCGAATGCACAATGGGTTTGCGTTCTATCTGGAACAATGCCGTCCCGGCAATGGCGATATACGTCATGATCAATATAAAAGTTCCGGTATAACCGGCATAGGCCACCAGGAAACCGGCCGACGCATGCCCCAGTACAGAAGCCGATAACCAGGTGCTCGAACTCCAGGTGACCGCATTCGGCAAAACAGTTTTGGGCACCAGTTGCGCTAATATTGAACTGGTGGCGGGTCCTGAAAAAGAACGCAGCACACCTGTACAGAACATAACTCCGTAGATAGCAAACTGAACAAATTGTTTACCCAGGCTCAATTCAGTTTGCCGGAACGTTATGAGCAGGAATGCAGCCGAACAGAGAAAATACAAAACGATCATTCTGAACAGCAGGGTACGCTTGTCGCTTCTGTCAACCACATGCCCGGAATATAAAGCCAGCGAAATAGCAGGGATCGCTTCTGATAAACCTACAAAGGCAATGGCGAGCGGACTTTTTGTGATCTGGTACATTTTCCAGCCAATTACGGTGGCAATCATACGCATGGCCATTATAAAGAAGAACCGTTGAATAATGAACAGGCGAAATTCTTTGATGCGTATCGAAGCGAAAGGACTTGAAGGATTATCGGTACCAGGATCAACAGCCATTCTATTACAATTTGATGGTCAACAAACGTAAAAATTGCTGCAAAAGTAACAGTTATTGCCTATATGTACCGGTCACATTGTTAAAGCAAAGCTTCAGGCCTTGTAAAAGATCTTTTAAACCATTGTATTAAATGTTGTAAAAAAATCAGGATCACCATTTTGAACCAAACCATTTCTGGAATTGTATAGGCAGTAATCCACATATATAATTGACTGCTTTCAGTGAAAGCCGGCACTTTTTAATCTATCGCTGTAGTAGAATTAATTCCAGCAGCAGGCGAAATGAGAATTATAAAAGTGGTAATTTCAATCTTCTGTTTAAATATATACAATGGCAAGTATTATTGATTTGGTAGGCAACACCCCCATGGTAGAGATCAAACAGCTCAATCCCAATCCGAATGTAACTATATATGCCAAACTGGAAGGCGATAACCCGGGCGGTAGCGTGAAGGACCGGCCTGCGCTGAATATGATCAGGTCTGCCCTTGAAAGGGGTGAAATAAAACCAGGCTCCAAATTGATCGAAGCAACAAGTGGTAACACCGGCATTGCCCTGGCCATGGTAGCCCGCTTGTTCAACCTTGATATTGAACTGGTGATGCCATCCACATCAACCCGCGAAAGAACCCTCACCATGGAAGCATACGGCGCCAAAGTAACGCTGCTGGAGAGCATTGAAAAATGCCGCGATTACGCCGAAGAAAAAGCAGCTACCGGTGAGTTCATCATCCTGAACCAGTTCTCTAATCCTGATAATTACAAAGCGCATTATAAAACAACCGGTCCCGAGATCTGGCGCGATACGAACCAAACCATCACCCACTTCGTGAGCTCGATGGGCACTACCGGCACCATTATGGGCTGTTCTATGTTCTTTAAGGAAAAGAACCCGGCGATCCAGATCGTGGGCTGCCAGCCAACGGAAGAGTCCTCTATTCCCGGCATCCGGCGCTGGCCCAAGGAATACCTGCCCAAGATCTTCGATCCCAGCCGGGTCGATCGCATCATCGATGTATCGCAGCAGGAAGCTACGATTACCGCCCGGCAACTGGCCAAAGTGGAAGGCGTATTTGCAGGCATGAGCAGTGGGGGAGCCGCTTCTGCCGCTTTCAGGGTGGCCAAAGAGCTTACATCAGGCGTAATTGTGTTCATCGTTTGCGACCGGGGCGACCGGTATCTGAGCAGCGATCTGTTCGGATAATAATCGCACGGTTTTTGTATATTTAATCCAAGCCTGATTACCTATGCAAAAATTTAAGCCGTTACTCATTGAACTGATCTGGTTAGGTCTTATCCTGAACGCCACCGTATTGGTGACCATTTTTGTGTTTGGCTGGACCTTCCTCAGCAATCATTTCGACATCCGCCTGCACGAGACCTATTTCACCATCTCTTCCTGGAAAATTGTATTACCGTTATTTATCTTCTTTGCCTTTTTTATCTTTTTGGTAAAAGAGATCAGGCACCAGTTCAGCAGGAAAGCATCGAATATTATCATGCTCGTTGCAGGCTCCATGCTCATCCTGCTCATAGCTACCATCAATAAACAGGTGATCATATCAGAGATGATCTATTTTGGCGATGCGACCATTTACCCTCCCCTGTCGGCCATGAAAGAATCACAGATGAAAAGGGCGATCCGTCCGGCCGTCCATGTAGTGTCAAATTCGCTTACCGTCATTCAGTTTATCGTAACCTTATGTCTGTTGTATGTAGCTTTTAAAATGGGAAGAAATAATCTGCTGCCTGTGCCCGGTAAAAACAATCTTGTGGTGAATCATACGAACAATATGGTGAAGCCTAAGGCGCCTGCATTGCCCCAGGTCAAAGCAAAATCGGAAACAGGTGGAAAGTTGACGAGTTAATTAGGTTAATAAAATTGATCAATTGAGTTCTAGGTCATGCAATACTTTCTATTGAGAGTATTAATCTCCATTCCCGATTGCCTGTTGCCTTGTTGTCTTTTCTCTGCCTTGTTGCCTCATTGCCTTTTTGCCTTGTTGCTTCGATGCCTTTTAAGAAACTTCCGCCGTCGTAGGATCCATAATAGTGCGCACACGGCTTATCCTATCGGCCGGAAAACCTGCAGTAGCTGCATGTTTTTTGATCGCTTCCTCATCAGTTGCATTATAAACGCAGTAGATCTTATTATCTGTTACATAACTGTGTACCCACTGTATGGAAGGGCCCATTTCCATTAACACGCCGCAGGACGTTTGGGCTGCCTGTTGAAGTTGTTCCTGGGAAAGATTACCAACATTGGGCATCTCTCTTTCAATGACGAATTTTGGCATAGCAATTAATTTACTATAAAGGTAAATGTATTGCCGCCCGAAAAAAACTGACCTTCGACAGAATTGCTTACGTATTCACCTGTATTTCATTAGCACATCAGCAAATCAGCACATCAGCTAATTATTGCCCGTATTTCATTAGCACATCAGCAAATCAGCACATCAGCTAATTAGCACATCAGCACATCAGCTAATTATTGCCTGATCCCCATTTCCTTCAGCTCTTCGATCTTCTTGCGGTCGCCTACGATCCACACAATATCGTCCCATTCAAAAACCGTATTTGAATCCGGGTTCAAAATGCGCTTTCCATCGCGCTCGATGCCAACCACCACGCCTTTCGTTATCTCGCGAATACCGGAGGCACGAATCGTCTTTCCGCGCAAGGCAGTATGGTTATCCACGATCAATCTATTCAGGATGATCTCTGAATCACCGTTCTGTGAAGGCAGAATGGCCGATTCCAGAATGTTGCGGAACTGTTCCAGCTGTACATCCGTGCCAATGACCGCAATCTTATCAAAAGGATATAATACGTCTGTGCGCGATGGCGCTGTAATAGTTATTGAGCCCCGTTCCACATACGCAATGTTGATCCCATATTGTTCCCGCCAGGCCAGCTCCTGCAGGGTTTTACCTACTACCGCCGACTCGGGCGGCATGGTAAAAAACGCCATGTGCGCATCCCAGGGCGACAGGTCACTGGTGCCCGAAGGTTGCAGCTGCTCACGTTGGTTCAAATTCATGAGGAACCGTTTTTCTATGCGCGCATAGAATGAATTTAACCGCCGGGCAAATACCAGCAATACGATCACGATGACCGGTAATATGGCCACAAAGGCGATCATGGTATTGAACAGCTGGTTTACCATAAAACCAACCAGCAGCACCATCAATACATTTCGCAGCACTTCGAGCATTACGAGCGGACCATGATTATACTTTTTATCGAGCCATAAATTTGTATACGACATAGAGTGCAGCCTCCGAATGGCCAATCCCCAAAAGAAAGGAGCGGTAGCGATCAGGGTGATCGCACAAGTTACGATCGCCGGCCATATTTCACCAGTTACATTGTTTTTCAACACCGGCAACAAATAAGTGGCAGACAATAATATAATGGCAATAATGATCACCGAATTTGAAGTCATCACCGTAAGATAAGATCTCAATACCACCCGCCAGTCGCTTTCGGCCTGAAGGGTTTGGGCGCCGGTACTGTACTGATTGATCGCCATTCGCCATTTCAGTGGTAACCTGGGTGCAAGCCAGCCAAAGAAAGGATCCGCCAGTTTGATCATATAGGGTGTGGTGAAGGCGGTGATCACCGAAACGCCTACCGCTATCGGGTATAAATAATCACCGGTCACATTCAATGATAACCCAAGGGTGGCAATAATAAAGGAGAATTCCCCGATCTGCGCCAGGCTCATGCCCGCCTGGATAGATTGCCTTAATGGCTGGCCCGATAACAGGGCGCCTATCGTAACATTGACCGTTTTGCCCAGGATCACCACGGCTGATATTATTAGCACCGGGCCAATGTGTTTAATAAGCATTTCGGGGTCGATCAATAATCCTACCGATACAAAAAATATGGCGCCAAACAGGTTCTTGACCGGTTGCACCAGGTGCTCTATCCTTTCAGCCTGCGTTGTCTCCGCCAGCACAGAGCCCATAATAAAAGCGCCTAAAGGGGCAGAGAAACCGACATAGGTAGCCAGCACCACCATTACCAAACACAAACCCAATGATATGACCAGCATGGTTTCGTCATTCATCAGCTTTCGCCCCCATTTGAAGAAGCCCGGAAGCAGAAATATGCCCGAGAGGAACCAGAGACATAAGAAAAATACCAGCTTTAGTGCCGATAGCAACATCTCCATACCGGCAAACTCACGGCTAAGCGCAAGGGTCGAGAGCAAGACCATCATCAGCACCGCCATGAGATCTTCAATGATCAGCACCCCCATTACAATACCGGCGAACTTTCGGGTTTTTACCCCCAATTCATCAAAAGCCCGGATGATGATCGTAGTAGATGAAATTGCAATGATACCACCCAGGAATATGCAATCCATCGTAGGCCATCCCAACAGTTTCCCGGTTATATAACCTAACGTCACCATACACATGATCTCATATACCCCGGTTACCCCGGCCGTGCCGCCTATCTTCATCAGTTTTTTAAAGCTGAACTCAAGACCGAGGCTGAACAACAGGAAGATCACACCGATATCAGCCCACACCTTCACGCCGTCAAGGTCAGAGATGGAAGGCAGCAAGGTGAAGTTGGGACCAACCAGCAATCCGGCCAGGATATATCCCAGCACTACCGGTTGTTTTAACTTTTTAAATAGCAGGGTGGTTACACCGGCAATGGCCAGTATCAAGGCTAGGTCCTGTATGAGGGTTGGTAAATGCGACATCAAAAGCCAATGTGATAATTTGCTAATATGCTAATGTGATAATACAGCTGCAAGGGATGCCGTGTTACGGTACAGGTTGCAGGGAGAATAACGCTCATAATCCCAATGTATAATGGCTTGTCACTTGAAACCTGTAACCTGTAATAACCCTTTCGTTCACTCATTTCTCAATTTGCAATAATCTTTCCATCACATAATACACTGCCGGACAAAAACTCGAATTTTTTAACGTAAGCTGCGGCCGTTTCAGGATCACATCTTCATCGGTGTAGGGAAACCGCTCGCAATCAGACGGACGAACTTCATAAATACTACAATAGTTGTCGGCCCCAAGAAACGCACAGGGCGTTTGCTTTACCACATAATCCCCTTCTTCATCTAACCGTAAATAAGTTTCAATGAAAACACTTTCCTTCATTTTAAGGTGTTTGCTGATACGCTTGATATCAGGCGTCTTAAAACGGGGCGAATAGTTCTTACAACAGGCGGCACATTGCAAACAATCAACTGTTGAAAACGCTTCATCATGCAGTTCGGGCAATTTTTTCAACACTTTGTTCCGGTCTGCTCTTTTTAACAAAGTTTTGTACTGCTTCTGATGCTCTGCGCTTTTCTTCTGCCAGTTGCCATCTGCCATTCCCCCAACAGGCTCATTATTATCGCGATGTGCTGTCATTTATTTTATATAACTACATTTATTTTTAAAAGTGGCCGGCTGAATTAATACTAAAAACGACCCTAAACCTGCCGGATAATTGTCACCCGTTCGCCCGGTCGCTTATGCTATAAACTTCAGCCTGTAACTTGGCATCTGCAGCGGCGAGATCCAGCGGGAAACGGCTGTCCCTCATTGGGCGAATGCAGTTTTACCGGCCCCTGCAAGTTACTTTATCCCTGACATTCATGGTTTGGTTTTTGATTTTTAATTCACATGAGCGCATTATACGATCAGATCATATTGCTTTTGTCAACACCGCTATATGTCCTGGTTATTGGAGCCGAACTGCTGATCAGCCATTTGGAAGGTATAAGTTCCTATAGTTGGAAAGATACCGTTCACAATTTCCTCCTCAGCCTTTTGACCGGCTTAACCGATCTGGCCATGCGTGGCATCAGTCTGATCGTGCTTACCTGGTTTTTCACTCTTAGCTTATTCTCCTGGTCTCATTCTGCAATACACTGGCTCGTACTGTTGCTGCTCACCGATTTCATGCATTACTGGCTGCACCGGCTCGGACATCAATGCCGTTTTTTTTGGGCCGTTCATGTGAACCACCACACCTCAACCCACTTTAATTTCAGTGTGGGTTTCCGCAGCGGCGTACTGGAACCTTTTTACAGTTTCCTGTTCTTTATTCCGATCACAATGGCCGGCTTCGCGCCCATAGATATCTTCTTTATGTATTCTGTATGCCAGGTGTGGGCGATCTTAACCCATACCGAAAAAGTGCGCAGGCTGGGCTGGCTGGAATATATCTTTGTAACGCCCTCCCATCACCGGGTTCACCATGCTTCCAATGCGAGGTACCTCGACCGGAACATGGGAACCGTCTTTATCATCTGGGATAAACTCTTTGGCACTTTTCAGGCAGAATTACCGCCGCAACAATATGAACCCATCCGCTATGGCATCACCCATCCCCTCGAAAAAGAGTCCCTGCCCAATATCATTTTTCACGAATGGGCTGCTATTTGGAAAGATCTGCGCCGTAAGGACATTGGCTTCAAAAAAAAGCTCAGGTACCTCTTTGGTCCGCCGGGCTGGAGCCATGACGGCAGCCGGTTCACCAGCGACCAAATGCGGGCGAAAGAAAAACAGCGTTCTGCATACAAAGTTCAAAACCCCAAGTTTTAACGCGCAAGTGCTTTGTTATTAGCTTGTTAGCACTTAGTTAGTAAGTCAGCCATTGGTGAACGCCGCTGCGCTCTCATGCACTTGATGATCTAATTGACTTTATAACTGATTGACAACCAAAAATTAATGCGTTTTCGCATTATCACATTAGCTAATTAGCACATTAGCTAGGTCTTGCTCTTATCCCCATTGAATTCACGCCTGATGCCAAACAGGTGTTAGTCTGCCAGTTTAATATTAACTTTGCGGCCTTATACCTTAAAATGACCATTGCCAGGCTTAGGATCCAGAAACAATAAACTACAAACATAAACGGGATTATGAATCTTTTTGAACAACAGAATACTGAATTCATCCGTCGCCACATTGGACCCACTGAATCTGAAACCCGCCAGATGCTGAAAGCTATCGGCGAAAGCAGCCTCGATGCGCTGATCGATAAAACAGTGCCGGCTGGTATTCGCATGGAGGGAGACCTGAACATTCCGCCTTCCATCAGCGAATATGAATACCTGCAATTGATCAAAGACATTTCGCTAAAAAATAAGGTCTATAAGAACTATATCGGCCAGGGTTATTATGATACCATTACGCCCAGCGTCATTCTGCGTAACGTATTTGAGAATCCGGGCTGGTATACCCAGTATACGCCTTACCAGGCTGAAATTTCACAGGGCCGTCTCGAGAGCCTATTGAACTTTCAAACCATGGTAAGCGATCTTACTGCCCTGCCGCTGACCAACGCGTCCCTGCTCGATGAAGCCACTGCCGCCGCCGAGGCCATGACCATGTTCTTCAACACCCTGAATAAGGATCATGAACATATCACGCGGCCGAAGTTCTTTATCGATATCGATACATTCCCCCAAACGAAAGATGTAGTGGTTACCCGCGCTGAACCCGTAGGAATTGAAGTAGTGTTTGGCGATTACCGAACTGCCACGATCGATCAGCAGTTCTTCGGTGCGCTGGTACAATACCCCAACGACAAAGGCGCCATAGAAGACTATCGCGACTTCATCAATAAAGTACACCAGGCAGGCGCTTATGTAGCCATGGGTACCGACCTGCTGGCCCTCACGCTGCTGACACCGCCCGGCGAACTGGGCGCCGATGTAGCCTTCGGTTCCGCCCAACGCTTTGGCGTTCCTTTAGGTTTTGGCGGTCCGCACGCAGCATTTTTTGCCGCTAAAGAAGAATTCAAAAGGAATATTCCCGGCCGGATCATCGGGGTGAGCATCGATGCGCAGAACAACCGCGCCCTGCGGATGGCCCTGCAAACCCGCGAGCAGCATATCAAACGCGAGAAAGCCACCAGCAATATTTGTACGGCCCAGGCCCTGCTGGCGAACATGGCCGCCATGTACGCGGTTTATCATGGTCCCGACGGACTGAAGAACATAGCCAAAAGAGTCACAGTGCTTGCCAATGCACTGGCCGAAGAACTGGAAGCGGAAGGATATGAGCTGGTACATAAGAACTTCTTCGATACGATCGTATTCAGGGCAAAGAATGCCAGCAGCATTCGCAAAAAAGCAGAAGCCGCTCAGATCAATTTCCGCTATTATGGCAATAACGAGGTAGGGATATCACTCGATGAAACCACTACCCTGAGCGATGTGCTGGATATTCTGTTACTGCTCGATCATCCGAACGATCAAAGTGTAGCCACATTCAGCCTGAGCGAAGACGCCGTACTGTACAATATTCCAAATACGCTTACCCGCACCAGTCATTATCTAACACACCCGGTGTTCAATACCCACCGCAGTGAAACAGAAATGATGCGGTACATCAAACAGCTTGAGAATAAAGACCTGTCGCTGAATACATCCATGATCTCACTTGGCAGTTGTACTATGAAACTGAATGCCGCCAGTGAAATGATCCCCCTGAGCTGGCAGCACTGGAGCAAAATACATCCCTTTGCGCCGGCCGATCAAACGGAAGGGTATAAACAGATCACCGATGAATTGAGCAAATACCTCTGTGAGATCACCGCCTTTGACGCCTGCAGCCTGCAGCCGAACAGCGGCGCCCAGGGCGAATATGCAGGTCTGCTCGTGATCCGCGCTTACCATGAAAGCCGCAACGAATCACATCGCAACGTGATGCTTATCCCCATTTCTGCCCACGGTACGAACCCCGCGAGTGCTGTTATGGCCGGCATGAAGGTCGTGGTCGTGAAGGCGCTGGAAAATGGTTATATCGATGTGGAAGACCTTAAGGCTAAAGCGGAACAACACAGCAAGAACCTCGCAGGGATCATGATCACTTACCCCAGCACCTATGGGGTTTATGAAGAAACCGTAAAAGAGATCACAAAGATCGTTCACCAGCATGGCGGACAGGTATACATGGATGGCGCCAACATGAATGCCCAGGTGGGTTTAACCGCCCCCGGTTTAATAGGCGCTGATGTATGCCATTTGAACCTGCATAAAACCTTTGCTATTCCACATGGCGGCGGCGGTCCCGGCATGGGCCCCATTTGTGTAAAGGAACACCTTGCCAGATTCCTGCCCGGTAACCTGCAAACAGAACATGTTACTATCGAGAGCAGCCGTGGCCGTGATAAATCTACCAGCCTTACCACCATCAATTCGGTAAGTGCAGCTCCTTATGGTTCAGCCTCCATATTGCTTATCAGTTATGCCTATATCAGGATGCTGGGCGCCGAAGGCGTTCGCAAAGCCAGTGAATATGCCATCCTGAATGCGAATTATATGCGGGCCCGCCTGGAAGGACAATACGAGATCCTGTACACGAACCATAATGGTGAATGTGCGCACGAATTTATCGTTGACCTGCGCCCCTTCAAGAAGAGTGCTGAAATTGAAGCGGAAGATGTGGCCAAACGTTTGATGGACTATGGCTTCCACGCGCCTACAATGAGCTTCCCAGTACCGGGCACTATTATGATAGAACCTACGGAAAGCGAAGACAAAGCCGAACTCGATCGTTTCTGCGATGCGCTGTTAAGCATCCGCGAAGAGATCCGCGCGATTGAAGAAGGCAGGGCCGATAAAAAAGACAATGCATTGAAGAATGCGCCGCATACGCAACATGTTGTGATCAGTTCCCAATGGTCACACAGTTATACCCGCGAACAGGCAGCATTCCCGTTACCGTATATACGTGAGAATAAATTCTGGCCCAGTGTGGCAAGAGTGAATAACACCCATGGTGACCGGAACCTGATCTGTACCTGCGAACCGGTAAGTTCGTATGTTGAAGCAGAAGCTTAAATAATTACCCGTGCCGCGGTTTAAAACCGTGGCACGGGTTTATCGTTAATCATTCTGCGCCTGGTCAAGCGCACTACGCAGGTCTTTAATATCGTCTATAAGCCATTTCCCGTCCTGTTTGGTGATCCTGTACTTCAATCTTCCTGCAGAAGGCAGTCCAACCGTAATAGAGCCCTTATCTTCGGCAACGCTCACATATTCCACCGTTGATCTTTCGATACCCGTAAGGTCTTCTTCATACTCTTTCGCGAGCATTACCAGGTCAAAATCGAGTCCCTGAACCGGCGCTTCGCTTTGCGGGCTCTTACGCAGGTTCTCGTTACATTTTCTGAAATACGCGCGCCAGTTGGTAATGTAGGTATCGCTTACAAAACCGCTCTGCTTCAATGCCTCCAGGTATTGTTCCGTTCCGGCATCATTCACAACATAATAGTTTGAAGAATCAGGATGGGAGGAATGTTTCACCATATCGATCTTTTTAAGCTGCTGCACATTGGAGCGGTACCATTGCAGAAAATGGAGGATCGTGCCCGCCGGTTGTTTTTTAAATCCTTCGTCTGTGGGTTGTGGTGCATTTGCTGCATATTGATTGCTGATGGGCGGTATCTTGGTTTTATCGGCCGATGAGCAGGCTGCCAATAATGACCATACGCAAATACTGAGGTGTGTGTGGAGTTTCATATGGTAGGGGGTTTTAGGAATTGTCGTATGTGAATATAACGATCTAAAAACGGAGATGCAAACACCCGTTCGTTTTATTTTAGTATGCAGACAGGCCTATTTTCCTGATTAAAATCATAAATTGCTCTGTTCAAGCAGCTTAGGGGACAATATTTTTGACCAGCTCTTGCAATATCCCTACATTAGCTGCTTTGAGCCTCTTCCTTTTAATCCCGCTAAAGGTTCTGCAAACAGGTCCACTCCCATTTTTTAACCCATAAACGATTGATTTATGAGAAACATCTTTCTAGGAACGCTCATCCTGATGCTGGCTGCTGCCTGCCAGAACGAAGCAGAAAAAAGTACTCAGTCTGTAGTCGCCGGTGAATCCACCAAAACACCCCCGCCCGTAGAATTTGCCGATCAGAAATATATTGACATCGGGAAAAAAGCCTGGGATCAGTTTGCCCGTGGAGATATCGAGGGCTGGGCCAGTAATTTTACAGATAATGCCGTATACCGCTGGTCTTCGGGCGACAGCCTTGCCGGAAAAGCCGCCATCATAAAATATTGGAAAGAGCGCAGGATGAATGTCATTGATTCGCTTCGCTTCAGTAATGATATCTGGCTGCCCGTGACCGTTAATGAACCACAGGGCCCGGAAAAGAAAGGCACCTGGCTCTTATATTGGCAAAAGGTGAATGCAACCTATAAAAATAAGGCGAGTCTTACATTCTGGGTGCATACCGATCTGCACTTTACAAACGAGAACCAGATAGATGAGCTGATACAATATATCGACCGCGCGCCGATCAATGCTGCTCTTGGGAAGAAGTAACTATACGATTTTCGATTCGGGATTTTGAGATTTTGTGATTTTGCGATTTTGAGATTTTGCGGTTTATCAGACGTCAAATCAAATGAGATCTCGAAATCTCGAAATCTCAAAATCAGAAATCAGAAATCAGAAATCAGAAATTGCCCTGGTCATGAACCAGCGGCCAAAGCCTTTGTATAATACTGGTTCGCCCTGCGCACCGGAGAGCGTCGTTATGATCTCCCATTCTCCTTCAAACCGGCCATCGATGAATTTTCCTGAATAACAAACTTTCTGGGAAGGTAATTTAGGCAGAAAACGCGGTCCGCCTTTTTCGTGTTGCCAGTAGTGGGGATACTGTTTTATAAAACTGATGGAATTGTCATGCACTGATCCTTCAATGGTGGCGGGTTGCTGAAAATGAGCAGCCGCTTCGGCGTCGGTACACGCTCCTTTTAGCAAACCATTAACAACTGTCAGCTCCATTTCAAAAGAAACCGTTTTGCCTCTTACAGGTTCATCATATTCCTCACCATACGTATACGCACCCACCCATTTGCCACTGATATGCTGGTCGTTCATAGAACTCAAATTAAATTAATTTGACAGACGATAAAAATAACCATAAACATCCTTTATAAAAAGATAAAATCCAACCGGTTGATGCAACAGCTTCCTGATCCTGGTCCTCCGGTGCCATTTGTTATTGAAACGTTATACTTAATATTTCAGATTAACCTTTGCGTACTATTTGACGTCTTATAGATGAAACTTTAAAAATTAGTAAGATGAAAACGGTATCATTAATAGCAATCTTTGCATTGGGATTAACCCTCCATGCATCGGCCCAAAAGGTGATACGACCAGTGCCCCGGTTTTATCCTCGATCCCATGTCGCTGTTGGTATTGGATTAGGCGGCTGGGGACCCTATGCTCCTTTCTACTATAGTCCATGGTATGCTTATCCTCCGGGATATTATTATCATTCGCGGCCTAGTAAACTGGACCTTGAGATCCAGGATATTCAAACCGATTATAAAGACAGGATCTGGTCGGTACGTCATGATGAAAGCCTTACGCGGAAGGAAAGAAGAAAACAGGTGCATGCACTGAAGATCGAACGTGACAGGGAGATATTGCAGGCAAAGAAAGATTATTACAATAGTCGCAGACGGTAATAGTGGATGTTACTGGTAGTTGTATAACTTTTCTACAAAAGATTGCGAAGTACGAGATAGGAAGCAGGAAGTAAGAAACTCGCAAATTTCTTACTTCCTGCTTCTTTTTTAACCACAATTTATTGAAGAAGTATTTGTGGCAGAATCAAGAACACACAATATTCAATAAAACAAAGTGACAGTACTAAATAGCAGGGTCTGGTAAAATTTTAGGTTCCATAATGCTACGCGTATCTACAGGCGTTATATTCAACCGGCCGCACCACTGCGTAAAACTATCGTAAATACCTTTTAAAACGTCTTTCTGCGCCGGCGTCAGTTCCTGCACGTAGGCCCGGCTGATGGTACGAACCGGTAAACCGCGCAATTGCAGGAAATATTTGGCGCTCATCGGGTAAGCCTGGTGAATGAGCGGATCAACCCGCGTAAGCTCCGACTGCAGCCATTCTACCTCTGCCTGTTTAGCCGGATCATTGGCGTTATTACACATCCATACCAGTATCTCGGGATAAAAATTACCGCTGATAGATGACATACCGCGGGCGCCCATTTGTAAACTATGCATGGCATTAGGCGTATGCGCATCGAAAAAGTCGAAACCCGGCACATTCGCTATCTGCAATTTTTCTTTTACTTTTTCCAGATCGATGCTCGTGTCTTTGTGATATTTCAATCTGCCGGTCGCCAGCAGTGTTTTAAACACATCGGCAGATAAAATACGCTTATAGGGCGCCGGGCACTCATAGGTACCCATCGGAATATTGGGCGTTAATGAGAACATCTTTTCGAAACGTTTCAACAGCACATCGTCCCCATCATCCACATTGGCATAATGCCCGGTGATGAGCACCACGGCATCGATGCCAGTATCATAGATCTTTTTACTGAATTCGGCTTTATCTTCAATGGTCAGTCCAAAAGACCCGGTAGCCACCACCGGCACCCGGCCATTTACATAACGCACAATGTGGGCTGTTAATTCAAGCCGCTCATCTTCGCTGATGCTGTACATTTCACTGCTCAGGCAATTGGCAAAAAAACCACTTACACCGGCTGCCAGGTAAAAATCGATCAATCGTTCCACCATATCGAAATCGATCTTTGCCTTCAGGTTGAACGGTGTGATCATTACCGGAACAAATCTTTTTTCCATCCGATTTATTTTGATTGTTGTAGTTAAAAATGTCAGGCCTTTTCGCCCTTTAAAATTAAAAAGGAAATATTGTTTTACAGACAATTATCGCATAAAATCTATTATTTAATACGATGTTGGTAGTCTCTTGAAAATGAGGATTTAATCTGCTCTGATCGGCGGGTCAGCTGCTTTTTCGCAAACCGGCCAGGAACTTGCCTGTTAAAAAGATGGTGAGGGTTCCAATGACGATGGTCATGTTTGCATGCAGGTTGGTGCGCAGCCAGGCATAGTTATCGGGCAATTGCCGCGAAAAAGTGATCCAGATGATCACCAGCACCCCGATAATGACCGCAATGGCCGCTTCCACATTTTTAGCTTTCCGCGCCAGCAATCCCAATAAGAATAGCCCCAGGATGCCGCCGGAAAATATGCCTGCCAGTTTCCACCAGGCATCCAGCAAACTTTTTACCCCTATCATGCCAATGCCAAAACTGATGGCCAGGATGCCCATGACCCCTGTAGCAATATAGAGCACCCTCATTTGCGCTTTTGCCGAAGCATCTTTGTTAAAATACCGCAGGTATATATCTTTCAAAAAGACCGTAGCGGAACTGTTCATGCCACTGCTCATGGTGCTCATGGCGGCAGATAAAATGGCGGCAATGATCAGTCCCAGCAAACCGCGCGGCACTTCATGGCGCATGAAAAAAGGCAGTACCCGGTCGCCATAATCAGCAGGCGTCAGGCTGGCCAGCGGAATGTTCTTCTCTGCCGACACCTGTTGCTGTAAGGGCATAATGAGATCGGGATGCTGTTGATAATAAGCATATAAGGCAGTGCCGATAAAAAAGAACAACATGCTCACCGGTACATAGAACCAAACACACATCCAAATGCTGCGGCTGGCATCGCGGGTATTACGGGCAGTGTGGTAGCGTTGAATGTAATTCTGATCGATCCCGAAATTATTCAGGTTTATAAAAAAGCCGTAGAGAAAGATCACCCAGAATGTTGACATCGAAAATTCAGATACTTTAAAACTGCCCAGGCTGAATTTATCGTGGGCCCTGCCGGTTTCAATGATATAGTTAAACCCACCGTCGAGCTGCGAAACGATCAGGTACAGGATCAATAAAGCGCCCACGGTTTTGATCACAGCCTGTACGACTTCCGTCCAGATCACCGCCTTCATGCCACCCATCATGGTATAAACAACGATACAAATGCCGGTGGTGATCATGATGGCCGGCATTGAAAATCCGGTAAGGGCTTTCAGGGTAAGGGCAATGGAATAGAAAATGGTTCCCATGCGGGCCAACTGGATCAATACAAAACAGATCATGGCATAGGTGCGTGCCCAGGCGCCGAAGCGTTCTTCCAGGTGGGTATAGGCGCTGATGGCTTCGCTGTTGCGGTAAAAGGGAACAAAAAAACGGGAAGCAATAAAGGCGGCAAACGGCATAGAGAGACTGAATACAAAAGAATTCCAGTTGGCGCCGAAAGATTTGCCCGGATCGCCTAAAAAAGTGATGGCGCTTAGAAAAGTAGCGTAGAACGACATACCCAGGGCCCAGCCCGGAATGGCGCCGGAAGCTACGGTATATTGTTCGGATCCTTTATTTCTGCCGCTTAAAAAGATACCTACGGCGATCATGGCCGCAAAGTAGATGAGAATAATTGTTAAATCTACAGTTGGTAAATGATTCATAATACAAGCAATCTATCCCTTCAGGTAAATGTATAAATAAATCAGCAATAACCAAGTTTGCAGTTCGCAGTTGGCAGTTGGCGGTTCGCAGTTCGTAGTTCACAGTTCGCAGTTTGCAGTTGGCAATTCGTAGTTCACAGTTCACTGTTCACAGTTCAAAGTTCACAGCTCGCAGTTGGCGAAATGGAATACTAATAGAACAAATGTAAAACGGACAGTTACAGATGCATATACTGTCCGGGCGGTTGCATGCGGAACGAAAACCAGCAATCTTAAAATGCCATTAAAAGCTGGTGAATATGTTGAGAATGGTCCATGGGTAACCGGAAACCAGCAATTGGCGACTGGTAACTGGCAACTGATGCAACTGGTAACTGGCAACGGGTGACTGGTAACCGGTAACCGGTAACTGGTAACCGGTAACCGGCAACCGGCAACCGGCAACTGGTAACCGGTAACCGGCAACTGGTAACCGGCAACTGGTAACTGGTAACCGGTAACTGGTAACCGGCAACTGGTAACCGGTAACCATCCCAACAATCTGCTTTTTTGTCTATTATTTCCGGGCTTTCGCAGATTATAACGTTTCCCATGAATGTCCGGCAAATACATTTGATTCGACCTTCACATTATGCTATTCAAACCATCACGTTATATGACAAACAAGCCCTTTATCAAATTCCGTATTATGAAATGTATTATGCTATGCACCATCTTGTTGTTTACCCTGTTAGTCCATGCACAGAAATTTCATTTTGGTGCCAAGCTCGATGCCAGTTATAGCGCCCTGGACGGTAAGGGCGTGCAGAACAAATATTCGCCCGGTTTCCAGGCCGGTGGATTTTTCGAATATAATATTACTAAACACTGGGCCATTCAACCGGAACTGTTATATACCTGGTCGCAATACAAAAAGAGCAGCGATTTCATGACCTATTACAATAACTATGGCAGGAGCTCGGCGAATGAAAAAATTAAACTGGCTTACATTAGTATACCGCTGCTGGTTCGATTCAATCTGAATAAATTGATCAGTGTAATGGCCGGCCCGCAATACAGCCATCTTGTGTTCGATGACGAGAACCTGTTAAAGAGTGGCCGGCAGGCTTTCAAGAATGCAGCATGGAGCGCTAACCTGGGCGCCCAGGTGAATTTGAGCAGTGTAGGATTTTATGCACGCTATAATAGAGGATTATCTGACATCAACAATATAGATAACCGTTATGAATGGAAATCAGATCAAATCCAGGTAGGAGTAGCGGTGAGGATAATGTGATAATGGTGATAATGTGATAATGTGATAATGTGATAATGTGCTAATTAGCTAATTGGCTTTAATTAGCACATCAGCACATCAGCTAATTAGCTAATCGGTTAAATTAGTTGCCAGGCAAAGGCGGGTCGTCCTGAGCAAAAGACGCCCACCCTTTGCACTGGCGATGGGTACGAATCACAATAGGATAAGATAATGTGATAATTTGCTTATGTGCTAATTTGCTAATTGCCTTTAATGCACAATGTCCTTTATAATTTAAGTAATACGATATGCGATCACTAACGTTCGCATCAGCGAATTACTTAATGCAAAATGTTCTTCATAGTTCAAGAAGTGATTATGCGATTTACATCGTTTCCCATCAGCACATCAGCTCATCAGCACATTAGCACATTAGCTAATTAGCCAATTGACCATTGGTGAGTACAACATCACTGAAATAACCGGAGCAGATCCCTTTAACAGTGATCTTATCACCGGGTTTTACAGATAAATTATGTTCTTTATTAAATCTGCAAGAAACGGTGCAGGTCGGATCGCCGGTATATAGAACAACGGTGCTGCCTGCATATCGGCTGTTCTTAATGTTTAGTACCCGCCCGCTCACCTGCAACACTTTATTCAAATAGGCCTGGTTAGCCTGAAGCTGATCGGAAGTGAATTGAGCATATAATTCAGTAGCAGTAATTGGAATGCCGGTTTCAGCAGCCAGGTTCCTGGGTTTATTATAGAAGTAAATTAACAGGCCGGCCAGAAATGCTACAAGGCCGCATCCCAGGGTGAATACGATGTTCCTCATAAGGCGAATATTACGGTTACAAATAGGCCCTACGATTGTAAAGTAAAGGGGAATATATAGGAATACTGGTAAAAGCGGTTACTTATGGCCGTTCAACAACAACCATACTGTAAGGATAAGGTAACATCATGAATTCAGACTTATCAAAGGTGAAAGCACCTTTCAGGTGCGTATTGGAAGTGATAGGAAAAATTCAAAAATAATGCCTGAAAAATCCATCCATTTATTCATGAATAGCTATAGCAGTTATAATCAGCCAGTAAAATATTATAAGTGGGGATAACTGGGCCTGGTGATAAAAAATAACTACAAACCTGTAAGCCGGATTCTGTATCCCGGTCATAAACCGGGAGGCTATCATTTATCTTGTCCAGCCATTACTGACTGGATCATTCTGCCTACCCACCCAACGTTCCTGCCCGGTGAACCGGGAAGGATCGGACGAGCCGCCCTTCAACGCTGGTATACATGGCATTTCAGCATGCAAGGTTTACCCGCCCTGCCGGTCACCCGGTCAGAGCCGTGGGCTCTTACCCCACATTTTCACCATCACCCTCCCGAACTTAATCGGGACTAATCCGGCCGGTGGCCGGAATGCAGGCTGTAATTTTCTGTGGCACTGTCTGTTCCCATGCTCCCGGTTGGCCGGAAGAACAGGACCCGGCTATTCACCGGTACATTGCCCTATGCTGTCCAGACTTTCCTCCCCGAAGATCGAGGCGATAGCCCGGTTTGTAGTTATTGCAAAGTTATGAAATAGTTATCAGGACTTGGCAGGCGGCGGGTGGGTCAATGGTGAATGGTCAATAGTAGAAAAAAAGCCGCTCTTAAAGTTATGCATGTTGCAGTTGGGCTTTATGGTCAATGGTCAATGGTCAATAGTAGAGAAAAGCCGCTCTTAAAGTTATGCCTGTTGCAGCTGGGCTTTATGGTCAATGGTGAATAGTCAATGGTCAATGGGCAATGGTCAACTGCCACCCGGCAACCGGCAACTGGCAACCGGCAACTGGTAACCGGCAACTGGTAACCGGCAACTGGTAACCGGAAACTGGTAACCGGCGACTGGTAACCGGTAACCGGTAACTGGTAACCGGAAACTGGTAACCGGCAACCGCCCTGTAACTTGCAACCTGAAACCTGGAACTCCATAATACTGCAACCGGTAACTGGTAACTGACACCCGGCGACTGGTAACCGGTAACTGGTAACTGGTAACCGGCAACCGGCAACTGGTAACCGGCAACTGGTAACCGGTAACCGATAACCGGCGACTGGCGACTGGTAACTGGCACTCGGAAACTGGTAACCGGTAACCGGAAACTGGTAACCGGAAACCGCCCTGTAACTTGCAACCTGAAACCTGGAACTCCATAACACTGCAACCGGTAACTGGTAACTGACACCCGGCGACTGGTAACCGGTAACCGGAAACTGGTAACCGGCGACTGGTAACCGGTAACCGGCAACCGGCAACGCTGTATTAATATTGAAAATAGATCTCCGTAGCCCCATACCCATAGGCGGGATGATAGCGATTGGCAAAGCTCTTGACCTCTTTACGCAAGCGCAGCACTTCATGTATTTCGTCACGAAGTTTACCACTGCCCACGCCATGGATCACGATCAGCCAGGGCTGGTGGTGCGCTATCGCCAGATCGAAATACTTTTCAAAGGTTTTCAACTGTAATGATAATATTTCCAGGTTGCTCATCGACTCCCAGGCAGGTGTAAGCTTTTCAATATGCAGGTCAAGCTCCTGTTTCGCGGGCTCCAGGTGTTGCCGCACTTTGGAAGCATCATAGATCTTAAAACCGGCTTTCGACAGACCCGAAAGGTCAAGTCCTGCTGGTTTATCCTCATACGGCCGCGGTGGGTACTCTTCGAACAGCTTATAGGAAAAAGTAGCTTCTCCTTTTTGCCGCACCTCTTCGATGCGATTGAACACCTGCTTTGGCTTCAACTTAACGGAAGCCTCAAAATATTCAGCCTTGTTCTTATCAGGCGTAGCCAGGGAAAATTCGAACCAAAACACCGGACTGTCATTCAAATTCTCAAACGGCACATCATGCAGGTAGAAATCTTCAAATGCATGGATCTGGTTCACCAACTCAAAATCAGTATTGCCAAAATAGGTGAGTTTATACGTGAATTTATAGCCCTGTTCAGTCCGGTTAACCAGGTGAACTTTTAGCTCGGTCACAATATCGTCGCCAAATTCATCATTTACGGTCACGGGAATGAAGGTGATCCAGACACCATCCACCACCCGCTGGGTGATCTTTTTCTTTTCCCGCGGCACATCGTCAACGAACTTTTTCTCTTTTTTGGGCGGGAAAAGCTTTTTCTCCGTAAACCGCTTAAAGTATGGAAAATCCAACTGATCAACGTAGGCGGGAAATTTCACACCCCGCACGTCTATCATAACCATTTTATTATTAATAATATCAATCACCTCCCCTTCTTCATTGGTCTGAATGACCACAACCTTATCGCCGACCTCAAATTTCATGGATAATTATTTGATTGCTAAATCACAGCATATTGCTGTTTTAATTTTTATCAGCTGCAAAGGTACGGTTGGAAAAGGAAGCCATAAGCACCGATCACACACCTTTTTTGATCATTTGACCCCAACCTGCTCAGTTTTCTCATTCCTACCTGAACAGCCTTGCCCCACCCTGGCCGGTTTTTCCAATAACCGCATGGAACGCCACATGCTTAGACAGATAGGGCATAAAAGAGCCATTACCGTTACCCTTTCCTCGCTTCAACGGCCTTTACTCCGGCCTGGGTCAGTTTTCTCACATCCCTGCCTGGCTGGCCCTTTCCGGGCCCTGCCTTATCGATATTCCGACTTTGCGGGGCTCTGCTTGCTATCGCTTCATTAGTCTCGTACTATACCCAGTACTACATCTGGATCGGGTTTGTTCCGGACCAGCTGCAGGGATTTCCCGTAGATATTCCGTAGATGTCTCGTATATCTCCCGTATATAAGCCGTTCCTTTAAAGGGACGAGACATCCTCGTGACATGTATGAGAGTCCTGCCTGATATCGGTGAAAAATTATCGGATCTGACCCGCCACTGGGGTGATACTGGTGTATTCCTGCGGTAGTCCAGGTAGCACTTGGGTAGCTTTAAGTTGCCGTTCGGTAGTCCTCGGGTAACTGACAGCCCTCAGGTAGCCGCGCGGTAGCGGTGGGTAAATCTGCGTTAGCCCGGTAGCGTTGGGTAGTTCTGGGATTGCAGTTCAATAGTGCTTAGATGGGCCGTGGAATAGCCCTGGGAAAACTGTGCGGTAGCAAGTGCGTAACTGTTCGGTAGGCCGTAGCCCTGCGGTAGCCCTCAGGTAGCCGCGCGGTAGCATTGGGTAAATCTGCGGTAAGCCGGTAGCGTTGGGTAGTTCTGGGATAGCAGTTCGATAGTGCTTAGGTGGGCCGTGAAATAGCCCTGGGAAAACTGTGCGGTAACCATGTGGCTAACTGTTCGATAGGCCGTAGCCCTGTGGTAGCTATTGAGGTAGCCCTGCTGTTATCTGGAGGCGGATAAAACCTGAAGGATTGTATAATTGGATGGGTAAAGGGGTGAGAAACCAGCTTACAGTTCAAAGTTCACGGCATAAAGTTGTGAAAACCACAAACAATAAACTACAAACAAAAAACCATAAACCACAAACCGTAAACCATAAACTACAAACCATACTTGTCTAATTCCCGGGCCATATTTGTTCTGGCCTTCGCCTCATACAATTCCTGGAAAATGGCGGTTTGAAAAATATGTTCGGCTGCTAAACATGATTGCAGGAATTGCTTGCGGCCGGGATAATACAAGTTATCTGGATATATGCGGTATTCCCGGCGCACCTGGCGGGCATAGGCTTCATACTGATCCAAATCAGCGGCGAGGATCGACATATCGAAATCCAGGAAGAATTGCAGGTCCCTGGGATGGGTAACCGAAACAGTAAGCGCATGTGTTTTGGTAGCTTCGATATATATTTTAACCTGCTCCATTTTATCAGCAGGAAACTTCAGCGCTTCTAACCGCTTCACCGCCACGCCTGCACTGCGCAATTCATTGTCTTTTCGCAGTACGTTGTAAATGATATCATGGTAAAAAATGGCAAATTCCACCACATCGCGGTCATTCAACTGAGCCGCATAGATTTCACAAAATTCCAATAAAGCCTGTATGTGCTGCAGGTTATGGTAGTGCCGCCGGGAGCTTGTGTATTTTTTGACTATTTCCTGGAAAAAGCGGTCAGCCAGATCGCGACCGCCAGCGTACTTAGCGGTCAATTGATCCCATCCAGCGCGTACCTTATTTGGTACGGGCGAGTTTGCTTTTTCTATAACCATAAAAAATATAAATAACCAGTCCCAATAAGAGCCAGCCGAGGAACCAGGCCCAATTGCTTTTTGTCATTCCCGTTAACAGGTACAAACATGTCGTAACGCCCATTAAAGGGATCAAGGAATACTTTTTAACAAGGGCCAGCAAGCTTAAAATGATACAGGCGATCCAGAAAACGATCGCTGAAATTTTGGGTGTGGCCAGATCCATAAAACTGACCGTATTGGCTGAATAGCCAGGATCAGCGGAGAAATCAAAATTGAACATATCTGTAAAATATCCCGGCGCCCATACCGTCAAAACGGTCAATGAAGCCAGTATCAACAAGGGAAAGATAAACTGGGCATTGATGTAAGGCATATTAAACCGTCCGGGTACTTTTTCTTTACGGGGGATCAACAACACACCGCCACAAACAAGTACAAACGCAAATAAGGTGGCAATGCTGGTAAAGTCGAGCACAAATGATTTATCGGTAAATAATATAGGCAATCCTACCACCATACCGGTAAGAATGGTAGAAAATGAAGGGGTATTGTATTTTTTATGAATGCGCTGGAATACGGGCGGTAATAATCCATCGCGGCTCATGCTCATCCAGATGCGGGGTTGGCCCATTTGAAAGACCAGTAAGACACTGGTCATGGCTATTACGGCACAAACGGAAACCAGTAATTGCATCCAGCCTACATTTTTCACTTCAAAGATCTTGGCAAGCGGATCGCCTACATTTTCAAATTGCTTGTAATGTACCACACCGGTCAGTACCAGGGCCAGCAGAATGTACACTATGGTGCAGATCACCAGGGAATAGGTCATACCCCGGGGCAGGTCGCGCTGCGGATTTTTACTTTCCTCGGCAAGTACGCTTACCGCATCGAAACCAATATAAGCAAAGAATACACCCGACACGGCCGCCATTACACCGCCAAAACCATTCGGCATGAATGATTTTGTACCGGCTTCGTTAACCGGTACCCAGTTGGCCGGATCGATATAATAAGCGCCCACAATGATCACCAACGCTACCACGGCCAGTTTCAGCACCACCATGGCATTGCTGAAATTGCGCGATTCTTTTATACCTATATATACGAGGGTGGTAATGAGAATATTGATGATGAGCGCCGGCAGGTCGAAGATGATCTTCAGGGAACCCAGGACCGGACTGTTATTCCACGCATTTAATAGTTCTGCATTGGCCTGGTTCTTCACAAATTCAAGCTGATCGGCTGGCGCCTGCGCCGCATAATTGAGAAATGTTTTTTTCGCTTCCTGGTAACTGCAGCTCAGGTAATCGGGTATATGTACATTTATTTTGTGCAGAAAAGAGGTAAAATAATCGCTCCAGGAAAAAGCTACATAAATGTTCCCGATGGAATACTCCATGATCAATGCCCAACCGATGATCCACGCAAACAATTCGCCGAAGGAAGCATATGCATATGTGTAAGCGCTACCCGCTACAGGGATGCGGCTGGCAAATTCTGAATAACAAAAAGCTGTAAACGCACAGGCAATCCCGCACATGATGAACAATACTACCACGCCGGGACCACCTTTAAAACAGGCATCGCCTAAACTGCTGAAGCTGCCTGCGCCAATGATGGCTGCAATGCCAAAAAAGGTAAGATCACGTACATTCAACACCCGCTTTAGCCCGGTTCCATGTCCCTCATCACTTCCTTCTTTTAAGATCGATTCTATCTTTTTAGTGCGAAACAGAGAATTTGGCATGCTGACGGGGTTTTTAAGCGGGGAAAATTATGCAAATTCTCTAAAAATACCATCGGGGATCTTTGATTTCTGATTTTGCGATTTCTGATTTCGGGATTTCTGATTTCGGGATTTCTGATTTCGGGATTTCTGATTTCGGGATTTCTGATTTCGGGATTTTGAGATTTTGAGATTTATCGGAACGCTGAACCATTAAATCTCAAAATCAGCAATCTCTAAATCAGAAATTGCCTTCGCGTTAGTGTTCTCTTTGAACGAGGAAATGCGCCAACTGGCGCAATGGCTCTTTGCGGGTAGACACCACCGCTATTTCTTCCAGGTGCTCAAATGCTTCGGCAATATATTTTTCCTTCAGATCAGCGGCCCATTTATTAACCCCACAATCATCAAAAACCGATAATACCCTGGCCACTTTATCGTCAGGGTTTTCCTGCATCAGCCGCTTCAATTCCTTTAACTGCGCCGGGTTTGCCGACTCCATGGCTTTGATCATTAAAAAGGTTTTTTTATTGGCCATAATATCGCCACCGGGTTGCTTACCAAACTTGGCAGGATCGCCATAAGCGTCGAGGTAATCGTCCTGTATCTGAAACGCAATGCCCAGGTTGCGGCCAAAAGCGTAGAGGTGTTCCTGGTTGCTTTGTCCGGCCCCGCCTAAAATAGCGCCCAGGCGCAAGCTGGCGGCAAGCAGAACGGAGGTCTTCAATTCTATCATACGGATATAAGCATCCATTTTCACCTGTTCCTGCTTTTCAAAATCCATATCCAGCTGCTGGCCTTCGCAAACCTCTTTGGCAGTTTGGTTGAATAACCTGATCACTTTATGCAGGTAATCGGTGCTGATCTTGTTCAGATGATCATATGCTACAATAAGCATTACATCCCCTGCAAGCAGGGCGGTTGACTCGCCATATTTAGCATGAACGGTTGGCTGATTCCGGCGCAATGGCGCCTTATCCATAATGTCGTCGTGAATGAGGGTGAAATTGTGGAACAGTTCAATTGCGGTGGCTACCGGCCAGGCGTCTTTGTTGATCTCATCAAATAATTCATTGCCCATTAAACACATTACCGGCCTCACGCGCTTTCCACCAAGGCTCAGGAAATATTCGTCGGCATCATATAAACTGGCGGGTTCGTTGGGAAAATGCCGAACGTTGAAATACTCAGTGAACTGTTTGGATAGATCTTGAAAGCTTTGCATATATTGATAGAATACGGCTTTGATTTAGAGATCTCGGGATTTCGGGATTTTGAGATTTAGAGATTTTGGGATTTCAAAATTATTGAAAGGTTGAAGGCGCAACAAACCTCGAAATCCCGACATCAAAAATCAGAAATCATTTTTTGCTTCCTTTCTTTTTAGCAGGAACATTTTTTCTGGCTCCAGGCTTTTTAGCGCTGCCGGTCTCTTCTTTCATACTGGCAGTGATCACCCACTCATAATCCAGCTGGCGTTTGGTAAGGTTGGCCGCCACTACTTTTATGCGCACTTTATCGCCCATCGCAAATTTGCGGCCGCTGCGCAAACCAACCAAACTGTAGTCGCTTTCTACATGGCGGAAATCGTCGTATTCGAGCAGACTATTAATGCTTACCAATCCTTCACACTTGTGCTCGATGGTCTCTACCCAGAAACCAAAAGAAGCCACCCCGCTGATCACCCCTTCAAATTCTTCCCCCAGGAATTCTTTCATATATTCCACCTGCTTGTATTTATTGGCAGCGCGTTCCGCTTCCATAGCGGCGCGTTCCTTTTCACTGCAGTGTTTACATTTCGATTCCAGCTTTTTCTGCGGCTCGGGATCACCATCTATCACTTCCTGTAAGATCCGGTGCACCATCACATCGGGATAACGGCGGATCGGAGAGGTAAAATGGCAATAGTGTTTAAAGCCCAGTCCATAGTGACCAATATTCTCCGTGGTATAAATGGCTTTCGCCATGGTGCGAATCCCCAGCTGTTCCAGCACATGCTGTTCGGGTTTACCCTGTACGTCGAGCAGCATCTGGTTAAAGGAAGCAGCAATTCCCTCCGGTGTTTTGGTATCGAAGGTATGTCCGTATTTCTTGGCAAATTCAACAAAGGGCAGGAGTTTCATTTCATCGGGCGTATCGTGTACCCGGTATGGGAAGGGCAGGTCCTTTTTATTGACCTTTACCTTACCTACGTTTTCTGCCACCACGCGGTTGGCCAGCAGCATGAACTCTTCGATCAGTTGATGGGCTTCCTTGCTTTCCTTGACCATGATGCCAATTGGCTTTCCTGATTCATCGAGCTTGAAGCGCACTTCCTGTGAAGAAAAATTGATGGCGCCTTTCTTGAAACGTTTGGCCCTAAAGCCCTGCGCCAGTTTATTCAACAGCAATATTTCATCGAGGTACAAGCCCTCGCCTTTTTCAATGATCTCCTGCACTTCTTCATACGTGAAGCGGTGATTGGAATGGATCACCGTTCTGCCCAGCCAGTATTGTTTTACTTCGCCGGTATCGGTTATCTGAAAGATCGCTGAGAATGTAAGCTTGTCTTCGCGCGGCCGTAAAGAACACAATTCATTCGAGATGCGTTCGGGCAGCATGGGTGCTACACGGTCGGGCAGGTATACGGATGTAGCGCGGTCATAGGCTTCTTTGTCAAGCGCTGAATCGGGCTCTACATAATGGCTTACGTCGGCAATATGCACGCCTATTTCATAAATACCGTTCTTCAGCAACCGAATACTAAGGGCATCATCAAAATCCTTCGCATCCACCGGGTCGATGGTGAATGTCAACACGTCGCGGCAATCTCTTCTTTTATTGATCTCGTCGGGTGAAATAGTATCGGGAATACGTTCTGCTTCTTCCAAAACATTCTCCGGGAAAAATAAGGGAAAGCCGTTTTCCATGAGGATCTCTTTCATGGCCATATCACCTTCGTTACCCGGCTCCATTACCTGTACAACAGTACCTACAGGTTTCTTTTGCTTTTCCCATTCGGTGATGCGTACAATTACGCGGTCACCGTCTTTAGCGCCATTCAATGCCGATTCGGGAATGAAAATATCGGGCATGGGCTTTTCGGTATCTGCGGCGAAAAAAGCGGCAGTCTTGCCTATTTCCAGTTTTCCGAGGAATTCCGTTTGTTTACGCTGCAATACGTCAACGATCTGTCCCTGCTGGCGGCCGCTTTTTTTACCGGAGCCGCCGAGTACGCGAACGCGCACGGTATCGCCATGTAACGCAGTATTAAAATCCGCAGGCCGCACGAGTATGTCACTGGGAAGATTTTCAACAACTACATACCCGATGCCTGAGCGGGTAATATCTAAAACACCTTTGAGCGTATGTGGCTCAGCAGCTCCTTTTTTCTTTTTCTTCTTGGCTTGTTTTCTGCTCATTCAAACATTTTAATTCGTGATACTGAATTCAGTAATGAATTTACTGATTATATCAGTAAACTGATGCCCCTCATTAAAAAGGAATTGGATCTCGATCGGAATTACATATACGGGGTAATCTTGCAAGGTCTGTCCAAACTTTATCAGGCGAACGGCATCTTTTTCAGTAGTAAGTATGATTTTATTTTGGGTGGGGATGTTCTTGAACCGGTTTACGATATCCTTCCAGTCGTCGATGGAAAAGATATGATGATCGCTGTACAATATTTCATAGTAGGTTTTTGTAGCATCCTGCAAATATTTTTTCAGGGGCAGCGGATTTGCAATACCGCTTACCAATAATACTTCAGTGCTTGTACTCAGGGAAATTTCTTTTTTACTGATAATGTGGTAAGGAAATCCATACCGGATGGTGGAGAAAAACACCTGCTGGTGCGGCAGCGGTTTTATTTCCCGTTTAATGGCTTCTTTTTCTTCTACCGGCAAACCGGCGGGGCATTTGGTAACAACAATCACATCTGCCCGTTTATAGGATCTCCGTTCATCGCGCAGGTCGCCTGTAGGCAAGGTCCAGTCGCGGGTGAACAAATTATCATAATTCGATAGTACGATGTTCAGCCCTGCTTTAATGGAGCGGTGCTGAAAAGCATCATCCAGGATAATGACCTTTGTGTCGGGCCGGTCGTGCAATAATTGCGGAACCGCCACGATCCGTTCTTCGCCCACGGCTACTGCTACATCCGGAAATTTAATATGGAATTGCATAGGTTCATCTCCAATATCAAGGGCAGTTGTATTTTCACCAGCGAGTGCATACCCCCTGGTGCGGCGTTTATAGCCCCGGCTTAATACAGCCACCTTCATTTCACTATGCAAGTATTTTACCAGCCATTCGACCATGGGCGATTTACCGGTACCGCCTACAGAGAGGTTGCCGATGCAGATGATGGGCAGGTTAAACCCGGTAGATCTGAGGATACCTTTGTCATACAATCGGTTACGTATCCAAATCGCTGCGCCATATAACAGGGAAAAAGGGAACAATAATATGCGGAAAGGCCGCAGCAACGGAGCATTAAAATTCATATATACGATGCGGTGTAATGCAAAAGTTTAAAGGTACATCAAATTCGTCGATGTCCTCAATGTAATTGACTGCATCGAAAAAGGAGAAACCGATCTTGATAGCAGCCGGGCGGCACTGCGCCAGGTAACGGTCGTAATAGCCTTTGCCATAACCAACCCGGTACCCGCGTTCATCAAATGCTACCAGCGGTACAAAAATGACATCGAAGTGTTGGGGCGGAATTATGGCCCCTGCGATCGGTTCCAGTATATTGTATTTGTTCTTGATAAAAAGGCCGTCTTTTTCAACCTGTACGGCCTCCATATCATGCAGGTCGATATGGATCTTTGGCCATGCCACGCGCAGCAGCAGATGCCGCTCCTTCAGGATGTCTTCACATACTGAAACGTCAAATTCATTGCGGCTTGCGAGTGGATAATACGACAACAGATAATTTACCTGGGGAAGGGTCAGTTTTTGGAAGTTAGCGGCCATTAATGCGGTTAGCCGTTGCAGCTCTTCTTCCTGAATGTTCATCCTGCGTTGCAAAAACTCTTTTCTAACGGTATTTTTTATCATAATAATTCTTTCAGTTGCGCTCTTATAGCAGCTGCCTGAGTGTTGATAAATGTCCCGTTTATATTTTCAGAATAGGGAATTGATGCTATCCTGGGAAAGTTGCTCCATTGTACGATCTCTTGCTCATAATCGAGGTACTGGTCATTGAACACCCATCCGATCACCGGTATTTGCATTTCCTTACAAACGCGTGCCGTTAATAATGAATGATTTATGCTTCCCAGGTAATTTCGGCTGACGAGGATCACCTTAGCGCCGATCGCTTTGATGAGGTCTGCCACAAAGGTGGAATTGTTCAATGGAACCAATAATCCCCCTGCGCCTTCAATGAGTAAGGTACGATTATTTATGGGAATACGCTTAACAATATTTTCAATATCAATGGTTATGCCTTCCTCCCGGGCAGCAATATGTGGGGATGCGGCTTTGGCCAGGCGGTATACTTCGGGATGCACAACCGAACCGGTATCTTTCAGCCATTGCGCCACGAACTCACTGTCGGTGCCATCGGCAAAACCTGCCTGTACCGGTTTCCAGTAATCGGCATCCAGCGCTTTCGTCAGGATCGCTGAAACGACCGTTTTTCCTATACCTGTTCCTATACCTGTGACAAATATTCGTTCCACCCTCTAATAATTTCGGATTTTGGGATTTTGAGATTTTCAGATTTTGGGATTTCAGGATTTTGAGATCTATCATTAAGCTGAAGGAAAAGAGATCTCAAAATCTCTACATCCCGAAATCAGGAATTTTTATTTACGAAAATGCTGAAGATAGTAGTTCCATAATTGCGCGAAGTGGCGAACAACGGATATGTTTCGTAACTATTCCTGGGCGTATGTTCCAGCACAAACCAGCCGCCGGGTTGCAGCAATTGTTTTTCTACAATCAATTTGGGCAGTTCATCAATGGTGCCCAGGGCATAGGGCGGTCCCGCAAAAATGAAATTGAATTTGCTGGTGCACTGGTTAATGAATTTGAAAACATCCATCTTCACCACGTTGAAGTTTTCGAGTTGCAGAGAAGCTGCCGTTTTTTTAATGAATTCATACATCGCAGCATCTTTCTCCACGATGGTGCAGGCGACAGCGCCGCGTGATTTAAGCTCATAGCTGATGCTGCCGGTACCGCCAAACAGATCGAGGGTATGTAAGGCAGTTATATCAAGATTGTTCTGGATGATGTTAAAAAGTCCTTCCTTGGCAATATCCGTGGTAGGCCGGGTATGCGGCATCTTACCTGGCGGATTGATCTTTCTTCCTCCCAGTTCCCCTCCTATTATACGCATAATGCCATTTTCAAAAGCGGTGAAAAGTAATGCGATGGAAACGTATTGAACGTTGCGTCGAGTTTGACCGTCTCAGGCAAACGATCCCATTGTACCTGCAGGAAATATTTCAGCAGCTCCTGGTACAGGCGCGACTGCTCGTCGAGCAAACCGGAAACGATCAGGGTAACTTTATCCTGGCTTATATTAAAGCGGTTACAGATCGCCAGCAGGTAGTATGATACATCATCGGGTGTTTGATAGGCATAAGACTGTATCAATTGAATGGTGGCGCCTTTATAAACGGCCACCAGGAACTGATCGGCCCGCATAACCATTTTAATTACCTGTTCATCTTCGGAAGGCTGCACTTCATTATCATAGAGCAGGAGCGTATAATAATGCCAGTAGTTCCCGGAAGAGAATTTCCGCTGCAGCAGCGCATGGATCTCGCGGGGAACGCGGTAAATGTTATACATTTTCCAGCCGATCACTTTCTCACTTAAGAGCAGCCCTTTTTTGGCATTTCCATATACCACCTCTGTTACGGGCTGGGTTAGTTCAATATGAAATACCTTTTCGGGTAAAAAGTTGCTGTCGGTATAATTGTAAATGATAAATGCTTCTTTGAACTGGGTTTGCAACACCTCGTCGTTGGTAATGATCTCCAGCAGGTTTTCGAGCATGGTTTTACCAGGCGTATAATCGAGATTGTACTGCCGCAGTCCTATAAAACGGCGTTGCTCTTTATGGTAGATCACAAAGCTGAATGTCTTTTCCCCCACTTCAACCAGCAACTGACTGTTTCGAAGCTCTTCCGAATCTCTCGTTTCAGGAACAATATCAAAATTAGCCTTAAGCATATGTTATCAAAAGCTGCAATGTTACGAAATAAGTTACAAGTTTCAGTCAGTTGCCGGTTGCCGGGTACCAGTTGCCGGTCAGTTTCCGGTTACCGGTTACCAGTTACCGGTTACCAGTTGCCGGTTACCGGTTACCGGAAAATACAGTTACAGGCAATCATAAGACAATGTTCGCCACGCGCCTGGCAACCGGGAACTGGCGACTGGTAACTAATTTAAATATTCCCAGTTACCATTTACCCTTCGGCATTCATCACTAGCTCGTATCTTTGCCCCCTTTTTATGACCGCCTTATCTAAAAATACAGGATTTCAGGTAGAACTTTCCAACCGCCAGATCATTAAAATGGCTGCTCCCATCAGCTTTGCCATTTTGATACCACAGATCAATTTTGTTACTAATAATATCTTTTTAGGGCATTACAGCAAACAGGCGCTGGCCATTGCCGGCCTTACGGGTGTTTATTATCTGATCTTTTCTGCCATCGGTTATGGCTTGAACAATGGCTTGCAGGCGCTGATCGCACGGCGCGCCGGCGAGAACCGGCCTGAGGAAATTGGCAAATTATTCAGCCAGGCGGTATTTATCGGCCTGTCGATATCCCTGCTTGGCATCCTGATCACCTATACGGTCACCCCTCATCTATTCGGATATTTTATCACCGACCCCGATCGTTTACAACAGGCCGTTTCTTTTTGCAAGATCCGCATCTGGGGCCTGCCCTTTTTATTTGTTTACCAAATGCGCAATGCGCTGCTGGTAGGCACCAATCAAAGCAAATACCTGGTGGGCGGCGCTTTTGCCGAGGCGGTCACCAATATCCTGCTCGACTACCTGCTGATCTTTGGCAAAGCGGGTTTCCCTGAAATGGGCCTGAACGGGGCTGCTATTTCTTCGATCATTGCCGAGATCACCGGCCTGCTGGTGATCTACCTGGTGATCCTGCAGAAAGGCATCGGCAAGCAATTGCATCTGTTCAAGAACTTCAGGTGGGACACCTATAATTCGCGGCTGATATTTTCGATGTCGGCCCCGCTGATCTTTCAGCACGGCATCAGCATTGTAAGCTGGGAATATTTTTTCCTGCTCATCGATGCGCATGGTGAAATAGCGCTGGGGGTTTCCAATACCATGCGCAATATCCTTGGTCTCGCGGGTATTGTAACCTGGGCTTTTGGCTCCACTACGAATGCCATGGTGAGCAATATCATTGGCCAGGGGCGGCAGGACCAGGTTTGGGTGCTTATCCGCAAAATGATCAGGTTGAGCCTGGGCTCGGCCATTGTCATTGCCATACTGCTTAACCTGTTTCCCGAATGGTTGTTTTCGTTGTATGGCCAGTCGGGCGAATTTGTGGCTGCGGCTGTACCCGTTGTACGGGTGATGTCGCTGGCGATCATTATCATGTCGTTCTCCGTGGTATACCTGAATTCCGTTACCGGATCGGGTAATAGCCGGGTTTCTTTACTGATCGAACTATTCGCTATTGTTCTTTACTGCGTGTACATATACCTCGTATTAGATAAATTCTTCTTATCAATAACCTATGGCTGGATGAGTGAGTGGCTGTACTGGGTGTGTTTGTTCTTACCGTCGTTTTTGTATATGCGGAGCGGGAAGTGGAAAAACAAAGTAATTTGATAATTAGCTGATGTGCTAATGTGCTGATGTGCTAATGAAATCCCAATTAGCTGATGTGCTGATGTGCTGATGTGCTGATGAAATCCCAATTAGCTGATGTGCTGATGTGCTAATGAAATTTTGATAATGAATTAATCAGCTAATTAGCACATTAGCAAATTAGCACATTGATTATTTGTATTCCTCCAGTAATTTCTTCCCCTTTGCCTTGATATGTCCATCGTCACCGATTTTGTTAGGCATTTTAAGCATGGTCTCGAGCAGTTCCACGGCTTTTTTATCGTTGTTCTTACGATGGTAGGCTTTAGCCAGTTCGAGGTAATTCAATAAAAAGGAAGGATTGAGCGAGCGGCTTTTCTCATACAATCTGATGGCATCGTCTAAACTGGCTTTTGGCAGCGCTTCATAGGCTACTTTTACCAGCCATTTTTCAACGGAAGTGAGATCGCTCACTTCATAATGCCATCTGGCCAGTACATGGTAACCCTTAAAATTGGTGGGATCGAGCTGGATACTTTTTTCGGAATAGGATTTTACGTCCTTTACCGCTTTGATCTTGTCTTCGCCGGAAGCAATAAGCGCCATACGGCCCATGGCCAGCGACATGACCACATTGGCGTCGGAACTGTTGGGATTCACCTGCAGCGCTTTCTGAGCATATACGCGGGCGTTACGATAATATTCACGCTGTTTTTCTTTTGTGCCCTGGTGTTTTCCTAAAATGCTGTATAATTCGCTTGTTTTAATGAGGGCGGTCAAATTATTGGGCTGGTGGCGGATGACGGCGAGGTATTTCTGTAAAGCTTCGGGTTCCTTAAATGCGCTTTCCAGCTGTTGCGCTTCCTTCAACAGCGTATTGATATCCTGTGCATTGTTTTCGAATGGCAGGATTAACAAAAAAAGCAACAGCCCTATTGTACTTCCTATTTTACCCATCAAACTTCTTATGCAATGTAACGCCTATTTTCCCCTGAAAATTTTCAACAGGGGCTTCTAATTTATAGATCGAAAAATTGATCTCTGTGGTGAAAGGATACTGGTCCCGGATCCTGCGGATAATATCATTGGCCACCTTCTCTAAAAGACCCGACGGTATCCGCATTCGTTGCTTTACAATTTCGAGTATTTCAACGTAATTGATCGTATTTTTTAAATCATCAAATGTACTGTCACCTTCTTCATAGGCTACCCGTACATTGATCTCGTAGGCACTTCCGGTAAGCTTCTCGCCCTCATAAACACCATGAAATGCATGCAGCCTTACCTGATTTAATTCAATAACAACCATAGCTCTGTTTTGTTTTGCTAAAATAATGCCACAAAAGACGTTAAAAGCTGAACGCTAAACCCCTAAGGCTGGTCCACGGAAACCGGAGACCTGCATTAAGTGTTCAGCGTTCTGTTTATACATGCGCACCGCAGTTCGGCGATGCTTTTCTTATTCCTGTTTTAGTGTAAGCGTTCCGCCTTAAAGCCCGCTAAGCGATAAGCTTTATACGAGGCCTTTGGCCGAAAGGTACCTTTCGGCATCCAGGGCCGCCATACATCCGCTGCCGGCTGCAGTAACCGCCTGGCGGTAGATCTTATCCTGAACGTCACCGGCGGCAAAAACACCTTCGATATTTGTTTTGGAGGTACCGGGGATCGTTTTCAGGTAACCGGCTTCATCCATTTCGAGCCAGCCTTTGAAAATCTCCGAGTTAGGCTGGTGGCCGATGGCTACAAAAAAGCCGCTGATGGGGATCGTTTGCAACTCGCCGGTCCTGGTATTCTTGATGCGCACTGATTCTACCTTGTTCTCACCAATTATTTCATCAGTGGTCGTATTCCAGTACACTTTGATATTCGGGGTGCGTTGTACCCTCTCCTGCATCACCTTGGAGGCCCGCATTTCATTACGGCGAATGAACATATGTACGGTAGTACATAATTTAGACAGGTACAAGGCTTCTTCGGCAGCGGTATCACCGGCGCCTACGATCGCCACTTCCTTGCCGCGGAAAAAGAACCCATCGCAAACGGCACAGGCGCTTACGCCAAAGCCATTGAGACGTTGCTCGCTTTCCAAACCGAGCCATTTGGCCGATGCTCCGGTTGCAATAATAACCGAATCTGCTTCTACCAGCTTCTCTTCGTCTATCCAGACTTTGAAGGGGGGTGCTGAAAAATCGACCTTGGTAGCCAGCCCAAAACGAATATCGGCGCCCATGCGAACGGCCTGCTTTTCAAAATGAACCATCATTTCGGGTCCCTGTACCCCATCGGGGTAACCGGGGTAATTTTCCACTTCCGTAGTAATTGTTAACTGACCTCCGGGCTGGATTCCCTGGTATAATACCGGTTTCATGTTTGCTCTGGCTGCATAAATAGCGGCGGTATATCCTGCGGGTCCGCTTCCAATAATCAGGCAATGTATTTTTTCGATTTCCATATTGTCTATATTCTAAAGAAAAGTTGACAAATTTACCTGAAAATGAGTTACGAAAATGATAAAGGCGGGATACCTGCATTGAGTGTGAATAACAGCAGCCGAAGAAGGGGCCTCACCAAACTATTTAGGAATCACAATTGTTTTGTACTGCGCCGCATAACCGCCAAAATAACCCAGGCCGCCGCCTTCAATATTACTAAGCACCTTATTGGGCGCGGCAAAGGGATTGCCGATATTGGCGTAACTGTATTCCATGGTGCGCCAGAAGTCAAAAGTGGCTTTATCGATATTACAGTACTTCACTACTACCGAATCGCCATGGTCGAAAAAAGCATATTCTTCGAGGTTGATGCCATTATTGCGATCAACGCCTTTTTCTATTTGCAGGTTATAAGTAACTCCATCTGTTAACTGGTCATCAAAGACCGAATTGAAACCGGGATAGAATTGCAGTCCGTCTACCTGGGTGTAATAGCGGGTATAGTTTCCTAGTCCGGGCGGGTCAACGAAACGTCCCATCAGAATGACCTTAACCGGATCGGGATTGTTAGGCGCATCCTGCCACCATAAGGAATCTATTTTTTTGGTGAGCATGGGAATGGTGGTGGTAGCCGTGTATTCCCGTTCGTCGACCTTTATACTTAACGAATAGGTCTTACCGAACTCCCCTGCAAAGGCGGTATTCTGGTTCGTTGTGGAGTCGTTGGAATAGTAATAAATGGAATACCCGTTGGCTACGGGTTGTGCATATTCTTTCAGGATATGGGTTCGGCTGCCGTTGGAAATGGTGACTACTGCATTGCGCACAAAAGAATTGGCCAGCAGCTCGGCGCTGATCTGGTTGAAGTAATTAAAACTCCGGGATAATATAACTACCGGCGCCTGGCCGTTCTCAATAGAAGCTTCCACAACCAGAACAGGCTCCGCATTATCAGGCCTGAACGTAATTGTTTTTTCGCAGGAAGCAAAAATCATCCCCATGACGATTGCTACTAATCCGATACGTTTCATTATTGACCATCACCAGCATTCAAATAACGAACCAGATATATGATGGTTCGATTATTTATGTGTGTAATCAACAAAAAACCCCGGCAGGCGCTAAGCCAACCGGGGTTCGTTTCTTTTTATAGTACTGTACTAACCTAAATAAGCTTTTAAAGCATTGCTGTAGCGTGCTTTCTGCAAACGCTTGATGGCTCTTTCCTTGATCTGACGGATACGTTCTTTGGTAAGATCGTATTTCTGACCGATCTGCTCAATGGTAACGCCATTTTCGCCATCGAGGCCAAAGTAGGCATTCACGATCTCTGCTTCGCGGGGGCTGAGTGATTTCAATACGCGGCGGATCTCGTTACGTAAAGAATCTTTCATAACATCATCATCGGTATCATCTCCACCTTCCAACAGATCACCCATTGCCACGTCTTCCGCTTCGTGCACCGGAGCGTCGAGCGAGGTATGACGGGTATTGCTCTGGAATATGTTATTGATCTCTGTTTCACTCATTTCCAGCAACTCGGCCAGTTCTTCTGTACTTGGCTCACGCTCATGTTCCTGTTCAAAAGCCATGTACGCTTTATTAGCCTTGTTATAGGTGCCAATTTTGTTTTGAGGCAGGCGGACTAATCTACCCTGCTCTGCCAACGCTTGTAGAATGGACTGGCGGATCCACCATACGGCGTATGAAATGAATTTAAAACCCTTGGTTTCATCGAAACGCTGGGCAGCTTTTATCAAACCGAGGTTACCCTCGTTGATCAGATCGCTAAGAGAAAGACCCTGGTGCTGGTACTGCTTAGCAACAGATACCACGAAACGCAAGTTGGCCTGCACTAACTTATCCAATGCCTTCTGATCACCCATTTTGATCCGCTGGGCCAGTACTGTCTCCTCTTCGGGAGTGATCATCGGAATTTTAGATATTTCCTGAAGATACTTTTCTACTGCCTGCGAATCTCGATTCGTGATCTGGGTCGCAATTTTGAGCTGTCTCATATTACTTTATAAAAATGACTTTAATCGTCGATTATAAATCGCCTTTCTGTTGTTAAGGGTACTATACTAACATTTGCAAGACTAACTATGTTCGGGGGAGGTTGCAAATCAGGTGCTAATAACCTGTTAATCCATCCGGTACTGTCTGCAAAAGTAACACTCAATCTCCAAACCTCATAGCTTTTGTGGATAAAATCGAAGCTGTAATAGACAATAATTGATTAGTAGTTAGTCACGAATACATATTTTCTATTATCGTTTACCGGCCCCTGACCGCTCCCATTGGCTAAAATGCCCGCCAGCACAGCATGTCCTTCTAATATTAGTACCATTTTTCATACCAGCGTAACCTTTATTAGAAATATTTTGAAAAAAATCAAGGCAAATACTCTGCAACTAAATAATTAGTTATACATTTGACGAACAACTAAAAGATTAGTTATAATGAAGTCCCTTACAAAAGCCGAAGAACAGGTCATGCAGATCCTGTGGCTGTTAAAACAAGGTTTCTTAAAAGAGATCATGGACAAGATCCCCGAGCCAAAACCGCATTCGAATACGGTGGCCACTATACTTAAGATATTGATTGAGAAAGGTTTTGTAACGTATGAAGTGCAGGGCCGCAATAACCTGTATAAAGCTGCCGTAAGCAAGAGCGAGTATGGGAAGAAAAGCATCAATCAGCTTGTGAAAGGATATTTTGAAGGTTCGCCCGCCAAATTGTTGTCGCATTTCGTAAGCGAAAACAAATTGAGCCAGGAAGAGCTCGAAGCTTTGCTGGAACAGATCAAAAACGCCAAAAACCAACAACAATGATCTTTTTGCTGTACCTGGGGAAAGTTATGCTGTGCTCCGGCATCCTGCTGGGCTATTATTGGCTCTTCTTACGCAACAGGCGGTTCCACCATTATAACCGGTTTTACCTGCAGGCCACCCTGCTGCTCTCGGTGATCCTGCCTTTTATCAGGATCCCGGTATGGTATACACCGAAAAACCGCGTGAACCAGGTCATGTACCAAACCCTGGAAGTACTGACGGTGGATTATGGCGAAACAGAGGGCCTGCAAGCCGGCCCGGGCGTATTGGCAAAACTGTTTACCCTGGAAAACATGCTGTACCTGCTTTACGGCGCCGGTATCATCGTGCTGCTTTGGACGCTGTTGCGGTCGCTTATCTACATAAAAAAGATCTCAAAAAAATATCCGTTTGAACGCATCGGTGACCTGAAATTCTTCAGTACCAGCGAACCCAACACACCCTTCTCCTTTTTCCGCTCGATCTTTTGGAATACTGACCTGCCCTTCAACAGCCGCGATGGGCAGCAGATCTTCCGTCATGAACTGTTCCATGTACAGCAAAAGCATACTACCGATATAATACTAGCCGAGATCATTACCGCTTTCTTCTGGTTCAACCCTTTTTTTCATTTGCTTAAAAAGGAATTGAAAGCTATTCACGAGTTCCTGGCCGATCAATACGCCATCTCTGATAACGACCGCTATGCTTATGCCGAATTACTGGTGCTGCAAACACTGCGGGCAAAACAGGTTTCCATTACCAACCATTTTTTTCAAAACCATATAAAAAGACGTATAGCCATGATCACCAACAACCAGTCAACCCGTTCCAGTTATCGCAGCCGCCTGATGGCTCTGCCCGTATTGGCCCTGGTATTCTGCACCGTTGCCTTATATGCGCAACGGTCGGCCAACACCTTTGCCAACTTTAGGCTTTCCGATCCGGAGCGGAAGCCTGTAACCGTAATTATCGACGCCGGTCACGGCGGACCGGATGCCGGCGCTTACAGTAAAGACGGAAAGGTGGCCGAGAAAGACCTCACCTTACAAATAAGCCGGAAGATCCAACAGCTTGCCCCGGCGTATAATGTAAAGGTTGAAATGACCCGCACCGATGATAATCTGCCCGGCAGCACAGGCGATAAAAATGAAGGCCTGAAAGCCCGCACTATGATCGCAGAAAAGGCAAAGGCTGACCTCTTCATTGCCATTCATATAGCTGCTGCAGAAGAACAGCAAACTGCTAATAAAGGCTTTGAGGTTTATGTGTCGAGAAATGAGAACAATAACACCGAGGTGGCCCGGCAATATGGTACAGGCATTGTGCAGGAACTGGGTAAATTATACGAGACGAATACAGCTTTATTGCAACGGAAAAGCAAGGGCATCTGGGTGCTTGACAACTCCCCTTGCCCGGCCCTGCTGATCGAATGCGGCTATATTACCAATGAAAAAGACCTGGCCTTTGTGAGCAAGAGCAGCAACCAGGAAGCCATTGCCAAAAAGATCCTGGAAGGCATTGTGAACAGTAAGCACAAAACAACTGCTGCCGTTAGTGAGCCGGCGCCTTCGCCACAGCCACATGCCTAGGCTGCACCGGCTGCCACCAGGCAGACAGCCAGCAATGCAAGGCAGGCATTGCAAACAAACAAACACCTGACAGCAAACACGGGTAAGGATTCAAAACACATTGACGAAGATTCCACTCTTTTCAAAATTGCATGGCATTACCGCCGCAACGCCCGGTACCCGAAAAAAGCCATGGACAATCATGTAGAAGGCGTTGTTTATTTTTCGCTGGCCGTAAATAAAAACGGTGAGGTGAATAATATAAAATTTTATGATCAGGCGCCCCATGAAATAAAGACCATAACAAGTTTCACTTCCGTAGGACTGGAAGCAGACAAAGGTGCCGCCATTGGTGAACCGCTTACCCGGGAAGAAATGCGAAGACTACTGGAAGACGAAGTGAAACGGGTTTTTGATAAGAAATTAAAACTGTCCAGCGACGAACGGCCACCGGCTCAATACTATTTTGAGGTTGATTTCCGCATTCAAAAAAAGAAACAGCCAGCCGTTTAAATAATGAAATTAACATATAAGCAAAAGGGCCTTCTATAAACAGTAGAGGCCCTTTGTTTTAATAGTGGCAGCACTTGACAGTTTCAGCGAAATTTTTGCAAATTTTATACAGGATTTTCTATAGCTTTCCCATTTTAACCGGCACCGGAAATATTATACCCTTCAACGAACATGTTAAAGAAAGAACGACAAGCTTACATCCTGCACCAGGTGAACCTGCACAATAAAGTAATGTCATCGAATCTCAGCAGGGATATGAATGTGTCGGAAGACACGATCCGGCGCGACCTGCAGGAACTGGCCGATGAGGGAAAGATCATTAAAGTACATGGTGGCGCCCTGTCACACTCCTTCAGCCAGGTGCATTATTCCGGTTCCCATATCTATTCACACGACCATAAAAAGACCATTGCGCGTAAAGCTGCGTCGCTTATACATGACGGCATGTTCGTGCTTACTACGGGCGGTACCACCATTATAGAAATGGCGCGGGCTTTACCACCGCGGTTGAAAGCTACTTTTGTTTCAGGCAGTATACCGGCCATCCTGGAATATATGCAGCACCCTTCCGTAGAGGTGATCGCCATTGGTGATAAAGTATCGAAAAACGCTAAGATCACCACCGGTGGCGAGGCCATTACCCAGATCAAAAGGATCAGGGCCGATCTGTGCTTTTTAGGCGTTAACGCCATCAGCCTGAAAGACGGTATTACCGATAGCGACTGGGATGTAGTTCAGTTGAAAAAAGCCATGATCGAATCTTCCCAAAAAGTGGTTTGCCTGAGTATAGCGGAAAAGATCAATAGCCTGCAGCCTATACATATTTGTGAGATCGGTAAAATACAAATGCTGATCACCGAGCTGCCGCCCGATGATCCTATCTTAAAACCTTACCGGGATGCGGGGATTGACGTTATTTAGTTCACAGTTCAATGTTCATAGTTGACAGTTGTTGGTTAGAAGTTATTCAGTTCGCAAGTTGTCGCGAGACCTAATGGTTGAATAACCATAAACGATAAACCACAAACTCTAAACTATAAACAGTATCAATAAACTATTTCTTCACCGTCTACTTTCAAAATCAGTTCTTTTTTATCACTTGCTTCTACGCGGCCTACGATCTGCGCTTCAATGCCGAGCTTTTGAGCCGCCTCGATGAATAAGGGTGCAGAAGAGGCATGGGTAAATAACTCAAGCCGGTGGCCCATGTTAAACACCTGGTACATTTCGCGGTTATTGGAACCGGAGGCTTTTTGAATGAGCTGGAAAATAATGGGTGGTTCGAACAGGTTGTCTTTCACTACGCGGAAATTGCCGGGGAGGTATTTCATACATTTGGTTTGCCCGCCGCCACTGCAATGAATGAGGCCATGAATGGCATCAAAATAATTATCGAAGAACAGGTTCAATAAAGGAGCATAGGTGCGCGTGGGCGATAAGAGCAGTTTACCCACCTGGTGCTTTTCAGCGCCCACTGTATCTGTCAAACGATGGGGCCCGATATACACTACTTCATCGGCCAGGCTGTTCTCATATGATTCTTTAAATTCCTTTGCGTAAAACTTGCTTAACACATCGTGGCGGGCGCTGGTAAGTCCGTTGCTGCCAATACCGCTGTTGTATTCCGTTTCATACACGGTTTGTCCAAAGCTGCTGAAACCCACTATTACATCGCCTGCCTGGATCTTTTCATTGGTCACCAGCCGGTTTTTGGGCCAGCGGGCCGTCATGGTGCCATTCACCGCAATGGTGCGCACTACATCGCCTACATCGGCTGTTTCGCCGCCCAGGTAATGGATATTCACCCCGAACTGTTTCAGGGAATCGAAGAGTTCCTGTGTTCCATTGATCACTGTTTCCAGCACTTCGCCGGTCACGAGCTTTTTATTGCGGTCGATGGTTGAAGAAAATAAGAGGTTGTCAGTGATGCCTACACACAACAGGTCGTCGAGATTCATCACAACGGCATCCTGGGCAATACCTTTCCAAACAGAAAGATCTCCGGTTTCCTTCCAGTACAAATAAGCCAGGATGCTTTTGGTGCCGGCGCCATCGGCATGCATTACATTCACCCAATCGGAGTGGCCGGTAAGGTAATCAGGATAGATCTTGCAGAAAGCATGGGGATACAACCCTTTATCCAGTTTTTCCGTTGCCTTGTGAACTTCCTCTTTCTGGGCAGAAACACCCCGTTGTGAATATAAACTCATTACTGAAAATTATCTTATGACTGTCTTATGAATCGGCAAAGGTAAGGCGGAAATTTCTGATTTCTGATTGCGGGATTTCGAGATTTACACCAATCCCAATTTTTGCGTAAATCATGGAATCTCCCATTTCAGCGGAAATTGCTGATTTCTGATTTTGGGATTTCGAGATTTACACCAATTCCAATTTTTGCGTAAATCATGGAATCGCCCATTTCAGCGGAAATAGCTGATTTCTGATTGTGGGATTTCGAGATTTACACCAATCCCAACTTTTGCGTAAATCATGGAATCTCCCATTTCAGCGGAAATTGCTGATTTCTGATTCAGGGATTTAAGGATTTACCAGCTCAATCTCAAATTCTGAAATCCCGAGATCTCAAAATCCAAAATCCGGAAATCCCAAATCGATTTCAGATTGTATTTTCGCACCGCATTTATGAAAGTTTACTTTTCAACAGATACTATCCCGGCCTTTCAAAAGGCAGTAGTGACGATCGGCACATTCGATGGCGTACATACCGGCCACAAAAGCATCCTGGAGCAATTGAAGCGGGAAGCAGCACGCATCGGTGGCGAAACGGTCATAATCACTTTCCATCCGCACCCGCGCAAAGTGATCGTCAGCGGCCAGCCCGGCATCCAGCTGATCAATACGATCGACGAAAAAATTGAACTGCTCGATAAGAACGGCATCGATCACCTGGTGGTTGTTCCCTTTACCGATGTTTTTGCACAGCAAAGTCCGTCGGCCTATATCGAACAGTTCCTGGTTGAAAAGTTCCATCCGCACACCGTTATTATCGGCTACGACCACCGTTTTGGCAAGAACCGCGAAGGCGACTACAAATTACTGGAAACATACAGCGACCGGCTTGGCTTCCGCCTCATGGAAATTCCAGCCCATGTGATCAATGATAATACCGTAAGCTCCACCCGCATCCGGGAAGCTGTTCTGCAGGGGAATATCGATAGGGCCAACACCCTGCTGGGTTATGATTTCTTCTTCGAAGGCACTGTTGTAGATGGCAATAAACTGGGCCGCACGCTGGGTTACCCTACCGCTAACCTGCACATCGAGAACGAGGAAAAACTTATTCCGGGCAATGGCATTTATGCTGTCAGGGCAGAGATCAGAAGCCGGAGACCGGAACACGGAAGTCAGAGGCCGGAAGGCGGAGCTCAGAAGACGGCCGAGGCCGGAGGTCAGAATACCGGAGATAAGACATCAGCCCTCGGACTTCAGGCCTCAAACTTTGCCCCTCAGACTTTAACCCTCCTTGCCGGCATGATGAGCATTGGCATAAGACCCACTATCGGTGGCACCGACCGGGTGATCGAAGTAAACCTCTTTGATTTCAACGAAGATATTTACGGCAAATCGCTGCGGGTGTATGTTAAACAATACCTGCGCCCTGAAGTAAAGTTCAATGGGCTTGAGGCATTGGTAGAACAACTGGCGAAGGACAAAGAGGATACATTAAAAGTACTGGGCCTTAAATAGTTCAAAGTTCTAAGTTCAAAGCGTTTAATCAGCACATTAGCTAATTAGCACATTAGCTAATTAGTTTACCATTTTCACCACCATTTCTTTTAACAACGAGGCATCGGGTGTTCCTGTATCGTTGACCCCAACACTGCGCAGGTTGTAATGATGCAGCAGCAACAACGCTTTCTCTACACCGTTATAACCATAGTTACGCGCCACTAACATATAATCTTTCACAAACCAGGCGTTCACCCCGATATTGGCGGCAATGGTCTTGTCATCCTTTGCACTTTGGCCAAAGATCATATACGTCTTACTGAACAGATTGTATAGTGTAGGTAATACCAATTGTATGGGAGCCGCTTTGGGATTCGCCTCAAAATACTGTATTATACGCATGGCTTTGGGCAGGTCTTTGGCAGCCATGGCAGCTTGTAATTCGAATGGATTGTATTCCTTGCTAATGCCCACATACTTTTCAATATCATCTTCGGTAATGTTGGTCCTGCTGCCCAGGTTCACCAGCATTTTATCTACTTCATTATCGATGCGGCTAAGATCATTACCGATATGATCAACGAGTAATAAAACTGCTTTCTGGGATATCGTGTATCCCTTGCTTTTAACCAGTTCATTTGTCCATTCAGGTAACTGGCTATCGTACATTTTCTTGGTAGTAAATAACTCAGCCTTCGACTTAAGCAGCTTGGCCAGCTGCGTACGGCCATCTACCTTTTTTTCTTTGTAGGCTACTACGAAAACGGTGGATGATAAAGGCTGTGAAATATACGATTCCAATTTGTCGATATCACGCATATGTTGCGCTTCCTTTAGTAAAACTACCTGCCGCTCGGCAAACATTGGATAACGCTTACAGGCGTTGATCACCTGGGTCCAGTCTGCATCCCTGCCGTAGAAGACGGTGAGGTTAAAACCGGCCTCAGCCTCCGTTAAAATGTTATGCTCGGCATAATGCACAATTTTATCGATAAAATAATCCTCTTCACCCTCCAGCCAGTAAACAGGTTTAAAGAGCTTTTTCTTCCAATCGGATATAATTTTTTCTGCAGACATGAATAAAATCGTGGTTTAAACTTTGCAATATTACCACAAAAAAAGCGGTGACATATAATGAATTATACACAACTGTAACACAATACTATACTACGTTTCATCGTTTTTCCCCGTCCTATGGAAAGGATAATTGCCAAATTCTGGCATGCTTTTGGTAAAACCCATATGCGAAACCCAGTTAGGAAAGTACTAACCCTTTAATATCACGAATACTGAACCCGATTTTATAACCTTTCAAAATAAACATACACTTATTATGAGTACAACCAATTATCCATCCGCAAGTCCACAAGGAACACCCCCAAAACGCGATTCAAAGAACCTGATCATCGGTTTACTGGCCGTAGGTATTCTTGGAACATGGGGATACTTTTTATGGGACAAAAACAAATCTGATCAAAAGATCACGCAACTGCAAACACAATACGTGGCAGTAGATTCATCAAAGAATGAATTACAAAAAAGCTTTGATGCTGCTTTGACCCGTTTAGATTCTTTAACCGGTTATAACAACGAACTGGAAGGAAAAGTAAACGACAAAACAAGCGAAATTCAAAAGCTGAAAGGTCAGATCGGAAGCATCCTGAAAAAACAACGTTTGTCTGAAGGCGAGAAGAAAAAAGCCCAGGCTTTGATCGGTGAGCTGAATGACAAGATCGCTAACCTGGAAGCAGAAGTAGCTCGTTTGACTCAGGAAAATCAAACCCTGACTACTGAAAAAACACAGTTGACAGCAGACAAAGAAAAACTCACCAGCGACCTGCAAACTACTACTCAACAAAAAGATGAGTTAGCCGGTAAAGTAGATATCGCTTCTACGCTGAATGCATCTAACATCTCTGTTACTCCTGTTAACGAGAGAAAAGGTGGCAAAGAATCAGAAACAACCTCTGCAAAGAAAGTTGACAAACTGGTAATTGCAATGGATGTAAGCAACCGCATCGCTCAAACAGGCTCTACTGATGTTTACGTTTGCATCACTGGTCCTGATGGCCAACCAATCGCTGTTGAAGCTTTAGGTTCTGGTAAATTCACTACTCGTGAAGAAGGTGAAAAATTGTTCACTGCTAAAGTTCCTGTTGATTTCGAACAAGGCAAAACCAAACATGTTGAATTTGCCTGGAAACAAAACAGTGCTTTCAAACAAGGTAACTACAAGATCGAAGTATACCACAACGGTTTCAAGATCGGTGAAGCTACCCGTTCACTGAAAAAAGGCGGAATCTTCGGATAATCTTTCATTATACTATATTCGAAAAGGGACTGACCCAAAAGGTTGGTCCCTTTTTTATTTTCCTGATGGCCGAGTTGGGGTCAATGGTCAATGGTGAATGGGCAATGGTGAATGGTCAATGGTGAATGGTCAATGGTGAATGGTCAATGGCTCGCCGATTCTGAGAATAATAGCTGACTTGCGCTGCTTACAATGCTGCCTATTGCATATTGCTTATTGCCTATTGTCTTTTTGCCTTTTCCCTTTTGCCTCTTGCCTCTTGCCTATTGCCTATTGCCTGATTTGCCTGTTGCCTTTTATAACAGCGCCCGTATGGCAGCCCTGCCTATATGAACGATCCGCGAGGTACCCGGTTTACGGCCCTCATACTGCATGCTGAATTCAAGATTGTTCGAAAGTCTTTTGGTAAGATCAAGCGTCCACAAAAAGTTTTTTCCCGGCATTAATCCTTCCAGTATTATATACCCCGACGATGAATTCACATTCGGTATACTATCAAGCGATGTAAAACTGATATCGGTATACGTGAATTTAGCCATGATGGACGTGCTCTGTAAAATGTTATATTTTATATCGCTATTCAATGAGTTGGCCCTGGATCTTTCCTGGCTGCCCTGGGTATTTTCCTTATCGCTGTATTTGTAACCTACCCCCACCCTGAAATTGGATCCCCTGGTAAACGTAAGCCGTGGTTCAGCCGAATACTGGTTGATCCTGTAATTGCGGTTATTGAATTTCGGATTGGAGGAGGTCAGCTGATTGACACCGGTGCGGCCGGTTGTTTCAATCGCAAACATTTTGGTGATATTCCAGCGGGTGCGCAGGGTCCAGTCGTCGAGCTTATGACTCTCATAACCATAGGTGAGCAATGATTTCGTTTCATTGCGTGCATTGGTTATATCGAAGCCCCATTTTGGACTGAACCGGTTAAATGAAAAGGTATTTACAAAATTAGCAGTAAGGGTGATCAGGGAGGTGTCGTTTAACGGCGACTTGAATGGGTTGAACTGAACGATCTTATCGGCCACTTCTTTTTTACTGATCTGTAAGGATGATTGCAAATTCATCTTCGAAATAAACCGGGGAAGGCTTTTAGCCCTGGCTGCATTTATTACAGCGCGGGGATTAACGTTTACACTATAGTTAAAGGTGTTATAGTTGGCCTTTACATAAACGTTCGTAGGTGTGAAAATACGAATGAACTTGGCCTGGTCCTGGAACAGCGCCACTTCAAATTCGTTGAGCTGCTGTATGCCATCATTATTATAATCGATCCAGGTAAACTCCCCCTGCCCTGCCGGCACTTCCAGATAGGAATAATCTCTTTTCTGCTCCTGTCCGGCCCCCACTTCATACAGCAGGTTCCCGCTCACTAATCCTTTCAGGATATTGATCTGGTATTCGGCCCGGCCCAGTAAACTTTCTTCCGGCATTTGCCGGTTCAGGGTACTGTCGAGGATCTGCAGCTTACGATAGGTGCTCGTAAAGCGCACCTGATGCCGGGGATCTTTCGCTAATTCACCGCTTACCGTTACGTTCTGGCTTCTGTCGGCTTTTATCAGTTCGGTGCCCATTGGGTATGCATTGGTTCTGGTGAACCAGTTAATTCCCCAGCGGTTGGGTTTGTTCTGATCTGATCGTAGAAATGCCGAGGTTTGGCTGAATGAAAAGCTTTGCACGGCCATACTATCGGTGAACTTATTGCGAATGGCATTATGCTCAACTGCATAGGAACCGCCAATAGTATAATTGTTCAGCTTTTTAAACTGCCGGGAAAGATTGAGGGTTGGCCGCCAGAAATATCCTTTATCATCGGTGGCGTCAATATCCGATAAAGTGAATTGGTTATTGATGATCCATTCCCTGATATTTTGCACATGGGTAACGCTATGGCGAAAACCGGTAAAGCTGGTTCCCCGGTTATATTCCGTGAACTGGTAACGCAGGGAATTGTTTTTACCGTCTGACAACTGTAAACCTGCCGTTACAATATTTTCATGTTCGGGTACATTCAGCAGCAGCGGCAGCCCCCAATCACGGGTAAACTCTATATTCCTTAACCGTTCCAGCGGTTTAAAGCGGGCGTCAACATACTCATACCCAAGATCGGTCGTTAACTTCAAACCTTTTTTTGAGCTTTTAAATGGCAGGGTATTTTTGAAATCTACTTTGGCAGCATACCCCCTGTCATTGCTTTTGTCGATATCGGAGAAGGTATTTACGTCATAATTACTCATGGCCACTTCGGTATTCAGCACCGTATTCTTTGAAATGTTGTATTCGACACCCAGGTTGGCTATCTGCTGTTTTTTAGGGGTTACCAGGAATACTGCCGGCTCAAAGGACCCCTGCCTTACGCCGCCCACCGGTTCTACCCAGCGGTATACTTTCCCATTGGCTCCGTTCAGATCAGGCACGTAATTCCCGTTATTAACGCCTACATCGATAAACGACAGGGAATACAGGGCTTCATCGGGGTTGGTAGAATACACAAAGATGGAATCATGGGCGCCGCCATTATATACTGTATCGATCTTTTTATAGAGGATAGCGCCGGTTGAAAATGTATCGATGGTTGAATAGGGATAAAATGCCCTTGCTATGCTATCACCCAGATTCCGCAGAAAGTTCTTTTGTTCGGGGTCGAGGCTTTGATTGATGGGCGAGCTTTTGGCGTCGGCATTACTGAAATAACCCAGCCGCAGTTTTACTTTTTGATTGAAATTGGTTTCATTGGTGAGATAGATATTTGAATTGAGGTAATTGCGGTCGGCATATTCAAATTCAACCACGATCCGTTTGTCCTTGGTGACCATTTGCCGGGGTGTAAAGGAAATTTCCGCCGTATTATAATTGATCACGTAGTCGCGGTCTTCACCCCGCTGCATTAACACCCCATCGATATATACACGTTCGGTATTGGCCAGCACTACAAAGTAAAATTCATTATTGGCTCCCTGCAAGCGGTAAGGTCCCTGGTTTCCTTCCAGCGGGGTCAGGATATAACGGGTGAATTTTCCCTTGGCAATAGAACCGCTGAGCAGGGATTTATTGGAGATCTTATCTGTGAAGGCGGTCGTTGTTTCAAAGGCAATGCCCTGCAGGCGTTTGTAGAAGTTGAGGAAATAACTTTGCTGCTGCTGGCGGATATCGATATCACCCAGGCTTAACTGCCAGTTCTTTTTTCGGAACTGTAAAAAGATGCGGTCAAACTCGTTTAGCTGCTGGGTGGTGCCATCAGGCTGAACCGGTATATTATTATCGGTTATGGCGGCCACGATCTCGATACTGTCGGCCAGGTAACCGCTTAACTGCAGGTTCAGGTTGCTGCTGAACACTGCATCCTGGCTATTGCCAAAAGATATGCCCCGGCCAAAACTCCCGCTGTAATTGATGTTGCCGAAGTTAAAAAAGTTATCGCCCACGCTACCCGCCCCTACGTAGTCAGGAATAAAAGGCGCGCCCATGAAATTATTCATGACGCTATCATACTGCATGCGGCTAACCGCGGCGTTCAAACGGGTTTTAAATACGCGGTAACGCACGAGAACACTATCCAGGGGGGGTAATTGCTTCCAGCTAAGGCGGGCATTCACAAAATCAATGTCGTACAAACTATCGGGAATTCCGGTGAGGGAAACGGTGCCGGGAACGATGCTCAGGCTATCGAGCTGGATGGCCTGTTGTCTTACGGGAACCATCTTTTTGCGCAGATTCGAGCCAGCCCCGGGCGGACGGGGCGTTTGGGCAGCGGTCAGCAGCCAGCTTACGGAAAAACAAAAGCACAGTATCAGGTACTTCCCGATCAACAACCTTAGTTTGATTTTAGGTATCTTTTCAAAAGAGGATACTTACGGCATCTTCTGAAAAGAAGTGGTTTGGGTAGCCCCACTGATCGTCACCGGTAAGCGAGATCAGCCATACAGTTAATTAGCGCTTAAAGTTAGCATTTATTGCATGAAATGGCACTTAATACAGCCATACCGGGCTTAAACCGGCGATTTTACGGAGCCATGACCTAATACATAATTTGAGCGGGACTTTTGCAGCGTGAGGCCCGGCACTTTTTCGCAAGTGAGCGCCTGGCGTTTGGCCATATCGCGAATGGCCTGTTCAGAAACATGAAGCAGTTTATTCTGTTTCGAGATCATGCGGTAATCAGAGAACAGCAGGTAGGATATAAAACCAAGAAAGGCGCCCAGCCTGCCTTTTTTAAGGCAATGGATGAAGAGTGAAAATGCATCTTTTAGGGAAGAGGTGTTCTCATCGAGCACATCGGCAATGATCAGCTTTCCCTGCGGTTCCAGGTACCGGCCAAGCAAGCCCATAATTTCTTCAAGCTCCTTTTCATGCGGCAGGTACTGTACAATGCTCAAAACAAGGATATAGTCGAATTTTCTATGCTGCAACTGTTCTTCCAGGATCTTTTTATTGGTTGCTACAGTTGTTGTTATAAGAAAGAATAAAGCCTCAGGGTGATTATGGCGGCATTGCTGTATAAAGAACTCATTGATATCCGCCCCGGCGATGCGGTTGTTTTTACCAGCCAGGGAGTCGGCCACAAAACCCGGACCGCATCCGTAATCGAAGATGGTATCATTTGGCTGTAGCCGGTACTTTTTTTCGAGCTGGGTTACGAAATAGCCCGTAGCCATTTTCATGACCGCATAGAATGACTGCCGTTGATCTTTCCAGAAATTATCCCAGCCTTTTTTGCTCATAATTGAACGTTGATAAGTGTGTGATCCCGGTGTGAAAGCCAAGGGCGATAAAGATAAATATTTATCGCTACTGCCAAACAAAAACCCCGCCCTGGCAAAACCTGGACGGGGCTAACATATCACCTATTAACTGAGTTACACTAATTGTAATTTATTTGCCTGTTTCTTTTCAAGGTATTCGTCGAAGGTCATCAGCTTATCGATAGCGCCGTTCGGCGTAAGCTCGATGATGCGGTTGGCCACCGTTTGCATGAAGGTATGGTCATGCGAAGAAAGCAATACGATACCGGTAAAATTGCTCATGCTTTCGTTGAACGATTGAATGGATTCCAGGTCGAGGTGGTTGGTAGGCTCATCGAGGATCACCACGTTGGGGTCCTGCAACATCATGCGGCTTACCATACAACGTACCTTTTCACCTCCACTCAATACGCCTGTTTTCTTCATGATCTCATCACCGGTGAACAGCATTTTACCCAGGAAACCACGCAGGAAAGGCTCATCCACATCTGTAACATGCGGCGGCACATACTGACGCAGCCAGTCCATCAGGTTCAGATTGCCCTGTTCTGCGAAATACTTGGAGTTATCGTTGGGCAGGTAAGCTTTTGTTACGGTGCCGCCCCATTCGTATTTACCGCTGTCGGCAGCCATTTCGCCATTGATGATCTCAAAGAATGCGGTAATAGCCAGGTGATCGTCTGCTACGATGGCAATTTTATCGCCTTTATTTACAGTAAAGCTGATGTTCGAGAACAGGGGTTTACCTTCTATTGATTTCGATAATTTTTCAACGTTCAGGATCTGGTTACCCACTTCACGCTGCTGTTTGAAGATGATACCCGGATATTTTCTATTGGAAGGCGTAATGTCTTCGATAACCAGTTTCTCCAGGGCTTTCTTCCGCGAAGTTGCCTGTTTCGATTTGGAGGCATTGGCGCTGAAACGGGCGATAAACTCCATGAGGTCTTTCCGCTTCTCTTCCATCTTCTTGTTCTTATCGCTCAATTGGCGGGCAGCCAGCTGGCTACTTTCGTACCAGAAGGTATAGTTACCGGTGTAGATCTTGATCTTTTGACGGTCAACATCGGCCACATGTGTACATACGGAATCGAGAAAGTGACGGTCGTGCGACACAACAATTACGATGTTCTCATAATCGGCCAGGAAGTTCTCCAGCCATGAAATGGTCACTACGTCGAGGTTGTTGGTAGGCTCGTCGAGGATCAGGATATCGGGGTTGCCGAACAATGCCTGTGCCAGCAGCACCCGCACTTTCATAGCCCCGCTAATATCTTTCATCAACAAGGAATGTACATCTTCTTTAACGCCCAGTTCGCTTAGCAAAGTGGCGGCATCGCTTTCGGCCGTATAACCGCCCATTTCGCCGAACTCGCCTTCCAGCTCACCAGCGCGAATACCGTCTTCTTCCGTGAAATCGGCTTTGGCATAGATCGCATCCCGCTCATGCATCACTTCCCACAATTTGGTGTGCCCCATCAATACCGTATTCAATACGGTGCACTCGTCAAATTCAAAATGGTTCTGCTTCAACACAGCCATACGTTCGCCGGGCGTTACGTCAACACTTCCCTTATTGGGTTCAATTTCACCCGATAAGATCTTCAGAAAAGTAGATTTGCCGGCTCCATTGGCGCCAATGACGCCATAGCAGTTGCCTTTACTGAAGGAAAGGTTTACCTCATCGAATAATACCCGTTTTCCGAACGATAGGGTCACATTATTCACTGTAATCATACGTGCGCAAAAATTTTGAAGCGGCAAAGGTACGAATCAATAAGCAATTGGCAATATGCAGTTCAGGGTTCGCAGTTGGCATTTCGCAGTTCGCGTTCACAGTTCTCAGTTCGCAGTTCGCGTTCACAGTTCACAGTTCACAGTTGGCGGTTGCATTTTAACAATTGCGGCCCACTGTGCCGGGTCAGGGCTTGATGGAATTCATAAGCGCCGGAACATCAATGAGTAAGGTATTACTGTTCAATGTTTCGCCCGAGCGGATGTATTCTTCTTTGCTGGCCCAGTGTTTTACGACAAGCTGTGCGGCCTGCTGCCGGTTCCCGGTTTGCTCATACACCAGCTGCTTCACCAGGGATTCCGGCACCCACGCAAAAGAGCTGGAAGCTACCCCGAACTCGTCCATAGACTTATGCACCTTGTATTTCTCAGCCACAAACTGGTCGGAAGGCCTGATAAAATGAAAGCTTTGAATACCCTTGTGATAATGCTGTTGAATATGTGTTTTGATGGCTGCCAGTTCATCTACCTGGGGCCGCAGGAATGCTTCCTGGAAGTTATACCGGGCGCAAAAAATGCAAAACAAGGATCCGGCCACGCCCACAACCAACAGCAGGCGCCTGTTCTTGATAAAGTACAATGCCATTTCGAGCCAGACAATGAACACACACATATTCAAGGCCATGAGCGTGCGGTTGGAGGGAAAGCGTTCTTCGATCAACAAGGATGGTAAATAGGAAAACACAAAAAATGCCCCTATGACACCCAGGTATTTAATTGCCTGCAGCCATTTGGCTTTGCCAAACCTGACAAAAGCGAGTATTACCAGCGCCAGCAGCATCACAGCATAGAGTTTCTTCGAAAGAGCACTCTCCTCGTGGGTTAACAAGGTGAACCGGAAACTCCTTTCGAGGGGGCGGGCCAGGAAATACTTCATTTTTTCGAACAGGTCGAAATGCAGGGCATTGCGGGGATCCGGCACGATGTTCTCGAAAAAACGGAAACTTACCTTATAGGCTATATAATAAACGGCATTTACTAAAAAGTACACCTGCGATCCTATCATCAATACCCTGTCTTTTTTATAGTTCATAGGATTTATAAAATACAATAACAGGGGGAGCAGGAAACAGGCCCATGATCCCTGGTACAAAAAGAGAGCAGGAATGCCTAATAGCAGGGGAACGATAAATGCCCTGAAGGCCATTCGTAATTTAGCATCGCCCGAACGAATACTTTGTAAGACCAGGGCGCCGGCCAGTAAACAGGCAGTATCAGCAATGAAGAACTGCAAACAGGTGGCCCATTGAACCGCTACGATAAACGGCAGGCTGGTGATGAGGTATAAACAGGTGAAAAAGGGAAGGTATTGGTAACTGCTGACATTTGCCACCTCCCTTTTAAAGATAAGATACCATATTGGTAAACAAAGCAGCCACCCGAACAGGGAAAATAATCGCATGTAGATGACCCCATGTATGGTATCGATCATATTGAAAAGCCAGCGTTGCAGTACTTCTGTTAACCACCGCCCTTCATCAATGAACATGTAAAAGCCGGGGATCGACCGGTAGCCCCAAAGCTGCCAAACCTCATCCATGAACAGGTAATCACTGTAAAAAAGGGGCAGGAATATAAATAATGCGCAAAGCCATAGAGTCCCTAAGAGGTAAAGATCATTACGTTGCATATATGGCAAGCCTATTGGCAATAGAAGCCGCCATCGGTTAAGTTCGATTAACCAAGCGCTTTCTGGTTTTATAAAATTGTTGGCACTTATAAAACCAGGAAATGCCGATAACCCCTATGTCATGATAAATTTCTTTCCGGGCTGCCCGGAAAATTAATGCGGCTCTAAGATCATTCTAATGTTTGGTATTTTCCGCATCAATAAGCGCAGGTGCATTTACCACCAGTACATTACCGGTTACAGTTACACCGGATGCAGCAAAACGCGCTGTATCGGGCCAGTGTTTTACGACCAGTTGTTCAGCGATCCTGCGGCTGCCGGTCATTTCAAATACCATCTGCTGTACCAGGTTCTCGGGCACCCATTCGAAATAAGTGGAAGGCACTCCAAATTCGTCCATGGATGATGGCAGCTGATATTTCCTGCTGAAAGCATCTTCTGCCGGCCTGATAAAATAAATGGTGGTGGTTCTCCTCGTGTACTGTTGTTGAAGGTAATTTCTGATTGCACGGTATTCTTCCCGTACCGGCTGTAAGAACAGCTTATTGAAATTATACCAGCCAAATGCCAGCAGTAAAATAGCCTGACCAATGGCAATGGTTCGGCATAACGCCGTTGTTTTCACAAAATGCATGACCATATCAGCACACACGATCCATACACTCATGTAAAGCCCAAGCATAGTCCTGTTGGATGCATAGTTCTCTTTCACCACGAGGGAAGGCAGTTGCGAAATAAGAAAGACCAAGAGCACGGCTGCCAGGTATTTCCCCGCTCCCGGCAGGTTCTTTTTACCAAAGCGAAGAAAAGCCAGCAGGATCCAGCCGGCAAACAAAGCCAGGTAGATAATTTTTGCCACCCTGCTTTCATCATTTACAATAATATTGAACCAGAATGCCCGCTTCAACGGTTTTGAAAGGAAATAATATAATTTATATGGCGGGTTGATATAAATACCGGTGCGGGGATCACTTGCCACATGGGTAACCGATACATACAGCTTAAACGCTATAAAATAGATAGCATATATCAGGAAGTAAACGGCCAGTCCTTTTATAAATACCAGGTCTTTCCGGGTGGTAAAAGCACTTACATAATGAAATAAGAAAGGAATGAGAAAGCAGCCGAAGCCACTTTGATAGGTACACAATGATACAAATCCGGTTAGGATGGCGCCTAAACCGGCTGTCAAGGGGATCTCTCCCTTCTTTTTCTCCCTGATGCCCAAATACCAGATGGCTCCTGACAATAATCCAGCCGTATTGGCGATGGCCATTTCCATACAGGACGCCCACTGAATGGTGATCGCAAACGGTAAACTTGTTACCAGGTACAGGCAGGTTAAAAAAGGCAGGTATTCGTAACCGGGCGCAGCTGCCACTAACCGCTTTACAATGGTATACCAAAGTGGTATGCACAAGAGCCAGGAAACCAGGGCAAAGACCCTGAGGTATGTTAATTCGCGAATGGAATCTACTGCTGAAAATAAGGTTGACATAAGCCACTCGGTGATCCATCTGCCCTGCTGGGCGAACATGCTGAAATTACTGCCAGGCCGGTATAACCAGAGTTGATTTACTTCATCGGTATAAATGTATTCAGCAGAAAAGAGTGGATAAAAGATCAGCATCACTACCAGGAATAGTAATGCCAGTAAAAAGCTGTCTTTCCGTTGAAGAGCGTTCATAAGATTATAAGCTATCGCTCCCTTATTGTTGATTGATTATAGTAACCGGATCGACCACCATGATATTGTTTGCGGTTGTGTCGCCACCCGCTTTTACAAAGGCTTCCAGGGCATCCCATTTTTCTACGCTCAGCTGTTCGGCGGTTTTGCGGCTGCCGGTGATCTCCCATACCAATTGCTTAGGAAGGTGTATCATGGTCCACTCAAAGGTGGATGAGGGCACGCCGTATTCATCCATGTTCTGGTGAATATTGTATTTCTTTACAAATGCATCTACCGGCGTTAAATTCACATAAATGGTATTGATACCCGGATGATAGTTTTGCTGAATATATTTTTTCAGCGCAGCATATTCATCCGTAACCGGTTTCAGAAACTGAATGCGGTGATTATAACAGGCGGTTATTACCAACACCAGGCCTACCACTACTCCACCAATTGCCAGCACCATCCTGTTCTTTATAAAGTACAGGGCCATTTCCAAACAAACCAGCCAAACACAAATATTCAGGGCCAACATGGTCCTGTTAGAGGCAAAATTTTCTTTAACGATCAAACCTGGAAAATAGGCCAGTAAAAAAACGCCCAGCACAACCAGTATGTATTTGATCGCTTTCCCGTATTCCTTCCCAAACCGTACGAAGGCCAATACCATCCAGCCGATGAGCATTACTTTATAAAGGGCTCTTGCTACTTTGCTGTATTCATACACATTGGCATTGAACCAAAAGCTTCTTTCCAATGGATGCGAGAAAAAGTAAGCGAGTTTATTGATGGGATCGATGTATATGTCAGTACGGTCGTTATGCCCCAAATCATTCATGGCCATGCTCAGCTTAAACAGGGGAAAATAGAGCGCATATACCAGGAAGAAGCAAATCATACCGGCAATTATTACCCGGTCTTTATTGCTGGAATGAGGGCTTATATAATGAAGGAGGAATGGGATCAGCAAACAACCCAGCCCGGTTTGATAAGTAAATAAGGAAATAATGCCCAATATCAAGCCTGCAAGAGCATGTATGGACCTTATGCGTATTTTTTTGCCATTGAATTGAACGGCATTGTATACAAGAGCGCCAGCTGCCAGTCCGCTCGTGTTGGCCAGCCATAATTCAAGACAGGAAGCCCATTGAATGGTAACACCGAAAGGTAAACTGGTCACCAGGTATAAACAGGTAAAAAATGGCAGGTATTGATAGGCAGGTTCTTTTGCCACTCCCTTTTTTAGAATGATATACCAAAGTGGTAAACAAAGCAGCCAGCCAGCCAAAGAGAAGACGCGGATATATGTTACTTCGTTTATTTTATCAATTGCGCCAAAAAGCCATATGAACATCCATTCTGTGATCAACCGGCCCTGATCGATGAACATTTTAAAGCCAGTGCCTGGTTTATAGGCCCACAACTGTAAACACTCATCTGTATATAAATACCGGGCAGAGAAGATGGGAAAGAAAATGATGAGGGTAACCAGGATCACAATCAACAAAAGATAATAATCCTTCCGTTGCAGGGCGGTTTTCATGTTAATGGACTGATAAAAGGTTTATGATAGAGCTGTTTAAATAAGACTTAATAATCCCTGCACGTCGAGTGCTTCGGTCACCATTTGCAGGTTCCCTTCTTCATCGAATGGCCAATTTTCCTTCGGCCGGTCGTAATACAGTTCCACACCGTTGCCGTCGGGATCGTTTAAATAAATGGCTTCAGACACTCCGTGATCGGCGGTGCCGGTAATAGGATAACCCGCATCGAGTAAACGTTGCATTACAACTGCCAGATCCCTTCGGGTGGGATACAAAATAGCGGTATGGAACAGACCACAGGCCCGTTGTGGCGCCGGTGGCGCATTTTTACTGTACCAGGTGTTGAGTCCGATATGGTGATGATAGCCGCCGGCAGCAATAAATACCGCCTGGGCGCCATAACGTTGCGTGATCTCGAAGCCTAACAACCCCTGGTAAAAGGCAAGCGCTTTATCCAGGTCAGACACTTTCAGGTGAACATGCCCGATACGTGCTCCGGATGGTACTGTATATTCCATGTTATGATGTTTTCGGTTAAAAAAATAAGGTTGATAAGTTAACCTGTCAATATACAAGGGCACATTAACATGTTAACTTATCAACCCTAACAACCTTTCAACTAAAAAGACTACTTGTCGACGCTTAAACCGGCAGCAAGATATTCTTTATTGAGACGTGAAATATTCGTTACTGAAATTTCTTTCGGACAAACCGCTTCGCAGGCTTCTGTAAAGGTGCAGGAACCAAATCCTTCCTTATCCATTTGCTGTACCATGTTCAGCACACGGGTCTTGCGCTCGGGCTCACCTTGTGGCAGCAATGCCAGGTGCGATACCTTGGCCGAGAGGAACAACATAGCGGAGCTGTTCTTACAGGCAGCCACACAGGCGCCGCAACCAATACAGGCGGCAGCAGCGAAGGCAGCATCCGCTTTTTCTTTTTCAACAGGCATGGCGTTGGCGTCAACGGCATTCCCGGTATTTGCAGAAATATATCCACCAGCCTGGATGATCCGGTCGAATGCGGCACGGTCAACCACCAGGTCTTTTAAGACCGGGAATGAATTGGCGCGCCAGGGTTCTACCACAATGGTATCGCCATCTTTGTAAGCCCGCATGTGCAACTGGCAGGTTGTATTGGCATGCCAGGGACCATGAGGACGGCCGTTAATGTACATGGAGCACATACCGCAAATACCTTCGCGGCAATCGTGATCGAATGCAATAGGGTCTTTTCCTTCTTTGATCAGTCGCTCATTCAGCACATCAAACATTTCCAAAAATGACATTTCAGAGGAGATATCACTTACCTGATAAGTCTCAAACCTGCCCTTATCGTTGCTGTTCTTTTGTCTCCAGACTTTCAGCGTAAGATTCATTGTATAGTGCTCCATTATAATCGTGTTAATTTGAGAATTTGTGAATTTTATTTATAGCTGCGCTGAGTTGGTTTAGCTACTTCAAAGATGAGGTCTTCCTTATGCAACTGCCAGTCGCTTTCGCCTTTGAATTCCCAGGCAGCCACATAGCTGTACAAGGCATCTTTACGATCGGCTTCCCCATCCTCGGTTTGCGATTCTTCGCGGAAGTGACCGCCGCAGCTCTCATTACGGTTCAACGCATCTTTACACATCAATTCACCCAGCTCAATGAAATCAGCCACCCGGTTGGCTTTATCCAGCTCGGGATTCATTTCATGGATGCCGCCGGGGATGCGCACATCACTCCAGAATTCTTTTTTCAGTTGTTGTATTTCTTTGATCGCTTCCTGCAGGCCCTTTTCATTTCGGGCCATACCGCATTTATCCCACATGATCTTACCCAGGCGTTTGTGGAAGCTTTCTACTGATTGCGTTCCTTTAATGCTCATCAGCTTTTCAATGCGATCGCGTACATCCTTCTCAGCCTGTACGAAGGCTGGATGATCTGTAGGGATGGCATTGGTGCGAATTTCATCGGCCAGGTAGTTACCGATGGTGTAAGGAATTACAAAATAACCATCGGCCAAACCCTGCATGAGGGCAGAAGCACCCAGGCGGTTGGCGCCGTGGTCGCTGAAGTTGGCCTCACCCAGTGCATATAAACCAGGCACAGTGGTCATCAGTTCATAATCCACCCACAAACCACCCATGGTATAGTGCACAGCGGGGTAAATACGCATGGGCACTTCATAGGGGTTTTCGCCGGTAATCTTTTCATACATATCGAAGAGGTTACCGTATTTCTCTTTTACAACATCCACACCATGCTTGCGGATCACTTCTTTCGAAGGATTGCTGATGCCCAGTTTACCGCATTCTATTTTACCATAACGCTCAATGGCGGCAGCATAATCGAGGTACACCGCCTGTTTGGATGACCCTACGCCATAACCTGCATCGCAACGCTCTTTGGCAGCACGGCTGGCCACGTCGCGTGGCACCAGGTTACCGAAGGCAGGATATCTTCTTTCGAGGTAATAATCTCTTTCTTCTTCAGGGATCTCACTCGGCTTGCGGTTATCGCCCTGCTTTTTCGGCACCCAGATGCGTCCGTCGTTACGCAGCGACTCCGACATCAGGGTCAGTTTCGACTGGTGATCACCGCTCACCGGGATACAGGTGGGGTGGATCTGGGTAAAGCAGGGGTTTCCAAAATAAGCGCCTTTGCGGTGGGCTTTCCAGGCAGCGGTCACATTGCTGCCCATAGCATTGGTACTTAAATAAAATACGTTGCCATAACCACCGGAACATAACAACACAGCATGGCCGAAATGTCTTTCCAGCTCACCGGTGATGAGGTTACGTGCAATGATACCACGGCATTTTTCTTCCCCGGTCTTTTCATCCTTGATCTTAACGATCTCGAGCATCTCGTGGCGGGTATACATGGCAACGTTACCAAGGGCAACCTGGCGTTCGAGGGCCTGGTAGGCGCCGATCAGTAACTGCTGGCCTGTTTGACCGGCCGCATAGAATGTACGTTGTACCTGTGTACCACCGAATGAACGGTTACTGAGCAGGCCGCCGTACTCACGGGCGAATGGCACACCCTGCGCCACGCACTGGTCGATGATATTGGCGCTCACTTCAGCCAGGCGGTGTACGTTGGCCTCACGGGCACGATAGTCACCCCCTTTAATAGTATCGTAGAACAAACGGAAAACAGAGTCACCGTCATTTTGATAGTTCTTTGCAGCGTTGATACCGCCCTGTGCAGCGATGGAGTGTGCACGGCGGGGAGAATCCTGAAAACAGAATGCTTTTACTTTATATCCCAGTTCGCCTAATGAAGCGGCAGCAGAAGCACCGGCCAGTCCGGTTCCGATGATAATAACTTCCAGCTTGCGTTTATTAGCGGGGTTTACCAGTTTACAATGTCCCTTATATTCGGTCCACTTCTGATCTAACTGCCCTGCGGGAATTTTTGAATTAAGCATATCGAGCGTTTCTTTTTTTAAAATTTCGTGAATGTGGAAGATGCTTGTCTGGTGTTGATTAGTTATTATTAACCCAGCCAAAATAAAAACTAAGGGGCATTAAAGCAAAGAGTAAAGGAACTATGATTGAAAACCCTACACCCACGCTTTGTACAAGCGCTAACCATTTTTTATTGTGCACACCCACAGTTCTGAAAGAACTCTGAAAACCATGCAGCAGGTGCCAGGCCAGTGAAAAACAACCTAACAGATATAATATGACCCATATGGGCTGACTGAATACTTCGGCCATTTTACTGAACACATCGTGCACTTCAACACCATTGTAAGTGGCCTGATTCAAAGTTTCAGCATATGTGATACGGGAAGGAACCCAGAAGTGCGAAATGTGAACGATCAAAAAGAGGAGGATCAATGTGCCCAGTAATGTCATTGACTTTTTGTACCAGGCGCTTCCTTTGCTGCCCATGCTTACTGCGTAGCCCTGCTTGCGGCGCGACCTGTTCTGCACTTCGAGCATATACCCCTGAACGATGTGAGCTAGAATTCCAATGAAGAGGCCAATTTCCATTAAACGGATCACATAAGAAGAGCCCATAAAATGAGCCGCTTTGTTGAACATTTTACCGTTGTCAGTATCATCGTAGATGTCGGCGAAGACACAGGCGTTGATCCCTACGTGAACGACCAGAAAGGAGATCAGGAACAATCCGGTAAATGCCATTACTAACTTTTTACCTACCGAAGACGTGAAGAACTCAGACCATTTCATGCGAAAATGAATTAATTGCGATTTTAAGGCCACACTGTAAGCCTGCCAGCCAACAGTGATCGCGCCCGGCAAAATTTTCATTGCCCTTTATATATAATGAAATTTGCCATGGACGATGCATCTTAAAAAATGTTAAGGGCACAGGTATTATTCATTCCACCAAGGAGCATAAATAAGCACCTGTATTAAATAAGATAGGTTAAATAACAAAGAGCTTTTCAAAATTCATCGCTGAATACAGCCATCAAATTTGCCGCAAATTTAACGCAGCAAGCTTAAAAATCAACATCCTGTTAAAATTTTCCTGCAAAAGGCAGTAAAGTTTAACAGGCCCTTGAAAACGATGAAATCATTTTCTATCCTATATACTACGCACATACTTTGTACGTTCTGGTGGTATAAAAGACTGAGTTTCGGACTCATTTTGTTAAAATCCCTATCTTAGCCCCTTTAAATCTACTGAATGAAACAGGAAGAGGATTTTGAAGCCAACTTAGCAGGTGAAGATGGTCAGGGTGAAGAAGCCAAGAGAAGCTGGTTCAAACGCATTAAGAAAGGCATCCTTACCAGTACTGCTGAAAAAAAAGAAACACCGGAAGGGTTATGGAGCAAATGCCCTGAATGCGGTTATATATGTACCATGACCGAACTTCGGGAGAACTTATTTGTTTGCCCCAAATGCAATCACCATCACCGCATCGGCAGCGCCGAATATTTTGAGATCATTTTCGACGACAATAAGTACGACGTATTGTTCGAGAACATACGGTCTAAAGACTTCTTGAACTTTACCGACCTGAAGTCGTATGGAAAACGTCTTGATGAAATTTGGTCGAAGACCGATATCACCGATTCGATTCGTATAGGGAAAGGTGCTGTAAAAGGAATTGACCTGATGGTGGGTTGTATGGATTTTGAATTTATCGGCGGCTCCCTGGGCAGTGTTATGGGGGAACGTATCGCCCGCGCTGTTGACGTTTGCCTGCAAGAAAATATTCCCCTGATGATCATTTGTAAATCAGGTGGGGCCCGCATGATGGAAAGCGCCTTCTCGCTGATGCAGCTGGCCAAGGTATCGGGTAAACTATCGCAGTTAACAGATGCAAAAATTCCTTATATCTCTTTACAGACGGACCCCTCCTTCGGTGGTATTTCTGCATCCTTCGGTATGCTCGGTGATCTGAATATCGCCGAACCGGGAGCCCTTATCGGTTTTGCCGGGCCGCGGGTGATCAAGGAAACCATTAAAAAAGACCTGCCGGAAGGTTTTCAGCGAAGTGAGTTCCTGCTGGAACATGGCTTCCTGGATTTCATTGTTCCGCGTAAGGAACTAAAAGAGAAGCTCGCCACCGTACTTTCATTGTTTAAAAATTAATACACGAATATTTCTGATTTCGGGATTTTGAGATTTTTGGATCTTCTTAGTTCAGACTTTCCGATAAATCTCAAAATCCTCCAAATCTCAAAATCCCGCAATTCCTCCATGGCTGATATCAGGAACCGCTCGGCTTACCACGATTATTTCATCGAAGATAAATACGATGCGGGGATGGTATTGCTAGGAACCGAAGTAAAATCCCTGCGCGACGGGCGGGCCAGCTTTAACGACAGCTACTGCTATTTTCATAAAGGCGAATTGTGGATCAAAAGCCTGCATATTGCAGAATACTCGCATGGCACGGTCAATAATCATGACCCGGTTCGGGAGCGTAAGTTGCTGCTTACAAAGAGAGAATTGCGAAAACTGGAATCGAAGATCAAGGAAAAAGGCTTTTCCATCGTGCCGCTGCGCATTTTCTTCAGCAGCAAGGGACTTGTTAAGATGGAGATCGGCCTGGGCAAGGGTAAAAAGCAGTACGACAAACGCGAGACCATCAAACAACGGGATACCGAGCGGGAAATGAAGCGATATCTGAAATAGTTTGTGGTTTGTAGTTTGTGGTTTGTGGTTTGCTCATTCGCGGCTCTTAATAAAGTTTTAAGTTGCTGATTATGCACAGGCTGGGCTTACAATTTATGCCGGTATTTCCCTGATTATTACCCTTTTACCATCGGCCTGACCTATTAGAAAAATTTATTTTCCACAGCAGTTGCCAATTACTCTGAGATATGGAAACTGCGATATATTTTTGTGACTATCTGTACCCTTCCCGAACATTATCCAATGGAAAAACACCCACCCGGAAACAAGCCATAGGCCGTTCAGAAAATCGTTAAGTACCCTGCAACTGGTTCTACTTAACAGACATTCGTATTATGAAATTTGCAATTTATTGCTTGGCTTGATTTTTCTACTTAAATTAACATATGCTACGCTTTATTTTAGTTCTCTCTTTATTAGTTAGCGGAAGGTTTGCATTTTCCCAGTCCATATCGGGTTCCTGGTTTGGCAAGGCTGATGTAGTGGTACAAGGTGTATACAATAACTACCTTACCGAGCTAGTCTTAAAACAAAGAGGCAATGAAGTAGAAGGGGTTTTCGGCTACTATTTTAAAGATACATACCAGAGCTTTTTTGTTCGCGGCACCTACAACAAGGAAACCCGGGCAGTGCGGATCAAAAACTTGCCTTTTATCTTCTACCGAAGCCGGTCAACGGTGAACGGCGCAGAATGTATGATGGATTTTGAAGGCACTTTGCGGGTAAGCCAGGTCAAAAGCTCTTTAAACGGGTCGTTTGTGACCATCGACAAATACAAGTACACCTGTCCCGAAATGCGGGTAAGCTTCAACCTCGATGTATCTACGAAAAACCTCGACAGCATGCTGAGCAACAGCATTGTAGGGAAAAAATTCTGGATGCCGCAACGGGAAGATGTGGTGGTAAAAGCCAGCGCGCCCCTTGTGAACGGCAGCCCTAATACGACGACCATTGCGCCGGCCAAGATCACCGACAGCGCTATCGATTTCAATGAACGGAACCTGGTAGCCCAGTTCACCCGCAGAAAGATCGTTTACATCAAGGACCTGGAAATAGCCAGCGATTCCATCCGCGTAAGCCTTTACGACAATGGCGAAATTGACGGTGACACGGTTACCGTCTTCCTGAATGGCAAGCCGGTAATAGCACACCAGGAGCTCACCGCCCGGGCCATGAATATTTACCTGACCCTCGACAACAGTAAAGATGTAAATGAGGTGAGCCTGTTTGCCGAGAACCTGGGCCGCATTCCGCCGAATACCGCTTTAATGGTGGTTACCGATGGGATCTCGCGGTTCGAGGTCTTTCTTTCGAGCAGCTACACCCAAAACGCCACCGTGCGTATTAAGAAACGAATCTCGCGGCATTAATGTGATGATGTGATAATGGAAATGCAACTTATCGAGTAGGAAGTAAGGGATTACTTCCCTTACTGTCCTCTCACACCACCGTACGTGCCGTTCGGCATACGGCGGTTCATTAAACATAAACAG
>NZ_JAFFJX010000025.1 GCF_016924755.1 Longitalea arenae | reverse complement strand
ATGATTACACCGGCATTATCCGGTTTTGCGTATTTAATTCGTTTGTATTGCTTCACATATAGCTCTCCAGGCTGATATTCCAAGATTTCGGTGATCTCTTCACCCATTTTTTTACAGCCGGTAATATCAACCTGTGGTTCAATAACAATTTCCTCCCTGCGCAACGATTCCGGTAGTTTCATTCTGCCTGGATGCTGCACCGGTTTATTCTCTATTGCAACTGTATTACGTGTATAGCTGATCTTTTGAGTAGATGTGATGGTTCCACTAGCAACAGCGTCGGCTGATATATCCAATGATAATTGCGGGTTGTTTTTGTCTGCAGGCACAAAGCGTTCATGGCGAGAGCCGAAGATCATTTTTTGCAACTGGTGCAATTGTTGCTCCAGCGCAACTATTCTTAGTTGCGATTGTTCATACAGCGTTTTATAATCTGGAGATGAAGTGCTTTGCATAGCCTGCTTGCAGATAAGCCTAAGTTCGGCTTTACAGAAGGGCTATACAACAATAGTTATTCACTATTTGCTTTTTTATGTTGATATCTTTTACGGTATTTAATCTCTTTTAAAGAGATACCCTGCAGTATAAAATGTAGCTGGTTGGAGGTAAGTTGCATGCTCCTGGCATCCAGGTCAAAAGCAGGCACTTCAAAAGCTCCTTTTTCCAGACGCCGGTAGAAAATGGTGAACCCACCCTGTTCATATACCAGCATCTTCAAGTGAGTCCGCGGTTTATTGATAAATATAAAAGCATCGCCGTTTGTTACCAGTCGTCCCAATTCATTAGTTATTATCCCGCACAGCTGGTTAAACCCTTTACGCATATCGGTTTCTTTGCGGTATAGATGATAGGACCTGTGATCACCAAGTAAAATCAAACTGCTCATGCTAACAACTCTTTAAGATAAGCAGCACTCACCGGCTGGTATATCTTTATGCTACCCACTTCGGCAAACAATGTACAAGCGGATGGAACAATTTCAACAGGCGCAAAACCTGTCTTTCCAGCTGCTCCAGTATCTTTTGTGTATTTCTTCTTCCAATGATAGAATGTGCCATCATCTATATGTAGACCTGCACAGAACGATTTTACACTTAGGCCACTTTGAGCATGCTCCATTAATAACCGCTTAATTTCCTGCTTACTTCTAAAAACCTTGGCCTTCTTGGTGATACTATTTGATTCCATATCCTACTTTTAAAGAACTAAGCTAACATTCGATTATCACTTTAAAAAGATGTACTTGGCCGCATGGATACGTTTTAACAGGCAAATTAATATTTTGGAAAACGTCAAAACTTATATTCCACATGTTATAGCGTGACACAGATCAGGCTTCAGTCAAAATGCTGCAAAATGTCCCACCTGCAGCATAAAATATATCACCCTATATAACCTTTAGTCTTACAAATGATATTATTCTGCTATTTCGGAAGATTATAAATTGTTGGAGGATAGCGGGGTGAACTTTCCTATAAAATGGGTTACAAGGCCCTTTTTTAGTAGTAGTCCCCGCAAGAAAAAATCCTCAAACTGTCGGATCAAATAATAGCTAGAACCTTTTATAAAATGCTTTTATAGTTTTAGCTATCTTTTCGGCCATCAGGGGGGGGACAGCATTGCCTATCTGTTTGAAAGCAGCAGTTCTGTTCATTCCTTCTTTTACTCCTTCAAAATAGAAATCATCCGGAAAAGACTGCAGCCGTGCAGCTTCACGGACACTTAATGATCGGTTTTGATCTATATCAGGATGAATATAATAGTGACCATCCTTGGCAATATGGGCAACGACTGTATGAGAAAAATTAAGATCTTCCGCCACCACCTTGAAGCGGTCAATAAACGAGTTCCTGTTTTTATGGGTTTTTAAATTATCCGGTAAATCATTGTAGTTCAGCCGCTCACCTTCCTTGTTCCATTTACTTACGGCTATTTTGTAAATCTTTTTATCCTGCTCGGTATGAGGCCTTGTAATGTGCTGTGTCAGTATATCTACTCCGTTCCTGATAGATGCAACTTTCAGGTATTTGCTTGGTTTTGAATGATACCTGCTGTATCTGTCTATACCTTCACCTGCATTTATTTTCGGAAGGTCTGTAAAGATGTCTTTTACTTTATATTCACCGGTACTCCTTACAGCCTCCAGATCAGGTAGATCCGGTTTCAGATCTTCCCTCCATCCTATAATAACTACACGTCTGCGGTGCTGTAATACATCGAAATTATTGGCCTCAAGATTGTGTAGTTTAATCTCATAACCTTTCTTTTTAAAAAGTTGACGCATTTTTTCCAGGTACTTTCCTCCATTTGCAGAGTGCAGGCCCATTACATTTTCAAAAACAAAATATTTGGGCGTGTATTCCTCAAGAAAATTTGCATACTCAACAAACAGGAAATTTCTTGGATCATTTTTCATCCCGTCCACTGATCTGGCTCTTCCTACCAGTGAATAAGCCTGGCACGGAGGGCCGCCAATGATCAGATCTATTTTCTGACCACCGGGCTGCTGTCTGATTTCTTTATGGATCCGCGGATTGAATTCTTTGCCTATAGGAAGATTGATAACGCCTGAAAGTATATGGCCGGGTATATGACTGTATAATTCTGCCCGCGTCAGTTGCTTTTGCAGGTACGCGAAATAAATATCCTCTTTTCCCTCCGTCTTCAGATAATGATAAGCAGCCCTAGTCCGCAGTGTATAGCAGGCAGCAGTATCCATCTCCACATGCGCAACAGGATTAAATCCGGCCCGGATAAAACCTTCTGACAAGCCACCCGCACCGGCAAATAAGTCAATAAAATTCATAGCAGATCAGGTTACAATTTTGCCAGGCAATTTAGCAAGAATTTTATCAATGTTATCATTTTTTAATTCACATTCCCAGATAATGATCACTTTCCACCCGTCTTTCAGCAATTCTGCGGCAGCCCTTTCATCATTTTCAATATTTTTAATTATTTTATTTAGCCACCAAGCTGTTCTGGTTTTAGGCACAACGAAATACCGGCAGTGTTTATGTCCATGCCAAAAACATCCATGTACAAAAATTACAGTTTTATATTTAGGCAGCACTATATCCGGTTTACCTGGCATTTCCTTGGTATGCAGGCGGAAACGGAACCCGTTTGCATGCAGAAACTTCCGGACCAGCATCTCGGGCTTTGTGTTCTTACCCTTAATCCGGCTCATGTTATAGCTTCTGGTATTCTTATCATGCACATCTGCCATCTCTGAAAATTCAAACTGTTACTTAAGCCACACTATATATGTGTATAGCAATGTTTTACAACCAATAAATCCTGAAAGCGAACCGTAATTTACTTCATCTACTGTAAATGATACACCTTTTCTCCTGCCACATATCTATCAATGAGGGAAGAAACAGTGTCAAGACGGTCGCTTGCAGCTTTTAATCCGATCAGATAATCCAGAAATTCCTTACTTCCATGATATATATTGGTACACGTTACTGAGTAATCGTTATCATAAAAAACCTTCATTACATCCAGGTCTGGGTGCTGATATTTCAGGTTATATCCGGCGGATGCAACGGCATGCCTTTCCTTATTCTTCTTCAGTGAATCCCAGAAAGCGTCGTGCCTGTTTTTAGCACTTCCATGATGCGGAAGCTGAGCGACATACAGATACTTATCCCGTAATACCTTGTGGGCCTGTTCAGCCAGCAGCCGTTCCATCGAAACGGTTTCAGTATCGGCGGTAAGCAAAAAATACTTTTCTCCACGTACTAGGCAAAACATGGTTGAAAGATAGTTGGCAGACTCACTTGCTTTCTTTTTATTTTTATCCGGCTCGTATTTAACACCCTTCATATAATATTCTGCTTCAGTCTGACCGGGAGAAATACACCTCAGTTCAATATCTTCTGACAGCTGTTCAGTCCATTTTTCCGAAATGAACTCAATTTTTCTGATATGCCCCGCGGTCCTGAGTTCGTCAATCCGGGTAACCAGTTTCTGAAGATCTTCCATTTCAGCTGACTCAACCTCCACCCATTTCAGATATCTGTAAAAGTCCCGCCCGAGAATAAATAACGTATGCCCGAAACTTTTTATGGTAATATTATTTTTCTCAACAAAATCAAAGAGCTCATTCATTCCAGAATAGTGATCTGAATGGGGATGAGATAAAATGAGAAATTCTATTTCTTTGTAGCCCGATGCTTCAATATGGTCTTTCACCGGATTTTTTCCGGATTTCTTGTTACAGTCTATAATAGCTACTTTGTCCTTTCCGCAATCATTCCATTCAAGCATAATCGAGTCGCCCTGACCAACATCTTTAAACGTTACTTTCATACTATTCAGGTTTGAAAAATGCGGATTGTTCAAGGCCTTTGAAATAATCAGGGGTTTTAAATAATGCTGACCGGTCTTCCAAGTCCTCCATAATATCTATCAGTCTGGCACCTGGCTTTGTATAAATGATGATTTTTACAAAGCGGCCAGGTTTCAGATTATCGACCCGGGAGAGTAGTTCACGGTCAAACTTCCGTACCTGAAATACCGGTTTCTCCAGACCAATGTTACAGTTAACAAGCACTCCGTCTTTTTCAACCTCCAGAATTTCGCCGAAGAAATTCTCCTGGGTTATCTGTTCGAGATTGGGAATATGGCCCGTTACTTCTTTAACCTTGGCTTTAAGCTTGTCAACATCCGTATATCTGTTTTTCTGCCACCGTTCAACATTCTTGGGTTTCAAAGAAAATTGATCAAGAATCGGAAGTAGTTTATCTGTTTCATCTGTATCTTTTGACCACACAACCAGTTCATATTCGGTATTTTTAGGTATTATCTTTTCTACCCAGTTTGCAGACATCTCAGGAACAAAATCTTTCTGGTAATAAAGATCGAGAAACAGGAGTTTTACAGTATCTAACGGTGCGTCGGGAAATACAGCCAGATGCGGGGTAGCGTTAAAAAAGATACTGCCTGCTTTCATTTCACGGACAGCCTCGTCAAGTTTAATAATCTGATCTTCCATATCATCTACAAATGCGACTCGTGGCCCAATGGTCATGATATAAATTTTATTAAGGTTTGTTGAATATCAATTCGACTATAGCCCCCGAAAAACGGGAATCAACATCAGCTTCCTGATTGTTTGTGTAAATTTTCAGTTTGCCATACTTCATCATGATGGTATCAACCAGATACATTCCCAATCCGATACCTCCGTCGCGCCGGGTAAAAAAAGGTGTTACAATCTGTTCCGGTGTATTTTTAAAACCAGGACCATTATCTGCAACAAAAATACTAACCTTACCATTCTTCTTAACCGCCTTAAACAGAATAGCTTTGTCCGTTCGGTTTACAGTGTCCAGCCAGTAAAGGCTGTTTTCCAGTAAATTCAGGAATATTGTCAGCAGAAAACGGCTGTCGCACTGAACGGTAGTAACATCCGCATCAATCTCTGCCCTGCAAGTGACATCCCTCATTCTGAATTTCAGATCATAGTTCCTGGTTGCCTGTTGTATGGTTTTGGCAACGTCTACAGCACTTGTTCCGGCCTGTTTCAGAATAGTTAGAATGCCGTTTACATAGCTACCCAGTTCAACAATCTGATTTCTTATTTTGTAAACATTCAGTGGTACTGTGTTTACAGTTTCGTCCATCCGCGGAACCAGCTTTTCAATTTCATGAAGGGCAACAGAAGCGGTAAGGCCAATGCCGGCAGGCAACAAAAGCGTTTCCTTTGTTTTTTCATAGTCTGCTTCCATACCCTCAGCCACATCCAGCAATTTTTGTTTCTTTTCCGGATCCGGAATTTCTGTATCGTTTATTAAGCTGGTAAGATTTTCGTAACCCGTGTAAAACGATTGCCTTTCATTAACTTTTTCATGATAATCCCTCCATTTCTTTCGGTCTGTGTATCTTTCAATACGAAACTGATTCAATACAAAAGTTATGGCCAGCACCAGGAAATCGAAGCTTTCATTACTGATAAACCCCTCGCGGTTCGTTTTTTCTATCAACGATCCCGAAGACTCGGCATCGAGATAAACCATGCCTATATTCTGGTTGTTTGACATCCAGGTTTTGTTATTTACGCGCCTGTTGTCAAGCCCAAGCCAGTCCTTGCCGGTTTCGCCATAGTCATAAACACGCAGATCGTCTTTAAATATTTTTACTCCATGATGATCTTTAAGCGTTTTCCTGACAACATCTAAACTATAGCTGGTGTCACGCAAAGATTCTGAATCAAGATCAAATGAATAGAATTCTATCAGCAGGCTGCCAAATGGCAAAGGTGCTGCTAATCTTTCGGCTGCCATGCCGAGGGCGGTTTCCTCTTCAATACCTTTTGATTTATAAAAATCAGAAAGCGGCCCCCGCATTTCTGCTCTCACATTACGGTCGTATTCCGGATTTCCAGCTATTTTTCTTTTCGGTATATCATCATTATTAAAAAGCGAAAACTCGTATTCGAAAAAAAAGTTGTAATCTTTATCAAGTATAGCTGTTAACTTATACGGAGCCTGATTAAGGACTTCGGTAATATCCGGAAAACCCTCCAGCCAGTTATTATTAAACTCCAGTGATATCTGAAATTTACCAAGATCATTCTTTGGCGACACCATTGAAATGGTTTGCCTTTTCAATGACCGCGCCATGCCGCGCGTCCAGGTTTCTTTAAGCGCTGAAATTTCAATTTTGGTACCGCAGCTTTCTCTGAAATAGAAACTGTTCCGGTCTGTATTCCTGGTCCATTGTATGTTTACATCCGAAAGATATTTCGACTGGGTAAACGCGAGCCAGTTTATTTCCAAGTCCAATTCATAATCCAACAGTTCTTTTTTAATGAACCGTCCATCATTATCGAATATACATCTGGCCGGCCGGGTTTTCAGCCTGATTATACTTCCTAGCTTATGAACGGCAAAACGTCCCACCCCCTTCTCTCCCATTGGAACCCGCCCGTATATCGGACTTCTTACAACAGTTCTTCTGCCATTTTCATCAAAGGGTTTCCGATAAGCTGTTCCAGGTTCCAGCCATACATTTTTCAACACATCATCTGTTAAACCAAGCCCCGAGTCAATGATTACAATGTTTGCTTTGTCAAGCTCAGTTATATGATTAAAACTAACGTTCACCTCCTTCGCATCAGCATCGTAGCTGTTTTTAATCAGCTCATAAATAGCCATCACCGGATCGCGGATGAGTTCCTCGCCAAGCAGCGTTAAGATGTGCGCCTTTGGCCGGAAGTAGTGCTTATGCGTGGTAAATTGCGTTGATTCAGGAATAGCTTCCTCATCAAGCGGTATTTCCGGTTCCGAATCGGTAGCTGTAATAGTTTCTCCTCCGGGGGTAATCAAAGCGTTGACATCTTTCGGGGTTAGGCCAAATTCATTAAGAAACCGGTTCTTATCTGCCTCACTGTTGAAAACATATCCTTTATAACTTAATGTATCCCATTTAACCAGTATCACCAGGTCCCCGCTCTCGAAAGACCGGCCCAACCGGGTCATCCGGTATTCCCCACGGGTACCCACACCGTAATACTTCAATCGACAATCCGGCGCGCGCATGCCATCGAACCATTCCACCACAGCAATTTCTTCCCGGTTCTGACCTTTGACACCTGGCGTATCGAAAATGAGACCAACCGCTTTTTTAGATATATAAAGCCCGGCCTGATTGGCACCGGTTTCTCCTGCTTCGTTTGGACTTACAAATTTGCAGAAACTGCACACGCCGGTTCTGACAGCACTTATACAGGCTATTAACTGATCTGTCATGTGATTGTTTTAACTTTGGAATGGTTAAAAATATCAAAATGTAACCGGAATTCGGATCAATTTGCGCTAAACCCTAATTTCTCAGCCTCTTTCAATATTCTTAATGCATTCTTAGCCTGTTTGGGACTCAGGCCGGTATTACGGCTGGCCAGTACGCCGAGATTATAGGAAAGCTTTCTGTCAAAGGGCGTAAAGTTGTTGTTTTCTTTTGCCCATTTAGCAATTCTGAACCAGGTTTCACTGTCAATTTTTCGTGCTTCTTCAATTAACTTTATTTCCTGAGGAGAGATATCAGAACTATTCCCGCCATTATCTGCGTATTTACCGCTTTCCGGAAGGATTTCATCGATAAACGGGTTAATATCAATAAATTTATCCTTCAGGGTTGTCCAGCAGTCCGTTCTTTTACACCATTCACTAATGTTCATTCCTGGTTTTGAAGGCGTATTAATATGCTTCCATACAAAATCAATAAGCGAGGTAATGGTGTTGTTCAGTGCTTCCCCGATGGACTGGTCTTCCCATATTTTGTCAAGATTCAGCCTTTTATTTGTTTTATAGGATAGCAGGGAGAGTATATAGGAAACCATATTGGATTTATAGCCGCCCAGATCCCGCTTTGCAACCAGTTTATCTATTTCCCTGAAAAGAATTGCTTTGGCTATCAGTCTCTGATAATAAGTTTTGTTTACGTCGATATGCTGGCTGGCTAGCTCCTTGCTGAAAGCCTTAAAATTGTTTTCTGCACCTTTTCCCACCTCAAAAGGGCGTTGCCACCAGCTCATTTCGTATTTGGCCAGATCGGTTTTTGAAAACTTCTGCTTTTTTGGATATTCACTGTCAAAAGCTTTCATTTCCTTAAGTGACATTCTGGACCTTTCGTCAAGAAACTGCCCTCTGGCTCTTTCATAATACCATTTATTAGTCGCCTTTCCGCCTGTTTTTGCAGGCACCCATTCCCTACGGGAGAGATTTTCAATGGCCACATGATAGTCACTGTTGGAGCTGAAGTCAGAGTCTTTGATTATAGTCTGGGTATTTGCATATTTTGAGATTTTAGGAACGACCTCCTGCATATCATCCGGCCTGATCACAACAGAAACCTTCATCTGTACAAATACCTTTGATAAATTGCTGTCCTTCTCGGTGGAAGTGGCATAAATGGAGGCTGTTGTCTGACCACCATTGACTATCTGCCAGTTCTCAATACGTGTTATATAGGAAACCTGCTCCTCATACTCTATATGTACTCTTTCTGCTGTAGTGGAAATGCCGTTATTATAGGCAAAGAACATGTCCGGTGAATTCCGGATGGTTTCACGGATTCCCTGATTCACCTTCGCTTTAAACTGTAAAAACGTTCTTACATTCTTCTCCAGCAGGCCCTGTCTGTATTTTCCATAAATCTTGGCAAGGATTTCTCCTGGAATGATTGCCAGATAGACCTCCACTTTTTCACTTACCTTGTCCATCCGCAGACATTGTATTCTATGTTTGTAGTCGTTCACAAAGTCTATCTCAATCTTCTGTTTTCCTGCCCGTATTATGTATTGCTGATACACTCTCTCAATATCCCAGAGCTGAAAATCTATATAAATTCCTTCTTTCTCCACCGCATCAGGGACTGTATCAACGGATGCCTGGCCGTTCGTTAAAACAAAAACCCTTACGGTTTTTATTTCATTCCTTGATTGTTCTATAATCTGAATCAGATCAAAAACCGTTATATCAGATTCATCAATTTTTGAGGACAGCTTCCCCTCCCATGCCTGCCAGAAGAAATTTTCGCCCTTCTGAAAAGCATCGGTTACCTCTTTATCCGAGACCCTGGTAAGCCGTTGTTCACTTTTAAAAATTGTTACAAAAAGATCAACCGCCTCGTTCTCTTCATCATAATTCCAGGCGTTGATCTTTATGCCCCGCGACTTGTAATGACATAACTCGTGAGCAATTACCTCGCCCGAATCAACCGAGTATTCGAGTATGTCATTGGTAATGGCATCTTCCTGGGATATGCCTTCTGCTTCAACTGTAATAAGCGCTCCCCCGAGGAAGTCAATGGCAAATTCTGTTAGTTCCATATTATATATAAGTTAAAATATCAGTTTTAATTTCATATGGGGTGCATGCGGCAACTGCTACCGAATATTCCAGATCTCCGACCCCATCGGGCAGATGCCTGCCAAGCAGTCTTGGAAATCCTTCTGTTATTTCGAAAAACCTCATTTCTGATAAAGAAAATCCCGTTGTATATTTTTCCGCATCAGCTTCCAGGTAACCATATTTAGTGAGTTTCAGCTGAAAATGGTAAGTGGCCAAGGGATCCTCACTTATCTGTAAGTATATGTCATGAATAAGTTCCGGTAAGGTTTTGCCGGGCATGTTCTGGTGAAGATTCAAAGAAAAAAGCGAAAGATAGAGATGCTCAAGTCCTGTGTTATCAAGTTGCTTTTCAGAAGAAACATTGAACTTTTTGTGTTGTTTACCGGATGTTGTCTTCAGTTCAACCGCTTTATTTAATATCTGAAAATCATGATTGGTAACATCAGGAGCTGTCCAGTAACGGATGGATTCAGCAAACGGATATTTCCGGAACAGGTAATCTTTCAGAAAAAACAACTCCCCCACAAGCCCCTTCTGAACTTCTGGAGAAAGCAATTCACTCTCCTGTTTTTCAAAGAACAATTCCCACTCATACAGTGTATTTATTACAGCGGGAGATAAGTCCCGTTTATGCTTAAGGCTGATTATTCTGTCACACAGATCGGATATAACCAGTTCAAAAATGTTACCGGCGCTAAGTATTGATTGTGTAAATGTCAGGAATAACGCATTTCTGATACTGGCAATAGAGGTTACAGTCGTTGTTATTTTAAGACCTTTCAGGTTGGGCAGATTATCAATTGTAATATCATTTTCATTTTCGATTCTCACATATAACAACCTGATATTTTTATGGACATCTGTTGCCAGAAAGACATCAAATACGCCGTTGCCAGGTATACGTCGTGCCATCTGCGGCGTTGCAGCGTTTTTCCCCGATGCTGCGTTAATGGAATCCCAGATAGCTTTATAGTCAATCTTCATAGTTTGCCAGTTCGAGTTCTTCATAAACACTGTTAACATTATACGTAGACTCTTTCAGGCCATTATTGTTGGGCCAGCTGATGGCAAACCCGAATGGCATTTTCTCAAATGTCAATAGTCCGGGTTGGCTTTCATCAGTCTCTTTGTAATTTTCAATTATTAAAGGGTAGATAGTAATCAATGGCCTGTTGAACCTCGGCGCCATTTGCCTCAGCTCTCCGCTTGTTGCTGTTGGCTTTACCTCAAAATCTATCTTTTCATCTTCAGGATCTACCAGCTTTTTGATATATAACTTATTGTTTTTGATTGGCTCCTTAACTGACCGGGTAAAAGGTTTAATCTTTAATCCGGATATTGTAATATAAGAATCATCATCAGATACTCTTTTTAATGATCCCAACGCCACATTCCAGATATCGAGTATGTCATTGGTATTGTTTCCTTTTTTCTGTTCCTCTATAAATTCAACAATCCTTCCGGTATTGGAAGCGGGCGCTCCTTTATAGGATATGTATTCTTTAAGGAAAGCAATAACTAGATCCCGGGGTATTCCGGTCCACAGGTAAGTACTTTTTTCTGTTTTATAGGCAAATGAACCCAGAAGAGAACTGATAAATGATTCAACCGCATTATAATTCTTTATCAGAATTGATCTTTCTTCCGATAGTGTATGGGTTTCTGTTAATTTTCCTTTATAGCTTAATGGCAAATCCACAGAATGCCTCATTTTCATTGCACTGGTAGCCATCATATCCGGATGCGATAACACCCTCAATCCAAAATCCATCGGAGTGGATTTGTGTCTGCTCATTTCCAGAAACTCCTTTTTCAGCATTTCGAAAGCAGTTGAGATGTGCCGGTACCAGCTGAACAGGTCGTTTGTTGTATAAATTCTGCACAGGTCTTCAAAACCAATTCTGTAGCCAAACCAACGTCCCATCTGCATGAGCGTATCATACAGCGTACTTGCCCTCGTAAAATAGCTTACAGTCAATCCTTCAAGCGTCAGCCCCCTGGAGAGTTTATCACCACCGATAGCAATAATACTCAGGCCGGAAGTTTCTTTACTTTTATAATCAAGGATATCACCGGCACTGCCGTTAATAATGTGAGGCCGTCTTTCCATTTTTAGCACGGCAGGCTCCAGGTTTACTTTTACTTCCTCCCATGTATTCGGGGCGCCCTGCATCTGAGCCGTGATTCTTACATAGTCACGTTCAAAAAGCGTCCGGAATTCTTCCAGCACATCCGGGTCATTATTAATAATCCCGTGGCGTAAACGATTAAATTCTTCTTCAACGTACACACCGATGGTATTCTGAATTTCATTTAATCGGGTACAATGAATCAGCATGGTATTATGTTTGTTCCCCTGTTGCCGCAGTCTCCTTATGGCAGAACTGATAATAAAGGACCTGACAGCCTCTTTCATTGAATCCGGCATACGGTCCGGTCTTCCGGTTGAACGTTGCCCCGGCGGCATTGCGGTGGAGCCGGAAAGAGGTGCGTCCGTTACAGATATGTGAATCGGCAACCCTCTTTCTGTATCACTGTCATTCAGACCAAACACACGTACCGGACCAAAATAACTGGAAGGAGCTTCCATTGAAATTATAAAAGAAGAAGGAAATAAATCCTTCCCATACTTTGAATGGTCAGTCTCGGGGTGAATAAATATGTTGGCAAAAGGAGTAGCGGTATATCCTACATAAGACTTCTGATTAAACAGATTGAGCAGTTCCCTGATTTTTCCGTTGATGGCTGTAGGATCCAGTTCACCGTTATCATTTTTGGGCGCCCTCGTATTGGGAGTCGCCTGGTCTGCTTCATCATCGATTAAAAGCAGGGGAAGATTATTTATAACCGGTTCACGACCTTCGGGGTGCAGCACATATTCATCTCCCAGGGTATCCAGGCATTCACGAAAATATCTGATAAGATTACCAAGCACAGAAACATTCTTTTTTATAATCAGGATCATTGGCCTGTCGGAACCTGGCTGAATACCACCTACCTGATAAGCAAAGCTTCTGGAGAAATCACCGCGGTCATCCTGCGTTGTGAATGTATCGACATTAATATACCCTTCGCCCGGCAGCGTAGCCACGCCAATTTTTTTTACCTGTGCCTGATCGCTGGTATCCCTTCCTATCACCTCTTCATCTATTCTCATCTGGGTCTGGCTTCTGAGGTTTTTATGTAACCCGCTCAGCACAACTATAACCCTGTATCCGGCGTCGATGGATTTATTAATCAATCCGGTGAAATTGGCGGTTTTACCTGATTGTACATATCCTACAACCAACCCTCTTCTGTCAAATGGCCTGTTTTTCACGGTGGGATCTTCCAGTCTTTCCAGAATATCATCAGTAATCTCATCAAGCCGGTCTGCAGTAACTGACGACCAGCCTTTTATATTGATCAGGTATTTTTTGTACCGCTTCCAGAACCTGAACCGGATCTCATCTGATGCAATTTTTTCGCGGTACCACGGGATGTGATTTTCGTAGTCGGTAAGCGAGCTGTAATCGCCGGCCTCAATCCCCTGATTAATAATTACTTCATACTGAAGTTCAGACATAAGCAGGTCTTTGATATCCTGCTTTGAACCAAACACCATATTGGGGTGGATAATTGCGGTATATTCAAGCCCGGCAATAACAGTATCTATAGCAGATTCTATGGCCTGCCCGTAAGGCTTCGAATCCTTAAACAACTCATACATATCTTTGACGATGCTTTTTATGTTATTATATGGCCGGCTCATCTTACATTAATTTAATGGTTGAAAACAATCCAGTTTTTTTAGCTTTTCTATGGCTTCATTTTCAGGCATTCCGTTATCTGTCAACGCGCAGAGCGCATTATGATAAATTTCTTTCAGGTCATCTTTTGAATCTTCAAAAAAATCCTTCATAATGACTGACGGATCTGCAAAATCTGATACTATGAGGTTAACAGGTAAAGTCTCCCCTATCAGTGTCATATAATCGTTGAATACAGTTGCATTATCCTGGAGATACTCCGCTATGAGTTTATACAGGGGATGTGCCTTATTGGGCTCATAATATTTTTTTCCCTGCTTTTGTTTTGCCATCCACAGATAAGTGATTTCCTTTTGCCCGCTTTTCCGCTTTAAATAGGCGCCCCTGTGTGTGTATACCTTAACAGCTTTCTCGATGGAGGCCATGCAGATTCTTTTAACCCTTTTGCGGATGTTATCAGGAATTTTTGCAGATGCTTTTTTTACATCTATCTGCCACTCCTGATCCAGCGTATTGGGAATATCAATTCTTATTCTGCAAAGGCGCTGATTTTCCTTTTTTTTGAATTCAAGGTCAAGCCATGAACCATCGGAAATCAACCGCTTATTTCTGTAAAGAAAGATGCCCTGATGTTCAGTCCATCCTCTTATAATTTCCAGGTTTCTGCGGTCCTTTTCCTGTAATTTTGATTCATGAGGAAGAATAAAAGGCTGAATCTGAATGTGTTGGCCTTTGATGGACAAATGTTCCTCTGCCAGCTCCGTGGATGGATACGCGGGAGAAATATGGAAGGGATTGATTGGTTCTATCTCATCTCCCAGAACAGATATTAAGATAAGCCTGTTTTCAATATACCGGTGAAAGATCAACCCGAGATGCCTGCGGACATTTTCAAATTTTCGGTAAAAATGCTCTTTGTCAGCATTACTTTCCATTGATTCCACCAACCGGTCAAGTTTCTCCCACAAAATGATTGTCCCTGATCCGGTCATGGTGAATTCACCAGTATTAGTTTCAGAAGTTTTATCGGCATATGTACGAAGAAGTACCCAATCCTGTTCTTTGGCTACCAGGTCCAGATCCCAGCAACGTATGAACTCTTTTCCTGACTGATCCCTGGTTTTTACTGTCAGGCGCCTGCACTGGGAAAACGAGGCTGTTTTCAATCCCAGACCGAACCGCCCTAAATCCTCCTCATTTCTTTTAATAAGGGGGTTCACACTACCGACTTTCATGGCATTTAACAATTCCTTTTCATTCATACCGGTACCATCATCCTCTATTCTTACGAATGACGAATATTGATCAATCCCGTAGTTGATTTTTACCTGATTTGCTTTTGCCGTAATACAGTTATCAATCAGATCGGCGATTGCAGTTTCAATGGAATATCCAAATGATCTTGCAGACTGAAGCAGGCTCCCGGGATCAGGTCTTACAATGTCATACTGTTCGGCATGGCCGTTTACTTTCATTTTAAGTAAAAGGGGTTTAGATTATAGTGCTTTAGGGTTTCGGATTATCAGCGCTTTAAGTTATAAATAATTTGCCCAATATGAAAGCATAAAGGGCTTGACATAAATCAAGTTTTGTTCAATTTAAGTAACCCTACATTACATGCGAAGCCTGAACGGGGAACGACACAGCCTGACCAAATAATATTATACGTTAGCATAATATGTTCCCTTGTTATGAAAACAATTTCATTGCATTTTATAGTTATTTCAAAGTAACAGTTATGAGCATTTGAAAACTAAAACCTTCATTTTAAAAAATGTAGTCATTTCCGTTTTTACAGTGTTAAACTGTATTGAAATAAAAAAGTTAGGCCGAACCGCAAAGTAACTACCGGATTTAGTTTTCTTTTGAGCCAGCATAATACTGATCGAGTTAATTTTTATAACTTTAAATAAAACCGTTATATGTGAAGATTCAATTTGAGGTGTATGGGATACTTCCTAACAGGTGAGCACACCTGGATATTAACATCTAAAGATCAATTTTATTGTTTAACATGAGAAGTTCCTCCAGCTTGTTTGGCATTTTCGTGGCCTTTGCCCGTATCATTTACACTACACTACTACAGCCGGCTTGCGTTAGGTACCTGCTTTATTTAGTCTAACGGCGTTTATTTTGTTTGTAAATTCTTGCCCATCGTGGAAGTAGGTACTAGCGAACAGGAAAAGTTGGCAATGCAAGTAGAAAAAAACATACTAGTGTAAACGCAGACAGTTCCAGGCGCCTACGCTTATTATTATATATTGCGTCAGCTCTAGAATAAGTAACACACCGTTACTTCCTGCCAATGAGCAATCGGTAGCACTCCTTAATAAGCTCGATGGCTCAGACAAAGACAAATTAAACAGAACCACTCCACGTTGTATAGACTATCCAGTCTTTCGGCTAAACAGCGTGCTGAAATGCTTAAAGGAGTTGAAAATGCAAAGGTTTCTTTTCAAGGACACAGCAAACGTCGGCTTTTCCATCATCCTGGGAACTTGAAATGAAATTGAGACAATAATTTGAACTTAAATTCTCGTATTATTCTCAACATACGGAAATGCTTTTAGCAACGCATGTATTCTTTCAATATCAACGGACGTTTGCTGCCTGTAGGTAAACGTGCGCTTCTTACAAAAATTAAATAAACCCTGTATTTCGCTCTTGAAAGTGCTACAAAACCAGGTTAACGATACGTCCAAAACCCACCGTCTTCCAACCAAAGAAAATAACAGTATGATACTCCAGGTCCTTTGCTCTTATACGAGGTCATGACCGGAATTACATTTATTTGCCAATCAGCGCTTCCAACGCGCTAAGCATACTACCATTAGTCATAAGCTTATTCGATACGTCGGCTTTGCCAAAATCCTGGATGCACTTGAAATGAAATTGAGACAATAATTTGAACCTAATTCTCGTATTATTCTCTGATTTTCAAATTTCTAATACTCAGGAACTTGTGGTAATTTCAGGGTATGGAAGGTGGAAAAGATATTGGCATTCTGTTTCCAAAGTATGCATTTTGGCAATTCAAAAGTTTCGCTCGATGAGCTGCTTTTCGCAAGCTGCCAGCATGAATTGGATGTGCGCCTACAACTGCTTTAATAACACCTCTATATCTGACCATAAAAAATAAATTTTTCCCTTCATTTTCTTTAGCTTAAGTTTTCCGCATTTGACCCATTCATAAATCGTTGTACGACTTACGTTGCTAAATAGTTGCCGCATTTCCTTCATGTCATAGAGCGGTTTGTATTGAATGTCATTCCTATCTTGATCTTTCGGACTTTTTTGAGGCAGTTTATTGTATGCAATGAGGGACTGCAGCTCTTCCCGAACTATGCTTCGTACCTGCGCCCAAAATTTGTCCGTCTCAATAGAAATTAATATAGGTGTTTCAGAACTACCCATCACTTTCAAATTCACTGTACAAAAATTTGTTATTCCTAATGAAGGCGCTTTGAATCCGGCGGAGCAGACGTCTAACAATCTCGTAACTGCTACTTTAGAGTAAGGCTAGCCTAATTGATTTTGATCGGGTACACCGAACTGCCCGATACTGGGTTATACGAAGGGAGGTACTGTATGAAGCCATAGCGATGCAATTCCTGAATATACTTGTGATAAGTGTTTGATGCAGAAATTTTTGCCAGGCGCATCAAATCCCTGCTATATACAGAAATCGGCAGCTTATATTCCTGTAGTTTATATTGATGCAGGATAGCCACATAAAGACTAATATGTACGGGACCGATCCGGGGATCTTCAGCCGCCGCCCTTAAAAATTCGATCAAAAGCGTGTTAACGTCTTTTAAGTATTCTTTGTACTCTTTCATAATCTTGTAATTAAGTTTGATCATATCCATGACCAAAAGTGTTATCCAGTGTGTTGTCCTACATCTTGATGCGGTGCCTTGGTTTTGAAATTCTGTCAATAAGTATTTCTTTGTGCTTTGACCAAAGATGCTTCGGCTTCCTTCGCCTTATTAAAATCAGGGAAATCACTCTCAAGGCCCTTCCTTTATTGCCATCCTTATTCTACGAAGGTGTGAGGATGTTTTATATAGGGAACGCCGTTTTTGATCTGCTCCGCCAATTTAGCAGTAAAGGCATCTGCCTTACCAACTTTCTTAAATTCACTGGCTATATATTCAGCGGGAGTTATCATACATATAATTTTAATTATCACTTAATCATTTTCACGCTCCAGCCCCTGGACAATACGCCTTCGGCTACTGCAACCTACGGCGGTGCTTATGCTTTGTTTCTTTGGCAGGCGTTTCTGCTTTCGAGGTCATATGATTTTTCTTTTCATTCTCACAGAAGGCGTACTCAGGCCGGATAGAGGGGCGCTCGCGGTTTAGCTGTTGTTCCTGATACTGCGCCTTGAGAATTTCATGAGCCTGCGAAATTTTAATGTCGGCAGGAAATGAGCTTTTAGGGTAAAGATCATGGGCAGCTTCGATAGCGGCAATGAAGTCCGGCTTGGCTATGGTATTCAACGGAACATGGTTGTTCCAAAGTTGCGCGGCCAGGATCGTTCCTTGTTCATTCCGGGATAGTAGTCGTAAATCCAATTCGATAGCCTCCGAATTCTTAAAGCCGTTGATTAACTTCTCTTGGCTTTCAGCTATACTGTAATACCAATCTGCATTTTTCATCCGGTGGTCCAGCTCCCGGGTGTCAACACCATTGATCTGCCGGTGGGCGATCGGCGTATGATGAAGTAAGGTTACATCATAACCGGGGAAATCGAAACTGGAGCCCTGATTTATAAAATGTAGTTTGATACCGAGCTTATCGCCGCCGCTTTCAGTTTCTAAAGAAAGGTTAAACCGGTCGGTATCCTTTTGAATGTTGCTTTCTAATGCGGACCGAACATCCCTCTCAAGACCAATAGCATTTACTTGCTGCTGAAGCCGTTCTACGGTAAGGGCAAGCCCTACCCTGTTTTCAATCACAGGTGCAGTTTGCCTGAGCTGTTCTAACTTATGATCCATATTCTTGTGATTTAAAGAGGAAAAAAATTTCAATGGAGGACTTTTGCAGGCGATCACCCCAGAATCCGCTTGATGCAGTAGTGGAAAGTGCCGGCCAGAGTAGTAGTCCTGAACCCGTTATTGCAAGTTGGGAAGTACCTGGGCACGAACAATTTTGCGGTGGTTCACTCTCAGCCTTAAATGGCGCCCACCATTTTTTTCCATGATCTCGATAGCCAGGTACTTGGCGTCAGGTAAGGTGAACTTTTGCAAAGCGAATGACACGATGCTGCGACTCATGCCTTCTACCGATGTCGTATTGCCTGCAACATGAAGTGGTTTCACCTCTAATTCCTGATTGGCGGTACGTTTACTTTTCTTTTTGTCGCGGATGTAAAACCGGATAAAATCAACATCATAGTTAATGGTAGACTGGTTAAAAAGAAGCAACTGATAAAAAATGACATTATCCTTTATATAGATACCATCCACCCGTGCCATTACATCCCAACTCGCATCTGCAATACCACGCATGGTGCGGTGGTTATCCAGGATGCCCTTGCAATACGCTTCCAGATCCTGCGGTTTCAGGAGCTCACCCTGAAATGTGATGTCCGCATTGTTAGCAGCAGCGCAGGCGGACAGCCGGTGGACCAGCATGGAGGGACTCGGGTCATATACCACCTTAAAAGAGTAAAGTCGTCCATCAGCTGTTACCACCGTCAGGTTTGTTTCTTTAAAGTCAGCCTGACCCGCTTTCACGAGCAGCAGGTTTTCGGCCTCCTTTACCTGCTGGGCAAGCACATCCGGCGTGCCCAGGTCCACATGGCGGATAGCGGCCGGGAATAGCAGACTGGTCGTCTTGTCAGTGGTAATTCCCATGCGTAAGGCCACCGGTTGGGATAATGCAAACAAAGAAATCGAACACACAAAAATCAACATCACGAATTGTTTCATATAATGGTTATTTAAGATTGATGATCTATGTTACTGTTGATCGTTTTTACTAACTAGCAGCACCTTATAGCCAGCTTTTACCGTCACTTTCACCAGGCGTACTTTTCGGCTTAAAAGGTTTTTCGCCGCAGAAATACCAGCCTTGGCCGCCTGAACACCAATATTGGGATTCAAGCTGGCCATTTCAAGGCCCTGCATGCTGTTATCTACAGATTGATTGGCCACGTCCCGGATAATGCTACCGGGTACGTATACGCCGGCCATGCCATCTATGTCGTGTACCTCCAGTGCGGTGGGAAAAACGGATTGCCGGTAGCGAATAGAGTTGATGGTTATTTCCAGCCTTTCGCCATTGAGGGCGGCGCTACCATATACAAAATTGTCTTTAGGTATCAGTGTGCCCGCAATATAGATGTCGTTCAGCAGCCTGAATTTTACAACTGAACCGTTCACCAGGGTCTGCGTTTCATGCACAACCGCTTCAATGGCGTTGTTGGAATGCTGAGCAGCGTCAGGCTCAGTGACACCATGAAAACCGGACGGCCGAGGCTGCTTCTTTTTATCGCCTGTATCTTTTATTCCAAACCGGGACACCTTTTTGCTATCGTCATACCGGCTAACGGAGAACACCGTTTTTTTCTGCTGTAGCGACTTTTCCTTGAGTCGCTCCCTCACCCTGTCGGGGTGTTGTATATCCATTACTTTATCGAGCATTCCCTCGATACGCTCCATTTCCGGATCGTCCTGCGGGCGATCCTTCATCATATTCATCATCGCCTCCAGCCGGTCCACATCACCGGAAATAGGCGTCGTTTCTTTCAAGTAATCAGCACTCGGGGGAGGCGCGCTACGCTGCGGCTTGTCGATCTGGCTCTGGATCATCGAGAGCCGTTCCATAATTTTTTCCTCGCTGGGATCTTTGTACCCTGGCCCATGCTCCGGGGAAGGATTAAGGCCGGTGGTATACTTCGAGGGATATCGGGCCATCATACCCGCCAGCTCGTTGGTATCCCTGCGCGCCGTTCCCTGGTTGGGTAATTGATAGTAAGGGTCGTTTTTAATGGCGTCCACTGCCTTCTGCTCATCTTGCTGCGCCTTTTCATAGAAGCTTAACTTATCTTCCCGGCCTCTCTCCTTGATATTGGCTGAAGGAAGGTTCAGGTTGAGGCCATTTGACTTTTGAGCAACAGCTCCCGTAGGCTTTCCCTCGCCCCCACCCATGGCCCAGAACGCCATTGTGATAAACGGCACCACCAGAACAGGCAGCATCAACAGGAACTTTTTTTGATTCTGTAATTTTTTAGATCGCACATTGTTTTCCATACTCACATTCATTTTTGTTGTAATAAATACAGTTCTTCAAGCATACCGACCGTGTCCATCAGGCCGGGCCTGGCCCTCAGTATGCTGTCATAAAGGGATTTGCCGTTTACGGAGCTTTTCAGACTATCCATATAGCGTTTGAAGTTCCAGACCTCTTTCATATCTTCCTCGGTTACCAGCATACGTGGATGCAAGTTTTCATCCCCGGTTTTATTTGCATGTTCGGGAACAGAAATGGCCTGTGGCTTCAGCGATGAATCTGGTTTTGACGGATGCCAAAAGGGTTTGACCACTAAATACAGGCTCATACCGCCAAACACCAGGCATACAGCAAGCAGGAAAAGCTTTTTGGCGGTGACAGAGAGTCCTTCAGTTTTATAATTGAGATAGCCAGCGAGCTTTTTTTGCCTTTCAGCTACATAATTATTAATACCACTTGTAATCCTGCCTGACAAACGACCATCAGACGATCCATTTTCCTGCTTCTTTTTCCGATTCCACCACATAGCTACCGGTTTTCAGTTTTTAAATCCCTGTTTTCGAGGGTTTTCCAGCGCTCTATTAAAAACCCATGCGGGTTGTGATCGCTTCGCGCTACGCTACGCAGGTATCCTTCCGTTACCAGGCTGCGGGTAACGATCGTAGATGGACGGATAATCTTCTGCTCGGCGTAACACTGGAAGTAGACGGGATACTTATTCATATCCACCATAACACTGTCAATCGTTATCTCCTGGCTGATATTACCCGAAATCAGGTTACTGTAATAGCTGTTTTCTTTCAGGTTGTCATACTGGATTTTTGCCGACTGATCGGCGAGGTATAGTGCTTTTGTAATATTTGTCTGGATCACTTGCTCGTCCGGGTCGAGGGAGAAGAAGTAGTGATGAAACATCCGTACATGGTCACGCGCCTCCACCGGTATATTCTCCCTACGGTCAGAAGCCACAGCCTCCAGCACTTTGCCGTTCGCCAAAATATAGATGCGCTGGTTGGCCTTCTCCAAAACCTTTTCGCTTGTGTACAGCGAATAGCCGGCGATGCACACACATGCAAGTATCAGAAAAATGGAGAACAACCTGATATGCCGAAAGGCACTATCGATATTTTTTAACTGCTTAAACATCCTTCACACATTTTTCAATCCTTTCAATAATTTATCTGCCCGTAAGCCGGCTTACCAGGCTACTTCCCATACCTACTGTCGCCTGCCCGGCGGCGATCAATTTATTACCCAGGGCATTGCCACCACCACCTGCCTGTATGATATAGTTGGCAACCGTAGGCACTGAGAAATAACCGACAATTCCGATGACCATAAATACCATATATGCCGTATCCGTTGCACCAAAGGACGTATCGCCGTTCTGGTATACCTGCTTGATGTCGATCTTCAACATGTTTTCCTGGATCTTGCCGATAATTGCCCCGAATATATTGGCGACGGGTAACCACATATAAGAATTAATGTACCGGGCAAGCCAGGCCCTCAACGTATGTTGGAAACCATCGAAGACACTAAGGCCAAATACCAGCGGCCCGAGGATCGCAAGGAGGATCATATAGAATGTTCGGATCGTGTTAATACAAAGTGAAGCGGCTTCAAAAAGAATTTGTAAGACAGTACTTAACCACTCCTTTATGGAGTTACGCAAGTTATACATAACCTTTTCGGAATAGAAGGCGATACGGTTACCGATATCACCAAGCCAGCTCTGGTCTTCTTTGGGGGTGTATTTGTACCATTTGTCATAGTCGCCACTACCATTCGGCCCCGCATACATTTTCCATGCCTCGGTTCCCTTTATAGCTGCTTCCTTCATTTTCAGTAATTCGGCCACCGCTTTGTTCGAGTTCTCCACCATTGCACTGGTACCCGACACCGTGGGTTCCATTACAAACCGAATCATGTCAATGACCATAGTGAAATTTAAAATTGCAAAGCCGATAACAAAGGGCCTCAGCAACGGGTAAAAGTCTATGGGCTCTGCACGGGCAATATGTCCCCATACTCGATACGCTATATACCAGGTGGCCGCAAACCCGGCTATGCCCCTGCCGACGTCACGGAGCTCCCTGCAAAGCGGGTACATCTCCTTATATAGATCCGCCAGTACCTGATGCAGGCTTTTTATCTCTCCGGCCATAGCTCCCTGAGCAAACGTTAAGGCAGGTGTAATAAGCATTACTATAAGACACAGCAATGCCTGTATAAATGTTTTATTCATATACTTGATGATTTAGGCGTTCTCTTCCTCAAGTCCCAGCCCTGCTGGCAACTCATTTTATCCCCGATATAATTCGTGACATTTCCACTTCACTTTTTTCTTTGGCCCGCTGCTTACTCATTAGGTAGGCAATACTGTTGAAATGCCTGAGAAATCCCAACTGATCTTCGATGTCTTCAAAAATCGAGTCAATCGCTCTGATCCGCTCGTGATCCGACATCCGAAGTTTGCCGGCGGTAATTACCATCAGCAGATCATCGAGGTTATCGACACTGCGGTCAAATAGATTTTTGTACACTCTGGACATGTATTCGATTTCAGCAGTCGTGAAATTCTTGTCGTCTTTAAAATGTTTGTACGCGGCCTCATACTCCTTGACAATACGGATCTGATACTGGATAATATCCGCAACGCGCTTGTATTTCTGCACCGCAGGACTGACGCCCAGGAGATTCTGAAGGAACAGGTCATGTATACTGAAGTTGCCCTCGGAAATATTTTTAATCGTATTATAGCCTTTACTGACAATTTCGTAACCATCGTACATTTTTTGTAGTATACTCTTTAACTGGGCCAGCTTTTCAACATTCAACAGCAGTTGCTGAATTTCAAACTCCTGGGCAGCCAGGCGTGTTGGGTGCGCCAACAAGAATAATCCTAAACCACACAGATACACGCTCAACTTTTTCATACACTGCACATTTATTCAAAGCCATATAATTTTTTTAGCAGGAAGGACTCCCGGGCAGCCTGTGCGCGCTGATAAGCCAGGACGCCGGCCTCGCGGCAAAAGGAAGAAGTAAAGGATAGCTGATCCTTTGTATCCGCGTAAATCCGGTCAATAAACGCTATACGTTCATCATCCTTCATTTCGATTTCACCGGATGTTAAAACCCTTGTAAGATCACCCAGGTTTTGCAGAGAGGCCGATTTGATGTTCTGATATACAGCGGACATATACTGGCGCTCAGTTGTCGAAAAATGGCCGCTTTCAGCGGAGAACTTCAGAAACTCATTAAGATGCCGGACGATCGTTGCCTGATCAGAAAGGATAACGGCGATCCTGGAATAATTTCTTATCGCAGGGTTTACAGACCGTAAAGAACTAAAATACCCCTTGTGTAAATTGAAATCTCCTTGTTTTATGTCCCCGATTAACCGGGTGCCGTCCCTTACGATGGTATACCCTTTTTCCAAATAATCGGTATACACTTTTAATGCAGCAATCTGATTGAGCAGGTATCTGATCTGCGTTCTTCTCTGGCGAAACCACTCGTTCCAGGTTTGCCCATATACCACCTGCATACTTACTGTAAGGGTAAGCACCCACACCAACTTTTTCATTTTTATATGCTTTTACATTATCACAATATCTCGCTGCACCGCATATGTAACCAGGATGGTTATTGGAGACCATACAGCTTTTTCACTACCTCTATCTCACCTTTAGCCGTGGCCCGCTGGAGACTTACAAACTTATTTTGTTCATTGTATTGATCCAGGTCGCGTTTATGAATAGCAAGATTTTCCGCTGCCCTGTTGATGATCTCCATTCGTTTGGCGTCGGTCATTTGGGTTGCAAACGAATTGATCACGAGGTACACCTGATCTATATTTTTAAGGCTGGATTCCAGAATCGCCGAATACATTTGGTACATCCGGTCGATTTCCTCAGGTGTAAAGTTTTTATCCTGCCGGAACAATGCATAGGCTGTTTTGTAATTTGTTATAATCTGCCCCTGCATTTGAATGATCTCTTTTATCTTATGATAAGTGATCAAAGCATTTTTTACACGCCACAGTTCGTCAAAATAATTATCGTATAAATCTTTTTGTTTTTGGACCCAATCACTGATCTCATCCAATTTTAACTTCGACATGGTATTCTCCACCGTTTTTTGTGCGTTCTGCAGCCAGATCGTCGCATTTTGCAGCCGTTGAATCTGCAAGTCCATTGCTTTGATTGCCTTTACCACGGCCGCTTTTATTACTTCCAGGATCGGGTCTTGAGCCCTACTTTGAATTGGGATCACCATTGTCAACCCACACAAGATCACAACACACAATTTCCTGTTCATATCATTCAATTTTTTTAAATTCCATTTTTCCCATTTTTAAAAGGCGGTTCTTTACATCAAATGCAATGACACTTCCCGTATTGGTACTACTATATAAGGTTTTATCGCTGTCGCGGTAAGTGCAGGTCCAGGTCTCTGTTTCATATTTATCTGGTTGCTTTTTGCCTTCCCTGATACGGGCGATACGTGTAGACCGGTCAACGTGGGAATGTTTCACTGCCAGCCTGCGTCTGTTTTTCTATATGAAGTGTATCATTGCCACCGACACTTGTATTCTCATATATCTGCTTGTTGCATGAACGAACATATGTACCGGGAATAAAACCTTTAACGGCATTGTCACTGGTAGTGCTGCCACATGCGGTAAGAAATGGGATAATCGCGAGACTAAGAGTTATGTCTTTCATTTTAAAAAGGTGTTTGATTTCTAAAAAAAGGCCAGATTCTTTATCCACATTGGTGCACGAAAAAGACACATTATTTTTCGCTCTGTGAGGCTACATATTCAATGGCCTTCCGGTAGTCGCCCCCGAACTTTTCCACGGCCTCGAGCACTCGCAGTTTTTCTTTTTGGTCCGACGTGTAAGTAAAATATTCTTGTCGCGATACCTCCAGCCGGTACACCTTGGAATATGAGCTGCCCAACCCCACCCACAGTTCTTTATACCGCCGGCCTGGTTCCGGGGATTTATTCAGGCTTAAGATCTCGGCCTTTTGTTTTTCAGTGATACCGAGCATCTGTTGGATGAGGTCAAACTTGTTCTGGTACTTGGATTGGTCCAGCAGAATTTTTACATCGGCGTTATTAATGATAGCCTGCTTGATAATATCGGAACTGATAATGTCTTCGATCTCCTGGGTTACCAGGCCCACCGACCCTGCGAACTTACGGACCGTCTTAAATAAATATTTAATATATTCAGCCATGCCTTCACGCGCGATGGCCTTCCAGGCTTCTTCAATAACGATCATTTTCCGCACTCCCTTCAGCTTTCGCATTTTTTCAATGAACGTTTGCATAATCGTTATGGTCACGACCGGAAACAAAATCGGGTGATCTTTAATGTTATCCAGTTCAAAGACCAGGAACTTCTGGTCTAACAGATCCAGGTTTTCGGTGGCATTGAGCAAAAAATCGAACTCTCCACCCTTGTAGTATGGCCGCAACACGTACAAAAAGTTCGTAACATCAAAGTCCTTTTCCTTCACTTGTTCTGCCTTGAGCACATCAATATAGTCCGATTGCAGAAACTCATAAAACGTATCAAAGCAGGGAAACAAATCCGGGCGCTCTTTTAGCCGGTTGTAATAAAGTTGCAGGGCGTTGGACAGGGCCACATATTCGCTCCTGTTAAAGTTTTCATCACTTCGTTTCCAAAGGGCTAGTAACAAGGTCTTGATAGATTCTTTTTTTTCGGTATCCAGCGTTTCGCCTGCTTTAATGAAAAAGGGATTGAATTTGATCGGGTTGTGTTCATCATAGGTGAAGTAATACCCCTTCATCAACCCGCAGGTGATATTATAGGAATGCCCCACATCGACGATCAGCACATGGGTACCCTGCTCACAGTAGGAACGGACAATATGGTTGGTCAGAAAGGATTTACCGCCACCCGACCCAGACAGACAAAAAAGATTACGATTGGACGTTAGCCCCCGTTCCATTGGCTCCTGCCAAAGATCGGTATGTACGGGCCTGCCTGTCAGCCGGTCTCCAAACCGAAGGCCAAAAGGGCTGATGGAGCTGCGGTAGTTTGTCTCCAGGTTTAAAAAACAGCAGGCCTGTTCCGCAAACGTGTCAAATGTGTCGTTCAAGGGAAAATCACCACCATTACCTGGGATGCCCGCCCAATGGATCTGCGGCGCACCATCCACTTCGTGTTTGGGGACAGCGTCCATCTGGGCTAAGGCACTTGACACCAGGTTTTTAAGATCCTTCAGCCGTTCTTTTTCCTCTGTCCAGACCAGTACGTTAAAGTGTGCCCGTACCGGTAAGCGCTGCTGGCTGATGGCCTCATTTAAAAAATCGTTTGTAGCGTCACGCGCAATCGCGTTCTCACGCGAATAAGCGGACAAGGACTGCAGCCTAAGCCGTTTGCTTTCCAACTGCTTCATAGTTTTCTGCGGATCCTCGATAAAAATGAACTGGTTGTACAGGTGGTTACAGGGTAACAACTGACCCAGCACCGAAGCAAAGCCGACACTGAACTTCGTGCGCTCCGTCGAAAACTTGTCATAATTGATCCTGGAACCGCAGTGCGACGGAAGATCAGCAGCGTCCGCGAGTGTATACAGCTGGCAATACTTATCGCCCACCCGAATACCATCCTGAAAGTTGATATCGTTTAAATAAACGCCCTCGCCACCCGGTTGCAGGTTCATATACCGCTCAATCAGACCGGCGTGATCATCGGTACCGGCCAGTTCATCGCTCGTCAACCGGCGTAAGGATATAAAACCGCTATCCTCGAGAATTCGGCAGAACTGGCTGGCGGCATCAAAAAATTCTTGCAGCACTTTTGGCTTAACCGACTCCTGCGGCACAATAGAGCTGCGAATTAAATTCGACAGTAACGAACTACCAGCTTTGCGGCCCTGCGGCTTTTTTGTCAGCATGATGTAACAACTGTGGTTCAGGAAAGGCCGATCCATGAAAAACCGCTCACTGCTCCTTGCCAAAAAACTCCCCTCGGTCTCAAAATCGGCCTTCACCCTGTCCTCACAGAACCAGTCCTGCTTGTGAAACACACACTGCCTGGGCAAGACTTTGATTGCCTTGATAAACGTCTGGTGCAGGGTCTCATACTCCTGATCGCTCAAAGTGAAGAGTTCAGGAAGTGTCACCTCAAATGCTACCGTCACATCACCCTGCTTCGATACCACACAATCCTTCTCTATACCCAGTATGGGCATGATTTCCTTCAGCTTTTTTTCCATAACTCGCGGTGTTCAATCACACTGCTGTGGGCAGAACTGATTATTTTTTTAATCCTGTAAATTCCTTTCTCGAATAGCTTTTAACAGTGGCGGGAATGCTCCGCTTCGCCATATTTCTCAGCATTCCGTACTCACCATACTTATTACTTAGTTTGTAGACATATGATACTACACAGGCGCCAAGCGCTAAAATGATTCCCAAACAGATGAATGTATTAACACCACAAATAAAAAGGATGGCAAACAGAACCAGGAGCGCTAACAGGGCACCACCCAGGTACCATATATATTGGGCCTTCAGCCCTTTAAACTGTACGGGTTTGTTAATGCCCTTATTGATCTGGTATACGCTGGTTTGCATAAAGTATCTGTTTTAAGTTTGCATACGCGCTTCTGATCTTCGCTTACGTTCTTTTTAGTCTTTGCTGGGATGGTTGCGGCAGCACCCTCAGCAATGCCTGCTCCTGCTTGGATGGTTTTATCCCCATCAGTGCATGTTTGCGGATCATCACATGCACTGCCCGCAGATTTAGATCCTGTATGTCATCAGCAGACTGAATAAAAGTGAGCAACCTCCTTGTCATTTTTCAACCGGGAAAATGTAATGCTATACTTTGGATTGTTAGCAGCAATGAACTTTTTGCCTTCAATGTCATACAGGTACCGGGCGACTTTTTATCTTCACCACCTGTAGCTTGTTTTTCATACCACTGTTTATTGGATTCCGAAAAAGCTCTTAATCACAGTGGCCACGACTACCAGGAATACACAGCTACCAAACCATGCAGCGGCTACACGTCCCGTGTCCGGGTCACCACTGTTCCACTTTTGAAAAACTTTAACGGCTCCGATGAGCCCGACAACAGCGCCACAGGCATACATCAGATTGGTTCCCGCAGCATAATAGCTGCGCACCTTTGTATTGGCTTCGTTAATACCTGAAACCCCATCCTGCGCATAGATCGATGCGCTGACAAGTAGTAGCGCCACTGTAGACGCCGAGGCATAAACGATCCTCCTTTTGCTTTTTAAGCAATTCTTTACTCGGATTTTCATAACTCACTTGCTTATTTAGATTTGATTAATAATCATCCGTACACACTGGGCAACTCTGGTGAACCAACCGGGTTCCCCCTTGACGGGGGACCGGTGGCTCCACTTCCCGAGATCTTACCCCATCCATACACGCTGAATCTCCTCATCACTCAGATCAACAGCACAGTGATTTTCTGTTTCAATTCTTATGAATTCGTCAATGTAACTTCTGTAGTCTGTCTCTAAAAACTCTTTATACTCGCGTACAATCATCTGAAGACCCATAATTATTTCCTCCTTGATAAAGGATTTGCCGGCGATATCTTGTAGGAACCCGAGCAGTTCACCGGTGAGATCTTTTAATCGGTTTTCCGTTTGTGCCTGATTACTTAGCTTTGCAACGGGCTTTCCGGCCTGGGCAGCCGCTGGTACAGAAGAGGGCGACTGTGATTGGGTCCTGGTTGGCGCCAGCTTTTTAATTGCAGGTTTATTTAACAACCCGTTTTTGTATAACAGGAGAAAAACAATCGCATAATACACCGCAACCACTGCTATCACCGCCGTCCAATAGTCTGTCCAGGAGAATTTCTGTAACATCGTTTTTAAGTTTTGTTCGTGAATCGCTTTGGTAGATCAAAGAAACGACAAGAAATAAGGGCTTTTCACACCTAGTGCTCCTAGGAGCCCTTTTAAATCATTGAATATGATAGAGAAGTATTTTTAAAAAGACACTCGTTACCATGTGTAACGTAGCAACAGATCCGGATCAGGGAATTTTTCTGACAACTTTTACCATTTCCATGAGCAGATCGGTGACCTTGCGTTTGGTAGATTCTTCGACCGTATAGTACTTGCCGTGAAAGTTGGCGGGCGAAATGGATTCACTCCTTTGGGAAGTGTAATGTGCGGAAATGGAACGGAACAGTTCCTGGATGGGTACCAAAAGATGGCGCCAGCAAGATCAGGGAATTTTTCTGACCACCTTTACCATTTCCATCAGCAGATGGGTGACCTTACGTTTGGTAGATTCTTCGACTGTATAGTATTTGCCCGTGAAAGTTGGCAGGGGAAATGGATTCGCTCCTTTGATAAGTGTAATCTCCCGAAATGGAACGGAACTGTTCCTGGAGTGGTACCAAAAGATGGCGCTAGCAAGATCAGGGAATTTTTCTGACCACCTTTACCATTTCCATCAGCAGATCGGTGACCTTACGTTTGGTAGATTCTTCGACCGTATAGTACTTGCCGTGAAAGTTGGCCGGCGAAATGGATTCACTCCTTTGGGAAGTGTAATGTGCGGAAACGGAGCGGAACAGTTCCTGAAGATTTGTATTGGTGATAATACCCGATTCCTTGAACACCCGGGTTAAAAGTGCCAGAACAGGTACGGACACAGAAGTATTGATTTTTGGGACGGTATCTGCTGCTGTGGCGCTTTCCTTTTTTTGGTCAGTTTCACCGTATAAAAGCTCCTGCTCTGCCCAGGTTAATAGATACTCCCGGACGGCAGGTTGATGGGCATACAAACCGACTTGCTGCTGTATGGGAAGTTGAAAAAGGTATTTTTGAAATTGCTTTAACCAGTCCCTTTTTTCTTGTCCTGTTTGAAGGGAAGATAGTTTTTCAGAATAAGAAGCAAAACAATATTTTAAAAAGGATGACGAATTGAAATTTTTTACTATGCAATAATCAATTAGCCGGGAATGAAAACGTACAGGTATATTATCTGTAATGGCATCTACCGTGCCCTTCAGAAAGTCATTCAGGTAGGAATAATGCTTAAAGCTTAGTTGTCCAGCACAAATGTTTTTAATCTCGGCCAAGACCTGCTGACCTTCTTTGGCATTCTCCCCTAACTCGGCCAAGGTTTTCTTGATCTGGGGTTCAAGCAGCTGGAGATCTTGACGGAGTATATTTATATGGCTCTCGGGCGCGAAAGCAGCCTGGTCAATATACTTATGAAAATAGACATGAACAAACTCAAGGGTGGCCTCCAGATCAGTAATAACAATCTTGTATAATTTCTCAAATTCTGGCCGGTTTTCGCATTGGCTTAGATAGCCGTAAACTTGATTTATTAAAAAAGTAAGAAGTGATTGGTATCCAGTCATGATCACTTCCATCTCTGACTCTTTCCTCAGGCTAATCGCTTCGGCTATCAGACCGTTTATAAAATCTTCCCGAGCTTGAGCTGATTTTTTCAGGTAGAAAGAAAAATCTACGCTTTCAGCCATTTGAACAAACAAATGCGCTGGTGAGATCTCATTTCGGATAAAGTTTAGCCATATTTCTGCTTTCCTCTCCATAGATTCTGTTGCCCATTCAATATATAACCCAAGCAAAAGACAAGTAAAAGAATACGCCTACATATAAGTTTAGCCGTGAATCATTTTGTGACGGTCTATAGTTAGCAATCACAGTGTACAGTGAAAAAAAGCCTCTAGAATAGTTTACAAACAACGCCTATCCGTTTATCTAAAAACAGAACCAGTTAATCAGGTAACCAATTAAAACTATTATAGAAGGCTTGAATCCCGCAAGTGGATTCATCTACCTGAAAATAGAAAGATTGCTATAGTAATGGATAATAGCTTTCTTCAGATAGTAACTTTACAATTCAAAAGTAATTTTAAAGGACTTGCGGTCAGCTTGACATTTATCAAGATTTTTTACGAATACGACTTAAGGTTTCTTCGGTAACCCCCAAAAACGAAGCAATATATCGCATAGGCACCCTGGTGACGAGTTCTGGAAACGTACTTATAAACCAATCAAATCGGTCTTTCGTTGTCGTTACTTTTTGCAACTGAAAGGTATGTTCTTCCTTCAACATATAATACCTTTCAAGTTGTGAACGAATAATATAGTTTAACTCCAGGTAGTTACTATATGCTGTTTGCAATTCCTGGTAGGTCAGATAAACAAGCTCACACGGTTCCATAGCCTCTATAGTCTCATAACTTATTTTTTGTGTAAAAAAGCTCCCGACGCTTATTGCCAGCTTTCCTTCCTGTAAGAACCAGGAAGTAATCTTTCTGTCGTTTTCTGGATAGTAGCAATGAAGCAGGCCCGAGCACAAAAATGATCCGATTGTACATATATGGCCTTTCTTAACCAAAAGTTCCCCTTTCTTTAACTTACGAGATTTCAAATTGGTTGAGAGGTAATCTTGCAATCCGCTGCTCATTGGATATATAGAATCAAAAAGGTTGAATAAGGCTTCCATGGAATGTCTTCAAGTTAAAAAACGATCTGTTAAAACTTACTAATCGTAAATTACCAGTTATGATAATTTCATTAAAATAAACATATACTAACGGTAATATAAAGTTGAAATATTATTATGGAATTCCTAAATTACAGAGGGGCTTCAGAAATTCCTATCATATAACATTTATTAATTATTCGAAGTGCTTATTTATGATGAGTGCTCAGATGAAAAACATAGCCGTTGACATTAAAGTGGCGATTATTTCCTAAGAGAGGAGACTATATGTTTAAGTCCATCGTATAATAGAATGCTGTTCAAAGTAAAAAAGAACCCGGTAATTAAGAATGTCCGCTGCAAGTTGGCTGTAGAGCGCCTTTGATGGTATGAACGACACACGTGGCCCTGCATGCCTTAAAAGTAAGGCTTGCAGTTTCAAAAACCCTTCCTTTTTACCAGGGAAACAGAGAAGCATCCATGTACCTTTATTAGAAATCCTCGATCAGCAAGTATTCTTACCAGGTTAAAAGAAAAAAAGCCGTCGGCGCATACTTTCATAACTAAGGGGAATGTAATTCTGCTATGAACCGGTTGTACGACAATTGAAAGCATAAATCTTACTTATTGGGGCAACGGCTATTAAGAGTAGATTCCGCTTCATGCATAATACAAGTTTCTAAGGCGCAGGGTGGCCATTTACGTTGAATGCCTAGTTATATTCAATCAAACCCTTCAGAAAAAAACTCTTTTGGAGTAATTCCTAAACCATCGATTATCTTCAAAAGTGTTCTCATCCGAATATCATCAAATGCCCCTGATTCATAGTTAGACATACCGGTACGAGAAATCTCAATATCGTACGCAAATGTTTCATAAGACTGAAACCCTTTTTCCTTCCTAAGTGTCTTAATTCTCTTTCCGAGCTTTTTTAGAAAAGCCTCATGGTCAAAGTGACCTAGCTGTGCTTTCTTTCGAACTGGCTTTTTTGCTTTACTCATGAGTGCAAATAAAATAATAGGCGCATCAAAATCAACCTATTATAATGTGCACATTAAAATATGTACATTATAATGTACATTCAACATGTTTTTTTATTAATTTGCATTGGAAAATATTAGAAGTACTTCCTAGAGGTACTTACTTACGAGTCTCGTCAGACGAATCCTCACAAATTCACAGAACGCGGGAGTAAGTAAAGTGCCCAATCCCTATATTGCACTATAGGGTTGGGCTTACTTATGCGTTTGCGTTCTGGCCACCGAAAGGTGGTGGGCCTTGTGAGGGCCCGTCTGGCAAATGGCAGGGTAGGTTCCAACCCTTTAGTTTATTGGCCCGTTTAAATCCGCTATTAAGGAACTCCCTTCCATTTCGGCTCGTCAATAATCTTTAAATATCAAAAAATCGTAACATGACCGAGCCATTAACCAATTCCACCAATCTTACAAGTTTTCTTGGTAAAACTTACAACTACCACCCACAATGGTACAACCAACCATTACGTCTCTCAAAAGAGCAAAAGAAAGATCCGTTACCAGTTCTAGATGACTTTTTCCAATGTTACCATTTAAATGAGGTACGCCAAACTTTATGGGAGTGGCTGACGGATATCCTTTCCAGTCAGCGCAGCATATCAATTGAACCACTAGACCGTAATAATCACATCTACTTTTATGAAAAATTAGAGGGAATTGTAGAGGCTGCCTATGTGATAAAAAGAAAAATTCACAAACAGCGACAGCGAAAAGAAAAAAGGCGATTAAAGATCATTGAAAAGTATAATCAACAACGGCTTGAAAGTGGGCTAAAGCATGCAACTATAGCTCAGCTTAAGCCTGAGACCGAAACTTGGAAGACGGCCGAACAGTTTAATAAACGGAAACAACTTAACGAATTTGCAGATGAAAACCCAATGTATGTAATTACTGAAATATTTAAAAGTGCCCCCCTGTCAGTTTTTAAAGATCAAATTAAGGATTGGCGATACCTTGCCGTAGCCGCCACAGGCTGCACGATATATGAGAAAGTTGAGCAAATTGGTCAGTTGGCAACCTTCATTGATGAACTACTGGAACTAACCGAGGCGCTGTTTATCGTTTGTATGAACACTGAAAACTCGGTATTGACCGAGCGTTTAACGGAAAATGATAAACCAACGTTACTTAGCCAGGATCAAATTGCCAACCCCATGAAAGTCGTGGCCGGCTTTTATGAAAAGTATCCATTGGAATACATTATTCGGGAATTAGACGACTGCCTAGAGGCTTCTCTTTGCTTTAGTGGCAGCTCTCCGGAAAATATGGGCAAACTGGACGCTTTAAATACATATCGCACTGTATTATGCCTTATAAAATCAGCGCACCGGCTTATGTACCCCAAAACGGCATAATATGTTACGAGGCGACATTATAATGATCGGTAGCCGACTACGGGAATTCAGATCGAAAACAAATATTAAAATGCCTGCGATTGCCGCATCAACCGGTATTACCAAGGGAACTTTATATAAATGGGAAAAAGGAACCCGCCCAAGCAATCTGGAAGAATATTCCAAGCTAAAGTGGTACCTGGATGCGATGGAAAACAAGCTGGAGATTGAAAGACTTGACCAGGAAGACAAAAAACCGGCCACCCTCAGGCTTCCGTTAAAAAGCGGAAAACCTGCAAGCCCTCAAGTTGATGGTAAAGCTGCAGCTGGTACCATCGTTATCACCGATAATGAACCCGAGCTAATTGTTGACAGAATCACTGCTCCATTCCTTGGTCCAGCAGAAGGCGTAGTCGAAGTAGTAGGCCAAAGTATGGAACCTACATACATTAATGGCTGCAGGATAGTTATATCCCGGCTCAAAGATTACAGAAATCTTCACTGGGGCCTATACTATTACATTATTGATACTAACTGGCATGCAATTGTCAGGCGCGTTTACGAGGCAGGCAACCAGAACAGTTTAAGGTTGGTTGCGGACAATCCCGACCAGCTAAGATATCCGCCCATTGAAATAAGCATGGATCAGATTGAAGCTATTTTTAAAGTGAACGCAGCAATAATTAAATACTAAAACATAACCTATCCATTTATGAAACTTAATCAAAAAGCACTTAGAGCTATAAACAATCCAGTCACTCGCCGGCGGCTAATGGATGTGCTGGGTTGTACAGAATTTACTATTTCCCGGTATATTCAAAAAAACAGCGATAATCTTACAAAAGCAGCCGCTCTACAAGTGATCCGGGAAGTGACCGGATTATCAGATCCCGAAATTCTGGAACAACCACCAAAAACTGTATAATCGTTAAAGGCAAGCCACTGTTTTCATAAAGCTACTAATCAGTACCATTATACCATGAAGCCCCGATGTTTCTACATTGGGGCTTTAAATTCATGTACCAATTTTCCTTTAATAAAATATTCACATGGCAGAAGAGGGATTGGGTAATAGGTTGCTTATGAATTAACTGACCAATGTTGAGCTACTAACTGGACAAAATCTACCAAAGGCCGACAAGCCCATTTGGTTTAATTCAATCCATTAATCTGGATCAAACAGAAGGTATTGAATCTCCCGAGATTGAAGAAGCTATTTGTCCTTGTTGGTGTACTCACACATATAACACGAGAAGGCAAAAAATATGGCTAACAACGATTCACAGGTAACTTTTGCCAACCTATGGTTGTCAAATCCGTCAAATTGTGGCACCGATGTTTCCAACCGCGTTTCGGGCTACTCGCCTCTACTGTCCCCCCAAAAAAGCAACGCATTCCCAAGGTGTACACGGCTTTGCCGTCTCACCTAAATACCCCATCACCGCTATTACCGATATTGCGGTGAAGCATACCAGATCGCAAGCAGAATGTTTTGGAAAGTATTGCAATGAGCAATTCAGATATGCTCAGTAATGTCGTTGCAACGATTGTGCGGAGCAATGCAGGATTGCTAAATAGAGCTCCTTGCTTCTCGATTCCTCGCATCATATGCATACATATCATCACAGTATCTTCGTCGTATGTAGCGGGGAGATCTCTTAAAGCAGCACTCAGTCAGATAAATGACATAGGAAGGGCTTCGATGGTGATACGAATACCTACCCTTTTTAACTGCGGTCTTAAAGGAGATTGCTATGCTACTTAACTTTTCTGAATTTAATTTCAACAGCAGGCTGGGTTGATGCATTGCGAATGACAAGTGAAGTATCCCCAACAATGAAATATTGAACGTTTGTAGTGTCTCGATATATAGCTTGCGAGATACTATCTTTCTTATAAAATATAAATGACAATAAATTGTTTTTTATCTGAACGTTTCCCGCTGTATCAACGCTGATTCCCAGGTTGGCCGGATCATACCGGTATGCGCCGGTGTTTTGAATAGATGTTCCTAAATCTTCCATAAATTCCCACCATACAGTCAAGCGATTACCATCCGGAATTATTTCCCAATTACCACTTCCGCTTTTCATTTCCGCTTCTTCCCAAACCTCTATATGAGAAAAAGTTGGCGGGTCAACAATCGGTGGTTCTTGAAGGCCGTCTTTTCCACAAGACGACAAGAATATCAGAACCATGGAGAAAAGTGCAACGGTTTGCGTAATTCTTAATTTCATAATCTGAAAGATTTTTCTAATATAAGTATCGCCGGTCCCAAGCACATTTCAAAAATAAACTACTTTCCAGGCATCCGCCAATTTATTTGTAATTCTAAGATACGTCGACGGCCTTGTGGCCAGTTCAACTTATTTTATTTAATGAAACACATATTAATATCGACGGAGGATAAGACCGTTTATGTTTCTCTGATCAGAAAAAATTTATATTATTGCGGTACACTTTCACCGGCTATACTTTCACATAGATTTCCGGATTGAGCGCGATTTACAAAATCACAAACTAATGTATAATCTGTTACCACAAAATATCCTCAGTAAGTATGCTATTACATACAGCGAGTTGGTCTACCAAAACATTACAATTTTTAAAAATAAAGACGGAAAATGGGGTGTGATCGCGGAGACGGCAGGTGGCAGTTTTGATATCCTACTTAAGCCTATTTACCATTCCGTTGGCTTTAACCGTGCACTGAATTATATTGAAGGGGTTAAATATGAAAACACCCCCCCGCAGGAGCGGTATTACTTTTTTGATATTAGCGGCAAACTGAAAGGAAAGTCTAAACGAGGCACGACAATAACAATTGACTCTTTTGGCAACTTGCTGATAATAAAAAGTGATTTTATCGGTGCATTGGACCAAAGGTTTAGAGTGATTATACCTCCATCCTATGAGTTCTTACATGGCCTGCGCCGCAACATCTTCAAGGCCAAACGCAACGGGTTATTCGGGATTATAGATATCAATGAAAACGTACTACTCGACTTCCAATATAAGAACATCTTATCAAGCATCAAAGATTCAGGTACAATAGTACAGAACCTGTCGAACGATTATTTTTCTTTTAATCTTGATACCCTACAATTAAAGCCCTTGAATGTCGATAGGATATTGCTAGCCACCAGCAATACATACCAAGCGCCCTCTTTCGAAAGCCCGCTTTTGTACAAGGCTATCATACACTGCCAGGAAACGGAGTTCGACTGGTACGATAACGACATGAGCCAGTATACCGGTTTGTGGGGTATCCTTCGCACCGATGGGAGTACAATGTTACCTATAGAATATGCCTATGTAGATCCTTTCCGCAATCCGAATTTTTTCAAAGTTGCCAGGGGCCGCTTTAGTTTCGAATACAATGTCGAGCAGAACAGGTTATCAGCCAAAGGCGTCAAATGGGGTGTGGTGGACTGCAACAACAATGTCATTGTTCCTATAGAATACGACTGGATAGAGGAAGTTGAGGACACAGTTTGGGTAGTGAATCAGGGAGGAACTGTATTTTTCAGTAATGAAGACCATAAAGGACGCTGGGTGGTGAAAGGTGGTAAGTTAGGTGTCTACAATATGAGCAGATTGGTGACCCCGATAGTATACGATGCCATCAGGACCAACTGGTATCGCATTAAGGATTTTATTTTTATCCAGAAGGGTAGAGCCTCTTTTAACGAACAATACGAATATGATGTATATACCTTGCATGGTGAGAAAATTGAGGAAAACAAACCTTTGCCTAAACATCATACATACTATAAAGGGGCCTGAATAGATCTAAGAGCTAAAAGGGTGCAGTTTATCACTGCGGAGATATGCCCCCGGCTGTGCCGCAAGCTGACGCAAAGATTTTGTCGGCTATTTGTATAAGCCCTCCCTGTGAGGCTTCGTCGAACTCGTTGGAGAGTAAGATGATGCCCGTCTTTGTATCGGGATAGACAACGCAATAACTTGAGAAGCCGAACGTACCGCCCGTATGCCATAACTTATCGAACTTATTGTTCACCCTGTTTATTCGCCAGAAAAAGCCAATGGCTGTACTGTCGGTATACCTTTGCGTGGGCATATGCGATAACGCAACCACTTTGTTTTCTTCCTGCAATTGCAATTTGATGTATCGTACCATATCGGAGGTAGAAGAACACAGGCCGCCGGATGCCTTCATCAGCGCAGGCATATACGGCATAATATTCCCTTTGGCATCATGTCCTTTCGCAAGCCAGGTATTCGGTGAACGGATGAAAGCGGGTGATTGTTTCATAGACAGCGGATCGGAAATATATCGTTTGACCAGCTCCTCAAAACGCGTGTTATATACCCTTTCCAGAATAAAACCCAGGGTCTGCGCCGCCGTATTGGAATAACGGTAATTGAAGCCGGGGATCGTATCAAGTGTTACATGATGCAGATCTCTAAGGAAAAGCGCTTTGGTATAAGCGGCATGTAATTTGGCGAGGAGGAAAGCAACGGAGTCTTTAGCATGCTGAAAAAGGTCAGGCCTATGCGGCAAAAACGGGGGCAGGCCGGACGTGTGATTCACAAGATGCCCGATTTTTATGGGCTGCCCCTGATACGACAGATTCGGATAACGTCCATGCAGGTATTGCCCGATGTCATTATCCAGTTTTATTTTTCTGTCGATTATTGCATGGGCAAGCAGCAAACCGGTAAAGGTTTTTGAAACAGATCCTATTTCATAGATTGTTTCATTGGTTGGAAGTTTACGGGTTCCCTTCTCCAATGTGCCATAGTTGTAAAAATAACTATTGCCGTTGTTTACAATACCTATCGACAAGCCTACACGTGATGTATCCTGCATAAAAGGCAATACGGCGTTTTGAACGATCGTATCCATCCAATCACGTAAAGGGTTATCGGTAGGTACTGCTCGCTGTGATTGGGCAAAAAAAACGGTCACTACAAATAAGGTGGCCAGCATTATTTTTTTCATACCGGTTCTTTTGAGGCTTCCTTTCTTTAAAGTTAATCCCAAACTATCTGGTTATATCGGAGCCATTACAAATTATTTATATTCAACTAAAACAGCTCTGCCAGTCTACCACAGTCTTCGCGCAGTTGGCGTTCGGTACTGGCTGTTTGTATAGGCGCTGCCCTATCCATCATCGTGTTAATATTGCATCCTTCTCACACCAGTTATCTTGTTGTGCATAAAATAGATTTTGAAATATCCATAATTATCTACCCATGCTTCACTAATGATCTCAAAGTCCAGCGAATATTCGATGTAATATTCAATCGTCTCAAGCGGGGGCTCCAGCCAGACTGCGCTCAGATCAAAGTCAGTCATCATGTTGTTTTCCTCCTCTTTATAAAAGCCCGACTCCTGTACAAACAGCCGGATCATTTTTTTTGCACGTTCAACCGACCCATCCAAGGATTGTTCAATAAGCGCTCTCGTTTTGAGCATGTTTTCGGCACGGCCGCGTTCGCCGTGTGTTTCTGGATCAGTTTCGGCAAATCTCACGGGTATTCCGGTTCCTTTGTACTGGATCCTTGATTCCCACAGTTTTAAATCATCGTCAAATGTGAAGTCTGTCATTTAACAGTTTTATTGATTTCGATTAACAACGACTAAAATAACATCCTACAAGCACCTTCGCAAATATATGGGTAAGCACGAAACTGATTTGTCTTTAAACTGCTCATATTTGTTTTGTGTTGCTCCGTCGTCTTCCATTTTTTCATAAATTCCCAACGTTCCATTACCAAGCTTTTCGGTCTTCAGTACATTTAAAGTCGTCAAGCAACACGTATAGCCATTTTTGGATTTAAAGAAGTTTCTTAGATAGAAGAAATCTCCGACACTTTACAACATTGCATCCATATAAAATCAAATAATAATGTGAGGTATATGATTTGGATGGCAGGCCAGCGACCGTCACCGAGCTGCCAGAGGCCATAAATCAGGCAGGTAATTGCAAGGAGTTTCGGCATGTAACCCCCTCCTTCGTAGAATGGATAAATCGCCTTAACGCTTATTGGAGCGATCTTTATGACAAAAAAATTGCACTTCAAAAAATGCTAAATTCTAAGTCTGACCAGCTTTAAAATAATCGGAAGTATAAAGGAATGTGGTTCCCCTCACTTTTTTGAAATTCTGTAGAAACGGTTCATGCGGCGTCGAATTTGATGCTGATCAGACGGGCGTTGTCATCTCTTTTAAACAATGCCTGGAAGCTGCCGTTCAGCATAATATGATGAATAAGGAAGGCAGGACGGGTAGCTTGAATATTTTTTAGATTCATTACACTTAATCCGGTAACCATGTATTACTATAGTGAACAAGACATATTTGACAGAAATATGGGAGCGTTTAGATGTGTTGCCCGATTACTGGTGAAAACCTTGTTATATTCCCCGACGCTGCTCACCGGTTATATTCTGGCCACCTTTGTATGACAAACAGCAAGAACCGGCGTCCGGGGCCATGTTCCATATGCAGCCTTAAGAGTTCGAGTCATTACTTCAGCGAGTCACGTTGGTTCATAGCCATCTTAAACACTTCGTCAAGCGAGGCACTAACGACCAGGAGCTTGGTTTCCAATATCGCCTCCTTACCAGGGGCCAACGATGCCTGGGGGTCCACGTGCTGACAGGTCAGCTCCGGATTGCTCCAAACATTGCCTGTGTTACGGGTAAAGCTCCCAATCACCCAGCGACCGTCCTGGGAAAGCGTGGCAATGAAAGGCGCATCAACTGCCCGCGACTTGTTGTAGTACGTAATGCCTTCGCGACGCTCAATTTTCTGCGACGGTATGGGCCAGGTGTACGAAGCAAGATATCGTGCCGGCAACCATTGACTGAGCGGTATCGTCAGTCGGTCCGGTGTTTCGGATGCGAGCAGATCGAAGCCATCTGCATGATGGACGTAGGTCCGCTCCAGCCGGATGTCATGGAAATCTGCGGTAAGCCGTGGATCGATCGGAGCCCAGATGAGATCGTAAGTCACTTTGGACTGGTTATGAAGCCTGAAGTGAAAGCGAACACCATCTTCCTGGAGAGTGGCTCTGGCCAGCATATGCACTTTACCCGGAAAATTTCTCTCATACTCCAGAATTCGCCCAGACTGGCGCCATTGCGGCCGCTCACCGTATCGCCCAGGCCGCCACATATAGATCTGATTTGCATCAGTATTCCCACGAGGTCGTATCGTAAGGTGCTCTGGAAAGATGATCTCGAGCGTCCGATCCGAGGCAGGACGACCTGGCAAGACAATTCGCAGCGTCGGTTGCGTGTTTTCTTCCACCACCCTGAGCTGCATACCCATGCTGTTGCGAACGCTTTTGAAAGACACCGGCGTCTCTCGTTGAAATACCTGAAGAGATGCTAATATCCCCAAAGGGAGAGCTATCACAATAATAAAAATGGAGCTTCTTCCGGGCATAATTTTGTAACACGAGTGTTCATACAATTTAGACATTTTAAACATAACGACCGGTTAAATGAAGGCGACACTCGCCTAAGTAATACTAGTTGGCTCATCAAATATTGGAGTCTTTTATAATTTGAATCATATTAGCATGCCCTCCATAATAAATCTTGCGCCTGTCATCATCATTTCGTCTTCTGCATCATGTTCGTTGCAATTTTTGACTGCGCACAAGCACTTAAAAAGGAGTTGACAGTACAGCAATTCGTTCGAAAATTTCAAACCCAAATGCCCAAGGGTTATTATGCGGATGTGGAAGCATTATACTGGTATGTGGATTTTGAATACCTGTTTGTCGTTAAGAAAGGTAGACGCTGGGAATTTGACGCGTTACACAATATGGCACCATCAAAGAAAAAATATATCACTTTTTTTGGTGACGATAAAACAGTACATAGCGATGTGCTTGAAATCGTCGAAAAGGCGTTATTTAAAAGCGCACTTAAGGCCCAAAAGTAAGCTGTGGCTTCCCAACAGCCACCACTGAAAGCTGCCGACATATCGGTCGGCAGCTTAGTCATTTTAAACACACGGTCAATATTTTATGCCAGGCGATTTCATACCGCTTGCTGCCTTGGCTTCGTCTCACACAACAACTTTGTAAGATCCAAAGATCTAACTGCACATAATGATCATATTGAAGCAGTTTAAAAAATGTATCTGGTATTAAGAATAGGGAAAGAAAACCAATCAGGTAAAAAAAGCAGGCAATTCATTTGCTTAATGGAGTTAAACGTTGATCACGGTCATTAACCAAGAGAAAATTAAATTCTAATTTCATGGTTAATATCTGATAGGAATATTAAGGATTACGACGGGGCTGGATGTCTATCCGGCCCCTTCTAATTTGGCTGCAGTTATAACCCAGGTGAAATTAATTATTTGTGTTTGCTAGATTTAAACGCCTTATAAAATGAACATGTTATAAAGGGAACATGAAGGATGAGAAAGATGATTTCCATATTACCGAAATTGCAAAACACCAAATTCTCCAGTGACGGTTTTCAATTGAAGTCAACATAAAATTAGCCTTAGACAACTTTAATTGATGGGTTTATTTGACGTTCAACACGATTTATTGGAATCATCCGCAAAAGGTCCTGCACAAGAAATTCCCGCACACTTAACCGGTCGTATAATTCCCTCATTATATATTCGTCTGATAAATGAAGGAACAATGATTATAAACTGCATTATGATCTTCGATCTGAGATATGGAATGGTGCACAAGTTGCTAGCCCGCGGGATTATAAAAAAGTTTTCTGAAATTTTTACGTGGTTACCACCTGCTGGGCCACTGACTTAAAACAGACAAGCGTCGGATGGCTAAGATTGTTAGCGATCCGACGAATGTCCAGAAAGTAGAATTAATCCGATTATCTGACTTTATAAAGTATGATCCAGAGGAATTAGGCCTTATGATTTTGAAAGAGTTTAAAGAAAAAAAGCGAGGTTGAAAGCAATTAAAGTCTCTATTAGATTAGCTGCTTTGCCATACGATAAATCTCTAACATAGCAATACCTCCAGGATCCTGATAACATTTCTTTACATTCCACATACCATTGTCTTGTTGAACCTCTACTAATAGAGTTTTATGCCAACAAACAGCCCTAAAATAATATCTTTTGTGCGCAAAGTCTTTAATTTCATACATCAGTGTTGGCCGTTCAATTGTAGTAGCTACATAAAATTTTAACAAGTCAGTTTCTTGAGCCCTTTCATCAAATAAAGAATCGCTAAAAAAAACGAGTGAGTTAAATGGGTCTTGCGCGTGTTGCAAAATCATAGGTAATAGTTATTTGATTAAACAGTATAAGGGCGTTCAACTACTGCTTTGCTTTCATTCATAAAAAGCAAAGCAGCCCCTAAGGTTACTGCCTCCTAATCAAATTACCTTAACCGAGTTTAGCAAAAATACAAATACCAATTAGAGAAAATCGTAATTTTTGATAATTTGGTAAATTATTTCTGGTGAGTATATGCGAGATCTTTGGGAAACTTTCCAATATATAGACAAGATGTCCTTTAGTTTTTTTGGCGCAATTAAGCAATAGTTGCAGGTTTTGTAAGGAAATATGATGCTCCAAGACGCTTTGCTTCTTCTTGATCTGTTTGGGTATCCGACGTAGTGTATATGACTATCGGGAGATCTGCAATCCTCAACATTTTTCGAATTGCTAAAAGACATTGCCGGCCAGTCATCCGGGGCATATTCCAGTCTAAAAACAAAACATCAGGGACAGCGTCTTTGTCCTTTCTAAGCTTTTCAATAGCCGATTCGCTATCTCTATCAAAAACGAACTGTACTGGAGAATCGAATTCTTCGAGGGCAGTGCCGAAAAAGATACAGTCATCTTCGTCATCATCAATAAGCAGAATACGTCTTGCAGTCTTCATTATAATTGGTTTGGAAAATTTAGTCAGCACCGAGTCGATACTGGCACTAAGTTCTTAGCCCGTCTACAAATCTGCCTAATATAATTGATCTTAAACAACTATTAAATACAAATCAGCTGTTAATGAGGTATTAAGTGTTAAATATAAAATATTAATATTTTTAAAATGTTCGAAATTGAGCGAAAAGACTTTTATGTAGAAGATCTGCTTTATTATTTTTTTTCATAAATTCATGTAATTCGGAGTACTACAAGGTTTACGGCTTTAGATTGGTGGAGCCTCAGCCTCCGGCAGAGGCTTTTTATATTCTTTGTGAACTGAGGCTGTTATCAATTGCAGACCTGACTATTATTAAAAAGGTTAATGTTTCTGCAAATTAAGTAGTTTAGGAATGCGCAGTCAAGGCTCTTGGTGTATTGAATACACCAAGAGCCTCTTTTTATTAGGCATTTCATTTTGTCATTAATAAAGCCGCGACAAAATTTTTCCGAAGTTACATGCCCTGTACATATATTTCTTTCTAGGTCATTATCTAAGTTAAGAGGAATATTACAGTTTTAGTCCACACCAATTGTAAAGTGTAAAGGTTACACGTATCGAAAATAGAGTTAGGTTCATTTAATTTAAGTATTATAAAATTCACAGGAACGCCTAAATATTCCTTGCCTTTTATAACCGGACATAACCCGTGTTACTTTGTATTGTCCCTATCGCTTTTGAAATTACAATTTAAACATATGGTCTTTAAACCCGTCAACAGAATTCTGCAATTAATATTAAAATGTAATATTGTACATTCTTGTACAGGAATCTATGTATTATTATTGATTACCTATTTTATTTTCCGAGCATATTAACCATAATTTCTAACTTGTAACAAAGGTTAATGGTTAATTGAATTGATTAGTGTAACCTCCCTTAGGGGAGGTTTTTTATTTTTGTGAAGCCACTAAATATATTAAAGTATGTTGTTCCAACGATCTACTAGGTACATACTCAGATACCTTCTGTAAATATATACTTGTCCGTATAAACCCCATCGAAGCTCTTCCCTCCCCCGCCCTCAACAGCCTATGATGTCTTTGTTTTGATAAGAAAAATATAGGCGTCATTATTTTAATCTGCCACACATATTATTCAGCCCTTGATTTATCCATCGCATATTTACAGACAAAATCTAATCTACTGAAGCTTTTTTAATAATCTGCCTGCTGGTGACCAGATTAATCAACGCAAGGCATATAGGTACCATTGTACTATTTAGGCACATAGTGCTGGAACTGAAAAGCCAGCCAGTTCGTGTGTAACGACAAAATAAAAGCAGCCTTACGGCCTGCTTGTATCCATGATAAGAAAGTCTCTAAAAACGGTTCAGAGACATTGAATTTGATGCTAATCAGACGGGCATTCTCATCTCTTTTAAACAATGCCAGGAAGCTGCAGTCCTGCATAATACGATGAGTAAGGAAGACAGGACGGCAGCTTAAATATTGTTTTTACAGAAACCTGGCAGCCATTGGATGGGTTGCCCGATTACTGGTGAAAGCGTTGTTCTATTCCCCGCTGCTGCTCACCGGTTATATTCCGGCCACCCAGGTGTTCCATATCTGAATATAACAGGTATTTTTTCCCCGAGTCAAAATTACGGACCTTCGCAAAATGCCTGACAGGCGATATTCTACAATTAGGGGCTTATTAGCAGAAGGCGCAATCAAATCATTCAGTGATATTTTCGACTGGATCCCTCCTAGCATTGTCGCAAAGGATTTGAATTGTTCGTACAAAAAAATTTTACAAATAAAAAGTAATCCTAGAAAGCTAACTGTAAGACAAATATTTAAACTTGTTGAGTTAATAGGGTTAGACGAAACTCGGCTAATTGCTGCAACTACATTATGACACCAAATTCTTAAAAGAAGCATGCCGCAGTTCCCCGCCCTTCGTCATCTCCAAGTATTTAACCGTACAACTCAAAACAGGCCGGCACCAAACTATAATATCCGGCTTATTCCGTCGCCATCGAGTGGTTAATTTTGGTTCCTTTTTAAATGGGCACTTGGGAACCTGTAAAACTCTTCTAATAATTTCTTCCATTACTTGGGCTGACAGCCCGGTACCAACTTCACCGGCAAACTGTAATCGTTTGTTTTTATAAGCTCCGAGGATCAGAGTGCTGATGAGACCAGCGCCTTGGTTGCGTGTGTATCCGGCAATTAAAAATTCGTCTTCCTTATACGCTTTCACCTTTAGCCAATCCTTGCTGCGAATGCCTGGCCGGTAAATCGATTCCCGCCGTTTGGCTATAATGCCTTCAAGGTGATTCTCCTTTGCCATATTGAAGGCCGCGATCCCATGAGTCCGGATATCACTTTGATAGCGTACTATTCGGGACCGGGGCAATAACTGTTTAAGCGCTTCTTTTCTTTTATATAACGGGACGCTCATATAATCTTTACCGTCAAGCCACAGAAGATCAAAGACATAGTAATACACCGGTACTCCGCTGCCGATTTTCCAGTTGATGAGAGCTTCAAAATCGCTAATGCCATCACTGTTTAAAACTACCACCTCCCCATCGAGAATGGCGCTATGATTCCACTTTAAAAGGTCTGTTGTGATTGACGGGAATTTGTTTGTGTAATTAACCAGTTTGCGAGTTTGTAGCGTTACAAAATCCGGCTGAACGTAACCAACGATTCGGAAGCCATCCTGCTTAATCTCGAACAGCCAATCTTTACTATCAAATGGACCTGCTGCAACGCTTGCCGCCATTGGCACTATATTAACCGGCATCCTCATTTCATAATCCCTATACAAAGATGGAAATATTGTGCCATCTTTGTAACATGTACACAGAGAAGGAACTACTTGAACTCGAACGGTTTTTTAATTCAGTGAAATTGCCCCAAGAAGTCGAGGTTATAAAAGCTCAGAAAGTGACTGACGTCCCTAAATTTATTAAAAATCATTTATCCTGTGCCCGCGCCAATATTGGTAAGAATACCTTTTCAGCCTTTTACGAACGTCTGATCATGCTCAAAGAATTACTCCAAAACCAATAATCTCAGTACATATGCAGGAATTTCCTGCCGTATTTAGTCAATAAAAGCCGGGGCGCCGAAGGACATCCATTAGGCTTCGAGCCCTATAATATGGCCGGTAAATATTGCCTGATGAGCCGGTACTACGTCCGGCATTCCTGGGAACTTTTTCCTATCGTTACCAGCACTTCATTGGCTGGTTCGGTTGTCAGTGGCTTGAAAATCCTCCTATGCAACAGATGCAGCGTTTTTATGACCCACCTCAAACTCTATTTGTTTTAAAATAGGTGCCCATTGCCTGAAGCATACCTGCGAACGCCTCCTCGTTTAAAAAAGACGTTTATTCCAATACTTTTCTAAGAAATCCTTAAAGGTAATATTTCGCGGTTGTACGACTGAACTGTTTATAAGTCCAATGACGTCGTTGATGAATAATTCTGGCCGATTGCATTAGTATTTCATTTGTGCCTGGATAAATCGAATCTTTTTCTTTTGGTCCGCACGTACTTCAATGACGTAGACCGTTTGTGTAGGATAACTTACAAAATCAATCTCACCACAGGCCAACATGTAACGTCCCGCTTCCTTGCAGTAAACCGTCAGTTGAATTTTTTGATAGGTTCGTGTAATTGTGAAGTAGCAGTTGATGGCCATTATTTTCTTCGCCCATATTTCAAATCCCAGTACCGCTTCATACGTTCCCAAGGGAACGCGATCGGCGGTATAGTGGTAGTGACTGGGTTGACAACCGCATGCTATTGCTTTATCCCACGAAAAGATATTACGCAGGTCATTTGCCATTGCGGACCAGGGTGTTGATTTTTTGATAGGTTTCCGACCAGTCCTGCTGAGGTGAGGATTTCACTGGTAATATCCTGCAGCTTTTCAAGCGAGGCGGCGTCTGCTGCCTGAAGCAAACCGGCGGCTTCATGATCAGCTTTTATGAGTAATCCAATCTCGATTGCTTTGGATAAAAAAGGGACGGTTTTTCGGGGGACCCTTAAATTGAGTTTAACCTCGTCATTCATGCCGGGAGTGGCTAACATCATCTCATAAATTATCTTGACATCCTTACTTGATAACATATAGTTTTTGTTTCGTTCTCACTAGATCTTGTTCCCGGTTTAAAATTATTATACAAGATTGAAATGAAGGGATTTCACCACTGTAGAATTTGTAGGGGTCATTAATTTCTTCAGCCATCTCGTTAAATTCACTTCGTTAACTGAATTGTGAACAAGAAAATGTGAAGTATGAAAATCAGCGAAGCAAATGCAAAAGACATGGTGGAATTTTTGTCTAAACTGGGCTATGAGCCAGCCCGTAAAAGTGGCCAGCATTACTGGTATCTATCTCCATTGCGCGAAGAGAAAACGCCGTCCTTTAAAGTGAATTTAAAATTGAATATGTGGTATGATTTCGGCGGCGGTGGAAAAGATCATGGCGACCTGGTAAATTTCGGAACACGGTACTTTAATTGTTCGGTTAAGGAGTTCCTGTCTAAAATGGATGATTACTATCGCCATATTACACCGCATATACTTCAACCTCATACTAACAAAGCTAAAGAAGAAAAGGACGCTGAGATCAAAGTCACATCGGTCCGCTCCTTGACCTCCTTTGCACTGTTGAATTACCTGAAAAAAAGAAAAATTCCACAGCATATTGCCCAGCGCTATTGCCAGGAAGTGAACTACGAATTAAAGGGAAAAATGTATTACAGTATCGGATTTAAAAACGACGCTGGGGGCTATGCGCTGCGCAATCAATACGTCAAATTAGCCAGCATGCCCAATACCAGCACATTTATTAACAATGGTGAACGCGATCTGGTGGTTTTCGAAGGTTTTTTTGACTTCTTATCATACAAAGCTTTGTATGCCAAACAGCAGGAGCCGCCACGTAATTTTCTTATCCTGAACTCAACTTCTTTCTTTAAAGACAAACTGCCAATTATGCATGAACACCGCAAGGTTCATCTTTTCATTGACAATGACAAAACGGGTGATAACTGCATGGGTATGGCACTAGCGTTAGATAATACTAAATTCATTGACGAACGTAATCTATATAAAAATTACAATGACCTCAACGACTGGTTGGTAAATTTCGGTCTTTCCCAAAATCAGAGCAACCGCCAGCATTTGTAACGTTTTTTTCGACCGCCTAGTATGCGGTCATCTTTCAAATGCCCCTACCGCGCAGCGGGAAAACCCCGGTTCTACCCGGGCGTGAGATAGCTGCAATCGTGCTATTGGGCAGATGTAGCTTTGTCATACAACCAAGGAAAAACAGACCGCCCACTCCCAAGTCGTAGGTGTCATTTGGAAGATCAGGATATACATTTTTTGAACCGATTAAATGATACCGTGATGAGTGAAAAAGCAAAAAGGAACCGCCTGGTGCAGGCCAGGCTTACCCCGGCCGAGTACGACCGCATCTTTAAAAAGCTTTCCAAAACAACCTGCCACAATCTCAGTGATTACATGAGGAAGGTGCTGCTCGACAAGGCTGTTACCGTGAATATACGAAACCAGTCGCTCGATGACTTTATGTCAGAGATGGTGCGCCTGCGAACAGAGCTAAACGCGATCGGAAATAACTACAATCAGCTCGTCAAAAGGCTGCATGCGATTGAGCAAGTTTCGGAGATAAAAGAGTGGCTCACGCTCAATGAATCCGCCCGCAAACTGCTGCTCTCGAAGGTCGAAGAAATCAAGGCAAAAATCGCTCAAATCAACGATAAATGGTTGCAGTCATAAAGTTCAGTTCGAGACTTAAAAATGTGCTGAACTATAACGAAAGTAAGTTGAAGCAGGACGTCGTAATAAAGGATGAAAAGGGGCAGGAAAAAAAGATAAAAAAGGCTGCTTTTATCCACGCGTCGGGATATGCAAAGGACACCGAAAAGCTCGGCTATACCGACAAGGAAAAACGCCTGGAAAAATTGATGAAACTGCGCGAAAGCAGGCAGCGAAGCGTGGTACATCTTTCTTTGAATTTTCATCCGTCTGAAAAACTGGATCAAAACCGGCTTCGGGAAATTGCGGACGCCTACATGCAGAAGATTGGTTTTGGAGAACAACCCTATCTCGTGTATGAGCATCGGGACGCCGGCCACCCGCACATTCATGTGCGCCCATAAGGGCATATAGTAAATAGAACCCTAGCAAGTTCTTTGACAAGAGTTTAAAAGTCAATCATCACCTGACTTATCCGGGAGGGAAACCAAACGGGGAGTGTAGCATGTCGGGGACACCCATAAGTCGATTAGTTATCGAATCGCGACTGAATGGCTGATGAAACGATAAATACGAGGATAAAGTCCATACTGATTGAACGATAGCCTGAGCGGTTACATGCGGGAGCTATGACGGAAGATAACTACAGACGTCATACTGTGGTACTCTGCATCTTATGTGAAAGAGACAGAGCATAAACTGATCACAGCGCAATTACAATAAGTTATAAAAGGCGGAAGTCGTATCCGACAATTTATCGAGCTATGTTACTATATGTACTAAATGGGGATTACCTAAACTGGAATGCCACAAAAATGGCTATGAAGCGATGAGGCTTCTGAATATCCGGCATGGTAACGGAGCTTTCGTAGTAGTCGGAGCAGGGGAAAGCCCTGTACATGGCGAAGGGAAGCAGTTAATATTTTAATACAATTAATGGAAAATGTGAGAGACATTATGAGACATCCATCGAGCGTATTAAACAGTCTGTCGGAGCACAGCAAAAACTCATGCTATAAGTATGGGCGGCTCTACCGGATTTTGTTCAATGAAGAAATGTATAATGTAGCCTACCAGAACATCTATGCGAAGGAAGGCAACATGACACCAGGCGCTAACAATGTAACTATTGATGGCATGAGCCTGTCACGCATTGAACAACTGATTGAAGCATTCAGAAATGAGAGCTATCAACCAGCACCTTCAAGGAGGACTTACATACCGAAGAAAAATGGTAAAAAACGTCCTCTGGGCATTCCATCTTTTGATGACAAACTAGTGCAAGAAGTGATACGGATGATTTTGGAAGCCATATTCGAGAAGCAGTTTGAGAACAGCTCTCACGGCTTTCGACCAAACAGAAGTTGTCACACAGCGCTAGTTAGCGTACAAAAGACTTTTACAGGAACGAAATGGTTTGTTGAAGGCGACATCAAAGGATTTTTCGATAACATCAACCATGATGTATTGATTACTATTCTTGGTGAGCGCATAGCAGACAACAGATTTTTGAGACTGATCAGAAAGTTTTTAAATGCAGGGTATCTCGAAGACTGGCAATATCACAACACGTTTAGCGGTACTCCGCAAGGCGGAATTGTCAGCCCGATTTTGGCCAATATTTATCTGGACAAATTGGATAAATACATGAACCAATATATCCTCCAGTTCAACAAAGGAAAGGAAAGAAGGATGAATAAGGAGTCGTCCAGACTTAAAACACAAACTGATCGAATCAGTAAGAAGCTTAAAACAGTGAAAGATGAGAATGTAAAACAGCAGTTATTAGAAAAGCACAGAACAATCAGAGAACAGCGTATGCAAATAAAGCATAGTGATGATATGGATCAGAATTTTAAGAGATTGAAATACGTTAGATACGCTGATGATTTTTTAATTGGAATTATTGGAAGTAAAGATGATTGCCGAAAAGTAAAAGAGGATATCAAACAATATCTGGCTGATACTTTGAAATTGGAATTATCAGACGAAAAAACATTAATTACCAATGCAAAGAACCCTGCAAAGTTCCTGGGCTTCGACGTCTTTGTTCGACAATCAAACGCAACGAAGAGAAACAAAGATGGTGTTAATATGAGGCTTTACGGCTCAAGAGTTGTTTTGAATATAACAAACGAAACAATGAAGAAAAAACTTCTGGAATATGATGCCATGACGATTGTACATCACAATGGTAAAGAAATCTGGAAGTGTAAGTCACGGCCATGTATGCGCAATAACGATGATCTGGAAATCATCGATCAGTATAACGCAGAAATACGAGGCTTATATAACTATTACGCCATCGCTAATAACAGTTATACACTTGATTCCTTTTACAACATTATGGAATACAGTATGTACAAAACATACGCCTGTAAATACAGAACTACCAAGAAAGTGATCATTGATAAGTTCACTTCCAATAAAGAGTTTATGATTCCCTTCACCAATAAAAAAGGAATAATCAAATACAGACGATTCTATAATGAAGGTTTTAAAAGAAAAGCAATGAGTTTAACGTTTTCGGATCAATTACCACAAACACAAAAAATTGCTGCAAGAACCAGTCTTATAGACAGGCTAAAAGCACAGCAATGCGAGTATTGTGGTGAAAAAGATAATCTGCAAATGCACCATGTCAAAAAGCTCAAAGGACTTCAAGGAAAAGAACTTTGGGAAAAACACATGATTGCAAGAAACAGGAAAACATTAGCTGTGTGTATCAAATGCCATAAGAAGATACACAATGGTACGATGGACTGATAATATTAATGGAGAGCCGGATACGCCGAGAGGTGTAAGTCCGGTTCGGGGGCGAGTTCTTGGAGATCCTGCTGTAGTAATACAGAAAGGCGCCGGGTGCTTAGCCTACATCGTCTCCACGATAATAAAAGAGAATGGAGAGCCGATCAACACGCACTATATTGGGAAGAATGTTTCTAAACCTGCCAGCCGCCGACTGGAAGATGAATTTGGCCTGGTAAAGGCGGAGAACCGCAAGCAGAAGGAACACTTTGAATTAAAGCCGGTGGATACTGTCAAAGTCCAATACGGTAGAAGTGAGACAAAGCGCGCCATAACGAATGTATTGGGCACAGTTTTGCCCTATTATAACTATACCTCTTTGGCAGAGCTGAATGCCGTGCTCAGGCACTATAACGTCGTGGCCGACCAGGGGAGCGAAAAGTCGCGGATGTACAAAAATAACGGCCTTGTCTACCGTGCTCTGGATGAGCAGGGGAAAATGGTCGGCGTACCCATAAAGGCCAGTGATCTCTACCTCAAACCGACGATGAAATACCTGCAGAAACGCTTTGATAAAAACGCGCTGCTGCGGGCGCCACTGAAACAGCGGATCAAAAACGCCATTGACCTCGCCTTGATGAAAACCGCAGTCACCACAGTTGAGGACTTACAGGCCGTTCTGAAAAAGGAAAACATTCAACTGCTAATACGCCATAATAAGGACGGGTCTGTGGGTGGTTTGACCTTCGTGGACCACAAAAAGAAGGCGGTATTCAACGGAAGCGATTTACACGAAAAATACAGCGCCGCATCTATCCATGAACAGCTGCGGGCAAAAACTCAAAAGCAAAACGAAACGCAAACGCTTCAGCAAAAACAGCGACCTGCGCAAACCGTGCAGAAGCAGGACCAAACACTTAAACCGGCGCAACAACCGAAGATGCAGCCACGCCTTCCTGCAAAGGAAAAGGAGCTGCCCTCCAAACAAGGAGAAAAAGAAGCCATGTTACCGTCTACCGGACGGGGACCGCTGGAAGTGCTTTTACAACCCGAATCGGGGGCGGACCAGGTACCCTATGATCAACCGCAACAAAAGAAAAAACGCAAAAAGAAACGACTTCACTTATAACAAAAAGGAGGATACATGGGAGCAATGACCGGTGAGAATGAAATGGGGCTAAGGAAGATCATTGACTTGACGCGCATGATCTCGATTGTTGTTTTATTGATTCACTTTTATTATTACTGCTATGGAGCTTTTGAGCAATGGGACTTGACCCACACAATTGGCGACAGGTTCCTGGCAAACATTGGCCGATCGGGCTTTTTTAAACACTTCAATGAGTCAAAACTGGTATCCCTACTTTTCTTGGCAATTTCCCTGGTGGGCGCCAAAGGAAGAAAAAATCCAAAATCCAATTACCGGACATCTTATGTCTGCATCGGCTGCGGGCTGCTAGTCTATTTTATAAGCGGGCTGGTGCTGTCCATAAAGGGACTGGAACTGACTGAGGTGGCCCAACTCTACATGGTGCTTACCGGGACCGGTTATCTGTTGATCTTAACCGGCGGAGTAACGCTTTCCAGGATCATTAAAAGCAAATTGAGTAACGAAGTTTTTAACCGGGCGAACGAAACGTTTCCCCAAGAAGAACGATTGTTGACAAACCCGTATTCCATCAATCTTCCGGCTGTCTACAAATTAAAAGGCAGGACGCGGAAGATGTGGATCAATTATGTCAATCCAAGGAGGGGTCTGTTGGTGCTGGGCTCTCCAGGATCGGGAAAAAGCTGGTATATAATCGAGAATGCGATCCGGCAGCTCAGTGATAAATCCTTCGCCCAATTTGTCTTTGATTTCAAATATCCGGAGCTGACAAACCTGACCTATAACCTTTACCTGAAAAACAAGCATAAGTACCCTATAGAGCCGAAGTTCTTCTGTGTCAACTTCACGAGACCGATTCACCGGCTCAATCCATTGTACCCCGACATGCTGCAGGATCTCGTCGATGCCATTGAAGCGAGCAAAACAATGCTGCTGAGTATTAACAAGACGTGGGCCAGCCGACAAGGAGAATTTTTCGTGGAGTCTCCAATCAACTTGCTGGCGGCCGTGATCTGGTTTTTGAAAAAGTTTGACGGAGGTAAGTACTGTACACTGCCCCATGCGATCGAGCTGCTCCAGCTACCTTACGATAAGCTTTTCACAGTATTAAATTATGAGCCGGAAATCGAAACGTTGATCAATCCTTTCAGCAATGCCTACCTGAATGATGTAATGGAGACGGTAGATAATCAACTGGCGTCGGTGAAAATTCCATTAGGCCGGTTATCATCGCCCAGTTTGTATTATATACTGTCCGGCAATGACTTTACGATGGACATCAATAACCCGAAAGAGCCGAAGATTTTTTGTTTGGGAAATGACCCCTTAAAAGCTGATGCGCTGGCCCCAGTTATTTCCTTGATCTGTGACCGCCTCAATAAGATAATCAATCAGCCCGGCCGGCACAAGTGTGCCACCATCTATGATGAGTTCGCTACGATCCGCGCTTCCAGCGTACTGAGGGTGATTGGCCAGGGGCGATCAAACGACATCATCTGCATAATCGCCGTACAGGATTACAGTCAATTAAAACAGGTCTATAGCCGTGAGGAAGCTGAGGCGATTTTCAATATGACGGGAAACATCATAAGCGGCCAGGTAAGCGGGGAAACCGCCAAGCTTCTGTCGGAACGTTTTCCCAAAATCATGCAAGATCGCCAAAGCATGTCGATCAACAGTAGCGATACATCGATTAGTCACTCAAAACAACTGGAAGCGTCGATACCGCCAAGCACAATTTCCAGCCTTTCGAGCGGCGAATTTGTCGGGATCACAGCTGATAATCCGGACCAGCCGATTGAACTGAAAGGCTTTCACTCGCGAATTATTAATGATGTGCCGGCGCTTGCTGAGGAAAAGGCGGCATTTAAGCCTTTGCCGGAATCGGAAAAAGCAAATGACCCAAAAGAGATCCAGCGGGTATTTTTCGAAATTAAGCAGCATGTGCAGGACATTGCCGAAGTGGTTATGGAGCGGATGTTGAACGATCCGGCAAAAGAACATTTGGTTATTAAAAAGTGATACCAAAATATAAACAGTTGACTTAATCCTTCTTGACAATACCTGTTAAACCGACAACAGCTAATGTGGTTATTAACCACCCTAAAAAAATGTGTACCCAATAATAAGTCATATAAAAACTCCCTCCGTGTATCGGTAACCAGTATACTTCCTGCTTCAGATCTACAATGGGTAAAAATACATCCAATGAATATATAAAAGCATTAAATCCGGGTTGCGTTTCTTTTACTGGTGTCATTATACCTAATTGGTTGGCGCGGGAGAATACTATAGTTCCTAATATTGTTATAATTGCAGCCGCTATCAAGATGCGGTAAACCTGATAGCCGTGTCCAATTGTAACATCAAGGAACAAATTCCAACATTTTTCAGGTATGCCCAACTTTCCTCGCTTTCTAAGGTCATTCTGCTTGGCTCGCGCAACTCTCCTTGCATACTTATCATGTCCAACCGATCGCAATACCTTAACTACCTGTTCGTATGGTTGTGGGCTAAACTCTTCCTGCCTTCGCAACCATTCGATGCGTTCTCTTATATTTATGACCGAGTTATGAAATGAGGAGTATGAAAAGTTCTCAATTATCAGTTTGCCTTTGCTCGGCCAGCTCTTGAGATCATCAAACAGTTGACCAACTTTTCCATTTAACAACACTACCATTCCTTCTGATGCAATTTGTATGTCGCGCCAATGAAATGTTCTCTTCACATCAATTCCTGCTGCAACAAAAACGATATTATTCGTTCGAAATCCTTTCCAACCAATCTGATCATTATTGTCTTTTTTTTTGAAGCTAGCACCCGAACAATTTAAATCGCCTTCAACCTTAAGCCCTGTCAAGACGGTCAATCCTTCAGAACAAACCCTTGCCATATAAAAGTCACCACCTATTTCGCCGTTAGAAAGTATCAAGGAACCTTCTATTTTAGAACTTTCAAAAATAAAATCGTGTTTAATATTTACCCTGGTGGCATTAAAAGCCTCACCATTTTCTTGCATAAACTGAGAATCTTTACAAATTAAAGCACCACCTATATTCGCCCCTATTAGATTTATGGATCCGATTCCTTTAAATTTCTTACCCAAAAAAATTGTACTTTTAGTAGTTAATTCCTGGGCATCAAAGATCATCCCGCCTGGACATTCCAGAGTCGCATAGGCGAAATCAATAGTTCCACCAACGGTTGCAAAAGAAATATTTATCGTCCCCTTTACGACTGCTCTACTAAATATAACAGCACCAGCCACGGAAATACCAGCTGCATTTAACACTCCTTTTCCAGGGTTCACAAATATTGCCTCATCACAAACTAACCCGCCACTTATCTGACCAAGGATTAAACTAACTTTTCCATTCGATGTAAACTTTTCGTTAAGATATAAACCTCCTTTAATAACAGCCCGATCTCCAATAAGGGTATATCCAGAAGGGTTTTCAAGTGTAGCGCCATTAAATGACACAGTTCCTCCAATCTTTGCATCTATTAAATCGATTTCACCAATTGAACTAAATTTGAGCGCAAAATATACCCCCCCATGTACAACCATACGACGACCATTAAAAACCGTTTTCGATCCATTTTTAAATTGTGCCCCTTGTGCATTCACACTTCTCCCTATGTAAGAATCTCTTAATTCAAATAATCCTTCACAAACAAAGCCATCATTAACGAATAATGTACCCTTTAAATTTAGCCGTTCTGCAAATACATTCCGAACCCTACTTCCGGAAAAATTTAACAATACAGCATCTGCACCCGTTAGTACAATATCCTCATCAAACCAACAATTTTTTAATATCAAAGGAAATTTTAAAGTCAAGTCTTCAAAGTCCAAGCGCCCCGTGATCCTGGCTGCTTTTATACGAACACCTTTGGGATGCACCAACAAGTCGTTGGTTTGACTTATAAAAAGTTCTACAATTATCTGGGCTCTAATTATTCTTTCTTCTCCCCATGTATTTGCAGGTATGGGTGACTCGTTTTCAATGCTAAAATCAACCAATTCGCCCCTTTTTACAGCCTCCAATAATTTCAACTCGGTTTGTGTCAAATCCGATGTGTGCATGGAAGTATATTTTGCTAACAATTCTACGAATAAAGAATATGATAGAATACGTGATTATCACCCATTTTGTAATATATGCTGGTATTTAGAATAATAGAAGACGAATTGAAAGATTGTTGAAGTGTCCGTTTTTATAAATAGTTCTTGTAGCTGTTTCGCACGGCAGTAGTCGTCAACAATCTATTATATTTGCAATACATTACATTACCCCAAAAAATGACTTTATACCGGTGCTTTAAAATATATAGTACATTGATGACGGTCAAAATGATTATGCAGATACTTTGGCGGCGCCCTACTCCATCCGGCCTTATCATCACCCGTAAGTAAGTATCTATAGCAGGGTCTTTGTTCAGCATTCAAGACCTTTGTCTTAATGAGAGCTTTACTTAGCCCAGCTTCTTCCACGTACGCCATGTGACCTCGAGCGCATTTCAAACCAAGGCATTTGTCCGTTTTTTAAGCATTCACCTCTTATTATATATTAACCTAAACGCAAATCCAACTGCAATTATCAATACACTAATAATAAACAACTTAGAAATGAGATCCTTTTTATAAGCAACTTGAAACACACACATGCTTTTTATGTAGTTTATACACACAGATAGAACCAATATAAGAACTCGAATGAAGAATAAGTATGAGGTTCACCATTTCAACAAGAGCACAAATAGTATTTGATCGTTCGGTGTTAGTTCTTGCCCAAAATCGTCGTTTTTTAGATTACTTTTTTCTTTCGGTATCTCGACCTTTTGTTTTAAACTCCGGGAAAAGTATTATGCTGTAAAAACTTTTCTGTACGGGATTCCTTAATAAAAAAGATCGCCCAATTGTATTCAACAAATGCCCAATGACACATGGGCAATATACGTTCCAGCCTAATTATTTTAAGGACTTAAAATAAGTACCATTAACTGTGAAGGCTTCTTCCGGAGGTCTATAAAGTTAAGGGAACTCAAGTTGTCAATGGTATTCAACGGTCGGACCCGTCAAAGATTATTTTACAGTCTCGGTCGTTGTTCCTATACACCTGTAATGAATTACATGAAATATCTTAATAGTCCCGGATTTCCGGGCTTGTTATTTTATTCAAACAAACTTATCAACTCTTTATTATTTGATTTTTTTGCCAATTTGCTTCCAATTGTCCAAACCTCAGTCTCCCACCTTTTCCAATCAGCTGTATTAGGGTTGTTGACCTGAATGAATGTATTTATATTCAAGGCAATGATTCGCACATTATAACTTACACCATCAAACGTAACTCCTTTCTTAGCGTCAAACAGATTTAAGTTAAAATGTCTAATTATGTCCTGAGAAGTATCTGCTAAAATTTCAGAATAAAAGTTTCCTATTCCGTTGTTATTCGAAATGAAAACGCCCTGAAAAAGCTCTTCTTTGTTTGAGTGTTCACGAAATATGTTTTCGTTAAACTTGATTGCAAAAACACCACCCCACCCAACAAATGAACGTGAAATTTGAACCACCCATATATACTCTATTGACTTTTCGTTTTCGCGCCAACCATTTTTGTCTCTAATCACTTGAACACCACTTTTAAGTTCTGTAAGCCCGAGATTTGTTGCAAGCGACCTTTCCAGCAGTTGAAAGTACTCAAAGCTATTGAAGAAGATGTCGATGTTGTCAATTTGTCGTTCATACTGTCTTTTCATATTAATCATAATTTTTTACTTGGCGAGTTTATTAGTTGATCTATGATGCTGCAACTGGACAAATTTTATTAAGCATTGCACCGCCTATCCTTACGCTTTAGTTTTCAATTAATTCTTGCTTCAAACTTTCATATGTCAGATTATTTGTTACTAATTATTTGCATCAATTTTAAAAAGTGCATCGATCTGCCCATTATTGGTTCCTTCAATTATTAATTTGCTTTTATGTACTTGCTTTCACGCCCATCTGGCCACATTACAGTAAGATTATTTCCGTTGAATGTACAGAACATTCGTTCATATTCTTTAAGGTAAAATGTGTTTTTTGAACTGGCTCGTAATTGAAAAGGAAAGTCGCCGGTATATCCGTGTAAAACAATATATAGCTTCCTATTTTTCACATACAGGCGAAAACTTTCATCAGCGACGGTGTTCCGATAGGTTCCCGCATAACTTTTAAGCTGCTTCACTGAAATATCGATCTCCTTATTGGTTTCCGCGTAGGTATTTTTGATCGCTTCCTGTAATACGGCAGGTATTGCCGCCCCATGATTCATTTCTGGCGCCACCCAAGTGGTAACAGGTATTGAAGGAGATTGAGACTGCAACCACTGGCAAAAGTCCTTTATGTTTTTAACTGTTTCACGTTCAAACTCTCCCGTTGCTAAAAAAACCTTTGACCTTATTTCCACAGCGTTGCTTACATATTGATTAGCCGTTGGTAATAGATGTCTGCCACCATCGGCAGGTGCGCCTATCATTACTGACGTGAACAGCTTAGGCTCTTTGAATAAGGCAAACGTTGCAAACTTGCCGCCAAGTGAATACCCATACAAAGCCCGGTTATCGTTTACTTTGAAATTGGCATTCATCCATGGTATAAGTTCTTTCTTTAAACACTCTAAAAAGGCGTAACCGCCTTTCTCAGGATCAAGATCACGGTCCCTGCGGTTGGGACCATCACCATAACCAATCGCTACTATAACAGGCTCTATTACCCGGTAATCCTGCTTTAAGCTGCCAAACGCATTCACTGCGGCAGTAAAGCTCCAATCGCCATCTGTTAAAAATAGTACAGGATAAGAACGTTTTGAGCTGTCATAACCAGGTGGAAAAAAAATATATGTACGAAAACTATCATGAACAATTCCCGAATGCCAGTCGATCACTTTCCCGTATGGTAATGTTAAGGGGTATAAATTATTACCGACGGGTTGGGCTCGTGCGGTAGATAATAATAGCTTTGCTACAATAATAACAAGGAATCGAACCACCAGCTTGTTCATAGCAATTAAATGATAATTTAGCTAATTAATTGAAGATTTGTTTAATATACTAAAATTGCGGAAAATGATGCCGTGGAAATTGTATGCGGTAGCAAATCCAGTTTAAAATCGCCCAAAAGACTGGAGCCATCACGCAAAACTTGTTGTCGTTTGTGAGTTAATGTTAATAGTAAAGATCAGTTAAACATTAGGTTTGATTGCAGCTTTTCTCTCTTTGGCCTAAGTTTACGAGCCGCAGGTTTATCATTTAAACATTGTTTTTTACTACCACATAAGTTAAGCGACCAGAAATATGAAGGCAAGTGTATAATCCTGTTGATCTTGACCACTCACTCCTACAATGCTGGTTCTTCGTCAAGCTTGGTGGTTTACTAATCTTTTTCTTAAAAGCTCAAAACTTGCCCTACCGTACATTTGACGCTTGAATATTTTCAACTTATTAACCAGGCCTTCTACCGGGCCATTACTCCATGGTAATTTACGCCATTTTCGATTGCCTCGAAATCAGAAAGTAATCCTTTTGCAAATCCTTTGATTTCTTTGATCTTTGATGATATAGCATTTTTGATCCATGCATTTAACATTGAACCGTCTTTTTTCTTGAGCATGCTTTTGAATTGCCGTATGAGTTTTGCAGCCCTTTTAATTTCCTTACTCTCCGTGCATAGGGTATTAATAAACAATTTCTCTTCCTTTGATAAGCGTCGTCTATCAATATAAAAGAGATTGCTGGCTTTAGGTGGCACCCAGAATATCGTTACCAACTGATTCGTAGTATTATTTATTTTTCCTTCGCGCAATTTTCTGACATTCTCATAGCACATTGTTGTTGATCCCTTGTACCCCATTTCTGTAATTTTCTCTAAGACTTCCTTTGTTTCAATCCTTGGATTTTCATCCAGCATTTTACTTACTGCTTCATCATAAAGGTGCATGTTGGTCATTCTGGGTGACCTCTTGGGGGGCAGAAAGTCAAATGACTTTCACTTTCTGATAGTAATCCTAGTTACGCCGGTATCCCTTGCAATTTTTTTAATACTATTACCATCCAACAACATTTGCTTCACTTGATGGAATTTTTTGGCTATCACGCCATTCTCAGTTTTTTCATTTTCTTTTCTCACAACGGGTTGAGGTTGAACTTCGTTATTCGCTTGATAGCTCATTCGCTGCCTGGCAGCTTTTAAACTAACAACATTTCTATCCAATGCTTTTTGCATTGCATCACCCAGGTTTTTAAGCAGGTGCCAACGGTCGGCGACATGCTTAATGGATGAAGATGCATTTTTTACACCATTGGCAAAATTAGAATACCGGTCTCGACTTACAATTTCAACACCGGGGTGTGCTTTTAGCCATCCTTCAACTGAAACAGTTTCTCTATCAGGTAACAAATCGATTATTTGTCGCTTCTCAAGATCTACGATAATTGTACCATATCGAGAGCCCTTTTTAAAAGCCCAGTCATCAATACCCAATACCTTAGGAACAGTGCTCTGCTCAAGGGGTTGCTGATGTATTAATCTAATTAAGGTCGAACTGCTGGTCGGCATATTCATTAATTAACATATTCGAACACCTCCATTTCCTCCCATTAACGAAGCAATTTTTAAAAACTTTTCATTTACTCGTTTCGTAACTGTTTTACGGCTGACTATATGCTCCGAAAACCGTTCTGCAAATACTTTTCGGATGCAATTGACATTAAGGCAATAAAACTTTCTTACATGGAGAATTAACCAGGTTTGGCTACCCGCCAGTGGCAAATCCATAATCTTTCTTGTATAATAACTGTGTAAACGGGAGCTTAATTCATTACAATTTGGACAATTACTTCCTGATTGCTTACTTCTGACATAAATCAACACCTTCCCATCTTCTTTTTCTGCATTAATCACCTCCAATATTTCCGATCGTCCAAACATCAATTCATTATATGGCATTCCAGTCGTTTCCCGAGATTACAAACTTCATCTTACTTAATAAAAGAGATATGCCAATTCAACACGACCACCAAACCTGACGAAGAACCTGGTGCTGACCACACCAGTGGGCAAGAATGCTGTAAATGTCCGGGATGCTAGCTTAGCCTTTCTAAATTTTTATGTTTCTTTCTAAGTGAAGTTATAGACTATTACACCTTCTTTCCTATAGTCTTTCATCACTAGCATTACATTTTAAATGGAAGTTATGTGTATCTTTTATATAAACTTCACTACCTCAAAAATTCAACATAATCCATAAAGAAATATAAACCGAAACTGCGCAATGTAAATCGCACAAAAAGAGACTGCATAGACAGCCTCTTTTTAGTTTTGAAATAACACTTCTACTCATTAATAATATAATCTTCCCAGCCGGGCACAGGTGTGGGGGAATCAGGATTAGGACAATAAGAAGGACATTTTAACCCACCATCCGCAATGGGTGCCTTTATGGTTTCGCCATCGCTCAGTCTTTTGAATTCCCTAATGTTGTTATTGCGGCCATCAACAGCCACAAAAACAAAAGTATGTGTGGCATTATCATCATATGCATTAAACACGCGAATTCCCTCGCAGCCAGGAACAGCCAGCAACTGATCGAATATCTCCCTGCCATATAAAATTGACTTTATGCCTTCCGGCTCTTCACTTTGCCACTTTTCTACCATTTCCATAGCCTTTTTACGGGAAATAAGTTCTCCCAGATCAGCAATTTTGCGAGTAATGCCATTTTGTTGATCAACAATATACGTTTCCCAGGTCGGTGATTCAATGTCAGTAGCTGGGGCGGGACAATACGTGGGACATTTCAATCCACCATCTGCAACAGGCGCTTCTACCACAACCATACCATCCGTTGTGTTAATTGAATAATTCAGGATGTTCTGATTTCTTTCACTAACAGGGACAAACACCAAAGCCTGCTGACGATTATTATCAATTCCATTGAAAACGCGTATGCCTACGCAACCAGGCACCTGCAGTAGTTGTTCAAAGATCTTTCTGCCATACAGGAACGATTTAACGGCTTCAGGTTCCTGGTTTTGCCAGGCTTCGATCATTTCTTTTGCTTTTTCGAGCGAAAGCATTACTCCAATTTTGCGGACTTCTTTTAGGATCGTTTTTCTTACTTGTACTTGCATACAATTTTGTTTAATGATAAAAAGGTTTTTGCTCATTAAATATAAAAGAAAAACGATGGCTGGCTGCTGCATAACAAGGTTAAAATTATTTCACAAGTTATCATGTACGACCTTAATCATAAACAATAGTAAAGATCTTCAGTATTTAGACTTACCACTCCTGCTCGCGTTATCAGTTTTATATACCATTGAAGGCACTTGTTTTGAGATGGCCTCTTTCGTTTGTAACAGCTTCTACACTCATTAGTGTTTCGATACGGACGAGTAAAATAAAAAATATTGTTGCATTCTATAATGTTGCACATGTCTGTCACTGTGCGAGTCGGTCTCTATAGCCCAAACATCTTATTTTGCATAATAACTTTCCGGAGGACCCAGTCTCGACGCTTTCAGACCGCCGGTATTGATAATTATTTTTTCTAGCACTGCACCGGGATCTACCATCCAAACCTTTAACGTATGATTTCCTGCTCCTGATAACTTCAATGTTTTTTTTACAATAGCGAGCTTGCTTACGACAGTTTGTGCCCAATCCGGATTGACCAATGTACTTTGAATTTATCAGGCACATTAGTCACAAAAAAAGGTTCCCGTCATCAATAGATACCGCCAGTTTAATATCTCTATCCGGCATAACATTTAACAGCGGCGATGCTATCAGTATGATTTCAGCAGTATCAGATGAGAAGAAATGTACCGGGTATTCCAAACAGGGCGCATTTTGTTTAGGCCTGGCTGCGGTTGCATCCGCCGGTGCAGTTGCCCGCATGCCAGACAAGGTCAAACCATAATACTCAATCTTTATCCATTTATAAATTCCCTCCACAATATTTTTGCGTAATGTTCAGATGAATTTGTGATCGGTGGCTGAGGAAGAGCCTGACGAAAATTGGGAAGCAAAGGTCAAGATTGACATTTTTTCCTAAGCTATAGCAAGCGATCAAATTTTTAAAAGTAAGATGTGTTGCACCGCCCCTAGCTGTAACGCATATATCTGCAACGAAAGTTCTACAATTCCCACGGAAATAAGAACGAAACCTTATCTTACCACATTAAATCGACAAAAGAAGTAACTGCCCTTGTCAGGTGTTGATTCCAAACCAATTTCCCCATCCATCGTCTCTGTAAAATGTCCTTGCTAATGGCCAAACCTAACCCAGTGCCCTTTATTCATGCATGGTACGCTGTAAAACCGGTCGAAGATCTTTTGCTGCAAGGAGAAGTCGCTGGCTGTTCACTCATTACATATTTCTAGATCCGTTTAAAAAGAGCATCCGGTGAAAGCACTTGACTTTTGCTTGTAAAGCCAGGATAAAGCGATTACGAGCATTGATATTCTGCCTAGATTTTATTTATACATTATAAACTAAATAAACAGGAAAGGCTTCCTAATCCCAACCCTATTTTGCTCATTTTACTCCTTATCAACCAAAAGTGGAACAAAAATTTACGTATATTGAAGGATTAGCGGTAAGTTTCAGTACCAAACCAAAACCAATGAATTCTATGGACATAATAGAACGAGAAGCATTAGGCCGTATACTCCTTTTGGATGGAGCAATGGCAACTATGATACAGCCACTTGAACTAACAGAAGATGATTTCAGAAATCAAGCCTTATTAAATCACCACATTGAACTAAAAGGCAATAACGATCTTTTAAACCTAACAAGGCCCGATATTATAAAGGACTTACACCAGCAGTATCTTAATGCTGGCGCCGACATACTTTCTACTAATACCTTTGGCGCCAACCGCATTTCGCAGGCGGACTATGAAATGGAAAACCTTGTTTATGAGATAAACTACCAGGGTGCCAGGCTTGCGAAAAAAGCCGTGTGGGAGCATAAACGAAAACACAATTTTAAGCCCTCTTTTGTAGCAGGCTCTATGGGACCGACCACAAAACTGGCCTCCATCTCGCCTGATGTGAACAATCCGGGATACAGAGCCGTGACCTTCGATGAATTGAAAGAAGCATACATGGAGCAGGCGTGTGCTTTGATTGACGGTGGCATTGATCTGTTCCTGCTTGAGACCATCACCGACACCTTAAATGCAAAGGCAGCGTTATTCGCATTGATGTCTGTGTTTGAAACGAAAGGACGTCGCTATCCGATTATGGTTTCAGGTACGATCACTGATGCAAGTGGCAGAATATTGTCAGGACAAACAATCGAAGCATTTATCATTTCTATTTCTCATGCTCCAATAATGTCCATTGGCTTAAACTGCGCCTTAGGCGCAAAGGAACTACGACCTTACCTTGAAATACTTAACAAAGAATGTCCGTTTCTAGTAAGCACTCATCCAAATGCTGGATTGCCCAATGCATTTGGTCGGTATGATCAATCGGCAAAAGAGTTTGCAGCATTAGTTGAAGAATTTGCAAGCCAGGGGTGGTTAAATATTGTTGGTGGTTGTTGCGGTACAACACCTGATCATATTGCAGCAGCTGCTAAAGCCGTAAGCAGATACAGGCCAAGGGCAAAACCCCTTTCGGCTTCTACCCTCAAAAAATGGAGGACGACCTATAAAACCGCTTCCCTGATTGAAAAGTGGGTGTCATCACCTTCCACACCCAGTTCCGGTCTTTCCATGGAACAATTACTATCGATAATTTCCAGCATAGAGGATAGAAAATTACTTGACCAGGTGTATATAAAGTTTGAAAGAGAGAAAAACGTATATCACTCAGAACAGGCAATGTTGGTTGGTGCACATATTATGGGCAGGTATCAATACGTACAAGGGTAGATTCAATCTTCAGGCAATGTAAAATCAGAAGTGAGCTGAGCGCTAATTGATACTACGATTTACAAAAACAAATAGCGTCTAACGCTAATAGCCTGTTTAAGTTACAATTATAATGATGCTATGTCAACAGATACCGTTGTAAAGACAATGTTGGATAGTTCTAATAAAACCTATGGCCGGGAACATCTCTAGGACCGACGTGCAGTCTCGGCCGGCAGGCTGACGACGTTGGAAATAAGTGGAATAATATAAACGGCTGATCTTCTCCCGGGTTACTAATACCATGGTCTGTGACCTGCTGTTGTTGTATTTTATCTTCGCACACTTCCCGTTAGAAGTAAAACGGCACTATTTTTTCTGTATAGGCTTTAATAATTCAAACCTTATGTTAATGCGCAACATTTTAATGCTATCCGTGCTGTTTTCTTTCTTTTCCTGTAAAAAAGATAGTACTGTAAATCCTGAGAGTTCTGTAAATCCTGATGGTAGTCCTGCTACCGAGTCCTCCGTTCGTGTTTATTACGTTGATGGAGCGCGGGGCAACGACCAGAATGACGGTCTCACCCTTGGTACAGCCTGGAAAACCATCCAGAAATCCTTTGATGCCGCCGTGGCTGGAAGCACGGTACACATCAGAGGCGGCATTTACTATGAGCAACTGGTGGTACGCGTCAGCGGTACTGCGGGAAACCCTGTTACATTTACGAATTACAATAATGAACAGGTGATCATAGACGGGTCAAAAATTGCAGGCACTACCATTCTTACTGTCACCGACAAAAGCTTTCTCGTTTTCCGCAATTTTACTGTGCAAAATATTACGAAGAACAACGCCATGGGCGTTCTGGTTTCGGCCAGTAAAAACGGGGGAGTAAGTGATCTGACCTTCCGCAATATGGTGTTCAAAAGTATTAGCTGGACCAGTAATGCGTCTACTACACCGAATTACAGCCAAAATGCTCAACCATTCATTGCATTCGGCTATGGGGCAACGCAGGCTAATGCCATTAAAAATCTGGTCATTGATAGTTGCGAATTCACCAATAACATTACCGGCTACAGTGAATCATTATCATTAGATGGCAACATCGACGGATTCACTATTACCAACAACAAAGTGCACGACAATACAAATATTGGAATTGCAGCGCTGGGGCATTATGGCGTAAGCTCCAATTCACAGTTAGACCAGGTACGAAATGGTTTGATCAGCGGAAATGTCTGCTTCAATAACTGGGCCGCCTATGCTACAAGCGGAGGGATTTATGTGGATGGGGGAAAGGATATTAAAATTGACCGCAATATAACCTATCAAAATGGTTATGGAATTGAAGTAGGCCATGAGGAAAATGGCACCACCAGTAATGTCACCGTCACCAATAACCTGATTTACCTGAACGAGATTACGGGAGTTGCCATTGGCGGATATGACGCAGGTACTACCGGGCAGGTGATTAATTGTATTATCAGGAATAACAGCTTTTATAAAAACGACTCCAAAAACGATGGTTCCGGGGAAATATACTTGACAAAAGCCTCCAACTGCACTATCGGGAATAATGTTTTTTATACCAATAGTCAAAACACCCTGTTCTCATTGGAGAATATTTCTCCGCAATCGGGAAATACATTTGATTATAATGCCTGGTTTACAGAGACTGGAAATGCTTCCGACATCACGGTCAACTGGCGTAGCAATAGTTACCATTCATTTACTGCCTACAAAACCAAAACTGGGCATGACGTCCATTCTTTCTTCCAGGATCCGCTTTTTGTTAATGCCGGAGCTTCGAATCCTGACCTGCACCTCAAAACCGCAAGTCACTGTTTACGTGCGGGCAATCCTTCCTGGATCACTGATGCCACAGAAAAAGATCTCGATGGTAAGCCCAGGGTAGTGAATGGAGTGGTTGACATGGGCGCTTATCAGCAACAGTAATAAAAAACATAGAAGAGGTGTGGCATACTTTGAAAGTGTGCCACACTTTTTTATTAAGATAAATTGATAGCGTCTCTATTAAGGAATAGCTGCTCTTGAAACGGTAAATGGTAATTGTGGACCTGCGTCGGAATTCCGGCTGCTTTTGCAATAGTAAACGGGAATGGAATTTTTGAAACTTATGAAGTGAAAATAATTATCGGTATGTACAATACAATTGCTTGGCAAAACCCGGATTGCCTTGATCCAAATTTGATGAAGTGCTTCAAAGTCGTTAGTGCCAAGAGTGAATATTTCCGGCAGTTCCATCTGAAAGGCGACAGTTATATCACCGGCCTTGGATAATATACAATCCTTTTCAATTTTAAACACTGGCAGTATTTTTCCCAGTTGTTTGGTCTTCTTCATGTTCATTTCCATTTAATTGAATGAATATTTTCCTTGACCTCGATTGAATCTTGGAAGTTTTCTTTGTGCAGTTCGTTTCATTAACCCAAATTCCCCAAACTTCTTGCTTAGATGTTGTACAGTCGCAAAAAGGGCAAGCCCTATGGGTTGTATGATACTAAGGCAAACGTAACTGCTGACCCCGGCAATGAATAGAATAGCAAATAGTAAAAGAAGCGTAACCAGACCGCAAGCCAGAAATATAATGTACTGCCGCCTTGATACCTTTGAATACAACGGAGCGGTTCACACCTTTATTTATTTCATATACACTTGCCATAAATATTGCTAAATAGAGTTACAGGAGATGAACGGAGCGTATTCTAAGTCAAAAACAAATATTTGAACAGAAAAAATGTGAAGTAGTGTAAAACGAAAAAATGTAGGAATAAAAAAAGCCTGAAGACCGCGAAGACCTTCAGGCTCGATGAAGTAATTATGTATTATTGATTAAAAGTCCACGGGAGTGTAAAATAATCTTTTGACGGGTCCGACCGTTGAATACCGTTGACAACTTGAGTTCCCTTAACTTTATAGACCTCCGGAAGAAGACTGTTAATGGTACTTATTTTAAGTCCTTAAAATAATCAGGCTGGAACGTATATTGCCCCATGTGTCATTGGGCATTTGTTGAATACAATTGGCGATCTTTTTCATGAAGGAATCCCGTACAGAAAAGTTTTTACAGCATAATACTTTCCCCGGAGTTTAAAACAAAACTCCCATATGACTAAGAAGGAATTGACTCTTAAAATCGTCCATCCCCATGCTGCTGGTATCGATGTCGGTTCACGCAGTCACTTTGTTGCTGTTGATCAGAA
>NZ_JAFFJX010000024.1 GCF_016924755.1 Longitalea arenae | reverse complement strand
GAGATTTACCGCCGGCTTCCTTTAGATTCCCCCTCACGAAGGACACCCTTGCCTTTGGTTAACGCTTCCCACTATCAAGGTGCGTTCGGGACTTCCACCCTAGAGTTTGCGCCCGTGCCGGGCGCACTACAAACAAAAAGTGGATCATCTTAACAGGTGATCCACTTTTGTTTTAACTATCAAAGATAAGCGCTATGCCTTTTAAGGTATCATGCCCTTAAATTTCGATTCGCCCAGGCGGGCATTTGACGACAATACGGTTTCGTTTAAGCTGCTGCGTTGCTCCATCCTAACACCGGACCGGGCATAACTGCCGCTGCTGATATAATTTAAAGCAGCGCTCAAACATGCTTCACCCCCATCGCCCCAATCTTTATTCAGCCCGTCTGACACCTGGTGGTCGAGGGCCAACCCATTAAAATAACTTCCCTGGCCGTTCTTATTCACCGTACGGAACGATACGGGAAAGATATACCAGTCATACACCCCGATAGGATAAAAGCCTACCGGTTTTCCGTGCGTATGAGAAGGCCCTACGAGATGTACCTCCATATACGGTACCAGGCTGTTAATTAATAATTCACTGGCAGATGCCGTGTTCTGGCTTACTATGAAGAACAGGCGGTTGAGATCGAGGTTCCCTTTCTTGGTAAATTTCTGGGTGACATTAAAGGAACTATATTTATCATTGAACTCTTCGGTAAGCATTACATCGTTATTACCGGCTACGGGCACCAGGTAATTGGCCAGTAAGTTCTGTACAGACACATATCCCCCGCCGTTATACCGCAGATCAACCACCACATCGCGAACATGCGCCTGACCGAACTTGTCGAAAATGCGTGCAAATTCATCTTTGATCTCATTGGTATCGCCCAGGAAAGAATTAAATACAAAATAACCGGTCGTACGGCCGCCGGCGGTATATACTGAATCAAATAACAGGGGATGTTCTCTGTAAGAAGCTGCTTTCAGTGTAATGGTAGTATCAGCAGAGCCAGGACGGCCAAACACAAAGGTGCCGGTGCTGCTTTGATAAACAGTTCTTATAATGTTACCGGCGTTAGCGGCATTGATATTCGGATTGTCATTGATCTGTTTAACAGACCAGCTGCGTTTGATGCCCGCCTTGCCGGCCGGAGATTCCCTTTCTACATAAGATACCCGCAGATCATTATCCGTGAAGAAAAAAACGTTCATGCCAAAGTCGCCGCCGATACCTGAGCTCAGTTTTTGCCAGTCGGCTTTTAACATGGCGAAGCTCCACCGGTCAACCGGCATATTAAAGCCAGGCTCTTCACTGAAGGCCCTGATGCCTTCCATTACCGCATTCGGATCAGAAAAGCCGTGCGCATCAAAACCCGGGGGAATACGATTGTACCATAGATAAATATCTCGGGCGTAGTTGGCAGCGGTATCGTTTTTCACCACACTGCTTACTACATCATGGTCTTTTTTGCAGCTTACCATGCTAAGCCCTATTAAAATTACAGCCCCTGCTACAATCGTTTTCATAAATGAAACTGAGCTTTTTCTATGTGACTGGGATCAGCAATACCTTGCTGTTAAAGTAATTTAAGAAGAAATCGCGACCATAGGGAGGCAACCCGGATAACTTTAACAAGTTACAAATAATTGGGGACATTGACGGGGAACAAACAATAGAAGGCCAATTGAAGAGGGTATCTTAACAAAGGCAAGACGGGGTTTCTGATTTACGATTTATGATTTCGAGATTTCGAGATTTTGAGATTTTGAGATTTCGGGATTTGCCGAAGGTTCAACTTCACTACAAATCTCAAAATCCTTAAGTTGCGAAAGCTTAAAATCCTAAATCAGAAATCAGGAAATCCTAAATCAAAAATCAGGAAATCAGAAATCAGAAATTTCTATACCGGGATACTGCAGTTGATCCACTCGGGATCAAAATGCGCTTTATATTTTTTATAGAAGTTGATAGCCGGTTCGTTCCACTCCAGCACCTGCCATACAATGCCATTGAATTTCTTTTCTCTGGCCTCTATGATCAATTGATCGAACAGCATTTTACCCAATCCCCTGCCCCGCATTTTTTCGGTAACGATCAGATCTTCCAGGTACATCCGCTGTCCTTTCCAGGTACTATAGCGAATATAATACATAGCAAATCCTTCTATTTGTCCATCGGCTTCGGCCACAAATGCCCACCATACCGGTTGAGCGCCAAAACCGCTTTCTACAAAATGCTCCATGGTAACGGTAACTTCCTGCGGCGCTTTCTCATATTCAGCCAATTCACGGATCAGTTCGAGCAGCCGGGCACAATCTTCTTTTACCGCACGGCGAATGATAATTTCCATTGTTTATTATATAGTGAATAAGTTAAATAATGACACTGAGCGCTGCTACTGCATCACCCCGGGAATTACAAACCTTTCAATGATTGCTCCAGATCGATCAGGATATCCTGCACGTTTTCCATTCCAATGCTCATGCGAATGAGCCCGTCGGTAATCCCATATTGTTCACGTTGTTCTTTCGGTATGCCAAAGTGGGTCATAGTAGCCGGATGGCACAAGAGCGTATCGCAGGTACCCAGCGAAACCGTGCGGGTGCATAGCTGCAGGCGGTCCATCATTTTTTTACCGGCTTCCAGCCCGCCCCTGAGTTCAATGCTCATGACAGCGCCGGGGTGCCGCATTTGTTTGCTCGCCAGGTAGAAGTCAGGATGCGAAGGCAAACCATGGTAGTTCACTTTGGCTACCGCTTCATGGCTTTCTAGGTAATTGGCTATTTCAGTAGCATTATGACAATGCCGCTCCATGCGCACTTCCAATGTACGCATGCCATTGATGAGCAAAAAAGCATCGAAGGGATTGCTGTTGCCACCTAAGAGGCGAATGGTCTTGGTCGCTTTTGTATTCATGAACTCAAGATCGCGGCCGATCAGCACACCGCCTACCGCTGTTCCATGACCGTTCAGGAATTTGGTGGTAGAATGTACAATGAAATCAACCCCGAATTGAAAGGGTTGCTGCAGGTAAGGGGTGGCAAAGGTATTGTCGCAGGCCACCAGTTTGCCGTACTGGCGGGCCAGCAGGGTGAGCTCTTCGATGTCAACACACTGCAGGGTGGGATTCGCCGGTGTTTCGATGTATAACATCTTTATTTCCGGATGCGCTTTCAGGGCTTCTTCCGCTTTATTCAGATCGCGCAGATCAGCAATCACGGCTTCTATGCCTAAACCGAGCAATATCTTGTCCATCATTTCCTGCGAACCGCCGTAGAGGGAGTAATGGGATAATATTTTATCGCCCGCTTTCAGGGTCGACAGAAATAAGGTAGATATAGCAGCCATGCCTGAAGCATGCAGCAATGCCTTTGCTGCCATTGGTTTGCCATTGTCATCCGTCAGGCGGAAACACTCCATGGCAGCGATCTTTTTTTCTGCCTCATCAAAAGTGGGGTTTCCCCAGCGGCTATAAATATAGCCTTCTTCCTGGCCGGTGAAGCGGCGCATGCCCTGCTCAACAGTGTCATATACGAAGGTGGAAGAAGCATAAATAGGTACCAGGTGTGCATAGTTGGGATCCTGTTCATGTCCGGCATGTATCGCCAGGGAGGTAAAGCCTGAATACGGGAATTGTTTGTTAGCCATGTGTACGAAGTTACAAGAGCAATGTGATAATGTGATAATTTGCTAATGAGATAATGAAATACAGGATACAGCGCGCAATGTGAAGTGAAATACAGAATACACAAGGCCCCTGGTCGCAGGAAAGACAAAGGTGAAACCTCCGCGTGATAGCAGAAGATTCACCTTTTGTATATTTTGATTATATGACCGCCTGCACAATCAGGCAGTTAGCGATAAATTCATTCATTAAGCACGCGTCTGCAGATGCAGCCGGTTCGCTATATTAGCGAGCCACATCAGCACATCAGCACATCAGCTAATTGCTAGTAGCCCCATTTCACCAATGTAGCGCCCCAGGTGAAGCCGCCGCCAAAAGCAGCCAGCACAATATTATCGCCTTTTTTCAGCTTGCTCTCCCAATCGTAGAGGCAAAGGGGAATAGTACCCGCGGTGGTATTACCATAGCGATGAATGTTCAGCATTACTTTGTCGTGGGTGAGCCCCATACGGTCGGCAGTAGCGTCAATGATCCGTTTATTGGCCTGGTGCGGAACCAGCCAGGCGATATCCGCGCCGGTAAGTTTATTTCTTTCCAGCAGCTCGGCGCTCACATCGGCCATACCTTTCACGGCCGCCTTGAAAACCGGTTGTCCTTCCTGGTAAATAAAATGTTCTTTATTGGCAACGGTTTCTACAGAAGCCGGGCGTAAAGAACCGCCCGCTTTCATATGCAGGTGAGTGCAGCCACTGCCATCGCTGCGCAGGATACTATCCAGTACGCCATAACCCTCGGTATTTGCTTCGAGCAGAACGGCCCCGGCGCCATCCCCAAAAATGATACAGGTGGTACGGTCGCTATAGTCGACAATAGAGCTCATTTTGTCGCCCCCGGCTACGATCACCCTTTTGTACCGGCCACTTTCAATTAAAGTAGCACCGGTGGTAAGTGCGTATAAAAAGCCGCTGCAGGCAGCCAGCAGGTCGAATCCCCAGGCATTCTTCAGGCCGGCCTTATAACATACCAGGTTGGCGGTGGAAGGGAACATCATGTCGGGTGTAACGGTTCCAATAACGAGAGCATCGATGTCATTCGGACCTATACCTCTTTTTTCCAATATTTGTTTAACAGCGGGTACGATCAGGTCTGAAGTGCCTTTCTGGCCTTTCAGGATGCGTCTTTCCTCAATGCCGGTACGGGTCCGGATCCATTCGTCACTGGTATCTACGATCTTTTCTAAATCTGCATTTGTCAGCTTGTCTTCCGGAACAAAGCCGCCAACAGCTGTGATGGCAGCAGTAATTTTTTGCGTCATGCTACTATTATACAGGTTTGATATTGAATCAATTTTGAAACAAATTCACTATGAAATAAGAGCAAATAAGCGGCAAAGATAGGGCAAAGCCAGTTACAAGCTGCCGGTTACCAGTTACCGGTTGCCGGGCGCCGGTCTGAGCGCAGTCGGAGGACTTTGCCTGATGACCGGGCGAAGTCGGGGCCCCAGCTTTCATATTTGCCGCCCGAAAGCAAACTTCTTCGTGAAGCGTTCTGCTTTTAGCCTGCTGCCGCGCAGAGATATATTCATTATCCCATTTTCAAATTATCATATTATCATATTATCACATTATCAAATTATCACATTAGCTAATTATCACCTTGCCTATAACGTTCTCATTAAGTAATTGTTATATACACAATACCACGCAGCCAAATAAGTTTCCGGCAATTGTTATCAAACCAAAAACTTCAGGCTGAAACCAGAAACCTTTCCATATTTTCGCTTAATGATCGCATTCGTTAGAGGACAATTCGTACTTAAGACACCAGCGGTGGTTCATATAGAAGCCAACGGTGTGGGTTACGAGCTCCAGATAAGCCTTCACACTTACTCACAGATCCAGTCGCTCGACAAAGGGCTGCTCTATACGCATTTGCACATTAAGGAGGATGCTCATACTTTGTATGGTTTTTTTGAAGTGGCTGAAAAAGAGCTTTTTCTGCAGTTGGTAAGTGTATCGGGTGTAGGTGCAGCTACTGCACGCATGATGCTGTCTTCCCTGAAACCCGACGAGCTTTCCCGGGCTATTGTTCAGGGCAATACCAAACAACTGGAATCGATCAAAGGGATCGGGAAAAAATCGGCCGAACGGATCATATTGGAACTGAGGGATAAACTCAGCAAAACCAAGCCAGGTCTAAATATTTCGCCGTTGATAAACAATACGTTGGAGCAGGATGCGTTAAATGCCTTGATTGCACTCGGAATTGCCCGGGCTTCAGCAGAACAGGCCATTCAACGCGTAATAAAAGCGGAACCTTCTCTTAGTGCAGTTGAAGAAATTATTAAGAAAGCTTTAAAAACCATTTAAGCCTATCGGATCGGAACTCTACCTAACTAATTCTTTAGAGAAGATTGTTACGCGCACCTTACAGAAACAGAATAACACTTGTGTTAATAGTAGCTGCTTGCGTTGGTATGAGTTCTACTGTCCAGGCTTTCTTTGCCCCCCGGCAAGACTCCACCCAACGGCAAGGCATTGACACATTGAAATATCCCCTGCACGACAGGCGGGGCGACAAATTCACCTTTCCTCAACGGAGCTCCATGGGCCTTAACGACCCTGCGAACATCCAGGATTCCATCGTTTACGATCCTAAAACAAAGCAATACTATATCATCGAAAAGATAGGTAACTTCTACTACCGGAAGCCTACCTACCTCACCTTTGATGAGTTTATGGCTTTACAGGCCCGCAGACAGGAAAATGATTATTTTAAGAAAAGATCAAATATTCTGAGTGGACTGAACCGCAAAATGCTGCGGCCTAAAATGTCCATGACCGATAACCTGTTCAACCGCATTTTCGGCAATGGTAAAATAGAGATCAGGCCCCAGGGTGAAGTGAATATCCTGGCAGGTTACCAGGGGCAGAACATCAAGAACCCCGCCCTGCCCGAACGTGCACGCCGCAATGGTGGTTTCGACTTCGACATGAACGCCAACCTGAGCGTTATTGGCAATATCGGCGACAAGCTTAAACTGCCTATCAGCTATAATACCCTGGCCAATTTTGATTTTGACAACCAGCTGAAACTCGATTATACCGGTACCGATGATGAGATCATCAAAAAGATAGAAGCGGGGAATATCTCCTTCTCCTCAAAAGGAACCCTGATCCCCGGCGCCCAGCAGCTTTTCGGTATCAAAACCCAGCTGCAGTTTGGTAAACTGTTCATCACCGGTGTACTGGCCAACCAGCGGTCGCAAAGACAATCCCTGGGCTTACAGGGCGGATCGGCCAATACCTACTTCGAGTTCAAGGCCAACGATTACGAAGAGAACCGCCACTTCCTTTTAGCCCAGTATTTCCGCAATAATTACAACAAGGCCATGTCGAGGCTGCCCATCGTGACCTCGCAGATACAGATCCTGCGGGTAGAAGTATGGGTAACGAACCGGAACGGTTCTACTACCGAAACGCGGGATGTGGTGGGTCTGATGGACCTGGGTGAACCTAACCCGTATTACCGGCCCAACCCGGCCAATGCCATGGGCCTGCCGTCGAACGATGCTAACGACCTGTACCGCCAGATCATAAACGACCCCAGCAGCCGCAATCCTTCCGCCATTACCAGTAAACTGTCATCGCTGGGATTACGCCCGGTGCAGGATTTCGAAAAAACATTCGCCCGTAAATTAAATGCAACGGATTTCTACTTCAACCCGCAGGTCGGGTTTTTGTCGATAAACCAACCCCTGCAACCCGATGAAGTGCTGGGGGTTGCTTACCAGTACAGCTATAACGGAAGGATCTACCAGGTGGGTGAGTTTTCGCAGGATGTGCCGCCCGATACCACCAATACAGTGGCCGGTACGCAAAAAGTGTTGTTCCTGAAATTATTAAAAGCCACTTCGCAACGTACCAACCTGCCCCTGTGGGACCTGATGATGAAGAACGTGTACACCCTCAAAACAAAAGATGGTAGTTATTTATCCGGTGTACAGCCTGCAGATTTCAAGCTGAACGTTTTGTATGAAGAACCCAGCCTTGGCCAGAAGCGCTTTTTACCGGAAGGGGATAAACCCGGTGTGCCCCTGATCACCCTGCTGAACCTTGACAGGCTGAATGCCCGGAATGATCCATTACCCGATGGGGTATTCGATTTTATTGAAGGCTTTACCATACAATCGCAACAGGCCCGCATCATCTTTCCCTTCCTCGAGCCCTTCGGGCGCGACCTCGATTCGGTTGCCTTTGAGAACAGTCCGCCGGACCTGAAACAAAAATATGTTTACTACCCGCTGTATGATACCATCAAGGAAATAGCAAAGACCTATGCCAACCTCGACCGCTATGTGATCAGTGGTTATGCCAAAGGCCAGAGTGCTTCGGAGATCTCCCTCGGCGCCTTCAATGTACCCCAGGGTTCTGTAAGCGTTACGGCCGGCGGCCAGGTACTTGCCGAGAATGTAGATTACGTGGTGGATTATAATCTTGGTACGGTCAAGATCATCAACCAGGCCATTCTCAATGCCGGCTTACCGGTGAATGTGCAGTTTGAGAACAATGCCGGTTTTGGCATTCAGCAACGAAATTTTATGGGCTTGCGCCTCGACTATATGGCCAAGCAGACCGCCCGTGAACAGCTGACCATTGGCGCCTCGCTGGTAAGGCTGGGTGAACGGCCCTTCTTTACCAAGACCAGCTACAATGAAGACCCTATTCGCAATACCATGTATGGCGTCGATTTCAACTATATGACCCAGGCGCCCCGAATAACCAGATGGCTGGATAAACTGCCCTTCTACCATACTACCGAAATGAGTACCATCACGGCGTATGGCGAAGCCGCTTACCTGAAACCGGGTCACCCGCCGCAAATTGGTAAAGGCAGCAGCAGCCAGGTCTTCATCGACGACTTTGAAGGTTCACGCAATGCCATTGACCTGCGTTTTCCGCTGGTGAGCTGGGGACTTGCCTCTACCCCATCGGGCAATGGTTTGTTCCCCGAAGCCGATAAGCGCGATACGCTGGAATACGGTTATAACCGCGCCAAACTGGCCTGGTATAATATTGAACCGGTATTGCAGGACAGGACCAGCGCCGACAACCCCATCAGCAGAGGTCTGCTGAACGATCCGCGGGTAAGGTCGGTAAACGTTCGGGATATCTTTCCGCAGCGTACACCCGACCTGGGCCAGGGAAGCCTGGTAACCTTCGACATGGCGTATTATCCCACAGAAAAGGGTCCCTATAACTATGATGCACGCGCGGGCAGTATTGACCCATCGGGAAGATTATTGAACCCAAGATCAAGGTGGGGCGGTATCATGCGTGGCATCGACCAGGTTGACTTTGAGACCGGCAATGTGGAGTTCATTGAGTTCTGGTTACAGGATCCCTTTATTCTGAACCCCAACAGCACCGGTGGCGAATTGTACTTCAACCTGGGTAATATTTCAGAAGACGTGCTGAAAGACGGTAAACGCTTTTTTGAGAACGGGATCAGTGGCTCGGTTACCACGGCCCTGGAAGATACAGCCACCCGCTGGGGAAAAGTACCGGCCAACCCTATCCAGGTAACGCAGGCATTCAGTAATGACCCGGGTGACCGGCCACTGCAGGATGCCGGTTTCGACGGTTTGGTAAATGATGCCGAGCAAACCAAATTCCAGGCCTACCTGAACCAGTTGCAGGCCATTGGTTCCGGCGCCTATCAGCAGGCCCTGAACGACCCTTCAAACGATGACTATATCAACTACCGCAATGCCGCTTTCGGCGCCAATGACGGTATTCTTGCCCGTTATAAGAACATCAATAACCCCCAGGGCAACTCTCCGGTGGCCAGCAGCGGCGACCGCTTTGTAAGCGCCTTTACATTATACCCCGACCAGGAGGAATTCAACCGCGACAATACATTGAACGAGCTGGAAGAGTACTTCCAGTACAAGGTAGACCTGAGAAGAAGCAATTTCCGCGTGGGCACCAACTACATTACCGACAGTATTGAAGTTCGACCCAGCAACAGCGCCCCGGAAACCTGGTACCTGTTCCGCATTCCTATCAGGGAATTTCAGCAGAAAGTAGGGAATATTCCCGACTTCAAGTCGATCCGTTTTATAAGAATGTTCCTCACCGGCTTTGAAGATTCAGTAGTCTTGCGTTTTGCGAAACTGGAGCTGGTGCGCAACCAATGGCGCCAGTTCAACTACCTGCTGGATACCAGCAGCCGGTACCTGCCTATTCCTACCAATACCACTACGACCGTAAAACAACTGGCGGTGAATGTGGAAGAAAATGGATCGCGTTACCCGGTAAACTATAAAACGCCGCCCGGCGTAATTCGTCAGCAACAATTAAGCAACAATAACGTGAACCTGTTGCAGAACGAACAATCGCTGAGCCTGCAGGTATGTAATCTCAACCAGGGCGATGCCCGCGGTGTTTTCAAAACGCTGAACCTCGACCTGCGCCAGTATAAACAATTGCAGATGTATGTGCACGCGGAATCCGTAAAGGGCAGCAACGATCTGAGGAATGGCGACCTGTATGCGGTTGTGCGTTTGGGCAACGACCTCATCAGCAACTTTTATGAAATAAAGATCCCGCTCGATATTACGCCCTGGCAAACTACCGATGATGACCTGATTTGGCCGGCCAATAACAACCTGGAGCTGGCGCTCGACAGGCTGACCGCCTTAAAGGTATCGCGTAATAATAACGGTCAAACCTTCCAATATTACCAGGAAACCGATGGGGATGGAAAACAGTTTGCTATTCTCGGTAATCCCAACCTCGGCGAGGTACGGGCATTCTTCATCGGCGTGCAGAATGTGAACCGGTTAGACGCCTGTACAGAAGTTTGGTTCAATGAGCTGAGGCTCTCAGGCCTCGATGAACATGGCGCCTGGGCTGCCACCGGCCGTTTGGATATTAAATTGGCCGACCTTGGTACCCTGTATATTTCAGGAGCCGCCAGAAGCGCCGGTTGGGGTACGCTGGAACAAAGGGTGAATGAACGCTCCCGCGAAAGCTTTACCCAGCTGGATATAGCTACCAACCTGGAATTGGGTAAACTCTTACCAGCGAAAGCCGGTATGTCGATCCCCGTGTACGCCAGTTATTCAAAAACAGTGACCACGCCTGAATATGATCCATATGACCTGGACATTAAATTAAAAGATAAACTCAAAGCTGCCTCCGGCGCCGAGAAGGATTCCATCCGCAACGATGCCATTGACGTGAAGACCATTAAAACGGTGAACTTCACCAATGTGAAGAAGAATAATGTGAATGGCAAAAAACAGCAGATCTGGAGCATCGAGAATTTCGATGTGAGCTATTCGTATTATAAGGAAGAACAACATAACCCGCTGATCGAAAGCAATGAAGTGGTGCGCCACCGTGCAGGACTGGGGTATAACTATACCTCAAGCCCCAAATACTGGGAACCTATAAAAGGCTTCTTTAAAACAAGGTCGCCCTGGGTGGCAGCAGTAAAGGATTTCAACATCAACCCCATTCCTACCCTGCTTGGTTTCAGGGCCGATGTGAACCGCCAGTTTGGAACCTACCGTCCACGCAGCGTTGGTACGCCCAAGAATTTGATCCCTGAAACCTACGACAAGTACTTTACGTTCGACCGTACCTATAACCTGCGTTGGGACTTTACCCGTTCGCTGAACCTCGATTTTACCGCACTTAACCGTGCATGGGTAGACGAAGACAGCGGAAGGCTCGATGAAGCAGAGAAAAAACGCATGTGGCATAATTTCTGGAAAGGTGGCCGCACCATTCAATATAACCACAAGGCAACTGTCTCCTACACATTGCCGACCAGTAAAATACCATTCCTTGACTGGACCACCGTTCGGGCAGGGTATAACGCTACTTTTGATTGGTTAGCCGCTTCTTTACTGGCCAGGGAACTGGGCAATACCTTATCGAACACCCAGCAGAAAAACCTCACCGCTGAACTCGACTTTACGCGGTTATACGCCAAGTCGAGATTATTGCGGGCATTTGATGAGGATGCGCCACCGCCTCCACCAGGGGTACCAGGCGCCAACAAGAACGACTCCACAGCCAAAAAACGGAAGCGTGACCCCAATGCACCGCTTGAATTAAGCAGCGCTGCCAAATTCGGTGGCCGTATACTCACCATGTTGAAACGGGTGAATGTGCAATATTCAGAAAATGCCAGCGCTACCATTTATGGTTATACAGACAGCACCCGCGCATTGGGAATGAATTTCAAGTCAATGGCCCCAGGCCTTGGCTTTATATTCGGCCGTCAGCCCGATACGAACTTTGTGAATATGATGGCGTCGAAAGGCTGGCTCACTGCCGATTCGAATTTCAACTATCAGAACCGCCAGGATTATCAGCAACGACTGAATATCACCGCTACACTTATTCCCATACGTGACCTCACCATTGACCTTACACTGGATAAAACCTTTGGTAAAATGTACAGTGAGCTGTATAAGGATACTACGGGTACCGGCCTTAATTTTGCGCGGTTGAATCCGTACACATCCGGTAGTTTCAGCGTAAGTTATATTGCGCTGAAGACCATGTTCACCCCGGTGAAAGCAAACGAGGTAACCACTACCTTCCAAAAATTCCAGGACTACCGCATTATATTATCACAACGGCTGGCCGAGCAGAATCCTAAATGGCAAAGCCTTAATCCGAACCAGCAGATCACGAGTGATGGTTACTATGCGGGTTATGGCCGTTATGCACAGGATGTGTTACTGCCTGCTTTCATTGCAGCATACACCGGTAAAAGCCCAACATCAGTACCGCTGATTAAACAGGATAATCCGAATATCCGTTCCAATCCGTTCTCGGGTCTTCTGCCAAGACCCAACTGGCGGCTTACCTATAATGGGCTCACGAGGATAAAAGGAATGGAAAAGGTATTTACCAATTTTACCGTTTCCCATGGTTATACCGGTACATTAAGCATGAACAGCTTTACATCGGCCTTGCTGTATCGAGATTCATTGGGCTATCCTTCTTTTGTTGATACCCTTACCGGCAACTTCATTCCTTATTTCCTGGTACCTAATATTTCCATCAGCGAACAGTTTGTACCAATGATCGACCTGGATATGCAGTTCACCAACCAGCTCACTGCGCGTTTTGAATACAAGAAATCGAGAACAGTGAGTTTGAGTTTGATCGACTTCCAGCTGAGTGAATCCCGTTCAACGGAATTCACCATTGGGGCCGGGTTCAGAAAAAGAGGCGCCTTCTCCTGGATCAAGTTCAGGGGCAAGCCGCTGCAGAATGATGCCAGCTTCCGGCTGGATGTGGGGCTGCGCGACGATATCACATCGAACAGCAGGCTCGATCAAACGCAGGCACTGCCAACGAACGGACAGAAAGTGATCACTATTAACCCTACTATTGATTATGTGATCAGCAACCGGGTTAACCTGAAATTATATTTTGAACAGCGGCGGGTGGAACCTAAGATCTCTACTTCGCCACCGATCACCACTACCCGCGCTGGTCTTCAGATCAGGATCTCACTGGCGCAATAAAGAATTACTGAAAATAAAAAGGGGTCTCACCGTTATGGTGGGACTTTTTTTTTGGCGAGTGGCGGGGGGGGAATCGTGAATGGTCAATGGTGAATGGTCAATGGTCAATCGTGAATGGTCAATGGTCAATGGTGAATCGTGAATGGCCAATGGTCAATGGTGAATGGGAGTGGCGAGTGGGAAGCGATCTTATTTGAATGGTCAATGGTGAATGGTCACTGGTGAATGGTGAATGGTCACTGGTGAATGGCGAATCGTACATGCCGAGTGTGAAGTATAAGTGGAATTGATCTATCGTGAACGGTCAAGCTCGGTATTGAACGGAAGGAGCTCCGCGGGCATGAGTTATGACCTGATGGCGAGTGCTCAATCATGGGTTGGATTGGCGGTTGGCTCTATGCGTTTTGCCTTTTTGCTTCGTTGCCTTTTTGCCTCGTTGTATTATTGCCCTTTGCCTTGTTGCCTTTATGCCTATGTGCCTTTTTGCCTTTATAAAAAAGCCATACTATAAAGTATGGCTCTAACTTATAATGCAATTAATTAATTCTTCTTCGCCGTAGGTTCGGGCTTTTTCATCAGCATAACATAACCGCAGAGCTTCTTTTTCTTCTTATTTACCTGCACTGGTTTTATCATGTGGTATTCACTAAACTGCGGCGTGTAGGTATAACTGATAACATTCCCATCTATATCACCCCACTGGTGTCTTTTATAAACCACCTGCCGTTCGTTCCAGTCAAACATCCGCACTTCATATAATTTTGAAGTAGGGTCACCAATAAAAACGAATTGATATATAGTACCACCCTGCATGGGTAAAACTACGGGCATTTCATACTCACTTTCCATTTGTACAGATGCTTCGCGCAATAGTACATATCCCTGTTCAGCGCTTGCTTTCTTTATACTGTCAACAGTTTGCTGATAAGGATTGCCTTCACAACTTTGAAGTTTGATCACATCATTCTGGGCCCGCAAAGAAGGGGAAAATATTAGAAACATGCATGCTAAGATGCATACGCACAAGGTTTTGCACATAGTATTTGGCTTTAAAGCAGGATTTTGGATGCAGTCAGGTATAAAGCTACGCAAATAGAGTGTACGATACAAGCACCACGGTCAACATTTCACATATTCTAAATGAATTATGTATTGCCCGCTAAAATATCCCTTACATTCTTCGTTTATTAAAGGGAAAACACCAAACAAGAAAAGTTTTTACGCGTACAATTACTTGTGTAAATAAAAGGAATTTGCCTGTGCAAGGCAGGTAAGAACCAGGTCGTTAATACACACATGTGGCGGCAGGGTACTCGTGTAATAAACGACATCCGCGACATCTGCAGCAGAAAGCGGCTGATAGCCATCATATATTTTTTCAGCAGCGGCGGCATTGCCTTTAAACCTTACCATGGAGAATTCTGTTTCTGCGGCGCCGGGGTGAATAGCCGTAACTTTAATTTGGTGTCGCAGCAGGTCGACCCGCATCGATTGAGAAAGCGCATCCAGGGCATATTTGGATGCACAATAGCCGTTCCCTTTTTCATATACTTCCTTACCGGCAATAGAACCCATATTTATGATATGACCTTGTTTCCTGGCGATCATGCCAGGTATAACGGCCTTGGTCACATACATTACGCCTTTTACGTTGGTGTCGATCATGATCTCCCAGTCTTCCGTTTCCGCATCTTCAAAATAATCGCGGCCCAGGGCCAGTCCGGCATTATTAATTAAAATATCAATGTTCCTGAATGCATCAGGCAGTTCTTCTATAGCGGCAAAAACAGCTTTCCGGTCGCGAACATCAAAAACCAGGGAATGCACTTTTACGGAATACGCTGACCTCAACTGTTTCGAAAGATCATCGAGCCTATCGGCCCGCCGGCCGGTTATGATCACGTTGTGATTGTTAGCTGCAAATTTCTCTGCCATCGCCTTACCAAAACCTGAAGTAGCGCCGGTGATCAGTACTGTTTTCATGAACCGTTTTAATTAGGCTGCAAATGTAGTTAAAGTAAGCTTTTTAAGTGCGGGGTCATGAGAACTGTGCACTGACAACTATGAACTTTGAACTGCGACTGTGAACTGTCAACTGCGAACTGTGAACTGTGAACTGAGAACTGTGAACCGTGAACTGCTTTATCTTATCAGGATAGCAGTTCCCTTACGCATCACTACCTTACCGGTATAATCTGTGCCTTTGGCCATCCATACATAGGTTCCGGTGGCTTGCGGCTTTCCTCCTATTGTACCATCCCATCCTGATTCGGGCGAATATCCTCTGTACACCATTTGCCCCCAGCGATTGAAAACACAGAAATAATCCAGGGTAGCGATCCCCACGGGTATGGGCCTTAGTACATTATTGCGGGTGCCGCCTGGCCTGAATGCATTGGGCACAAAAATATCAGGCGCCGTTTTAAATACTTTGATATTGATGGTATCGAGGTCAAAACATCCTTCTGCCGTGTAAGCCCTTAACTCATAGGAAAAATTATCATCCAGCATGGCAACAGGGTTGGCAATATCGTTCCTGTTTAAATGTAAGGGCGGCATCCATTCGTAAAAATCAGATCCGCGCCCATGCAGCAACAGCGGCTGGCCCACTACAATAGACGTATCATTTCCGGCAAAAGCGAATATTTGCGCTTTCACGTTCACAATAACAGTATCCCTGCCCGGTTTGGGACATCCCAGGGTATCGTACACCGTAAGCACATAGGGCGTTGTTCGCCTTGGCCATGCCAGCGTATTCAAATTATTGGGATCGCTTAAAGTACTTACGGGCGTCCACAGGAAGCGGTACCCTACCATACTGCCATGTAAACTCGCGGTATCATCGTAACAAATGAGTGTATCGGCGCCGGCCCTGGCAGTGGGATACGGTATCGTACGGATCGTCAGTTCATCGTCTTCCCAGCATTTGCCAATGTGCGCCACTACGTGATAGGTTGTAGTACCATCCGGTTTTACGAGCGGTTGTTTGGCAGTAGCATCATTGATATACCCGCCTGCCGGATTGGCCGTCCATTCAAACTTCAAACCATCGGTCTGCGGAGCCAACTGAATCGTATCCGTTAAGCAAATGGTACTGTCGGGCCCCGCATCCAGGGTAACGAAATCGACCACCCGCACCCGCACATTATCTGTATTAACACACCCATTCTCATTCAAGGTAACGGTATAGGTAGTGGTGGTTTTAGGCCATACCGATGGTGTGGGCGTATTGGCATCAAGTATATTATATGCAGGCGACCAGGAGAAAATACCATTACCGCTGGCATTCAGCATCAGCGTATCAATGCTGCAGATCAGCGTATCTTTAAACGCCAGGTGGATCGGTGGTTTGTCGCGTACATCGGCAGTGGCGGTCACAGTTCCCACGCAACCTTTATCACTTTCCACGGTCAGCGTCACTGTTTTTAAGCCGGTAGTACTGTATTTCCAGGAAGGGTTCTGCTGTGTAGATACATCGTTATTCGTGGTTTCATCGCCAAAATCCCAACTCCATTTGGCAGGAGCGCCATACCTCGAAGTAGTTTGATCGAGGAACTGCAGGGGCAGCAGTACGCAGGTTCCCTGCACTTTGATGGCAGGATAAAAACCCGGATACACTTTAGCCAGGGTCACGGTTTCATCTTCACACTGACCCGCCAGCACCACCTTCAATTTAACAGTAAAAGTACCCGTGTCGGCATATTGATGCTGCACCCGGCCTTCCAGATCGGTAGTGGTAACGGGAGGCGTACCATCACCAAAATCCCAGGTATACACCGAGCCGGCCGGATTTACCTGTTCATTTCTGAATGTAACCAGGAAGTCGTCGCAGTAAGAATAATTCGGCTTCAGCAGCGCTTGCAAAGGAATGCAATCAGACACTTTTACATGCACATCTTTTCGGTGGATATTGATCAATACGCCCTGCCTGTATTCATACGCACATACCGTAATTACATATTGCCCGATGGAGAAAGGCGCTATACCGCTGATAAGCCCTGTTTTGGGATCAATGGTCACCTGGCCGCCCAAGGGCCGATTGCCACCATAAGGCGACTGATAATTCAGGCTGCTATAAGGTGGTGCCGTTGCCGAAAAAGGATTAGGCCTGTCGGTAGAAGCGCCCATAAAACCACTGCAAAAAGTATAGATTATAGAATCGGTTCCATCGGGTTCTGTAGCTGCAAAACTGAGGGTAAAATTACTACCGCGGCAAATGGCGGTAGCATCGTTGGGCAGGAAGCGGGGGCTTGAATTTTTATAAGCTTCCGCTAAACTATTGGTGCCGGGGATCTCAGCCATATACGTTGCCCCCACTGCATTACTACGCGGCGTCAGGTTAATGATATTATCAATACGGCAGCACCGCTGGTAGGCGATGGTATAGCCGCTGCTGTTGATCGGTAATTCAATGACCGTAGAAAATGAACGTACCCGGTAACATACATCGGTTGGCGCATTGCTGATACAGGGATTGGAAGCAGGATCGAACCGAAGGAACTGATCGCCCGTAGTTGGCGCCTCAAACGGACTGAAAGGCACCTGCAAAAGCGTGTTCTTATCAAAAACGGTTAAATTGATCCGCGTGTCGAGCTGTCCGGCGCTGTTGGCATTACAGTCTATGTACAATTTTAAGGTGACCCGGTATTGTGAAGTGTTGGCAGCGGCGCCCGGCCCCAGGTATTCATAATACATTTCCCCTCCCTTAATATGCTCAGCAAACAGGGACTGGATTGATCCAATTAATAACAAAGCTATCGCCAGAGCTTTCCTCATTCAGCTGGTACACAACGCGGTTTACGTTATACAAATTGGCCATGCATCAAAAATTCCTCCAGAAAAACATTGCTTAATTCAGGCTCTTCCCACATTCCCATATGTCCCGAATGCTCAAGTGTATGAATATATGACAATCCCGGCATATAACACTGTTGCATCCCCTGTTCATAAGGTACTGCGGTATCATGTTTTCCCATGATGAACAAAACAGGGCCGGAAAAGTTTTTCAGGACCTGCGTTCTATCGATACGCAGCATCATGGCCTGGTAATAGTTTACGAGTGCCTGGCCAACAAAGTTGGTATAACGGGTAAGTATTTTCTGCACCAGTTCGGGCTGGCGTTTTTTTGTGAGCTCTGAAAACAGATTGGGGATCGACTGCTCTAAAAATTTAGCAGCGCCATTTTGCTGAATAAACTCGATGCCGCGGCGGCGGGCCGTCTTTTTTTCTTCGCTGTCGGCAAATGCAGTGGAGTGAAATAAGCCAAAAGAATATAATCTGTCTGGGTATTTATCGGCGAATGCCAGCGTAATATAGCCGCCCATACTATGTCCTATCATGCTGGCTTTGGTAATATTTTCTTTATCGAGAATACTGCGAATGCACTCTGCAAAATATTCCATCGACCAGTTCGCTTCGTTCATGGGCGATTGACCGCTTCCCGGCAGGTCGGGTATGATGAGCAGAAATTTGCTTTTAAGATATTCAATTTGATTTTCCCAAACAGTACCGTCCTCAGCAAAGCCATGCACCAGCACCACAGCCTGTCCGTTTCCTTCCATACGGTAAAATACCGGCTTGCCATCAAAAAGGATATTGTTATCTGTTGCCATTCCCTGAAGATACTACAATTCGATATTTATAGTTTTTGAACTGCTGATTATGTTTGCCGTATGACGCAATTTTCGCTGCTTGACCGGCAAATTTCCCCGGAAATAACTGCGCATCAGCATGATGCCAAGCAATGGCAATACGGCAGCATTTACCTGTTGCGGAATAAAAAACCAGCAGAGTGTAAACAACAAGGTGATGGCAAACGTAATTCTGAAATAGGTTTGCAACCATTTTCTTTTGAAATAGACCACAAAGGCCACAAAGAAATGGGTAGGCAGTGCCCAGATAACATTAAAATTGTCACGGCAAACCGTATCAACCCGAATAGCCCACAGGGTTACTATCAGGATTCCAAAGATGCCGATACACAGAAAAAATACGGCGTCAAATACGTTCAGGATCCGCTGCGCCCAAACATTGGTAAGGGCGCCAAAAGACAACAAACCGATAATGATAAAAAGCATGGAGAATAAAAACAGCGGCGTCAAAAGTGTAACCCCAGGTGGCGTTGGCGGCAATTGCAGCGCAAACTGGTATTTTTTTGCCAACTTGTGCCCATTGGCGGTGGCTGCATCTATGCCTTTCATCAGGTAATCGGGCAGGAACATGGCCTGCTCATTCGTAACCTTTTCATCCAGGTTACTACCCAGTAAAAGATCAATACCAAATTTGCTCCAGTCCTGGTTGGCTTTATCGAGATAAGTATGAATCAGGTTGCGGTAACTGGGTCTTTTCTCCGGTAAAATATTATTGAACACAATGGCAGCACCTGTTTTTTGCACGATCATATCGCGGGCGCGGGTAGTACAATTATCGGTATGGAAATAGTAGTTGTAGTAGCGGTTCTCCTCCCTGGCATTTTCCTGAAGGGCCGCGTACAGGCTTTGTTTTTGCGCACCGGTGAGCAGCAGTTCCTGGTCTATTACACTGCGGTTCTCATAAGTATACTCACGTAAAAAATCGGAGTAGGAATAGTTTGACAGCGCATAGAGCATGATGCCCTTCACAAACTTTATATAGAAATTGGGATCACGGTCGTCGAAAGTGCCATAGTTATATACCATATCAACCCCGCTGGCGCTGTCTGTAACCCGGATGGCGGTATGCCCGAATGTTGAATATAATTCTGCACCCGGACTGCAGGTAAGTAAGCCGATGCGCAAATGACTTGAATCAGGCTGGGCAACGGCTTGCAAACAGAGGAGCGCCAATATACATGGAAATAATCTACGGAGCCTCATCAGGATGAATTTAAATGTCACCGGTTACCAGTCACCGGTTACCAGTTCGCGGAGGTCGGGTGACATAAGTCAATGATTCGTTTTTAAATCGGGCCCGGTAACCGGAAACCGGTAACTGGCAACCAGGTATTATCGTCTGCTGTAATTCGGCGCTTCTCTCGTGATCTCTATGTCGTGGGCATGACTTTCTTTCATTCCCGCATTGGTAATGCGAACAAACTGCGCATCCTGTAATGCTTCTATATCTTTTGCACCACAATATCCCATACCCGATCTGAGGCCACCTACATATTGATAAACGATCTCGCTCAAATTTCCTTTAAATGCCACACGGCCTTCAATACCCTCGGGAACATATTTTTTGATATCGGCTTCCACATCCTGGAAGTACCGGTCACCACTACCCTGGCTCATGGCGCCCAGCGAGCCCATGCCACGGTATTGTTTGAATTTTCTGCCCTCATAAATAATGGTTTCACCGGGGCTTTCTTCAGTTCCGGCAAAAATACTTCCCATCATTACCAGGTTGGCGCCAGCCGCCAGTGCTTTAACCATATCGCCTGTATATCTTATACCCCCATCGGCAATCAATGGAATGCCCATTTTATGCAATACCGAAGCGGCTTCCATAATGGCCGTTATTTGCGGAACACCGGCGCCGGCAACGATACGGGTTGTACAAATAGAACCGGGCCCAATACCTACTTTAACTGCATCGGCGCCTGCTTCTGCCAATGCTTTTGCGCCAGCTGCGGTTCCCACATTACCAGAGATCACCTGCAGTTTTTTAAAGTTCTTCTTCAGGGTTTTCAACGCATCGATAACACCTTTGCTATGACCATGCGCACTGTCTAAACACACTACATCTACCCCTATTTGCTGCAGGGCGGCGGCACGGTCGAGCAGATCGCGGGTAATACCCAGCGCCGCGCCCACCAATAAACGACCGTAAGAGTCTTTCACTGCATTGGGAAAGTCCTGCACCTGCAGGATATCACGATAGGTGATCAACCCAAACAAGGTACCGTCTTTTTTAATGACCGGTAACTTTTCAATTTTATATTGCTGTAAAATCTTTTCCGCTTTCTTCATCGTGGTGCCTTCAGGGGCAGTCACCAGGTTGTCGCGGGTCATTACTTCGCTGACAATACGCTTGCTGTCGGTTTCAAAACGAAGGTCGCGGTTGGTTAAAATACCAACCAGCTTTTTATTATTATCAACGATGGGAATGCCGCCGATCCGGTTTTCTTTCATCAAACGCTGGGCATCGCTAATGGTGGCTTCTTCATGCAGGGTAATAGGGTCAAGAATTAGCCCGCTTTCACTTCTTTTAACTTTCCGCGCCTGCTCAACCTGTTTTTCAATGCTCATATTCTTGTGCAGAATGCCCAATCCGCCTTCGCGGGCCAGGGCAATGGCCAGCTTGGCTTCTGTTACCGTATCCATTGCGGCCGATAACATGGGTATGTTTAATTGAATGTCCCTGGTAAGCCAGGTGCGGATATCAACTTCCCGCGGTAAAACCTGTGAATATGCGGGAACCAGTAAAACGTCATCAAACGTTAAACCTTCACCAAAAAACTTACTTGACTGGGGGGATTTTTTCTGTGGAGCGGTAATTCTTCTTGCCATGTGCAAAGATAGGATGACCAAATAATATGCTCCAAATGAAATTTTATTGCGCTCTTTTTATGCATTATGATAAAATAATTAGTATTTTAGCGCTAAACTTATTAGTCTATGTCAACCGCCGGTAAAAATCTCAAATATCTGCGCAAACTTCGTGGGTGGACACAGGAAGAGTTTGCCACCAAATTACAGATCAAACGTTCACTGCTGGGTGCTTATGAAGAAGAGCGGGCCGAGCCGCGCATAGATGTGCTGGAAATGGTGGGTGAAATGTTCAAGCTTACACTAGACGAGCTGTTATTAAAAGATCTGGCAGATACAAAAGGAAATTACCTGGCTAAACGACGTGCACAGAAACTGGCCGCCGGCACCAATGAGATACAGTTTGTACCGGTAAAGGCTGCTGCTGGTTATCTGGCCGGTTACGCAGACCCTGAATTTATTGACGAATTGAATACGTTCACCCTTCCCATGCTGGCGCCAGGTCAATACCGTGCTTTTGAGATCGTAGGTGACTCCATGCTGCCGACGCCAAGCGGCTCCATCATTGTGGGCGAAAAAGTAGAAGATATCAACGATGTAAAGAATAATTTCACTTATATAGTAGTATCGCGAAATGAAGGGATCGTATACAAGCGCATGATGAAGAACAATCGTGCTAAGAATAAATATACCCTTGTAAGCGATAATCCCACCTACCAGCCTTACCAGGTAAATGGCGAAGACATACTCGAAGTATGGAAGGCCATGATGATCATTGGGAAGGCTAACGCTCAACCGCACTGGAACGTAAACCAGCTGGCCAATGTGGTAAATACCTTACAGGAACAGGTAAGCTATTTGAAAAAGAAGATCAATTGATTTGCCTGCATTGGTCAAAACTTACTGATAACAGTGAACTTTTCATTGAAAAGGGTAAGCAAATGCTGGCAACATATACCCATTCACCCTAGGTAAGCGCAGAAACCAGCAACAAATAAAAAGCCCGCAGCATTTTACCTGACATAATTGTCATGAACTTCTTATATTGAGCGATATTTGAAGGGGTTGTCTATGCGCGACCAGACATTCCTGCCAGTAATTTGTAATACTTTCCTTCCTGGTTCAGTTAACCAGGAATTGTGCTAACCTGTCTGCGACATTCAAAACCATTAAGATCGGAGATAACCTTGTTTTAACCAGGGGCGGCTATGCCTGCGGTTAAGACCAGGGTTTCAGGCGTTGTACATGTCGTACCGGATCAGCGATGGTCTGCAGACAGTCTATTAAACAGGTATTTTTTTTATGACCCTTTTTCAAAATGCAAATTCGGCTGGTTTTTCCGCCCTTACAATGAGTTATGCTTAAAGGCCTGGTTGTTATATTACCGTTACTGGCCTATGCAGGGCTGCATGCACAGCCTAAGATCACCCAGGCCATCAAAGTTGCCCAGGCACCCCGTATCGACGGGTCATTGGATGATTCAGTCTGGCAACAAGCTCCTGCAGCCATCCATTTTATTACTAACACGCCGGTGTACGGCAAGCCTGCTGCCGTAAAAACGGCCGTACAGGTAGTGTACGATAATTCTGCCATCTATATCGGCGCTTACCTGTACGACGATCCTGCTGAAATAAGGCGCCAATACACTACCCGCGACAATGTACAGCGGGCGAACGTAGATTATTTCTCCGTTTTCCTGGATACGTATAAAGACCGCCAGAATGCTTTTCAGTTCCTGGTTACGGCCCGTAATGTACAAACCGATGCCCGGGTAAGCGCCAATGCTACTGCCCATGAAGGCATCTATGGAGATGTAAGCTGGGATGCTGTATGGGAGAGTAAAGTGGGTTTCCGCCCGGATGGCTGGATCGTTGAAATGCGCATTCCGCTTTTTTCGATCCGCTTCTCGCGAAAATCGGAAACCGATTGGGGCATCCAGTTCATGCGCTTCAGCCGCCGGTTCAATGAAACCTCGTTCTGGAATCCGGTCAACCCCGCTGTCAGCGGTTTTGCCAACCAGTTTGGCGATATCACCGGGTTGAATAAGCTGGTCGCGCCATTGCGGCTGAGCTTTTCTCCTTATATAAGCGGCGGTTATCGGCAAACACCGTATTTAAATACCACGCAACAATATGAAACGTTGAAGAGCGGCGGCATGGATGTTAAGTATGGTATCAACGAAAGTTTTACCCTTGATGCTACGCTGATCCCCGACTTTGGACAGGTGATCTCTGACAATGTGGTGAATAACCTTAGTCCCTTTGAGATCAGGTTCCGGGAGAACCGGCCCTTCTTCACGGAAGGCACCGAACTGTTTAACAAAGCAGGCATTTTTTATTCACGCCGGATTGGCAAAACGCCCGACCTGTTCGACTCCGTTCAGTATAAAATAAGTTCCGGCGAATTGGATGGTTACCAGTTATTGAAAAACCCTTCGGTGACGCGTTTGTATAATGCCGTCAAGTTTTCGGGCCGAACCGCCAGTAACCTGGGCATCGGCATCTTCAATGCAGTAACTGAAAATGTAAGAGCGCGGCTGCGCAACCGCGGTACCGGCAAAGATTCCATCTTGACTACGGAACCCCTGGCCAATTACAATATCATCGTACTTGATCAGGCATTAAAGAACCGCTCCTACATTACATTTACCAATACCAACGTATTGCGTAACGCCCATGGGCGCGACGCCAATGTAACGGCCCTGGACCTGGCCCTGTATGATAAAAAGAACCGGTATGGACTGATAATAAAACCGCGCTACAGCGTGGTATATGATGCTGCCGGCCGCTATGATGGCTTTGCCAATTACCTGCAGGCAGGAAAAGTAAGTGGTAAGCTGCAGTACTCGTTCACGAATGAATTAAGATCGGCTCAATACGATCCGAACGATCTGGGCTTTCAATTATCGCCCAATGCCTTTAACAATATTGGTACTATAAGCTATAATATTTACCAGGCCACCCCTTCCTTCCTGAACCAGCGGTATGAAGTGTCGGTTAAGCAGGACTATTTGTATAAACCCTTCCTTTACCAGAAAACCACATTTTTAGCATCGGCCAACTGGTTATTGAAGAACTTCTGGAACATCATGGTAACGGCCGATATTGCACCCTGGTGGTTTAACGACTATTTTGAAATGCAAACGCCGCCGAGCCTGTTCCAAACGCCGCGGCAGCCATTAAAACGTTCTCCGTATTATAGCCTGTTCATTGATGGCAGCACCGATAACCGGAAAGCGTTGATAGTAAGCTGGCTGCTGGGCGGCGCTGAAGGCCCCCTGCCGAATGATCCGTTTTATGCGCTTCAATGCGCTATCAGGTACCGGTTCAGCGACCGGCTGATGCTCGAAATGAGCTATAGACGGCAATATGATAATGGCCAGTTTGGCTACGCATTTGTTCGCGATGCGGCTACAAGCGCACCGGTGCTCGCCCGCCGTAAATTTGCCGATGTAACCACGGTATTCAGCGGAGTTTACAATTTTGCCGCCCGCATGAACCTTACCTTAAGGGCACGCCATTACTGGAACCGTTTACAAAATACCAACCTGTACAACTTGCAGGATGATGGGTACTGGACCGCAAGGGCTGGTCAACAACCGGCCGACTACAATGTAAATTACAATGCTTTTAACCTCGACGTTTTCTATACCTGGGATTTTCGCTTAGGCAGCCGCTTAATAATAGGATGGAAGAACTGGCTGGGTAAAGACTATGAATTTTACATAAATCCCAATGGCTATAAAAACTATATGCAAAACGCCGGTCAGCTCTTCAGCACCCCGCATGGAAATGAGTTCACGATCCGCTTTATTTACTTCCTGAACTACCAGCAATTGGTGAGAAAAACGAATGGCAACAGGCAATAGACAAATAGGCAATGGGCAATAAGCAACAGACAATAGGCAATCGGCAATAGGCAATAGACAATAGGCAATAAGCAACAGACAATAGGCAATAGGCAATAGGCAACAGACAAGGGCAATAGGCAATAAACAATAGACAACAGGCAATAGGCAACGGACAATAGGCAATGCAATAGACAATAAGCAATAGGCAATAATAAAAATTCCGGCGGTTATAAAGTAATTGCCTGTTTTAAAGTTAGTGGGTATAAATATCCTTTGCAAGCCGGAAGGTATTACAATGTGCTTCCACAATGGTTTTGATATCGGGGGAATAACCACCACCCATGGCTACGACGCAGGGAATACGCCGCTGTTTTAAAGCAGTAAAGACCATTTCATCGCGCTGCCGGCATCCTTCCATACTTATTTTCAGCTTGCCGAATTTGTCGGTTGACAGGATGTCTACACCCGATAAATAAAAAACAAAATCGGGCCTTACCTGATCCAGCAAGTTCAGCAGGTTCGTTTGCAGCAGGCTCAAATAGAGGCCGTCTTCAGTACCGTCGCTTAGGGCGATGTCCAGATCACTTTTTTCTTTATGAAACGGATAATTATGCGCTCCGTGCATGCTAAAGGTGAACACGCGGGGTTCGTGTTCAAATAAACGGGCTGTGCCATTTCCCTGGTGTACATCCAGATCAACGATCAGGATCTTATTGGCCAGTCCTTTTTTAAGCAGGTAATTAGCGGCTACCGCGAAGTCATTCAAGAGGCAAAATCCCTCTCCCCTATCGGCAAATGCATGATGTGTACCACCAGCAACATTCAGGGCCACGCCATGTTCAAAAGCATAATGACAGCAATCGATGGTACCCTGGGTGATCACGAATTCACGCCGCGTAAGTTCCGGCGACTGTGGAAAACCGATATGCCGTTGTTCCCGGGCCGATAAGGTTTGCTGATGCAGTTTTTGAACATAGGCCGGGTCATGCGTCCACATAACCACCTCATCGGCACAGGGTTTTGGAGCAAACAGGTTCTGTTCGGTAATAGTGCCTTCATACAGCAATTGCCCGGGGATCAATTCATATTTAAGCATGGGAAACCGGTGGCCTTCCGGTAGCGGGTGCGCATAAACAGGATCGAATGCGATTTTTATTACAGGCGCTGTGGCACTCATTGCAGCTGAACAATATGATCATTTACAATAGCAAATACATTCTCTTCATTCTCAGGCCGCACCAGGGCTATACCGGTAAACCGGCTAAAGGCAGGCAGCACACAAAATTGTTTGGCAAAATAAAAACACGGAAAGCTAAGCGATTGTTTGGCAACTCCTTTAATGCGGATGCCCGGATGAATATGGCCTGAGAAAAAGTAAGCGGCAGAATCGGGCGCCACGGAATCTATATCATGGCGGAACCGAAAACGCCCTAATTGTAATTCGTCATCCGCTACATGAATATTACATTGGCGGTACCAGTTACTGTGCAGGATATCATGATTCCCTTTTATTAAATGCACGGGCAGATCGGGAAAATCGTGCCGCCACCGCTGGAACAGTTCCAGTTCTTTATTCTGGTCACTGTGAATCAAGTCGCCCACAACGATCAATTGGCGCGGTTGAAAGTATTGTAAGAGGTGAACCAGTCTTTGCAGATCTTCTTTATAGACAGCCTGCGGCACAGCAATACCAGATTTTCGAAAATGGCCGGTCTTTCCAAAATGCAGATCCGATACGATCAAGGCTTTCTCCTCTTCCCAGAAAACACATCTGTGAGCCGACAACCATAGTTGTTGTTTTAATAATTTATATGAAACCGGCGCCTGCATATCCTATCGATTTTTAAAGAATATATTCTGAGGCGCAATTTCCGTCATCTTTTTCAAAAGGGGGCGTTTTGCCGCCAGAAAGTCCTAAGATGAAACATTTATTAATGAAATAAAAAAGTCCTGAAGAATCAGGACCTTTTTCTCTCTTGGTATTTATCTGGTGACTTATTTTTCTTTTAACAGTTTCTCCAGCTCGGCTAATCGTTCCTGCTGGCTTTGTATGCGTTTTTCCTGGCTGGCCTGCCTTTTATTTTGCTCAATAACATAAAGCGTCAGCTCTTCGATCTTTTTTAAAAGGGTGGCCTGGTTGTCGGCCAGGTCGATGCCTTCTTTTTTTACATCTTCTGCTGAAGGCACTTCCGGTAAATGGCCGTTTGCTTTAATATATTGTTCAACTTCACTAAGTGGTCGTAATCGGTAGTTGGCATGGAATACATAATCTGGCCAGGGCCCAGCATCAACTTTTACCTTCGTAGAACGGATGCCACCGCCCGCAACATATAATTTGTAATCTCCGGAGTTTGTAACCGTTGTTCCAATTCCCACTACCCCATTGGCATTCACATGCATGACAGGCATCCATTGGTTATTATTAAAATTTGTCCACCCCACCACAAACCGGTCTACCGCTCCACCTTCGTCACTGATGTTTACCCGCAACTCACTGCCATCTGCACTTGCGTTGAAACGGGAGATCCACTGCGGATCAGAGTTGGAATTGGTTCCAAAATCAAGCTTTTTACCATAAACACCTACCGTATGATCTTCCGGGCCTAATACGAGATGACCATTATAATATCCGTTTCCTTCTACGTGCAATTTGGTACCGGGATTTTCAGTTCCAATTCCCAAATTGCCTTGCGAACTTAATGTCATCTTGGTTTGTATCGGACCTGTATAAGTGCCTCCGGTTTTAATTTGAAAATCAACCCGGCATGAATAATCGCCTACATCCGTAGTGATTAATCTGAAAGATGGCGCAACGCTTGTACCAGGATCAAAAGCGCCCATATCTATAGCGCATTGCGAGCCCTGGGTACCTCCACCGGTCAATCGTAGTATCGGGCCCAAACCGGGGCCGGAACCTCTTCGTATGTCTAACGCGGTATTAGGCGCAGTAGTTCCGATACCTACATTACCGCTGCTATTTAAGGCGTTTTGCTGCGCCATTACAGATATGCCAGACAGGAAAAGGGAAGTGCAAACAAGGGAAAACTTTCTCATGGTCGTTTAGTAGGTTGATTAGGTTTTGGGCGGTTAAGAATATTCCGCTAATTTATCAGGAAGATTCTATTTTGATAAAATTTCTAATACACGTGTCAAATTGAACAATAACCGTGTTGTTTTTGCCGATAAGTGTGTGAGCATTTTCCCGGGCCCTTGTGAAAAAGAACAATATTCCCGGTGTTTTTTCACTTTCCGCTTCTTTCAAAAGGCAGTAGTTTGGTGATTCAATGATCTGGCTGAATGAGCCTCCTTGTAAAAACCACCAAATATTACGACATGTTCTCATCTGATAAAATAGGTAATAGTACGGTAGTTATTGTTTGTTCCTTTATTTTTCTTTGTTAGCATTATGTAATTACCAATACCAACCTTGTCTATGCCCGGGGAACAACATACCATCATTGTTTTTATAGTAGTTACTACACTTTTTATACTCATACTCATCTCTTTTATTGTCTTTATTTTATTCCTGTACCAACGCAGGCAGATCTCTTATCAGAAAGGCCTCGAGATCTTAAAGTCGGACTTTGAGAAAACACTTTTAACGACCCAGCTCGAAATACAGGAGCAAACCTTTCAGAATATTTCCCGTGAAATTCACGACAACATTGGTCTTTCACTTACCCTGGCCAAACTGAACCTCAATACCATCGACTGGAAGGATGCAAACAGTCCGCCCGAAAAGGTAAACGGCTCCATTCATTTTATTTCCCGGGCCATTGAAGACCTGAGTTATATCTCCAAAGCATTACATACGGACTTTATTGAGGAGAATGGTTTATTAAAAGCGCTGGAACTGGAAATAGGGAAAATTCAGAAGCTGGGCATATATAATATCCGGTACGATGTAACCGGCTCGCCGGTTTATATGCAAACCCAAAAAGAACTGGTTATTTTTCGTATCATACAGGAAGTGCTGAACAATTGTATCAAACATGCAGAAGCCACTGCCATTACCCTGCTGCTGAATTACCAAAGCGATTTTGTAGACATTGAATTGAGTGATAATGGAAAAGGATTTGCCCGCAGATCAGCCGCCACCGGCCCCGGAAAAGGCACCGGTTTAATGAATATCGTTAAACGCGCAGCGTTTATCGATGGCAGCTGCCAGGTAAATAGTTTTCCGGGTAAAGGCACTGCCGTACATTTGAAGATCCCTTATTGATCACCGGAAGACTAAACTGATCATTCGTTATACGACCCAAATAAACTATGAGCAATCCCGATTCTCCCATACTGGTAGCCCTGGCAGATGACCATATACTTTTACGCGATGCGCTGGCATCCCTGATCAATACGTTTGATAACTGTAAAGTGATTTTTACGGCATCTAACGGCCAGGAAACTCTGGAAAAGATCAAAAGTAATTTAATTCCCCATGTTCTTATTCTTGATCTGAATATGCCGCTGCTCGACGGTTACGATACCTCAGCCTGGTTGCATAAGCATTACCCCCACGTACATGTTTTAATGTTGACCATGTACGATACCGATCTAACGCTGATCCGCTTGTTACAAGCGGGTGTACGGGGCTTCCTGAAAAAGGATATTCATCCGGAAGAATTAAAATTTGCCATCCGCTCGGTGATGGAATCGGGCTACTATTATTCGCACCATGTAACCGGCAAGCTGGTGAACCTGTTCCGAAATACACTGGAAGACATTACACAAAAGAAAAACCTGCTCACTGAACAGGAATTGCAGTTCCTGAAACTGAGCTGCACTGAATTAACCTACAAAGAGATAGCAGGCCAAATGCATTTGAGCCCAAGAGCAGTCGATGCCTTGCGCGATCAGTTATTCAATCGTTTGGATGTAAAAAGCAGGGTGGGTTTAGCCATGTATGCCATCCGGCACGGTCTGGTAAGCTTTTAAAAAAGCGGGATAAGGAGCAATAGAAGACCAGGTGGCAGGGGGTTAATATAAAACAGGGAGTTATTAGTCGATCAGTTTGTTGCGCATACCGTACATGATCAGTCCGGCAATGGTTTTGGCCCCTACTTTTGATTTCATATTCTGGCGAATGGTTTCAATAGTACGTGGGCTCAGGAATACTTCTTTTGAGATTTCCTCGGTGGTTTTATCGGCTGCCAGCAATTTTAAAATGCGAAGTTCTTTTTCGGTGAACTTAACGGGGTTGGGGTAGAACTGCCGTACCTGTTTTTTGGTTTGTAATTTCGACAATACGGCTTTATTAACGAGATCATTAAAGTAAAAATCATCATTCATGCAGGTTAGTATAGCCTGATAGATCTCCTCAGGATCGGAGGTTTTGGTAAGATAAGCGTTGGCGCCCATTTCCATCATCTTGGTGATCATTTCCTGTTCGTCGTACATAGTCAGTACAACGATCTTCACATCACTGTATTCTTTACGCAATATTCCAATCGCGTTCACCCCATCTACTTCGGGCATACGAATATCCATGAGTAAAACGTCCGGCTTTTTGATCTGCATTTTATGCATCAGATCTTTACCATCTTCGGCTTCCCAAAGGATCTTCAGGTATTCTTTTCCTTTCAGCGCCATTTTAATGCCGTCGCGAAATATTTTATGATCGTCGGCAAGTGCTACTTTAATAACCAGTTCAGTGCTCATAATGGGTAAGGTTGGCTTATTAATGGGTTATAAGTTGTTCCGTTTAAGGTACCATATGCCCTACCGTTTAACCCCTTCATCCCTTTGATCTCGTGCGGGGCCCTAACCTTCAGGCAATATCGTATAAAAAAACGATTATACTCACTTTGTAAACGTTACTTTACCAGGATCAATCGAAATAGTACCAGTAATCTCACGACGCTTTTACGTATTTACCGGTAATTCCCGAACAATTAAAAAAGAGCAATTCCGCTATTGCGAACAGGCGGGTGGCCTACTATTTTTGTTTCAGAAGTTGATTGATAAGGATGGCAACCTTAAAATATCCAATATTCTGATTACCGTCCTAAAAAATAATTTCCAACGATCTTATGAATGCCACCTGTCAAATCCAATATCAGTCAACTTCTTCTTTTCATTTTTAAACTACACGACTTACCTCATCCTACGACTCAAGATCATATCCTTCAAAAACATAGTTCTGTTAATACCTGTTCACTCAGTTTGTATTTGCAATCAGTCAGCCGATAAAAGAAAAGGAAATTTTTATTGCAAGAGCTGTTACAGAACTGCGCCCCGTTTTTAAGATCCACCACTACTTAAGTAATAATACTAAACACGGTAAGCATTTTCACTTATCCACATTTGTGAACAACTACCTTGTCAAAGGCGGCTTTGCGAACTTTCACTATAGTAAATATACGGTAAAATACTAGAAAAACTCCCCCATTTTTCCTCGTAATATTTCTTAGTAAAATCCCCGGAAACGCAGGCCGGCAGTGCATTTGGAACAAAAGTACAGCATTTATGGGTGCTCGCAACCCGTTGTATATCTTTTTTTTTGGAGGTTTCTTACTAACCGGAACCACTTTTACAACCTCTAAAAACTTACTACTATGATGCAGACTGAACTCCTCACTAAAAACCGTAACATTGCGACAATTGGTGAAGAAATTACCCCTGAATTAGGCGCTGAATTGGTGAACAACTACCGTAAGGCCCATCCGAACGATGTTAAGGCGTACATTATCGGCAAAGACATTCTGACCCAGATCCTTGCTCAACCCGGTTGCGCCGGCATCCACTTCTACAATGCCATCAACGAACAAGGCCAGAAAACCCTGGTTTATGTTGGTCTCGATCAGGATGGAAAAGAAATGGTGAACTATACCGTAGTTACCGCCGACGCAGAAATTAAAAAACAAAAAGGTATTGTAGCCGACAGAAGCATCCCAACCCCCGGTGGTGGTGATATTTTCGGCGATGACGGCTGGTTTTATATTGATTAAGTAAACCCGAATCTCTATATTTGAGGTAAATGCCCCTGATATAGAGAGTTTACTCTTACATACCAGTATATATTCTTCTTTATTACCCGTAATTCTCTTTCTTGTCTTTTTAAGGCATACCAAAAGAAAGGAATTATGGGTAATCTTTATTTACTGCTTTTACTCGTTCCTGAATGATATAGTATTACTGAGCCTTTCGCTGAAACTATTCCTCAGCACCTACACCCTGGTAGAGTTCTTCCTTTTCAGTTATTTTACCTGGCTCATTATTGAGAGTAAACAATTTAAAAAGATCATTGCCATAGTTTCCCTCTTGTTCATTATATTTATCTGTTATTACTTCTTTACCACAAAATGGAACGCTTTTGATTCAGTGCCAGTAGCCTGTGAATCGATACTGATTTTCACTTTTTCCCTGTATTATTTATTTGAGCAGATAAACAAACCACGGGTGCTGTTTATATATAATACCTCCATGTTCTGGATAATCCTTGGTTTCCTGGTGTATTTAGCCGGGTCTTTTTTTATATATACCTTTGCAGACGAAATAGACAGGGAGGATCTGGATAAATTTTGGTTTATAACTTTCATCTTTAATGCCATAAAAAATATTTTCTTTAGCATCGCTTTTTCGCGGAGAGAAGCAAAGGACAAAAGCAGTTCCAGCCTGTCCTCATATGATAATTATTTTAAAAACCCCTATAACCCATTATAAGCTCAGCGTCTGATATACTAATGATCTTGCTGCAGGCCAATCACGGCACCAGCCAGTTTCCCATGGTCCTTTACTTTGGCACCATCGGCATGCTGGTACTTACTATCGGCCTTATCGTTTTCATTATCTTTCATCAACGCAAGGTTATCCGCTACCAGATGCAGCTGCAGCACCTGGAACAGGAACAACAAAAAATGTTGCTGAATGCATCCATCAGGCTGCAGGAAGAAGAAAGGCAGCGCATTGCGGCCGATCTGCACGACGATGCCGGCCCTTTGCTGGCCACAGCGCGTTTATACCTGAACGAAAACCTGGTAAACCTCGACAAGACCACCCAGCTGCAAAGCATTTACAATGCGAAGCAGATCATCGATGATACCATTCAGCTGATACGCAATATTTCACATAGCCTGATGCCGCCCACCCTTAAAAACTTCGGGTTGGAGTCGGCTGTGAACGACCTGTTCCAGAAGATCAGCGGCTCGGGCAGCATGAATGCCAGCTGCCGCTTTCACGATTACCGCGAACGCCTGCACGCAGACCAGGAACTGATCATCTTCAGGGTGATACAGGAACTGGTCAACAATATCCTGAAACATAGTAATGCCAGTTTTATTCATCTTACGCAGAACCTGAGTGGTAATAAATTGTATATTCGCCTCCATCATGACGGCCGCGGTATTACCCAGGCCGATTTTGATAAATTGAATAAAAGCAATGTTGGGCTGGGGTTGAAGAATATCCAAAGCAGGCTGAAGCTGCTGCACGGACGCATTTATTTCGAAAAAGATATTTCGCAAACGTATTATAAGGTAACTATCGAAATTCCCCGGCTGGAGGAAGAACCGGTAGCGCCACAGATATAATAGAATCGGTTCATATTTGATAAGGGCTACTAACATAAATGTGGAGCGGAATAAGTGTTTATACTAACGTAAGAATGCCAGACCCCCTGAATGCCTAAACACTGAAGATTTTTAGTAATTTAGTTTTGCCAATATCATAAACAGATGGGACCTATAAAAGTGGCTATTGCTGATGACCACAAAATATTCCGTAAAGGAGTTATATTGTCGTTAAGGCCTTATACAAACATTAAATTCGTACTCGAAGCTGAAAACGGTCAGGAACTGTTGGATAATTTACCAACTGCCCCTGAACAACCCGATGTTATTTTAATGGATTTACGCATGCCCTTAAAAGATGGCATCGAGACCACCAAAGTGATCGCCCGCCAGTATCCTAACATTCATGTAATAGCGCTCACGATGTATGAAGATGAACGGTTTGTAAGCCACATGATGGAAATTGGCGCCAATGGATATTTACTGAAAAGCGCCGACCCTTCCGAGATCAAGAAGGCCATTATGGAGGTGATGAGCAAGGGCTATTACCTTAACAACTTTGTGAACAGGATCCTTTTAAAAAAATCACACGCCCGGGTAAAAGTAGTACCAAGTTTAAACAGCGAAATCACATTGAGTGATCGCGAACGGGATGTGATCAAATACATCTGCATGGAGTTTACCGCCCATGAAATTGCACAAAAATTAGAGGTAAGTCCGCGAACAGTTGAAGCCATCAAAGACAGATTAATGGAACGCTTTGGTGCTAAGAACACGGCAGGCCTGGTTTTTTTTGCAGTTAAGAATAACCTGATTGATTAAACTCCCGGCAACTCTTTGACAAATAACTCAAAAACCGCCGGCATTATGTTGATACCCTTTTTTACAGCGTTTAAAAAACACAAGCCCCCTATGAAGAACCGGTTTGGCCCTGAACTCTTTCACCATGGTAGAAACCGGTGGTATATTTATTGTCCTGCCGCTGGTGGTAATGCTGTTGTCATTACTGCCTGTTTGCATTCTCTTTGTTCGTAAAGTAGCAATAAACACCCTACTTAACGTACTGAGCGTTCTTTGCCTTTCCGTCTTCCTGCACTACCTCAGCTTTTATTTTATTCAACCCCGTAACGTTGCTTTGCAAACCGGCTTTGCACTGGCCGCATTCACCCTCTCATTTTACCTGTTCAGGTTAATGATGCGTTCCAGCGCTGCAAAAGATATTATGAATATGCTCCTGGTATCATTCCTGTCGGTTGTGATCACTATTTACGCGCTGAAAGGTATCCCAGCTTATACAAGCACCCTTACCATCGTACAGGCAGCCCTGCTCACGGTACTGGCATTGGCCGTACTGTTCCAGCTGATCAGCGACCGGCAAATTGCCCTCGTAGATGAACCCGCATTCTGGATCGCAGGCGGTTTATTATCGTATTATGGAATGGTGCTTTTTATGGAGGCCATCGCCGGTAATCGCTCCACCGGCTCGCAACAGGTACAACTCGAAAAAGACCTTATTATAACGGTAGCTGATATATTACGAATGGTATTCTTTATAGTGGCCGCATGCATGGCCAGCAGGAACAATGGGCGACCCAATCATATAGAGGAACCTCCTCCCCCACCTCCGCCAACAAGGCGCCCGATCAAAATAAAGTACTAAGCCTGTATTCATCAGCCGGTTTGCAGATCAACATATCAGTTAATTGACATCTCCGGGATCTCCCCTTCTATCATCAGTTTGCCAAGCGTTTTATTACGGATCTCTTCCACCGTTATACCAGGGGCGCGTTCAATGAGTTTGAAACCGCCTTCCGGCAATACATCCAGTACCGCCAGGTCTGAAACGATCCGCTTTACACATTTAACGCCTGTCAATGGCAATGTGCAGGCAGGCAGGAGTTTGGATTCGCCTTTAGGGTTGGTATGCATCATAGCCACAATAATATTCTTCGCGCTGGCCACCAGGTCCATGGCGCCGCCCATTCCTTTCACCATTTTACCAGGTATTTTCCAGTTGGCAATGTCACCGTTTTCCGATACTTCCATAGCACCCAGTACCGTAAGGTCAACCTTGCCGGCCCTTATCATGCCAAAGCTTTCAGCACTGTCGAAGAAGGCGCCGCCGGGTATTACGGTCACCGTTTCTTTTCCTGCATTGATGAGATCAGGGTCTATGGCTGATTCAACCGGGTATGGTCCCATGCCCAGAATGCCATTTTCAGATTGCAGCATGATCGTCATTCCTTCAGGGATGTAATTAGCCACCAGGGTGGGAATACCGATGCCCAGGTTTACGTACATGCCGTCCTGTAATTCCTGGGCAATCCGTTTTGCGATGCCGTATTTATCTAAACCCATATTTCGGTTTCTTGTTTGTTGTTTATGGTTTGTGGTTACTCGCGCTCTGGGCTTTCTCTTTCCTTTTTCTCAATCCCTCATTTCCATTATTCATTGCTTATAATTCATTACGCAACTTTCTATATAATTGATACCCCATCTCTCATTTGCCATACTCATTCCTCATTTCCCATTCATACGTACGGTTCTCTTCTCGATGCGCTTTTCATAATTGGTTCCCTGAAAGATGCGATGTACATAAATGCCTGCCACATGAATATGATCAGGGTCAAGCTCACCCGGTTCAACGAGGTGTTCAACTTCAGCAATGGTAATTGTGCCTGCTTTGGCAATAGAGGTGGAAAAATTGCGGGTCGTTTTTCTGAATACGAGGTTGCCATAGCGGTCGCCTTTCCAGGCCTTTACCATGGCGAAATCGGCATGAAGCGCATATTCCATCAGGTACATCTTATTATTGAAGGCACGCACTTCTTTTCCATTGGCTATCTCGGTACCGTACCCGGCCGGGGTATAAAAAGCGGGAATACCCATACCAGCCATTTGAATGCGGGTAGCCAGGGTGCCCTGTGGAATAAGGTCAACTTCCAGTTCACCGCTTAAGAGCTGCCGTTCAAACTCGGCATTTTCGCCCACGTAAGAGGCCATCATTTTTTTTATCTGGCGGGTTTGCAACAACAGCCCCAGGCCAAAATTATCAACGCCGGCATTATTGGAGATACAGGTGAGGTCTTTAACGCCTTTGCGTGCGAGGGCCGCAATACAATTTTCAGGAATGCCGCATAAGCCAAACCCACCCAGCATAATGGTAGCATTATCAGGAACGTCGGCAATAGCTGCATCAGCATTGGCAACAACTTTTTGCATAGCAAGCAATTTATTGATAAAAATAAGGAACTGCGCTTCAACCTGCTAATACAAGGACCGTAATTTATGGTTTGGATTTCATCTTGAAAAGCGTATCGCTGCCTTTCACTTTTTTGAGGTTTAATCTGCTAACGCGGTTGGGAACATTAGATGAAGATGGAGCCGCAGCTGGAGATACCGGTTGAGCCGGAACAGCCTTCGCGCTATCTGCAGCTTTTGTACTATCTGTGGCTGGCGCCGGCTGTTGTACGTTGGCAGTATCTACTGGTTTGGGTTTATATAATTCCTCGCGCCGCCGGTTGGCCTGGGTGGCCAGGGAATCGAACATATCGCGGGCTATATCCGGCCGGCTCATATAGAATTTATAACTCCTGAGAAACTCGTCTTTTGAAACATTGTGCACTTCAAAAACCTGCGCATACAACTTGAAGGTTTCGCTCTTCAGATCGAGTGCGGAATCCCTGATAAAGGTTTCCCGGTAACGCTCGGCCTGGATCATATCCCATAAGACCTGCTGCATTTTATCCCTGGGCAAAACGCCCGCAGGCACTTTATCTTTATTAGTACAACTTATCAAACACCAAAGGGTCGCCATCATACATACCATTAATAGCCGCCTCATTTTAATTCCTGTTTATACGTATTGGAATTGGAGATATCTAACTTTTGTAACATTTCCCTTGCCTTTTGCCTTTCTTCGGGAGTGGCTTTTTTAAATATCCTGATGAGCTCCTGCGACTTTCCCTGGAAAAAGAACTGAACGATCATTGTATTGGGAATATCATTATTGAGCGTATTGATCAAACTGATCGCGTTCAGCACCGCACTACGGGCTTCTGCTTCTTTTTCATACATATAATCCATTCCCAGGCGGTAATAGCTATAAAAGGCATCATGTATGAGATTATACCGGTTGTTGGTAAGGTTCTCTGTTAACCAGTAGCGGTTACGCAGCCCGTCGAATGCTTTCCAGCCTGAAATATCCCTGCCCTCCGGCGCATTGTTCACAATATTCATGGCCTTTTGAAACCAGGGATCGCCGCCCCGCAATGAAAAGGAATCGAAATCGAGCCCGATGATCACATAGGCATAGTAAGCCAGGATAGCCGACAGGTTACTCACCATTGGATCAGAACCCGATACCCGGTTATCATTGAACTCAATATTCTGATATTCTACATATTTGAAAACAACGTTCTCGTCGAGGAAATTGATAAGCGGACATTCATAATTGGTATTGAAGACTGGGCGCGCAGCCTGTACCGTAAGCGTTGCCTTATACACATTACCACCCTGCGCCTCGCTGATATTCAATAAAAAATTACATACGATCTTTTCATTGGGCTGAAAAGTTTCCCTGGTCCATTTACGGTTGTTCAGGAAATTATTAAGCGCTGCCTGGCAGGTTTGGAAGGCTTTTTTATCGGCGGGTGTACCCAACCGGCTGGTGTTAATGGTTATCCGCGCTTTCAGCTCCTGGGCCGGCAGGCAAACCGGCGCCGCTACCATCAGGCAAAGTATCCATGCGATCTTTCTACACATATAGCAGGTTTACGATTCTATCAACGATATCTTTTGCTACTTGTTGTTTGGGCTTGCGCTCATACGGGATCTCGTTTCCGCCTTTTTCGAAAATAGTGACCTTGTTGGTATCATAGCCAAAACCGGCGCCCTCATCATTCAGGGAGTTCAGCACAATGATATCCGCATTCTTTGAGGCCAGCTTATCGAGGGCATATTGCCGTTCATTGGCTGTTTCAAGGGCAAATCCAGCCAGCACCTGTCCGTTACGCTTGAGTTGCCCCAGGCTTTTCAAAATATCCTTTGTTTTTGTCAGTTCTATAACCAGGGTGCCGCTTGTTTTCTTAATTTTTTCCGGGGCGGTTTCAACAGGGGTGTAGTCAGCTACCGCTGCACTCATTACCGCTATATCGGTAGTCGGAAATTCCGCCATACAGGTATCATACATCTGACCGGCGGTTTGCACTTTATGAACATAGATGCCGGGAAAACTGGTTTTAACAGCAGAGGGCCCCAACACCAGGTGCACTTCGGCTCCCCGGCTGGCCAATTCCTCGGCAATGGCCAATCCCATTTTGCCAGAAGAATGATTGCCAATAAATCTTACCGGGTCAATGGGCTCATAGGTGGGCCCTGCAGTCACCAGCGCCTTTTTACCTGCGAGGTCTTTTTTTCCGAAAAAGCTGTTTTCAAGGTATTGCATAATGGCCTCCGGTTCGGCCATGCGGCCATCGCCATATAAACCACTGGCCAACTCCCCTTTCTCAACAGGAATAATGCGGTTACCAAATGCTTCCAGCTTTTGCAGATTAGCCTGCGTGGCGGGGTGATGCCACATATCTTCATCCATGGCAGGCGCCACTACTACAGGGCAGGTGGCCGACAACCAGGTGGCCAGTAACATATTGTCGCACATGCCGTTGGCCATTTTGGCCAGGGTGTTGCAGCTTAGCGGCGCTACCACCATTACATCGGCCCAGCGGCCAAGCATAACGTGGTTCGACCAGGAGTCGTTATTAGCAAGTTCAGTGATAACCGGGTTCTTTGACAATGTTGCCAGGGTTAGCGGAGAAACGAATGCGGAGGCTGCGGGCGTCATTACCACCTTTACGTCGGCCCCTGCTTTTACAAGCAGGCGCACCAACAGAATAGACTTATAAGCAGCAATACTTCCGGTTACAGCCAGTAATATTTTTTTGTCCTGGAACATAATGGGTTAAAATTAGGTCTTTTACGTTAAACAAAGCGGGCAGCAGCGTGCCTTGATTGTCAACAATAACATAAATGCAACACGCTGGCAAACATTGTTCCACCTGTATAAAACTAAAAAGCGAAGGATATTATCCGTCGCTTTCCATACATTTTTTACCGCTATACATTAACTGAACAGGTCATCTTCGTTCTTGCGATAGTAGATCTTGTCATCCAGGAATTCCTGGGTAGCCAGCAGCGCCGGGTTAGGCATCCGCTCATAAGCCCTTGAGATCTCGATCTGCTCTTTATTCTCATGGATCTCTTCCAGGCTGTCGGTATGGCTGGCGAATTCTTCAAGTTTATTATGCAATTCTTCTTTCAGGGAGATATTGATCTGGTTAGCGCGTTTGGCAATAATGGCAATAGACTCGTACACATTGCCGGTTTTGCCTTTGATGGCGTTCAAATCCTTTGTTTCCGCCACATTAGCGGTGTTGGCGCTAATTTGTCTTCGTAATTTGCTCATTATTGTTGGCTTTAAGATTGTTTTTTGATAATGTCACGTAATTCTCAACTTCTTTTTTCCATTCGCTTTCCGGAAAACGGTCTATAAAATCATTACACTCCGTAATCACCTGTTCAAAACGAGTGGATTGCTTTTCAGGTATACTATTTACAGCAAATAAATAATAGGCCTTGATAACCTGCAATTTATATTCATCGCTTTTTTGCGAATCAGGAAAATCGTTCATTAAACTGGTAAAAGCGATCGCTGCAGCGCGGTAATGCCCCATATTATAATATAAGGTAGCGCTGGCAAATTCTTTAGTTTCCAGTTTGGCCCGGCATTTATCCATGATCTCAGCCGCCTCTTTGTTTTTGGGCGAGTTAGGATGCGTATTGATAAATGTTTGCATCAAACCGATCGTTTTCTGCGTATTGGTTTGATCGAGCTCGGGTTTGGGCGACTGCCGGTAGTAAGTATAGGCCCGCATAAATTCCATTTCCTCTGCTTTCGGACTGTTAGGAAAAACCTCTACAAATTGTTTGAACAGGTTTTCAGCCTGCAGCCAGTCTCGCAAATAATAAGAACAATATGCATATTTATAGAACAGGTCTTCAAACTGCGGCTGTCCCTTCATTAACGGAAAAAGCTCCTCGTATAATTGCTGGGCGTAGTGATATTTCTTAGCCACATAGTACTTCTCGGCCATGCGCAACTTATAGTCATAGTCGGTACTCTTCTGCACCTTCGAAAACCTGGAGCAGGACGCTACGCTTATGGCAATTATTACAATTAGTAAAGCTGAACGCATAAAAGTGGGCAAAGTTAAGGTTTTCCTGCAAATATGTATGGAAAGGTGCTGTAACCCAAAAACAAGCCGTTAAGATAAATATAAAAACCTTCCCCCGGCAAAACGGGGGAAGGTTATACTATTAGTTAAAGCAATTTAGCTAAAGTACTTTTTATCTGCCACGACGCAGGTTCGGGTGCGGAGCAGGCACTGTAGTAGGACCTTCTTCACCAGTTCCATCGCGCAGGTCTACGGTGTTGCAATCGCCACCTACTTCACCATATTTGAAGATGAAGCGGTCTTGATTAATACCTTCTTTATCAACCATGTAGCTGATAACGGCATTCACGCGATCCCAACTTAACTGTTGCTCAGATTTGCTTGAAGAGCAGTAACCGATAACAGCAATTTTACAGTTAGGATTATTCTTGATCTGCTGTGCAGCTGAAGCCAGCAGGGCTTTAGCGTCGTTGCTTAATGTGATTGATCTTGGTCTGAAAGTGATGCTTGGCAGATCACCGATACCACATTTGCCTCTGATGCCACCTTCTTCAATGATCTTCATCAGTGAATCGCAGCATGCAGGCGGAGGACATTTACCTACACCATCAGCATCAACAGGTTGACATTGTGTGGGGGTAACCAGTTCCTTGTCTTTGTAATCAGGTACGCCATCACCGTCAGTATCGCGGCTAACACCATGGCTATCAACAGGAGCGCCAGCAGGTGTGTTAGGCTCCTGGTCGAATTGGTCAGTGATACCATCGCCATCAGCATCGTCCAATACTGGTTTGGGGAGCTTCATGTGACGGGGTTTGTTAACCTCGTTGTAAGCATAATCCAGCGGATTCAGCCACCATAAAGGTTCAACAGCTTTGTTACCGATCGCTACGTTAATACCAACAGACAGGAAGTTGTAAGTATCATAGTCTCTTGTTTGCGCTGTAGCAGTACCAGGGCCGTTTTCCTGCCATTGGTTACCGTCTAACAGGTCAGACTTTGTGAAGGTCATTTTGTCTTCGATAGCGAGGCTCAGCCTTCTGTTCAGCTTAAATTGAACACCGAGACCAAGATTTCCCTGGAAACGGAAAGGTTTATCGAATAATTCGGGCTGGCCATTATCAAATTCACCTTCGGTTTCATAATCACCATCCAGAATGTCTTTCAGGTCGCTTTTAATATCTTTTCTGTCCTCATATTGAAAGCCAGTAGGACCATACTGATTCACAACGCTGGAGAAATCATATGGAGTATTGCCATTCAATGCGTCGATCTTTGTATCATACAGCATACCGCCCAAACCGGCAAAAGCGTAGATATTGAAGCTGCTCTTTGCTTTATGGAAACGAATGTTGCTTAATGTTACAACGCCCTGAATGCTCAGGTCATATATATTGGTCTTGTAGTTATAAAAAACCGGAGTACCTGCTGCATAGCCGGTAGTTGACCATGCTGGATTTTTTGACCAGTTTGTAGAAGGTTGGAAGTTCAAACCTTTGGTAGTACCAAAACCCAATTGACCTCTTAAAGAGAATACATAACCCAGTGCTTTACGGGCATGGATAGCAGCGCCGATACCGGGGAATCGGTTACGAACATCACCGGCAATGCTGAATGCACCTACCTGTAAGCCTAACTCCCATTGGTTACGGGGCTTGGCCGGGTAAGCGTAATTGTTTGCCATGAACTCGGTGTGCTGAGGTAATCTTTTAGAAGGAACAACAGAAGAATCCATTACATCATACGTACCACCCAACTGTGCATGGGAGACAGCAGATGCTAACAGAAACGATAAGCTTAGAAAACTTACGTACTTTTTGCTTGCCATAACTAAATTTTATGTGAAGGATTAAGTAACCTGAACTCAGAATCTGTGCAAAAATATTAATTGACAGCTAACTACCAAATTTTTTTCCCCAACACAATGTGCATTATCTTGCTGTCTTTCACACAGTAAGATCATTACAGAGCAAATTAAATGCCTCTTACGTTATACATTAATAAATAGTAATTTGCTCATCCTATTTTCCACATGAAGTTATCACTAGCAATATTACGAGAAGAATTACCCGAATTTGAACGGCAGTTTCATGATGCCGTAAAGAGCCAGGTTCCGCTCCTGAACAGGATTATGCGGTTTATTGTAAACCGGAAAGGCAAGCAATTGCGCCCTATGTTTGTGTTGCTTTCAGCCAAGTTATGCGGGCCCGTTAACGATACTACCTACCGGGCGGCATCCCTGGTAGAACTACTACATTCAGCTACCCTGGTACACGATGATGTGGTGGATGAATCTCTTGAACGTAGGGGATTTTTCTCTACATATGCGTTGTGGAAAAGCAAGGTATCCGTTTTGGTAGGCGACTACCTGCTGGCTAAAGGCATGTTGCTTTCGCTTGACCATGACGATTACCGGATCTTAAAGCTGTTATCTAACGCTATCAGGCAAATGAGTGAAGGCGAACTGCTGCAAATGGAAAAGGCCCGCTCCCTCAATTTTGAGGAAGATACCTATTTCGAGATCATTAAAGGTAAAACCGCTTCCCTGCTGGCATCGGCCTGCGCTTCCGGCGCCTGGTCAACTACCCAGAATGAGGCTGTCACTGAAAAAATGCGGGTCTTTGGAGAAAAAGTGGGCATGGCCTTCCAGATAAAAGATGACCTGTTCGACTATGGCAATGAAGCCATCGGAAAACCTACCGGTAACGACATACGGGAGAAGAAGCTGACCTTACCTTTAATATATACCTTACAAAATACCGACCCTGCCACCCGCCGCAAACTGGTTTATATTATCAAAAACCAGAATAAAGACCCCGAAAAAGTGCAGGAAGTGATAAATGTGGTGAAACAAACGGGCGGTATCAGCTATACTGAGAAAAAAATGTTTAGCTTCAGGGATGAAGCCCTGGCCATCTTACATGAGTTTGATAATATTGAAATACGTAACGGGCTCGAAGAACTGGTACGGTATACAACTGATAGAAAATACTAATACAAGGCTTAAGCATACAGGATACCTGGTCAGGCATCAACAACCTGACGCCTTCAGGTGCTAAATCCTGGGACTTTTTATATATGCTACAAAAGAGATGGAACATACTAACCGCGGAAGAAGAGAAAGTGCAGCAATTGTATGCGGGCCTTAAAATACATCCTGTTCTTTGTAAGATCCTCACCCAGCGATATATTGATAATTACGATAAAGCAAAACAGTTCTTCCGCCCCCAGCTTACCGACCTGCACGATCCACGTCTTATGAAGGATATGGATAAAGCCGTAGCCCGCATCATGAAAGCTTTTGACCAGCACGAAAAAATACTCGTTTTTGGCGATTATGATGTCGATGGCACCACTGCGGTTTCGTGTATGCTGCGTTTTCTACAAAAAGTGTATGATCCCAATAAAGTCGACTTTTACATCCCCCACCGGTACCGCGAAGGATATGGCGTATCAAAAAAAGGGATCGACTTTGCTATCGAGAACGGCTTTACCCTCGTTATTTCCCTCGACTGCGGCATAAAATCAGTTGATCTCATTCAATACGCCCGGGACAACGGTATCGATTTTATCGTGTGCGACCACCATATGCCCGATGAACTGCTGCCCCCGGCGGTAGCTATTTTGAATCCGAAGCAAAAAGACTGTAATTATCCCTTCAAAGAGCTCTGTGGCTGCGGCGTGGGATTTAAACTGATCTCGGCCCTGACCTCGGAGTTGAAACTCGACCAGTCTGCCTCCTTTGAATACCTCGACCTGGTAGCCACGGCCATTGCTGCTGACATCGTTCCCATGACCGGTGAGAACCGGGTACTGGCATTTTATGGACTGAAGAAAGCCAATGAGAATCCCAATTATGGCATCCTGGCGTTAAAGCAGCTGAGCGGCGTTCAAAAAGAATTGCATATCAATAGCCTGGTATTCATGATAGCACCGCGGGTAAATGCAGCCGGCCGGATGGATGATGCTCGCAAAGCGGTGCAAATGTTCATTGCCAATACGCCCCAGGAAGCCTTGCAGTTTGCAGAAATGCTGCATTCAGACAATACCGATCGCAAGGAAGCCGACAAGAACATCACCGAAGAAGCATTGGCCATCATCGAAAACAATGACCTGCTGCGCAGCCGCAAGTCTACCGTGATCTTCCAGTCCCACTGGCATAAAGGCGTGGTAGGTATTGTAGCATCCCGCCTTATAGATTATTACTACCGCCCTACGATCGTACTTACCCAATCGGGTGAATATGTAGCTGGTTCGGCACGCAGCGTTGCCGGCTTTAATGTATATGAAGCCATCCACCAGTGCAAGGATCTGCTGCTGGGTTATGGAGGACACTTCTATGCAGCAGGAATGACGCTGGCGTTGGATAAGGTAGAAGCCTTCCAGGCCAGGTTCGAAGAAGTAGTGTCCGCTACCATCACTCCTGAGCTGCTGACACCCGAGATCATCATCGATGCAGAAGTAGCTTTCAGGGACCTGAAGCAATCCTTTTACAATATCCTTCATCAAATGGAGCCTTTTGGCCCGGAAAATATGCGACCTTTGTTCGTTGTACGGAATGTTACCGACTCAGGTTATTCACGCATAGTAAAAGAACAACATATAAAGTTCTCGCTTCGGCAGGATAATATTTTATTCAATGGGATCGGCTTTGGCATGGCCAAGAAATTTCCATTGCTGGAGTCTAAAAAACCGGTAGATGTTGTATTTACATTGGATGAGAATGAATGGAACAATGAAAAGCACTTACAGCTAAGGGTTATAGATTTTCGCCTTGCAGAAGATGGAGCAGTTGGGCAAACACCGGCTGCCGGATCATGAAAAGCTGACCCTGTTACCTGCTTAAATGATTATGAACATTCGTTTGGATTTTGCATTATCTGCTGTATTTCAACCAAGCGGTCATTAGTTCCGCTTTAACAATCCATCCCCCGAAAAGGTTTACCGTTTAAAATTTTATGGTACAATAATGGGTCAGGCGCTAAGAGTTTGCCATTATTATAATATTTTTACTATCCACCCTGCATTGGGTGGTGTTCATCTGCTACCAAGTTGTGATTGTATGAAAAATAACCAGGCACTGATTCCAGTTTATGATATGGCAGCCTGCATACCAGGCACCAATTTCATAATTAAAAAAACCGAAGGTAACTCTGTACCATCCTATATGGCCATTCCGCACCGGCATACTGATTACAAGATCAGTTTTCTGCAGGAAGGGGAAGTAACACATTATACCGACTTCGAAAAATATACGATCAAAGCGCCCGCTTTATTAATGCTGGCGCCCGATCAGGTGCATCAGCAAACAGGCAACTCCTACTATAAAATGATGCACATTTCGTTCAATAAAGAATTCTTACTCACTGAAACCCAGGGTGTGCTTGCCTGTTGGGAATGTATGTTCAGCCAGGTGGTATTACCGGTAATGAACCAGGAGCAGGTACGTGAATTATCAGTTTATCTCGAGCTGATGTATCAGGAGTTCAAGGATAATAAACCACAAAAAGGCCTTATCCTGAAAAACCTGCTGAATGCCTTTATTATCTGCGCAGGCCGGCTGGTGAACTGTAAGAATGATACAGCCAGGAACGAAGTGCCGAATAGCGTAGTTAATATGGACTATTCGCAAAACCGCATTGTTCGTCAATTCAAATCACTCATCGATGAAAACTTTGTAAACTCCACTCAGGTAACACAGTATGCCGATATGCTTTATGTTACCCCCGGACATTTGAACGACCTCATAAAAACAGTTACCGGCAAAACAGCTAAACAAATTATCGACGAAAGAAGGATCCTGGAAGCCAAAAGGCTATTATTCTGGGGTGAGCACTCAGTAAAAGAAATTGCCGGCCGTCTCAACTTTGAAGACGATGCTTATTTTAACCGGTTCTTCAAAAAACATACAGGTAATACGCCTGCCTTATTCCAGAAACAAATCCGGGAAAAGTACAATTAATCCCCCAATAAGGTAAACTACTATCGTCGTAATGGTTATTACTTTTACATAATCATTTTTAACGGCAGGGAACATATCGACAGTTGAGCATTTATCGACAGCATGGCAGCGGCGACCTGTTGCATGGAAGCTATTTCTATTATCAGATCCACAAATGGATGAAGTTGGCCCAGACTTACCAACACCCGCTTTCGGCGGATCTAACCAAAGTTACAACAATGACACAGCATTTTTAACACCCACCTCCGGACACCTGAACATATCCGTGCCTATGTCAGCTGAAGCGGTATAACGCAACACCTGTGAAACCTGTGTTGAAAACGGTAACTACATACCGAACTTCAATGTAGTACGAATGCTTGCCCACAACGATTTATTGTATGTCATTTAAACCATGTATGATGAAACCTTTATATAACGTAGAAATCAGTACCAATTGGATTAAGCTGTTTACAGCGCTTGGTTTGGCTACAGCATTATATAGCTGTGCTAACAGTTCGGCTACCCCTGGAATGCATCAGCAGGGCGCACCGCAATTACCTGTATTGTCTGTTGCAACCACATCAGGCACCACCTTCCGTGAATATCCTGCTTCATTGGAAGGCAAAGTGAATGTAGAGATCAGGCCCCAGGTAGAAGGTTACCTGGAAAAGATCTATCCCGATGAAGGTGCTTATGTGAGAAAAGGGCAACCACTTTTCAGGATCGACGCCCGTACTTATAATGAGGCTTTGAACAATGCAAAGTCAACTTTACTCGCTGCCCAGGCCAATGTATCAAAAGCCCAGGTAGAAGTAGACCGTTTGACACCGCTTGTTCAAAACAATGTGATCTCGGAGGTGCAGCTGAAAACCGCAAAAGCCAACTACGATGCAGCAGTAGCAGCAGCCGAGCAGGCTAAAGCAGCTATAGCCAATGCACAGATCAATGTCGGCTATACGATAGTGAAAGCACCGGCCAGTGGTTATATTGGAAGGATCCCCTATAAAACAGGAAGCCTGGTTGGCAAAAATGACGCCTTAACCGTTCTTTCCGATATCAGTGAAATGTACGCTTACTTTTCATTGAGCGAGCAGGACTTTATCGCTTTCAAAAATCAATTTGCCGGAAACAGCATTGAAGAAAAAGTGAAAAAAGTGCCACCGGTTGAACTGGCCCTCGCCGATAACAGCATTTATCCTGTAAAAGGGAAGATCAGCACGATCGAAGGACAGTTCGATAAAACAACCGGCGCCATCAGCGTGCGCGCTACTTTCCCTAACCCCGGCGGCATCCTTCGCACCGGCAATACCGGAAAGGTTCGCATCCCCCAACTGTACAACGATGCAGTTGTAGTGCCTATCGAAGCAACATTTGAAGTGCAGGACAAAGTGTTTGTATTTGCCGTTGGCGATAGCAACAAAGTGGCCAGCAAGCCGATCAATATTTCGGGTAAAACAACCAATTACTACTTTGTTAAGGATGGATTGAAAGCCGGTGAAAAGATCGTCTTTTCCGGAGTTGGCAACCTGCAGGATGGTGTAGCGATAGTGCCTCAGCCAATTTCGACCGACAGTTTGCTGAAAGCGAAACCTCTATAATTCACAGAGTAGGAAGTAAGAGTAAAAAGCATGTAAGTCAGGGTTGAAACACTTTGACTATAGGGAGTTCTTGTGCCTGATAAACGCAAAATCCTGCCCCTGCTTTCTATCTCTTAGCTCGGATAACAGATTTCAATTCAAAAATTTTCCCATGTTAAAAAGATTTATTGAAAGACCGGTCCTATCAACGGTAGTTTCTATCATTCTGCTTTTGTTAGGCGGGCTGTCGCTTTTTACGCTGCCTGTTACGCTGTTCCCTGATATTGCGCCGCCGAGCGTTCAGGTAACGGCCCTGTACCCCGGCGCCAACGCCGAGGTAGTAGCACGCTCCGTAGCTACCCCGCTGGAAGAAGCCATCAACGGTGTGGAGAACATGACCTACATGACCTCCAACTCCAGTAACGATGGTAGTATGACGCTTACGGTGTACTTTAAGCAGGGTACCGATCCTGATATTGCCTCGGTGAACGTGCAGAACCGGGTATCAAAGGCCATCAGCCAGGTACCAACAGAAGTGGTTCAGGCAGGTATCTCCACCCAGAAAGTACAGAACAGTATCATCATGTTCGTGGCGCTTTCGAGTGACGATAAAGACAAATACGACGAGCTGTTCCTGGAAAACTATATCAAGATCAACCTGATCCCGGCCGTTCAACGTGTACCGGGTGTAGGTCAGGCCCTGGTATTCGGTACCAAGGATTACTCTATGCGTATCTGGTTAAAGCCCGATCGTTTGATCGCCAATAACCTGTCGCCCCAGGATGTACTGAGCGCCATCAAGGATCAGAACCTGGAAGCAGCTCCCGGCCGTTTGGGCCAGAGCAGCCGTGAAGTATTTGAATATGTATTGAAATATAAAGGCAAACTGAACCAGGGTGAGGAATACGAGAACATGATCATCAAGGCCAATCCCGACGGTTCTATGTTGCGCCTGAAAGACGTGGCCCGCGTTGAGTTCGGTTCTTACACCTACTCTACCAATTCCAGAATGGATGGCACTCCGGTATCGGGTTTTGCCGTGTTCCAGACGGCTGGTTCAAACGCGAATGACATTCTCACCGAAGTAGAAAGACTGCTGAAAGAATTTGAAAAAACACTTCCCAAAGGTCTTAAGACAACCGTCATGTACAACTCGAAAGAGTTCCTTGACGCATCCATCGACCAGGTAACAGAAACCCTGGTGATTGCCTTCATCCTGGTGTTCCTGGTAGTGTTCCTGTTCCTGCAGGATTTCCGTTCAACCCTGATCCCGGCCATTGCCGTTCCGGTGGCCATTATTGGTACCTTCTTCTTCATGCAGCTCTTTGGCTTTACCATCAACCTGCTTACCCTCTTTGCCCTCGTGTTGGCGATCGGTGTGGTGGTGGATGACGCCATTGTGGTAGTGGAAGCGGTGCACTCGAAAATGGAACATACGAATCTGCCGGCCCGGGCAGCCACGGTTCAGTCGATGAGCGAGATCTCGGGGGCCATCATCTCCATTACGCTTGTAATGGCGGCGGTGTTCATTCCGGTTGGATTTATGCAGGGCCCTGCCGGTGTATTCTACAGGCAGTTTGCCTTCACCCTGGCCATTGCGATCCTTATCTCTGCCGTAAACGCCCTTACGCTGAGCCCGGCCCTCTGTGCCCTGTTCCTGAAGAACCCACATGCTGGCGAAGGAAATGCACATGGCCCTAAAAAAGGATTTATGAGTCGTTTCTATGCCGGCTTCAATGCAGGTTTCAATGGAATGACCAACAGATATGTGCGCAGCCTGAAGTTCCTGGTGAGAAAGAAATGGATACCTATCACTTTACTGGTGATCATCACGCTGGGCGCCTTTTATATGGCGAAAAAAGCCCCCACAGGTTTTATCCCAACGGAAGACCAAGGCTTCGTACTGTTTGCAGTGAATACGCCTCCCGGTAGCTCACTCGAAAGAACTCACCAGGCCACCTTACAGATCGATAGCATCATTAAACAGGATCCTGCATACAATCACCTCTATGTGATCGATGGTTTGAACTTCATCAGCAATGCGAATGCATCGCCTTATGCAGCCGGTTTTATGCGATTGAAAGACTATGAAGAAAGAGGACCGGTTAAAAATCCTGATGAGATCGCTGCCGGACTGGTTGGAAAGGTACAACAGGTTAAAGGCGCAAATGCCTTTTTCTTCAACTTCCCAACCGTGCAGGGCTTTGGTAACGTGAGTGGTTTTGAGTTCATGTTGCAGGACCGCACCAACGGCCCGCTTGATAAACTCGGCGGTACGGCCTGGCAGTTCATCGGCGCCCTGATGCAAAGGCCCGAGATCGGATTCGCCTTTACCACTTTTGCAGCCAATAACCCGCAATACACTATTGAAGTGGATTATGCAAAAGCCAAACAGCTGGGGGTATCTATCAGCGAGCTGATGTCGACCATGCAGATCTACTATGGTAGTAGCTTCGTTACCGACTTCAACCGCTTTGGTAAATATTACCGCGTTATGGCACAGGCCGATGCAGCCTTCCGTAATGACTTCAATTCACTGGAAGGAATATATGTAAAGAACAACCAGGGTGAAATGGTACCAGCCAAAACACTGGTTTCCCTTAAACGTGTGTTTGGCCCTGAGACCGTTACCCGTAACAACCTGTTCAACGCTGTTACCATTAACGGTAGCCCCAAACCAGGTTTCAGTACCGGTGACGCCATTAAAGCCATTGAAGAAACCGCCGCAAAGGTGTTACCCAGAGGTTACTCGTATGAGTGGACCGGTGTAACACGCGAGGAAATTAAAACCGGTAACCAGCAGGTATTTATCTTCCTGCTGAGTGTATTGTTCGTGTACTTCCTGCTGGCAGCGCAATACGAAAGTTATATTCTGCCACTGGCGGTGATCCTCACCGTACCAACGGGCATATTAGGGGTATTCGCCTTTATTGGTTTCGCCGGCATCGATAACAATATCTACGTACAGATCGGTTTGATCATGCTGGTAGGTTTGTTGGCGAAGAACGCGATCCTGATCACGGAATATGCCGTTCAGCGCAGAAGAAATGGCATGGGACTGGTTGACGCCGCGCTGGAAGCATCGAGGCTCAGGCTTCGTCCGATCCTGATGACCTCCTTTGCCTTTATCGTGGGCTTATTGCCACTGGTATTTACCCATGGCGCATCTGCCCTCGGTAACCACTCCATTGGGGTGAGCGCCATTGGCGGTATGCTTACCGGTGTTATCCTTGGTGTGTTCATCATCCCGGTGCTGTTTGTAATATTCCAGTACCTGCAGGAGAAAGTGACCGGCCGCCCCGGGTTAAGAGAGATCAAGCTCAGCGAATAATCAATAATCATAGGTAAAGTGTGCCGTGCGCCAGCTGGCGGATGGCACACTTACTAACAAGTTCGAAAATCTAAATAAGGAGATAATGCGAAAAAGTAATATCACTATTTATCCTACCCTGGCATTGGTGGCGCTGCTGGCAGCGTGCCGCATGGGAAAAGATTACCAGCGCTCCGATCTTTCCTTACCGGCACAGTTTGCCAATACGACTACAGCACCATCCGATTCCAGTGTGGCAGATATGGAATGGAGAAAGTTCTTTTCAGATCCTACCCTGCAATCACTGATAGGTCATGCATTGGAAAACAGCTTTGATGTACAGCTGGCTGTTAAGCGGGTTGATGAAGCCAGGGCTTACGCCAAACAGGCAAAGGTGAACTGGGCCCCCACCATTCAGGCAACAATCAATGCGTCTACGTCTTTCCCCTCGGAAAATAGTTTCAATGGTTATTTCCTGAAGAACAGCCTGGGTAAAGATCATATTGAAGACTATACATTAGGAGCAGGCCTTACCTGGGAACTGGATATCTGGGGCAAGCTGCGCCGGCAACGCGAAGTAGCGGGCGCCATTTACCAGCAATCTTACGAAGCCAGCCGGGCTGTGCAAACCGCGGTGGTTGCGAGCATTGCCAGCAGTTATTATAACCTGCTGATGCTCGATGCGCAACTGGCCATTGCCAAACGTAACCTGAGCCTGGGCGATTCTATAGTGAACATCATAAAACTGCAGAAAACGGCCGGTGAGGTGAGCGAATTAGCTGTACAACAGGCAACCGCTCAACAACAAACGGCGGCCATCCTGATCCCGCAGCTGGAACAACAGATAGCGATCCAGGAAAATACCATCCGTATCATCAGTGGCGACCAGCCAGGTCCCGTTGCCCGTACTGCCCAACTGAGCAATTATAAAGTATGGGAGCAGTTACCAACCGGCATACCCGCCGCGATGGTAAGCCGCCGTCCCGATGTGCGCAGCAACGAAATGGCGCTCGTGGCCGCCAATGCCCGGGTAGGCGTAGCAGAAGCCAGCTTCTATCCAACATTGACCATTTCAGCCAATGGCGGTCTGAATGCCTGGGAGTTCACCAATTGGTTCAAAATGCCAGCTTCCCTGTTTGCCCTTGGTGCCGGCGGTATCACACAACCGATCTTCCAACGCCGTGCTTTAAAAACACAGTTCGAAGTTGCCAAATTGCAGCGGGATCAGGCTGCCATCAGCTTCCGCCAATCGGCCTACACTGCCATGGGTGAAGTATCCAATGCGCTGGTACGGTTAGAAAAACTGAAGACCCAGTATCAGCTTACCAGCGATAAAGTAAATACGCTGCGCAGCGCTATCGGCAATGCAGAGTTGTTATTTAAAAGCGGACTGGCCAATTACCTGGAAGTGATCACCGCCCAGGGCAATTTGTTACAGGCAGAACTAGACCAGGTAACTGTAGAACGCGATCAGTTGAACGCTATGGTAGAATTGTACCGTTCCCTCGGCGGAGGATGGAAGTGATCATTAGCTGATCAGCTGATTTGCTAATGTGCTAATGAAAACGTACTACTGAAAGACAGGCGAATCGATATAAAAGAAAGGAAATACCTCTGAAAGGACAATTGGTTTAGTAGGTAAAATAAAAAAGCCATCAGTGAATAACTGGTGGCTTTTTTCATATTGTGATCTTCTATCTTTTCCTACTTCACAGTTTCAGCTTCCTGTTGTTTGGTTCCGGCTCCCATCAGATCAACACTGCGATTGATGAAATTGGTCAGGTTACCTCCTTTGAGCAATCCTTGTGATAACAGCGCGAGATCTGCCAGGTTATGAATTACTTTTTCCTGTTTCTGTTTATCATTCTCCTTCAGTACCTGCTGATAGATCGGGTGGTTGCCATTTACTGTAAGCGTTACATCATCGGGCATGTTTGCATAAAAAGCCCCCATTGGGCCGTTCATGGCAGCCATATCTTTCATGCGGCGCATAAACTCAGGCCTTGTAGCCACTACCGGCGGAGCATCGGTGCTTAAGCCTTTCACTTCTACCGTCATATTCAGGCCCGGCATTTTAAGGTCGAACAAACCTTTCAGCGTAGACTCTTCATCCTTACTTAGAACGCTATCGAGGTTTTCCTGTTTGTCAATGAGGTTATCCGCAATATCAGCATCCACCCGGTTAAAATGAACATCGGTCCATTTCATTTCCATCTGGTTAATGAATGAAGGATCGATGAGGGTATCGAGCTTGACAATGATGAAACCTTTGGCTTCTGCGCCCCTGATATAGGCATCCTGCTGAACCAGATCGGTTGTGTACAGGATCACCAGTTTACCGTCTTTGTTCTTTTGCAGGGTTTCAGCGGCCATGCGGTATTCCTCCAGGGTATAGAATTTTTTCTCACCGCTGGCATTCTCGTCAGTGGCTGTGGCCGCCTCAAGCAAATGGAATTTATTACCTCTTTCCAGGAACTTGTCGTCGGTCATCATGCCATACTTCACAAAAAGCCCCAGGCTGTCCCACTTGCCTTCAAATTCTTTTCTTTCTTTATTGAACAGCTCTTCGAGCTTATCGGCCACTTTCTTGGTAATGTGGTTATTGATCTTCTTCACATTGGGATCGCCCTGCAGGTAGCTGCGGCTTACGTTCAATGGAATATCCGGACTGTCGATGACCCCATGTAACAGCATCAGGAACTCAGGCACAATGTCCTTAACCTCGTCGGTAACAAATACCTGGTTGCTGTACAGCTGGATCTTGTCTTTCTGAATTTCGTAGCTCTGTTTTATTTTGGGGAAATACAGAATACCGGTGAGGTTGAATGGATAATCCACATTCAGATGTATCCAGAACAAGGGAGCCTCGTTGTATGGATACAGTTCTTTATAAAAATTCTGGTAATCTTCCGCCGTCAGTTCAGAAGGTTTCTTTTTCCAGGCAGGCTGGGTATTATTGATCGGCTTTCTTTCTTTTTCTTCATTCTTATGCCTGAAATAAATGGGCACGGGCAGAAAGCGGCAGAACCGGTTCAGGATTCCTTCGATACGCATTGCATCCAGGAACTCGGCACTTTCTTCATTGATGTGTAAAACGATATCCGTACCACGATCAGCTTTCTCGGTTTCCTCGAGCATATACTCGGGACTGCCATCACATTCCCACCTGACCGCCGGTGCGTCTTCCCGGAAGCTTTTTGTGAACACTTCTACTTTGTCGCTCACCATAAAGGCCGAGTAAAAACCCAGACCGAACTTACCAATAATGGCGTTCTCATTTTGTCCTTTATACTTTTTTACAAATTCCTCGGCCCCACTGAATGCCACCTGGTTCAGATATTTCTCCACTTCCTCTGCCGACATCCCTATACCACGGTCAGAGATGGTAATGGTCTTCTTTTCCTCATCGAGCTTTACCTCAATGAACAGGTCGCCGACCTCCCCTTTCGCCTCCCCTATGGAAGAAAGCGTCTTCAATTTTTGGGAAGCATCTACGGCGTTACTGATCAACTCCCGCAAAAAGATATCGTGATCGCTATAAAGAAATTTCTTAATGATTGGAAAGATGTTCTCCGTCTGTACCTGAATGGTCCCTTTTTGCATATTGAACGTTTTTGGCAGTTAATATTTTTTTGCTGAACCTTTAACGCTTACACAGAACGCTTAAAATCAGTTTTTTGAGCTTTTGGCGTTGCGCATTGCGCGTTACGCGTTTTGCGTACCAAACAGAGTGCCATTGCCCCCATGGCCCGCAAAATCGGCAAAAATGTCAGCCTGGCAGGCCGCCCAGGTGGCTGACCCGCCAGGTCTGTAGTTGGCTTACTGCTTCACGAACTTGAGGGTATGATGCTCTTCTGCATTCTCTGCACTCAATACATATACACCTGGCGCGAGGCTGTTTAACCTGTTATTCAACTGGAGGTTCAACTGATTGATGGATCCGGCGCCTGCAATCATTACACGCCCATCGACACTGCTTACCCGCATAGTGTAGCTTTTACCGGTTGTATTTATATTGATGCTTGCGTAAGTGCTCACCGGATTGGGTGACAGCACCAGGGCTGCTTTGCGCTCAGTATCCATCCGCACCATTGCTACAGGCGAGCGGGAAAAGCGGCCATCTGCATCCACCTGCTGTAACCGGTAATAGCTGGTACCGGGTAAAGGATTCAGATCTGTGAACTGGTAATGCAGTTTGCTATTGCTGTTTCCTGCCCCTGCTACGCGGCCGATAGCAGTAAAGTTTTTTGCATCGGCAGCACGTTCAATAACAAAGTATTTGTTATGCTGTTCCGTGGCTGTGGTCCAGCTTACCAATACGGTATTACCGCCAGGTTTAGCCGTGAAATCAAGTAATGTGATGGGCAAGGGTCCATTGGGCGCCAATGTTAAGCGGGCAAATACCGGCAGATGGTCAGAAGCCGTGTTAGCGCCATAGCCGGAGATGTATAAGCGGGGATCTTCGATAGCGGCAGAACTATCGATGTAATGTATCCGCAAAGGCTGGCTGATAATAATGTGATCGATCAATCCGGAGCCGCCGATAAAGCTCACTTTGCCGGCGCTATCCAGTGAGCGCGTCAACGGTGCATAACCGGCATTGTCGGCCACAAATGCATTGTATGACGATACACCGGCGCCTGCATATATAGAACCATACAAGCGGTCGTTATAATCGCCAAGGATGATCACGTTATCGTTCCTGTACATCGCATCGAGCGTATCTTTCAATACCTGTGCATCGAACAATCGACGGTTATAGCTGTCGGCATCAGAGGAAGACTTGCCATGAATAACAACCAGCCGTACGGTCTTCGTTTGTCCGTTTATGTTTGCATTGAAAGTGGCCATATAAGGTAAGCGGCCTGAAGCCCAGAAATTGTCATCTACCCGGTTCGAAAGGCCGGCCAGCACACTATCATACATAGCTTCAAACAGCACCCTGGGCGGCTCGGCCGCCGATAAGGTCATAGTAGCGGTGTTATAGATAAAACCGATCTTTTGCGGCGGGAAATTGGGATCAGCCGGCTGGAATGAATACGACCACCGGCTGGAGGTCACCGCCGAATAGCCCGGCAATTTCAACAATAATTCATTTAATGCTGAATCGCTGGACACCTCTTCAAACGCAACAACATCCATATTCAGCCGCCCCATTACAGTGGCGATATTATTGATCTGCGTTGTGATCTTGGCCGGTGTGGCATTATTGGTTGAGTTCGATCCAAAAAAGGCAAGGTTATAACAGGCCACATCAAATGTTTCTGCTTTGGGATACGAAGAACCAGATAAAGCAACACTATTTTCCTGGATACCGGAGCCACTGACCATCAAACTACCTGCGATGTTTAACTTTTTAACTGTAGGTGAAAAACGGATGTACACCGTGGTACCGGCCGCAGCTGTTGCCTGATCGATCAGGAGCGGACCGCTACTGAAATTTACATTGTCGGTTGACAGCTGATACCCGGCGGGTACAGTTAAAGTGATATCATTACCGCCTACCGCCCGTATCGACACCGGTTTGCCGTCGGAATTACCACCCGTTGTTACTTCGCCGAAATTGAGCTCGGCTGGACTTACAGACAATAATGTTGACTTATCTGTAATAGTCACATCGTCTATCGACCAGCGGGCTGCATTTAAGGCCGGTGAAGAAGTGTATTTGAATGCCAGGTATACATTGGGGGCGCTCTTGTATGCGCTCAGGTCAATATTATCAGTTAGGGTCCAGGTAGTAGTGGCGGAACCCGGTGGTGTTGGGAAATTAGCGCTTATTTCGGTCCAGCTAGCAGTGGTTGGACTGCTACTGCCATCATAGTTAGTGGAAACATACAATTGCAAGAGTGGCCCGGTAAATTCGCCCCGGCTGTAAAAGCTTAACACCGGCATGTTGACAATGCCACCCAGGTTCAATGCCGGTGAGATCAGCCAGGCCTCATTGGTTTGTGCGCTGCCCGAAACAAAACCATTTACCGACACCCCATTGGTGCTGTTCCGCCCGAACTGGCTGCAGGCCCATTGCTGTGAACCGGTCGTATTGATCGATAACCAGCCCCCGCCGGGAACTGCGTTTACCGTACAGGAATTAAAAGTAAAGGCCAGCGCTGCCGGATCGATCGCTTCAGCCGACAGGCTGATGTTCTTTGTTACCGCACCTGTACTGGCATTGGTAAGCGTTCCATTGAATATGCCGGCTGCGGTAGGTGCGAACCGTACGAAAATGGTCTTATTGGAAGCATCAGCCACAGGTACGGAAGCTGTTGTTGAGAAATTGATATTGTCTAACGATATGAAGAAAGGAGCAGTTGTAGTAAGTGTTACATCGGCCGTAAGCGCCGAACCGCTTAGAGTATAGGATAAAGTGGAACTTGCATTTACAGCCGTGTTCTGAAAGTTCAATGCAGATGTGCTTACTGTTAACACCGGTACGCCGGAAACAATACCGGCCGAGCCATTGAAGGTTACGTTATCAATACTGAAAGTACCACCGCTGGCTTCCGCGTCCCAGGCATAAAAGCGAAATGTCACCGCCGATGTAAGCCCGGAAAATCCGGTTAAAGTAATAGTGCTGCCATTATTGGCGCCGGTGCTTGCATCCAGTACCTGAAATACATTACCGGCATTTACCAGCAAATTGGCATTGGCCGGGTTTACAGAGGCGGGAAGGTTTGCAGCAAAGCCATCGAGGCTTGATCTTACACTGTAATGCCTGATACCCGTTCCGGAACGCTGCAAGGTAAATGTGATGGAACTAAGATCGATCGAATAACCGGCAGCCGGGCTAAGTGTGACCTCGTAATACTGTGACAGGTTAATGGAGCCTGTAAATGTGCCATTATCGGCATCAGTTGCGCCCAGGGGCCAGCCGGTAAAACTAAAGCGGCTGGCGGCATTGGGATTCGCGCTGAGGGTACTTCCTGCAGGGGCGATGGCTGTAAAAGAGCCAAAGGTTAATCCGGTAGCAACTGGTACTGCGGTAGGATCGGTTCTGCCGGAGCTTGTTGAAACGCTCCCGAAAGCGTACAGTCCTGAAAAAGTTTGACCAAACGTAAAAAAGGATAAAGCTAGCCCTGGCAATAGCAGGCCAAGCCGGAGTAAAAATTTACCCATAAACTGTGGTTGATTAGAAAATTAATTGATAATGAAGCCTTTCTACGGTATAACAGTGGGGGCAAGCCAAGGGATATGGACTTTCTATGCGGAACAAATCTACCAGCTTTCAGGAAGCAGCTTTATTACCAAATAATTAAGTTATCGTTTTTTTACACGTATTGAGGCTATTTTTGAGATTTAATTAATCTGTATCCGTCCCCTCTTTTTCAAGCTATTTGCCCGTTTCGCCGGATTGTCCTACTTTTGCAGCCCATTTTAAAATTATTTTTTAACCAACAAACAGGGATCAATGAACAATTACGAATTGATGGTGATTTTTACCCCTGTGCTTTCTGACGACGATTTCAAAGCGTCTCAGAAAAAATACACCGACTTTATCAAAGGTATCGGCGGTGAAATAGTGCACGAAAATCCCTGGGGATTAAAATCACTGGCGTATCCGATCCAGAAAAAGACCACTGGTCTGTACTGGGTAATGGAGTACAAAGCGCCATCCAACCTCAATGAGCAATTGAAAATTCAATTGCTGCGTGACGACAATGTGCTGCGTCACATGTTCACTGTGCTCGATAAATACGCCGTCGAGTACAATGGTAAGAAGAGAAGTGGTGTACCTACAGGAACTGAAAAAGTAGAGTTATAGTATGGCAAAAGCAAATGAGATCAAATACCTGACCGCCATTAAAACCGAGAAGCCGCGTAAGAAATTCTGCCGCTTCAAGAAATATGGCATCAAGTATGTCGACTACAAGGACGCTGAGTTCCTGAAAAAATTTCTTAACGAACAAGGTAAATTACTGCCTCGCCGTATTACCGGTAATTCTTTGAAATACCAGCGTAAAGTGGCACAAGCAGTAAAGAAAGCCCGTCAAATGGCTTTATTGCCGTACGTAACTGACCTTTTAAAGTAGGAGGACACCATGGAAATAATACTGATTCAAGACGTAGACAATCTGGGTGCTGCCAACGAGGTAGTTAAAGTACGTAATGGCTATGCCCGTAACTTTCTTATTCCACGCAAGTTTGCAGTAGAAGCCAGTCCTTCTAACCTCAAACAATTAGAGGAAAAAAGAAAGCAGATTGAAAAGAAAGAAAAGCAGATGTTATCTGCTATCAATGAGGTGATCGCTAAACTGAAAGAAGGCGCCCTGAAGATCGGAGCTAAATCCGGAACCAGCGGCAAGATCTTCGGTAGCGTTACTTCCCTGCAGCTTAGCCGCGCCATTCGCGAGCAAAAAGGTTATGAGATCGATCGTAAGAAGATCACTCTGCCTGATGAAGTAAAAGAACTGGGCGCTTATAAAGCTACCATCGATTTCGGCAATGGTCACAGCACCGAGCTGGAATTTGAAGTAGTGGCCGAGTAATACGTTCCCACTTCAATAAAACAGAGCCTTTTCTGCCACCGCGCAGGAAAGGCTTTTCTTTTAGGGATATGTATAATTTTACATATCTGCCCTATTCCCCAAACAGTGGTCGCAGGGGCAGGTTTATTGAAATACCCCTATTGCGTCTTAAGTACTTATCTTAAACCAATTACGTAATTTCTGCAAACCCGCACCCTTATTGGATGGGGGATTTTTTTTATTGTTTAAATCAAATTATTTCTCCTATCTTCATGTTTAGATTAATGTCTTAGTTCTCATGTTCTGCAGTGTCTTACCTGTTTTTCGGTTTCCTCAGTTCATTGTAGCAACTATTGCCATTATCCTTTTTTTCAGAACACTAAAATTTTCGTTACAATGAACATCTATGTAGGGAACCTCTCCTGGCAAATGACCGATGAGGATTTAAGAACCCTGTTCGAGCAGTACGGCTCAGTTACTTCTGCTAAGATTGTTAAAGACAAAACCAGCGGACGTAGCAAAGGTTTTGGATTCGTAGAAATGCCTGAGGACGGCGAAGCTCAAAACGCGCTGACCAGCTTATACGAGTCTGAAGTTTTAGGCCGTAAGATTATCGTCAACGAAGCTCAACCAAAACCACAAGGTGGCGGTGGCGGCGGATTCAAAAAACGCAGCTTCGGCGGCGGCGGCGGCGGTGGTGGCTACAAAAAAGGTGGCTACAATCGCGGCGGTGGCGGCGGTGGATACAACAGAGATTATTAATAACACAATCGCAACGACTTAATATAAATCCTTCCGGAGCTCCGGAAGGATTTTTTTTGCCCCTAACCCCCGGGCACCCTAAATGGGAATCTTAAACTCAGCTTCATCTTCATATTTCGTTTACATCGGTTTCTGCAGGCAGTTACATCGCAGCATGAGCACCTATAATAACGTTCAATTTTCACGCTCTTGAATCTTTTTAATAGCCTTCTCGCATTATCGCTTCGGCATTGGAAGGTCAAAATACTTTTCCCATTTAAGCGGCTGGAGGAATGCTTGTCGGATGCGGCACATCCTTTTTATTAATACAGTTTTAATAGCATATTAACGCTCAGTCAATATTAGGAATTGATCTTCAACGTAGGGAAAACAGCTTACCGGAGCGTCACATGTGGATTTTTCCCCACATAAAGGAATTTTAATGCCTGGCAGAAGGAAAGGCACAGCTTTTGCCTCTAAACCAGTGCACATCGGATATACGGCCAGGTAGGCACTATATAAGGACTGATTTTCCTCGAATCACTTACACACTGTAGAAACAATAAACCGGAGAAATATGCTAACTGTAATTATACCCGTTTTAAACGAAGAGAAAACGATTGGTAATGTAGTTCGCTTTTGCCAGCAATTTCAGCTGGTAACAGAGATCATTGTAGTTGACGACAAGTCGGAAGATAACACGGTTAAAATAGCCGAAGAAGCCGGCGCCCGGGTTATTATCAGCCAGGTAAGGGGTAAGGGTATTTCCATGAAAGATGGCATTGCAAAAGCTACTAACGAGTTTATCATATTCCTGGACGGGGATATTGACCCATATCCGGAAGGCACCATCACCAACCTGGCCGCTCCCCTGCTGGCCGATGAAGCCGATTTTGTGAAAGGAAGTTTTGCCCGTAATGCAGGCCGCGTAACCGAACTGGTAGCAAAACCGCTGCTCAATATCTTTTATCCCGGCCTCTCGCATTTTTCACAGCCCCTCAGCGGCATGATCGCCGGGAAAAAGTCATATTTCAAAAAAATAGATTTCTTTAATGACTATGGTGTAGACATAGGCATTCTGATAGATATGTACCTGATGAAGGCAAGGGTAACCGAAGTGAATATCGGGTACATAGAAAATAAAAGCAAACCCTGGCAGGCGCTGGGAAAAATGAGTAAGGAAGTGTCCCGGGCCATCATCAGTAAGGCGCAGTTACAACAACCCGAGGAGATCAGTGAAGAAGAGATCCATTCGTTGGAAACCATTAACCGCGAAATGAACAAAACGCTGCGGGAAAAGCTATCCGGCTTTCACAAAATGGCTATCTTCGACATGGACGATACCATTCTACAGGGCAGGTTCATCGATGCCTGTGCAACGGCTTTTGGCTTTACCGCCAAACTCGAAGACCTGCGGGCCCGCGAAAAAGACCCCATCATCCTTACCAAACGTATCGGTTCTTTTCTCAAAGGCCGCACAATGGATGAACTGCTGCATGTAGCCAGCCAGATCGAAATGGTAAGCGATATAAAAGAAGTCGTAAAAGAATTGAAGAACCAGGGCTACATCATTGGCATTATCAGCAACAGCTACACCCTCATCACCAATTTCGTACGGCAAAAAATAGGAGCTGATTTCTCCTATGCCAACCAACTTGAATTCTTCGAAGGAAAAGTTACAGGCGAGATCAATCTGCCTTCTTATTTCTTTGGTTCACCCGAAAGCGTATGCGGGCACTCCTATTGCAAGACCAATGCCCTTCAATATGCCTGTGAAAAATACAATGTGCCCATGCAGGCCTGTATTGCCGTAGGCGACAGCCGCGACGACCGTTGCATGGTAGGCCATGCCGGTAAAGGCGTATCCTTTTGCACCAAAGATGAATTACTCGAAACCATTGCGTCTACCAATATCCGGGAAAGTAGTTTTCAATCGCTCCTGGCGCTGGCATAAGCTCCACGCACCATGAGCACCTGACATATTAACCACATTTCTAACAGTAAACCAAAAACGAAATCTATGCCAGGCAAATTATATAACATTCTGGTGCCGGTTGATTTCTCCGGCCGCAGCAAATGGGCCATCACCAAAGCCATTGAACTGGCGAACACCTTCCAATGCAATATTCACCTGGTACATGTGGTATCGAAGAACCTGCTGCCATTAGTACCTGTAGATGCCAGCATGCTGCTCCCTTACGACATCACTGCCGATCTGAAAAATGCCCGTAAAAAACTGGAGATCCTTAAAGAAACCTATCAACACCATTTGTGTGGGGAAGGTAAGATCGAGATCAGTTTATTACAGGGCCGGCCCAGTCAGCAACTGGTGAAATACATTGAGCAGTACAATATGGACCTGGTTGTAGTAGGGCTGTCGAAATTCAATCTCATACATCGCATCTTATCTTCCGTTTCTATCAGCCAGCTGGCCCGCAAGACCAACGTTCCGGCGCTGGCCATTCGCTCGAGCGGATTGGTAAGCCATTTCAAAAAGATCGTATTACCGTTAACCAACGAAGTACCGGTACGCCGCATTAAATTTGCCACTATGCTGGCCCGTACCTTTCAAAGCACGGTATACCTGGTTAGTTTGCGTAAAGATGACAACGCTGCAGAAATGGTGTTGAATAAAACACTGGAAGTAATACAAAGCCTGAGCACTATTCCCGTGCAATGCTTTTTACTGGAAGGAAAGAACCTGGCCAAAAGCACACTTGATTTTTCAAAACGCATCAACGCCGACCTCATCATGGCCAATCCGTTGAAAGAATTTCATATGCCTGGCTGGTGGAACCGGATAACCCGTAAACTATTATCCTATGGTTCAAAGATCCCGGTGATCACCGTTGATAAGAATGTCGACAAAAACAATGAACCGGCATCCAAATCTTCCTGAAACTCGTTTTTTTTTATAGATAAAGAAAAGGTCTTCCTCAAATCGGAAGACCTTTCGTGTTTAAACATGGCAAAAACATTGACATTGATCATTGCTATAACGGTATCGCAGCTATGTAATTAATACAACACATTGCTCTTCCCAATTATTTTATATAAAAAGGAAAAGAATATAAAGTTTACTCTATATCTTTAAAAGGTGAAGTGGAGGGTAGTAGTATTTGTAAGGATATTAATTACGTAAACCATAACCGTCCAAATTGTTGATTTCACCTCATAAGAAGGCCTATGAGGGACTACAGAGGTAACCACCTCCCATCATTATCCGAAATACATAAAGGCTCTGACAAAACTCGCGCTGAACTTTGCTTCGGGTAATGGACAGCCAGTACACGGTATCTCTCAACAAATCATCTTCTCCGTTCCCCCAGGTTATGTGGTTTGAATGTAATGAAAGGTTTCTGACTGATCATTTAATGGCGTTGTATGCACCGCCCTGTTAACCACAGGACAGGCTGCATTATTTTATCGGATAAGTAGAACTGCTGCTTTGCCCGGCCGCTTCATCACTTCATTACAATAACCAAAAAAACTAATTTATGAAGCCAAAGACTTTCTCTGAAACACTGCGGTCACCCAAGAATGGTAATGACAAAGAACCATTGGTAGGCACAGCGCCAAACCCAAGCATGATTGAGAACTTGCCAGGTCAGTCATACATGGGAATGGAATCAGATACTGAAACAGAAATCGAGCATGTTGAAGGCTTTAAAATTACCAAACCGGGAGAGGCCGATAAGGAAATGTATAACAGGCTCAATACCGAAAACGAACAGGAGTTTTCAACCGGTTTGGAAGAAGCCGGCACAGAGGTACCGGAGGAAGAAGGAGAAGGCGCATTTACCCGGGATGCTTTCTTTGCCAGCTATCCTGAATTGTATGAGAAAAGCTTATCAGAAGTAATTATCGGAACCGATGACCGCGTTCGCATTTCTCCCACGACTTCATTCCCCTGGCGGGCTATTTGTTCCTTACGCATTACAGCACAAAATGGCGCCCGCTTTATTGGCACTGGCTGGCTGGTAGCTCCCCGCACCGTGATCACTGCCGGGCACTGCGTATACCTGCATGCTCAGGGTGGCTGGCCAAAGAGCATTGAAGTAATCCCCGGCTTAAATGATGCCACAAGGCCATATGGCTCTTATGTAGGCACATCATTCAGAAGCGTTTCAGGCTGGGTTAATGACAAGAAAAGAGAATATGACTATGGTTGTATCATTTTACCCCGCACTGCCCGCCCCGGCGATAAAACCGGTGTATTTGGCTTTGCCGTAAAGGATAATCCATACCTGCTTAACGCTTACCTGAACCTGAGTGGTTATCCCGGCGATAAAGGCGGCAATCAGCAATGGTTCATGGCCCGTAAAGCAAAATCAGTGGCTCCCCGGGTTATTTATTATGAAATAGATACCATGGGCGGACAAAGTGGTTCTCCCGTTTGGGTGAAGGTCGGAAATTCCCGCTATGCAGTTGGTATCCATACCAATGGTTTGATCACCGGCAATTCAGCAACAAGAATTGTTCAGCCCGTGTTCAATAATATTCAGGCATGGAAGAATCTCGGCATGTAAATAATCAAAACAGGAAGGGATGGCTGGCGATCAGTTTCATCCTTTCCTGTTTTTTAATTGGATACTGGTTGATCAAAAACAACAATTTAAATATGCCATCCGCTACTACCAGCGTAAGAGGGGTGTTGTACAGATCAGCAACAGGGGCGCCCGTGGAAGGCGCTATTGTAATGATCGCCGAAGGAAGTTATGAACATCCCGATATTGCCGCGCAAACCGATGACCAGGGCAATTTTTCCCTGCCCGAACTGCAGGTTCCAGGCACCTATACTTTGCTAATTAACTATAGCAATCAGTCAAAAAGATTAACTGTTAACATTACAAAAGACAGTGTGCTCAGAATACCATTGTAAAACAGACACTTATTAATACTCATCCCGCTTTCCGTGCAATGACCTTGCTGTTGCCGATGTTTTTTTATTGATAACTGACAGATTTTTTCCAGCTTTAGCACCCTTTAGCACCGCCAGAACCATCCTGCTCCATCTGTTTTTTCGCTGTCGTTGCATGCCTTTACATCGTAATATCCCCATCTTTTCAACTTTTTCTAGGAGTTACTATTTATTCCTGCAAAATCTTTATGGCAATCTATTTTTTGTTTGCGTATTAATTTGCAACTTTGCAGTAGGATAAGGTTTAATGGTTAATGGTATTTGATTAGTGTAGGGTCGCCTGTAAAAAGGCGACCTTTCTTTTTTACGGAAACGCGAACACATAATGCAGCTTCGCCAAAAAAAAATACCCCGGCGATTGCTCACCAGGGTATCTACTGTTTAAAGGCTTATAGCTACTTTAATTCCTTTATTTTAATACTTCTGAAACTTACCTCATTGCCATGATCCTGGATCAGGATATGGCCTTTAGGCGCCTCTCCAAAATTCTTCCAAACTTTATACTTGCTTTGGGCTACCAGTTCGCGAAATGCCGGTGAGCCGCGGTCGTATTCTACGACTTTTACGCCATTCAGGTAATGCACCACATGGTTATTGGGATATACAACTACCCGGCCTGTATTCCATTGACCCGGTTGGCGAATGAACCGCTTTTGTTTGTCGGCTTTGATGAGGTCGTACAAAGAGGCCAGAGTGCGATTGCCATTCCGGCCCAGTTTAGCATCGGGATGCAGGGTGTCGTCCAGCACCTGGTATTCGAGCCCGATCGCAGAACCCGCATTATTTTCCGACAAGGTCACGAAGTATTTGACCCCGCTATTGGCGCCGGGTGTTAATTTAAAATCGAACGACAGATCAAATGCGCTGAACTGATCTTTGGTAACGATATCTCCTCCGTTGGTTGATTCACCGCCGGCTGCCGATTGTACATTCAATGTGCCGTCTTTTATTGCCCAGCCTTTTTCAGGGAAGGTCTTCTTATACGCCCCTACCCAGCCATTGGTGGTCTTCCCGTCGAAGAGCAGCTTCCAGCCATCGCTTTTTTCGTAAGCCGACAGGTTATTGGGAATATAGTTGGCGACATAAACGCCTTTTGCGAATGACGCAGGTTTCAGATCACCGGTTTTGATACGGATATTGCGCCAATAGATCTTTTTGCCCGCCAGGTCACCTTTGTTAATAGCGTGCACCTGCAGGGCAATAAATCCGCTTTTGTCAACGGTATCGATCACGTACGCAGCAGCTTTGTCATTTACCCAGGTCCTGATATTATTACCAATGCACTCCACCCTTACCTTGTTGTATTCTCCGGTTTTAAAAGCGTTTTGTCCGGCCGGGTTTAACGACAGGGGATATAACCAGTCGCGGCGGGCTTCATCATATATTCCACCCGTCCAGCGGCGCGAAGAGGGGTCCAGTTCAAACTGGTAACCATATACCCGGCCTTTGCCACCGCGGCCATTGCTCATTTCAGGATCATAATGGCTTCTGAACTGAATACCTGAGTTGGAAGTGGTGTCTTCAATCTTTACTTCCAATTCCAGTACAAAATCGCCATATTCTTTTTCGGTAACCAGGAAGGTGTTGGGTGTATTCGGAACAGTGATACCCACGATAGCACCTTCTTCAACTTTGTACTCCGCTTCACCGGAGATCTTTTTCCAGCCATTCAATGTTTTTCCATCGAAGAGATTCGTCCATCCATTGCCCGATTGGGCAGAAACTACAGTCGCTGATACAAGAGCCAAAAGTACGCAGGAGAGTTTTTTCATATGTCAGTTAAAATAATGATTACAATAGATTATAAGCCGGTTTCCATTTTTCGATCGTATGATTGAAGATAGCCTGGTTTGCCAATGCTACACAAATAGCGGTGGTAGCGCCGGTCAGAATATTGGAGGTGGGCATCTTTTTTTCGGTAACCGCCGTATAGAATTCCAGCAATGCATACCAGGTGCCATCTTTCGTGGGTTCTTTCAGAATATTGATACCGCCTTCTTTATTCCATTCTATTTTGGTAGCGCCTGTAACACCATCAACGGTTTGCAGTTCTTTTTTGGTAGTAGACTCGGGATAATAAACCCCTTCATGCATCAATAAATGCACAGCGCCCTTGGTGCCTTTTATTTTGAAAATATAACCGTCATGTGCATTGCCGCAGGTGGAACCGAAATTTCCGATCATATTCTCTTTGCCATAGCGCAACATCACCTGTACATTATCGTAAGTTTCGCGGCCGTCTTTATAGAAGTCGATGCCACCCGTTCCCATTACTTCGTCGGGATGGGTATTGAATGCCCAGTTGATGAAGTCCATCTGATGCGATAGTAATTCGGCGGGCAAACCACCGGAATAAGCTTTATACATTCGCCAGTTCACCTGTTTATCGGTATAACCGGCAGGTACAGCCCGGCGCCAGTTCCAGTTGCGATCCCAACGGCAATCGAGCTGCGTAACTTTTCCGAGATACCCTTTTTCGATCATCTCCTTCACCTTAAAGTACAACGGGGTGGAGCGGTATTGGTGCCCTATTTGCACTGTCAGATTGGGATGCGCTTTTGATATTTTGACCAGGTCAAGGGCCTGGTCAATGGAATAGGTCATCGCTTTTTCGAGGTAGATATGTTTACCAGCCAGCAATGCATCTTTGGCGATCTGATAATGTTCACTGAGCGTGGTAGCGATGACGACAGCATGCACCGACCTGTCATCGAGCAGTTTGCGGTAATCTTTGTAAACGGCGGGTGTTATAGTTGGACTGGCCTTCTTCGCGTTTTCAATGCGAAAATCGAGCACATCGCATACGGCGGTTATAGTAAACCGGTCGGTAAGGTCATTAAGCATTTTCATAATACCTGTGCCGCGGTCGCCGCAACCGATTATGCCGATATTGATCTTTTCTGCGGGGCCGGCCATTGCCTGCAGCCATTGATTGGAGAAGAACAGGCCACCGGCCAGTAATCCAGACTGTTTAATGAAATGACGTCTGCTCATATAACAAAGCAAAAGTTTTTATTTTGACGATAAATGGGAATTCTGCCCTTGTATAAGTAGTAAAATTCTTTTTATCGGCTGCATCTTAGCAACAATTTAATTTAGCGCTCAAGGCTTAAAGGCGAAAGCCAAAGGCGAAAAGCATTCGAATCTAAGATCTCAAGTTCCAGGCTGCCGCCAGCCAGCACGCAACTTCCACCTTACGGCAGACGCTTTATGCGTTTTGCGTTTCCCGTTCAACGTTCCGCCCTGGAGCCCCTTCCCCTTTTCAGCGCTGGGTTTTCTGGAGCAATTTATAGAACCGGCTTGAAGCCGTATCTGCGATGCTGCCCCCGGGCGTACGGTATATGAAGTGAGCGGCCAGATCATTGCGTTTTTCAACAAATTGCAACGCTTTCTTCAAACCCATTATCATCAGCGCATTGTCGTAGGCATCGGCTGTAATGGCATCGCGGGCGAAAACAGTCACACTGATCAGCTCATTTTGCGCCGGATAACCGGTACGCGGATTTATGAGGTGGCTGATCTTCTTGCCTTCGCTTTCATAAAATTTCCTGTAGCTGCCGGATGTGGTAATGGCGCCGCTGTCAACAGCAATGATCTTCTGGATCATCGACAACTCGAAATCATTCTCGCCGGGTGCTTCGATCCCGATCTTCATTTTCTCGCCCTCAGGTTGTTTATGTCCCTTAACCCGGATCTCCCCACCCAGTTCCACCAGATAGTTTTGAATGCCGTTTGCTTCCAGAAATCGGGCGATGACGTCAACGGTGTATCCCTGGGCTATACCGTTCACATCTATCTGCGTGCAGGTCTTCTTCTTCTGTAAGGTGTTTCCCTTTGTATAGAGGTTTAATGAGCTTACACAGGCTCTTAAGGCCCGGATAGCAGTTGAATCGGGCAGGCCGGATACTTTCTTTGGCCCGAAGCCCCAGGCCTGCACAAGGGGCTGAACGGTTATATCGAATATCCCGCCGGTTTGCCGGTAAGTGTCTATAGATTTATTATATACGATCTGGAGGTGTTTATCCATTACAATGCCCTTGCCTGAATTATTGAATTGTGTAATGAGGGATTGAGGATTGTAAATGGAAAGGGAGCTATCGATCCTTTGCAGGATGCTATCGATCTGGTGCTGGCTGACGGTGCTGTCTCTGGCGTACCAGGTAATAAGGTAGGTAGTACCCTGGGCTTTCCCATTGATCTGGATCTTTCGCCAGGCTGGTTGATGAATGAAAGCGGTACAGGTAAATAACAGCACGCATAAGTAACGCATGTTACAAATGTATGGAAAACAGTTATGCGTAAAGTGGCTGATTAATAAGCTAGGTTGGCAATTTGCCGGTTGCCAGTTACCGGTTGCCGGTTACAGCGGTACCGGTTACAGGTTTCAGGTTGCAGGGGATTATACTTTGCTGGGTGGGATAGAGTAGACTTGTCGTTTTTGCGGGAGCAGGGGTTCGGCTAGCGTACCGCATTCAGCGGCCTGTAGATTCAGCAGGTGTATAAAAGCAAAAAGCCTCTCAGACACAAATCTGAAAGGCTTTTTAATAAATATGGCAACTACCTACTCTCCCGCATTGTG
>NZ_JAFFJX010000023.1 GCF_016924755.1 Longitalea arenae | reverse complement strand
CAACAGGCACAAATACCTTAAGTATCTCCTTTTTTTTAATTACTCCCATTCCAATAGCTTCAAAGAACTAATGCAAATGTATGCTCCTTGGTAATTGCTTTGGTAATGTCGAGGACCGAATGGTTACAGAATAAAAACATTACTGGCTTTTACTGCATGGCGCATGCGCGCCGCAAAATATTTGATGCTCTTACCAATGATAAAGTCAGGGCTGAATATGTACTGGCAGAAATACACAAGTTATATGAAATAGAAGAAGTATGCAGGATCCAACAACTATCTATTGAGCAGATAAAAGAAAAGCGTAGCAAAGAAGCATTACCAATCCTGCAAGGCTTGGGAGAATGGATGAAAAAGGAATATGAGCAGCTTCGGCCCAAAACAGCCATTGCCCAGGCTTTTGCTTATAGTATTAAGCGATGGGAAGGCTTAAGCCTGTATGCAACAACTGGCAATCTGCATATTGACAATAATGCAATCGAGAGGTGCATGCGTACAATAGCTATTGGAAGAAAAAACTATCTGTTCTGTGGTTCTCATGAAGCGGCAAAACGGGCTGGCCGTTTGTATTCCCTATTGGTTACCTGTAAGCTCAATGATGTAAATCCATACGACTGGTTGAAAGATATCTTGAGTCATAACATCCAGGAAACACCCATCAACAAAATCAAAGAACTGCTGCCGCATAACTGGAAAAAGAACAGGCAGCAAACAGCTACAGGCCAGACTATGGCCTAAGGCAAAATTATTAACTATTTTATTATGCGTTGATCCACTTCCCGGAGGGATACGTCCAGAAGAAAGAAAAAATAACAGTCTATCCACCAAATCATATCTTTGAAACCTCCACAATAGCTCTTTCTCTTTTAGGCATTCTTGCAGAGGGGTTACCTTCAACGTTACAAGGGGTTACCTTAAACGTAATTTACACACAGATCCAGATCTGCTTGTAGTTCATCAAGTGTGTTATAGATTTTCTTCCTAAAGGTAACAGCATAGAACTCTTCCTGCATGGTTCGATGCAATCTTTCACAGATGCCGTTAGTTTGAGGCGATTTGGCTTTTGTTTTAGAGTGATCGATGTCTTCCAGGGCAAGATAAAGCTCATATTCATGGTGCTCTCTGGCGCCACAGTATTCGGTTCCGCGGTCAGTGAGTACTCTCAGCAGATTAATGCCATGCTGCTCAAAGAAAGGAAGAACCCGGTCATTAAGCATGTCCGCTGCAATTAAAGCGTTCTTACGATCGTACAGTTTGGCTGTTGCCACTTTGCTATAAGTGTCAATAAAAGTCTGCTGATAAATACGACCAACGCCCTTAATTGTGCCCACATAATAAGTGTCCTGGGCTCCGAGGTATCCGGGATGGTGGGTTTCTATTTCGCCATAGGCTTGCTTTTCCTCCTTGGCTCTTTCCAGGGCGACAACCTGATCTTCGGTAAGTACCATACCTTCCTGAGCTGACTTAACCTCTAAGGCCTTTAAGCGCTTACGGATGGTTTCCAGATCATGGCGTAACCAGACACATCTGACACCTGCCGGTGAAATAAAAATGCCCTTCTTTTTCAATTCGTTGCTTGCCCTAAGCTGGCCATATGCGGGCTTCTCGATAGCCATAGCTACAACAGCCTCTTCAACAGATGGTTCTATTCGATTCTTTATGTTAGGTTTACGACGGCTGACTTCCTGCAAAGCCTGCTCACCACCTTGCTCATAAAGTTCTTTATAACGATAAAATGTGTCTCTGGAATAACCGAATAGTTTACAGGCCTGGGATACGTTACCTAATTCTTCGGCCAGCTTTAATAGGCCAACTTTACCTTTAATTAATTTAACTTGCGTGTTCATGATTTGACAGCTTTTGCGATTACTTAATTGTGTAGTTACTTTAAAGTTAATCCCAAACTGTCAGATCATATTGAAGCTATTTCACCTTATGCTGGTATGCATTTTTCCTGCAAACCTTACAATGATTTCCACAAAAATTAGTTGAATCAAGTTTATAACCCAAGTCCCTTCCCTTTATGCTAGCGCTAATTCCTTTCGTCATCCATAAGGGAGCCGGATGTTCCTTTAGATAATGGTCAAAAAACTGCATCAGACGAATTGTGTAATCCTTACCATTTATTCGATTCAAAGTATGAGCCCCATCATCGTATGTTAACATCCATACCCTTTTACGTAGCCGTCTTAATGCTAAATACATCTGAATTCCTTCTGTCCAGGGAACAGCTGCATCACCTGGATTATGCATGATCAATAATGGTGTAACAATTTTATCAGCATTCAATACAGGCATATTCTTTAAGTAAAGTTCCTTCTTTTCCCAAAGGCTTGCGCCCATTCGTCCTTGATGAAATTCAGTTCCGAACTGCCGACTGTCTCCTGGTTTCCCAAGCCCGCCAGTCAAGCTTAAATAGGAACTTATAGAATTGCTAACGCCAGCCGCTTCAGCAGCAGCAGCAAATAAATCTGTATGAGTAATTAAATAATTTATAACTCCACCGCCAAAGCTATGCCCTTGAATACCTATTTTGTTAGAATCGATCCAGGAATACTTTGAAAGAAATTTGGCTGCAGATACAATTGAATTATAAGCGCTCTCGCCATTTATTCTTCCGGTTACCTTTGCAATAGAGAAGTGAATATCTGGAACGAATACTAAGTACCCATTACTCACAAACCATGGGATATTGATATTGTCTCGGCTAAAATCTGGCTTAGGAAATTCATACAATCGATGTGAAAGCTGCTCATAAAAATTAAATATAAGTGGGTATTTTTTTTGAGGGTTGAAATCTTCGGGTTTATACAAAATTCCTTGGCAAGGTGTTCCATCGAATTGTTTCCATGTAATTAGTTCAGAACTTAACCAATTATAGTTAGTCTGAGGTTGCAAATTGCTTATAGATATAAAATTCTTAAAATCGCTGGTTAAAAAATAATTTGGAGCTTCATTTGCAGCCATCCTTTTCACGACCCATATATCTGTATCAGTTGCATGTAAAGGCTTCATTCCATTGTCAAACTCACCTGGATTAATTGGCAACTGTTCATTTTTATGAAAGTAGGTATAAGGGCCCATTGTCAATAACAAAGGATCTCTTTTGCTTTCCAACCAAATCTTATAAAACCCATTATATTTGTTTAAAGTATTGAATGCAGTTAAATATAAAGGTGCCTTCCCCTGAAAACAACATAGTGTTTCTCGCTCATTTAATGTACTAAATTTAATATGATGCTTTTTCCCATACCCGTTGGTTATATTTATAGATTTTTTTATTCCAGAAGGGTCAACTTGCCATAAATCATGATTATCGTAAATTAATAATGCCGAGTCCTTATTAATCCATCCTGCAATTCCGACGGGTGATGGAGTGTTATCATTCCTGGAATATTCATTTTCTAACGGTTCGGGAATACCAAATGTGATATTCTTAACTTTAGCGTTAGTAATATCAAAACTAAAATAATGTTTCAGTTTGTTGTCAAAATATATCACATAACGCCCACTTGGAGAAAAAGAAAAACTAAAAATACTATTTACATTGCTTGTCAACAAAGTGCGTTTGCGCGATTTCAATGAAAGTAAATAATAGTTTATATGGTCATTTAACCAAGGTTCTTGAACTGAATAGTTGTCTGCTATTAAAATGTAATCGCCTGGAGTTTCGTTTAAATTAGCTCTTTCTCCCTCATTCTCAATACGCATAGCATTGTTATCACCAATACTTACAACAGCAGCAAAGCTTCTCGGTTCATTTTGTAACAATTGTCGAGACTGAATAACAGAATCTCTATAACTCCATATATTCACTTTTATTTCGTTGAGTAAAATAGTTTTGTTCTGAAAAGGCAGTAATTTAAATATAATCCATTGACCGTTTGTAGTAAAGGTTGGATTATAATCACTTAAAAAGAAACCAGAATCACTGTTTAATGAAGAAGAATCAACTTTTACAACAGCCTTATCCATGCCCTTTTTGTAATACAGAAGCCTATTAACTTGGTCATTGCCGATACCATCTTTAATTATAAAAGCCAATTGCATTCCAGAAGTATCAAACACGTAAGATGCTAACGATGATTTTCTGTTCATGAAATCATCCTTATCCCATATAACCGTTTCTGTTCCAGAATCTAAATTCAGCCATCGCATCTCAAATGTGTTACTGCTATTTACGGAGTTATAAATTAGAAACGTCTTACCTGCGTGATCAAAACCATAATCTTCGACATTATCAAATTTCTGTTCAACTCCATTATTTATATTCTTCAGTATTAGTGCTTTTGACTCTAACAAATATGCGATCCACTCCGAGTTCGAAGGGTGTTTAAAAGACATCACCTTAGCTATTTGAGTAATTTTATCATCATTTAAGTTTAAGAAATTAAGGCTATCTTCTTTAAAAAACACGAATTGCTTATTGTCAGTAGTAAAAAAGGCATCGCTTACTCCATGAACTTCACTCCTCCATTTTGATTTTAGACGCTGAACAATTACAGTATTACTACCAGCCGGTTGATTGTCAATTTTATAAAAAAAATGCTTCCCATCCCTAGTGATACCACAGAGATTAGACAAATATGCCCACCCTTTGATAGCAAAACTGTCAATCAAAGTTTTATGTATTGTGTTGCCTTTCTGAGAATAGCCATGAAATACTAAGCACAGAATGAAAGACAAAAAATAAACTATCTTCATCTATTATTAAGCTTTGTAATTATAAAATGAATCAGCAAAGGATCAAACAAACTAATAAAAGGTAATGGCATTAATTACAACAATTACTAGCAGTTATTTAAATTACACAATAATCTCTAAAAATTATCGTATAACACGAAACTTTACTTTTGGAATTCTAAATTTTACCTAATCATGTTCAATCGACCCAAGTAGCATCACCGCGTTTCATTTTCGACAAATTGTTCCTCACATCCTTTGCATTCGGATCGAGAACCAACGCTTTCTCCTCCGACAAAATCGCTTGTTTCCTTTTTCCGGCTTTATATAATAAGTTCGCATATGTGTCTAAAAAAACCGATGATTCGGGTCGTCTTCTAATAACTCCTTCCATCCATTTTATAGCAGCACTAATTTCACTTTTTTTGTTGCTATGTAAAAATATCCCAAACCAAGCAATATTGTTAAGGATTACGTCATTAACTAGATTATCCATAGTATCAAGAGGATACTTTGTAATTCTCTTAATTGCACTTTTATTATACCTTTTCCAATCTGCTTTTTTATCATAATAGCTCATTTTTGCGCTTAATACGTTGCGTTCTGCAACATATTGCCCAAACTTTCTCTTGATGCTTTTGTAGCCTTTTCCCCAGTTAGGACTTTTGCCGTTGATTCCTTTTTTTATAATAGGGTTAATTTCTTCTTTTGTAATTATAAAGTCTGTAAAATATTGAGCAAACCCCCGATGGTTTATTGCACTGTCAACTCTGTCGTTATTCAAATATATTAATTGAAAGCAGGTGTCCTGAGAAGTGATTGCGCTGATAAATGAATTTATAAACATTAAATTCTTTTGTGAAAAAAAACTATCCGCTTTAGTACTTAACAAATAATTATTAATATAATCTCTAGCCATACAGTTTGCCAATGAATCGAAATCTAATTCCTTCGTATACTTCGCCAGATATGGTAATTTTCCATAGTTCTTTTGTCCTTTCAAATACTTTTGCAGCAGGGTATAATATTGTTTATTAGTATCAAGTGCTGTAGTCAGTATAACAACAAACTCTTCACCACTTTTGAAACCCTGATCACGGTGAACAATTTCCCCACTTGGCGAAAAAAATAAATATGTCGGAAAATTCAAAATACCATAATGCTTTCGGATTTCATTTGCATTAGCATGCCACCATACTGCCTGTTTACTATCATTTTTTGAAGTGTCGAATTGAATTTTAACAGATACAAATTTTTCATTTAAGACGTTTACAATGTCACTTTGTAAAAATACACTGCTGTCCATCTTTTTGCACGCGACACACCAGGTTGTATAGCAATCGACAAAAATGTATCTATTTTCCTTTTTCGCTTTGTCTTTAACCTGCTCCCAAGAAATGTCAGTAGCCCATTGTATTTCTTGTGCATCCATATACAAGGGTATAATGAACATCATCAAATACGACAATCGTTGCTTCATAAGCAATTAGCATTTATTTACGTTATAAAATAATCGATCAGTCAGCTATAGGATATAAGCAATTCTCGATGGCGCTTTTGCTTAACTGATTAAGATAACCAGACCCTTCAGTGAAAACAGGTGAATTGTAAATATTTTATCCTATGGTTCGGTATTGAGCGTTCTGTTTAATATGACACGATTTCTCAGATACAACTTTAAATTCGGTATTCCACTTGACATAGACATTCTAATCGTCTGGTAATACATTTTTTAGCCCTTTAAATACTTCTTATACCCATAACGAGTCTAAGCTCGAAGTACCTGTTATGTGCAAACATTAAGAATAATCGCTTTTTTATACAGCATTATTTCACTTAAATTTGATCCATTGTATCGAGCGATGCATTATTTTGTCCATTATGAAAAATATCCTCAACGCATTTAAAGAGGCTTTCTCAAATTGGCTGTAGCCGCAACTTCTCAACTGAACAGCTTATGCTATTTAAACAGTCGCCAAAATGCAACCATAAACAAGCCCACCATCTTGGACGTATACACGCAAAAATGCACCTTCACGTAAAGGTTCCTATCTTTTAGAACCAAAACAATTGGCAAGTGACTCACAGTCCCTCAACCCCAGTGCGTATGTGTCACATACATAACTATTTTCAATTCACTTAATTCAGGCCACTCAATAACCTGGATTTTGAGTAAGGTTTTTATTCGCCTGAATATCGGACACAGGTATAGGATATAATTGCTGATATGACTGCCATGGAGCACCATTTGATTTGATCGGAGTAGTGGTCTCCATTACCGCATCAACATTGTTCGTCCGCTTCAAATCGAACCATCGGTGCCCCCATTCAGTAAATAATTCAGCCTTTCTTTCATGCAGTATCGCTTGCAATAGTTCGTCTTTATCAGATGCAGGAGTATTAGCAAGACCTGCCCTAGCTCGAATTCTATTTAAATCACTTTTTGCGCCCGTTAAATTGTTTAGCTGAGCTCTAGCCTCTGCACGAATCAAGTATATTTCCGCCATGCGAAGCACAACTAAGTGCTCTGAAACAGAAGAATTTTCCATATTCTCTTTGTACTTATAAGGAAAATAATACTCTATATCCGGTGTCGATACTGTATCTATATATTTCCCAAGCCACGCATTTTTTCTCTCATCACCGATTTCAAAACTGTTCACGAGGGTGTCACTTAAATACACAGGATAACTATTGCCGGAAAATCCGGTTTCCGGTATAATAAAGAATTTTGCATCTTCCGTATTCCATCCATTATTGACAGGTTGCAGTTCCCATATAACTTCATTATTACCCAGGCTAGATTTTATAAAAACCTTGTCTAGGTCAGACAAACTGAAGATTGACGCATTATCTATTAATTCCGAAGATGTAAGTTCGGCGTTAACAAAATCATTGATATATAAATAAACCCTGGCTAGCAACGCTTTGGCAGCCCATTTAGTTGGACGTACTCTTTCATTGGAAATGGTAATAACATCACTTTTTAAGAAGTTCGGGCTTAATAATGCTTCGGCCGCCTTTAAATCAGTAATAATTTGTTCATAAATGTCTGCTCTCGGAGATCTCGGCAAACCTTGATTTAGTGTATAATCTGTTTGAGTAACTAAAGGGAGATCGCCAAATAAATTAACAAGATAAAAGTAAAAGAAAGCACGCATAAATTTTGCCTCACCCAATAGTTGTTGTTTCACATCCGGATTCAATGATGTAGAGTTTGTAAGGCCCTCAATAGCAGAATTGCAAGTGAAGATGTACGTGTAGTTCCAAAATTCTGAGCCAATATTTGAGTTTGCAGATAAAGCATTAGAAAAATAGGCAGACAAAATTGGATTTGAAACTCCGTCCCATAGCATCAGTTCATCTGACGATAAACCAGAGTATAGCGATATCGTTGTAATACCTCCGCTACCTAATGAACCTGTTGAGCTCATATTAGTATACACGCCCGTTAATACTGCAGCCGCTGTCGCATCATTTGTATAAACATTATTCGCATTTATACTAGTAACAGGAGCCCCTATATCAACCAACTTTGTACAACTCACTATAAAAAACGAAAGGCCCATAATTATTAAACAAGGCAATAGCGCATCCCGAACCTTCGAAGTTTTAGGAACTTTAAAGCAAATCATAATCAATATTTTTATAGTTAGAAACTATTTGATTTTATAAGCTGGCTTTCAAGCCAAACGTCCATATTCTCAATGGAGGCAACTGTGTAGGACTTTGACTTTCTGGATCTGAACCCTTATATTTTGTGATAGTAATTAAATTTTGCCCTTGAAAATAAAGTTGCAATCCCTTTAAATACATTTTCTGCAAATGTTTTTGAGGCAACGACCATGATAAAGATGTGTTTTTTAGTCTAATAAACGATGCATCAGAATAGTTTCTATCACTTCCTTCCGCTCGATTATGAGGGGTAAACAATCTAGTATTTTGAGAAAATTTTTGAAAAGTCCTTACATCGTCTGCTTTTTGCCACCGATCTAAGACATAAACCGTCTGATTACCAAACCCATTATTGAAGTGCCCGGGAATAAAATTCGTTAGATAGCTTTTTCCTATTTGTTTTACAAATTGAAACAAGAAATTAAAAGTGAAAGATTTGTAGGTGAAATTATTGTCGATGCCACCATAATACTTAGGTAATGTATTTATAAGGACCGTTCTGTCCGTGCTTGAACTAGGATTAGATGTTACGTTTCCATCTTTGTCAATAAATTCATAAATACCAGATGAAGAATTTACACCCAGAAGATGATAAGCTTTTTGAATGGTTATAGGCTGCCCAACAATAAGGGAGTTGCTGTAACTTGAAGATTCTAAATTTGGAAAATCCACCAATTTGTTTTTGGGAACGGTTAAATTAAAACTGGTATTCCATGTCAATTTTTTATTCTTTACATTGGTTGAATTTAAAGTAAATTCCCATGCAATATTTTCAACAGTAGCTGGAAAATTCTCGTTAATACTTGAAAATCCAGTGATGCTAGGTAAAACATATGAAAGTAGTTGATTAGATGACCTATTTTGTATGTATGTTCCAGTAATTAGCAATCTATCATTCATAAACCCTAATTCAAGGCCTATCTGAAGCTTTCTTGTCTCCTCCCATTTAAGATGTGGGTTAGGTAGACCTTGCGGCTCTAAACCTGTCGCTCCTTGATACGGAACACTGGCAATTGTTGGGCCATACAAATTCAGATACTGGTAATCTCCGATTTGATCATTGCCAGTGGTTCCATAGCTGCCCCTTAATTTTCCAAAACTTAAAAAGTGAAATCTTTTACTTACAATACTTTCATTTGAAAAAATCCAGGCAGCTCCTACGGCTGCAAAATTGTGAAATCGATTAGCAGATCCAAATCGACTGCTGCCATCTCTTCTGGCAGTCAAATTTATTATGTATTTTTCTTTAAGATTATAATTAACTCTTGCAAAACCGGCGTTATATCTATAATTGGAAACAACATTGCCTTTAGTCGGATGAACATAGATTTTAGAAGCTGACTTTATATCCTCTAAGAGTAAATCACTATTAAACCCTTCAGCAATGACAGCCTGCCCATTATTGTTGTTCTGCTGGATAGTTATACCAACTAATGCATTTAACGATCCAGCTAAAAAAGTTCTTTTGTAGTCGATCTGAGGCTCAATTACCCATGAATTTATAACACTATTTGCGAATATCGACGTCCGAATAGAAAACGGTTGGCTTTCAGGTCGTATCGCAGAAAAAGGTGAAGCATAGAATTCGTTTGTGCTTAAATTTGTGAAACCAACGCTGGTCATCACATCTAAACCGTTAAGTATACGATAGCTTATTATGCCGTTGCTTATGATATTATTTGTAATATTTCTATACGTAGCACTCTTTCGAACCATTGGATTTGTCCACGAAGATGCACCAACAGCATTTGGCTCCCAGTTTAAAGTACCATCCGGTTTATAGAGAGCCGGAGCATTAGGCGCAAGTTGAAGGGCTCGAAAAGTAAGGTCTTCTTGCGGTAATTTATTTCTATCAACTAAATAAGTTGCTGCAATTTGGAAACGAAATTTTTGGTTGTTGGATACACTATTTAAGTTAAAATAAAACGACCCCTTTGTATCTGAAAAATCTTTTGAAAAAGGGAAAACGGTTGTTTCTTTATGGTAGTTACCTCTAACTAGGTATTGAATATTATCACTTCCTCCGGAAACTCCGGCATTTACATTCATATAATTAGCAACACCACCAATTAAAGCTTTTTGCCAATCAGTATATCGAGAAGTATCCCAAAGATTCAAGTCATAATTTGATGAAGGAACATTTGTGACCCCATCATTTTTAAGAGCCTCGCGCCGCATTTCTAGATATTGTTGCGTATTGAGCATAGACAACATTCTGGTAACTTTCCCCCAACCATTTTGCAAATTTAAATCTGTTCTTACTTTACCTGCCTTACCCTTCTTTGTTGTAATTATAATAGCTCCATTCGCTGCACGAGAACCATAAATTGCAGTAGCATCTGCATCCTTGAGAATTGAAATACTTTCTATATCCGAAGGATTTATGTAATTTAGCGGATTTCCGCCACCTGCCTCACCAGCAAACGTTGATAGTGGGCCTCCAAGTGTAGTTAATAACATGCGAGAAGGATATGGAACGCCGTCTATTATATATAAGGGCTCATTACCACTACCTATACTATTTCTCCCTTGAATTTGAACCGTAACAGCACTTCCAGGAAATCCGTTGGCTTGTGTAATGAACAGACCAGGCACACGCCCTTGAAGAGCAAGTAATGGGTTGCTTACTGGTTGTTTTTCAATATCAGTAGCTTTGACGGAAGTTACATTGCCAGTTTGAAATCGTTTGCTGATTTGTCCATAAGCGACTATTTGAACCTCATCTAGTTCGCTAGTTTTAGTTTTAAGCCTTGCTATTATATCTTTTTGACCACTCACATTAATTGTAAATGGCTCCATATTGACACTACTAAATGAAAGAACTGCATTATCTTGAACGCCAGACAATGTAAATTCTCCATTCTCATTTGTTAATGTCTGCTTCTTTGATCCCCTGACAGACACTGTTACGCCGGGTACTGGTTTACCGTTCTCGTCAATGACTTTACCGCGTATATCAATGGGAGGAGATGCTTGCTGTCGCGCCTCACTAAAGATTAATTGCTTCCTTTCTTTTATTATAATAAGTTTGTCGGTATTTACTATTGCGTAATCCAATGGTTGCCCTTGAAAACATAATGACAAAACCTCATCAAGACTTGCATCTTTTATCTGTATAGTAACAGGATGTGCCTGTTTTATCACTTCATGCATATAGTTAAAATAAAAACCACTCTGCTTTTCTATGCTTTTAAAGACTTGCTCAAGCGGGGCATCTTTAACCGACAGGGTAATTCTTTGAGAATATCCCTTGGCAGCAACTTGCAGGCAGGCGGTTAATACTAGTATGGCGGTCAGCTTCATAATCCGCAATATTTGTTGACCTGCCCCTGACTTTATTGGAGCGATGGCAGGCATTAGTTTTGGTTTAGCCCAGGCAATAACCTGAACTTTGCAAAGACCTAAATCTTGCATAATTTTACTTTGTTAGGGTTATAAAATTGATTGCTCCAGCATTTTGTTTTACCCTGACATTTCCAACCGGTAGTGGTGAGAACACTACCGGTTTTTCTGTGCCCATGCTGAGTTGAATCAGTGGTTTATATACCAGGTTAAAACAATTTTAACAAGTCAGGTTTAATGTTAACGGCATGAAGACAGCCAGTAATTGGTAGCTACGTAAGATTTGGTAGTACTGATAGCACGCCTATGTTCGTCTTACAATTTTGTTGAATAAAAGGGTTATAAAAGGAATTCTCATTACTAATAGGGTTATGGGTAATTAAGAGAGATGTGATCGCCACTGAAAGATTTCGAAGGATAGTATCAATGATGTAGTAGGCAACTGGCTTATCGCCGTATGAATCAGATATAATCAACTTGCTTGATTCCAAATAGTCTGCGCCAACGCCGTTTTGTCTGCGCGTAAACATTACCATAAGCTTAGTTTCGATTGTTGACTGTCAATATTGTTGCTTCCAACAGCCACGTACATTTGTTTACTGTTGCCAAACAATTAACTTGTTTCCTTGCATCTCAAACCGCAGTCTGCTGCTTAATTCAAATATTTTCAATACACCGGATAGCGAGGCAGTACGCGGCACTCGTATCCGGATCTCTTCTTCCTTAATTTCGTTTTTGAATTGCAAATCCACATCATACCAGCGGGAAATTTGCATCAGTGCTTCTTTAATGGTCGCTTTATTGGCAGCGATCAACCCGTTTTTCCAGGCAATAGCTTCTTCGGTATCAGCGTTCTCAATCACCGTGATTTTATTTGTGGATTCGGTTTGACCGACAATAGCCTGTTTTCCGGGTGTAAGCAATGCCTGGGAGCTTCCAGTTTTTACTTCCACTTTTCCTTCTAATAATGTAGCACTTACATTAGTCTCGTCTTTGTAGGCTTTTACATTAAACTCTGTACCTAAAACCTCCACTTCCATATCACTCGTCTTTACAATGAAAGGAACTCTTTCTTTACCTCCTTTTCGAGTTAGGGGCGGAACTTCGAAGTACGCTTCGCCATTGATCTCAATTACTCTTTCCTTGCCCGCAAATACTGTCGGATACTTTACGGAAGAGGCTGCGTTCAGCCAAAGCTTACTTCCATCCGGCAGCAACAATTGAAACTGCCTGCCTCGTGGTGTGCTGAGCGTATTATAAAGAACCTTTCCCTCTTCCCCACCCTTTTTGGGCGAATAGGATAACATTCCGTCTTTTTTAACAATCGCTGTTTCGCCTTGCTCGATAACAAATCCATTCGCTGTACTGTCAAGTACGATCTGCTCTCCACTAGCCAGGGTTAGTGTAGCTCCATCTCTACCTGGTGCTTTATCCTTTGTAGATCTCTTACTAACATTTTGTGTTGTGATCTTCGCCTTTTGGTCTTTGTTAATGAACAGCAAGAGCGCGCCTGTAATAACAAATAAAACGATGGCCGCAGCGGCAGCCATTCTTTTCCAATTCCAAGGCATAGATCTTATATTCCCTTCTGCAGGAAAGGTCATTTCCATCATCATCTCACCTGCAGCCTCCTTTCTGACCTCCATTTGATGGTAGTTTGCCAGTTCCACAGGTAATGAATCGCCGTGAACGAGTTCTTCAAACAACATTCTGTTTTCTTCCGATTTAGCTTTCCAACTATCCAGCAATGCCTGCTCCTCTGCATTAATTTCCTGCCGGGTGTATTTTCGAATAATACTTCCCATTTCGAAACTGCCGCCTGATAATCCGTACAATTCATCGTTCATTTGAACCGATTTAAACGGTAAGCGTAATAATTTCTTAACATTCTATATATTAAAACAATTAGGATTTATATCATGTCCACAGGCAACATGAGTTTTTTTTTAAAATCCTCTACAAATACTCGAGGGTGGTCAAGATGATGGAGAGCACCATCAAATTGTCGTCAGACAATATTTCTTTCAGGTATTTGATCGCTCTTGCTCTTTGCGTAGTGACTGTGCTTACTGAAATATTTAATTGTTCGGCTATTTCGCTAGCATTTAGTCCATCAAACCAGGTCATTACAGCTATTTGCCTGCATTTATCCGGCAAGTTTTGTAGCTCCTGGTAAACGTATTTCATAAAGTCAGATTGAATGATCCTCCTTTCTGTTTCGCTCGTTTCTTCAGAAAATGGCTGAACAGTTAAATCCCTGATATTTTCTCTTTGGCGTTGGCGGTATTTCAAAAAATTGAAACTATTGTTCCGCGCAGTAATGTATAGGAACGCTTTAATATTCAGGATGGAATTGAATCTATCTCTAATATTCCAGAATGAATAGAAAGTACGAATAACAATGTCTTCTGCCTCCTCTCGGTCTTCCACGATCCTGTAAGTAAAATATACAATCTGGGTATAGTAAGTATCAAATAAGTACTGACATACCCGGCGATCATTCTTTTTTAAGCCGTCAATAATCTCCGGTTCGGTATATTCTTTTGCCATCACTATAGAAGCCTTAAAAACGGTATTTGTTATTTGTTTAAAGGAGGAGGTTTTTCAGTTGTCTGGCAAAACGATTTTGTACGGCTGCACAATACAGCTGCTACTAATTAGTTTCGGTGATAATAGATTCAGAAAGAAAGAATAAGGAATATGTAGAAGATACAGGTTTGCCTTCTACAATTTATTAAAAATTAATGAGCGTTTACAATTTTTAGAGGCTTAATTTAAACTAACTAAATCGATCTTGATCTGGTCTAAGGAAATCATGTATGGCGGGACTGTAAACATGTCGGTACTTGTATGTGTTGTGCAATATTACAGCATCGCCTTTTAAAAACAAGTTGCTTAGTAAGAACTTGATCACTGCTATGTTTTCAAAAAAAATACTCGAATTGTTTTAGTTAAAAACATCTATGAATTGTATGGTTCAAAAATGTACTTTTTATTTCACAACAGCATTGCAGTAAATTAAACTTTTGCTACTTTCGAGCGCATTAATCCTGCTCACCCACCCTGTGATGACTCACCTCGTTAATATTGATCCCACCTGATCCGCACTGCTATGTGTCGCTTACATATTTAGTAGCTACACAACGGATGCGCCATCAATTAACCATATTAAACATCTCGCTTCACTTTAAAAGTATAATGCCATTATGCTTGAACAATATGAGCTCGATCAGTTTAATGCTCGTAACCATGAAATATTCACTAAACTGTTCCATAAGTACCACAAAGAAATAGTTATTCTTTGTTTCTCTCTGTTAGAAGATTTAGATAAAGCCAAAGGTTTAGCGCAGGAGACATTCATCAAACTGTGGGAAAACCAGCGGCCTTTCGAAAGCGAAGGGCATATAAAAGGCTTCCTGTTTACCACCGCCCGCAACATGTGTATTGATAAACTGAGAAAATATAAAACGATCCGGCGATTCCAGAAATGGCTGCAGCAAAGCCAGGAGGTTGAAGATCCCCAGGCTATACACGATCACGCAGCTACTGATGCTATCGTTCAGATCATTCAAGACCTGTCGCCCAGGCAAAAGGATATATTAACTGAGGCTTATACCAATGGAAGAACCAACAAAGAAATTGGCGCGAAGCTGGGGATTTCCGCGGAGGCAGTCCGCCAGCAAAAAATCCAGACTCTTCGACAAATTAAACTGCAGTTGATGAATACCATCCTGGCCATACTGGTAATTGCATGCGCATGGTCTATGGCAACCTTGCTAATAAAAATACCATTTACCTTGTTTTTGTACCCCCCTTTACGTCTTTAGATTGCTATCAGTACATAACGAGGTGAAACGATAAATACTTCTGTTCGAAAAACCATCACTTACCAGTTCTTCATTAAAACATCGTTACATATGCCATTGAAAAATGAAGCTTGCTCTATCGATGAATATAAGGACCAGACCTTTGTAAATGCTTACAATGAATTTTACCCGCTGTTAAAATATGTTTCCTATAATCTCCTGGCCAATAAAGATGATGCTGAAGCCGTTACGCTAAACGCATTTATGCAGTTAGGAACCAGCAAGGCACTCTTCAAAAGTATACCGTACATTAAAGACTACTTGTTTAACATCATGTTGGATGCCTGCTCTGACACACTTCGGCATAAAAAGCCACAGAAAAAATGGGTGAAAGAATCCATGCGGGTGCTATCCGGTGACAAGCGGTTACTATACCTGTTGCTGGATGAAGCGGCCAGCTTAGCTGAGTTGGTAGAAATCATAGAATTGCGCCATTACCGGCCAAGTAAAACTTCTTCACCGTTAATGAGATATCTAACTGGCGGCGCCACTGACGCAGAGATCATGCAGGTGGAAGAGTGGGCTTCTTTATCGGTGGAGAACAGAAACTGGCTGAACCGTTCCAATAACTTCAGCCTCATCCGGAAGCGCTACGGGCGGATGGAAAAAATCTATAGGGAGGCAAACGCGAGCGATTGCTTACAGCACTTAGAGTATTACCAACGCATTAAAAGCTTAAAACGCAAACGCATGCGGCGTAGCTTCGCTGCTGCGGCCGCTGTTTGTATACTTTTCTTTGCTGCCTGGTTACACAACCACGATCTATTAGAAGTGGCGCAAAAACAACCTGTTGCACAAACCACTCCAGTTACAATCAATCCGGCAGCCAATCACAAGCCAACGCACGCCACATCACACTTACCGGATAGTACCGACCAGCCTTCCAGATTGCACCTGCCAGCAGACACTGCTGAAAACATAGAATTAACACCAGCAGCGCCAGCCTTTGTCAGCAAGAACGCGCACGGCACCAGGTCCGTTTTGGGGCCGCGGAAAAAAGAACACGTAATCATTAATAAGGAGAGAACTATCTTACCTAGCTTCCTTCCCGATGGAAGTGCCTTTATTTTAAATGCGGGATCAGAGATTGGCTATTCTGATCCATTCGATACTAGTAATAGAAGGATAACGCTCGAAGGAGAAGCATATTTCAACCTTGTGCAGAATGCAGACCAACCCTTGCTGGTTAGAACGAAGAACGCCCTTATCCTAAGCTATGGCGGTAGTTTTAATGTGCACTCTTATAGCAACGGAAAGCAGACAACGGTAACCGCACTGACAGGCGATAACCTAACTGTGCAGGCCGGCACCTACCAGGCCCAAATCGAGGCAGGAGAAACCGCTATCATTCAAAGAGGAGCTCCCATTGAATTGTACAACAGAAAGAATGTTGAAAAAATAGTAGCCTATACCAGAAAGCTTTTTTATTTCGAGAACGACAACGTAAATGACGTGGCCCGGGAGATTGCCCGCTGGTATGGCCTGACAGTGGCTGGCAATGATAGCAGCCATACACGGGTTAGCTTCCGGGGGTCGCGACTCGTTGAAGTTACAGATGTCATAAAAAAGCTTGTTACCTCCGATGGTCAATGCCATTTAACACTGAAAGGCAATGAATTGATCATTCATTAATTTTATACTCAACTCTAAGCACATGGGATTGCCCAATAGACCAATAATTTGCTTTGCCATACTCCTGCTCCCGGCGCAGCCGATCCATGCGCAAATTAGGGAAAAGGCGAGCCGCAGTATAAGCGGCAAACTGATCAATCAGTTGGGTGAACCGGTTCAGGATGTTACCGTGGCCAACCTGCGTACAGGTGTTTCTACCATTACCAACAAAAAAGGTCTTTTTCATTTCAAGATCCTTCAGCCAAATACCTTCTTAAAAGTCTACGGTACAAACATAAAAACCGACAGTTTCTTCGTGCGGCGGGTACACAATATTATCATAAGCGTACAAGAGACAATAACAAAGAATGTGGTGGTACCGCCCACCCCTCAAAACACTTTTTCACCTGCAAACTTGTACCTGAATTGTACCCAACTGGCCGGGTCATGGTGTGCAACAGCACAGGGACTGCTCTAAGATAGCTCTGAGATAGCTCTAAGATAGCTCTTGATCCCTGGGGCGTAAGGCAAGTCCCAGACAACTCTTAGACAACCCCCAGAGAAGTCGTCGGCAGCTCTTAGGCAACTCCCCGGCCACTCCGACACTACTTGTCTCGTCCTAACATAGCTATACAGGTGAAGAATAAATCCTGAAATAACTTTACACTTAAGAGGGTTAAACTGGTGTAAATCGGATCGTGTCTGACCAACATATCGCATTGCTCCGTTAGTAATTATTCAAACTTCTAGAAGTACTAAAACTTACTAATTTTTTTTTCTGTATTGAATTACTATACTTTTGCGTGCATTAATCCACTACAGCTCACCTGTGAAACACATCTATACTCTTCGTTAATACTGATCCCACCTGATCCGCATTAATATATGTGTTGCTTACATATTCAGTAACCGCACAATGTATGCGCCATCACTTAAGATGCTGAACAACTGCTATCAACTTTAAAAGTATAATACCATTATGCTTGAACAACATGAACTCGATTTGTTTAATCAACGTAACTCCGATGTATTTACCAAAGTACACAACAAATATTTCAAACCCATATTGCTCCTTTGCTACAGTATTTTAAATGACAAAGCAAATGCCCGCGACAAAACACAAGACATATTCATAGAGTTATGGGAAAGCCAACAAAGATTTGAAGGTGAAATGAATATAAAGGCCTTCCTCTATGTAAAAGCCAGGCACATGTGCATAGATGAACTTAGAAAGCACATACCTCATCGAAGACTGCTGAAATGGCTAGCATTTGGCAAACACGCCGAAAATCCCCAGGTTGTAAACGAGCACGAATGTATAGAAGCCATTCTGCAGATAATTAAAAACCTGCCGCCCAAAAAACAGTATATCATAGACGAAACTATATTAAAGGGAAGAACCTACGAAGAAGTTGGCGGCGATCTGGGTATTACCGGGGAAGCAGTTCGACAGCAAAGAAAATCGGCGATTAATGAAATCAAATTGCAGCTGTTGAATACCATCCTTACGATCGTGGTTATTGCCTGCGGATGACTTGTTCGCCACCCCGCTAAAAAAAAATTTTACCATCCACCTTGTTTTTGCAGCCCCCTCTACGTCTTTAGAATGGTATCAGTATTCAACGAGGTGAATTTACAAACATACTCTTTTTAACCTACTACATCATGTCAGAAACACATGAACCTATAACCGCGCTGCTCGTAAAATACATGAACGAAGAAGCTACGCCGGAAGAGATCGCCCAACTGGAAGCCTGGGCTTCGCTCTCGGTGGAGAACAAAGCCTGGCTCGAACGCTTTAAAGACAAGGACTGGATCCTGGCCCGCGCCAAACAACTGGAGGAAATAGACCTGGAGGCCTGTACCAACGACTTTTACCAGCGCTTACATAAACACCGCCTGGCAAAAACGACCAGGAAGACTAAGAGAAAACGAATAGCGGCAGCAGCTTTTATAATAGCGGTTTCTTTCACACCGTGGCTGGTTGACGATTTCCGTGGGGGATCACCTGCACCTTTAGTGGCAGAAACAACACCGGCTACTTTCAAACCGGAGAATGATGTGGTTACATCGCCTGCAAGACCTGCAGAGCCGGGCAACACCAGCCATGACAGTTATGTTGCTGAAGTACCATCCCTTTCCAGAAACAACGGGCCGCGCGCAGCAGCGCGGCCCTTTTCAGTAGATCGTGACACAGCTCCCGAACAACCCGATCTGCAGTTCGTAAGCCGCCGCGGCGCCTTTGGGGATAATAACACCGCCCGCTATAAAAAAGACCACAAGATCAGCAATAAAGTGAAAACCATTTTACCAGGCCCCCTGCCTGATGGCAGTTCTTTTATCTTAAATGCAGCATCGGAGGTATTATATCCCGATCGCTTTGAAGGCTCCAACAGAGAAATAACGCTTAACGGCGAAGCCTATATTACCGCTGTTCCGATCGACTCAACCCCCTTTCGCGCCAAAACCAGTACCGCCCGGATCACCAGTTATGGCGGGGCCTTTAATATTCGTACTTACGATAATGAAAAAACAACAATCGTGACCGCCGTCTCGGGTAAACTGGTACTGAATGCCGGCCCCTATCAGACCACCCTCCTTGCAGGAGAAACAGCCATGATCGAAAAAGGCAAACCTATTGAGATCTATAAAAAGAAAGATGAGGATAAGGTAATCGCCTATACGAAACGCCTGTTTAATTTCCGCAACGACGATCTGAATTGCGTGGCTGCTGAATTAGCCCGGTGGTATGGCCTCACCCTGGTGGGTACAGCAAACACTAATACCAAGGTAAGCTTTCAGGGTTCAAGGACCATGAATATAGAAGAGTTGATCAATAAAATCATGATCTCTGACAAAAACATCCGTCTAAAAGTAAAAGGCAATCAATTGATCATCGAGGCCGCCAACCAGCCATACGTTAACAATAAGATACTACATTGACCATTAGCCTATCCTTTGCCTCCATCAACCACCCGCCTTTAGCAGATCCACTTCCAGCCGCATAGATTCCCGATTTTAAAATGAAATGCTACATGGGACAATTCCATTTCCTGGCCTTTTTTTGTACGGCCTTGTTATTGAGCTCCGTGATCCATGCCCAACCAGTTCCCTCTATGGTTGAAAAATATCAAGGGAAAGCAGCGCCTGGTACTAAAAGTGGCAAAGTGATCAATCAATTGGGTGAACCCGTTCCGGACGTAACTGTCGCCAACATGCGAACAGGCATCTCTACTTATACGAACTCAAAAGGTTTGTTCTATTTTAAGGTATTGAACCAGAATACCGTGTTGTTATTGTATGGCGATCATATAAGAACAGATAGTTTCCGGGTGCGGCATGTACGGGACATCCTCATCCGGGTGGAAGAAAAGATCGTCCCCAATGTGCCCCAGGTGATCATCAATACCGGCTACCAGCAATTTAGAAAAAACCGCAATGCAGGCTCCGATTTCTCCGTAAACCAGGAGCAGTTTCAACAACGGGTAGCAATAAATGCAGTGCATCGCCTGGAAAGCATTGTACCCGGTTTGCTGCTTACCCCCAAAACGCCTTATTTAAACCAGCCCAGCTGGTTCTCCGTGGGCGCCCGAACCAGTATGTTAAACCCCAACCCATTGATCGTTGTTGATCATTTTCCCCTGCAAGGCAATCTCATTAATATCAATCCGGATGACATTTTAGATATCAGCGTTTTACGCGACGCGTCGGCCCTTTCTTTATGGGGCAGCCGGGCGGCTTCCGGCGTCGTGATCATAAAAACGAGGTCTTCGCAATATATCGACCGGTTCCGCGTATCCTTCAATACTTCCATTAGCCTTGCGGCCAGACCTGCACTTTTTACAACAGGCCGGATGAGCGCCGCTGATCACATTATCTTCGATACTACTGTATTCCGGAGCAAATATTTTGATCAACTGCTTCGATTTCCTACACGTCCACCTCTGTCGCAGGTGGTCGAAGCATTATACAAGCATCTTCCGGATGCGCAAAGACTGGCTTTTTTGGATTCCCTGGCCAGCCTCGATAACCGCCATGATCTGAAAAAATATTTTTACCGCCCCAGCCTGCGCCAGCATTATTTTATTCAAATGGAAGGAGGCAGCAAGGCCTATAACTACTATATCTCTACAGGCTATGACCGTATTCATCCCGAATGGCAATTGAGCCGCGAAGAACGAACCACCGCCCTGTTCAAATTCAATACTAAATTCAGAGCCCTGGAAATCTCCACAAGTGTTTCATTGGCCCAGCACCTGCAAAAGAATATGAACGGTGTTCCCGAATCAATGCTGCCTTATCAAATGCTGTTAGACAATAATAATATGGAGGTGGCCATGCCCTATAAATACCGTTACAGCTATATTGATACGGCCGGAAAAGGCAGGCTGCTGGATTGGAGATATTATCCATTGCGGGAGTTCCGTCTGCGCAATCACCTGGTTACTGAAAACGACTACAGGTATAATCTGGCGCTGAAATGGGATGCGGGCAAAATAGTACCGGGACTTATGATGAATGCTTATTTTCAACATCAGGCAGCCCGTAACCAGCTCAAGGAGGTGCAGGATGAACAAAGTTTTTTTACCCGTGACCTGGTGAACAGTTATTCGCAACTACAACCAGGTACTGTATTGCAACCCATTCCTGAAGGCGATATTGCCGAACGGTACAAAACAAAATATGCTTCCACCAATATGCGCCTGCAGTTCAGCTACAGCAAAAAATGGAGCAACAAGCTCCTGGTGCTGATGGCCGGTAAAGACCGCATCGTCAATGAAGAAATGTACTCGCGTGAACGCATCTACGACTATAACGAAGCAAGCGGCAAAGGCCAAACGGATGTCAACGATACCACCCTTTACCCGATGTACTATTTCCAGGGACTCAGATTAGCTATACCTTCCCCGCAATTATCCCGGTCTTTATATCACACATATGCTTCAGCTTATCTGAATGCTTTTTTTCGTTGGCGGGAAAAATATGATCTCACGGCCAGTGCCCGGCAGGAACGCTCCAATTTATTTGCCCGCCGGATCAATAACCAGTTCTCACCCCTCATGTCCGTGGGCGTTGCCTGGCAGTTAAGTTCCGAACGTTTTTACCACAGCAACTGGTTGCCCTTTGTGCGGCTAAGCGCTACTTATGGCAGTACCGGCAATCCGCCTTACGATGCTTTTGCATGGCGAACCATCAGTTATAGCGGTAAAAATGACAATGGCGATCCTTATGCCTTTCTAACTAATCCAACCCAAAATACCCTGCGCTGGGAAAGGGTACGCAATCTTAACCTCGGCGTAAATCTCAGGACGGTTAATGACCGTGTCGAACTCAGCCTGAACTGGTATCGGAAATCATCCCGCTACCTGGTTGGTTATAACGACCTCGACCCAACCCTGGGCACTGATCTTACTGGCAACGTAGCCGCCCTCTCATCACGTAATTTTGATATCGTTATTGAAAGCAAGAACGTTTTGCGGCAATTCAGCTGGCGCACCAGCTTTATGATGAGTATCATGCAGGAAAAAATAACGTATACAGATGATACCCTGCTGGCGGCCTGGAAGTATTGTGATCCGAATTATTTTACAACAGTAAAAGGCAAGCCCCTCTATGGCCTGTTCAGTTTTCCCTTTAAAGGGCTCGACCAGCATGGTGATCCCCTCGGTGAAAAAGGTACTCAATATATAGATATGATCATGGCCCGTGGCAGCAGCAGCCTCACCTATCATGGCCGCGCCACCCCACCAATATTCGGGAGTATTACCAATGATTTCAATTTCAAACAGTGGAACCTATCGATAACGGTCTCCTACAAACTGAACTATTATTTCAGAAGGCAAAGCATCAATTATTATGACCTCTACCAGGGCGTGCCGGCCGGATCTGCTGATTTTAGCCGCCGCTGGCAGCAGCCCGGTGATGAAAAGACCACCACCGTACCTTCCATACCGGTATCGGTTGAACCGGATCACAACAGGGACATATTCTATAACTTTTCAAGTGTACTTGTTGAAAAGGCCGATCACCTGCGGCTGCAGAATATTCATTTGAGCTATGACCTGGAAGGCCGGGCCTTGAAAAAAGGTCGCCTGCGTTTGGCCAATATATATCTTAACTGCAGCAACCCGGGTATTATCTGGCGGGCCAACAAATGGGGTATCGACCCCGACCAGCTGAGCGGTTACCGCCAACCGGTGCTGTATACAATTGGCTTTAGGGGAACTTTTAAGTAGTGTTATTATTTTTCAGCAATAAAGCCCATGTTATGTATAAGAAACCCGTTAACCGTTTAACCATCCTGCCTGTCGCATTGCTGATGCTATCCATTGCCTGTACTAAACAAGCTGCACTGGAAAGAGTTCCGGACAGTAGTTTAGACCTCCTGAATAGTATCGAAGATGTCCAGGCTTTGCTCGACAACATGATCGTGATGCGCGAGACTCCGGCCTTACCGGAGATCTCCGCCGACAATTTCTATATTGTTGATTCCGGCCAGTTTTACCCGGTGGAACGGAATGCCTACCTCTGGCAACGGGAGATCTTCGAAGACAATGCACCCGTAGAAGACTGGAACCAACCCTATAAACAAGTGTATTATGCCAACTCTGTGCTTGATGCTTTGCCCGATCTGCTGGCCGACAAACCGCAATTGATCAGCCAGCTTCGAGGCGCTGCACTCTTTATCAGGAGTTATGCCTTTTACAACCTGGTCCTGCAGTTTGCCAACCTGTATGATGTAACCAGTGCAGGCGGCCCGGGTATTCCATTGCGCCTGACAGCTGATCCTTTCGAGCAGATCCGGCGGGCGACCCTGGGCGCCACCTATGATCAAATAACGAATGATCTGAAAGAGGCAGCCCATTTGTTGCCCGCCATGCCGGATCCGCTACGCAAGAACAGGCCTTCAGCACCAGCAGCCTATGCCTTGCTGGCCAGGGTATATTTAAGCATGAGAGATTACGCCGGTGCCTTGTTATATGCAGACAGCAGCCTCTCATTGTATACAAAATTGCTGGATTATAACAGCATCGATACTTCCGTGATAGACCCTTTTAGCCGCAACAACGAAGAAGTGTTGTACCAAAGCAACCTGTATTCCGGCGCCACGATGTTGCATTCAGGTAACTGTTATATCGATTCTCTTTTATACCGGTCTTATGCTGCAGCAGATTTACGCAAGCAGCTCTTCTTTACCATTGACAATACCGGCCATCCGATAAGCAAGTATAGTTACAGTGGTTACAATTTCCCTTTCAGCGGCCTGGCGGTAGATGAAGTTTTGTTGATACGGGCAGAATGTAAAGCCCGGCTGCAGGACGCAGCCGGGGCTTTGGAAGACCTTGTTACCTTACTGAAGAGCAGATGGAAAAACGGCGCCTATACCCCGCCCCCGGTAAACACGCCCGCTGAAGTTTTAGCGCTGGTATTAATGGAGCGCCGCAAGGAGCTGATCTTCCGCGGGCTTCGCTGGGCTGATATCCGCCGCCTGAACAAGGGAAATGCAAGCATTACCTTACAACGGAAGTACCGGCAGCAACTATATACCCTGCCCCCGAACGACCCACGGTATGTGTTCCCCATACCACCCGATGTGATTGCCTTTAACAATGACATAGAACAAAATCCGCGCTAGCTATTTTTTACCCGGCGTATTGATCAACCAGGAAAAGGCGCCGGTGCGACAGGGCGCCCAGCTGCTGGGATTGAAAGGATTGGGTTTATACCAGGTGCAGGTACCGCCGCCTGCCTGGCAGGTAAAGTGAACCCCATAGTCCCCGGCCGGAAAATAGGAATTACCAACACGATAATACTGGGGTTGTCCTTCGCAGGAGTTTGGAGCTCTGTGCGCAATAGCGCCGAAGACGCCGCCGGCAATGGCGGCAGCAATAAGGCATACTTTGATTTTTAGCATAAAAAACCAGTTTAGGATTGAGAAATAAATAATAAATAATGCTGTAAGTATGTAGCCAGGAGAACGGAAAGCAAAAAAGCCCGGGCTTTGTTGAATGCGCTTATTATATACAAACAATTGTATAGGCCCCTTGACAAAAGCGGGAATTAAAAATGTGTATTCGTTATGATAACAAATACCCTACAAATTATAATATGTGCTTTCCTTTTCTGGAATGTATATCAAAGACTAAGATGCCTTTTTGGTGGTTGATTTTGCAGCAATACTTGCTTTTAATTTTTCCATGAGGTCAGTGGTGGTGGCATTGTGTGCTACCTTCAACGGTTTGGCGGTTGGTTTGCCTTTGGCCTTGGCTTCAATGACCTTCATTAATTTTTCTGAGTAGGTATCCCGGTATTCTTCGGGTTTAAAGGGTTTGGTGAGCTGCCCTACCAGCATGCTGGCCATTTTCAGTTCTTCGGGTTTAATGGTGGTATCGGGCACTACGATACCGGCGTCGCTTCTTATTTCATCGGTAAAACGCAGCCGGTGCATCACCAGCACTTTACGCAAGGGTTTTATGAGGCAGATCCATTCTTTGTTATGGTATACCAAGGGGCCGAGGGCCGCCTTGTTCTCTTTTTTGAGGGCGTCCCGGAGCAGGACGTAAGCTTTGGCGCCCATTTTATCGGGCTCAAGGTAATAGGGCTTTTCGTAGTAGACGGCGTCTATTTCTTTTTCATTGATGAACTGGGTGATCTCGAGGTGGTCAATCTTTTCGGGGGCGGCTTTTTCAAAGTCGGCATCATCTACGATCACATAATCATCGCCCATTTGGTAGGCGCGCACGATGTCTTCCTGGAAAAGTTCCTTGCCGGTGGATTCGCTTACTTTTTTGTAGCGCACCCGGCTATGGGTTTTCTTATCGAGCTGCACAAAAGGGATGGAGCTTTCTTCGGTAGCGACATACATTCGCACCGGAATGTTTACCAGGCCGAACCCGATCGACCCTTTCCACATCGCACGCATAATTACACTTTTTAAATTTTAATGGTGAGGGTACGGCTGCTACCGGTTCAAAAGATAAGTTTTATAGGCCAATGGCCTTGTAGAAAAACGCATTACAAATAGCCGGGAGGTACGCAAGAGGAACGGATGCATGGTGGCAACCCATGTTGAGAACAATTCCAGGCCAAAGATAGTTCAGAAATTGAGCCAAACTACGCCCGTAAGCAAGAATGCCACACCATTCTGCCGCAGGGCGGCCTGAACAGATGTGGCATATCTTTTAACGATCCCAGGATATTGAGGTGATTCAACTCACCAGGTGGCAATACCGCCTGCCTCATGGCAGGACCCTTGAGGCCCAGACCCGAGCAGAGAACGGACGACCCGGTACCGGCGGCATTAGCCTTCGCCGGATTTTAAATAATTAATGGTTGTATAATAATTTGGCTTGCAGGAAGTATTGTTGCTGTAAGAATCTTCATTCAAGACAACCCAGTGGCAGGTTGCTATAGGAAAACTTTGAAACGGCTGAAATGGAGAAGCCGGATAATATTTACTCATAAGCGCGCAATCGTTTTATAATCCCCCTCAAACCTTCCTATCTTAATATTTCAGAAAATACTTTCAGAATGAATGCGGGATAGAATAGTTGCAATTTTGGTACCCGGGTGTCTAATTGAATGGTATTAGCTACACAGTAAAATCTGTAATAATTTATAGTGTGGATTAGTAGATATTTTTACACGATCCCACGTCTCATTAGAACCGGTCGACAAATCATAAAAAACAACCAGTTCTTCCCAGTAGCAGAAAAACCGGTTATTAAGTAGCCGTGCAGTTTCCCGAATTATTCCGGAACATACTGCTCATTAAATTTTTGCTCCTTTCTGAATAATCAATGAGACAGGCCGGCTGTGCTCAGTTTACCTTCCTTTATTGATCTCGATTTTCTGAAACTAACACTTGGCGACTGAGTGAAGGCTTAAAGGTATTCTCGAAGTCGCTAGTAGTTTCCATCAAGTCTTGCGTTAAGTGGCTGTTTATCGGCGTGGAATCGAGGATATTGTGCCTAAGAGCCGGGCAACAAAATGTAGATCAGCGGTTGCAGGATTATGGCAGCGGTAGTTTTGGAACTACTGCACTGGTGGTGTGACAGGTGTCACCATCGGACAAGAGTGGTTATGTCCTATTCTGGCTGCTTGTTTGCCCATTAATAAAAGACTTCAACAATATTGGATTCGAGTATAGTGAACTCTGCGTCCTCCATATACGTTGGATGGAATACTGAATATTGAACAAAATACCTGTGCCCTCTAAGAACCTTATATACATCATTTAGTACCACGTCCGTCTTAATTTTTTGTCCTCCTTTAAGTGGAATAAAGTCCTCACGCCTAACCTGTCTATTTACAAATCTTCCTACATAATCAATTTCATTGTTCTTTTCATCTAAAACTTTGAAAACGTTTCTATGAGTTTTTGAATCTGCGCATATGGTCTGGCTGTCCAAATAAATCTCATCACTTGAACTATTGGAAAACACCAAATGAGCCACCAACAAGCTCTCATTCTTTTCAATATTTAATTCAATATTTAGTAAATTTTCATCCATAATTAGACTTCTTAGCTTCAGGTGATAATAAAATATTCATAGGATTCAGCATTTTTACAAGCCAAATGCGAATGAGTACTCGCCAATTTTAAACAACGCTCTTGGCCATATATTACATCTTCGGTAGCCCCTATCGCTTTAAAATGCGATAACTCATGAATAATTATACTTGCCTTCGTTTTTTCATTAGATATCTCATCTTCCCAAAACCGATCACCAAGCAATATACTGTAATCAGGATCCTCGGGATAAGAATTGGCATATTCGTTCATCCTGTTCTTTTCATTTATAATTACGGAAAAGTTATCGATCGTTAAGGTTCTACCCACCTTCAAAGCCCTCCTTGTCATTGTCAATATTTTTTCCACCGCCTCCTCATCATCACGGCCAAACCATTTCTTAAACGCAGCCATCGTAGCAGGATCGTTATTCTCCATCAACACCAGCTTTCTTTCCAGCAATACAATACAATCTTTAATCGCCTGCTCTATCAATCGAGCCTTTTCCTCTTCCGACGGTTCAACAAACTCCTCGCTTTCAATTTCAATCCTTATACTGATCATCCTTCCTCCAATGAAAACAGTACCACTTCCAAATGACACAGCACCTCCATGCGCACATTTATCACCTTTACGGGCCGCAGGCTTCCCGCCAATGAAGACGCTGGCCGATCCTGACAGTATGGTATCCAATGCCCCTACACAAGTACAGGTATCACCAGCCACCGCTGCCGACATACCTTCTATTAAAACAGTAGAGCAACCCGGACCTATAACAGGTCCGCCCTCGTGTGGCACGCCACCTGGCGATACCATCAAACATACATGTTTATCTCCTACCCTTGCTGCCGGCTTACCCACTCTATTGAAATTTACAAACCATTGAATATTCTAGTTAAGATTGATCTTTGCACCTTTTATATCCATATTCTTCGCCGCATTAATATTCGCACTCGCTGCACTGGTGATCTTCAATTCGTCCCTGGCTTCGAGCTTTATTTCCGACGAAGATATCCGGATGCTGTCTTTACTTAATTCAAATTTAGTATCCCCAACCTCAAGCATTATATTCTCCTTTGCTTTCACTTTAATGACACCTTGTCCATTCAGATGTACGCTATTTGCCTGCTTATCTTGCAGAACAATACTTCCCTGCTCATCATTCATTATTACCTGGATCCCGCTTCGTGATTGTATCGCTTTTACATCATTGCCTTCATTGCCAAATGGCGTTTTAGCATTGGCATTATAAACCGCGCCGATTACATAAGGCTGGCTGGCCTGGCCACCGACAAAAGCAACCATCACTTCATCTCCTATTTCCGGCATCACGAAAAAACCATTTCCATTTCCCGCATAAGGCAGGACTACACGTAACAAGGGTGTTTTATCCTTCTCTTCCATCCAGTGAAATCTTACCGCTATTCGCCCCAAGCCTTCCTGGTCATAATTTGTTACTACTATCGCCGGCTGTGCTTCACAATAGGGTTCTGGTATCGGCCGGAAAGGCGGACCATTTTCTGTTAACGGCACTGCTACAAATTCATTGAAATAATTTCCTGCATCATCCCAACAATGCTCAATTGACATAATCCTGTATTCACTGTTCGGCTGATCCTCTCCTTTTTTGACACCGGTATCTATTTCAATTATATCTCCTGTCTGAAAAGCGGGTAAATCACTACTGCCTGTGAACAGTACCATATCACTTTGTTGAATAGCGGCCTGGTTATCCCGGTAATCATTCACCTGTTTCAGGTTCTTTACAAAACGGTTGTACCAGGTTTCCTTCGGGCTGCCAAAAAATTGTTCGCTCAATACCGAAACATTGGCTTGCAGCTCATTTCGATTTACTATCGCCTGCGTTTGCATGTCACTATTAAAAACTTTTCCTGCCACATAACTATAAGCCTTTACACTATATCCAGCCGGCTTCAATTGCATTTGCAAACCAAACTTAAATAAATGTTCCTTATACGTTAGCTTCACTTTTTTACCCTTGTCTGCGCTTACAACCAGTCTTTGTCCGTCATAATACAACCATTCACCCCAGTTACTGGCCAGCCGTTTAATGAACTGCCAGTCTGTTTCGTTATATTGCACCTGGTAATGAAAGGTTTCAGAATTAGATGGATTGATGTAACTGGAGTATCCGGCGGACTGATAATTCTCCAACATTTCACTGAAGATACTCTTTATTGATCCCCTGGAAAATGCTTTGCAATGGCGCCCATTGTCTAACAGTATTGTTGGACTATATCCTTTGATGATTAAGTTCGAGGGATGTTCATTATTGCTGGCCTCTTCTACCTCCGTTATCACACCTGAAAACATTATTTGTGGACTTTCATTCGCCAAAACGGCTTTTATATGTATAGGTACACCTAATAATTGCTGAGGCTCCTTTAAAAGATCGTTCACCGTTTTATCCGTTCCTTCTAGTGGACAAATAAAGCTAAATGTATGGTGTTCATATATTCTCTGACTAATACGCAATGCTGACTGATCCTTAATAATAACTCCATTGATATTAATGATCGTTTCAATTGTTCGTGCCATAACAATAAGTGGTTTGCTTAACAAGGCGCCCAATGCTTTTTAAACATCAATCCTTCCATTTTAATATAATGAGCGTTCAGTACCAACTGTAATACCATTGGATGTTCGGCAGTTGGATCAAAAGTTTCGTGAAACTCAACGCAAAGGGTATCCACAAACTCGAGGGTTTTTAACTTACTCATGGTATCGTATCGGATAAAAGTGATCGTCCCGTTCTTTTTTTGATGCTTTTCTATCATCCACTCAAATAAACTGGGATTGCTGCTACTTACCAGCGTAAGGTTAATGATGCCACCTAATGGTACTGTGGCTACCCTTCCACCCGGATCCAGATTCTGGTAAAAACGATAGCTACATTTAAGCACACTGATCTCATCCTCATTCTGCAATTGCAGTTTGGCAATAAATGACATACTAAGTATTTTAAACAGTTACAAGATTATCTGCAAGACATGATCATGCATAATCATTTTATATAAATGCACTGAAGTGGTTGGATCCTGCTGAAGGTGTGTAGATGATGCAACAAAAATCAGAGATGCTTAACGCAGCGTGTATGTTTGATCAAATATATTACATTATTCGATTACATGATATAGTTATTATATAATTTTTTATATGGCTTATTAACAGTGATAATAAGTACTCAAACAGGTAAATTAAATTACTGAAGCCTGCCAGTTGGGGTTAACTTCCTGGTTTTCTGCAAAGGCGTCGATCCCAGGTCAGGGTCAGGATAAGTTGTGAAAATTAAGAATGTGGGCGCTTTTGACCTATGCTTTTTAGGTGTATCTTGCATTGTTAACCTTAAGTACTTTATTAATTAACTTTGTACCCCTTCATGAAAAAACTAGTTCCTGCCCTCTTACTGGCAAGTGTACTGTTTGCTTGTAAAAAAAACACTTCTACCGGCGAAATACCAACAAATCCTGAAAACAGATACCCGGTAAGTTTCAGTGTTACCAATTTTTTAGTAGAAACGCAAAGCATGCGTGTAGCCACCGATGCATCGTTGTCAAAAATTACCGACGTGTATTATTTCGCGTATGGCAGCGATAATTTGCTAAAAAGTTCTATTCACCAGGATACGGCCAACAACAAAACCGGATTTGGCATTATAAAAGATTCGCTGCCCGCCGGAACTTATACTATTGTGTTATATGCGTCCAACGGGCCCGTTGCCAGGAACGGCGGCGCCAACCTGAACTGGGCTGATCTTGGTCCCCAACAAATAAACCAAACTACAGTGGGTTCAATGCCCGATGTATTTTTCAAAAAGTTCATCGATACGGTAACGGACGCCCCCAGTGTTAATCCTCAGGACGTAAGCCTGAACCGGATCACCGGTTTGTTAAGAGTGGAATTGTATGATGCATTACCGGCATCACATCCGAATGGCGAGGTTAAGCTGTATGTAGCCCCCATCAATGGCAACTATTCTTTCAGCTCGCTTGGAACAACGATGGGCAGCAAAGACGTTTATGGCATAAGGCGGAATCAAACCACTTTTGAAGAATACTTGTTTGGCAGTCCTTATACGATGTGGGTACATATTTTATATAAAGACAAGGTAACAGGGCAATCAAAAAGTAAAACCTTTGAGAACAATATCAAAGTAGAGACGAATAAAAAAACCATCATTAAAGGTTATTTATATGGTGCGCCCGATACCACCCAGGGCGATTTCCATTTGAAGGTAAACACCTCCTTCACGGATTCCACAGTGATCAATCTCAACTAAGTTGATTTATACGATTTTCTAAGCGCTTTACGGAATCGTAAAGCGCTTTCTTATTATGGGAACCATCTCCCTATCGGAAAAAGCGCTATTTCATAAACGGGGGTATTACCAGGTTTGGGTGTTGGCTGGCCGTACGAGTTAGAGCGTATTTGGGTTTGGGTTTCGCAGCCTGCTGCTGCGCTTGCGGTTATGGTCACAAAAAAAGGCCCACTGTAGAAACAGCTGGCCTCTAACGATTGCTTGCCATATGAAAAAAAATCTAAGTCAAATTGGGGTGAAGCTTCCGCTTCGGTTTCCAGCGCTGCACTCAGGTTCTTACTTGCTCCTCTTTGCTTCTTTCCTTACCTTCTCTCTGCTACTCTTTCTTAGCCATGTTTCTATCTTCACTGTATCATCTTTGTCAACCTGTCAACTGTATCACTTCTCTTCTCATCTTCTTATTCCTGCTTCTCTCTCTCGTCGCGCTTTTTTCTTTTCTTCTGTGTTACCGTTGTTTGATGAAGCAAATGTACAGCGCGTTTCCATTTCATCATAATCCTCTTTGTCACGTGTTTATTATGCCTAACGCTGTTCCGCAGCTGCAAAACCCGCATCTGTACTGCAATACAGCAACAATCGATTATGATCTGTAACGAAGAAAAAAGGGTAAAAAAAATGCTCTAATTCGCAAACATGATGATAAAAATAAGGCAGTGCTGAAATGGTTGCATGGGGGATAAATTTTTTTATTGATGACTTGACTGTTGACTTCCTGACTTGTTGAAAAGTTGACAGAATTGAAATAGCTGATAGTGAAATACAGCGGCTTTTTTGTGATGAATTACTAAGTTAAGTTGTTAACCTGGTAATAAGGTCGGCAGTTTTGTAGCAGGCGGCCGATTGAGTAGTTGGGTGGGTTGACAAAGTTAATATACTTGAAAAAAAGAAAGCAACTTGCGTTGATATGTCAACTAGTTGGTCAGTTGTTTAGGAAGACAACTATTATCCGGTTGAGTTATTCAGTTCCTGAGTTATTCAGTCCAACGAGTTCCTGAGTTATTCAGTTATTGAGTTATTCAGTTCCTGGTATTCAGTTCCTGGTTATTATTCGTTGTTGAATTATTCAGTTATTGAGTGCTTGAGCCGGCTGGTTATTGATGTTATAAAGCGATGAGTGGCTACGGAGGTAATCTTTTTAATTCCGTTTTGGGGCTTGGGTATCGAACTTTTAAAGCCCTGCAGTGGATCGTTGAATTTTTGAAGACACTTTTAGGATGATTTGGGTTTAGCTTTTCCTGCTTTAGGGGTTTTGGAGGTTTAAGTTTTCTCCCCCTTTTAGGGGGCGGGGCCGGGGTTGCGGGCCGGGTGCGGCTCGGGGGCGTTGGCTTAGGTGGTATAAAAGAAAAAAGGTCCACTGTAGAAACAGCCGACCTCTAACGATTGCTTGCCATATGAAAAAAAACGTAAGTCGAATTTTGTGGTGAAGCTCCTGGCTTCTGGTAGCGCCGCTCTTTCTTTCTCTCTGTTTCCTCGCTACCGTTCTTTGTTGACACAAATGTACAGCGCGCTTCCGCGCAGTCATAATCAGGTTTTTCACGGTTTTATTATGGCAAAGCTTGCTGAAGATTTGCAAAACCCTTGTAGCACAAGGGTTTCAGCCCAAAATGTCTCGGATTTCCAACGTAAAAACACGGTACCAAAACCAGCTCAAATCTGCGTACTGTTTACTTTTCTTTAACATTTTCGGCTTCAAAACGGGCTGAAATGCACTCCAACCCCTTTACCGACCCGTCCCTGAAACCACTCGCCGCCTTCAGCGCTGCTGGGCGCTTCGTATCGGCGGTCGGTTTTCCTGACTTATCGACCATCGTGCCACCATTCGCGCGCCCTTCCGCGGACAGTTTTGAGCTTTTCTCTGGGCTCAGCCGCCTCTTTGAGCATTCCGGTCAGGCTTCAGCGCCCTTCAGCCGTCTGTCCTGGACTTCAACGGACAGTTTGAGCCATTCACTCCCACCCTTCTGTTTGAGCCCTTCAGGGATCGCCTTGCATTCCGCGTCAGCGGACAGAATTGCGCCTATCATGTTACGCCCTCCGCTCTCCGTTTCGCTTCTCTAAGGCCTCTATGGACTTTCAAGCCTATTGTGAGCCTATGTTGAAAGGATTTGCCGGTTGCCGCCTGGGAAAATGCCAATTGTCCACTGGAAACTGCCGTTTGGGTTTGCTGCAACAAGTCGGAAACTTCGAACTGAGAACTGCCAACTGCGAACCGCCAACTGCCACGCAGGTCTGCCTCAACAACTCGTAAACTTTGAACTGAGAACGATGAAATGTGAAGGGTGTAAGAACAGTGCGTGAACAACATCAATGGCGCTTCCGCCCACATTAACATAACTGTTTACGAAAATTCTTAAGGTTTACCCTATTTGGTACGTTTCTTAATTAGAGGGCCATGCATCTTTTTGTAAACTTTATGCATCTATAAGTGATAGATAACCGATGTTAGGCAAAAGAGATCAAGGGCAATGTGGAAAATACGGTGACACCCTTAGTTGAGAACAGGAAAGTGCTTGTATTATAAACAGGGTTAAGCCGAAAGCGGGTCTTTGCAGGAAATGAAGAAATGATAATTAGGAAGAAAATTACCCGCTGCTGAGGAAATTAATTCACATTGCTGCGAATTAGATATACAAAAGTTAGTTTATTATACGATTGGCGTGTAATTTGAATTATGTTACATTAGTTTTTCAAAGAGTATTTTTGGATTAAAACGGGGGCGGATGTCCATCCAGCCCCTCTTTTAACCCAGTTGTTCAAGCGATCCTACACTTCCTAGAATACAATCACAGTGCCAAGCTCGGATGTACTTTAATACACAACAACTTATCTCCGCTTCTTCTTCTCCTTAGCTATTTGTTCTAAAGATCGTCGTGGAATTGACTGCACAATTGTGGCATCATCGCCCCCATCAACATCGATGCACCCGGTAATACTGCAGTCTTTGAATACTCCACTGAACTTTGACCCATACAACTTGTTTCCCTTATATTTGAGCACTCACTTAACATCGTTCATCATGACCAAAATACGTTGGGGCATATTAAGCACTGCCAAGATCGCCCGGGAGAAAGTAATTCCAGCCCTGCAACGCAGCCGCTATGGCGAGGTGGTAGCCATTGCCTCGCGCAACAAAGCGCAGGCGCAGGAATGCGCCGACCGCTTACAGATCCCAACGGTGTATGGCTCCTACGAAGAATTACTGAACGATGCGAATGTAGACGCGATCTATATTCCCCTTCCGAATCATTTGCATGTGGAGTGGACGGTGAAAGCCATGCAGGCTGGTAAACATGTGCTCTGTGAAAAACCGATCGCATTGACGGCTGCAGAAGCCATGCAATTATTAAAAATAGCGCAGCAATACCCGGCGATAAAAGTGATGGAAGCTTTTATGTACCGCTTCCACCCCCAATGGGTGCTGGCCAAAGAACTGGTAGATGAAGCACGCATCGGCCAGCTGAAAACGGTTCATTCCTTCTTCTCCTATTATAATGATGATCCCAATAATATCCGGAATCAAAAAGACCTGGGCGGCGGCGGTATGATGGACATTGGCTGTTATTGCGTGTCCCTGGCCCGCTTCCTCTTCAACAGCGAACCGCTTCGGGTGATCGGCCATGTTACGATCGACCCGGTGCTCTTAACAGACACCATGGCTTCGGGCATTCTTGAATTTGTGAACGGAACCGCCACCTTTACCTGTTCAACCCAGCTGATGCCTTACCAGCGCGTGCAGATCCTGGGCACAGAAGGCCGCGTTGAAATAGAAATTCCCTTTAATGCACCGCCCCACCTGGCTACCCGCCTTTGGCTGCATACCAAGGAAGGCGCAGAAGAAATGGAGTTTGAACCCATCGATCAGTATACCCTGCAGGGCGACCTCTTTGCGCAGGCGATCATCAATAACACGCCGGCGCCTACTCCTTTACAGGATGCGATCAACAATATGAAAGTGATTGAAGCCGTGTTCGCCAATGCAGGCCGCTAACGTTCCAGTTCCGTTTGCTGGCTGCCGATAGCTGATTCATGCAGAAATTTTGCCGTTGAAATCGTTTGCTGGAAGCGCGCCGGTTTCTTGATGAAATCAACCGCTCCGATTTCAAGGCATTTTGCTTTTTCTACCTCATGCACCGAGGTAGTGAACATAATGACAGGGATGTTTTTGTATAAATTGTGGGCTTTTAAGCGTGAAAGTGTTTCCATACCGTTTAAGAACGGCATGTTTAGATCAAGCACTATCAATGAGGGCATGCCCGACTGTTCAATAGAAGTATCGAGGTATTTGAAGACCTGTAACCCATTTTCGACCAGGTAAATATCGTTCGACCGGCCAATCTCTTCAAAAGCAGTATGCAACAAATAACGGTCCTCCTGGTCATCATCAGCAATCAAAATAAAAGGTTTTTGACTCATCTTTTTTGTAATAACTGTAAACAATACAAATCAGGTAAATACACTAGGTAATTACACACAGAAGAAATCACTATCCGGGTTTTTCATCTTAACAGCAAAAACATTCCGATAACAGGGTTTCTTTATTCGGTACAGGATACTAATAATCAGAGAGAGAACCTTAATCCTATAATGAAAAGTGGTCTATGGGTTGTTAATCTCAATCAAGAAGTAAATTAAATCTTATACTTGAAATATAAAAATGTTTAACAAAATAAAGTGCGAAATCCCGTTTTTTTACGGTATGAAAAGCCCGGCATTTGAAGTTAAACCTTCAATTCATGTACGTACGCACACGATTGCTCATCAATAGCTTTATGTATGGTAAGCAGAACGAAATTGATTTTGATCACAAAAAAATAAAGGGCTGCGTATTAACACCGATCGCCTTCCAATTGTAGTATATTTATAAACGCGCTTTTAAAAATTATCCTTATTCTGATCCCATCCTTTTTACCACTTATCCCACTGATCGCTTCGCACTTTATGAACAGGCTTACCCCCAGCAAGACAGTTAATCTATTTCGTTGAAAGATCGATCTTCCTCCTTTGAAAGGTTCTAAAGCCATTTATTCACCTCAAAAATTACTGTTTATGGAAACATTAGTTCACCATGGTCAGAAAGTAAGTCAATTGTATGATGCTTTCAACCGGCGCGACCTCGAAATGATCTTAAGTAACCTGAGCAACGACTGCATCTGGGAGGTCATGGGGCAACCCGATATTCCTTTTGCCGGCATTTATCATGGCCGGGAAGACATCAAAGAATTCTTTGGCAAGCTGGCCAATACGCTTGACATCACAGAAATGACACCGGAACATATTTTGGAAAATGGGAACCTGGTGGTGGCTACCGGTCATTATACCGCCATGGCGCTTACTACCAATAAACGTTTTTCATCTACCTGGGCCATGATCTATGAATTCAACGAAGAAGGCCAGTGCGTTCATTTCCGCGATTGCTATGATACGCTGGCATGTGTTCGCGCGATGACAATGTGATAATTCGATAATTCGATGGTGTGATAATGAAAAGGCACAATGCTAACACCTGTACATGCTTTAAATGGGAATTGCCACTTGCATTGGTATTTGTGTATTTCATTATCACATTATCACATCATCACATTATCACATTAGCTAATTATCACATTGCTTTTTGGTTTTCCATTAGCACATCAGCACATTAGCAAATCAGCACATTAGCAAATCAGCACATTTCAAGCTATATCCTCAATTCATTACTTAACCCTGAGTAAACACTAAGATCGCCGCTCCTCCCAATTCAATCTGGTCTCCGCTTTGCAGCTCATGCGCCACGCCGGGCACATTCAATGATTTTATTTTATCATCCGCCGTATATATTCTCGTTTTATTGCCATTCTCGGGCAGTCCACCCTTGTCGGGAAATAAGAAGAATTTATCCAACTGCGGATTGTATTGAATATAGGCATGATTGCGGCTCACGTGCAGGTTGGGCGCCGCTTTTTGCGCATCGAACAGCGGGTCGTCCTGGCCCCAGAAAACAATATCATTCGTGTGGATCTTACCCGATGATAATTTCGGATGCGAAGTACGGCCGATATTAAATTTCAACTGCTTTTGCGGGTTCAGCTCATATTGGGGCTGTTCAGTTTGTCCGGCCAGTACCTGCAGGCGGGCGATGGAATAGTGTTGCACCAGGTCCTGGCCACGGCGGATCACTTCCAAACCCATTGCGCCCTGCGTAATGCAATAGTCGGGCAGTTTATCTTTTACGGGATGGTATTCGAAGAACCAACCGGTCGAGAGCTGAATGAAATTGTTCACCAGCTTGCGTTCGAGATGGTCTTTCTGGAACATGCCGGGCGTATCAGTGCAGAGCGCTACTTCCAGGATCTCTTCCTGCTCCTTGTCCGTGCATAACACGTATAAACGCAATCCGGCAATGGTATGCGCCTTCTCATCGATATATGGCTTCAGGCCATTGATGATAAAGCGGATGATCTCTTCCCGCCTTGTGCGCGTAGCCGGGATGCTCAGGCCTGGCTGAGTATGACCGCTGGCCGGCCCCGGCTCAGTGCCCGATGGCGCCGGGGTGGGATTGCTTAATAAACGTTTTAAAAACTTTATCATTATGGTTATTGATTTAATGGTAGCTCCAGGTTAATTTATAACGTTACCAGTCGCCGGGTCCCAGTCGCCGGGTCTAATAATTCAGCATCTCCGACACCTGCTTAAGCGTACGAAATGCAGGGCCCGGGAACCGGTAACTGGTAACCGGCAACCTGTACCCGGTAACTGGTGACCGGGGCAACCGGCAACGCCTTTTAACCAGTAAGACATCGCCTTACTACAATCATTAAAAAGAAACGATATACCCCCTCCTTTCCAACACCTTCGCAATGGCATTGGCCACCAATACGGCATTGGAGGATCCTTTTCCTCTTTCAATTCTAATACAGGTTACGGTGCGCGAACGCTGATCGGGTGTGGGCGCAAAGAACACATACCAGCCATCCGATTCTATCTCCCCATTGATCACCCGCTCGGGCGTACCCGTTTTTCCCGCCACCACGATGTTCTTTATCTTTTGTTTGCCCGGCTGATTACTCTGGTCGATCATATACCGTGTAAGCATACCTGCATACACCGTATCCTCCGCCAGATCGATGCCCGTGGCCGCTGCCGGCCGCGTACCGGCCTCTTTCAGTAAATACCTGGTCGGCATCAGCACGCCCTTATTCGCAATGGCGCCCGCCATGCGGGCCATGGCCGCCGGGGTGGAAGTCAGGGTGCTTTGTCCCCAGGCCAGCCCCGAAAACGGACTGCGATAGCGGTTCTTGGTGCCCTGCAGGCGTGGATTATTATAAGCACGCCGGTCATGGTTCATCACCTCCTTCCGCCAGTTGGCCAGGTCTTCGGATTGTTTTTCCTTATTCATGGTCGGCGCATAATCATAACCGCCCCGTTGATTGATATTCATGCCCGTTGCCTGGTAGAGCGCCGCCATCTGGTCTTCGAGGCTGTTCTCATTCGCCATGCGAATGAAAAAGATATTGCTTGAATTAATGATCGCTTCCCGCATGTCGACATAATTCACTTTTGGTATAAAAGGCTCCTGCTCGGTAGGATTATCGCGGAAGATCTCATTGCGAGAGATATCGGTATATTTTACTTTGGCCGCATCGGGGCCCATTTTATTAAAAGCGGCCAGGCCGGTCAGAATTTTTGCAGTTGAACCGGGCGCCGTTGCATAGGTCATACCCAGGTCGCGATCGGTAACGGGTTTCGGCAGTTTGTTGCGTTCCCGGTCTGGCAATAACATCAGATCGGGCATTTGCAAATTGGGCAAGGGATGCAAGGCCGATGCCAGCAGATCGCCGCTGGCGGCATCCATGACCACTACCGCCATGCGGTTATTTTTGAAATTGCTTTTCTGCAGGGAATCCTGGATCTCTTTCTGCAGCGCCGCATCGATGGTCAAATGAATGTCGCGGTCTTTATGTTTGATGGCGCGCACCGCTTCATTCGTAGTGTCAATACCCGATTGCAGGCTTTCTACCAGCGGCGTATAATCATAACTGACCAGTTTAATCGTCTTTTGTACAGGTTTGGTGAATTTATCGGGCCGGTATTCAGTGCTTATATAGTCGCGTTTTTCCGGACTGGTAGCATAACCACGCAAGGCAGTGAGGTGGCGCGCTTCTGCAAAATAGCCATTGCTTTGTCCCCAGAACAGGCGGTTATTATAATCGCCAGTCCAGAAGAAAAGAGCCGATTCAAACGGATAAAAGCGTTGTACCCTTTTCTGCACCAGTTGCTGCAATTGGAGGGTATCAAGACCGGCAGACCGATACGTTTCCATCTGGCTGCGGATGGTATTGGCTTCGCTCGTAGCGATGGCCAGTCCGTTGCGGTCATAGATATTACCGGCAGCCAGCACGCGGGTCAGTTTATCGATGCGCGGGTTATAACTATAAATGGGTAAGCCGTTGCGATTGATCACGCGGGCTGGTTTTACGAGTATTTCCTTACTATTTACTACCTGCACCTGGTACAACTTCACCATTAATACGGCTATGCCTGCCAGGAAGAAGAGAATACCGGTGCCCAGTACGAAATCGTAATACTTGCGCAGGTGCTGGGTTTGAATGGCCAGTCCGGGCCGGGAAGAAATGCCCGCCACGATGCCCATGGCGGCCAGGTTCACGATGAGCGAGATCTTGCCATAACTTAAAAAAGGAACCGTAACGCCGGTGAGGGGCAGCAGGCCAATGGAACCGCCGGCGATGAGCAGGAATTGAATACCGGTAGCAATAGCAATACCCGCACACAGGTAGAAACTGAAGGGTTGTCCGGCCCTGCGCGCATGCAGGAAAGAGCGATGGATCAACATCCCAAACAGGAGGAATACGGCAACCAGTCCGAGCCAGCCCAGTTCTTCTCCAATACTTGGCAGGATCATATCGGTATGCGCTGCAGGCATGGTATTGGGAAAACCACGCCCGGGGCCTTGCCCGGTGAGGCCACCCGAAGCGAGTGTCCAATAACTATGCGCCAGGTGGTCGCCGCCAAAAACGTCATTATCCCACTGGCTTAACCACATCGATTTGCGATCGGCCAGGCGGTCGCCAATGCCCGGCAGCTGATCGCCAAAGGCAAAGGCAGCGATCACCAGCAGCACGATCACGGGCGCATCTGCAAGCACGGCCAGGGCCCCATACCATTTCACGGTTTTGATCTGGCGCTGGATGATCATGGTGATGATCACCGCGGCAAAACTGATGGCGGTAGCCAGCCAGCCGGGCAGCCAGTTCAGCAAGAGACAATACAGCACACCCGCCAAAACCGTCAATAATAAATTACCCCGCGCTATGCTGAAGAAGAATAAGAAGGTAAAACACATGACCATGGCAGGCCCCATATCGCCCATGAGCAGGTAGAGGGCCAGCAGCAAACCGGTGCCCAGCAGCACGCCGATGCTTACCTGGAAACGCCAGCGGATATCCGATAAATTGCGGATATTCTCTTCATTGGCAGCAAAAAAACCAGCCAGGAATACAAGCAGGAGATATTTGGTTATTTCACTGGGCTGAAAAGTAAAGCCCCCCAATTGAATATTCACTTTAACGCCGCTGCCTTCCGGACCGGTGCCTACCAGCAGGGTCAACAAAGCCATGGCAATGGCCAGCACGAGCCAGGTCCAGCCCCGCAAGCCATATACATTCCTGCTTTTAAAATTGAAGAGCGCATCGAACCACCAGCGGGTATATAATTTCCGGATATCGATCAGGGCAAAAGCGACAAAACCGGCCAGCCCAACAATAACGCCTTGCAAGGCCTGTGCAGCATGTAAGGTATCAGTGAGCGGGTTCTGGATACTAAATAATAACAATATTGAAATGCCACATAACAAGAGCAGCAGGGGCAGGATAAATGGATCGGGTTCTTTTTTGCGCAGCCACAAAATAATATGGGCGAGAAAAAATGCCAGGATGCAGCCACCGGCGATCAACCAGTAGGAAGTAATAAATTCCTCGGGTGTCCGGATCATCAGTACCCCATCTTCTTTGATCTGGCCATAAGCAATGGGACCGATCAGCCTTACTTTATGCGGTTTGGCGGTGAAGCTAACTGATTTGTTTTTGGCCAGGCTTGGACTGCCCTGGCGGCCGCCGAATTCAAAGCCGGGTTTCAGGGGCAATACACTATAGCCGGAATCTTTTTGCAGACCGGTGAACTGAAATTCCCCCTTGTTATTGGTGCGCGCATATACAACGTGATCGTAGAGGGTATCTTCATCGAGGGTAGCAATATGCTCGCGCAATTGCACCAAAGTGCCGGGCATGGGTTCGCCTTCGTAAAGAATACGGCCTTTGATGGCCAGGCTTCCGGTGGATACATTTACCTCCACCGGATAATTGGTGGGTTCATGCAGTTCTTTATTATATAAGACAGAATCGAAGCCCAGGCGCTGGCGCGATGCTTCGAGGCGGCCCTGGAAATCCACACCGCCATTGGGCGCTTTCCAATCGAGGGGGGCGAAAAGGCCGAAGGCGTTTTTATTGATGGCGCCCAGGTTATCGGGACTACCGATCGTGCTCAGGCGCATGTACAGAGAATCCACAAGCAGGTCCACATCGCGGTCATCGGTAAAATAGTTACCGTTGGTTAAAATATGCCGCAGGGAATCTTTGTTAAGACTGGCTTCCAGCTTAATGGCATGTCCAGTTTTTAATGCTTCGGTCGAACGGGTCAACCCCGGCGTGAGCGTAAAAAACAATTTTACGAACAAGACCAGCATCAACAGGGCAGCGCCGGTCAATAACCACCAGCCTTCTGTTCTACTCGAATGATATGTGCTTCGGGGGACTTGCATGTTTCTTTTCTATTAGGAGTTACCGGCTTTCAGTTACCAGTTACCGGTTACCAGTTACCAGGACCTGCACTTCGGGCACGCTGCTTATAGTCAGGTTCTCCGATTGTTTGCCCGGTAACCGGGAACCGGTAACCGGCGACCATTCTATTGAGACCCCTTAACTATTAGTTGATCAAACGCTACGGTCTGTGCGCCATCTACCCGCAAACCAAAACAGTTTCCATAACCACCGGTAAACGGCAACACGTTCTCCACTTTATCATTTATGTAAAAAAAGATCGAATTATTCTTCTTCTCAATAGAAAGGGTATTCATTTCATTGTTGGGATGGATATTCGACGTGTGGGTCCAGTTAACGATCGGGTGCCAGTCGCCGTTGGTCATGGCGCCAATAGCGTAATAACCGCTGGCCGTGATATAGTACACGAAATAGGCATCGCTGTCGGTATTGCCGCAAAAATTGATGCCATAGGCTTCATCGGGTTCATTGCCCCATTGGGTAGCGCTGGCCGAAATGCTGAAGTTCCTTTCTATATCCAGGTCGAATTTTACGGTAGCGTGATAGGTCAGGCTATCGGTCAATCCTTTGATAATATATTTTCCATGCGAGAATTTAAATTCGCTGTTCTCATCTTTGCCCGTATCCCAGATGCTGTCGCCATCACCGGTGAAATCATCGTAATACATGCCGTTGGAAAGGCTCACGCCTGCATCACTCGTAACAGGCGGTGGATCTACCAGCACCATATCAGGGTCAGGACTGGCATTCGACACCGGTGTTACCAAGGATTTATTTTTGGCCGGATTGCTTTTATGCGCTACCTCCTCCACCGATACCGAATCTACCGGCAGGATCCTGGCCGTTTTGTCATCTTCCGGGTTCTGGCCGGCGTGGTGCGGGAACACGGCCCACATGCCCATCATGAAAGCGCTGAAGAGAAATACGCCGAGGATGGTGAATACAATTTCCTTCTTCTTACTGGCCACCGCTTTCGGCACCAGGGGTTTGGTAAAGACCTGTGTAAGCTTTTTTGTATTACCGGCTGTGGATCGACGAAAACGGGCCTGGGCATTTTCAATGGCGGCCAGCTGCAACAATTGTTTTACCTGGGCCGACTCACTTAAACGATGCACCGCCTGTTTGGCCGTTAAGCCGCGCAACAATTGCAACAGGCTGGGCGGCAGATAGCGGTCGGGTGGCAATACAGGTTCCGGTACGGGACATTCGATCACGCGGTTGATATGCCATAAGAGATCTTCATCGTTATAGGAAAAAGGCACGGAGCCGGTCAAACATTCATACAACACGATACCGAGTGAATAATAATCGGTAGGCGTTGATACTTTCTTTGCATGATTGAATTGTTCCGGCGACGCATATTCATAGGTGAGCATGGAAGAACCGGTGACTGTATTGGTTTGTTCCCGCAATTTGGCAATGCCAAAATCGGTCAAGAGAAAATGCAGCTCGCCATTGGGCAAACGGCGATACATGATATTCTCCGGTTTAATGTCGCGGTGCACCACGCCTTTGGCATGGATGGCATCCAGCGCATCCGTCATATGCTGCGCCAGCTGGATCACCGTATCTACTTCCAGGGTACCTCTTTCTTTCAGCAGGCGGCGTACATCGCCACCCTCTATCAATTGCATCACCAAATAGGGCAGCTCCGCGTCGAGGTGTACGTCTACTATTTTAACAATGTGATCATGCTGAATGCTCTTCATGATCTCCGACTCGCGTTGAAAACGGCGCAGGGTATCGGCATCGGTGTTAAAGGCAAAATGTTTGATGGCAACCAGGTTACCAGAAACCAGGTTCCGGGCTTTCAGCACGCGGGCATTGCCGCGGCCGATCTCGCCCAGGATCTCGTATCCTTTAAAGTATTCTTTAAAAATTGATGTTGCCATATTTATTGCATCACTGTACTGGTCATTATTACAGAACCAGTTTTATTGGTAGAATCGGGTTTAACATAGTTTCGCACAGGATACTTAATGTTTTCAAAAAATGTGTTCTCCAGTTTTACATGCACCGGGATGCTCACTTTAATGCCCGTCTCAAAACCTTGCAGCCGCAGGTTTTTGATGACAAAAGTGTCGCCGGCCTTGCCTGATAATTTGTTAATTTCCAGCGCGGCAAACGCAGCTTCCTTTCCTTTGGCTGGCAACAAGATCAAACTATTGCCCAGGCTGTCGGCATATTGTTGAACAGCCACCAGATTTTTTGTGCCTGATAAACGCAGCGTATCCGGCGCTTTAGCCGTACCCGGCCCTTCCGGTTTTGCATGTTGTCCACTGAAGATCGAAGACGGTTTTTCCTGCGTGGTATCGGCAACCGTCGTTACCTGTTGCACATCGGGGGTATTGGTTTCCGGTGTTGCGGGCCCCGCATGCTTCCGCGAGAAAAAGAACCAGGAGCTTGCTGCCAGCAACACTACCACCAGTACGTTCCAGCGTACCCACTTGTTACTGTTACTTGTTTTTTTAACAGGCGTTTTGCTGCCGGTTGGCTCAACCACCTTTGCCGTGGTATCAGGTGGAGGGAGCTGCCCGTTCTTTTTCTCCGGAGATTTGGAAATGGTGGTATCAGAGGAGTCGCTTGTTGCTTTGACGGTCTTTTTTACTTTGGCGCCACTTACCGCTTGCGTGGTGGTTTTGTTGATTTTGGTCTTCAGCAGTACGACGGTAATATTATCATGCCCGCCGGCGTCATTAGCGAGTGCGATGATGTTATTCACTTTTGTATTCAGGGCAGCGCTGGTAGCCAGGATCTCCGCGATCTGTTTGGCAGTGACCATATCGGTAAGGCCATCGCTGCATAAGAGCAGTCCATCGCCGGGCAAGAGTTCTTCCGTACCGTATTGCATAAAGTCTTCATCATCGATGCGATGAATGGCGGAACCTACTTCACGCAGGATCTGGTTGCGTTGCGGATGGCTCATGGCTTCGCGCTCAGTGATCTCACCGGCGTCTTCACGCAGTCCAACAAACGAATGATCTTTAGTAAGCTTTTGCAATACGCCTTTGCGGTAACGGTACATACGGGTATCGCCCACATGCACAAAACATACGGCGCCGGCCGTTGCATCTGCCACCGCCGCCGTTAACACGCAACACATTTCACTGTACTTCGGATTATTGGCCCGCTCTTCGGCAATGCGGTTATTGGCAAAGATCACCGCTTCGCGCAACATGGTGAGCGTATCGCCTTTCGGCGTTTGCATGTACTGGTCAATAGATTCCCTGGCAATAGCAGCGGCTCTTTTTCCGCCTGCATACCCGCCTACCCCATCTACCACCACCAGTAAGGCCTTATCGGGCGACCATAACTGGCGGCACGTATAGGTATCCTCATTTTCCGTTCGCCGCATTCCGGGATGCGTATTGCCACTGATCAACATAGTTTTCATATTATCGTGGCAGGTTTTTAAAATGCCGTATTAATAAAACGATCACAAATACAAACAGCGCTATGGATGAGATAGTATTGAGCATGTACTTTACAACTGTTTAAACGTAAGGGTTACCATACCATTCAGCAGCACCTGGCTTTTATCGCGCAGGTCGAACCAGCGGGGGCTGCCGGCTTCGCTTTTAGCGATCACCGTTTCGTTCACCCGCGTTTCATTATTGCTGAAAGAAGCGATCTGGAAGGACTGCTGCGCTTCATTCCAGCGGATGCGCGCATGCGGATTGCTTACAAAACCCGATTCAATGAGCAGGTAATTGCTATAACCCAGGTTCTCGGGTTCCTTGCGCGCGATCACGATCTCGGTATCTTTCATAATATACACCGCATCTTTACTGGTATCGGCTGTGTAATATTCAATGCGCGCGAGGCCATTATCATTGCGCACCGTTCTTTGGGTGGCGTTGTTCGTGACCGCTACATTGGTCACATTCAGCTCGGGATTGAATTTCACGGTAAAAGTTCCGTTCTCGGCAAAATGAAGGTGGCGCAGCACATCGAGGTTGATATCCATTTTGTCGAACACATTGGTCGCTTTCGACTTCATGGTCACCTTGGCGGTATTATGTCGTTCGCTGCCGCTATTGCCCATGGGTTTCAGGCCGGTCAACATGCCGATCACCCGCACATCCTCTACCGTTATTTTTTCCTGGTTGAAATCGGTGCCGGGCGCAAAGCGGAACTGCCAGTGAAACGACACGGGCGACAATTCATCATAATTCCGTTTGTAGGTCTTCAGTTTATTATAAAATGCTTTCAGCGCTTCTTTCACGATGATGGGGAGGGAAGGCAGGCGTTCTTCGTACACTTCGGGGTGAAGAATGACCAGGTAATGCATGTTAAACAGGAGGCTTTTACCAACCGATTCGCGCTTGCAGGAATTATCGAAGCAATCGAGTAATTCTTTTAAGATATAATTGTTGGTGACCGGACCGGTAGTGGCGCGTTGGTCGTTGCTTTCCGGCAGGATCATTGATTTAAGGGCTGCAAAAAAATCACCTGATTTTTTCTTCATGGCTTTGCCTGATTTAACATGGTAAACAGCGAACATTTATACGATTTAAAAATAATTGATTTGGAAACGTCCTCTTCGTAAAGAAAACATAAAATACATCGGTTTGGAATGCTCTTTGTTAGGGAGAAAATCGTTCCAGAAATGATTTAACAATTCGAAACAAGTGGTTTAACGTTGTCTTAGGAAATCTCAGTTCACAGTTGGCGGCGAATGGTGAATGGTCAATGGTCAATGGTGAATCGCGAAGAAGCTTTGCTTGCCGGGTGTAAACGATGGCAGAACAGACGAAAGGAGCAATTGGCAGGCTGCATCAACAAAAGGCGGCCCTTATTGGACTAGGTAGTAAAACGGCAGCCACAAGCGCTTCGAAAGAGGCCGTGCAATGGCGAGGCACGGGCACATCGGGTAGCCGTGGGCGGCAACGGCCAGCGTCATCAGGGAGCAGTGCAACGGCGAGGCGGGAGCACATCGGGTAGCCATGAAACCGCTACGGCCAAACTCATTAAGCAGCCGTGCAACGGCGACACTCGCAAGATCGTCGGGAGCCGTGAAACGGCGAGGCAGGAGCACATCGGGTAGCCATGAAACCGCTACGGCCAAACTCATTAAGGAGCCGTGAAACGGCGACACTCGCAACATCATCAGGAGCCGTGAAACCGCGACGCAGCAACATCGTCAGCCGCCGTGCAACGGCGACGATGACCTCATTGAGAGCCATGAAACCGCGAGGCAGGCCTCTCCATCCTGGCATACGATACATTAAAAAAGCCCTGCAGCTTGTAGACCGTCAGGGCTTTACTATGTAAATTCCGCTTATAAATGAACGTTGGCTTACCTGTAATCTTTAGCTTTTTGCCTTCAGCTTTATACCTTATGCCTCGTTACCTTGTTGCCTTTGCCTTTTTTGCCTTTTTTTAAAGCTGCTGTATCAGGATCTTACTATCGATCATCACCGGAATGAACAATTTTCTTTCATTGCGGTCGAGGTAGAGATCAGCAGGGCCATTGATGGCGGGGATCTCGAGTTTGGTGGCTTTTTTGGTGGTGAGGTCTATCTTTTGAATGATGCCGGCCGGTTTGTCCATTGCTACCCAGTCAGAAACGATCAGGGTATTGCTGTCGAGCAGAGCAATTCCGTCAAAAGCGCCATTGATATCGGCTATTTTACTATAGGAAGGAACAGATCCGTTCCAGGCAACTACACCAATTTCACCGCCCTGCAGGTTGTTGAAATCAAAGCTGCAGGTGTATAACTTTTTAGTGGCTTTATCATAGTGTAAGCCGTTCACCCCTTTCACATCGGTCACTATCTTTTTCATGCCGGTCCGGATATTCACTTCTACGATTTTACCAACATCCGTAGCCGATACGTATAATGTAAAATCGTCTTTCACGGCAAGATCATTGGCAAATTTTATGGAATGGCCCAGTTTGATATCAGCGATCTTTTTTCCGCTCGATAACTGGATGCCAACGATGCGGTCGATATCGGCCACATAGAGTACGCCCCGGATGATGGCGGTGCCTTTAGGTGCATTCAGCTTTATGTCAGTGATGGTGGAATCAAGTACTTTGCCATCGAGCGATAAGCGGCTGATATAACCATTGCCATCGGCTGCCATTGGATCCAGGGGTTTGCCCACATTGGTTACATATAAAAGTTCACCATCGGAGATCACGCTTTCAGGATGTGCGAGGCGTTGGTTATCCTGGCCCATGGTATTTGCAATCAATAGCATACCAGCAAAGAAGGAGATCATAGCTTTCATCTGACTTAATTTAATGCCACTAAGATATATTACGGATGCCTGCTTGTAATAACGATAAAAGTTCAAAATATTGCGCTTGTGGCCGGGGATAATATTGACAGTTATTCAATAAACCATGTTGATAACATTTATAAATAATATCCACATTCGCAGCCGGTTAACCCAAAGTATCCTAATCGAAATTTACATGATGACCAGGCGGTCGCCGCCCCGGGTAGAATAGAATTGTCAGATCGCGTAAAATTCAGTAAATTATAGGTAGGCAACTGTTCCATTATCCTTCGCGCTAACACGATCGACTCCTGCAAACAACGCCAACAACATTATTTTAAAAAAATATACATTATATGTCAATCCCTATTGCCAACCCGGTTGTTTTTTTCGAGATCGGTTGTAAAGATTTACCGAAAACCTCTTCATTTTATGCCGATCTGTTTGGCTGGACGCCCATTGGCGTACCCATGGCCTCGCTGATCAACACGAATACTGAGGAAGGAATTCAGGGGCAGATCACCTCATTGGGACATGACCCGCGCAATTATGTGCTGTTTTATATCCAGGTAAACGACATTAACGAAAGCCTGACCAAGATTATCGAGGCGGGCGGCAGGAAACTGGTTGGTCCGGTCATTCTCCCCAATAACAAGCAGTTTGCGTGGTTTACCGACCCGGAGGGTAATATGGTGGGACTGGTTACCCGGTGAGGCGGGGCTCGAAGGCAGAGGCCGGAAGGCGGAAGCCGGAACGCTGAAATCAGAAGCCGGAAGTTGAAAGCCAGTATTCATTGACCTTCAAAGATGCAGGATGGACGCCCCAGGCCGGGAACTGAAGCCTGGCTCTTTCTGATAGAAACTGGAGACTTTGGTCAGCGGCTTGAGCATGAATAGATACTCCTTGCCCATTGATTAAATTTCGATTTGCTGTTTGTAGGGCTGCCCGCAGCGGCTTTTCAGACGCTTTGGTCGTTTTCATCACCGCCGGCTTGCCTTTCCTGGTGTTTTCTTCCGATTTATCCAATTCCCGTCCGCCGGCCCGGCCTATTTTCGCTGGACGGAAGCTAACCCCCTGGGTAAAAAGACAGACAGCCAGTCGTTTTTGACGCGCTTTTGTATCTTTAATACAGCAAGCAGCTTCCGACAAAAGTTACCACCATGACCTACTATGAAATAAAACCGGGCAAAGCGCTGCAGCCTTATGTGAAATGTTATTATGTGTATGCATCCTCAACCGCGGCGGCATTTGAGGACACGGTATTTCCCAGTGGCTGTATCGAACTGGTCTTTAATCTGGGCAGCGGGAACTGGCAAACATTTACCGGCGAAACCTTTGTAACTACGCCCGCCATTGAATTGTGGGGGCAGTTGAACCGGCCATTAGCCATCCGGTCTGTGGGCCGGAATACGATGCTGGGCGTTCGGTTTCACCCGCATGCAGCCGCCAGTTTGCTGAGTGATCAAATAAATAGCTTTAATAACCAGGTGGTGGACTATGGAGCCGTTGGCGGTGGAACGGTAAATAGCTTACATACCCGGTTGCTGGAAACCAGGTTGTGGAATAAAAGGATCGCTTTGGTGGAAGCCTTTTTAGGGCAACTAATAGCAAAAGCAGGAAAAAGATTGAATAAGGTGGCCGTTGTAAGCGAGCTGATGTTTGACCTCCGGCAACCAGGTGCATTTGACACTATGGAAACCCTCGCCTCGCGCTATGGCATTACCGCCCGGTATATGCAACAGTTATTCTTACAAACGACCGGACTTACTCCCAAATTATATAGCCAGATAAGCCGTTTTCAACAAAGTTTACGCCTGGTGGGCGCCAGGAACACGTCATTAACGTCCATTGCGTACGAATGCGGTTATTCCGACCAATCGCATTTCATCCGGGAATTTAAAATGTTCACTGGTGTTACGCCATCCAGTTATTCTATAGCCAACTCACCGGTGACCTTGGCGGCCAGCGGCGCAGAACTTCAGACCCCGGAAAGCGCTTTGCTCTCCTTGGTTTAATCGACAGCACCTCCCCAACTACTCTTCCGTTTTATACAATTTTGTCGTTTTTACCGCGGCTAATTTTGATCCCGGTATCAGGCCTTAACTGGCATCCTTACCCAGACGAAACATATTATTCATCCCAACACAGAAAATTATGTCATCATCCCTTCAACAATTCAGGCAATTACACCAGTCACCCGATTTATTCATTTTACCGAATATCTGGGACGCCAAAAGCGCCTTGCAAATTCAATATGAAAACTATCCGGCGGTGGCCACATCGAGTGCAGCGGTGGCCAATGGCCTGGGTTATGAAGACGGCGAAGCGATGCCTTTCGACGAGTACTTACTGATCATTCGCCGCATTATCGCCACGGTGCAGATACCGGTAACCGTCGATCTTGAAATGGGTTATGGCAAGACCGATGAAGCTGTTTATGCGAATATCAGCAAGCTGGTTGACCTGGGCATTGCCGGCATCAATATAGAAGATTCAATGATCTCAGGATCTGCCAGGGTCGTGCAGGATGCACAGGCCTTCGCCAAACGGATCGCCTATATCAAAAATAAACTGGCCGCTGATGGTCGTGATATCTTTATTAATGCACGTTGTGATACGTATTTATTGAAAGTAGCCGATACGAAATCAGCGACGGCGGAGCGTTTGCGGGTGTATGAAGCGGCCGGGGCCGATGGCATCTTTTTACCCTTTATCAGTAAAGCAGCCGACATTTCCGAAGCGGTTAAGAGTACCACACTACCGGTCAACGTGATGTGTGTACCAGGACTACCGGATTTCGACAGCCTGCAAAAGCTGGGCGTGAAGCGGATAAGTATGGGCCCATTTTTATTCAACAAGGTGTATGAGCAGGTTGGGTTGTTAGCGGGGTCGGTCAGGCAGGCGAAAGATTTTGGGGCCTTGTTATCATAAATAAGTAAAGCCATGAGAAAGGCTGCCTCGCGGGCAGCCTTTTTTAATATTCTTACGAAATGTTGTGAATATTTTGAGAAGTTCTTAATTTGTTTCTACGACAACTTTGCCGATATATCCACCTCGTTCAGCATATTGATACGCTTCTTTAAATTGAGCAAACGGGAACACTTTACTGACCTGAACCTGCAGCCCATTCTTCAGTGCATGTAACAAAAGATCTGTGTATTTATTGGAGGGGCTTGACAGTATTACAACATGCTTCTTACCAGTAAAAAAGTTCCTGAAAAATGACGTGAGCATTTCAACTGGCTTAGGCGTGGGGTTTAGAAACAGGGCTTTTGATCTCATGATTTGCCGGGCATTTTTGTATCCCATTTTGCCCGATAGATCGATAACGATATCGTAGGTAGTTTGCTTAGCAAGTACATTCTCCTTAGTATAGTCTATAACAGTATTTGCCCCCCATTTTTTTGCATGTTCTGCACCTTTTGCGCTGGTTACTGCCGTTACATGGCCGACATGTTGTTTTAATAACTGGAGTAAGAACATGCCGAAACCGCCGGTGGCGCCATTTACTAGAATTCTGGTTTGTGAATTGATAGTACCCATTTTTTGTAATGCTATAATGGCGGCAGTACCCACTACCGGTATGGAAGCAGCTTCGGCAAAGCTGATACCGGATGGTTTTTTCCAGACCAAAGAAGCCGGCACGGCAACATATTCGGCGGAAGCTCCTTCTTTCATCAAATTTTTAACTACACCAAAGACTTCATCGCCTGATTGGAAGCCACTCACTGAAGCCCCGAGATCTTCCACAATCCCGGCGAAATCGGTACCCGTGTGCTTTGGAAATTTTGAGCCGGACATGAGCGTCATTTCTCCTTTGCGGATTTTCCAATCCAACGGATTGATAGAAAATGCTTTCACCCTTACCAGTACCTGATCCGGTTGAATAAAAGGTTTTGGCTGTTCAATCGTTTCCAGAACATCTGCCGTCCCGAATTTTTTATACGCTATTGCTTTCATGATATTATTTTATTATTTAATTAAAATGATATCACAAAGTTGCAAACAGCCGCATTGCCAAACTTGTATCAGATCACTGTTTTGCCGTTTAAAGTCGGCGATGTAAAAGTAAAGGCGCCTTTAAAATGAAGGCGCCGCTGCATCTACTGTCACATTAAGCATGTCACGAATGGGACAACTGCGCTAATAGATCTGAATCAAATCGGTGCTATTTTTTAAAGCTTTAGGCGGCATTCCAAACATTTCATACATGTATTTATTGAATTGAGGGAGGTCGTAAAAGCCGGTCTCATAAGCAATATCAGTAAGGCTTCTGTCTTTTTCAGAAAGCGCCATATAAATTGCCTGGCGTAACCGTGTCCATAATAGATATTTGGAAAGGCTGCTGCCAGTCTGCTCTTTAAAGAGAGAAGCCAGCCGGGATGGTGAAAGAAAGACCAGATCGGCAAATGTTTGCGGTGTTATATCCGACTGAAAGTAATTCACCTTAATGTAATCTACGATCTTTGTAACCCTTTCATCATATTCTACAGGTGATAATCCGGATAGCAACGTATTAATTAGGCTGTGCACATCCAAACCGTCTTTCGGCAGCTGAAAAAAAGCATTTATTTCGGTTGGAGAGTTGAAAACAATATATTCTTCCTTCTTTTTTATTTTACTTGCCAGTTCAAGGCCGATAGCGGAATAGGGTTCTATGTTCAATACATTTACTGTTCCTTTTTCTGCAACGCAGAAATGTGCAATATGGGGCTTTATGAGAAAACCGTAAATGCGCTCATATAAAGTTCCACTGATCGTTGAATTAAAAGGAGCATCATTTGACAGAACGATTTGATATGCTGCATGATGATGAATGTCTACAGTAAGATTACGCGCCTGCAGGGCTAGTATAAAAGGATTATTGATCTCTTTGATCATGTGTTTTATTATCGCTGTCGGTCGTGAAAATTACAAAAAACCCTGGATTGAATAAACATCCATCAAAATTCATCAGGTATTTATAATATCTATAGCCGCCACAAAAAATAACTCACCATTACCAGGAAGAACATATTCACCCCTGTAGCCCATCGATAAGCCAGCAGCCATTGGTGTAATGATGGCGAATCGCCCAATAACTGAAAGAACAATCCACCGGTTATACATACGCCCAATGCAATGGCTGTTTGTTGAAAGGTCACATAGGTACCGGCAGCTGTGCCTGCCATCGTTGGCGGAATATTTTGCAATGCCAGGGTTAGTAGTGATGGCAGCACCGATCCACAGCCCATTCCATACATAAAGAGCACGATCAATAACAAATGCCGGTTTTCTATTAGTAATATATGCAGGAGAAGCATTACCAGCATTAACAAAACGCCGGCCTGTAACACCTTCTTACCGTACCTGCCTACAAGCCGGATCGAGGTAAGCGCTGCGACTACATAACCAATTCCCTGGAGCACAAAATAATTACCCGTTGTTACCGACCCCATATCCAAACCCGATTGCCACAAAATGGTATTGATCAGGAAATAAGAATCCTGCACAATAAAATAAGCGATCACTGCACCCAGTCCTACATTGAAATCACGAAAAGCAAACAAACGCAGATCAATAAGGTATGGTTTCGCCGACGCTAGCTTGCGGCGCTGATCATACACAAATACTATCAATAGCAATACGGAAACGGGTAATAACAGTAAACTCCATAATGGCCATCCCAATTCACGCCCCCTGATGAGTGGAAAGATCAAACAGACAAGCGCAATACTCAGCAATACCACGCCGAAGAGATCTGGCCGGCTATCGTTTGCAGGTTTTGACTCCTGTAAAAAGCGCCAGGCTATATAGGCAGAAAGCAGTCCCACCGGCAGATTCACCAGGAATAACCAGCGCCAGCCGGCAATTACACCATCCATTTCAGGAAGAACGCCACCCAGGAATTGTCCGATCACAGAAGCAGTACCAGCAATGGCGCCATAAATGCCCAATGCTTTTACCCTGTCTTTATGATTTGGAAACAGCACCTGCACATAGGCTATACTTTGCGGCACCATAAAGGCGGCAAAAGCGCCCTGGCAGAAACGGGCTATATTCAACTGAGTAGCGTTCTGTGCAATTCCGCAACAACCAGAGGCCAGTGTAAATAAAAGCATTGACCATACAAATATTTTTTTCCGGCCATAATGATCACCCAGGCGGCCACCAGTGATCAAAAAGGCGGCATGGCCCAGTAAGTAAAGCACAATCACCAGCTGCGTATCACCATGGGTGCCATGAATACCAGCACGGATAGAAGGCAATGCGACATTTACGATAAACAGGTCAACAACCGACAAAAAGGCCGCCGTGGATACAATAAGTAAAGAAACCCAGCGCGAAACGGTAACAGTAGATTGATAAAATGAGGCATCCATAAACTAATCTGTATCTTGAATGTTTTCTTTTAGCAACCTCAAATTTGAAGATGGCCACCTTAGTAAACAAGTAGGGCCGTATAATATACTAAGTATGAAAAAAAGTACTATTATTGAACACCAGGCTGTTAGCGATCAAAATAATTTGGTAGAGAACGAAAAAAATCCAATGACCGCTGCGCTTCAGGCCATTGGCGGGAAGTGGAAACTCTTACTGCTCGACAGTATTCGTAAAGAATGCCCCAAGCGTTTTGGCGAGTTACGAAAAGAGATGAAATACATTACGCAAACCACGCTTACCGCCCAATTGCGGGAGCTGGAACGGGATGGCATTTTAACGCGCGCCGTTTTTCCCGAAGTACCGCCCCGCGTGGAATACAAGCTGACAGAATTGGGCAAAAAACTCATACCCATCATGGATGCTTTGTGTGAGTGGGGTAAGTTGTATGATGAGCATAAAAAGTAAGAGGCCCAGGTTGTCATAATCTTCTTTTTAGAGATCTCTTAGGCCACCATCGAGCAGTATCTCGGATCCAAGCATAAAAGAGGATTCATCTGAGGCAAGGTATAATGCTGCTGAAGCAATTTCTTCAGGTGTACCCAGTCTTTTCACCGGAGTGAAATTCCCCATATTTTCTGCCATGGCTTCTGCTTCTTCAGCACTGCTAGTTACCGTATTAAACAGGGGTGTATGTACCGGTCCGGGTGTAAGCGCATTCACCCTGATCCTGCGGTCGATCAATTCGGCTGAAAAGCTTCTTGCAAGTGAGCGTGTAGCCGCTTTGGTGGCGGCATAAGCCGCATGATTAGGAATACCTTTACCATTTACGGTAGAAGAAACCAGAATAATGGAAGCGCCATCATTCAATACAGGCAGTGCTTTTTGCACGGTAAAAAAGGTTCCCTTGAAATTGATATCGCTTACCTTGTCAAACATTTCCTCAGTGAAGGAGGTGAGTGGACCTATAACATATACACCGGCATTAGCCACAAGCACATCGAGCCGGCCAAACTTTTTAGCCACGGTGCTATAGATTTCACTTAAATCGGCCAGGTTTGAAACATCGCCCTGCAAGCCGACAGTGTTAAAACCGATTTCGACAACAGCCTTGTCAAGCGTAACTCTATTACGGCCGGTTATAATCACCTGGGCCCCCTCTGCGGCAAATGCTTTTGCGATGCCGAGTCCAATACCACTGCCGCCACCTGTGACAACAGCTACTTTGTCTTTTAACTTTTGCATAGTTTATACCTTTTATTGTTTCAGTATTACCAGGCAAAAATGGTAAAATGGCTGGCGTCTAAAAATGAACCAGGTTAATAAAAATGGTTGAACTAGTTCAACTTTTCTATGCTGATCATCCCTTAAAGCGGAGTTTTTGGTTGCGAATGCGGGAAAGAAATTCAGTAGTCATACCCAGATATGACGCAATTACATACTGAGGAAAGCGATTAACCATGGCGGGATATTTTTCTAAGAACAGGTCATAGCGCTGCTCAGCTGATTTGGTAAGATTGGTTATTACGCGTCTTTGCATAAAAGCGGCGGCGCGCTCGGCAATGATGCGGAAAAATGTTTCATATTTATAATTCGAGCTTTTGAGGCGTTGTTCGTCCTCGAAACTGATTTGTAACAAGGTGCTGTCTTCTACCGCCATCACAAACATGCTTGCCGGTTGCTGGAACATATAGCTGTTGTAATCCGATATCCACCATTGTTCAATAGCGAGTTGAATGGTGCGATCCTGACCTTCTTCATCCACTACATAGGCCCTTAAGGCGCCTTTAAGCACGAAAAACCGGTGCCTGGCTACAAAGTTTGGCTGTATCAAAAATTGTCTTTTTTGAGCCCTTATTTCCTTGAAAGCGGCAGAGAAAGTTGCCAACTCTTCATTATCCAAATTAACAAACTGCTGAACATAACTATCTATGGAAGTTGTACGCCCCATTGCAAATAGCCGGTTTACCACAAAATTATGAGATTTATTACCACCGCACCCTTCGAATATCTTCACTGGGAAAGAAGTTATTTTAAAGTTCTCAAACAGATGAAGAGGCCATCCGGAGGTCGCTTTAATTTACATCGATAATAATATATGGAAGACAGTACCCTTGTATTTGGTATTGCCATGGAGGCGTGTAAAAACATTAAAAATCCGTCAGGCATCTCCCTGTTCGAAGCGGCTTATTTCCTGGCGACGAGTGCGTATCAAAAAATTGTGTAAAGAGTTGATCAGGATGCGACTAGGGAAATAGAGGCTAACGGCCGAATTCACTCTGTAATGGTGCTTTATTTCGTTGATGTTCCAGGAAGTTCTATTACTAAGGACGCTGGTAAAGAGATTGCAAGTCCGGCTCACGGCTTTGCTCTTCTTTTAAATTATAGGGTTTTATCCTTTTGCGCGTGCTTAATTTCTGTAGGTGTATATCCAAAATGCTTTTTGAATGCATAAGAAAAATGCGAAAGGTTTTCAAACCCGGCTTCATGATATACATCGACCGGCTTTTTGTTCTTTTCGACCAGTTGGTAATGAGCTGATTCCAGTCTTTTTCTCGTAAGCCATCTTCGTGGGGTCATATTGAAGGCTTGATGGAAATCCCTTTTAAAAGTTGTAAGGCTGCGACCGGTCAGGTAGCTAAATTTCTCCAGCGGCATATTGAACATAAAATTCTTTTCCATAAAGTCTGCCAGGTCTATCCTGCCGGGTTCTTCGAAGTTGGCTAAAATATCATCGACATCCTTATCAATTTCCCTTAAAATACTAATGGCTTCAGTAATTTTTAAGGAAGCGATCTTTTCGGGAAACGTTTCCTGAACGTCAAAGTAAGGTATCAACGATACTAAACAACTATCTAATAAAGGATGCCCATTGAAAGTCCTTATCTTTTGTATGGGCATCCCGGCTGGTTTTATATTTAGCCCTGCATAAAAATCCCGAAGTCTTGTTGTGGTCAAATGCATGACTACCGATTTATGTGGCAAGCCATCCTTCGGATAATTAATGATCGAGGCCAACTGGTTCCTGGGAATTAAAAATATATCACCTGACTTAAAAAGATAACTGGTGTCTGCTTGTACAATCTTTGTTTCTCCTGAAATAAACCATATCAGCATATGATGCTTAAAGGCCAATTCTGTTTTATACGGCTTCCCTTCATAGCAAGACAGCTTAATGTCGGGTGTGATATATTTTGTCTTAAATTCCATTATTCAATAATACCAATTTTAGTCCCCTGCAAAAATACAACTCATTTATAGCAATTGACTACAACAGCCGGCGAACTATAATTTAAACCCTCCCGATACTTCAATGTTCTGTGCAGTAATCCAACCCCATTCGTCGGATAAGACCGATGCAATAACTTTCCCGATGTCATCAGGCTGTCCCAGTCTTGCCAGTGCAGTTTGTGCAGCAAGAGGAGCGATCACCTCAGGATATTTATCAAAGGCGTCGTTAGCAAAACGGGTTTTTGTAGGCCCGGGCGCAATAGAATTAACCCGGATGCCACGTTTGCTGAATTCCTTGGCCATATAACGGGTAAGTACCATTAGAGCGCCCTTTGCTGAAGCGTATACCGAGTAACCTTCAGCCACAACCGTTGGTAAGGCGGAATTACTGGTCACATTAACAATTGCTCCCCCATTCTCCAGCATAGGTAATAACTTCTGAGTGATAAAGAAGGGGGCTTTAAATAGCACGTTGACAAATTTATCAAATAGTTCTATCGTTGTATCTTCTATCAATGCCATTTGTCCGAATCCGGCGTTGTTAACCAGGTAGGTAAAAGTGCTTCGCTGCCATTTGTCGCTGAGCTGCCTGGCTACCGCATCTTTGAATGCTACAAATGTTTCGCTTTCACCCGCTTCAAGTGGTAATGCGACAGCTTTGCCGCCAGCATTCTCAATTGCTTGGACAGTCTGCTCGGCTCCTTCTTTGTTACTATTATAAGTTAAGATGATACCCACACCACGTCGTGCAATTTCAATAGCCGCACTTTGGCCGATACCTGAGCTTGCTCCAATGACAACTGCGACTTTGCCCGCATCATTTCCCATGTAAATTTTGTCTGACATTTTTATAACATTTTTATTTAGACAAAATTACCAATCACATCATTTGACAGTTTTGTTCAAAAGTCCGAATTTGATTTGTTCAAAAGGCCAGTTGCAAAGTTGACTTCAACTGGCTAGCTGGGCGGCTCTTACAACAAAACGGTCCCGTACGAAGCCAATACCGTCAACAAAGTGCTTGCAACTATCACAGGCAAAGCGACTGCCTCAAACAGCAATGAAGACACTAACTTATTCAGCCGGGGAAGTAAAAAAAGCACAGGCCGAAAATGGAACATTTCCCATATATGATTTCAACTACGCCACACCAAAATTTATATAAAGTTCCTATGAAATTTGAGTAATGCAATAGCTAATGAAAACATATCTCCAAAACCCGAGCACCAAGATGCTCAAATGGAATTCAGCGCCTACCGCCCGCAATTACCACTAACTATGGAAGGCGAATCAAACGTAATAAGGCATGTTAAAAAGGCATATTTGAAAGGTCCATTAAGTTGCACACGACACCTTGGAATGTTACGAGCTTATGTATTAATATAGCGCTTTATTAAAGCACTATATAAGGCACTAGAGAAACGGTTATAAGCAACGGCAATCCGGTTCTAAATAACCGAAATAGCCCATTCCGTAAATTTTTTTACATCGTAAAAAATAAAATCAGGAGCCAGCGATAAAAGAGTTTCAGGGCTTGCAGTCGGCGCCCATGCTGCGGCGGCAATGGGAATGCCAACCTGCCGGCACGCAAGTATATCAGTAGGAGCATCTCCGACATAGATAACTTGTTCTCTTTTAATATCTGTCCAACAAGACAATATAGTATCGATGCATTGATGTTTTATTGGCCCTGCGGCAGAGCCCGTTTTTACATACTCGAAATAGTCCTCGAGTCCAAACCGTCTAAGAGAAATTTCGGTGCTGCGCGGTCCCTTACCTGTAACCATTGCCAGTCGCACATTTTTATTCCGAAGTTCCTCTAATGATTCCGCCATTCCCTCGAAGGGCTTTGAACATTGGTCATGTAGCTCTTCATAATGGAGCAGGTAATTGGACAAAGCCAGATCATATTGCTCTGGGACTAATGCCTTTATGGTGCCCTCTTCTGATGGGCCGAACGTTGCCACAATTTCCTCGTCGGTGATAATTCGCTGCACCAGGGGACTGATCGCATTTCGAAAGGCTTGAATGCATAAGGGCAATGTATTTGCAATTGTGCCATCGAGGTCAAAAATGAATGCCTTAAACTTTGACATAGTATATCGTTTCTTCTGTAAGATGCTTGTACAAAGAAAAATAAAAACGTCGAAAAAAAGCTACCCTCATATCTTCAAATAAGAAATTTTGAAGAGAACTTTTTTACAGGTATCGAAGAAGCGTTAATCAGAACATCACATAATAATACTTCCTACCTGGTTTTACGGGCAACAGCTGGCTCGAGGAAATTGTTCTGTTACTTCTTGTGATCCTTCTTACCTACACAAATAACATAATGGATCGAATCGAATTACCAACGGCATCAGTAAAATAACTGAACGAGTGTTCTTTGTGGAATAAAGTGTACGGTTACCGATAAATGATCATACATCATTACTCCAACTGTTTTAGATCAACTTTAGTTCTATAGCTGTAATGGTCTTGCTCATTCAAGAGCCATTATGCATTCTTATATTTACAAGGTAGTATAAAGTTCTTTGTGTAACTGTTGTTAAGTAACCGTATTAGGGGTTTATTCCCCCAGGCAGGTGGAGCGAAGTGAGGCGGAGCATAGCGGATTTCCAAAAAGAAAATGGCCGTTTCCTCGAACTTGGCTTTTTGATGCAAGCTCGTCCGAACAGATTCTATCTGATAGTGTTCGTGTTCCTCAGGCCGGAACTTTGCTTTAAGCTCCTTCAGATTCCATTCGCGGTGGACACTCTTGCTCTTGGATAATGGTTGGCGATTACAAACCTCATAACGGACTTCCACCGTCAAGTTTACCGCCATGCATGGCGCACAACAGGAAACCCGCGCTGGGCATGGGCTTTATGCGATATTTTTCGGATCGGACAGTCGACTCAAAGGCTCCTTTCTTATTAATTTTCAATCGGTATATATTCAGTCGAGCTTTTCGTCAAGTGAATCTCCAAAAAACAACTATCCTTACTACTGAAAATTCGATATTGTTATCGATTGCAGGCTCGCCGTTGTTATTTGTTAAGGCTCCATAATTTTTTTAACCGATATGCTCAACTTGAAAGTTTACTCAAGGGAATAAAAACCATATTACGGCGAGTAAAAGATTAACAAGATTAGAATCATGGACGGACACTAAAGGCATTCAAATTCAGCCGTACAAAAACACTACATGCATTTAAAGCAATTGTTATTCTCTTTTTAAGAGCGCACATCCGCATTAGTGCGGGGTTTTCTTGCAGCTTAACAAAGGCATCTATTGTAAAGGTCGCATTGGTGGCATGAATGCAGTCATGTACAATTTCAGGTGTTTTTCCCGTAGGCCAGGAACTAAAACTCACCTAATTTGCAATCGGACTACACTATCCAGCTAAGTGTAAAAAATGGCTTCACGTTCCCAGGTATCTTAAAAGTCAACACAAAGCTTTACCGAACGAGGTTTCAGATGGTGGGTGAGGAAATCTATGATACTACTAAACTTCACGAAGCGAATGATTTACCAGTCCAAACGTTATTGTTAAGTACATTAACAGGATATAGAATCGGTTGTGAAATAACAAAATTTACTATCCTGTTTTAATTGTTCCTGTGTAATATATTTAATCCGCACGACAACTTTTTCTGCACACAATAAGATCCTGTTATACCTGCCATAACGTTTCGCCTGTGGTATCGATAACTTATTTTTGCTTTGAACCAAAATCGATGAAAATATCCTTCGCAAAACCATACGAACCATTTCCATTTCACACATTGTTTCAATATTAAACAACTGTTTATGGCCAACTGGAAAGGTATCATTGGTACGAGTTATTCACCAAAAGAATTCGATAGTTATTGTCATGAGCTGTCCTGGACGGCGTGGCGCCCTTCGTTCATTGTGTTGCACAATACCGCCATTCCGACGCTTGCGCAAAGGCCTAATGGGTTTACAGCGCAACATATTAAAAGCTTGGAGGTCTTTTACCGCGATACCCAAAAATGGAAATCGGGGCCTCACCTGTTTATTGATGATCGCCTCATTTGGGTTTTTACCCCCCTGACTGTGTCGGGGACTCATTCGCCTTCCTGGAACAAGGTGGCGCTGGGCATTGAAATGCTTGGCAATTTTGAAAAGGAAGATTTTACCAAAGGAAGAGGCCTAAAGGTATTTCAAAACACTGCAGCGGCCCTAGCAACCTTGAATGCCATTTTAGGCCTGGATCCTTACACCATGCGGCTGCACAGGGAAGACCCGTTGACGACCCATGCCTGTCCGGGAAAAGGTGTACGAAAACTGGAGATCATCCAAAAAGTGCAGGATCTAATGGTTCAACGACACGCGGGTGAACACCCCATTAAACCAGTCGCTTAATTTAAATTCAACAAAACCATATGGGAAAGAGTAATGATCCCAAGCATGTAAACAAAGCAATGAATGAGTCCATTGCCAAGCAGGAAAAACTGTTGGAACCAGAAGAAGCAATCAAAAAAATGCAACTCAATTTGCAAATGGCGTTTATTGATGCTGACGCCTATGCTTCCGATCCATTTGCTTTGCTTGGTCAGGTTTTTCAAATTCGGAAAAACAATGGCAAGGTTCCCACATCGCTGAACGCGGGTGGGTTTCCGGTGGAGCTCACTCCTTATCCTCTTCCGCACAAAGTGAATGAAAAATCAAAGACCATTCAACCACTACTCCGTAGCTCACTGATTGTTGATCAGAAACTGGCTGCGGGTGTTTCTTTTTTGAATTATTTATCTGCTGAATTGTCTGCTGATTCGAGTTTCTCAGTGATTGTATTTGACCAGGCAAGTGGAACGATTGATATGCAGGATTCTTTCTGGGTGGAGGGAATCGAAAAATGGATGGTGGCCCACAAAAATCTGATGGATGATCCAGAAATCTGCTACCTGTTTGCTGTGACAGCGTTTATTCAAAAAAACATTGTCCGGAAAAAATACAAAAAGTTCACGGGTAAAACAAAGGGAGGTGCTTGGGGCGTGAATATCAATGGCGAACTATCGACCAGTACTGAGGAGTATTCCTTGGATATAAAGTTTGGTTTGACGCCAATTGTATTGAAGCGGCCTTCGCCAGTGGCAGCCGGTGCCGTTTTAGCCCTAAATGGAACAACCCAACAAAATCTCAAACCGACCAGAGAAGAAATGGAACTGTTTCGTACTGTTACAGGCTTTTCCCTTGCCAAAAACAAACTGATGAAAAAGGCTAAGAAGCCTTCAAGAAACAAACCACAAGCAGTGACAGCTATGAAAAAGAAAGGCTAAACCGTCTCTTAAAACGAAACTTTTACTAAAGAACGATTGCATATGGTAAAACGTTATTACCGCAAGCTCAGAGGCTATGCGTTTGACCCCTCGTTTTCATCCACAATCGAACGACGACAAACCAACGAGGTTATTTATAAAATAAAATGGGAAAAAATATCTCCTGGTCCCTGTGGTGATTATATCGAAATCATCGATTATGACCCTACGAAACAGGTTTTTTATGAACCTCTGAATTTAATTGAAGAGTATGTGCTGTCTGACTATGGCCTCCCTCTATCAGCGGGTGACCCTAAATTTCACCAACAGCAGGTTTATGTGGTAGTAATGAGCATTATTAGTCAATTTGAAAAGGCGCTGGGGCGAAAAGTTATCTGGTCTCGTATGATTGACAAAGATGACTCCGGAAGAACAGAGTTTAATCATGAGTTTGTAGAAAAGCTGCGAATCTACCCGCATGCCTTGCGACAGCAAAATGCTTTTTATTCACCTCAGAAGGTAGCGCTGCTCTTCGGCTACTTCCAGGCAGCCGAACACTGGACGGGTAACAACGTGCCCAAATCAGCTGTCTTCACCTGTCTATCTCCGGATATTGTGGCACATGAAACCACCCATGCGATCCTTGATAGTCTTCATCCCTATCTGCGAAAGGATACCAACGATGATATGCTTGCTTTTCATGAAGGATTCGCCGACATCATTGCACTGCTTCAACGTTTTACCTTTCAATCGGTAGTGGAAGAACAAATTCGCAACTCAAGAGGAGATTTGCTTTCGCCCCAGAACCTGCTCGGGGACTTGGCCATTCAATTTGGGCAGGCCGTTTCGCAAAATCGCCGGGCCTTGCGCAGTTTTCTTGTTGAAAACGACAAAGACGGCAAGATTCAACTGATCAAACCGGACCCCTCGAAACTTGCCAGTACTACAGATCCGCACGCAAGAGGCGGGATACTGGTAGCTGCCGTATTTGATGCATTTGCGCGACTTTATAAACACAGGGTGGCCAATTTAATTAGACTGGCGACCAACGGGACCGGTATTCTTGCTCAAGGTGAGATTGACCCGGACCTCGTGCAATGTCTTTCCAAAGAAGCATGTGATATTGCCAACAAACTCATGCTGATTTGCATTCGCGCACTAGATTATTGTCCACCTGTAGACCTTGACCTGGGGGACTATCTACGGGCTCTTATCACGGCGGATGTGGAACACAGTCCAGAAGATGAAGATGGCTTACGTTATGGCTTACTGGAATCGTTCCGTAGCTGGGGCGTGGTACCGACGGACGTAAACAATTATTCGGTGGAGTCGCTCATGTGGCAACCGCTTGAAGAGTACGCGGATAAGAAGACGCAGGTTGATGCGTTGAAAAAAGCGATTCATTACATTTTCAACCCCGACATGGGATCGCGGTACAAGCGGGGTTACATTGCCAATACAAGAATCAATGAAGTCATCCGCAGTATTGAAAAAATTCTTCGGGAGAATGAACGCAAAGCCATTTTTGAAGAATCGAAGCGATTGTGTGCAGCGGTGCATTACATGTTTGACAAAAAGTTCGCCTATTATGTTGAAGATCTTGAGCAATTGTTAGGGATGAACTTTAAGGATATCTCGTATCATTTTGAGGATCGTGTTTTTGGCCGTGAAATTAAACTAAGGGCAAAAGCAAGAAACGTGTTTCAGGTTTACCGCTGCCGCCCTTTCATCCAGCATAACAACCGCACAGGCAACTCCTCGAAACTTTTGCTAATCACCTTTTTGCAAAAAGTTTACGTGGACTTAAAGGGAAGTTCTTACCAGGGATTTTTTCTGGATGACAAGTATGACTTTCGGGGTGGAAGCACAGTGATCATTGACCTAAGCACCTACGAAATCAAGTATGCAATTGTGAAAAAAATATCGAGCTCGCAGCGGTTAAAATCGCAACTGGAATATTCGATGAACCGCATCGGTGAGTTTGAAAACGCCGCCCTGCTGATGCAAAGCGAAGAACCCTTTGCGGCTTTACACATTCACTAACAAGAAACCAAACGAATATGCCTGCCAGCGTATCGGTTAAAATGTATAACCAGCTAAATCTGGGCGATTGTTTTTTATTAACCTTTTCCGAAGAAGAGCAAAGGTCTTTTGTACTCATAGACTTTGGTTCTTATGAAAGTGGCAATGACGATCGCGAAATGGAGATTGCGGAAGACATTCAGAAAACAGTTGGTAATCAGCCCCTGACGATTGTGTTGACGCACCAGCACAGAGACCATCTAAGTGGTTTTATTTCCTGCGTCTCTGTGTTTAAAAAAATGAAGATTAGAGAAGTATGGCTCAGTTATCTGGATGATCCCGGTGGACCAGAAGCCATTACCATGCGAAAACGCACCGAACAATTTTGGAATAAAAACAAACGGATCAAAAAACTGGTTAAGGATAAGTTTAACAGCGTGGCATCGGTACGAAAAATGTTGCATAGTAAAGAAGGCTTTGATTTGTTTGCAGAAGACCAAACCGGTGGTGAAGCAATCACCAATTTATTGACCTGGTCAAAAAATAAAAAGAAATTTTTAATACCGGGGCAGCATTTTGACCTTCCGCTTATTGGTAATGACCAGGTGAAGGTGTATGTACTGGGACCTCCTACCGATCCGGAACTGATGCGGAAACTAAATCCGGGCAAGGGCGAAGGCGTACATGGCTTGGGTGCCATGATGGAATTGATGAACATGGATACATCGACCAACCTGATGGCCGATGCGCTGAGTTCACTTTCGAGTTCTGTGACCACCACCAAATCGATGGAAAATTTTCCGTTTAACAAAAAGTACTCCACCCATGACGGCGACCAACGGGACCTAGATTACATCAAAGGTCTTTATAACAAAAAGGACAATGCCTGGCGCCGTATTGATCATGAATGGCTCAGTGAGGTAGGGCGCGTGTCGCTACACATGCATTCGTTAACGAATAACAGTAGTCTTGTACTGGCGTTTGAACTGGTTGAAAGCGGCAAAGTGTTGTTGTTTGTTGGGGATGCACAAATTGGTAACTGGAAGAGCTGGAAGGACGTCAGTTTTGAGAATACGAACGTGGATATCTATGACCTGCTGACACGAACCGTATTGTACAAGGCTGGCCATCACGGTTCGCACAATGCCACTTTGCTGGAAAGTCTTGATTTGATGAACACCGAAGAACTGGTGATCATGGTGCCTGTGAACGAAAAAATCAGCAAAAAACGGCGGTTTTCGATGTTACGCCCTGGTATGATGCTGGGTTATAATCGGAAAACCTGTGGAAGGGTTTTGCGGTCTGATACCATCTTTCACAAAGCCGATAGCACCAATTGCTATAAGTTTCCGTTTGCTAAAACCGATAAGGATTTCAAACCCAAAATAAGAATTGGAAAAGACAATACAGGGGGACATTTATTTATTGAATACGTAGTAACATAAGTCATCGCCCCCTCTCTGCAAAATTGTGTTGATTTTTAAAATCTCTGCCACCCTTAATTTTTATAGGAAATAAAATGGGAAAGTATATTCCAACAAAATCGACTATCCTGGTGACATTGATTGCCGCTTTTGTTGGAACCTGGATTGGAGCCATTGTCGCTTTTAACCGGAATAAACGCGAAAAGGGCTTTGAACGACGGGTGTGTTGGTATACCGAATAATTAAACTATCGTAATAGACGGCATCCAACATGGCTATTGCAAAACTTTGAAGAAAACAGTGTTCTGTAGCGGTCCTCAGAAAAATTTGGGGCCGTGTAGAGGTAGACACCTTGAAGTAAACAAATTAACGCAGCAGGAGTTGTTTACGCAGAAGCTCGGACCTATAAAAAAATTATGGTCAGCGATGGAACAATTTCCAGAATTTATTGACAGTGTGCACTTGTTTGCAGATGGACGGGTAAATGAACGGTTTACACTTGTAAAACCACTGCTGAGGACACTTCAAAAGATGGCGGATATATTGGAGACAGATGTGCGTAAGAATATGGACTTGGAATCCTATTGTAAAACATCTCCGTGACTAATAACGAAAACAGCCAAAACTGAAGTGCATTTCCGGGCGGATGTCCGTGATGGCACGACTAACCTTTTGCCATCTTTCTTTTCGATGGCAACAAAAAACACCGTTATGAAAGATTTCTTCTTTTCCCTGTTATTGCTGTTATATTTTGTCGATGGTATAGCTCAAGGCAACATGCAACTACAGATTAATGGGAAGACCGAGGCATTAAACAAACCATATTACAAAATTGGTGACAAAGATTCTGTTACCATACTCATTGATCTGCCTGAAGGTGTTGATGCAAACAGTTTTTTAAGTAAAGTTGATGCCAAAGTTTGTCGGCCAGTGCAGCATCAAAACCAAAGTCAGAAACAACAGGTGCACGACCAAATTACCATTTTTAAAAAAGTGGGAGAGCAGGTTGGTGACTTTTTCTCCCAGAAAAAGGAGAACTATATCCAAACTCTTTCAAACAGCAATCAGGATAAGACAGTGAAGATTGTTTTTAGAGGTACCATTAATTCGTGTGATAACAATTTTTTCTGGGTGCGCTTAACGGTGAACCCGAGTTATCAAAAGATGGTGAGTACGATTAAAAATTTTAAATCAGAATTACGCTTAAAGAAGAAACCATGAATCTCATTAAACGATTAGTCTTGGTGCTCAAACCATTAGAGCCGGAGAAAAAAAAATCTATAAACTGGTCGGTTTTTCCCGCCTATATCGGCCTGGTAGCGACTGCCATCACCATTTATTTTACCTCTGAAAATTTGAGAGGAAATGAAAAGTGGCGGAAGGGGGAATTTATTGCGACACAGTTCGAAAAATTTAATGCGGACACTAACGTAATATTTGTGACCAGTTTTGTTGACTACTATTCCAGACTAGTGCGCTTCCCAAATGAAAGAGATACATTTTTGGAGCGGGATAATGTTTCAGAATACCTTTTTCCAACTTCTCTCAGCGAGGACTTGGATGGGAGGAAAAGAGCATTTATTCGCGATCGTTTTGATGCTTACCTGGATAAAGTAAGTTTGTTTAATCGCTATGAAGAAGCGAATCTGATGAGTTTGGCAGACATAAAACCCTATCTGCGGTATCAGGTAGGAATCTTAGGAAAACCGAGTACCGAACAACATCTCTCGACGTTTCAGGAAGCACTCTGGAGTTACATTGACCGATATGGTTATGATGATATTCAAAAGCTGTATTGTAAATTTGGTTTTAATATTTATCCTGCTTCCAAGGGAGATTCGTGTTCGTGTGCACCTATTGGAGATCTTAACCGAACCATTATGACTTCGATACAAATGGAAGCGGTGGTGGACTAGGAGAAATCGTTAGGCAAGTTAGAAGAATAGCGGCAAATACGCCAGCAGGCACATTCAGAAAAAAGCGTTTGCATTACAGGTATTACCCAGTGGTAGCAATGACTCATAACAAGGGCAATCTACTGAAAAGGAAATTTGAACAGAAGCTTTTAATGCCAAATCAAAATCTTTTAGCGCCTCTGCAAGGGGTGTAAAGGAGATCAACTTCTTCTTATTCACACTCGCTAAAATTTATGCTTAACAATCTAATCCCGAAAAACTGATTTGATCCATATTTGGCTTGAACACCTGCGGATTTAATAATGACCGTCAGCGTGCACAGGTCTGAAAAGCATTTCGTAGATATATTAATGTAGACCAGTTACAAAAGGCGAAACCTGGTTAAAAAGTTTTGGGAAGCTGCTCCTTGCCTATAATTTTGTTTTAAAGCAATGTAGAGATAGAGTAAAATAGAGTGGAAGAATTTGTAAAAACGTGAAAAGCACCCATTTTCAATTAAGTAATTAATTGTAAACTTGCATCAGAAAGAAAAAATAAGATTTAGGAATGGTAATACCTCCGGGATTTCCGACAGAACAACTATCCGGTGAATAATTGAACAATAAATTTCGGCTCTCATTCTAAAAATATATGGTATATACTGATGACTTATGCGTTACGTTAAATAAATAGCCAATATTTTGTAAAATTATGTTAGGCAAAAATGAACACAGAGAAACTAATACCAGAGTAAGTAGGACCACCATTGAACCTCCGCCTGAAAAAGGTGTCTGGAATAGCTTAGAAGTTGTAAAAATTTTAGTTGCGTTGCTTACGCCTATTGCTATTTTTGTGTTTACAAAACAGACGAATGAAAAGTTAGATCAGAACAACAAACTGCTACATAACAATAATAGGGTTTTTGAAAACCGACAAGCCTTTTACGACAAAGTCGGAACTCTACTTAATGATCTCTACTGTTATCATATTTACGTTGGACATTGGAAAGACATTACGCCATTGGACATAATTAAAAAGAAAAGGATATTAGACCAAATTGTTTATACTTACAGCCCTTATTTTGACACACCATTTAAATCAGCTTACGATGCTTTTATGACGGCCACTTTTAAACCTTATCAGAAAATGGGTGGCGACGCAAAAATCAGGAGCGAGTATAAAGTACATTTTGACTACTGTAAAAAGGACAGCTCTATGAAAGAGACCGAATTTGCAGAAATGTTTAGTGAGGAGGATAATAGAACCCAAGTATTTAATACCTACTTTTCGCTATTGAAAGAAATTGCTAAAGAACTTAACTTGACAGTTGATTATTCGATTTATAAAATGCCAGATCAAAAACCGGATCCGAAATAAGGCGAATACTCACCTCGTTCTCCAAATATTATAGAAGCGACGTAAATTATTTTTATACTTCTAATTATTTAAACAGACGCTTTGGTTTTGCTCAACCAGGAAATCAAAAATGAAGTCAATAATCTCTCGGCAGTAATAGCATCCCTTGTAATGTTTTAGTGAATGAATTCGCGCGCGGAAATAAAAGGAGAAATTAAAATGGAGTTTAAAAAGCATTTGCAAGTGAGTTTAACGGGCTATTTAAAAATGAAGCCAGGAAAGAGGCTGATCGAAACCACCCAAGGAAGCTACTTTCAGCAGGAAAAAGTAGAAACAACGAATATTTGTACCCTCAGACCATAACTGCAGTGAATTAAAATGTATACAACCGGGTTAACCGGTGTTAATGGCCTTGAGTTTATTAGCGATAAACGGACGATCAATGGTTGTTTTAGACCCGCTGTGGCAGTCGTCGCTTCAACTTTCGGCGAATATTCAGCTTTAAGAGCTTGTACACCTTGTATAGCCGCGTCTGGTTACACTGGTATGCTTCATTAACATTTTAGAATTCTGAAACTTCGTCCGTCGACAAGGCTATCACTCATAAAATTTATACTCCATACCTGATTAAGCCCTTCAGGAGCAGAACGCTTTTATTGAACGAAGATTATAACCGGAAATCGCTATGGATAGAGATAGATACCTCGCTACCTAGTTTGCGGGTAATCCGAGTCCTAGAAGACGCGTTGAAATGCGCGGTACGCCACAAAAAATAGGGTGGATTCGCAGGCGGTACCAAAACCCGATGGTCGGCCGCTTTTTAACCAGCTCTTCCAGCGTCCATAAGCATACTATCATCTTTGGGAATCTTCCTGTACCTGCATGGTCGGGGAATACCGATCAATCTGCAGGCTTAGCGAACACTCACATGTTTGTCTCTTACCAATATACGCACTGCTTCCCGTTTGTCGTCAGGCCGCTGAACTTTTTAGCACATGTTTGATGGCATCATTCTCGAGTGTAAGGTTGGCTACAATACGTTAAACCTGTTATTTTCCTCTTCCAGGTCTTTCATCCGTTTCATTTCATTGGCTTCCATACCGCCATATTTAGCGTTCCAATTATAGAAGGGAGCTTCGCTTATTTCATGCTCCGGAGCAAGACCTTTTACTGATATACCGGCTTCTTGCTGCTTAATAATGGAGATAATCTGCGTTTCTGTGAATCGTACTTTTTTCATACTGACCCATTCAAGTTAAAGATTTTTCTCTAACTGTTCATGGGCGACTTTTGGGGGAGTCGACAATAGACTTCAGCGTATAATAAGAGGATATAATAAAATCGTTTATGGAGATATCCTTTCAGAAGCAATTGGCTTGGACCGCATAAGAGCAAAATGTCCACGTTTTAACGTATGCCTTCGACTAAGTACATATTGCTAAGCTGCTCAAAAACACGTAAGAACTATTTTTTGAAGCGATGAGGAAGTAGCTCGTGAACTCTATTAACAGGATGGTCTGCAATTGTGTGAAGAACCTC
>NZ_JAFFJX010000022.1 GCF_016924755.1 Longitalea arenae | reverse complement strand
ATACCTAAAAATCCTTTATTATTCTCCTTTATAGGGCTTGTAACCTGATAAAACTCAAAAAAAGGTCGTCAAACCTTTTATTATCAACCTCTCTTACAAAAAACACTATTTTTACCGGACACCAATGACTTTGAACTCTTATTTTTTTTGAAGGAAAGCAACAATACTCGCCGCCGCTCTCGCAGACGCATGTCCACCCTGACCCAACAAATGCCGCAGATCGGTATAATCCTGCTTTAACTGCCGTTGGGTATTTTCATCGGTAAGCAGGGCCTCCAGCTCTTTCCGCAGGTTCCCCGGCGTTAGTTCGTTTTGAATGAGCTCTTTCACCACCGGTTTGTCCATGATGAGGTTCACCAGGGAAATGTATTTTACTTTGATCAGGCGTTTGGCGATCTGGTAAGAAATGTTGCTGCCTTTGTAACAGACCACTTCGGGTACGCCGAAGAGGGCGGTCTCCAGGGTGGCTGTGCCGGAGGTTACCAGCGCGGCCCGGGATTGCAAGAGCAGGTTATAGGTAGCGTCGCGCACGGCGGAAACATTGGGATACATGGCCAGCACGGATTCATAAAAACTGTCTTCCTGGCCGGGTGCTTTGGCAACAACGAACTGGCAGGCAGGGAACATGCGGCTTACTTCCAGCATGATGGGGAGCTTTTTGAGAATTTCCTGTTTACGGCTGCCGGGTAACAAAGCAATGATGGGTTTATTGCTTAACGGCTTACTGTCTGAGGTGAGCTGCGCCTGCTCGACCACTTCGATCAGGGGATGCCCTACATATTCAACATCCCAGTTCCATTTGTTTTTGTAATAATCTTTTTCGAAAGGAAGGATCACGAGCATTTTATCAATGCACTGTTTCATTTTATGCACGCGGTTCTCTTTCCAGGCCCATACCTGTGGCGAAATATAATAAATGACTTTATATCCTTGTTGTTTGGCCCATTCGGCAATGCGTAAGTTAAAGCCGGGGTAGTCTATCAGCACCAGTGCATCGGGTTTGTACCGGGTGATATCGTCTTTGCAAAACTGCAGGTTCTTCAGGATGGTGCCCAGGTTCTTGGCCACTTCCCAAAAACCCATAAAAGCCAGGTTGCGGTAATGTTTTACGAGGTCGGCACCGGCCTGTTGCATGCGGTCGCCGCCCCAGCACCGGATCGATGCGGCGGTATCTGCTTTCCTGATCTCTTTGATTAAATTACTGCCATGCAAATCCCCGGACGCTTCACCTGCTATAATGTAATAACGCATGGGGTAAAGATAGTAGAAAGTTGCCAGTTAGCAGTTCACAGTTAGCAGGTCGAAGTTTGCAGTTACCAGTTGCCAGTTACCGGGCAAGAGATTCGGAGATTCCGGCTGTTGGCAGCCTGATCGACATGCAGGCCCCGGCAACCGGGAACTGGTAACCGGTACCAGTTTCATTATTCACTATCATACTTTCTACTACAAAATAAACTTAAGTAACAAAGCCCCGATCGCATATATAAGTGTGATGGCAAAAATACCTTTGGCGGTTTTATCGCGGCGGGTATTAATGTAGAAGGTGAAGAGGGCGATATTCAACACCAGGCAGGGGACGGAAATGGCGGTGATCTGATTTTTGTTTTCGCCGATGAATATTAAGCATTCGCGTACGCTGAACGTAGGATAAAATTTAAAAAAATAATAGGCTACAAGGCTTAACAGGGGGGCAATGAAGCCCAGCAACATGCCAAAGCGGAGGTTGTCTTTTTTGAACATTACAGTTTCCAGGTTTTTTCGAGCTTATCTTTCAGTTGGTAATTTGTCAGGTCAAATTGCACCGGTACAACGCTCACATAGTTATTGGCAAGGGCCCACACATCTGTATCTTTTCCTTTGTCGAAATTCACAAACTCACCTGTAAGCCAGTAATACTTTCGTCCATTCGGGTCATTGCGTTCGATAAAATCTTCTTCATATTTCGCATAGGCCTGGCGGCAGATGCGAATGCCTTTGATGAGGTCCGGGGCAACCGGGGGGAAGTTCACGTTCAATACCGTATGTTTTTCCAGTGTGCCCTGCAGCATTTGCTCAACAATGATACGGGCATATTGACGGGCAGCGGTAAAATCGGCTTCAATACTGTAATCGAGCAGCGAAAAACCGACGGAAGGAATGCTTTCAATGGCAGCTTCCACGGCGGCCGACATGGTTCCGGAATAAATAACATTGATCGAGTGATTGGCGCCGTGGTTAATGCCGCTCAAACACAGATCGGGTTTGCGGCGAAGGATCTTATCAACCGCCAGTTTCACACAGTCTACCGGCGTGCCTGAACACTGGTAGGCTTCAACCCCGTCGAAAAAAGTGCTTACGGGGCTCAGGCGCAGGGGTTGACCAATAGTTATGGCGTGACCCATGCCTGATTGTGGTTTATCGGGGGCAACAACAATTATCTTTCCGAGATCCTTTACTGCTTCTACCAGATTATGTATACCCGGTGCTGTTATACCATCGTCATTAGTTACCAGAATAACGGGTTTTGCTGCTTTTGCTGCTTTCTTCTTTTTTGCCATATCTTATAACAAAAATGCTGAAAATTTCCATCAATTGCGTTAAATACACGAAATAAGTGCAAGGCAGAATGATCCCGTGAATGAATGGTTTAGGGCATTCCTTACATGCTTATAAGAACGCTTTTATTACAGGAACATTATAAATAGCTGCACTATTTTCTCGCCAATGAACCGGATAAGAGCCTGCGACTGCCAACCGCCAACTGGGAACCGGGTATTGTGAACTGACGAGAACTGAGAACTGCCAACTGCGAACTGAGAACTGCGAACCGCAAAATTTCGTGGAATTTTGGCCGCTTTCCGCTACCTTTGCAGCCGATTAAAACTACAGGTAGGTTTATTGATTGTAGCTAATTGATTTTTAGCTTGTTATATAAGGATTTACCTGGCAGTTATCAACTAATCAACTTTGCAATATGGCAGGTCAGTTAAAAGAAGTTCGTAATAAGATCAAGGCAACACAGAATATGCAGCAGATTACCAAAGCGATGAAAATGGTAAGCGCTGCCAAATTAAGGAAAGCCCAGGATGCGATCATCCAGATGCGCCCTTATGCCCGTAAACTGCAGGAAGTGCTGAGCAATATTGTGAGCAGTTCCGAAGGCGATGCTGGTATGGCGCTGGCAGTGGAGCGTCCGGTAGAAAAAGTGTTACTGATCGTTATTACCAGCGACCGCGGATTGTGCGGCGCTTACAACACCAACGTTATTAAACTGGCCCGCACCACCATCCAGGAAAAATATGCCGCCCAGAACGCCAAGGGCAATCTGCATATCTGGGGCATTGGTAAAAAAGGAACTGAATTCTTCCAGAAAAATAAATACAAGGTCAGCGATGCCCATAAAGACCTGTTCCTGAACCTGAAGTTCGAGAACGTACAGGCTGTTGCCCAGGCTGCTGTAAAAGCATTTGAGGCAAAAGAGTACGATGTCATTGAACTTATCTACAGCGAATTCCGCAATGCAGCCGTGCAACGTTTCGCCGTAGAACGTTTCCTGCCTATTCCTAAAGTGGAAAAGAAAGAAGGCGCTAAAAAGAGCGACTTTATCTTTGAACCTGCCAAAGACCAGCTGATCGCCGAACTGATGCCCAAGATCCTGAACACGCAGTTATACAAAGCGGTACTCGATGCCAATGCTTCTGAACATGGAGCACGGATGACTGCTATGGATAAAGCCAGCGAAAACGCCAACGAATTATTAAAGCACTATAAAATTTCTTACAACCGGGCCCGTCAGGCAGCCATCACGACCGAGTTGACAGAGATCGTGAGTGGTGCAGCGGCATTACAAGGTTAAGACAGTTTATAGATCATAGCTGTTGTTAGCTCCTAACAACGGCTATGTCTGCAAATAATAAACTTCAATAATGGAAATTTCCAACCTGATACCCCATATAGAGGCGTTGATCTTTGCCAGTGAAAAGCCACTAACTACTTTGGAGATCACTGACCTGATCAACAATGCCTTTGGCTTTATGGAGGATAAGATCACCCTCGATCAGATTGAATCGGCCATTGAAGGAATACTCGAAAAGTATAAGGCTGAATTCTATCCCTTCGAAGTACGCGAAAGCGGGGGCGGTTGGCAATTCCTGACAAAAAGAGATTTCCATAAGACCGTTGCCCAGTTGAACGGTGATAAATTCCTGAAGCGCCTCTCTACCGCTGCGCTGGAAACCTTAAGTATCATTGCTTATAAACAACCGGTTACCAAGTCTGAAATTGAGGCCATCCGCGGTGTAAGCAGTGATTACGCCATCCAGAAACTGCTCGAAAAAGACCTCATCGTTATTACCGGCCGTAATGAAAATCTGCCTGGCCACCCGCTTGTCTATGCTACGTCCAAGAACTTTATGGACTATTTCGGCCTCAACTCACCAGAGGATCTGCCCAAACTGAAAGAGGTATTCGACGATAGTATCGTAACGCCAACCACTGTAGAAGGCGCCAATGCTGCTGCAGCTGCTGAAACTGCCGAAGAGGTTGCGGAAGAATTACTGCCTTCAGAGAATGGCACTTACCTGAATGGTACCGAAGTGACCTTTACTGCCGAAGAAGGCGACGACGAAGGCGCCATTGCCGCCGAAGGGCAGCAGGCTTCAGACATGGCCGATGAAAATGAGCTGGCCGACGATACCTACGAAGAGGATACCGATGAAGAGGCCATAGCAGAAGAGGCTGAAGCGCTGGATGAAGAAGCTGATGAAGTGCTGGATGAAATTGAAGAAGGCTATGAAGATGATGAAGAAGAAGCTTCAGAAGGGTTTGAAGCAGAGGAACCCTATATTACGCCGGAAGAAGAGGATGATGAATATGCCGGTGATGACTCTACCTCCTTTAAGGTCGATGACAATGGAGAGCTGATCGAAGAACATACCGGATCAGAAGAAGAAGCTGATGAGGAGAAAGAGGAATTTGATGAGGAAGAAATGGATGAAGAGGAAGCTGATGAAGAGGAAGCAACTGAAGATGGGGAAGAAGAAGCTGATGATGAAGACAAGGGGGATGATGACGATGCCGATGGTGAACCGGATGAAAACGACAAAGAAAAAAAGTAAATACAACATTTATAAAGGACTGCGCATCCGCCCACCGGCCGATGCGCTTTTTTTATGCTGGTTCAAAGTTCATAGCGCTCAATTTTAAGTTCTTTTGTTACCGGTTACCAGTTGCCAGTTGCCGGGCCCTGCATGTCGATCACCCTGCCTTCGGTCGGGAATTGAATTTTTTCCCTGCTGACCGGGAACCAGCAACCGGTAACTGATACATTGACCATTCACCATTGACCATTCACCAACTGTTCTTATATTCGCATACTTATGGCACAGCAATTATCGAGAGAGCTTTTAATTCAGTTAGCAAACGAATTTGGTACCCCCCTGTACGTGTACCATGCCGAAAAGATCAAAGAACAATACGAAAAGCTGCAAAACGCTTTTTCAAAGATCAATGCCCGCTTTTACTATGCCTGTAAGGCACTTACCAATATTAATGTTTTAAAGTATGTGAACAGCCTGGGCGCCGGGGTCGATTGTGTGAGCATTTATGAAGTAAAGCTGGCCCTGAAAGCAGGTTTCGATCCTAAAAATATCCTGTACACCCCCAACTGTGTCGACTTCCAGGAAATTGTAGCCGCCAAGGAATTGGGTGTAAATATCAATATCGATAATATCTCCATCCTCGAGCAGTTTGGTAATAAATTTGGCGGAACCTATCCCATTTGCATCCGCCTGAATCCGCACATTATGGCCGGTGGTAATTTCAAGATCTCTACCGGGCACGTAGATAGCAAATTTGGTATTTCCATTCACCAGATCAGGCATATCGAGCGTATCATTAAAAGCGCTAAAATGAAAGTGACGGGTGTGCATATGCATACCGGCAGCGAGATCAAAGACATCGGTGTGTTCATGGAAGGCCTCGAAGTGATGTTTGAGGTAGCCACACATTTCCCCGACCTGGAATTTGTAGACCTGGGCAGCGGCTTCAAAGTGCCTTACCAGCCCGATGATCCGGAAACAGATGTAAATACCCTGGGCCAGAAAATGGCGCAGGCCTTTAAGAACTTCGAGAAAGAAACTGGCAAAAAACTGCAGGTTTGGTTCGAACCGGGCAAATACCTGGTAAGCCAGTGCGGTTATTTCATTGTAAAGACCAATGTGGTAAAACAAACCCCGGCTACGGTGTTTGCAGGAGTGAACAGCGGCTTCAACCACCTCATTCGCCCCATGTTTTACGAAGCATACCATCATATTGAAAATATCTCGAACCCGCAGGGGCCTGAAAGGATCTATACCGTTGTAGGTAATATTTGCGAGACCGATACTTTTGCCTGGGACCGCAAGCTGCATGAGGTCAGGGAAGGTGATTACCTGGTATTTTACAATGCCGGTGCGTATGGATTTGAAATGTCGAGCAATTTCAACAGCCGTCTGAAACCGGCCGAAGTAATGATCAAGGATGGCAAGGCCCACCTCATTCGCAAACGCGATGAATTTGAAGACCTGCTTAAAAATCAGATTGAAGTTTTATAGTTCAATGCTCCTTCGGGAGCATTTTTTATTTTACATTCACTTATTAGTTCATAAGTTATTCAGTTATTGAGTTCCTGAGTTATTAAGTTCATAAGTTATTAAGTTAAATACAGTAGCTAGGTTTTAATAACTGAATAACTGAACAACTGAATAACCTACAACCTTTCCTCATGCCAAACAAATTCATACAACAACTCAGTAACCCGGTCTTATTCAGATTATATCTCCTTTGGAAGCTGCCGGCTGCTTTCTTTTCGGGTGTGCGGGTCAGGGAGATAGACGAACAGCATTGTGTGGTGACCGTTCCCTATAAATGGTTCTCGCAAAATCCTTTCCGGTCCACTTATTTTGCCTGCCTGGCGATGGCGGCCGAAATGAGTTCGGGCTCACTGGCCATGGCGCATGTGTATGATCGCAAACCGGCCGTGTCGATGCTGGTGGTGAAGTTTGAAGCCAGTTATTTCAAAAAAGCAACGGGGCGTACCCGCTTCGAATGCAAAGATGGTCCCCTGCTGAAGAACGCCATTGAGCAGGCCATTGCCACCGGTGAACCGCAGCTTTGCACCACTACAGCAACCGGTATTAACCAACAGGGTGAAAAAGTAGCTGAGTGTTTGATAACCTGGTCGTTCAAAACGAAAACCGGTTCATAGTTATTGAGTTCCTGAGTTATTAAGTTCATAAGTTATTAAGTTAAATACAGTCGCGAGGCTGAACAACTGAATAACTGAACAACTGAATAACTGAACAACTGAATAACTGAACAACTGAATAACTGAACAACTGAATAACTGAACAACTGAATAACTGAACAACTGAACAACTTTTCATAATGAAGATAGCATTCCATGGCGCTGCCCGCACCGTTACGGGATCAAAGCACCTGCTTACATTGAGCAATGGCCGCAAATATTTACTCGATTGCGGTATGTTCCAGGGATTAGGCCAGGCTACAAGCGGTTTGAACCGTCACTGGGGCTTTAATCCATCAGAAGTAGATCACCTGATCTTATCGCATGCGCATATCGATCACAGCGGATTGATCCCGAAACTCACTAAAGACGGGTTCACGGGTAAGATCTATTGCACACCGGCCACCAAAGAACTTACAGAAATTCTGTTGGTCGATTCGGCCGAGATCCAGGAAGACGATGTAAAGTATGTAAACAAAAAAAGGGCGGCAGAAGGCCAGCCTTACCTGCAACCTTTATACACAGTGGAAGACGCCGAAAATGCATTTCAATTCCTGCAGGCAGTTGATTATGGCCAGTGGCATTCGATCGATGAGTTTGTCGACCTTATGTATACCGATGCCGGCCACATCATTGGCAGCGCCGCCGTAAACCTGCGCATTAAAGAAAATGGAAAGGTAACGCATCTTACTTTCAGTGGTGATATAGGCCGTTACCGTGATGTGATCCTGCGTTCACCGGCTGTTTTTCCGCAGGCCGATTATATCATTTTGGAAAGTACCTACGGCAATAGTCTGCACGAACTGAACGTAACTACGCCCGACCAGCTGCTGCATTGGATAGAAAGGACCTGCCTGCAAAAAAGGGGTAAGCTCATCATCCCGGCCTTCAGCGTGGGCCGTACCCAGGAATTATTATATCATTTGAACCAGCTGGAACTGGAGCGGCGCCTGCCCGACCTCGATTATTTTGTTGACAGTCCCTTAAGTGTTAAGACCACGGAGCTGGTGAAGCGGTATCCGGCTTATTTTAACAGGAACATTCAAAAAGTGCTGGAGTCAGATGCCGATCCTTTTGCTTTTAAAGGGATGAAATTTGTAAGAACTGTGCAGGAGTCGAAGCTGCTGAATTTCCGCAATGAACCCTGCGTGATCATTTCTGCCAGCGGCATGGCGGAAGCCGGCCGGGTGAAACACCATATCAGTAACAATATCGAGAACAGCCGCAATACCATCCTCATGACGGGCTATTGTGAACCTGAATCCCTGGGCGGCCGCTTATTATCAGGCCGGAAAGAAGTGCACATTTTTGGCGTCGAGCATGAAGTGCATGCCGAAGTATCGGCCATTCATAGCATGAGCGCCCATGGCGATTATGAAGACCTGAGCCAGTTCCTGGCCTGCCAGGATCCGCGCCAGGTAAAGCGTTTGTTCCTGGTGCATGGCGAGTATAACGTACAACAGCAGTTCAGGGAAAGGCTTATTAAAAAAGGATTCACCGATGTGGAGATCCCGGAAGTGCATTATGAAATCGGGTTGACATAAGCTGAATCTGCTGATGATCCGGTGACAGTATGACCCGGCGGAAATGAAAAGTAAGAGTTTGTAGCGTATGTTTTCGGGCTGAAAATGGGGTCGTAAAAGTTTGTGGCGTACGGTTTCGAGCTCGAAATGGCGTTTCAAGAGTTTGTGGCGGATGTTCAATAGTTTTAAATGGGGTAGTAATAGTTTTGGCGTATCGTTTCGAGCTCGAAATGGGTCGCAATAGTTTTAAATGTACTGTTTAAAACTATTAATGATACGTTTACAACTCTTACTAGTGAGCTAGGGTCTACTTAATAAACTGAGCCGTGGAACTTACGGTGATCAACCCGGTCCGGGCGTTCAAAGAGCAGGGCTCATGCTGCATAAAATTGTTCCTCTGGTAGGTGCGGGGGGAAAAATAAAGCCGCCTCACGGGGCGGCTTTTTCAATTCAATAATCTTTGGGTAGTCTCTAAGTAAATTTCAATTCATCTATAGGCTCAGATTTTTCTGGGTAGTTCTCCTTTCGGATCCTGGATTTTAAACGGTTGGATTTTTCATCGGATCAGATTGTTTAGGGTTTTTTCTCGAGGAGATTTTTTAGTCGGTTTTCATGGATTGTGGACAAAACGGGTATTTGGTTTTTCCGGAATCTCAGGGCTCCGTGACGCCGCTGTTTGGATCGCCCTTTTCAGGGCTTTCGGTTTTTAACAGGAATTAGGATCGTGAACAAAGATGATCATTCTTTATCCGCCTGTCAATTTTATTCGACAAATAAGGGGAAACCTTCGATTTTTAGGCGTAAAAATCCGGGAGGATTATTTGTAGTGGTCAATATGTGCGAAATGCTTTTAGCGGTTTGCCTTCCGGCCTGAGCCTTCAATCCCCCAGCCCTGCGCCCTGATTTTTAGCCTTTTGCTTTCCGCCCGCCCCGCCTTCCGGCCTGAGCCTTCAACGCCAGCCCTGTGCCCTGGGCTTTTTGCCTGGCGCCTTTAGCTTTTTGCTTTCCGCCCCGCCCATGCGTCTTCCGCCTTTAGCCTAGCCCTGTGCTCTGGGCTTTTAGCCTTGCGCTTTTAGCCTTTTGCTTTCCGCCCGCCTCGCCCCTTCGGCCTTCAACCCCCAGCTCTCCACCCGGAGCCTTCAGTTTTCCCCGGCGTTAAGCTGTGCGCCTTCCGCCATAAAAAAAGAAACCGATCCACCTTTTGGCAGATCGGTAACTTTTTAATGAAATCCGTATCATGAGCAGGCTGGAGATTTAGATCACACTAGTTTTCATAGCGTTGGATTCCACTTTTCTTCCGTTTCAGGGGATAGGGTTTATAATTGATAACCGTCACAATTAATACGTTATAGAGAAAATCAGGGTTCGGTGTTTAGGGGCTTTCGCCTGAACAAAGATGGTCAGGAAGCCCCGCAAAGAGAAAATTTTTAGCTCTTTGGGGTCAATATGCCGGTAAATAACTCGAAAACTTCGATGAAGATCAGATGATGTTCAAACGTTTTAAAACGTCGGCTTTATGCGCCTTACTAACCGGAATTTCGTTGCCCTTAATGAACAGATCGTTCTCGCGGATATCGTCTATCTTATTGATATTGATTATGTAAGAGCGGTGAACTTTGATAAAGCACTGGCGGTTCACTTTTTCTTCCAGGTTCTTGATGGTGTTATGCGTAATATACTTTTTATCGAGGGTCACAAACTTTACATAATCGCCCATGCTTTCAATAAATAATATATCATCATTGTTCAACCGAACCAGTTTGCCGTCGCATTTAATAAAGATATGGTCGGTGGCCGTACTGCTGATATTGTTCTCGCCGGCCGGGGTGGTAAGTTTATTCAGCGCTTCCTGAAAGCGCTGATACGTGAACGGTTTTTTAAGAAAATCGGAGACATTGTATTCGAAAGCATTGTAGGCGTATTCCGATTTGGAAGTGGTAAGAATGACTTTTGGGTAATAAGCCAGCTGATCGAGCAGGTCGAAGCCGGTGGCGCCGGGCATTTCAACATCCAGGAACAATATGTCAACGGAATTCTTATTCAAATATTCAAGCGCCTGTTCAACATTGGTAAAATGTCCTTTCACCTGCAATAGTCCACTCTTCTCACAACATTTTACCAGATAATCAGCAGCCACCTGCAGATCTTCAACAATGACACAGGTCCATTTCATAGTTAATTGGAATTGAATTCTTTCAACTTATTGTACTCCGATGCAATCAGCTCTTTACTAGCCGCTAATGTAGCCACAATTTGCTGATATTCTGACGTCAATTCATTTGAAGTAGTTGCTTTTTGACAAAAATCTTCAAATTCCATACAGCTCTGTTGCACCATTGGTAACCCAACAAAACCAAACGTTGGTTTTATTTTATGTATTGCCTTTTTAAGCTCAGATAAATTATTTGAGGTAAAAGCTTTTTGAATCGCCTGAAGGTCCTCATCAAAATGCGCCAGGGTGGTAGCAAATATTTCTTCTATATACTGGTAATCATCTTCATACAGGCTATATAGATAAGTGCTGTCAATTTTTTCGTTGAAAATGAATTTTTTAGAGAAATTTGATCCGCTCATTGGAAAATAGTTTATCCATTTTTTCGTTAAATTAGTTGTCCGTAGCATGAACACCTTTCGTTCTAATCCAATAACTCTATGAAGGAGAAAATATTATATCTTGTCTGGTCTATTTACAGGGATATAGTTCATACTGGCCTGCATGAGGGTGTTTCCAAAGATTTACGTAAAAGGATCATCCGCTTCAACCAGTTCATCCTGTTAGCACTGCTGCTGAACTTTTTCTCCGTTTTCTCTTATTTCTATCACAAGCTATATATAAGTGCGTTAGTAAATATAACGGCCGCTTATTTTTTCCTCCTCGCATTTTATTTTGGCTCGAAACGAAAACTGGAAACAGGCCGCATCATTGCGGTGATCAATATTAACCTATACCTGATCGTGATCTGTTATATCGAAGGATTGCGCGCAGGGGAATACCTGCTTTATTTTCCTTATTTCGTTGTATTGACCTTTGTGGTAAGTATCCGGCGCAATTTTAAAGAATTGATATCGGTATACTCCATCACCGTTATTGCATCGCTTTGCTGCGTTAAGATCTGTCCGTACGTAAATAACATTCAAAACATCAACGAAGCCCTGTACACCCAGTTATACAGTGGCAACCTGGTGATCTCACTGGCCATGACCATCATTTTCTCGTATTCTATTCTACAGGTGAATAAAGACAATGAGGTGGCCATTCTGCAGGAAAAAACTTTTGGCGATACCATCTTCAATACTTCGCTCGACGGGGTATTTATTATTTTCAGCCAGTCGAACATTATTGCCAGTTGTAATAAACGCGCGTTGGAATTATTTGAGGTGAATGAGAAACGCGAGATCGAAGGAACCAACATGGAAATATGGTTTGAAGAACATCATATCAAACAGTTCAACTCAATAAAGGAATCGCTGTCGGGCGAATCGCGTCCCTGGCAGGGCGAGCTTACCCTCACCGCAAAAACCGGCCGCGCCTTTTATGGCTTCGTGAGTGTGGTGCCATTCACTTATAAAGATACCGGTTACACCAAGATCAGTATCCTGGATGTGTCGAATGTGAAAATGGCCGAGTTTGAACTGATGAAAGCGAAGGAAAAAGCTGAATCGGCTGCCAGAACAAAATCACGCTTCCTCAGTAATATGAGCCATGAACTGCGTACCCCGCTGAACGGCATCATCGGCGCCAGCAACCTGCTGCTGCAGGAAGAGCACCTGCCCTCACAGGTACAGCACCTCGATATTTTAAAGTTCTCGTCGGAGCATATGATGATGCTCATCAATGATATTCTCGATTACAATAAAATGGAAGCGGGAAAAGTGGAACTGGCCGATGTGCCGGTGAACATTAAGGAGTTCATGCAAAAGCTGGCCTCCCAGTTCTCGCCGCAGATAAAAGCAAAGGGCCTCGATTTTAAGGTAGATATCGACGACCGGCTCGACCTCGAATTCTATACCGATGAAACCCGCCTGAACCAGGTATTAAGCAACCTGCTGGCCAATGCCCTGAAATTTACCCATCAGGGCACCATCACCATGGCTGTTCGCAAATTGTTCTCATCGAGCACCAAATCGACCCTGCAGTTCATTGTAATGGATACCGGTATTGGTATTCCGAAGAACAAACACAAAGAGATCTTCGACAGCTTTACCCAGGCGGATGTAAACACCACCCGCAAATATGGGGGAACCGGCCTTGGACTCGCCATCACCAAACGGATCGTCAATATGTTCAACAGTGATCTGTTGCTGGAAAGTGAGGAGAACAAAGGCAGCGCATTTCATTTTACCGTTGAACTGAAGATCTGCGAAAACAGGAAACGTTATATTGAAGAAGAGAACATCAAACACCTCGATAAACTTGAAGGCATCCGTTTGCTCATTGCAGAAGACAACCCGGTGAACCTTTCCATTGCCAAAAGATTTTTAACCAAGTGGGGCATCCAGGTAAGTGAAGCAACCAATGGCCGCGAAGCCCTGACCCAGTTTAAAAAAGGACAATTCGACCTATTGCTGATCGACCTGGAAATGCCGGAAATGGATGGCGCTACTGCTTTGAAGGAAATCCGCAAGATCAATAATTCAATACCAGCGGTAGCATTTACGGCGGCCGTATATGATAATATGCAGGCCGATCTTTTACAAAAAGGATTTACCGACTTTATCCATAAACCTTTCCGGCCTGAGGAACTGCATTCGAAGATCTCTTACTTAGTATCTGCTTTACGTGCATAGTTTGTGGTGATAGGGATACCCTTATATCCTGCTTCTTGCTTCTGCCTTCTGGATAAATTGCAGTCAAAATACATCTGAAAGGCCAAAAAAGAAGCCATAATATTCCCCAACCTTTGTATCTTGCATGTCAGTTCAAGTGTATCGCATAGTTCAGTATTAGCCGAAAAAACAAAGCCATGAGAAAGATTCCATTGAAGGTTTCTTCTATCGATGTAAACTTGCCGCCCCGCCAGGCAGCGCCATTAACCAGCCCACAGTCCCGATGTGAACATTACGCAAGCTGGGTGCTGATTTATCCAATTTGCTTTATTGCATTCATTTTCAATTCCTTTGCCGGGTAAGATCCGCGGCAGGCGATGGAGTATTCGGCCGGCGTTGAACAATACATACCTAAACCTATCCTTAAGCTTTTAAACAGCCGATAATTCAATTTATCATAGATCGTTTCCGGGTAAAACATAGCCGCAGCAATCATCCGGAAATTACAACGGTTGCTGCATAATTTTCTCATGTGACTCGCAGCCCTGATTCCTCAGGGCTGCCTTTTTTTGCCTTCCGCCTTTTGCGTTTTTGCGTTAGTCTTTCTGCCTTTATATGCCTCTTTGCCTTCTTTGCCTTTCTTAATTCTAACAATTCCTTAAACATACTTTCACAAACCCTTACAAAAGGGCGCCTGCTTTTCATCGTACATTATAGCAGGTGATACAAACCAAAAAGGAGGAACCAAAATGAGTGTGTTAAAAGTTATACCAGTTCTTTTGCTACCCATCATGCTGGCAGTGGGCTGCGCTACGCCTGCCTACATCGAAAAAGATGAGACGGCCGATTTCAGCCGCTACCAAACCTATGCATGGATAGATAGCGATAACAAAGAGGATAAGAAAAACAGGCATGCCGACCTGATGAAAAAGAATGTGCAGGAAGCCGTGAATGCGAAACTGCAAAAGCAGGGCTGGCGGGAAGTAAAAAGCAAACCCGATGTGTTGATCAGCTATGATATGCTGGTGGAAAAAACGACCCGGGAATTATCGAACCCTGTTTACTCGATGCCTTTCCGGCGGGTGTACTATAACCCATACTATCGCCGGTTCGGTTCTATCTATTATCCATCGCGGTTTATGGGGTATGATTACAATACGGCCACTGTACAGGAAGGTACATTGACCATTACGATGGTAGACGCCAGAACGGATAAGACCATCTGGCAGGGCTGGACGACCGACGACGTGAACAGCCGCAATGTTTCCAAAAAAGAGATACAAAGCAGTGTAAACTCCATCTTCCGCAAGTTCGATGTGGTAAAGAAATAAATGCAGCACTGGTGAAAATGAAAAAGCCCTGACAGTGATCGTCAGGGCTTTTCTTTTTCAGAACACTTTATTAATTGTAGCTCAAATGCAATTCAACTCTTCTGTTCTTGGCACGGCCGGCCGGCGTGGTATTCGGCGCAATGGGTTTTGAATTACCAAAGCCCTGTACGCTGATGCGGCTATCGCTAATGCCTTTTTTGATCAGGTAATTCTTAACTGCCTGCGCACGTTTGGCAGAGAGCTTTAAGTTATTGGCTGCATTCCCTACGTTATCGGTATGTCCTTCAACACTGATCACCAGGGCAGGGTCGGCTTTCAACACTTTCACAACGATATCAAGTTTAGGATAAGACACTTTCTGGATGATGTCTTTGCCAGACATATAATAGATGCTTTTCGCAGCTACAGCCACTTTCTTTACTACCTCCTGTTTGATCTCGGGGCAGCCATTGTTCTCGGGTTTACCAGGGGTGTTGGGGCATTTGTCGTTTTCGTCGTTAACGCCATCATTGTCGGTATCCGGAACAGGACAGCCATTGTATTTGGCAGTACCTGCAACTGTAACACATTTATCCTCTTCATCGTTCAGGCCATCTCCATCCGTATCGGGAACCGGGCAGCCATTGTATTTGGCGGTACCGGGCACATCGGCACATTTGTCGTTTTTGTCGGCAATACCGTCTTTATCCTTATCAGGGCAGCCTGCCAGGGTAACTTCACCCGCTATTTCGGGGCACTCGTCTTTCCCGTCAACGATACCATCGTTGTCTTTGTCATGCGTAATCTGTACTTCTTTGATCACTTCCACTTTCTTTTCAACGGTATCTACTTTTGTTTCCACTTTTGTTTCCACCTTGGTCTCTACAACGGTCACCTCTTTGATAACTTCCTTAGGCTCCTCTTTTACCGTCCTGCTTTTATACCGCTTTGCTCTGTCGCGCTGGTAGATCGACATGGTAACCCCCAGGTGCACGTCGGCGGCAGTAACATTTTTGCTCGAGAACATGTTCGAGAGGATCGTGCCGGAGCCCACGAAGAACATGCCTGCCCTGAAACCGGCGCCTACGGCCATTTTCTTGTTCAGTGTATTATAATAGAAAGGTGCATACAGGCTGAACCATTTCTTTTCCAGGCGCGGAGTGATCGTATATGAGGTAGCGTATTGGGCTGTGGTCTGGTTTTCGTCGCGGTTAATGAGATTAACAATGGCGCCGGCATTGATGAACAACCTTTTCCAGATATGGTAGTCTGCATCGATCCGCAGGGTGGTGGGCAGCTTAACCTTCATGGTTTCCTGGTGGGCATTGGAAGTAATGATGCCCATCGTTTCCAACCGGCTGAGATATTCTTCAATGGTTTCACCGTCCTGTTTTTCGAGGTCATTGGTAGTACGCCCGCTGGCATCAAGGATATAGCTATCACCATGTTCTGAGTTTTTATACTTTACAGAACCGATATCGTTTACCGAAGCGTTTACCCGTAATTTATAGGGCGTGGGGTCGTTCAGTAACCAATTGTTTTTTTCCGGCCGCCATTCGTAGGAGAAGCCCAGGTCGAGGCCCCAGCCCCGGTTATTGTCGAGGTTATCCAACACATCACTGAAGTCATCGTCCACCACATCGAGGTTCGAAGAGTAGCGGGCATTAACATCACCCTTCAGCTCGTTAATGAAATCGTTCTTGTCGATATTCACATTTAATTTACTTGAGTATACCGAAGCGGCGGCTATGCCAACCACATATTTACCGGTGATACCCATTTTCAGCAAATGCTCGGGTGTATTGTAAATAACACGGCCATAGGTTACACCAGCCTCAGCAAAAGCATGGGCTTTTAACTGCAGCTTTTCTTCCTGGATGGGTGTATTATACAAAGCCGAGTCGCTTCCAAAAAAGCGGAAGGTCTTATCGCTGAGGTTAAACGTATTTACCACTGTACGCATGCGGGTATACAAACCAACACCGCTTTTTTTGCCCGAGGTGAACATGAACGAGGGGCCCATGATATCGGTATTCAGCCAGAGGTTCTTTTTATCGGTATTAGACGATTTGAAGTAATCCCTGTCCTCTTTCAACGAGGAAAAATCGAATTTTTTGAATTTGTCGTTCTTGAGCTCATAAGCATTATTGCCGCCGAGGGCGCTCAGGCTGAAGAAATTGATGTTCACCTTGTACTTACTGCCGGCCACAGACGCCGGGTTTTGTAACATGCCGTGAACACCGGAGTAATTATCGTACGTGAAACCGGTAAATTGTTGAGATAAGCCAAACAAGGGTACGCAACTTATAAGGCCTAGCGCAAGGCTTTTTTTCATGACTTAGGGTTTGGAGTTAGGCGTTAAAATATACTGTTATTGCAATACTTCAAAGCGCCGCAAGGTAAATTAATTTATATGTATTATGAAATTTAACGACTTATATATGGTGCATATCCTGTTTTGACTGCCTGATATGCATTTGGTGTATCAATTACCTGTTGAGCAATCGTATGGCCGTGGCCCTTAATGCGTAATAACGCTGAAAATGCCTGCCAATTGTGTGGCATTATTCCTGCCAATGCCAGTCAGGCAATGGCAGGTTACAATAATAGCAGATAATGCATAACCGAAGCGCCGGAGATGCAGGTTAGACCGTACACTATATGTGTGGTCTATGTAATGAAAGGTAAGCTAGTTCACTTTCTGCATATACTCGGTTAGAAATTTCTTGGGTGGTTGTCCGGTTATTTTTTTGAATACCCGGTTGAAGGTAACGGCATTGTTAAACCCGCTCTGGTAAGCAACCGCAGCCAGGCTGTCGAAGTTCTCTGATACAATTTTCTTGCAGGCTTCATTGATGCGTACTTCATTCAGGAAAGCCACATAGGTCTTCAGCGTGTGTTTTTTAAAGTAGCGGCAGAAAGCCTGGGGGGTAAGATGGGCCACATCGGCAATTTGCTTCAGCGTGATGTTCTCGGTGTAATGCGCTATGGTGTATTGATAAATATCATTCATGCGCAAGCCCTCCGATTCCGTAATAGAATTTTCAGTATGGGTATCGGAAAGCGAGCGGTATTGTTTGATGCGGCAGAGGGTTTGCAGGAGTTGAATGAAGAAGGCCAGCCGGATGCCGTTCCGTGCTTCTTTTACCAGCAGCATTTTCTTTGCAATGTTTTGCTGCTGCGATGCAGGTACCTGTAATCCCTTGCGGGTGGCTTCCATGAATTTTTTCACGTTGTTCATTTCAGGCAGATCGAGGATCCTGCCAAAAGGCCCCCGCAGGTCAACAAAGAGGGTAAGGGCATGGATATCTTTCTGGCTGTTCTTTTCAAAATAATCAGGATCGCTTTTGAAGAGGTGGGGCTGATTGGCGCCGAGAATATAAATATCGCCCGACTGAAAGCGCTGCATACCGGTGCCGGCAATGAGCGTGCCTTCTCCTTTAATGATCCAGGTAAGCTGGGTTTCATTATGGCGGTGCAGGTGATTATAAAAATGAGGTAACTTATCTTCCTGTACCATAATAGAATGTTCCTGGGAAACCGGAATGGTGAACTGAACGACTTTCATGAGCAGGGTTTTGATCTGTTTAACCAATATTACCAATTTTTTCTCAAAGAATGATGCAGGAGGTTAATATCGGTAAAGAAGTGATTAAGAACAGCTTGTTAATATCGGTAAGAAACTGATCAAAACAGGCTATCCTATACCAACTGCTTCATAATACCTTTATTAAAAATTAATACGAATGAGTATATCATGGAAAGGAGTATTTCCTGCCTTCACAACCAAGTTTACAGCCAGTGATACCCTCGACCTGGCGTTGTTTGAAAAAGGATTACAGTCGCAACTCGATGCCGGTGTAGATGGCATTGTACTGGGAGGCAGCCTGGGGGAAGCCAGTACCCTCACCACTGAGGAAAAAGAAACGCTGGTGAAACTGGCTATCGATATTGCCGGACGGGTTCCCGTGGTATTGAATATTGCGGAAGGTGCAACCCGCGAAGCGATCAAACAGGCGGCATTGGCTAAAAGCTGGGGGGTAAAAGGCCTGATGTTATTGCCGCCCATGCGATACAAGACCGATGTGCGCGAAACATATACCTTCTTCAAAACGGTGGCAGGATCAACCGATCTGCCGATCATGATCTATAACAATCCCGTTGACTATAAAACCGAAGTGACCCTCGATATCTTTGAACAGCTGCTGGAATGCGACAATATTCAGGCGGTGAAAGAATCAACCCGCGATGTATCGAACGTAACGCGGATGATCAACCGGTTCGGCGACCGGTATAAGATCTTATGCGGTGTTGATACGTTAGCGATGGAGGAATTGCTCATGGGCGCCGATGGATGGGTTGGCGGCCTGGTAACGGCCTTTCCCCGTGAAACTGTAGCCGTATACCGGCTGGTGAAAGCCGGTTTGCTGGAAGAAGCCCGGGTTATTTACCGCTGGTTCTTACCGCTGCTGGAACTGGATATACATCCCAAGCTGGTACAGTATATCAAGCTGGCCGAAGCGCAGGTAGGATTGGGCTCAGAATATGTACGCGCTCCGCGCTTAACGCTGGTGGGCGAAGAACGGGAACGTATTCTAAGCATCATCCAGGAAGGTATTGCCAACAGGCCGGAGTTGCCGGAGTTCAAGTTGACCCGGTTGATCAGTTGACAGAGTTGATATAGTGATAGGGTTGAAAATTTGATAAGTTCATAAAGGTATCGGGATCGGAAAAAAGGAGGGTTTTCTATTAGCAAATCAGCACATTGACCAACCACGCTTATGAGAAAAAAACACATCTTAAACCTTAGCGGCAGCATGCTCATCACGGTGTCATGCATGTGCCAACCTGCGCTCTACGAGCAAAACAGTGAAGTGAATAACCTAATGGTTCAATATGAAGCTGACCGAGGCAGCCTGAACCGTTTTTATTTTGTGGAGAATTCCCCCGAACGGCGCGATAGAATGAACGCCCTGGTTGCTGATTACCTGAAACAGGTAGCGCAATTGAACTTCGACAAGCTGCCCACGGGCAGCCGGGTGGATTATATTCTCTTCAAAAGAGATCTCGACGAACAACAAAGGCTGCTCGAACTGGAAAAAAAGGAGATCGCACAGTTGGCGAACTGGTTCCCATTCACCTCCGGCATTTATGAGATGGAAAAGTTCCGCCGGCGCGGCTCCCAGCCGGATGCGCAGCAATGGGGCGGCAGCATGAGATCGATCACAACCAGCATCAATAATTTATGTACGGCCCTCACTAAAGATTCTTCCATAACCATTAACCTCATTCGCCGGGCGCAGGGTACTGTGCGCGGATTGCGCGCTGCACTAAAAAGCGTGAACGAGTTTTATACAGGTTATGATCCTGCATATACCTGGTGGCTGCCCGATGCCGTTAAACAACTTGACACGGCGCTTGCAGCCTACGGCCAGGGCTGGCTGCAAAGAGCGAAAGCAGCGCCCGGAGGCAAGGATGATGGCAGCGGCATCATCGGTTATCCGATTGGGAAAGAGGAGATCATCCGGCAATTGCAGTTGGAATTCATTCCTTACACACCTGAGGAATTGATCGGGATCGCCAATAAGGAATTCGCCTGGTGCGATGCGGAGATGTTGAAGGCTTCGCAGGAAATGGGCTTTGGGAAAGACTGGAAGAAAGCCCTCGAAAAAGTGAAGAACACTTATGTGCCGCCAGGCAAACAACCGGAGGCGATCATGAAATTGTATAACGAGTCGGTTGCCTTTCTGAAGAAAAACGATTTGATCACTATTCCGCCGCTGGCTGAAGAAACCTGGCGCATGATCATGATGACGCCGGAGCGGCAACTGGTAAATCCTTTTTTTACCGGTGGGGAAGTGTTGAGCATTTCCTATCCCACCAACACGATGAAAGAAGACGATAAGATGATGAGCATGCGGGGTAATAATCCACATTTCTCGCGGGCCACTGTTCACCATGAGCTTATTGCCGGCCACCACCTGCAGGGCTTTATGAACAACCGGTATAAAGCATACCGCAATTTTTATACACCCTTCTGGATCGAAGGCTGGGCCCTTTACTGTGAAATGATCTTATGGGACCAGCAATTTCCGCAATCGCCCGAAGACCGGGTGGGCATGTTGTTCTGGCGGATGCACCGCTGCGCCCGCATCATTTTTTCACTGAACTATCATTTGGGGAAATGGACGCCGCAACAATGTATCGACTTCCTGGTTGAGCGTGTAGGCCATGAACGGGCCAATGCCGAAGGTGAGGTACGCCGGTCATTTGTGGGCGCCTACGGTCCATTGTATCAATTGGCCTATATGATCGGTGGCCTGCAATTTTATGCTATGAAAAAAGACCTGGTGGATAGTGGCAAAATGACACTTAAACAATACCATGATGCCGTGATGCATGAAAATGCCATGCCGGTATCGATGGTAAGGGCGATCATAACGAATCAGTCTTTGCCGAAAGACTATAAGGCGGAGTGGAAGTTTTATAAATGAGTTCCTTGGTTATTAAGTTAAATACAATCGCGAGTTTGAAAAACTGAACAACTGAAAAACTGAACAACCTTATATCTACAAATGAAAAAGTATATCCTTTGTTCGACGATACTGGTGATGCTTCATCTTTATGGACATTCCCAAAGCTATGTGCCGGAAAAACGCCAGCACAAAATGATCGTTCAACCGGTGGTTCCGGTAAAGGCCTATAGTTTTCACCTGCAGGATGTAACATTGCTCGATGGCCCCTTTAAAACCGCCATGGAAGCAGATGCGCGTTACCTCTTGCTGATAGAGCCCGATCGTCTCCTGGCCGACTTCCGGGAACATGCGGGATTGAAAGCAAAAGGCGCCCGCTACGGCGGCTGGGAAAGTTCAGGACTGGCAGGGCATAGTCTCGGACATTATTTATCAGCCTGCGCCATGCATTATGCCGTTACAAAAGACAAACGTTTTCTCGATAAGGTCAATTACATCGTGGAGGAGCTGGCCGGGTGCCAGCCTAAACGCAATGGTTACCTGGGCGCTATTCCGAAAGAAGACAGTGTTTGGGCGGAAGTGGCAAAAGGCAATATCCGCTCCCGTGGATTCGACCTGAACGGCGCCTGGTCGCCCTGGTATACAGTGCATAAGATCATGGCCGGCTTACTGGATGCCTATTTGTATTGTGATAATAAAAAAGCCCTGCTGGTAGAAACCGGCATGGCTAACTGGACGGCCAACCTGCTGAAAGACCTGCCCGACAGTTCCCTGCAACGGATGTTGTTTTGCGAATATGGGGGCATGAACGATGTGCTGGTAAATACCTATGCATTGACAGGCGAAAAAAAATACCTCGACCTGTCGTATAAATTCCACGATAAACGCATCCTCGATTCCCTGGCCATGCAGATCGATATCCTTCCCGGAAAACATTCCAATACGCAGATCCCGAAAGTGATCGGTTGTATCCGCCGCCATCAACTGACCGCCAGCGTTAAAGACAAGACCATTGCTGATTTCTTCTGGCAAACCGTGGTGAACAATCATACCTATGCACCCGGCGGTAACAGCAATTATGAATACCTGGGACCTGCCGGTAAACTCAGCGAAACGCTAACCGACAATACTATGGAAACCTGCAACACATATAATATGCTGAAGCTGACCCGGCACCTGTTTGCATTGCAGCCTTCGGTCAAACTGATGGATTATTACGAGCGGGCCCTGTATAATCATATCCTTTCATCGCAAAACCACAGCAATGGTATGATGTGTTATTTTGTACCGCTGCGGATGGGCACGCAAAAAGAATACAGTGATTCCTTCAATACATTCACCTGCTGTGTGGGCTCAGGTATGGAAAACCATGTGAAGTACGGCGAAAGTATTTATTTCCAGGGGGCAGATGGCAGCCTGTACGTGAACCTGTTCATAGCTTCGCGGTTGAACTGGAAAGACAAAGGGGTTATTATTGAGCAGCAAACCCAATTGCCAACCGATAACCGGGTGCTGTTAAAGGTCACTGCTACAAAGCCGGTTGCTTTTCCCTTGCGCATCCGAAATCCATACTGGTCGAAACAGCGGATATCAGTTGCAGTGAATGGAAAGTTGCAAGCCCAGATGGCAGCACCCGATACCAGCGGTTACTTTACCATTACCCGAACCTGGAAGAGCGGTGATGTAGTTGAGTTTACACCGGCGCTGTACTTACATACCCAGGCAATGCCCGACAACCCGAACCGCGTGGCAGTACTCTATGGTCCATTGGTGCTGGCAGGTGTATTTGGGAATAAAGAACCTGATCCTGTGACAGGCATTCCGGTGCTGGTGTCAACAGAAACGAATCCGGCCAAATGGTTGCAGCAGGATGGCAGTCAACCTTTGCTCTTTCGTTCTGTGAATACCGGGCAGCCACAAGAGGTCACTCTCTTACCTTTCAACCAGGTGCAAAAAGAATTTTACAGCGTTTACTGGGATCTGTTCACTCCAAAGGCCTGGGCCGAACAACAAAAAGTGTATGAAGCGGAGCGAAAAAAACGACATGAGATGGAAGCAAGAACCGTTGATCTCTTACGGCTGGGTGAAATGCAACCGGAGCGCGACCATGATTTTGCGGGCGAGAAACTGAATACAGGAGAGGATCATACTAAAAAGTACCGCGTGGCTTATCCGGGTGGCTATTTCTCTTTTAACATGAAGGTGGATCCATCGGCTGTAAACAGCCTCTTGTGCACCTATTGGGGTATGGATAACCGCGGCAGAAAATTTGACATCCTGGTGAATGATGAAAAGGTGGCCACAGAGGACCTGAATAAATACAAGGCCAGTAAATTCTATGAAATAGTATATCCCATTCCTGCGAGCCTCACCAAAGGGAAGGATAAAGTAATGGTGACCTTTAAACCAGCGCCCGATAATATGGTTGGACCGGTTTATGGTGAGATCCGGATGATGAAGGGTGAATATTGAGTCTTTAGTACAAATTATTTACTATTAATGCATTAATCCTATGCCGGGGAGTCATCTTCCCGGCATAGGATTTTATTTTAGGTAGGGTAGCAGGCATTATTTCCGGCAAGCCTACCGGCAAAATGGCAGGCATTGATAGATGCAATGATCTTAAGCCAGCATCGGGCTTGAAGTGCTGTGAGGCATTTGATAATATACCTGTTCATGACCAGGCATGTAAGAATTATCACATTAGTTCTTATCTTCGACGCCTGTTTTAACAGTAGAATTCGGTTAATGACAAACGGAATATTAATACCGTACTTCGCACAATAAACTAATATATAGTACGGTTAATGGCCTGTTGGTTTTGATTTATAGTAAAAGCATCTTTTTAAACTACTTATTTATTTATTGAATGGCATTCCTGGAGAAACAGTTGTACGTTAAAAAATCTACCTTACCCAACGCTGGAAAAGGATTATTTACCAAAAAATTTATTCCTAAAGGAACCCGTATTGTAGAATATAAAGGCAGAACACGAACCTGGAAAGAGGTACAGGCCGATGATCAGGAGAGTCCTTATATTTATTATGTAACACGCAACTTTGTCATCGATGCTTTGAATGATAAAAAAGCCATGGCCCGGTATGCCAATGATGCGCGGGGATTGCAGCGGGTAAAGAATATTAATAACAACGCCGAGTATGTAGAAGATGGTACCCGGGTATTCATAGAAGCGGCCAAAGACATTCCGGCCGGTGGTGAGATCTTTGTTAGTTATGGCCCTGAATACTGGCAGGTAATACGCCATAACATGCGTATTGATGAAAAAGAGAAGAAGAAATTGCTGGCCAATGGCACCAAGGTAAATGGAAAGGCTTCAAAAACGAATGGTAAGAAGCTGAATGGCCACGCTGCTAAAGTGAATGGCAAAAAACTGAACGGGAGCCCGGCAAAAGTAAATGCCGGTAAGGCGGTTTCCACGGGAAGCAAGGTCAATGGAAAAGCCACTAAAGTCAATGGAAAAGCCACCAAAACAAATCGTAAAGCAGCAAGATGATGTGATAATATGCTAATGTGCTAATTAGCTAATGAAATAAAGCAACAGTGCCGCGGTTCCAGACCGTGGCACTGTTATTTTTGCTCGGTGTCTTATGGCTGGAAGCCGCCAACCGGCAATACATTGTAAGCGGCAGAGGTTGGTTATTAATGTCAAATGTCGCGAGCTCTTCACTATTGACCGCGCCCGAACGTGTTCATTTGGGCGGGCATTTCCCATTGACCCTGCAACTACCCCATTAGTTTCTCAATAAAAAGATTGATCACTTCCACCAGGATGAGAATAATGATGATCCATTCCAGCACCATACTCTTGCGGTATTGAAGCAGGTCTTTGAATAAGTCGAGGTTCTCTTTTACGATATCCAGTCCTTCACGAATTGTTTTGAAGCGGGCCTGCAGGTCGAATGTTTTTTTAAGCCCGAGGTCCAGCCGGCTCAGCTCCTCATCTTCCCAGGTTTCTTCAGGCGAATCAAAGATGTAGAGGTTGGCCTCAATGCGGTTCTTAAGGTTCAATGTGCGGCCAATGTATTTTTTAAGATTGGCGCCCGAGAGGTCGAGCCGGCCTTTACGTTCCAGTTGCTGGGTATGAAAGGTGGTTTCTTCCAGCAGCAGATTGGTTTGGTGGTTAAAATGATCGAGCGCTACCGATTGCGAAACATTGAGCATGATCAGCCGCAGGCTGTCGGTAGAAGCCCCTTCAATTTCAATTTTATTCCAGCCGAACTTATTGCGGCCTGCATTTACTTCAATATCGAATTCATCGCTGATATGCTGCTCGAACAGGTTTTTACAATAAGGGCTGATGGCCTGAATAAAACCCATGATCTCTACCTCATTGTAACCAAGAAAACTTACAATGCCGTATTTAAAGATATAGGCAAATTTCTTTTCCTGGGTTTTCACCCGGTAAAACAGCTCATCAGAATCCCCATGTAACAGCTCCGCCTTGAATACAGTTTTAAATTGCTTAATATCAATGCTGTCGGCTATTTGTAATGACATTACTTTGAGCATGCCTTAAAGTTACGAAACGCTGAACGCTAAATGCATAACGGCTACAGTAAAACCTTTGATTTCATTGTTAACAACGCGTTTGCATGCCGCCATACAGGATCCGGAAGGGTTATTTCCGGCTGCGTTCAGCGTTCCGCGTTAAGCTATATCAACTGATGTAATTGTACAAAGTTCCCACAGGTGTCATCAAACACGGCTTCAATACCCCAGTCGGTTTGTGTGGGTGCTTTAATAAAGATCACCCCTTTAGCCTTCAACTGTTCATATTCTTGCTCCAGGTTATCGACACCGAAAATGATCACGGGCAGCTTTGCGTCATATAAAGCTTTCTGGTAAGCAGAAGCTATGGGATTGCTGTTTGGTTCCAGTAGCAGGCCCGTGCCATTGGGTTCTTCAGGGGAAGCAACAATGGCCAGGTAACCTTCCGGTAAATAATAGCGTTGCACAAATCCCAATACTTCTGTATAAAAACTGTATGCCTTTAAGGGGTCATGTACATAGATGCTTGTAAGTCTGATTTTCATACTATCCTGTTTTTATCAGGAAGCGATAGCAGTTGCCATGCTTCCCTGGTTTGGTCTTTTTCGTTTAAGGAACAGCGCGCTGATCAGGGAAACCACGAGGCCGATCGGCAATACTTCCACATAGGTCAGCAGCACCACAAAGAGCGGATTTTTGTACATTTCTTTGTACCAGTTCATTTGGTCATTGGTTCTCTTCAGTTCCAGCTGACTAACGCCACTCGCTTTTGCTTCGCTGATCATATGGGTGCAGTATTTATCCATCCAGTCGGGAACGAACAGATAATATTCAATCACCCATACGAGTACATATAAAGTAGATGCGATGAGCGTAATGAACAAGCCGGTTTTAAATGCTTTTCCGAAACTGATGACGCCCCCATTATACTTATCGCGGTAATTTTTAATGCCAACAAAGATGAACGCGAAGGCTACGAGCATGCCTGCATACCCGACAATTTCATTGGCTTCGAAATTGGAGTTGAAGTAACAATTGAGCGTTGAGTACATCATGAAAGCGGTGATGATAAACCCGGATGTCAGCCCAAACACTAAAGCATTTTTTTTCATTTGTATAACTTTAAATAATTAAGATCACCAGCCTGGTACCGGGGCCGGTTACGCTGCAAAACTGCCTTGCAAAACGGAAATTCCGTTCATACTTTCGGGTGATTTTGGTGTCACCCGCCATATTTATACTAATGAGTGAATGCTTTTAAGGAATGAGGTTCAGTCGTTTAGCTTTTTCAATAGCCTGCGTACGGCGTTTTACATCCAATTTTTCAAAGATGCGGGAAGAATGTGTCTTTATGGTGTTCAGCGATACAAACAGGCGGGCGGCGATCTCCTGGTTACTCAATCCTTCGGCAATTAATTGCAGTACTTCCAGTTCTCTTTTGCTTAGACCCAGCTTTTCCTGCTCGACTTCATTGGCAGTGAAAGCCGGGGCCGGCATTTTATACACTTCCTTTTCTATGACCAGGGTCTGTACTTTTGGTTTGGCCAGTTTCAACGCCAGCCAAATGCCCAGGGCAGTAAAAATAAGGGCAATAGCGCCGATATAAATTTCCAGCGCATGATCCATGATCAGGAAACGCAGTTCAAGCCACTTCAAAATGAAAAGTAATACGGCCATGGAAATGCCATACAGGATCGGGTGTTTATATTTTGCCAGCTGCCTGAAAGCCATGTCTTCTGTTTATGAATGGATCGGTATTATAAAAATACGCTATTTAAGGCAAAACGGGGAACGTTTAACGCAGAACGCGAAACGCTGAATGATAACATTGGTTCCGGATCACCGGTTTATTACTGCTGCCAGGTCGCAGGTCATTTTGGTATGATGGCGGTTGCCTCGATCTCAATCAATACATCATCGCGGAACAATTTATTAACCTGCACCAGTGTGCTGGCCGGCGGGTTCTTAGTATTGATGAATTGATCGCGCACATTACGAATGGCCTGAATATTGGAAATGTCAGTGGCAAAATAACCCAGCTTAACAATCTGGTGCATCTTACCACCGGCAGCCTCCAGTATGCTTTTGATATTCCGGAACACCTGCTCCGTTTGTTTCGCAATATCATTGCTGCCGATCAGGTTGCCTTTTTGATCCAGGGCTACCTGGCCGCTCAGGAGCACCATTTTGCAGTTGCCGAGGTCAATAATGGCAGCATGAGAATAGCCACGTGGTGCTGCAACGGTGGCGGGATTAATTAATTGAACGTTAGACGTGTTCTGTGCAAGAGATGCCCTTGCCAGGCTGATCGCCATAGTAAGAAGAAGCAAACTTTTTTTCATAACAAGGAAATTAGTGACCGTAAAAATAACGGTTCCGGAATATGAAGAAAAGTTATCCTTATTTTTGGCCGCACTAAAAAGACTAGTATGATCCAAAGCAGCGAATTCCAGTTTGAACAGGAGATCCCCTGGGAAGATGTAGGCGGTGGCATTCAACGGCAGATCTATGGTTATGATGACCGTGTAATGCTGGTAAAGGCAAAATTTGAAAAAGGCGGTATCGGGGCGCTGCATCAGCATCCGCATTCACAGGTAACTTATGTAGAAAGCGGCGTATTTGAAATGACCATCGGCAATGAAAAGAAGATCATCCGCAAGGGGGATGGCTATTATGTGCCGCCAAATACCGTACATGGTTGTGTTTGTATAGAAGCAGGTATGCTGGTAGACGTGTTCTCGCCGCACCGCGAAGATTTCCTCAAATAAAATACTGTAAGGCCCTTAACAATTAATTATTACTGCTTATAAATCTGCTTGTAGCTCCCTCTCCATATAAAAATTGCGCTGGCCGCACTGGTGGTCATTCCCCAAACACTCGTATAATATAATGACCTTACACGAAGACCGGCGGTGCCAAGCCGCCGGGCGCATCGGGGAAAAGATCCCTTTTCCCTGATAGCATATCCATTATACGATCTGAACATCAAAGCAGCAGAACAGAATTATTATTCAGCGATCTCATTAATTAAATATTAAGTAACATGACACAACGCTACCATGTAGTGAAAGGGTTTGCCATGCTCTTTAAAAAAGGCCGGTTATTAATAACCTGGTTACTGCCGGTGCTTTTACTGGTCTCTCTTTTTGGGCCTGTGCAGGCCCAGAACGGTAACTCTGCCATTAAAGGATTGGTGGAAAATGAAAAGGGCGAAGGCCTGCAAGGTGTTACCATTGACATGAAAAACGAAGCGGGCAATTATAAACGTTCCGCCGTGACCAACCGGAAGGGCGAATTCAGTTTCGAAAACCCCGGTGTTAAAGGCACATTTATTTTTACCGTCTCGCATATAGGCTATGTAACCCAGGTGATCCGGAAAGAAGATTTCGATCCGCAGCAGGAGGCTACCATACATGTGGTGTTAAAAGATAACGCGGCCAACCTCGACGTAGTGGTTGTGAGTTATGGTAAACAACGGCGGCAGGAAGTGACGGGTTCTATCGTGCAGCAGAATGCGGCTGAAATGGCCGACATGCCGGTAGGACAATTTGCTCAGCAGCTGCAGGGTAAGGTAGCCGGTGTACAGGTGGGGCAGAACAGCGGAACGCCTGGCCGTGGTATGGAATTCCGCATCCGCGGGGCTGCCTCTTTTGCATCGGATAATCAGCCGCTCTTTGTAGTAGACGGCATTCCCATTACCGGTAGTATCAATAACATCAATCCCTCCGAGATAGAAACCTTTACCATTTTGAAAGACGCTGCTGCCAGCTCGCTCTATGGCTCCAGAGCGGCCAATGGCGTGGTGCTGATCACTACTAAACACGCCAAATCAGGTGATGCGAAAGTAGAGTTCAGCACGTTCTATGGCACCCAGGTGATCCCGAAAAAGGGCAGGCCCGACATGATGACTGCCCGCGAATTTGCGGAATTCCAGAATGAATATTATGAAGACCGGGTAAAGTATGAAGGGTTTACCGGGCAACTGGCTGCCGATTACCGTAACCCAGAACGTTATGGCGATGGCACAAACTGGTTCGAAGTGTTAACGCGCAAAGCGCCTATACAAAACTACGATCTCACGGTGTCATCCGCCAGCGGCAGATCTTCTTCAACCGTTATGGCCGGTTATCAGAATCAGGAGGGCGTGATCCTGAATACAGGCACAAAACTGTTTTCCTTGCGCTATAACCAGGACTTTAACCTGGTGAATAATAAACTGAAGATAGGCTTCGGTATAGCCCCGAGTTACCGGATAGACCATAACAACCGCCTGGGAACAGAAGGTGTTAATAACCTGATCGAAAAAATTGTAGAGGCCAGTCCGCTAATAGCCCCTGTAGACAGCAATGGCAATATGCCGCTGTACGTGCACTCACCTGGTATGGTGGCGAATGTAAACCCGTATGCACAATTCACGCAGATAAAAGATGATTACAAGACAACACGCATTTTAGGGAATGCCTATGTGAATTATGAGTTGTTAAAGGGCCTGAGCGTAAAGGGTTACCTGGCGTTGGATAAAGGCGCCGAGACCCGTAGCCGTTATTCACCGGCCTCCATCTCTACAACGAATATCGCCACCGGTACCAGCAGTTCGGTAGATAATTATTCGTGGACGGCAGAAGCCACCCTCAATTATTCAAAGACATTATTCAATGACCATCATATCGAGTTGCTGGCCGGCTATTCCGCCCAGCAGTTCGAACAGGAGAGCAATGGCATCAATGGCACCAATTTTCCAAGCGATGATGTAGCGTTCCTGAGCGCAGCCACTTCCATAACCTCCGGTGCGAGTAACGCGACAGCTTATTCGCTGGTGTCGGCCATCGGAAGATTGAATTACAATTTCCGCGGTAAATACCTGCTGTCGGGCGCTATACGCCGCGATGGTTCTTCACGCTTTGGCGCTAACACCAAATACGGGAATTTCCCTTCCCTCTCAGCCGGCTGGATCATCAGTAATGAGAATTTCATGGAAAGGTTCCGTACCATCAGTTTATTGAAATTGCGCGCCAGCTATGGCATAACAGGTAATAACAATATCGGTAATTATACCAGCATTCCCCAGGTAACCTATAGTCATTATGTATTCAATGGCGCCCTGGTATCAGGAGCCACTATTTCTACCCTGCAGAACCCGGCGCTTCGCTGGGAGCGCAACAAACAATATGATATCGGGCTCGATCTTGCCCTGTTCAATAACAGGTTGTCCTTTACCTATGATTTCTATCACAAATTATCAGACGGCTTGATCCAGGACCGGCCCATTCCCCGGGCATCTGGTTATACCAGCGTTTCTTCCAATGTGGGGATCCTCGAATTCTGGGGCCATGAGTTCACGGTCAGCGGCGCTGTTCTCAGCGGAAAATTCAACTGGAACGCTTCGGTGAATATGTCGTTCGACCGCAACAAGATCAAAAAATTGCTGGCGCCGGGTTTTATCCGCCGCAACAATACCATTACTTCCGATTACTATCGCAACCAGGAAGGACATGCGCTGGGTGAGTTTTACGGATTTGTTTTCGATGGCTTGTACAAAGATGCGGAAGACCTGGCCAATTCCCCCAAATACGGTTCGGCTTCTGATATAGGCACCATCAAGATGAAAGATGTAATACCCGATAAAGTGATCAATGAAAGCGACCGCACCTTTATCGGTGATCCCAATCCTGATTTTCTTTTTGGAACCAGCCACCAGTTAAGCTATAAGAATTTCGATCTCTCGATCACGATCGCAGGTTCCTACGGCGGCAAGATCCTGAATCCTTCCAAATGGGCTTATCTCACCAATCTCGATGGTGCGCGGGGTTTGCTGGCTGCGGTAAAAGACCGTTGGCGTTCCATAGACAACCCGGGCTCAGGGGTATATCCCAGAACAAAGACCGGTACCACTGCCCTGGGCCGTTCGGTGAACAGCCAGTGGGTAGAAGACGGTTCCTATTTATCGGTAAAGAATATTACCCTTGGCTACGCCGTACCGTTAAAGAGTAATACAGCCTTCAAAAGCCTGCGCGTCTTTGGTTCTATCCAACACGCATTGATCCTGACAAAATACTCCGGCATCAATCCTGAGATCAGTTTGAACGGATTGAATGGCTACGGCATTGGCATCGATGAAAACGCCTATCCGGTTCCCCGGGTATTTGCGGTGGGTTTATCAACCGGTTTTAAATGATCTATCATTCCTGAATAATTATCCTGGTCACTATAAAACAGTAATATGAACAAGATATTTATAATAACGGTGCTGGCTTTTACCGTTATCTCCTGTAAAAAAGATTTTATCGAACTGGCGCCCGAAGATCAGATCGGCGAACCCAATTTTTATAAAACGGAAGCGCAGTTCAGGATGGCCCTCACTGCTGCTTACACGCCTTTGCGCGACCTGATGGAAAATGATTTTTATACCAGTGAAATGCGGTCAGACAATACGCATTACCAGTATTACCAGATCAACCGTGGAACCGCTTATACCATGCGCGAGAACGTGGCCGATTTCATGGACGATCCTTCCAATAATTACAGCAATGCCGTTTATTTTCATTGTTTCAAAGGCATCTCCCGGGCGAATGTCATTCTCGACCGGATAGAAGGCGGCACACTCAGCGATGCCGCGAAGAATGATATTGTAGGCCAGGCAAAATTCCTGCGGGCTTTTAACTACTTTAAACTGGTAAGGTACTTTGGCGGCGTGCCGCTCTTCATACATGAAGTGCTTGATGCGGAAGAATCCTTCCTGCCCCGGTCATCTGCCGCCGCCGTATACGCGCAGATCATCGATGACGCCAAAGATGCCATAACCAGACTAAGTAACCCTGTTTTTGTATCAGGTAAACAATCGGGCCAGGCCACCAAAGGGGCCGCCACTATGTTACTTGCCGAAGTGTATATGACGCAGCAAAATTATGCGGAAGCGGAGGCCCTGCTTAATTCCCTGGCTGGTATGGGTTATGATCTCCTGCCTAAATATGCCGATGTATTTTCAACCAATAACAAGAACAGCCGGGAATCTATTTTTGAAGTCCAATACCTCGAGGGATTACAGGGCGGTCAGCAAAGTAATTTCATTTATCAGTTCCTGCCCCGCACGCAGAATACCACCTTGATAACCGGCGTTAAAACCGATAACAGCGGGATCGGTGGCTGGAATACCCCCACCCAGGACCTGATCGATGCCTATGAAGCAGACGATACCCTGCGTAAGGATGCTTCTATCGGGATGGCCGAAGGAACCTACAATGCCAGTAACTTGTTTACGCTTTCAGCCAATAAAAGCGTTCTGAATTATAAACCGGCAGCCGGCAGGGTAGGTGTGCCTTATATCAAGAAATATTTAAACCCGCATACCAATCCGAATAACACCAATGATAACTGGCCCGTGTACCGCTATGCCGATGCCCTGTTATTACTGGCAGAAGCAAAAAACTTACAGGGTAAAGCCGGCGAAGCGCTTGTTCCCCTGAACAAAGTCCGTGCACGCGCATTCGGGAACGTAAACCATAATATAACGACTTCCGATGCCGCCGCCCTGACCGACATCATTGCCCGTGAAAGGAGGGTAGAGCTGGCTTTTGAGAACCGCCGCTGGCACGACCTGGTGCGTACCGGCAAAGCCATAGAAGTAATGAATGCGCATGGTGTTAAGCTGAAACAGCTGTACAATTATTTGCCGGCGGCTGCTTACCAGGTAAATGCCAACCGTTTATTATACCCCATCCCTCAATCGGAGCGCGAGCTGAATATCGACCTTACGCAAAATGATGGTTATCCGCAGTAAGAAATTCGGGATTTAGAGATGTCGCGGTTTATTGGGGAGTTCAACACTCAGCCAATCACAACATCTCTAAATCTCAACATCAGAAATTGTTGAACCAAGGAGAAAAAACTTAACCTGTAAGCCGGCGGGAATCTCCCTATATTTGTGTCGTTATGTATTTATGGGAATAACGACTTTAACTGCTTACAGGTATGCATTTTCATGAGCCCGGTTCATTTGTTAGAAAGTTATTACATGCCGGGCTATGCCTGTGCATTTCTATTAGCAGTCTTGCCCAGGGCAAGCGGGAAACGGATACGGCGCAGAAAGTGCATGTGTTGCAGGAGGTCGTAATATCAGCTTCCCGCCTGCAGGAAAAGCAGTTGTCAGCTCCGGTGAGTATTTCCAAACTAAGCGCCGGGAATATTCAGCAAAGCGCAGCGCCCGGCTTTTTTGATGCCATTGGTACCATGAAAGGCGTACATATGATCGTGCCGGGTATGGGGTTTAAGATCATTAACACCCGCGGTTTCAGCAATACTACGAATGTGCGCTTTGTGCAAATGATCGACAATATCGACAATCAAAGCCCGCATATCGGCGCTCCCATCGCCAACGCTTTATCGCCCGGTGACCTGGACATTGAACATGTTGAAGTTATCCAGGGCGTCGCATCAGCATTGTATGGGATGAATGCTATGAATGGATTGGCCAACTTCACTACCAAAGATCCTTTTACCAGCCAGGGCTTTAGCGTACAACAGCAGGTGGCGCTTAATCATGTGAACGATCCCAGTGAGGTGGGGCCCAGGCTGTATAACGAAACGAGTGTTCGCTGGGCCAGGGTAGTGGGTAAACAGTGGGCGGTTAAAATAAATGCAGGATACAATCGTGGCTATGACTGGATCGCTGATAACCGCGACGATCTGAACCCGGCAGCTAATATAACAACCGGTTTATCCGGCGCTGATAATCCTGCTTATGATGCAGTGAACGGGTACGGCAACGAAAGCAGTAACCGGCGGACCCTCTCGCTGGGTGGAAAAAATTATGTGGTAGCCCGCACAGGATATAGGGAACGCGATGTAACGGATTACCGGTTGCAAAATGTAAAAGGTGATCTATCATTGTATTATCGGCCAACCGCAGGAACAACCCTTTCCTACACTTACCGCACCGCTTTCTTAAATAACATCTACCAACGGTCGAACCGCTTTCGTTTGCAGGATTATTGGTTGCAGCAGCATATTCTTCAATTTAAAAATGATCTTGTACAGGCAAGGGCTTATCTTAATTCAGAGAATACCGGGCATTCTTATAACCTGCGTTCGATGGCAGAGAATTTGGATCTGAACTTCAAAGACAATAATACCTGGTACCAGCAGTATACAAATGCGTATAACAATGCCATCGCTTCAGATCCTGGTGTAGCAGCTGCACATCAAAAGGCAAGAGCAGCGGCAGATCAGGGACGCTGGCAACCTGGCACCGGTGCCTTCAACGATAAGCTGAAAGAATTACAGGAAATCAACAACTGGGATATTGGCGCTGCCTTACAGGTAAAGGCGCACCTGCTGCATACAGAAGCAACACTTGACCTGGGGAAATTATTGCACAGAAATTTTGATCTGCATCTGGGCGCCGATTTCAGGGATTATATCATTGTGCCCGATGGAAATTATTTTATAAATCCAACCGATTCAGGCGCCAATTTAAATTATACCAGCTATGGCTTCTTCGTACAGGCTTCAAAAAAGTTGATGCAGGAGCGATTACAGCTCAGTGTGGTATTGCGTGCAACCGGCTATGAATATTTCAATCTTAAGTGGAACCCGAGACTGACCGCAGTATATGAAGTGACCAGGAATAATTTTGCCCGTTTTTCCTATCAGAACGGATATCGCTTTCCCAGCATCTTTGAAGGTTTTTCGAATATCAACAGCGGTGGTGTAAAAAGGGTAGGCGGTTTGAAAGTAATGTCGGATGGGGTCTTTGAAAATTCCTGGTTAAAAAGTTCCATCGATGCGTTTACTGCTGCAGTGAACAGGGATGTGAACACGCAGGGGCTAAGCCAGGCCGCCGCCATTGAAAAGAACAAAGTGCTCTTACAGCGCAATACATATTCGTATTTGCAGCCCGAGCAAATGCATTCTTTTGAAGCAGGGTACCGGACCATTTTATTAAATAACCGCTTCTATATTGATGCCGACCTGTATTATAATTTCTATTCAAATTTTATTGCCCAGATTGAAGCGAGTGTTGCCAATACCGCTGACAGCGCATTGATTCCGGCTTATTTATATGACAGGAATAAACAGGGCCGCTACCGCCTCTGGACGAACTCAAAGAGCATTGTGCATAATTATGGCGCTGCGATCGATCTCCTGTACATGATCAATAAGCAATATGCGGTATGGGCTAATATCAGTTATCAAACCCTGAAAAGGACCAATACCAATGACGGGCTGGAAGATGGATTCAACACGCCAAAATGGATGGTGAATGCTGGTGTGCGGGCAACTGACATTTATAAGAAACTGGGTTTTAACCTCACCGCCCGCTATCAAAGTGATTTTTACTGGCAATCATTTCTGATCAACGGCACCGTGCCGGCCATTTTCAATGCCGACGCAATGGTGCAGTATTCATTTGCAAAACCAAAGCTGCAGGTAAAGCTGGGCGCCACTAATCTGCTGAACCACTATTACTATTCTATCCTCGGCGGGCCACAGATCGGTGGCTTATATTATACAAGCTTTACGTATTCTTTTTAGCTGCTTTTCAGGTATGGCTTTTGCCTATTTTTGAATAAAAAAAGCATGGTCTTTCCCATTGGTGATGACAACCGGGACAGGAAAAGTATACCTGTCGTTAATTACCTTCTGATAGCGTTGAATATTTTTGCATATGTGTATTGGCAGAAGCTGGGCATGAACGATCATGTTACGTTTGCCTATTCTGCGGTGCCTGCGGAGATCCTGACCGGTAGTGATATTGTAACTGATACCAAGATCGCTATTAACCCATATGACGGGGAACGATACAAGATCCCCGGCCTTGAAGTCACCAATATTCCTGTTTTTTTTACATTGTTCACCTCTATGTTCATGCATGGCGGCCTTGCCCACCTCGCGGGTAATATGCTGTACCTATGGATCTTCGGCGATAATATTGAAGACGCATTGGGTCACCTGAAATATCTTTTCTTTTATTTGTTATGCGGTGTGCTGGCAGGACTTAGTCATGTATTCAGCACAGCCATCTTCGGACAAAATCTGCTGGTGCCCAGCCTCGGCGCCTCGGGCGCCATCTCGGGTATGTTAGGCGCATACCTGCGCCTGTTTCCGGGCAAGGGCATTCATCTCTGGATCTTCTTTATCATACTTACCGTGCCGGCATTCATTGCCGTAGGTGTCTGGTTCCTCTTCCAGGTAATGAATGGTTTGGGTGCATTGGGTGGCGAAGAAGCAGGTGGGGTGGCTTATGCGGCCCATATCGGCGGCTTCATAGCCGGCTTATTATTGATAGGGACCTTTGCGAAAGATTTCCTGGCCCGGCGCAGAGCGGCTTCGCGAAGAGGCTGGATCTGATTGCCGGACAACAATGATAAACAGCTGGCCTTTTCACCCGAAAGCAACAACATCGTGTGTAACCGCAGGCACCGCATATCCCCAATTATTTCCCCGGTGCGAAATTTCTATGATTCAATTGATTACAGAAAGGGTATGTTTATACGGCCCGGCTGGTATCGGGTTTGCAATACCTATTGTGTATTGTTAAATTAAACCAGCTTTATGAAGAGAATCATTTTTTCAGCAATGCTGTTATTGCTGATCAACGCTGCCATCGCGCAGCATGTTGAGTATGGGATCAAAGGCGGTGTTAATTTTGCCAACCTGAATGATGATGCTGCCGATAATAATGCAGAGGCCAGAACCGGATTTCATATAGGCGGTTTGGCCCATATTCATGTGACCCGTGCATTTGCCATTCAGCCTGAAATAGTGTATAGCACACAGGGCGCTGAATTTGGCAACGACAAACTCAAATTGAATTACATTAATGTACCTGTATTGGCGCAGTACATGTTTGGTAATGGATTCAGATTACAAACCGGACCGCAATTGGGTATCTTAACCACATCGGAATGGGATAGAGGAGATATAGAAACGGATGTAGACAACCTGAGCAATGCCGATTTTTCCTGGAGCTTTGGCGCGGGCTATCTTGGCCGCAATGGATTAGGTGTGGATGCACGTTATAACCTGGGGCTTACCGATGTAACTAAAAGCAACACGACCGATTGGCAGAACCGTGTTTGGCAGATAGGACTTTTTTACCAGTTCAGACATAAATAGTGCTTTTACTTTTTTCAGAAAGCTAAACTTTAAATGAAAAGCGGCGCAGCTTTGCAGAATACATTCTGCCAGCTGCGCCGCTGATTTTTACTAGCTATAATTTAGAAGCCATAACGGATCCCTACCTGGATCTGCCAGGGATTGCCACCGGGATTTATTATACCTATATTGCTGTTTACATTGTAATTGAAATTCTGCGTTACGTCGTTAAAGCCGGTGGTGGGATTAATAGAATAGATATTCTGTTTGCCCAGGTTCTTGCTGGCGCCCCAGCTTTTGTTGAGCAGGTTCTCCAGGTTGAAGATGTCGCCGGATAATTCAATGTATTGCTTTTTCCATACATTGAACTTCTTAGCCACGCGTACGTCCCATACCCCATTAAAGCGGTTGATACCACCATTACGTTCAGCAATTCCACCGATGCTTTTTCTCACATAGGTTTTGAGGCTCTTGCTGGCGTTCGGATTATCCAGGATGGTATTTATGCCGTTGCGGTATTTCTCTGCAACCTTGGGATCATTGATATCGAAAATGTATGCGAGATCATTGGAGGCTACAAAGTCGCCATTCACGTTGCCATCTACGGCTAATGAGTAACGTGTGCCGCCAATGCCCGAGTAGCGAACCCCTACACTGACCCCAAAAAAAGTTGGCAATGTACCGTAAAATACTACTTTATGCCGGAAATGACCATCGGAATAAGACATTTTGCTAAGGTTGCGTGGGTCATCCTCCACCATAAGCGACAGGGTAGCGGTATTGGCTACGTCGCCATTATAAGAAGTATTGTCCTTAGAATCGTTCCAGGTATAGCTCCAGGACACTTCGCCATCGCGGAAATAACGCCAGGTACCATCCACAACAATCGCGAACTGGTTTATTTTACCTTCGCTGTTCAGTTCCAGCACGCGGCCTACGTTAAGGCTTTTGCGGCCTCTCATCCAGTCGGTTGCCCCATTGGTCTTATTGATGGAACTGGCAGGAACGTATACGCCCCGGTTGCCTTCTTCCGATAAACGGAAAAACGGCTCATCGGCCATGTTCTTGTCAACATACATATAGTTGTTGCGGGCAAGCGTTGCATACACGGTTACACCCATTTTCAGGTTATTGGTAATAAAACGGCTGTAAGAAGCATTGGCTTTATATACAACCGGAATGCGTGCATCCTTGCCATTCATGTTGATGGTGGGAACGGCCTGGTTGAGCAGGTCCTTCCCTGGCGCAGTGGAAGGATCGTTGCGATAGCCCGGGAAATCAGGGGTAGGAATTCCCGACTGAATATCTACTGACATTACTTTAGTTCCATCGAACACCATGTTATTGATCATGGCGTAATTATTTATATCAGAGCCAAAAACGCCGGCGCCCAGGCGCAGGTAATCGCGGTGTTTTTCATTGATATCCCAGTTGAACTGGATGCGCGGCTGGATCTGGAAGGTTCCGAGTGAGCGGTTGGTAACCAGGCCCAGGTCGTCGAACACCACCTGGTTGAAATTAGGTTTGTTAAAGTAGTTGGTGTAGTCGGCCCGGATACCGGCTGTCATTTCAAGGCCGGGCGATAATTGCGTTTTCATCTGGGCGTATAAGGCCGCATTCAGAATGTTCTGGTTTACACTGGGATCGTCTTCCAATGCTACTTCGCGTGCATAACGGTAAGGCGTAAGATTCTCGAAATTGTTAAGACCGATAAAATAGAAGCGGCCGTTCATTTCACTGCCATATAAAGAGTTCATATGGGTGTACTGGATATCGGTGCCGAACGTATAATTGAACTTGTTCGTATTATAGTACACGTTATTTACCAGTTGAAGCACATTGTTGTAAAAATGTTCGGGTGAATACCGTTGACCGCCCAATTGAATATTGGTTCTTAAAGTAGAGCCCTCCACGGGACTTTCAATACGCTCTACAATAGCCCGGGGAATATTTTGTTTTGGCAGCTGGCTACCGGGCGTACTTTCTTCAAAAGTATAGAGGTGTTGTAATTTCAATTCATTGGTCAGCTTGGAATTCACCACGGTACGTAATGTAGCGAGGAAACTGTTATTCCAGGCGTGGGCATCGGCATACACTTCGTAGAGGTTAATGGCAGTATTGTCATCGCGGCCGAGGGGAGCGCGGTCGTTCACATAATTATTACGAAGGGTAAGCAGGTTCTTTTCGTTCAGCTGCCAGTCAACCCGCAGGAAGGCGGCATCGGTATGTCTTTTCTTATCGAATGAACCGGTTTGCGGTGCATCTGATACGCCATATTTGCTTCTGGCGATGTCCATAAAGCGGTTGAGCGTAGTTCTCGAAATATTGAAACGTCTTTCATCAGCCGTTGTTTGTATATCTGCGATCTGTAAAGGCCGGGCATCATCCTGGCGGTCCCAGGCAATAAAGAAATGAGCTTTGTTCTTAATAATGGGACCGCCTACAGAAAAGCCATACTGGTTAGTGGAGAAATCATTAAACCGGCGGTTGCCGCGCATATCATATTTACTCGATAACCAGTCGGCCCGGCTGAACATGAAAGCGCTACCTGATAATGTATTGGTACCTGACTTGGTAACCGTGCTGATGGTGCCGCCGCCGCTGCGGCCAAAGGTAACATCGTACTGGTTCGTAACAACCTTAAATTCCCGGATGGCTTCCATCGACATGGCGTAGGGGCCGCCGATACGGTTATTGGTGCCGCTGCTGCTGGTAGGATTTTTAGCCGATGTGCCATCGATGGTAATATTGGTAGAAGAACCCAATTGACCACTCAGACTGTTGCCACTGCTCAGGGGCGAGAGGTCGATCAATGAGGTGAAGTTACGGCCATTTACGGGCAACCGGGAGATGTCACGGGCTGTGACAGAAGTAGCGGCGCCAAAGTTTTCCGTTTTTTTCCGCTGGCCCGTAGCAGTTACGGTAACTTCATTCATGCTGGCGGCAGAAACCTGCATGCTTATGTTTACCCGCAACAGATCACCCTGGTTCAATGAATAATCGGTACGCTTCTGTTCACCATAGCCAACAAAGGTAGCTTTGATGGTATAAGGACCGCCCAGGGGCAGCTCTTTAAAGATGTACTCGCCTTTTGCATTGGTAAGTGTTGCCGTTGTAAATCCGGTTGATTCGTTGGTCAGTTGTACGCTGGCTCCCTGAACAGGTTTTTTGTTCTCATCGGTGATTACGCCAATGATGGAAGCCTGGGTGGTCTGTGCAATTAGTTTGTTGCCTGTTACGCTTGCCAATAGCAGGAATAACAGCATTGCAATGAATGGTTTCTTCATTTGGTGGGTTACTTTAATGTATGTAAGAAAATTTAGATTTCCGCGGGATCTTATCAGGGCTTATACATGGTCATACTTGTCATAGACGTGGAAGCAATCAGTTGGTACTACTGTTTGCAGGATAGAAATTTCCATGAACAGTTAGCGTATTGAGCTGCGAAAATAGGATGTGCCTGAACGAATGTATACAGCAACAGATTTGATAACATTAATTTCATCTTAAGATAACGATGGCGGGTAATGATGATGAACCGGCCTCGGGTTCCATGTAGAAGCAAATACCCATTATAAACAAGGGAAAAGCAGCTGCCGGTGGTCTGGCTTTTGCTGCTTTATTGATATCAGCTAAAATATTTGATTATGCAACATCAAAAAAATAAAGCAGACAATGCCGAAGCCAGGAACAAGGCAGACCATACGCAGCTGGAGCGCCAGGAAGGAAATGAATTGTTCGTAGATGCTTCGCAAAGGTTGGATGAAGAGGATGTGAAAGAGAACGATATGACCGGATCAGCTGCGGATGAATGGCAAAATACACAGGAAGAGAACCGTAACAAACAGGATATAGACAAAGCGCCGGGTGAAGGACGTGGAGAGGGTGACTTGGTGACCGGTAATAATTTAAAAGGAAAGAAAGTGGATGCTGATCCCTCGCAGGAGGAAGATCGGCCAACAAAGCCTTAAGGGAGTTATCCCATTGGTTAACAAACAAAACAGGCAGGCTGTGCATTGCATCGCCTGCCTGTCTCATTTAATAATAGTTTTAGATAGTTGGCATACCACCCGTTACCTGAACGGTAGCGCCTGATATATAGCTAGCTTCTTCTGAAGCCAGTAATACATATACAGGCGCCAGTTCAGCGGGTTGGCCAGCCCTTTTCAAAGGTGTTTTACTGCCGAATTCTTTTACCCTGTCGCCCGAAAAACTACCGGGTATCAATGGTGTCCATACCGGACCAGGCGCCACGCAATTTACCCGGATGCCTTTCTCGCCCCATAATTGCGCCAGTGTTGCCGTGAAGTTCTGTATTGCGCCTTTTGTAACGGCATAAGGCATCAGGGATTTATTAGGCGTATAGGCATTTACTGAAGATGTGTTGATGACTGAGCTGCCTGGTTTCAAATGTGGTTCTGCTGCTTTACAGATATGGAATATGGCCGTAAGGTTGGTGCGGAAAGTATATTCCCATTCTTCCGTGGTGATTTCCTGTAAGGAGGAATGTTCCATCTGGTAAGCTGCATTGTTCACGATTATGTCTATCTGGCCAAATTCCTGGATGGTTCTTTCTACCAATTGTATACAATGCGCTTCATTGCTGATATCTCCCGGCATCAATACCGCTTTCCGGCCTGCCTGTTGCACATACTCAGCGGTTTCCTTTGCATCTTCTTCCTCGTTTAAATAGGATATCAGCACATCTGCGCCTTCACGCGCAAAAGCAATAGCTACTGCTTTACCAATACCAGAATCACCACCGGTGATCAATGCTTTGCGGCCCGTTAGTTTGCCACTGCCTTTGTAGGTAGTTTCGCCATGGTCTGGTTTTGGATCCATCTTTTGTTCTGTACCCGGCATTTCCTGCTCCTGTGCAGGATAAGGAGGTTGCGGATATTTATCCACCGGGTTTTGCTTAGGTGCTTTTACTGTTGTACTCATGACATAACATTTTTAGTGTAGAAAAGCACCTATAATTATGCCATCAGGCGGCTTTGGGGGAAGGAAACGGATGCAGGAATTTTTTTTACAGTTGCCAGGATGCAGGGTATGATTTTACCCAGAATTACCAGACCAGGGGCTGGGGTTCATTTTTCCAGAAAATGATCCTGAATTCTTCATAATGATCGCCATTGCCAATAGTATGGTCGTCGCGCCGGCCGCCATTAAGGGTAAGTTTATGGATCATACCCGAACAGGAAGCCACCCAGAGGGTTTTTTCGTCATCAGACATCGCCATGCTTGAAATCGTGGAGCCTAAAAAGTGTTGCCATAGATATTTGCCTTTATTGTCAAAAGCTTTTATGAAGCCACTGGCATCGCCCAGGATATAATAGCCGGAGGCAGATACCGCTGCATATACCCGGCCTGTCTTATCAATAACGGTATAGGGCGGTCCTTCTTTTCGGGCGCCTGTTGACAAAGCCTGCCAATTGTTGGCAGGAACACTTATAGAAATACCATTATAAGAATGGCAGGAATTCAATATGGCCTGTTGTCCGTCTTTCGAGAACAATGCATAATGAGGATACGATGATAACGCATCAATGACTGCGAGCTCACGGCCATTGCGGTTTAAGATCCGGTGCGCCGAATTTTGATCACCTGCTACTATGAAAGAATTGTCATAAGATAAAGCGGCATGTTCCATATCGATCTCGGGTGTCCATTCATCATCTTCTGCATCGGGCGCCGGATGGATCAAAGAGTGGCCATTTGTGGTAAGCAGGTAAATGCCTTCGGGGGAGATCAGCAATACTGATAAGCCGTCATTAAAAGGAATTACCTGGGAGACTGCCAGGTAATTTGCGATGGGAACTTTGAATGCAGCTATTTTTTTGCCTTGCCAACCTTTATAGGTAGTTACGGTGCTTTCTTCTGCTATAGCATAGATCTCATTCTGATGAGACCGGCCGATCGACTGGATGGTTGCAGGCAGTTCCTGGATGCTGCTGTTGGTTAAAGTGTATGCTTTTCTTTTTTCATAAGCAGTACCAATAACGAATGCTATTTTATTATAGTTTATGTAGCACAAATTCTCTATGCACTGTCCCTGTTCCTGGATGATATGCACGAATGGCGCGTACGCCGGCGGGAACATGGCTCTGAAGGCCGGGGTAGTATTTTCTTTGTTGGCTTTTTTTAAAAGAGAGAGTATCAATGGGGCCAGTTCATTCCTGTTGTCTGCAGGTTCAGGACCCTTCAGGTTCTCATCGCCATGTACTTCGCCTAAGGCTATTTTGGCATTTATTTCTTTGGCATATGAGCTTCCTTCTATATTCCATGTAGTTTGCAGTAATGTCATCTTATCTGCCAGATTCATGCAGCCCTTCCTTTTTAGTTTCGCACGTTTTGTAACGATTTACAACAGTATGCATTTAAATGGTCAAGGTGTAAAACTAAATCAGATTTTTAGATTAGCAGATAGTTAATTAATAAGTGTGTTGTTTTGGTCGATAAGCGTGTTATTTTGACCGATAAGTGTGCAGCAGGCGATCATTACAGCCGCACTTTCAGCCTTTACCGATATGCAAACAGGAATGGAAATAAAAAGGTAACGCATAGGGCCCACAGGCAGTAAACAGGCAGGTACCATGCAATCACTTTTCCAACGCCGCTGATGTCCGTTTTCTTTGTGAGTACCCTGTTAAGCTGGCCAGTCACCAACAAAAGATGGATCAGGATAAGCAGATTGCTACCCAGCACGGCGGCCCTGTTGGGCGTTAAGCCCCAGGCAGAGATCCGGAACAATATGGCAGACAGCGCAATGCCATTAACGATAAGCGTTACAACAGATAAGAGGGTAAGCACCCACACTTCGGCTTTACTTTTGGTTATCCGGGTTGTTTCCGCAACTGAAAAGAAGATGATGGCCATGACACCGATCAGCAGCACATTGAAGACCAGTAAAAATTCGCGATCGTTGTAAGGGTCTTTTCCCGAGTAAATAATGGCTGTAAGATAAATGACCAGCATTAGTAATACGAGCGGACTGAATATTTTGGCAATCACCGGTGATACCTTTCCAACGAGCTGGGGATTGGTTTGCGTGAGAAAAGTGCCGATAATGGGGGCGGCAGGAAGGCCAAATACAACAACATTCTGCATATACCATTCTTCAATGCGCAGGCCGATCAGGGAAAATAAGCCAATGGTTACACCGCTTAAGATGCCGCCTGCGATCACAATGAGGGTTGTCATCACCAGCAGGTCGCCGTTATAACTTAAAAAGTGAAGCCGCTTTTCTGTATTGTCAGCCGGTGCACCAACAAAAGCAAGACCTGTTAAGAACCACAGGATCAGGAGCAGGTGAATACAAGACAGCACTACACTGTCGCTGTTATTATTACCAGGAAGCCAATTGATAAAGAGTAAAGCAGCAAGGGTTGTGCAACCGATAAAAGCTATTACAGCGGTTGATAACTTAGTCTTCCACGCGAAATAAGCAGAGAGTACCGGGAAGATGATAAAGCCGGCATTGCGCGAATAGAAGAACTCTTCATCTAAAGCAAGTATTGCCGGCAGTTTGGCGATCGAGCCGGCCACCAGGATGGCAATGATCACAAAGAGCAGTTCTTTGCGGCTGGCCCGGTTGATTTCATCGCTTTCGTAATGCAGTCTTTCATGCCAGTATTCAGCGAGCGGGTTGCCGCTGAGCTCCGGATACAGGGCGCTGAATGCCCGCTTGAAAGGCGTTTTATTCGTTCTGTACAATCTTTCCAGCTGCCTGGGATCATTCAGGTGAGCAAGGATCTCTTCTTTCATAAGTTGCTGTTTAGAAATGCAGGATATTGTTTATGCAGGTATTAATTCCAGTAGGTGCCATCCAACCCTAAAACAGTGCCCAGCCAGATGCCAACGATGAATACGACTATACTGATGATCACTGCTATGGCTTTATGCAAACCCAGCCGGTTATGATATTGAACAATGAAGTAATTGCATAAACCACCCATGGCGCCGGCCAACGGTACTATGATCAGAGGTCTTATGCGCCATAATTTAGGCCATTCAGGATTAGGTTCGCCTGCTGTGAGCAGGAAGAGGGAGATCAGCGCTAAACCAATGACTGCGCCTGTCAGCATTCGTTTAGTGAGGGAAGCGGGGTTTTGCTGCATGGTTGAACTGTTTTTTGATGTCATGATTATTGTTTTTATTGTTGTTGTTTTGAAAGAACTTTGAAATACAAAGTGTATGGACAAAAAAAATTAATATCATCCGTTCCTGGGTAGTTGGGATGCCTGTTGCACCTTTATACCGGTCTTTTCTGTTTTTTGGATGATCATTTATTTCTGTGATTTAATTAATTTTTCCAATGTTTTCAGGTGATCGTTGAACGCTTTTTTGCCTGCTTTTGTCATGAAGTACTTCGTGTTCGGTTTTTTGCCAATAAATGATTTCTTAACGCTGATAAACCCTTCTTTTTCCAGGACCTTTAACTGGCTGGCCAGCTTGCCATCGGAGATATCGAAATAATCTTTCAGGGAATTGAAGTCAAGCTTATCATTAACAGCCAGTACCGACATAATACCAAGCCTGGTCCTGCTTTCAAAAGCTTTATGTAAACCATTAATTGATATTTTCACGTTTCTCGTACTTGTAATGCAAATAAATGCCGTAAATAATATGCACCCCGCCGAAACCCAGGGCCCAGCACAAAGTGCCATATGTTATATAAAATGAACTGATCAAACCCAGGGCTATTTCAATCAATCCCATATATTTCACCTCTTCATAGGTGAACTTACTGGCATTGAACAGGGCCAGTCCGTAAAACAGCAGGGAAAGGGGAGCCATAAAACCGATCAATCCTTTGGCGATCAGCGCCAGGATTAATAAGCCGCCAGCAATAAGCGGAACGGCCATGGCATTTATTACCCGCCTGGTAGTGGCATTCCAGAATTTCTCACCACTTTTATGTGCCTTTCGCCAGGAAAGGAAAACAGCCGTGCCCAGGGCCAGGATCAACACCGCAATGGCTACAACAATAACTCCGAGCAACGCGGGCGATATATTTTCTAATGAAATATTATTATATACTAATGCTGAAGGATCAAAATCAAGTACCTGGTAGGCGAGCCAGGCGCCTGCCAATGCGTACAGACCAGCCATTACGCCTGCCAAACCGGAGAGTGACAGAAACTTGGTAGAACGCTCCATCATGGAGCGGATCTCGATGAGATCACGGGCATAATCCGGGTTTTCTTTCATACGAAAGTACTTTGCATTTCAAAGTTAATGAACAGAAACCAGATTAGCAAGTGCTTTTTCGGAAAGTTTAGCGCGCATGAAGACTGATCACCCGGGTCATTCTCCATTGCCCCTTTTCATTGCGCCAAATGTGAACAAAGCGGGAGTAGTTCGACATGGTGGTATCTACTTTATTATGAAACCGGTGATAACCCATTTCTACCGCGCCATAATCTTTGATGGGATATACTTCCAGGCTTCCATCGAGTAATTCGCGGGTTACTTTTCCGCATATATTGTTTTTTAAGGCGGTTATCAGCGCCGCTTTGGAGGTTAATAAACCGTTATGGTCGTGATAGAATTCAAGTGAGTCGGAGAACAGTTGGTCCTGCACCTCTATCCTGCAATTGTTGTAAGAATCTTCCCATAAGCTATCCATATGCGCAATGGTGTCGTATAATGCCTGTGACTCGGGCTGATAAGTAGGCACCAGCAATTGCCAGGGGTGTTTGGTGCTTGTGCAGGAAAGTACGATCAACAAAAAAATAAAAGTGCTTATTTTTTTCATGTTATTTTATTTTAAGGCTGCTCTGTCTAATTTCCCTCTTTTTCCTCACTTAAAAAAACGTACCCCGGTCGCTGTTTGCATCTGTTGGGAATATTGTTTACTTTTCGCCGTCTGAACCTACAATCGTCCCCGATGCAATACATGTCGCCATTTGCGTATTTTGGAGAAACCTTACCTGCCCCCCTCGATAAAAAAGCGATCCAGTTAGCAAGAAAAAAGCTGTTTGCGGAACTGGAGCTCAGCGGTGAAATGACGATCGAATTACAGGGTAAGCAACTAAGCAGGAATGATATCATTCAATATTTCGATACCCTGCTGAAAGAGGATGTCCTCAGTTATCATAGTGCGATAGGCGCAGATGCTGTTTTATTGAATTTCCTGGAACAGGCTATCATCGGGCCGAAGGAAATGTTCCTCGACAATCCCTTATACGAAGATGAACGGTTTATTCAGTGGGTCAGCCCTTATTTCTGTCACTCCTTTCTTGCCTTCATGACCAACTGCTTCCTGGTGGAGCCGGATGAAGATGGACTGGTTTCATTACTGGCCAACAAGCATTTTATGACAGCTGCAGACGCTCGGAAAGCCTGGGATGCCGTTGTGCGCATTCTCATGGATGATATTGCCACCCTCGACCAATACCACCAACAGGCGAAAAATAACAAGGCAGCTTCGCTGGCCCCCATCGAATACCTGATGGAATTCCGTTATATCAGGCTGATCCAGCTGCTTCCTGAAGACCGCTTTGCCAGTATCAGCGACAGTTATGCGCACAGTATGCTACTGGCATGCATCGACACTTTTAATAATAATAACGACCACCGCGACACGGTAAGAACCTGGCTGGAAAATGCGGAACTGCTGGCCGTTTCAGCTGAAATAAAAGCCGGCATCCATGAAAGGCTCAGCGAATTGGACGCTATGGATGCGCCCGCTCCTGCAAAAAAGAGTGAATCTTCACCGCTGAAGTTTATAATTATAGCCGTGATCCTTGTGATCAGGCTCGCCACCTGTAAAACCAATTCCTCCACTACCTATAATCATACGCCCGTTGTGTTTCCCCAGACGACGCCCTGGAACCAGCAGCGCGTCCTTGACTCATTAAAGATGAAGTATCCGCATATGGACTGGGAAACCATTCACAAGAACAGGCGGGACATGGATTCGGCAAACCTTCGGATCCTGGACACGGCCCGTTGATATTTCTGGTAATTAATAAGTATAATAACTATTATCGGCACTATGCACGCCGGTAAGCTTTTTTATCACCCTCTGAGGCCCGTACCCCTGATCGTTTCTTCCTGGTCTTTATCGATCAGGAGTTCGTACATCCGGTATACGATGCTCAGTATTTCATCAGGGTTCTGCCTCGACAATGCCTGGTCGCCCCGTGTTTTTAAGGCCTTTATTTCATTGAGATTGCTATAGGCCTCATCCGGCTTCATGCAATAGTACATATAAAGATTAGTGACATAAGAAATATCCTTCTTCTTTACATTCCAGGTAAGGCGGTCCATTTCACTGATCTTTAAGCGCAGGTACTGCGTACTACAGTTATTGATCCAGGCATTTTCCTCGGCACTCATACTTTCCAGCCGTTGCAGCAGCGCCGTGTCGCCGCTTTGTAATAATAACAGCCGGTAAGCTTCCTTTTTATGATAATATTCTTCTTTCAGATCGAGGATGCGGTCGCCTTTTTCAGCGGTGTCAATGATCTGTGACAGCCGCCTTTTCTGATCATCCAATTGGTACTTCGTATCCGTTACATCATCTTCTGACAGGGTCTTCAACTTTTCCTGGATCATTTCCAATTCATTAATGGCCTGCTGTAAACTGGCGCTTGCTTCATACTTTTCATTTTTCAGCAGTTTCTCGAGCTGCCGCCTGCCAAGCCGGTGTAAATAATCTGTTTCCTGTTTAAGGCGGGTTACATTCACTGTTCGTGCAGAAGGATTGAATACCTGCCTGAACTCTGCATCAATCATGCTGATATAGGCGGTGACCGTGATATCCCTGCTTTCGCTGATCTCGAAACTAAGATCTATGTCGGAACCCTTTATCAGGTCCGATTGCAGTTGTTTGCCGGAAATGCTCACGATGCCGATAGCAAGGTTCGATTGCGGCGATGCATAACGGCTTCCTTCCAGCACATTGATCAGCAACTGGTCATCACTGCCCCGGGCGATGGTCCGGCTCAATGTCTTGGTGATCGATCTCTTAATGGGAAGGATGGCGTTCCTTTCGAAGATCAGTTCCAGGTGGGTGATATTATTTTCGGTATCATCTACTTCAAGGCAAATATCATTGGGCAGGGGCTGGCCGTAAATAGAGAACTTTCCCTGTACGATCATGATCTCGGGAATGGACACCTGTATTGGGAATCCCTGCCGGTCGAATAATTTCAAACTGAAAATGTTCAGGCTGTTCGGTAAAAGCAATAACATTTCGCTGATCTTTTCCGACACCGGCTTAAGGCCGCTGTCAAAACCGCCATCGGCGCGGGTGATACGGTAATTGCTTCCGGCAGGCGCATTTTTAATAGTGGCCGCCAAATATTCTTCGGCATCGCGGCTGTTCGACTGGTAAGCGGTTTTCACTTCAATGGCCGCGCTTTGCTGAGGGTTCTTTTTTCTGTTATCTTCAGCAACCATTTTTTGTTCGGCAGGCAAGCTTTCTACTTTGGCGGCCCTTCCGCCGGCATACCAGGCTGCTCCCTCCACGACAGCCGTTGTGGGATCAATGGAGGTATTCACTTTGATGCCCAGTTCCTGCGTCAGAAGGCCCCGCACGAGGGGAATATAAGTGCTGCCGCCTACAAATACCACCTCGCTAATATCAGCTGGTTGCAGCTTATTCCTGGTCAACAGGTTGTGGATAAAAGTGATGGACGCCATGATGCGGTCACGGATGATGGCATCGAACTGCTCGCGGCTGGTAGAAAAATACACTTCATGTGTTTGGCCCGCTTCATCCGTAAAATCAAATTCGATCTCTACACTGGTATGGTTGCTCAACGCGATCTTCGCTTCTTCTGCCTTGTACAGAAGTTGGTAATACAACTTATTATACTTTCCATTCGCGCTCAGCATTTTTGAGGAAAGGTCCTCGATGCCGAACTGGCTTTCGAGATAGGGAATGAATAAGCACGTTAAGATGGCGTTGTCGAAATCAATACCGCCAAAGAAATTATCGCCTTCATGGTCAATGACCTTCATTTCATCATCCTCTATAACGACCAGGGCTACGTCGAATGTACCACCGCCCAGATCGTATACCAGCCATTGGCCTTCCATGCCTGATCTACCTTCTTTATTGGCGAACGCGAGGCTGGCGGCAATCGGCTCCTGTAACAGCAGCACTTCCCGGAAGCCCGCGGCATAACCCGCCTCCTTGGTAGCGTTACTTTGGATGGTATCAAAGCTCGCAGGGATGGTGATGACCACGCTGGCAGGCGATTCGCCGGTAAAAATAAAATGCTGAAGTTCCTGCAGGATGATGGTGCTTAATTCAATGGGTGTTTTGAAAGAACCGGTGTTAGGAACAAAGAAACTTTCGCCGGTGCCCATTTTTCTTTTAAAAGAAGCAAATACATTGGCCGGATCTTTCTCCACGTATTCCCGCGCTTTATCGCCGATGAGGATGCGGTCTTTCCGGAAAGCTACCACGCTGGGCAGGGTCACCTTCAAACCTGAAGGATTTTTGAAAATATCCACAGTTCCGTTATTCGCCTTTGCGATCAGGGAATTGGTGGTGCCCAGATCGATGGCGAAATTGATAGTCGACGACATATGTATTAAATATTTTTATTTATTGCCAACAATGACCACGCCTTTCTGTAACAGGGAGCGGCCTGCCTGCTGTTGCATATAAACGATGGGTTTGATGACATCCAGCACATATAGCTTGCCGCTTGCTTCCCCGGTGATACTGGCTTCCAGGTCGGTGCGCGCTTCATTATAAGCTTCGCCAAGCGGGTTCAGCAGTAATAGTCCGGCTTCTTCCAGTACGGATTTCATCCGCTCAATATTGCGAAGGATGCCAGTAGATGGCTGTCCCGTGGATAACTTCTTTTCAAGCTCGAAGACAAGATTGGCCATTTTTATCCATAGGTGTTGGGACATGACAGGGTAGTATTTGGTTACAATATAGAAGCCAGCTTCCAAAAATCAAAACTTTTCCGTTACAACCAACCTCCCGGGTATGTTATGGAGGGCCACTAAAACAAGCGGAAATGTATCACAAATAAATGAAGGGTTTGTCAATCGCTTAAACCACTACCTGTGTCCATCGGGTACGAATAAAAAAGAAGCTGCATCATACTTTTGATACAGCCTGGCTTGTTTACATTTTATTTACAGTGTATTAAAAGCTTTTTTTCGCATCCGCGGCATAAGCATCGCCCTTGAGGTATTTGTCGAGAAACTCGAGGGTCACTTTGGCCGCTTTCATTTGATTTTCCCTTTTTCTGAATCCATGGCCTTCATCAGGGAAGAGAACGTATTCTACAGGCGTTCCATTCTTTTTGGCGCCGGCAACAATTTCATCGCTTTCCACCTGCAGCACCCTGGGATCGTTGGAGCCTTGCAGTACCAGCAAAGGTGTTTTGATCTTGTCGGTATTAAAAAGGGGAGAAATGGTGCGTAAGCGTACTGAATCGGTGGCCGGGTCACCCATTTCTTCGTACAGGGCTTTGCGAAAGCTTTCCCAATACGAAGGAATGCTTTGCAGGGTGCGCAGCCAGTTCATCACCCCGAACAGATTAACGCACACTTTAAATTCGTCAGGATATTGGATGATGCCCGCCAGGGACATAAAGCCGCCATAACTGCCGCCATAAATTCCAATTTTAGCAGGCGCTATATACGGTTGTTGCGCCAGCCATTTCTTTCCCCATACGCAATCTTTCAGATCCTTATCGCCATGATTCCGGTTGTCCATCTTGTAAAAACTTTTACCATAGCCGCTGCTGCCTCTGTTGTTTACAGCGAGTATGGCATACCCATGATTCACGAAATATTGAATGGACTGTGAATAACCGGCGGTGCTTTGGCCACCGGGGCCGCCATGTACCCAAACAAGGGCAGGCACTTTATTAGCTGGAGAAGCATTTTTGGGTTTATAGAAGATGGCCGGGATCTCCAATTCGTCGAATGACTTAAAGCGAACCACTTCGGCATCTACCAGGTCGTTCGGGTCGATCTCCGGGTTCAGAGAGTTCGTGAGTTTGTTCAGTTTCTTTGAATCGAAATTATAGGAATAAAGATTGACGGGAGAACGGTCGCTAATGACGTACACGATCATGTTCTTTTCAGTAGGAGAAATACCTACGCCCTGCACATAACCGTCTTTGATCGTTGGAAAATTCAATGGCCTGCCGGTTTTGTGATCATACAATAAGATCTTGTTCCTTCCATCTTCATTGACGCCAATAACACGGTATTTACCGTTCTCGCTGGTGTACATATACATCACATCCCATTTGTCGGAAAAGATCTTTTCTTGTTTGCCGGAGGCTATATCATATTTTACCACATAGGTAAATTCACTGCCTTCATTGGTAGTGTAATAAAAGGCGCTGTTGTCGAGTTCGAAGCTTTGGGGTGCATAGGTTGCTTCTGTTTCGGCTGACAATTTCTTAAGATCATTGGATTTGCGATTCAGCAAATACATTTCGTTCTTATCGGTGGTGATGCTTTTCGTTAGCAGCAGCCAGTTCTCGTCGGGCGAGATACCGGCCACATTCAATCCCTGTTCATTTTTATAAAGCAGGGTAGCTTTCCAGTCGCTGGTGTTCATCCTGTATACGTCAAAGAACTTGGGGTCGCGGAGATTGCTGGAATAATAAAAAGCCGTTTTCGGGCGGTTCCAACCCATGAATCCGGCTTTTTCATTGGCGCCGGGCGTTAGGTCGGTCACTGTGCCGTCTGTTTTTTGCAGGTAAATATGGGTATTTTCGTTGCCGCCTTTATCGGCCGAATAAAGGAAGTTATTACTGCCCGGTATATAGTCGATCGCGAAATAAGACTCCTTTTCAGAGCGGGTCAATTGCTTTTTTGCTTTGGTAGCTAGATCAAGCTCGTATACGTTGAAGATGCCCGTACTATTGTCGTGGATCAGTATCTTGTTTTCCTGCTTGTTAAAATCACCGCCGCCATAAGTCACTGTCTTATAAAATTGTTCAATGGTATACTGTTTAACGGCAGTTTGTGCATAACTGGTAAAAAGCATGGACAAGCTAAGAACAGTTAAAAATACTGGTTTCATGGTTCAATTTTTAGTAGCATAAGTTACAGATTTCCTTTTGTATAAGCAGGGACTTTTACATGAACGCGGCAGGCATTCAGCATTATTACTTAATTTACCGGATGAATTGTTCAAGACCAGGCCGGTTCTATGGAAAAGCAAATGAGACGCTTTTCTTAAACGGAATTATTCTCAATGATAGTGATTATGTCTGTGATTTTGTGGATTGGCACTATCATGAAAATGCGTATTTTAGTTTTCTGCTGGCTGGCAGTTCGCTTGACGGGAACAGGAAAACCACCCATGAATGTGCGGCTGGAAGCCTGCTTTTCCAAAATTGGCAGGACCCGCATTACAATGTGAAATCAAAACTGTATACGCGTGGCTTTCATGTTGAATTAAAACCATCCTGGTTCGCTTCCTTTGATATGCCGGCCAACCTGGTCGAAGGGAGTATGAGGATAACCGATCCTTCGTTGACAACGCTGATGTATAATGTTTTTAAGGAAATGAAATTGTATAATGGTGAGAGCCAGCTGGCCATCGATGCCTTGTTGGTGCAGTTGTTCGATGGGCTTAGCCAGGAAAGCCGATCGGGTGAAACATTAAAGCCGGCCTGGGTTAATGTGATCAGAGAAGCGCTGCATGCCGCGCCTGACCAATGGAAATTAATTGAACTGGCGAAACTGGCGAATGTGCATCCTGTTCATTTGTCGCGTTATTTTCCCAAATACTTTAAAGCCACGCTGGGCGATTACAACAGAATGATCAAGGTGAATAAGGCGCTTTCCCTGCTACCCAACAAGCACATGTCCCTTACAAAGATAGCTGCGGAATGTGGCTTTGCAGACCAGAGTCATTTTATCAGAAGTTTTAAGTCCTGTCATGGACTTACTCCGTTGCAGTATAGAAAATTGCTGTTAAAACAGGAACCATGTTAATATGGTTCTATTTTGATGCTTCGCTTCCGGGTACCTTTGATGTATCAAATAAGATCTGTTTTTTATGCGTCTACCTCTCTTAATATTTTTTAAGATTCTTGTAGCAGGGCTCTTTGCTCAATCAAAGGATCTTGTCACAAACCAGGGTATTACATCGGCATTTCACCGGGAAAACCTCGGTAAGATCTTATTCACAGCCCAAAACATTCCTGTCGCCAAACTGCTGCAAAAGGATGTGTTAACGGAGTATACCTTAACGAACAAAAGCGATCTTTTCATGACCGTGTTTATGGGTAACTCCATGACCAATTATATGCATAGTTTGGCGCCGCATTTGCCGGCAGACAGTCTCGTGAAAACCGGCAACTACCAGTTTTCTTTATTCATAGATAATCGGCTCGTTTATGAAAGCAATCTTTATCCGGGCGCTCCCAACCGCCGGGTACAGGATACTGCTACTGTTATAAGCAAGCCATTGATCGATAATAAGCATGAGGGCGTTTATTGGACCCAGTCTTATTGGCAACGATTTTTGTTGAATGGGGGAGACAGCGCACTGACCGATGGCAAACACCTGCTTCATATGCAAATTAGACCGTATGTTCAGTTGCAGAATGAAATTAAAGTGGGTGATATTATTGCTGAGGGAAGCTTGAACCTTACTGTGCAACGGAGCATTAAAATAGATCTTGCCGACATCCGCCTCAACCCTTTACAACCATATCCGGGTTTTGGTATTTCTACAGACAAGTTTGACCGGAAAAAGATCATAACGTTGAAAGCGCATATAGAACAAGGTACTTATAAACACATTAATGGGTTGATTATCGTCAGCAATGGAAACTTACTTATCGAAGAATATTTTAACGGTGAAAACCGGTTTACCTTGCATGATCCAAGGTCGGTCGGAAAATCATTTGCTTCCACGATCACAGGTATCGCCATACAGGAGGGCTACCTGAAAGATGAGGAACAACGTTTGAGTGACTTTTATGATCTTGACCGGTTTCAGCACTATGCTGCGGAAAAAGAAGACGTTTCCATAAAAGACCTGCTAACGATGAGCGCGGTTATCGATGGCGATGATAATAGTTTCAACTCACCGGGCAACGAAGAGAACATGTACCCTGCCAAAAACTGGGTAAAGTTTGCATTGGATCTGCCAGTGAAGCTGGCAAGGCCTGCTGGTGAATGGCATTATTTTACAGCCGGGGTGGTGGTATTGGGAGACATATTACATAAATGCGTTCCGGATGGATTGGAGAAATATGCGCACTTGAAACTTTTTAAACCGCTTGGAATTAGTGAATACGAATGGTCATATACGCCACAGCATGTTGCAAACACAGCGGGAGGGATCCGCTTGCGAGCCCTGGATTTTGCAAAATATGGTCAATTGTATAAAAATGAAGGAAAATGGAATGGCAGGCAGATCCTGCCAGTGCAATGGATAAAGAAGACATTCACCAGGCATAAAAAGATAACCGGCAGAATGGACGAATATTATGGTTATCTCTTTTGGAATAAAAAATACAGGGTCGCTGGTGCAACCTATGAAACCTGGTATTGTACTGGCAATGGTGGAAACAAAATTTTTATATTCCCGGATCATCCGTGGGTAATTGTGGTCACCGCGAGCGCGTATGGTGCTCCGTATGCACATCCCCAGGTAGATAAAATGATGACAGAATATATACTACCTGCATTGACCGGTAAATGAGTGTTAAAGAATTATCCGATATTTATTGAGTCAACTGAGAGCGCATGGACCGTTTCCCCATTCTTTATACCAACCAGTTGGAGCTTAGGCAAATTAATGCCGGTGATATTGCTTCACTGGTGCGGCTGGCCAACAATAAGCAGATTGCAGATCAAATCATCAATATGCCGCATCCTTATGAAGAGTACCATGCGGTTCACCGGCTGAGTTATGTATACAGGGGCTTTAAGGAAGGCGCCTTTTATGCATTTGCGATCATCTTGCGTGAACAGGAACAATTTATCGGCGAGATCAGCTTGCACCTAAAGCCAGAGGCTTCTGCTGAGCTGGGTTACTGGATTGGTGAGCCTTTCTGGAACCAGGGATTCGCCAGCGAGGCGATATCTGCCATCACAGCTTTTGGCTTTAATAAGCTGGGACTCTCGCAAATTTACGCCGAATGCCACCGGGATAACGCAGCCTCGATCAGGGTCTTGTTAAAGAACCATTTCGGTGAATCAGGAAACAACACGCTGCCGGTTCTACGGTATGAACTTTTTGTTCCTTCACTTAGATCTGAATCTCCGGAGAATCTTAAATGATAGGTATGTCATTAACCTTCAATAACCAGCAATGGCAGATACGATTGTATGATCGATTTTCAAATAACTGGTAAAGGGCCAGGCACCCTGAGCCAGCTTCTTGCATTTTTGGACAAATAGTGTGCGAATGGCGTGCGAATGGCGGTTCCCGCAACTCCAGTTACTTCAAGCCTACCATGCAATTCGTTGCAGGATCCCATACTTTCAACCGGAAACAGGCTACGATATCTGCAGGATTCAATGTGGTTCTTTTTGCCTCCTGTAATTCTGGAATGCTGGCCATTACTTCGGGTAGGCGGTAAAACGGAATCCGTGAATTGATATGATGGATATGATGATAGCCGATATTCGCTGTGACCCATTTCCAAAAGGGATTCATGACCATATAGCTGCTCGATGACATGGCCGCTTCTTCATAGCACCAGTCGTCTTTTTCGCGGAAGGTCACCCCCGGAAAATTATGCTGCGCATAGAACAAATAAGAACCGATCATAAAGGCTAACATAAATGGCACTACGGCTGCCAACAGCCAGCTAAACCAGCCCATGTAAACGAAGACGAGTACGCTGATGCTGATATGAACGATCAGTGCGATGAGTGAATCCCAATGACGTTTAGGCGCACTCAAAAAAGAGCGTACACACATGCCATACAGGAACATGGTGATATAGCCGAACAAGATGGTCAGCGGATGCCGGATCGCCAGGTAGCTGCGCTGCTCTGCTTTGGAAGATTGTAAGAATTTTTGTTTGGTCATAACCGGGTATGACCCAATGCTGGCGCTGAATAACTTGCAGTTGTGATTGTGATGATAATCATGTGAACGCTTCCAGATGCTGGCAGGCGCCAGAATAAAAATGCCGTATAACTTAAACAGAATATCAGCAGGTACTGACCGGTTCAGGATGGTATGATGCTGGTGATCGTGATAGATCACGAACATCCGCACCATGGTGAGTCCGGCGGCAAGGCTGCAGCCTATTCGTAAAAAGATATTGTTGAAGAAGTATATACCTGAAAAAAGCGCTATCAGGATGGCAAGGGTCGACAAGCTGTAATACCAGCTTTTCCATACTATTTCCCTGGCAAATGGTTTGGTAGCAAGGATCAGTTCCCTGCCCGGTTTTTTCTGCATGATGTGAGGAGTAAATGGATTTTATACAATTGATTTAATTTCTGCCGGGCGTTTATGCTTCCATCGTCTGTGAGTCCAGAGCCAGATTTCTGGTTGTTCCCGGATATCTTTTTCAAGTCTGGTCGTGTGCAACCCGGAAATTTCTCCCTCAGCGGTATTTTTAGCGTCTTCCGTCAAAACTTCAGCCAATATGTTATAATAACCTCTTTTTAGCCGCTTTATTGTTATATATACAATAGGATAATCCATTTTTTTGGCAATTTTTTCCGTTCCCCGGAAAACGGGCGTATCCTGGTTTAGAAAGCTTGTCCAGAATGCATTATCAGGCTGTGGCGTTTGGTCGGCAATAAAGGCCGTCGTCGTGATCATTGACTTATTTTTCACCATTTCTTTATAAGTGTCTTTCATGGCAATGAGCCCGGTGCCAAATCGTGTACGCATGCGAACCATCAAACCGTTAAAATATGTGTTGCCGAAAGGATGGTACACTACGAACAATTGCTGTTTACAGGTGAGGCTGAATGTATTGCCGGCCCATTCCCAATTGCCGTAATGGCCCATAACGAGCATGATGCTTTTCCCTTCCCGGTGATAACCATCGAAAATATCTTTTGCAGCAGGGCTTAAGGTGCACCGTTTCAACATGGTGGAAGGCCTGATGGTAAGCGTTTTAAAAGTTTCGAGAAAGAGATCGCAGAGATAGCGGTAATACTGCCTGCACAATTTTCTTATTTCCGTCTCTGGTTTTTCGGGAAAAGAATTACGAAGGTTTTGCAGGGCAACCTTTTTGCGATAGCCGAAAACGGAATAGAGGATAAAATAAAAAAGATCGCTGAGTCTGTATAGAACCGGAAAAGGCAGGATGGAGAGCAAATAGATGAACGGTAACGAAATGTAATAGATCAGGCCTTTCATAAGGATACCAAGATACCTTTAAAGGCTGGAAATAGAACATTTCAGAAAAATTTATTTGTTAAATAAAAACCCAGGCCTTTCAGCCTGGGTAAATATGCGCAGGTTCCATAAGGAAATTCGGTTTGCTGTCGCTATTATCGCTGTTTTGTTAGCGAAGTACTTTCATCAGCGCCGAGATCCTTTGCTGCCCATAACCGGCATCCAGGCCTTTGCGGAACAATTGCCGGGCGAATTGTGCAAAACCAGGGTCGAGTTTGTTCTCTGCGGAAAGGCGCACCATGAGATCGAAAGTGCCTGCACAGATGTCGAGGGAACTTTGTGGGTTGTCATATTTTTGCTGCTGGATATCGTCGCTCGTATCCTTGACCATTTGGGCGAGTACAGGCGCAATTTCGTAGACCATATTGCCGAGATCGGCCACCTGCAAACCTTCAGATTCTACAATACGGGCCCCGTTCAGGAAACCGATCATCATCCCGAACATGCTCGAAAGCGCGGCAATATCCCAGGCTGCGGCAATGCCGGGTGCTTCGCCATAATAGCTAAGCGCACCACCGAGGATACGTAATATTGCTTCAGTCCTTGTCCATGCCAGTTTATTGCCGGAAAGGAAAATGGGCGTGTGTGGAGTGCCCATTTGCGAAGGGGTGGCAAGGATGGCGCCATCGAGGTACACGGCGCCGCGGTGCTCAAAGGAAGCTGCCATCAAACGTGCATCCTGCGGTGTTCCGGTGCTTAACTGGACGATTGTTTTACCTTCCAGTGAAATGCCCTGCAGCACCTGTTCTGTAACTGCATAATCATGCAGGCAGATGATGATAATATCGTTGGCTGCCACAGCTTCGCTGAGATCGGGCGTGTAAATGCCACCGATAGCCTTGAGCGGCCGGGCTTTTTCTTCCGAGCGGTTCCATAGGGTTACCGATTTGCCATTTTCCAGTAACAATTTGGCCAGCACCGAACCCATGGCGCCTAGTCCCATCATCAGTATTCTTTCTTTCATCTTGTATTGATTTTTTCTAAATTGTTAGAACTGTTACCGGCAGGCGATCTGAAAATGTGATCGTTTTGCCGGTAGCACAAAATGACGGATTTCCTCATTGATGGGCAATACGGGTGAATTTGTTCAGGTAGGGAAAATTTTATCCCTGTCCTTTCGGGAGATGATTTTATTTTTGTTACTGTAAAATGCCAGAAATATGTATGAGAAAAAGATACCGAAGGATTTTAGCTGCGGTTTTACGGTGCTGATGGAGATCATCGGTGGTAAATGGAAGTCGTACCTGCTCTTCCTGATCAATAATGGTGTTCGCCGGCCGAGTGACCTTCACCGGATGGTGCCTACTGCTACGCCGAGGGTGCTCAATTTGCAACTGAAGGAACTGGAATTCCATGGCATCATTTACAAAAAGATCTATGCCGAACTGCCGCCGCATGTGGAGTATTATCTCACAGCATTCGGAGAGTCGTTGCTGCCGGTCATCAACGCCATGGACGAATGGGGAACCGGTTATAAAGATGAATTTCAACAATTGATGCAAAAGAAGCAGGAAGTAGGGGTGTGATAACCGGGAAAAATAATTGCAGGCCTGTTTTTGTTTCTTTATTTTACCCGATATTCAAAGCCCGATGCATGCCTGTGGCGAATTCATGCGGCGTGGCGCCGGTCAGGCGTTTAAAAACATGATGAAAATGTGCATCATCTGTAAAACCCAGGGAGCTGGCTATTTCTTTTGGTGATAAGCCTGGCTGCTTCAGCAATGCCTGTGCATTTTCAATTTTCATTTTTAGTACGAACTGGTAGGGCGACATGCCGACAGATCTTTTGAAAAGTCTTGAAAAATAGAAGGGACTTAAATGTGCCTGGCGCGCCAGGTCCTGTACGCTGATATCTTCAAAAATGGAAGCATGGCAGTAATCAATAACTCTTTGTAACTGATAGGAGCTAAGCTTTCCTTTTGCCAGTTTGTTTACAGGCATATGGCCATATTGCTCTGCCATATAAGCCGTTAATGAAATAGCCAGAGAATCGCCATATAGTTTGCCGGGGCAGCCGCCTTTTTTGATCTCGTCAGCAAATGCCCGGGCAATCCCAATAATAAATGGATCATGCACGCCCCGCTTTTTCTCCCAGGTAAGCGCTGGTATTTCCATTGTTTCCTGCATCCATGCGGTATCTATTGACATCGCAAAACCGTTCAGTGAATGCCGGAACCTGGTTTCCACACAACTGCCGGGCGGAATAATACTCATGTCGCCTTTGTCGTACATCTTTTTCTTTATCCCGGTGCTCATTTTCCATTCCAGCAATACAGGGCCACCTGTATTTATGGCAATGCGGTGATAACGGGAATCTTTAGTGAAAAATGGCTGGTTTGCAGGTACAGTGAAATGTTCTACCATGATGCCATTCCATAAAATGTGTTGATGGTTCTCATTATTCATGCACTGCAAAACAAGCCATTTTTACCTGTTTGGCATTATTTATTTGCTGCTATTTCCTGATAAGATTGTCTTTATGCTTTTGAATGAATTGCAATAAAGTGGTGGGTTTTCTTCCGGTAATCTTTTCAAAATTGTCAAAGGTGTCGGCTTTTTCGCGTAAGCTGCCATCGGCCTGCCTGCTGAAAACGTTTACCAGGCAACGCGAGTAAGCAGGATCAAAGCCGGCAGCAACGACCGTTTCATAAAAAACCGAAGGGGGATTGTTGATGTAGGTGAAAGGCCGGTTAAGGACATTGGAAAAAAGCGCAGCGATCTCAGGAAAGGAAGCGACATCATAAGCCAAAGGAATTATTTGTCCGGCGTACTGTTCAGGGGCAAGCAATACTTTGGAAGCCACTAATGCAATGTCTTCGCACTCTACCCAGCTTACCGTGGCATTGCCGCTATACCATTGTATGACTCCATGGCCATCTGTGACCTGTCCCAAACCCAATAGCAATTGCATGTAGGAATTGGGATGAAGATGGGTGTAGGCAATGCCGGACCGTTCGATGTAGGCTTCCACCAGCTGATGCCAGCCAAGGTGAACGATCGTCGTGTCGGGGGCTGCATAAGCGCCGCTGTGAACGATGTGCTGCACGCCAACCGCTTTTGCCGCATCTACAATGGCCTTGCTATGGGCCAGCATGTTCACGGTATAACCGGTTAACAGGTAAACCGAGTGAATGCCTTTCATTTTATCAATTAAAGCGTCAAGTCCGTCTTTTTCAAAACGATCGAGGTCGATGGTTACTGTTTTAATACCCTTTGCTGAAAATTCCAGGGCGTCGGCATCCGTTCTTACCGATGCAATGACTTCAACGCCGGGCGCCGCAGCAAGCAACTTAACCAGGGGGCGGCCGATCTTTCCGGTGGCGCCGAATACCAATATTTTTTTCATCTGTAGCAGGTTTTTTGATAAAGGTGTGGTGCCCGGAAGCAAGGGCGTTGTAAAAACCTGCTTTTTTGTGGAAGGCGCGTATAAAAAAACATCGGCTGGCACAGCAACAAAGCTCGAATGCCTTGTTTATTGTTGGCCACGAGCGGTGAATAGTAGTTTTGGGGGCGACAGCTTGCGTTAGGTTTGCAGCCTTTTTGGTTTGGCTACAATGCTTTTATGTTTGCGTACAATGGCGCTTTGTCTGATAACTGCAGGTATGGTTCTAACGACAATGGATAGTGTTTTGATTGCAGTTTGGCTGAAGTGCAAGGGTAACTGCAGGCATAATTATCCACCTGGTAAAAGTTCCGCTTATAAATGTTCCATCTGAATTATAGCCCGTGCCGGGCTGCCAACTGACCTTTTAAACAAAGCAGATTGAGCCGTTAAACAAACGGTGCGGCCCTGTATTCAATGAACTTTGTGTTGAAATATAGAGTATGGATTACAAATTAACAGGCAAACGTGCGCTGGTAACAAATCCAGCGCTGGTCTCGGCGAAGCAATCGCCATTATGTTGGCGGCTGAGGGTGTACACGTAATTGTACATGGGCGTAATGAAGATCGCACCCGGGGAGTGGTGCAGCGAATTATTGAAGCAGGAGGCACTGCAGAAGCGGCCCTGGGCGATCTGGCAACAGATGCGGGTGCCGACCATGTAGCCAGGGTTGCATTGGCGGGCGGACCAATAGATATACTGGTAAACAATGCTGGCTTTTATGCACATACTTCGTGGGAGAACACTTCCTGCGAGGACTGGCTGAAGGTATATAATGTGAACGTTATCTCTTATGTGCGAATGATCCACCGCATAGTTCCTGCTATGAAAGAGCAGGGTTGGGGCAGGGTCATAAATATTGGCGGGGGCCTTGGGATACAACCAATTGCTGATCTCCCTCACTATAACGCCAGCCTGGCCGCACGGCATAACATCAGCGTGTCACTGGCAAGGCAACTGAGTGGAACCGGTATTACCTCAAATGTGATAGCGCCCGGCGCTATTATGAATCCGGGGGTTGAACAATGGCTGCGCGAGGCAGCACCGCAAAAGGGTTGGGGCACGGAGATCGGGGACATGGAGCGGAATGCGGTAAAGGAGCTGGTTCCGAATGACGCCGGCAGGTTCGGCAGGCAGGAAGAAGTTGCCGCGGCGGTTGTTTATCTGGCCAGTCCCTGGGCAGACTATGTAAGTGGCGCCCTTCTACGGGTTGATGCAGGCACTGTACGTAGCATTTAAGATGAGGGCGAATGCGTTTGTTACGATTGAAGCGGGGCTAAGAGCGCAATCCCGGATCTTTCAGGTCGTCATAGCATGCATTGAAGGCGGGAAGTGGGTATCTATTTAGATAGAATGGGCAATTTTAGAATCACTGGTCTGGCAATGCCGGTGATATTAAGTGAGCATGAAAATTTCCGTCATTCAATAAAACAAATATTATGGAAGCGAGATTTGAACAGTCCAACGTGTTGAATGAACCCCGGGTTCTTGCTTCGGTAAAACGCATTTCCTGGGCGGCCGTATTTGCCGGTGTGCTGATAGCGGTTGTGATACAAATCACCCTTAGTTTATTGGGTATTGGCATTGGCCTGAGTACTGTTGATCCGAAAACAGAAGAGAACCCGGTGCAGGGCCTGGGCATTGGCACAGCGATCTGGTACGTGGTGTCAAGTTTAATAGCACTGTTTACAGGTGGTTGGGTGGCTGGCCGGTTGTCGAGGACCAACCAGGAATTTGATGGCGCGATCCATGGCCTGTTGACCTGGAGCATCGTATCTCTTCTTACCCTTTATTTTGTTACAACAGCAATTGGCGGTATACTCGGCGGCGTAGGAAGGCTGGTGGGGAACACACTGGGTGTTGTTGGTAATGTGGCGCAGAGAGGTGTTGAAGCAGCAGGCCCTGAGATCAGGCAACAGTTGCAGAATGTGGATATGAACAAGCTTAAAAGTGAGGCAACACTCCTGCTTCGTCAGACAGGCAAAGCGGAGCTGCAACCCGGTGCATTGGAAGAAAGGGCAAAACAGTCAGCCGACAATGCAGGAAATACAGCGGGCAATATTGGTGCTGCGCCTCAATATACCGATGCGCAGGTAGAAGGATTGCTGGGACAACTTTTTGCTGAAGGAAAAGACGTTGCACAAGAGGTGGATAGAACTGCTGTTGTAAATGTGATCGTGGCAAGGACCGGTAAAAGCAGGGCCGAAGCGGAACAGATCGCAGACAACTGGATAACTGCTTCCAAACAGGCTTCTGCCAAAGTGCAGCAAATGAAACAGCAGGCAGAGGCAAAGGCAAGACAGGTAGCAGACGATGCTGCAGATGCCGCCTCCACGGCAGCGATACTGGCTTTTGTAAGCCTGCTGCTTGGGGCCGGTGTGGCCTATTTTGGTGCAAAGAAAGGCACTGAATCAAAAGATGACGTGGTAGTTGAACGGCCAGCAGTGACATGATCTATGGCGCCCTTGCTCGATAGGACAAGACCAGGGGAAAAGGGCTGTTCTTGTTTGAACAGCTCCCAAGCATTTTTTGCGAAAGGCTAAAAGATCAAAAGGCCTCCCGGTTTATTGGAGGCCTTTTCAAGTTTGCAAGGTTAAGTCTTTATAATTTCTTTAATTCCAGGTCTTTTGCCCTTTTTTCATTTTGTCGAGGGTTGTCTGGTAAGCAGGCCGTTCATTCTCGCGGCTGGCGTCTACCGCTTTTTGCTGCCACACCATGGCTTCCTCTATTTTACCGGTCTTATACAAAAGATTGGCATAGGTGTCGAGAAAAGCAGGTTCAGTGCTGCTTTTCAGTTGGCTGCTCAACTCAAGGATCTTTGAAACACAGGTCATGTCTGAACACTTTTCAAAAGCAGTCCAGGCAATATTGTTCATATCCTCGTTGCTCATTTGCTTGCTGTATTGTTTCATATAGGCGGTGAGGGCCTTTTCAAATTGAGGCCAATCCCGTTTAGCCAGGTAAATGTCGATATTGATGCGCATGGTTATTTCATCTGTATGAGCCGGCAATGTGGCTCTGATCTTTTTTTGATAGTTCTTCCAATCGGTACCCTGTTTGTCATTCCAGCGAATGCCCCGGCCTTCGCGCAAAAAAATGCTTCGGATCTTTTCCTCTGCTTTTCCGGCGCCTAACACCCCGTTTATTTCATTGGCATGCCCGGCAATAAAGCTGAAATATTCATCAGTTGAACGTGAAGTGTACAGAAGCATGAGGTCAAGTGCTGCCGGTGTGATGCGGTTGGGAATTGCGGCCAGATAGGCTTTAGTTACTTTCATTCCTAGCGGAAGATCATATGCATCGTTGACCTGTATGGCGAACTGGCGTAGAAAGCCCGTATCGCGCCTGCCGTTTTCAAACTGCTTCAATTTTGTATAATACTGTTTGGTGGTATCGAAAGCGTCCTGCACTTTTTTAATGAATGATGTAGGTGTGCCGCTGCCTACAATCCTATGTAGCGGGCGTCCGTCGGGGGTAAAGATGAGATAGGTAGGGAAGGCCTTAATTGAATATTCCTTCATGATAGCATGGCCGTCGGCATACCAGCTTTTCACATGTTCATCGTCTTTGGATGTAGTATCCAACTGCACTTCAACGCTCACGAATTTGTCATTGAAAAAATTGCCCATTTCGGCCTGGGGGAAAACGACGTTGCGCATATGCTTGCAGGGGCCGCACCAGGTGGTAAAACAATCCATAAAAATGTATTTGTTCTCTGCTTTTGCTTTAGCCTGAACCTGGGCCCAGGAAAGTCCGCGTTCAAAACGAACACCCGTCTCCTGTGCAGTAACAGTACGGGATAGCAGTAAAGCAAGTAGCATCAGCAGCGGAAGGAAAGTTGCACTTAGATGGCGTTGATGCATTGGCAATGACAGTTCATATCGATAGAACGACACTTTAGCGTATTCATGCATGTGATACGATTTTATACAATTTACTCCGCATTACAAAGACCCGCAAATAAATGTGACGAGCGGGGCGCATTTTTCAACGCCCCACGCAGTTTTTAAACAAACAATTCCGTCCATTGAAAGATGGAGCTGCTAATTGAACATCAGGCGCTGATTTTTTCATTCCTGGAACTGGATCCTTCAACGATCAGTTCTGTTTTTTAAACGATAGATTCGATTATACAACAAGCAGAAAGCTCATATGTCAACGGCAAAGAGTCTGCAGATCCTGGATGGGTGGCACATTTTTAAGGTCGTCGAAACATTGCACCGAATAATCACCTGTATCAATAAGGTACAATCCGCCCCAAAGGCCGCCCACTAAAAAGCGCTTGTCTGCAGTCCGCACTGCACAGCGAGGAATGAATTCAAACTGCAGATAACCACCTTCCTCTTTTATTTGCTGCCTTGTATTCTTAAAGTAAGCCAACGGTTTTATATGATTGTTCGCTAATGTAAATAAGCCATCACTGCCGGCTACCAGCATGGTATCTCCTGCCAATTGGCTTATACAGGATGGTTTTATATTGAATTTCTCGCCTTGTTGGGTTGTTGCATGGCTATTGATCACCATGGCATGGACTGAATTGCCATTTGGGTTCAATAAGAGTGTCTCCTGCATCAAGCAGAGCGCAGCTACCCACAACCCATCGGCGCCGGCAACATAACTTATGATCTCTCTTTTTGTGTTATCTGTGAAACCGTTCCTGGTAAAGAACTCACTAGCGCAGGAATCCTGGTTTAAGTCCAATGAATACAGGTAAGCGGTTCTTTGCTGGGTAAGCTCCTGTAAAAAGTAGAGGGTACTGTTTGATATGCGGATATTCTCCGTTGGAAGCAGCGGATATCGCTTGCTGTGTTTCTCTTCATAGAACCTGGCAGGAAAGGGCCGGCCGAATATCGGTTGCCATTGCCCGCCGTCATATAAAAGAACCTGTTTTTTTTCAAGAGCAAGTAACTGATTATTGTAAACGCCGAGTTTCAACCAGGAATTCTTGCCAACAACCTCTCCATTCCTGTTTTTAATTGTTTTGCCGATGAGCTCTATTCCGCTGGCATCTATTTTAGCAATTACACAATCGCCCTTCTTTCTGCCAGACAGGTACAGTGCATCGTTCCATACAATAAGCGATTCAATGGAATCTGCCAGGGTAGTAGTAAGAGTCGTTAGTTTATTGGTTCTTGTAGAAAAATAAAAGAAACGGTAACTGTGATGTACGGTATTGCTTGCGGGAGCAATGCTCAGGCTGTTGATAATATAACCATCTTTCCAGGGGATCAACTCATTGCAGAACAGGTATGAATCGTATTTCCTTTTGGGTAACTTAATGACAGGGGGATAGGTTGATGAGATTGTAACCGGAACAAAGAAATTTTCCAGTTTGCGGTCGAATTGCCTGATGTCATTATCCTGGGAAAAGGCGCCGGTAAATAACATCTGTCCGGATAAGATCAGGAGTAACCGGGTCGATTTTTTCATATCGCAAGGTTTCTATAGATAGAGATTGAAATTTTGCCCAATTCCATAAAACGGGTACTGAAATGTTACCTGTTGGTTAAGCGGAAACGTACGGAACGATTACCACTACGAAGGATGGCCTTCACCATTTGGCTGGAACCGATTTTTGATCAGATCCCGAGCCCCGCCTTCATGATGGGATGCAACAAAAAGGGCTCCTCTTATTAGAGAAGCCCTTTTTCAATCTTGCCAGGGGTGAAAGCATTGTACCGGGAGCAAGAGTCAGGTTGAACACCCGCCAGAATTAATTGATTTAATGTTCTCCATTCAAAGACGATCCATCAGTTGGCAATACCCTGCGCAAATCCGCCATCAACAGGTAACTCAGCAGCTGTCGTAAAAGTCGCTTCTGCTGCAAGATACAGTGCGGCGGCAGCCACTTCTTCAACAGTGCCATGGCGCTTAAGCGGAGTGACTTCATTGCCTTGTTTGATAAATTCTTCCCGGTCTTTTTCAGTTAAGCCTGGCACGCCCATGGTAGGTGTTAAAATGAAACCAGGTGCTACTGCATTTACTCTTATTTTTCTGGGTAATAATTCTGCTGCGATTACTTTGGCAAACGCTTTAACGGCTTCTTTGGATCCAGAATAGGCGCTTAGCCCTGGGAATATATGGTCATTGGCAACAGTGGTAAAAATGATAGCACCATAATCGTTGATCAGTGGCTCAAGTTGCTGTACAGTAAAGTAGGAGCCTTTGGTGTTAATATTAAAGTGCCGGTCCCATGATTCCTCGGTTACCTGCTGAAGCTCCTGAATCTCCGCTATGCCGTGATTTACAAATAAATAATCAATACGGCCCAATTGCTCTTCTACTACCTTGCGCAATTGTTTAATGTCGGTTATACTGGAGGCGTCTGAACGCAATACATGCGCTGCATCAGTTGCCAATTGTTGTCTGGCTTCATCAATTTTTTTCTCGTTCCGGCCGGTTAATAGCACATGCGCGCCTTCCATCAACAACGCTTTAACAATAGCCAAGCCCATACCATGCGTACCACCTGTTACAACTGCCTTTTTACCTTTAAATCTATTCATAGTTTAAAAATTCGTAGTTAATTTTTTAATTTCTTTAGTTATAAACAGGATGTATTTTTGAAAATACCTGGCGCCCTGCATGCCGGGCGTTTACCTGTAATTTTACTGCATTATGCTAAACCAAAGGTATAAAGGCTCTTTGTGCCTGTTATTTTGAAAATGTCGGGAAATGCTTTAAGAATTTCTAAATTCAGACGGACTGTGACCAGTCAAACGGCGGAAGAAAACAGAAAAATACTCCTGGTTATCAAAATTAAGTTCATCTGCAATTTGTGAAATCGTAAGGTTGGTTTGCCGCAGCAGTGATTTAGCGTGATGTAACCGCGCCTGGTGAATGACCTGCAGTCCACTTTGACCGCTTATCTTTTTCACGATCATCGAAAGATGTTTAGCGCTGATATGTAAGCGGTTGGCATATAGCTGCAACGTATCTGATTTCATAAAATGGTCTTGCACCAGCTGCATAAAACTATTATAAATCTCCTGTTCCCGGTTAAAGCCGGTAGCAGTTGTGTTTTGTAGTGGATACAGCTTTCTGCCTTTCAATAATAGAATATTCAGATAATTTCTAACTATCTCCCTGCTGTGGGCACTATGATCGTCGTATTCCTGTTTTATTTGGTTAAAAAGGGTGGCAATACTTGATGTTTCGTGTTCATTTAAAAGAATGCCGGGAGACTTAAGATGGTTAAAGAATGGAAAATCATATAGGAGCCCCGAACGCGATGCGCTATGTATAAATTCAGGTTTGAAAAGGATGGTAAAGCCATTACCGGCATTGGCGGATGGCTGTCCATTGCATGACTGTAACCGGTAAGGACTGATAAAAAACAGTCTGCTGTTACCGGCCGGAAAGACGTATTGATCCACCCTAATTTCACACGTTGGGTTTGGTTCAAATACAATTTCAAAGTAATGATTCCGGTAGGGAAGTTCATGCGCGCAGCCATTGTGCAGTTCTTCCATCCAATTATATATAAAAAAATCAGGAAACTTTCCCCGAACAGGTAGTCGGGCAGTTTTGATATAATCTTTAATTTCGACGAACTGTTGAAATGCTGGCATAAGGAAAATTTATATACTGTTACATTCAGCGTTATTAAAAGTTCAGGAAGGCCTCACGTTTTTATGTAGAATATGACAATTGCTGGCAGTAAACAGGCGAAAATAGCTTAAGACTTTTCAAAACAAATTTCCCGGATCTTTCAGCCTGGGACACTATCTCATTCTTACGCAGAATTAGTTTCATTCATCTTAGCGGTCTTTTGCTGATCCAACTTTTTATTATGTAAACAGCCGCTATGTCCACCGGCCGAATATGCAGGTTAAACACATCACTCAAAAGGTTTTTATCCGGAAGTTCGTTCGCGGCCTTCCGATTCGCCACATCAAAGTAGAATCAAGTATAAAACACTGCAGTTGCGCTATAAGATGTAGATAATGCTATATATTCAACAGTATAACTATAGCCTGCCTTCGACTTGGGCTAAAAATGGTCGCTTCGTGCGCGCCAGTGAATTTAATGCCGCTATAGAGTTGTTTATTCTAAAAAGGAATGATTGAAGATTAAATCCCTGGTCCAATAACTGAATTTCAGCGTGGGCCCTGACGCGCCGCCCTCCTGAAGGGCTATCAACAAAAAAGGCTCCTCTTACCAGAGAAGCCTTTTTCAATTTTGCCAAGGTTGAAACCTTTGTACCGGGTGTGGCAGTGAGGGCGAACACCTGGTCGGATTTATTGAATTTGCTATCAGGCTTCAGGAAAATGAATGTTCAATAAGTTGACATTGGTTGACTGACTCCAGGATCTGTTTATCTCGGGTATTAAATATATTGCCGGCAGACGCATTTTGATATCTTTTATGGAGCTGGTATAAACATTATTGCTGCAAGCTGTTTGAGTATATCTTTTATTGCAATTTCGATTGTACGCCTTAGGCGCGTGAGCCGAATAATTAATGTAATCGGCTCATTTATTTGCTATATTTGAGCCGAATAAATATTCTAATCGGCTCATGGTGCGCTATAACTGGCAACAAAAAGACTGGCCAAACTTCACATATACTCTTCAAGGTGTTGAAAATGAATTATTTCTATTTGCTGAAAAAGTAGGAAAGGTGACTGGCATTTTAAATGCCTTGCCGGAAGATACAAAAATGGAAGCCATCGTTGATATGATGGTTTCTGAAGCCATCAAAACTTCAGAAATCGAAGGCGAATACCTAAGTCGTAGGGACGTTCTTTCATCCATCAGGAAAAATCTTGGGTTAGTCAGTAGTCCTGAATATATACAGGACAAAAAAGCGGAAGGTATTGGCACGCTTATGATCGATGTGCGTAATACTTATAAAGATGAACTTACAAAAGAAAAATTATTTGCATGGCATAAGATGCTGCTACCTGAAAGCAAGGGTATTGAAGTAGGTCAGTGGCGAACACATGAAGAGCCGATGCAGGTCATCTCTGGTGCAATGGGAAAGCAAAAGGTGCATTATGAAGCGCCACCTTCGAAACGAGTACCCCAGGAAATGGAGCAATTCATCACATGGTTCAATGAAACCGCGCCAGGCGGCTCTAAGGAAATCAGAAAAGCGCCGGTCAGGTCGGCGATTGCACATCTATATTTTGAAACCATTCATCCCTTTGAAGATGGTAATGGCAGGATAGGTCGTGCCATAGCCGAAAAAGCTTTGGCTCAGGGAATAGGGCGACCTGTTCTTATGAGCCTTTCTCATACAATTGAGGCTAATAAGAAAGCGTACTATGATGCGCTGGAAAATTCACAGCGCTCCAATGAAATCACTGGCTGGATAGATTATTTTGTAAACATTACACTGGCTGCACAAAATGAAGCTGAAGAGCAAATTGATTTTACACTTAAGAAAGTAAAGTTTTTTGACCGCTTCAAAAATAAGCTGAATGAACGTCAACTTAAAGTAGTCAAGCGCATGCTGGAAGAAGGGCCTAAAGGATTTGCAGGTGGTATGAATGCCAGCAAATATGGTTCTATAACGAAGATATCAAAAGCAACGGCTACAAGAGATTTACAAGCATTACTAGAAATCGGGGCGCTTATTCCTTTTGGTGAAGGCGGTGGGCGGAGTACGAAGTATGCTGTTAATTTGATATAAGCAATTTTGGACGAGACACTACTTTCGGGTGCAATCCCCTAACTTTTCAATAGGATCCGCTCCGGATCAATCTCGCCAAAAGCCACACAAACATTTTTGAAAAACTGCAGCAGGCCATACCCGTATTAACAAATCTCAGTAATCTATATCTGAAAATCTCTCTGGCTGGTAAACAGGCTCTTTTAAATTTATTGAGTTTGCTGCTAGGCTTCAGGAAAATGAATCATCATTTAGTTAACATTGGTTTGCTGGCTGCCCGGTCCCCCATATTAAATAAATTGCCAGCGGGGCCCATTGAGGCGCTTATACCTTGGTGAAGGAAGACGACGGAGTACAAAATTTGCTGTTAATTTATGATATTCAACTCTTTTAGCGGTTTTAAAAATTAGACCCTCCGGCTTCCATCATTAAACAATAAAGCCAGCTTTTTATGGCTGTTATTTGAAGGTACAGTAACGAAGATATGCGGATTAGAAGAATTCAAGGAACCTTTGACTTTGTAAATAATGAGATCCTTTATCGCGCTTTTTTTAAAAGATGCACTTGGACGAGCATCCGATTAGCTGTCATCAACTGGCCCGAATGTACCAGATGGACGGCAGGCAACTTCAGCAACAATATAAGCATCACATTAGCGATTATAAAGATTGGGATCAACGGGAGCATG
>NZ_JAFFJX010000021.1 GCF_016924755.1 Longitalea arenae | reverse complement strand
TCTCTGCACCATCGGTAAAGGTGGCGGTAAGACCAGTCGAGCAGTTGTCGGTCACTGAAGCCGTACCAAAGGCAGCTGCGATCTGATCAGCTGTCGGGTTACAGATTACTGCGGTTGAAGCAGTAAGCGTGATAACCGGTGCTTCTGTATCCCTGGTGAACGTGATGGTCTGCGTTTGAGTGGCTGTATTACCGCAAGCATCTGTCACAGTCCATGTTCTGGTAATAGAGCGGTCACAACCGGTACCTGTTTCTGCACCATCGGTAAAGGTGGCGGTAAGGCCAGTCGAGCAGTTGTCGGTCACTGAAGCCGTACCAAAGGCAGCTGCGATCTGATCAGCTGTCGGGTTACAGATTACTGCGGTTGAAGCAGTAAGCGTAATAACCGGTGCTTCTGTATCCCTGGTGAACGTGATGGTCTGCGTTTGAGTGGCTGTATTACCGCAAGCATCTGTCACAGTCCATGTCCTGGTAATAGAGCGGTCACAACCGGTACCTGTCTCTGCACCATCGGTGAAGGTGGCGGTAAGACCAGTCGAGCAGTTGTCGGTCACTGAAGCCGTACCAAAGGCAGCTGCGATCTGATCAGCTGTCGGGTTACATACTAACGCTGTTGAAGCAGTAAGCGTAATAACCGGTGCTTCGGTATCCCTGGTGAAGGTGATGGTTTGTGTTTGAGTGGCTGTATTACCGCAAGCATCTGTCACAGTCCATGTCCTGGTAATAGAGCGGTCACAACCGGTACCTGTCTCTGCACCATCGGTAAAGGTGGCGGTAAGACCAGTCGAGCAGTTGTCGGTCACTGAAGCCGTACCAAAGGCAGCTGCGATCTGATCAGCTGTCGGGTTACAGATTACCGCAGTGCTTGCAGTAAGTGTAATAACCGGTGCTTCTGTATCCCTGGTGAAGGTGATGGTCTGCGTTTGAGTGGCTGTATTACCGCAAGCATCTGTCACAGTCCATGTCCTGGTAATCGAGCGGTCACAACCGGTACCGGTTTCTGCACCATCGGTGAAGGTGGCAGTAAGACCAGTCGAGCAGTTGTCGGTCACTGAAGCCGTACCAAAGGCCGCTGCGATCTGATCAGCTGTCGGGTTACAGATTACTGCGGTTGAAGCAGTAAGTGTAATAACCGGTGCTTCTGTATCCCTGGTGAAGGTGATGGTTTGCGTTTGAGTGGCTGTATTACCGCAAGCATCTGTCACAGTCCATGTTCTGGTAATAGAGCGGTCACAACCGGTACCTGTTTCTGCACCATCGGTAAAGGTGGCGGTAAGACCAGTCGAGCAGTTGTCGGTCACTGAAGCCGTACCAAAGGCAGCTGCGATCTGATCAGCCGTCGGGTTACAGATTACCGCTGTTGAAGCAGTAAGTGTAATAACCGGTGCTTCGGTATCCCTGGTGAAGGTGATGGTTTGCGTTTGAGTGGCTGTATTACCGCAAGCATCTGTCACAGTCCATGTCCTGGTGATCGAGCGGTCACAACCGGTACCTGTCTCTGCACCATCGGTAAAGGTGGCGGTAAGACCAGTCGAGCAGTTGTCAGTTACAGATGCCGTACCAAAGGCGGCTGCGATCTGATCAGCTGTCGGGTTACAGATTACTGCGGTTGAAGCAGTAAGTGTGATAACCGGTGCTTCTGTATCCCTGGTGAAGGTGATGGTCTGCGTTTGAGTGGCTGTATTACCGCAAGCATCTGTCACAGTCCATGTCCTGGTGATCGATCGGTCACAACCGGTACCTGTCTCTGCACCATCGGTAAATGTGGCGGTAAGACCAGTCGAGCAGTTGTCGGTCACTGAAGCCGTACCAAAGGCAGCTGCGATCTGATCAGCTGTCGGGTTACAGATTACTGCGGTTGAAGCAGTAAGTGTAATAACCGGTGCTTCTGTATCCCTGGTGAAGGTGATGGTTTGCGTTTGAGTGGCTGTATTTCCGCAAGCATCTGTCACAGTCCATGTCCTGGTAATAGAGCGGTCACAACCGGTACCAGTTTCTGCACCATCGGTAAAGGTGGCAGTAAGACCAGTCGAGCAGTTGTCGGTCACTGAAGCCGTACCAAAGGCAGCTGCGATCTGATCAGCTGTCGGGTTACAGATTACTGCGGTGCTTGCAGTAAGTGTGATAACCGGTGCTTCGGTATCCCTGGTGAAGGTGATGGTTTGCGTTTGAGTGGCTGTATTACCGCAAGCATCTGTCACAGTCCATGTTCTGGTAATAGAGCGGTCACAACCGGTACCTGTCTCTGCACCATCGGTAAAGGTGGCGGTAAGACCAGTCGAGCAGTTGTCGGTCACTGAAGCCGTACCAAAGGCAGCTGCGATCTGATCAGCTGTCGGGTTACAGATTACTGCGGTTGAAGCAGTAAGTGTAATAACCGGTGCTTCGGTATCCCTGGTGAAGGTGATGGTCTGCGTTTGAGTGGCTGTATTACCGCAAGCATCTGTCACAGTCCATGTTCTGGTAATAGAGCGGTCACAACCGGTACCTGTTTCTGCACCATCGGTGAAGGTGGCGGTAAGACCAGTCGAGCAGTTGTCGGTCACTGAAGCCGTACCAAAGGCAGCTGCGATCTGATCAGCTGTCGGGTTACAGATTACTGCAGTGCTTGCAGTAAGTGTAATAACCGGTGCTTCTGTATCCCTGGTGAAGGTGATGGTCTGGGTTTGAGTGGCTGTATTACCGCAAGCATCTGTCACAGTCCATGTCCTGGTAATCGAGCGGTCACAACCAGTACCTGTCTCTGCACCATCGGTGAAGGTGGCGGTAAGACCAGTCGAGCAGTTGTCGGTCACTGAAGCCGTACCAAAGGCAGCTGCGATCTGATCAGCTGTCGGGTTACAGATTACTGCAGTGCTTGCAGTAAGTGTGATAACCGGTGCTTCTGTATCTGTAATATTAAATGTCTGACTACATGTACTTGTACATCCATTTGCATCCGTAACAGTAAGGGTCAGCGTGAATGTTCCACAACTATTATTGGCAAGCACTGAAACGGTTTGTCCGTTTGCTGCACCGGTGATAGTTGCATTTCCACTGATTGACCAACTATAGGTCGACATTCCCGATGGTCCACTATATGTATTGGTAGAGCCAGGGCACATATTATCGTTACCAGTAATAGAACATACAGGCAGCTCATTCACGGTTACTGTTCCACTTGCGGATGCTGAACCACAACCTGTTGCTGTATTGGTGATCACAACACTATAAGTTCCGGCTACCGTGGATGTAAAGCTGGCTACATTACCGGGATCAGGAACTCCTGATGGTACAGTCCATGCGTACGAATATGTACCTGGTTCACCCGGTGTCGCTGTTATTGTCGCCGGTGTTCCCGCACATACCGTTGGTGAGTTCACGGTCACAGTTGGCAAGGGGTTCACTGTAATAACAATAGTAACAGGATCTCCCACACAACCTGCGGCATTGGTTTCAATTACCTGCATGGTATATTCACCGACGGCCGTCCAAGTTACAGTTATTAAATTGGGATAGGTGGGATTTGGAGTCATGGTAAACCCTGTACTGGGCGTAATGCTCCATGCATAGGTTGACCCGGCAGTGAGTACTACACCATATTCTTTCGTTGTGTTAATACATACCGAATGATTACCTGGGATTGGCGGTGGTGCCTGGGCTATGGCATTGGTGCCTATTGCTGTAAACAACAGCATGAGCCCCCATTTTATAAGCAGTGTAGCTTGGTTCATGTTCGGTAGTTTTTTGTTCTTGGTTATAGATGGTGTAGGGATGTTTGCTGAATTCATTGCTTTCAAATGCAGGGGCGCCGGTTCATGGAGGACAATACCTGCCAGTTCTTCTTTATTTCGTGTAAATGAGAGTACCAGCAATCGGAGCCATAGCAAAAAATATGACCAAAAATACCGGGTCTGTCTGCCGGGATTTTTTGTTTTGTATGGGTTGCTGTACGCTTTCATAAACTGTTTTGTAATTAATTATGAGAAATTATTGGTGCTGGTTTTGAGTTGATAGTTACCGTTGCCGTACAGGTAGAAGTATTAGCACATGCATCTGTAACTGTCCATGTTATCGTTGATATTCCTACATTAAATACCCCACTCGCATCATTCCCTGTTCCACTTCTTATGGTTGCTCCGGTGATTTGATAGGTAATATTCAAAGTGCCACTGCAGTTATCAGAAGCAGTGGCTGGTGGAATCGTATATGTATTGCCATCAACTGCACAGAAGATCTGCGCCGGTGGACAGGTAATCTCCGGTGGTATATTATCCAGCACGTTTATGATTTGAGAAACCGATGAAGTATTGTTACACGCATCGGTGAATGTCCACGTTCTTGTAATAGTATATCCGCATCCATTTGCAACTTGCACATCTACGCCCGTTGCGGTAATGGTGCCATTGCAATTGTCTGTTGCTGTCAATGTGCCGGGAGCCGTTACGTCAGCAAGGCACTGAAAACTCTGTGACGCAGGAGCTGCTGGCGCAACAGGCGCTGTATTATCCAGCACGTTGATAATTTGAGAAACCGATGATGTGTTGTTACATGCATCGGTGAATGTCCATGTTCTTGTAATAGTATATCCGCACCCATTTGCCACTTGTACATCTACACCCGTTGCGGTAATGTCGCCACTGCAATTGTCAGTTGCGGTTAATGTACCCGGAGCCGGCACATCAGTAAGGCACTGGAAACTCTGGGTTGCGGGAGCCGTTGCAACTGGTGCGGTATTGTCAACAACATTGACAATTTGCGTACATGGAGCACTTGAGCATCCATCCAATGTAGTTACTAGCGTTAGCGTATAAGTGCCACACGTATTATTGGCAATCACAGTAACCGTTTGCCCTGATGCTGAACCCGAAATAGTTGCCCCTCCACTGATGGCCCAATTATAAGTATAACCTGAAATGGCCGGGGCGCTATATACATTCGTTGAACCGGGACAAACAACATTGTTCCCGGTAATAGAACAAGTGGGTAATGGTTTTACTGTAACATCTTTGCAAACAGATTGGCTGGCACAACCAGCACCGGTGGTAGCTACTACACAGTATGGATGTGTTCCAACGGGCGGAGTAACGGTAACGGTTTGCGTATTTCCCGCCGCCGGCGTCATATGATCAAGCGGCGACCATTGATAGGTGACAGGCTCAAAGGTTCCCTGTAATCCAACATTATCTACGGCCCAGATACTTCCGGCTGTGCCAAAATAATTGAATCGAACCCGAACATCGGGTTGACCAATATAGGCTGACAGGTTATAAGTCCGTTGAACAAATCCGTTATCTCCATTCCCAACTTTGGCTGGTCCGGTAAATGTTTCAAGCGTAATATAGGTGGCGCCCCCATCGATTGAAATTTCCACTTTACCTACCGTTCCGGCGTTAAAATCAAGAGCGGTCATATATGTAAAAATGGGATTAACCACTCCAACCAGACTAAAGGGAGGAGTGATCAATGCAGCGGTTTGATCGGCGCCATCGGTAGTACCGGCGACAATCATAAATTTTGTATTCGTCGGAGGTGCTTGCGAATTATATACTTTGCCATTTCGAACTTTGCCATCACCGGTTTCACCCCAATCTGTATTCTCGTCTTCATTATTGTTATTAGCATCATTGCCACTCCATCCGGCCGGATTTGCATTTCCAAAATCTTCCAGGGGGAAAGGCGGTGCACCATAGTCACTTGCGGTTAGCGTAGCTGATTGGCCGAGGCAAATAACGGGCGGATTGGCGGTTACCGTAGGCGTGAATGGTTCGTTTACTGGTATGATACCAACATCTGAGTATCCATCACAACCATTATTTAAGGTTAATAAAACCCGGTAGATGGTTGTCTGGGTAAGATTGGAATAGGACTGCGTTGTGGACGTGTTATTGATAGTCGTCCAACTGGCGCCCCCATTGGTTGATGACTCCCAACGCACGATTGTACCGGTGTAATTGGATAATGTAATAGTTCCACTGTTATTACCGGAGCAAACAGGCGGACTTGAAGTGATATCCCCGTCGGGCGAAGGCGTAACGGTGACAGTAACAGTTGCAGAGTTCGTACAACCGTTGGCGCCGGTTCCTGTAACGGTATAGGTTGTTGTAGCCTCCGGTGTCGCTATCACCGCGGATCCTGTACTTATCGACAATCCTTCCGTCGGAGTCCAGGTATAGCTGTTGGCTCCGCTCGCAGTTAGCGTTACGCTGCCACCGCTACAAAACGCCGATGGCGCAGCAGGACTAACAGTTATTGTTGGCAATGGATTTACAGTGACCGATGTTGCTGCAGATGTTCTGGAACAGCCATTGGCGTTTGTTACTGTTACGGTATAGCTTCCACTTGCTGTTGCTGAATATGTTTGATTGGTGGCTCCGGCAATCGGCGTACCATTTAGATTCCACTGGTAAGTGCTGCCTGCAGAAGATGAAGATGTAAGTGCCACGCTTCCGCCCTGGCAAAAAGTGGTTGCGCCCCCGGCGGTGATCGTTGGTGTAGTTGGTAAGGCATTGACAGTAATGGTTACATTAGACGTAGAAGCTGTACATGGAGCATTGCTTATCGTCCACCGCAAAACATATGAACCTGTAGCTGTAGGTGTAAATGTTGCTGTACGATTTGTTGTGCTGCTGAACTGCGCTGTTGATGTACTTGGGCCACTGACAATTGACCATTGCCCTGTGCCAACCGTAGGCGCATTTGCACCCAGGGTTACATTTCCTCCAATACAAACAGATTGAGCAGTTCCGGCATTGGCTGTTGTTGGATTCTGATTGAAAGTAATTGTAACATTATCAGTAGAAGCTGCACAAGGTGGATTGCTGACTGTCCAACTCAAGGTATAAGTAGTTCCAGGTATACCTGTAAAAGTGGAGCTCGGGCTTGACGGTGTTGTTATCGTTCCACCAGTACCGCTTACAATACTCCAACTACCCGTACCTGCTGTTGGTGTACTTGCAGCCAGCGTTACTGAGGTTAGTCCGCAGGTGGTAGCGCCTGTCTGATCGGGCCCCGCATTGGCTGTGGGCACTGCTGCAATGGTTACAGAGGTTGTTGTCGTAATAGCAGCACATCCGCCAGATGCTGCCCTTGTATATGTTACTGTATAGGTTCCGGCTGTACTTGATGATGGTGTAATATTACCAGTAGAACTACTGATCGTCAAACCCGCCGGAGCTGCACTATATGTACCGCCCGTATAAGCACCGGTACCGGTTAAAGTAGGTGGCTGCGCGGTGCTTAGCGACCGGCAGAACGGTGCATTCGCATAAGAAAGATTTGCTGTAGGCGCAGCTGTAATGGTAACAGTGGTCGTTGCTGTTACCGCGGCACAACCGCCCGAAGCTGGTGTGGTATAAGTTATGGTGTATGTCCCCGCCGTACTTGATGAAGGCGTAATAACGCCGCTCGTTGTATTTATGCTTAGCCCTGATGGAGTTGCAGTATAGGTGCCTCCAGTATACGCACCTGTACCGGTTAATGTAACAGAAGCTGCACTTACTGTTGTACAAAAAGGTGATCCTGTATAAGAAATGGTTGCAGTAGGAACCGCAGTAATAACTACCGTAGCAGTGGTAGTCACAGCGGCACATCCGCCTGCGGCAGCCCTTGTATAAGTTACCGTATAGGTGCCGGCTGTACTTGATGAAGGTGTAATGGCGCCGCTGGTCGTGTTGATGGTTAAACCTGCTGGGGATGCACTATATGTACCGCCGGTAAAATTTCCGGTGCCCGTTAAAGCAGGTGACTGCGCTGTTGATACCGATCTGCAGAACGGCGTGCCTGAATAGGATAGACTGGCCGTAGGTTGTGCAGTGATCGTTACAGAAGTTGTAACGTTTACAGCAGCGCAACCACCGGATGCTGGTATTGCATATGTTATCGTATAAGTACCGGCAGTGCTTAATGACGGGGTTATTTCACCGGTTGAACTATTGATGGTTAAGCCTGCCGGGGCAGAGTAGGTTCCGCCGGTATAAGCGCCTGTTCCCGATAGTGTCACGGGCACCGAATTAACCGTTGTACAGAAAGGTGATCCTGTATAAGAGATCGTAGCTGTGGGAACCGCAGTAATAACGACCGTAGCAGTGGTACTCACAGATGCGCATCCCCCCGATGCTGGTGTGGTGTAAGTAACCGTATACGTTCCCGCTGTACTGGTTGATGGCGTAATAGCGCCGGTGCTGGGATTTATGGTTAATCCGGATGGCGATGAACTATAGGTTCCGCCCGAATAGGCGCCGGTGCCCGTTAAAGTAGTCGGCTGCTGGGTACTTACAGACCGGCAGAAGGGCGTACCCGCATATGAAAGATTTGCTGTAGGCGCAGCCGTAATGGTAACATTGGTTGTTGCTGTTACCGCTGCACATCCGTCCGAAGCCGATATGGTATACGTAATAACGTATGTTCCAGCGCTACTTGACGAAGGCGTAATAACGCCGGTAGTTGAATTTATAGTTAATCCCGATGGAGAAACACTATAAGTGCCGCCAGTATACGCACCTGTTCCGGTTAATGTAACAGAAGCTGCACTTGCTGTTGTGCAGAAAGGTGTTCCTGTATAACTGATCGTGGCCGTGGGCAATGCGGTAATAGTAACATTTGCCGTTGCAGTTACAACTGGACATCCGCCATTGGCTGCAATTGTATAAGTAACCGTGTATGTTCCAGGTGTACTGGTCGATGGGGTTATGGCACCCGTTGTACTATTGATTGATAATCCCGAAGGGGCGACACTATAAGTGCCGCCATTAAACGCTCCTGTTCCGTTTAGCGTCACGTTTTGAGCAGCGCTTAACGTTGTGCAGAAAGGCGCGCCTGTATAGCTGATCGTAGCAGTGGGCAACGCAGTAACGGTCACATTGGTGGTGGCTGAAGAAGTACATCCATTGACATCGGTCACTGTTACTGTATAAGGACCAGATTCAGCGGTAGTGACATTTGCGATTGAAGGCGTTGAAGATGTAGAAGTAAATCCATTTGGCCCGCTCCAACTGTAGCTAACACCACCGCTGGCCGTTAAATTCAACGTATTACCAGCACATTGTGGCGAATTACTTCCGGCAGAAGGTGTTGGCAAGGCATTTACTGTTACCGTGGCAGTGGCCGTGTTCGTACAAGTATTCGCATCTGTGTAAGTATAAGTAACCGTGTAACTGCCCGCAGCCAGGCCATTCGCATTAAAGGTAGAACCGCTTACCCCGGTTCCGCTCCAGGTACCGCCAGCCGGGCTACCCGTTAAAGCAACGCTGTTATTTCCAAAACATACTTGTTTATTGTCGGCTGTAACCGTTGGCAAGGCATGTACAGTTACCGTAGCAGTGGCCGTATTGGTACAACTGTTGCCATCTGTGTAAGTATATGTAACCGTATAATTGCCCGCAGCCAGCCCATTCGCATTGAAGTTTGAACCGCTTACCCCGGTTCCGCTCCAGGTACCGCCAGCCGGGGTACCCGTTAAAGCAACGCTGCTATTTCCAAAACATACTTGTTTATTGTCGGCTGTAACCGTTGGCAACGCATGTACAGTTACCGTGGCATTAGCTGTATTCGTACAACTGTTGGCATCTGTGTAAGTATAAGTAACCGTATAATTTCCCGCAGCCAGGCCATTCGCATTGAAGTTTGGACCGCTTACCCCGGTTCCGCTCCAGGTACCGCCAGCCGGGGTACCTGTTAAAGCAACGCTGTTATTTCCAAAACATACTTGTTTATTGTCGGCTGTAACCGTTGGCAAAGCATGTACAGTTACCGTGGCAGTGGCCGTGTTAGTACAAGTATTCGCATCTGTGTAACTATAAGTAACCGTATAATTTCCCGCAGCCAGGCCATTCGCATTGAAATTTGAACCGCTTACGCCTGTTCCGCTCCAGGTACCACCTGCTGGTGTTCCCGTTAATTCAAGGGTGTTGTTTCCAAAACATACCTGTTTGGGATCTGCTGTAACTGTAGGTAAGGGATTTATGGTTACCGTTACATTCCCACTCATAGCAACCGGCCCGTTTACCGTATTCGCAATTACCGTATATGTTCCAGCAGCTGTTTGCAGTCCAAAGCTGAGTGCTGATCCATCACCCACCACGGGAACTCCTGTATTTACTCCATCCCGTTGAAGCTGATAAGTGGTATCCTGTTGCGAACCACTAAGGCCAACCGCTACACCACTGCCGCCGCTGCAATAGGCGCCACCGCCAGTTACTTCATACGAATTTGCTAATGTTTTAAGAATTTTAACACCTGCGGCGGCTCTTGCCCGATGGAATGAATCAAGTCTTTTCCGGTTATCAAGATGCTGGGCCTGAACAAAAAAAGGAATGCTGAACCATAGAAGGACAAACACAGTAACGCATAAACGCTTAATGGTGCGCTTGGAGTTGTTAGGGGTAACAGATCCGGTAGAAAAGATATGTTCAAGACTATCTTTCATGCACGTGTGCTAAGTCAGTTAGTGGTATAAATGATAAAGCGAAACCTATATTCACGACAATAGGAACTCCTTTCCAGGCAGTATCTGCATAGAGGCTTTAGCACCAGAAATATGCTATCTCACAACTAACGGACAAAGACATCCCGTTTGAGGAAGTAAATGTGCTCCATCAATGATTTTTGGTGATAATAAACCTTAAAATCAGACCATTCGGGATCTGGATTCAGATTGGTTTTACCGAGAATACAGGGAATAACACAGTTATTAGATAAATGGTGGAAACAGAGGCTTTTAGGGGTATTGGAAGAGAAACATTGTGGTTTGAAATGTCTCGAGGAATCAGGCCTTTTTTATATGTGTTCAAAATCTAATACAAGATAGTTAATAGATTTTAACATTTTAAGTACCTGTAAGATATTTTTAATATTATTGACCTAGCGCAAGTATGTGTTACAAAGTGCTGTATATCAAGATTAGGAAAAACGCTGAGCCATTGCCTCAGCGTTCCCTAATATATATATGTTTCCACTTAATATGGTGTCTTTCTAAAATTGATCCAGCTGATTGCCCCCAGTAAACTGCTTATTATTATTAACGGCACCAGCATGGCCATCCAGGTTACCGGGCTCTTTTCCGTAAACGTTTCTACCTTACAGTAATTCCAGTCCTCCTTAGTTACATCAGCACCTGAAAAGATCTTTGGATAGAAGTGCAGACGCTTGTTTTCATGGAATTGCCTCGTGCTATCAAGAAATTTCAAATGATTACCCAAACCCGATTGTGCCAGGGTATTCAATTGATACTGGGTATGCATGGAGGGAATAAAATAAGAAATTGTTCTGCTGGCTATTTCTCTTTGCCAGAGTTTTGCTTTCATTTCCCCAGCTTCCTGCTGCGCTTCATCATCACCCATTTGCTGCATGGCATAATACCAGAGCCAACTGAATTCCGTATTGGGTAATGTATATTGGTTGAACTGCGGATAATGTTCATAAAACTTATCCATCGTTATTTTCTTATCCATATCCCATTTTTCATGGTAACCCTCCCGTTGCTTAACTACTGTTGCCAGGGCTTCAGGCACCGGATATTGGCTGGTAATATAGTTATTGGCCATGCCGGGACAAATCACTGTCATCAAGAGCCAGGCACTTAACAAAATAACGGCATTGGCGCCTGAACTTTTTTGTAAAGAAGCCACCCAAAAGCTGATCGCAAACCAACATAACAGATACAAAAACGACAGGCTAACAGCAGCCCAAAAACTATTGTCAGCTGGTAAACTCAATAATACTGCTGCCAGCGCCCACAAGACAGTCAATGCTGTATAAATGACAGCTGCACGCACAGCCAGTTTTTTGAATATTATAACCGCAGGCCGCTTGTGTTGTGCTGATACCAGCCGCCATGTTCCGCCTTCCTTTTCTTCCGATAACAAATTGTAGGTAAAAGCGATGATGAGTAAGGGAAACAGGTAGATCAATACAAAGCTGAAATCGAGGTTGCCGGCGAGTAAACTATATGGATTGAACAGATCGGTATCATATAACTGGTTCTCAATATTGCGAATGGTTACATGCTGGATGGAACTGTTCACATCCCTTTGTCCGATAGACAGTGCATTCAGCGGCGGCGGTTCATTAACCAGACCAAACCGCAGGTAATACAGCAGCAGCCCCATCTCTTTGTTGAAAAATTGAACGTTGCGCTGTATATGGTCGCGCTGGTAATGTTCTGTTTTGGCTATGCTGCTTTTTATTTTTTCAATGTGCTGGCGGCCAATAAAAATACTGATCATGCCTGCCAGCATTATGATCGACAGACCGGTTACAACGATTCTCGACCGAACGAAATTCTTCAATAACAACAGAAACATACCCTATAATGCTTTTAATTTTTTTGATAGAATGGTGGTAATTGCAGTGAGTAAGGTCAGCCAGCACAGCAAAGATGCCAATGCCGGAAATTCCTGTAGAAGAACAGTTCCCTGGCCGGTTCTTTTATATTCGAAATCGGGAAAAGCCTTCCAAAACGCGCTGCTGATACTATGAGGCTTGTCGTGCTCTCCCGGTTTTTTATTGCTGATGTGTTTTATCTGCAGCTCGTTCATATGCTGCGCCAGTTGGTAACGGTACCTTTCTGCCTGTTGTTGAAATTGAACATAGGAACGAAAATCAGTGCCGCTCATGGCCATTGAAAGATCCCGCAATGCTGCAAAAGGATTGATGAAGGCAGAATACCGGGATACATCATTTTGTTGCTGGTATTTCCTCAATAAAGCGAACAGGTGCCGGTTATAAATCTGGGCACTTATTTTCTCCCCTTCTTTCATCTGAAAACCACTGTAGTTAAACGGCAACTGCTGAACAGAATCCACTTTATACAGTCTCAGGATCGAATCTTTCAGCGCCTTATAATAAGGATCGTTTGGATCATGACTATCCCCTTTTTTGATCAGGTCTTTTTCAATAGCCGTTTCAAATTCAATCCGGGAAGGCGTGGCGTGCAGGTAATTGCCCATGGCCTGGGCGGTTCGTGGCATGATCACAGTAAATAATAACCATATGCCGATCAATGAAACCAATGCCGATTTTGCGGTTTTGGCGATCGAGGAGATCAATACTGCCATCAGACTGATGATACCGGCGTAGCATATATAAGACAAGGCCAGCCAGCCGATGCGACAAACATTGTCAACGATATATTTTTTTTCGGGCAACACAAAACAGCCGATGATCAGTAGCAGGATCACCGGTAACAGTATACACAAAGCGATGCCCAACAGCCCCAACGCTTTACCAACGATGATCTCTTGCCAGGACGTTCCCTGGCTAAGCAGGATCTTCAAAGTACCGTTCTCCCTGTCTGCTGCTACCGTGCTAAAGCCGATGAAGAAGATCACCAATGGCAAGAGTACCTGTAAGATCATGGCGATACTTATTTCACCAAAGCGAAGCATGCCGGTGCTAAAACCGGCTTCCGAAAAGTTGACCGAATTCTGCCGGTGCGCTTCAAGGAAGACCGCATTACCGGTATAACTTTCCATACCAAAATCAAAAAAGCTCAGGGGATGTTTTGTGCGAAATGCAATGTAACCGTAATGCGCCATCCGGTGTGGATGTTTATCAGGCATATCTTCCCAATCCGCGCGCACCTGTTGTTGATACAACTGCCGGCTGCGGGATTGTTGTTGATAAATGGTAAAACCGCTGTAGGCAGCATAAATAAGCAGGATCACGGTGAGGCCAAGCAAAGCCATTACCGCCTTATTTTTAAAAGCCATTCCCATAACCTGCCTCGCAAATAAGATCAAAACTGATTTCCGCATAGGTGCTGATCAATTAAAATTTATAAGTAGCTGTTAACATGCCATTCCTGGGGGCACCGGGAAATAAGCGAAGGAAATTCTGTGCACCCAGCCAATATGTTTTATTGGCAACGTTGTTTATATGCAGGGCCAGCTGCATATTACTTTTGCCGGGATTGAAATACAATGCCATATCCACCAAAGTGTAAGCAGGTATTGTAAAGTCCCTGGTAAACCAGGGGATCTTGTCGCCACTGTATTGAAATCCCAAACCAAGGCCAAGATCTTTCAGGGCAGAACCTTTAACGAAGTTGTATCGTGTCCATACATTGGCGCTGTTCACCGGTGTGTTTTCTTTTCTCGCCCCTACTAATTCGGCTTTATAGTCGGCCCGGATGCTTGCATCGATGTAACTGTATGAGGCATTTATCTGCCAGTTCGGAAGAATAAAACCCGCCACTTCCACTTCTAAACCCCTGCTTCTGTCTGCCCCCCGGGTGGTTAATGAATCGGGAAAAGCCGGAACATTGGCATTTATTAAAATGTTTTGTTGGTTTATTTCATAGGCAGCCATTGTTACCTGTAACCTGCTTTTCCATAAGCCGGCTTTGACGCCCAACTCTTTCAGATCGCTGATCAGGGGATCAAATTGCGCAGCTGATTTCGCTGAATTGTAAAAATTGCCGGTATTTGGCATCAATGTAACAGTATTCGATTGGGGTTGAAAGCCTTCCAGCCAGGTGCCATAGACATTGATCGTTGGCGTAATGGCATATGTAATACCCACTCTTGGCAGCAGGGCCGTATTGGTAAACGACGACTCATTTGGCGATTTGTAATTGGTTATATCTTTAAACCATTCCTGGCGCAGGCTCAGGAGCAAGGTCAATTTTTTCCATTGTAACTGTTCCTGAATATACAGGGCATTGCTGGTGGTGAGTGCGGCAGGCAGCGCTGTGCGCACATTCAGCAGGTAATCATCGGTATTCCGGATCGTATACACCGGGTTATTCAGGTTAAAATGCTGTACATTGGGCTTTGGCATTACTATTCCATCAATGGTGATCGTTTGGTAATTGTTCAGGTTTGCTTTTGTGTAGGTATTGGCAACAGTTCCATCCTTCAACAAAAATCCCCGGGCTGCATTTTGCCCGCCTCCTTTCAGCTTGTGCCAGCTATGCAGATCGTAACCGATCAATAGTTTGTGATGGATGCTTCCGGTAGTAAGATCAAAATTGAAATAGCTGTTGATATTATCGATATTCCAGAACTGCTTCCGTTGCACGAACTGCATGGCGGCAAGGGAAGTAATGGCGTTATTGGCGGTATCAACGCCAAAGGCGTTCGTGGTGCGGTGTTCCTGCAGATCTTCCGCCCAGGTTTGTTTCATATAGGAAGTATTGAAACTGATATGGCTCGAAAAACGGTGCGAGATATTGCCCGTTACAATAAGTTCTTTGGACCTGAAGAAATCATTGGGCGCGCCCAGGTTTAAGCTGGTTGGCGTGCTGTGCAGATCTGTAACACCCGCTACGGCGCCAAAAATGGGCTGACCTCTGTCGAGCACACCGGTCAGATTGCTCAGGATCATTTCCACATTAATGGCTGTACGGTCATTCGGAATATAAGAAAATGAGGGTGAGATCAATAATGATCTGTTACTCACCAGGTCGCGGTAACTTTTTGCTTCCTGGTAAGCGCCATTGAGCCGGTACAATAAGGTTTTACTGTCATTGAGCGGACCGGTAAAATCCAAGGATCCCCGGATAGTGCTGAAACTGCCGGCACTGATACTTATTTCTTTCCGGTTGCTATTGAGTGGCTTTTTAGTGACGAGGTTGATACTGCCCCCCGGATCAACACTGGCAAAGGTAGCACTGGCCGGTCCTTTGATCACTTCTACCCTTTCTATATTAGTAGTAAGCGGTTGTAAAAAATAATACTGGCGGGTGCGCATGCCGTTCATGATCTGCCCTTCCTCATTCTGGCTGATACCGCGAATAGCGTACTGGTTATAATAGCTGGAGGGAATGACTCCGCTGGCCATCTTCACTGCATCGGCTAATTGAAAAGCCTGGCGATCGGTGATCAGCTCTTTTGTAAGGGCGGTAATCGACTGTGGAATGTCTTTGATCAATGTGGCAGTGCGGGTGGCGCTGAATGAATAATCGCTGTTATACTTTTTCGCACTTCGGCCAACGATCTCGATCAATTGCAGGTTCTTTAACTGCGGAGTTAAGACAATTTTAAGGGTTGCTGCATGTTCATTGATCACCAGTGTTTCTTCAAAATTGTCAAAGCCGATGCTCGAAACGGCAATATGGTAAAGTTTTTTAGGCATCAGCTCCAGACTGAACTGGCCCTGGTCATCGGCCATGACAGACCGGTTGATCTCCTTATTTTTTACCGTAATGGTAGCACCTTTCACCGGTTCACCGGTTTCTGCTGTAACATTTCCGGTTAAAGTAACCTGGCTAAAACCCGGAAGCGTAAAAAGCGACAGGCTTATTGCTATTAATAAATATTTCATGGGTTGCTGCAATTTTAGATCGTTTCCAGGTACAGTTGCTGTAATTCATTGGCGGTAATGTCGCTCGTTTGTACCGTATGAACCAGGCTGCCCTGTTTCATGATGCCAATACGGGTGCCCACATTCACCGCATTGAAAATATCATGGGTTGCCATGAAGATGGTTTTGCCCGCAGCCGCCAGTTCTTTACAAATGCGGGTGAATTCAGCCGTGGCCTTCGGGTCAAGGCCGGAGGTAGGTTCATCCATGAGAATCGCATCGGCATTCTTGGCAAGCGCAATGGCGATACCTACTTTCTGGCGCATGCCTTTCGAGTAAGTGGACAGCCTTTTGTCCTGTGCTTCCTTCTGCAGGTCCGCTTTGCTCAGGAAATTGCTTAGCATTTCCTTGGTATAGTTAAACCCTGCGAGCTGACTGAAAAATGCAAGGTTCTCTATACCCGTTAAATTGCCATAGAGCTGCACTACTTCAGGAATGTAGGCAATGAATTTCTTGGTAACCATTTCATTGGGTTGAACCGGGATGCCATTGACCAGCGCTTTGCCGCTGGTAGCATGCGTAAAGCCGAGAAATAAGTTGATGGTCGTGGTTTTGCCGGCGCCGTTCTGACCGAGCAGGCAAAAGATATCACCTTTATCAATAGATAAATTCAGGTCGCTTAGCGCAGTATGGCCATGATACTGCTTGCCAAGCTGTACCGCTTCTAATACAGGCATGACTGTTATTATTTAAATAATAAATTACAAACAGGGAATTTCCGTTCCGATAGTCATCGGAAGCGGCGTGTTAACAGGGCAGCAATCACAACAATAAAAACTCAGCATAATACGGGAGGGCCCTTATTGGGCAATGAGGCAGTTGATGCAGTAAGCTGTTGTACAGAATAACAACTATATTTTACTGCATGGGCAACGAGTGATATTTCGTAAGGAGCTAATACCTCGTCGTTATAAGATGAATACTTATGCGAACAAACCGCACAATCAGCTTCCAGTATAATGCCGGTACCTGCCGCCACCGTGTCGTTTTTGGCGTGCTGCGATAGAGCGGTTGGGGTAGCTTTTGCGGAAGATGGATGATCATGCCACAGTTGTACCGGTGTAGCAATGAATGCATACAGCGCCAACAGGAGGCCTGCTAAAAGATGACGATATGTGTTTTTTGCCTTCAATTAAGAATTGCAATACTGTTGCAAATGTATAGTTGTTTGGTTTACACTACAAATAAAGTTTTTCATTAAGTGTTGGTCGTTTCTAAAGCATTAAGCGTGATTATGGATCTCTTTCTTGAACTCCGTAAAATTCTTTCCGCAATTATTTTTAAAGAATTTGCTGAAATGGGCCAGGTTATCGAAGCCCAGGTCATAGGCGATCTCTTTCATGCTTAATGTGGGGTACATGGCCTGTCTTTTTGCTTCCAGCATAATTAACTGCTGAATATGGTGGCTTGCAGAAAAACCGGTTATTTTCTTTACGATGCGGTTCAGATGATTGGGCGTAACCAGCAGGTCATGTGCATAGTCGCTTACCATTTTCTTTGACCGGTAATTCCTGTTGATCAATGCCATGAATTTTCTCACGATTTCCATTTCTCCCGAAAAAAGATTTTCTGTTGAGGTGGCTTGTACATTTCTGGATAAATAGATCATGAAGACATTCAGCAGACCTTTCAACAGCTCAGTTCTGCCGGTATCATAATTCGTGTATTCCTGTTTCATTTTTTGAAGGATGGTCTCGAGCTCACATTGTATTTCACAACTGATAGAAATAGGTGCAAAATGGGAATGCATCTGATAGCGGTCGAACCAGGCGGCGGTTTTCGAGTAGGCTTCTGACAACCTGATGAATTCGTTGGTAAATTTCAGGTAATAACCAAACATGCCCGGTTCTATGGAATACCTGCGCAAGCGGCCGGGAGTAATGCAATACACCGTATTATCAGCGAATACATTCTTTTTGCCGTCCACCTCAATTTGTCCCCTGCCCTTCTTAATCCATATCAATTCAATTTGGGTGAGTTTTTCCGGCAACTCGCCGGCTGATGGGTTTTTGGTGTTCATCCAGTCCAGCGGGTGGATCTCGAACCGGTTAAAATCGTCGGTTTGGTTGTCTTTACATCTAAAAGGCATCTGAGTGAAAGCAGTCAGCTGGTTGTTGTTTTGGAGGCCGGGCATAGAAATAAAGTTGTATGGTGTTAAATTGACAAATGTCAGACTGATGGCCAGCCAATCTGTATGCCAGGAATTAAACTGCTGATTGGTAAACGGATAAACATGCAAAACAAAATAATAGCTATCGATATTTCGCTAATTGGCGAAAATGCATGGCTGGTAACATATATAAATAATAATTTCATTTGTCATATTATACAGTGCCATTATTCAGGTATTTTTGTTAAAAAAGGAGCATATGGCAAGGCCGCTGATCTTGTTAGCTTTTTTGTTGGCCATTTCTGTCTGTTCAATTGGCCAGTTGCCTGATAAAAAAACATTGACCATTGCAGATTATGAACATTTGATAAAATACTACCGGTATTATAAACAGGATTCGGCCATCTACTATTCTCACCAGGCGCTTGGCCTTGCCAGGAAACAAAAAGACAGCAATGGGCTGGCGCTGATCCTTGTTCAAATGGGCATGATCGATGATAACCGTGGCGAATTTGACAGCTCAAGGCAGAAATATACCGAGGCGCTGAAACTCTTTCAAAAAGCAGGTTCAAAGAAAGGTATCGCATCGGCAACCATAAGGATAGGTGTTGTAGAATTAAGGAATGGCAAATACGACAATGCCATTAAACATTTCCTCGAGGCCTTAAAGATCTCGGAAGAGGCCGGAGACCGGTTTGGCGTCATGGAAGCCAATTACAGTATTTCATGGGCTCATCTCGACCGGCACAATTACAAGACAGCATTGCAGTACTTAAAAATTGCCGAGCGGCAGAATGATAGTCTTCCCTTTTCAAATATTTCATTAAATATTTTCAACCACCTGGGCGTACTTCACAAAGAGACGGGTGCGCTTGAAATGGCGCGTTATTACCTTGAGAAAGGCGTCCGGTTGAGCGGCAAAGTTGAACACCAGGGCCTCAATATCACGCTCATCAATAACCTGGCATCCGTATATTCAAAACAGGGACTGAAGGAAAAGGCCGTGGCTTTACAGAAAGAAGCTTTGCAACGATCACGCGCCATGGGCAATTATCTGCGTGAATTGCAGGTATTATATGGTTTGGCCAGAACCTATGGTAATGACGATCTGCCCAACGCTATTCATTACCTGCAGGAGGCCATTTCCCTGGCAAGGGCCAAAGGCGCTTACAACCAGGAGATGCGTTACCTGAGGGCCATTACGCCGTGGTATGTAAAACAGGGCAATTATAAAGAAGCGTTTTTGATGAAAGAGCGGGAGAAGTTGCTTTCAGACAGCTTCATCCAAAATTCGATGTCTAAAAACATAGCTTCGCTGAAGGCAGAATACGAACTGAGCCGGTCAAATGCGCGGATCAAGGAGTTGGACCTCCTGAATAATAAGCGCAAACTGGAATTAAAAAATGCTTCCCTCCTGCACTATGTCACTTTTGGCGGTATCGGCTTGTTGCTGGTCATTCTTGGTTTGTTATATAATCAATACCGAATTAAACGGCAGAACAACCAGGAGATCAGTTTTAAAAATCAGGCTTTGCAGCGTTTGCTGGAGGAAAAGGAGTGGCTGGTAAAGGAGATCCACCACCGGGTGAAGAACAACCTGCATACAGTAATGAGTTTGCTGGAAAGCCAGTCGGTATACCTGCGCGACGAAGCACTGCTTGCTGTTCAGAATAGCAAACACCGCATCTATGCCATGTCATTGATCCATCAAAAACTGTATCAGGATGAGCATATGACCCAGGTTGATCTGTCGGTTTACCTGCCGGAACTGATCAATTACCTGCATGATTCCTTTGATCTGGGTAAATACATCCATTTCCGCTCGGCAATAGAAAAGATAGAAGTAGATATTGCGATCGCCATTCCGATCGGACTTATCGTCAATGAAGCGATCACCAATTCGATAAAGTATGCATTCCCGGGACGAACAGCGAATGAGATCCGGATCCAGCTGGGGCAAACCGGCCGGAACACCATTTTGCTTTCCATCACTGATAATGGCATCGGCATTTCAGAAGCCGACCGCCTGAAAAAGGATTCTTTAGGTTTTAAACTCATGCAGGGGCTTACCGGCGATCTGCATGGGCGTTTTACCGTAGAAAGTCATCATGGAACCAGTATTTCCGTAGAGTTTCCCCAGGGTTGTTTATTCAAACAGGTAAAAAACAGCAGCAGCGCAAGGGAGCAATTATATGCATAAAAACAATCTTTATTTTTGAACATCAGCTGATGGTATCGGTCATCATGAAGAAAAAAATATTAATAGTAGAAGACCAGTTTATTGAAGCCAACAATCTGCAAATGATCCTGGAAAAAGCCGGGTATCTGGTCTGCTCTCTCGCCCGCTCGGTTCCTGTTGCCCTGGAGATCATTGACAGGGAAAAGCCCGATATGGTGCTGCTGGATATTTTTTTGCAGGGCGATCTTACTGGCATTGACCTGGCTGTAAAACTTCGTGAGAGAAACATTGCCTTCGTATTCCTTTCTGCCAATTCAAATAAAAAAACGCTCGACGAAGCCAAGGTCACCCAACCTTATGGATTCCTGGTAAAACCTTTCCGCGAAAAAGATATCCTGGTTACGCTTGATATAGCCTGGTACCTGCACGAACAACGCCTGGCTGCAAAACCCCTTGAAATGGTGCAGGAACCCACCGATTATGCAAGGGTGCCTGCATTCAAAAATATCATTGGTAACAGCAGATTAATTAAAACCGTACTGGAAATGGTTTTAATGGTAGCCAGCTCTGATACTTCGGTTTTATTGCTGGGAGAAAGCGGTACCGGAAAGGAAAAGATCGCGGAATGCATTCATACGCTTTCACCAAGGCGATTAAAACCGTTTATAAAAGTAAATTGTGCTGCCCTGCCTGCGACACTTATCGAGTCGGAATTATTCGGGCATGAGCGCGGCGCATTCACCGGCGCTCTCGATAAACGTATTGGAAAATTTGAACAGGCGAACGGCGGTACCATTCTGCTGGATGAGATCGGGGAAATGCCGCCTGAAATGCAGGTGAAACTGCTGCGCGTATTGCAGGAAAAAGAAATAGAACGGATCGGTGGACAAAACACCATAAAGATAGATGTCCGGGTAATTGCATCTACCAACAGGAACCTCGAGAAGGTGATCGCTGAGGGCCGCTTTCGCATGGACCTGTATTACCGGTTGAATGTATTCCCCATCACGCTGCCTCCGTTACGCGAACGCAAGGAAGATATTCCGGAGCTGGTCATTCATTTTATGCAGCAGTTTAACCGCAAACTGGGCAGGCAGGTGGATGATATTTCCTTCGAAGCCCTGGATAAATTATTGCAGTACGAATGGCCGGGAAATATCCGCGAACTCGAGAATGTTATGGAAAGAGCCATGCTGCTCACTGCGGGCCAGGTGATCAACCAAAAATCGCTTCCGCAGCTGCAACATAAGGTCATTGCAGCAACCAACACAGAAAGACCTGCAAAAACCATTGAAGAGAACGAGCGGGATTATATTATCGCTACCCTGAAAAAGTGTAATGGAAAAGTATCAGGCGCTGGCGGCGCTGCCGAGATCCTGAACATTAAAGTATCCACCCTTAATTCGCGTATCAAAAAGCTGGGCATAAAGAAAGAACAGTTGATACGTTGATGGTTTACATCCCCCACCCTGAAATATTGCCTGTTATCTATTGTCTGTTGCCGGCTGGCATTGCTCCTTAGCCCGCCCTTAATGAAATGTACAAGTCAATGCATGTTATGGCAATTGCTCCCGGAAAAGGACAAGTGTAGTTTTGTAATGTCGATGGTATTCAAAACCTCAAAACTATATGTCAATGGCAGCAACCAAAACCAGGTCGATCGTTTTCATTACCGGAGCCTTTGTTACCAGCGCCTGCTGGGACGAATGGCGGGAATACTTTGAACGCAGGGGTTTTTCAACAATTGCGCCGCCATGGCCGTTTAAGGTAGGTACAGCCGCTGAGCTGAGAGATAAGCAGCCAAATGATATTGAGCTGGCCCGCCTCACCCTGCCGCAGCTGATAGACCATTACGCGGCTATTGTAAAAAGCTATCCTGAAAAGCCGATCGTAATTGGCCATTCGCTGGGTGGTTTAATAACGCAAATACTGGTGAACAGAGACCTGGTGGCAGCAGGTGTGGCAATACATTCCGTACCAACGCTGGGTGTTTTTCCTTATGAGTTTTCATTTTTAAAAGCCGGCTGGAAATCGCTGGGCTTGTTTACCTCCATCAATAAGACCTATCTGATGTCTTTCAAAGACTGGCAATATGCATTTGTAAACGATATGCCATTGATAGAACAGAAAGCTGCCTATGAGAAATTCACCATACCCGAATCCAAACGCGTAGCCCGCGGGGGATTGACATCGGCCGCCAGCGTTGATTACGCCAAAGCGCATCCCCCATTGTTGCTTACAGCAGGTACAACCGATAATATTATTCCTGCTCATCTTAATTACCGCAATTTCAGGAAATACAAAAAGAATGGTTCTGTGCTCGACTATAAAGAATTTGAAGGCAGAAATCATTTTGTGTTAGGGCAACCAGGTTGGGAAGCAGATGCCGCTTATGTTCTGGATTGGATAACCAATAAAATTTAAAAATATGGAGCAAGAAATTAAGCTGGTGGATTATGCCACAGATCCACGCATCGATACAAGAACCAAAGAATTTTTAAAAGTGTTGAATACCAGCGGTGGTAAACCATTGGAAACGCTTTCACCGAAAGAAGCCCGCCAGGTACTGGTAAATGCGCAGGCTTCCGTAAAAGTTGACCTTTCCGGGATCGAGGAATCGGAAAAAACCATTACTGCTGACGGACATACCATTAAACTGAATATCGTTCGTCCGGAAGGAGTTAGCGGCGCCCTGCCTGTGTTCATCTTTATTCATGGGGGCGGATGGGTATTGGGTGATTATCCCACCCACAAAAGAATGGTCCGCGACCTGGTAGTGCTCACGGGTTATTGTGGTGTGTTTGTCAATTACACGCCGGCGCCCGAGGCTAAATATCCTACCCAGGTGAATGAAATTTATGCAGCTACCAAATGGGTGGCAGAAAATGGTGCAGCGATCAATGTAGATGGAAAGAACCTGGCCATAGTTGGTAATAGCGTGGGTGGCAATATGAGCACAGTAACGGCCATTAAAGCCAAAGAAAACAATGGCCCCGAGATCAAGGTACAAATACTCTTCTGGCCCATAGTCGATGCTGATTTCGAGACCGGCTCATATAAGCAATTCGGTAAGGACAGGTTCCTCACTACCCCGCTTATGAAATGGATGTACGATCATTATACAACCGATCCCAAACAACGCAGGGAGATCTATGCTTCCCCCTTACAGGCAAGCGTTGAGCAACTGAAAGGATTGCCACCTGCATTGATCCAGGTTGCTGAAAATGACATCCTGCGCGATGAAGGGGAAGCCTATGGAAGAAAGCTCGATGAAGCCGGTGTACCGGTGGCGCTGGTGCGCTATGATGGTATGATACATGATTATGGTTTGCTGAATGCGCTCGCCGAATTACCTGCCGTTAAATCGGCTTTTGTACAGGCTGCCGCAGAATTGAAAAGATATCTCAGGTAATCGAAAACATTCTTCACGCTTAAAAAGGATATAGACAAAATGAAAAGGACATTCATGAAAAGTATTGGCATTGTTGCAGCGATCCTGCTGTCAACAGCCCTGTATGCGCAGAAACCCTCGCCTGAATTATTAAATCCATCGAACCACGCCCTTGTACTGATCGATAACGAAGGACAAATGGCATTTGCCACCCACAGCATTGCCATCGACCAGCTTCGTAACAATACGGCCATTGTTGCCGGGGCATCGAAAATATTCAGCGTGCCCACCGTGGTAACAACGGTAGCTGAAAGATCTTTCAGTGGCCCGGTGTTTCCCGAAGTGAGCGAATTCTATCCGAAAGAAAGCAGCAATTATATCGACAGAACCAGCATGAATACCTGGGAAGATGTAAATGCACATAAAGCCATTGTTGGCAAAGGAAAGAAGCGGCTGGTTTTTGCAGGTTTATGGACAAGCGTTTGCATCGTTGGGCCTGCTTTATCTGCTATTTCTGAAGGATACGAAGTGTTTGTAATTACAGACGCCTGTGGCGATGTAAGCAAGGAAGCGCATGATATGGCCATTCAACGCATGATCATGGCAGGAGCAAAACCAATCACGTCTATTCAATACCTTCTGGAGTTGCAGCGCGACTGGGCCAGAAGCAATACCTATAAACCGGTTACCGACCTGGTAAAAAAGTACGGGGGCGCTTATGGCGTCGGCATCTTATATGCCCATGATATGTTAAAACACTAACAGGAGTAAGGTTCATTATAGACAGGGGCCGGTTTTTTTGCCGGCCCTTTTTTTAAAATTACCATTATGCGAAAAGGACTTTTTTCGGGCGTTTTATTATGCCTGCTCTTTTCCCTGCAGATCCAGGCCCAAACAAAGGCAGATCTCATTATCATCAATGGAAAAATAACTACCCTCGATACGGCCCGGCGTGAAGTGGCGGCCGTAGCCATAACAAAGAACAGGATAACAGCCACCGGAACAAATCCTGAAATATTGAAATGGAAAGGCAAAACCACAAAGGTTATCGATGCCCATAACAATCGTGTAATACCGGGATTGTTTGATAGCCACCTGCATGTGATCAGGGGTGGGCGGTTTTATAATAGTGAACTAAGATGGGATGGCGTAACATCTTTAAAGCGGGCATTGGAAATGCTGACAGAACAGGCGAAAAGAACACCAGCCGGGCAATGGGTACGCGTAGTTGGTGGCTGGAATGAATACCAGTTCGAAGAGAAAAGGGTGCCGACAATAGCAGAAATAAATGAAGCAACAGGAAATGTGCCCGCTTTTATTTTGTACTTATATGGAAAAGCATGGTTGAACAAGGCCGGTTTGCAAAAGCTGCAGATCACGGGTGAAACGCCAAATCCGCCAGGTGGGTTGATAGAGAAAGACAACGAAGGAGAGCCAACCGGCTTGCTGGTGGCGGAGCCCAATGCATTTATACTGTATGCTACCCTGGCCAAGCTCCCTGAACTATCCATTGAAGAAAAGATCAACTCCACCATGCAATACATGACCGAATTGAATCGCCTGGGTGTAACAGCGGTCATGGATGCAGGTGGCGGCTTTCAAAACTTTCCCGACGACTATGGCATAACCGATTCATTGAATAAGGCAGGAAAGATCACAGTGCGGCTCCCCTATTTTTTGTTTGCACAGAAAAAAGGCACCGAGTTGAATGATTTTACCAGGTGGACAGGCATGGTTGACATAGATACAGATGGAAAACACGAAGACGCAAAAGTGGATTATCATGTAAACGGCGGCGGCGAAAACCTGGTCATGGACGCGGCGGATTTTGAGAATTTTTTGTTTCCACGGCCTGAATTACCTGCTACAATGGAAAATAAGCTGAAAGCGGTGATCAGCTTACTGGTAAAAAAGCGCTGGCCTTTCCGCTTACATGCAACGTATAACGAAAGTATCACCCGCGACCTCGATGTTATTGAAGAGATCAATAAAGAAACCCCATTGAGTGGATTGGTTTGGTTCTTTGATCATGCCGAAACCATCAGTGAAGAAAACCTGCGACGGATCAAAACACTTGGCGGTGGTATAGCCATTCAACACCGGATGGCTTACCAGGGCGAACATTTTATTCACCGGTATGGAAAAAAAACCGCCATGAGTGCACCCCCCGTTAAAAAAATGCTGGAACTGGGCATACCGGTAGGTTTAGGTACCGATGGAACCCGGGTGGCCAGTTATAATCCGTGGATGGCTTTATACTGGATCACCAGCGGCAAAACGATCGGTGGTACCGTGGTTATGGCCAAAGAAAGTACCCTTAGCAGGTTAGCGGCTTTGCAGCTGATCACCACAGGTAGTTATGGTTTGATCAAAGAACAGGCAAAAGGTAAGATCCAAAAAGGGTATTATGCCGACCTGGTCATACTCAACAAAGATTATTTTACGGTGCCGGAAGAAGAGATCCGGACGATCAGGGCCAGCCTGACAATTGTGAACGGACAACCGGTGTATGCTGATGCGCAATATGCGTCATGGGCGCCTGCTGCGCCGGCGGTTATACCCACATGGAGCCCGGTTAAGTATTATGGCGGTTATCAGTATTAAGCAGGTGTGTCCCATTTTGCTGCAAGAATGTAAACACATCTGGCACAGTTCAAAAGTTATCATCAGCCGGAAGTATACGTTATGCGCCTTATTTATTTTTCAGGTTTACTTTTTATGGGCCTCCCTGGTTTTACGCAAGACCTGCCAGCTTTTAGATCGTTGCGCTATGATGAAGATTATTCTTTTTTGAAAAGCGATACGGGCAACAATTGGTATAAAAGAATAAAATTTGCACCCTTGTCAAAAAGCGCAAACAGTTATATCAGTTATGGAGGTGATCTGCGCTACCAGTATTTTTATATTCAAAATGAAGGCTGGGGTGAAGAGTCTGAAGATAATGATGGTTATATTTTAAGCAGGTGGTTGCTGCACGCTGATCTGCATGCCAGCAGGCATTTAAGAACATTTATACAATTGCAAAGCAGTCTGGCCAATAGCCGGCAGGCTGCCAGTGCCGTTGATGATAACCCTTTGGAAGTGCACCAGGCCTTTATTGATTACCAGGTAAATCCGGGTGGCAAAAACTACATGATCTTCCGTGCCGGCCGGCAGGAATTATTATACGGATCGCAGCGGTTGGTGTCGGTTCGGGAAGGTCCTAATAACAGGCAATCCTTCGATGGCCTTCGATCGATCTTTCATTCAGGGAATTTCAAAGCGGATCTTTTTTACAGTCATTATGTGGCGGCCAGGAAGGACATATTTGATGATGGGTTTAATAAGGATACCAGGTTCTGGGGTGTTTATTGGGTGCAAAGCAATGTGCCCGTCTTAAAGAATATCGACCTCTATTACCTGGGTTTACATAAGAAAACAGCCAGCTTCGATGCGGGTTCGGGAAAAGAATTGCGCCACAGCATTGGCGCACGGGTATGGAATGGCAAAGGCGCCACCGGATATGATCTTGAAACTGTTTATCAGTTTGGTAAATTTTCAGGCCGGTCTATTTCGGCGTGGACGGCTTCTATGAATATATCACACCGGTTTAATAGTATTAAATGGAAGCCCGAAGCAGGTTTGAAAATGGAATTGATCAGTGGGGACAAACATGCAGCGGACAGCAGCTTGCAGACCTTCAATCCGCTGTTTCCGCGAGGTGCTTATTTTGGGTTGGCTGCGTTGATTGGGCCTTATAATTTATTCGATGTGCACCCTTCGCTGTCATTGCAATTATTAAGGCGGCTGAACTTCGAAATAGATTGTGATGTGTTGTGGCGTTACAGCGAGGGGGATGGTTTGTACGCAGTGAATGGGACACTCCTTTATTCGGGTAAACAGCTGGCGGAAAAATATATTGGTAAACAGCTTGCGGCAGCACTGGTGTATAACGCCAATGCCTATTTTTTTGTCCAGGCCGAGTTTACCTGGTTTGATGCGGGAGCTTATTTGCAAAAGGCTGGTACCGGAAATGATATTCTGTTTGCCGGGGTGACGGCGCAGCTGAAGTTTTAGTTTGGAGATATTTCTTCGTTTTTCTCCTCAATATAATCGAACTGGTTTTGCAAATGGATGTTGTAAATAACGAAATTATCGAACTTACAATATTAGAATCTATGATCAGGGAAATTGAAATACTTGCGGCAGACCTGCAGGCGATAACAAAGTTCTATGGAGGGGTCCTGGAGCTACCCGCATTGGCAGTACCTGCAGGCCAGGCAGCTTTCGAGGTAGGAGAAACAAAACTTATTTTCAGGGAAATGGCCGGTATCGAGCCCTATTATCATTTTGCCATTGATATACCACATAACAAATTGTACGATGCGTATCACTGGATGCAAAACAAGGCGGCGCTGTTGCCGGTGGAGCATGAAACGGTCTTTACGCAGTTTATCAATTGGAATGCGCAGTCTTTTTATTTCTTTGATAGCAGTGGCAATTTGCTCGAGTTTATTTGCCGCTATGACGTGGCCAATTCATCTTCGCAGCCATTTTCGGCGCGATCGTTTCAGTATATAAGTGAAATTGGTATTGTGACGAATAATGTTAACGAGGAGGTAAAGGAATTAGGTGAACGTTATGGGTTAGCGCCATATAAAAGGCAGCCTGTGCTCGAGAACTTTGCAGCTGTAGGCGATGAAGAAGGTTTGCTGATCATTTCAGCCGCGGGAAGGAACTGGTATCCTACCGAAAAAGCCGCAAGCAGGTTTTTTACAAGAGTGGCGATGGATGGAACGGACAGAAAACAGATTTTGGAGATGATATTTGAATAAATGGCCGGGAAAAAATTTTATCATTTTGAAGCATATTTTTCGGGAAATCAATTTTTTAAGTAAATTTGCACCCCCAAAGGCAGTCTTCAGGTGATCAGAATCAACCCCATAAAGGTCAAAAAAGCCTGAAAAAACTGTAATTCGGGTGGTGGCGCAGCCCGGTAGCGCATCCCGCCTGTGGCGGGAGGGTCGCTAGTTAAAGATCCTTATGTTTTTTGTATATATATTATATAGTAGTTCTTTAGATAAGTAATATGTTGGAAGTACTGATAATGTAGCGAAAAGATTTGACCAACATAATTGTGGAAAAGGAAAGTTTACATCAACAGGAGTTCCCTGGATTCTAATTACTACATTTAGCTGTAACTCAAGAAGTGAAGCATTAGTATTAGAAAAGAAAGTAAAAAAAAGAGGAATTAAAAGATACTTACAGGATAATCGTCTTGTATAGTTTCGGGTGGTGGCGCAGCCCGGTAGCGCACTTGTATGGGGTGCAAGGGGTCGCTGGTTCGAATCCAGTCCACCCGACGAAATGGATGTCAAACATCCCAAAGGCTTATAAAACTGAGGTTTTATAGGCCTTTTTTCATGTGCGCCATGCATGGCGATAAACTTGACGGAGCTGTAACATCATAATTGCTTTCATGCCCTTGCCACGAGAGGAAAGGGATTTGTTCCCCTGTCGCGCTGTTTTTTTCAAATAATCAATAAACCGCCGTTGTGGGCGCCAACCAGCATGCATCCATCTTTATCATTTTTTGAATGGCGCTGATGGTATTTTCTAATGGTCTTAAAGAAGTATTGTTCCCGGATTTGAATTTCGCATTATAAAAATTTGCTTTAACCGGGTTATTAATATTCAGCCCTTTTGCAGTGCCTATCCAAAGATGATGATCAGGATTTTCGGCGATCACTCTAATGTAGTTGGATCTAAGAGAAGTTAGCGATAGCAGACACAGGCAAAAAGCTGGTAATAGTTTGGTCATAATGTTGATAGTTTAATGGTATGATACAATGAGTGCTCTGCCCTGTCAATTTTTCATTTTTTTAGTTCTTTTGATAATTTTAATGATCTGCCGACAAAAATTCTTTCAGCACTTCCACGGTTCGGGTCAGTTGATCATGATGCAGATTATGGCCTGCCCCATCGATGTGCACCAGCTTTCCTTTCTGCATCACACGCACGACTTCTTCATTGGCTTTACGCACTTCGGGTGATGCATCGGCCTTCAGTATAATGGCCGGCGCCTGTATTTTTGCCAGCGCATCTCCGGTATTCATGGTGCCGCTCATCGCCTGCCAGGCTTCGTTTGTATAGGCACCGTGATATTGTTTTTTCGAGAGCGCCCAATAGTACACATCTACACTGTCCCATTTCGGAAACTGCCGGCGGCCGGTGGCTACCAGGTCTTCGAATTTATAATTGTTCTGCGCTACCAGCGATTCCGCGCTTCCAAACATGTTGACGGAAAGCCGGTCGGGCGCTGTAGGTTGGGCTGGTTGCGCCGGAGCCGGTGGCCGGTTACGGGCGCTATCGCGCGCAGAGCTTCCCCCTGGCCTCCCGCCGGAAAATCGCCCAAGCATAGGGTCTAACATAATGATGGCTTTCGCCAGCTCCGGATACTCAGCACCTACCCGCATCACCGTAGCGGCGCCCATCGAATGGCCAATCAGGATGGGCTTTTCCCATTTCATGGCCTGTACAAATGCGACGACGTCTTTCACCAACGTTTCACCATTGTCAGCACACGTAAATGGATCTGTTAAACCATGGCCCCTGGCATCGAGCATATAAATATCATACGCGTTTTGCAGCTTCAGGGCCAGCGTGGTCCAGCAAAGGCCATTATCGGTAACGCCATGCACCATTACCATCACGGGTTTGCCCTGTGCAGGCGCGGCATGATAATAGTGAATACGGATACCGTTTGCATATGCATACCCATCTGACCAGCCAGTGGGAATTTTTGCCAGTTGGGCATTTACCATCATTGCCGGCCCCAGCAACAGCAATGCAGACAGTTGCAAGTAAGCTTTTATTATTTGATAGTTTCTTAAGTTACTCATGCGTTTTATTTAATACTGTTTTGAATAAAAAGCCTGTTGAGCTCATCATACACGTTCAATAACCCGTTCGATTTGCCCTGTCTGTCGAACACGGCTTCCCAGGTATTCAATGGCTCCCAGCTAGCCGAACCTTTTCCATGACCGCCAAATACATCGGAAGCCAGTCTTCTTTTTTCAGGGGAGAATATTCAACAATGATCACATCATTACTGTATCGGCGTGCCAGATCATTCAAATTGTACCGAAGTCTTCGAGCGTACAATGCCATTTGGGATAGTAAGAAAGTCCTATTACATCGAAAGGCACTTGCCGTTGCAACATGTTGTCATAGAATAACAGGCATTCGTCGTTTTTTCCGCCCAACGCCACATGCAGCATGATGGTGGTTGGCGGCGCCACCGCCCTGAATCAGGTCGGCTAAAACTACACTGGTTGGGCGCCAATGGCTTGTCGCCTCGTTTATTCTTTTGGTTCTGGTGTTCAAATCTGCTCGTTAGCTGACCGCTCCTACAGCTTTTCCGCTATTTTAGCAGTTATGAGTTAATTTGATAATGTGATAATTCTTCAAGGTCGCGCAGTTCCCATTAAAGCGAAGCTCACGCCGTAGGATCTGTATTCCATTATCACATTTTCGATTTATCACATTTATTGCACGATGCGTTGTCTTTTTGTCTTGTTGTTGGTGTTGGTGTTGGTCATTTACCCGGCTGTCTGTTTATCGCAGCCCACTAACTTTCATTTCAAAATTGGCCAACCAGGGGCTTTCGAACAGCACCATTGAATACATTTTCCCGGACGATCGTGGATTTATCTGGTTTGGCACGCGGGACGGCTTAAACCGTTCGACGGTAATCATATGGTGGTGTACCGTTACAGCTCCAGGACAGCACTAATATTAGTGATAATTATATCCGCTGTATCAACCAGGCCTCACCGATCTATTGCATGAGCGGCCTCGCCTTCGGGTATATGCCAGGTGAACGTTGCTGATTGTAGCCCGGATGATGTAGCCGTTAACACTATGTCGCCGGATTCTTTCGTCCTTTGCACAATTACCTGCGCCAGACCATTGAAGAGTTTCCGCTTCCAGGGTTCAGCCGGTGTAACCAGTTGGATCAATCCCGGATCGGTGTTCACATTTTCCCAGTCATGTTGCCTGGGAATAGGCGTAGCTACTATGGCAATACTATTTTTTCCGGCTTGCAGCATCTTTTTATCCAACGGGTAACCATCCCTGGTTTCATTTTCTTTTTGATTGCGTGCAATCTCTTTTCCATTTATATATATCGACTGCTCGCGGCCAATATTTTTATAAAACAAAGTAATTGTAGATGCGGAAAAATTCTCAGTCAGCATAAAGCTGCCACGATATACATAAGCTTTCGCCAGCTTTTTATAATCCCTGTCCTTGAATGCCTCTTTCCAGTTTGTATCGTCTATGGTCATACCTGTTTCATTTATAACATCGAAACTATCTATTGCTTTCTCTTTCAGGTTTTCGATCTTAATGGTTTCAATAGTTTCAATGAATCTGTCTTTTTCAAGCGAAGTTGGATCACCATTACCTACACCAATTATTTTACCCGGGCCCTGAATGGCAAAAGTGATTTCGTTGGCGGCCGTTGGTACGGCAAGATTGTTTTTATCAAGCGCTTCCACCGTTACAATGGCTATGTCATCACAACCTGAAGTAAGCGATTTCTTGTGGGATGTTAACCGGATAGAAGCTGGTTCTTTTGTCGTTTGAACCACATAGGTCAGGAGCTTTTTTCCGGCTTTGTATCCAACTGCTTCCAGTTTCCCGGGCGCATAGGCCACTTTCCATTCGAGATGCCCATTAATGTTCATTTTTTTTCTTCCAAGGCTCTTTTTATTCAGAAAAAGTTCTACTTCGTCGCAATTGCTGTAAGCCCAGACATCGATCATTTTCCCCTCCTGCCCGTTCCAGCCTGTCCCGTCTTTAGCCAGGTTCCAGTGTGGCAGCAGGTGCAAAACGGGTTCCTTTCCCCACCACGACTTCAAATAGTATGCATTATCTTTCGGAAAACCGCAAATATCCATCATGCCAAAATAAGATGTAACAGAAGGCCATCCGTACGGAGTGGGCTCACCCCGGTAATCAAAACCGGTCCAAATAAACATGCCTGCGAGGTAAGGTCTTTCTGCATAGAACCGCCATCCTTCTTCAATACTATAAAAAGTTGGCCGTGGTTTTCGATCATACGCGGCCTGGTAATGTTTGTTGTCGTCGGTTACATAAATACCTCTTGTAGCAAAGGTCGACCCTTCTTCAGTTCCCATACCAGGTTGGTTTGGAAAACGTTTCTGGTGCGCATCAATATCACCATTACCCAGGTAATTATAGCCCATTACCTGCAATACATCCGAAATACCGCTGCGGAAACCTCCGCTGATGCCCGCTGTTGCGGGGCGTGTGGAATCGAGACTATTGGCAAAAGCCTGCAGGGTTGCAGCAATGCGTTCACCGGTAATATTGTTTTCAATGGCCCATTCTTCATTTCCGACCGACCAGCCGATCACAGAAGGATGGTTGCGGTCGCGAGTGATCATTCGCTTCAGTTCATTCAACCCATCGGCTGTCGTACGCGTCAACCGGTTCTCATCAAGCACCAACATACCTAACCGGTCACAGGCGTCTAACAATTCGGGCGTGGGCGGATGATGCGCGCATCGGTAAGCGTTAGCTCCTATGTCTTTCAGGGTTTTAATACGCCAGTACTGCAATTCGTCGGGTATCGCGGTGCCAACGCCGGCATGGTCCTGGTGATTATTGGTGCCCTTCAGCTTCAGGGGCTTTCCATTGAGGAAAAAACCTGCTGAAGCATCAAAGCGGATCGTGCGAATGCCGAAGGTGGTTTCATACTGATCGGTGGTATCTGCTTTTTCTCTAATACTTGTAACAAGCTTGTACAAATAAGGAGCATCAATGTCCCACAGCTTTGCTTCGTTTACAGAGAGATCGGTGGCCACTTCCCTGGTTTGAAAGGGCGCCAGCGAAACTGCGGTGTTTATTTTAGTGATTATAATTTTTCCATCAGCATCGAGAATGGTTTGTATCACGTCAATGGTCTTGCTTTCTTTCGCTTCATTCATCACATCTGTTTTTACGCTCACCACGGCGGTCTTTCCCTGTACCTGTGCGGTAACGAATGTACCATTCGCGGCTACATGCACAGGCGCCGTTTTGGTAAGCCATACATGGCGATAAATTCCTGCTCCTTCATAAAACCAGCCTTCTTCCATGGTTGCATCCACACGTACGGCGATCACATTTTCGCCGCCATAGTTCAGCACATCGGTAATATCATATTGGAAGCTGTTGTACCCGCTTTGCTCTGTACCAAGGTAATGTCCATTTACCCACACGATGGAATTGCGGAAAACGCCATCAAAAACAATTGAGATCCGCTTACCCAGATCGGCAGCAGGAACCGTAAATATTTTCCGATACCAGCCTACACTTCGCTCAGGGAACGCCCGGCCGATGGCTTTGAACCCATGACTAAAACTGGCATTCGGGCTAAATGGCTGTTCAACCGCCCAATCATGTGGCAGATCCAGCTTACGCCAGGCGCGGTCATCAAAAGCGGCTGCGGCTGCTCCATCGCCATTACCAGCCTTTGCTAAATAAGAAAAATAAGCAGTACCGGTACCAAAGTCCTTCTTAACATCATACGGATGACCAAAGGCAAAACGCCAGCCGTGGTCCATTTTCAACCGTTCTCTTTTCTCTGCTTTTTTTTGTGAAAAGGAAAATATAACTGAAAGCGAAAAAAGAGTTAACAAAAAAAGATTTTTATAATATTTCATATACGCTGGTGCTGGAAATTGGGAATGCTTCCTACGAAGCTTTCCCAGGTATCGGTGAAAGATTCATTTACGTCCGTAGTTAAAAGAAATAGTATTCCTGTCGAATCAGCAAATTATTGACCTGTAGCTTCATCATAATTTTGTCTCTTGCTTTTGCCATGTGCCGATGGCCCCGTTTATTTTAATGAACTGTATTTGAAATGCTTAAACGTTACTTTGCCATCGCCTATAGCGCACAACCCTATTCGCAAACTTAAAAATCCGTTGAGCACATTATGATGCATGCCCGAAACCTCCAATGAGTTCTCAACCTTTTTCCATGTAAGCCCATCATTACTGTAATACATATCTACTGTGTTGTTGATATTTTTCAGGCGAAGATATACGTGATTGTTTATTACATCTTTTTCAGTGACGAACTGCCAGCTATGAATATTTGCCAAAATATTCTCCTTATCGGCCAGTATACCCGAAAAGGCATTATTATTGTAGAAAAGCACCAATCCGCCGGTTGCTTTTCCTTCGATCAACAGCTCTACTTCAGCAGTATAAGAGTGGTGCGATGGGATACAAAGCAAGGGTGAGGAATTGCCCACCCCATTCCCTTTTGCTTTTATCACAATACTATTATCAACCAGTTGAAATCTTGTTGTATCGTATTCCCCAAAGAATTTCCAGTGAGGCTTTAGTTTACTGCCTTCGAAATCATCATTCAATGTAAACCAAGGTGCAGATGCCTTTAAACGCGGTCTTGCGATTGGCTTGCTGTCTGTTGTGCCCGATGCTACTTTATACCAGCCGTCTTTTGTCCATTCAATAGCTTGCAATAAAGTCTGACGTCCCATATTATAAAAACCTTTTTCATAGGCATGAAAAACCATCCACCATTTTCCCTTCGCATCTTCGAAAAGAGTACCATGCCCTTTTGAACACCACTGCTCCTTATTATTGGTGGTTCGGATGATGGGATTATAAGGAGAATTCTCCCATGGACCGGCCAGCGATTTGGAGCGGGCCGAAATTACCATGTGGCCTGTAACCGGACCGGCCGTTCCGCCCTGTGCAACGGTGAGGTAATAATATTCGCCGCGCTTTACCAGTTTGGGGCCTTCCATACAAAAACACTCGATCGTCCAATCGCGCGGTATCGGCCAACCGCTGTATGAAGGCTTATATTCGCCAGTAACAGAAAGCCCGTCTTCAGCCAAAGGAACATATCCCCCATTGCTGAAAAACAGATACCGCTTTCCCTTTTCATCTGTTACATGACCTGGGTCTATGTTGCCAATTTTGAGATCGACCGGATCGCTCCATTTGCCGTTTATGGAATCGGCTGTTACAACATAGTTTGTATTATTGGCGGGGAAATAGATATAGTATTTATTTTTATATTTCACGAGGTCCGGCGCCCATACAGAACCAACATTTTTGTATAAGGCATTTGTTACCGGTTCCCAGTTGATCAGGTCTTTTGAATGCCAGATCAGCAAGCCGGGATAATACTCGAAAGACGAGTGCACCATATAATAATCATTGCCATCGCGCAATATACTGGGATCGGGATAGTCCCCTGCAAAAATGGGATTTATAAAATAACCAGGTACGTTTTCACTGGCCCTGGTTAGATATTGAGCACTTGTATTAAGTGTTACCAGGATCAGCCAAACAGCTAATATGATCTTATTCATTCCAATTTCTTTATTATGTTGACGATTGCCACAAAACTAGCTTTCTGCTTATTGAAACAGGGGCACAATTGTTACAGATCGGGGTGTGAAATGTTCTATTCCAAATGTTTGGATGCATTATAACATGTTGAACAAGATGATATTACCTAGGGATAAACCCCAGGAAGGGTAACGGCAGTAAACGTACTTTCATAACAGCAATCTTTCTTTTAATGGATGCTGTAAAACTACCCGATGTTCTTTGAAGTATGGTTCTCAAATCTTGCAGATTATGGCAAGAAATGTTGCAACTGCTGAATACATTGAGCCTTTTTAAATCGGTATTTAAGGAATTTAGAGCTTCAAATTCTTCCGGGAGTCTGGAAGATGAAGGCACATAAGCATACTGTTTTTGATTGATTTAGATTTTAATGGCATTGCTCCAAAATCAGCACATACAGCACCTCCCAATAATTGATATGTTTATATCAACTCCAGTTTATCCAGGCCATCATTGTCGCCCGAGATCAGTAAAACAGGCGAATCTATTGTGCCCCCTTATCGAGTAAGGGAGTACAGAATTTATAACCGGAATTTATCCGGACAATGATGTTTTTGAAATCGAATACTTCCTAATCGATTTCCCGGAAACAGGAATTGCCGCTAATGGGCTTCGGGAAATTGTAACTGGGGTCAGGCGTTCGTTGTTTTCGTCAGTTACTTTTGCCCGTTTTTATTGTTTGTTTGCTAATGCCGTTGGGATAAAGTTTTCAACAGATCCTCGAGGTTTTGCATTGACATAGCATATCCTTCTTTGAAGCCCATTTCAATCATTTTTTCCATACGGGCAAGCGATTCGTTATAAATAATAATGCTCACTTTTGTTCTTTCCCCCTGTTCGATAAAATTAAAATCCCAATCTGAACCTGGCAATTCAGGGTTTCCATCCTTGTCTGCAAAAGCATTGAACATTTTGAAATTCGTCTTTGGCGTAATGGAAGTGTATTCCTGGATTGCCCAACGCTCATGACCTTCCGGACTTACCATCGCATAAAACCTACGTCCCCCCACTTCAAAGTTCATATATTTTGTTTTGGCAATCCAGGGTTTAGGTGCCCCCCACTGGTCCAAAAGCTCTGGTTTGGTAAAAGCATCCCATACCAGCGAAAGTTCGGCATCAAATTCTCTGGTTATGAATACTTTTTTCGTTGTTTTGTCAACGGTAAAATCAAATAGCAAATTAGATGTCATTTTTTTTGTTTTTTAAGTGTTGCTAATACTTTATCAAGTTGATTAAATTGGGTTTCCCATATCCTTCTGAATTGATCCAACCATTTATCAATCTCTTTCATTTTTTGAATCTGGAGTGAGTAATAGATCTCCCTGCCCTGCTGTTCCTGTTTTACCAGTTCGCACTCTGTCAATATTTTAATATGTTTTGATACGGCCTGTCTGCTTGTATTAAAATGCTCGGCAAGCTCATTGGGGGTCATTGCCTGCAATGCAATCAGGGCGATGATGGCCCGCCTGGTAGGGTCGGCAATCGCCTGAAAAATATCTCTTCTTGTTTCCATCTTCGGCTTATTTGCAACTATGTGGTTGCAAATATAAGTGCAATTATTTGGTTGCGCAACATTTTTATTGGTAAACCCCCATTATCATCTTTTGTTGATAGCTAGACCGTGCGGCTCTCGATGACCTATAATTGAAAATACCAAATGGTTACCAAATAGGGTGTTGTTCAAGTTTGACATTCGTGTGCTATCTTGCAACCCTGTGGATGCTGATTTTTTTCCAACATTAAATAACAATTATATGAAGTATTCGGCCTTTTTAAGCCTGCTCTTCCTGTTTGCCTGCGGATACAATAGAAATGAAATGAGGACAAAACTTTTGATCGAACAGGAAATTTTAAAGGATAGCGCAAATAGAATAAATGACAGGATTGGCGGCTATGTGGAAAAAGGCGTTTACGATAACGCAAGGGCCACAAAAAAACAACTTGCGAGCGTTCATGCCCGGTTGATCGCTATTCAATCGGCAATGGATAGTCTTGAAAACATAAAATAATTGTCGCGGAAATTTCAAAACAGATGGTAAAAATAAAAAAGGCTTATAAAACCTGCGTTGTATAAGCCTTTATGTTTAGAACCGGTCTAACACAAAACATATGAAGCGTGATGTGACCCGGTGAACACCTACTCAAACCAGAGACCCTCTACCACGGAATTTCACCGCTGTCAGGGTTCGTTTCTTCGCTAAAAAATTTGCCTGTTGGCCCGTCTTGATCTACTAAGGCATATTTGATAATGCGTTTTGCCGCAATAGCTATTTCACCCCCAATAAAGTTCGTAAAATCGGTCTTGGTAAGGCCTGGGCAGACTGCATTTATTTTGAAAGCCGTATCTCGCATTTCATATGCCAGATGAACCGTATACATATTCATAGCCGCTTTTGAAGCGCCATAAGCGGCATATTTTGCATAATGATAAGCCGGCCAATCAGCATTACTTTGAAGGGTGAGTGAGGCTACGCTGGTACTTACATTTACAATTCTTGGGGCCGGTGATCTTCGTAACAGATCCATAAAAGTCTGTGTTACCTGTATTACGCCATACAAATTCGTATCGAATACTTTTTTGTAATGATCAACGCCTGTTTCGAGCGCGTTTTGTGGCACGATCCCGCTGATGCCGGCATTGTTTATCAGTATATCCAGCTGACCTTGTTCGTTTTCAATACTGTTTTTTGCAGACAAAATGGTGCCGGGCTGGGTAACGTCTATTTCGATGGCTCTTATATGTTGAAGGCCATTGCCGGTTAATTCCTGTGCGATAGCTCTTCCTTTCCCAATATCCCGGCTGCCCAGGTAAACAAACAATCCTTCTTTGGCAAGTTGTTTTGCTGTCTCCAGGCCAATGCCTCTGTTGGCTCCTGTAATTAAAACTGATCTCATTTTTTATTTTTTTAATTAACAAAGCAAAATTGCTTCGGATAAAAATGAAACCGTTTACCATTTGGTAAAAACCGGGCTAGCGAAGATTTTTCCTGATCCTGCTTAATGATTGTTGAGTGACGCCGAGATAAGAAGCAATATATGCTAAGGGAACCCGGTTGGTTAACGAGGGATAATTTTCCATAAATTCCAAATACCGGGTCGTGGCATCCTGTGATATTACCGGGCCTTTCCTCGATTTTTGAAACATACATATTTGCACCATCTTGTTTTTGATATTGTCCCAGCCCACAATTATCTGAGAAAGCGCTTCCCAAGCTTGCTTTGAAAATACGATCAGTTTGCAATCGGTACAGGCCTGCAAATATTCTGAAGAGACCGTGTTCGCTTCAAAATTTACATAATCGGCCACTAAACTATTTTCGGCAATAAAGCAACGTGTGATCTCCTCTCCTTCTCTGTTATAATAACATCCACGCATTACGCCTTTCACAATAAAACCCACCTGTTTAGGAATTTTCCCGGCTTCTGAAAAGTACTCGTCTTTACGCAATTCTTTTTCACCTGCGCTTTTTATGACCAGGTCTATTTGCTGCTTGTTCAGGTTGCCAAACTGTAAAATGTAATCTATTAATTGATCCATGCTGCCAAGTTATAAAAAATACATATTGGTGGATTTACCATTTGGTAAATGCCGGTTTGGCACGGCCCTCAATACAAGCCCGGAAAAGCTTCATTACACTTAATTAAATACCTTTGATGCTTTCAAATCCATTTCAACGCTCACATGCAGAACAAACTTCAGGAAACGTTCGGGAATATCGACATCTATCTGTTTGACCAATTGCTGAAAGGCCGTTATGATAACTGCAAAAAGATGCTGGATGCAGGATGCGGTCATGGGCGTAACCTCTTTTATTTTTTACGGAATGGGTACGAGGTGTTCGGTATCGATCCCAATCCACAAGCGGTTGAATCGGTTAGGGAATTATCGGCCAGTCTGGCTCCTGGCAACCCGCTGGAGAATTTTATAGTTTGCCCGGCGGAAAATTTGCCCTATAGCGATGCGGCATTTGACCTGGTTATATGCAGCGCAGTACTACACTTTGCAAAGGACGCAGAGCATTTTGATGCCATGCTGCGATCTATATTCAGGGTATTGAAACCGGGAGGTTATTTTTTTGCGCGTCTGGCGTCGGATATCGGGATAAGGGACCTTGTAAAACGACTAGGGAATGACCGTTATCTACTCCCCGATGGCTCGGAACGTTTTTTAGTGAATGAAGAAACATTGTTGAAATATACCAGCGAGTTTGGAATTTTATACGAGCCCATAAAAACCACCAACGTGCAAAATATGCGGTGCATGACTACCTGGTGCGTACAGAAGCGTTAGCACAGCGGGAATGACGATGTGTGGTGATGTGCCGCCACTGGTAATTTCCGCGTACCATGTAATGTAATTTTAGTAGATACATACTGCAATGGCACCTCAATTGTACCAGACTGGTAGGCTCATGGTGTGCAACAGTACTGAAAGTGCTCTAAGATAGCTCTCAGATAGCTCTGGAGACCTACTAGTGCGCAAGGCAAGTCCCAGACAACTCTTAGACAACTCCCAGACAACTCTTAGGCAACTCCGTGGCCACTCCGCCACAACCCGCCACCACTTTAACACGAATTCCTCCAGCACGCTGTGTGTACCTTGTCGAGGCAAGCCCGGTATCATTTAACACCAATTGCTGTGACTATCGGTGCGACTACCGCTTCATAGCTTCCCTGTGCCCGCAACTAAATCGTTTTGCCATTCCAGGCGTGCCAACGATTTTAAATGACCGTGAAATTTCTCACCTCCCTGGATACCAGCAGCAGCAGCAAGCCCAGCCATCCAAACAATGCGCCTGTTAGCCACCCGATCTTAGCAACCGCTACCTTAGGCTCATATATTTTATCTGCCAAAACGCTTAATTCTTCCCTTCCCAACTGTTGGTTAGCGAGCGCTTTGGGGTTGATATAGTCATTCCAGTTTCGTACCATCGAATCTGCCTGCTGCTGAAACAGTAAAAATTGGGTTTGCGAGTTGCCGGCAAATTCATCTGACAGTTCCTGAAAGATCATTGCCGGACTTATTACCGACGTAAATTCCGCCGTATGCGCTTGCTCGAGAGCGTCTTTTTTATAATGGTTCATCACAGGCGTAAGCTTTTCGAGCGTATGCATGTATTTAACTACGTACTTATATACAAAAAGAGGCATCACATTCACGCTATCCTTAGCGGCAAAATGCGGGTGGTCGGTATAGAACTGGTCGAGGAGCTGTGAATTCTTCCGGTCGAATTCAGTTAAAGTTTCCCTTACTTCGTCTATCAGTTTTACTTTACCTTCTGTTGGTCGAAGGGCTGTCCCAATCACAGTTGTCAGGCCGGGGATAACCATCAGCTGTGAAATCCAAATGGCAAACAATAACCCCGCATTGAAATCAGAACTCTTTTTATACAGATTTATCCATGCGCTCAATGCGTGCCAGCAAGCGCTGTATAAGGCGACCGCAACGACAAAACCGGTCATCGCCATTCCGCCTGCCCCCATCGTGGCGCTGCTCCCCGACCAATGGTTTAAAAGAAGCGTCAGGATCGTTATCAGCGTTAATGCAAGAAATCTAAAGCCCGCCTTATACCAGATCCATTGGCGGATGGATACGCCCTGCACTGCCAGTATAGGAAGGCGACCGGCCTCCCTTTCGGCACTGATAATATTAAAATTCAACACAATGACAAGCAGCGGCAGCAGGAACAACACGGCGCCGGCAGGATCTATATTTCCAAAAATGCTGTTATGCGGGTTAACCAGCGTTTCAGATTTTTTCAAGGCGATGAACCAGTTGTCGGCGGCCGTATTGATAGTGGCAATGGCGGGGTGAATATGGCTATGGCCATAAGAAAACGCCGTCAGCGGAAGTGGTTGTTTCACGAAATACTGCCGTCCATAGTCGAGGCCAATTAAATAGGCGTTGGTAGGATCATCCCAGATACCCCCGGGTTTTTTCAACCCGGCAACAAAACTGTCGACCTGCGCCAAATGAGCCGTGCGCTTCATTTGCTGAGCGGACAATAAGTCCGTTTGGCGCAACCGGTTATCCTTTGCTGAAGCGTTGCTCACGCCATAGATGGCAGTCAATACGAGCACCCAGGCCAATATCAGCAACAGCGTCACCGGCCTCAATAACCAGTGCCGCCATTCAAATTGTATGATCTCGTTTCTCATTGCTTAGTATCAGTTTTCAATTACTTTAATTCGCCCGGCCAGCACATGGGTAGCTGCTGCCAGTATTAAGACCCAGATCATTACCGTTACGAATGGGGCTTTGGCCTGGGACCATTTGTACATGTCAGAAGGAGGTGTATAACGGAATACCGGTGCCGTTTTCCAATAGCCGGTGCTAGCGGTATCCCGGCCACCGTAACGGCTATTGTCTCTCAGTCTTTCGTTCAGGCGTTTGATAAAGTCTTTGCGGTACAATTCCGTTTGCTGGTAAAAATCGATACTGTTGAACAGATCGGTGCCTGCAAAGGCCATGCTGGCATATTTCGCCGGCAGTGTCGGAGAAAACCAGCTGCTCCACCGGTGCATCGCTATTTGCTGCCGGAAAATATGATACAGGCTATCGTAGTGTTTATCATAAATAGGATTGTTGATCTCTTCATCCGCCTGCAATACTACGCCGAGCCAGTTCAGAGGCAGTTGCTGCACACTGTCTGCCCCATACTTTTGCAGCCATTGTTTTTCCAGCTCCTTTTCTTTTGTGCCTGCCGCGCCATGGCTGTTTAGCCCGTTTTGCGCTACGTCTTCCCTGATCTTTGCCAGGAAAGCTTCTGCATTTACCGGTGGATACATTGCTTCACTCCATTGAACAAAGAACCTTGGCACCAGCCATACCATCACCAGCCAGATACTTAAGGCGCTTACCATAGCCCCTCTGGCGCCCTTTGCTTTCATGCTTACTATAATTCCCGCATGAATAAATACGCCGGTGTACAGCAGGTATAAGAACAGCAGTAAAAAAGAAGAAGCATTGAAAAAAGATTCTTCGCTCAATACGCTTGCCAATACACCCCCAACAAGCCAAATAATACCGATGATCATACCACTGATGCACCAAAGCGCCATTGCTTTGCCCCAGACCAGTTTCCTGGCCGGCAGGCCCTGCATCAACAGCATTTTCAAGGTTCCGTTTGCACGGTCATTTACCACTGTATTGCCGGCAAGCCAAACCAGCAACAAAGGCAATACTATCAACAACATACTTGCGGGTGTCAATTCGCCCCAGCGGGCCAATAGCGGATTGTCTTCAATGGCTTTCAGTTGTAACTGGTTCCGGGTATGCGCTTCAATATACAGGCTTACACCGTAGTGTTTTTCGATACCGCTGTCCCAAATCGCCAATGCCGGCAGGGGCTTAAACAGATAGATGCCAAAATGCGCAGCGCTGTGGCTGTTCTTTTCACCCTGTGTTTCCCAATGATGCCTTGCATTGCCTGCAACCTCCTGTTGCAGCTTACTGTACCACTGGTAATAGTTCCAGCTTGTAACGAGCGATACCATCAGCAACAAAGCTGTTATTGCAAGCAATAGCATGGATACCCTGTTGCGTTTGATTTGCAGCCACTCGTATTGCAGGATTGTTTTCATGGTTTTATTTAATGTGAACGTCCCCTATTTAAAAATTAAATTGGGCCCTGAATAGTAGATTTCTCGGCAGGCCGCGTTGCATATAGAATGCGTTAAAAGCTCCATAGATGTATTGTTCATCGAATACATTATCCAGATTGGCGCTGAGTTGCAGGTTTTGGTACCGGTAGAATAAACCCAGATCAACCGTTTGATATGCGGGCAGTTTTTGAAGAACCGGCACCGGGTAATCCAGCGAGCCGTCTGTTGTACGGAAGCCAACATAATTACTGCCCACAGCGATCCCAACATCTTTGAGAGCACCCTTTGTAAAATTGTACCGCGCCCATACATGTGCAGCATTATATGGCGCGTTGGTAGCTTGCCGGTTTATTTCAATATCGAAGGCGCTGCGCGTAATGCGGCTATCATTGTACGTATAGCCGGCATTGATATTGAGGTTGGGCAGCAGATTGCCGGCGATGTCGATTTCAACACCTTTACTTTTGGCGCTGCCGGTAGCTTCCTGTTTTCCCCATGGGTCATTGACCGGATCTACCGGCACCAGCACGTTCTTTCTTTCGATCTCATAATATGCAGCCGTAATGCTATAACGCCCGTTGAAAAATTCTTTTTTAACACCACCTTCGAATTGCTCACTGTACTGGGGGTCGAACGGACCACCGAATTCGATCGACTGGTTGGTTTGCGGCATGAAGCCTTTTGTGTAACTGCCGTATATGCTTATTCCTTTAACGGGCTGCCAGGATATTCCAAAATTGGGCAGAAAGGGTTTGGTGTCGTTGGAGGTGCCGGCCATCAGGTAACTGAACCTGTATTCGTCGTACCGGCCGCTTACCATCACTTTTAATTTATCGTTGAAATCAATAAAGCCCATGAGGTAAGCGCCCCAAAATTCGGTAAAGGTCATTTCACTTAACCGCTGAGAGAAAGTGTAGGATTTCTCAGACGCCTGCTGATATTGCGGCCTGAATATGTTGATAGCGCGAACACCATCGAATGCGCCAGCCTGTTTGATATCGGAGTAATATTTGTTCTTATAATAATCTATTCCTCCTGTAATACGAAAACGGATATTGCGCAGCACCGGTTCCCAAACGAGGTAATTCGTGAAAAACGAAGCGGTATTGTTGGCGATCATTTCCCGGTAAACCCTGCTCACAGTACTATCTGCTTTGGGCACCGGGTTGAAGAAAGACGGGCTGTGCGTTCGTCCTTCCAGGTTATGTCCGCTGCCATTGAATCCGCTATGAAAAGTAAGCGCTGGAGCAAAACGGTGCTGCAACTGGAACGACAGCATGGTATTCTTTATTTGCACGTTATCTGTAGGCTCGTGGGAAGTATATGTAATGGGAACGGCCAGTACGTCGTTATTCCAGGTGGGCACACCCCAGTCGAACCAAACGCTGCGATTTATTTGATTATATGCAAATTCAATGTCGATAGTCGTTTTCTCCGAGGGTCTGTAACGAACGGTAGGGGCCACTGCAAAATTCCTGTTGTAGATAAAATCACGGTAGTCAGGATTGTTCTGGTAAGAGGTGCTGAAGCGGTAAAGGAATTTTTTGTCTTTACTGAGCTTGCCCGTCAAATCCGCTTCTGCCCGGTACCGCCCCCAGCTGCCAAAGGCTGCACTGACAGTGAACCTGTTGGTCTCCAGCGGCTTTTTGGTAATGACGTTGAAATTACCGCCTGGTGAGTTAGCGCCATATAATATAGAGGTTGGCCCTTTTAACACCTCGATCCGTTCTACATTCACGAGGTTCAGGTCGTTTGTATAACCAGTGTAGAAATTCTTCATTCCATTGATCAACTGGGCGCTGCCGGCGTTATTACCTCCTGTGTTCTGAAAACCGCGCATCATAAAATCGCCATTGGCGGTGGTTAATGTAACGCCGGTCATGTTTTTCACTACCTGTCTGAACTCAGTTGCTTGCCGTTCGTCGATCAAACCGCGGTCTATTACGCGAATGGTGAGCGGCAGATCGATGAGGCCGGCTGGCAGCTTCGACTCATCCGTTGTAGTGGAGTTGTACCTTTTCATGGTACGGGAAGAAATGGTTACTTCCTGCAGCGTATTGTTTTGCCTATTCAACTGCAGCGACAGCACGGTTCTTTTTCCCTCCGTTACTTCAATGTTTTGTTTCTGCGCTTCAAAGCCTATACCGCTTACCTCCAGGGTATATTTACCGGGGGGCACTTTGAAAAAGTCGAAATAGCCATTGTCGTTGGTTTGGGTGCCTTTATTGATCTCTAAAAGCCGCACCGAAACAAAAGCGGCTGCTTCTTTACTGGTATCAATGATACGGCCGTTTACATAACCTTGTTTCTGTGCAAAAAGCCAAACAGGAAATAAGAATGCGATGGAAAAAATGACGGATTTTCTCACTGAGTTATGGATTGATAGTTATCATTAAAAGATTGCCACCAGCGGCTGCGGAACAGGGTCAGAGATTCCTGCCATAATATGCGGGCTATGCCCTGCATTGTTTATGCGGCTGATGTTATAACAGACTAACGCCAGGGCAAAGCTTAGAGCATTGCCTGGAACGCTTGTAAAAGATAAAATGGGAATAAATATCAGCTGAAGTAATGAGGCGGACCTTTGTTGGAAAAAGCCGGTCCGGCAAACTCGAGCAGATCCAAAACTGGTGCGGGAGCCAGAAAGATGGGTTTGGCCGCTATGCCAATTTCAATAGCCGCATGATCATGCGCAAAAACGGAATACGCATGCGAGCAGATCTTGCAGTCATGGATCTTGCCAACAAGATCTTTTGAAACAGTTGAATGGAACGATCGCTTGTTTTGTGCTGCCCTATCGGGATGGTAATGCCAGAACTGAACAGGTACGGCAATAAAACCGTACAGGAGCAGGAGAAACAAAGTAACTCCATAGCGATATTTTGCAAAAAGCGTCAATTCTGTGTTTACAACGTTGTTGCAAATGTAAACCAGTGATTGCAAACGCCCAAAATTTAAAAGAGGATCATTTTATCTTCTTGAATAGCTTTAAGACCTTGCAAATTGAATTTTACTGTACTATGGCGCGTGACTGTATTATCACGGCTAATTTGCTCGTTTTCGTTCAACTATTTTGTAAAAAATATCTGTCTTTCCTTTCTCCACGCCCTTGATCATTTTTGAATGAGCGCCACAAATATGCATGACCGATTCCGCAACATCCTGGGTGAAACCGCTTTCGGGGTATGCACAAAACAAGCAAAATGCCTCATTTTCACAGAACTTGTTCCAAAGATGTTCAAGCCTTACTGTGGCACCTACCTGCCCTTTGGCCCATAAAATGGCGACCATCTCGCCAAAAGCGCGAACCTTGCGGTTGTTTCCTTTTGCCTTCAGTATGACTTCGCTTATGACCTTATGGAAAAGAATTTCGTCTGGCCAATCATTGACCATGAATTTGGATAAAGTTTCTTCTGCATCGAGCGGAATGTATTGAGTATTGGAAATTAAAGAACCAACCGAGTAACCCAAAGCAGTGAGCCGCTCATGCAAAGCTGTCAAATGCGCAGCTGTCGCAATAACCACGGCACATTCCCCGGCATTGATGCCGCCATTGACAAACCCAGTGAGAAGGTCGAGAAAACTTTCATCATTTTCATAGATCTGAACAACATGCTCGCATGGTGCGATCTCGCCCCAAAAAACATCACTCGAACTTGTAGCCCACCCATCGTGATTGACTTTCAACGAATACATTAGCTTAACTTTTACGGATAATTAATACAGAATTGTTTTGTTCAGCTGTGGAATAGCTTTAATTTTTTTCGGCTGGCAGGTAAATATGAAAAATGGCTCCTCCATTTTGCACAGCTTCTGCTGCTATCATTCCTTCGTGGTTCTCTACTATTTTTTTGCAGATCGCAAGGCCGAGGCCCGTACCTTCAAATTTCGTACGGTCATGCAATCGATAAAACATCTCAAATATTTTTTCAGACTGTTCAGGAGAGAACCCGATCCCATTGTCTGAAACGCTGATGTGATGACAGGCCTTATTGGCTTCAGCCAGGCGATTCGGCAGATTACACCCTTCCAGCAATTCACTTTGAACCCTAATAAATGGATATTCATCAGACCTGGCGAATTTTAATGCATTACTCAATAAATTCAAAAATAATTGATGGAACTGGAACGGGATAATTTTCAATGCAGGTAATTTTCCAACCTCTATCCTGGCATTTTTTTCGATGATCTTTGCCTCCAGGGCATTTATGGTGTCTTTCAGAATTATATTCAAGTCAACTTTTTCCAGCTTCCCTTCATAATCATTGCTCTGGGCAAAAGCCAGCAGATCCTGGATCAGGCTTTTCATATGGCTGGTAGAATCAGTAATACGGCGGTATATTTCGCGGCTTTTGTCTGAAAAGTGATCGCCTTCAATGTGAAAAAGCCTGTCGAAGTTCACCTGAATTTTTCGCAACGGTTCCTGCAGGTCGTGACTGGCAATATGGGCAAAAGAAGACAGCTGGTTGTTGATCTTCTCCAATTCCTCGTTCTTCTGCTTCAGGATTATTTCGGCCTGCCTGAGTGCTGCATTTCTTTTCCTCAGGTCTTCCGTTCGATCCAATACAATTTTCTCGAGTGAATATTTTATTTGCTCCTCGGCGGAGATATCCTGAAAAATCCCTATATAACCTGTAAGTTCTTTTTGCGTATCATATATGGGAATTGCGTTCGTGTAGGCAATAATGTAATTTCCGGATGCGCTCAAAAGCCTGAATTTTCCCTCAAATGGTTTGCGGGTATCAAAACAACTCGTCCAGGAAGTGATGACATTTTCTCGGTCATCGGGATGAATAAGTTTGAACCACAGGGTTGCAAGGCCTTCCTCTACCGGCTTGCCGGTCAATTGCTGCCATTTTGCACTCAGAAAGTTGCAATGGCCCTTATCATCGGTAGTCCAGATAACCACAGGAACAAGATTTGCCATTTGCCGGAAGCGTTCTTCGCGCTCTTTAATAACTTTCGCCGCAAGTTTCTGCTCAGTTATATCAATGGTAAAGCATCTTGTATGAACAAATTTTTCGCCCTCCCATAAAGCTGATGAATTTATAGAGACATGTCTTATGGAGTCATCTTTGCAAACAAGTTCTGCATCATAGTTCTCGATCCGTTGCTTATTGGTGAGGCGCCACATGATATCTTCAATGGCATTTTTATTGGCATGGAATTCAGAAATGTGACGTCCAATGTATTCTTCTTCTGTATAGCCTAACAGATTAAGTTCTGCCTGGTTGGCCCAAACAATGATACCGTCGGCATTCACCCAATGCAGGCAGATGGAGGCATTTTCAAAATAATCTTTCAGGGCCCGTTCAGTCCTGTTTTTCTCTGTAATATCCGAGCCATGAAATATGAAACCTTTTACTTCCCTTCGTTCATCAAAATGGGGCGAGAGGGTAAGCTCCAGGTACTGGAGACTGCTGTGACCGGTAACAGAGATTTGACAGTAAGCCGTCTCCCCTACCAGTACTTTGCCCATATGGCGTTGCACCTGGTCGAAGATCTCACGACCGACGATCAGTGTAAATCTTTGGCCAGCTAATTCCCCGGTCTTATTGAACCAGGCTTTAAATGGCTGATTGCAAAATTGTAGTATCATGTTGCAATCTATATATGCAACCAAGGCGGGAATTGAATTAACAAGAACTATCAAGTCTGCAAATTCGTTCTGAACACCTTTTCGCGGACGCAAACTTACATCTGCCTGCTTGGACATGTATCGCTGCTATTTATTATGTGATCGTAATGGTGCTTTTTAAATAACCGACAAATACTGAAAGAATTATGCCACTACGCATACTGGGGATCATACCCCATATTCAATAACTTTAGACCAATATGACTAATACGACATTTCTTAGATAACTGCCAGCCCGACCTATAAACCTCAGGATAACGTTTCGATAAAATTCTTGGCTGCTTCATTCACCTCTTTGTGGCGCTCCAGCAAAGATTGGTGATTACCAGGAGATACAGTCGTAAGCTTTGCTGACGGCATATGTGTATACATAAATTCGCTCGCTATTGGTTTGGTCAGCCGATCTTTATTGGCGGCAATAACAAGTGCAGGTATAGTAATCTGTGGGAGTTGGCTGGTGACATCGTATTTGAACATGGCAAGTACGCCCCTCGCCATAACAGCCGGGGGAGCCATAGTTGAAAGCAAGGTGCTAAAATCAAGTTGCTTTTGCGTTTGTGTTCCAGCGAATGTCAATAACCTCGTCACAATGTGTGAATGGCCGTTCATATAGCTCATCCACCGGGATATCCAGACAAGCGGCGATAAGGCGATAATTAACCAGCAAAGCGGCCTTAGTACCGGTTTTTCGATGGCCGTCATTAACTTACTGAACATCATTGTGCGAACGGGGTTTGTATACGTAGTATGTTCCAGAATGAGTGCTTTTATTGCAATCCTGTTTGAATACCGGTGATTGGCAAACAGGGAGAGGATCGTCATCCCACCCATGCTGTGTCCCCATAAAACTGCATTGCGCGCATTGGTGTGTTCGATCACAGCTTCCAGGTCGGCAGCCATTTTTTCCAGTGAAAAATCACGGTTGCCAGGCCGGGTCGACTTGCCAAGGCCTGGCAGATCCATCATAATAAGACGGTAGCCGCTTTCAAAAAATTTTCGCTGATAATACCAATTATTCGTATTTGCGTTCCAACCATGAACAAAAATGATCGGCGGCCCGTCTTCTTTGCCAAAATATTCAACGTTAATACGGCTGCCATCCGGACGTTTGATGGTATCGCGCTTTGAAGAATGGAAAAGGCGGGGTTCTTCTTCTCCGGACCGTCTTTTGCTAATCAATAACTTGACAATAAACCTGCCAAGCAGGATGAACAGAGCAACCGCGATCGCTCCATACAAACAACGCTCTGCATAGTCGTCTGATACAGTATCATTGAATTTATCCCATTCTCTCCATAAGTAGTAAGCAATAAACGGATATGCTATAGATAGAATATCAACAAGAAAAAACATTAACAACAACAATGGCATACGTCCTCCTGGTTATTTAACTATATACCTTCAAATCAGATGCCGTAGATCGATTCCCCACTAACAGCTGAATTATCACAAATTGTTGTTTTAGATCAATAAATTAGGCAGATTTGTAGCCAGGTTTAAGAAAACAGTGCCAGCACTAAGAATTGCGCAAAAATTGAAGGATATATTGTTCAAGAGTTGGAAACCTGGGTACCGGGAAAATAGTTATCATATACATGGGCTACAAACAATATAAGCCAGATCCTGCACTGGCTCCTTATATCGATGCCTACTGGAAGGTCACCAACACAAAGGGGCAAGCGGTGGTCAACAGGATCATGCCGGATGGTTGTGTGGACATTCTCATAAATACAGGCGAAGACCTTTGTACTGAGAAGGACGGTTTTATACTTAAAAATGGAGCTGTTGGTTTGGTTGGTACTATGACGCGTTTTAAGGATATTGTGCAACCGGCTGATACCAGCCTCCTGGGCGTTCGTTTCAAACCGGCCGCTTTTTCATTTTTCTATAATTATGCTTCTTTACACGAATTGACAAATACCACCGTTGAATTCGAAAAAGAACTGGTTCCTGAAATCACAAGCACTAAAGGCCATTTTGTACAGGCATTTGACCGGTTCTTTCTATCCCGTATGGCTGCGCCCAAACAAAGCATATTGCCTGTTATAACCAGCATCAACAACTGCAAAGGGCATATCACTGTCGACGCGCTGGCCAGGCTCCACTTCATCAGCAAAAGACAGCTGGAACGACACTTCAAACAACAAACGGGGTTAAGCCCTAAAGCGTTCATTAATTTCGTTCGCTTCGAATTGGCCTTTAAAAACATCAAAAAATTCCACTCCCAAAAAAGCCTGCTCGAAATTGCATTCGATAGTGGCTATTATGATCATGCCCATTTAAGCAATGACATTAAAAGATACACCGGACTGGCGCCATCGCAGTTATAAGATTGTCGCATTTTTCCAAAGTTTGAGCGATTAACCGGTAATATCTTGCACTCAAAAATGTTGTGCCGCAACCTTATTTTTTGCCTGCTTTTTGGACTGTGTGCCTATAGTCATTCAAAAACTGAAAAAATACATACTATGATGGATCAACGATTGAGTGTAATTACCCTGGGCGCCGATGACCTGCAAGCTATGCGCCGTTTTTATGTAGAAAAATTCGGGTGGGAACCGGTTGCTGAGAACAAAGACATTATCTTTTTTAAGCTCAACGGATTTTTATTAAGCCTGTATGGTCGAAAGGAACTGGCGGCATTTGCGAACGTGCCGGCTGAAGGCAGCGGATTTCGGGGCTTTGTATTAGCGTATATGGTAGATTCAAAACAAAAAGTGGAAGAGTTATATACGCTGTTTAAGCGTAAAGGCGTAAAGATCTTAAAGGAACCGATGGCGCCACCGTTTGGCGGCTATTGTTTTTTGATGGCCGATATGGAAGATAATATCTGGGAAGTATCCTGGAATACATTTATTCCATTGGATGAAAAGGGCAATGTGATCACGCATAACCCCATTGATCATTTATAGATCGAATGGAGCTGCTCATTCTACCCGGCGTAAGCAACAGTAATAACAGTTGCCGGGACGTAATGCTTGGGTTGCCATAATCACCCGTTTGTTTTATCAGGCTTGTTACCAGCTGATGCATTTGCATCTGTTGCAGCATTTTTGCAACTTATTTATATGCTCATCAACTGTTTGGGTAAAATGGAATTAAATATTTTATCTCGTTCATGGACGCGGATGCATTACCAATAAATAATTAACCATTCCCAACGGGCAATAAAAAAAGGATCGCATTTCGCGATCCTTTTGGGGAGGGCCCATGAGATTCGTCAGAATTGTATATTAATTGTGCATCAAAAAGCTCAAAGAACTACCATCTTTCTACCGCGAGCTTGTGCGTACTTACCAGCGCATTCTTTTCATTCAAAATTCGTATGTAATAGAAAGCTTGTGCTGTAATGGTGGGGATCTGTAAGAGGGCAGTTTGCCCTTGCCTGATGAGTTTTACCTTCTGTTGAATGACTTTTCTTCCCAATGGATCTGCCAGTTCAATTAAGTATTTACCCATGGGCAGATCATTGAATTGAATATTCACTTCATCGAACAACACAGGATTCGGATAAACTTTGATATTACCTTTCTTTAAAAGTGGCTTGCCCAATACTAAAACCGAAGGACTGGTCTTTTTTACGGGCAACACATTACCGCTTGCCAGGTCGGCGATGCCATACAAGTGCTGTATCGCGGGTGCAGGCGATGCCTGCCAGTTTTTATGATCAACAATGAAGGACCCTTCTGTGTATATCGAACTGCTCACAACAAGGTTCCCATTTTCGTTGATGGCAGCTCCATTGGTCGTAAATGTAGCCGGTAATTTTGAAATTGTTGCCAGGTAAGTTGCCAGCCTGGTTTTGATCTCGATCTTATATACGCGGTTGCTGGCAGTAATGAGATAAAGGTTTCCTGCATCATCGGCAACCATATCGCCGCCCAGGTTGCCGCAGGTATTGAGTATTGACATTTCCTTGTTGGCGGGATCATCTTTCAACTCGCCCATATCGGTAAATGAAGGCTTGTTATTGGTGGTAAAGCAGATCAGGCGATTGCCGTCCGTCGTAATGGTATAACCATAACCATCCGGTGTTATTACCAGCCTGCTCACCGGATTGTAGCTCCTAAATGTGTACTTGCCTGCCTTGCTGAAAGACAAATCCGGATCGGCATATACGTTCATGGTGGAAAGATCGATATACCTCAGTATGTCATCGCTCATGGCAACATAAAAGAGCCGGTTTGTTCTTTGGTCATATGCTATCGCTGCAACCCCGGTATTCACTTTGGGCACCGCTGTATTGTTCGCCACTACAGGCAGGGCCAAAACAGGCCGGATAACCTTATCAGTTAGCTTCTGAGAAGCTATATCGTATTGCAGCAGTCCCTTGTCATTCATATTCAACAGCATCTGGCTTAATTTCCCCGTCTTCATATTCAGGGTACGTAAGGCGATCCAATCGTTACTTCCCTTGTCGGCCGATGTGATGGCATAGGTCATTTGATCTGACTGACCGGTAACATAAACCGGCAAGACAGCAAACAGCAACACATATTTCAGCATTTTGCACATAAGCTTTTAGATTTTGCAGTTTTAAAATGGGGTGCATAAAAATCACCCAAGGGAGCTCTTTTTATGACAGAGGTCAGTCTAAGAAAAATAAACCTGATTGGGAAGGAAAGCGAGGAATTATAAATCGCTGGTTTAAGAAAAGAATGTGACTTAGCCGATCCTAAGGCTTCGCCCATCATAATCACACTGAATGCAATAAGTTCCTTACAAAATTAAATATTTTTACTTCGCTGAAACAAAATTACAAGGTTAATCTGAGCGCAGCTCAAAAAGTGCTAATCCAGGTCAATTCTTGTCTAAAATCAATGTTTATTCAATCGGTTTAATAATTCATACCTGCCATAGGCGTCAGAAAGCATAGCGGATCTTGCAATAAGGCAATTTTTCATGCACCAGGTCCTCGAGTTGTTTTACCAGTGAACCTTTAATACCTCGTTTGTACCTTACATTACGTCCGCCCGTTTCGCTGTACTTTACTTCCTGCATGGCTGGCTGCCATAACAGCTCTTCTGCTTTCGGATGCCATCCCATATTCACGTTGTGCAATTGTTCATTGTGTGTGAGGAAAATGATCTCACAGGTTAATTGTTGTTTGGTACGCTCGTCCATAACATCATTCAGTTCAGTAAAGAGATCAGCCCATTCCTGCTCCCAGCCTTCGTAATAAATGACCGGAGAAAAATTGAGATTTACTTCATAACCGGCAGCCGTAAAATCGTTAATAGCTTCAATGCGTGCCTTAATCGGGGTAGTACGAACATCCACCAATTTGCTTAATCCATGCGGCATCAAACTGAAACGAATGCGTGTTTTACCCTGCGGATCGTAATGCAACATGTGGCGGTTGATAAATTTGGTGGCAAAGGTGAGCTTACCGTTGGGAATTCTTTTGAACAGATCCATCAGGTCTTTTACGTTGTCGCATATGGCGGCATCTGCTGAACAATCACCGTTTTCTCCGATCTCATATACCCAATATTCCGGATCGATATGATCGGGGACTGTTTTGGGCCCCTGCCTTTTTGCATGACGTTCGAGATAACCCATAATTTGTTCAATGTTCACGAACAAGGTGATCGGGTTCGCATATCCTTTCCGGCGGGGCACATAACAATAGGCGCAAGACATGGTGCAGCCATTGGATTCGCTCGGTGATACGAAATTTGAACTGCGGGTATTCGGGCGGCAGGTCAGTGATTTTTTAATGCCCAGGATGAGTATATTCCTTTTTATTTTTAACCAGTGTTCTACTGAACCCTGAAATCCATGTAATTCTGGAATTTTCCAGTGCGACGGAACTTCAATGAGGCTGGCGTCGGGAAAGCGGTTCAGGATTTCCTGTCCTCGCCTGTATTCTCTTACTTCAGGCTCAAGATAGATCTCTTTTATATCAAGCAAATCGTCGATGTCTTTGCTATACAGCATAGCGCAATTTTAGGCAACATGATCCAATAGTCACAGTTCTAAAACTGCATAATGTATGCCAGCCAGCTTGTTGGGAAAAGGGGCCTATCGATCATTGTTTGCCAGTTGACGGTGCATCATCCACTCTCCTTTTTCATTCTTCTTCATTAGGTTCGACATATTGCCCTCAAACTTTCCTCCATTCACCGGATCGCCCCATCCGCCTTTAAAATGACCATGCAGGAAAACATAGTCTCCTGTATGGAAGATCTCCCGATAGGTGTTTTTAGAATAAAGCTTTGCTTCCGGAACGTAGATCTTTTTCATATAGGGCAGAATGACATCCCTACCTTCCAGGATGGTTCCGAAATGCGGCATGTAAATTCCGTCTTTGGTAAAGCCATCGGCTCTTAGCTGTCCATTTCCCTGTTCCACTGCCTGCACTACGAGTTTATCAGCTGCTTCAATCTCATTGGTTAACTGGGCACTTAGCCTGTTTTTGTCCAGAACAAAGTCCTCTTTTACGACCACGTTTGCATAAGGAACATCTGCCGGACCGATATTTTTGTCTGAACCGAATGCTTCTGACAAGAGTGATAATTGAGAGGCTGCATTCCGCTGCCACATGATCATGTATTTGCCGGTATAGTTTCCTGGTACATGTCGATCTGTAGCATAACTTAAACGAAAGGTGCCGATCTCCAGGATGTAACCGGAAATTGCTTCCACCTTATAAATTGTCTTCTTATAGTCGATATTGTTAACCTGTTGGAACCAGTCTTTAAAAAAAGCCTGTAAGGCGGTTCGCTCAACGATCGCTGGTTTATACTCGGGTAAAAAGGTAAACTGGTTGGCGTATAAGGAGAGAATAGAATCTGCAGCTTCTTTACGATACAGGGCTCCTATTTTATTATTAAGCGCTTCCAGTTCTGTTTTAACTGCGTCCAGATCCGAGCCGGATCTTGTCATGGCTGGTGACACCGGACGTTTATTTTGTGCAGCAGGCTGCAACGACGAAAACGAAACGATAAAGACCAGGAGGCCTGGCAAGCTTAGTTTCATAGAATCAAGTTTATGTGTTCCAAATTTAAATGATAGCAGTGGTTTATCCGGAGGAAAATGGTTACATGTCACAATCGCCCCCTCAGATAGTCATTTTACCCCCCTGCGGCTTCCCGAAGGGCAGCTTAGTTTTAGGGAAACAACTCTATTCTACTTATGCGAAAGCTGATAATGAAAATGTCGATGTCGGTCGACGGTTTTGTCGCCGGCCCTAATGGCGAGAAAGACTGGCTCTTCAAGACCAGCGATGAGAAATCCAAAGCATGGGCCGTGGAGCAAAGCTGGGACGCGGGACTGATCATCATGGGCAGGAAGTCGTTTGAGCTTATGGCGCCATACTGGCCCACTTCCACCGATCCTTTTGCTCCTTCTATGAACCAAATACCGAAAGGGGTCTTTACCAAAAAAGGATTTAAAGGCGTGTCTTTCGGGCAGGATCAGTCAGCTGCTGCCGCTTCCTGGGCGCAGGCGCGGATCTTTGACGGTGATTTGGCCCGGCAGATTAGGGAGCTTAAAGCCGAGCCGGGTAAACCGATCGCAGCCATTGGCGGCGCCGGGTTCATGCGGAACCTCATAGCAACGGGGCTTGTAGACGAATTCCGTTTGGTGACCCATCCGCTGGCATTGGGGGCCGGACTGCCGATCTTCGATGGGCTTGCAAAACCGCTCTATCTTAAGCTGCAAGATGTGAAGGTTTTTCCGGGTGGAACCACCGTACACATTTACGGCGTATAAGGATCATATTACATTGCCAAAAATATAATGGAAGGCCGGTTACACAGGACGGGATTGACACCGTCCTGTTTCATTTGTGCCCAATAAAAGTTTATTTTACGTCCGGTTACAGCAACAAAACAAAAGCGCATGAATAACACCATTAGCCCATTCGCCATCAATATTCCTCAGCAGGAAATAGATGATCTGAATCATCGATTGGCCTCCGCCCGCTTTCCGGTACAAAAGTCAACTGACTGGAAACCTGGCGCCCCGGTCTCCTATGTGCAAAAAATCGCCAACTACTGGCAAACGCAATTTGACTGGAGAAAGCAGGAAGCCTGGTTGAACCAATTTCCGCAATACATGGTCAGGATAAACGAACAACCCGTTCACTTTGTGCATATCAGGTCTGCACACCCGAATGCGATACCCCTGCTGCTGCTACATGGATACCCAAGCTCTTTTGTTGAATTCCTGAAACTAACTGAGCTGCTTACGAACCCTTCTGCCCATGGTATTCAATCCAGCGTCTCTTTTCATATAATAATTCCTTCTATTCCGGGCTTTGGCTTTTCCATTCCTGCCAGGGATCAAAGCTGGGATCTGATGAAGATAGCTGCGCTTTTTGCTGAATTAATGACTGTATTAGGCTATGATACATTTGCCGTGCATGGTACCGATATGGGCGCAGGGATTACTGGCATGTTATCCGGAATAGCAGGGCATCGCTTACTGGGAACGCATGTTAGTACCGATTTCACAGCACTAACTGGTATGGGCATGTTACCGGAGGATATCGACTCTTTTTCCTCCGATGAAAAGAAAGAAATCGCCGGCTTCCGGGATTATGAAAAATATGAAACGGCCTATTTGAAAATCTTATCAACAAAGCCGCAAACCCTGGCATATGCACTTACCGATAGTCCAATCGGTTTATTAAGCTGGATCATGGAGAAATATAAAACCTGGACGAATGCTGTGAATGCGCTGCCTGAGGAGGCCATTGAGTTAGATCTTATGCTTACCAATATTTCGCTTTACTGGTTCAATAAACTCGGCGCATCTACTGCTTATACATTGTACGACGGTATGAATATGTCGTTCGACTGGAATGCCCCAGGCGGAGATGCCGGTTCGCAGGAATCGGCTGAGCAATCATGGGCGCCGCCAAAAGTTCCGTCGGCCATGGCCGCCTTTGGCGGTCATGGAGCGCTGCTGAAAAAATTGTTGGGCCCCCTGGGCAACCCCGACCGGTGGAGCGCTTTTGATGAAGGCCTGCATTTCCCGGCAATGGAATGCCCGCAGATCCTGGCGAAAGATCTTCATCACTTCTTTGAAGCTGTTGTTCAGAAAGCATTTTAAATGCCTGCGGCCTTCGGCTCCCTAAGGGACAATAAAAATGCCTCCGATCTGGCCGGAGGCATTTTTATACAGGTATTTCATTATTCGACGTAGCCTTCTGATTTCAGCAATGCCAGCGATTCCATCAATGTACAGGCGCTTATCTGGGTACGTAAAGCCACTTTTGATTCCGTTGGGGCCTGCCACCAATGATAACCGAACAACACGACCGGACTCTTAACGGCGCCTGCTGTCCACAGGATCTGCGCGCTGTTCCTTAGAAAGTAAACATATCTTTTCCGGTTCGATTCAGGCAGGTCTTTATTCTTTATCAATAAAGTAAGATAACGCACGAAAATGCCTTTGAACAGGTTAACGTCATGGTCCTGCTGCTCTGCCCAATCACTCAACACTTTGTTGTTCGAGTTGATCAGCGTGCTGGTTGCCCAGTCTGCTGTTTTAATGGCATCATTTAAATATACCTTGTTACCGGTGATGTAATAGTATTCCAATGCTGCGCCCATATAAGTGCCTGCATTGTAGGTCCAATCGCCTTTGGGATCGCTCAATTTTTCAAATACCCGGCCGGATTGTTGTACCACGCGATGTTCTTTCATCCAGTTGTAGATCCTTTCCAACCACTGAAGGTTATTCAACCCGTTCACAATCTCTGCTGCACCATATTTCTGCCACCGGCGGGCTGCTATAATAGCCGCCGGACCATTGGAAGGGATTCCCTTGCTGCGACCGGCATCTGTATTTTCATGATTCCAGGGTATACCTCCCCCATCGAAATCATTCCAGCCGGCAGCGATCCATTGCCATAATTCCCTGGCCGACGTCTCATAACGGGCATCACCCGTTGCTTCAAATGCACGCAGGTGCGCCATGCCGTGCCAACCCATATCGTCGTAATAGTTGTTATAGAAGCGGCCTCCGTTCTTTGCTTTTACGCCCTCGTAAAAGGCACTGATCCGGTCTTTATACATCGTGCTGCCTGTACGTTTATAGGCGTCTACCAGCACATCCAGGCCATGTGCCTCCGGCCAGTAATCAAACTGGTTCACGGTGCCAAAATTGTCGTTATTGAAATGATGTTTGGTAGAATTCCAGTACACATTAACGAAACTGCTGCTGCTGCTGTCCGCAGCGGCGGTCCAGTCGATATTGTATTTTATACTATTATCAACGTATACGTCCTTTATTTTGCCGCAGGCCAGGATGAGTGCAGCGCCGGCCACTAACAAGATTTTTTGCATTTGCCATTTTTTTATTGAATACCTGATCATGATGCATAGCCGCTTTTACAATTATTATTAATAGATCACTTCATGGGTATAGTTTGCAGCATCTGAGCTGAAGGAAACAACGATACTGCATTTCTTTACCGATCTGTTCGGGAACTTGAAGGAATAATCCCACTGGTTCTTATCTGCGGGATAGAAATTCAGATAAAAGAATGATCCTGTTGTTGTACCGGGCGGCTGATTGTCTTTCTGGGAACTGCCGACCTTTTGTTCCGTTCCTCCAAGGGTCATCCAGAAGAAATACCGGTCATCGCTCCAGTTCGTTGTAAAGTCGGGCACTATGTCATTTACCCGCCAAATGCCTTTGCCCTGGTAGCTAAGTGTTTCACGTTTCTGGGGGGTGCACATAAAAAAGTCGAGCTTGCTGATCTCCACCAGGGTAATGGAGGCTGTAGTGAAATCCAGGGAGATCCTGTAGATGCCATCTTTCGCTACGGTGGCGCCGTTGGCCGATTCTTCGAAACCTGTGCCGCTGGCATTCACGGAAAAAGTTCTGGATACGCTGGTCTTCGAATCAACAAAAGCATATTTTTTACCGGCCACCAGCCTGGTATAGATCTCAAACTCATTGCCACCCGGCAGTACTTTAACGGTCAATGCCTGCGACAGATCGCTGCCTGCTTCCGTTCCCTCGCCCGTCAGGAACAATGCATCGGGCGCATCTATGCCGTTTGTCCTGGTGATGTTAATGGTGCGCACTTGCTGAGACACTACCCTTGTGAGTCCCCGGGATGAGGCCACCGTCCATTTCAGTTTGCCTTCCTTACCAGATGCTATACCTGCCAGTTTCCCGATCTTGTTCAGGACCTTATGGGTAATGCTCGATCCGGTGCTGGTGCCGTTATTATCGGCGGCAACCACAAATGCAGGGTTGGAAAAATCGCCGTCGGGCTTATCAAATAACACATCATAATACACCACCCCATTGTCTTCAGCTACCGCTTTCTCCCACTCGAAATATAATGTAGCCGAACCGGCGGCTTGCAGTATCACATTACGCCCATCGTCAGGTGAATACAGGGTGCTTACTTCGGTTACCTGAACTTCTTTGAATTTGTTATCCTTGGTGCAGCCGGTAAAGGCGGCAAACAAGAGGATACAGCATGCTATTGATAAATTATTTTTTTTCATTTTCGGGTGATTGTAATTAATAACCGGGGTTTTGAGTGAGTTTTGGATTCAATAATCGCTCTGCTCTGGGAATTGCCCACAGGTAATCGCGATTACGGTTGAAGCTGCCGCCGGGCAGTTTGATATAATCATAGCTGCCACTGCTTTTATCGAATCTGGCGCCATGCCGTTCCTGCGTTAATACGGTTTCTGCGATCTTCCACCGGCGGATGTCAAAGATGCGCAATCCTTCCAGTGCCAGTTCCACGCGCCTTTCATTGCGGATCACTTCGCGCAAAAGATCCTGGTCGCTGCCGGGCAGATCCATTGCTTCAGGTGTATTATCGAAGCCGGCCCTTTGCCGTAATTTTTTGATGGTTTGATCCCATACAGCAGGATTCATTTCTTTCAGCTCGTTCTTTGCTTCTGCATACATCAGCAATACATCGGCAAAACGGATCAATGGCAGGTTCAGGCTCGACTCCCAGCTGCCACCTGTGTACGAGGCGGGATCAGGATCACAGAATTTACGATAGTAATAACCGGTAGGTGTTTGCGCGGTTCCTGCGCCCGTGTACTTATCTGAGATCTTATTGGGAGGCGTAGTGCCGTCCGGATGGATCACGATGGGATAGGTGTTACCCGATCTGTCGGTCCACCTGGAACCATCGTACACAATGGTGGCTGCCAAACGCGGATCGCGGTCTGCATAATCCGGATCAGCGGGGGTCCATTTTTTACCATTTTTCATCAGGTATGTGTTCACCAGTTCCTGGGTAGGCCCGGCCAGGCAAAGCCGTGCATTGGCCGACATCGGCGCATAGTCAACCAGGTTGCCCCAGGTGCGGTTTACAGGCACATACTGAAGGCTTAGTATGATCTCAGGATTGTACTCATTCCTCACCCAGAACAATTGCTCATAGTTGGGAAATAAGCTGTAACTGCCATAGGTGGTACTGTTGATCAGCTTATCGCAATATTCCGCCACTTTTACCCAGTTACTTTCATACAGATATGCCCGGGCGTTCAATGCAATGGCGGCGCCACTGGTGACCCTTCCGTTATCTGCTGCGGTATATTCTTCCCGTTTGGGTAAAGCGGCAGCCACTTCATCCAGCTCCTGGTGGATCCACGCCATGATCTCTGCATGCGGTGTACGTTCAACTGCTTTCGACTGACTGAGGGTAATATCTTCCGTGAAATGCGGAACATCGCCATACCAGATAGTGAGCTCCAAAAAAAGCCATGCCCTGATAAAGCGGGTCTCGGCTTTTCTTTTCGTCTTTAACGTTTCGCTCATGGTGGTTACCCGGTCTATATTGGCCAGGAATGTATGGCAGGTCTTTATACCTTCATAACAGGCTTTCCATTCGCTTTCAAAGCGGCCGTTCGAAGCATCTGCCAGGCCGAGGGCAATCACCTTTTCGTTGGTAGTTCCATACCCATTGTAAACATTATCGCTCAGGATCTCATTTAACATGAAAAAATCATTCGTGAACAGCTGGCGGTAAGCCATGTTCAACACAGAGTTGGCTTTGTCTTCTGTGGTCCAGTACGTTTCATCGGTGAACTTGTTGGTGGGGGCCACATCCAGTTTCACACATCCGGTGAGCAGCAATCCCATCAACAGTATGGTCAGGCCCATTTCTGCAAAGTTCATTTTCATAATGGCTGGTTTGAATTGATGTGCTTTAAAATTCAACATGTACACCTCCTCCTATATAAATAAGCCGTGGATAATTGCGGGCGCTGTTGGCGCCGCTGCTGTTCATGTTATTGCCAAACTCGGTAGACTCAGGGTCAACAAAATCGATCTTACTGATCGTTAGCAGGTTTTGCCCGGTCAGAAAAATATTGAGTTTGTTTACGCCATATTTTGTAGTGAGCCCTTTAGGCAGCGTATAACCGATCTGGATATTCTTCAGGCGTGCATAGGCGCCATTAAAGATGTTAAAGTCTGAGCCCTTACCGTAATTATTAATGGTAGAAGCGGTGCCCGGCGGCGTTAGCCGGGGCCACCGTGCATCGGGATTGGCGGGCGTCCAATAGTCGAGCTGGTGCTCAAACATAACAAAGGAATAACCGCCATGGAATGGTTCAATGGTCTCTCCTCTCAGGGCCATATCGCGTTTTCCAACGCCCTGCCACAGCATATTGAACTCTAGTCCTTTCCATTGCAGCATATAATTAAATCCAAAGGTGAGGCGTGGGAACGCATGACCCAGTACATAGCGGTCATTATCATTGATGATTCCGTCGCCATTACGGTCTTTATATTTCACATCTCCCGGTTTCGGCGATACGCCGATAGGCAGTGCGGAATTTTTAACATCGGACTCGTTTTGGAACAGGCCATCTGTTCTATAACCGTAGTAGCTGTATAAAGGCAGGCCTACCCGGATGATGCGTTCAATTTCGTCGGCCTTACTGATCTGTTCATACCCTTCGAATTGGGTAACCTCATTCCATGAATCGGCTATATTAAGCGCGAACGAATGACTGAATGCGCTATGCCGCAGGGAATAGTTAACGGTCAATTCCCAGCCCTGGTTCTTCATTTCACCTAAATTGGCCTTGGGCACTGCACCGCCCAATACCAAAGGCGTTTGTGGCGTTAACAGAATACCTTTTGTTAATTTCCGGAAATAGTCGAAGCCGACTCGCAGGCTTCCTTTCAAAAAGGTGGCATCTGCACCGATGTTGGCAGAAGTGGTCGTTTCCCACTTCAGTTCCGGGTTGCCGAATGTATAACCCGTTCCCGGCACCGCCACATTGTTAAAGCCATATTGATTGATATAGATATCGTATGTAGTAAGGGTTTGATAGTCGTCGATATTCTGGTTACCCAGTTTGCCATAAGTTCCGCGGATCTTCAGATCGCCGATCCTGTTTTTCCAGAAATCAAAGAACCGCTCTTCACTGATGCGCCATCCCAGCGATAGGGAAGGGAAAAATCCCCAGCGGTTGTTCTTTGCAAATTTGGAAGAACCATCGTGCCGGAAGCTTCCTTCTGCATAATAGCGATCGGCAAAGGCATAACCCAGTCTTCCAAAATAAGAATAGATACTTCTTTCCGTAGTGCCTCCAACGGTATTGTAGCTGCTCTGATCAATAATGGTTCCATCGATGGGGATACCCAGCACCGGATCGACATATTTCTTTTTTATTTCCTGGCGTTTTTGCCGGTACGATTCATTTGAAAAACCTGCCAGTGCAGAAACATTGTGTTTACCGGCGAAAGTTTTGTTGTAATCAAGCATGGCCTGAATATTCAGCAAAGTGGCATTGGCGCTGAAGTCTTCTATATGGTAATCCTTGGAGGCATTTTGATTAACCGGGGTTTCGCCGCCCGATAAACTGTATACTGGCCAGTAATAGCGCCTGATCAACCGGTTCTCAGGCCGGAGATCGAGGCCTGCCAGCCCTTTGGCTTTTAACCCATCGAAGAGCCGGAGCTCACCATTCAAACTGCCCTGGAAATTATCGTTGATGGTTTTTATATAACCGCCATTCTCCAGTGCGGCCAAAGGATTTCCGCCGGTAAGCACGTCGTTATTATAATACCTGCCATTACTGTCTTTCAGCACATAGGTATTATAGACCGGCACCCGCGATGCATCGGCGATCAGGAACCCTTCGTCGCCCTGGTAAGCATTGCTTTCAGATCTGTTATACCAAAGGATGGACGACAACTTTAACCGGCCCACGGTGGTGGTGACGTTGGAGCGGAGATTATAGCGTTTCATCCCATAATCAGGGCCCTTGAAATTACTTTGCTGATCGTAATAGCCCAGCGATACCATGTAACTGGTATTGGCCGACCCGCCCTGCATGCTGAGATTATAATTTTGTTGCAGGGCATTTTGTAAGATGCTTTTCAGGGAATACTCACTGTCGCCCCTGGCAAATTGCCGAATTTGCTCGGGGGAATAAATGGGGTCAGCGCCTGAATTGATATAGGAATCATTACGAAGCAGTGCATTCTGATAGCCTTTCAGCGGTTTGATCAGGATCTGTGGGTTTTGTGAACCCACCAGGCCTGTGAAGCTCACCACAGGCTTCATGCCCGGTTTTCCTTTTTTAGTGGAAATAAGGATAACGCCATTGGCTGAACGTGAACCATAAATGGCAGCACTACCCGCGTCTTTTAAAACCGAGATCTCTTCAATGTCATTTGGGTTCAGGTTATTCATGTCGTTCACATCATTGCTGATCACCCCGTCGATCACCAATAAAGGTGAGTTATTGCCAAAGGTGCTGATCCCACGCAGGTTGATGTTCATCGAGTTGTTGTTCGGGTTCATGTTGCGCTGCTGGATCACCAGGCTGGGCGATAATCCCTGTAAGGCCTGCATAACGTTGCCTACCGGCCGGTCTTCAATTTGCGCCGCCTTTACGCGGTCAACAGCGCCCACGAGGTCGGCCTTTCTTTTGGTGCCGTAACCTATGATCACTACCTCGTTCAGATTGTCGGGCATTTTGTTCAGGGTAATATTCAGTGTGGTTTGTCCGGCCAAAGCAACGGTCCTTGGCTGGTACCCGATATAGCTGAAAGTAAGGCTGGTTACGTCATCGGGGACCGACAAACTAAAACTTCCATCGGCCGCCGTAATGGTTCCCCTGTCATTATTCGTTCGTACATTCACTCCCTGCAAGGGGTTGCCCTGCTCGTCGGTGACACGGCCGGTGATCTCTTTAGGCAGTTTTGCCATCGCAGCAGGACTGGGTTCAGCGCGGGCCATTGTTTTGATCACGATACTGTTTTTCTCGAGCTGATAGGTATACGGCGTTTGCTTCAGGCAATACGCCAATACTTCCGAAACCGGTGTCTTGTGAAAGTTTACAGTGAGCGGTTTAATACTTTCCAGCACATCACTTTCACATAATACCGCTAAACCGGTCTGTTTTCTGATCTCTAAAAAAATGCGCTCGATGGGAATGCTGCGGCCCCTGAGCGAGACGCTCTGGGCATAGCTATTGGCGTTTGCCTGCAGCACGGCAAACAACAGGAACAATAGCAGCTTCATGGTAATGAGCAATTTTAGCAGTCGTTTAATGTTGGTTGGTACAGGCTTTATACCCGGGTTTAATGTCATAGATTTACGGCCTTTAACGTTTTCATTATTTTTTTACATAGATCTTTCTTCCTTCAATGGTAAAGTGAACCCGCCCCGTAGCTTCGAGCAGTTGAAGTACATCGTGTACCTGGGCAAAGCGGGATACCGTGCCCCAAAACCGGGTTTCTGTAACCGGCCCCTGGTACACGACATCCACATCATACCAGCGTGCTATCTTATTCATTACGTCTTTGATGGGTTCGCGGTTAAACATGAAATAGCCTTCTTTCCAGGCCACTGCATAACTGGTTTCTACCTCCTGTACACCGGTGATTTCGGCTGCAGTCACGATGGCCTGTTGCCCCGGTGTCAGCAATGCCTGTGACTGATTGCGGCTAACCTGCAAACTGCCGGTTAAGAGGGTAGTGATCTCCCGGGCATCTTCCCGGTAAGCGCTCACATTGAAACTTGTTCCCAGCACGCGTAGGAAGGCGCCGGCAGCCGTTTCAACGATAAATGGATTTTTGGGATCTGATCTCACTTCGAAATAAGCTTCGCCCACAACTTTTACTTTTCTTTCGCCCGGTTTAAAAACGCTTGGGAAGAAGAGGCGGGTGGATGCATTCAACCATACCTTTGAGCCATCGGGTAATGCTAGCTGGTATTGTCCGCCTTTGGGTGTTTCCAGCATATTGAGTTCATCAGCCTGGTTGAGTGATTCTGCAACTCCTTTGGCCACCAGTAAACCACTTTTTTTCTCGAATCCGGTGGCTTTGTCGTTCATGGTGATCATACCATCGGCTACTTCTTCGAGCAGGATGGATCTGCCGCCGCTCAGTTTCAGCATAGCCTGGTTTTTACCCGGAACGATGCTTGCAGTCGTTTGCGCAGCTTGATGGCCGTTATTCCGGGATTGTTTTTGAGAAAAGAAGAAAAAGACCACTGAAAGCACCACCACGAAAATGGCGGCCACTTTTACAAAAAAGACAAGCGGCGTTCTTTTTCGGGAAATGGGATTCACATCAGCCCCTAACCTATTCTCTATGCCTTCTTCGATACGCCTGATCGCTTTATGGTCAACGCTGTCAGCCGCATTACCGGCGCTGAACGCCGCTTCATACCTGTCGAGGGCGGCTGCAGCCTGCTCCTCCGGCAGTGTTTTGAGCCAGTTCAGGAAATCGGCTAATTCTGAAGCAGCATGCGTTTGTTGTGCTATCTTTTCAAGAAAATCTTCGAATGTATTTTGGTCCATATCGGGGGTAAGACACGCATGGCGGGAAAAAGGACCCCCCTGTGGGAAATATTTTTAAAAAAAAGAGGTAAGAGAACAACAGCTCAAAACAAACACCTGAAGTATTTAATGATTTCATATTTTCTAATGGTGGCCAATCCCTGGTACAGCAGTTTTTTTACCAGGTTTTTCGATGCGCCTGTTCTGGATGAGATCTCGTCGAGGCTCAATTCTTCGCGGGTGCTCAATTCAACAATAAGCCTTTTTTTAGGTGATAGTGTGGCCAGGGCCTGGTCGCGCAAGCGCATCCCTTCTTTAAGTGTCAATTGTTGTTCGGGTGTTTCAGGATCCATTCCATTGTAGAGGCGATCGTTAATAAAGGTTCTTTCGTTCTTTTGTTTTCTCAATTCATTAAGGAACCTGTTTTTTGCGGCCCTGAATAAATAGGATCTAAGCTGTTTTATGTGAACTGCTTTTGCGCGGTTATCCCAGATCTTAATAAAAACTTCCTGCACGATATCTTCACTTAACGCATCGTCATTACATACACTTTTGATAAATGGGTACAGTACGGGCGTATAGCGCTGGTACAGTTCACGAAAGGCGTGCCGGTCGCCTTCGCTTACGCGGAGCAGCAAATCGTTATCAGAGATCCCCTTCATGCTTGGCAAGATTAAGATTGAACCTTACAATCGTTATGTGTTCATGTTGCTGAATTCAAAAGTAGAATAAATTTTATTTGTTCGCAGATAACGCTTTAAGTCATTGAATGTGAAGGTTTGCATTTTGCTATACATTTTCAGCAACATCTTTGTCGCCGCCATTTCAAATGCCGTTGTTTTAGCGAAGGCATTCCCAACGCTTAGCCCAATCCAACAGCACATCCTGCCTCCACCGGGAGATGGTTTTTCCGCCCTGGATCTTTCCGTCGTATAGTTGCGGATCAGCTTTGTCTGTATACCAGTGAGTGCCCGGTTTATAGTCAGTGGAATTCCTTTTGCCAGGCCATAGGTTCGTAACAACCAGTTTCCCTTCCTGTACCGGGAAACCGGGAAGGGCTGAGTGTAACCGGTAGCTTACCACTTCCGCTTGCTTCGGCACATACTTTAGTCCGTATTGGCCGCCGCCCAGATAATAGCCAGCCCATTTTTGCACAGTGTTTTTATAAGGCGTTTCCATCCAGAAACAAATGGAGTCTGCCGGGATATTGATCTCGGGTCCTTTGAGGTGAAACTCTACTACTGTACAAAACGCAACGGTGTCTGTTATGCCGGTAATACGATCAAAGATAACGCGGGGGTTATGCGTTAACCGCTCAAAGCTGCCGCCCCAGCTTTCCCGCATTGGATCATTGGGGTTCCGATCCATGAGGTAGAGCAGTGAGGGCGTGTCACCCATTTTCACGTCACCCTGGTAATAGTTTTTAAAGTCTTTACCGAGCTGTCCTGCACCCTGAATGTACTTGTTGTAGTAACCGGTTGTTCTCACACTGTCGAGCACATCCTTATTTGAAAAGAAGCCATAGTAAGAAGCGTTGTTTTCGATAAACCAAAGTTTTGGGAAATTTTCAGCAATGTAAGCATAGCTGTTTGCACTCCATTTCTTATTCGGACCTCCGATCCAATACACGCGGATCTTATCCTGGATCTCCGGCGCATCGTGTAATGCCTGGGCCAGATCTTCCAATCCTCCCCAGCCAAGGATCCAAAGTGGTTGGCTGCTTTTCTTTTTGGCGCATTTGATGATCCAGTCCGAACCTTCGCTTGGGCTGGTATAACCGGCGTACGGAGCATTGCCATGTTTTCCCTGTTTGGTTACCGACCGTAAATGATCAGGGGCAGCCAGGCCTTTCTGGCAGTTCTTCAACTTAGGCAGGTCTTTTTCGTACAGATCGATCATCCGCAGGATCTCTTCCTTTCTACCTTCCCCGTATGAAGGTGAAGATACAAGACCTTCAATATTGAACTTATCACTATACATCAGCAAATGAGCCATTGATTGATTATCATCAGGGTCTGTGCCACCTATGTCGGTGCTTACCAGGATCCGCGGTTTCAAAGGAACCGGCTGCTGCCCATGTACTGCATGTAAACAAAAGAGCGCAGAGAAAAAGAATAGCGTTGCAATCGTAGATGTTTTCGGCATCATTGAACTGTTATTGTGTTAGTAGAAATTTCAGGACGATCTCTCATGTTTTTTATTAAAGCGGTGATCTTAAACCCTGCCAGGAGAATTTAATAATTTTTCTGAATCAGCCTTCCTGAAACAAACTTACTATTTGGTCTTATTAAACCATCCCGTGCCGGGGGGTACCATGCTGAAACAATTTTAGCGCCTGCGCGCACAACATAATAAGGAATATAGTGCTATTTTAGTTTTACATAAGCATCTCTGTTATTTAAACACCCAGCACTATTATGCGATTTCTTATTGCCATTGTACTCCTTCTTTCCTATTGCACCTTATATGCACAGGTAAAAACATCGCTGAAAAATTTCAGTAACAGGAACGGCGCAAACGCCACCGTAAAAGATAATTTATTATCGGTATCATGGCCCGCAGGCAATAATAAGCAGGGCAAGCTGGTTCTTGACCTTTCTGCGCAACAGCCCCTGTTCAAAAGCCTGGTATTACAAGAAAGCAACAGGGAACATTTGATCGCTTCGGGCCTTGATCCGGTATTCCTGTTAACGGTTGGTAAACGCGACCTGGTTTCGCAAAATGGATGGAACATTTTCTTCGACAAAGTGCCCAACAAGCCATTTGCAGCACACCGTATTGCATGTAACAAACATGCTGCTGATGTCACCAGCATCGGCAGCCGAACGGTGATCAGCATCGATTCTTTACAAGCACCCGGTTTCAGCGGCACCCTGGAAATAACTTTGTACAATGGCAGTCCCCTGATGAACATTGCTGCAGTTATGACAACCAGCGTCGATTCAACAGCAATCCTGTACGATGCCGGACTGGTTTCAACGAACAAGCTGTGGCAAAAGATCGGCTGGAGCAACGTGCAGGAACAAATGCAGTTTATAAAGCCAGCCGGTGATGACAGTGCTACCGCTTTGCAAGTAAAATTCAGAAGCATTATTGGCGTGAGCAGCGAAGGCAGCCTGGCGGTATTTCCCCCACCCCACCAGTATTTTTACCCCCTGGATGAAGCATTTAATTTAAAATTCGTCTGGGCCGGAAATAATTACCGCAAGTTGGTGAATGGATATGGCATCGGGATCCGGCAGGACCTCTATGGCGACCGGCGTTTTGTACCCTGGTTCAATGCGCCTCCTGGCACGCGGCAGCGATTGAATTATTTTGTGTTACTCAACAGCGGGAACGAAGCCAGGGCGCTGGCTGAAGTAAAACAGTTTACCAATAACGATCGCTACTCTTCACTGCCCGGCTATAAAACAATGGCAAGTCACTTTCATAATGAGTTTATCATGAAAGTGGTGATGGCCAATAAACCGGTGCCTGATACACCGGCTTTCATGCAGGTATTCAGCCGAACTGGTATCGACATAGTGCACCTCGGAGAGTTTCATTACACGGCGCATCCCAAGGGGCCGGACAGCCTCCGGTTAAAAGAATTACAGGCCCTGTTTCAACAATGCGAAAGATTATCGTCAGACAAATTCCTGCTGCTGCCGGGCGAAGAGCCGAATGAATTTTTCGGCGGGCACTGGTTGCAACTGTTTCCGAAACCTGTTTACTGGATCATGTCGAGAAAAGAAAGCGAGCCATTCGTGACCGACGATAAAACTTACGGCAAGGTGTACCGGATAGCGAATGAACAGGAAATGCTCGACCTGCTGAAATTGGAAAACGGCCTGGCCTGGACGGCCCATCCCCGCACCAAAGGCTCAACGGGGTATCCTGACAAATACCGATTGGCTCCTTTTTTCAAGGATGCGCATTTCCTTGGTGCGGCCTGGAAAGCTATGCCAGCCGATCTGTCGCAGCCAAAACTTGGCAAACGTGTGCTGGACCTCATGGATGATATGTGTAATTGGGGTGACCGCAAAAAGATCCTCGCAGAATCGGACCTGTTTACCATTGAACCCGAAAATGAAATGTATGCACACCTGAACGTTAACTACCTCAATATTGACAAACTGCCTGATTATAAAAGCGGCTGGCGATCTGTTTTGGATGTATTGCAACAGGGTAAATTCTTTTCCTCTACCGGCGAAGTACTCATCCCTTCGTTCACGGTGAACGGAAAGTCACCGGGAGCAGCAGTTAGCGCTGATGGCAAACAAACAAAGATCTCGTTCAAACTGAGATGGACCTTTCCTATGAATTATGCCGAGATCATTTCGGGCGATGGCCATAAGGTGTACCGTGAACGGATTAACCTGGTGCATACGCAGCCTTTTGGTGAAGAGAGTTTCAATATATCCCTTGATCTGACCGGCAGAAAATGGGTGCGGCTCGAAGCCTGGGATATTGCGGCAAATGGCGCTTTTACGCAGGCCGTGTGGATAAACTAAGCGGGTATCTCGAAGGTTAAAGAGTGGGAATTAAGTGTAGAACGATCAAGGCGTTAATTCTACAGGTATGTAGAATATTCACAACAATCTGATTTTGAATGCAAAGCTGAATTCTAACGATCCCAAAACAGGGTGGCAGAAGAATTGAAGCAATAACCATTAAAATTTAGATTATGAAAAACATCTTTTTTGCATTATTGATCGTATTAGGCGCTATTGCAGCCTGCAATCCACCGCAATCTACGACTGGTACTTCATCAGACACTACTGGCACAAACAATACTACGCGTGATACCACCGTAAATCAAACGCAAAGAGATACCAGTATGCAGCAATAGCATTTGAAGTGGCAATACCATACATATCGAAAGACTACTTTAGTATTTCAGGTTCCTGAAATTCAAATTATTATAAAGCGGTTAGATCCAGTGCACCCACGAAAGTTCGTCTCATGAGACGCGGGCCTGTAACGCTGCAAAGGTTACAGGCTTTTTTTATTTTGGTTGCGACTGTTACTGATCAAATGCACAATAGTTGTCGACCAGTTTTCTAATCAACGCTACACGTTCTTTCAGGAAACGGGTATTGAAAAAAGAATTGGAAAAATCGTCGAATTGTTCATAATGGAAGCCCATGTAAAAGATCCAGAAGCCGAAACTCAGGTATGGGATTGCTTTGACCTCATCGGCGGATATGTGCTTTCCACTTTGGTAGCTTTTGATGAAGATATCAAACTGTCTTTCTGCTTCTTCCCTGGTTATTTTATTAAAAGTCGTATGAAGCGCTAAATGAAGCCAGAAGCTCATTACATCGTTTACCAGGTACCCCCTTCCCATAAAATCAAAATCAAAAAAGGTTATATTATCGTTTTCGTCGAAGTGGAAGTTTTTGGGAAGATAATCATAGTGGCAATAGCCATTACTAAACCGCGCCGTATCAAAATCATTTAATTTTTGAATAACCCTTTCGGCGGTTTTTAATAAATAATCATAGTCTTCCGGAATGTCGGCAAATGCAGGCTTCACCTTTTTCAACGGCTGTATGATGGTGTTATTCAGATCATAGCTTTTTCTTTCATATTGGATAAACGCATTTGCACTTATAGTATGTATTACGGCCATTTCCCTGCCGGTAACTGCCAATTGCCGGTCCGACAGATCGTGCATGCTTTTGCCCCTGGCAAAGCTGAATAAAACGCCATAACGGATGCCTTCAGGGGCATTAAAAGACTGGATCTGCTGCCCATTGAGATCCCTGATGGGATAAGCTATTTTTGCTCCCTGGTCATGTAATATATTCAGCAGCTCCACCTCTCCCCGGATCTCAGTAATTGACCGGTGGCTGTCGCGGTATATTTTAAAGATATATTGCTCCGTATTGCTCCTGACCAGGTAAGTATCGCTTACTCCCCGCAGCAGAAAGCTGCAGCTTATATTGTTCAAACCATAACCCGCTGCAATTGCACCTTTCAGTGCCAATGCGGAGAGTGTGGAATATTGTACCGGGAAAATGGGCGTTGTTGCATGCATGATACGGTTCGTTTAGCGATGCAATATAGATAAAAGACCGTCCGCTTTCCCCCATTGCCGGTTGTAGCATTAAAAATCATATTTTTTCCTGCGCGGCCGCGACAGCATCGCGATTGCTTCCTTATCATTATTCGTGATGGTTTCACTGGCCGGGTCCCAGTAGATCTTTCTTTTTAATTTCATGGCCATATGATGTAATAAACAGGCGCTGCAGGAGCGATGACCAACTTCTACAGGAGCCGAAGGCTCTTTTCTTGTTTTGATACAATCTAACCAGTTGGCATGTTGGTCGGCGCTTTCGTATAAATGGATCTCATTGGCACCGATAACTGATTGTAAAATTTTGGGGTTGCTTGCATCAATAGGCTTCACCCCGCTATTATCCGCAACAGGGTCGGTATCGGTTACTCTATAATTTCCCCGGGTGGCCCACAACCATCCTTCCGTGCCAATAAATTTTACCCCATTGGGCAATTCATTGGAAACGATCATATGCACTCCGTTCGCATACAATGCTTCCGTTCTGAAAATTCCATGTACATCCCATAAGCCTTTATAACCGGGATCATCGCCCGGGAATTTCGCATGGCCCCAGATCTCGATGGGGCCGGTAAGTTCTGCGCCCATGCCCCAATGTGCCGTATCAATATGATGGGCGCCCCAGCCGGTGATCATACCGGCGCCAAACTGTTCGCAGCGCAACCACCCCGGTCTGCTTGTAATGCCTTTTATCCCTGCATCCTGCGCATGCACCCTGTCTTCTGTATAATAGATCTCGGGCGTAGTGCCCAGCCAGGCGTCGTAATCCAAAGCGGCAGGCACAGGCATTTGCATCGTGCTGCCGCCGCCGGGATCTCCAGGTAAACCAACCTCCACTGTTTTCAATTGCCCGATCCTGCCGTTGCGAACCAACTCACATACTTTTTTAAACTGCGGCCATGGCGCGATGGAACGTTGCTGGCTTCCCATTTGCAGGATCCGGCCGGTTCTTTTTACCGCATTACTTAAGATCCTTCCTTCTTCAATGGTGAGGGAGGCGGGTTTTTGCAAATACACATCTTTACCTGCATTTACTGCATGAACGCCGACCACCGCATGATGATGATCGGGCAGACTTATATGTACTGCATCGATATCTTTATTAGCTAAAAGCTCTTTATAATCGTGATAGACTTTTATCTCCCAATCCCCTTTCAGGCCGCCATTAAATTGCGCAGCCCTTTCATAATTCCTTTTTACCGCAGCCGGACCGGCGGCAGCCCGGTTCTTATCTACATCACAAACGGCCCTTATTCTGGCGCCTGCATATTTTGCTATGGACGTCATGTCGTGCGTAATAGAGATCCTGCCGCAACCGATAGATGCAATATTGATCAGGTTGCTGGGTGCATATTTACCAAAAACGCTGGCAGGCACGATCATTGGTATATTCGCCGTGATGGCTGTTCCTACAGCCGTTTTAACGGTGTTGGTCAGAAATCTCCTGCGGCTGATGGTTGATTTTTTTGCTTTTTTCATTGGCAGCGATTTAAAGCGAGCGTACTGTATTTTATTTCCTGAAGGTCATGGGCCGGGCATTTTTCTGCGCTTTTAATGCCAATTCGGTGGCCAGAAAACAATGCGCCTGTGTCATGGCGGTCTCCGTTCTGTTAAGTACATCATCGACAAACAACGGCCCGAATGGCAATACCTCATTGTTGCAATCCATATGTATCATTTCCTTTTTATCTACCAGGTATAAATGATTGCCGCCTTTATTACCTGAAAGCAGATCCGTGTTTTTTCTTACCTCTATATATCCATCTGTTCCCAGTATGGTCAGGCGTCCATCGCCCCAGGTATTCAGGCCATCAGGCGTGAACCAGTCGACCCTTATATAACCGGCGCCGCCATTGCCCTGTAACATCACATCGCCGAAATCTTCGAACAAAGGTTTGTCGGGGTGATGGATATTGCCTACCTGCGACATCAAAACCTGCGCTTCGGTTGAACCTGTAAAGTGCAAATACTGATCGAACTGATGCGAACCGATATCTGTAAGAATGCCACCGTATCTTTTTTTATCCCAGAACCAATCCGGCCGCACTGCCAACCCTGTTTTACCGATATTGTTTTTGATCCTGTGCGGCGCCAGGTTGATCGTCTGAATGACCTTGCCAACAGCGCCTGCTTTTACCAGCTGGCTTGCTTTCTCTGTGCCTTTATTTTCAAAACGTTCACTGTACATGATCGAGTAAATGCGTTTTGTTTCTTTTTGCACCTTTTTTACTGCGGCCAGTTGTTCCAAGGTAATAATGCCGGGTTTATCCGTTAAATAATCTTTGCCGTGCTGCATTACACGAATACCTAAGGGCGCGCGTTCGTCGGGTATGCCTGAACTTAAGACCAGGTGAATCGCCGGGTCTTCCAGGATCTCATTTTCGTTTTTTGCCAGTTTGACCTCGGGATAGGCTTTCATAAATGCAGCCGTCATCGCGGGATCTTTGGCATACAAAGCCACCAGTTCGCCGCCTCCTCTTTTAATGGCATCGGTCATACCATAAATATGCGGGTGGTCAATACCGATCACTGCAAATTTTATACGATTGGGCACTGTGATCATTTGCTTTTGTTTCCCGGAAGATTCCACGAATCTGACCTTATCGATCAAAGGGGTCATTAGCAGGAAACCTGATGCCTTCACTGAGTTTTTTAAGAATTGCCGCCTGTGCTTATTTTGATTAGCCATATAACAATATCGTTGTTTAAATGACGGCTAATTTACTGAATGAATTCGTTAAAAGCTTGCCCTTGCCTTTATTATGAAATTCCTTCCCGCTCCGCTGATCCCGGAAGCAAATACCCGGTAATTTTTATCCAGGATATTTTCTACAGCCAGTTGCAACGTATATTGTTTACTTATAATGAACCTTGTAGTACAATTGAGGATATGCCAGGCAGGCATGCCGTCTGCCGTTGCATACTGCAGGTTGTCTTCCCCATAGGGATTGTAGTCCTTTAGTTTTTTGCTTCCGTTGTAGAGTACATACATCTCAGCTTCCATGCCTTTATACCGGGCTGTAAGGCCTGTTTTTCCGAATACCGGCGGAATATGGTCCATCGGTACGGTTGATTTATCTTCCTGCTTATACCGGCCATGGGTGTAAGTAATATGGGAATAAAGGCTTAGATAAGTAACCGGACGAAGCGAAAAACCGGTCTGCAAGCCGTATAACCAGGCCCGCGCTTTATTTTGATTGGCGGCAACAGGCGTTAATTGTCCGTCATACAACACACTGGCTGCACCGTTCAAATGGAACCTGTCGAGCACAACCGCATCACGGAACAGGGTATAGAATGCGTTTGCTTCCAGCTCGAGCCATTTACCAAGGCGTTTGCTGCAATCAAGATCGAATTGCCAGGTATGCTCGGGTTTGAGCTCCCTGTTGGGAACTACCAATTGTACGCCGCCTGCTGATTCGAACACTTTGGCAAGGTCATCGATATTTGGCGCCCGGAAGCCGGTAGAGACATTAAGCGCTATCCGGCTGCTGTTGGCATTGGGCAAAAAGATCAGGCCAGCATTGAGACTATAGGCAAGATGCCGCTGTGTGGCTTTTGTGAAAGGCAGATGAAGCAGGGCGGTGTCGTTGAAATTCGCATCCAGGCCAACATAATTCAACCGGAGGCCATCATTCAGGATCAGTTTACCCGGAATGATCCTGAATGTGTGTTGCGCATAAATGCCGCTATAGCTCATGCTGTTCTTACCATCGGGATAGCGGGTGACGAGGCCCGATGTCTTGATCCCGGAATGAATATCGTAATTGAATGCAAGAGACCGGAGCTTATTGAACTGTGCATCGGCTCCCACATGCAGATCGTGTTTTGCCATGCTTTTGCGAAGATCGAGGTGCAGGGCCCATACATCTACCCGTTCTATCCTGTGCTCGCGTAAGGATCTTCTGTAAGCACGCTGCATCCGGCTTTCTTCGATGTGCTGATAACTGGCGCCGGCTTTGAGCTGATCAAAGAATCCTTTTATTTCTTTCGACTGGAAATTATAAGATGCCATAAGCCTTTCCTGCGGGCCATAGTACCATTCCGCCCACCGCAAGGCGCCATTCCTGGTATCGGTAAGCCGGTCATACCGTGGAATATCACTGCTGTTGGAATACTGCCAGTTCAGTTCATGCGATTGCGCCGGGCTTTTCTGCCATAAAAACTTTTGCAACAGATCGTACTGCTGATAGTTGCTGTATTTCTGAACGTTCTCATTATCATTCTGTACAATGGAATCGATGCGGCTAATTTGGGTGATGTATTCTTTCCGTTTCCCAAATTCTGCATATTTCGCCCTTCGCTGACTGCCCTGGCGCAGGTTGCCATACCTGCTAAAGCTCAAAGAAGTGAGGGATGCAAAATGGCGCGTTCCGATATTAAGATCGGCATGACCGGTACATTCATTGAATGCACTGCTATAGCGGCTCGATACATTGGTTTGGATCTTTTCCAACATCGGTTCTTTGGTTTGTAAATGGATCACCCCACCCAATGCATCAGAACCATACATCGTTGATGCCGGGCCCGATAAGACCTCTACCCTTTCCAGGATGTCGTCATCGATGGTGATCACATTTTGTAAGTGACCGGTACGGTAAATGGCATTGTTCAGCCTTACGCCGTCTACTACCAGTAAAATGCGGCTGGCCTCAAACCCTTTGATGACCGGGCTTCCGCCGCCTAACTGGCTGCGTTGTACGAATACCTTACCGCTATGTTCCAGCAAACCGGCTGTATTATTCGACAGGGATCCGTCAATCTCCTTTTTTGCCAACACCAATGTTGGCTGGGCGATAAACTTTCTTCTCTCGGGAAACTTATTGGCGGTTACGATCACTTCTTCCAACAGGCTGGTTGAATCAACCGGTATTTGACGGGCATAAGCGGAAAACCAAAACCCGCCTGAAAGGATCAGCACTAATATAAAATATTTCATGGTAAATGGAGCCAGGTTTAAATACCGGGTTTGTAGTTTTTAGTTTGTGGTTTGTGGTTCATTCAACAAACCACAAACCACAAATTGTCATTAATCTTTTACGATCCTGACATTGGTATGTCCCTGGTCTTTGTCGATAATGATCAACTGGTAAATGCCCCGGGTGAGCTTCTGCAGATCCAATACTTTTGTTTGGCCGTTTACCTGTTGGGTTAACACTTTTTTCCCGTTCATGTCATACATGATTATTGTATGCGCATGCTGGAGCCCTGTCAGTGTTAATTTCCCGGAAACAGGATTCGGGTAAGCCTTTATGCCCGTTGCCGGTAATTCTTCCTGGGAAGCAGCCACTTTTGCGGGAACGGGTGCTTTTGTGAGGATAACCGGTTGTTGGATGCCATAGATGCGCATCTCGGCAAACTGGAAGAGGGAACCTGCCTTGCAGTTAAAGTTGAACTGGTAGTATTTATAGGCCGCCGTGTTGTTGAAAACATACACTTTTTCCTGGCCACGGCCGCTGAAGAATTCATTAGTCACGGTGTGCAGCACTACCCAGTTGACACTATCCATCGAGGCCTGCAAAGTCCAGCTTTTCGGATCCCTGTCTGGTGCATCGTTGCCCGAAACGATGCTATACCCTTTGGGAACATACGTATTGGCGGCGCTGTAACGCAACCAGGCAGCACAATTAAAGGTCACGTATTTGGTAGTATTGTTATTATCGATCACTTTGGTATAATCTTCATTGGCCGGAGAACCTGTCATGTGTTGCGCCTCCAGGAAGCCGCCATCATCTGTTATATCTGTAGTGCCTACCAACACCGGTGACCAAAGATTGGTTTCCCATACTCCTCTTCCGTAGGTGGCCACGCGCAGTTTTCCTGAAGATTTTTGGATCTCTACTTCGTTTACGGCAACCAGTGGCAAACCGCTGGCATGCTCCACCCAGTTGGTATCTGCATTGTCACGATAATATACGCCCACATTCATGCCTACATAAATACTTTCTGAAGGGTTGTTATCTACGACTATTGAGCGCGCAACCAGGGCTGGCAATCCTGCCGAAATATTGGTGAGGGTACTGCCTCTGTCGGAAGATACAAAAACGCGGTTCACCGTGCTGTTGAGGGCCAGGTAGATCTTGGAAGGGTTTACCTGGCTTACATAAATGGCATTGATCGTTGCCGGGGCGGTAACCGAATCCCAGCTTGTACCGCCATTATTAGTGCGGTATAATTTGGCGCCAACAGAACCGTAGATATAATTTGTATCACCGGGTGCTACCGCCAGGGTATTCAACATACCGCCGATCACCGTGCCGGAGATCTTTATCCAGTTGGTACCGCCGTTCACAGACTTATAAATGCCCGTCCAGCCACCATACACCGTATTGTGATTTGTGGGATGCATCACCAGCGGTGTTATCCAGTTACCGCTGGAAGGTTGAGTGAGGTTGGTGCGTGACTGGCCGGCATTGGTGGTTTTATAGATCGCTCCGTTCTGAGATGTGCCGATAGCTATGTTGGCATTGGTGGGACTGATCACATTATCCATACCATCGGCGCCCAGCCAGTCCTTCCAACTGCTGTCGGTTCTTCTGAAGGAGGAGCCATTATCCTGCGCACCGCCGGTGATCACATCTGGATCGGTTTTGGAACAGGCGATACGATAGAACTGCCTGATGCCAAGCCCGGCGGAAAGATCGATCCAGTCGCCACCGCTATTGTTGCTTTTGTAGATGCCGCCGTCACTGCCGGAATAAATAGTGGAACCGATCCATTCCAGCGCATGCACATCGGCATGATTATAACCGACCGAATTGGGATAACTCCAGGCGGTTTGCGCCACAAAGGAAGTACCGCCATTGGTCGATTTCCAGCAGATGATACCGGCGATCATCACTTCATCTATATTCACGGGGTTTACACAGATGGCCATATCATAGGTAGCCTGACCGCCCGTGCCCGTACCGGTTGTTTCATAACCAAAATAATTGGTGCCGCTGGCGGCATTGCCGACCACCGTGGTCACAAATGTCTGACCGGCATCAGTCGATCTGTACAGTCGGCCAAAGGAGCTGCCGTTTGCCTGTACGGCATACACCACAGCAGGGTTGGCGGGGGAAACACCGATCAATGTTCTTCCCACGTTGGTGATACCGTTAGCTGCCGTTATGGCTGTCCATGTAACCCCGTTATCAACCGAACGCCAGAAACAGCTTGTACCGCCGGAACCGGAAGTATACATGATGTTGGCATTGGTTGGATGGAATTCAATATCCTCTTTTGCTTCGGTATGAACCTGTGTCCAGCTGGCGCCGCCGTCAATAGAACGGAATACGCCATTGCTACCGGTGGCAAATACGATGGATGAGTTGGCGGGATGTACGATCACTTTTTTGGAAGCACCGGGACCTGCGCCGGTAGCAGCCCATGACACACCGGCATTCGTTGATTTGATAACGCCTCCGTTTTGTACAGCAGCATAAATAACATTTTGATTGGAAGGATCGATACAAAGATGGAAGATATTCATCCAGGCTGACGATGTAAAATCAACAAGTGGCGTCCAACTGGCCCCGCTGTTCGTACTCTTCCAGATGCCTCCGCCAGGCGAGCTTACATATATTACCGCGTGATTGGAAGGATGAATGGCTACCGAGGTGATTCTGCCTACACCCGGATTCCAGCCGCTTGTGTAGGTCCAGTTCTGCGGACCGAGTTCCGTCCAGTAGCCAAAGGTGCCTCTTGCAGAAGATTCAATTTGCCGGGTTCTCATGGCTGCTTTTGCCGCTTTGTAGCGGGCAGCTTCGGTTTCAGCATTGATAAAGAAACCGCTTTCATCGGTGTGAAACTTTCTTTCATATAACCAGCGCTGATATTGTTTATAACCGGTACCTCTGCCGGTGCCTACGCTGTCGAAGTAACGATTGGCGATGCGTTCGATCTCGTTGAGCCGGAGATCCGTTCGCTCCATTAAAGTGAAGATATCTGTCTGGGAACTGGCGGCAGAGCATACTACCGCCATTAATAAGGATAAGGCGAATTTCTTCATATAAGGTTTATTTGAGGCCTAAATATACTAACAAAGACTGATAAACGAATTTGCTAAAAATATTCAGCCGGAAATAAATATTCACAATGAAGAATCAAGGATCCGGTGTATGGCCAGCGAAGGGGCAACACCGGATCTTTATTTACGTACAGCGCATATTCGCGGTAGTGACAACCTGCTTTTGAGTTTTTAAAATTGCTTCTTCTCTGGATGCGGTCCCCTTCTCTAATGGCCGAAGTGTTATCATGCCGCTTTTTACAAGGAAGATTACTTATTTCACCCTTTGTAAATATTCGATGATGTCGGCACGTACAGGTCCCGCCGCTTTAATCGCTTCCATAATTTGTTCCTGCGTTTTGCCGGGAAACTGGCTTTGCAGATATTCGGCTTCAATACTATCGTTACCATCGACCCGGATATCGTCCTGGCGTCCTGTTATATTTTTATCGTCTGGCATATAGTTACAATTTAGTTTGACGGTGAAGTGTGGGATCTTTTCTTCTTGTAACTTCTACCATCTGCATACATTGATCAAAAAAATATGCCAGGACCCCAGGCGCGTACGCCGGCTTATTCTCTTGGCCTGTCAACCTCGACCACAAATACTTTCAATGTTGTTTTACCTATGTTTTTTGCCGAATGGGTTGATGCAGGAAGCACTACAGCCATATCCTTTTTGAATTCAATCGTTTGCTTATTTCCATCTTCCGAGGTGAGTTCAACAGTGCCTCCTTCCAGCACATACATGGCAAAATCAGGGTGCGCATGCAGTATGGAGGAATCGCCTGGCTTATAGGTGCCCTGGATTGCCCTGATACCTAATGTGTCTGCTAATTGTTTGTAGAGATTTGGTGATATCCTGGTTACACCGCGGGCGGTATCAAAGGGAGTATACCTGCCTGCACGACTGTCATTTGAAGCTATCGTATCTTCTGTGTTCGGGCTCTTGGTTTGATTTTCATTATTACAGGCGCTAAGGCCAAAAGCAAAAACGACTAAAAAGCAGCTCTTAAAGTAAAGTCTTGAGGTCATATACAGTAGTTTTAGTTTGTAAAAGCCAGGCAGCTGTTCAGAAGGCAGGATATAACAGTTGTCTAAAATAATTAATATATTAGAAAGGGATGCAAATTTTTTATGTGAGGATTGAAGCATAGCTGCCCCGGCGATCTTTGATGTAGTATACTTTATGTATGCGATAATCGTATGAATTGATTAGTTTTGACGGCCGTTCCTGTCTATTGTTCTTCATTGAATTATAAAGGCTAAGATGTTTTAGTAATTTGCAGGGCGTTGATTTATATTAAATTATAAGTGAATCATTCCCCTGGATGACCGGACGGGCATATTTTTGGGGCGTGGGCAAACGTCCTTTTTATTTAAACTGTATTATGACTGAAGCGCAACACATTTTTAAGAAGATAGAACTCGTTGGTGACCGGGTTTTGCGGTTAGCCGCCGTAGAACTTTGTAATGAAATTATTGAGAACAGATACAAAGCCGCCGAGATCATCGATTTCCTGGGCAGCAATAAAGTGTTTGGACTTATTGCCAGGATGAAGAAATTAGAGGCGCATAAAGATGATCCGGAGACAAAGGGCAGGTCAAGGGTGTTGGCAAATGCTTACCAATATTCTATTGGCAAGCTTTATTATGATGACAAGGTAAAAGCCCTCACGACTGCAAAAGAGGACCTGGCGCATTTTTATGAAAACCAGGAGCAGTATTTTGTGAAAAGGGATGGGTAATAAATTACTGCACAGCTCAGATGCATCAGGACATGGATGATGTTGGTAGAACTATTTGGTTGATACAAATTAGAAACCGTATCAATGCAGCTGCCTGAGTTTTAAGCCAAAGGGATCTGTCAGGTCACGTTTAACGGGATCATTGGGATCTGCAATGGGCGTTATTTCAAAGTCATTAGGAAAGTTTTCTGCTACTTTATAAAGAAGTTCTTCTGTATAAGATGGATGCCTTTCTCTTATTCTTTTAAAACCCATTACTCCACCATTGGCTCTTAAGTCGAGTTTTACAGCTTCATTGACCTTCCCAAGGCTGGTTGATTGCTCAATATTATAACCGATCTTTCCAACGACGAGCCCGATTGAATAAATTCCAATAAAAAGAAGAACGATCGATTTCTTCTGGTTGTCTTTAAGAACAATGTTCAAAGACGATAGTAAACTGACCCAGGCCCCAATAAACAAGGGCAGGATAAGTAAGGAAATCAAAATGAGATTGTACCACGGAAGTGCAAGCAGTTTTTTTACTAAGTCAAAGTTATCGCTATTCATAACGTTTGTTTTGGTTCACGAGATTACAACTATTTGGGAGTATTAAAGCAGGTGTTTTTCCCGTATTTATAGTGTTTTAAGATTGACTATTCCATAAGGTTAAGTAAGCCGGCTTGCCTGGCATGCTTATAAAAAAAAGCCATCCGCCCAGGCGGATGGCTTTATGTAGTGCGCCCGGCACGGGCGCAAACTCTAGGGTGGAAGTCCCGAACGCACCTTGATAGTGGGAAGCGTTAACCAAAGGCAAGGGTGTCCTTCGTGAGGGGGAATCTAAAGGAAGCCGGCGGTAAATCTC
>NZ_JAFFJX010000001.1 GCF_016924755.1 Longitalea arenae | reverse complement strand
CATTCGGGCCAGTTGATGACAGCTAATCGGATGCTCGTCCAAGTGTATCTTTTAAAAAAAGCGCGAACTCTTTGGTGAGTCGTGCTCCTTTCATAACCAGATCCCAGTTACGAGATACAATTTCGCCAGTAGACTGAACTTCCCAACGGCGACGTTTTATGCTTAATTCTACTTTGTTCTCGCGAATCGGAAAGTCCTGTACACGAACTTCCGGATAAAACCCTTTGGAGTGAAGCGTTTGACCGACATATTCGGCCGGAGGTAGGTTCTTTTCTTCTAAAAATAAAACCAACCCTACTTTATCTTTTACAAAATGCGTTATATCAAAATATTCAAGTGTCCCTGCTGGTAAAAAATAGCCTAACAATTCTTTTTCCTGGTCCTTTTCCAATGTTTCTTGTCAGTTTTATTAGGCTGCAAAACAACAACTTTCTCCTAAATCCCCCAATTTTTCAACCTGATCCGTAACAACCTAATGACCTAACGATTTGACTTGATCCCATTTTTTGGCTTTTGCGAACAGGTTCGCAATACTTCAAAATGCAAAAAGCCCCGCACTTCGTGCGAGGCTTTTCGTTTTGTCGGGAGGACAGGATTCGAACCTGCGACCCCGTGGTCCCAAACCACGTATTCTACCGGGCTGAACTACCTCCCGATGATCTATCCAGCTTTTTACAAACTGCCAGATCGAGGTAAAAAATATCCGCCTTTGCACTTGCCTCGGCGGACACTCAGCGGAGAGGGAGGGATTCGAACCCTCGGTACAAGTTTAAGCTCGTACAACGGTTTAGCAAACCGGCCCTTTCGGCCACTCAGGCACCTCTCCTTTTCGGCGGGACGGCAAAATTAAGAGTAAATTCCCAAATAAAAATCAATTACATAGCTAAAAATTCAGATTGTTTTTCGCCTTTTTCCGGAAAAGCCCATGCCATCGCGCTGAAAGCGCCGTCCGAAGCGGATTATAGCCGTTATAGCCACTGACCCAAACTCCCCGCCGCCCAAACGATTCGCAGGAACGCAGTCAGCCATTACATAACTCGTTGATCCTTGCAACTACGGCGCAACTATGGCTGATCTACGGCTGATGTACGGCTGATCCTGGCTGCACCTATGGCTGATCTACGGCTGATGTACCCTTATGGTATCTCTGATGATGCCCGCACCTTCGGCTGATATAAGACTGGTGCCGGCTCCAGCTATGGTTGAGCTACGGTTATCAAAAACAAAAATCCCCCCGGTAACCGGAGGGATCATATCATATCATTTAAATCAGGTTATGTTTACATGGCGGCTAACTGAACCTTCTGCTGCAACTCCATCACACTCTCCCGGAAGGTACTATCGGTATCCATCAGATCCTTTACGGTTTGGCAGGAATGAATAACGGTGGTATGATCGCGGCCACCGAAATGTTCACCGATGGTCTTTAAAGAGTTTTTCGTGAACGCTTTGGCCAGGTACATAGTAATTTGCCGGGCCTGAACGATTTCACGCTTGCGGGTTTTCTGCAGCAATTTATCGTAAGGCACATCGAAATATTCGCATACCATTTTCTGGATGGTTTCGATGGTGATTTCTTTGCTGCTAGTTTTCACGAAATTACGGAGGACTCTTTTTGCCAAGTCAAGGTCAATTTCCCGCTTATTAAGCGAAGATTGTGCCAATAATGAGATCAGCGCCCCCTCCAATTCCCGCACATTACTATTGATATTATAAGCCAGATACTTAACTACTTCTTTGGGCATTTCCAAACCGTCATTCTTCATCTTCCGTTCCAGGATCTCAATACGGGTTTCATAGTCCGGCACCTGCAGATCGGCACTCAGCCCCCAGCGGAAACGGCTTAACAACCTTTCCTGAACCCCTTCCAGGTCTTTAGGCGGTTTATCTGAAGTCAGGATCAGCTGCTTGCCACTCTGATGCAAATGATTAAAGATGGCGAAGAAAGCATCCTGCGATTTTTCGGCCCGGTTAAAGAACTGTACATCATCAATGATCAATACATCGATCAATTGATAAAAATGTATAAAGTCATTGATCGCATTGTTACGGCTATGGTCCTGGAACTGGTTAATGAATTTTTCAGAGCTTACATACAATACCACTTTGTTAGGATGTAATCTCTTTGTTTCATTACCGATGCCCTGGGCAAGATGTGTTTTGCCCAAACCCACACTACCATATATTACTAAAGGATTGAATGAACTGGCGCCTGGTTTCTCCGCTACCGTTTTGCCTGCACGACGGGCCACGCGATTACTATCGCCTTCAATAAAATTTTCAAATGTATAAATGGGATTGAGCTGCGGATCAATCTGCATTTTTTTCAAACCCGGTATTACAAACGGATTCTTCACCGGATTATTTATAATGAGTGGAAAATCCATTTCATTACTTGAAAATGTTTTGTAGCCGTGTGTAGGAACATCCATAGTGAGCGGTTTGTTATTATGATTGCCACTATCAACCATGATCCGATATTCTAATCTGGCGTCCTTACCAAGTACTCTTCTTAATGTTTTTGCCAACAGGTTTACATAATGCTCTTCCAGGTATTCGTAAAAGAATTGACTCGGAACCTGAATGATAAGTATATTGTCTCTCAACTCTACTGGTTTAATTGGTTCAAACCAGGTTTTGAAATGTTGCCACTCAACAATATCCTTGATTATTTCCAAACAATTACTCCAAACTTTTTCGGACGTCTTAGCCATTATACTAGAAGCAGTTTTTTTATGTTGAGTTAAGTTCGTATTCATCTTTATTGCGCACTAGTGTCAACTTCACAGGAATGTTGGGGAATCTCAGAAACTTAAAAAGGGCGACGAATATCAAATTTTTTCACTGAAAAAAAAATTTTTTATTCACTAGTTTTTGACAATTCTGCACTCTGCCTGACCAATTATTTTATTTTATTTTTTACTGTCAAAATAATTCCTATCAATAACAATCTAATGCAATTATTATGCGCAAAACTTGTTACTGTTTACAACCTGTGAACACTCGCTAATACAAATTGTGAAACGCAAAAAGCAGCATCGTTTTCATTCGCTATTTGAGCAATGATGCTACGTAGTTTTGCGTCACTACCAGTATTAGCAGCGTCCATTATTTTATTATATGCCCCGGAAAATTTTTTTTTGTGCGGGCCTGCCGACCGTGAAGCGCCTGGTTTACATTGAACGGATTTTATCGTGTTGGTTTTGCAGGGAATGCAATTGAAGAAAGACAACAACGCAGTAGTATCAAAAAATCCTTTCTTCATATTATTTATTGGATGCTATTGAAGGTACAAATATTTTGATATGCAGAAAATATTAATCAGGTTTTTTTTATTTCTTGATCAAAATAAAAAAACAAATAACAACATTGCATTAACTGAAAAAAAGTTATAGATTATCATTTTACTGCATTAGCCTTAATTACACCTTTACTCATTAACAGTTGTAAGTAAAACAAATAAGGGCTCAAGGTATCTAGGTATTTTATCCAAAACAATAACACATACTGGTATATTTTCACACTCATCTACTATAAGCTTACTACAAGTAGATTCATTTATATATAATTATATCAGGCAATCAAAATTACTTGTTAAAAAAGTATCTGTTTTATCATTACAAAACGCTAAACAGCTTACACTACTTTAGCAACCTTTACCATAGTAAAGACTTGATACTTTTCTCCCGCCTTTAAACGTGGAACGTTTTTGTGAATCGTACTTGTTACCTTTGTGCTGCCAATAATTTTTAGGTTAACTACCTAACACTATGCAACAACGAATTACTTTGAAGCTGCTTCCGTCTGAAGCCGGCCTTGTATCTACCGTACAACAATACGCAGCGCAAACAATAGGTGTCGATACTGCCGCTATCACTGGCTACCAGGTCATTAAACGCTCCATCGATGCCAGAGGCCGCCAGCCCTGGATCCTGCTCACTATCCTTGCTTTTGTCAATGAGCCTTTCCAGGAACGTACTGTCAGGGAAACATTTTTACAGGATGTTTCAAAAGCAAAACACCGGGTGGTGATCATAGGCGCAGGCCCTGCCGGTTTGTTTGCTGCATTAAAGCTTATTGAACAAGGCATTAAACCCATTCTGCTCGAAAGAGGCAAAGATGTAAGGGCCCGCCGCAGAGACCTTGCCGCATTGAATAAAGAAGGCATCGTAAACCCGGAAAGCAATTATTGCTTCGGTGAAGGCGGAGCCGGAACATATAGCGATGGTAAATTATATACCCGCAGTACCAAACGTGGCGACGTAGAACGCATTCTGAATATACTGGTGCAATTCGGTGCACCGGAAAAAATTCTCTACGAAGCTCATCCTCATATTGGCACCAATAAACTCCCTGACATTATTACCGCTATAAGAGAACAAATATTGTCTTGTGGGGGTGATTTTTTGTTTGAACAAAAAGTTACCGACCTGCTGGTACAGAACAATACCATTTATGGCGTCACAACAGCAAGCGGCGATTCGTTTACTGCTGATGCAGTGATCCTCGCTACCGGCCACTCGGCCCGCGACATCTTTGAATTGCTTTACAATAAAAAGATCCTCATAGAAGCCAAGCCCTTTGCACTGGGTGTTCGTGTAGAGCATCCGCAAAGTATAATCGATACTATACAGTATCATTGTGCCCCCGGACAAAGCCGCGATGAATTTCTGCCGCCTGCTTCCTACAGCCTGGTGCAACAGGTAAATGAAAGAGGCGTTTTTTCATTTTGTATGTGTCCCGGCGGCATCATCGCGCCTGCAGCTACCAGCGAGGGTGAACTGGTGGTAAACGGATGGTCACCTTCGAAACGAAACAACCCATTCGCCAACTCCGGTATCGTTACTGCAGTTGAGCTGAAAGATTTTATACATTTCAGGAAGAACAATTCCCCTTTGTCGGGCATGTATTTTCAACAAGCCGTTGAGCGCAAAGCCTTCCAATATGGCGGTGGTAAATTTGTTGCACCGGCTCAGCGGATGATCGACTTTACTCAAAAAAAGTTATCAGCTACATTACCCGGCTGCTCGTATTTACCGGGCATAACTTCAGCGCCCCTCAATGAAGTATTGCCGCCCTTTGTTGCCAATGCCTTACAAAAAGCTTTTGTTGAATTTGGCCGGAAAATGAAAGGATATTTTACCAATGAAGCAGTACTGGTTGCTACCGAATCAAGAACATCGTCACCGGTTCGTATTCCCCGTGACCGCGAAACAACCCAACATCCGCAGATCAAGGGACTATTCCCCTGCGGCGAAGGCGCCGGTTACGCCGGCGGTATCGTGAGCGCGGCAATGGACGGACAACGGGTTGCCATCAATGCTGAACGCTTACTGCTCAATAAGGCTTAACGCCGGATGCGCAACGCTTAACCCATGATCTTACATGGCTGGCCAGGCTTTTTTCGTTTGATACGCTCTGCCGCTTTCCTAAAAAAGAACAAGGGGTACCGGGCGTTTCGCGCATTCCGCTTTTTGCGTTTCTGTCGTTCCCGCTTTTTGAATAAGCGTTTTCCATTCCATGTTAACATTTGTTAACCGGGGAATTTTTCCCTTTCTGGGGAATGCAAACTTCCATTCTGTGGAATAACGCCAGACAGAATTCCGATTTTTATAAGTTTCTAAACGGCAAACTATTTCAACTGTGCCCAGATATCACTTGTCAACTTATCAACCCTAGTCCTCTCTATCCTGTCCCTGCTTCGCTATTAACAATTTCTTCTCTATGAGTCTGTTCTTTTTGAACGCTTCCAGTTCTGCATGCAGTTCTTCCCTTTCTTTTTTCTTCTGCGGTGTAAGCAGGCCTTTGTTCAGGTTGGGGCAACCGGCATCTACCCAGCTCGTATACCAGAAGTCGGCCACCAGGTTGGCTGATCGTATCAATTGTTTATTGATGGTATTGCCTAATCGTGCACTGTACGCTTTGGCAAAGGCTGCGGTATAAGTCCTGTATTCTCTTCCATTCCGCATTTGCACGCGGTATTTCTCAGTTGTTGTAAACGATCGGGTCGCCGCTTTTTCTTCCTCAAACACACCTTTCAATAACTTATGCGACTGCCTGATGGTGCCCCAGATAACCCTTTCCGGATGTTTGAGGTAACGGGCTTTATGCCGGCTGCGCAAATCGTATTGCTGGATCTCTATTTCAGGGATCGTCGATTCCCATAAACTGTGCAGGCCCTTTTGATTCGTGAGCTGACCATCATAATTCTCTGTAGTATGCAGGGGCACATGTGCATCCGCTATATAATGGCCCAGATCGATGGCATAAAAAAGGATACTGTCTTTATTGCCGCTGCGGAAAGCCACCGTGAGCTTTTCTTTTATGGCCATTATATGATAAGGTAAATAACCCGCATTTGATAAGCTGTCTTTCCCATATTTTCTTACCGCCGCTGTCCATTGCCGTGGCATTTTCCAGGCAGCAGAATCACCGTATAACTCAAGGTCAATAAAATGCCTGGGCGCTTCCTCCTTGTCTTCACTCCGGCGCTGATCGGCCCTTACCGATCTTTTGACCACCTCGTTCATATTACGATGAAAAAAATACCGCATGGAAGGCGGCAGTTCGTATACTGCCAGCTGATGAATGGTACGGTGCCCCAGGAAACCCCAGCTGCTGCAAAGCAAGACGCTTGCCACCAGTAAACTTACGGCGATCCCCCTTTTCATAGAGTAAATTTGCGGCGAAGATGCACAAATAAAATCGCCCCCTGTAATAAATCTGTTTTTTTTGCTACTAATTAACGGTTTCACTACCTTTTGTTAACAGGTGCGCCACACTTACTTTATGAGCGGGGAGCAGGGTGGCACACCTGTTAGCAAATCCGCATTTTAATTAAAAGCTAACGTGCAATGAACCGACTGGAAGTTAAACATCTTAAAAAGTATTATACTTCGCAAAAAGCGGTAGACGATATCAGTTTCTCCCTGGCACCTGGCAGCATTTTTGGACTGCTGGGTCCTAACGGCGCCGGTAAGACCACGCTTATTCGAATGATCACCGGCATCCTGTTCCCCGACGATGGCCAGATCATCTTCAATGGACAACCGTTCAATCCGGACAACGATGTTGCCTATATCGGGTATATGCCTGAAGAAAAAGGACTGTATAAAAAAATGAAGATCGGTGACCAGGCCATGTATCTGGCGCAATTGAAAGGGCTTAGCAAGGCAATGGCGCTTGAACGGGTTAAACACTGGTTCATTAAATTTGAAATGCAAAGCTGGTGGAATAAGAAAGTAGAAGACCTGAGCAAAGGCATGCAGCAGAAATTGCAGTTCGTAACCACTGTATTGAACGATCCCAAGCTCATCATCCTCGATGAACCATTCAGCGGCCTTGATCCCGTTAACAGCAACCTGATCAAGGATGAGATCAATCAGCTCGCCAAAAATGGCAGCAGCATTATTTTCAGCACCCACCGCATGGAGCAGGTTGAAGAGATCTGTGACCACATCATCCTGGTGAATAAAGGACAAAAGATCCTCGACGGGTCCGTTACCAGCGTCAAACAACAATTCAAGGAAAATATCTTTTCCCTTGGGCTCGACAGCGATCCTGCGAGCACAGAGAGCCAGGCTTTTGAGGTGATCCAGGTAAAAGGACATCAGCTGATCCTGAGAATAAAAGAAGGTTATAAACCAAATGATGTATTGCATCATTTCCTGCAGCAACCGGTGGGCATTAACTCCTTCCATGAAATATTGCCTTCCCTCAGCGATATCTTTATCAAACTGGTAGAAGGCACTCCGCTTGCCCGGCAATTTCAAACAGCAAATGCTTAATACGATATTGACATGAAGAAGATCTTACTCGTTATACAACGTGAATACCTGGTTCGCGTCAGGAAAAAATCCTTTCTGCTCACTACCATTGGCGTGCCCATCCTCATCATAGCATTTTATGCCATTATGATTGCCATTGGCGCCAGCGGCGGCCCTGAAAAAAATAAAATAGCCGTGATCGACCAGGCCAGGCTGCTCAGTACAAACCTGGAAAAGTCGAAAAGCGATGCTTCAGAATATGTGTTCATCACCGACCAACCGGTTGACTCGCTGAAATTGAATTACAGAAAGCTGGGATATGATTACTTTTTATATATTCCGCCAATAGACATTACGCAAAAGGTGAACAATATTCAACTCTACAGTAAATCCACGGTATCGATCAGTCAGAAAAGCAAAATAGAAAAGGCCATCAATAATGCCATAGAGCTCAGAAGGCTGCAATCGGCCAATATTACCCGCGAACAATACCGCTCCATCAAATCAGATGTTTCTATAGAAAATATAACGGGTAAGGAACAAAAGAAAGGGGTTGCCGTGGTGGCCACCTTCGTTGCATTTGGCTGTGGTATGCTCATTTACGTGATCATGCTGATCTATGGCACCATGGTCATGCGCGGCGTCATGGAAGAAAAGATCAACCGTATTGCCGAAGTGATGGTAAGCTCGGTGAAACCTTTTCAACTCATGATGGGTAAGATCATTGGCATTGGCGCCGTTGGTTTAACCCAGTTTGCCATCTGGATCATATTAATGGCGGCGATAGGCTTTGTGCTGCCCTTCCCTTCTGTAGATCCCGGTATGATGGCACAGGGCGGACAAGCCCCCGGCATAGCAGAAAGCACCAGCAAACTGGCCTTGATTGGCGCCGGGTTAAAAACCCTGCCGTGGGGACTGATCATATTTTGTTTCATCTTTTATTTTATTGGCGGATACCTCCTGTATGCCTCCCTGTTTGCCGCGATAGGCAGCGTGGTGAGCGATGATCAGAACGAAGCACAGGCAATGGTGTTTCCGATCATGATGCCGATCGTTCTCGGCTTTGTGATCATGACAAAAGCCATCGCTGAGCCAAACAGTTCACTCGCCATTTTTGGCAGTATATTCCCGCTTACATCGCCTGTGGTGATGATGGGCCGCATCATGTATGATGTGCCCGTTAGCGAATTGATACTGTCGATGGTGCTACTGATATTATGCTTCCTCTTTTTTGGCTGGTTAACCGCCAAGATCTATCGCACGGGTATCTTGTTGTATGGTAAAAAAGTTACCTGGAAAGAAATGATGCGCTGGGCGTTTAGAAATAACTAGTTGCAGGTTACAAGTTCCATGTTACATGTGTTCCAGGGTTGGCATTTCCCTGTACCTTGCAACCTGTAACCTGGAACGCATTCACTTGAAACGATGAGCTTCAAGCTTCTTTTATGCTTTATTTTATTGCATTGGTAGCTCCGGAAATTATCAACCAGCAGGTACTGGAATGGAAGCACTATATGCTGGAACAATTCCAGTGCAGGGTGGCCCTGAAATCTCCGGCGCATATAACGCTTATTCCGCCTTTCCAGATGCCGGATGATGCCCGGCCCGCGTTGCAGGAACTGTTAATGGAATTTGCTGCAGCCCAACAACCCTTCCCCATCCGCCTGCATAATTTCGCTGCTTTTAAACCACGTGTGATCTATGTGGATGTAGTACCTAGTGCCCGCCTGGAAGACTTACAATCAAAGCTGGAAACAGCTGTTCTAAAAACCGGGCGCTTCCGTATCAAAAAGGAAGAGCGCCCCTTCCATCCGCATGTTACCATTGCCAACCGCGATCTCAAAAAAGAAGACTTTCCCAAAGCCTGGGCTTACTTTCAACAGCTTAAGTATGACGTTAGCTTCCCTGCACAGGCCATCTCCCTGCTGCGGCATAACGGCCGGGTCTGGGAAATAGCCGGCGATTCTCCATTGGGTGTTTAATCGTTAAAAAAAAGAAAAGGAATTAAAAAGTTCTACCTGCATGCAACAATTTACGAAATGTATCGTATTTTTATACGAAGGACGTCGTAATACAAACTTTAAACTTAACACCATGAAATTGAATCCACCACTTATCCGCTGGGGTTCCCTGGCCTTGCTTGCCGTGGCGACCATTGTTACGCTGGAAGCATTTAGCGGCAATCAGCTGCCTCAGCCGGCCACTGCCAATAACATCGAGGATACGGTGCCTAAGAGAAATAAAATTACCCGCGAAGAAGGCATCAATCGTGACCTCGACAAAGAGTTAAGAGGCCTGGATAAAGCCCAGGAGCAGCTGCAAAAAATGAAAGAAAAGGACTGGGATGAGATCTCGCGGCAGGTGGAGGAATCGATCAGCAGGATCGACTTCGAAAAGATCCAGCAGCAAGTAGAGCTTGCAGCAAAACATATTGACTATGAAAAGATCAACCGCCAGGTGCAGGAATCGCTCCGGAAAATTGACTTTGCGCAAATACAACGGAGCATTGAACAATCACTGGAAGAAGTAAAGAAAATAGATAAGGAAGAGATCAGGCGCGAACTGGAGAAAGCCCGCAAACAGGTTGATGAGGCTTTGAAAAATGAGGACTGGAAAGAAGAAGTGAAAAAGGCCCGCGAGTTCAATAAAGAAGAAGTGAAAAAAGAACTCGAAAACGCCCGGAAGGAAGTGGCGAAAGCAAGGGAAGAAATAAAGCGGCAGAAATTCGATTTCAGGAAAGAAATGGATAAAGCGCAGGTGGAAATTAACAAAGCCAAAACTGAAACGAAAGGCTACCAGGAAATGATCTACGATATGGAAGCCGCCGGCTTACTGAACACGAAAGAAGATTATACCATTGAATATAAAAACGGCGACCTGTTCATCAACGATAGAAAGCAGCCGCAGGCACTTGCCGATAAATATAAAAAGTACTTTAAGCATAAAACTATAGCCATAAAAAAACAAGATGGTCAAATGGAAATTGATCATTAGATCTTTCGGATACACATTAGACTAGTGATTTTCTCATAAGGCGGAGCTGTTCCCAGTTCGGCCTTTTTTGTTGCCGGTTACCGGTTACCAGTTACCGGTTGCCAGTTACCGGTTACCAGTTACCGGTTGACGGTTACCGGTTGCGGTCGCAAACTGTTACAGGGTACATGTTTCAGGTTAAGGGCCCTGATTTCAGGCTTCACAACAACCAACCCCGTGTAACCTGAAACCTGTAACATAAAAAAACCGCTTCAATGAAGCGGTTCTTTTTATTAATTATTTGCACCCAGCCTCAGCCTTCCATCATGCGCATGAAGGGATGAAAAACATCGCTTTCATCTTCGAGGCGTATATTCGAAATATCGAAGTTCATTTTCAGGGAAACACCTTCTTTGATAATGATCCCTTCGCGGCGGGTTGTTTTGTAACCTTTCTTTTCCAGCACAATGATCACTTCCCCCAGCGGCATTTGAGGCACTTTAAAATTGCCCGCCGCATCGGTGGTGAATTCTTTTTTCTCCTGTCCTTTAGATGTGGAAATAGAAACGGTTACCCCTTGTAAAGGTTTTTTCGTGCTGGCGTCAGCTACGCATCCCTGTAATACAGGCTCAGTCGATTTACGATTGCCGTTATCGCCGTTAGCTTTGGCTAGTAAAGAAAGAGGCAATAACGCTGCAAGCAACAGGTAAGTTTTTTTACCCCTCATAAAAAATTAGTGTTTAAAAGGTTGGCAAACCCAAACATCAGCTGCCATCAGTTTTCATACGGGACCAAATACAAAGACACAATGCAGGTGCACAATGTTGCATTCCTAACCTGAAGGTACTTAAATTATGAAGAATTTACCCAGTTAAGTGTTATTTCGACTGGAAAAATTTACTCACGATTCCCCCAGATCGATCTCAGTATTATCGCCAATATTCAGACTGCGGCTTTCACCTTTTACCTCGGTATCGCTACCGATGAGAGAATTCGTTAATACAATATCGTAGAGGTCTGCAAATGAACCAATAATAGAATCTTTAATTATTGAATAACTGATCGTGGTCTTTTCGCCAATGGTAACGTTGGGACCAATGATGGAATTTTTAATATCGCAGCCTTCAGCAACGCTAACGGGGGGAATGATGATGGTGTTTTCAAAATTGTGATCGGGGCTAATGATGCCGCCAAACTTTTTTAGCAAAGTGGCGTTCGATTCCAGCAGCGTATCTTTTTTGCCGCAATCGAACCAGTTCTGCACTTTGAAAGGCCTGAACCGGGCGCCATGCTGGATCATACACTCCAGGGCATCGGTGATGCTGAATTCGCCGCGGCTCATCACCTGGTTGCGGATATTACTTTCGAGGCAATTGAATAGGAAGGATGTTTCTTTAATGCGGTAAATGCCCACCAGCGCCATATTCGATTTGGGGATCTGTGGTTTTTCCACTACCCGGGTAATGAACCCGTCTTCCCCCAGTTCTACCACTCCGAAATCGCGAGGATCATCTACCCGTTTAACGCCGAGGGCCGAACAGGGCATATCGAGCAGTTCCTTTACATCATATTCACAAATGGTATCGCCCAGTACGATGAATATTTCGTCATCGGCCACTATGTCCTTGGTAAGTTGAATGGCATGGCCAATACCGTGGCGTTCGCTCTGGGTCACAAACCAGGCTTTCAGATCAGGATATTTTTCTTTCACGTAATCCTGAATTTTATCGCCCAGGTAACCAACAATAAAAACAAATTCATTGATGCCTGCTTCGCGTAACTGGTCAACAATGATGCTAAGTATGGTTTTACCGGCCAGGGGTATTAGTGCCTTTGGTTGTGTATACGTATGCGGTCGCAGTTTGGTACCTGCTCCAGCTACGGGAATAATTGCTTTCATTTGAAAAATATTTGTTCTTCATCCGCCTTTGGCGTAAAACAGCCAGGCTTCTTAATGCCGCCCATTTCTTTTTTTCAAGCCCGCAAAGCACTGATTATTTCCTGAAAAACAAGTGGTTTGTTTTTTCAAAGGCGTGAAAATAGTAAAAAAAATTTTACCAGCGTTTGTTAGTTGGAAAACCGGTTACCGGGTACCAGATACCGGTTGCCAGATAAAAGTTACCTCAAAATGAGCGTTACAGGTTACAGGTTTCAGGTTCCAGGGGTTTACGTTCACGGCTCGTCACAACCTGCTACCTCGCGGGTCAGGCCTGCTTTCGAGAAAACTTGCAACCTGAAACTTGTAACTTGGAACTTGTAACTTATTTTTGCGCCATGCAAAAAGATACGCTCGTTTTTGACCTTCTTAAAAAGGAACTTGAACGTCAAAGAAATGGAATAGAACTCATTGCTTCCGAAAATTTTACTTCCTACCAGGTAATGCAGGCCATGGGCTCTGTACCTACCAACAAATACGCAGAAGGCTATCCCGGCAAACGCTATTATGGTGGTTGTGAAGTGGTGGATGAAATTGAATCACTGGCCATCGATCGCCTGAAAAAGATCTTCAATGCCAGCTGGGCCAATGTGCAGCCCCATGCAGGCGCCCAGGCGAATGTTGCGGTATTTTTAGCCTGCTTAAAACCGGGCGACAAGATCCTGGGGCTCGACCTGAGCATGGGCGGTCACCTTACGCATGGCAGTCCGGCCAACTTCAGCGGCAAGAACTACCAGGCATTATTTTACGGCGTTCAAAAAGAAACCGGTTTGGTTGATTACGATCAACTGGAAGCCGTAGCCAAAAAAGAGAAACCCAAAATGATCATTTGCGGTGCTTCTGCCTATAGCCGCGACTGGGATTATAAACGCATCCGGGCGGTTGCCGACTCCATCGGCGCCCTGGTAATGGCCGATATAGCCCACCCCGCCGGTCTGATTGCCAAAGGCTTGCTGAACGATCCTTTTGATCATTGTCATATAGTAACTTCTACTACCCATAAGACCCTGCGCGGTCCCCGCGGTGGTATCATCATGCTGCGTCATGATTTCGACAACCCGCTGGGCATTAAAGATCCGAAAGGAAATATCCGCCCCATGAGCGCCCTGCTCGATCTGGCTGTTTTCCCTGGTATGCAGGGTGGCCCGCTGGAGCATGTGATCGCCGCCAAAGCAGTAGCTTTTGGTGAAATTCTTACCGACGAGTTCAAAGCCTACGGTGAGCAGATCATTAAAAATGCCCAGGCGATGGCTGCTGCTTTTGTAAAACGCGGTTACAACCTCATCAGCAATGGTACCGACAACCACCTAATGCTCATCGACCTGCGCAACAAGAACCTTACGGGTAAAAAAGCGCAGGAAACCCTCGATCTGGCACATATCACCCTGAACAAAAACGCGGTGCCTTTCGACGACAAGAGCCCATTCGTTACCAGCGGTATCCGGGTAGGCGTTCCTGCCATCACCACCAGAGGTATGAAGGAATCGCATATGGAAACCGTGGTAAGCATGATCGATAAAGTATTAATGGATACTGATAATGAGGCTACCATCAAGGCTGTAAAGCAGGATGTACATGCCTTTATGCAACAGTTCCCGCTGTATCCTGAATTAGGATAAGCCAGGGAAGTGATGCATTATCGTTATTCAATGGTTAGCGTTTTATAAGACCAGGTTACCAGTTACCGGTTTCCAGTTTACCGGGGAATACAGCTTCAAAGCCCGGCAACCGGCTACTGGTAACCGGTAACCATTTTCATTGAAAGCAATAAGATACTTATTGTATTACTGACTACTACTAACAACGCACAACAATTAACCCATGATCCAACGTCTACAATCTGTTTGGTTATTACTGGCTGCCGCAGCTGCATTCTGCAGTTTAAGGTTTTCGTTCTACAGTGGCAATATGATCGCGGAGAATCAGACCAAAGCCTTTGCTTCGTTAACCGCACAAAGCAATTTGCTGCTGCTGATCCTAACAGCAGGTGTAGGCATCACTTCGCTCATTGCTATCTTCTTATACAAGAACAGGAAGTTGCAGATGCGGCTCGTGCTCGTAGCCCTGTTAGTTTCTATCATTAACCTCGTACTGTTCTTTTTAGAGACCAAAAAGTTTGTTCCAAACGAAGGGAAATTCGACCTCACGGCCATCTTTGCCATCTTCATTCCGATACTTTTATTCTTTGCGATAAGAGGCATCCGCAGGGATGAAAAACTGGTGAAGAGCCTTGACCGGTTAAGATAAGTCACGTTGCAGGTTGCAAGTAACAGGTTGCAGGGACCAGTTACAAAGTATCCGATTCCCTGAAAGCTAAACTTGTAACGGTTGCTAAAGAGAGATGGCGCCAATAAAAAACTATTTCCCTAACTCCAACTCATACGCAACAAACTTTTTTCCATCTTTCAACTGCGTAGTGATCACTTTTACGCGGATCGTTTGGGTGCCATTACTGTATAAAGTATGCTGGGCTTCCTTGAAGTCATACTTACCGGTCGTTTGATAGTTATTGGCCAATAACCAGGCGGCTATCCGCTGGTATTCTTCTTTATTATAGGTACGGTAGGTGATCAACCTGCTTTTATAACCTCTTGCAGTAGCATCCATAAACATAAATGACCGCACTACCGCCCTGCCATCTTCCTGTTTGTCGAACCAGGAGTACTGGTAGAGCGAACTGGTGGAGTCAAGATCTTTCTGCATCAACAGGTAACCATCCTTCTTTAAAGTTGTATCAATTCGCTTTGTGTTCCAATCGAGCATATCGATCAGCTGCGGCACCTTCACGGCCTGTGATAATGCATTGACACTAATGATTATCAACAAAAAAGAAATTATAAATTTATTCATTCAATGTGCTATGGTTTTGCAAAGTAAGGGTTGCAAATGCTTTTGTTGTGTTAAAAAGATAGCAAAGCGACGGTGAAAATCGGTTAGCCAATTTGGTAAAATCCGCAATGGTCTCACTATCACAATTTAATCTTGTAAATGATTTTGAAATCTGAGGATTTTTATTACCTTCGGCTTCATATCCATCCCCTAGAGAATAAAAGAGCGTAAAAATTTATTCGTATTAAACCATCTATTGGTTTTTTCTCCCTACGTAGTAGCATCCAATATCTGTTAGAATTTCCTACCTGTTGCATTTTCCCTGTTTGAATCACATTTTGATTTTAATCCATATCCTTTTAAATCCCACCGGTATAGGTATTTTGTTTACTTCAAATTTTTCCACTCCTGTTTAAAGCCCTGGCAATCTTACCTGGCGTAGGTTGCTAACCGTTATCCGTGTGTTTATTCAAACAGCGGCAAGGCAATGTATTTTTTCTGAACCAAATAAATGTATGTATGAAAAAGTTTTACCTCTTATCATTGGCCTTCATGGCATTTTTTGCAACCACTAAAGCCCAGATCAGCACTGGAGTGTGCCCTGGCGGCTCACCCATTTTTATAAGGAACATTCAATTCGTTACCAGTTCTGGTCAAACCTATTGCATTATAATCCTCGATAATACCTGGCCTGACGCAGAGGTTGTTGTTCGTGGTAAACAGGGCGGCACAGATGTAATTATCCCTTCACTTGCCCCCGCTCCTTCCGCTGATGGTGTATGGAGAACAGGAAATGACTCATCACTGGTATACCAATATGACTGCAATACCTATTTTGCAGAGAAGATAGAAGTTAGCAAATTCGGCCAGGGTACCTGCACTACCATTATTCCTCCCCAGGCTCCCCTGCCTATCAAGCTTACTGGTTTCACCGGCAAATTACAAAGCGAAAGCACAGTTAGACTGGATTTCACTTCCACTTTAGAGATCAACAGCGCTGAATACCAAATTCAAAGAAGCGCCGATGGTAAGAACTTTACCACCGTAGGCACTATTAAAGCCGCCGGCAGCTCTGCGCATGATATCAAATACAATTTCGTTGATCAACTGCCTGCAGCGGGTGATTATTTCTATCGCCTGAAACAGGTTGATATCGATGGTTTCTTCGAATATTCAAAAGTGGTGTATGTGAACAGCAGAAAAGGCGCTGGCATCGTTACGAAAGTATTCCCAAATCCTTTCGTGAGTGAAGTACAATTGATCGGTGCTACATCTGCCGACCTGAACAAACAAGGCAATATCAGAATATTCAATATGTCGGGTCAACAGGTCAAGTTCCGCATCGTTGGCGCCAATGCCATTGCCATTGATCCAAGCGCCCCTAAAGGTTTGTACTTCCTGGAATTCAATAACAATAATTTCAAGCAGACCTTCAAACTGGCTAAACAATATTAATCCTCAGCCCCTTAAAGGGGGCGCATAAATTCATAAAAAAGGAGCATCTACCACAGCAGATGCTCCTTTTTTATGTGTTATAAACTAAAGGCTGAAAGCCAAAGGCAAAAGGCATAAAGTCGAACGCTCCGGCAACCGGTAACTGGCAACCGGTAACTGGTAACCGGCAACCCGCCCCTATCAACTAAGAAACCTGCCCGTATAACTCTCCTTCACCTTCTTCAATCCCTCCGGCACACCGGCATATACGATCTGGCCTCCGCCATCGCCCGCTTCGGGACCAAGATCAATGATCCAATCAGCGCTTTTGATAACATCGGTGTTATGTTCAATGACCAGTATCGAATGGCCCTGCTCAATCAATGCATTGAATGAAGTGAGCAGTTTTTTAATATCATGAAAATGTAAACCGGTAGTAGGCTCATCGAAGATGAACAGGATATGCCCCTGGCCCCGCCCCTTGCCCAGGAAGGAAGCCAGTTTCACACGCTGCGCCTCGCCGCCCGACAGGGTATCGGATGACTGTCCGAGTTTTACATAACCCAGGCCCACATCGCTTAAGGGCTTTATCTTGCTAATAATGTCTTTCTCGTCTTTAAAGAATTCCAGTGCTTCATCTACACTCATCTCCAGCACTTCATACACGTTTTTCTCTTTATAGGTCACTTCCAGTACTTCTTCCTTGAATTTTTTGCCCCCGCATACTTCACAGGTAAGATGCACATCAGCCAGGAACTGCATTTCAACAATCTGTTCGCCCTCCCCTTTACAGGTATCGCAACGGCCACCGTCTACATTAAACGAAAAATGCTTGGGTTGAAAACCACGTATTTTGCTCAGGGGCTGTTTGGCATACAGGTCGCGCACTTCATCCCAGGCTTTTATATAAGTGACCGGGTTACTACGCGATGATTTGCCGATGGGGTTCTGATCGACCATTTCTATCTGGGAGATATAGTCAATATCGCCTGTGATGGCTTTATGCAGACCCGTTTTATCAACCGGCTCCCCTTTCAGTTTTTTCAAGGCCGGATACAGGATCTGTTTCACCAGCGTTGTTTTGCCACTGCCGCTTACCCCGCTTACCACACATAACAGGTTGAGGGGGAAGCTGACATCTACATTCTTCAGGTTGTTCTGCCGGGCGCCTTCAATGCCAACTGAACGGGTCCATTTGCGAACGGTTCGCGGCACCTCAATTTTCAGATCGCCGCGCAGGTATTGACCCGTAAGACTTTTATCATTATTAATAATAGCATCATAATCGCCCTGGGCTACCACTTCGCCGCCAAGGTGCGATGCCAGTGGCCCCATATCGATAATATAATCTGCTTCGCGCATCATCATTTCATCGTGCTCAACGACTACCACGGTATTGCCCAGGTCGCGCAACTCTTTTAATACCCTGATCAACCTTTCGGTATCGCGGGAGTGTAAGCCAATGCTCGGCTCATCGAGTATATATAAGGAATTGGTAAGATTGCTGCCCAGGGAGCGCGTTAATTGTATCCGCTGGCTTTCGCCACCGCTTAATGAATTGGCCAGGCGGTTGAGGGTCAAATAACCCAGGCCCACATCGAGCAGGGTCTTTAAGCGATGATTGATCTCAATCAATATTCTTTTAGCTACCTGGGTATCGTATTCGCTTAATTGCAGATCGGCAAACCATTGCGATAGTTCCACCACGGGCATTTCACAGAGCTCGCCAATATGTTTGCCGCCTACTTTTACGTATAAGGCTTCTTTGCGTAAGCGATAACCGTTACAGTCAGGACATTGGGTCCTGCCGCGGTACCGCGATAACAGTACCCGGTATTGCACTTTATACAGGTTCTGTTCAACTTCTTTAAAGAAATCGTTAATGCCGTTTACGAAGGCATTGCCCTCCCATAATACCTTATATTGCTCTTTGGTAAGATCAATAATGGCTTTATGAACGGGGAAATCAAACTTGCGGGCGCCCCTGATGAACTGGTCTTTCCAGGCCCCCAGTTTCTCCCCTTTCCAGGGAGCCACTGCACCTTCATATACGCTTAACCGTTTATCGGGTATCACCAGGTCTTCATCGATCCCCAGCACCTGGCTAAAACCTTCACAGGTAGGGCAGGCGCCAAACGGGTTATTAAAGGAGAAAAGATTAGGCACCGGTTCTTCGAACTGCATGCCATCGAGCTCGAAGCGGTTGCTGAAATGGAGTTTAGTGGCGCCATTCACTTCCAGCATTAATTCGCCCTCCCCTTCATAAAAGGCAGTGCCGATGGAATCAGCCATGCGATGGCGGTCATCCTCATCAAAAGCCTTTACTACCAGCCGGTCAACCAGCACATAGGTTTCGCCGGTGAGTTTGGGGCCATTGCCCTTTTCGCCGGCGGCGTCAATCAATTCTTCAATGCGGAGGATCTCACCGTTATATAAGCGGGTAAAGCCTTTTTGCATCAGGATATTCAGCTCTTCGAGCGGCTTACGGTTCTTATGCTGTTTGAAAGGGATCAGAATTAGCACTTTATCGCCGGCAGGCCGGTTAGCGATGGCCTCTATTACATCATTGACATCGTCTTTTTTCACTTCGCGCCCCGAAACGGGGGAAATGGTTTTACCGGCACGGGCGAATAACAGCCGCAGGTAATCGTAAATTTCCGTCATACTCCCCACGGTAGAACGTGGGGTACGGGTAATTACCTTTTGCTCTATCGCAATGGCCGGGCATAATCCCTTGATAAAATCCACATCGGGTTTTACCATACGGGCCATGAACTGCCTCGCATAAGCACTAAGGCTTTCTGCGTACCGGCGTTGCCCTTCGGCAAATAAAGTATCGATGGTGAGAGAAGATTTGCCTGAACCCGACACCCCCGTGACCACTATGAATTTATTTCGCGGTATTTCAACCGATATATTCTTGAGGTTATGCACCCGTGCTCCCTTTATATATATATTATCTGACCCTTTGAGCACCGGGTTTGCTACCATGTTAGCCTTTGTTGACGCTGCCATAATTTAAAAGACAACAAATTTATTGTTTTGTTTGAGGATTATTTTAAATAGTTTCCTTAACGGTTATTGGGTAAAAAAATCTAAAAATTGCTTAAAGTTTGCTTTTTTCGAAAAAGTCTCTATCTTTAGTTGGTAATTTGTACAATAAATCTGAAAACTAAACACACCGCCTATCGCGCAATCACTTCTACTCAGAAAAGCCATTCAATTATAAAAATCCATTTTAATTAATATCCTATCACCTTCAAAAAACCGTAGAAGTTTATGAGTTCACTACGTAAAAAGACCGATCATGAGTTAATCCAGGACTTTCAGGATGGAGACTTGTATGCTCTTGAAACCCTCATTCTTCGTCACAAAGAAAAAATGTACACTTCCATTTTATTTCTTGTGAAGGACAAATATCTCGCCGAAGATATTTTCCAGGATGTGCTGATCAAGATCATCGACACCATTCGTGGAGGCAGGTACACCGAGGAAGGTAAGTTCCTTCCCTGGGCAATGCGTATTGCCCACAACCTGTGTGTTGATCACTTCCGGAAAGTAAAACGTACCCCTGCTATCAAAACCAGCGACGACAGGGATATATTTGAAGTGATTAATTTCACAGAAGACGGTGCAGATCAAAAAATGATGAAGCGTCAAAGTTATGACCGCGTTCGTCAGATGTTGGATCTGTTACCAGATGATCAGCGCGAAGTGATCATTCTACGTCATTATGCCGATCTGAGCTTTAAAGAGATCGCAGCCCTGACCAATTGCAGCATTAACACTGCTTTGGGCAGAATGCGTTACGGCCTGATCAACCTGCGCAAAATGATGTTACAGAAAAAGATCGCTTTGTAGGCCTTTTTACTTTGGGTACTTCAGTTGTGATTCATTATCCTTGCAAAAATTTAACAGCACATCTGAAAAAGGGAACGGATAAGCTGCTTAGATTTGACACCAGAAACAACAAAGTAAAAAATATTGTCATTCTGGCCCTCCATCCGGGCCCATTTCCTGAATTGCTTGCTTGCCGGAAGGCTGGAACAGAATGACGCCTAATTAAACACCCCACTCAGGCTGAGCGGGGTGTTTTCTTTTGTTAGCTGCCAACAGATAACATTAAAATGCCAGGCACAAATAACAATCCCGTTCGGTAAACCCGAACGGGATTGTTTATTTAAAAAATGTTCAGCCAATACGCTTATTTAGCCGCCGTTTGCTGCCCTTTTTTATTATATGCATCAATTCCACATTCCAGCCACTGCGCAAATTCCCGGGCGCTTGGGGTATAACCCTTGGTCTTGGTGAGGATCCTTTCATCCGGACTAATGATCGCATATTGCGGCTGGGCAACTGCATCAAAATTCACCGATTGAAAAGTGGCCCATAGGTCGCCAACCGTAATGATATTTTTCTTCGTATTCGTTTTCTTATTATCGTACTCAAACTGCTGGGCGGCCGGCAGCGGTCTGCGTTCATCAACGTACAACGATACAATGATGAATTTTTCCTTGATCAGGGCGCTTACTTTTTCATCGGGCCACACATTCTCTTCCATCCGGCGGCAGTTCACACAGGCCCAACCGGTAAAGTCGATCAATACGGGTTTGTTCTCCTTTTTCGCGCGGGCCAGCGCTTCATTATAATCATTGTGTAAAGGCTCAATGCCTTTCTCACAGTTTATGGGATTTTTATACAGGCTATAACAAAGCGGTGGCGGAAAACCACTGATCAAACTAAGGTTAGCACTGCGGGTATTCGTAAGGCCGGGAATAAAATAGAGGGTGACCGCAGCAAAGAAAACAATGAATGCGATGCGGGTCTTGCTGAATTTTTTAACCGGTCCATCATGCGGGAACCGGATCTTACCTAATAAATACAATACGATCAAAATTCCAACCAGTACCCAGATCCCCATGAACACTTCTCTTTTCAAAAAACCCCATTGCTTCACCAGGTCGGCATTTGATAAAAATTTTACGGCCATCGCCAGCTCCAGGAAACCCAGCACCACTTTTACATTGGTTAACCAGCCGCCCGATTTGGGTAAAGATTGCAGCCAGCCGGGAAACATGGCAAATAAAGCAAAGGGTAAGGCCAGCGCCAAACCAAAACCGGCCAGGCCTGCCGTTAAGGGCCAGGCGCCTTCTGATGCGGTACCCGCCAGTAAGGAACCCAGGATTGGACCTGTACAGGAGAATGATACAATGGCAAGGGTTAAGGCCATAAAGAAAATACCACCCAGACTGCTCATGCCCGAGCGTGAATCAATTTTGTTAGCCAGTCCGCTCGGCAAACCGATCTCGAAATAGCCGAAGAAAGAAATGGCAAAGAACACAAAGATCAGAAAGAAGAATATGTTCAACCACACGTTGGTGGAGATATTGTTCAGTATCTCCGGGTTCACCCCGCTCACCAGGTGGAATGGAATACTTAATAAAATATAGATCAGGAAAATGAACAGGCCATAAACTGTTGCATTGACAATGCCTTTCTTTTTATCCTGCGCTTTTTTGGTAAAAAAGGAAACGGTCAGAGGAATCAACGGGAATACACAAGGCGTGAATAATGCAATGAAGCCGCCCAGCATCCCGATGAAGAAGATGCCCATCAGGCTTTTGCCACCGGTATCTTCGTCGCCGCAGGGGTTAACAGGATTCTTCAGATCGAAAGTAGCTACATCGATCTTAGGCCTTGCATCTACACCACCCTCAAGCGATGTAGAAAAAGCATATTCATTCAGGGGGTAAAACTCATCGCCTCTGCCATAGGTATACCGGAACTTACCTAACAACACAGCTGGCACATCGCCCGTAAAAGTGATGGTGGCCGCAAAGGTGGCGGGGCCTTCATATACCTTAAAAGAAGCGTTGTCAAATACGGGATTTTTAAAAGATATGCTGTTGCCAGATTCCTTAAAGGGCTTTTGAATTTGGATGGAAGAATCAGCAAACTCGAGCTCTACAGATGGCACCTCACTAATGGATTCATTCGCGCCATACAATTGCCATTTGCTATTACCTGGTGTTGTGAAAGTTAGTTCGTAAACTTTATCCTGGATCTTTTTTCCGGATACCTCCCATTTATAAGCAGTAACATCCTGGCCCTTAACCACCGTGGAGTTGATACAGCACAGGGCTATCAGACTCCATAAAAAATGTTTCATAAAGCGAATACCGGTTGATTTTAAAAAACAAACGAGTTCTTTTGCCAAGAACCCGTTCTTTATAAATTAATAATTTGTATGACAATGCATTAACCGCCTATAGCAACAGAGAATGTTGTTTCGGAAGGAGGCAGGCATTTTTCTTCATTACAAACCATATATTCTACTTTTCCGGCCAGGTTCGTTTTGGCACTGCCCTTAACCTTTACCGTTTGAATAAACTCAACCGTTTTCTCATAATAATTCACTTTACCGCCCCATACCTCTTCTTCTTTTGTAATCAGTTTGCCTACTTCTTTTACTTTACCATCCACTACCAATAAGGGGTTCTTGGTAAACGTGAATGCAGTTGGAATAGGACCATCTACGCCCACGTTCTGCGAGTAGATATGCCAGTCGCCATTAACGGTGGCTTTTACCCGCACTTCATAAGTCTTATCGGCTATCTTCTTGGAAGAGAAGGTCCATTTAACCTGGGTATTTGACTGCGCAAAAGACACAGCACTGATCATGGTTATCAAAAGGGAGAGCAGAGTTACCTTCATGTTGAGTTTGTTTACTTATTAAAACAGTTTACCTGTCTCAAAAGTCTAAGAAATAATCTTAATAATTCTCTAAAAATTTACCAATGCGGCTTTTTCAGTGACAACCGTATTTACCCCCATGATCAACGATTCTAATATAATACGGCCGTCAGTATTACCAAGTGATGCAGAAGTGGCTCTTTCGGGGTGTGGCATCATACCGAACACATTGCGTGCTTCATTACATATTCCGGCAATATTGCGGGCGGCGCCATTGGGATTTGCCTGGGGGGTAATTTCACCCTGCTCGTTGCAATACTGGTAAATAACCTGGTTATTGGCTTCTAACTTATCCAAAGTAGCATCATCGGCATAATATCTTCCTTCGCCATGCGCAATGGGTATTTTCAACGCTTTATCGGAGCCAGCACCTTTAAGGTATACGTTCTTGCAAATAAACTGCTGATTGGCATTACGTAATAATACACCTGGCAATAAATGCGATTCGCACAGCACCTGGAAGCCGTTACACACGCCCAGCACTTTACCGCCTTTATTGGCGAATTCGATCACACTTTGCATCATAGGGCTGAACCGGGAAATGGCGCCGCAACGTAAATAATCGCCATAGGAAAAACCACCCGGCAATACGATACAGTCCCCGGTAGAAAACATACTGAGGTCTTTTTCTTTATGCCATAACATGATTACTTCCTGATTCAGATCATTTTGCAGGGCATCCTGCATATCGCGATCGCAATTGGAACCGGGGAATACTACAACACCAAATTTCATTAACGGAATTTTTAATTGAGGTGCAAAGATAGCACAGTTTCTGTTACAGGTTCCATGTTACAGGTTTCAGGGCCTGGTTTTAGGTTTTCCTTGTAACCTGCAACCTGCAACATGTAACCTTCTGTATAAACAAATAGCTATCAATAATTTAGTTAAGCCAATAGTTAAGATAGATCGCAAACCCGAACAGGATCCAGTGAATGATCATGGGCAGGCGCCGGGAATTGATATAGAAATACATGGCGGCATGAAATGCGGTAATGGGCACCGAGCACAACATCCAGCTCACGTAGTTACTGCCTCCATCGGCCATAATGATGAGCATGGCCATGATCAGGTAAAGCAGGAGCAGGCTCCAGCTTTTGCGCACATGGATATACATTTTATTGAGGTTGGCCTGTACATAATAGCCGCCGATCATAAAAGGTACGATCAGCAAACTGATACTGATGGTAGTGATCAGTGAGGATGGAATGGCGGGCAGACCGATGCTGAAAACCGGTTTAATCTTATCCCAGTCCCATTTATTGCCCAGGTACAATACCAGGGCCAGGAAATAATAGGGCATGGTAATACCCAGCAGGTTGATGGCCCATTCGCGCAGGCGGAAAGGCCGCATAATGAAGAGCGCCAGCAGCACAAGGGCTACAAATACAATGGCCGGCCGGTACAATAAGGTAACAATGCCTATTAACACCCCGATACTGAAAATGGCAGGCGCCGGTCTTTGGATATTAGGAAGGGTGGTCATGCGGTAAAAGATCCAGATCAGGAAGGTATTGGCCAGCAGGGGCGCCGAAAAATAGTTCCACTCTATAAAAAGCGAGGTGGTAAGCATATGGGCCATGGCCGGCAGGTAGTTTGGCCGCGGCAAGAGCTTCTGGTCGTTACAAATGCGGTTGAATAAAAGCGCCTGGCTGTACAGCAGTAAAAAAGCGATCAATACATACAGGACCGGCGCGATCTGCAGCGGTTTTAAAAAAGCGATCAACCAGTTATATAGAAAATGGTCTTCCGGCTGTTGCAAAGGGCCGGCAGGGTGCAGAAAACGGTTGAATTTAAGAATCAGACCATATACCAGCAACACCAGGATGTTACTGGAGGTCTTTTGCTTGAATATTCCTGTCACTCAAACGAATTTAAAATTCAATTTTGGCGAAAGTAAGATAGTTTCTTAATTGACAGGGAACAATCATCGAGTTTGCGCTGATCTGTTTACCGAGCCGCGGCATAAATTCCACGCCTCTTTCGAGGTTCTTCAGCGTTGGGTGACGGGTGATCTTTCCATCAGGGCCAATGCTGTGATCGTTCAGCAACAGGGTTCTGCGCTCATACACATTAAACAAAAAATGCAATTCTCCACCGGTATTCATCAGGGAATGCGACACCAAAGCATCCGTTTCATCATCGAACTGGGTCTTTGAGATCACATTGCTCCACTGCAGCGTTTCGTCTTTATCGAAAGACAGCACCATGATATTTTCTGCATGGTACCTGGTTGCTGCAGCGCCCCCATACCGGTTCCAGGGCGACCGCCACGGACTATAATAGGGCGACCAGTAGCTATAATCGAGCGGCGACGACCAGGGATTGTTCCAGTACAAATAATCCCACCTATTAAACGTACCGCCGCGCGATGTAGTGTACATCGATTCAGCAGTTATCAAATAACCGCCATCGCGTTTTATGATAATATCGCTGATAAAATAGTCATTGAAGGCGATGCGCAGGTTGGCATCAGGCCCTTTCGCCTGTTTGCGCAGGTCGTCATTAAAGGCCAGCATGGACTCCTTGAGCACTGAATCGGCGGCTTTGTCCCAAACAACCGTATACAAGCCCTCCACGTTACCGCGCTTTTGTTTATAATAGAGGGCTGAGAACAAATAACGCCTGTTCGTATTGTCGATCTTGATCTTGACCTCATCCAGCACCCGTTCGTCTTTATGATGCAGGTCGCGGAAATTGAACTTTTCTTCCCCGCCCTTTTTGGTGATCAGCTGAAGGTTGGTAATATAATCGCTGCCGTTCTTTCGCTGGAACTTCCCAAACACCATATCCCCTTCATTATCTACCAGGAAGTCGGTAAAATAGTCGTTCCGCTCTTCCATGGGCATGTTCATATGATGTTTGTGCTGTAATTCCATATTGGCATTGAACAGCAGGGTGGTGAACAGGAAACTCTTCGGATTACGATTATTGATCTTGAACACCATGATCTTCTGCTTATCGTCGCTGTAAATGGTGGTGTACAACTTATTGCTGGCAGCCCAGCCTATGCGGGTAGTGTCGAGCTCCACCGGATCATTCATGCGTTTGGCATTCTGATCGAGTTTAACGCCCATACAATACACTACGCTCCGGCGCTGGAACTGGTAAACCATCCAAACGTGATTGGCGTAGGGAACAAAGTCAACATTGATCCACCGGTCGTCGAGATAATCGAGCTTTACCCGGTCGAGCAGTTTCATGTCGTTGTTATAGACACTGATGGCGTTGTCGTTGCGATTATTTTTAAATATGAGGATGTTACTGCCTACTTTCCCGATTATTTCAAAGTCTGTACGGCGGCCGTCTTCCCTTTCCGCTTCGGAATAGGTGATCTTTTGGGCAGTACTTATAAGAGGAAATATGGCCTGCAACAGTATTACCAGCAGCAGCTGGTGCAGGATATTTTTGCGTAATTTCATCATGGAGCTGCAATGCATGTTATATGCCAAATTACTGATTGTTAAACGGCTGCCCAAACTTTCGGTATAAATTTAAGCATTCATTTTTTATTGGTGCGGTAGCAACCAAAAGTGCATAAATTTCGTCGGGTGAACCAATTAGAAATATAAATCGGCGGAGATTTAATTTTTTTACGTATAACTTTGTACCGGGCGCCCCGGAGTTCATAACCCGGGGTTCTATTATTTTTATTAAAAACCCTTTGATAAACGGGGATAAGCGACACTACCGTGGGCAAACAAATTAATAAAGTTACCGTTGCCACTTTACTTATTGCGTTAGGAATTATTTATGGCGATATAGGAACATCCCCATTATACGTTCTGAATGCAATTACCAGTGGCCGGACCATCAGCGAAAGATTAGTTGTAGGCTCTCTGTCCTGCATCATCTGGACACTCACCCTTCAAACCACCCTGAAATACGTAGTACTTACCTTAAAAGCCGATAACCGCGGTGAAGGAGGTATATTTTCGTTGTACGCACTGGTTAGGCGGCAACGGAGATGGCTTGTGCTACCTGCCATGCTGGGCGGTGCGGCCCTGCTGGCCGACGGCATGATCACACCCCCTATTTCGGTAACCTCGTCCATCGAAGGTTTACGCAATATCCAGGGGCTGGGCACTATTGAAGATTCTACCATCGTATACATTGTGATCGCTATTATCAGCGTCCTTTTCTTTCTGCAGCAATTTGGTACTGCCTCCATTGGTAAAATGTTTGGCCCTATCATGTTCTGCTGGTTCTGTATGCTGGCGATCCTCGGGGCTACGCATCTTATGGATGATCTGCATATATTCAAGGCATTCAGCCCTTATTATGCCATAGACTTATTAACATCATACCCCAAAGGATTCTGGATCCTGGGCGCCGTTTTCCTTTGTACAACCGGGGCCGAAGCCCTGTACTCAGACCTCGGCCACTGCGGCCGGGCCAATATCCGGTACTCCTGGATCTTTGTAAAAAGCTGCCTGATCGTTAATTACCTCGGCCAGGGCGCATACCTGCTGGCGAACTATTCGGGCAAAATGATCACGCCTGAAATGATCAGCGCCGGCTTTAACCCCTTTTACAAGATCATGCCCAGCTGGTTTGTGATCCCGGGCATTTTGATCGCTACCGCAGCAGCCATCATCGCCAGCCAGGCCCTGATCAGCGGCTCGTTTACCCTTATCAGTGAAGCCATGCGGCTGAACCTCTGGCCCAAGCTCAAGATCAATTACCCCACCGAAGAAAGGGGCCAGCTGTACATCCCCGGCATCAATATGCTGTTATTCGTAGGTTGTGTAGGCATTGTATTATACTTCCAAAAATCCTCCCGCATGGAGGCGGCTTATGGACTGGCCATTACCATGTGTATGATCGCCACCACCATCCTGTTCGCCAACTTCCTGGTATCGCGGCGGGCCAAGCCGATATGGATCTATCTCTTCCTGATCGTATATCTCACTATAGAACTTTCGTTCCTGTTCGCCAATCTCGAAAAATTCCCCCATGGGGGTTTTGTGACCCTGCTGGTAGGCGGCGGCCTCTTTTTTGTGATGTACATCTGGTACCGGAGCCGCAAGATCAAGAACCGGTACGTGGAGTTTGTACGGCTGGAACATTATATTCCACAGATCCAGGAATTGAGTAACGACAAGACCGTACCCAAGTATGCCACTCACCTGGTATACCTTACCAGCGCCAATAACCCGAAAGAAATTGAGCATAAGATCATTTATTCCATCCTGAATAAAAAGCCCAAAAGGGCCGATATCTACTGGTTTGTGCATGTTGACACCCTCGACGATCCGTATACGTGCGAGTACACGGTTGAGCACATTATTCCGAATGACATCATCCGGGTTGAGTTCAGGCTGGGTTTCAGAATGGAGCCCAAGATCAACCTGATGTTCCGCAAGGTGGTGGCCGACCTGGTAGCCAATAAAGAGGTGAATATCACCAGCCGTTATGAAAGCCTGGAACGGAATAATGTGGTTGGCGACTTCCAGTTCATTGTAATGGAAAAATACCTGAGCCAGGATATTGAGCTGCCTTTCTTCGAGAAAATGATCATGCGCCTGTATTTCATGGTAAAGGAATACAGCTTATCGGAAGAACGCGGGTTTGGACTGGATGTGAGCAATGTGACCATCGAAAAATTCCCGCTCATTGTTGCGCCGGTGCCTAACCTGAACCTGAAAAGGGTGTTCGACAGCAGCGAAGAAGATATTACCGGATATTAGCCGATCAATCAGCCGGCCTGCGGCCGATCGACGGTTTGTGGTTTGTGGTTTGTTGTTTGTGGTTATCCTAACTTTATAAGTGTCTCATTGTTGTTAACCATCTGAGCTTTCGGAGTGTCAGATATTTATTGGAGATTTGCAGGGAAAGAACCATAAACCACAATCTATAAACCATAAACTCCATATCGTCTCACTATTGGTAACCGACTGAGCGTTCGGGGTGCCAGATATTTATCGGAGATTTGCGTGGAAAGAACCATAAACCACAAACCATAAACCACAAACTAACTCATTGCCAACGGTGGCTTACTATATCATCGGAAGCCTGCTCCTGCTAAGCATTCTTGCCTATTTAATACAGGATTGGTTTATTTTCAAGCCGGAAAAGCTGCCGCCCGATTTTCAATTCAGGTATGATATTCCCTTCAATGAATTATTCTTCGATATTTCACCGGGGGTGCGCATTAACGGATTGCATTTTTACCGCCCCGCCCCCAAGGGACTGATCCTTTATTTTCATGGCAACAGCCGCAGCATCAAAGGCTGGGCTAAGTATGCCCGTGACTTTTACCGGTACGATTACGACGTGGTGCTGGTAGATTACCGCGGCTTCGGCAAAAGCACCGGCAAACGCAGCGAAAAAGACATGCTGAACGACATGCAGTTCGTTTATAATGTTTTGACCGGAAAATATCCCGAGCATCACATCATTGTATATGGGCGTAGTATCGGCAGCGGTTTTGCAGCATATATTGCCTCGGAAAACAAACCGCGCTATCTGATCCTCGACTCGCCCTATTATAATTTCCGCATCGTGGTAGAACGCTTTCTGCCCATACTGCCCGTTCGGTTTGTATTGCGTTATCACCTGCGCACCGATAAATGGATCCGCCATGTGAACTGCCATACCTATATCATCCATGGCACCCGTGACCGGCTCATCCCGATCAGGCATAGCGAGGCGCTGCAGCGGATCAATCCCAACAAGATCACGCTCATCCGGATCCTGGACGGCGGGCATAATAATTTACCTTCCTTCCCGGAATACCACAATTTTGTGCGGGACATACTAAAATACTAGTTTATGGTTTGTGGTTTGTGGTTCATTTATTCTAAACCACCGTCAGCCTTGCGACCCGTTGATTTGCCAGGTCGGTTAGACCTGTTTTGCTGACATTTCAGCTGGTTTGCCATTAATAGGGCGGCTATAAAATTAGGATACCATAAACTACAAACCATAAACGCCCCAATTGATGGATTTTCATTGAATGAACCATAAACCCTTCATATATTGTGACTTCATGAAAAAAAAGATCCTATTCCGCTGGCTCAAGCTTATTATATTGATCTATTGTTTAATTGGGATTGCCATTTATTACGGGCAGGACAAGATCCTGTTCCATCCGCAACCGGTAACTGCCAAATCACCATACAGTTTTCCTTTTCCGTATAAAGAAGTGAATATTCCCTGGTCGAAGGAATCGAATATCAATATCATTCAATTTCCGGCCACGCAAGCACAGGCGAAAGGAGTGGTGTTATATTTTCATGGCAATAAACAGAATATTAGCCGTTATGCCAAAGCAGCGCCTGCCTTCACCAGCCGGGGTTATGAAGTGTGGATGATCGATTATCCCGGTTTTGGCAAAAGCACTGGTGAATTTACCGAACAGCGCTTGTACGATTGGGCGCTGGTCTTTTACAAACTGGCGCAGGCCAGGTATTCTAAGGACAGTATTATCATTTATGGAAAATCAATGGGCACGGGCATAGCTGCGCAACTGGCTACGATCCGGGATTGTAAAGCCCTGATCCTGGAAGCGCCTTATTATAGTTTTCCATCTATTATTGGAAGCTGGCTGCCGGTGTACCCGCTGAACAAGATGATCCGTTTCCAGTTGCCTACCTGGCAGTATGTAAAAGAAGTCACCAATCCCATAGTCATTTTTCATGGAACCAGTGATAATACCATTCCGTATCGCAATTCAAAAAAGCTGAGGCCCTACCTGAAACCAACGGATGAGTACATAACCATCGATGGAGGGAAACATAATGACCTGCCCTCTTTTCCTGTATATGAAAAGAAGCTGGATTCTTTGCTGAAGTAGGCTGCCGGGCGCCGGTTGCCGGTTACCGAATATCAGTTACCGGTTACCAGTTGCCGGTTACCAGTTACCGCAGAAACAGTTTCCGTTTGCCAGGCAAAGGCCCGGAAACCGGTCCCCGGTAACCGGGAACAGCTTCACCATTGACCACCTAAATAGGAACCACATTCAGATCTTTATTCATCTTTATCTTATCCGGGATCGCCGCAATGATCTCTTCCTTCAGCGCTTCTATAAGGCGTTTCTTTACAAAATCGCGGTGCACTACAATGCTCACTTCCCGCATGGGGGCAGGTTTTTTAAAATGCCGGATGAGTTGTAGCTGGCGGGCCGTCATATCGAGGGTGGTCAATTCCGGTAGAATGGTGATGCCATCATTCAATTCCACCATGCGGCGCAGGGTTTCAATACTGCCGGCTTCATATTCAAAATGGGAACCCAACTCACTGGCGCGGCGCAATTCACAGAGATTTACGATCTGTGAGCGGAAGCAATGCCCTTCTTCCATCAGCCATAATTTTTCGGGATCAATGTCCTGCGCCAGCACATATGTTTTTTTATACGCAGCATTCTTCCGCGATACATAGGCCAGTAGCTCTTCGTAGAAAAGCACATGTTCCTTGATGCCGTTTTCCTGAAGCGGCGTTACCAGGATGCCCACATCGATGCGCCCTTCCCGTAAGCGGGTGACAATGTATTCTGTCATCAATTCCTGTACAACCAGCTTGATATGCGGGTATTTTTTGTAGAAGCTCTGAATGAACAGCGGCAGTAAATAAGGAGCCAGGGTAGGAATAATGCCGATGCGCAATTCGCCGGTCAGGATGCCTTTTTTAGTTTGAACCAATTCATTGATCACGTTTTTCTCAGATAGAATGCGGCGTGCCTGCTCAATGATCTCGATCCCTATTTCTGTTGGCACCACCGGCTGTTTGCTACGATCGAAGATCTTAACGCCCAGTTCCTCTTCAAGCTTTTGCACCTGCATGCTTAATGTGGGCTGGGTCACAAAACAATGCTCGGCAGCGGTAGCAAAATGCCGGTAAGTATCTACAGCCACGACGTATTCCAGTTGAACAAATGTCATAATAGTTTTTATCTATTGATGTATAAAATTAATCAATTTGATTTATCAACAAAATAATTCAAGTTTTGTGATGTCATAAGACACAACACAATCCGGGCACACCACAATGAAAACCGTATCTGGGGAGTTCGGGAAAGGCCAATGGATCGGTAGCTTTAGTGTTGTGAGTGATACCCAGCGAAAGAATTGGCAGATGTAACGCAATTGCATCTGCGACCCGCTCATGTGGTAGATGGCATCAGCTAACTGCCTTAAACAATTGCTGGCTGTGTAATATCCTATTGATGTACATCGCTACCGCTTGGGTAAACATGATCTGATCTATTGTTTTTTATATACAGGTCACAGGAGTAAATTATAGTTTAGGTTAAAGTATGCCACAAGTTCCTTAGGAAGGACGGTGGCATTTTTTTATATGCTGAACGCAAAAGCAGCATCCGCCAAAGACGGAACAGGCGTGGAACGCTAATGCAGAAGGATAAGGAGAAGAAACGAAAAATCCGCCAAAGGCGGACAAATGCTAACCTGAAATCTCTGTAACATATAACGCTTGTACCCTGTAACCTCTGTAACCTGTAACTTGTAACCTTGTAACGAGTACCCTGTAACCCCTGTAACCTGTAACTTGTAACCTTGTAACGAGTACCCTGTAACCTGTAACTTGTAACCCCTGTAACCTGTACCCTGTAACCATTGTAAAACCTGTAACCCCTGTAACCTGTACCTTGTAACCTTGTAACGAGTACCCTGTAACCCCTGTAACCTGTAACTTGTAACCTTGTAACGAGTACCCTGTAACCTGTAACTTGTAACCCCTGTAACCTGTACCTTGTAACCCTGTAACCGGTAACCAGTAACCGCCGGTAACCTTGTTAACTTATCAACTGCTCAACTCCTGTATTAACCCCATCAACTCCCGCACCCACCACAACCTCCACCGCATCCGCCACCGCTACAACCACCGCCTCCATCTCCGCCGCTACCGGAACAACTGCTGCAACTGCTGCAGGAGCTATTGGTCACCGATCGCTTGTCATGGTTAAGTACCGGAAAAGGCGCAAAGATGGCAGTGAGTGCAGCTCCTTCTGCAAACCAGGTCAGCGTGTCGTTTCCAAACATGCTATATGCTGAAACTACCTGGTCGCTATACAAGCTGCCATCATGCTGTAACTCTTTGGCCAGCTTTTCTGCTTTTAAAAGCACCATCTTCCTGCGTGACAAAGCACTTGTAAGAATGGCGGAAACAAAAACCAGAATGAAGCATTCAGAGAAAAGATTCCATAGCGGTTTATGGTAGACCAATCCCTGAATGAACCTGATGACAAGCACCGCATAGGGAATCAACAGCAAATGGTATTCTTTCAAAAGCGGTTCTTTGTGATAAGCCAGGTGATAGAGCTTTTGCAGCACCGGATGTTTGATCGCCTCTTCATTGTACCACTCAGTTGCTATGCCTTCATAATTGATGCTGTCATACTGTTCATTCAAAAACCCGGGGATCAAGGGATTCTGCTCGTTAACAGGTTTACTGTACCAGTTCCTGTGAAGAATAAACCGGTTATCATTCGTAAGTCCGATCAGGTTGCGCCGCAGCAGATCTACTATGCCTGCCTGAATGGCCCGGTGTTTACCGAAGAGAAATTGCGCGATTTGAAAAGGAGTGGCATCTGTGGGAAACTGTTCGGTAACTAATTGTTTCAGTGCGCGGCCTTTTTCGTTTTGGAGAATTACATAACCAATTATACAACTAAGCGCCAGTAAAGGAAAGAAAACGAGGAATTGACGACCATTCAATGAAAAAGGAGACAAGACTTTGTGCAGGTAAGCACTTACAATGAGCGGAAGCGTTAGCAACATTATAATAAGAGCGATGGTTTCATTGGATATGGAGTAGCGCGGCTCGGGAAAATGTTGCTGAATTTCAAGGGGCGGTGGCCAAATGTCATCTGGTGGCGGTGATTCAAAGATGGATTGGTATAGAACCAGCGTTTCCTTATACCAATCGCGGTGTTTGTGGTCTTCGTCATCCCCTCCCCGGGATGGATGGTGATGGATGTCTTTGCCCAAGGTGTTCTTACAAAGGTCGATCCAGTACGATCTGGTATAAGTGAGGTGTAAATGCCAGGCTTCGTCTACGGCCTGTGAGGGTGATGCGCCATCTGGAGAGATGCAACATAAGAAAAGGAATTTCCGGTACTCTGCAATGACCCTTTCTGTGTAGAAGGCTGACCAGTTTTGTTTTGCAGCTAATTTGTGCGAGAAGGTAACTGCTGCATGAGGGTCATCGAGGGGAAATTGTTCTATTGCATTCCAAAGGCTTCTGTGTTCTTCAACTTTCATATTTCTGTCTTTGGTTACACAAAGTTATAACGGAGTTAAGCATGCGTGCAAGAAAGCTTGTGTTACCAAATCGTTAAGCATCGTGGAACCTGCACTTTGTATGTGAAACGCGCTTATGGAACGTTTGTGGAACGATGCAGCAATGGACAATGGGCAATTTAGGCAATGGGCAATGGCAACAGGTATCAATTATAAACGTTCACCATTGCAACTTTATCAGCCCAGCCAACCCGTCTACTAACTAATCCAACTCATCCACATACTCCTCCAATAAGACCTTGCTCCTGCCCACCTTCAGCCTGTAACCGACACCCACCTTCAACGCATAATTCTCTTTTTCATGGCTCACCGGGAAACCGAAACTTACCGGGTAGTCGTACTCCTTCACAATGTCATTTATAAGCTCATATACGGTTTGTCCGAAAGGCCGTTCGGTATCCTTTATATCGCTAAAACCACCGATAATCAGTCCGGCCAGTTTTTCAAGCTTACCACTGCGTTGCAGTTGCCGCATCATCCGGTCAACATTGTACAGGTATTCCCCCACATCTTCGAGGAAAAGGATCCTGCCCTTTGTTTTGATGTCTGAAGGCGTACCCACTATGTGGGCCAGCAGGGCCAGGTTACCGCCCACCAGCTCGCCAATGGCTTCGCCTTTCCTGTTAAATGCATGGCCCGCACACTCATACCTTATTCTTTTTCCCTCCAGCGCCTGTTTTAGTGATCCAACATACTCATTCGCATAACCGCCATCGTTAAACGCCCCTGCCATCGGCGCATGGAGGGTGGCTATACCGTAATTGGAATAAATATGTGCGTGCAATACGGTGATATCACTGAAGCCGATCACCCATTTGGGCCGTTTTTTAAATTTCTTAAAACTGATATGATCGATGATGCGGCTTAAACCATATCCCCCACGGGCACATAATACCGCATCTACTTCATCGTCATCGAGGATCTGTTGAAAGTTGATCAGGCGTTCTTCATCGGTGCCCGAAAAATAATTGGTGGAAAAACTGCCGACCGTGGTGCCGACTTTCACTTTATATCCCCATTGCTGCAGTACATCAATACATGTTTGTGCTTTTTCTATTGCCATAAATCCCGAGGGACATACCAATGCGATCGTGCTGCCTGGTTGTAAATAGGGAGGAACTTTTACCATAGTTAGATGCCAATTGCGACTGTTAATTAACGAATATCAAAAATAAGGAAACCATGGCAGCCTAGATTTCCCGCAGTATTACTTCTTCATTAGAAACGGTCAACCGGTGTATTACGCCACATTTTAAAGCGTAGTTATTCCGTTGATGACCAACGGGAAAATCAAAACAAACAGGATAGTTGTATTCTTTTACCTTTTCCAGCACAATGTCGGCTACCGTACGGCCGAACTCTTCCCCGGCATCATCGGGTTTTACTTTGAAGCCGCCAACGATCAAACCTGCCAGCTTTTCGAGCTTACCGGTCCGTTTCAGGTTCCAGAACATGCGATCGATGCTGTAGAGATATTCGCCCGTATCTTCTACAAACAATATTTTGTTAGTCGTGCGCAGATCAGATCTGGTACCGGCCAAAGTTTCTATCAGCTTCAGATTGCCACCCACGAGGGCGCCTGCTGCTTTTCCCGGTTTGTTATAGGGATTTACCGGCGCTGTATAATGCATCTTTTGGCCCGTTAATGCCTGTTTTATTGAAAGGATCGTATCGATCTGGATCTGTTCAGCCTTATTCCAGTCGTCGGGAAAACTGTTGCACATTTTTGAATGAATGGAGGCAATGCCATAATTCCGGTTCAGGTGGCAGTGCAGGACGGTAATGTCGCTGAAACCAATGATCCATTTGGGATGAGTAGCCAGTTTGCTGAAATCCAGTTTATCGATGATCCGAACAAATCCATAACCACCACGGGCACACATAATGGCTTTTACCCTGGGATCATCGATCATCTGTTGAAAATCCTTCGCCCTTTCTTCATCGGTGCCCCCGAAGGTCCAGTCCTTTTTACCTACGGTATCACCCACCTTGATATTGTACCCCCACTCTACCATTTGCAGCATCGCCGGTTGTATTTCAGGCAGGGTAATATGGCCTGCCGGACAGGTAATACCAATGGTATCGCCGGGTTTTAAATAGCGGGGCAGAATAGGCGCGGGTGATTCATGATCATCATTATTAACCACGGCACTCCAACCAGGAAAAGGCAATCCGGCCACCAGGAATGAGGATAAAAAATGCTTACGGTTCATTTACTGAATATAATTTTTAAATATACCGCAAAGTTCCTTTAGCCCATATATAAAGAAATTACTTTTATCGTATGACAGCAGGTTTTATAATAACATTGTTAGTAGCCTTTGCATTGGTACTTTGGGTGTTATACCAGTTGCTCATTCGCAATAAAGCGGTGCGGTGATCAAAAACGAGGTAATGTTCACGCGGTAACCGGGAACTGGTAACCGGCATCCGGCAACCAATTTTATGCCTTGCCCCCGAATGGTTATTTTTGCAATTCCCCATCCGGCATTTGCCTGGCTGCTTAGCGATATGCAGTACAAGGGATCCGCCGACTGGCGGAAAGGGACGATGATAAGAAAAACTAAAGACGATCAAATGAGCAATTTTAAGCGCTATTTAGTCACAGCGGCCCTGCCGTACGCCAATGGTCCCGTGCATATCGGTCACCTGGCAGGCTGCTATTTACCGGCTGATATCTATGTGCGTTACCAACGCGCGCAGAAAAGGGATATCAAATTTATTGGCGGCAGTGATGAACATGGAGTTCCCATTACCATCCGCGCCATGAAAGAAGGCGTGAGCCCGCAACAGATTGTAGATAAATACCATGCCCAGATCAAGGAGAGCTTTGATCAAATGGGTATTTCTTTCGATATCTATTCGCGCACTTCGAATCAGGTTCACCACGAAACAGCAGCGGCCTTTTTCAAAAAACTGTACGACGATGGACTGTTCGAGGAAAAAGAGACCGAACAGTATTATGACGAAAAAACGAATACGTTCCTGGCAGACCGGTACATCACTGGTACCTGTCCGGTTTGCGCCAATCCCAATGCATACGGCGACCAGTGTGAGAAATGCGGTTCTTCGCTTAGTCCGGAACAATTAATAAACCCGCGCAGCACCCTCAGTGATGCTGTGCCGGTAAAACGGAAAACCAAACACTGGTACTTCCCGTTGCAGAACTATGAGGACTGGCTGAAAGGCTGGATCCTCGAAGGCCATACCGAGTGGAAGAACAACGTATATGGGCAATGCAAAAGCTGGCTTGATAGTGGTTTGCAAAGCCGCGCCATGACCCGCGACAGCAGCTGGGGCGTAAAAGTTCCCCTGCCGGATACCGAAGGCAAGGTGCTGTACGTGTGGTTCGATGCGCCGATCGGGTATATTTCTGCCACTAAAGAACTGACCGAAAAATGGGACGATTACTGGTGTAAGGATGACACCAAACTGGTGCACTTCATTGGTAAAGACAATATTGTTTTCCACTGTATCATTTTCCCGGCGATGTTGAAAGCGCATGGCGGATTTGTACTGCCCGATAATGTACCGGCTAATGAGTTTTTGAATATTGAAGGTGAGAAAGTTTCTACCAGCCGTAACTGGGCGGTATGGGTGCATGAATACATCAAAGATTTCCCGGGCTGCGAAGATATGTTGCGTTATGTGTTATGCAGCAATGCGCCGGAAACCAAAGACAATGATTTTACCTGGAAAGATTTTCAGACAAGGGTAAAAGGAGAGCTGGTTGACATTTTCGGCAACTTCGTGAACCGCGCTTTTGTGCTGATGCACAAATTATGCGGCGGCAAAGTGCCCGCTTTACATGCAGACGTACTGGATGATGCCGGCAAAAACCTGCTGGCTGAATTTGAGGTGACCAAAACTAAGGTAGAAGAACATCTCGAGAACTTTAAGTTCCGCGATGCCTTGTTCGAAGTGATCGACCTCTCGAGAAAAGGCAATAAATACATGCAGGAAAAAGAACCCTGGATGGTTGCCAGGACCTTAGCCGAAAATCCCGATAACCAGAAACTGATCGATAACTGCCTGCACATTTGTTTGCAGCTGACCGCTAACCTGGCCATTTTGATCAATCCATTTTTGCCGGGCACTGCGCAAAAGATGCTGCATATGATGAAGGTGGTTGATAAAATGTTAGAATGGGAGAATGCCGGTAAAACAAAATTGCTGAGTGTTGGTTATAGCTTACGGGCCCCTGAATTGCTGTTCCGGAAAATTGAGGACGCCGAGATAGAAGCGCAGATCGCGAAATTAAAGGCCGGACTGGTGAAGCCGGAAACCGGAGCTCAGCAACCGGAGGCCGGAAGTCAGCAACCGGAAAATACCGCAGCACCCAAAGCAGTGAAGGAGCAAATTCAGTATGATGATTTTGCCAAGCTCGATCTTCGCGTAGGCACTATTGTGGCTGCAGAAAAAGTACCCAAGGCCGACAAACTCTTAAAGCTGCAGGTAGACCTGGGTTTTGAGACCAGAACCATTGTATCGGGTATTGCCGAACACTTCAAACCGGAAGAGATCACCGGCAAACAGGTAGTGGTGGTAGCCAACCTGGCGCCCCGCAAAATGCGCGGCATTGAAAGCAATGGCATGATCCTGATGGCTGAAGACAAAACAGGTAAACTGCATTTTATTAATCCTGTTGATGCTATTGACAATGGCTCTTCAGTGAGTTAAATAGATTATTCACCATTGTGCCCCACTTGTTTTGCGCAATGGCAAAGCAGGTGGGGTTATCTTTTTAATACCATTAATATGAAGATCGGATTTATTGGATTAGGCAACCTGGGCACTCCTATTGCCGAAAACATGCTCGAAAAAGGACACCAGTTATTTGTTTACAATCGCACCGCTTCCAAAACCAAAGCATTAACCGATAAAGGCGCCACCGCCATTGCAACGGTTAAGGAGCTTGCTGCGCAATGTGCAGTGATCGTAACGATGGTCTCAGACGATAAAGCCTTAAAAAGCATTTGCGAAGGCGACGAGGGCCTGATACAGAATATGCAGCCCGGTGGCGTTCACATCGCCATGAGCACCATACTGCCGCTTACTGCGCAGGAATTATCAGAACAACACCAACAACAGGGTTCACACTACCTGGCGGCACCGGTATTTGGCAGGCCTGAAGCGGCCCGTGCGCGCAAACTGAACTTTGTGATATCAGGTGCAGCTACCCTTCGCCAGCAGTACGAACAACTGTTTAAAGATGCCGGTGGCGCGGGTGTCTGGGATTTTGGCGATGCCATCACTGCTGCCAATACCGTGAAGCTTTGCGGCAATTTTATGATCGCAGCTGCGCTGGAAGCCATCGGTGAAAGCGTTTCACTGGCGGCCAAAAGCAATATCGATACGCAGAAAATGTGGTCCTTCTTTTCGCAAACACTTTTCAACTCGCCTATCTATGTGAACTATGGTAATATCATCGTAAACCAGCAGTTCAAACCGGCTGCATTCAATATGCCCTTGGGCTTGAAAGACATCAACCTGGTGCTTTCGCAGGCGGCGGCAGTAGACAATAATATGCCCTTTGCCATGCTGCTGAAACACCATATGCAACAGATCATTGAAAAAGATCCTGAACTCGACTGGAGCGCCGTGTCGCAGGCAGCGAATCTATAGGCAATGGGCAAAGGGCAATTGGCAATAGGCAATGGGAAAAAGGCAATTGGCAATGAGCAAAGGCGAGACCTGTAAGGTGGGCAGCAAGCTCCTGAGCAATCAGTGGGTGGTAGTCCACCTGACAGGTCGTTGTATCAATCGAAACAGACCTGTCAGGTCCAAGTCAACATGCCCAAGTGGCAAAAACCGATGATGGACCTTACAGGTCTTGTTTTCTTCACAGGTCTCCTCTTATCAAGGGATCAACACCACAACGATATCCATCACATTGGTGAAAGTAGGCCCGGTAATAATATGCCCGCCGGCCTGGTGAAAGAAATTCCAGGAATCGTTTTGCAACAAAAAATCCTCAGCTGTTAATCCCCGTTGGGCAGCCTGTTTTAAAACCGCTGCATCCACTACGGCGCCTGCCGCATCGGTAGGGCCATCAGTGCCATCGGTGCCCGCACTGAGCAGTACCGGCATTCCTTCACCATCCGGAAAAGCCTCCTGCAATGCGATCAATGCAGCCAGGACAAACTCCTGGTTACGGCCACCCTTTCCGGGCTTCTTAATGGTCACGGTGGTTTCTCCTCCCAACAATAAACAGGCAGGTCTTGGTCCATTATACTGCAGCACTTGTGCTACGAGTTCCTGCGCTTTATCGCGCGCCTCACCCTGCATCGCATCGGTTACAATAACCGGTGTATACTGCAATGTGCGGGCGGTCTCCGCCGCCGCTTCCAGCGCCACCCGGTTGGTGCCAATGAGGTAATTAAAGCTTTTTGTAAAAATGGGATCAGCGGGTTTGGGTGTTTCCCGGATCTCTTTATTTAAGCCTGACTGCAGCCAGCGAATGACACTGACCGGTAGTTTCTCCAGCAACTGATATTTACATACAATGTCCCAGGCATCGGCAAAAGTACTGGGGTCAGCAACCGTAGGTCCGCTCGCAATACTCTCGAGCGGATCGCCAATTACATCGCTAAGAATAAAATTGATCACTGTAGCCGGCCAGGCAGTGCGCATTAATTGTCCGCCTTTAATAGCGGCCGATAAATGCTTTCGCACCGTATTCATTTCCTCAATGGTGGCGCCACATTGCAACAAGCGGTTAAATACCATTTGCAGCTCCGGCAGTAAAACACCGGGCGGACAATCGACCACCAGCGCTGAAGCGCCTCCGCTGATCAGGGCGATCACCACATCTTTTTCACCGGCAATTTTCAACAGGCGGATGATTTCCCTTCCACCCAGCAAACTGTTTTCATCCGGCACCGGATGGCCTGCTTCCATGCAACGGATCTTGTTTAAAGGAAAAGCATGACTGTATTTGGTAACCACCACGCCGTCGTTGATCCGGCTGTCAAGCACCAGCTCCGCCTCCCGCGCCATGGCCGCACTGGCCTTGCCCGCACCTATAATAAATAACTTATTTATATCTGCTTGGTCAAAAAGCTGTTCGCCCAGCAACAAGCGGTCCTGCTGCCATCGCATAAACCTCGGCAATAGATATTGCGGCTGCACCGCCCGCACCGCTGCGGAAAATATTTTAAGTGCATCGTTTCGCATCTTTTCGGCTGTTTTTTTACGGAGAGCCAGTTACTTATATAATTTCTGATAAATAGCGGCCAGCCTGCCAGACTGCTAATTTATAAAAAGCACTTGGCACGTGCGGATTTTATCCTATCTTTGAAAATAGTTGTTTAGCTAACTATTTTTTTATGAGTAAACGAATCATTAAAAAAGTAGCTGTACTGGGAAGTGGAGTTATGGGTTCCCGTATTGCTTGCCACTTTGCAGGTGTTGGGCTTCAGGTACTGTTGTTAGACATGGTGCCGAAGGAAGCTGTTGAGAGTGATAACAAAGCTGCGCGCAATAAACTGGTTAACGATGCCCTGCAGGCTGCGCTTAAAAGCAATCCTTCACCGGTTTATACGAAGGACGTTGTGAAGAAGATCTCCACCGGCAACTTTACTGATAATATGAAAGATATCGCCGGCTATGACTGGATCATAGAGGTGGTTGTAGAAAGGCTTGATATCAAACAGCAGATCTTTACCGAAGTAGAAAAGTACCGCACCACTGGCACGCTGATCACTTCCAATACCTCAGGTATTCCTATTCACCTGATGGCCGAAGGCAGAAGCGATGATTTTAAGAAACACTTCTGCGGAACGCATTTTTTCAATCCTCCCCGTTATTTACGTTTACTTGAAATAATTCCAACACCGCATACCGATGTCAGTGTAGTTGATTTTTTAATGCAGTACGGTGACCTGTACTTAGGGAAGACCACCGTGTTGTGTAAAGACACGCCGGCATTTATTGCCAACCGCATTGGTGTATATGGCATCATGGCCATCTTTGGCCTGGTAGAGAAAATGGGTTTAACCGTTGATGAGATCGATGCATTGACCGGCCCCATCATCGGCCGGCCCAAATCTGCTACGTTCAGAACAGCAGATGTGGTAGGTATCGATACGCTGGTAAAAGTAGCTAAAGGTGTTTATGATAATTGTCCCAACGACGAGCACCGGGATAGTTTTGTTATTCCTGCCTGGCTCGAAAAAATGGTAGCCAATAATCAATTGGGCGACAAGACCGGACAAGGTTTCTTTGTAAAGAAAAAAGGCACAGGCGGCGAAAAAGAGATCTTCTCGCTCGACCTGAAGTCCTTTGAATATAAACCGCGCACAAAAGCAAAATTCGCTACGGTAGAAACGGCCAAACCGATCGATGATCTGAAAACAAGGATTAAGGCCTTGTGCGCCGGCACCGATAAGGCCGGTGAGTTCTACCGCGCATTTCATTACGGCTTGTTCTCCTATATCTCCCACCGCATTCCTGAAATTTCAGACGAGCTTTACCGCGTTGACGATGCTATGATGGCCGGTTTTGGCTGGGAGATCGGCGCTTTTGAAAGCTGGGATGTGTTGGGCGTAGAAAGCACCGTACAGAAGATGAAAGCAGCCGGTTATTCAGTAGCTCCCTGGATCAATGAGATGCTGGAAGCCGGTGTAAAAAGTTTTTATAAAGTTGAAAATGGGAAGCGGCTGTTCTATGATGTACACTCAAGATCATATAGATCATTACCAGGCGGTGATGCATTTATCGTGATGAAGAATTTTGAGAACCAGACCGTATGGAAGAACAGCGCCTGCCGCTTGTACCATTTGGGAGACGATGTGCTGGGCCTTGAGTGGTATACAAAAATGGGCAGTATCGGCGGCGAAGTGCTGGAAGCCATTCAAAGATCTATAACAACAGCTGAAGAAAAATATAAAGGACTGGTAATTGCCAATGACAGCGCCAACTTCAGCGCCGGCGCCAATGTAGGCATGATCTTTATGCTGGCCATTGAGCAGGAATATGATGAGCTTGACATGGCCATCCGGATGTTCCAGAACACCATGATGCGGGCCCGTTATAGTGCTGTGCCCGTGGTAGTAGCGCCCCATGCGCTAACCCTGGGCGGCGCCTGTGAGCTGAGCCTGCATTCAGATAAGATCTGTGCAGCGGCAGAAACGTATATTGGCCTGGTTGAACTGGGGGTTGGCTTGATCCCCGGGGGTGGCGGCACCAAAGAATTTGTATTACGGGCCGCAGATGAAATGCATGAGGACGAACCAGATACAAATACACTTAAAAACCGCTTTCTTACCATCGCAACAGCAAAGGTGGCCACTTCGGCTGCAGAAGGGTTCGAGCTGGGCATCTTACGCAAAGGAAAAGACGAAGTGGTGATGAACCAGGGCCGCCGGATCGCAGAAGCGAAAAGAAGCGTGATCGAATTTTTCGACAGTGGTTATGTTACTCCCGTGCAGCGGAAAGACATCAAGGTGTTGGGCCGCTCTGCCCTGGGCGCATTATATGCCGGTATCAATGGTATGTGGCGGGCAGCGTATGCAACAGATCATGATGTAGTCGTAGCCAAAAAACTGGCCTATGTCATGTGCGGCGGCGATCTGAGCGAACCTACGTTGGTATCTGAACAATATTTACTCGACCTGGAAAGGGAAGCCTTTTTATCACTCTGTGGTGAAAAGAAAACCCTGGAAAGGATACAAAGTGTTTTGAAAGGCGGAAAGCCTATCCGCAATTGATAACTAGGCGTCACATGAGAAAATCAGGCGTTCCGATTCATCGGGACGCCTTTTTCGTTAAATTAGGGTTGGTTGATGAGTTGACTAATTGATTGCGTTGTCGTGAAATGGAATTGCCGGTTTTCAGCGGATACAGGGTTCAGGGCGCTGCAGTTGTATTTGCCTGCAACTAACTTGCAAGCTGTAACCTGGAACGGTATCATGTTCGTTCTATTGCCGTTTGGCGGTTAAGCAGATCAACGATGAATATTAATAGTAATTAAATTTCCCTTTAGGGGCAAGAGGGTATGGGTGAGGCCGAATTACATACGAACCAGTTGGTGATCCATTCTGTATTCTTCTTCTACGGAGATGCAGCCACCAAAGAACTTTCATGGCAAATAGCCAATGATATTGACAATCATTGGAATGAACCCCAGGCCAGTATCCGGATCGGCAATAACTGGTACCAGGTGCGCTTCGACATTGACGGTATTTATGAGCCCGACCTGGATCCGGAAAAAGTATGGTACAATGATAATCCTCGTTTTAATTTTTTTCGCATTGAAGAATTTGCCCCCGGCGATGATATTTCGTTTGTAGATGGCATCGGTAGTAATACAGGTTACTTTAAACTCGCGAACGTATTACAAACCTCCACAACCGCAGCCCATGAATACGGGCATACCCTCGGTTTGATCCATCCGGAAGATCTGGATATCAGGGGACAATCAGCTCCCGGTATAATGTACCCGCGCGGCACGATCGTCGATCCGCCTTTTCAGTATGACCCGAATGCCGCACCCGGCCCGGGGCACGGTGGCACGCTGAATCCCATCCATCGAAGGGTGCTGCAAAAGGATGTAGAAGCATTGAAACTGCATAAACTGCTTTTTACCAATGGAAGAGCGATGGTGGGCGATTTTACCAGCCTGTATCATGAAAAGCACAGACCGGTTATTACCTGATCCATCGGCCAGTTGAAATTGGCAAACTCCGCCGGTAATATTTGGCTTGTTCCAGCGACATATTGGTAGTACTTTTTATCATTCCTGGCCCAATCATCGCTAAACAGCTAAACATGGCAATTCTTACCGTTGAGAATCTACACAAACATTACGGCCCCATTCAGGCGCTAAAAGACGTTTCTTTTTCAGTGCCCAGCGGATCGGTATTCGGCATCCTGGGCCCTAACGGCAGTGGCAAAACGACTTTATTAGGCATTATCCTAGATGTGTTAAAAGCCTCATCGGGTTCTTATAAATTATTTGATGAAGCACCCAGCCATCTGCACCGGCAACAGATCGGCACCCTGCTCGAAACCCCCAATTTTTATCATTACCTGAATGCCGTACAGAACCTGCGGATCGCCGCAGCGATCAAACAAAGAGGTAAAAGCGATATAAACAAAGTGCTGGAACTGGTTAACCTGGAGCAACGGAAATTCTCCAAATTCAGCACCTATTCGCTGGGCATGAAACAAAGGCTGGCCATTGCCAGCAGCCTCCTTGGCGATCCTGAAGTGCTGGTATTTGATGAACCTACTAATGGACTTGATCCCGTTGGTATTGCAGAAACCCGGGAACTCATTAAGAAACTGAATAAGGCCGGCAAAACCATTATCATGGCCAGTCACCTGCTCGATGAGGTAGAGAAAGTTTGCAGCCATGTGGCCATCCTGCAAAAAGGAACGCTGCTTACGCACGGCCATGTAGATGAAATTCTGGTAACGGAAGACATTGTAGAAGCAGGTGCAGCCGACTTGCCGAAACTACATTCGCTTTTACAAGGATATGCCGGCGCCAAAAAAGTTCAAAGGAGCGAACAGCATGTTGAATTATCGTTTACCCAAGGCACGGCCACTTTAGAAGCATTAAACCAGTATTGCTTCAATAATGGCATAACCCTTAACCATCTTCGCCTGCGTAAAAAAAGTCTGGAATCCAAATTCATCGAACTCACGCAAAAACTGAATTAATATGGGGCAATTATTAGTTATAGAATGGATGAAGCTGAAGAACTATCGCGCTTTCTGGATCCTGTTATGCATTTATATCGCCACCATTTTTGGCGGCAATTACATTATTTACCGCATCCAGGAAGTAATATACGCTGAAAGACAGGCCAAAGGCATAGCTACCATGCTGCTGGGCAATCCGCCTTATGCTTTCCCCACCGTGTGGCAGGCCGTATCACACGTCAGCAGCTGGCTGCTCTTCATTCCCGCTTTGATCATGATCATGGCGGTAACGAACGAATACAGTTTCAAAACGCATCGCCAGAATATTATTGATGGCTTCACCCGCCGGCAATTCATCACTGCCAAGATCATGATCGCCACCGGCCTTGCTTTACTGTCTGTTGTTGTGGTTATTATTACGGCCATGATATTTGGTATTATGCAGGGCGGCGCTTCTTTCAGTTTTGAAGGCTTTTCCTATATCGGTTATTTCTTCCTGCAGGCTATGAGCTATATCATGGTAGCGCTGTTAATGGGCATATTGTTTAAACGGGGCGGACTGGCCATTGGGGTCTTTTTCGCCTATGCCCTTGTGCTGGAGCAGATCCTTGTACTGATCTTGAACAGATATGTTAACTATTTCGGCCGTTATCTGCCGCTGGAATCGACCGATATGCAGATTCCTTTTCCGCATATCCAGCGGGTAATGAATAAGCTGCTCGATAATACACCGAACCTGACCGCCATTTTTGTAGTGTCGCTGCTATACCTGGCCAGTTACCTGTTCATTGTAGTTAAAAAGTTCGAGACAGACGATCTGTAGTTATTTTTTGAGCAGGTCATCCAGCGCCACTTCCAGGGTTGGATACTGGAATTGGAAGCCGCTGCTGCTGATCTTTTCAGCACTAACCTTAGTGCTTTTCAGCAATTCAATACTCACTTCACCGATCATCAGTTTCAATACAAATGAAGGAACATAGACAGGAATATGAAAGCTGCCTTTCATTTTGCGGGCCAGTGTAAGGATCAGGTGTTTGTTAGTCACCGGGTTTGGCGCCACGGCATTGTATTCACCTTGTTTCCGCTCATCATTGATCACAAATAAGATCAGGCGGCAGAGGTCATCGATGTGGATCCAGCTGAGCACCTGGTCGCCACTGCCGAAGATGGGAGCAATGCCTGCTTTAACGGGCTTTTTAAATTCGGCAAGTGCGCCTCCCTCATTGGTTAAGACCACACCGCAACGCAAGATGACCAGGCGTTTATTAAGGGCAGTTACCGGTTTAATGGCGTTTTCCCATTTCACGCAGGTGTCACCTAAAAAACCAGTATCGGCCGCATCGCCTTCCCGGAAGACCGACTGATCAGGGGCCCTGTTCTTATCATCACCATACCAGCCAATACCTGCCAGGCTGATCACGGCCTTTACTTTGTTGGGATTCTCCTGCAAGGCTTTTACCAGTAAGGCGGCGCTTTGTACGCGGCTGTCTACGATCTCGGCTTTACGTTTTTTTGACCAGCGTTTGTCGGCAACACCGGCTCCGGCCAGGTTAATGATATAATCGGCTTTTTGCAACGCATCAAGATCAATGGTTTGTTTGGCCGGGTCCCAGGCTGCATAGGAAACAGCAGCTGTGCCTTCCCGGGGCTGCCGCGATAATATAATTACCTGGTGTTGTTTACCGGTTAAGAAGCTGGTAAGGGATCTACCAATGGTGCCCGTACCACCGGTGATAAGTATGGTTGCCATAGTGCAAATGTAGGATTTGTTACCGGTTTGCCGGGTAACCGTGCCCCGGTTTGGAACTGTGATCCCGGTGTTCGCTGGTAAAAAACAAATCCCCCCGATTAGTCGGGGGGATTACAACTAAAAACAACAATCGCTGTGTTAAAACAATCGATTTAACCCGGTACCCCTGTTCAATGAACCTTTACTCTCAATACAAACAGGTAGCACATGGGTGGGACAGGATACTAAACAACTATTATTAATCTGGTTTCTTTCCATCCAGGAAGGTATTCAGGGTGGAAATCTGACCATTATTATTTTCGTCGGCTTTTACTTCATACTTGCTGTAAAAATTTTCTACGCTTGAAATAGTGTTATACAGTTCCAAATTGCGGCGGATGTATGCCGGCACAGTTTCAAACTCGTTGTTAGGGTCAGCTCCGTTAATATTGAACGAAAGGTTGCGCAATTTCTGTATTCGTTCAGCTGCACGGCGTTTTTGTTCTTCTGCTTCGTCTAGCATTGCCAGGTCCTCAGCAGAAATATGGCCGTTACTAACAGGGGGTTGAGAATGATAGGCCCCAGGCTCATCCGCCGCTGGAATATCATCTTTGAAAACCAGGTGCAGTTCATTGGAAGGATCTTCTTCCTGGATTGGGTTTGCACCTGTGTTTCTGACAGGTTCCTTCACAGGCGTCTGTTCCGGTTTGGATTCATCTTTTTTTGGTTCTGCATAAATATTGGTGGGCTTGGCCAAGTATCCTCCGGATGCTGCAGACATCGAAGAATTATTTTGCGCCTTTTGGGGCTGTTGCTGTTGTTGCTGTTGCTTTATTGACAAAGCAGCATTCTCAACGGGAGCGGATGGCTGCGAAAGTACCCATTCAATTTTTCCCGGCGTGCCATTTTTATCCACGGTATTGTCCACAGTAGATTTACCTGCGTCCTCCTTCGTAAAAAGTTCGACGGTAACAGGCGGTGTATCGGCATCCACCAGCTTGGGCGCCAGCTCGGGTTTTATAACAGGCTCTTCCTTTTCCTCTTTCTTCTCAGCTACCGGCTGCTCTTTCTTTGGCTGTTGCTGTTGCTGCTCCAACGAAAGCAGGATCTTTTCATCTTTCTTTGGCTCAACCTTTTTGGTTTCCTTTTTAAAAGGGTCTTTATGTTCGAAGCCGGTGGCAATAAGGGTGATACCCAGCTTATCGCCCAGTGATTCATCGTAACCCATACCGAGAATTACATCGGTGCCTTCGCCGGCCTGGTTTAATAAATAATTTTGAATGATCTCCACTTCATCCATTGTGAACTCATGTTCGCCTTCGGCAGAATTGATATTGATGAGGATCCATTTGGCGCCCCGGATATCATTGTCATTCAGCAAAGGTGAATTCAATGCTTCTTCGATCGTACGCAACGCACGGTCTTCACCGCTGCAGGCTGCACTACCAAGGATGGCTACCCCTCCGTTACGCATCACCGTGCATACATCGGCAAAGTCAACGTTGATCTGGCCGGTGCTGTTAATAACATCGGTAATACATTTGGCAGCGGTTGCCAGTACATTATCTGCTTTCCCAAACGCTTCCTTCATCTTCAGATTGCCGAACTGGTGACGCAATTTGTCGTTACTGATCACCAGCAGGGTATCAACAGATTGTTTTAATTCCTTTATACCATACTCAGCCTGCAATTGCCGTTTCCTTCCTTCGTAGGAAAAAGGCGTAGTGACTATTCCAACAGTAAGTATATCGAGCTCTTTACATATTTTAGCGATAATAGGTGCGCCACCGGTACCGGTTCCGCCTCCCATACCCGCCGTGATGAATGCCATTTTGGTATTCACTTCCAGAATACGTTTGATCTCTTCCAGGCTTTCTACGGTTGCCTGTTTGCCGATCTCGGGGTTTGCTCCCGCACCCAATCCCTGGGTAAGATGCGGTCCCAACTGCACTTTATTAGGCACATTGCTTTGTGAAATAGCCTGTGCATCGGTATTACAGATAATAAAATTTACGCCTTCAATATTCTGGCTATACATGTGGTTAACCGCATTGCTACCGCCACCACCTACACCAATCACTTTGATGATGGATGATTTTTCCTTTGGCAAATCAAAATGAATCATAGCTTACTGTTTAACAGCCCCACCAGCCTACCCTCACTCGCTGCTGAGACCAGATTAAGAATAATAACGGGTTAGTTTAACAATTTTGCATTGCAACGGTTCGTATTGCGGCGGCAAACGATCCATGGCCATGCTGGTTCTTTTCATATTCCCCGGATTTTCTTTTTCAAAAGGTTGAATGTACGTGGTCTGTTATCAATTCCTGTTACTTGTTACTGCGTTCCGCGTTTTACTTCCTCGCTTGCACGCCTTTTGTCGCATGCGGCGTTTTGCGTTCAGTTTTATAAAGCGTGATCTTCTTCTTCCTTGAACAGCTCAATGATACCGTCCTTGAACTTGCCCCAGAAATCTTTAATGCCCTTACGGTTCCTTACTTTTTCTGCATGCAGTTCCTCTTCGTCGATCAGCTCTTCTTCCACCAGCGCTGTTTTTCGCAGGTTGTCGGGGATCTCTATTTTCCGGAACTGGTTCTCGAACTGTTTGCGATGATTTTCATAATCGCTGTAACCTTTCAAAATAAGACCGATACAGGTTGAATAGGTTGGGCGGGCCAGTTCTTCGATGTGACCGGCAGCCAGGTGCTCGGTCGGAAAACCGATGCGGGCATTCAAACCGGTTACATATTCGGTCAACTGTATCAAATGCTTTAATTGAGAACCACCACCGGTCAATACGATACCACCATTCAGCATGCGGCTATCCAGGCCCACCTGCTTCAGGTGATAGGTAACAAAATCCATGATCTCGCTCATGCGTGCCTGGATGATGTTGGCCAGGTTCTTTACACTGATCTCTTTCGCCGGCATCCCGCGTAAACCGGGAATCGTAATGAAGGCATTGCTGCGGGCTTCATTGGCGAGGGCGCTGCCGAACTGCACTTTCATTTGTTCGGCCTGCGTTTTCAATACACCCAAACCGGTTTTGATATCGTTGGTGATATTCTCACCACCGAAGGGTATAACCGCCGTGTGTTTCAAAATACCTTCATAGAAAACGGCCAGGTCGGTAGTACCACCACCTATATCTACAATGGCTACCCCTGCTTCCAGGTCTTCGGTACCCATTACAGCTGCTGCAGATGCCAGTGGTTGCAAGACCAGGTCCTTTGTTTTGAGACCGCTTTTCTCTACGGCGCGGTTAATATTTCGAATGGCATTTTTATCTCCGGTGATGATGTGGAAATTAGCACCAATTTTCACGCCACCATAGCCAATTGGGTTAGGAATATTTTGAAAATTATCAACTGTAAACTCCTGGGGTATCACATCGATGATCTGATCACCGGCCGGAATGTAGGTTTTATACTGATCAGAGATCAACTGATCGATCTCGCGTTGTGATATTTCATCATCGGTTTGTTGACGAACGATATCACCGCGGGTTTGCAGGCTTTTAATATGATGACCTGCAATACCAACATACACTTCATTTATTTCCAGTCCGGGGTTTGATGCGTAGCAGTTTTCAAGCGCCATGGTAATGGCCTTGATGGTTTCGTCGATATTAAGCACCTGACCGTGCTTAACACCATTGGAGTTGGCGCGGCCGAAACCGATGATCTCCAGTTTGCCGAACTCGTTCTTCCGGCCGGCAATCGCGGCAATTTTTGTCGTACCGATATCCAGTCCGACAATAATGGGTTGTTGTTCGTGTTGCATACTTATCCTGTTTTTAGTTGTTGTATAGGAGTTCCGTCTTTCCGACCTTAGACTCTAACTCATCTATATATATGTTGCTTAATTAGTACTCTCTTCTTTACCCTTCCTTCTTCACCCCTATCACCTGCCTTGCGTATCGTACGTTCAGCTTTTGATACACATCCATGCCTGTTCTGCTCAACACCTGCTGATAAAACAACAGCAACCGCCTAAACTTCTTCTCGTAATCGGTACCATCTCCAAATTGAATAATATGGTTGCCTACCACGGGTATGAATTCAAATGTGCGATCAGGCTGCACATCGATTTGCGAAACCTGTGCCATCCAGAAATCATCATGCAATAAATAATTGCTAATGTTGATGATGTCGCGTATCAATACACTATCGGCTCCTTTTAGTTTATCCTTTTCTGAAGGAAAGCCGGTGAACACCGGCAAGCGGGCCGAAAACTTATCAGACAAGGGCAGTCTTTCGCCACTGCTGTCGATATAAAAGCTGTTACCAGTAACCGTAAATAACCTGGCAATGGGCACGCGCTCTTCAATGCGCACCTGTAATACCCGGCTATTATCAAAGAACAGTTCTGCGTCTTTAACCCATACATTATTCTTCAGTTGGTTCTCCATTCCACGCAGGTCAAAATCTTTTATCGGCTTGCCCTTTACACCGCCCTGACCTACCAGTATGGCGGTAACATCCTTTTTGTCGAGGAACCATTGGTCCGGCTTGCCTTTCAGGCGTATCGCATAGCCTTTGCAGGTCTTGTTATTCTGGGCATTCATCGCAGCTACCAGCAATACCATAGTGCCGGCTGCTATACACAGCCAAAAGCCCACTAATAATAATTTCCTGACAGAGCGTTTCTTTTTCATTATCCTGAACCTGCTTATTTCTTTTCGATGATCTGCTTAATGGGCAGCACCAGTGTATCTATATCTCCGGCGCCGGCCGTTATCAATAACCAGGATTTATCTTCTTTCGTTGAGCGGTCTTTCACCCACTGCAATAATTGCTCCTTGCTCAACACCTGTTTACGTTCATTCTTCATTTTATCAAGGATCGTGTAGCTGGTTACTCCTTCTATCGGTAATTCCCTTGCCGGATAGATGGGTAAGAGCACTACTTCATCGGCCATGTCAAGCACTTCAGCAAACTCATTGGCCAGGTCTCTTGTGCGGCTGAACAGGTGCGGTTGAAAGATCACCGTACACTTCATATCCCCGAACAGGCCCCTTGCACCGGTTATTAAAGCCCGCAGCTCTTCAGGATGATGTGCGTAGTCATCTACAAAAGTGAGGCCGTTATCTTTGATCACATATTCGAACCGGCGTCTTACGCCGCGGAATGCTTCTACAGCAGCTTTGATCTTTTCATCGCTTATTCCAAGGCAGTGGGCAATAGCAATGGCTGCTATTACGTTTTCTATATTATGTAACCCGCCCATGTTCAACACCACATTGGTCAGGCGCCAGTCTTTCACCTGCACATCGAATATATAAGTACCATGCTGCATCCGAATATTACAGGCATATATATCAGCCTGGGTATTTTGCAAATGATACGTTAACTGGTTCGGCGCTTTCAGATCGGCGGTCCTGGGCAAACCGTATTTGCTGATCAGGAAACCACCTGGTTTTATTTTACCGGCAAACTCGATGTAGGCCTCTTCCATGGCAGCCGTGGTTCCGTAGATGTCGAGGTGATCGGGGTCCATTGCACTGATCACCGCCACATCGGGACTTAAGCGCAAAAAGCTGCGATCATATTCATCGGCTTCCACCACGCAGGTATCACGCTCATGGCTCCAGTAATTGCTGTTATAGTTCGCGGCAATACCTCCCAGGAAAGCATTACAGCCATATTCGCTATGCCGCAGAATAAAAGCCACCATGGTAGTAATTGTGGTCTTGCCATGCGTTCCCGCCACACAGATATTAAAAGAACTTTTTGTTATTGCACCCAGCACTTCACTTCTTTTCATCAACGGATAATCGTGCTGCTGGTAATACATCAATTCGCTATGTCCTTTTGGCACCGCCGGGGTATACACGATCAGTTCTGCATCTTTCGGCGCCAGCTCCAGGTTGTCGTCATAGTGCACCGGAATGCCTTCTGCAACCAGTTGTTTGGTAAGGGGGGTCTCAGTTTTATCGTATCCGCTTACTGCTTTGCCATGGAACTTAAAATACCGGGCTAAAGCGCTCATCCCAATCCCGCCAATACCTATGAAATAAACTCTCTTTATGTCTTTTATGTCGTTCATTGTCTTAATTCGGTCAATGGTCAATGGTGAATGGTCAACTTATCGACATCGCTATCAACTGTATCAACTACATGAACTGTATCCACTGTATCAACTCGTCACCTAAATCAACCTAAGTATCTCTCTCGCCACCACCTCATCAGCATCTACGATTGCCAGTTGTGCGATATTCTCCTTCAACATATTCTGCTGCTGTTCGTCCCTGGCCAGGGCGATCACCGTTGACACCAGCTTTTCTTTGGCCTCACTGTCTTTGATCATGAGGCCGGCCTGTTTGTTCACCAGGTTCTGCGCATTGGCAGTCTGATGATCTTCTGCAGCAAAGGGAAATGGCACAAATACCACCGGTTTCTTGGCCACACATAATTCTGCCACCGACATAGCCCCGGCTCTTGACACTACCACATCTGCAGCGGCATAAGCATATTCCATCTGTGTAATGAAACTGTTTGCCCAGATATTCCTGTTTTCCACTGCCCGTGCACTGGCTTTTTCTGCATAGAGTTTACCGGTTTGCCAGATCAACTGCACATTGTTCTTTGTAAACTCATCAACGCCGGCATCGATCGCTTCGTTAATGCCCTTGGCTCCCAAACTACCCCCGGTAACAAAAACCGTTTTCTTTGCCGGATCCAATCCAAAGAATTCAATTCCCTGGCTGCGGCTGATCGTATTGTTTACGATGTTCCGCCGTACGGGGTTACCAGTGATCATTATCTTGTTTGCCGGAAAGAATTTTTCCATACCATCGGTTGCCACAAAGATCTTAGTGGCATTTTTACCGAGCATGATATTCGATTTACCGGCGAACGAATTGGCTTCATGAATAAAAGTGGCAATGCCCCGGGTTTGTGCATATCGCAATACCGGGAAACTGGAATAACCACCCACACCAATAACCGCATCGGGCTTGAATGAGCCAATGATTTTTCGCACCTGCCAGAAGCTCTTCAGCAGTTTTAACGGCAATCCGATATTCTTGATCAAAGAACTTCTGTTAAAGCCTGCTATATCCAGGCCTTCTATTTTATACCCGGCCTGCGGCACTTTCTCCATTTCCATTTTCCCCTTAGCGCCAACAAATAAGATCTCAATAGTGGGTTCAAACTTCCGCAGGGCGTTTGCAATGGCCACTGCCGGAAATATGTGTCCGCCTGTTCCTCCCCCCGCTATGATTATCCGGCGCGGTCCCTTAATGCCTCCCGTGGACGCGAATGATGAACCAGTTGATTGATGTTGAGCTTCACTCATTGTGCACTTTGTTTAAGCACCTGTTTAATACTTCTATCACCACTAATTCTGTTTATTGCCCTCTTCCAGCAGCGGTTTTAAGGCCGCTAACTTGGCGGCTTTTTCCTCGGTCGTTTCAACCGCTTCTTTTTTCTTAGCCGCTTTTTCTTTTTTGGCTTTTACCGGTTTTTCCTCTACTTCCTCTTCTTCTTCATCCGACTTAACCGCCGCCTTCTTCTTTTCTTTCGCTTCTGCTACGGGTGTTTTTGCTTCTGCCGGCGCCTCCAGCTGTTCTACGTTGCGCGCCACGCTCAGGATAATACCTATGGCCAGGCAAGTGAAGAGAAAAGAACTTCCGCCCATACTCACCAGTGGCAGGGTGACCCCGGTTACGGGGAAGAGATTCACGGTCACTGCCATATTGATCAATGCCTGGATGACCAGCGTAAAGCTTAAGCCCAATGCCAGAAATGCCCCAAAAGCATAAGGGCATTTTTTAAATATTCTGATACTCCTGAACAGGAAGACCAGGTATACAAATAAGATAAAACCGCCTCCTGCCAGTCCATACTCCTCGATAATGATCGCAAAAATAAAATCCGAATAAGGATGCGGTAAAAAGTTCCGTGTTTCACTATTACCCGGTCCCAGGCCCAGCAAACCGCCTTTTGCAATGGCGATCTTCGACTGGTTTATCTGGTAGTTCTCATCTTTGTCGACCTGTTTGCTGTCATATATAAAGTTTTGCACGCGGCTAACCCAGGTGGGGATCCGGCCAGCCTGCAAAAAAAATGGCAATTCTGAACACTTTTCTTCCTTTTTATCATAAAAGGCGACTGATATCATTACCAGGATGGCTACCGGTATGGCCGCTACACCAACTGTCAGCAGCAAATGTTTGGTGCTGGCCCGTCCTATAAATAATAACAACATGCTGGTAGCGGCTACCAGCAATGCAGTGGACAGGTTCGCCGGTGCAATCAGGATGCAAATGACAGCAACCGGCAAGATCACAGGAATGAATCCCTTTTTAAAATCCTTGATCACTTCCTGTTTCTTGCTCAGCAGGCGGCTCAGGAACATGAACAGCGCCAGCTTGGCCAGGTCAGAGGTCTGGAATGTTAAATTAATGATAGGTAACCGGATCCAGCGGCTACCTTCGTTCAGTTTCAGTCCAAAGAATAAGGTATATATCAACAACGGGATTGACAGCATAAATAAAATGCGGGCAACCCGTGAATACAAGGTATAATTTACCCGGTGCGAAAAATAAATGATCGCCAGGCCCACCGCTGTAAAGATCACCTGCTTTAACAGGTATACCTCGGTGTTGCCGCGGTTATACTTGTAGGCCAGCAAGCCGGTGGAACTATAAACCGCAAGCATCGACACCAATGCCAATACCACAACGATAGCCCAGATCACTTTATCACCCCGGGTCTTGCTCAGCAGGCCGCCTGCGTTTGGTCCCTTTACCGATATGTCATTTGCGCCTGTCATTCTATATACAGAAATATCTTTTACCAGTGTACTTTACTATCCCACCTACTACTATACAGCTTACAACTCACGCACTGCCTGCTTGAACTGATCGCCACGGTCTTCGTAATTCTTAAACAGGTCGAAGCTGGCGCAGGCCGGGCTCAACAACACGGTATCGCCCGGACTTGCAAAATGAAATGCAGCTTTTACCGCTTCATCGGCACTGTTGGTATTCACCATCAGCTGCACATCGTTCTTAAAGGCTTCATGGATCTTGCGGTTATCAACCCCCAGGCAAACGATCGCTTTTACTTTTTCCCGAACCAGTTCACTCAGGATCGTATAATCATTTCCTTTATCTACGCCACCCAGTATTAATATTGTAGGGCGCTCCATGCTTTCCAGTGCAAACCAGGTGCTGTTCACATTCGTAGCCTTGCTGTCGTTGATGAATTCAACACCGCGTACAGTGGCCACCGGCTCCATTCTGTGCGCCAGCGATTCAAAGGTTTGAACGGCTACGCGGATCTTCTCCTTGCGGATACCCATCGTTACACCTCCTAATGCTGCTGCCATCGTGTTATTCTGGTTGTGTTTGCCTTTTAAAGTAAAATCGCTCACGTTCATCTGCATTTTCTCATCATCTACAGTTACAGTCATTTGTCCGTTCCTGATAAAACCGCCCTGGGGTAATTCTTTGCTCATACTGAATGGTAATGGGTTAGATTTGATGGAATATTTCTCTAAATACTGCATGGTCACCGGATCATCGGCACAGTAAATAAAATAGTCCTGCGCTGTTTGGTTCTCCGCTATTCTAAACTTACTGTGTATATAATTTTCGAACCGGTAATCATATCGATCCAAATGGTCTTCCGAGATATTGGTGAGTATCGCTACATCCGGCCTGAACGTTTGAATGTCATCCAACTGAAAACTGCTGATTTCTGCCACATACCATTCTTTCGGATCTTCTGCAATTTGTTTGGCAAATGAATAACCGATATTGCCAACAAGCGCACAATCCAGTCCGGCGGTTTTGCAAATGTGATACATCAACGACGTCGTGGTCGTTTTTCCGTTACTGCCAGTGATGCCAATGATCTTACTGTTGCCTTTGTAGCGGTATGCAAATTCAATTTCACTGATCACCGGTATTCCCTTTTTCCTGATCTTCTTTACCAGCTCGTTCTTTTCAGGGATACCCGGACTTTTCATCACTTCATCCGCATTCAAGATCTTTTCTTCGGTATGCTGTTCTGCTTCCCAGGCTATGCCATGTTTGTTCAGCTCCTCCTGATACTTTTCTTTGATTTTTCCACCGTCCGATACAAATACATCATACCCCTTTTGCACCCCAAGGATGGCAGTGCCCACTCCGCTTTCGCCGGCTCCAAGTATTACCAGTCGCTTACTCATGTAATTACTAACTCCATTACCCCCGATACATCGGGACTACTTATTGTTTATAATCGGATATCGGATTAAAGGGGGTTCTTCTCTAGTTTAGATTCTTACTGTCGTACCACACCCTACCTACTACTATGATCGGTGTTTCCTTAAGTGGAAATTCAGAGTGGTGGTTTTTCAGTAATCGGTTTATGATATTGTTAAGGTACCGGCTGACCGGTGACGCTTCTTATCTTATTTTCAGTGTTACGATCGCAAACACTACACAAAGGATGGTCACGATCCAGAACCGCGTTACGATCTTCGACTCATGATAGCCCAACTTCTGATAGTGGTGGTGCAGCGGGCTCATCAGGAATATCCTTTTCCCTTCTCCATATTTTCTTTTCGTGTATTTAAAGTAGGAAACCTGCAAACTTACACTCAGTACTTCTACCAGGAATACACCGCAGAAGATGGGTATCAGCAATTCCTTCCGCACAATGATGGCCAGTGCTGCTATGATGCCCCCCAGCGTTAAACTTCCTGTGTCACCCATAAACACCTGCGCCGGATAGGCATTGTACCAAAGAAACCCAACACAGGCCCCAATGAGCGCGCCAATGAAAATCGACAGCTCACCCAAATTAGGAATATACATAATATTCAGATACTCTGCGAACCGCAGGTTACCGCTGGCATAGGCAAAAATGCCCAAACAAGCCCCAATGATCGCACTGGTCCCTGTAGCCAGCCCATCAATTCCGTCTGTGATATTGGCGCCGTTCGACACCGCGGTCACAATAAAGATCACAATGATCACATAGAGGATCCATGTCAATGAACGCAGCCCCTCGGGCAACAACTTTGAGTAGTTGAACTCATGCGATTTCACAAAGGGAATGGTAGTAATAGGTTCATCGGCCACCACAAACTTCTTCACTTTATTATCTAAGGGGATCTCCCTGTAATTAGCTGTTTTTTCAGGCAGGTTTTCACCGGTATACTCGCGCCATACTTTTGTATTGTTGTTAAATAACAGTGTTGCCGCCACTACAAAACCCAATACTACCTGCCCTAATATTTTAAACCATCCGGCCAGGCCGTCCTTATCTCCTTTTTTATACGGTATGCCTTGTTGCTGCGCCAGTTTTTTGGCCCGCAGTTTCAGGTAATCATCAATGAAACCTATCAACCCCAGCCATACGGTGGCAAACAGCATGAGCCGGATATATGCTTTACTCAGATCGGCGAGCAAAAGGGTGGGCACCAGGATGGCAAGGATGATAATGAATCCCCCCATGGTGGGTGTTCCTTTTTTCTGCTGCTCACCGGCCAATCCCAGGTCACGCACGGTTTCACCTACCTGTTTTTTACGCAGGTAATTGATGAACTTTTTGCCAAATACAGCAGAGATCACCAGCGACAGGATCACTGCCAGCAATACCCGGGATGTAATGAACTGAAACAGTGCATTTCCCGGAACCTTAACCCCCAATTCTTTTAACCAATCGATTAAATGGTACAACATGTTGGTTTATTTTAGGTGTACGAGCTCTTGCCTCATTTTTCATACAGCTCAAACATTTCACGCATCACCTGCTTATCGTCAAAAGGATGTTTAACTCCTTTTATCTCCTGGTATTTTTCATGTCCTTTTCCTGCTATCAGCACAATATCACCGGGCCTGGCCATACTTATAGCCAGCTTGATGGCTTCTTTACGATCGGGTACTGATACAAATTTTCTTCTGGCCGCTGTATTCAATCCGGTTTCCATTTCCGCCAGGATCTGCAATGGATCTTCACTGCGCGGATTATCGGATGTGAATACCACTTTATCGCTGTGCTCACAAGCTACCTCGCCCATGACCGGACGTTTTGCTTTATCGCGGTCTCCACCACATCCTACCACGGTAATGATCTGCTCATGGCCTTCGCGCAATTTTTTAATGGTTGCCAGCACATTCAGCAAGGCATCGGGCGTGTGCGCATAATCAACTATACCAATGATCTGTTGCTTTTGCGAGATCATATAATCAAAGCGGCCTTCTGCACCGGTAAGCTCACTCAAACAGCGCAATACTTCCTGTTTGTCTTCGCCCAAACAAACTGCTGCACCATAGACTGCCAGCAGGTTGTAGGCATTGAACTCACCGATCAGGCGGAAATGCACTTCCTGATCGTTGATGGTCATCACCAGTCCGGTAAGTCTGTTCTCCAGGATCTTACCTTTGAACTCGGCCATCGTACGCAGGCTGTACAGGTATTTGTGTGCCTGGGTGTTTTGCAGCATCACCTGACCGCGTTTGTCATCGGCATTTGAAATGGCAAATGCTTCCGAAGGCAGCGTATCAAAGAACGATTTCTTCACCCGGATATACTCATCAAATGTTTTGTGATAATCCAGGTGATCGTGGGTGATATTGCTGAACAGGCCGCCTGCATATTTCAAACCTGTTATGCGGTGCTGGTGAATGGCGTGTGAGCTGGTCTCCATAAACACATGGGTGCAGCCGCTGTTCACCATTTGCTGCAGCAGCGCGTTCAGGCTGATGGCATCTGGCGTGGTATGGGTGGCCGGCACTATTTCATTGCCAATATGGTTCTGCACAGTGCTCAGTAACCCGCATTTATAACCCAATGATGTAAAGAGCTTGAATAAGATGGTAGCGATGGTGGTCTTACCGTTGGTACCGGTTACCCCAACCAGCTTTACTTTCTCTGATGGCTGACCGTAGAAGTTATGCGCCATATACCCGGCTGCCGCTGCACTGTTCTCTACCTGCACATAGGTCACTCCTTCCTTAAAGGTAGCCGGCATTGTTTCACAAATTACGGCGGTAGCACCCTGCTCCAGTACCTGGTCAATAAACAGGTGGCCATCTGCCGCACTGCCTTTCACCGCAATGAATACAGACCCTGCACCTACCTTCCTTGAATCGAGCTGCAGGTCACGCACTGGTATACTGGTATTACCCTGTACCGAGCGAATGCTTACTTTGTATAATATATCCTGCAGCGTCACGTCTTATATTTTATTTTAGTTCAGTTCTAAAGTCACTGTTTGATGATGGTTAACGTAGGTGCCCGGTTCTATACTCTGACTGATCACTTTTCCCCTGCCGCGGAACACCACTTTCATTTTTCTATTTTCCAACAGGAACAATGCATCTTTTATACCCATGCCCCTGATATCAGGCATAATATTATTGGCCACTTTCCTGTTATTCACGACCGGCTGATAATTCACCGCGTACATGTGCCCCCATTCATCGGTCTTCGCCGAGTCGCGGTATTTTATCCTCAGTTTCTCCAGCACATCTTTTATATCTTCCGTTGAACCGGCGTATAAATAATTGCTGCTGTCTTTTTTCAGCGCCATCTGTTTTAAACCCCGGCTCTGGTCTGCATTCAATGCATACAACTTGTCAGCGATCTCTTTGAACACCGGACCTGCTATTTTGGCGCCATAATAAACCGGTGCAAATGGTTTGTTACGGATCACAACAATACAGCTGTACTGCGGATGTTCGGCCGGAAAATAACCGGCAAAGGATGACTGGTAAATATGATCGCGGTAGCCCCTGCTGCCGTTGGCCATCAGCGCAGTTCCGGTTTTACCGGCTGCCCTGTAAGGCGCGCCTTTGAATAATTCGGCGGCGGTTCCTTCTACACAAACACCTTCCAGACATTGTTGTAAGAGCTTTAATGTTTTGGGGCTGCACACTGCTTCTTCCACTACCTTCGGTTGATTTTCCTGGATCTTCATGCCATTTTCCTGCACTGCATTTACAAGGTAAGGTTTCATCATCTTACCATTGTTGGCAATCGCATTGTACAACATCAATGTTTGCAAAGGGCTTACCATTACTTCGTACCCAAAACTCATCCACGGTAGTGAAGTCGCGCTCCATGATCTTGATTTGGGTGTTTTTATAACCGGTTTCGCTTCGCCCAACAGATCGATGCCGGTTGGTTGATCGAATCGCAGTTTCTTAATGTGATCTATGAACTTGTTCGGATTTTTGGCATAGTAGGTCATGGTTAACTTGGCCATACCAACATTCGAGCTGTGTTCAAATGCTTCCTTTATCGTTGCGTCTGTGCCATGATCTTCTGTATCGTATACTGTTCTTCCGTTCACATTCCAGCTTCCACCTTCGAGGTTGATGTGCTGCTGCAAAGTTATTAATTGATCTTCGAGCAGCGACAACATAGTAACCAGTTTAAAAGTAGAACCTGGTTCAGATGCCTGCACAGCGTAATTATAGTTTTCCCAATAGCTGCCATCCTCTCTGCGGCTCAGGTTGGCAATGGCTTTTATTTTTCCGGTTGCCACTTCCATCACAACACAAGTGCCATATTCACATTCATTTGCAGTGAGTACATTGAGCAATGCATTTTCGGCAATGTCCTGAATGTTCACATCCAGTGTGGTGATAATGTCTTTTCCGTTTTGCGGTTCTATTTCTGAACCATCTACCGGCACAAATACACCAGCGGCAATTTTTCGCATCAGGCGTTTTCCACTTTCACCACGCAAATGTTCGTCATACGTTTTCTCCAGGCCCACATTCATATTACGCATGTTGCCACCGCTGTCGATGTATTCGCGTGATAACCCGATGGTTCTGTTTGCCAGCAGGCCAAAGGGGTTCAATCTTTTATCTTTTACCTCCGCAATGAAACCGCTTTTATTCTTTCCCTCGCGCACGAGTGGCAGACTACGCAACTGTTTATATTGCTGAAATGTCAGGTTCTTTTTTAACAAATAGTAGCGGTTCTTTTTTTGATAACCATTCTTTAATTCCCGGCGCCACGAGGCTTTGCTTTTTTCCGGGAACAGCGTTGCCAGTCCAAGTGACAGTGAATCAAGGTTATTCTCGAACCGTTGCCCATTCTTTTCTCTTAATCCGTCTGCTGCAAAATCAATATAAATATCAAAATATGGTGTAGAGGTGCTGAGCATGCGGCCGTCTTCACTATAGATGGTTCCGCGTTGTGCATCGATCTCTACGAATTTTTGCTGTTGCTCTTTTGCCTGTTCCCGCCAGTAAGCGCCCTGCACCTGCTGAATGTACACCGCCCGGCCCAGTATTACGATACTGAACACCACTATGCCCAGAAAGCACAGGTACACCCGCCATAATATGTCTTTCTTTACTTCCATTTGAATTAGCTGGTGGTTAATAGCTGGTGGCTAGTTGGCTCTTGATTCGTAACTTATTGTTTTTCGGTCTCGGTTCCCCTACTGGCTACTTACTACTTGCTACCCGCCCTTACTTTTTCCTTTATCAACTTTTTCAACATTATCAACTTTTCAACTCACCTTGCCAACACAGCCGTATCAACCAGCACGGCGGGCGGAACAGTCAGTTCTTTCAAGCCCAGTGGCTGTACCGCCTTGGCCAGCTCACTTTGTTTGCTGCGGAACATCACTTCACTTTTCAGTGTTTTGTATTCGTACTGAAGTTCTTTAAGCTCGCGGTTCAGTTTGTTGATGTTACGCACGGTGTTATCGGCGAAGTGGCCATTGTAGATGTACACAACTGCCAGTGCCGACAGGAACAGGAAGAAAGGAATATTCTTCACGATCCACCTGTACCCGAACAAGGTTTTCCGTTGTCTTCTCCTGCGTGCTATTTCTTTTTCTTCACTCATTTTTTTAACAAATAGCGGTCAGACAGGTGTTATCCGTCTAACCGCTACGTAAGCTTAATTCACGAGGCGTAATTCAATAGAACATTGCAATTTTTAATACCCTTTATTATGAGAATAAGAACTCAATGGTTGATTTGCTAATTTGCTAATGCGATGATTTGCTAATGAAATACATTCTCTTATTACATCATTATGCCTCATCTTCAGCACTCCCGAACTTCGTTCTCCACTTGTCACCTTCAACTCAATAACTGAATAACTTAAGAACTTTATCAACTCTGTCAACTTTATCAATTGTGTTAATCTATCAACCTTCCCCTACCTTCTCCGCTACTCTCAATCTGGCACTACGGGCGCGGGAATTCCGTTTCATTTCTGCTTCGGTTGGAACGATTGGTTTTTTGGTTACTGCTTTGAGTGGTGGCTGGTTGCTTTGCAACCCAAACGGGTCAATGTCTACTTCTTCTTCTTCGAAATTGCCTTTGCGAAAGAAATTCTTTACGATCCGGTCTTCCAGAGAATGAAAAGTAATAATGGCTACACGGCCGGCGGGTTTTAACAGGGGGGGAACCTGTTGCAGCATTTCTTTCAAAGCGCCTAATTCATCATTCACCTCAATACGCAAAGCCTGAAATACCTGGGCAAAGTACTTGTGAGGATTTCCTTTTACCACGGAGTGCAAGGCCTGTTTAAAATTGGAGATGGTCCTGAGCGAAACATTTTTTCTCACCTGAACAATGGTTCTTGCCAGTGTTTTTGAATTGGTCACTTCACCATACTGTTCAAACAATTTGTGCAATTGCTGCTCGGTGTAAGTGTTCACCACTTCATAGGCGGTCAGTTCCTGCCGCTGGTCCATTCGCATATCCAGGTCGCCTTCGAAGCGGGTGCTGAATCCGCGGTCGGCGGTATCGAACTGGTGGCTGCTTACCCCAAGATCGGCCAGAATGCCATCTACCTGGGTTATTCGGTGCAAGCGGCAAAAGCGCTGCAGGTGCCTGAAATTGTGCGGAACAAAAATGATCCGATCATCATTTTCGGGCACATTCTTCCGGGCATCTGCGTCCTGGTCAAAAACAATCATCCGTCCTTCGGCATTGAGCCGTTTCAGGATTTCCAGGGAATGCCCACCGCCACCAAAGGTACAATCGACATAAACGCCATCGGGTCGAATGTTCAATCCATCGATCACCTCCTGCAATAAGACCGGCACATGGTAAACAGGCTCACTCATAACATTACAATATTACAATTGTGTAGTATTTTGACCACCCATTACCCGCTCTGCCAGATCGCTGTACTTTTCCGGTGTAAAAGACTCAAAGAACTGTTGGTACTTACCTTTATCCCAGATCTCAATTTTATTAATAACAGAAACGAGCACTATATCTTTTTCGAGCCCGGCGTGGGCTTTTAAATTGGGTGGTATCAGCATCCGGCCGGCAGAATCCAATTCACTCAGCGTAGCACCCATTGTGAAATATCTTAGGAACTCCCTATTTTCGGCTTTGTATTCGCTAACTTTACTCAGTTCAGCTAATATGGGATCCCAGTTTTTTTTAGGATATAGAGTCAAACATTTTTCAAAACCACGAGCTATGACAAATTGGTCACCTGCATCCTCCGGTAGCTGCTTTTTAATGCCCGCCGGTAGGAGAAAACGCCCTTTAGCGTCAAGGGTTGCTTCGTATTCTCCGAGAAATTGTATCATTTACAATGAGTTGCAGCTGCCTATCTAATACTTACACAAAATAACACTTTTTCCCACTTTCTTACCGAGATTGTGAAAAATTATTTTTTCCACAAGGAATTTTATTTGTATAATGATGAGCAGCAATTAATTCGGCCATTTTCATCCTTCCAAAAAGCCAATTTCATGTGCATAAGCATGTGGATAAATGTGCATAACGGTGCATAAGCTGTGAATTAATCCTGCCTCAAGCCGTTTTTAGCATTAACCTTCATAAACAGACCGTAAAAAGCGGCCAAAACTGCCAAAAAACGGCTTTAAATCACCTTGGTGGGAGCTGATGGCCCCGTGTGTGCAGGTGGTAAAAAATGTCAAAACCATATAAACGAAGTGCGGTTGGTGGGAAAAAAGGGGGATTTTTATCGGGACCATGTTTTGGGTGGGAGAAAGTGTCAGATCAGCCAGGCCCCTTAGCCCCCCAGCGATGAGATGGCTATCAGGTGAAAGCCGCCGGATCAGGTTCCTGCCGCGGAAATCCGATAACTGGTGTATAGTCATTTCCGATCCGCTGGAGTGACCAGGCAATTAAAAAGAATTTGTGATCGGGGGAGCTTTTGAATGCATCGGGCAAGACGCTCTGAAGAAAACAGGAGAGGTAACCACTCATCATTTTGAAACACCGAGTGGACCCGCCTTAAAACCGGCATTTGTTTTCTTGGCGGGCACCAATAAAAAAGCCTCCCGGAGGGGAGGCTGCACTAATCAAATACCATTAACCATTAAACCTTATCCTATGACACCAAGTTACGAAATAATTAAATACGCATCAATATTTTGTTTGAATAAATTAAATTCTAAATCGATATCAAGTTTCCGCTAATTGTTTATACTTTTTTTCAAATTTTTTAGTCGCTCTAACACACTATATTATTTCCAAAGGGGTGCAGTATCCGCCATTTAATTCTCCTCTGCAGGAATTTGCGTTTACCAGTCATCCCAGCGGCGACAATGGGCAATTGGCAATAGACAACAGGCAATTGACCAACCTATAAAGCGGAAGGTTTGCAATAATAGTGAGGTAAGACATAGGATACTTTGCCAACTGCAAATTGCCAATTGATCATCGCGAGCATTGCGTGTAACAGCGAGCTATGAGATAAGTCACTTTGCCAACTGCCAACTGATAAACCGCGAGCATTGCGTGTAATAGCGAGTTAAGACATAGGATACTTTGCCAACTGCCAATTGCGAACTGATAATCCGCGACATTGAGTGTAATAGCGAGTTAAGACATAGGATACTTTGCCAACTGCCGATTGCGAACTGATAATCCGCGACATTGACTGTAATAGCGAGTTAAGACATACGATACTTTGCCCATCTATTCCCTACCTTTGCCCCTCATCAAAACAGCGGCAGTTGGCCGCCTACCAGATGCATCCAAAAGACTTATCAGTTCACGATTTTACCTATGAGCTGCCGGAAGAAAAAATTGCCCGGCACCCGCTCCCAGCAAGAGACAGTTCCCGCCTGTTGATCTATAAAAACGGCAACCTTTCCGAGTCTGTTTACCGCAACATCGGTGAGCATTTATCCGCCGGTTCTCTGCTGATCTTCAATAATACCAAAGTGGTGGCCGCCCGCCTCTTGTTCCAAAAACCAACCGGTGCCGTCGTTGAGATCTTTTGCCTGGAACCACCACCCCAGTATGCAGATATGACGAGTGCCATGACCCAGAAAGGACAGGTCACCTGGATCTGCCTTATCGGTGGCGCCAGCAAATGGAAGCCAGGTCAGATCCTGGAAAAGAAAATGCATTCGAACGGTGAAGAGATTGTACTGCAGGCCCGGTATCTTGGCAAGGAAAAAGACAGCTTTGTTATCGAACTGTCGTGGACACCTTCATCGCTCACCTTCGCTGAAGTGTTACAGGTGGCGGGTAATATTCCGCTTCCGCCCTATATAAAACGGACGGTTGAAAAAGCTGACAGCGACCGCTATCAAACTATTTATGCCAATACGGAAGGATCGGTAGCCGCCCCCACCGCTGGCTTACATTTCACCGATGCGGTTTTCGAACAACTGAACAGTAAAGAGATCCACCGTGAATATGTTACCCTGCATGTTGGCGCCGGTACTTTTAAACCGGTCAAAAGCGAGACCATGAGCGGGCATCCCATGCACGCCGAGTTCATTGATGTTTCTACCAGCACTATTGAAAGAATATTGCAATACCTTGATAAACAGATCACCGTAGTAGGAACCACTTCTTTACGCACTGTAGAAAGCCTTTACTGGCTGGGCGTAAAAACAACCCATCGGCCCGAGCTGCCATTAAAAGATCTCGTGGTTCAACAATGGGATCCTTATGAAGCGAATGGAACGCCGGTTCCCGCCAAAACCGCATTGGAAAATCTCCTGCAATACTTGCAATCCAGGAAAATGGAACGCCTGATCACTAAAACATCGCTGCTGATCGCGCCGGGCTATTCCTTTCAAATTGCCCAGGCGCTGGTCACGAATTTTCACCAGCCCCAATCGACGCTGTTGCTATTAGTAGCCGCTTTTATTGGCAGCGACTGGCGGAAAATGTATTCGTATGCGTTAGCAAACGATTTCCGTTTCCTTAGTTATGGTGATGGCTGTTTACTGTTTCGGCATTCGCTTTTTCCCTGAACAATGGAATCTCGAGGGTAAAGGCCGATCCTTTGCCCAATACGCTGTCAACCTTGATCTTGCCGTCGTGGGCATCCACTACGGTCTTTACATAGCTTAAGCCCAGGCCGAAACCTTTTACGTTATGGATATTACCCGTATGGGCCCGATAGAATTTTTCGAAGATGCGCCGTACGGTTTCCTTGCTCATCCCGATCCCATTGTCCTCGATCCGGATGCCTATGAATTTATTGGTATTATAGGTGGCGATCTTTATTAACAGGTTCTCTTTGGAATATTTTACCGCATTGTCTACCAGGTTCGAGATCAGGTTGCGGAAGTGTACGGCATCGGCTTCAATATAATCGAAGCGCGCGTCCAGGCTCAGTTCGGCCCGGGCGCCTTTTTCTTCCAGCTGCAGTTTGTAATTATCCATGATCTCATGGATGAGATTATGTACATGCAGGGGAACCCGGTTCAGCGTAATTTCCTGGCGATCCATAACCGCTGCCTGCAGAATGGTTTCTACATGTTTGTTCATCCGCTTGTTCTCTTCCTTGATGATACTGCTGAAGTAGTTCATTTTCTCGCGATCCTGGGCAACTTTTTCATTGCGCAGGGCATCCACGGCCAGGGATATGGTGGCCAGGGGCGTTTTGAACTCATGCGTCATATTATTAATGAAATCGTTCTTGATCTCACTCAGTTTTTTCTGACGCAGCAAGGCATTTACGGTAATATAAAAAGCCGTGATGATCATGAGGGTGAAGAAGATAGCACCCACGATCATCCAGCGCATTTCGCTCAATACGATCTTTTTAACGTTGGGCACCACCACGGTCATGGTCTCTTCGGGCACCAGGTTCTCGAGGTCGCTGCCGCTGGGAGGCTGGAACAGGTAATACAAGACCAGGTTGCGGTCACTGGCGGTATCTTCTACCTGGTTCAGGAAGGCCCGGGATTTTATTTCGTAAGAAAGCAGGTTCACGTTCGAGGTAATGGCAAATTCAAACTTTATGTCTTTCAAGCCCTGCGCAGCAAAAGCTTTGTGTAATTTTTCAGCAACCTCCTGTTCCGTAAATTTCTGGGCAATGGTGGGCGGCTTCATCAATTCCATTTTGAATTGTTCGGAAGGCCAGCTGAAATCAGGCCGGGTGCGGTAATTCTTGAGGGAAGGCAGAGAGCCCTTCTGCTCCATGAGCACCATTCCCACATCATTGATACCGCGGATGAGTTTGTACTTAAACTCCTCATGTTTGTCAACCAGCATGGTACGCAACCAGCTGTATTGCACGTAAATGGTCCCTATCAGCGATAAGCTGATGAGCACGATAATAACAGGAAAAATCTTCCTTAACTGCAAATTATATGGTTTTAATATCGCCGAACTTGTCATTATCTACCGGTTATCCTTTTCAACTTTCTCCTTTGGTTATTGGGAAATTCCATTCCCATAGCAGATAATTTTAACCGGCAAATTTAATAAACGATTTTAGTGTTCACCAGGGCCCGAAATTCCTTGCCTATGGTTTAACTTAGATTTACCAAGTTAGCACACTGCTAACTTAGAAAAGTTTTATTGAATCCCTAATTTTTTTGAACAATCATTTTGGTTAGTCGTTTTAAGTGCTAATTTAGAATATGGTAAATCCAGGACCAGGTATATTACTTATTGCAGAGCCTTTTTTGAAGGACCCGAATTTCAGCAGAACAGTGGTTTTCTTATGCGATCACCAGGATGAAGGCAGTTTTGGTTTTGTGATCAACCGGGTATTCGGCCACACCCTCAATGAGCTGATGAACGACCTGGATGAATTAAAACTTCCGGTGTTTTACGGTGGACCGGTTCAAATGGATACCATTCACTTCCTGCATCAATACCCCGATCTGATCCCCGGCAGCTATGAAGTGCTGGACGGTATTTACTGGGGTGGCGATTTTGAGACCGCAATTACTCTCATTAAAGCTGGTTCTATTGATACCACCAAAATAAGATTTTTTATAGGCTATTCCGGCTGGGGCAGCGGCCAGTTAAATGATGAATTGAAAGAAAAATCATGGCTTACCGCCCAGGCAACCCGCAAACTGGTCTTTCACCGCAAGGCCGATGAGATCTGGAAAGAATCGCTGAAACACCTCGGCGGCGATTATGAAATGATGGCCAATTTCCCGGTGGATCCGCAGCTGAATTAGGTGAATGGTCAATGGCGAATGGGGAATCAGTTACCGAGTCTTCAAAACTTACATTATAAATAAGAAAAACCGTGTCACGGCTTTAAGCCCTGACACGGTCGGCCATTTATTTTACCGGTAACTGGTAATTATCTTAAGGGAAACTTCACCCCAATACCTGCGCCCCAGTTATTGAGGTTGTCAACACCCATTTCTTTGTAAGGCATGTAATTATACGCTCCGAAAAGATGGATACCGGCAGGTCCCTGCGGCCTGAACGGAATAAACACACCCACTTCGGGCCGGGCAGCGAACTTGAAATTGGATCTCGAATTTTCAAACTCACCTAGGTATTGATCAAATACCACCATATTACCACCTACACCTACCCCAACATACGGTTGAATGGCCTTGCCCGGCATAAAACGGTATTGCACCTGTGCCAGCAAGGGGATAGTTTGAATGGAATTCGTTACCACGGCGGATACCTCACCACCTTCTTCCATTTTATATACGGCGCGGGGATACTTCTGATAAAAATCCTGGAATCCAACGCCCACCCCTATCGATATATTATTGCTAACATTGTACATGAGGTTGGCGGTCCATCCGCGGGCAGATGTCTTTTCAACAGCACCCGTTTTAAAAGTGCTGCCCGGTATACCTATACTGTAATTTATATCGAGTTGTAATTCCCTTTCCTGCGCCTTTGCGGCAAAAGGAAAAATTGCCAAAAACAACAGACTGCTTATCAATGCCGTCCTTAACTGCGTCTTCATATCTGTGATTTTTTTGTGTTCATAAATGAGAATAGCCATTAAGATACCCTGAAATAAGTGCTTTGGTCAAAAAGCGCTTTTACGCCGGTATTAGCGGCTGAAACGCCAAAAACGCCCGAACCCCTGATAAGTCCGTTCCAGATATTGCTTATTGTGTTGGTCTGTTTGGCATCTCTTAAATTGAAAATGTCGATCGACATAGCCCCTTCCGTTATGGAATAGGTACCTAAATAATAAGAAGGGAAATAATATCCGTAACCACCATAACCCCAATAAAACGGATCCCAGTATGAACCGTAATAAGGGTCCCAATACCGGCCATAATCAAATACCCCGGTTGAGGTATTATATACCCTGCTGATATTAATACCTAGATCGGGATTCTGATCGCGGGCCACCTGCCGGTAACCACGTTGCACCAACTGGTCTTTCACCGCATTGATGTAAGCCGCATCTACTTCCGTACGCACTTTGCCTTCCAGCTTATTATCGCTGATCACTGCCACCGAATCGGCAATACTGAAGGTTCGAAATGAGCTGTAATTAACGGAGTCGGAGTGTTTGGTGATATAGATCTGTCCTTCATCACCCTCCAGGTTTTTAACGGGGTCTTTTCTGCAACTGGTAAAAGCCAGTAACCCACCTGCCAATAGCACATATACTATATTCTTCATAACTACTGATTTTACATACTTGATATTGAAAATGGAAACAAAGCCAATGCCTGAATGTTTGCAATTTCCATTCCTTAACAGCACACTAACATGTACTGAAAACCTTACATATGAGTCATAGAAACCAATCGCTTATACGACCCAGGGCATATAGGACGTTTTTATGGCTGCAAGCCGTTGCTTAAAGAAAAGTGAAAGTCAAATCCAGTTCACAGTTCAAAGTTCAGTTCACAGTTCACAGTTTGCAGTTCGCAGTTGGCAATTGCGCTGGCAACGCTATCACTTGCCAACCCATCAAGTTCCTGGATCAACTCTTTCAACCCTATCAACTTAACAACTAAATTTGCCGCATAAAAGGAACTGTAGACATATTAACCAATCCCATTGAATACCTGAAGGGCGTAGGACCGCAACGGGCCGACCTGCTCAAAAAAGAGCTGAACATTTACACCTTTAAAGACCTGCTCGAACTTGTTCCCTATCGCCATATCGATAAAACCAAAGTGAACCTGGTGCGCGATATAACACCGCACACCGATTTCATTCAAATTGCCGGCGTACTGAAAAGCTTCGGCATCGTAGGCGAAAAAAGAAGTAAACGCCTGGTGGCCGAAATAAAAGACGCCTCGGGCACCCTTGAACTGGTTTGGTTCCAGGGTATTACCTATATTCAAAAAAATCTCAGCATCGGCCAGGTATACCTGGTGTATGGGAAAGTGAGCTTTTTCCAGGGACAGCCCCAGATCACACACCCCGAAATGGAAGTCTTCAGCCGCGAAAAAAAAGAAGGCAAAAGCACCCTGGAGCCTGTGTATCCCAGCACGGAAAAATTAAAATCCCGGGGTATGGGAGGCAGACAGATCGGGCATTTTACAGAAACTTTGATTAAATTGTTGCAGGAAACCAATATTCCTGAAATATTACCCGAATCAGTACTGACATCCCTTAAACTGATGCCCCGTTTCAAGGCTTTCGTGAACATTCACTTTCCTCCCGACTTTGAAACATGGCAGCAGGCGCTGGACCGGTTGAAATTTGAAGAGTTTTTCATTGCGCAGTTACGTATGGGCCTGTTGCGGCAGCAGCGGCACCGGTATTCGAGAGGAGTTGTGTTCAGCCAGGTAGGCGAGATCTTCAACCGTTTTTATGAGCATCATCTCCCTTTTGAACTAACCAACGCACAAAAAAGAGTTATTAAAGAAATAAGACGCGATACCGGCAGTGGCAAGCAAATGAACCGGCTGCTGCAGGGTGATGTGGGCAGTGGAAAAACGATCGTAGCCCTGCTTATCTTACTGCTGGCCATTGATAACGGCTATCAGGGTTGCCTGATGGCGCCCACCGAGATCCTTACCCAGCAGCACTATAATAACATCGCCCGCCTGCTGAAAGCGCTGCCGGTAAACGTGCGCCTGCTTACCGGTTCAACCAAAACAAAGGAGCGAAAAGAAATCCTGCAGCAGCTGGAAGAAGGTTCCATTCATTTTCTGGTAGGTACCCATGCCCTGCTGGAAGATACGGTGAAGTTCAAAAACCTGGGGCTGGCCATCGTAGATGAACAGCACCGGTTCGGGGTAGCTCAAAGGGCCCGGTTATGGAACAAAGCGGCCGTTCCACCACATATGCTGGTGATGACCGCGACCCCCATTCCGCGTACCCTGGCCATGACAGCTTATGGCGATCTGGACACCAGCATTATAGACGAGCTTCCACCCAACCGCAAACCTATTTTAACCGTACATCGTTATGAAACGGTTCGAAGCCAGGTAATGGACTTTATAAAGGCCGAGATCACGAAAGGACGGCAGGCATATATCGTTTTTCCGCTTATTGAAGAATCAGAAAAGCTCGATTACGAGAACCTGATGAAAGGATACGAAAATGTGCAGGCGTATTTTCCCGAACCCAAATACTGGATCAGTATGGTGCACGGCCGGCAGACAAATGAAGTGCGGGACACCAATATGCAACGTTTCAAGACCGGCGACACTCAGATCATGGTGGGCACCACAGTTATTGAGGTAGGGGTCGACGTTCCCAACGCCAGTGTGATGGTCATTGAAAGCGCCGAGAAATTTGGCCTTTCCCAGTTACATCAACTAAGGGGCCGCGTGGGCCGCGGAAGCGAAAAAAGCTTCTGCATACTATTATCCGGTTCAAAACTGAACAATGAAGCCCGGGAACGGTTAAAGATCATGTGTGCAACGAACGACGGTTTTAAAATAGCAGAGAAAGATCTTGAACTGCGTGGTCCCGGCGATATTGAAGGCACCCGCCAAAGCGGCGCCCTGAATTTTAAACTGGCCAGCATCGTTCAGGATAAACAGTGGCTCGAGATCGCCCGTGAAATGGCCGAACGATTACTGGATACCGATCCTGACCTGAGCTCGGCAGCAAATTTGCAGCTTAAAAATTACCTGCAGTCGCTTCAGGGAAAAACCGCCTGGAGTAAGATATCGTAGGTATATTTGAAACCGGCGATCTTATTTGCACCATCAACCAATACTGCTTATTCATGGCATTTACAATTTACGTGAACCATAAATTGTAAACGGCTAATTGCTTACTGGAAATTGTGGCCGTTAACATCGTACTAACGTACCTTTTAATTAGTTTCACTTCCTTGCTATTCATGTACACTGCATGGTTTAATACGCTTTTAATGTAACCGGGCGGGTAAGAATAGTTGTGATTACGTTCAAATTATATAAATAAAACCGACAGGCATTGGGCAGGATTAGTTCGATCATACTTCTTCTTACCATCATAGCCCTTGAAATCAACGCTCAGGGCGGGCCATCCACATTTGAATTTACCGAGAACAAGGGCCAGTGGGAGAATGTAATAAAGTTCAAAGGCGAATTGCCTGCAGGTGATTTTTACCTGCATGCAAATGGCTTTACCGTGGTACAACACAACACCACCGATCTGCAACGGTATTTCCACCGTCAACATGGTGCGGTAGACGACCATACGGTGACGACTAAAAATGCGCGCGCCGGCAAAGACAAAAAGTTTGAACCGCAAAAGCCTGGTCAGGATACAGCTACGCTGCCCGGCTACCTCATTCGATCCCATGCTTACCGGGTTCATTTTGTAGGCGCTTCCGAAAACCCGGTGATAATGCCCGATAAACAGTTACCCACCTACAGCAATTATTTTATCGGCAATGATCCTTCCAAATGGCAGCACAACGTAAAGACCTTCCAGGCAGTGCTGTATAAGAACGTTTACCCTAACATCGATGTGCGGTATTTTTCCGAGAACGGCCATTTGAAATACGACATTATCGTAAACCCCGGTGGTAACGTGAACAATATCCGCATGCGCTATGAAGGAGCTGATAAACTATTGATCAAAAATAAAGAGCTGATCATTAAAACTTCGGTGGGCGATGTAAAGGAACTATATCCTTATTCTTACCAGTTTGACCTGGTAAAAGGCAGGCAGGAAACAAGCTGCGCCTATGAACTGGTCGATAATAATACTGTGCGGTTTAAAGTAGGCAACTACGCTCCCAACAGCACGCTGGTCATTGACCCTTCACTGATCTTTTCTTCATTTACAGGCAGCCGGGCGGGGCAATATGGTTTTACCGCAACCCCCGGCCCGGATGGTTCTTTATACTCTGGCGGCATTGTATTTGGAAATGGTTTTCCCGTATCGCCCGGTGCTTACCAATCTTCTTACCAGGGCGGTTCCACCAACGGTGGCGTAGACATGGGCATTTTCAAGTTCAGTCCCGACGGTTCGCAGCGTTTATATGCCACATACCTGGGCGCCGAAGGCAACGATTATCCGCATAGTCTTATCTGTGATCCGCAGGGCAATCTGGTGATCATGGGGAGAACCTATTCTTCCCGGTATCCGGGTACATTGATAGGCCCCGGCGGCAGTGCCGATATTGCCGTCACCAAATTAAATGCTACCGGTACGGCGATTATCGGTTCCCTGCGCATTGGCGGCGCCGGCGCCGATGGTGTTAACGTCAGCGACATGCAGGAAGGCGGCTCTATTAACTTAACATCTACCCTGCGCTTCTATGGCGATGATTCCCGCAGTGAAGTCACCCTGGACAATAGCGGCAATATTTACGTGGCGGCACAAACGCGTTCAGATAATTTCAGGATCATCGGTTCTGTATTCGGCGCCACGGCCGGTGGCAGCCAGGACGGGGTGGTAATGAAAATAGATCCTACCTGCAACAATGTGATCTGGAGCAGCTACCTCGGCGGCAGCGGCGATGATGGAGCTTTTGTTATTTCCGTTAACCCGCTGAACAATGATATTTATGTAGGGGGCGCTACCACCAGCTCCAATTTTCCCGGCAATAAAAGCGGGGTTTACCAGGGCGGAAGCCAGGGCGCTACAGATGGTTTTGTGGCCCAGATCGCGAATAATGGTTCTACCATCACGCGCAGCACCTACATGGGCACCGGCGCATTTGACGCGGTATATGGTATCAAGTTCGACAGAATGGGGATCCCATATATTATGGGGGTTACCGAAGGTACCTGGCCCATTGTGAATGCAGCTTATAATGGGGGGAACTCCAGGCAGTTCATTGCCAAGCTGCAACCCGACCTGTCGAATTTTATTTACTCAACAACATTCGGTAACGGTGCTGCCCGGCCGAACATTTCACCGGTGGCTTTCCTGGTCGACCGTTGCGAGAATGTATACATTTCCGGCTGGGGCGGCTGGATATCGGCCAATGGCCGCGATCCCTTTAATATGTCGGGCGTAGCAGGTATGCCCATTACGCCCGATGCATTGAAAAGCGTTACAGACAATCACGATTTCTATTTTATAGTTATTAAAAAAGATGCGGCATCCCTCTTGTATGGTACCTTTTTTGGCCAAAGCGGCGGTGAGGGCGAACACGTGGATGGGGGCACCAGCCGCTACGATGCCCAGGGGGTTATTTACCAGGCCATCTGCGCCAACTGTTTCGGCAGTTCGGTAGGCAATATTTCGGCGCCCTACCCTATTACGCCTGGCGTTGTTGGCCCCGTAAATGGTACGGGCACTTCGAACTGTAACCTGGCGGCCGCCAAGATCGCATTCAATTTTGCCGGTGTGGCTTCCGGCCCGCAACCTTATTTCAATGGCGCGGTAGACTCGCTGGGTTGTGTGCCCTTTACAGTTACCCTGAAGGATACGGTGCTCAATGCCAAAAGTTATGAATGGTCATTTGGCGATGGTACACCCGATGAAACTACCACCAATGTTGAAGTCACACACACGTTTACGGCGGTGGGCGATTACCGGGTGCGATTGATCGCCATCGATTCCACCACCTGCAATATCCGCGATACTGCGTATGTGACCATTCATGTGCGTTCCGATAAGGCCGAGCTGGCGTTCATGACTAACAAATTACAGCCCTGCGAATCGCTGAATTACCGGTTCACCAATACCACCACCTTCCCGCCCACCAAACCCTTCCAGGCCAGCAGCTTTACCTGGGATTTTGGGGATGGCACCCGGGTTACACCGGCAGACCGGGTAGTGGAACATTCCTATGCTTCGGCGGGTACCTACAAAACGAGATTGATCTTGCACGATACAGCTTATTGTAACTCGCCCGATTCCATTGAGAAGGAATTGCGGGTATCGCCGCTGGTAGATGCCCGGTTCGAAACGCCGCCATCGGGCTGTGCGCCTTATACAGCTATTTTCAACAATACGTCACTGGCCGGCCAGGAGTTTTACTGGGATTTTGGCGATGGTACTACATCTACGGAAGTGAACCCCGTGCACGTGTATAACAACGTTGGCAATTACCGCGTGAGATTGAGGGTGGTTGATACCAGCACCTGTAACAAGGAGGACTCTACTTTCATGGATATTGGTGTGCATCCGCTGCCAACCGCCGATTTCTCGGTAACGCCCGTTCCACCTGTGACCAACCGGCCAACGATCTTCACCAATTTATCAACCGGTGGCACAAGGTATGTATGGTTATTTGGGGATGGCGATTCAACCATTAAAACAACAATGGATACTGTAGGCCATCAATACAATTCAACCGGAACATTCAATGCCTGCCTCATTACTTTCAATGAGTTTAATTGCAGCGATACGATCTGTAAACCAGTGGAAGCACTCATTGATCCGTTGCTCGATGTGCCCAATGCCTTTACGCCCGGCCGCTTTGGCAGGAACAGCTATATTTCCGTTGCCGGATTTGGTATCGCCAAAATGAGCTGGAAGATCTATAATCGTTGGGGACAACTCGTATTTGAAACAAATAACCGGAAGTCGGGCTGGGATGGCACCTACAAAGGCCAGCCACAACCGATGGATGTATATGCCTATACGCTCGATGTGGAATTTTCCGACGGAAGAAAACTAAGAAAGACGGGGGATATTACGTTAATACGCTAGAGGCAAAAGGCAAAAAGCCAAAAAGGCAGAAGGCATAAAGTTCACAGGCGGAAGCCAGCGCCTTACAGTACGGGATGCCCGCGGTAATAAGCAGTTGCGCAACAAGCGTTAAGCGTTGAGCGTTACACCTTGCGCATTGAGCATTAAGCCTTTTATAATAATACGTTAAAGCTCCCTAAAAGCTTGACGGTGGTATAACAAATTGTAATTTTAGAACAGGTGGTTATGAAGACAATTACAGTAACTAAGACAGTGCGGCCCCCTGTGACCCGGGAAATTTTAAACCGATTTCTACTAAAGGTGATGCTGCCAATTTCATGTATCGTGTGCTTCTGCTTTCAAACAGCAGCACAGGATCTACACTTTTCACAATGGTTTAATTCCCCGCTCACAACCAACCCGGCCAATACGGGCTTTATTCCCGATGCCGATTACCGGGTGGGTATTAATTACCGCAACCAGTGGTCAACGATCATGAGCGTGCCATACAAAACTATGAGCATTTGGGGCGATGCCCAGGTGTTCAGAGATCGTATTGAAAGCGGCTGGCTGGGTTTGGGCGGAGTTATCCTTCGCGATGTAGCCGGTTCAGGCAGTCTTACCTCAACTAAGATATATGCTTCTGCAGCCTATCATCAGATGCTGGGCGTAGCGCATTTGTTATCGGCCGGTTTTAATGTAGGCTGGGCCAACAAACGCATCAACACCACTGACCTTAAATTTCCCGATCAGTTTGATGGCAAGTTCTTCGACAGCAACCTGCCTACCAGTGTGGTGCTCGATCAACCGAATGTAAATTACTTCGATATGCAGGTGGGCGTGAACTACGCCTACTTTCCTACCGACAGATTGTATATAAACGGGGGCATCTCCGTATGGCATATCAACCAGCCACGGGAATCCTTCTTCAACAATGATGCAGCCGATTTTGATTCCCGCCTTCCCCGGCGGTACAATGCCTTTGCCAATGCCAGCATTAAACTGAACGAGCAGGTGATCGTAAACCCCATGGCTTATTTCAGCAGCACGGCCAAAGCCAGTGAGCTGGTAGCCGGCGGCAATGTGCAGTACAATCTCTCCGGCGATGGCGAAACACAATTGATCGGCGGTTTATATTATCGCCCGGGCGATGCGGTTATACCCATGATCGGATTTGAGTGGAAAGCCATTAAGCTGATGTTCACCTATGATGCCACCACATCATCGCTGAACCAGTATAATTATTCCCGTGGCGCCTTTGAATTTGCCTTGTTGCGGCATGGGTTCTATAATGAATACAATGGCGACAGAAGACAATCTATGTGCCCTTCATTTAAATATTAGTTCAGTAGCCTCGCAGTAATTCAATATTATTGCAACCTTCCTATTAAATACACTTTGAAAACGCAAATCTTGGTTAAACATATCCTGGTAGCTATAGCGCTTCTTAGCGGCGTTATACGATCGGTAGCGCAGGGCCCTTCCACTTTTGAGTTTATAGAGAATAAAGGACAGTGGGATAAACAGGTAGCTTTTAAAAGCGATCTGCCCACCGGTAATTTCTATCTTCGGAAGAACGGTTTTACCGTAGTACAACATAATAGCAGCGACCTGCAGCTGCTGCACGATAGCCACGAGGCTTTGCTCCATGGCGGCCAGCACAATAACAAGCCGAAAGCCCGGAACAGCACTGCCGAAGCTTCCGGCAATAACAGCCTCACCATTCGGTCACATGCCTACCAGGTGCAATTTGTGGGCGCTGCCGAAAACCCGGAGATCGTTCCTGACAAAATTCTTCCCGGTTATACCAATTATCTTATCGGCAATGATCCTTCCAAATGGAGAAGTTTTATAAAAAGCTGCCAGGCGGTGATCTATAAAAATATCTATCCCAACATCGATGTACGGTATTACTCCGAGAACGGCCGGTTGAAATACGATATCATTGTGAACCCGGGCGGCGACCCAGCTAAGATCGTCATGAAATACGAGGGCGCCGATAAGCTGTCGATCAGGAACAGTGAGCTGGTCATCAAAACAAGTGTGGGCGAGGTCAGAGAGCTTTACCCTTACTCCTATCTTTTCGATAAAGTGCATGGCAAACGCGAAACCCACTGCGCCTATACACTCGAGGGAAAGAATATCGTGCGTTTTAAAACGGCAGATTATGCAAAGACCAGTACGCTGGTGATCGATCCGGCGATCATCTTCTCCTCATTCACCGGTTCTACATCCGACGAATACGGTTTCACGGCCACACCAGGCCCTGACGGCTCTTTATTTTCCGGCAGTATCGTATTCAAACACGGCGGCTTTCCGGTTACACCCGGCGCTTATAAAACCACCCACTCCAATGGCGGCATCCGGGGCATCGACATAGGCATCTTAAAGTTCAGTCCCAATGGCGACAGGCGCGAGTATGCCACTTATCTCGGTGGCAACGAAGATGATGTTCCGCATAGCTTGTATTGCGATAAGCAGGGCAACCTGGTCGTCTTGGGCAGAACCTATTCCGGTGATTATCCTGGTACGGTGGTAGGTCCCGGCGGCAAATGTGATATGATCGTCACCAAACTGAACGCCACCGGCAGCGCCCTGATCGGTTCCATGCGTATCGGCGGCGCTGAGAACGATGGTCTGAATATTGAAGACCAGTTAGTGACCACCAGCCAGACCAGTCCATTCCGCAGCACCTCCCTGCTCAGGAACTATGGCGACCACTCGCACAGTGAAGTGATCCTCGATGAGGCCGGTTTTATTTATGTGGCCGGTCAGTCACAATCAGATAATTTTCCCATGCGCGGCGGTGGCTTTCAAAATAAAAGAGGGGGCGCCCAGGACGGCGTTGTGCTCAAAATAAATCCCGATTGTAATACCATTCTATGGAGTTCTTTCATCGGCGGATCAGCCGATGATGCCGCTTTTGTACTGGCCATACACCCTGTCACCAACGATGTTTATGTGGCCGGCGGCACTGCAAGCCCCAGCCTGCCCGGCACCGTACCAGGTTTTACCAATGGCGTTATCAGCGATGTGCTGGCAGGTAATATCGACGGTTATGTTTCTATATTTTCCAACGACGGCACGGCTATAAAACGCACGACCTTCCTGGGCACGCCCCAAATCGATTTGGTCTATGGCATCCAGTTCGATCTCACCGGTTATCCTTACGTGATGGGTACGAGCCGGGGTGGCTGGCCGGTGATCAATGCCGCCTACAGCATCCCAGACACCAAACAATTTATAGTAAAACTGCAAGCCGATCTTACGGGCATTGTTTATTCCACCACTTTCGGGGCCGGACCAAAACCCAATATTTCACCGGTGGCCTTTATGGTTGACCGTTGTGAGAATGTGTATGTATCTGGCTGGGGTGGTTGGCATTCGACCGATAAAGACCCATACGACCTGGGCGGCGTGGCCAACATGCCGATAACCCCTGACGCCCTGAAATCGGTCACCGATGACCGTGATTTTTATTTTATCGTACTGGAAAAGAACGCTTCCTCCCTGTTATATGGTACTTACTTTGGACAAAGCGGTGGCTTTGGCGAACACGTTGATGGCGGCACCAGCCGCTTTGATAAACAGGGCGCTATTTACCAGGCCATTTGCGCCAACTGTTTTGGCAGTACGCCCTCCCGCATAACCCGGCCATATCCTATAACGCCCGGTGTGGTAGGACCCGCGAATGGAACCGGCGGCACGGGCTGTAACCTGGGCGCGGTGAAGATCCTCTTCAATTTTGCAGGTGTTGGCGCCGGCCCTAAAGCTTATTTCAGAGGCAATTTTGATACAGTGGGCTGCGTGCCTTTCACTTTAAATTTTCGAGATACGGTATTGGATGCGAAAAGTTATGAATGGAGTTTTGACGATGGCAGCCCTGATGTAACAACTACCGTATACAATGTGTCGCATACTTTTCATGCGGTGGGTACCTACCGGGTGCGGCTGATCGCTATCGATTCTGCTTCCTGTAATATCCGCGATACGGCCTATGTAACCATTCATGTGCGCGATGATGAAGCGAAGGTCAGTTACACAGTGAAAAAATTAGCACCCTGCGAAGCGCTGAATTACGAGTTTGAAAATATCTCCACTTTCCCGCCCGGCAAACCTTTTAATGCCAACAGTTTTATCTGGGAATTTGGGGATGGCACCCGCATAACACCGGCGAACAAGACGATACAGCATTCTTATGCCGCGCCGGGTACTTATTTATCCAGGCTTATCCTGAATGACACCGCGTATTGTAATTCGCCAGATACGGCATTTCAGGAACTGCGGGTATCGCCGCTGGTGGTTGCCCGCTTTGAAACACCGGCTACCGGCTGTGCTCCCTACACCGCCTTCTTCAACAACACGTCGCTGGCCGGCCATCAATTTTCCTGGGATTTTGGGGATGGCGCCACTTCAACAGAAGTGAACCCCAGCCATACCTATACCAATATAGGCAGGTACCCGGTTACCCTGATCGTCACAGATACCAACACCTGTAATAAAGCGGATACCATCGTTCAGGTGATCAATGTGTATGCGAAACCGGTAGCTGATTTTTCTTTCGCGCCGGTTACGCCGGAGGTTAATAAACCGACCATCTTTACCAATTTGTCGGGCCCTGCCATGGAATACCAATGGCATTTTGGCGATGGCGAACAGGTAGTTAAAAGAACAAAGGATACGGTCATGTATCAGTATAATGCCACTGGTAATTTCGAAGTTTGCCTGGTGGCGGTCTCTGCCGACTATTGTACCGATACGGTTTGCAAACCGGTTCAGGCCCTGATCAATCCATTGCTCGATGTGCCCAACGCCTTTACTCCGGGCCGCTTTGGCCGCAACGGCATTGTAATGGTAAGCGGTTTTGGTATTGCGAAAATGAACTGGCGCATTTACAACCGCTGGGGAAAACTGGTGTTTGAGACCCAGGATCGCCGCATTGGCTGGGATGGCACTTTTAAAGGCCAGCTGCAGCCCATGGATGTATATGCCTATACGTTAGATGTGGAGTTCTTTGATGGGCAAAAGCTGCGAAAGACGGGAGATATCACGCTTATTAGGTGATGCTTTCTAAGTAATTACATGTTTTGAAAACATAGTGGTGTGTACGCAGTTTGCAGTTGGCAGTTTGCAATACAGGCCAACTGAGAACTGCGAATTGCCAGCTGCCAATTGCTGCTACCGGTGTTGCTCATACTTATTAGCGATCAATGATGCCTGCAGCTTCTTCATTTCTGCTTCTGTAAGGGAAGGTGAATCAATGGCTGCAACAGCTTCTTCCAACTGCTCCATTGTTCTTATACCAGTTACGGCTGCTGTTAAAGCAGGATGCTGTAAGACGAAGCCGATGGCGGTTTGAGCCGCATTCCGGCGGGCATTGGATATTGATTGCACGGCTGCTGCTGCCTGCTCTACTTCCTGCTGTGAATAATTTAAATAGGGTTTTGCTGTTTTATTCACCAGTAATCCCTGCGCCACAGCGCCCCGGGCCAATACGCCTATATTATGTTCCAGCAATAACGGTAAGGCCGATTCTTCGGGTCTGCGGTCTAACAAACTGTATTGCATCATCACGCTCACGATATTCGATCGTTTGATATACTCCCTGATCACATTGGGGCGAATGGAAGAGATGCCATAATACCTGATCTTTCCCTGCTGCTTCAACAATTCGAAGGCCTCAATGGTCTCACCGATGGGATCATCGATGGTACCGCCATGCAACTGGTACAGATCGATATAATCGGTTTGCAGCCGCTGCAGGCTCTTTTCCACCTGGGCCAGCATGTAATCTTTGCGAGGGTTCCAGTCCCAGCCACTGCCATCGGCGCGCCACTGATTACCCACCTTGGTGGCGATATATATTTTGCTGCGGTGTGCTTTCAGCGCTTTGCCAACGGACACTTCATTCATCCCCTTTGCATACAGATCGGCCGTATCAAAAAAGTTAATGCCCAGGTCCAATGCCCGGTGCAGGATCTTTTCATTGGCGGCATCATCATCGCCTAACGACATACATCCAAAGCCAATACGGCTGATCCGCAGATCTGATCTGCCTAATTGTACATATTCCATGGTATAAAGGTATAACTAAAAAAAGCGTGGCACGGTTCGAAACCGTGCCACGCTTTTTACATTATTATAGTGCTACATTACCATCTGAAATCGAAATACAAAGTGCCGCTCAGCTGCTCATTGGCGCTTTTCAGGCTTTTGGCAGCAACATTATCAGCTGGTTTGGTGCTCAAACCGCTGATCTGGTGCATGAACCCGATGTTACCGTTATCAGGGAATGGAGCGCTGCTGAACTCATTCAGCAGGGCGCCCTGCTTGAGGGGGCTGAACATTTGCAGGAACAGATTTGACTGATCGGTATAGAAGGTGAAATTACCCATGTTTGTCTGGAACTGAACCCAGTAAATATCGGCATGCCATCCTTTGAACTCGGCTGTGTTTGCACCGCGGTTCGATCTTTCCCATACGCCTAACTGTTGTCCCTTCAGGCGGTTCTTCCAAACCTGGAAGGGGCCGCGGCCAAACCACTTCATACCGGTGATCTTTTCTTCGGGATATTTGAAGGTGATACCTACAAACTCATTAGGCGATTTCATGGTGTATGAATAATCCATCTTGGGCAGGTCGCCGGTGTGGAATGTCCATTTCACATTCAGGGAGTGCTCGCCTTTATAGGTAACATCAACGTAATGCGTATTGTCTTTTACCAGGTGTTTGAAATCGGCCAAAGTATAACCGGAAACACCGGCCAGGAAAGGACCCTGAAACGAAAGATCTCTTTTACCTACATATACTTTGGTAAGACTGCCATTCTTTTTGTCGAAGATATAGTTGATACCATCGCAAACCAGCGAAAGGTGCTCAGGATCTTCAGTACGCATAATGGTAGAGATAGAAGCTACTTCAGGGCTGGTCTTCACCACATCTTCTGGTTTCATAATGGGGAAGGTCCAGGTATATACTTCTTTATCCTTGTTATCGAGAACAGTTAATACCAATGCACTGCAATGCATCCAGGGCTGGGTGAAGGTGAACTTCAACTGGCCTTTTTCACCAGGACCGGTATACGGCGATTCCACTTTTCCTTCTTCCACTACCAGCGGCTCCAGGGTCTTCTGGGTTGCTTTGGGGAAGAGGACCAATTTCCAGTTGAACTTTAACCGGGTAAGATTGGTATACAGGAATTTGTTCTCAACAGTGATCACACCATTGAATGAGGAAGTAAGATTGTTAATATCGAAACCAAGCGGGGCCCAGATCTCTTTGATCGCATAATAGCTGGCCCATTTCTCTTTCGATTTTATATCATAACCACTGGCAGATTCAATACCATTCTCATCGCGGTAAGAAGCGAGGAAGGTTCCAGAGAATTTAGACGACTTGCTGGCTTCTGTCCAGAACTCATCTAACCCTGCCGCACGGCCGCCATTATAGATCCCATTACCAATTTCCACCGGGATAAAGGCTTCGGTGCCATAGATGATGGAATTGGCGACAGAATTGAAATCTGAATGTTTGTTACCGCCTTTGGCCACGGGGTGGATCACATAACGGTTCTGCACATCGTAGAGGCTGAATTCTTTATCCAGTTCTTTATTGCTGGCGTGTTCGGGACCGGTTGACCAACATACTACAGAAGGATGGTTCAAACCGCTGAACACGACATCTTTGATCATTTTTTTCGGTTCGGGGCCGGTAAGCTCACTGATCACAAATAAACCAATGGAATCGCAGAGGTCGAAGAAGTGAGGATCTACCGGGTAATAAGACAAGCGCACAGCGTTCATGTTCAGGTCCTTCATGGTATTGATGTCTGACAGGTAAGCTTCTTCGGAAGTTCTTGCATTACCCAGTTCGGCGCTGCGGCGGTTAATGCCTTTGAAGATCACTTTCACGCCGTTCACATAGATACCATCAGGTTTCGACTCTACCGTACGGAAGCCGAATTTTTTAGTAAAAGTGTATAATACTTGTTGAGATGCGTCTTTTAATGTCAACACGATCTGATACAGGTGGGGGTTCTCGGGGTTCCATGTTCTGATCATGGAGAACTGCTTTTTAATATCGGCTTTTTCAGCAGCATTCACCTGAGACGGTTCGCCAAGCGGTTTGCCATTGGGATCAAGTACCTGGAACTCGATGGTTTGGCCGGCTTGTATACCGCTACTGAACACCTGCATCGTAAAATCGCCGGATGCTTTGGCATCAATAGTTACCCGCTCAATATAAGAATCGAACACCCGGTTATGGGCTGCGGTGCTATAAGTATTATTGGCAAGTCCCTGTTGTCCCAGTAAGGCAGGCAGCGGCAGCTTGGCTCTAATATTGTTATTGGCACGATCGTTGGAACCATAAAGACCTCGCAAAGCGGAATGGTCTTCAGCTGTCCCTAAATGCGGGTGGGTTGCGGTTCCCTGTGCAAGCGCCTGGGTTAAAATCCCATGCATGATCAACAAATGCAGGATAGTCTTTTTCATTTCAGGTGTATGGATAAGTAGCTACTAAATAAGATATCAGACATAACCGTATAAACACTACTGACCAGATATAACTCGCCAGCAGTAAGAATACCTCAGCGGTTACTCTTCTCTGCGGTTTTTGTTGGCGGGGTTATACTTTTTCCCTATAGTTCAGGCATGCTTTGAGAAACAGTTTCATTGAATAGAATGGGTACTTCTCCTTATTCAATGACTGCAACGCGCACATGCATTACAGGAAAAATGGATAGGTAGTTTCTACGAACGGTGCAATATAATACTAAATTTTGTTTTGTCTAAGCGTTTTAGATCCTTTCAATGCTCTTATATATTATTCGCCGTTTTAGCTTATTATTTTGCAAACAACCATTTATTAGCTCTTCAATATCAACTCAATTTCATTCAGCTCTTCGTTTGAGAAATGCCTGTTATCAAGACAGGCCAGGTTATTATCCAATTGTTCTGTTGAGCTTACACCGATCAGCACCGTTGTTATGCGCTTATCTTTCAGCAACCAGCTCAGGGCCATTTGCGCGAGCGACTGGTTACGCCGTTGAGCTATAACATGTAACCTGCTAATTTTCTCCAGCTTCTCCGGCGTAATTTCATTTGACTTTAAAAAGCCATGCGCTTTTGACGCTCTTGAATCGGCCGGTATTCCTTTCAGATACCTGTCTGTTAACAAGCCCTGCGCTAAAGGCGAGAAAGGAATACATCCTACGCCATATTCCTCCAACACATCCAGCAAGCCGTCTTCCACCCATCTTTCAAACATCGAATACTTGGGCTGATGTATGAGGCAAGGAGTGCCTGCCTGCTTTAAGATCTCCAGCGCCTTTTTTGCTTCAGGCGCTTTATAATTTGAAATGCCAACATACAAGGCCTTTCCACTTTTCACGATATCATGCAAGGCCATCATGGTCTCTTCCAGGGGCGTTTCAGGATCGGGCCGGTGCGAGTAAAAGATGTCGACATAATTTAACCGCATCCGTTTCAAACTCTGATCGAGGCTTGCCATCAGGTATTTCCTGGAGCCCCAGTTGCCATAAGGTCCATCCCACATTACATAACCTGCCTTGGATGAAATGATGAGCTCATCGCGCAGGTTACCACTGAAATCTTTTTTCAACATGGCCCCGAAATTCTCTTCTGCCGAGCCGGGCGGCGGCCCGTAATTGTTGGCCAGATCGAAATGGGTGATGCCTTTGTCAAACGCATGTCGGATAATACGGCGCGCATTTTTGAAATCGTCTACGCCGCCGAAGTTATGCCACAAACCCAGTGACAAAGCGGGTAATAATAAACCGCTATTGCCGCAACGATTATAGGTCATGGCATCATAACGGGTCGAAGACGGAGTATATGCCATCTTAGTTATTGATTAATGTAATGCTTAAAATTAGTTGAAAAGCACGATCCTGAAGCCACGGCAGCATTGAGTACCAATACACATAACCCAGGTTATTCAATGCGTAATATATATAACGCTTCTTACTATCAATTAAGTACGTATATATAAGAATAATACTTTAGCTACCGGGATCTTACTGTACACAGTTCTACGCATCTTCCCCTGGTGTAACCTGTACATATGTTAAACGCAACATCCCTTAATTAATTATGTTGAAACATAAAACTAACAACTGTTCCTTTAACAATTTATATAGGCGGGGCCTGCGTTTGGCGGGATAACTGCTTGCTGGGCAAGGACTAATGAAAGCCGGTTGCCAGTTGGCCATTGGCAGCCAGAAGTGTAAAGATTATGGCTTATCGCTGGTGGGAAGGCGTAAAAACCAGGCTGCTCATGCATCTGACGAACAACCTGGAAAGGAAGAGCTAGCCGGTTCAAAGTTCCAGTTCATAGTTCACCGTTCACCCGCTGCCGCAGTTGGCAGTTGGCCATTAAAAATCCTGGGTCACGCCGTTATGGGACAGCTGCAGCTCAGGACAACTGCAAACTGTGAACTGCGAACTGTAAACTATTGGGGTTTAAACCGGAAGCCGATATAACAAATGCCGTCGCCGGGGTTTGGTTTGTCGCGGATCACCGCCAGGGTCATAGAGGTGGCCGACATATCAATGATCCGGAGCGTGCTCCAGTTGCTCGAATTTTTGTAATAATCACCGCCGTATAACATTTCACAGCCGGTCAGCTTTACCAATTTGTTCTTCAGATCAATATCAAATTTTCCGGTGCAGGTGGTCGCATTGCCACCTGCATCCAGCAAGACGCGGGTGTAGTTCTTTCCATTGTTGAGATCGAAATACATGGAGCCGTAGTCCCGCTTTGTCATTGTCCAGGAATTGCCTGCATAGTCGGGGTGCCATGACCAGTTATCACCGCTGGGTTTGCCATAATCGAGGCCATACCAGCCGATGGGGAAATCCATATCCAGTACCCAGGTCTTACCGTTCTGTCCATTGGTCAGCCATTCCCATTCCGGATCGGTGATGGTTGACAAGTCTGTTTTGCTGACTTTTATTTTTACAGAATCACCCGCTACAAAGCCACCCCCAGAGCTGGCGCCATACTTAATAACATACTCACCCGAAAAGGGAAAGACCAGGGTGTCGTATTCACGGGTAGAGAAACCGCCCTCGTAGGTCCATGAGGGAATGGCATTGCTGGTGAAACTTTTCAGATACACCACATTGTCTTTATTGGTTTGCTGGGTCACAGAGAATTTCAGGTCCTCTTTGGTGAGGGGGGCAGGCAATGATTCCCTTTTTTCTGATGGTGAACAGCGGACGATAAATAAGACCACTGCTATTAATATAACTAGTTTTAATTGTTGCATGGTGATCGATTTTATGTGTTACAAGTTCCAGGTTACAGGGCTTCGAGCTTAAGGTTTCTGAGGCCGGGGTTCCGGTCACAAGTTTCAGGCCATGGGTTACCGGTTTTTGTATTCCTGTAACCTGAAACCTGTTAAACTTGTAACATCTGTTTATACGTCTTTCTTTCAATAGCATAAGGCGCCACATTTGCTACCAGCCCCCATTCTGCGTAATCGTTCCATTCGATAATCCGATCTGGGTTTGCGGTATTTCAAACAAACCCTTTGTTTCAGTGCGAAAGCTTACATTGAATTCATTGCCGGTATTGTTGTCGATCGCCTGTTTCGCTGTGGTCAATCCCTGGCGCAGCAGATCCCAGTAACGGTGTCCCTCCAAGGCCAGTTCGAGCCAGCGTTCCGTCATGATCAGTTGTAAGCCGTTGGCATCGTTGGTAAGTGTATTGCGGCGGGTAGTGCTGTTGAAAGCGCGGTCTCGTACCCGGTCATAATAGCCCTGGGCCTTCGCAAGATTGCTGCTCAGATTCAATTCAGCGCCCATCAACAATACATCGGCGAAACGGATCACTGCATAGTTGTCAAAATTATCTATTTGAAAATCGCCGCCATTCGCATCAGGCCTGTCGGCGCCACCCATCGGCGTATATTTCTTCCAGTAATATCCCGTGTATTGCGCCTGATCGGTGGTGGCTGTATTGAAAGGCAGGTTCTCGTCAACAATGGAAATAATGGTTGCCGACCGGCGGGCATCGCCTGTTTCATACGCATTCCACAGTTTTCCATTCACGGGAGCTATGCCCCAGCCTTTGTAATAGGGATCAAGCACCTGGTTGCGGATACCTACCATTACCTGTACGCGGTTCCCATTCTGCTGGTTCCAGTTACCAAGTCCTTTATCAGTGTACTGGATCACAAAAACGCCTTCTTTATTATTCTGTCCGGCAAAACTACTTCCGGCGGATGCCCGGAACAGGCTGGGAAACTTGTCCACCAGGTCATAACCACTGTTCTGGATCACATCTTCTGCAGCGTTTATTGCCTCCTGTTTGGTCACGATTCCGGCCAGGTCGTTCTTAGTGTAATAACCGGTATAATACAAATACACGCGTGCGAGTAAGGCTTCTGCGGCCCATTTGGTCACGCGTCCATATTCTTCTGCAGGTATTTGATTGAATTTTTTGGCCGAAGCTGTCAAAAGGGTGATCGATTCTTTAAGGTCACTGGCTATAAGCGCGTATACACTATCTGGTGTTGATTGGGATACATTGAAGTTAGTGCCTTCAATGGGCGCTGTAAGCAGGGGTACCTTGCCAAACATCCGTACCAGATCGAAATAAAAATAAGCGCGCAGGAATCTGGCTTCGCCGGTGTACTGGTCTTTTAAGGCGGCATCACCGCCGAAATTAACGCCATCGATCTTTTTCAGAAACATATTGGTGCGGTAAATGCCGGTATAATATTTCTTCCAGGCTGCGGCGTTATGATCGAGGTAAGACTGGAAATTATCCCATTGTCTTAAACCATTATCGGATGTGCCGCCGCCGCCAAAACAATTATCGGAAGCGATCTCCGAGCTCAGCCAGATATTGCCATGGCCGTCGTAGTTCAGCACACTATAAGCCGCGACCAGGGCTTCGAAGGCATCGCCCGGCGTTTTATAAAAATCAGATTCCACTTTCTGGTTGATCGGGGTTTTCTCCAAAAAACTTTTGCTGCAGGCAGTTACCAGCAAAACCAGCAGCACAGCAAAAAATAACTGTCTCATATATTCTCAATTATTTTATTAAAATTTTGCACTCAGTCCAACCGAAATAACACGTGGCTGGGGATAATAACCCAGGTCAATACCCGAAGCCCAGGGTTCAGTACCATAACCTACTTCTGGATCGATGCCTTTATAATGGGTGAATGTGAGCAGGTTGGTGCCGTTAATATAAAATCTAAGCTGCTGTAAAGGCAGGTTACGTAATAAACCAGCTTTCAGGTCATAGCCGATATTCAGATTGCGCAAGCGCATGAACGCTCCATTGTGCACAAAGAGGTCAGAAAAATTATTATAGTTCTTATTGGCTTCATCACCCATGGTTACGCGGGGTATGGTAGTGGAAGTACCTTCGCCATGCCAGCGCTTGAGGATCCGGGTGCTGTAATTATTATAATAGCGGTCATGGGCATGGGTTCCATCAATAATATCGTTGCCACCGGAACCGCTCAGTAATAATGAAATATCCAGTCCTTTCCAGGAAGCCGATAAATTGATACCATAGGTATGCGTGGGAATCGGACTGCCGATCTGGGTTTTATCGGCTACGGTTATCTGGCCATCATCATTGCGGTCTACAAAACGCACGTCACCAGGCAATGCATTGGGTTGGATCATAGCGCCGGTCTTGCTTTTATAATCAGTAACCTCCTGCTGGTTCTGGAACAAACCGGCGGTTTGATAACCCCAGAAATAACCTACCGGATATCCATTCTGGATGCGATAGAATTCTTCGGTATTGGAAGAAAGCACATTGGTGCTGCCATGGATGACGCCTTCTTCATTGGGCACGGCCCGCACGGTATTTTTGAGGAAGGCAATATTGCCGCCTACGGTCACCCGTACCTGGCCAAAATTCCGCTGATAGTTCAGGCCCAGCTCAACGCCTTTGTTCACGATATCGCCGCCATTGATATAAGGAGCGCCGGTACCTACCACATCAGGCACTTTTGCCTGTACCAGCCAGTCCCTGGTGGCTTTATTGAACCAGTCGAAAGTGATATTCAGTTTATCAAAAAGGGTAGCGTCGAAGCCGATATTGGTTTGTTCGGCTGCTTCCCATTTCAGGTCGGGATTGGGAATTTTATCAGGTGCTGTACCAATCGTTTGCCCGCCTGCATTGATACCACCAAAATAATAACCCATAAAGGAAGAGCTCAGCGTTGCCATATACAGGAAATCGCCGATGCGGTCGTTCCCATTTTTTCCCCAACCTCCGCGGATCTTAAAAAAGTTCAGGAAACCAGGTTTGGTAAAGAAATCTTCCTGTGTTACCACCCATCCTGCAGAGAAGGAAGGAAAGGTAGCATAGCGATTGTTGCTGCCGAAGCGGGTAGAACCATCACGGCGAATAATGGCAGAAAATAAGTATTTGTCGGCAAAATTATAATTGACACGGCCGAAATAAGCATTCAGCGCACTTTCCACGCGCCGGCCTGTGGCTTTCTGCGTACCTTCTTTCCCGTTATCAATGATGGCATGGTCAAAATCGGGAATGGTAAGGTCCTGTTTGCTGCCGAATACATTAAATCCATTGTATTCCTGCGCCGTAGTACCTGCCATCAGGGTGATCTTGTGATCGCCAAAACTGCGCTGATAGGTAAGGGTATTATCCCAGTTCCAGGTCATGTTGCGGTACAGGCCCATTTCAGCCGTTGTAGTGGTGGTCACGTTATTGGTAGCCAGGTTGTACTCCGGAATGAATTTATTTGTAGAATAATAGGTAAGGTCAATCCCAAAATCAGATTTGAAGGTGAGGCCTTTGACAATCGTAGCTTCCAGGTACATGTCGCCCACAATGCGGTCGCCAATGGTCTTATTATTATTAAGCGCATCCATGGCCGCTATGGGGTTCATTTCATCGGGCGTCATGGTTGATTTGGCAAAGCTGCCGTCGGCATTGTATACAGGAAAGACCGGACTGGTATTAAGGAGGCCCCTGATAGAGTTGCCGTAAATATTGCCGGTGCCAATACCACTGTTACTATAATGTACATAGTTCAGGTTCTCGCCAAAACGTACGATATCGCCTATTAATTTATGGGTTGAATTCAGGCGCAGGCCAATCCGTTCGTAATACGATTTGTCCTTCTGCCCTACTATACCGTCCTGTTTCATATACGACAATCCCGCTGCGAAGGTGCTCTGTTCATTACCTCCTGAAAAACCCAGATTGTACTGCTGCATAGCGGCATTTTTATTGGTAGCTTCTTCCTGCCAGTCGGTACCGCTGCCCATACTGTCGATCTGGGCCTGGGAGAAAACAAAATAAGGCGGTTTGCCTGAGTTAAGCGCCGCTTCATTCATGATGGTCGCGTACTCTTTGGCATTCAGAACACCCATTTTACGGGAAGGATTCTGCCAGCCATAAAAAGCATCGAAGGTAACGGTCTTCTTACCGCTTCTTCCGCGTTTGGTGGTGATCAATACGACGCCATTGGCGCCGCGGGTACCATAAATAGCTGCAGATGCCGCGTCTTTCAGCACATCCATGGTTTCTATGTCGGCGGGGTTCAGGTAACTGATATCATCGGTTTGCATACCGTCTACCACGAATAGCGGATCGCTGTTGCCATTGGTGGCCAAGCCGCGGATCCTGATCTTGATAGCATCACCCGGCTGGCCCGAATTGGATAAGACCTGCACGCCGGCTGCCTGGCCCTGCAAAGCCTGTAGCGTGAATGTGCTGTGTGTTTTTTCCAGGTCGCTGCCGCCCACACGTACCGCCGAGCCGGTTACTTCTAGCCGTTTTTGTGTACCATACCCGATCACTACTACTTCATTCAGGTTATTACCTGCTTCAGCCAGCTTGATGGAAAGGTTGGTTTCATCACTCACTTTGATGCGTTGCGCCTGAAATCCTACGCCGGAGATCAGCAGTTCTTCACCGGGTTTCACCGAGAGCGAAAAACGGCCGGCTTCATCGGTACTTACCCCATTACGTGTTCCCTGCACCGTTACATTGATAGCTGCCAGCGGCTGGCCATTGGCATCTGTTACCGTACCGGTCAGTTTCCTGGCTTCCTGCCCGAACACCGGCAAACACAGCAGCAAACTGAACAGCATAAGCAAACCAATAAAAGCGCCGTTCAGGTGCTCACATCGGTGAAGTGTTTTGGTTTTTTTCATATGCAATTATTAGTCGATTTTATAATGATGAAAGCAGTAACAAATAAATAGGCCTCCCGATGCAATCAGGCCGGCCCATGGATCTTTTTATTTCATAGTTACCGAAACCGATTCTCCCTGGTAGCGGATAGTGGCAGCCGGCTTGTTGTTTTGGGTAAGAGCTTTCGTTTTTGATACCCACATGATATTAAATGTGCGGTTGTTCAACATGCCGGGGAAGGAACCGCTCCGTTTGCCAATGGTCAATGTTTTATTGGCTTCGTTCCAGCTAATGGGTATATTGGCAAAAGCGCCTTTTTCATAATTATAATTGGTGCCTTCATCTTCATACAGGGTAAAGGCGGCGTCTTTGCCGGTATAAACATAGAGCGTGACGGGGTCTGCAGGCTTTTCACCGGTATATTGCAGATCGGGGCCCATTGGAACAATACTTCCTTCTCTCACATAGAGCGGCATACGTTCATAAGCAGCCGCGGCATTTATTTTTTGTCCGCCCGCCTGGTAAACGCCGGTATAGAAATCGTACCAGCCGGTATTCGCAGGCAGGTGCAGCGTACGGTTGCGCGCTTTGTAGGTATATACCGGGTTCACCAACAGGGATGGACCAAACATATACTGATCACCAATATTCAATACCGCTTTGTCATTCGGAAAATCCATCACCAGTGGCCGCATGATCGTATAATTATTATGGTAGGTTTGTGCGGCCAAGGTATAGATATAAGGCATGAGGCGGTAGCGCAGCTGGTTATAATACAACATGCTTTTGTAAGCAGGGTGATCAGCGGGGGCTACGTGCAAGATTTCGCGGTAGGGGAATTGTCCGTGCACGCGGAAGATAGGACAAAAAGCACCAAACTGGTACCAGCGGGTCATCAGTTCGCGCCATTCATCGAGGTTTGCGCCGGTAGCATTTTCAAATCTTTTTTCTACGGAAAAACCACCGATGTCAGAGGTCCAGTAGGGTAAACCGGAAAGGGAGAAATTGATCCCGGCCGCCACCTGGTTTTGCAGGTCGTTCCAGCGGGCGCCAATATCACCGCTCCAGGTAACCGCAGCATATCGTTGCATGCCGGCATATGCCGAACGGGTGAGAATAAATACGCGGTCCAATGCGTTTGTCCGCCGCTGTCCTTCATATACGCCTTTGGCATTTTCGAGGGCATAGCTGTTGAAGTAGCTGGTGGAAGAACCCGGTACCGCCGGCGTTATGAGTTTTTTTCTCTCTTCAATATTGGTATTTGATAAAACATCAGGCTCGGTAGCATCCATCCACCATGCATCAACGCCTTTGGAATACAATTTCTCATTCATCAGTTTCCAGAACAGTTCCCGCGCCTGCGGATTATACGCATCATAGAAGGTAGACACATACCCTACCCAGTCTTTTTGATTGTTCAATACATTCTGTTTATACAACCAGCCTTTTTCATTGAAGAGGTCATAGTGCTGCGTACCGGTATAAAACTTGGGCCACACGGAGATCATGAAATGCGTATTGTATTTTTCATGCAGGTCTTTGATCATGTTCTCCGCATTCGGAAAACGGCTGGCATCAAATTCATGACTGCCCCACTGATCTGGTTTCCAATAGAACCAGTCGAGTACAATATTGTCGAGCGGGATCTTTCTTTGGCGAAACTCCTTAACTACCGATAATAATTCTTCCTGGGTCTTATACCGCTCACGGCTTTGCCAGAAACCCATGGCCCAATTGGGCAGCAGGGTGGCTCGGCCGGTCAATTCGCGGTAACCGGCAATGATCTCATCCATATTACTGCCATAAACGAAATAATAGTCGATATTATCCCCAGCTTCTGACCAAAAAGAAAATGTATTGCGGTTGCTGTCGGGAATGGGGCTCAGCCATTTCATGGCCAGGTACGATTCGCCGCCATCAGGGATCCATTCTATCTTAACCGGGTATTTCTTTGCTTTTTCAAGCTTTGCCTGTACGAGGGTGGTAATGGGGTTCCAGCATTGGCGCCATTTATCCACCAGCAATTTCCCATCGAGCCAGTATTTTAAATAACCACCCGAGGAAAACAAAAAGCTGTGCTGGCCGGTAAAAGATGAGGTAACGCTTCCTTCCCATACTACCCGGCCATTCTGCAGGGGAAAACCGGCCGGCAGTTTTGACAGGGATTGAATAAATTCATAATCGATCTCCCTTTCGTTCCGCCGCAAAAACACACTATCGGCGTTTTTGCCGGAATAATAGGTAGCCGTTAAGGCGCCGGAGGAGCCATCTGCACCAGTCAATGATAAGGTATGCAAGGGTTCGAACGGACGGCAATCACCAAAACGGGAAATGGAGTAGTTATCCCAAAGCAGTCCGTAATTGCGGTTGGATACCATAAACGGGATGGCCACTTCCGAATTCTGTTGCAGCAACGACACCTGCGTGCCACGGTAATTGAACAGGCCCTGCTGGTGCTGGCCGAGCCCATACCAGGCTTCGCCTTCCGGCGATTCAAAAGACTGGGAAATGGAATAGGTAGCTTTGTCGCCGGCTTTTTGTTTTACGAAGGATCTTCCGGCCGTGGGCACTTCTTTCAGGATCACCTGCCCCTTCAGATCAGTAAAGCGTACGTTGCCGCTTGACCGCGAAACGATGGCCCTGAGCACAGCTGTTTGCAGGATCAGTTCGTCTCCTTTTTCTTCCAGTTTCCAGGCGGGGTTCCGCTTTTTTGGATCGGCCATTAAACTGGCCGTGGCAGAAAATGTATCGCCGGCGGCGGCGCTTACATGAATGATCTGATCGTTCACTACCTGCAGCTTTACATTTCCGGCTCCACCAGCATAAGGCTTTTCCACTTTGACGATGACCCCGTCTTCAAGTTTGGTAAAACCACGGGGGGCAGGTTTTTGGGCGGATATTATTACAATTGATCCAACAAGCACAAGCGCAAAAAAACCAACAAGCAATGTTTTGATCGGCAGCTTCATGAAATCCAATTTTTGAGATATGGCAAAACGATATTTTATAGTATGCTCAAAATTAATTGGATAGCCAGCCGGGAACGGGTGTCAAATGTTTTTAAATGGGGATACAAATGTTAATTTGACAATCCCGCAGCGCGGGCACATGTTGTGATAATATAATAATGGTATAATGGAAACTGGGCTTGCATATTAGAAGAATTAACACTATAATTGTTTTTTATATACTTATTTCCCAGAATATAATACGCGAAGAATGAAGGTCAAATTTTTGGTACTGGCAGTAATGATCGTGATGATCGGATCAGCTTGTAGTCGCAAGACGGTAGTGGTGCATAAAAAATCCACCCACGTGCACAAGATGCCGCCCGGGCATGCGAAGAAGATCCATGGTGATAAATCGGCCAGAAACTATGCACCGGGACATCAAAAGAAGAAACACTAAACTCCCCGGGCAGTTTCTGAAAGGGCGCCCTAATCACCCCGAAGGGGGAACCGATGGACAGCATTGCGGCAAATCGCCAGATGCCGATTGCGTGGGAGCGTTTTAAACTCAAACATGTGTGGACCACCCATCTGCAAACCGGGAAGCCATAACTGACCACTTATTCTCCTGGCTGGAGGCTGTTCCTTTATCTGATTTTGGATTTCTGCACAGCATACTCAGATGGCAGCAGGCCAAACTCTTTCTTGAAGGTGCGGGCGAAATATTTGGGATTGTTAAAGCCCACTTCATAAGCGATCTCTGCAACAGATAACTGGCTTTTCTCCAGCAATTGCGCGGCCCGCTTTAAACGAATGGTCTTGATAAAATCAAGGGGCGACTTTCCCGTGAGGGCCAGTAATTTTTTATAAAGCGCTACGCGGCTCATGTGCAGAGCCCGGCTCAGGTCTTCTACCGAAAACTCGGGGTTTGAAATATTCTTTTCAACGGTCTCGATCGACTGGCGGATGAACTGTTCATCCACCGACGTGATACTGATCTCGGAGGGATTTACTTCCACCTGCTTCTGGAACAACTTTCGCATGGCTTCCTGCTGGGCCAGCAGGTTCCGGATGCGCGACTGCAACATTTCAACACTAAAGGGCTTGGTCACATAATCATTGGCGCCCGCCTGGAATGCTTCCAGTTTGGGTTCGGCTGCGGAACGGGCGGTCAATAAGATAACTGCAATATGTGAGGTTTGCTTATCGTGTTTGATGGTGCGGCACAATTCGAGTCCATCCATCACCGGCATCATAACGTCGCTGACCACCAGGTCGGGCTGATGTTTTTTGGTGATCGCCCACCCTTCTGCCCCGTTCACGGCTTCCAGCACAATGTAATTCCGGCGCAAGTTGTCCTTGAGGTAAAACCGGATGTCCTCATTGTCATCAACGATGAGGATAACCGGTTTTTTGCGCGAAGATCTGCTGCTTTGATCAAGCGGTTCTTCTGTCACTGCTGCTGCCAGCAATTCTTCAGTTGCGGCGGTTACCGGCTCATTAACAGGAGCGCTTACGGGTAGCAGCACCGTAAAGCAGGTACCCTTGCCCGGTTCGCTTTCTACCGTAATGCTGCCCTGGTGCAGGCGTACAAATTCTTTGGAAATGGCGAGGCCAATGCCGCTGCCCTGGTTTAAAATACTGCCCGGGACATCGTGCTGAAAAAATCGCTCAAAGATCTTTTCCTGATCCTCGGGCGGAATACCAATACCGCTGTCCTTCACTTTTATGGAAACATAATTTGACTTCAGTTTGTCGTTACTGTCGTTTTGCATGCCCACGATCACCTGTATGGTCCCGAACTCGGGAGTGAATTTGAATGCATTGGACAAGAGATTGAACAGGATACGCTCTACTTTATCAGGATCGAAGGAGATCTGTAGTGCATCGATACCGGTTGAAAAACTGAATTGAATATGCCGGGAACTGGCCATATCGGAAAACGAGAGCGAGATCTCTTTTACAAATGAAACAATATCACCCACGGAAGGATATAAACGCAGTTCCTGCATTTCGAGCTTCCTGAAATCGAGCAGTTGATTTACGAGGGCCAGCAGGCGGCGGGCGTTGCGGTATATCAACTGGTATTGTTTCTTTTGTTCCGTCTCCTGGTTTTGTTTCAGCATTTTTTCTACCGGCGCCAGGATCAGTGACAAGGGGGTTCTGAACTCATGACTGACGTTGGTAAAGAATTTCAATTTCAGCAGGTCGAGCTGATGAATACGTTCTGCTTCTTTCTTTTGCTGCGCCAGTTGAAAACGCATATGCGCTCGTTGAATAGTGAGCCGGCGGGCTGCAAATAAAATAGCGGCTACCAGCACGGCATAGATGATAAATGCCGGAACCGTTTTCCAGAACGGCGGCAGTATCGTAATGGCCAATGCCGTTCCCTTCTCATTCCAGATACCATCGCCATTACTGGCTTTTACACGGAATATGTATTTGCCCGGGTCAAGGTTGGTATAGGTGATGGTACGGTGTGCGCCATCAGTCATTAACCAGTCATCATTGAATCCTTCGAGTTTATAGGCATATTGATTCTTTTCGGGATTGGAATAATTAAGCGCTGCAAATTCCAGCGAAAAGATATTCTCATGGTATTTCAGCGTTATTTCCTTTACGGCCGAAACATTCGTTGCCAGGAGCACGCGGTCATTGAACAGTTCACCGGGTTGGGGGCTTTTATCAAATACCCGCAGATCGGTGAGCACTACCTCGGGCACTACGGTATTATGAGCGATTGATTCCGGATTAATGAGATTGAATCCATTGGCGCCACCGAAGATCACTTCACCACGTTTTGTTTTAAGGGCTGCATTTTCGTTGAACTCGCGGCCCTGCAACCCATCCCGCTCATCGTAATTCCGGAACTGGATCTGCAGTACGCCTGCTGCGTCTTTTTGCATCCAGGCCCGGGAGAGGCCATTGGTGGTTCCCAGCCAAAGTGTATGTGCATTATCTTCAAGCAGGGTAAGGATATTATTTTCAGCCAGCCCATCTGCTTGCGTAAAATGGCGGAAGGCATTCGCGGTTCGGTCGAACAGATTCAATCCATTACGCGTAGCCGCCCATATATTGCCGCGGCTGTCGCGCAGCAAAGCGGTTACACTGTTATTACTCAGACTGCGCGGGTTCTTTGGATCGTGCGTGTAATAGGTAAATTTTCCGGTTGTTCTGTTCAATACATTAATGCCTGACTCGGTACCGATCCAAAGGTTTCCCTGCAGGTCTTCCGTCAGCGCGGCGATGTAATTGGAGTTCAGCGAAGCCGGCGCCTCGCGGTAAGCCTGGAACCCGTTTATGTCTGGCAGGTAGCGGTTCAATCCACCACTTAATGTGCCTACCCACAGTTGCTGTTGGGCATCTTCGTAGATCTCCCAGATGCTGTTATCTGAAATACTGGTAGCATCATTGGGATCATGTTTATAATGAATGAACCGTTCCCCATCGTAACAATCGAGACCGCCATAATAGGAACCGATCCATAGTTTCTTATTATGGTCAATGCATAAGCTGACGATCACATCACTGCAAACGCTGTTGGCATTGTTTGGGTCATATTTAAAAGTACGGTAGCTTCCGGCGCTTCTGTCGTAATAGATCAATCCACCGCCATTGGTGCCGATCCAAAGGTTGCCTTTATCATCTTCCACAAAACGGTTCACATCGTCGAATGGCAGACTGCGTGCATCGGTCAGTAAATGCCGGTATACGGGAAACTTAATGATGTTCTCATGGTAATAGTTAATTCCTTTTTTATAAGTGCCTAACCAGATGATGCCCGTGTTATCGCGGTAAATGGCATTGATGCTGTTCTGGCTGATGCTCTTTCGGTCTTCGGGTTTATTACTGAGATAGCTTATGGTCCCTGTTTCTTTGTTCAGGAGGTTTACCCCGCCATGATCGGTGATGATCCAGACCAACCCGTTATTATCCTGATGAATACCGGTTACCAGGTTATTGTTTAATCGCGTGGGTTTGGTATCGCGGTCATAATGCAGCAGCTTATTGGTGCGGGGAGTATAACACCAGACGCCCTGTGGATATACCTGGGTATAGATCCATAAGTCATTGGCCGCATCGGCAAACAAGCGGTACTGTTTGGCCTCCGAATTTTTAAAGATCCCGCCTCTGCTGAAGACGATTTTGCCGGAGGCCGCATTATAAGCTTCCAGCCATCCGTCGGTATAAATGACCCATACCATCCCGGCATTGTCAACGGCCATACCGGTGACATCATGCGCCGCCCCGGTAAACGGCTGGCGTTGGAACCGTTTCACCGTATGTGCAACGGGATCATACCGGGTGATACCCTGACCGTTCTGCGCAAACCAATAAGATCCCTGTTTGTCTTTTACAATGGCAGTAACGGGCTCAGCCGGTATCCCTAACCGGCGGCAATATGCGGTGGCGCCGGCGATGACCTTTTCTGAAACCGGATCAAAAATGCATTGTCCGTTGCGGGTATCGATCCAGAAGGTATTATGTGGCCCTTCCTGGATCTTTACAATAAGATCGTCATTGAGGGAAGTGGAGTCGTTCTCTTTGTGGCGAAACACCTTGAATGTATACCCATCATAGCGGTTCAGGCCCGATGCAGTGCCAAACCACATAAATCCCCTCGCATCTTTGAGAATGGAAGTGACCTGGTTATGGGATAATCCGTTGGAAATATCGAGATGTGAAAAAGGATATTGCACCGGTTGTGCAATTACAGCAAGGAGGTTCAATAAGCAGGTGATCGTTAATATCAGTATCCGGTTAAGCATAAGGCAATCGCAGTCAAAATCAAAATCACTAATAAGTACTGAGTAATTGTTGCGATGACAATATACGCAAAAAACCGGTTACCGGTTACCAGTTACCGGTTACCGGTTACCGGTCACCAGTTACCGGTCTCCAATTACCGCTTACTCTTACGGCCATTGAAACCCTATAACAGGCAACCAGGAACCGGGGGCTATGCGCTCCCTTAGGGGTTTGGTTTTACCTTATTTGCCCATTTCCCTGTAACAGCCATTTTTCCGTGACCAATTTCTCCAGGGCAAAAGGACCGCGCGCATGTAGTTTTTGTGTGGAGATGCCTATTTCAGCGCCCAGGCCCATTTCTTCTCCATCGGTAAAACGGGTAGAAGCATTGGTGTATACGGCAGCCGCATCTACTTCCTGTAAGAAACGTGCGCAATGTTTTTTGTTGTTCGACACAATGGCTTCAGAATGTTTGGTAGAATGTTCACGGATATGCTCAAGGGCTTCGTCGATATTCTTTACCACTTTGATGGCGCATTTCAAACTAAGGAATTCGCGGTCAAAGTCTTCCGGAGCAGCTTTTTGTAAATGTGGATATCCTTTCAATAATTTATAGGCTTTGGCATCGGCAAATACTTCTACCTGGTGCTCATTGAACAGGGGTTGCAACTGCTTCAGGAAAAGAGGCGCTACCTGTTCATCAACCAATACCGTATCTACCGAATTACATACGGATGGCCGCGATACTTTCGCGTTCACTACTATGTTCACCGCTTTTTTAATGGCGGCTTCTTTTTCCACATATACGTGGCAAACACCGGCGCCTGTTTCAATCACCGGCACCAGGCTGTTCTTCCTTACAAACTGGATCAGGGAATCGGAACCACGCGGGATCAGTACATCTACATATTTGGTGGCTGTGAACAATTCCTGTACGGTTTCCCGGTCTGCAGGCAGCAGCGTTACACAGTCAGGGTCAATACCGTTGGCCTTCAATACTTTCTTTATCAGTTTTATGGCTGCCTGGTTGGTATTATCTGCCTCGCTGCTGCCTTTCAGCACACAGCCGTTCTGGCTGCGCAAACAAAGGGCAGCTATATCGAAAGTTACATTCGGCCTTGATTCATAAATAGCACCAACCACGCCCAGGGGCACGGCGATTTTTTGAAGCAGTAAACCATTATCAAGGCGGCGTTTTTCCAGCGTTTTGCCAGAAGGGTTAGGCAATTTGCTGATCTTCCTGATGGCGTTGGCAATACCGGCGATGCGTTGTTTGTTCAATAACAAACGGTCGACTTTCGGATTCGCAGGATCCTGCTTTTCCACATCGAGCTGATTCGCTTTCAAGATAGCATTGCTGTTCTTTTCCAGCTCATCGGCGAGCTGGAGCAGCACTGCTTTCAATTGTTTATCGCTCGCCTGCCGCAGGTTGATGGCGGCTTTCCAGGTCTTTACTATCAATGGTTGTATGGTGTTCATCAGGCCTTCTTTTAAAAAATTACAATATCATCAGCATGGGCTGCCAGTACATTCCGCTGCGAAATGCCATCGCGGATGGCATTGGCATCGAGCTTTACTTTGGCAACGCCCAGGATGTTTTCGTCTTCGTCTTTTATTTGTACAACTTCGCCCGCTGCAAATTTTCCCTGTACATGCGTTACGCCCACTGTTAATAAACTGCGGCGTTGCAGCAATGCTTTGGCAGCGCCTTTGTCAACCGAAAGCGTACCCAGGGTAATGGAACCGCTGGCCAGCCATTTCTGGCGGGCTTTCAAGTTCGAAGGCTGGGGCATAAAAGTAGTTCCGCTCTTATGGGCGAGGGCTTCTGAAAAAGGTTCTTTTCTATTCAACCCGCAGATGATGACCTTGATACCCAGGGATGTTGCCAGCCGCGTAAAAGTGAGTTTGGAGGTCATGCCCCCGAGGCCCAGACTGCTTTTGCCGCTTTGTACAAATCCCATCACCCGGCTGTCGATCTTTTCTACGCGCGGCATGATGTTGCCGGAATCATCCATAAATCCGCCTACCGAGGTACAAATGATGAGTGTCTCCGCATCAAAACCTACTGCTATCAGGGTCGCCAGCTCATCGTTGTCGGAGAATTTCAACTCTACATTACTTACCAGGTCATTTTCATTCACAATGGGCAAAATGCCGTTATGCCAGAATGCTTCAAAGGTTTCTTTTAATTGAACAAACTGGAACCGGTTGCTGAAATGGTGCCGTTCGCACAAAGCCTGCGCTACAGGAATATCATACTTCGCAAAATGCTTTTGGTATAACTGGATCAGCAGCGGGTTGCCTACTGCTGCGGCCGCTTTGCGTTCTGTAATGCTGCCTTTATAGTGTTTAATATATACTTTGCCGCTGCCTACCGCCCCACTCGACACCAGCACCACCCGGTGCGTTGCAAATAATGCAGCAATCTCAGCCGCTACCTTTTTAATAATGGTATGGCTGATGACGCCCTCCTCGTTGGTGATGACCGCAGTGCCAAGCTTAATAACTAAAACCGGTTTTTGCATGCGCAAAATTAAGTTCCCCGTTCCAAGTTTCCAGTTCAAAGTTCATCGTTCACAGTCATCTATGGTTTATGAAGCAGGCCGAGGGCAGTCAGACTCAGCGCAATCGAGTAATTAATTCTACATAGAAATAGATCAAATGCTATGACAATCAATACACTATGACGGGCATGTCATTTTAGATAGTAATATAAAACAGGAAATATGAAAAAGTATTATGGCTTAGTTCTGTTGCTGATGACCGTATTTTATGGTAGTTGTGCGGCCATAGAAACCATCTTCAAAGTAGGCATGTGGTGGGGAATTATAATGGTAGTCGTGGTGATTGCGGTAATATTCTGGATCGTCAGTAAATTGTTTCGCAGAAGATAAAAAAGAATCGTTACCAGTTACATGTTACAAGTTGCAGGGAAGATCGCCGGTTGCAGTGCTATTGCCCTGGAACCTGAAACCCCGGAACCTGCAACTAATTCCTGAACTCCTGAGAGATCATCAATCCATACTTGCCTCCATCTACAATGCCGATACCCAGACGGCCAAATTCGGGCCGAAGGATATTGGCGCGGTGCCCAGGGGAATTCATTAATCCACTATGCGCTATATCGAGTGTGGGTGCCAGTGCAATATTCTCGCCTGCATTGGTAAATCGAACGCCATCATTGCGCATCCGGTCGAAAGGGCCCTTGCCATCGGGCGACACATGTGAAAAATAACCGCGCTGAAACATATCCACCGAATGCTTACGGGCAACTGCCGTTAATTCCGGATCGGCTTTTACGATATTCAAGCCTCTTTTTATCCGTTCGCCATTCACCCAGCTTAACATCAGTGTTTCCAGGTCGGCCCTGGGCGGTGGCGCAATTACCGTGAAAGGAAGAATGACAGTTTCATCGGAGCCGGGTTTAACCGTCAACCGGTTCATGGTTCTTTCGACTTCATTAAATACGAGCGACAATTTTGTTTCGATCCATTCGGCAGGAACCGATAACATAACGACAAAGCGGCTTTCCCGGGTTTTATCAGTGATCTTGTTACTGATGGGCAATGCCAGGAGAAGGGCGGCGACGATCACGGCATGTGCAATACCATTCAACGCACCGGGTAAAATGCCCAGGAATTTATTATCCCAACGGCCATGTGCTTCCACCGGAATGGTATGTAAAGTTTTATTGGTGAGTAAATTTATTAACACCCGAACAACAACATAAGTAGCTATAAAGGAAAGGGGCAATGCCCAGGAGCCAAGCGAAGGAAAGTATTTGTTGATAAAAATAGTAGGATAGGGATATAATAAAAAAGTAGCGGCGATACTGACAACAAGCCCCAGCAAATAGAGCAATTCGAGGATAAATCCTTTTTGCCAACCATCCCATATACCGTAGGCTACTATGATCAATAGCAATATATCAATCCAATTCATACCTGCTTGGTATTGAAAAAACCATGCTACCGGCAGCGTCTGGATTTTCCGGCTGGCATTTGTAAGATTTACATACCAGGAGGTCGTAATGTTGCTAAAATTCTACACTTTTTCAGCGCCTAGGACGTGCTGAAAAAATGAAGGCCCGGATAGAAATCCAGGCCTGTTAAAAATCCAATATCCTATGAAAAACCGATATACTAACGGTGTTCGTGCTTCGCAAATTGTCTGGGGCTGAAAAATATTTTTCAAGGCTGAAAATGTGTTGTTTATACCTATTAATAAATAGTCAACAGCCGCCCTGCATTTGCACCAACGTACATTCGTATACCGGTATTGAAAGAACTGATTATCGCATGATCCCTGAATCTATAACACGTCCTACATATTTATTATCCTGCAAGATCCAGGTCACCTCGTATTTACCTATGGCTTCGCTGTTCACCATATAGATGTACATTTTGCGCTTATCCGCCGACAGGTACACTGCATTATGTGTTTTGATCGTACCTCCATCGGAATAGGTGAAATCAGGATGGTAAAGATCGGCATACGCTGCAGGCGGAAGGGCCACGGTATCCTTGTTATTAACTATAACTATAACCGAAGCGATTCCTGTTGTTGGTATGGTGCCATAATCTCCATAATAGGGCTTACCATCTATCTTGACCACGTATTTCTTCTCAGCATAATAGGTCAGCTTGTGTTTCGAAGCGTCGAATGGACCACTGGTAATGATCACTTTTGTATTATTACCTTCAAAGGTTATTGACCGCATATTATAATCGGTCGCAGGTATCCTTTCGAGCGGTTTTTTGCCAATACGTTCATCGATGCCGCCAATGGTAAAGGTGGCCAGATCGTCGCGGATCTCGCCTTTGGGATATTTTGCAAAACTTTCTCTCTTGTTGCGAAGATCGGGCAGGGGTTCATCCTGGGCCATCGCGCCCAGGTGCAGGGCCAGCAGACACAGGCATAAAATGGATCGCATAGAATAGTGTTGTTGTGTTGACAAATAGCAATAGATCCCGGCGAAAATAAAGAGAAAGACAGGAATTTAAGCTAAAACATTGTTAACAAAGGAAGCGGAAAGGGTTTCAGGTTACCCGGTTCACTGTAGAGGTTACAGGTTACAAGGTCATTCATTCGAAATTACCTGTCTCTGACAACAGCAGCGCCTGACAGAGCGATTTTCGCAAACCGGCGGCAAAGGTATTGGTATTTCACTGCAACCTGGATCCTGGAACCTGTAACAGGTGAACTGGTAACCGGTAAGCGGGAACTGAACACGATCACTGTTTTTCCTCCTTTACGGGAACCAGTTTATCAGGAAAAGCCGCCTGTCCCTGGAGATTATACACCGAAAAACTATCTACGCCATGGGCTTCTGCCACATGGGCAAAATAGCCGGGCCGGTGCGGCCCCCATTTTACGGAACAATTGCGGAGCCGGATATTTTGCGCCTGGTCGAAATAAAAGGCGGAAGTACGGCCTTTTACGAACCCTTCCACATTGGCCGGGCGGCGGTCGTAGACGCCGCCGGCGATCGGCGTCGTTTTATTGAGCTGCACGTCTACTTCATCGAAATACACATTGGCAATTTTATCGGCCGATTCGCCGCTTACATAAATGCCGTTCTCACTGATGCATTTGATATTGCTGAAAGAAATATTGTACACCATGCCTACCCTGCCTTCCGTAGCGCCTTTGGGAAAACGCCAGTTGGCGTCTTTGTGATTGATCTTTGCCCGCCGGTAGGCCGTTACATAAATCGGCTCTGCCTTTCCCCACCATACATCGGAAAATAAATGGCTTTCGATGATCATATTCGAAAAGATCACATCGTGCACCACGCCTTCATCGCGGTTCTGAATGCCCACGCCCCGGTTGCTGTTCTTAATGATGCAATTGTTGAAAACCACCTGCCGGATGGTATCCATATTTTCCGACCCGATCTTGATGGCGCAACTTCGTGATGTCATTGTGCAATTGGTCACCGTAACATTTTCGCAGCGGCCGAATTCCTCATATTCGCGCCGGTTCTTTAAACAGATGCAGTCATCACCGCTCTCTATATAACAATCGCTGATGCGTACATTTTTGCTATGATCAACATCGATCCCGTCGCTGTTGCGCACTTTCAGGGAATTTAATAAGGTAATGCCTGAAATAACCACATCATTACAACCAGCCAGGTGAATGGTCCAGTAGGCGGAATTCCCAATGCGAAGGTCTTTGATGCGAATATTCTTTCCACCCACGATGGTAAGCACATGCGGCCGGGGATCGAGTACATTGAATGGTTTCAATTCATAGGAGTCATCCAATTCCTTACCCATAAAAGAAACGCCATTGCCGTCAATTTCTCCCGTTCCACTGAGCGTTACATTCTCGATATTTTCTCCGCCGATCCAGACCGTGCCTTCACCAGGATTCTGGCGGAAAGCGCTTTTGGTGTACACTTTTTCATCGGGATTGGCCAGCAGTTTGGCCCCTGCTTCCAGGTGCAGATCGACATTAGATCTCAGGTTAAAAGGACTCGCCATGAAAACATGCCGGCCTGGCAACAGGACCTGGCCGCCGCCGGCCTTCGAACAGGCATCGATCGCTTTTTGAATGGCCGGCGCATCGTTCGTTTTGCCATCGCCTTTTGCGCCATAGCTCATTACATTGTAGATACGCTGGGCAGCCAGTTCGCCGCTGATAAACAATAAGGCATTTATTAAAAACAGTTTCATGTTCATCGTTTGTTGATTTTTACTTTAGAAGTGCACCGGGACGGGACTTTACATCAGCGCCCCAGTTCGTGGGCGATTGTACTAAATAGATCTCCAGCACGCCACCCTTCATGATGTCGGCATAGGATATAAAATTCTTTTGATAGCGTTGGCCATTCAGCCGAATTTGACTGATATAACTATCGCCAGCCGATCGCTTGTGGCAAAGGATCTGCAGCTTTTTATTATTGGGCAATTGCACAATAACCTTATCGAAAATGGGTGAACAAAGGATATGCTCACCCGAAACAGGATCAACCGGATACAAACCGATGGCAGCAAATACATACCAGGCGCTCATTTGACCGGCATCGTCATTGCCGCTCAGCCCGCCCGGGCCATCGCTGTATTCTTCCTGCAGAATAAAGCGCACTGCCCGCTGGGTCTTCCAGGGTGCGGCCGTATAGTTGTACAGGAAGGGAATCTGGTGCCCCGGTTCATTGCCATGCCAGTATTCGTTTTTTGCAAACAGGGTGTCGAGTGCATTTTCCAGCCCTTTGCTTCCGCCCATTAAACCGGCCAAACCGTTCACATCATGGGGAACATAAAAACTATATTGACGCGGTGTGCCTTCGGTGATATAGGGTTCCCGCTTGTCGGCATAAAACGGTTCATACCAGCGGCCATCGCTGTATTTTCCCCGCACCAGGCCTACGGTGGTATCAAACACCTTCTTGTAGTTGCCGGCACGCTGAAGCAGTTCCTTAAAATCGGCCGTTTTATTCAATTCTTTAGCCACCATGGCCAATGCATAATCATCATAGGCGTATTCGAGTGTACGGCTCACTTGCTCCTTTTTGTGAAATGCGTCTGGCACACTGTCTTCCATCGGAATATAACCGTATTGCAAATACGATGACAGGGCGCGGCGGCCTTTTCCATTTACATAATCTTCTTTGTTGGGAATATCGAATGCGTTTTGCCGCATCAGTTTATAAGCGGCTTCCGCATCATAATTCCGGATGCCCTTGGTATAACAGGAAGCAATAAATGCCGTCACATGATCGCCGATCATGGCAGCGGTATAACTGTTCCAGCAGGGAAAAATGGGCAACCACCCACCCTGCTGCCCTTTCAGGATCATGGAAGTAACAAACTGGTTTACCCGGGCCGGTTGCAGGAGCTGTAATAAAGGCAGCTGGGCACGGTAGATATCCCACATGGAAAAATCATCGTAATAATGGCCATCGCTTATTTTTTTTAGGGGCAGTCCACCCCCAAACGGCGGATAGCTGCCACTAACATCACTGAACAGCCGCGGATGCTGCAGCGCATGATACATGGCGGTATAAAAGATCCGTTTGTCTTTCTCACTGTTACCCCGCACCTGGATCTGGGCAAGGGCCTGTCGCCAGCTTAACCGGGCGGCTGCCAGTACGGCCCCAAAATCCCAGGTGCTGATCTCGGCCTGCAGATTACTTTTCGCTTCTGTTGCGCTGCTGAAAGAAGTGCCTATACGCACACGGAGTTTTTCACCTTTTTTTAATTGGAACCCGGCAAACACGGCGCTGTTGCGGTTGCTGCCGGCAGTTATGGCCACATCGCTGAACTTACCGCCGCGCACAGGTTGCTTTTCAAATTGTATATGGAAATAACCACTGAAACCGGCGCTATTGCCCCAGCCCTGGTAAATGCGGTGCACCGGGTTAAAACCCCAGACCTCCCCTGTTTTGGCGTTAAAATATACTTCCCCCTCCATTCTGTCGCTATTAGGTTTGATGAGCAGGAACAAGCTATCGTCCTGTTGCAGGGTGAACTGCATCATACCGCATCGGGCTGTGGCAGTTATTTCTGTGGTACAATGATAAGCAGGCAACTGCACTTTATAATAAGCCGGCGTAGTTACCTCGCTGGCATGAGAGAAGGGCGTGGCATAACCGGAGAAGCGTAAAGCGCCCGTCACGGGCATGATGGTCATACTGCCATAGTCCTGCATACAGGAACCACTGATCCAATGGGTAGCTCGAAAGCCGCTGAGTACACTGTCTTTATAAAAATAGGGCGGAATACATTTGGTTTCGCCGGGGCGGGTTTCGGGTGTCCATTGCGTCATACCGAATGGGAGCCCAACAGCCGGAATGGTATTGGCATTCTTTTCGGAACCTGCTTCACTGTGCTTTTGGGCAGCGGTAGTGGTTGAGGGGGCGGTACCGGATAAGGGTTGCACATATTTTAGCAGGTCCTGGCTACGTATACTTAATGGTAAACAGGTTATGAGTAATATGGTGAGTTTATAATTCATAATTAAATATTCATAGTTCAGAATTTAAAGTTAGTTTTTCGGTTATTCACTTATTCAGTTTAGCCTCGCGATTGTATTTACTTAATAACTCGAATAACTTAAAAACGAAAAGTAAAAAAAACTCCAGGCTGGAAAGCCCGGAGGGTCAGTATTTACTGCTACATGATTATGAAAAAAAGTTATTGGCAAGAAAAGGGTAACGGATGCTATTGGATTTTAAAAGCGCTCGGGTAATTTTTAATAAGCCGGGCCCCGGTGGGCAGACCCGGCACTTTGTCATCGCCTTTCCTAAAAACAAGTTTTTTATCAGTATCCTGGATTCTGTGTCAGTTGCGGGTTCACTGCAAAAGCATTTGTTGGGATAGGGAATATTCTTCGATATTCTTCGGCATTGGTTTTGAATCCCCATTTACCTTCGTATTTACCGAACCGGATCATATCGTTCCGGTGCCAGGCTTCCCAGGCAAACTCACGGCTACGTTCATTGTAAATACTATCCAGCGTAATATTACTCCAGGCAGGGGAAATAGTTCGGTTAGCGCGCAGGTTATTCGCCAGCGACAAGGCCGTTTGCCCCAACGTAACAGCACCGCCGCGGAGTATCGCTTCCGCTTTCATCAACACGATATCTGAATACCGGAAAATGGGAATATCATTGTTCTGATCGCGGGTAGCTGAAGTGGCATCGGGATAAAACTTAATGTTGCGGTAGCCCATGTTCCAACCTACTTCATCGTTGCCTACATCGAATGTGGCGGTACTTTGGCGCAGCACGATATTCGGTGTAAGCTCCAGTTGGAAGGTATACGGCGTATTATCACCGGCAAAGGTCTTAGAATCGTAACCGGCTTTGGTAGTCGTGATAGTCAAGGGCGTTACACCGTCGGGCAAGGTTTGTTTGCCAGCGAGCCATTGTTTGTTACGGATATCATTCGGATCATTAAAGTGCCTATAGAATTCAGGCAAAGTGCTTGCCGGACCTCCGGGAACATATGGGATATTAAAGTAGTTATAACCTGCACCCGGAGCCACTTTCCCCATCGAACGCGGCACATCATACCGGGCATGGTAATTTGCAGACCGGAAGGGGAATGTGTTCGTGAAGGTGGGGTCGTATGGGATGGCAAAAATGAACTCTTCCTTGCTGCCCACAGCGGTTGGACCATTGGAAGGATAAAAAGCTCTCAGATAGTTGGCCATGCTGGCTATGCTGAATTTTCCTGAATTGATGATATTATCACAGGCAGCGATACACTCGTTATACATTTTGGTGCCTGTATAATATTCTGCATTTAGATACATTTTGGCCAACAGGGCATAGGCGCCATACTGGGTAAAACGGCCATAGGTAGCGGTATTCACCGCTGTACTCAGGTTAGGAATAGCGTCTTTGATCTCCTTCTCGATAAAAGCGAATACTTCAGCACGTGGCGATTTATCGCGTGGGGTAAAATCGCCATAGGTGGTATAAATGGGTACGTTACCGTAGTTGTCCATCATAAAAAAGTAGGCAAGCGCGCGCACCATTTTCAGTTCGGCCAGGTTCTGGTCCTTGGCTGCCCCCTCTGGTTGTGTTCTACCCAGGATGTTCAACTGCTGGTTAACCACTCCGATGATGGTAGACAACCAGTACCAGTTACCATTCAGGTAACCATTGTCTTTGGTCCAGGTATGATAATGCATTTCCATATTCTGGCCACCATCGTACCAGTTACCGCCTCTGGCAGGCATAATGCCTTCATCTGTGCTGTAGGTTTGCTGAAAGAAATATTCCGCAGCCACATTACCTCTCAGGGCTACATATGCAGGGCCTGAAGCGGAAATGTAGGAAAGCGAGTCCTGCGGGAACACATCGGGCGTTAATTCTGTGGTCGCTTCCACGGTTACTTTATGACACGACACCACCACGCCAGCAGCCAACAAAGAAGCGGCTATATATATCAATCGTTTTTTCATAATACTCATTTTGCTGGTTAAATTAAAAGGATACAGTTGCTCCAAATAAAAACGTACGTGTTTTTGGATAGAAATTGTTGTAATCGATACCTGGCGCAATACCTCCCTGGTTCACTTCAGGATCTACACCGGTGAACTTTGTAATTACGAACAAATTGTTTCCGGTTACGTATAACCTGAGCGATTTGATATAATTGCCTATGTTCTTAAGATTGTAACCCAAAGTGGCATTGTCTAAGCGCACATAGTTTCCACTCTCCACAAAGCGGGAAGAATATCGATACGCATTGAAATCGGCAGTTGATTCACCGGCGGCATCCACCAGAATGTTGGTGAATTGAGCGGTATTTGGACGGAACAGGTCGGCACGTGTAGCATTAAAGATCTTGTTGCCAAATACGCCGCGTACAGCCACTTTCAGATCTAAATTTCCATACCGGAAGTTGTTAGTCCAACCGAGCAACAGTTTAGGCTGGGCATTACCGATGTAATGATAATCGGTTCCACGCAAAGGACTGGTCGTAGAGGTCTTTCCATCCCTGGCCAGGAATTGTGAAACCCCCTGGTCGTTTTTGCCTGTATATTGCAGTGAATAGAACTGTCCGAGCGGATATCCTTCTTTTAACAATTGCAGTGAGCTGCCCGATTGACCTGCTCCCTCGGGGAAGCCCACAGCGGTAGAGTCGCCACCAGCGAATAAAGGGTTTTTAAGGCTGGTGATCTCATTTTTATTATGGGCCAGGTTGAGGTTGCTCGTCCACGTGAACTGGCTGTTAGAGATGATATTACCTGTAAGCGCTACTTCAATACCTTTATTTTCGATGCTTCCGCCATTCGCCCAAATGCTGCCCACGGGAACAAGGATAGGATCAACCCTGTAGCTGAAGATCATGTCGGTCGTCTTGCGTTTATACACATCAATTGAACCGCCCAGTTTGCCTTTCAGGAGGGTGAAATCGACACCCAGGTTCGTGGTGGCAATTTCTTCCCATTGCAGATCGGGGTTAGCGGCCACTGTCGGTCCATATACCGCTACCTGGGTGCCATTATAATAGTATGTACCTTGGGCGCCCATCAGGAATTGTGCGGTATAAGCACCAAATCCAAATGCGTTACCAGTAATCCCATAACTTGCTCTTAACTTCAGATCGCTGAATACGTTCTGCGATCTCATGAAATCCTCTTCGCTGAGGCGCCAGGCAAGCGCCACAGCGGGGAAGTAACCCCAGTAATTATTAGCGCCAAACACCGAGCTACCATCTCTTCTCACAGATGCCTGCAAAATATATTTGTCGTTAAAAGTGTATTTCAACCGGCCGAAATCAGAAATAAGACGCGTTTTCTGGTAAACCCCGGTTCCGCCAAAACCGATGCGCGTAGAATAAGCATATGCATTGCTTAAGGCAAGATTGCGGTACCCGATATTATCAACAGGGAAATTATATGTTGTTACCTGGAAGCCATCGCCGTTCTCATTTTCCTGCCATGAATAACCCACTACCGCATTGATAACATGTTTTCCAAAAGTCTTATCCCAGGTAAAGTAAGTTTCCAGGATCTTACTGGTATTGCGGTAAGACTGCCGGTACGCCTGGCCGTTTGTGCCAAAAGCCTGCAGTCCATGCCCATAGGTGGTAGGATCCGGATTGTCATACATCCCGTTATAATTGGTGGTAAAGTATTTGTCGAGGTAAGAACCAGCAACATTCGAATTATTGATATAAGCCACGTTCAGGTCATAGGTTAAGCCGAAAGGCAATTTTGCCTGTGCCGTGAAATTGGCCATCAGGTTATTGTACTTGTTGTTCGACTGGCTATGGTTCAACATAGCGACGGGATTGTAGTAACCTGATTTCGTGAAGTTCTCGAAATAAGTGCCATCATCATTTTTAATGGGCGACACGGGTAAAAAGGTAGCCGATTGCAACAAAACTGTATTGCGGTAAGGAATATCATCCGCATCATTACTTGAGTTGGTAACATTGAAGCCAAGTTTCAATTTATCATTCAATACGCTCTGTTCAACAGACAGGCGGGCAATGATGCGCTGCAGGTTACTGTTCAGCAAAATACCCGGCTTACTGAAATAGTTCAAACTGGCGCTGTACGTGCCGTGTTCACCGCCACCGCCAATATAAATATTGTGGCTGGTAGATACTGCCTCGTTGCGTTGAATGGCTTTCTGCCAGTCGGTATCGGCGCCTTTATCATCCTGTGGTGTAAAGGCGAGGTTATTATTTGCAAGGAATTCCCTTAACTGGCCGGCATCCATTACTTCAAGGCGGCGGGATACTTTCTCAATACCCACGAATCCATCATACGACACCTGGGCCTGCCCTTTCTTTCCTCTTCTGGTAGTAACAATGATAACACCGTTGGATGCGCGGTTACCGTAAATAGCGGTAGCAGCTGCATCCTTCAATACATCTACAGAAGCGATATCAGCTGGAGCGATCAAGGCAATATCGGCTCCCGGCACACCATCAATTACGTAAAATGGTCCACCCGGACTATTAATAGTTGATGCGCCACGCAATACCACTGCCGCAGGCCTGTTGGGATCACCGCTTGCCGTGATATTGAGGCCGGGCACCTTACCTTGCAGTAATTGTCCTACGTCGGCTATGGCGCCCTTGTTCATTTCATCGGGTTTAATAGTGGTTATTGCGCTCGTCAGGGACTTGCGCGACGCTTTACCATAACCAACTACCACCACATCCGTCATTACCAGGGCCGATGCAACCATGGTGACATCGATATTCGGGCTGCTGCCAACCAATACTTCCTGATTCTCGAGCGAAACCCCACTGAACACCAGGGTCTCACCGGTTTGTGCAGGAATATTGAATCTTCCATTGGCCTTGGTGACCGTAACAATGTTCTTTCCTTTCACAGCAACCGATATCATAGACAACGGGCGGCCTGTTGAATCTTTTACTGTTCCGGTAATTTCCTGGGATTGCGCCAGCATGAAGAGTGGCGTTAAACAAAGTAGCAGCAATAGGCGAATACCCGCGCCTTTCGGGAGCGACCGACAAAGCAATCTCATAACAAACGTTTTAGGTTAAAGTGTTAATTCTTCCTTCTGATTTTAGTAGACAATTAAATGTACTCACTACACTTAAGTGCATAGTTCTAAAAAAAACACAACTACCTGAAGGTTGTGTTTATAAAGCTGATCAATAATATGCGTGCTGGTTTGTAAGCTATATGTGTAACCACATAGGTTGCCTTTTCCTTTTATTCAAATAAGGAATGGATAAAGTTTCGGGTGGGAATATGCTAAAATTTTATGGTCGATGGCAGGTATTTAGCCACAAGATCTTCATAATAAGGCCGCAGCTGTTTCCAATCTGGTGGTGTGGGACATTTCGAATACAGGTCATAAGGGTTGAATAACTTGACCCATTTCAACATTTCACGATCGTGATCGTCTAACAGGTGGTCATATGCACCTTCGCGATGCCAGGCATAAAATGAGTGATACCGCAACATGTATAAACCCGGCTCTGGCAGATAATCCTTCAGCATCTGGTACACATATTCATCATGGCCCCATGACATGCTCACATTGCGCAAGCCGCAATTCTTCTCGTATACCCCTAATTTAGTGCTGAAAACAGGATCCGTGTAATCGGCATTTAATTTAAAAAATTCAGGATATACCACTTTATCTGAATAAGCGCAGCCAACCGGGAACGTATCACCAACAACAGCCCATTGGGGCTCACCAAACAAACAAAGTACTTTACCCATGTCGTGCATCAAACCGGTTAATACCATCCAGTCGGGATGACCGTCGGCGCGTATCGCTTCAGAAGCCTGTAGCAGGTGTTGGAACTGGTCGAGATCAGTATCGGGATCAGAATCATCAACCAGCTGGTTCAGGAAATTAAAAGCATCCCAAACCGACATCTCCTTACGGTTGAACTGTAAAAAATCTTTCCTCTTTTCCTGTACAAAGGCATAGGTCTGGTAGGTATGATTCAACCGGTAGAACTCACGTACCGTATCCCGGGCAGGATCGTCGTAATTACGATATTCGTCTTTTGATTTTTCTTTTGCGATCGTTTCGGGATCGGGATAGCGTTGCAGTACATCATCTTCCCACTCATCCAAACTTCCCAGGGGATTGATTTCTTTCTCGGAGAATTTACCAGGAGCTGCCATTGCAATCGTTTTTAAATTAAAACAGGTTTGTATTTGATTCCGAAACTAAGTTCTAATTTTTTGCTAAAGATTGTTAGCCATCAATTAACTTTATTTACGAAAACGGTTGCGAAAAAATGCAGCTTTTTGCAGTGTGAAATAGTCTGTAATACAAACAATTAAGGCTTTAAATCCCCAATGAGCAAGGTAAACATAAAGGTTTTAGCAGATCAGTTGCAGCTTTCGGTGTCAACCATTTCAAAGGCATTGCGCGACAGTTATGAGATCAGCGATGAGACAAAAAAGAAGGTATTGGAACTGGCTACGCAGTTAAATTATATTCCCAACCCTTATGCCAGCAGTTTGCGCCGAAAGAAGAGTAAGACCATAGCAGTGGTACTGCCCGAAGTAGCCGATAACTTTTTCTCCCTCGCTATTAATGGCATTCAATCGATAGCGGAATCGAAAGGATATCATGTACTTATCTATCTTTCCCATGAGAAGTTCGCCAATGAAAAGAACATTCTGGAAGATTGCCAAAGCGGCCGGGTGGATGGCGTGCTGATCTCTATCTCAAGTGAAACGAATACTGCAGAACACATTAATAAATTACAAAACCAGAATATTCCCGTTGTTTTTTTCGACCGTGAACAGGAAGCTATCAAAACGGCGCGGGTAACTACGAACGATTTTGACTGTGGCCTGATGGCTGCCAATCACCTGCTTCAAAAAGGTTGCCGGCGGCCCGCATTCCTTTCCATTTCGCAAAGCCTGCCCATTTGCCAAAACCGGATGGAAGGTTATAAGGCAGCGCTTCAACAGGCCGGTTTACGGGAAGAAGACATGCAGATCGTTTATTGTACCGATAACGATGGCATGTATGACCAGGTAAGATCATTACTGCAAGCGGCTGACCGGCCCGACGGTTTGATTGCCTCTGTTGAAAAGATCGTTACCCCGGTATACCTGGCCTGCCACGAACTGAATATTCGTATTCCCAATGAAGTAAAAGTAATTGCATTCGCTACCCTTGACACCGCCCCGATCCTGAATCCCCCGCTCACTACCATTACACAACCGGCCTTTGAGATCGGGAAAGCCGCGGCTACTGTGCTTTTTAAAGGAATCGAGAAGAGTGCCTTTGATCTTAGCAAGGAGCGTATGGTTATACCTTCTCTGTTGATTGAACGGGAGTCAACTAAGTAAGAGCTACAGGTTACAAGTTGCAGGTTACACGGATGCCGGTCACCGGTTGCCAGTTACCGCGACCGTTATTTCAGGTCTCCGAATTATCCATGCACTACTAAATCGTTACAACAAACCAATTAAGCCTTGTAACCTGAAACATATAACCCAGGGCTATGAATTCCTGGCAACTGGTACCCGGTAACTGGTAACATTTGCTCCCCGAAATCGTATTCGTAACTTTTTTGGCCAATATATGATTCCAGTCATAATAATGGAATGAAAGAAATATATTGTGCCAGAAACTATCACCTACAGTCAACGATTGCACATGCGCCTACAACTAGCCGATTACCTGATCATTCTGGTCTATTTCATTTTTGTTATTGGTGTTGGGTTCCTTATAAAAAAGAAAATTAAATCAAGTAACGATTTTCTTACGAGTAACCGAAGCATTCCCCTCTGGATCACGAGTCTTGCATTTATCTCAGCCAATCTCGGTGCACAGGAAGTGATCGGGATGGTAGCGTCCGGCGCCAAGTATGGTATCATGACCGTACACTTTTATTGGGTGGGCGCCATTTTCGCTATGGTCTTTCTCGGCGTATTTATGATGCCGTTCTATTATGGAAGCCGTGCCCGCAGCGTACCCGAATACCTGTCGCTGCGTTTCGATGAAAAAACACGCGGCCTGAACGCCATCTCCTTTGCCGTTATGACCGTCTTCTCTTCGGGCATTTCTTTATACGCACTGGCCAAACTCATGGAAACGATCCTGCACTGGGATTTTGACATTTCCATCTGGATATCGGCGGGCATCGTGATGGTGTATACTTTCCTGGGCGGATTGACCAGCGCAGTATACAATGAGGTATTGCAGTTCTTCCTGATCGTACTGGGCCTTTCGCCCCTGGTGGTGATCTCCCTGCAGGATGCAGGCGGCTGGGAAAATATCAAAGCCCTTTTACAGCCTGAAATGACCCATGCCTGGAAATACATGGGCAATGCCAATGACAATCCCATGGGACTGCATTTTATGTCCTTGATCTTCGGACTAGGGTTTGTAATGTCTTTCGGTTACTGGTGCACCGATTTCCTGGTGGTGCAGCGAGCAATGATCGCCCGGAATATGGGCGATGCGCAACGCACACCGATCATAGCTGCCATTCCCAAGATGTTAATGCCGCTGATCGTTGTGCTGCCCGGTTTGATAGCCATTACTTTAATGCAGCCTGCCCTGCTGTCGAAAGGATATCGGATTCCTTCAACCGCTGATGGGGAGCTGGACTATACCATGACCTTACCTTCCCTCATTGCGCACTACTACCCTACCGGCATCCTGGGTGTTGGTATAACGGCGCTGATTGCCTCCTTTATGAGTGGTATGGCGGGAAATGTGACTGCATTCAATTCGGTATTCACCTTCGATATTTACCAATCCTATTTTGTAAAGAACAAAAGCGACCGGCATTACCTGCTCGTTGGCAAGGGTATAACAGTCATCGGCATCCTCATTTCCATTGCCACCGCTTACATTGCCAAAAGCTTCAATAATATCAATGACTTCCTGCAGCTGGTATTTGGCTTTGTAAATGGACCGCTGTTTGCCACCTTCCTGCTGGGCATGTTCTGGAAGCGGACAACAGGGCATGGTGCTTTCTGGGGACTGGTAGCGGGCACCCTGGCCGCTGCAATTACGCATGGCGTAACCGTTGCGGAAGGCAAAGGCGGTTGGATCGCCGGATTGTATACCATCAAGAGTGGTATGGGGCAGGCATTTATCGTAGCCGCCGTTTCCTGGATCGTAAACTTTTTTACCACCATTGCTGTAAGCCTGGTAACAAAACCGAAACCCGATGAAGAACTCAGGGGTTTAGTATATTCGTTAACAGAAAAACCCAAATACCATCAACAGAAATGGTATCTGCGCGTAGTGCCATTGGGTATATTGCTGCTGGCGATCACCTTAGTGCTGAATATTATTTTCTTCTAATTAAAGCTTGCTTCCATGTTAAAAAAATTAAACGATCTGCAATTTGTCATAGGGCTTTTCTTTACCATTGTATCGCTTATCTTATTGTTCAATGTACTATTAGGGAACAACAGTGCCAGTCCGTTGAATACATATACCGGTGGCGGCTTCCTGGTGTTCGGACTGGCAATGATGTTGATAAGGGGGAGGAGGCGATAAACCGTCGCCGGTTACTTGTCACCGGTTACAAGGACCATAATGCATAACTCACTAGAATTTTCACGGAGATCTCTCTTTCTGGCAACTGGCGACGGGTAACCGGTAACTGGCAATACTTTAATATACGTACTCGGGTGGTTCTATTCCGTTTGTCCGCAAATAGAGAACGGCTTGCCCCCGATGATGGGTAATGTGATCTATAGTGGCATGAACTCCTTTGCGGGCTTCTTCGGTAAGTGATTGTTGTTTGATCGTTTTTTGCAGGGTATTATAGGCGTTAGTGAGATAGGTGATGATCTCCTTTTTGTTAACCGTTGCGGGTGGGGGATCCCAACTGGTTTTTTTCCCTGTAATGTAATTATCCTGCCACCATTGGATCCCATAACCGATATGGTGCAATAACTCGCCGAAATTCCAACCAGCGCCCGCCGGTTTGTACTGATACCCTTTGTCGGGCATGGCATTGGCCACCTGCAATGTGTAATTCTTTGAATTTTCAACAGTTGCTAATAATTGTTCTTTCATGATGCTGTATTTTCAGCAAAGCTATATAGCCGTTTTCCGGGCGGGTTAAGGAATCTTGCTAATTGTGGTGCGCCACTTCATTCTGCTGCCGATAAGCCGCAGGTGGACAATCATATCTCTGCCTGAAGGCAGCGGTGAAATGTTCAATGCTGTTAAACCCCGAAGCAAAAGCGATGTCGGCCACAGGCTGCGATGTATTGCGCAATAAGAGCTCGGCATTTTTGAGGCGGAGGCTAAGCAGGTATTGATGGGGCGATTCTCCGGTAAATGTTTTAAAGAGGCGGCTGAAATGAAAAGGACTTACATAACAATAGGTGGCTACCTGCATCAGGGAAATATCGTCGGTAAAATGCTGGGACAGATATTCTTTAGCCCGTTCTATGGTGATCAAATGATTTTGCTTTAAGCGGGCATTGATGCGATGATCGGGTTTGTAGTCGGTGATCTTCCGCAGCACTTTTTCAATCACTTCCATCACCATATTGTCCAGCTGCAGCTTACTGTTCGACCGGTTGAGAATAAGCCGGATTATTTGAAAGTGCAGGAACTCAGTCTCAGCATTGGTCCTGATCAGCGTTGAATCCCAATCTTTTTGCTTGAAGAAAGGAATACCGCCATAATGCTCCAGCAATTCCGAAAAAAATGTTTCTTTAAATTCGAAGATGGTGCATTCGTCGGGCACAGTATGCGTATGCGTTACCGTGCGTTCGTAACCCGGTTTCGTGACCAACACACAGCCGTTATAAGAGTCCAGCGACTCGCGAAATACATTAAACAGGAAATTGCCTTTACGCACAAAGCTGATGCAGAATGTAGTGTTGTATTCCGGTTTTGATGTACGGCAATCTATACACTTGCACCTGAAATCCATGATGCGATAAAAATCAGATTCATATAATGTGTGAATATCTGCATCCATTGGCTAAAATTACAAATTTTTAGCCTGTCCGTCTCAGATTCATGGCCAACAGCACCTATGTTCCAAATACAAAACGCATTTGCTGAAAGGGCGGCCAGCTGGCCCCGGATATGAAACCCATTGTTTGCCATGCGCTCGCCATGGTTTGACTGCAAAAAAAACAATGTCATTACAAAAAAGCTCACTTATCATCATGTGATCAATGGATCTCAGCACAAAAAGGATCGATCTGATAACAAGCTTTATTGTTATTACAATGTAACACAGAGATCTTATAAAAAATTAAGCTCTTTACGCGCCAACCGGTTTAATTTAATGAACCAACCTCGTTGTTTGCCGTGCAAGCCCTGCAAATAGATAAACACGAACGTTAATATAAAAAGCAAGATATCTGGTATGAAAGGCAAGCTATCTTATTTGAATGCAATGGCCGTTTAGCCAACTGATATGTTGAAAATGTTATTACTATTCTGATCAAGTTCGTGCGACAAAACCTCTCAGCCATCAACTATTAAAATTTTCACCCGTAAGCCTTCGTTTTCATCATTGATCATGCTGACTTTGCAATTACTATTTGCACCTTTTTTCAAATGCAAAACTACGATCATTATATTCCTGCTCTTTGCAACAGGTTTACGCCTTTTGCATTCAGATCAGGGGGATTGTAATCCAGATGAAAGACATCGTATTTCAATCATGTCCTTTTAGCCGATGACAATCGGGATAAATGACTGCAAAAGGCTATTGTACCGGCTGTATACCAGCCGCCTTTAGCCGTCCGACGATAAAAGCGCCCAGCTGTTTTCCCTGCTGCTGTCCGTTTACAATCGCATCGCGGTAATGAATACCGCCATACAAGCGGGAGATGGCTGCTTCTTCTGCGGCCTGGCGAAAAGAGGTGAAATTTCGTGCGGGAATGTCGAATATTTCTTCTGAATTATCGGTGAAGTTAAAATTATCGCCCATCAAATAGGTAAGCACTTCCGCCGCCGTGGTAGAGATCACGCTGTGCCCGCTGGTATATTCGGGGAAAGGCGGTGTTTGCAGCAAGGGCTCCCATTTCTTATTGATGTAGCGGTTGATATAGGTCTCGGGCCTTATGCGGTTTGAGCGGAACTTTTCATCCCAGCAACAGATAAAGGCATCCATGATGGCAATACCGGTTAGCATCTGTACCGTTATAGTAGCTGCAAAACCCAACCGCGCTTTCTGCGCAGCGATACCGGCAATATTCATCCAATGCCCGCCCGGACTGATCTTCTTAAATCCAATAGCCATATGCCCCGAGGTGGCAACGGCAAACGGATTACAATCCCAGAACGCAGCAATATCCAATTGCTCCTGCGTAGGTTTTAATGAGGTTTCATACACTTCAAGGGCCAGGCGGTAAAAGGCGCTGTTGCTGTCTTTGCTGAATGCAACCGGGGGCAAAGGCAGGAACTGGTTACAGGAGTCGATCAGCAGCGGACGCACGCTTTTCCAGTTAGGTTCTACGGCTTCCATATAAGCCGGTGGTGTCGGATACCAGTATTCATCCCCTTTCACCGGCGTATACCGCAATTGCGCACTTAATTTGCCATACCTGTCTGTTTTCGTATAATCTGCAATACGCGCGGCTATGAAATTTGCCACCTGTATGGAACTGTCAATGACTGCGCGGGGTACTTTAGCTTTTCTCTGTTCTGCAATAAACTGTTCTTCCTCTTCCTGTAACCGGTAACCTGATGGCAATAATAAGCGCCCCGTTTCAAGGATACAATAAATGGCCGCTATGCGGGCATCATAGTCTTTTGGCCGGGTACTTATCAGCGGACGTTTGTATTCATGCAACAGCAGCTGCAGGGATGTCAATGAAGTGTCTTGCTGCGAAACAATTTCATAAGCGCCCAACATGCAATAGGCATAATAACGCGCCGCTGCCGGCGGGTTCACTACATCATGCATCATTATTTTTGATAAGGAAAAGACAGCCGGCTGCAGGTAACGGGCGAAAACAGCTTCTTCCTTATGCACCATCTTTGCTTTGGCCGCTTTGGTTTGCGCGCTGGCAAGCTGCCCTTGCAATAACATAAGGGCTAACAGCAGCACCCGATGAAAAACGGTTCTACCCAAAAAATGCAATAAACCGGCGTTTGGGAACAAACGCCGGTATGACAAATCAAACAAACAAACTGCGATTAACTTCATGTTACTCTACTTTATAGAACTGCATGGCATCATTACAGATGCCTGCTACTACATACCTGGTATTATTGACCTTTATTTCCTCTGCCGCTTTTACATCGCCTTTGAGGCAAAGTCCTGAATTGGGCTGCGCCACGTAGGTAAAGCCGCCCCTGCCATCACCGGTAAGCAAACAACCATAACTGGCATCTATACAGCCGATCTTTAACCGGTTAGCCGAATGGTTCCCTAACAACAGCAGGTCTTTTTTACCATCGCTGTTAAAATCATTGGCAAGGATCTTTGTCACCGATGAAAACTGCGCCTGCATGGGCAATGCTGTTGCCAGAAATTTTCCATCCCTGTTTAAAAATGCCAGGGTGCGGGTTTCAGTGACCTGTAACTTACCAGCCTTTTCGAGTTCGGCTTTCGTAAAAATGTCGTTGATGGTAGCCTGCGAGTAAGCGGCATAAGAAGTAAACCGCTTCCGCATGGGATAGATCTGCTCATTCAATTCGTCGCGGCTTACGAACGGATAACTTACTCCCTGGTTGTAAAAATTAAAGAAAGGATCCACAGAACCATTGCCGTCAAAATCGGCATAATACAATTCCCCGGGCTCTTTAGCCGACACCTTTATACAGGTGTTCAATCCCAAATTACCGGCAATGATATCTTCGTAACCGTCATTATCAATATCGGCGATCTGCAGCGAGAACCAGAAGCCATTGGCTGCCCCATCGAAGTAAGTGCTGGTTTTATCAACAAAACCGGAGGGCGTATTCATAAAAACCGTTACAGGCATAAATTCTCCACATAACACCAGGTCTTTGCGGCCATCTTTATCGAGGTCGGCCCACTGGGCATCGGTAACCATTCCAATTTGGGCAAATGGTACGCTGGCCGACGAGAACTTTCCTTTACCGTCATTGAGCAGCAGGTAAGAAGTGGGCGCCAATGGATAATAGCCGGGAATGACGCGGCCGCCGATGAACAGGTCCTGGTCGCCATCCCCATCAAAATCACAGGGCCGCACACAGGATTTGCTGTTGGCGCTCAGATTGGGTAAGGCGCCGCTCGCCAGTTTAAACTGTCCGCGGACATCATTTAAATACAGTTCATCCTGCAAAGCCGGCCTGCCGGGTTCATATAAAGCATACCCCCCTTTGGCCACATAAAGGTCCTGGTCGCCATCGCCATCAGCATCAAAAAATGTGGCAGCTGCAATGGTGCTGCTGGTTTCATCCCCGGCAAAGAAATTCGGTTCTTCATAAAACGATCCTTTGGCATTTTGTACATATAGTTTGCCCGGTTTGTTCTTATCGCCACTTACAAACAGGTCTTCGCGGCCGTCCTTGTTCACATCTCCTTTTGCCATTACAGGCCCTGTCTTTGAATACATAAACAACATCAGCAACTGACGTTTAAAATCATTTTCACTGAGATCATTATGTTTATAAGTAAATAATTTTTCGGCAGGTGTAAAAATCGTCCTCGCATATACCGGGTCTTCTTCTATGACCGCACCGCCCTGTTGCCAGTTGATCGAATGTGTTTTGTTCGTTGCTACATTGGTCAGCAGCTGTACGCTGCGATCGGGCCATTCAATTTTTATTGAATCTACCGTCGTGGCGCTGCCAATACCCATATGCAGCCGGGTAGTTACACAGGAAAGATAACCCCGCGCCGGATTTACCTCTGCATATTGAACCGTTTTCTGGTTATAGACCCAAATTTTTGCGCCAATGGCAAACCAGTTTGGCTTTTTGTAATGCAGCATAAGGGAAAGATAGCCGGCCTTTGTGTTTTCTCTCGCGGTATTCCTGTACACAAACGCATGCTCATTGATATTATTTATCACAAGGTCAAGGTCACCATCGTTATCCAGGTCTGCATATACCGCCCCTGATGAGATGGCCGATCTATCCATTCCCCATGTTTTCTGCTGGTTGGTAAAGGTGCAATTACCATTATTTTTAAAGATATAATTCGGGAGTGTAGTGGAAGGCATAACGCGTATGAGGTCCATCATCAATACCGGCTGGCGGTCCATCGCTTTCTTCACCTTGTAATCGCCCCAGTAACGCAGAAAATCCTTGTTCGTATAGTCGCGTAAGTAACCGTTTGTAACAAACAGGTCTTTGAGGCCATCATTATCATAATCGGCCAGCAGCGGGCACCAGCTCCAGTCGGTATTGGAAATACCGGCCAGTTGACCGATCTCGCTGAAAGTGAGGGAACCGCCCTTCCCCCCGCGCCCTCCGGTGGAGGCAGAATCAGCAGCCTTCGGCATGAGGCCATTGTTCAGGTGCAGCATGTTGCGCATATACTGCGGGTTTAGACCCTGGTTCACCATCAGCGCAAAGGATTCATAGTTCTCCTGCAGCTGCAATAACTTCTGCCGCCGGTTATCTTCGGGCAGCATATCGAGCGTAACAATATCCGGTAAGGCATCGTTGTTAAAGTCGGCAATATCTACCCCCATGGAAAATTGCGAAAGATAACGCAGGCTTTTATCGGCTTCATTGGTGAAAGTGCGATCACCATTGTTCATGTACATATAATCGGGCTCATTATAGTCATTGGTCACATATACATCCTGCCAGCCGTCTTTATTGATATCGGCAATGGCTATGCCCAGTCCGAACGTTAAAGGGTTTTGCCGGATGCCGGCTTTTTTGGAAACATCGATAAAATGATTGTTCTGATTCTCGTAGAGTTTGTTGCCTGCCAGCTCATCCACTTCATCGCGGTAGCGGGCCAGTTCCATATTATCGACCTTCTTTATACTATGATTTAGCAGGAAAAGATCCAGATCACTATCGTTATCATAATCGAAAAAGGCAGCCTGCGTGCTGTAGCTTTTGTCATCTAGGCCATAGGCGGCCGCTTCTTCTTTAAAGGTACTATTGCCCTGGTTGATAAATAGCTGGTTGCGGCGCAGCTCGTCGGTTACCTTACCGGAATAACATACATAAATATCCAGCCAGCCGTCGCCATTCACATCGGCCATGGTAACGCCGGTCTTCCAGCTCCTGGGTCTTCCCGCAAGTGCGGCGCCGGCTTCTTTGGTGATGTCTTTAAACTGCAGGTTACCGGTATTGAGGTACAATTTATTCTCGTTCATATTGGCGACGAGAAAAATGTCTTCGAGTCCATCGTTATTGATATCACCCACGGCCACGCCACCGCCATTATAGAAGTACTCGTAGGCCAGCACATTCAGATGTTCGGTTTCATTGATACGATTGGCGAAATGTATGTTTGTTTGCTTCGGCGTTAACAATTCAAACAAAGGGTTTTGTCCCACGGCAGTAAGCGCGCTAATGAAGCAAAGCAGGGTAATGATGATGGCTGTTCTTTTCATAACTAACAGTATAGCCGTGCCACGGTTTGAATCGTGACACGGCTGTTTTCCATTATCAAATTATCACATCGACTACTTGTCCCACCACATTCTCGAGTTCCATGCATCGCCGGCAGTGAGATTGCTCACTGCCATCCTGTAGTTCTCGGGATTGGCGGTTGGTTCGGTTGTGGGGTATAATTGTCTTCGGGGAATAACGCCGCCCGAAAAATTACCGGGATATACAACCGGGGTGAGTACCGGGTATCCTGATCTTCTCCAGTTGTTCCAGGCTTCTACAAAATTCATAAGTATGCCGGTGGTTGCCCAATACTGTTCATTGATCTGCTTTAATGAGGCAGCCAGTGAAGAAGTATTGAGGGGGTTTGCTGCTGCATAGGCATTGGCCGTTGCAGGTGAAATCACCGCACTGCTATGGAATGTTCCCACAGATTGAATACCGGCAGATACACCATTGGCATAATGCTGGGCGGCGGTAGTAGCGCCCACATTCCAGCCTCTTGCTTTTGCCTCGGCCAGTAACAATTCCGATTCTGCATAGGTCATTACGAACTGGGGACTGTTAAGGTCGGTGTATACAACCAGGCGTGGACGGGAATATCTCCCTATGGGCGTAAAATCGCCGCCGCTACCGGTACCACCGGGATAACCGGGAGAGTTCCTGATATCTGTTGCACCGCCATTGAGGTCCCAGCCATGCGGTTGACCGATCTGGTTGGCAGCTGTGTTATCGCCCGATTTAGTGACATCGGTATTGCCAGCCAGCCCCGGAGGAGGCACTTCGGCAATGGCGCTGATGCGCGGATCATTGGTTGATTGCAGGAAATCCATCAGGGTCTTACTCCATCTCACGCTGTAAAAGTCGGCCGGCGTTATCAGTGCACGCGAGTTCTCGCTGCGGTAACCGGCGGCATTATCGCCTTTTACCCATACATCATCTGCAACAGAAGACATGGTTCCGCCAGCCGCTGCTTTTTCCGCATATTGCTGTGCTTTGGCGGGATCCACTTTTGTTAACCGCATGGCGATCCGCAGCATCAACGAATAACCGAACCTTTTCCATTTGGCCACATCACCCTGATATGGGAACAGGTCAGCGGCAGGTTTCGGTTTTGACGGATCAAATTTTGTCAACGCTGCATCCAGGTCATTCAACAGGGAATTGTAAACATCCTGTTGTTTGTCATAAACAGGCTGTGTAACATTGGTAGCCGCCTGGAAAGCCTGGGAATAAGGAATATCGCCGTACAGGTCAGTTGCGTAATGCATGGCCAGCACTTTCATAACAGTGGCCGCACTTACCACATTTACTTTATCGGCATTATTGCCATAGTTATTGATGATCTCCTGCGACAAGCGGGCGCTTTTATACATAAGATCGAAACCGCGGCCCGCATAATCGTTGGTATTGCCAGATGGTACGTATTTATCGGCATTGCTGTAATAATTGGCGGCGCCCGATGAAGTGGAAGAGAAAATCTGCGCCCAGCCACTCTGGAATAAAATAGAGCCGTTATAACCGGTGATACCATTGATATAATTCCACTGGCTGCCCGATAAAAAATAATCGGAATTGAAATTAGCAGGAGGCGTTTGGTTAGGATCCGTATTTATGGCGTCAAAGTCCTTTGTACATCCCGCTGCCAGCGCAAGAGCCACCAAACCTATATATAGAGATATTTTTTTCATCTGAAACATTTTAATGTTTAAATAGCCTGATCACTACTTTTTAAATTTCAAATTCAGGTTTACCCCATACGTGCGGGTTGAAGGCAGACTGGTACCTTCAATACCATAGTACTTCACATCGGAACCAAATTGTGATTCGGGATCGATGTTATCGCTCTTTCGCATGATGGTCCACAGGTTGCGTCCAACCAATGAAATTTGCACTGATCTGAACAATGGCCATTTGCTGACAATATTCGACGGTACGGAATAACTTAACTGCACCTGGCGCAATTTGATGAAGTCGCCATCGACCACAGTCACCGAAGTTACCTGCTGTGCCAATGCCCGGTAATAGCCCTGTGCATCGGCTCTTACGGTATTTGGGGCGCCGGTTTCTGTAACGCCTTTTGTGATACCATCCCGTCCTTCCAGGGTCATTTTATGCAAGCCGCGTAAAATGGCATAATAATTAGTAGCGCTGAGTATTTTATTACCGTAGTTGTAATCGATGAGGAATGAAAGCGCGAGCCCCTTGAAGGTAATTTCGTTATTCAATCCACCATACACTTTCGGTAATACACTGCCCCAGGCGATCAGGCTGTCGCCCCGCACCGGATAACCGGAAGCATCCACTACCATATCGCCTTTGGAATCGCGTTTATAATCATAGGCCAGGATCTGCGGACCGGCAAATCCCTGCACATAAGCCGTGATGGCATTCCCTAATGTACCACGGTTCTGGCCCTGGTTTACGTTGTTACCTGCGGCATCGGTCCTAAGTACCCTGTTATTGATGTGGGTGAAATTCAAAGTAGTGGTCCAGCTAAAATCTTTCGTTCTTACCGGCACCGCATTGATCATCACTTCCAAACCTTTGTTCTGCGTTTGACCGTTGGGAATATAACCGCTGGTGTAACCTGTAGCAATACTAAAGGTGGCATTCATGATCTCATTCCTGGTCTTCTTGGTGAAATAAGCCACGTCAAAATTCAACCGGTTACCGAGCGTTCTTAACTCTGTACCAATTTCAAATTCTGCTACCGTGAATGGCTTCAACAAACCGCTTGGCAGGGAAGTATTGAACTGTCCCATCGGCACAGTATTGAACGGATTACCCAATGAGTAATAGATATCCGTTTGATAGGGCCTGGTAAGCTCATTGCTGGTAACTGCATAGGATGCCCGCAGTTTACCAAAATCGAGTCTGTTGATATTGGCTAATTCAGAAAAGATCAAACTGGCCGATACTGATGGCACGAAGATCGTGTTGTTATCTTCAGGCAGTGTAGAATAGGCATCATACCGGCCGGTAGTACCGAGTGTAAGGAAATTTTTGAAGCTGAAGTCAACGGTATAGTAAGCAGAATTTACCTGCGTCTTATTAAAGATATGTTCGCGGTTAAAATTCTGTACATTGTTCCAGCTGTATTGGTAAGGCAGGATGAACGGACCGCCACCGATCTTTATCTTCTCATCCTGGTTCTTACGCAGGTTGGCACCTACGGCTGCATCAAAGCTCAGGTCATCAGTTATCCTTTGATTGATGCCTATCAATCCATCTACATTCAGTTCATAGCGCTCGAAAGACGCCAGGTCCTGCAGGTTACCGGCCCTGTTGGTTGTATAAGCAGTTCCCCAGGGTTCTACCTTAAATAACCGGTCATGCATGATATCATAACCAAGGCGTGCCTGTGCATAGATCCCTTTTGTGAAATTGTACCGTGCAGCAGTGGATGTAATGAACCGCTTACGATCCACGTTATTAATATATTGATTCACCACAAACCAGGGATTGGTCACATATTCATCATCACTGAACTGAATTTCATAACCGGTTGCAGGATCATATCCCGGCTTCAATATCTCCTGGTCGATATTGGTAGCCAGGAACTGCCCGTTGTTGGCATTCATGGGCCCATCACTCAACTGCGGCCTGTTCTTAAAACGCTCATCTATATAATTGGCCATCATTTTTATCTGGAGCTTATCGGTGATGTTTTGTTCAATATTCAGGTTTGCTGTTTTTCTATCGAGGCCACTATTTCTGATGATCGACTCATTACTGAGGTTTGATAATGATAAGCGGAAAGAACCATTTTCACCACCTCTTGAAACGGCAACCGTATTGGTAAAAGAAGGACCGAGCCGGTAAAAATTCTCGATATTATCTTTCTGTGCAACATATGGATAGGTATTGCCATCGAACTGAATGACCTGCGAGCCATCCAGCCGCTCGCCCCAGCTGAATCTGCCGGATGCCTGTGCAGCTGACCTGGTAGCCGGTTTCATGCCATTCACTCCCTGGCCGTATTCGTACTGGAACTCAGTAAAGTCAATGGCGTCATCAACCATTATATTCAGGTTATAGTCAACAGAAAAATCACCGCGTTTGCCCGACTTGGTAGTAATGAGGATCACCCCATTGGTAGCCCTCGATCCGTATAAAGCAGAAGCGGCCTGACCTTTCAAGACAGTCATGGTCTCAATATCATCGGGATTTATGTTACCGATACCATCGCCATAATCGGCGCCACCCCACTCACCGGAAGCACCTCGCTGTGTATTATCCATAGGCACCCCGTTGATAACGAAGAGCGGCGAACCAGGATTATTCATACTGGGCAAACCACGCAACAACAGTTTTACCGTACCGCCGGGACCGCTATTGGTACCGGATACTTTCAACCCCGCCACGCGGCCACTCAGTGAATTGGCCACATTGGTTTCGCGGGCCTGATTCAGCTGGTCACCCACAACGGTCGACACAGAATATCCCACCCTCCTGGCTTCTTTGGAAATACCTAATGCAGTTACAACCACTTCGCCGAGCTGCTGTCCTGCACCTTCTTCGAGGTTAATGGTAACGTTCGCCTGGTTTTCAGCTACGTCGATGGTTTGTTCGGAATAACCTACCGAAGACGCTACCAGTTGAATATTGCCAGTTGGTACCTGCAAACTAAAAGCACCGTTTATATCAGTTACGGTCTGATTGTTATTTCCTCTTACTTTAATTGTGACGGCGGGAATACCAGTACCAGCCTTGTCTCTGACAAAACCTGATAGCTGTCGGGTTTGGGCCAGTACTGCTGAATGCAGTAGAATAAATGCAATTAGCAGGTGAACATGTCTCATTAGCAATTGGTTTTATGATGATTAAATAACTCCCAATAGAAGATGGTAACAAAATGACATAGCAAGGGCTGGCTGTCTGTTTACAGACCGCGATCATTTTGAAAACTCCCTAATGGTGTTAATGCCCTTTCAGTTAAGGGGTCGGTGAAGTATTGGTTTTAGTTTCGGTACTACTTAACTAAATAGCATGTAGGTTCTCTGTCTATTCATCCCCAATCATGTGTACTCAATTACACATGGTTGCATAGTATAAGTGTAAGCAAATAGGATTTTGTAATAAAGAATTAACAATTCTTTTTTTAGAGGCAATCATTTTCAGTAATATGATGCAAGCGGCAGAAAAAAATTTAAAAATATGATTACAGTCACTATTTCGCCGGCACTTTATATTGTTACCGTTATAGTGAATGGTCAATGGTCAATGGTTCACGCAGCTTGAAATGAATAATTGAATTCCTGCAGCGGAGATGTATTGACCATCGCCCGTTGACCATTGCCAATTGTAATTTACTGCTGTAACCAGGCGAGAGTAAACCGGTAGTGGAGATTGCTGCTGAGGAGGTGGATCACATTGTCGGGCGTTTGGGTGGCGGCCAGGTATCCTTTTGGTTCTGCATGCGTACTATCCATTGTGAAGAGGCCTGTCCAGGCGCCCCCGTTCAGCTGCCGCATGGTGCCATCTGTAAGCAGCTTTTTAACCGGCCAGGTTTTACCTTCATCATAAGAAAGGGCGGCGTACATACCATACCCTTTATATACTTCCCCGTTGGACCTGGTAAAGTCCATTCCTTCGACACCTGATTTGCCGGGGCAGTGGGTGAATGATACCAATAACAAGGGCCCTTCATTCAGGCGGCGCAATACCAGCCTTTGTCCGCTGCTGATGGGTGGAAATATGGAGGGGGCATATGACCAGGTGGCGCCGGCATCATTGGAAATGCTCATGGGCATTCTATCGCCCAGGCTGTCTGACTTAATATTATCATTGCGGCCGAAAGCAAGCCAACGGCCGTCCTTTAAAGGCACCATACCGGCATGGATACCCGCAATCAAACCACCCACAGCGCCATTTTCATACTGTGGTGTAACGGCCAATGTATAGGGTGTGCTCCAATGGGCCCCTTTGTCTTTACTGATGTGTACGGCAGTGCCGCCCCGAGAGCTGGGATCTGCATCGCACAACTGCACCAGCCATCCTTGCTTCGTGATCAATGAACCCGCGATCACCTGATGCCGCTTTGCATGTTCCGGTGCGATCAATACCGGTTTTGACCAGCCAGCCCCGTTATTCGTACTGGTGCGCATTACCATGGCCAGGTTCTGCCAGTCGCCTGCAGCTTCCAGTCCATTGATATGATAAAGCGTTCCCTTCTGATCATATAACAAAGAGGTGCCGGTCGTGTTCCTGTCTGGTACACAGAAAAACAGGGAAGCCGTATCCCAGTTCTTTTGACCGGCCCGCAAACGGCTGGCCAGTATGACCATTTCGCGGCCGCTCTCGGCATTGGTGCTGAACCAGGCTGCCAACAGATCGCCATTGGGGCACCAGGTGATGGCCGGACAATGATTATGCTTATAAAAGGGAATGCCCAGACTACTATCGGGTTTTATCACAAAGGGAACAGGCGCTTCAAAAATGGCTTGCGTTTCTTTTTTCCAGCTATGTTTTTGTTGTGATACCTGCAAACTATTGGCAGGCAGGGGTTCCGCGGCAATGGCTTTGGTACGGGGCATCTCGCCTTGTACTACCCTGAAACCGGTAAGCCAGTGTTTATCTTCCGGCAGCATACCCTGCCGGTTGGCCGAGCGCAGGAAACGAACCGGCGTGTTATGGCTTCCGCCCCTCGTAACGCGGCTCATGCCCGCCTGCCGGCCTACGGGATCTGTTTGTGCACCGGGCAGGTAAGGGCCATACCAGTCATAACACCATTCTTCTACATTGCCATGCATGTCATACAGCCCCCAGGCATTGGGAGCTGTTTGTGCCACCTGCAGGGAAACCGGTACCGGCGTACGGTTGGTATGTTGTAATTTTTGATACGCTGCAGGCAGCTCATTACCGGTATTATAATCGGTGGTAGTACCGGCACGGCAGGCATATTCCCATTCCGCCTCGGTGGGCAGCCGGTATGGCTTACCTTCTTTGCGCGATAACCAGGCGCAAAATGCGACAGCCTCTTCGTAGCTCACAAATACAACTGCTTCATCATCTTTCAGCGAGAATCCATTTTTACCGCGCAATTTGCTATGGGCCGGATCAAAGGCTTCATATTGTTTGTTGGTGACCTCAGTGGCCGACATTTTGAAACCAGCGGTAATGGTAACGGGATGCACCGGGCTTTCGTCGGCATCTTCTTTTCCGCGGTTCGATCCCATGTCGAAAGTTCCCGGGCGGATATCTACCAGCTGCATACCAATGGAATTCTTCTGCTGGGCAATCCCTGGCAAAGCGACGAAAACAAGGAAGGAACTAAAGAGAACAGACCACCGATGAACCATAAATGCAGATGTTGGTTGAAAATGACTTGTAAAATAAACAATATTGTCTACTCTACCGGCACTTCGACAGGCGAAACATTCCAGCCTTCGACACCGATCAGCAATTGCCCGGTATGATCGTGCTCCACTACAATTTTCCTGTCACCACCCGGAACCACAGAAACATAATTGTCGCTGTAAAATACCGGCAGAATGCGCTCTTTCTTTTTCGCATCGAGCAATGTAATGCGGTTGAAAAAGGCAACCGGATTATTGCCCGCGTTGGTGAGCGTTACCTGCACTTTTCCTTTACCAATTGAACTTGCTTTTACTTTCAATGCGGCATGGCCCATTGCCTGCAATCCGGAATAAGCACCGGATTCATCAGGCAACCAGTAAAAATTATCGCTCACCACCTGCTTTTTTTCATCCACTAACTGCAACGACAGAAAAACACCCATGTCCTTTGCCAGTTTCTCTTTTAATTCTTTAACTGATAAGATCCGTTTTACCGATGATGGTTCCACATATGTAAATACCTGCGTTACAAAACTGTCTTTACCCGACATTTCATAAAAGCGTACCGACAGCATCAGGTCTCTTTGCACAGCAAAACTGTTGTTCACAATGGTCACCATGCCATCGGTGGGATTGTACATTACATGCACCGGCTCGCTGCCTGCGCGTAAACCAAACAAACAGGCATTGGGATCGAGGTAATAATCATACATCTGTCCGCGTAAAGCCGTCCAGGGATTCTGCGTTTTCCAGATGATAAATCCGGTGTACCAATCCCACATGCGGTTACTGAATCCTTCTGCCAGGGCGCGGTACTGATCATAATTCACCAGCTGTGCTTTGCGCGTAAAGTCGAAGATATCTTTTGGTGCACCATAGGGATCGAGGTGCTCGTTATAGCCAATGTATTTATGGTATTCCCATACTGAATCTACCTGTTTGGATGCATACTGCGGGAACTGCATGTTCCTGGGGGGAATGAAACGTTGCAGCGAGGCATAATCCCCTACACCTACCGATCCTACTTCAGAGTTGAAAGGATAAGTACGGTGTTCCCAGAAGGTGAGTGGATTTTGAATGCCATAAGGCCCATCGCCATTTCCGCCCAGGAAATTGTACGACATTTCATCGCTGTTGGAATAATCAACGAACCAGCGCGTACCATCCAGGGCTGGTAAGATGGAGTCTTTCAGGGGCATCAGAATGTCCTGGGGCGGTGTGATCTCATTGCCGCCACACCACATGGCCAGCGAAGGGTGATTGCGCACCATTTTCACCTGGTCGGCCGCCGATCGTAAAAACAGTGCGTGATCATTGGGGTATTTCCGGCGCGTCCATTGATCTTCCGATTTCATAGGATCCACCCAGCGGCCATTGCAATCACCCGACATCCAGAAATCCTGCATCACCAGCAAACCATATTTATCGCAGGCGTTAAAGAACTCAGGCCTTTCCAGCAGGGCGCCGCCCCAGACGCGAATGAGATTCAGGTTCATATCGCGATGGTAGCGCACTTCTGCATCATATCGCTGATCGCTGAAACGCAGCATGGCGTCGGAAATGATCCAGTTCCCTCCTTTAATGAAGATCTTCTGCCCATTCACTGCAATTTGTTTGCTTCGGGTGGTGGGATTCCAGGCCGTTTGAATTTCCCGGACACCAGTAATCACCTGCTCTTCGTCGGTAACCGTTTCTCCGTTCTCGAGGAACTGGAAACGGATGGTATATAAATTTTGTGCACCATAACCAGCGGGCCACCACAATTTCGGATTATTGAGCTGGAAGACCGGCATTTTTACTTCCTTTACCGCACCTGGTTCAAGAGTTACATTTTGTTTGATGGTTTGTCCGTCGAGCTTATACTGCAGCACTCCTTCCTTTTTTGTATCTGTAGGATTCTCCAATTCTGCACTGGCGATGATCTGCGCAGGTTCTTGCAGACCATTGGGCGAACGTACACCAGGAACTTGTGTAATTATATGCGGGTTCTTTAGATTTACTGATCCGGTTCTTTCTATATAAACTTTATCCCAGATGCCGGTGTTGCGGTCGCGCATGGGTTGTATCCAGTCCCACCCGGCTACATACTGGTGCGATACATTGCGGGCGATGGTTCCATCACCACCTTGTCCGCCATTGGGATTACCCACCGGATCAACCGGATATACAATCACCGCGAGACGGTTGCTTCCTGTAGGGTTCAGTGAGCGGGTAATGTTGTAGGTCTGCCGCAAGAACATACCGTAATGGCGGCCGCTGTTCAGTTTTTTTCCATTCAGAAAAACATCACAACTATAATTAACGCCTCTTAATTGTAACCAGACCTGTTCATTGCCCTGGGGCGCTTTCTCTGTAAAGTCTTTTACAAACCAGTAAGTATAGTGATCCCGGCCGGTAGTATAGATGTCGGGGATCTTTTCATTATTCATGCCGTAAAAAGGATCGGGCACTTTCTTATTGTTCAGCAAAGTGGTTAACACCGTGCCTGGCACCGTGGCCGGCAGCCATCCTTTTGTGGAATACGATGACGCCGATATTTTTTCGCCATTTACTTTTACCGATCCTATGGGTGAACAAAGCCAGCCACTGTTCAATTCATACCGGTTCTGAGCAATGGTAACTTGTCCAGCCAACAGGAGTAACCAAGTTAATTTTTTCATTTTCTGTTTCTTTTGTTGTTCCGTTTAACGAGCTGTGCCACACTTTAGAAGTGTAGCACAGCTGCCACTGGCAATTCACAAATGATTTACTTCCTGCCTCCTGCTTTTACGCTGGCAACAATTTTCTTATCAGCCGAATGACCACCAGCGAAGATCGTATAGTTGCCCGGATACAATTTCCAGCTACGGGTAGCCAGGTCCCATTTTTGCAGTTCTGCAGCGGGAATACTGAATTGAACGGTTTCTTCACTGCCTGCTTTTACAAATACCCGTTTATATGCTTTCAGTTCTTTTACCGGCATGCGGTCTACCGGCGGATACTCGACATATACCTGCACCACTTCATCGCCGTCGCGCGTACCGGTATTTTTTACTTTAATGGAAAGCTGAATGCTGTCTTTCGCCGTACGGATATTGGCCGGCATCTTTTGCCATTCATAGGCAAAGGAAGTATAGCTCAATCCATAACCGAAAGGGTATTGCACTTTACCATTGAAGTAACGGTAGGTACGGCCTTTCATGGCGTAATTGTCGTATGCCGGTACATCGGCAAAAGACTGGTAAAAGGTGACCGGTAAGCGGCCGGCTGGTGATACGCGGCCAAACAAAATATCTGCCAAAGCATTACCGCCCTGCTCGCCGGGATACCAGGCGAGAATAATGGCATCTGCATAAGGTTCAATGGCCGAAATATCAACAGCACTGCCGGCTGTTACAACGGCAATGATGGGTTTCTTATTCGATTTGCGCAATGCTTTCATGAACGCAATATGTGCAGCGGGCAAACTCATGTCGGGTTTGTCGCCCCCCTGCGCTGCCAGGAAGGCATCGCCTTCTTCGCCTTCGTATACGGGTGTTAAACCGATCACGGCTACGGTGATATCGGCATTGCCTGCGGCCCAAATACCGCCGAAATGTACGGTATCGGTGTAATCGCTTCCGAGATCATACTCTACCCGCGTGCCGGCATCTACTGCATTGGTAATGCCTTCGAGAAAACTGACCGCGCGGCTGCTAACGCCGTGGTAATTACCCAGCAAAGCATCCATGGATGCGGAATTGGTGCCCAGCACCATGATCTGCGGATATTTTTCTTTACTGATCGGCAGTAACTGTTGATCGTTCTTTAACAGCACCATACTTTGTTGCGCCATGGTACGCGCCAGGGCAGCGTGCCCTGCATTGGCAACACTGTCGGCGCCATAGGCTGCAAAGGGGTTTGCAGCTGCAGCATCGTAAAAACCGAGCTTGAACTGCGTACGTAATATACCAGCCAGTGCACTGTCTACTTCTTTTTCGGTGAGCAGTTTTTGTTCAATGGCTTTCATCACATCCCGTTGTAAAATATTTGAGCAATCGAGGTTTACTCCGGCTTTGATAGCAGCAGCAGCTACTTCTACCCCTGAAGGCATTACTTTATGGCGCATAAAAATATCATCGAGCGCCCCGCAATCGGTTACCACATGCCCTTTGAACTTCCATTCCTTGCGCAGGATGTCCTGTAGTAAAATATTGCCGGTGCAGCAGGGCTGATCATTTACCCGGTTATAACCGCACATGACCGATTCCACGCCTGCATCAACGAGTGCCTTGAAAGCATAGAGATAGGTCTCCCGCAGATCCTTTTCATCAACGACTGCATTAAATGTATGGCGGCCTTTTTCAGGACCGCTGTGAACGGCGTAATGTTTGGCGCAGGCCGATGTCTTCAAATAGCGGCTGTCATTACCCTGCAAACCTTTGATAAATGCGGTTCCCATCCTGGCCGTTAAAAATGGATCTTCCCCGTAGGTTTCCTGCCCCCTGCCCCATCGTGGATCGCGGAAGATATTGATATTGGGCGACCAGAAGGTAAGTCCCATATATTGTAGCCGGTTGCCTTTGCCGGTTGACAGGTTGTATTTGGCGCGGGCTTCTGTGGAAATAACCGTAGCGGCCTGGTGTAAAAGATCGTCGTTAAAAGTGGCCGCCATACCAATGGCCTGCGGGAACACGGTTGCCACCCCTGCGCGGGCAACGCCGTGCAGGGCTTCGTTCCACCAGTTATAAGCAGGTATGCCCAACCGTTGTACTTCCTGACTGCGATAACCCAGCAGGGAGATCTTTTCAGGCAGGGTCAACTGCTTTAAGAGGTCATTCACCCGGGCCTCCATGGGCTGGTTTGCATTGCGAAATAATGATGAATTGTTCTGCGCCTGTACGGTCATCGAGATGCAGCAACATATGGTGAAGAAAATATGCTTATTCATGATCCAATTTTAATTGAGTCAACACTGGTTTATCTGTAGTCGTAATTACCGGGTTAATATGATCGTTCAGCTGTTCAAACACCACGATCTCATTCACGCCTTTTTTAAGCCAGCAGCCTGGCAGATATAAAGTTTGTTGTGGCCCTACCTGCCAGTAACGGCCGAGATTCATGCCATTTACAAATACGATGCCCTTCCCCCATTTTTGCATGTCGAGAAATACATCGCCAGGCTTGGTTACGGTAAAGGTACCGCTGTACAAGGCTGCTTTTCCGGCTTTTTGCTTTCCGGTTCCTACCAGCGGTTGTTGCGCAAACGGCAGCTTGTACATCTTCCACCCACCGGTGATCTCCATATCATTAATGAGCACCGGTGAAATAATGCCTTTGTTGTTGTGCACGATCTCGCTGCCATAATTGATCCGGCCCATATTTTCAACGAGGATCTCCAGGGTGCCATTGAATGGAATGTCTACACTGGCCGTGTATTGTTTATCCACCCGGTTCAACACGGCTACTTTCTTTCCATCTACATATACCACGGCAAAGTCGCGCAGGCCTTTCAATTGCAGGGTACCCTGGATGGGTTGAGTGAACCGTTTGCTGTACAAGACATACCCATGCCCCTGGTTCAGTGCTTCAAACGATAAAGGCGTATCTGCCACTTCCGGTTGTATGGAATTCTTCCAGTCGAACAGGTCCATCGATCTGCTGACTTGAATGGGCGGCAGGGTGATCACCGGTATTTTGGCCGGTATTTCGGGAACAGGATACTTTACATATTGTTTCATCAGTTCCCGAACCGCCAGGTATTTGGGCGATGCCCAACCGGCTTCAGTGATCGGCGCATCATAATCATAACTGGTAAGATCGGGCTGAATATCATGTTCGTTGTTATAATTGGCGCCGGAAGTGAAGCCGAAATTGGTGCCGCCATGTACCATATAGAAATTAAAATGCACGCCGTTCTTCAGGTATTTTTCTACCTGCTGCGTAACCTGTTTCGCCGAAATGTTGGGGAAGGGTTCAGCCCAGTGATGTAACCAGCCGGGATAGTATTCCGCCACCATATAGGGCCCTTCATTATTGTGATATTTGTTCACCACTTTTTTAAGGTTCTCTACATTGTCTTCTCCATTGGCGGTAGGCAGTACACCCGGTATGGAGCCGCCTTCGAACAGCCAGCTTCCATCTGAGGTAAAGAAGGGGCCGGTGAGCCCGGCACTGATCAACTGTTGGTATATGGCTTCATTATACTTGCGGTGCTCTGCCAGGGGTATATCTTTTCGTTGTGATACATAGGAACCAAACTCATTTTCCACCTGCACCATAATGATCGGCCCGCCCCTGTTCACCAGGTAATTCTTTACCTGCGCGGCCAGCTGGTTGATATATACTTTGCAGGAATCTAAAAAGGGTTTGTTGTTTGCCCTGATGACCAGGCTCGTATCTTTTAACAACCACCTGGGATATCCGCCGAATTCCCATTCAGCACATGCATAAGGGCCGGGACGCAGGATCACAAATAGTCCTTCGTCTTTGGCAATACGCAAAAATTCGGCGATGTTGTGATTACCGGTGCTAAAATCCCATACCCCGGGAGCCGGATTGTGAAAGTTCCAGAATACATAGGTAGCTACCGTGTTCAAACCCATTGCTTTCATCATCTTCAGGCGATGGCGCCAGTAAGGCGCCGGAATACGGGCATAATGCATTTCGCCCGAATGGATCTGTACAGGCTGGTTATCGTACAGGAACTGCCCGTTCTTTACTTCAAACGAATGCACTTTTACCGCACTGGAATTCATTTGCCCCTTTGACGTTCCGGCTAATAGCAAACACAGTAAGCCAGTCCAGAAATATCTCATACTATCTGCTTCGATTGTTTTTAATAATTTGAATTAATAAATGGCCACATTCGAAATGACGGGGCAGGCTTTGGCACCTGTGATATTGATGCGGATTTTGCCGGCTTTAACCGGTGCCAGCTTCAGAATGCGCTTATACCCGATGGTTGTTCCGCTGGCCACCTGTTGCCAGGCATCGTTGTTCCATACTTCTACCGTAAAGGATTTTACCCGCTGCCCCAGTTTAATGTACTCCTGCAGCATCACATATTTGATCGTTTGCAGTTTCCCGGTATTTATTTCCAGGGATGCCGTAGTTACTGCATCATCTGTTGCCCAGTAGCTGTCGGGATTGTTATCTACCGCATTAGCGGGTGCATAAGCAGCTTCTTTACCGCGATAGTTGCTGGCACTTGCAGCGGCGCCCTGTGCCTTGTTCTTACCCAGTTCGCGGTTAAGGATATTCCGGAAGCCATATAATGATTTGATATCCCGCTCATGAAAAATGCCGCGCTGATCGGGTGGTATGTTCAGCAACAATACCGAACCGCGGCCAACAGAAGTGAGGTAAATATCAAACAACTGCTCAGGCGTTTTTACCAGTGAATCTTCTTTTTTATGATAGAACCAGCCTGGTCTGATAGATACATCTACTTCGGCCGGGATCCAATGAGTACCATCTTGCGATCCTTCATTCAACAGTTTTTCAATGCCTGCTTTGCCGGCATACAGGGTATCGGGGGTAATCGTATTCCAGTTGGTTTCGCCGGCTACACCACGTTCATTTCCTACCCAACGCACGCCGGGGCCGGCATCGCTGAAGAAGATAACATTCGGCTGCAGCTGGCGCACCAGGTTCAACGTATTCGGCCAGTCGTAATAGGTTCTTCCATCGATCCGGCGTTTCTCATTCGCGCCGCCATAATAACCATCCCCGCCATTCGCACCATCGAACCACATTTCAGTGACCGGCCCGTAATTAGTGAACAGTTCTTTCAGCTGGTTACGGTAATAAGTGATATACTCCGGCGTTCCATAATCTGCCCGGTTGCGATCCCACGGCGAAAGGTATACGCCGAATTTCAATCCATATTTTTTACAGGCATCGGATGCTTCTTTTACAATGTCGCCTTTGCCGTTTTTATACGGACTGTTCTTTATGGAATGTTCTGTGTATTTGGTAGGCCATAAGCAAAATCCGTCGTGGTGTTTACAGGTAAGGATCATTTGCTTGAACCCGGTCTCTTTCAGCACCCGCGCCCACTGCATGGCATCGGTTCCCCTGGGGTTGAACAGGGCCGGGCTCTCGTTGCCCATCCCCCACTCGCGGTCGGTAAAGGTATTGATGGTAAAATGTACAAATGCATTTGTTTCCATCTGGTGCCAGGCCAGCTGCGCCGGCGAGGGAACCGGGCCAACTGCTGCCGGTGGATCAACGGGGCGAACAAGCGGTGGCAAAAAACCAATGGACACCAATGCCGCTGTTGCTGTTATTATAATTCCTGTACTGAATTTCATACTTGCTCCTGATTATATATGTCAATGATTCAATTTCTATAATGATGCTATGTTAATCTCCGGCTACCACGAACTCAAATGCCAGTGCAGGAATACCCTTCATTTTTTGTACGGCCGCCGGTATTGTCACTTTTATTTTTTCACCGTTAACCGCATATTTAACATTAGCGCCGGTTGACAGCAATTTCAGTTTCGATCCTTTGGCCGGAATATTAATATCCCATTCAAGGGTAGCAGGCACCGGACTGTTCTCATCGAGCAGCGCCAATGCATATACCGACCTGGTATTTTTTGATTGCGTGAAATACACTTTGCCACTTTGATAACCCTGAATAGGGCGGGTATTATAGATGGCCGCGCCATTTGCTTTCAACCAGCTGCCGATCTCGGCCAGCCGCTGCACGGCAGGCGCATCCAGGGTGCCATCCGGTTTGGGACCAACGCCCAACAGGAGGCTGCCGCCTTTAGCCACTACTTCAATCAATTGATGAATGACCTTACCGGTTGATTTCAGTTTATCGCCAGGTACATAGCCCCAGTTATCACCCAATGTAATACAGCTTTCCCAGGGATGATCAAGCTGTTTATCGGGCACCCGTTGTTCAGGTGTTTGGTAATTCTCATAGGGGCCATGAACGGTTCTGTCTACGATCAGCAGACCGGGCTGTGCTTTGCGCGCCATGGTGGCAATGGTAGGCATGTCAATATCCTGGCTCCAGGCAGGTATGGCCGCGCCCCAGGCTTTTACTTCTTCTGTTACCGTTTCCAGCGGACGCACCCAGCCGCCATCGAGCCAGAGGATGTCCATAGAACCGTAATCATGCATCAGCTCACTGATCTGGTTATACGTATATTCCTTGAACTTATTCCAGCGCCAGGGATGTTTGCGGATGTCGTAATTATTATTTCGATCGGGGGTGGCATACATTGGCCACCAATAATAAGGGCAATGCCAGTCGGGCTTAGAAAAATAAGCGCCGATCATAAATCCTTTCTGCCGAAAAGCATCAAACACATGTTTGGCCACATTGGCTTTGGGATTACCGGCGAAAGGTCCGGCCGTGATCTTGAAATCTGTTTCTTTGGTATCGAACATACAAAATCCATCATGGTGTTTGGTCGTAAAAACCAGGTAACGCATGCCGGCATCTTTGGCGGCCTGGGCCCATTGCTCGGGGTTGAATTGAACGGGATTGAAATCCTTGCTCAGGCCCCAGTACCATTTTTTAAAATCACCATAATCACTGGTACTGTCGCGGCTGATCCAGTCTTCTGAACACAAAGCCCAGGATTCGATCATACCAGGTACGGCATAAAGGCCCCAGTGGATGATCATTCCAAACTTCTGATCGCGCCAGGTTTCCAGTTTTTCTTTTACTGCCGGATCAGCAGGCCATTCATACTTCGTTGATTGCGGGTGAACGCCCTGCTCCTGTGCCTGTACCGTAGTTTTGTTCAAAAGGCCGGTCAGCGAAAAACAAAGTGCGCTCCGCAAAACCCAATGTTTCGCGACTTGTAAAGGGGCAATACTGCTAATGGTCATAAGCTGATGCTGGTTTTTAGATGAATAATTGGCTTCCCTACAGGAAGACGACCGCGTCATTTGTTAAGATGGCAATACAAAAAATAAAAGGTAATGGTACAGGATATTGAATTAAACGGGAGGCCAAAACTAAGTACTGACCAAGAATTTTCAACGATACATGCCGGATTTTAAAAAGTCCCGAACTTAGATTTAGTTAACATCCCAGAATATCCTGGCATTTCGCAGATCTTTTTCTTTCACGGATGCATAGTTTGCATTATATGAGGTTTCACTCGAGGGGTACACCAGCCTGGAAGGTGGCAACTCATAGCCCGGCAAAGTAGAAGGATAAAATTGTAAAACCGGGTAGTTGGTCCTGCGGCATTCGGCCCAACTCTCTACCGATTGCAAAAAACCAAAATGCAGCCATTTCTGGGTCCAGATCTTTTCCAGTTTCTCATTCACCGTTCCGGTATATCTTATTTGATCCTTTTGTAAAAAGGTATCAATGACACCAGCCGCTGGTGCCGCCAGGGGCAAACGAGTGGCCGTGTTCAGGCTGTTTAAATAATAGTAAAAGGCGATCGACTGCCGGATGGCTTTCTCATAGGCCGCCTGTGCATCGCCCCCACCCCAGCGTTCCCAGGCCTCTGCTTTTAAAAAATTTACCTCCGCGGCCGTGATCACAATGCCCGGCAATTTGCTGTTGAATAAAAATGTGGCGGAATCGAGTATGGCATAGCGGCCCAGGTTCACCTGTTGCTGCTCGGCATTAAAACTTACCGGCAGCCCATTGTAATCGGCATTGGGTATGAACTGATCGCCCTCTGTTCTGCCATATTTATCGAACATGACGGGAATGCGTGGATCATCACAGGGTTTCATTACCGTATTCAGCATAAGATCCGGCGCTGAGTAGTTGAACACTTCAGAGAGGGCCAGGTGCAGGTCATCGGTATAGCTGGTAAGCGGCTGTAATAAAACATCGGTTTGTGCCGGCAGATAATTCGCTTCCCCATCGATCAGCGGATATAAAGATGGATTGTTGATAATGGTCAGCGCTTCATTCCTTGCCCTTTCTTCATTTACAAAGGAGGACCGCATCAGCAGCCGCAAGCGGATGGAATTGGCATAACGCTGCCATTTTTCGAATTGCCCGTTTAATAAGATATCCTGCTTGCTGAACGAGGCATGTGCAGCGGCTGATAATTGGGTGCTGGAAAAATACAGGGCGGCATTTTTTAGTCCATCGAGAATAGCATCGTATACCGCTGCAGCATTATCGAACTTTGCCTCCATCAACCTGCCTGAATTACTTACACTGCCTGCTTCGCTGAAGGGTATATCGCCCCAGAGATCAACAATTTGCGAAGCCTGGTCAAACATCACTACTTTGGCCGCCATATAGAAATGGCTCAATTCTTTTTTCTGCTGTTCATCGGTTATGGATTCATACAGCGATTCAATCAACCGGTAATGGGCCATTATGCCGCCATTACCGCCTTCTGCTGCGGTGCCGGGCCGGTAAAAGTCATTCCATCTGTCCTGTGTGTAGCCGGCGTTCTGCTGGTAAGCCGTTGTTGCGTTTAAATAACCTATCGATTGGGTATAGATGCCGGTATGCAGCACTACAAAAGTGCGGATGTTCCAGTAAGAGGGCCGCACGCGGTCGTTGTGCAGCATCTCAGTAAAGAACTTTTCCATGGAAGGCTGTACCGTTTGATCGGCATCATAATACAGGTCTGCCAGCTTTTTGCGGCAGCCGCCTGCCAGTAAGGCCAGTAACAGCACCCAGGAAATTATATATAGAACCCGTTTGGTCATTTCTCTAAAAATCGAGGTTTACAGAAAATCCAAAACTGCGCGTTGCCGCCATGGAACCTTCATCAACACTTTGCCTGATCCAGTTGGAACCAATGGTGGCTTCGGGATCGATGTTCTTGAGGGTACGGTAGAAATACAAGAGGTTCCTGCCAATAAGCGAGAACCGGATGCTGTTGAAATGCATCTTATGAGTGATCTTCTGGGGTAAGGTATAGCCCAATACAAGCTCTCGCAATTTGATATAACTATTGTCTACCACAACACTTTCATTCACTGCGGAAGCACCCCAGATGAAGGTGTTCATATAATAATAGGCGGCATCCACGATCTGGGTATTTTCTTTTCCGTTTACGGTTACCCCCGGCAAGATAACGCCATCATGGTATACTTTGCCGCCATCCGGTGCCGGCGCCTGGTGATGAGGCAGTAAGATCTTTTCACCACCCTGGTTAATATAGTAAGGCAATCCGCCATGTTCCGCATCGCGGTACTGCAGGGTGCTTTCATACATGCCCGCCCCGGTATTATATTTCAATGGAGGAGAGACCAGTTTCCCACCGAACCGGTAATCGATGGCACAATCGAAGGTGAAGTTTTTCCAGTTAATAGAGTTGAACCAACCACCGGTAAGCCGGGGCATTACATTGCCTACTTTTTCATAGCGGTTGTTGTCTATCACATATAAACCGTTTGACCCAATTACATAGTTGCCGGCATCGTCTTTCAACCGGGGATAAATATAAATATTGCCTACCGTCTCATTTTCTTCCGCCACTATTCTTACGGCGTTTTGCTCGGCTTCATAAAATACAATATTGTTTACGCCTGGCGCCAATTTGCTCACCTTTGAACGCGACAGGGAGGCATTCAACAGGGTTGTCCATTTAATTTTATTGATGGCTACCGGAATAGCATGTAAGCGCATTTCCACGCCATTGCTGCGTAATTCACCGGCATTTACCAGTTTGGTTATGGCGCCGGAGCTGGCCGGAATGCTCAATTGCACGATCTGGTCAATGGTGCGGCTATTGTACCAGGTTATATCGAAGCCCAGCCGGTTCCTGAACCACATGGTTTCCAGTCCTACTTCCAGTTCATATTTATGTTCCGGACGAATATCGTTATTACCGGCATTCATTTGTGAGTTCAATGCGGCCACGGGACCGGTCATGGTCGACAGCGTTCTTTGGGTATAAGCAACCGGCGACGTGTAAGCCGGCGGTGCATTGCCAACAATCCCTGCAGAGGCGCGCAGTTTGCCGAACGAGATCCAGGCCGGCAGCTTCGCCAACTCACTAAAGATAAAGCCGGTATTAAGCGATGGATAGAAATAATTGTTTTTGCCCGGCGGCAAAGTAGAGGAATATTCCTGGCGGGCCGTACCTTCAAAAAACAGGTAATTCTTATATGAGAGGTTAAAAAAGCCGAGGAAAGCATATTTCAAAATGGCGCTTCTGTCGGTTATGGTGGTTACGGGGCGGAAAGAATTTTCGAGGCTGAACCAGTTCTCCTGCAAGAGGCCATCGGTAGTTTCTGAGGACTGATCGTTGAATGTTTCTTTGCGTGACTGGAAACCGCCTGTTACGGAAAGATTCCAGTTATTGTGCAATTTGTTTGACCAGGTCACCAGTCCATCGCCATAGAGGATAGAATACCGGCCATTGGCTATTTTATATTGCCCCGTACTGCTGTTGGCAGCATTAAATCGTGTAGGATACTCATTGTATTGCTTGGTCGCTGTTTTCAAACTGGTAAAATCATTACCCAGGCGTGCCCTGAACTTCAGGTGTTTGTTCAATTCATAATGCAGGGTTACGCTATTGAGGAAACGGTCCTGGTACTCATCTTCACTGTTCCGTAACTGCATCCATAAAAAATCAAGCATTTCGTTCTTCACATTATAGCGCAGCGCTTCAGCAGGATTTCGCTGTGCCTGGTTAAAAGGCACCCATTTATACCCTTCACTGGTTTTATACTTGTCAAAGACTACCGACATATCTTCGGCCCGGCTGAAAAAACCGGCATAAGCGGCAATGATCCTGGTCAACTGGTAAGGGCGGTTATGCACCTTGCTGTTAAAATAGTTGGCAATCACATCTACATTCAGTTTATCGTTGATCTTTATATTGCTGTTCAGGTGAACGGTATTGCGCTGCAGATCACCTCCTTGTTGTATGCCTTTATAGTCGTTGCGGGTATACGATAAGCGGTAAGACAATTTATCGGTTTGGTTTGCTACTGAGGTATTCAAGATGGAATTGAAACCCGTGCGGTATAATTGGCGGTAATTTTTCTCATGCGCCGTATAAGGGCGCATTTGCCCGTCCCACCAGGGCACATGTTGATTATTGAATTTGGGTCCAAACTGCGCATAGGCGGCAAAGTTGGGCCGCAGATCGTCGTTGATGCCATCGCTATCAGTATCAACCGGGATCCAGCCTTCCTCTGTAGCACCTTCCGAGAGATTGGTGGCCCGGTCGGCGCCGGGACCATAGATCTGCTGGTATTTCGGCAAAAAAGCCGCCTTTTCAATGGTATTGGTATAATTCACAGACACTCCCAATCGCTTTTTGGGACTGCCTTTTTTGGTGGTGATCACCACCACACCGGCTGCCGCTTCTGACCCATAAAGCGCCGTGGCGCTGGCGCCTTTTAAAATGGAAAGATTGTCGATATCGGCCGGGTTAATATCGAGGATGCCATTGCCGCGAATGCGCGGATCGACCCAGTATCCACCATTATTGATGCCGGCAATACCTTTTTCATTGGCATTGCGAATGATGATGCCATCGACTACATACAAAGGCTGCGCATTAAAGTTAAGCGAGTTCACGCCCCGGATCTGAACCTGAACGGCACTGGTAGCCCCACCGGGCGCCGTATTGATCAATACACCCGGCGAACGGCCATATAAAGCAGAAGCGAAATTGGTGTTACCCGATGAGGTAAGGTCTTCTGCATTTACTGTGCTTAATGAATAACCGAGGGAGCGGGAATATTTGTTTACACCAAGGGCGGTTACCACCACTTCATTCATCAGGTTGTCTTCTACCGCGAGTTGTGCATTGAGATATATGATGGGGCCGGAATTATGCAGATGGATCTCTTTTTTCTCATAGCCAACACTTGTCAGCTGCAGTACATCGCCTTTTGTGCCTTCCAGGTCAAACTCACCATCGGCATTGGTGGTCGTGCCCCGAATACTGCCCTTCACCCAAACACTTACATTGGCCAGTGGCTTTCCGTCTACGCTGGTTACGCGGCCTTTTACGAGTGAACGTTTTCGTTCTGTTGCGGTATTTTTTAATTCTGTGGCGTCAGGAGCATCGGTGTTTTTCGTGAGCGGAGCGGCGGCGATGATGACAAAGGTCTTATCATTTACTTTTTTATAATGCAGGCCGGTGAACTGAAGCAGCTCTTCGAGTATTTGTTCAACGGGCCGGTTCTTATTGATCACCGGTCTTACAAGTACATCGCCAAAAGCTTTATTCGAGAAAAGAAAGAAGATGCCTTTTGATTGATTCAATTGTTTCAGTATGGCAAAAAGGGGTTGGCGGGCAATAGTCGTATCTTTTGCCGGGGTTGAAACGCCTGCATGTAAAGATTGCCGGGGTGGCTTTTTCCGGTTCAATGAAACACCAACTTGCCCATCTACGCAGCAAACAATCATTAAGGCAACCGTGAAAAAACATCCCCGGAGAAATCTCTCCGAGCCTTTTTTCCTCATACGCAGATTTTAAAACATAAACCTGCCTGGTCTTTATTTCTTTCTGATCAGAATCTCTTTGTCCGATTTTACTACATCATATTCAGGTAAGGCTTCCAATGATTGTAAAAAAACCTCCAGGTTATCATTGGGCATGATGCCAGAAATTGATGAAGCGGCTACTGCTTCATCGGCCAGGGTAACTTTTATTCCATACAGTTCGGTTACCAGTGAAGCCACTTCTTTCATAGGAGTGTTCTCAAATATGAATTTACGCTCAGTCCATGCAAGAACAGGTGCGCTGTTGACAGTTCTCTTTTGAATACCGCTATTATTGAATTCAACGTAATCGCCGGGCAACATTTTCACCTGATGCGCATCGCGCTGAACCGTAACACTCCCTTCTTTCAGCAAAACATTGCTTTTATTATTCCGGTTAATAACATTGAATTGGGTTCCTGTTACCACCACATCAAAATGGCCGGTATGTACAATGAACCTGTCTTTTTGAGCTGTTTTCTTTACATGGAAAAAGGCCTCGCCGTTTACCCACACTTCGCGGTCTTTGCCCGCAGTCCACTTCGTGTAATCAAGGGTGGTATTGGCATTCAGCATTACCTGCGATCCGTCGGGTAATATTTCCTGCCGGGTTTCCCCATAGGCGGTTTGTATTGAGAGTTTGCCGGCTGTGCGGCTATATTGCCAAAATATAATTGAAGTTAAGAAAATAATTGCAGCAGCTGCAGCAGCGGCCCACCATTTAATTCGGCGCGATCGCATGGGAAGCACCCGGCCGGAAAGATGGTTCTCATCGGCGATGCCGGTGGCTTTTAATAGTTTTTGCTCCGCCTCTAAAAGGCGTTGCTCATCAACCTGCTGCTCTTTCAGGGTAATGGTGGTAAGCAGTTGTACGGCTTCATCGGCCCGTTTTTTTTGCAGAGGATCACTGGCTATCCGGGTGTTCCATTGATCTATTGCCTGTGGGTCGGATTTAAAATACCACGCCAAAAAGCTCTCATCACTTAACAGTTCTTCAACAGTATTGATCGATACATCCATATATTAGGTTTCGCTTCTAATTTAGTACTGCAAAATCAATTTTTGTAATCATATTTTTCCGCTTTTTTATCAATTTCGAATAAAACATATCCTAAATTCACATTTGTTTCTGTTTCATACTCACAAAACTAGCTTAGCTGTATAATACATTGATAGCCAATCAGCCGGATATAGCATTATGGGAGGCCTACCAGAAAGGCGATCACGATTCGTTTGCTTTGTTGTTCCGTCGCTATTATGAACCCCTCGTTCAATACGGCAGCAAACTCACCAATAGCAACGATGTGCTGGAGGACTGTATCCAGGAATTATTCACCGAACTCTGGCAGAACAAGAGCCAGACCCAGGTGCAATCGGTAAAAGCCTATTTATTTAAATCACTGAAATATAAACTGTACCGGGCCCACCAGCGGAAGACCGCCGGTCCCTTCAATGAAAATCACAGCGATGCTCTGTTTGAACTAAGCCACGAATCCCTGCTGGTAGGCAGGGAGTTGGATGCCGAAAAAACAGCCAGGGTATTGCAGGCCCTCGCCCGGCTCTCGAACCGGCAAAAGGAGATCATTTACCTGAAGTATTATCAGGAACTGAGTTATGAAGAAGTAAGTGAAATAATGAATATTAATTACCAGGCGGCCCGCAACCTGCTGTACCAGTCCATTAAATCATTAAAAAAACTGCTGACGACCGTGGCTTTTGTGTGTTTCCTGCTGTGTTAGTAATACTTATTTCTTTTTGAGCAGTTTATCCTTTAATACCCCCAGGATGCTTCTCTTTTCATAAGTCCTTTTGTACCAGTCGATATCTTTCTGAAAATGGGCGATATCATTCAATAATTTATTGATGAGCTGGCGGTGCCCTTCTGTACTTTCAGCGCTTTGGCTCAATTGTCGTTGAAGATCAGCCACTTCCTCCGCTTTTTTACTGATCTGCCATTTCAATGCTTCAATTTCCTGCCGCTGGTCTGCAATGGTGCGTTGCTTATTGTCAATTTCCTGCAAAAGATATTGGGTGATCTTTTCCAGCTTTTCGTTGATGTGCTTATAAGAGACATCGCTTGTTGCATGTCCATTAGCCAATCCCTTCGGTTTTTCATTTATGCCTTTGTGCCCGTTTACAGAAATTTCCATATTGGTTCTATATTTATGCTTATCACTTTTATACCCTTTCATAGAGACTCCGATACAGTGAACACGTTGCATCTACATTAAATTCTTTATGGCAGAGCCAGCCGGAATACTCGCCCATCACCCGTAACATGGCAGGATTGTTATAATATTGGAAAATTTTAACAATTGCCTCCTGTGCACTGGTGAAAAGATCCCCGTTCAGGCCCTTTTTTACAATGTCCCGATTGCCGATGCAATCCCGCAACAGCACGGTTTTACGAAGCGACAACGCTTCCAGTACCGAAAAGGACAACCCTTCGTACTGGGACGTTGATAAATATAAATTGGCACCGTTGAGCAACTGCAGCACTTCCGACTGTTTCAGCCAGCCGGTAACAGTTATGTTGGGAGAAGTGAGCAGATGCCTTTCCTCCCCGTCGCCTACCCAGATAAATTCAAACTGATCGAAACCTTTAAAATAAGTGGCGATCGCATTAAATAAAGCCGGATTCTTTTGTGGTACAATACGGGCGCAGGTAATGATGCGGAACCTGGCCGACTCAGGCGGTGTATCGTTACTGCTATGGCGGGCATGTATGGCAATGCCATTATTGATGCTCAGTGCCTTGATGCCTAATTTGCGGTACGCCTCGCGCTCCGATTGCGAACTGCAAACCACTTTACCGCCAAAGGAGGACCCCACCTTTTCGAATAGTTTGTATAATACGTTAATAGCGTTCATATTACTTAACAGAAAGGGAGCGCCGTTCGGCGTATAGATCACATTGGGAATATTCATCAGGCGGCAGGCCAGCCGGCCCAGGAAACCACTTTTTGAAGAATGCAGGTGCACGGCATCAACCATATCGCGCGCCTTCAGGTTTCTTAACAAGCGGCAGAGCTCCAGCAGGGCGGCCGTATCTTTTACCAGGCTGATATTGCGCTGCGCCGAACGCCACCTGATAAACTGTACATTATCATCGGGAAAATATTTTATTATTTCCGAAGAACTCATCACATACTCGCGTTCGCCATGAATAACGATATGATAGTCGTCGCGCAGGTTTTGAACGATGGATTGAACGAATGCCGCTATCCCAGAAGCAAAAGGCTCTACTACATGTACGATCTTCATATAAGTGTTCTATAAATCAATTAAATACTATAAAGTATAGTTTGCTCATGGTGCTTATTTAAAATTATAACAGTACGGCGGCATATTATATAGCCGTTGGGTGCATAACAGTGTTTTGTTCACGCATACCACTTATTATGTTTGTATGCCATTATGCAGTTAAAGTAAATATGGAAGCTGCTACAAATCAGTATTAGGCTTTCCAGGGCCCTGATTGTTGAGGGGAGGGTATCGTTGCTCAGTGTTGTGACCGCGCGAGGCAGCCATGCAGCTATAAGCCATTTTTATGCCTATTGTTCATAAAACTTTCCTTAAAAGACACCGCGCTTAAAAATTACCAGGTAAATTGCTAATAACCAGTCGGTTATTATTTTTACCCCGAATTCATATTTACCTGGGATAGTCCATGAAAACAGGGCCAGCGGGCTTATAATTCCACATTTAAATGAAAGCTAATTTGCTTGCATTACCCACAATCGTTTAAAGATATATACTTGCAGACAAAAACCATTAAACATTAATGGTTGCAGCCATTACCAGGCCTGGCACAAAAAACGCAACCAGTTGCCATGCATAATGAGCTCAATATCGGCAGATGAATATCCCCGTTTCGCAAGGAGGGCCGGTATCTTTTGCAGATCGGCAATGGTTTCCAGGTCATAAGGTGATTGCTCCTTGCCAAAAGCGCCATCCAGATCGGTGCCAATACCTACGTGCAGGGCATTCCCCGCCAGCTGGCAGATATGATCGAGGTGATCGATCATTTTATCGAGGTTACACTGCATAGCTTCGGGGGTAGATTGCTGCCGCACCCAACCCGGCACCATCATCCAGGCGTCGAGCGCACCGCCGATCACCGCCCCTCTTTCTATCAATGCCCTGATCATATCATCACTGAACTGGCGGTTATGGTTTACCAGCGCCCGGCAATTGTTATGGCTTGCCCAAACAGGTCCGGTAAAAATTTCCAGCGCATCCCAGAAAGCATCATCACAAAGATGGGTGGCATCCAGGATCAGGTTCAACTTCGCCATTTCACGCAGCAATTCCTTACCTGCTGGCTGCAGTTTACCGGAGGCATCGGTTCCATTGGCGTAGCGCCCGGGGCCATAATGGGCCGGGCCAACGGCCCGCAGCCCGTATTCACAGGCAGTTTCAAGATGTTTCAGGGTTACCAGGGAGTCGGCGCCTTCCAGGCTCAGGATATAACCGATGGGTTTATCATCATTCGGCGCTCCATTCTGCCAAAGGGCCACGTGGCTGTCCAGATCGTCTTTTGTTTTTATCATCACCATTTCGCCGGCTGCTTCCATGGCTTTATACCAGGCCAGCTGCGCCTGCGTTTGCGCCCAGGCCTGCTCAGGCGAATGCCAACCCGGCAAAGGATTGTCCGGCGCAACATAGCGGGCTATTTGTGTAGCTACCACCAACCCGATATTGCCCTGCCTTAACTCGGGTAAAGCCACAGTACCTTTCGCACGGTCTGGTTTATCGGTCATTCCAAGCTCGCGTTTACGAATTTCCATAACCGGCTGCCGCAGGTCGCGGTTCCATTCCATGGCATTCATGCTCAGATCGAGGTGTGCATCTATGGTAAACATATTCTCTCTTTCCTCCGCCGGGTGGCGGAGTTTTTTAAGCATTTAATTATTAATTCGTGACATTCATTACCGCCGCCATTCACCCGTACTCTTATTTCAAGCCTTGGGTCTTCACTTTTTTTCGGTCATTCACCCTTGGCCATTCACCATAACCGGCTTACCGGATTATTCTGGCCGATGCGCCCATTTGTATAAACTGCTCCACTTCCTGTTTCGTGAGCATGGCCCAATCGCCGGGAATACTTTGCTTCAGGGCGCCGCAGGCCGTTGCAAATGCAATGGTTGCGGCAGGTTCATAACCATGCAGCAATCCATATAACATACCGGCAGTGAACGCATCGCCACTGCCGATCTGGTCGGTTACCAGGGGCAGGCGGTGAGCGGCCGAAAAATAATAGCGGCCATTGTGCATGAGAGCACCTGAATACTCGTGTATTGTTCCATCGGTTTTGCGAAAGCTCATGGCCAGCGTTTTCAGGCGCGGCAAATATTTTTGTAATGCTTCAGCGCATTGTTTGAACCGGTCTTCCAGTGATGCATTGGCATCGGTGCTTATTCCGAAGTATACGGCAGCAGCATCCAGGTCGGCTACCACCACTTCACTGTTTTGTAATAAAGCAGGCATAATGTCGCCTGCTTTTTTACCATACTTCCATAACGTGCTTCTATAATTGAGGTCTGCAGAAATGATAACGCCTTTTTCTTTGGCTACTGTCAACGCTTCGGCACATACATCGGCGGCGCTTTGGGAAACCGCAGCCGCTACGCCCGACCAATGAAAATAGCGGGTATCATTCAAGACCCGCTGCCAGTTGATCATACCTGGTTGCAGGCTTGCATAGGAAGAGCCGGTACGATCATATATCACCCGGGTTGGCCGGATATGATTACCCGGCTCCGTGAAGTACAGTCCCAACCTTTCGCCACCAAACACTACATGGTTAACGGCCACGCCATGGCTTTTCAATTGTGCCAATCCGGCCAGCGCAAGATCATTATCCGGAACCCGGGTAACATAGCTGGTACTTATACCGAGGCGGGACAATAATACACAAACATTGGCTTCTGCTCCGGCATAATAAACGGTGTATTCGCGGGTCTGTAAAAAACGTTGTGATCCGCCGCAATGCAACCGCATCAGGAATTCACCAAATGCTGTTACCTGTACCGGACCATTAACGGGCGACATCATCATCAAGTGGTTTTAACAATTATAGCACAAATTCGGGAATCGCCATTTCCATCTTTTATCGGCGGTGACATCTTATGGACCCTGTCAACGTTACTCTAACTCAAACATCGCTTCAATTTCCACCGGTATATTATCGGGAAGGGAACCGAAGCCCACGGCGCTGCGAACACCAATGCCGTTCTCCTCGCCCCATATGGCAGCAAATAATTCACTGCAACCGTTTATTACATAAGGATGCCGTTCGAAGTCGGGCGTACAATTAACCATTCCCAGTATTTTGATCACCCGTTTTATTGTATTCAAACTGCCCACATGCGTGCAGATCGTTGATAACATAGTGAGGCCTACCTGCTGCGCAGCCAGTTTTCCTTCTTCAATATCCAGTTCGCTGCCAATGCGGCCAATGATCAGGGTTTTGTCTTCGCGAACAGGACCATGTCCTGATAAATACAAATACTTTCCATCGATCAAATAAGGTTTATATACTCCCAAAGGGGCGGGAGCAGGCGGTAATCTCAATCCCAGTTTGTTGAATCTTTCTTCTGCGTTCATTTGGTTTGATTTGAAATTTATTTTTAACCTACGATATAACTTAATAACATGACACCCGCCAGGCCGGCTACAGCTACAATGGTTTCCATCACGGACCAGGTTTTGATCGTATCCTTTATGCTCAGGTTGAAATACTCCCTGAACATCCAGAAACCGGCATCGTTTACATGCGAGAACAGTAAGCTGCCAGCACCTACAGCCAATACCATCAGGTTAGGATCTACGGAGCTCTTTGCCAACAAAGGAGCTATGATGCCTGCGGTGGTGAGTCCGGCTACAGTAGCCGACCCCACACAAACGCGGATGATGCCGGCCATACACCAGCCCAATACCAAAGGATGTACAGGCCAGCTTTCCAGGGCCGAGGCAATCTGCCGGCTTACGCCGCTGCTGGTGAGTACCTGTTTTAATGCACCAGAGCCGGCAATAATGAGCAGGATCATACCAACATCCTTAACCGCTTCACTGTAGATCGCCATCACAGCTTTCATCGTTCGGCCGCAAGCAATACCCAGGGTATAAGCTGCCATCAGGACCGAGATGAGCATAATTAGGCCCGGCTCGCTTAGTAACACCAAAACGTTCTTCACTGACTTATGGGTGTGAAAATAATAATTTAGCACAGTTGTAGCCGTGATCAGGAAGACAGGTAACAAAGATGTGATAAAACTATTGGCAGCTCCAGGCAGTTTTGCTTTTTCAATGGCTTGTGGCCGGAACATTGCCAATGGTTCTGCTGCTATATGTTTAATGGTTCTCGTGAATAATGGGCCGGCCAGCACAATGGCCGGAACGGCAATAAGCAATCCATACAACAGGGTTACACCCATACTGGCCCCGAATTGTGTAACCAATGCCGAAGGCGATGGATGCGGTGGCAGAAAACCATGTGTAACCGACAGGGCCGCCAGCATGGGCAGCCCAATATATACAGCGGGTAATTTATACTGGTACACTACGGAAAAGATCAGGGGGACCATCAATACGAATCCTACGCCATAAAATAAGGGGATGCCAATAATGAAACCAGTGATCATAAGCGCCCATTGCAGGTAACGCACACCAAATGCATTCATTAATACAGTTGCGATCTTTTGTGCGGCCCCGCTCTCTGCCACGAGTTTGCCCAGCATGGCGCCCAAACAAATAATGCTCACCAGCGAACCCAGGGTTTCACCCATTCCCTGCTGAACAGCCGTTATGATCTTTTCGCCAGGCAGCTTCAATAAAAAGCCGGCCATTACCGATACCAGCAGGAAAGCCAGAAACGTATTCAGCTTGCCCCAGGTGATCAGCAGGATCAGGATCAAAATGCATATCAGGACTATTGCTATCGACATTTTTTCATATTGAGTTTATTCAACTACTATTTCATCTATCAGTAAAAGAGCATTGCCGCCGGCGCCATATTCACCCCCGGGTATAACGCCTTTGTTTATACCAATGACCTTAATGTATCGCGCCTGTACCGCCTGCAGCGGCACTTCCACTTTGTTGATGCCGTTCACTGGAAATGCATCCTGCCGGTACAGTTCAGTATATAAATGGCCGTCTTTCGATGCCAGCAACTGAAGGCACACCGGCGCCCACATCCTTTGCCAGTGATAATTGAGCACCTGCAATGCCAACCGGTGAACCGTTTGTTGCTGGCCCAGATCTATCACTGCCTGCAGATCATTGCCGCTGAAACCAAGCCACTGGCTGTCGTTATACCGGCTGCTGCCGGTCAATCCGTTTACCAATACAGCAGGGCCCGGATTAAACCGGTCCACCGCTTTGTTTTGAAGCACGACCGGTGCGCCCACTGCTTTATGCAGCCGGAATGATTGCTTAAATAGCCGGCCCACCCTTTGTTTCTGTTCATCGAACAATGCGGCTTTCACCGTAGCTGTTTTTGAGAGCACGATGGGTTTGGAATATACGGCGCTTTCGCTGCCGGGCTCGCTGTTGTCAATGGTATACCGGATGATGCTTTGGGGCAGTGCGCTTTGCAAGCTGACTTGTACCGTATTGCCGGCAGAGTGAACGGATTGAAAAACGATCTCATCGAATGTCGCTGCATAAGGAACACCTGCCTGTTGTAACAAGGTTTTTTGTGCCCGCAGGCGTTGCAGAAAATTTTTGTAATTGCGTTTGCCAGGGGGCGTCCAGGCCAGCTCGGCCAGTGCAAGGGCCCGCGGAAAGATCATGTACAGCGCTTTTGCGTCACTGGTAAAATATTCACTCCAGGCCTGTCCTTCCACGCCAGCGAGAAATTGTTCGTTTACTGAATCGGCCGGAGCCGGCAATGGTTCATAACTATATACTTTCTGTAAAGGCGTATAACCGCCGGCCGCCAGTGGTTCTTCCGGGTATAATGACTGGTAATAATCAAAATAGCAATATGCTTCCGGCGTCATGATCACCCGGTGATGTTGGGCAATAGCTGCTTTCCCGCCTTCTTCGCCCCGCCAGCTCATGACCGTTGCATTCGGGGCCAGACCACCTTCGAGAATTTCATCCCAGCCAATGATCTGCCTTCCTTTACTGTTCAGGTATTTCTCTATGCGTTGAATGAAATAACTCTGCAAGGCATGTTCATCGGGCAGTTGCAAAAGCTGTTTGCGTTGCTGGCATCTGGCACAGGCTTTCCACCTGTTTTTCGGACATTCATCACCTCCGATATGAATATAGCGTGAGGGAAAAAGCGCCAGTACCTCATCGAGTACATTCTGAAGAAAAGTAAAAGTGCTATCATTGCCGGCGCAATACACATCATCAAACACGCCCCAGAAAGTAGCGGTCTTGTAGGGGCCACCGGTACAGCCCAGCCGGGGATAAGCAGCCAAAGCCGCCAATGCATGACCGGGCATTTCAATTTCCGGAATAATGGTTATCTGGCGGTCGCCAGCATATTGTACGATCTCTTTTATTTCCTGCTGCGTATAATAACCGCCATAGCGTTTGCCATCAAAACGATGCGGTGACTCTTTTTTATGACCGATCAATGTTTCATCGCGCCAGGCCGCGATCGATTGCAGCTTCGGATATTGTTTAATTTCTATTCGCCAGCCCTGGTCATCTGTTAAATGCCAGTGAAACGTATTGAACTTGTATAATGATAGCAGATCAATATACTTTTTGATGAATGAAACCGGGAACAGATGCCGGCTAACGTCGAGCGACATGCCTCGGTAGTTAAACCGCGGGTGATCATTGATCATGCAGCCTGGCACGCTAAACTTATTTTTTCCGGCAACCCATAACTGCCGCAGGGTTTGCAAGCCGTACATGAGCCCAGCTGCATCGCGGCCGGTACATTGGATCGCCCCTTTATCAATCCGCAACCGGTACCCTTCTGATTGGGAAATGACTGATGAATCAATTTCAATAAGGATGTAATTTTCCTTTGGCCCAGCAGTAATTACCGGTAATTGTTTACCACCTGCCATTGCCAGATACCCGTTTAACAACCCGGCTATACTATGCAAGCCTTTATTAGCCGCTACAATTTTCGTCGCTGCAGTAATATAAAAGGGCGCACCCGATTGCTCTATGTGCACCGGCATAGGGATCAGGGCAGCAAACGGTTTTTTGCTTGCCTGCGCCCCTGTGGTCATGGGCATCCAGCTGATCAATGTAATAGCGATCCTGTATATACGCTTATAATGCATAACTTATGGTTGCCACAATTTTTTGTCGCCTTCAAGTTCTATTCCGCTATAAATTGCTACGGCCTTGTACTCGTATACCTGCCCTTTTTTCAAGCCGTTAATAATGGATTTGAAACCACCCTTATTGTCAATGGGTACGGTGACCGATTTTGTCCAGGGGCCGGTGTACAGGTCTTCGATCTGTCCATGATAGGGCCGGTAATAAAAACGGGCTTTCATAACTGTGGCTGGTTTAAAGTTTAATACTTTGCCCGACAAAACAAGGGCTGATGCGGATGAATGGGCATCTAACGTTACCACCTGAACGGCTTCAATGGCCGGCTGCACATTCGTGAGTTTGATCACCAGCGGATTGGGCCATTTATGATCGTCGTAAATGCGTTGGGTACGGAAGACCGATACCACCAGTGCGGTATCAGTTTGTTTATAGGACGGACTTACTTTTTTTCCTGGTTTGTATTCCTGGATGATGCCGTTTTGGCCCAGCACACTGATGGCAGTGTTGGCGCTGGCTTTTACCGAGTGCAGCGTAAAACTTTTTTGCTCACCTTCTATCCAAGCGGGTAAGCCCGTTACCAGGGCATATACTGTTTGCTTGTTATTTTTTGACGTGAACCAGATATTCTTTTCCCGGCTGATGACCCAGGGCTGTACACTATCTACCGCTTCTTTATTAATAAAATACCAGGCAGCCAGTTCCCGCAGCCTGTCTTCCTGTTCGCTGGCCATAGCGCCATCGGGTTTTGGTCCGGTATTCAAGAGTAAGGATCCGCCTTTACTCCTGGCTTCTATCAGTAATTCAATTAATGCCGTACCGGATTTATACCGCTCATTGGTGGGTTGAAACTGCCAGGCGGTGCCAATGGTAATACAGGAGAGCCAGGGTTTTTGAATGGTAACACCGGGCAGCATCTGTTCGGTTGTTTTCAGCGCTCCCCTGGTGATGAGGATGTCAGGCTGCAGCTTCCAGCAGGTAGCTTTCACCACTTCCTTTGGCTCGCCATCAATAAACAAAAGATCGATCTTTCCATAGTTCGTCATCAGCTCTTCGCATTGAGCACGGGTGAATGCATCGAATTCTTTTTTCACCACCTCACTCATGACCACATCATCCCGGCTGATGAGCATTTCGTGGGTGTGGAGGAAGTGAAAATCTTCGGGCGAGAAATAAAATCCCACCTGCAATCCTGCCTTACGGGTAGCCTCAACGAATTCTTTCAACAGGTCTTTATGGTAGGGCGTATTCATGATGTTGAATGTGGTTGTTTTTGTATCCCACATACAAAAGCCGGAATGGTGTTTTGTAGTGAACATGATGTATTGCATGCCCGCCAGTTTTGCGAGGGCAGCTATTGCTCCGGGATCAAAGCGCGATGGATCAAATGTCTTTGGCAGCTCATTAAAATACCGGTTTACATAATCTGTTGAAGCGCCCACCAGGGAATGACTGATCACAATGCCCAATTGTGCATCCAGGCTGAAATGAATAAACAAGCCGGCGGCGGCATTGCGCAACCATTCTTCCCGCTCCGGCTTATTAAGATTGTATTCACTGGCTTCACCATCTTTTACAACATCGTGCTGCGCCCATACCATCAGCCATTGGATCAAACAAAAAAACACAAGAAAGATTCTTTTCATAGCATCCAGAACTTAGGGTTAGTTGAATTAAAGAGGGCATAGACATGCCCCCTGTTACACTTAAAACCTACTTGTAATATGTACGAGAAACTTTAGGATCCTTGATCTGAGTACCAATTGCCAATTGTCCATTGCCCATTGCCGATTGCCAATTGTCCATTGCCAATTGTCCATTGCCAATTGCCCATTGATTACTTGTCCCACCACACACGGGTCAACAGATCATTCTCCCCCTGCCGGCTGATCGCTTCAGCATACGATTCGGTATTGAGGGTTTGTTCAGTCAGCGGGTACAGCATTCGCCGGAAAAATTTACCACCCGTAGCATTGCCTGCATAATTGTTGGGCGCCAATGCAGGGTAGCCGGTACGCCGGAAGCTCGCAAATACTTCCTGCGCATCGGGGAAAATACTCACCCAGAATTGCGTATAGATCTGTTTCATCTGATCGTCGAATGTGCCGGCAGTATTGAGCGGATTGGCTGCTACATAATTATTGATCGCAGCCGCAGGAATGGTACCGGCGCTTCCGCCAATGATCGCCCATTGCCGCAAAGCTGCCTGAATGCCGTTCTGATACAAGGCGCTTGCCGTAGCCCCATTATACCAGCCGCGTAAGGCCGCTTCCGCCATCAGAAAATATGATTCGGCAGCGGTAAAAACCAACCGGGGTGAATTCAGTAATAAAATGGTCTTGGGATTCGGTTCAGAAAAGCTTACAAAGTTGGCGGGCTTCGCATTGGTAAGGGTAGCCGGCATCCCTTTTTGCAGGGCTACCGATGTATCGGGCACACCATTGTTCCATACTACCGAAATCACCGGCAGGCGCGGATCATTGGTGTTCTTCAGATAAGTGATAAACACATCCTGGTACTTGCCGCCTTCGGTATTGGTATTGCCATTCTGGGCTATATAATCGCTGTTCCAGAGGTTCAGCGCCAATGGATTCTTATTGATATCCTGGCCTGCACTTAAATAACTCATTTTGGCAATGTCGGCATCTGCCGTGATAACACCACCGGCAATGGCTTTGGTAACCCAGGTTCTGGCCGCATTGGCATCTGCTTTTGTCATCCGCATGCCCAGGCGCAACATTAAAGAATAAGCGAACTTTTTCCATTTATCGGTGGCGCCCCCGTAGATAAGATCGGCTGCACCAAAAGTAGGCTTTGCAGGATCGAGGCTTTGGGCAGCAGCTTCCAGCTCTGCTAACATATTTGCATATATCGCCTGCTGCGGATCATAAGCCGGTTTATAAACAGAGGAATCATAGCCCAGTCCGGCCTGCGAATAGGGAATATCGCCATACAGATCGGTCAAACGGCTGAAACAATATACCCGCCAGATCCGGGCTTCGGCGTACAGATTTATTTTCGATTCATCATCCTTAACCGCCTTGATCACAATGCCCAGTTCATTGATCTCATTTGGGTAGGCATTGTTAAAAGCGGCATAGGTTTGCGAGATCTGCGCTGCATTATACTTGGAACCAAAACCCGCCACATCGTTATAACTGGTGGTATATTGCATGGTGCCCAATAGAAAGTTAAGCATATTGGAAGTACCATCATATTGCGCCTTGGTAAAAACATATTGTGGTATCACCCTGCCAGTAGCATCCGGATTGGTATTTGTTTCCTCGAAATCCTTGTCGCACGATTGTAGTGAAACCATACCTATCATTCCCAACACAGCACCTGTATATTTAAGTATATTCTTCATAATGTTCTTTCTGTTTAAGTGATTATAATTTAATGGTAAGGTTCAACCCGTAGGACCTGGTGCGTGGCAGGCCGATGGACTCAAAGCCCTGTGCATTGCTATTGGTAAAGCTTTGCTCAGGGTCGAAGTTTTTGGTTTCTCTGTACAGGATGAACAGGTTGCGGGCAACGAATGAAACACTGGCCGATTGGATCTTTGCAATCTTTATTTTATTGACCGGAATATTATACGACAATATAACCTGGCGCAATTTGATAAAGCTGCCATCGTGCAGGAAGAGTTCAGAATACACTTTATAATTATCGTAGTAGTTGCGCAATACACCACCGGCCTGGGTAATGGTGGTGTCATAGGGAGCGCCGCTCTGGTCAACCCCGGTTAACTGCAAACCTTTATCGCGGCCGGGCAGGGTACTTTTCAATTTGCCCATGCGGGTTGCATACAATTCGAATATCGAGAAGACCTTATTTCCGAATTTTCCGTCTATCAACACGTTCAGGCCGAAATTACCATACCTGAATTCATTGGTAAGTCCCATGGTATAGGGCGCCACGCTATTACCCAATGGCATCAGGTCGCTCATGACCGGCAGGTGATTGCCCCTGTTGAAGATCACGTTGCCCTGCGCATCACGTTTCATACGCGTGCCTACAATAGTACCATATGGCTGACCTTTTATATGTTGTAACAAACCCCAGCCGCCCACAGAACTGGCAATTTGAACAGAAGTTAAACCGGGCGCCAGTTCCACTACCTTACTTTCATTATAAGCCATGTTATAGCTTACATTCCAGCTGAAATTGCCGCGGCGAACAGGTTTAGCGGTCAATAATAATTCTATGCCATGATTTCTTAACTCGCCCACATTCATGATCACGGAGCTATAACCTGAAGTAGATGAAATGGTCGTTTTAACAATATCGTCAGTCGTTTTGCGGTTGTAATAGGTGAAGTCGATACCCAGGCGGTTATTGAAGGTTTGCAATTCAACACCGGCTTCATACGTGGTCGACGTATATGGTTTCAGGTTAGGATTGGAAATAGCGTTCTGCGCCGATTGATCCTGCGTAACATTCAGCAGGGGTTGCCCCGAACTGGGCACATTACTATATGTGAGGTTAATGGCATAGGGATCAGGCGCTCCGCCGCCTACCTGCGCCCATGATCCGCGGATCTTCGCCAGGTTGATAAAAGATGGCATATTGAAGGCATCGGACAGGATCAAACTACCGCCCACACTGGGATAAAAAATATGGTTGTTCTTCGGACTCAATGTTGAGAACCAGTCTTCGCGTGCCGTAAATGTCAGAAAGAAAAGGTTCTTGAAATCAAGGTCAGCAGAACCAAACACAGAATTGGTGGTAGAGCGGCCAGTAAAGGGCCGGGTTGTGGAAGAAGCCAGATTGGAGAAGCTGTAGAAATAGGGAATAATGTATTGTTTGCCGGTCATGCTCAAATCCTTGTTCTCATATTTCCTAGAGTTGGCACCCACCATGGCCGTAAGACCAAAATGCTCAGCAAACCGGGTCCTATAAGTAACATTCAACATGCTGTTGGTTTCAGACAGATCCGATTTGAGGCCCACATATTCACCTAAAGGTGTATAGAGGGTGCCGGTGGGTAAGATATTTACGTAATTATAGTTATAGAAATCGCGGCTCACGGTTCCTTTCACCACCAGGTTTTTGAAAAGCTCATAGGAGACAGAAGCCTGACCGATAAAGCGGTTCTTCACATCGTCTTCCTTCCATTTATTAATTACAAAATAACCGTTCGAAGCGATAGCCGCATCGTTCCAGATGGTTTCATTACCGGCAGAATCATAGCCAGGAGCCAGCCAGCGTACATCGGCGGTATTGGCAATCTCCAGTGGCGTCCAGTTGGGATTACCCAATGCATCGCCTGCGCCGGTGCGGTTATGCCCCTGTTCGAGATTGTATTGGGCAAGGGCTTCAAAGTTTAACCTGGAACCCAGTTTGCCACTCAACGCTACGTTAAAAGTCTTTCGTTTATACGTGGTGCCTGGTAAAATGCCCCGGCTGTTGAGGTCAGCTGCGGAGAAGCGGTACGTAAAGTTCTCGCCTCCGCCAGAAAAAGCAATGCTGTTGGTGAAGGTGGTACCGGTCTGATAAAAATTCTGGAAATTTCTTTTCTGGGCAACATAGGGATGGGTTTTACCATCTACGCCCATATAATTGGTAGAACCGTCAATGGGAGCACCCCATGATCTTCTGCCGGATGCCTGCGCTGCGGCCAGGGTCGTTGGCATTACGCCATCCAATCCCTGACCATATTCATATTGAAAATCGGGGATCACGGCAACATTGTCCATAGTAAAGGTGGAATTGTATTCAACACCGATGCCTCTTTGCGCCCGGCCTTTTTTAGTAGTGATGAGGATAACGCCGTTACTGGCGCGTGAGCCATACAAGGCAGCGGCGGTACCGCCTTTGAGCACGGTGATAGATTCGATATCATCCAGATTGATGCCAGCGATCCCATCTCCTTTATCAACATTGCTGGTAGTACCGTTCACGGTAGGCGCTCCGCCGGGAACGGTATTATCAATTGGCATTCCATTAATAACATATAAAGGTTAGTTATCGCCGATCATAGAACCATTACCGCGAATGGTTACCCGGCTTGAGCCGCCGGGACCGGTTGATAAACCTACGGCATTAACGCCTGCAATTTTTCCCGAAAGGGCATTCGCAATATTATTTTCGCGGGCCTGGGTAAATTCACTTCCTTTTACTTCAGATACGGCATAGGCTACCGACTTGCGGTCTTTTTTCACGCCCAGTGCTGTTACCACTACATTATCGAGCATATCTCCGTTGCCTGCTTTTAATACAATTGTTACCGTACTCTGGGCCGGGTCTATAAGAAGCTGTTTTTTTTCATACCCAACGCAGGTGACCACTAATTGAACGGAAGATGAACGGACGGCGACAGGTACGTTTAAAGTAAAGTTGCCCCTGAGATCGGTGGTGGTTGAGGTTTGGCTGTTGCCGGCAACCACGGTTACGGTGGCATTGGGAATGGCAGACTGGTCGGTTTCATTTTTAACCACTCCTTTTAAGGCTGCAGTTTGCGCTAAAACAGAGAGGGTGATGAGGAAATGGAAACATAGCAGCAGACTGCCCGAAGCAATTAGTTTGACTCGTTTCATAAGCGATTTGTTGAGACTGTTTGGTTACGTTGCGAATTCTGTCTCAATTTAAAGAACAAAATGCAATTTCTGCAAATTATTTGCAAATAAAATCCTCAACCATGCAAATAAGGCGGAAAGCTAAAAAAGTTGCCATCTTATATTTCTGAGAAGTTTAGAAATTTTTCACTTGAGTATCAACAAAATGAGAAAATAAACAATGCGATTACCAACGGGCATGCAGCACTTTGCGAAATATTTGCAATCTTTGTACTATTGCAATAATTGCAGAAGAAGAATTCGTTAGGGAACTGAAGCACAGATCGGTGTTCAAAAAAGAAATAGCTCAAGCCTTAGCCACATTATATCAATGTAAATATTGAATTTTGTCAGTTGGAAAGAAAACCTGATCCAATTAACGTCTGAACAGTTTATGGCAAATAACAACCCAAATACGCCGGCGCCTGTTGCCTTACAAAAAAAGGAAAGAAAAAAGCTGATCATCAAACAGGTGAATATCCATACCCGTTTAATGTTCACCGACCTGGTAAAACTGATAGATGTATCAGAAGATACCATTCGCCGTGATGTAAATGAACTGGCCGAAGAAGGACAGGTAATTCGCATTAAGGGAGGCGTTATGTCGGCCGCCTATCATATTGGCCATGAATCCCAAACTTACTCCCAGCAAAATAAGGAAGTGATTGCCGATAAGACGGTGCAGCTGCTGAAAGAAGATATGATCGTATTGATCGGTGGGGGAACTACTATCCGGGAGTTCATTAAAAAGATACCTACTACACTAAGGGCCACTTTTATTACGGTTAACGTACTTACGGCTGTTGAATTGCTCGACAAACCGATGATCAAGACCATCATGATCGGTGGACAGATCTCCACCTACAGCCAGATGACGGTAAGCGGTGAAGTGTTTCAATACCTCAGTAATATAAAAGCCGACCTGTGCATTTTAGGCATCAATGCCATTGATGCGAATAGCGGGCTCACCGATTCCGATTGGGAAACCATCCAGGTAAAAAAAGCCATGATCAAGGCGGCTGAAAAAGTAGCCGTGCTCACCATTTCTGAAAAGCTAAACTCGGCCATGCAAATGAAAATTGCCGATGTGAACGAGATCGATTACCTGGTCACTGAACTGGCTCCCGAAAGCAATGAGCTGCAGGCTTACAAAGCTAAAAACCTCACTCTTTTATAGTCTTATTACGGTAAATAGAAAGTGGATAACTATTTACTTGAGTGCATTAGCAGCAATTACAGGCGCCTGCCCCTTTTAGCGTATATTGCGCACTGTTAATATTCAGTGTTAACATTACACTTTTTATTAATGGCATACAGCAGTTGTTAGATTTATTTCGTAAGGCCGGGCGGCATACAGTCCGGCTTTACAAATGTTCTTCCGCATTGTCAGCTTCTTCATCCAGCTGTAAAGGGTTTGGTTTCCCGATCAATGCCACTGCATCTTCGCGGGGCAATTCCTGCACAGCGCGCAGCTTTTTCTCAATAGCCCTTGACCGTACGCCGGCCTGCTCTATTACATTACTGGCTTCCTGCAATTTCTTTTGTGTTTTTTCCAGGATACCGCCAAAATTTCCAAACTCCGTTTTTACCGCTCCGAGTAGTTGCCACACTTCTCCTGATCTTTTTTCAATGGCCAGGGTCCTGAATCCCATTTGCAAACTGTTGAGCAGGGCCGCCAGGGTGGTAGGTCCTGTGATAATGATCTTATACTCCCGCTGGATGGATTCAAACAGGCCGGGGGTGCGCAATACTTCGGCATATAAACTTTCGAAGGGCAAGAAGAGGATGGCGAAGTCTGTTGTGTTCGGCGGATCAACATATTTACTGCTGATGTCTACCGCGCATTTGCGGATGCCTTTGACAAAACTTTTGCGATGTTCTTCAATAAGGTCGGGCAATGCCTGGTCATAAGCATCCATCAGCGCTTCAAAATCTTCTTTGGGAAATTTTGAATCAATGGGCAGCCATACGGCTTTTTCCTTATCGCTGCGGCCCGGGAGTTTTATAGCAAACTCTACCAGCGCATTGGAACCTTCCTTGGTCTTAACATTCCGTCCGTATTGATCAATAGTCAGGATCTGTTCGAGGATACTTTCCAGTTGGTATTCACCCAACACGCCTCTTGCTTTTACATTGGTAAGCACCCGTTTCAGATCACCGACACCGGTGGCCAGCTGCTGCATATCACCCAGCCCTTTATGCACGGCTTCGAGCCTTTCGCTCACCAGTTTAAAAGATTCGCCCAAGCGGGCCTCGAGTGTTTTCTGTAATTTTTCGTCTACGGTTGCGCGCATTTCATCGAGCTTGCGTTCATTGCCGTTTTGCAGCTCGGCCATTTTCTTTTCGAGTGTTTCGCGCATTTGATCGAGCCGGGCTGAAGTGGCATTGTTCTGCTCACTTTGTTTATTCAATAAGGCAAAAAAATTATCTTTCTGTACGGTACTGGCATTGGCCATGGTTTGGTGAATGAGGTCGCCGAAATTCTTAAGGGAAGCGGCCAGTTCGGCGCGTAAACGTTGGGTATTATCACCCGATTCGTGGCGGTTGGTCACCAGTTCCTGCTTTACGGCCGCTTCAAAGCGGGCAAGCTCCGCCGTCATGTTCTCCAGTTTATATTTCACGGCCATCCAGTCTGTATTGTTGCGGGCGGAGGCTCCTTTCCAGGCAATAATCAGCGTTATGATGGTTATCAGCAGAATACCCACCAATAAGACAATTAAAACAGTTTCCATGTCAACGGTATTGATGGGTCAATTTAAGGAATAAAAATAAAAAAGCCCCGATATGAATATCGGGGCCGTAACTCTCAACACTTGATATTAACTTATTTTACATCCCAGAAGATCTTGGTAGTAACGTTATCTCCTGCTTTTACTTCTGCATAGTTGGTTGCATTTAAAGTAACTTCAGTGTTAGGATACACCAACCTGGTAGGTGGTTTAGGTGATCCCACTGAAGAAGGATCGTTAATAAAATTCAAATTCGGTAGTTTGGTGCGGCGGTATTCGGCCCATGCCTGGTGCGCCTGCATCACGCCAAAGTCGATCCACTTCTGGGTAGCGATCTTTTCCAGGTTGTTGGTGCCATATGCCACTATGGAATTTTGCAGATAGGTATTAATAGCTGCATCCGATGGCATAGCTTCTTTTACACCACCGTAATCGCTATTATTATTAATGCTTACGTAAAATTGAATAGATTGCTTAATACCAGTCTCATATGCAGTTTTGGCGTTACCCCCGCCCCATCTTTCAAATGCTTCGGCTTTCAGGAAACTTACTTCAGCAGCGGTCATAATGATGCCCGGAAACAAATTATTCTCAGAGAAAGTGGTTGAATCCCAGCGTGAGAAATAATTTTTGCTGATTGAGTCAGCCACCCGCGTAGCGCTCCAGGTATTCGGCACGCCACGATATTCGCCGTTTTTATTTGCAGTGAAGTAAATGGGCAAACGAGGATCAGTTGCCGGAGCCATTACATCTTCAACCATTTTACCGGGCGCAAACGGATTGACCTCAATCCCCTCTCTTATATCATTCACTACAACCAATGAACTTTGGATGTTCTTAGGCTGAATTTTTATGCTTTCGGCGGCAGCATCAATCACTGGATATTGTGATGGGTTGTTCAAAATGGTTTGAATCAGCGATTTTGCGGTTGTTTCATCCTTATATGAAATACGCATAGCCAAACGCAACAACAGTGAATTACAATATTTACGCCATTGCAAAATTGAACCCTTGTTTACGTAATCATAGGTGGTTAACTGGTCTTTATAAAACTGCCCCAAATTAGCAGTAGTGAGGTAATCGGAGATGCGTTTTAGATCAGTTAGGATGAAGGCATAAATATCCGCAGCCTTGTCATAGGATGGCATAATAATAGTACCTGTTGTATTTAACTGACCAGCGTTTGAAAAAGGAATATCTCCCCACATGTCGACCATTTGGGCCGCCTGATCATAAACGAATATCCGCGAAGTTTCAAGGAACAACTGATAACCGGCTTTATCAGCATCGTTCGTAAGACCGTTATAGAACTTCTCTATTTCACGATAACGGGCCATGGTGTTATTATAAAAATACTCCCAACGGTCCTCTGTATAGGTTACTGGTTGCTCATATATTTTATCACCCTGTGAATATCCTGAAGTTTGTGAATAAGTACCCATTACCGGCACCTGAAAAGTAAAAAGACCCCAATACCTTGGCAAAACTCTTTCATTAAAAAACAGCGCGGCATACAAACTTGGGATAGTGGCAGAAACAGACCCGTCTGGATTCTGATAATTATCCTCAAAATCAGACTTTTTACACCCCGTCAGCAGTGCGCCTGTCGCTATGATTAAAAGCGGGATTGCTATAATAAGTTTTTTCATAATTGTCGATGTTTAACAAATGTGTTTAGAATGAAACCCTGAGGCTGCCGCCGATAGATCTGGTAGCGGCATTACCTGAACCATTAGTGGAACCCTGGGAAACCCAGTTAGTACCCACACCTTCTTCAGGATCGTAGTAGGGCAAGTCTTTACTAAAGTAAAACAGGTTACGTCCAAACACAGTAAAGGTGAGGTTTTGTGCTTTAATGAAACCAGCCACCTTACGGGGAAGTGTGTAAGACAACGTGATTTCACGCATTTTAATAAAGTCGTTGTTAAATATAGCATCTTGATAGCTGCTATAGTTCTGAGCATTTGGTCCGGAGCCCCAGGCATATCTCGACCGGTAATAAGCAGGTGTTTCTACTATCGTCGTATTTTCTTTACCGTCAGCTGTAACGCCTTTCAGTATCATGCCGTCATCGAAGACTCTTTGATTTTGGGGACCCTTTGCTGAACCTGTCGCAATCCCTATTTTCTTATTCTCCGGTTTTATATTACCATTTGAATATTTACCATTTGCATCTGGGACATCCACTTCATAATAATAAGAAAGGCCACCATGTTCGGCATCTCTTCCAAACAACGTGTTATTATACATACCTGCTCCGGTTCCGTATAACCAGGTTGGTGAAACCAGTTGGCCGCCAAAACGGAAGTCAACAACCACATTCAGGTTGAAATTTTTATATGTAAAGCTATTGATAAAACCACCATTAACTTTGGGCTGCAGGTTTCCAACCACTTGTTGTTTGCTGTAGTCAACTTCATAAAAGCCTGCTGCATTCACAATAAAGTTGCCTTTATCGTCTGTTTTCCTTTTGTAAGCCATAAGATCGCCTGCGGGCCGGCCTGGTTGTGCAATTACAAGTAAAGCGCCGTTATCAACGCTTCCCAACTGGATGCTTTCCAAACCTTCCTTCAGCGAAACAACTTTGTTGCGGTTAAATGCCATATTCAACCTTGTATCCCAGGCAAAATCTCTGGTTTTTACAGGTGTACCGAATAATCCCAGCTCGACACCGTAATTCCGCATATTACCCACATTTACAATTACACTGGTTGCGCCAATAGAGGCCGGTGTAGTAAGCGCGGTGATCTGATCTATGATCTTGTTATTGTAATAAGTAAGGTCAAAACCTAAACGGTTATTGAAAAACCTGTTCTCCCAGCCAAACTCCATTTCCTTTTTCATCTCGTTCCTCAACTCTTTATTACCATATTTTTCAGTTGGAGGATAAAGAATGGGAATTCCTTCGATGTTAGATATTGGATTGGCAAAGTACAATACATTGCCTACGTAAGCATCAGGTGGGTTACCTACCACACCATAAGCTGCACGCAGTTTGCTGTAGCTAACGAATTCAGGCAATTCAAATGCGTTATTCAATTCCAAAGCAGCACTGACACCAGGATAATAGAAAGTATTGTTGCCCGGCGCCAAAGATGAAGTACGTTCTCTTCTCAAAGTACCTTCCACAAAAAGGAAGTCTTTGTATTCCAGGTTAAGCATACCAAACATGCCATCTTTTACAAGTACCGTTCTCCGGGCAGAACCCGTAGCATTGCCTTTGGAAGCATTTAAACTGAACCAGTTCTCCTGCGACAATCCATCCCGGGTGGAAGCTTCATTGTAACGATACTCCTCCCTGCGGCCCTGGTAACCGATAGATGCAGTGGCTTTCAGATCGTCTGTAATATTACGCTCATATGTTAACAGCACATCACCATAATTAAATACAAACCGATTGGTGTTGGTAGAGTACCGGCCGGTTGCTCCAAAGGAAATGGGTTGCGTTGAACGCTCCTTGTTTTCGGCAAAATAACCAGTATAATCAGTACCATAACGGCCACGGAAGTTCAAGCCTTTAGCGATATTGTAATTAACTGTCGCAGAGGCAAGAAAACGGTTGCTGGTTTCATCAAAACTGTTCGCCAGTTGATTCCACAAAAAGTCGAGAAAGTCCGTTGCCCTTATGTTATATTTTATTCTTTCATCAACATCAACGTTTGAATTAAAAGGAACCCATTTATAACCTTTGGAGGTTTTATACTTATCAAATAAAACGTCCATATACTCAGCCGGACTGAAGAAACCGCCAAAGTTGTTGGTTACATAAAACAGCTGACGTGGTCTGTTATGCACCTTTTCATTTACATAACTGGCAACCAAGTCAATTGAAACCTTATTGTTAAGCTTATAGGTTGAATTGAAGTTGAATGTGTTTTTCTCTTGTTTACCGCCTATCTGTATACCTTTATAATTGTTGCGGGTATAAGAAAAACGATAATTCATCTTTTCACTGGAATTACTGACGGCAATGTTAGCGATCTCGCTATGCCCTGTTCTGTAGAACTCTTTCCAGTTGTTGGATTGGGCTTTGTATTCACGCATCTGGCCATCCCACCAGTACACTTGGCCGTTATCGAGTTTAGGGCCATACTGTGCCCATGCCCGGAAAATGGGATATCTATCCCCATTTGCATTGTACAACCAGCCTTTATCATCTGCACCAAATGACGCAATGTTAACTGTGCGCTCATAACCCGGGCCCCAACTTGTTTGCAGGTCAGGTGTAACTGCCACATTTTCCACATTACCACTGAGGTTAACTTCAATACCCAATCCTTTACGGCCTTTACCATTCTTTGTAGTAATTACAATAACTCCAAAGTTGGCATCAGAACCATACAACGCAGAGGCGGCAGCTCCCTTTAGGATGTTGATGCTTTCGATGTTCTCAGGGTTAATGTCCAGCAAACCATTACCATTCAGGCGCTGGTTGCCACCCCAATATCCTTCACTATTGGCGTCGCCGTTGCGGGTAACTACACCGTCAACAACCAGTAAGGGTTGGCGTTGATAGTTAATTGAGTTAACTCCCCTGATCTGGATACCAACCGCACTGGTGGCACCACCAGGGTTTGTGTTAATAGTAACGCCGGGCGCCTTGCCATACAATGCTGAGCCGAAGTTGGTAGGCGCTGATTGCACGATGTCTTTCCCTAACACCTGTGTAGTAGCATACCCCAGTTTTCGTTGATCTTTTTTGATACCCAGCGCAGTGACCACCACGCCCTCAAGGCTGGTAACCTCACCAGAGAGACTAACATCGAGGGAGGTTTGGCTCCCTACAGCAATTTCTTTTCGGTCAAAACCAATGGATGTGAAAACCAGGACCGGGTTTGGTGTGGAAACCTGGACCCTGAACATACCGTTCATGTCGGTAACAGTAGCAGAAGAACTTCCTTTTTCGGAAACGGATACACCTGGCAAGGCTTTACCAGCGCTATCCTTTACTACTCCTGTGATCATCTTTTTTTCCTGTGCAGTTCCTGTAAGGCCCCAGATTCCTGCCAGCATGATCAGAAGTAACCGGATTGTTGCTTTCGTCATAGCAGTTTGTTTGTTTGTCAATAAATAGTTTGATGATTTATGTTGCAGATATTGGATTGCTTTCGCAATCATGTGCTCAATTCTTTCATAGGTAGGTAGGTGAAATAGGTAAGGTAGGAACCGGATCAAATGAACACATCCGGTTTATTTTCATAGATAAGGGGTCGGGCTTCTTCTCTTTCATAATTCTCCATAACAAGGGCAGCTGCACCCGTAAGCTCGGCATTGTACCCCAGCACCGAAACGGCGATCTCGGTATTCACCGATAAACGGGGGATGCAATGTTCATTCAATGCCTGCTGTATCGGCGCCTGCCAGATCTTACCGGCCGAAGAACCGCGTCCGCTCAGGATCACCGCTTCAGGATTCAATAAATGGATGAGGATAGCTACACCTCTGCCAATATTGTAACCGGCTTCCGATAAGATCTCTACCGCAAACTTGTCGCCCTTGCTTGCAGCCGTTACTATATTCTGGAAAGCCTTTTCAGGATGATCAGCCGATAATTCTTTTTCCTTCAGCATCGACAATTTCCCATTCTTCAATCCATTGCTGGCCTTTTCAATCACGATCAGCAGGGAGGTTTCCGTTTCCAGACAACCGCTTTTACCGCAACTGCATAATTTGTTATTCAGAAAAAGCGGTATATGGCTGAACTCCCCGGCAAAGCCATCGTGCCCCCTGAACAGCTCGCCTTCCAGGATCATTCCTAATCCTACACCCCAACCCACATTGATGACCAGCGCATTCTTTTTGTTGCGGGCCGCACCAAACTTCAGTTCGGCCAATGCGATCAGGCGCGAGTCGTTATCGATGAACACCGGTAATTTTACTTTGCCGGCAATGTACTGGCTAATGGTATAGCCGTCTGTCTCGAGAAAGGTATAGTTGATGCCTTTTACCGAATTCACAAAACCAGGCATGCCAATACCTACCCCGGCAATTTTGTTTTTCGGAATTCCAGACCTGGTGATGATCTCATTTATTTTTTCGGCGAGTGCTGCGGGGGCGTTTGGATTTTTTGTCAGAGGCAGCTCAAACAGCTCAATATCGGTCACATTCCTGTTCTGCATGTCAAGGATGGCAATCTGGGTAACCAGCTGGTCCATGGCCACCGACACCACATACATGATATCCTGCTTCAGCGAATACATCACAGGCCGGCGTCCGCCCGTCGAGGCGGCATACCCTGTTTCTGTCACCATCCCCTCCTCCATCAACTTACCAAGCATCTTGGTGGTAAGTGGTATACTTTTATGGATCTTGTCGCTCAAATCGGCACATGAAAGCATATTGCCAAAATAAAGGTGTTTTACGATCCTCCTTTTATACAATAAGTTTTTTTCCATGTGCGTCCTTAGCAGGTTCTTTTTTCAAATTTAACGGTAAGTTAAAATATGTTTTTAATTTTTTTAGAAAAGTATTTAACTTTTTTCTATTACTGACGCTAGTTTATTGACTATCAAATTAAAAAAATTCTAAAGCAGTGCTGTTCTATGAGGACATGCAGCCATATCCGCCGTTCATTTCTGTTAAAGACCGGCTAAAAATGGTAAAGCCACCACGCTCAAAACGTGGTGGCTTTACCAAAACGGCTTATATATTACCAGGCAAGTTCTATAGAAATATTGGCCATGTCCTTCCTGCCCGTTCCCTTTATCATGGGCGTAGCGGAAGATTGCGTGAAGGAAAAACAGATGCGGCCCAGGGACAGCACCACACCATAATCACACCTGGCTACCAGGCGGTTACGCACCCTGTCGCCCATGGGTGGTTCATCATCATTGGGATCGTCAGGCTGGTCGGGTAGTATTTTCTTATGTCCATTAAAAATGCCGCCATCGATCATGGCATTGGTCAGCATCCATTCAAGCGCCGGCCTGATCACCAGATAAAGCTGTTGACGGCGCCCCCTCCCTGGCGGCGTGGCAAACCGTGTGAGATATCCATTAAAATAGGGTTCCATTTTGCCGAGGCGGATGAGCGAATAAACGCCAAGCCCATTCATGGCCGTACCTGCGAAAGCCTGCGCTCCGCCGATGACCTCAACGCTTTTCTGAATCTGAGCCAGCTGTTTTTCTGCGGCCAGCTGCACATTCAGCAGCGGGTCCGTCTTGAGCTGGTAGTCCCAGCCCTGGGGCCTTAAGTAACCCACCAGGCGATGACTGAATTGCTGGGTTTCTTTGGCCATCGAAGGCGGCCCCATTATACCGGCCATTAACACCGTTTGCAGACTGTATTTTCTGACGGCATTGGTCGAATGCAAACTATGGGTTGCGAACAGCGCCCCTGAATAGGGATAATCATTTTTATCAGGTATTCTCTTTAAAATGTTCTTCGGCGTAACTATTACCTGCATAATGCTGAAGCCATTCGTATTAACGCTGCTGTCGCCGGCTTTCGGTAATATCCGGTTGAGAAAAAAACGGGATGAATTATGGTGCTGGAAGAAATAATCGAGCCGGGTGCCATTCGTGTAACCGCGGTCAGTAATGCCGCCCACTACATTAAAGAGGTCATTGTCTTCATAGAGCCGCAGCATATGCCTATAGGTCTGCTGCCCATGTACAGCCCCTGCTATACAAACTGCTAACAACGCCAGAAAAAAATATCGCCCTCGCTTCATAAGTACTATCCATTGAAGATAAGTCAACTTGCAGCGAGGGCGAAATTATAAAAGGATTTCTTCTATTAAAATTTCGTTACCTGATTTGTATTTATCAGGAAGCCTGGTTATGATCATATTCGAGATTAATGCCAACGCGCAGGGCTTTTAATCCGGCCACACCCTGCAATTCTTCCAGGTCAAGGAATTCCAGGTCATCCAGTAAGATCCCCTGCTCCTGCAGGTATTGAATGTGAGATATATATTCATCGGCATCCCGGCGGTTAAAATAGACCAGCGCAATTTTTCCGGGCTGGGTCAACCGTTCATTGGTATCGGCCACATGTACTTTATCGATCCGTTTCTTGATCACCTGGTAACGGATATTGTAGCCGCCTTCTGCATCGAAACGCCGCTCATCATTACGGAAGCTGATATCGATCGTATTGCTATGGATAAATATCAGCTGGGTGGTTTGCAATGGTTTCGACAGCTTGGGCAGCATTTCATGCGTGATCTTCGCAATGGCGGCCATCGATGACAACTGCCAAAGCCGCAGGTTCTTCAAGTACAGGATATCAAAAGGCTTTTGCGGTGCAATGGATTGCCCGATATAAATATCATACTCTACCCCATCGGTGCGGAAGCGCTCAAAATAGCAGGGATACGATAACTGCAATTCATCCTTCATCAGATCGAGGTAGTTGTTCACGGCCGTGTTCACCATCTGCATCGACTCCTCCAACTGGCGTCTGTTCGTCCATGCAATGCCCTTGGTTTCTTCAATGGCTTCAAAATATCTTTCAACAATACCGGCCGATCCGGGATGGGTGAGCTTGAAATGTTTTAAAAAGGAGACCGCTTCTTTCTCCAGGAAATCGGTAAGCTTTACTTCGCCATGGGGTGTTAACGTATCGTCCAGCGTATTTTTCCATTTACGGCATTTGTAGATCATTTCGTCGGTCAACGCGAGATTGTAATGCTTTTTCACTTCCTGCAAGGTTTCCAGCAGAATAGAAAATTGCATTTGCAGATCGCCAAACTGGGCTTTATTACGCTCTACTGTTGAATTGCGAATATCGATGGCGCCATACAGCGGATACACATTTTCGAAGCTGATGGTCTCAATCTTTCCCTTGCCCTTACTGTCAACCTCCTGCACATAATGCCAGGCCGCTTCGTTGAACTTCCATTGCACGGCAGGTTGCAACGAAGTGAACTTTTCTTTTATCACATTGTCAATGGCCTGGTTAAAATCGTCGATCGAAATTTGCACCAGTTGCTCCAGCACCGGAAAAGCCGGCTCCAGCATGGCCAGGATCTTCTCATCCAGTATGCCCGGTTCCTTCGTAAAAATTTCCAGGATCCCCGAGATCTTATTATTGGAAAAAAGCGGTAATACCATGAACGATTGTATGCCGCTTCGGGTACAGGTTGATAAGAAGGGATATAATTTAGCTTCCTTGCTCGAAATGGTTTTATAAATAAGCGGCCGCGGATTGCGGATATATTCCTCTGCAAAAGATTGATAAGCGCTGTGTGCCGCCTCGCTCTGGCAATCCTCTGTTATCAGCACACTCTTGATCTCGTGCATGTACGGCAGCACTAATTTATCATTGATGCGGAACAGGGGCGTTATATTGAAGTCAATGGCATTGTTCTGCACCAGTGTTTTCAGCGATTTGGAAACGTCACAGTAACACTCATTTTCCGAGAGCTGGTGACGTGTCATCATGGTATTCTTAATCGTTTCTACCGCATATTTTACAGTTTCATCGGTTATGGTTACTACCGACATACCCCTGAACTTGAACAGGCTCAATGGCAACAGCTTTTGCAGCCTTTCAAAACCATGCTCTTCGTCGAGGTGGCCATGATTGGAAATGCTGGCAAAACTGGGCAGTTCGCCAACGGGGGTAACTTCGATAAAACGGGTGTCTATATTTATTTTTAAATGCCTCAGCAAGCCGGTGTCTTCATCAACAAACGTATGAATGATCTCGTTTTTATGAAATGGCGAGAAATTGTACAAGCGCTCGAGGATAAAAGAATAGGCAATGCGCAGGTTACGGATGCGCATCATTTTATCATCGCTCTGCGTCACGGCTTTCTTCAGTTTCTTGTGTTTGCCGTCGATCATCAGGTTATAAAAAGCATTGGTGCCGTATACAAACAGCGGCCGTAAAGGCATACCCAGCGCCCACGGTAAGCGGTTCTCATCTTCCGTTACATTCGACATGCTCACAAAGATCAGCTCCAGGATGTCGCGGTATTTGTCCATGTAATCGATGGCCACATCTCCTTCCAGTTCAGGATACTGTTCCATCTTTTCCAGTAAAAATGCGGTGAGTTTATCTTTTAATGACGAATCGTTCTTGAGCGATTTTCTTAAAAAGTTAATGAATGGGCGCAGTGAAAAAGCCGTATCCACATGATCCAGCGTAAACTTCTCATTAATGTTGATCGTCATCGTTTGCATACCAGAGCCTATTTGTCGCAAGGTGTGCCACACCTAATTTGCGTAATAACCAGGTGTGGCACACTTAGCCCGGAGCTAACTCCCAATAAGATGCCACAACTGAAAAACAGCAGGATTGTCATCCCGCGCACCGGTTTACCGGTTATAATAACATATGAAAGCCGCCGTTGTTAAAACCTGAAACCCATGATCACATAGGGGAACCAGCCTTCTTTTGAGTATCCGGTCGTAAACTGGAATACTGCCATTTGAGCAGGTGCAAAATAAATTCCCGCGCCTACTCCCTGGTGCCAGATGGTGGATGATTCGTCCTTCACCCATACCCGGCCTACATCATAAAAACCAGTAACGCCATATTGCCCGGGCAGGATATAATTTACAAAGTTACCAAGCTTTATACGAAACTCAAGATTGTTGTACAACATATGCTCACCGGCAAAACGGTACTGCCGGTATCCCCACAGGTTTTCATGTCCGCCTAAAAAAGCAGATTGATAAAAAGCTGATTTACCGAAAGTAACAGCACCGCCTAAGCGTTCTGCAAGCACCACGGTCCCTTTTTTACTCAGGTTCTTATACACGGCTATTTCCGGTATTACCTGCACATATGATTCACTTTCATCATTTAAGCCGGCATAGGCATGCGTTATAACACTAAAATAATGCCCTTCCGAGGGTATCAGTATGTTATTACGTCTGTCGCGTACAAGGCCTAATATTACACCTCCATGCAACCTGTCTACATGCACAGTGTTACTGTCGTATGAATTAATGAGTGCCTTATTGTTTATAAAACGTCCATTGTTCTCGACGCTGTCTGAATGGTAGTATTGAATGGCCGGACCAGCACTCAAAGTGGTGCTTTTGCCTATATGAAAGCGCAGGGAAGGATTGGCCTGGAACACATTGTAGCGGGTACGGTAGAACCTTCTGAAATCGCCCACCTTAATATACTCGGTCTCATTGCCCCGGCCGAAAAAATTGCGGGTATTGTTGGGCGCAAAGATATCAGCCTGCATGGTGATATCTGCTTTTCCAACCGCCTGTAACCATTCGCCTTTATAGCGGATGCGAAAGGCGCTTGTTGAAAAAGAATGCGCCAGGCTTATCTGCTGCACACTGGCATATGGTATTTTTCTGAATCCCTGTTTTATGATCTTAACGCCGCCCCCCAGCAAAAGGCCATCATCCAGGTTGAAACCGGCCACCACCACCGGCCTTACGATGCCATAGGGATTGGTAGGTACAAAAGCGGTGTTGGCCGTATCGTTCGACAAGTGTTTTTTCAACCGATTGGTGTTCCCGGTAAAAGTGGCGCCGGTTTCCTTCTCATATACGTTCACTTTTTTGCCTGACGCCTGTACGGCATACACCTTCGCACCCTCGCCGCCTACAATCCTTACTTTTATTTTCTTTTGGGAATTGTTCAGCACTACGCTGTCGTTACCATTGCGCAAAAAGAAACGCAGCTCTTTGGTTTCCCTGGGAAAGAAGGTACGGGCGAACAGTTGAGTATCTGCCTTTCCCTTTTTCGACAGTTTATGAATGACCACCGACAAACCATTATTGGGACCATCGGTAATCTCCACCAGTTCGTTTTTATTTGATACCTGTATATCAACGATCCGGTTCAGGAAATAATAATATTTCTCCATGGCCCTGGGCATGTTGGCTCGCCGCGTTTTCATTTTCTGTAACAGCTCATCGTGTTTCATCACATATACTTCCGGGGGCAACCTCAACAGGGCTTTTTCCAGCAGCTCATCCGTCATAAGCGCCAAAAAATCATGTGTCATCGCCATCCATCGGTCATGATCAAGCTGGATCAGGAAGCGGGCATTCAGTTTGCGGCTATTGAAGAAGAAGTGATTCTGGCGTTTGATATCACCATCGAAACCGGTTAAGAAAGGAGCGATCCATTTGCGGGCAGCCACTTTCGGAAAAAATCCTTCCGTACGGCGCAGTACCTGGTCGCGGTCGCGGGGTATGGCTACATACTTCCTGCCACTGCCCTGCTGTTCATCAAACCAACGCCACTGGTCTTCATGGCGGTCCCAGTCGCCGATGAACATATCGAGCAGCCGGGCCCTGAAAAAGCCAATGGTGTCTATTATATTATCATTGTCCTCATTCAGGCGCTCCAGCATTTTGAGCGTATTGTCTGAGTCGCCGAAAGGCTCCCTTTCTTCGAGTAAACACATGGTGTTGGCAAACTCCTTTTCATATTGACCCAGGTTTTGATCCGGCGCTACATATCCAATCAAAGGACTGGCATGTGGTACCTGTGCAACTTCTGCCAACACAGGCACTATTAATGGTGAGTAGGGATGTTGTGCACTCATGGCATCCCGAAACCAGTCGGCCGCAAAGGTTACCCGCAAAGGTTCGGGCAAAATGATCTCGGGATTTTTTTCAATACTGCGCAATACCCATTCCCTGCCACTGGCATCTTTGAGGCGAAGGGAACGGGTTTGTTTGCCGCCACCCCGTTGTAATATGGTAAGGCCACGTTCTGATAATTTGATCACCGGCAGCTTTACAGGAGCGGCCCATTCCTTACGGAAATTTTCACCGAACAATCTTCGATGCATGCGGGTTACACTGTCATAAGAAGGATGCGCCTGAGCAATGGCGCTATCGGTTTGCGCATTGGCAATTGGTGCAGACAATACAATAAGCAGTGCAAGGTGTAAAATTCGCTTTGGCATAGGCTCCCAGGTTTACTTTCCCGTCCAGGTAGTTTTTAAAATATTTCCGGCATGCAGATCTCCGCCTTCATTGGATATATACAGATTGCCAATTTTATCAAAGGCTATTCCCTCAGGTTGATAATACAGGGCTGGATTTAAATTGTAGGCAGCTTTTACTTTCCAGTTACTATCGGTTACCACCAGTAATTTACCGATCGATGATATGATGTACCATTCCCTGGTAATGTGATTAAATGCGAGAGCAGATGGCTTAAAGTTTATTTTCCTGACGCCGGTAACCTCTTCTATTTCCTTCACATCCACCGCAAACTCGCCTTGCTGGCTGATCTTTCCATCGGTTGACAGCTGCAAGATATACCCTTTTGCCGTTTTACCGCTTTTTTCATTCGCACAATCCTTGCAAATGATATAGATCAGCCTGCTTGCTTCATCGGCATACATGCCTTCGTATTCGCCTTTGGGCAAAAGGTCTTTCCATTCAATAACATTCCCTTTCTCTTCTACCAGGTGAATATCGGCAAATGGAAAACTGAACAGGATGCCATTGCTGCGCAACATGATCACCGTATTGTTGCAGATGGCTACATCTTCATAATCGCCATGCCTGGCAAATTTAAAATTGGAAGATTTTTTATCGCCCGGTTTCAGGAAATACAGTTTACCATTCTCATCTTCCTGGGCATATACGGTATCGCTATTGCCCTGGTAAAAAGCAATGCCCGAGATCTCCTGCAAACTGGGCGGCATAACAAATTTTTTGGGGGCATTGACATCATAACCAGGTGGTCCTTCAAATTTTCGTTTTGGTTTACAGGCGGCCACGGTAAGGGCAAAACCCAACACAATGAACCATCCTGTATTTATTTTTATAGTACACATAGTCATTGTTTATCCCTGCTGTTTGGCCAACAGTTCATAGATAGCCTTTTGCGAATACACCAGGGTTCCATTTTTTGGCAGGGGTACATTGTTCAGGTGCTGGTCAATGGCCACCGCCTGCCCGTTATCGTCGAGCTGCAGTTGCAACAATTGCAGCATCTGATCTTTGATGGTTTCATCATACACCGGGAAACACACTTCAATACGCCGGTAAATGTTCCGGTTCATCCAGTCGGCCGAGCCCATGTACAATTCTGTAGCCGCGTTATTGTGAAAAACAAAGATCCGCCCATGCTCCAGGTATCTGTCAACGATCCGCTTAACGGTAATATGTTCACTTAAGCCGGGCACACCGGGTTTCAAACAACAAATACTTCGCACGATCAAGCGGATTTGTACACCTGCCTGTGAAGCTTCGTACAACTTGCTGATCAGAACCTTTTCTTCCAGGTTGTTCATCTTGATGGTGATGGCAGCCTCCTTACCGGCCCGGGCATTGGTTATTTCGCGGTCGATCATTTGCAGGAACCGCTCCTGCAGGTTGAACTGCGCTACCAGTATGTGGTTGAAATTGATAAGGCCGGGATTGCCGGCTTTTTTCCGGTGCCCCAGGAAGATGAACAGCAATTCCATCTCGCGGAGCATTTCAGGATGCCCCGTGAACAGGATATGATCTGTATAAAAGCGGGCGGTACTTTCATTCATATTGCCCGTTGCCAGCAGTCCTACACAGGAAATCCGTTTCTCCTTTTTCCTTTTTACGAGGGCAATTTTAGCATGCACTTTCAGCGATAAGGCGCTGTAGATTATTTTAACCCCCGCCGCCTTCATCTTTTTTGCCCAGCGGATATTATTGGCTTCATCGAACCGGGCTTTTAATTCAACCAGCACCGACACTTTTTTACCATTGCGGGCAGCACTCACCAGCGCATGGCCGATCCTTGAATCACTCGCAATTCGATACAATGTAACATAGATCTCAGAAACATCGGGGTCAACCGCCGCTTCATTGAAGAACCGCAAGACCAGGTCGTAAGACTGATACGGCGGATGTAATAAGAGATCTTTCTTTTCAATTGCTTCAAATAATGACAGGGAGCCATCGCCGGCCTTTACCCTGATCGCCGGCCATTTATCATAGCTCATACCTGCTTCGTTCACGGGAAAAGAACCCAGGTCTTTCAGGTTGTGATAACAGCCTCCCCTGATAATGCTGGCATGCTGCAGTTTCAATGCCATTACCAATAATTGCAGGTGTCCGTCTTCAATGCCGGGCTCATGCAGGAGGCGGGTAGCCAAACCAAAATCGCGTTTGGTCAGCTGATCTTCAATTTTACGGGCCAGGTCGCCTTCATAATCATCTTCCACGTCGAGCTCGGCATCGCGGGTTATTTTAAAACTAAAACATCCTTTAATAACAGCATGTTTAAAAATGGCCGATAGATTATCCTTTATAATATCATCCAGAAAAACTACATATTGTTTATTATCCGCTTTAACCGCATAAAAGCGTGGCAGGTTATCGGAAGGAATATTTATTATGACCAGCTCATTGAATCCCCGCTCGCCTTCTATTACAGTGAGCAGGTATAATTTGTTATTTTCCGGAAAGAATTTAATGCCGGAAATGGATAAATACACCGGTTGCAAAAAAGCCATTACATGGGTATAAAAGTAGGCCGACACTTCTTCTTTTATACTGTCGGGCATAGGCTCATTATACACTAAATGAATGCCTTTTTCTTTCAGCAAGGGCAAAATCTCGGTGGTGAAGATAGCACCAAACCTTTCCTGCTGCCGGTTGATAATGGTAGTGATCTCTTTTAATATGGCAGTTTTGGCCTCCGCCGCCTGCTGGTCGGCCCCTTTTTGATGGATCTTTTCGAGGGCCATGACCGCGGGCATGCGTACCCGGTAAAATTCATCGAGATTGGACGAATAGATAGATAAGAATTTGATGCGCTCCAGTATTGGCACATGACTATTACCTGCTTCTTCGAGCACCCGTCCGTTAAAAGAAAGCCAGCTGAGATCCCTATCGAAAAAAAATGCTGATTGCATGCTGTTACCGGTTCTAAGTAGTTACAATTGCGGCAATGGAAAATGCGATCACAGATATGATCAATCCATACATGAATACGTTGTAGGAGATGCGCAAACGCCGGTATTTGGCCCCCAGCACTACCCCTTGTGAATACACATCCTTAATAAGGCTGCGGTATAAAAAGTCGCGATCGTCCATCATCTGCAACATACCCGAAGTATAATCTTCCATGCTCATTCTAAAGAAATTTCCAAAGAATAACAGGTTTACCTTTTTTTCACTGATGTCGGTTTGGGTAAATGTTCCGCGGGGTATATTGGGCCGGGTAGCCAGTATTGAAAAAACAATGGTCACCAGGCTAACGGTCAGCAGGGTCAGTGCAGGCAAAGTATATTGAGGGAATTGTTCCAGGTTCTTTAATAATACACTGAGCAGAACGGATATTATGATCGAATTTACCGAGATCATAATATGCGCCTTGCTGTCGGCCATGTCGCTTAGCCGTTGGTGGTTGGCCGATGTTATGCGGAACATGGTCTCAATACCTCTGTCGGGCCGGCTCTTCCGTTTAGATTTATCATCGTCTGCCAGTTCGGGCAGGAGCGGTTTCACTTTCGGTTTGGCCGGCTGCTGCAATGGTATTTCGGGTAAAACCGGTTTGGCATTTTTAAGCTCCGGCTGTTTCCCGTTCACTTTTGTCTTCAATTTCTCCAGGTTCCTGGCCTTGGTATCGCTCAGCAACAACCGACAATAGTCGGTATGGTACTGGTGTGTCTCGAGCAGTCGGATGGTCTTGGTACGCCATTCGTCTTTACTGATATCTATATTATGCAATGCGATAAATTCCTTTCGCAATTCCTTATTGAATTCACTGAACCGGGAGGTGCCCAAATGATAGAGGTCGGCATCGGCAACAATTTTCTCAAGCATTGTTTCCGGATTTTGCGGCATACGGGTGGCCCTGATACAGTTGGCTACGGTTTGGATGACTTTTTCTTCAACTCCCTTCCTGTTCAGAAAAGAAGCCATTTCTTCGGCCCCTTTCTCTTCATGCCGGGCTGGGTCGGTATAATAACCGATATCATGGAACCAGGCGGCCGTCACAACGATGAAATAATCCTGGTCGTTCAGCCGGTAATGATTGGCGATCTCAACAGCTGCATTCACTACATTTTCGGTATGCACCAGATTATGATAAATTATTTTATCACTCGGGTGGGTGTGGAAGAAATTGGTTACGTATTGCTTTATATCATCCAATAACGTATAGTAATTCATATAAGGAATTCTTTTACTGTCTACAAGTATATAACAAATATAATCAGGTAAAATTATTTGTCAGCTATTGAGAATTATGCCTGTATAACCCAAAGGTAAACTCATTTATGAAGACCGGGGGTATAAAAAATGGTTGCTCTGCCGCTGACCCGTGCCGGGCGCGGCTTACACAAAAAAGCCCTGACGGTAGCGTCAGGGCCTGAGCAATATTCCTTATGTATATCTGCGCTGAAAAATGCAAAAATTGGCCGGAAGTTTACAACTATCATCCTTTCGATATAACCTTTCAATGACTGTAATCTTCTGATTCACACTTCCGGCCTTGTAAACTCGCATCAACAGCTCGTTTTACCTGCAAGTCGCAGGATCCTTGTTTACTTCTTAATGAAAACCGGTTTGAACGTAAACCAGGCCAACGCCGGGAAAAACAGCATAGGCACGGTCAATCCGGGGAATAATTCGGGCTGCTCGTAATCGAGTGGCAGTATATAGCCGATGGGCACTACTATTGCGGCAAACGTGAGTATTACGAAAAGCAGGTTAAACAGGATGTCACCGGTCTTTGGCGCCCATTTGATCAGCAACCCGTAAACAACCGAAGCCAGCAGGTTGATCAATATACCACCGATGAAGATTTTCGCCGGCGTTACAATGGCGGAGAAATCAGCCTCATTTGCTTTGAAATATACTTTTTGATAGATCAAAGCCGCCAGCCCCGCCAGCGCACCCGATACCAACCCCAGTAACAATAATCTTTTAAACATACATGTTGGTTTATTAGCCTTTGTTAACCGGAACAGCTACGTCAATTTTGATCTGTTCAGCTACATCGCCACCGGGTTTACCGATATTGAAATCGGACCGGTTTACGGTAAAGCTGCCGTTGAATGTAGCACCGGCGCCGGCTTTTTTAAAGGTGAACGGGATCGTATATTCCTTTGTAATCCCTTTGATCTGCAGGTCGCCTGTTACCTGGTAACCATTACCTGCTTTTACGATCTTTTTGGAACTGTATTTGATCGCCGGGTATTTGGCGGCATCGAACCACTCAGCGCCTTTGGCGTGTTTGTTCTGTAAACCGTTCCCGGTATTGATAGAGTTCACATCAATGGATACATCAAATTTTGAAGCGGCGAGGTTCGCTTCATCGAAAACGATATTTCCGGAAAAAGTCTTGAAGATCCCCGAAACATCGCTGCTCGAGAACTTGATACTGTAATTACCGGCTATGGCCCATTTTTGAGCTACCGCGAAGGCGAACACTGCTGTAAAAACCAGCAGTGTTGCCATAGAAAAGATCAGCTTCTTCATATCAGATCTTATTATTCTTTTACGAATTCAGTGCCTGCGTTCAATTTAACTTCATCACTTAACATGGCAGCAGGCATACCAGCAGCTACACCAAAATCAGAACGTTTGATGGTACCGGTGATCTTAAAACCTACAACAGGTTTCTTGCTCATTGGGTTGGTAGTGGTACCGCCCAGTACTACATCCAGTGTTACGGGTTTGGTCACCCCTTTCAGCGTGAGGTTACCGCTCACTTTATATTTCTTGTCGCTTACTTTTTTGAATGAAGTGCTTTTGAAAGTAAGGGTAGGAAATTTTTCAGCATCAAAAAAGTCAGCGCCTTTAAGGTGATTATCACGTTGTTCGTTGTCGGTATTAATGCTGTTGATATCGGCGGTCAATTCAACCACTGCATCGGTAAAATCAGGTTTTGATGAAGTGATCTTGGCATCGATGCTGTTGAAAGTACCACCCAGTTCTGCTACTGACAGGTGCGTTACGTTAAATCCTAATCTTGAGTGCGCTTTGTCAACAGTCCAGGTTTGTGCAAATGTGGCTGCTGATGAGATCAATAAGGCTGCGATGATAGTTGCTTTTTTCATGTTTCTATTGTTTGAGTATTTAATGTATATATAATGATCCGTAACTTTTCCAATACGTATTCGTTTGAAAAAATTCATTGTAAATAAAAATGTAAAATGCAATCGTTTACGGTAAGCCGCTCAGGGGGCAGCAAATATATATCTTTATCCTGTAACCGAACTTATTTGCAGTCGCCGTCAGTAGAACAAACTTCGCCCTGAATGGTTGTGAACTGACCTTTCTCTTTTTTCCATTCGGAATAGGCCCTTTCAAAAACCTGTTTAAAAGTATCGGCAGCCTGGGCGCCCGATACAGCGTACTTGCGGTCAATAACAAAGAAAGGTACGCCACGCACGCCTATCGCTTCTGCTTCTGCAATATCCTGCTGCACTTCCTGCGCATAGGCATCGCTTTCCAGGGTTCGTTTTACTTCGTCGCCATCAAGGCCGATATTTTTTCCCAATTCAACCAGGGTATCGCGATCGGCTATGTTCTTACCTTCCGTGAAATAGGCCCTGAATAAACTTTCTTCCGCCGCATCACCTTTGCCATATTTTGCGGCCAGGTGCGAGAACCGGTGCGCATCAAATGAATTTGCGACTACCGCTTTATCAAGATCATATTGTAATCCTTCTGTAGCTGCCATGCTGGTAACCTGTTGATTCAGTTCTTTTGCTTTTTGCACAGACATGCCCTTCCGCTCCGCCAGGTACTGATTGATATTTTTACCGGGCTCATGTTTCAGGGAAGGATCGAGCTGAAAGCTCTTCCATTCCACTTCAATCTCATTTTTAAATGGTAATTCCTGTAATGCATTCTCAAAGCGCCGTTTGCCAATGTAGCAGAACGGGCACATCACATCTGACCATATCTCTATTTTCATAATACTTCCCTCCAGAGCTTTATAGAACTTATATTTCGGCAAGCGCTTTCATATCCTGATCATTCTCAGAAACTTATAAGCATGAATAGGGTCAATTTAGCGCCGAACTTGTGTTAAATAGTTTTTTGTTTTAACTTGCATTCTATTAGTTCCTTACTCTCTTTTGGAGAGTCAAAGCTAAGAAGTAAGTTAATACCATCCAAGTAGTAACCTGTCTGATAGTAACTTACACACAGTATAGTAATTGATTATCAATGTTCAGACATGAAAAATTGTTCAGAAAAAAAACCAGAGCACTCTAATTGCTCGATCCGGCATATACTTGATCGCTTTGGCGACAAGTGGAGTATATTGATCATTTCAATCCTGGGACATGTTGGAAAGCAGCGCTTTAATGAATTGAACCAGCAGATCGGGGATATTTCGCAGAAGATGCTGACCGTTACCCTGCGGTCACTGGAAGCGGATGGACTGATCTCGCGTAAACTGTACCCGGAGATTCCGCCGCGCGTGGAGTATGAATTGACCGACCTCGGCAGAAGTTTATTACCGCATATTGAACAGCTGGCAGAATGGGCTGCCAAACATATGGACTGTATCTTGAAGAACAGGGCGGAGTATGCACAAAGCAAAACGGGTTAGTTTTACACCCAACTCCTTAACGAGTCAACTCATCAACCGCAAGCCTGTCCACCTTACCAACTGCGTTCTCCTCACCAACGGCTTCATCAACCGGCTTATGCTTATGCCAATAAGAGGCCAATATCGATCCCGTGATATTCATGAGCGGACCAAATATCGCAGGGGCTAATCCGAGGGTAGCCGCCTTGCCCATTTCACGCGCCAGTCCCGAGGCCAATCCCCCATTTTGCATACCCACCTCAATGGCAATAGTACGCGCATCACGTTCACCCAATTTAAACAGGCGGCCTATCCAGTACCCGAACAGGTAACCGGTGGTATTATGGATCAGGGCACAAATGATCAGCGCCGGTCCGATCACGATCAGATTATCGCGCCCGGCCGCTACAATGATCACAATGATAAAGGCGATACCAAACATCGAGATCAGCGGCATTATTTTATCGAGCCAGTTCACTTTGCCCTTAAAAAAGCGATTGAACAATAAACCGGCGCCAATGGGCAGTACAACGATCTTGATGATATCCCACATCATGGCGCCTGCATCAACAGTAATGAATTGTCCGCCCAACACCTTCATCCACAGCGGCGTTAAAAAAGGCGATAATAAGGTAGCGATGGCCGTTAGCGTTACCGACAAGGCCAGGTTGGCATTGGCGAGGTACGACATAACGTTGGATGCCATGCCGCAGGGCATGCTGCCGATCAATACCACACCAGCCGCTATCTCGGGTGGAAAATTAAACAGGCTTGCCAGCGTATAACCGGCCAGGGGCATAAATGTAAAGTGGCCCGCCAAACCGATCAGCACGGCTTTGGGCATCTTAATTACATTGGCGAAATCTTTAATACCCATCTCAGTGCCCATTCCAAACATGATGATCTGCAATAAAGGCGTGAAAAAGCCAGCCAGCTTAACACCACCCCAGCTGTCGAAGTATTGCGGATAATAAAGTGCTGTAGAAACTGCAGCAAAGATGAGCATGGTAAATGAAAATCCTTTCAGGGCCTCGTACGACCGGCAACCGATTGACAAACTGATAAAAAAAGCGATCAGCCAGGGCCCGGCATGTGCAGCACCATTGATAATGGAAAATACAATAAATGCTACCAGGAATACTGCTGCTACAGGCAAGGCAATTTTTGTCATGGTCAGTATGGTTATGAGAGGTTATAGATGCTTACATTATGGCATTCGTTGCATGAGATAAACTACAGGGCGCAAAGCCGGGAGCGGCGCAGTGACAGTATTCCCATCAGCGTATTGCACAACGTATCCCCGGCTGCGGGATTGACCAATGACCACATTGGTTTACCAGGTGCGCTTCTTCATATATTCATCCAGCTGTGCCCGGGTCATGGGTATCTCCTGCGGGTTCTTTTGTAACCAGTCGAGAAAATCCTGCTTTATTTTATCGGTCCACTGGTTGTCGATCTCACCGGGCGTATACCTGCCTGCTTTCAGCATGCTGATCCCGAACTTATCTTTCAATGTGATGAACTCTGCAGTGACGATCACCGTTTCGGCCATATGTGCCGGAACAAATAATACGCCGCCTTTTTTGGCAATTACCAGATCACCGGGCATTACCATCGCATGCCCGATCCTGATAGGTGCGTTCAATCCCATCAGCACCTCATCTTTCAGGTAGGATGGGTCCCAGTCCCGCACATACGCATTGAATCCTTTTATCTCCGACAAGCCCTGCAGGTCGCGGGCGGCGGCGTCAAATACGACACCGGTGCCTGTTTTGGTATAAATGGCGTTACCGAGGTTACTTCCGATCAAGGTTCCGCCGGATATTTTGCCAAAGCCATCCGCTACATATACATCGTCTTTACTAAGCATATCAATGGGCCATGCATTGGTATTGCCAACGCGTCCTTCCTTTTTACCTCTTTCTTTGATGTTCTTCTCTACATCCGGACGGGTAGGCATAAAGCAGGCGGTGAAGGCCCTGCCCACTACCGGGGTATCGGTATGCACCATTTTCCAGTTGCCTTCATATTGACAGATGTACCCTTCATTGTTCAGGATCGTCCATGCATCTTCAATGGCAATATGGCGCGCGCGCCGAAGCAGGTCCTCCGGAATTTTTGGCCGCCCATCCCCAAACCGCTCCCCTTTCCAGGCCGAGGTCAGAAAGATCAGTTCATCGCGCGGTATGGTTTGGGCCTGCACGGCAACTGTTAAACAACACATGATTATAACAGGAAATATAATAGCGCTCATTTTCATGGTCAGTAATGTTTTAATTAGCCGCCCCTGGCCGGAACAGGCGGGGTGGCCAGGCCATCGAGGTCATATACGACTTTTCCGCCTTTTATGGTTAGGGCGCATTCCAGTTTCTGGGTTCCTTCTACTTTATAGCCTGTATGATCGAAAAAGCCGAATTTACCGCTGCGTAAATGCAGGATGGCAATGTCGGCAATAGCGCCTTCGCTCAAATGCCCCAGCTCTTCATGTTTTATTTCGCGGGCCGGATTCCAGGTAACAGCCTGTATGACGCCGGGCAGGCTCATGCCGATGCTCATGAATTTAGACATTACATTCAGCAGATCTTTCATGGAAGCATTCATACTGTTGGCATGAATATCGGTGCTGATGGAATTGGGATAGAATCCGCTTTTCAATGCAGGTATTGCCTGCGAAAAAGCAAAACTGATGGAGCCATAACCTACGTCAAATACAATTCCTTTTTTTTGCGCTTCCACAACAAAGGGCTTTATCTGTTGCGATTGAACATCCACGACCGGTTCGCGGTCGCGCAACTGCCCAAAACAATGCGTGAATATATCGCCGGGCCGCAAATGCCGGGTGAATAGTTCCTCTATCGATAAGGGCGGCGTGCTGCCGCCAAAATCGATCATCACGGGTTTGTTCGACAGCTTGCCCGCTTTTACCGCTTCATCCACCGGCGTCCATTCACTGCCCACAAAATGCGCTACTTTAATACCCACGATATGATCGTTATAGCGCCTCGCTGTCATGCCCGTCAGCTTGCCATCCATATCTTTGGTATCCTGTTCGTATACGCCTCCCCGCATGCCTTCGCCAACGATGTTAATAAATGCCAGCACCCGGGTTTGCGACAGGTCGATCACCTGTTTCTTAAAAAGGGCGAAATTCCGCCAGCCCGAACTGCCCGCATCTACAACGGTGGTGACCCCGGTCCTGAACGTGAAAGCATCTGGAATAGTAGCCAGTGGTCCATTACTGTAAGCGCGGTCGGCATCGGTTCCATAAAAAACATGAACATGCACATCGATCAGTCCGGGCGTTACATAAAGTCCTTTGGCATTGATGACCTGGCTGGCTTTTGTGGCATCGATATTTTTTGCCACCCGGGCAATCTTACCGTCCTGCACGGCGATGTCCATCACCTCATTGATATTGTTCTTCGCATCGATCACATGCCCGCCTTTAATTAATATATGGTACGGCTGGGCTGTTGATAGCTGCCAGGCGATCGTTAACAGCGAGAGTAAAGTATATGCTTTGAACATCTGTTACAGGTTTATGGTTGCCGGAAGGGTGAATGCCCGCCCGACTGAACGTCGTTCGGGCGGGGTCAATGGTGAATGGCTCACCTTCCGTCTTCAGCGGGCGTTCATCAATTCTTCCCGGATACGCCTGGCCACAATTTTTTCCTGTCCCGGCTTCAGCATCCAAACGGTAATGGTAATACTGTTATCCTTTACACCACCGATCTCTATAGAAGGACGCCCATGGCGCAATTTTTCCTGCAGCTCTTTCCCGGTGAGTTTAATCGCAGTTGCATCCCAGCTTATTTCTAATGTTGGGGTTACATTCCCGAGTGGTGGTATGGTAATACTGGTGGTTACCCCGTTTACCGATCCGGCCGCCTGCTCAATTTTTGCAATAGCCGTTTCCCATCTTTTCCATTCTTTGTCGTGGTCCCGTTGAATATATTTTTCAAGGGCTACATACATGCCCAGGATCTCTTCTTTATTTACTTTAAAGCCGCGGCCGATATTAAAGCCCCGGGGCGGCATGTGCAAACGCGCTGCGGCAATGATCTCCTTTTTACCCATTAACAGTCCTGCGCTTTGCGGACCGCGAATTGCTTTGCCGCCGGAGATCACCACGAAACTGAATCCCATATCATTGAACTTCCAGAGATTGGATACAGGCGGAACATCTGCGGCAATATCAATTGAAGTTGGAATATGGTGTTTGCGCCCCAGCGCTACCCATTCCTCATGTTGAATTTTTCCTTTGTCTGCTTCGATGTTCAGGAAGTGTAAGAGTGCCGTTTTCTCGTTAATGGCATTTTCTAATTCGGCGGAACTTTCTACATAAATGAGCTTGCAACCGGTATTTTTCAGTGCATGATTATATACGATATTATGCGACTTTTGAATGATCACTTCCGATTTCATGCCCGTACCTTCCAGGTGCGGCAACTGTTCAACTTTACGTTGGTCCATACCGGTTAAAATGCCGGCCAGGCCCAGGGTCATGCCGGCAAAAGCGCCGGAGGTCACCACGGCGGCTTCCGCATGCACAAGGGCAGCGATCTTTTCACCCGCTTTATCCTGCAATTCATCGAGGTAACAAAATTCGTCGGCGCCAGACCTTATGGCGTCAACAACATAGTCGTGCATGAGGGAACCCGTCATAGCGGTATAGGTACCAGCCGCATTAATGAAAGTACGCACGCCGAGTTCTTTAAACAGATTGCGCCTTCGGCCAGGTGGTGGTGCGGCCATAGCAGCGGCTCCGGGAATAAGCGCAGCGCTGCCAGCCATGGGAACCAGCGAAAAAAATTTCAGCAATTCTCTCCGTTGCATACAGTTAGTTTTAGCGTGAACCCGTTTGGTTGGATCACTTACATTTTCATCAACAGGGAAATCGGAAACGGGTAAGCGGGTATGAACAAAAACATTGAGAACCGCAGGGTCGCTGCGATAAGAGAGTAAGAACTGCGACACTGCGGTGTATAATCGAACCTTAACCTGAATGCTGTTTTATGTTAATGCTACCATTGCAACTGTAGCAATAAACAGGAATTATACATAGGCAATACAATCCATTTCAACGAGTGAATCGCCCGGCACGCCGCCTTTGGCAACGGCCACCGTCGTACGTACCGGCGGCTTCTTACCAAAACGGCCTTTATACACTTCGTTCATGTCTTTGTAATCTTTTATATCGTCGAGGTATACATTTACTTTCAGCACTTTTTCCATGGAGGAACCCGCGGCCTTCAGTTCTTTTTCCAGTTCTTTTAATACGTGATCGGTATGAGCTTTAATATCACCGGCAAAGTGTGCACCTTTACCAGCAATGAATATAAGTCCCTTGAATTTGGTGGCGCCGGAAAACAGGGGCACATCCTGGTCGTCCACTACATTGTATACTTCCTTTTCGTCTGGTGCGGAGGCAGTAGTTTCGGCTTTGGCTAAAACGCTGAAACCCAGCGTTCCCGCAACCGTGGTCAATAGCTTTTTCAGGGCATTTCTGCGTTGGCTGATCATCTGCATTACTTTAAAGTGTTAGTGATAGCGGAAACCCATTTTGCAATCGTTCCACTAATTTAGCCCCCATTCCGGAAATTTGCAAAAAGAATTGCAAATTATTTGCAGAAATCCACTGACTGAGCAAAAATAAGGATGATTTCCAGCGCTCAATACGAAGCTAACAAGGGAGGAATCCGCAAATTTTGCGGACAAGGACCATAACTCATGATCAAAAGAATTCCTGTATTGTACCTCCAAGTACTCTACTGAAACGGATGACACGAGTAAATTGCTTCACCAGTCGATTCAATTAAAAGCCCTGGGGATTCATGGCCGGCGAATAGTCAAATCAATCACCCATTCGATTATATTATTTCGGTCATGAGTGAACCAGCAACTCTTCTAGTTGAACCAACAACTCTTTTAATTAAACCAGCACAATCACCGAGGTGAACGAACAATTCTTCCAGGTGCTCAAACAGGAAAAGTCTTTAAACATTTCTCCAGAATGAACTGAAGTGACGGAGCGATTTCTTTCACTGCATCGCCCTCTCATTTTCGTTCCACTGGTTACTTACAAGCTTTGCAGAACCACTCCAGACAGTAAACCAATACTTCTTCTAATCGCCCGCTCAAACGAACCCCATTTAATCAAACGCTTAGCTTTGTTCTCCTTCGCCTCATTTCAGGATGGTGCAGGACAATGCCTTTATTGCAATTCTTTAACATTGATCACAATTGCGGATGTTGTATACAGTGTGCACTAAACGATTGCCAATAACACCAATCCATATTTAATTGCCATGCGAAAATTTGACCCAGCCAGGCGCAAAGCCCTTGGCTTTGCAGTGCTTTCCCTGTTATTTTTCCATTCCATTTCTGTTTCCCATGCCCAAACACTCGCTTTTCCCGGAGCTACCGGTTTCGGCCGCTTTGCCACAGGAGCAAGGGGTGTAGCCCATCCATCCGTGTATGTAGTTACCAATCTCAATGACAGCGGCCCGGGATCTTTCCGCGATGCCGTGAGTACACCCGGGCGCTTTGTGGTTTTTGCGGTTGGGGGTATCATTAACCTGCTAACCGATGTGCTGGTTGCTCCCAATGTTACCATTGCCGGACAAACCGCAACGGGCGATGGTATTACGCTGTTCAATAAACGGGTAACCTTTACCGGCGCCAATAATACTATTTGTCGCTTTTTACGCATCCGCCTGGGCGCCACCAACAACTCGGGCAAAGATGCTTCCGGCCTTGCCAATGGCGCCAATATCATCTTCGATCATATGTCTTTCAGCTGGGGTATGGATGAAGTTTTTTCCATTAACTGGGACAACAAAGGAACTGCGCCCGACAATATCACCATTCAAAACTCCATCATTGCACAGGGTTTGCACCGGGAGAATCACTCTGCCGGCGGCCTTATTCAAACACCTGATGGCGGCAAAGTAAGTTTGATCAGGAACCTCTACATCAGCAATAAAACACGCAATCCCAAAGTAAAAGGCATCAATGAATTTGTAAACAACGTGGTCTATGGCTGGGGCAATGGAAACCGCCTGGGTGATAACCTCAACTATGGCTGGTCGGCCGATGCCTATATTATGGGCGGTTCTTCCGGCGTTTCTGAGGTGAATATCATTAACAACTATTTTATGGGCGGGCCGCTAACGCCTCCTGCCAAAACAACACCCTTTTCCCGTGGTACCGGCACTTTTTATTTATACGGCGCCGGCAATTATTTCGATAATAACCAAAATGGCATTGCAGATGGAAGCCTTGTTCCCTACGACACAACAGGCTATCCGGGCATCGCTGCGGAAGGTTTTAGAACGCAGCCTTACCCCTATCCGCAGGCAAACCGGCTCTTTACTGCCAACCAGGCATATGCATGGGTCATCGATAGTGTAGGCGCCTGCTATCCGCGCCGCGACCAGGTAGATTCATTACTGGCAGAAGAAGTACGCTCCCGCGGAACAAAAGGTTATTACGTATACCGCGAATCTGATCTGCCCTTTACCAATGGCGGTTTGGGAAATGTTTTCAATGCTCCCGCCCCACCGGATGCTGACCAGGATGGTATGCCCGATAGCTGGGAGGATGCCCATGGGCTGAACAAAAACAATGCGCAGGATGCCGTCGCAAACAATACTGCACATCCTGAATACCTGAACATTGAGGTATACGTGAATACGCTTTTATCAACGCCACCGGCCGCTTTTATCAGGCCGCCTTCCAACCTGCTGTTAACGGCTTCCACTTTTGAGCTGCCCGCACCTTACAGCAGGATCCTGGTGCAATGGAACGATAATGCCAGCAATGAAGACCATTTCGTGCTCGAAAGATCAACTGATGCGGTTACGTATTCCGAGATCGCGCAACCGGCAGCGAATACCACCTCCTATAGCGACAGTAACGCACTGGTACCGAATACCACTTATTATTACCGCCTCAAAGCCGTTAATACTTCCGGTTTTTCCTCTTACAGTACACCTGCTTCCGTAAAAACACCGCCCTTGCCTTCCGCTCCTGCAGCCGCCGCTTCGCCGGTGCCTGCCAGTGGTGCATTATACGTTGAATTAAACGGCGGCGCCCTTACTTTAAGATGGTCGGGCAGCAGCAATACAGAAAAATATGCGATCTATTTTGGCACCGACACGGCACGGCTGGTCAAGAAGGCAGAGATCGCTTATGCCGCCAACGCTTCTTATAATATCACCGGCCTCGCTGAATTTGTTACTTACTACTGGCGTATCGATGCCATCAATGCGCTGGGTACCACCCAGGGCGTTATATGGCAGTTCAGAACATCGAAAGCATTTCCACCAGGCATTGTTGGCCATTGGAGCTTCGATGAGACCGAAGGCCGGCAGGTAACTGATTCTTCTCTTTATGAAGCGCACGGGGTCCTGGGCCTCGATGATGATAACCAGAACATCCGGGTAGCCGGCAAGATCAACAATGCGCTTGATTTTTCTACTGCCAGTGAAAATATGTATGTGGTGAATGTGCCGCACCAGGATCACCTGTACCTGGATAAAAGTTCTTTCTCCCTGTCGTTCTGGATGAAAGCCGATCCTTCTCTTTTGCCAGCTGATAACAGCACCAGCGCTTACCTGCTGTGCAAAGGTTCTATTACCCGCAATGCCACTACCGGCGCCACCGGTAAACGGTTCGATATTGAATTCAAGAATAAACAACTGCGTTTTGCTATCGACGATGATAACGACGCGAATGGAGGTGGTAAAGATGAATTGCAGGCCGACGGCACGCCCTTCTTTTCCAATAACTGGGTGCATGTTACCACCATCAGGGATACGGCAGCTAAAAGACTGCGTTTATATATGAACGGGGCCCTGGTAAAAGAAACGGCTATTACGAAAGCCCATGCAGGCATCGGGGAGGCAAGCGATCTTATCATCGGTAATATTGGTGCCCTGGAATTTCTTTCTACCGCCAACAAACCGTCGCCTTACAAAGGCAAACTCGACGAATTGAAAATCTTTAACTATGCGCTCAGCGCCGATGAAGTAATGGCTTTGTATCATACGAGTCCACTCCCCCTGCAGCCGCACAGCCCCTCGATAGCCAATGGCGCTGCCCTGGAAGGTTATGGTGATAGCCTTCGCATCAGTTGGAAAGGCGGCCTGAAAACCAATAGTTATAAATTATACGCCGGAACGGATTCCAGCAAACTGGCTTTTGTCTCAACCCTGGCATTGAATAACCCCACCTATACTTTTACCAACCTTACTGCAGGAACAGATTATTACTGGCGTGTAGATGCGGAAGGCGACGCTGGTTTAACTACCGGCGCCACCTGGAAGTTCAGGGCGGTATCGCCAAAGGGCATGACCGGCCACTGGACATTTAATGAAAGCAGCGGTACTATGGTTGCCGATAACAGCAATTACCATCAGAACGGCGCCATTGTGAATATGCCTGCAGCCACCTTTACCGCCGGTAAATTTGACAATGCCCTGCATTATCTCGATCCGGTGGCAAGCAGTGCTGTGCAGGTGCCCCATGCAGAACACCTGCTATTCGATGCCAATTCCTTTTCTATTTCACTTTGGGTAAAACTCACCAACGGCTCCAGTAATTATAATTCCGGGAAAGACTGTTACCTGATCCACAAAGGGCAGTTCACTGACCCCGGCGGCAAGTGGTATGGCATTCAGTTACGTGACAGTGCCCTTACTTTTGCCATAGACGATGCATCGGCCAAAAGCGATGTTACGGCAAGCCTGAAGAAAGCTTCTGCGCACCATATCTTTAATAATAATTTCAGCCATATAGTTGCCGTAAAAGATACCGCGGCCAAACAGCTGCGATTATATGTAAATGGCGTGCTGGCCGGTTCTAAAACGTATACCACCAATGGCACCATCGGCAAAGCACTGCCCCTGTTGATCGGCAATTCAGCGGAGAATAAACCATTTCATGATGTAATGGATGATCTGCGCCTATACAACTATGCATTATCACCAGGAGAAATAACCGCTTTATTTACGGCACCTGTTGATACCGTGCCGCCAACCGTACGCACCAAAAACATAACAATTACTCTGGCCAATGGAAGCGCATCCATTACCCCGCAGGATCTTGACAATGGTTCTTCAGACAGGTATGGCATTCTCTTATACCAGCTTGATAAAACTTTGTTCAATTGCTCGAACATCGGCGCCAATGAAGTACAATTGACTGTAATAGATTCTAACAACAACAGCGCCAGCGCTACGGCAACAGTTACAGTCATTGGTTCCATGCCAGCCCCTGCTATTACAGTAAGCCGCAATATGGTCTACACGGGCGGCAAGGCCAATACCATCTACCTGGGTTATGGTTCCCAGCAATTGCAATTAACGGCCACCGATACAACAACAGCAGCATTTAGCTGGAGCCCCGCCGCTGGCCTAAGCGATTCAGCCATTGCCAATCCGGTGTTTGCGCCCACCCGGGCGGGTAATTATATCTATACGGTAAAAGCAACAAATAGTTATGGCTGTACCGACACCGCTGCCATTCATTTACAAATGAAAGACGTACGTTGCGGCGGACGCGATCAAAAGGTTTCCATATGTTATCATGGACTGGAGCTTTGTGTAAATAAACTGGCCGTACCTATTCTCCTGTTCATGGGTGGTGAGTTGGGTGCCTGCGAAACAGCCAATGCACGCGCAGCCACCGATGCCGCTCAGTCACCGGCCTTTATCGACGGCCAGCAAAAATTCCTGCTGTATCCAAGCCCGGCCGGCAGCCATTGCACCATTGCCTTTACCCTTGCCCAACCAGGCAAATACCGGGTTGAAATATATAATGCCCAGGGCCGGCTGGTACAGGTAGTTGGTACCGGAGAAGCCAGCAGCAAACAATTATGCTCTTATCCCGTAAACACCAGTCAGCTGAGTACCGGCGTTTACTTTGTAAAACTGGTAACAGCTACTGAAGTACGGGTTAAACAACTGGTCATTCAACGATAGTACAAGTCCTGTTTTTCACTGATAATACCCAAGTAAAAAGGTGACCGGTTTTGCCGGTCACCTTTGGTTTTTCATATAATAAGTTCAGCTGAGGTTTATGTAACCATATTGAATAAACAGTGGCTACAGATAAGGAATACGAACATTGCGAAAAATGCGTCAAACTAAACAACACATAAAGCTGACCTTAACCAGTACAGGATGCACGTGCTACTATATATGGGCGTTATCATAGGTTATTCCACTTCACAATGACGGGTTACCGGCATACAATTTCATCAGGGGCATAGAATTCCCTTGCAAATTTTATTACAAAAACAGGAGCAATTATACACAGTATTGACAGGTAAGGCACTACTGGCTGCAACTCAGCAGCAGCTAAAGATGAACGGATTCTACGACCGGGGTAGAGAGGTTAATGAACGAATAAAATACTGTTGAACCGGGGAATCTGGTAGTATGTAACAAGACTGGTTGAATTCGTATCGAATGCAGGAAAAGCAGGTTTAACAGAAATAAATGAAGGAATTAATATAACAGGTGACCAAAATTAAAGTAATTATTGAAATAAAAAATTATTTGTATTCAATATGTAAAAAAAATCAGTGTTTTTATTAAAGTTTTTTAGATGCCCATTGTCCATTCTCAATTAATGCACCCGAAACATAATCCTGATCAAGTGCGGTAAATGCGACAATTGCGTTGAGAACGACAGCAGCAATATGGCTGAACAAAAACGGTGGGTTATCCGCCCCCTGGCAGACACCCACCTATGACCTGTAGAAAAAGAGCACTCCGTAAAAGAGTTGCTACATCACCTTAAACACCTGCTCTTACTTGTTGCTTCCACTAGGGCTGTTGTTATTATCAGCAGAAATCTTTTTCTCAAGAATGGCTATATATTGCTGCGCATCCTTATTCTCCGGATCGATCTCCAGGATCTTTTTCAAATTCTCGGTAGCCGATTTATAGTCCTTTACCTGGTTCGTCTCATAAGCAGCCAGGTATCCATACGATTCGATAAGCCATTTTTTATTCGTTTTGTTGGTAGGATCGTCTTCAATCATCGTGATCAGCTGTTTATACCAGGGTATGGCGGCGCCTTTCTCCATGGTTGAATCCATGGCCGAATTGACGCGGGCACGCCAGTAATAACCAAAAGCCTGCTCCGGATACTTTTGAATATAAGTACCAAACACCGTGTCGGCCTGCACATAATCCTCTGCTTTATAGGTGGCAATACCCCAATTGAACAGATCGATGTTGCTTGCCTTCGTATTGTCTGTGTAAAACAGTCCCAGGTATTTGGCCTGGTTCAGATAATCTTTTTGATCCTTATACAGGTCAGCCAGTTTTTTATAATAAGGGAATTTGTCTCTTGGCTCTTTTACCATATCGACAGTTCTCACATAACAGGTTATGGCGGAATCTGGTTTACCCGCAGCAGCATACAGGTCGCCCATTATCTCATAGTCTTTTGCTACCTTATTGCTATCTGCTTCTTTGGCAAAGTACAAATTCATATTGGCCATGGCATTAGTGGTATCTTCCATACCCAGATAGCTATAGGCCATTAATTTATACAACCTAGGCATGGAGTCGCCGCTGTTCCTGTCCAGCAGCTGCCGGGCATTGGCGATGGCAGCCTGGTACTGCTTATTCAGGTATAGGAGGTCTGTATATAAAACATCATTGTCCTTATCGGGATCACTTTTGGCAACGTACTGCTTAAAGTATGCCATTGCTTTCTGCGGATCGGTAAAGTAATAATGATAATACATTTCATACAGCGCAGGCGCATAACTGCTATCTGCTTCCAGCGCCTGGTTGAAATATTTCAGGTACATTTCAGGGTTCTTCTGCGAAATAAATATTTTTCCCATCCGGTACAAACCTGCGGCATACTTACCGTCTTTGTCAAGACCCGCTGAATACACTTTATAGGCTTCTGAACCATTGCCCAGTTTGCGAAACGCATCGCCTAACAAAGTGTAGAGGGCCGGATCTTTTTTATCGCGGTCGATGGCTTTGTTGAGCAGTTCTATCGCATAATTGACATCCCCCGCCCTGGTAACTATATGTGCATTGGCCACAGCCGCCAACAGGTCGGGATTCTTCTGGCCTTTTTTATCCAGCGCCTGATCAAAATAATAACGGGCACTGTCCTTATTGCCGGCGTTCAACAAATAACTTCCATAGGCCACCTGGTAAAAGGGAGCTGATTGTACATCGGCCGGGCTTGTTGCCAATACCTGCTTTAATGGAGCAGCGTCTTTCGACATGATATAGGCCTTCGACAACAAATACCAGCTTTCTGCATTCGCAGGATCAGTCTTTACAATATGTTGCAGCTGTTCTTTCGCTGTGTTATACCGCTCATAATATAAACTCTTTTTTGCATCCTGAATCGTCTGTGACATGGCAGTTACCGACATCGCACCGCACAATAGCAAGAGGGAAGCTTTTTTCATCTGCATACGTTAAATACCTTTTATTAAATAGGATGATCATTAATAAGGATATCAAACTTATTCCCGGCGCGTTAGTCACCAGTTAATGCTAAATTAGAAGTAGATTAGAACCGGCTCCAATAACCTGTTTTTCATCAATATTTAATGAAAAAAAATGAAATTGTAACTTTGAAGAGGCAAACGCAATGCCGTTCTGATTGTTACTTTGCAGGTGTGAACATGAACAATGCAATTTAAGGTTATGGAAGAAACGAAAATACTGATCATAGAAGATGAACAAAAGATTGCTGACACATTGAAAGTGGGGCTTACCGAGAACGGCTATCATGTAGAGGTAGCTTATGATGGGAAGATCGGGGAACGCTTATTCTTTCTGCATGATTTCAATATGGTGATCCTCGACATTAACCTGCCAGGCCTCAATGGATATGAGCTGTCGAAGATCATCAGGACCCATAATACAAATATTCCCATCATCATGCTTACTTCATTAAGCACCCTGAATGATAAAATGGAAGGTTATGATGCCGGCGCCGATGATTACCTGGTGAAACCATTCGAGTTCAGAGAGCTGCTGGTGAAGATCCGTGTATTGCTGAAACGCACCATGAACCAGAACATTCCCGTGGGCAACCTGTTGAAAGCAGCTGACCTTTGTATGAACCTCGACAGCAAGGAAGTTAAACGCGGGAATGACGTCATTAATTTGACCGCTAAAGAATTTCAATTACTCGAATACCTCTTAAGAAACAAGAATAAAGTCGTATCAAGGGCAGCGATCGCAGTGAATGTATGGGATATTGACTTCGACACCAACACCAATATCATCGATGTATATATAAGCTACCTGCGGAACAAAATTGATAAACCCTATGACCGAAAATTGATACAAACACATGTGGGCATGGGATATATTTTAAAGGAAAATGATCGCTGATGCCTGTTAAACTGCGCATAACATTATTATTCTGCCTTATTTCGTTTGTGATATTGGCCATGGTATGCGCTACTGTTTATTACTTTTCCTATACGCAAAGATCCCATAACATTCGCACCAGGCTAACGAACCGGGCTATTACCCTTGCACGCTTACTGGGCCAGTCGCAGGTGTTTGACCAGCAGATCCTTCGTAAAATTGATTCTTCAACTTCCCTCACGCTGAAAGACAAAACCTTTCAGGCATACGATTACCTGAATAACCAGATCTATAGTTACAGTGATGCGCCCGCCGACACCCTTACCATCGACACCTCTATCCTGGATGATGCCCGCGTAAAAGGAACCATTTTTTTCAATACGGCCAATAAGGAAGCCGTCGCGTATCATTATGCCAATCCCAATACCCGCATCGTTGTTATTACCGCGGCCTATGACGCCGAAGGAAAGGCCCAGCTCAGGGTCTTGAGAAATATATTATGGTTCAGCTTTCTTACGGGTATCCTCATTGCGTGTGTAGGTGGTTATTTCTTTTCAGACCGCTTACTGCAACCTGTTAAGAAAATTGCCGATGATATCAATGAGATCTCAGCCCATAACCTGGCCAGGCGTATCAGTACAGGTACGGCAAAAGACGAATGGTTCTACCTGGCAGAAACGCTTAACCGGTTAATGAACCGCCTGCAGGACAGCTTCGAAACCCAGCGCCGTTTTGTTTCCAATGCATCGCATGAGCTCTCGACCCCGCTAACGGCCATTTCGAGCCAGTTGGAGGTGTCTCTGCAAAAAAGCCGCGAAGCCCAGCAATACCGGGTGGTGATGGAATCGGTGTACCAGGATGTTCGGCAGTTGAGCAAACTGACCCAAACCCTCCTTGAATTTGCGCAGGCATCAGGGGACCCGGGTGGTATAAACCTGGAGCCGGTGCGTATGGACGAGATCCTGATGAGCCTGCCTGCAGAGCTGAAAAAAAGCAATCCTGAATACCTGGTCAATTTGTCCTTCGACGATATGCCGGCCGAGGAACAGAAACTCATCGTTTTCGGCAATGCAGAACTGCTGTTCACGGCTGTTAAGAATATTGTTACCAACGCCTGCAAATATTCCGATGACCACAAAGCCACTGTCAAATTGAAAGCGGAAGCCGAAAACATCACCATTTCCATTACTGATAAAGGAAAAGGCATTCCGGAGGCGGAACTGAAATACATTTTTCAACCTTTTTACCGGGTCAATTCTACGGCCCATAAAAGTGGGTTCGGCCTTGGTTTATCATTGGCCAACCGCATCGTGAAACTCCATAAAGGGAATATAGCCGTTAGCTCGGTGATGGAAGAAGGCAGTGAATTTGTGATTACCGTACCAACAGCAAAATTCTAATCACCTTCTAACCACCTATTAATTACACAATAATTGGCAAAGGATAAATTGCGCAGGAAAGAACGGCACAATGAAATTAAAACGCTCAGTATACACTTTTCTGCTTGCGTTTATTATAATGCTCGTTATTGTATGCAGTTTCCTCTATAAACAAACCATTGATTATAAGTGGGAGAACAGGGAACTTATTTTACAAAACGATTCATTGAAATCAGTGGTGATAGAACTTATGCGAAAGATCGATACCACCCGCACGGCCTCCCTGACACCCTCCGTACCCCGTAATAAAAATGCTCATTAACACGCCTCATGATTACAAAGATTCTTGTTCCTACAGACTATAGCGAGGCATCGTTTAATGCACTTGAAACTGCTATTGGTATCGCAAAAAGAAATAATGCGTCCTTACAGCTGCTTCACATAGATGAGTCTGCTTTTATTCCGGAGGAATCATATACCATAAAAAATGCCAGCCAGATCGGCACTGCCATTGCAGATAATATAAAACAACGGCATGGTGTAGAAACGACTGTTCTGTTCAAAGACGGTTATATTGGCCCTACCATTGCGCGGATGGCGTTCGACCAGAAACCCGACCTGATCGTTATGGGCGCTTATGGCGCCTCGGGACAGCGGGACCTTTTCATTGGTTCCAATTCTTATTATACTATCAAACATGCCAATTGCCCGGTGCTCATTGTTCCGGAAGGCAAGCGGTGGCAGAGTTTTAATAAAGTGCTTTTTCCCTTGAGGCCCACCCTGGGCGCTTTCAAAAAATATCAGTATATCAGCGACCTGGTGATCCAGATCTATCCCGAATGCAATTTCGATCTGTTCGGCATCTCTATCGACAGAAAAGAACAGGATGTAAAACAGGTAACTGAAATAGCGAACGAGCTGAAAACCAGCTGGAGAGATGCCGTGCAGTACGATGTTAGCTATAGCTATAGTAAAAATATTGCAGAGGAAGTACTGGATAAGGCCGATAAGTCGAAAGCCGACCTCGTTATTGTTTCTTCTACCGTTGATGTAGCCAACAAGCAGTTCTTTATTGGTCCTTTCTCCCAACGCATCATCAACCATGCCCGGGTACCGGTGCTGTGTATTTTCAGATCAGCAGAGATCTAAGCCTGCATGGCCGCTTCCTGTTGGCGGTAAAATTGCCGCGCAAAATAAGCTACCGGCAGCCCGATGGCCACGATCAATATGCCGGTTGCCATGGCTGCTTTGTCCCATTTAAATGCGATGGGTGGGATCTTCGTTAAAGGCAATACGAGCAGGTTCATCACCACAAATATAAACATGCCATATACAATGGCTGCCACGGTTATATTTTTTGCAAGAGTTCTGATGAAAGGATATAACAAAAAGAACAGGGCAGTAAAGCTGTAGGCAATGATAAAATGGAAAAGCAGGCCGGCTAACGCCATCTGCCATCCGCCCGAAAAAGCCGGCTTGCCGAATGCCCCACTGGCAATAAACTGCAACACGATCACCGGGCTTGTTCCACGCACCAGGTAAGCCTGCAAACAGGCAGCCAGGATATCGAGGCTCCCTGCCAGGAGACCTACCCATAAAATAGTTTTTAAAAAGGGGCTGGCTGGCGCAGATCCCTGTCCGGATATCGTTTGGCTCGTTGTCATGGCAGTTGTTGGTTTCAATAAAATTATGGGATGGCAGTTTAGTTTGCTGATCAATTCAACGAAATGCAGCTTGCGACGTATAAAAAGCTGTTACCGGTTACCAGGTACCGGTTACCAGGTTCCGGTTGCCAGGTACCGGTTGCCGGTTACCCGTTCGCAGTTCTACGTTCGTCGCCTGTCCGCCTTTGACGGATTAGGCATTCTCGCTAAACACCTGCCCCGCCTTCGGCGGCTTACGCATTCAGCGTTTCCATCACCAACTCTTTATAGCTTCTGCCAATAGGGATCTGCTTGCCGGCGATCTCAACATCTGTAGCTGAAAACGCATCGATCTTGCTCCTCGCCACCAGGAAAGAGCGGTGTACTCGCAGAAAACCGTTGCGGGACAGCATCTCTTCAATTTGTCCCAGTTGAAATTTGGTAAGAATCGACTTATCCTTTGTCGTGATGCGGATATATTCCTTGAGGCTTTCAATAAATAAGATCTCATCAATATAGATCTTCACCCGCTTTTTACTCACGTTAAAGAAGAGGGCCGCTCTTTCCGCCGCTGCCGCCGACAAAACCGCTACCTGCGCGGCTTCCCTTTCCTTTAGTTTATTTACGGCCATTACAAATCGGCTGAACTCGACAGGCTTTAACAGGTAATCGACCACATTCAGTTCATAGCCCTGCAACGCATATTCAGGGTAGGCAGAGGTAATGATCACCATGGGTGGATTTGTAAGGGTCTTAATAAGATCGAGCCCTTTTAATTTTGGCAAATGAATGTCAAGGAAGATCAGGTCGATCTTTTCCTTTTGCAGCAGATCTATCGCATACAAAGCATCGGTACAAATGCCTTTTAACTGCAGAAAGGGAACTTCGGCGATATAATCCTTTATCACTTCTGCCGCCAGCGGCTCATCTTCAACAATAATGCAGTTATACCTGTGCATAGCTGGTTAGATTTATAAAAAGCCTGACTGAAAAAGTGGTTGGTTCGTTCTGCAGCTGCAGCTCAAAATCCCGGTACATGAGCTCCAGTTGTCTTCGCACATTGCCCAGACCGATATTATCCCTTATCTCGGCTGAATCATGGTTTTCCTTTGTGTTCACCACACTAAAGGTAAGCCGACCCTGCTGTAATGCCACTTTAATACGGATAAAAGAATCGAAGCGGCTTTCACTGGCGCCATGTTTAAAGGCGTTCTCTACAAATGGCAACAAGAGCAAAGGCGCTATCTTTTGGGTATTATCATCTATATCCCGCTCAAAATGAATGGTGAGGCGCTCGTACCGCATTTTCTCCAGTTCTATATAATCATCCAGGATCTTCAGTTCATCCGCCACAGTAATGAGGTTGCTCTTCGATTCATATAAAATAAACCGTAATAACTTGGATAAGCGCATTACTACATCGGCCGTATGTTCCGAGCGTTTACGGGCAAGCGCATAAATATTGTTCAACGTATTGAATAAAAAATGTGGATTCGTTTGATGACGTAGAAATTTCAGCTCTGCTTCCAGCTTTTCCTTGAGTAGATTTTTCTCCCGTTCGCGGGCCGCTAGTTGAATACGCAGCAATTTGACCGTGATAGCAATACCCGATGCAAAGCCGATATCCATAACAGCCAGCAACACACTGAGCACATGGAAGATTGACCGGGCCTTTAACACACCGGAATAAATGACGGGGTTAATATAGTATGCGAAGATGAAGCGGTATAATATAATGGTGATCAGGAAGGCAGCAGCCACCTGCCCAATGACATAAAAGAGCTTTATTGTTCCCTGCAGCATCCTGGGAATAGCGAAGTATAGAATAAAGTAAGTGAAAATTAGTTTAGGCACCAGGGCGGCAACAGCAGCTTCAAACGCCATCCAGAACTGCGCGTTCTCGGGAATGTTCTTAAGTGCAGGCGCCACCCAAACAAACTGCAGCACGGTATCCTGCAACAGATACACGAGCCAGAAGACGCCATGCAATAGCACTCTTTTCATTGTGCCATAAAAATCGGAAAAAATGCTTAATGCAAAAGCGCGCAGGGCTCAAGGCCTAACGCATAACGCTATTCAGCGTCTTGTGCCTCCCAACAGGCAGGCAACTTTTGCATTCAGGCATTAGCCTGCTGCCTTTTGCGCCTGTCCCGCCTCCGGCGGATCCCTCGTTAGGCATTTAGCATCCCTGTAATAACCAATAAACAAGCACAAACACGATAATTGTTCCTAAGCAACCACCGCCCCATTTCCAGGCAGCATATCCTGCAATTAAACCTCTTAACCAGTCTCGCATAATTATAAATTTATATCTGCAGTGATTTAAAAATTATGCCATGGTAAAAAGTGTAGCTAAAGTCTGAGCTAAATGCTGGTTTCTGCGTTTTGCTTGCTGCCAATGTGCGCACTGCCTAAGCTATGGACTTTATGCAGTAAGCTTGAGCTTTCTGCCGCCCCCTCAGCATTTTCCTGAAAATGGACTATCTTAGTATTGAAATTAAACCCAGCAGGTAGTCCACATGCTTCCTTGGAAAACGATCATACAAATGCAAAAAGACTGCGATACGCCGGTTTATTTGCAAATAGCCAATTGCGTTATACAGGAAATGCGAAAAGGCCGGGTTGGTCCAGGTTTAAAACTCCCCGGCACCCGCCAAATGGCCGGGCTTTTGCAAGTGCATCGAAAAACGATCGTACGCGCTTATGAAGAACTCGATGCCCAGGGCTGGATCGAAATGCATCCCTCCAAAGGAACCTTTACCAGCAAAGAAATACCCGAAACAAAAGCCCGGCGCTTTTCCAACAATCATAGCCCGAATGCTTTTGCTGCCACCACCGGCTATACCGTTAAAGTAAATACTACCCTTCGCACGCCGGCATTGCCCATGCGGCATATCATCGGTTTTCACGATGGTCCCGATATGCGCCTCATCCCTTCCGATGAATTAGGCCGGGCCTATAAAAGCGTTCTGTCGAGGCATACTTACCTCAAGTATATGTCGTACGTAGAAACCCCGGGTGTACAAAAATTCAGGCAGGTGCTGTCAGATTACCTCAATGCAAGCCGGGGTCTGCAAACCAGCTTCGAGAACATCCTGGTCACCCGCGGCGCTCAAATGGCGCTGTACCTGCTGTCTGTTGTGCTCTTTGCCAAAGGGGAGACGATCGTCGTAGGTGATACGAATTATTACTATGCCGATCATGTTTTCATCCAGGCCGGCATGCAGCTCGCCCGTGTTAAGGTAGATGAATGCGGAATGGATGTAGATGCAGTTGAAAAATTATGTCAGCGTAAAAAGATCAAAGCCCTGTATATAACATCGCATCACCACTACCCTACCACCGTGACCTTATCGGCTGCCCGGCGGATCAAGTTGTTATCGCTTGCAGAAAAATATGGTTTTATCATCATAGAAGACGATTACGATTACGATTTCCATTATTTAAGCAGCCCCATTCTGCCATTGGTGAGCGCTGATACCCGGGGAATGGTTGTATACATAGGTACGCTCAGTAAAACCGTTGCACCCGCCATCAGGACCGGTTACGTGGTAGCGCCACCAAATCTTATCCTGGAATTAAGCCGCATTCGCCAGCTGGTCGATGTGCAGGGCGATCCTGTTATGGAACTGGCGCTTATTGATATGTTTGAAGAAGGACATATCAAACGGCATATGAAAAAAGCCTTGCTGGCCTATCACAAACGAAGAGATCTTTTATGCAGTTTACTTCAGGATAAACTTCCTGATATTATCGATTTTAAAATTCCCGATGGCGGACTGGCCATCTGGGCAAAATTCGACAGATCGGTACCCCTGCCGCCCCTTGCAGAAAAATTAAAAGCGCAGGGACTCATTCTCTCCAATGGTTTAATTCATAATACATCTTCCGTTTTAATGAATGCCACCCGCATGGGCTTTGGCTGGATGAACGAAACCGAAACAGAACAGGCCGTTGACCTGCTGGTGAAAACCATCCGTGCAAAATAATATTATACATTTTCCGTTATAGTGCCGATTTATACAATTTCCTGTACACCTAACTGACCATCTTTGTATCCCGGCCGTTCAAGCAGGGATAACAATAACTTCAATTACTGTTGGCCCACTGAACCGGACTACCCGGAATATAAGAACCGGACACCTTAATAGTCCGAATACCATTTACCTTTACGACCGATTATTAATGTTCTAAAAGTTTAAGCCATGAAAAAGCTGTTTATTTTTTTCTCAGTCCTGCTTCTCAGCCTTAGTTTGATTGCCCGCGATCCGGGTGAAATCGACGCCAAGCTCATTAAATCATTCAATACCAGTTTTCCGAAAGCTGAGCGGGTTCATTGGTATGAATTGCCCAAAGCCTGGGTAGTGAATTTTGTCGCTGATGGCGTTCGTTCGCGCGTTGTGTACCTAAAAGACGGAAAGGCAACCGAATTCACCAGGTATTATTACGAGCAGAACTTACCGTTCGTGGTACGTTCAAAAGTCAAAGAAACTTATCCTAACAAGAAGATCTTTGGCGTTGTAGAGGTTTCTACCATTACAGAGACCAGTATTTCCAGGGTAGAATATTTTGTAAAACTGGAAGATGACAAAACCTGGATGACCGTGAAATCTGACAATGAAGGGAACCTGCGGATAACAGAAAAATACAGAAAGGTGCAATAAGCATTAAAAAAAACAAGCCCCGGTATTTCTTTGATTTACCGGGGCTTTTTATTGTCCCTTCTATACTATTCATTAAAAAAGATCATACGAAGGAAAATCCGATACCTTGTTCAAACCGGCTTCAATAGCGCCTTTCATCGTCCAGCCGCAACCGTCATTGGTTGGATTGTTATTAACGATCACCGAATAACTCAACCCATTGCCCATCTCCACCAGGAAAGAACGCGTGCCGTTAAAACAGCCATTGTGATTTTGCATAATACCTGATACGTTCCAACCGCAGCCATAACCTGGTCTTAAGGTTGAACCGGTTGTCATGGCAGTATGCGCTCCGTTAGTGATCACATCACTGGGTACTGCGGTGCCATCGACCCGGTTCAGGAATTTCAGCAGATCAATCGGCCGCGCTACCCAGCCGCCAAAACCGGCCCAGAGTTGTAAATTCATTTTGTTCATCGGTGCATAGGTGGCTTCGCCGGCTTTCGAATTGCCCGAAGCAGCTCCTACATACATGGTATTGCCGATACCGCATTTCTTCAGCACATTATTGCGGATATAATTTTCGTACGACTGTCCACTTACCTGCTCAATGATCCGTTCCAAAATAAAGTAGTTAGTGTTCGAATAAATATACTGGTTAGAGGTATCTGTTGTGATCAGGTCCGAAGCATTCAGCAATACGTTCATCGCATCGTCGGCCGTTTTGTTCTCATCCCAGAACACAGATTCGCCATTACAGCTGCGTAAACCGGATGTATGGTTCAGCAACTGGCGTACCGTGATATTGTTCAGCTTTTCCTTACCGGCCGGTGTTGCATATTTTGAACCGAGAATACTGTTTGGCCCGAACACAGCTTTATCTAATGAGATCTTATGCTGATCGAGCAAGGTCATGATGCCAACAGAAGTAACCGGTTTTGAAATACTCATGATGCGCAACGGCTGATCGGGGGACATTTCTTCGCCGGCAGCTGCATCAGCCAGGCCATAACCTTTGGCAAATACGAGCCGGCCATTTTTACAAACCGCGATAGACAACCCCTGTACACTTTGGTCGCTCATGTATTTGTTCACCGCGTCATCAATGGCGGCAATATCGGAACCCTTCATATTCGTGTTGGTCCAGATAGCATTATACTCACAGCTGTTACCGGAAGTATAAGCATTTACATAAACCGGTTTATAACCCTGGTAATACATGTTGTCGAATACATACTGGTAATTGCCATTGCTTACTCCATGTCTTGCAGCCCATAGCGGACTGGCCACTTTTTCCCAGATCGCCGCATACAGGTTCGTTCCATTTTTTGTATAACCGCTTACTGTTTTCAGCAGGTAGCCTTGTTTGGTATAATCGGTAAATGCCTGTTGGTACTGGCTCGATGTAAGATTATGACGGGCGATATACCCGTTACCGGCACTCTTCTCCCAAATACCCGCAAAATATTCAACATTGTTCACTACATACCCTGATACATGCACCAGCCGGTAACCCTGTTTGGAAAAATCATCGAATGCTTTCTGATACTGGGCGGCAGTTAAATTGTGCCGGGCAGCCCAGGCGGCGCCGGATGTTTTCTGCCAGATCGCCGCAAACTTAGCCTGGCTGCCAACGCCATACCCTGATACATGTGTTAATCGAAAACCCTTCTTAACATGATCATCAAACGCTGTCTGATAGTCCTGTCCCGATAAACCATGGCGAGCAGACCATTCAGGCCCTGCTTTCTTTTCCCATAAAGCGATATATCTTTCCTGGCCGCCGCAGGTATAACCGCTTACTGTTGAAAGCCGATAACCCTGTTTTGTAAAATCGTCGAATGCTGCCTGGTACTGGGCCGCGCTTAAATTATGCCGGGCCACCCACTGTGCCTTTGCTGAGCAAGTAAATAATGCACAAATAAGAATACATAAACTGCTTTGAAATAGTGATTTCATGATAAGACCCTTTTAAAGTTTTAATGGTTTTGATAATAGATCTATAGGCTATTGCACAATAGCTACGAATCCTGAATTAAAAATGTTTTATGCTATTAATCGGAGAACCTTGCTGGTGCTGGTTGATCCCTTATTCATGGGCGGTAATCATCGATGCTGCAAAATCGAATGCAAATCTAATGGCGATTCAAAGCGCCAACAATACCACAATAGTGGTAAGATCAATTCTTTGATATAGATCAAGTAGGACTACGTATACAAGAGCGGTAATACTTAACACCGGCAGTAGTTGTACGCTTTACTTCTTAACAAAGTAAGGGAGATCATCGCGGCTGATCCTTTCTTGCTGTTGCCAGTAGGCGGGAGTGACTATATGCCCATCCGGTGTTTTTAATGCGCGCCCGAAGATGGCATTGATGGGATTGAAGGTAACATCTGTTACACCGATTGTGTAAGTGGCCGGTGGTGGTGGCGTTGCCTCAACAGGCGTATCCGCGTTCACAGCAGTAGCTGCTGGTGCTGCCGCTTTCGGTAGCGGTGATGCCACAACAATGACTGTATATTTATTAAACTCCAGCAATGGTTTTAAAAAATCAACCCGTTGCTGTGACACATTCTTTTCAACAATGGCGCATTTCACTCCGTCCAGTTCTTCAAACTCATGATTTTTATTTATAGCCATAACTGTGAACTTTGAACTTAGAACTTTGAACTTAATGAATGAATGTAGTCATACACATAACCAGCAAGCCCTGTTACAATAATACCGGTGATGCAAATAAATAAAGCGAGTTTTGAATAAGCCGGTATTGACAGTTGTTCAATCGGCTGCTCATTGACATCCATAAAGATCGCTTTCACCAAACGCAGGTAATAGTAAAATGAAAGGATCATGTTCAGGGCTGCAATGGTTACCAAAATATAATTGCCTTTACCGGCACCTGCCAGTAATAGAAAAAACTTGCCAAAGAAACCAGCCGTGGGCGGCACCCCGGCCAGCGAAAACAAGGCGATCGTGAGTACCCACGATAAAACCGGATTGGTCCTGTAAAACCCTCTATAATCGTTTAGCTGTTCCCGGCCGGTAACGGCACTTACCAGCGCGATAACACCAAAGGCGGCGAGGTTTGAAAAAACATAAATCAGCACGAAATAAACGACCGATGCGGCCGCCAGCTGCGAGCTGCCGGTGATACCTACCAGGATGAAGCCGATCTGCGCTATGGAAGAAAAAGCGAGAAATCGTTTAATATTATGCTGCCTTATGGCAAACAGGTTTCCGGTCAAAATGGTGAGCACCGACAATACAAATAACATATTATACCAACTGCCGGCGATTGGTTTGAACACCGTGTATAAAACGGAAACAAATACAAACAATACAGATCCTTTTGAGACCACCGACAGCCACGAAGTAACTGCCACTGGTGCGCCTTCATACACATCGGCGGTCCATAAATGAAACGGCACAACCGAAATCTTAAAGGCAAAACCAGCCAGCAATAATACAAATGCAAAGGTCTGCAAAGGTCCACCGGCAATCAACGCACCCAGCTCGCTAAAGGTTAGGGTGCCGGTAGCACCGTAAACCAGCGAGATGCCAAATAACAATAGCCCCGAAGCAAAAGCCGATGAAATAATAAATTTCATGGCTGCTTCAGATGATCTTTTCCTGCCCAGGTCAAAATTGGCCATGGCCGCCAGCGGAATGCTCGATAATTCCAGGCCCACATAAAAGATCAGCAGGTTGCCGCTGGAGATCATAAAGAACATACCCAGCAAAGTGCATAAGAGCAGGATATAAAATTCCGGCACATGATCATGTTTTTTCAACCAGGCAGAGGATTGCAAAGAGATGATCAGCGTACCCAGGCTCAGAATATTTTTTTCCAGCACGACGAGGGGATTCGCCAGGAACATTTCATTGAACAGTACACCCGGGCGATTGCCGATAAAACCAAGCACCAGGTTCAACAGCAACAGGGCATTCGCCAGCTGCAGCATTTTTTCGTTGCTCAGGTCGGCGCCGATCTTCAATAATAACAGTATGAAGATGATCACCGTAATGACCAGTTCCTGTTTCATGAGTATAAAAAAGTCAGACATCATAATGTATTATCGTATGAAGCTTTTTCAATGGTGAATGGCATTTGGCGCCTGCCGTTTGGCGTTTGGCATATTGGGTTTTACCCGCTGATCAATTGAATTATCCAAAATGGCGTTATGCCCATAACCAGGATACCAGTGATCAGGATACCTGCAGCTAGTTTCTCATTCCAGCCGGCATCCGGCAAAGAATCGCCTAAGCTGCCTGTTCCGGCTAATGGTCCCATGATCACTTTGCCCATCGCCCTTAATATGTATACTGCCGTTAGCACGATAGATGCGCAGGCCAGGACGGTTGCTATCCGGTACAATGCATCTTCGTTTTGCCAGGCCCCCATAAAAACGGTCACTTCCGCCACAAACCCACTTAAACCGGGCAAACCCAGGGAGCAGAGACCGGCAATCACAAAAACCGTTGCAATAAAGGGCATCACTTTTAACAAGCCGCCCAGTTGCGCCACCTGGCGCGTATGGGTTCTGTCGTATAACATGCCAATAGCAGCAAAGAAGAGGGCGGTCATTAATCCATGTGATACCATTTGCAGTACAGCGCCCATTATGGCCGTTTTGGTGAGCATCCCAATACCTAACAATACAAACCCGCAATGGCTAACAGATGAATAGGCATTGATGTATTTGAGATCGGTTTGCATCATGGTAGCGAAGGCGCCATAAATGATCGCAATAGTAGCCAGTAAAATGATAATGCCCGAATAGGCCTGCGCTGCTTCCGGCATTAACAGGGCCATCCGCAAACAACCATAGCCACCGAGCTTCATCGAAATGCCTGCCAGGAACATAGATGCAGCAGTGGGCGCTGAAGAATGTCCATCGGGCACCCAGGTATGGAATGGGAACAGGGCCGTAAAAATGCCGAAACCAATAAAGGCAAATGGGAAGAAGAGTTTTTGTGCTTCGGCCGGAATAGCTGCCCGGGCGATCTGTAAGAGATCGAATGTATGGCCGGCAGCTGTTGGTGCATTGAAATAAATGCCCGCCAGTCCTACAAAGACCAGGGCGCTGCCACCCATCAGCAGCAGGGCCAGCTTCATGGCACTGTATTCTTTGCTGCCGCTGCCCCAGATACCGATCAGCAGGAACTTGGGGATCACGGCCACTTCCAGAAAGAAAAACAGGGTGAACAGGTCCAGCGAAATAAAAAAGCCATAAGCACCCAGGCTCAGAAGCACCAGCAAAAAGAAAAATTCCCTGTTCAGTTTTTCCACAGACCAGGACACCAGGATACCTGCGACGGCCACCAGTGCCGTTAGCAGAATCATTGCCATGGCAATGCCATCGACCCCGATGTGATAATGGATGTTCAACGGAGTAAACCAGAGATGATCTTCTTCAAACAGGATAGCAGCTGCATCCCCCGCAGGCCGTTGCTGCCAGTAAACAACCAATAACCACAGAACATAGATCAATTGCACCACTGCGCCACTCAGCGCCAGCACCCGAACCTGTCTCAAGCCATTACAAAACAAAAGTGCAATGGCCGTAAGAAGTGGCAATATGATTAATGCGGATAGTAACATAGTTTTTTTATAATATTAGACGGAAGGATTCAGCAGCCGGTATTCCATTACCACATTAGCATATCAGCTAATTAGCAGATTGTTCTATGTCCACCAATAAACAATGAGTGCAGCCAACGCAATGATGCCACCAAAGAAATACAATGCGTAAGACTGCACACGACCCGATTGCCATGCTTTGATGCTTTCCGCAAAGCGGGCGGTTGCCCGGCCTGCACCGTTCATGAATCCATCTACCAGATGTTTATCGATCCAGGCGGCCGGTTTGGCAATCCCGTCAAAAATGATCCTTTTCGTTATGAACAGATACAGTTCGTCAAAATAGAATTTACGCTTTACCATCTTATACAAACCACCCAATGCCAGCGCCAGCTTTTGTGGTCCTGGGTTATATTTATAATAAAGCAAATAGGCCAGGGCTATTCCTGCAATGGCAATGGTAACCGGTGCAATGGAAAAACTCAGCGGAATGGTAATTTCTTTCTGGTTATCTAAAGCAACGAAATCTGCAAATGGAATAAACCCAACCAGAACAGCGGCCGTGCCAAGCAGGACCAGAGGTACTTTCATCGTCCAGCTGCCTTCCCCATGCTGATGAGGATAACTGCGGGTCCGGCTCCAGAATATGCTGAAGTAGAGCCGGAACATATAAAAAGCGGTAATGCCTGAAGTGATCAGGGCCAGCAGGAACACATAGCGGTTATTCTCCCAGGCGGCCAGCAAGATCTCTTCTTTGCTAAAGAAACCGGCAAAAGGAGGTATGCCGGCAATAGCCATACAGGCGATCAAAAATGTAAGATGGGTAACAGGCATCCATTTTCGCAAGCCACCCATTTCCAGCATTTCATTGGTATGAACGAAATGAATGACCGCCCCGGCTCCCAGGAACAGTAAAGATTTAAAAAAGGCATGCGTGAACAAATGAAAAAGCGAAGCGCTGTAACCGGTGGTTGTATGCCCGTAGCCGGCCAGGCCCAATGCAAACAACATGTACCCGATCTGTGAAATGGTTGAATAGGCCAGCACCCGTTTGATATCTGTCTGGGTACAGGCAATGATCGCCGCCAGGAAAGCAGAGATGGCGCCCACCCAGGTTATTATTTGTAATACGGCCACATCCAGCAGGTATATGGGATACAACCTGGCTACCAGGTAAACCCCCGCCACCACCATGGTAGCGGCATGGATCAATGCCGATACGGGTGTAGGTCCTTCCATGGCATCGGGCAACCAGATGTGCAGCGGAAACATGGCCGATTTACCAGCCCCGCCCATAAACACCAGCATCAATGCCCAGGTCAACAGCGAAATACCCGGGAAACCGGCCTGCGGACTTTGCGTTAATGGTGATGAATTCGTTGCTGTTAATTGATAGATCAAGGTATTAAAATCAAGCGTTCCGCCATAAAAGGCGAGGATCAGGATGCCGATCAAAAAACCCAGATCGGCAAAACGGGTAACAATAAATGCTTTTTTCGCTGCCGCCACGGCTGCTGGCCGGTCATAATAAAAGCCAATGAGCAGGAAAGATGAAACACCCACCAGCTCCCAAAAAATATACATCTGCAGCAGATTGCCTGAAAGCACGAGCCCAAGCATGGAAAATGTGAACAGTGCCAAAAACGCATAGTAAGTGGCAAAGCGGTTCTCCCCTTTCATATAAGCCAGACTGAACACATGCACCATTAATGATACAAAATTTACCACCACCAGCATCATCACCGAAGCGGGATCGAGCAGCACACCCATATCGATCGACAAGCCGGGCGAAAATGGCAACCAGTTATAATGGAATGCGGCTACAGGTGGATAAACGCCATTTACCTTTCCGGTTACAAAAAAATAATTATAAGCGGTATAACATGCCAATACCGTTGAAACCAGCATAATAAGGGTTGCTAATATACCGGCTGACCTGCTGAGCTGTTTTCCCAACAATCCCAGCATCACAAATGCAGCCAGTGGCAGTAGTGGTATCAGTGCTATGTATGATGAATAATTCATGGCAATGTCGTCAATGGTGAATGGCCTCTGCATTTCCCACCTGCTACTCCCCACATACCACTCGCCTTTCCCGCCTCAATACCTCATCTGCTCCGTTTCCTCCACATCGATCGATCTATGATTCCGATACAAATTGATAAAGATCGCGATCGCCACGGCGGCTTCGGCAGCAGCGACCGCTATAATGAAGAGGGTAAAGAAAACGCCATTCAACTTATCAGGATAGAGGTATTTATTGAAAGCCACAAAATTGATGTTCACACTGTTCAACATCAGTTCTATCGCCATCAGCATCGTGATGAGGTTGCGCCGGGTGAACAAGCCGTACATGCCGATAAAGAACAGCGCTGTACTCAGAAATAAGATATGTGTTAAGGGTATTTCGTTCATGTTGTTTTTTCCTCCATCATTGAAACCGGGTCTGGTTCTGCTGCAGGCCTTGGCAGATCGGTAAGGTTATCTCCAAAGGCGCCAACCGGTGCCGTCCTTTTTTGATTTGCTTTTTCTTTCGGAACCGGCCGCATGGCAATCACGATGCAACCGATCATCGCCGCGAGTAATAACATGCTTACAACTTCAAAAGGCAGCACAAAACCGTGTTGTTTGGTGTCGAGCATTTGTTCACCAATGGCCGAAACAGGTACGACAAATGGCTTTGCCGCGGCAACCGGCGCAAACCTGTATCTGGCAATGATATTATACGTAAAGGCAAAGCCGAACAGCACCGCCAGTAAAGCAAACAAGCTGCGCTTCAACGGTGGTTTGGGCAATTGGCTGCCCGATTGCTGGGTAAGAAATATGGAAAAGATGATCAGGACCACCACACCCCCAACATATACAATGATCTGAACCGCCGCCACAAATTCTACCTGCATCCAGAAATACAGGGCAGCAACCCCCACCAGGCTGAACAAAAGCCAGATGGCAGACCGGAAGATCCTGTTAGCCGTTACTGCCAGCACAGCCGTTGCCAGCACAAAGGCAGAGATCAAATAGAATATAATCTGGTATGCAGTCATAATCAATAGGCAATAGCCAATTAGCAATTTACAATAGGCAATTAACAATTGGCAATTGGCAATTCCCAATTAACAATTCGCAGTTGCCAACAACTCATTCCACCCCCGCCCGCAGCTTCGATCCCGGTTGATTCAATTTCTTCAGCAACCGGCTCCGGTCATACACACTGTGTTCAAAGGTCTGGGCCATTTTTATGGCGCTGGTCGGACAAGCCTCCACACATAAATTACACATGGTGCATAGTTCCAGGTGATACACAAAGGTGTCCAGCGCTTTTTTCTTTTTGCCTTCCGGCGTTACATCAAATTTGGTTATGATCTTGATGGTCCCGTTCGGACAAGCAAGTTCACAGGCCGTGCAACCGGTGCATGCGTGTTCATTATTCTCATCATGGGACATTACCACTTCGCCGCGGAAGCGCTCAGGCAGTTTCATCTGCGCCCGGTTATCGGGATACTGCTGCGTAATGATCTCCCTGGGCCGCAGAAAATAACGGCCCGTTGTCTTCATGCCTTTTAGCAGTGATGCTACGGCGCGATAGATGTTTAATATATATTCTTTAAGAAACATATTGTTTTTGCTTTTACGCCCCCTTTAGGGAGACAGGGGTATGGTTAAAAATGCCATCCCATGATCGCGATCAGCGTTATCAGCAACAGGTTGAACATACTGATCGGTAATAAATATTTCCATTCCAGGCTCAGCAACTGATCAACCCGCAAGCGGGGGAATGTCCACCGGAACCACATGATCAAAAAGATCAGTAAAAATGTTTTACCCAGGAACCACAACGATGAAGGAATTTTATCCATAATATGATTAAACCCTTCCCAATTACCAATATGCAATGGCATCCAGCCACCTAAGAATAAAGTGGCGCCAATAGCACACACTATAAATATGTTGATGTATTCGGCGAGGAAAAACAACGCGAACTTCATTCCTGAATACTCGGTATGGAAACCGGCAGTTAACTCCGATTCTGCTTCCGCCAGGTCAAAAGGCGCGCGATTGGTTTCCGCCGTCACCGCTATTATAAAGATCACAAAAGCGATCATGGCGGGAATATGACCCCGAAACAACCACCAGCCGCTTTGTTGGGAATGGATGATTGCTGAGATCTGTAAACTTCCGGTCAAAACAACTATTGAAATAATCGACAGTCCCGCCGATAATTCATAACTAACGATCTGCGCCCCGCTGCGCATAGCCCCTAATAAGGAATATTTATTATTACTGGCCCAGCCCGCCATCAGGATCCCGATCACAGACATCGATGAAACGGCCGACACATACAACACACCTATATTGATATCCCAGATCTGAAAACCTTTGGCAAAAGCAATGGGCGCCAGGATCAGCATCGCAGCGATCATCACCATAAAAGGCGCCAGGTTGAACAGGAATTTATCGGCCCCATTGGGCGTTAACCCTTCCTTCATCATCAGTTTCAGGGTATCCGCTGCGGTTTGTAAGATCCCCTTCGGCCCTACCCGGTTGGGGCCTAACCGAATCTGCATGCGGGCGGCCACTTTGCGCTCCATCAAAACCAATACAAGGCCCAGCACAGCAAATAAGCCGATCACCAGCAGCATTACAATAACGCATTCCAGTATCAATGCCATGGTGGGATTGAATGTGCTGTACAGCCATTGTTGAATGGAATTCGTTATGGTTTCTAAACTGAGCATTATTTATAATTATAACGCGTACGTCTTACTTCTTAGCTCCTGCTTCATCTGTCTATATCAGGTATCACCAGGTCTAAAGTTCCCATAATAGCCATCAGGTCCCCGATCTTACTACCCCGGCTCATATGATCCAATGCCGATAAGTTCGAAAATCCCGGTGATCTGAATTTGATGCGGTACGGTGTGGTGCCACCCTCGCTAACGATATATACCCCCATCTCGCCACGCGCTGTTTCCACCCGCGAATAAAATTCTCCCTTCGGTAATTTCAGCACGGCTTTGGTTTTCGCCTGAAAATCGCCCTCCGGAATATTGTCGATCAATTGTTCAATAATGCGCACCGATTGCCGCAATTCTTTTAAGCGCACCTGGTAACGGGCATAACTGTCGCCGGCAGTTTCAATGATCTCGTCAAAATCAACCTTGTCGTACACTTCATACGGATATAATTTGCGGATATCACAGGTGACACCACTTGCCCTGCCCACCGGCCCCGTACAACCAAAAGAAATGGCATCTTCCCTGGATAACACGCCTACTCCCTTCGTGCGGTTCTGAAAAATAATATTACCGGTCACCAGGTCATCGTATTCATCGATCTTGCTGTTGAACAGTTGTATGAATGATTTTACTCTTTTTTGAAAATTCGGATGCAGATCATACATCACCCCGCCAGGCACCATATAGTTCATGGTAAGCCGGGCGCCGCAGGTTTCCTCCATGATATCATTGATCGATTCCCGTTCGCGGAAGGCATAAAAAAACGGCGTGAATGCGCCGAGGTCCATGGCCATTGCCCCCCACCAGAGTTCATGCGATGCAATGCGGGTCAACTCATCCATCAGCACGCGGATCACCTGGGCCCGCCCCGGTATTTCCAGTTGCAGCCCTTTTTCAATACACAACGCACAGGCATGGTTGTTAATATGGGCCGACAAATAATCCATCCGGCTCGTTACATAAATGAATTGCCGGTAGCTAAGGCTTTCACACATCTTCTCTATGCTGCGGTGGATATAGCCTAAATGTGGTTCAATTTTTTTAATGGTCTCGCCCTCCAGTGTGATCACCAAATGCAATACCCCATGGGTGGCCGGATGCTGCGGCCCTACATTGATGACCAGCGCAGCTCCCGCTGCATCAGCTCCTGCAGCAGCAATGTTATCAGTTTCTATTATTTGTGTTTCCCTGTACAAGCGCTTTATTTTATGTTGTCAGAGTTTGATCATATTCACCGGGTCTTCAAAATCTTTTCGCAAGGGATACCCTTCAAAATCATCTGTAAGCACCAGGCGCCGCAGGTCGGGATGGTGCAGGAACCGAACCCCAAACAGGTCAAATACTTCCCGCTCATGAAATTCAGCCGTTCGCCAGGTATCTGATACCGTTTCAATTTCCGGGTTATTTCTGTTGAGTTTTATCTTCACGACCAGCGTATGCCGGAACACGGTCGATGTAAAGTGATATACCATCGTTAAAAGCCCGCCGCCGCTGGTATCAGGAGGCGCTTGCGTTTTAGCGGCAGCCGTTGGCGGCCAGTCGACACAGGTAAGGCAAAACAAATAATCCATCTGCAGCGCTTCATTGCGCAACCACTGCGCAAAACCTTTCCATGCAGAAGCAGATACATATACATTCAACCATTCGCCGCTTTCTTCAAAAAGGGCGTCGGGTAAAAACCGGGTTATATGTTCTTTCATTGCTTCGCGGGTCATGACTGCATTGATTCTGCTCTTATTTGCTCACGCGTTAAACCAGTTTTTATTTTCTGCTGCAAGGTGATCAATGCATGCAACAGGGCTTCGGGCCGGGGCGGACAACCAGGAATGTACACATCCACCGGTATAATATGATCGGCGCCTTTTACGACAGAATAGGTGTTATAAAAGAAAGGACCGCCGCTGATGGCGCAGGCGCCCATAGCGATCACATATTTGGGATCGGCCATTTGATCATAGAGCCGTTTCAGCACCGGCGCCATTTTATTCACAATGGTGCCGGCGATGATGATCACATCCGCCTGGCGGGGCGTTGCCCGCGCCACTTCAAAACCAAAGCGTGAGAAATCGTATTTGGAAGATGCCGCCGACATCATTTCAATACCACAGCAACTGGTGGCAAACGTAAGCGGCCATAAAGAATTGGAACGAGCCCAGTTAACGATATCATTAAACGAGCTGATCATGATGCCACCCCCCGGCAGGTCATGCACCTGGCCGGGGAATGCCGTTTTCCCCCTGGATGCGGTTTCTATGTCGGTATGTAAATTGTTTTCCATATTGGAATCTTTGTTGCCCTTCTCCTACACCCCGCAGGACTAAAAGAGCCTACATCCATTGTAATGCGCCTTTCTTATGTGCGTATAAAAACCCGGTAAATAATATGAAAAAGAAAATGGCGATCTCAACAAGCGCCATTATTCCAACTTTTTTTACAACCACGGCCCAGGGATAAACAAAGATCAGTTCAACATCAAAGATCAGGAACAACAGGGCGAACAGATAATACCCCACATTAAACTGACTCCAGGGGGAGCCTTCAGAAGGTATGCCACATTCATAGGGTTGGCCTTTCTGCGCATTTACCGATCCCCTTACCAAAAATTTTGATACAAGTATACCGCCCGCCGAAAAAAGAATGGCAGCGATGGTCAATACAAGGAGCGCGACTGGTCCCATATGGCGTATTTGGTGATTTACAATCGGAATCGGCTGCTGATTCTAAATTTAGGATTTTTATTTCAAATCCAGCATGCTATAGCCGAATTAAGCAACTAACGGTCTTTGCATTCAATGAATGGCCAGGATGCGTATCGTGTACAATTGACCGATGGCCTGGAAACGCTTCAAACCGCGCTGCACTTGCCTGCTATTAAACGATTTGTAACCCGGAAATTACATGCAGGAATTTTTACGATGTGACTTGTTAACCAACTGCCTGTCAGCCCGATTTTGAACCCCAATGCATCTGCTTAACAATTCTTTTTTAAAAAATTACCCGGAACCTGTCACGTTTCGGTCCGCTGTTTTGTTTTATTACCGGAAAACGATTTAAAACAATAAATACATACAAAATGGAACAGAGAATCGCATTTGCAGACGCAACAAAAGGTTTATTCGATGGATTGTTTAAAACAGAAATGTATCTGAAAAAATCCGGCCTCGACCTTAAACTGCAGGAACTGATCAAATACCGCGTATCCCAGATCAACGGTTGTGCTTACTGCCTCGATATGCACCATAAAGAAGCCATTGCATTGGGTGAAACAGAACAACGCCTGCATTCCCTGGCTGCCTGGAGAGAATGCCCTTATTACACGGCGCAGGAAAGAGCGGCCCTTGCTTATGCCGAAGCAGTTACCAACTTACATCTGCATGGCATTACAGATGAGATCTTCCAAACCTTACACCAGCATTTTACAAAGGCTGAAATTGCCGATCTCACTATGGCCATTGCCAATATCAATAACTGGAACCGCATCAATATCGCCTGGAGAACGATACCCGGCAATTACAAAGTTGGACAATTTAACTAATCTCTAATTAAGTGCTCATGTCGAAACCACCCAAAAAATGGAAAATGGCTATTCTTATATGGATAGCCATTTATCCAACCGTTACTCTGATAGGAATACTATTCGGAAACCTGTTTGAACAAATAAACCCATTGCCTTTGCGTACGTTGGCTTCCACCATCATTGTGGTACCAATCGCCGTGTATGCACTGGTGCCCGCCTTGCAAAAATTATTGAACAACTGGCTTAGCAGATGATCATTAAACAAAAATTATGAAGAACCTGTTTTTAGCATTATTAACTATAGTAACTATGAAAGAAGGATATTCGCAAACATTTCACAATCCCGACGCTTTGTTTAACCCATCGCCCTATGGATTTTCCCATGTGGCAGTGGTGCCTGGCGGATCAAAACTGGTATTTATAGCCGGACAGGGCGGTGAAGAAAATAAGGAAGGTAAACTCAGCAGCGATTTTCGTACGCAGGTGCAACATTCCTTAAACAATATAAAGACCGCTTTGCAATCGCAACAATTAACCATGAAGGCCGTTGTAAAAGTGACAACACTGGTGGTAGATCATGATGCAGCAAAACTGAACATCATCATCGAAGAGTTTAAGAAAATATGGCCCGATAAACAATTCCCGGTAAATACCCTGATACCGGTACCACGGCTGGCATTGGATAATATGCTGGTAGAAATTGACGCAGTGGCCATTGCCAATAAATAAAATACGAGTAACACTTGGAAAATTATCAGCACATACTGTTCCCCTATGCATACAATATCCTGGGAACGACAGAAGATGCGAAGGACGCCATCCAGGATGTATTGTACAAATATTTAGCAGGCGGAAAAGAAGAAATAGCAGATCCGAAGAACTACCTGATCCGCAGCGTAATCAATCAATCGATCACCATCAAAAACAAAAGAAAAAAATTGCAGTTGGGCGATATGTGGCTGCCCGAACCGGTAGCTACGGAAGAAGCAGATACCAATATCAAACTGAATGAGATCGTTTCCTATTCGCTGCTCATCCTGCTCGAACAACTGAACGCGAAAGAACGGGCCGTTTTTATTTTAAAAGAAGCCTTCGCCTATTCGCATGAAGAGATAGCCGATACCCTGGCCATTTCCGTTGAACATTCCCGCAAATTGCTGAGCCGGGCCAAACAAAAGATCGACCAGGCACATGCACCTGTACCGGCGCCCAGGCAGGAAACGATCACCCCGGCCATTCTGGAAAAATTCATGCAGGCCATCAGGAGCCGCGATACAAAAACCCTGGAAAGTGTGCTAACGGAAGATATCGCTTTTTATGCAGACGGTGGCTCAGCGATCAAAGTATTCGCGAAGCAATGCAGGGGTATGCAGGAAGTGGCTGATCTGCTCATTTTTGTTTTTCACCGCTTCGATAACGGTTATACCTACACAATTGGGGAAATTAATCATCAACCGGCCTTATTATTCTATGATGGTGATGTGCTTAAATATTGTCAGATCTTTGGCATTGATCCACAAACCAATAAAATTTTCCAGATCAGCAATATGCTCGATCCCGAAAAATTGCGATCCATTGGCAACGGATCAAAATGAAGTATTTTGTAGCTTCATAAAAACAATTCGCCATGACAATAAACGAAATTGCCAACCGCCTGGTTGAACTATGCCGTAAGGGTGATTTTGAAACCGCCCAGAAAGAATTGTATGCAGAGGATACAATCAGCATAGAGCCATACGAAACACCCAATTTCGCGAAAGAAACAAAGGGCCTGCCCGCCATTCTCGAAAAAGGGAAAAAGTTCGAAGGCCTCGTAGAGACTATGCACAAACTGGAAGTAAGCGAGCCATTGATCGGCACAAGCGCTTTCGCCTGCACCATGCTGATGGACATGACCATGAAGGATCAGCAACGCTGGGATATGACCGAACTTTGTGCTTATGTCGTAAAAGACGGCAAGATCGTTTCCGAACAGTTCTTTGTTTAAGCCAAATAAGACCTGTCAGCTGCGCTTCACCGATACGCACCTGACAGGTCCTTATGTTATCTTACCTGGTAAAATAAGATCACTACCCCCGAACTGAAGATCTCGGTTTTTAACAATTGCAGGTCGAGTATGCCGGATAACTCCTTAAATACCGGCTTGCCACAACCGATCACCACGGGATGCACCCACATCCTGAATTCATCTACCAGCCCCAGTTTTGTTAAAGCGGTTACAATTTTTCCACTGCCATACACGATCATATCCTTTCCCTCGCGGCGCTTCAGTTCAGTGATCTCATCCCCAATATCCCGTTGCGCAATACGGGCATTGTTCCAGCTAACCGTGCTCATGCTTTTTGTGAAAACTACTTTGGGATAGCTGTTCAACATGGAAGCAAAGTCAAGGTCTTCCCGCGGCCTTATCATGTTCACCGGGTTGGTATTCCAGTATTGCGCCATCCCCCGGTACGTTACGCCACCCAATAAAATAGTATCAGCCTTACTCAACTGTTCTGCCGTTGCCCGGGCCATTTCCTCATTCCAGCTCTTGAAATGCCAGTCCAACCCGCAATCAGACGCCGACATAAAACCATCCAGCGTCACGTTCATGGATACAATTACTTTTCGCATATCACAAATCTTTATCTATTGTTACAGCTTTGGCATGGGCGCATCCAGAAAGGGCGGTACCATCGCTAACAATAGGTTAGTTTGATATATTAGTGTTACGTGCGTTGTACCGGGCAGTATGGCCAGTTGTGAATTAGGCAATCCTTTCAGGTCGGCCGGTACGCCGCCGCCGGCTAATCTGAACATTTCCACAGCATGTTCCGGCCGAACCACATCACCATCGCCAATGATCAGCAACATGGGCGATTTTATAACCTTTATCTTATCGGCCCCCCAGTCAAACTTGGTTTCATCGAGCTTCTTCACCTTGGCAAACAGCTTTGCAAATTCTTTTCTGGGCGCCAGGCTGTCATATTCTTTTTTGATCGGCGTGTTCTCAAACATCTCCGGTGTAAGCGTAGGGATCATCTCCCACATCTCTGCATAACAACCTTCGGTTTTATAAGAAGCCGCGGCCAACACCAGTTTGCGAACCAGCTGCGGGTGGCGCATGCTTACCTGCAGCGCAACACCGCCGCCCATACTATACCCAAACAGGTCGGCCTTTTTTATCTTCAGCTGCCCAAGAAAAGCAGCCACATCATCAGCCATTTGTTCATAGGTGATCGGTCTGTCGATATCAGCTGTTCTGCCGTGGCCTTGTAACTCTACGGCAATTACCTGGCGGGTTTTCGACAGTTCAGGGATCAATCTTTCAAAAGAGGAAGGAATAGCAGAATAAGCGCCATGCAACAGAACCAATGGCTCCCCTTTTCCATAAATTTCATAATACATTTTAAGGCCATTCACCGGCGCATAACCATGCTGTGCAGGATTTAGCTTTATTCCCAACGTTTTACCTACATCATTATGCCCTTGCGCAAAAGAAAATGTAACTGAATGCAGTAATACCAGTAAGACAACTAAGCTTTTTAATATCTTTTCCATTTTTATGTTGTTTTATTCTTCCCCCCAAAATTACCGACGGCAATCAGCTTTGATAGAGTGTGAAAATGACTTCCTGAAGGGTTGTTCGCGACTTTATTCTTTATTACCTTTAGGAGGCTGCTTGAGCTTTGAGCTTTGAGCCTTGTATTACGACAAATTGCTATATCATTATGAAACACGTTAGCATTCTTGTTCCGCATGATTCCGTAATGGCGAGTATTGTTGATCCCCGGATCCTTTTTACCGGTGTAAACGACTTTTTGGATGCAGCCGGTCAACCACCTGCCTTTAAAGTGCAACTCGTTGGCCTACCCAGGGAAGTGCAGCTGCACAATGGCAGTTTTACGGTGCATACCGATGTATTGCTCAGTGAGGTAAAAAAGACCGATCTCATCCTGATACCAGCCGTTGGCGGCGAACTGAGAACGGCTATCAAAAAGAATGAAGCTTTTCTGCCCTGGATCGTTGAGCAGTATAACCGGGGTGCCGAAGTGGCCAGCTTATGTATCGGCGCTTTTCTGCTGGCCTCCACCGGGTTGTTGAATGGAAAGGAATGCTCCAGCCACTGGCGTTATGCGAATGAGTTCCGTGAAATGTTTCCGGAAGTAACTTTCGTCGATGGCCGTATCGTCACTGAACAACAGGGCCTCTATTCAAGCGGCGGCGCCACCTCTTACTGGAACCTCCTCTTACACCTGGTAGAAAAACATGCCGGCCGTGAAATGGCCATCATGGCGGCCAAAGTGTATGCGCTGGAAATAGACCGTAAAACGCAATCCCCCTTCATCATGTTCAATGGTCAGAAAAAACATGAGGATGAACCGATAAAACAAGCGCAGGAATTTATTGAGAAGAATGTTACCGAACGCATTTCGGTAGAGGAGCTGGCCATAAAATATGCCATTGGTAAAAGGCATTTTATCAGGCGGTTTAAAAAAGCTACCAATAATACACCCATCGAATATATTCAACGGGTTAAAATTGAAGCGGCTAAAAAGCAGCTGGAGAGCAGCCGCAAAAATGTTAATGAAGTGATGTACGATGTTGGGTATACCGATATCAAAGCATTCCGCACCGTCTTTAAAAAGATCACCGGCCTTTCGCCCATCGAATACCGTAATAAATATAACAAGGAGGCGGTGGAAGTCTGATTGAACGCCTGATACTGCATGAACATTTCAACCATTGGCCTTTGCCGCCTGCACAGCCAGCAAATTGCCGCAACCTCTTTCAAAAAAGCCAAACAACTTGTTTCCTGGATGGGCGCCCTCCAGGCGCAGGATTATCCTATGTGCAAATGGGCTGTGGGTATCCGGCTGCCAGCGGCTACCGAAAAGACCGTAGAAGCGGCTATTCACAAAGGTGAGATCATCAGAACACATTTGTTAAGGCCAACCTGGCACCTCGTTGCGGCAGAAGATCTTCATTGGATGCTTGCCCTATCGGCTCCCAAATTAAAAGCGTCTCTCAAAGGCCGGCACAAAGAACTGGAGCTAACCGATGCCGTGCTGAAGAAAAGCAATTCGATCATTGAAAAAGCGTTGACAAAAAACGGTCATTTGACCCGCGAGGAGCTGGTAGCGGAACTGAAGAAAGCCAGGATCGCGGTTGATAATAACCGTTCTTCCCACCTTTTATTCTGGGCAGAAATGGAAGCCCTGATCTGCAGCGGCAGCCTGAAAGATAATCAACCCACATATGCACTCCTGAACGAATGGGTGCCAAAGAAGATCTCCCTCACAAAAGAAGAAGCCACGGCGCAACTCACTTTGCGGTATTTTACCAGTCATGGTCCCGCTACCCTGCCCGATTTTGTGTGGTGGTCGGGATTGAACATTACCGACGCCAGGCGTGGCCTGGAAAGTATAAAAGATCAGCTGCAGGAAGAAACAATCGCCGGCCAAAGCTACTGGATGTCGCCTGCCCTGGTAATTCCACCAGGCAAACCATCGTCTGTATATTTTTTACCAGCCTTCGATGAATATATTATCAGTTATAAAGACCGCAGTGCTATCCTGGCCGATAACTATAAAAAAAATGCTATTTGGGTAAACGGCTTGTTCAGACCTGTTATCGTTGTGAACGGACAGGCAGCAGGTATCTGGAAACGAAGCATTCAAAAAGGTAAAACCATTGTTGAGACTGAGTTCTTCAGGCCGCCTGCAAAAAAAATGACCGCACTGATCAAAAAAGCTGCAGCCGCTTATGGGCATTTCTTAGACCAGCCAATGGAATTGAAACCGGGCGTCGTTCTTTAAACAGCTATATCTTATACCGGTTGCTTTCAGGCAAAATCAAGTTTAGGGCATTGAAGCAAACAGGAAAATAATAAACAGCAAATGGTTGGGCAATATCTTTTTCATACAACAGAATGCCCGCTAAAATAAGTCATTTATGCTGTTGCGGTATCATCGTCCTGAAAGTAAGATTCACCCTGGGCCTGGTGATCCGTTTGCTTTTGGGCAGGCAATGCAGCCAGTGCCTTTGCGTGGTACCTTTCATTACAAGCAGGCTGCCATGTTCCAGCATCATCGACACTACTTCTTTCGTTTCTTTATGTTTAAAAGAGAATTTCCGTTCAGCGCCAAAACTAAAGGATGCAATAGCGGAATTTTCGCCCAGTGTTTTTTCGTCATCGCTGTGCCAGGCCATGCCTTCATCACCATTATGGTACAGGTTCAGTAAACAGGAATTATAGGTCTCACCTGTTTTCAATTCCACCAGGTCTTTGAGTTCCAGTAATTCTTTTGTCCAGCTTAATGCCTGCCGGGTGATCTTCGAATAAGTGTAGTCATAGTTATCATTCCCATACCAGGCCACTTTCCTTTTGGTAATGATATGCCTGCCGAAAATGACGGCTTCGTCGTTCTTCCAGTGAATGGTGTTTAATAACTTGTCCAGGTAATGGTCTGCCTGCTGGCGGCTCAACGGCTTGCCGTAATAATTGACCGTGCCGTCTTTCGGTAAATAGTTTATTGTTTCGTTTATATGCTGGTTGAAGAGATCCATCGGGAATCGTTTTAACTGGCTGAAGAAAGTTTGGAGGCCTCCCATCCGATCATGGCGTTCTTGCGGGTACTGCCCCAATGATAATTACCGAACTCGCCATTGGCTTTAATGACCCGGTGGCAGGGGATCAGAAAAGCCACCGGATTACTGCCGACGGCCGTACCTACGGCCCGGGAAGCGAGCGGACTGTTCAACTGACCGGCAATGCCGGCATAGGTCGACAGCTGTCCCATCGGGATCTTCAGCAAAGCTTCCCAAACTTTGAGCTGGAAAGGAGTTCCCTTTAAATGCAGTTTTATTTCATGCAGTTTGTTCCAGTCCTGCGTAAAAATAAACAGGGCATTCTGTTGAATTTTATCAGACAGCTGCTTGTATTTCGCATGCGGGAACTGGCTCTTTAATTTCAGCAGCGCAATCTCCTCTTCTTCGTCAACAAATGCCATATAACAAATGCCTTTATGGGTAGAAGCGATGATGATCGTGCCGAACGGGCTCTCGGCAAAACTGTAATTGATGACCAGCTGTTCACCGCCGTTCTTGAATTCACCCGGGGTCATACCTTCAACTTTTATGAACAGGTCGTGCAGGCGGCTGGTGCCTGAAAGGCCCGATTCAAAGGCCGCATCCACCAGCGTAACCGCGGCGCCTTTTTTTAATACCTGTTTAGCATGCTCCAGGGTCAGGTACTGCAGGAATTGTTTGGGCGTAACCCCCGCCCAGTCCTTGAACATCCGCTGGAAATGAAAGGGACTTACATGTACATGTTCAGCCACTACCTCCAGCGAGGGTTGTTCCCTGAAATGTTGCCGGTAGAAGTCGATCGCTTCGGCGATCCGGTTATAATTTATTTCCTGTTGCTTTTCCATAAACCGATTTAATACCGCAAATCTCCCCAAAGGAACAGGCCGGTAAAACCCGATTCTTGCTCATTTTCAGGCAAAAATGGCTGCATTTTTGCAAATATTTATCAATTAAATTCAGAAAACCCGGCCATCTGATCTGTTAAAAAATAGTAACTTCCAAAGGTTTGGTTACCGTTACTACGGTAAATATGGAGAACGTTTTTAAAGCAAAAGAAAATAATATACAATATGAAATTCAGCTTATCGGCTTTATTACTGCTCGTTTCTGTGTCTGTTTTCGCGCAACAAACCCTGGTGGAAAAATTTCAAAAGATCGGAAATGTAGCGCAGGCACAACAGTTCGTTGATGCCAACCCTGAAATTAAACCCGCCATTCTGCGACTGTCGCTTGGTAAAGATTCCACGCTGATCGACAAACGGTTACTGCGCCAAAAGCAGGGTGATATCTTTTCGGTAGGATACGTGACCTATAAAGTGATCGAAGCGAAGGAATCAGTGGCTTACCGTGCCAGTTACATTTTCCTCGACGGCAGCTCTTTATCCGTTTCCGAGATTGACAGCCTGAAAAAACTGATCGTGGCCAAAGCCAATGCCGGTACCCCCTGGGAACAGCTGAGCGATCAATATACCATGGATGGCAATAAAACAAAAGGCGATACCGACTGGTTCTACGGCGAGCTCATGTTCCCGAAAGAAGTACAGGATGCGGTTGCCGCACATAAAAAAGGCGATATTTTCTTCGTGGATGTATCAGAGCGCGACTGGCATTATATCATCAAAAAGACCTATGACGACCAGGTAACAAAAGACATCGTAGTACTACGTGCGAACGGACGGTAAATAAGCATTTCCCTGGTTTACAAATATTCCTGCCGGCTTATCTTGCTTAAACAAGTAGCCGGCAGGATTTTTTTTACCGGAACTATCTGTTAATTTCGGTCCCCCGGCGGGGCACTCCACTTCAACTCACCTAAAATAATTTTTTAAACAATTTCGTTTTATTGTGGCATAGTTTCCATGTCACCAGGATCTATTTTAATCTTATTGAACATGCTAATTCTACAAAACAACATGCCCCTTTTTAAGAAAACTATTCTGACCAGTATCATTATTACAACCACCGCTTTTATTGGTGTTGGACAAATAGCGGCGAGTGAAATTCAGAAGATCATCGATAAAGAAGTGCAGCTTAAAAGAACGCCCAGCATGGTAATAGGCACGATCGATGCAAGCGGCAACCGGCAGATTGTAAGCGCCGGTTCTATAAGCGATAAAAAAGAAGTGAAGCCCGACGGCCAATCCATGTATGAAATTGGTTCCATTAACAAGGTATTTACTTCGCTGTTACTGGCCGATATGGTCTTAAAGAAACAGGTGAACCTCGAAGATCCAATTTCCAAATACCTGCCAGCTACGGTAACTGTTCCTGTAGTTAAAGATAAACCCATCACTTTGTTACACCTGGCTACACACAGCGTAGGCTGGCCGCGTATGCCGGATAATTATGATCCGCAGAATCCGGATAACCCTTTTGCAGATTACACCATTGAACAACTCTACGATTACATCAGCCGGGCGCAATTTGATTATGCCCCCGGCACCTGGTTCAGGTATTCCAATGTGGGCTATGGCCTGCTTGGCCATATTCTGGCTCAGGTGGCTGGTAAACCCTATGAAACCCTGGTGAAAGAAAGGATCTGTACACCTTTAGGCCTTACCAACACCACCCTGGTGCCAACACCAGAGCAAAAAGCCAGGCTGGCCGGCGGCCATTCAGAGTATGGTGCACCGGTACAAAGCTGGGACCTGCCTGCTATTGCGGGAACAGGCGGCTTACGTTCTAATGTAAACGATCTGCTCAACTTTGCAGCTGCTAATTTGGGGCATCTTAAAACCGAACTGTATCCTGCCATGCAACTGGCGCATATCCCACGCATTCGCAAGGGCGACGCAGGCATGGAAGTTACCCTGGGCTGGACGCTGGAAAAAGCCAAGGATGGTGACGAATATTTATGGAAAGATGGCACCACGGGCGGCTACCGCGCCATCGTACTCTTGAACAGGACCAAAAAGACCGGCGTGGTGATCCTGTCAAACTCACTGAACCCCATCAATGATATTGCCTATCATATCTTATACCCGGCTGTTCCGGTAAAACCGTACAAGTATACCTGGGCTTTACACGATGTTATCCTGGAAACCGCCAAAAAGAATGTCGATAAGGCCATCGAGGAATACCGCACGATGAAGAGCAGCCGCAGCCCCGGTCTGGTCTTTGATGAAAGCCAGCTGAACTATGTAGCCAGTGACCTGCGGCAGGCGAAAAAAATGGGCGCTGCTATTAAGATCCTGGAACTGAACACCCAGGAATACCCGAACTCATCCACTGCGTTTGAAGCGCTGGCCGAAGCGTATAAAAGGAATGGCAGAAAAAAAGAGGCTATAGAGAACTATGAAAAAGCCGTACAGCTCGATCCGAAAAATGAACATGCCGCCTATATCCTGCAAAAGCTAAAAGGTGCATCCAAATAATATAACCTAACATAATAAAAAGCAAGAGGCTCCGGTGGATTTCGGGGCCTTTTGCTTTCACTGTATTCTGTATTCCATCAGCACATTAGCACATCAGCACATCAGCACATTGCTAATTGGCTATCTGCCCATACACCGCATCCCGGAAACTTTTATGCAGTTTAACCCGGTCGAAGGGAAAGAGCTGCGTAAACAAAACGGCGGTGAGCTCATTCACCGGATCTACCCAAAACATCGTGCTGGCGGCGCCGTCCCAGAAAAATTCACCCACGATCCCATTATTCTCTTCTGCCGTGGCAGGTGCTTGTGTACGTACGGCGAAATCAATTCCAAAACCAACCCGGCCTTTGCTCGGCAACCACATCCGTTTTGTAATGGTATCGCTCAAATGATTGGTGGCCATTAATTGTACGGTTTCGCGTTTTAAGATCTGTACTTTCCCGAGTTTACCTTTATTCACCAGCATTTGGGCAAACTTCATATAATCATCGAGGGTAGAAATAAGTCCCCAGCCGCCCGGCTTTAATGCCCAATCTTTTGAGTTGACATAATTTGCACGTTCATCAGGCACCCGGTTCAGCGTTTTATCATCACTGCGGTCATAGAGTGCCGCAAAACGCGGCAGGTCTTTTTCGGCTATTACGAACCCCGTGTTCGTCATTTTCAATGGACCAAAAATGGTTTCCTGCAGATATTGCTCAAATGGTTTACCGGATAATTTTTCCACCAGGCGGGCCTGCACATCAACGGAAGGGCCATAGGACCATTCATCACCGGGATGAAATTGCAAGGGCAGGCTGGCCAGCTTCTTCGACATCTGCTCCAGCGTATTGTTCAAATTCATATAATCCGATTTGCGCACCAGTTCCGCCAGCGCTGGTATATCATTACCGGCAAAACCTGCGGTATGCCGGGTAATATCCCGGATGGTAATGGGGCGTTTTGCCGGCTCCAGTATTAAATTACCACTGGAGTCAACGCCTTTAAATACTTTCATGTCTGCATACTCCGGTAAATATTTTGAGAGGGGCTCATCCAGTTGAAAAGCGCCTTTTTCGTACAGGCTCATTAACGCTACGCCGGTCACTGGTTTGGTCATCGAATAGATCCGCACAATGGTATTGCGGTCCATTGGTTTCTTCGCTTCGCGATCGGCATAGCCAAAGGAATTGAAATACACTTCTTTTCCTTTTTCAAAGATCAATGCTGAAACGCCCGCTGTTTTACCGGAATCAATAAAACTTTTCAGGGTAGCATCGATGCGGCTCTTAACCGCTGTGGTCACGATGGCTGGTGGCTTTTTATCAGTAGTAGTGGTTGTTAATTGAAAGGCGCTGGCAATGAGCAGGACAGGCAAAATGGCAAGGATGATTTTTTTCATGGCATTTTTTTTTAATCTTTTAGAAAGGTGTAACTGACCCTTAATTTAACACTCTTTCGGCAAATGCGCTGATCCTTTTATGCCGGATGGTAGTGGTTTTTTGCGCTCATTCCCACCAGTGGGAGTTATAATTACTAACCACCGTGGGCTCACCGGGAGCAGGCAGAAACAGGGGAATATTCTTTTCAGCGGCTAGTTGCAACAGTCTTTCGATGGGTTCGTTCCAGGCATGCAAGGCCAGGTTGAAAGTGCCCCAGTGTATGGGCATCATGAGTTTACCTTTTAATGCCAAATGCGCCTTTACCGCATTATCGGGCCCCATATGAATATCGGCCCAGTCTGTATTGTAAGCGCCTGTTTCCAGCATGGTCAGATCAAAGGGCCCGAAGGCTTCGCCAATTTCATAAAAACCATCATACCAGCCGGAATCGGCGCCATAGTAAATACTATGGTCAGTTGTTTTTATAGCAAATGATGACCAAAGCGTTTCAAACCGGTTGAATAAACTTCTGCCCGAAAAATGCCTGGCCGGCAGGGCGGTGATCTCACAACGGTCAGCAATGCGCGCTTTGTCCATCCAGTTCATTTCCGTGATCCTTGCCTTTCGGATCCCCCAGTGCACCAGGTATTGCCCAACCCCTAATGAACAATAAAAGGGCACATCGATGGCGGCAAATTGTTGAATGACCTGTTTGTCGAGATGATCATAATGATCATGCGAAATGATGACGGCATCCAGGGTAGGCATATTGGCCACAGCCAACGGCGTGTCATAAAATCTTTTCGGGCCAATGCGTTTAGAAAAAGAAGCGCGTTTGCTGAAGACCGGATCCGTCAAAATTCGCAAACCCTCGATCTCTATCAAGAGGCTGGAATGCCCCAGCCAGGTGATGCGTAAACCCGAAGGCGGCGCTTCCTGGTATAGTAAAAAGTTTGTCGTAAATGGACCTAAATGTTTTTTAGGCGTCGTCTCTGCCTTATTGGTGATGTACTTCCATAATACGCCGGCTATTGATCCTGTGCCCACCCTGGTTGGAACCGGGTTCAAAAACTTCTTACCTTCCTTTATAGCGGGGTGTAGATATTTCATGACGACTTGTTAAAAAGCACAACAATCAAAAACAGGAACTGTTCTTCCATTTATAATCTTGGATCAACCGGCTCACTTTCCAGGGCCAATACACCAAAAACACATTCATGCACCCGGCGCAGGGGTTCTTTGCGGGTGAACCGTTCCAGTGCCTCCACGCCCAGGGCAAACTCCCTTAATGCCAGTGACCGCTTGGCGCCTAACGCCCTCGACTTTAACCGGTTCAGGTTTTCCGGTGTGGTATACTCCGGCCCATAAATAATGCGCAGGTATTCCTGTCCTCTTATTTTGATCGCAGGCTGCACCAGGCCTTTTTTATGGGTATGAATATAGTGAAATGGTTTCACCACCATACCTTCCCCGCCCTTTGCCGTCAAAAACAACCACCAGTCTGTTGCCTCTTGAATAGAAGCTTCGTCACTCAGATCAACGGTCCTGAACGGCGTAGCCATTAAGACAGCCGGATCTGCTTCACAGAGCTGTTGAATATTCTCCATATGCCATTCATGCGATTGGTCTACCCAGCTCTTTCCTTCCGTGGCCAGAATATGAAAAGGCGCGAGTTTATAATCTGTTAACTTATGCACCGGCCAACAGTAACGCCGGTAGGCATGGATGAACTGATTGGTTTGCTCTTTTTTCAATTTGTATTTTTCCAGCAAAGGCAGCACCGCTTCATTGCGTACGGCTGCCTGCTGCAAAGCTTCCACAGCACCTGATAATCCTTGTGTGGCGGCGGCGCCTACTGAACCGTATTGTGATTCCAGCAGGCTCTGCGCTTTCGCGCTCCAGGGCATGAGCTCGGCATCCAGGCAAACCCAACTGGTTTGAAACCGGTCATAAAAGCCGGATCGTTCCAATGCATTATTCACCAGCAAGAGGAAATCCTGTTCGGTTTTTTTATCGTTAAAATAATTTCTTCCCGTGCGGGTATACACCACACCGATGCCTTCCTTTTCTATGCCGAATGTTTGTAAGATGGCTTTTTCATCGCGCCCTACGATTACCACTACCCGCGACCCCATATGCTTTTCTTCACAAATGACCTTTTCTACCCCCACTGTTTTATAATACTCAAATGCTTCAGTTGGATATTCGAGGTACCCATCCAGTTTACTCGTTTCTGAAGGGCTCATCGTAGGCGGCAGATAGATCATCCATTTGGGATTGATCGCAAAACGGCTCATCACTTCAAGGGCGGCAATGGCATTCTCTTCGCGAATGGTGATCTTATTACCGTAAGCAGTCTCTACAATGTGTTTACCGGTTACATCGGCAAGATCCAGCACATCATCGTGCTGCTGCTGCAGGGTAAGCGGTGCGTTGGCATTAAGATGCAAGGGTCGTTTCGACACCCGGTATTCCCGCGCCGCAGGTACCGATACCAGCTCTTTTTCCGGGTAACGCAGGGCCGTCAATTTACCGCCAAAAACGCAACCAGTATCAATATCGATGGTGCGGTTCAACCATTGTGGTTCGGGTACCGGCGTATGTCCATATACCACCATCGCCTTACCCTTATATTCCGCCGCCCAGTTATACCGCACCGGCAAACCATACTCGTCTATTTCGCCCGTCGTTTCTCCGTACATGCAAAACTCACGAACAGCTCCTGAACCGCGGCCATGCATTTCTTCACGTAAGCCGGCATGCGCCACCACCAGTTTGCCATCATCAAATACATAATGGCTCACCAATCCGTCAATGAATTTCTTCACTTCCTCCCTGAATGCAGGCGTCTCCTGTTGCAACTGGTCAATGGATTCCTGTAAGCCATGGGCGATGGTCACCTCTTTTCCATTCATCCACTTGAGTAATTTCGCATCATGATTACCGGGAACGCAATAGGCCAGGCCGGCATGCACCTGGTTCATTACCAGTCTTAATACACCGGGTGTATTGGGTCCACGATCTACCAGGTCGCCTACAAAGACCAGCTTGCGGCCGGCGGGATGTTGGTACAATCCATCCTTATTTTCATAACCCAGTTCTTTTACCAGGGCCACCAGCTCGTCATAACAGCCATGCACATCGCCGATAATATCCAGCGGGCCTTTCTCATGTTTTTTATTATTGTACAGCGGATCACGGATGATAGCTTCCAGCGCGTCTACTTCTTCAGGCGTACGGAACTCTATGATATGGCGGAAACCTTCCAGCTTCAGGTGCCGTAAACTTCTTTTCAGCTGGCTGATCTGCTGCGGTATTACATGACCACCGAGATCGCGGTCGGGTCTGGTCTTATTGCGCTCACTGCACAGTTTCTCCGGCATATTGATCACGATGGCTACCGGCAGCACATGGTATTCGCGGGCCAGCCTTACCCAGTCTTTACGCGCCCCCTCCTGCACATTGGTAGCGTCTATGACCGTCAATAAACCCGCCTTCAGGCGTTTGGCGGTAATAAAACGCGCCAGGTCAAACGCATCTGTCGATGCTTCGAGGCTGTTCTCATCATCGCTTACCAGCGCCCGGCAATGGTCTGAGGAAACGATCTCTGTGGGTTTAAAGAATTTCCGGGCAAAGGTTGATTTACCGGAACTGGAAGCCCCTATTAAAACGACTAATGATAATTCCGGGATATGTATGTTTCTATTTGGCATTTGATAAAAACCGGTTCTTTCCGATGATCATTTGTTTTGTTGTAAACACCGCCATTTGCGTCAGGGCGCCCACTTCGGCATCCTCCTCTCCCACTGGTTTATATTGTACACTGTAATTGTATTCTTCTGCAATGCGATTCCCCCATTGCTGAAACTCGGCCCTGGTCCATTCAAAACGGTGATCCGAGTGACGCATTTGTCCGGCCTGCAGCTTGTCAAACTTCTTATTATATTCCGCATTCGGCGTGGTAATCACCACGTCTACCGGCTTCGCATACCTGAAAACAACTTTTTCCAAAGCAGCCAGCCGCGCTTCGTCGAGGTGCTCGATCACTTCTACCAGGGCGGCAGCATCAAAGCCTTCGATGCGCGCATCGCGATAGGTCAGCGAGCCCTGCATCAGCCGGATGCGCTGTTGTTGGGCAAGCGGCAGTTTATCCAACTTCAATCTGTCCTTGGCTATTTCCAGGCACCGGTAACTTACATCCATTCCCACTATCGTTTCAAACTGTTTTTCAGCCAGCAGCAGTTTCAATAATTTGCCTTCCCCACAGCCGAGGTCAACGACGGTTTTGGCATTTGCCTGTACCAGTTCATCCCGTACCGCTTCCAAACGCAGATCATGCACGCGTTTTTTCTCTTCGGGTTCTGCATTTTCCGAGCCGCTTTCAGCTTCTTCACCGCTTATTTCATCTTTTAACAGGATCTCCATGGCCTGGTTCGCCAGGCTGCGCTGGTGTTTCAGGTAACGCATGGTGATCAATGCCCGCGCCGGATGCGTAGCCAGCCAGTCCTTTCCCTTCTCCAGCAGCTTTTCTATTTCATGTTCACCGATCCAGTAATGTTTATCGTTGTCGCATACGGGGATCAAAATGTACAGATGTGATAATAACTGCTGAACGGTAAGTATATTTTTCAGCGTAAGGGTATAATACCGGCTCTCGCCCCATTCGGGAAATGCCGGATCAACCGGATGGCGTTGCAGTTCCATCGTATATCCCAACGGTTCAAACAGTTCTTTCAGTACCGCTTCCCCGCCGCTTACCGGTATGGCGGCGATCTGTACCTCAAAAGGCATAGCAACTGAAACCAGCTCCGGTTTGTCTTTACAGCGCCCGTTCATGGCAGTGGAAAATGCTTTTACAATTGCGGCGCTCATGAAAGAGCTGGCCACATAGGGCCGGTCATTCACATATTGCTCCAGGGCAAAATCATTGCCGCGCGGTCCGCCGCTCCGCCTTACCAAACCAATCGGATCAATGTCGAGTAATAAACAAACGGTGCATTTACCCGCAGAAACCTCCGGGTAAAATATATAGGCTGAACCGGTAGACAGATCTATCTGGTGCACTTTGTCGGGATGTTTATGCAACAAATAGCTCAGGTCAGCAGCAGGCTGATGGGTAGATGTAATGGTCAATAACATACTAACAATTCCCCGGCAATTTCTTATTTTTTGTTGATAATCATTCCCCAATACTTAGATTCCCTTACCGCACCATAAATACCCTTCTAAAAAGGTAGTTTTTACAAGTAAATTGGTACATTCACAGCGTTGTTAACCAGGCTAACCGCTTAAACGGCCTGCTCGTTTGTATAGTGTTATGATAATGATTGCCAGATACTTCTGTTGCCTGTTGGTATTGCAGGTACTTGCTATAGGAAAACTAGTTGCCCAACCTAAAGGTAAAATTGACCACTATTCAACGGAAGACGGGCTCTCACACGGTATTATCAACTGCATTTTTAAGGACCGCGAAGGGTTTATGTGGTTCGGCACCTGGAACGGCATCAATCGTTTCGATGGCCAACGGTTCGTCTCTTACAAATCATCGCCCGGCGATGCCTCTTATTTAAAAAGCCACCGGATCGACCAGATCGTAGAAGACGATTTTCTGCAATTATGGATCATGGCCTATGACGGGCAGGTATACCGCTTTAACAAACGCACCGAAAAACTGCTGCCGATCTCTTCCATTCTCAAGCTGCCGCCCCGCAGCAAGTATGCATTCCGGCGCATTCTTTCCACCAGCAATGGCAGAGTATGGATCGAGACCCTGCACGAAGGTTTGCTGCTGGTTACTGCCCCGCAAGCCGATTCATCTGGTTACTATACTTACCAGGAAGGCATGCCTGCTCCATTCAACCTGCCCGGCAACCATATTGAGTTCCTGAAAGAAATGAAGAATGGTATCATTTGGCTGGGTACGCATAAGGGTTTGGTTTGTCTGAAACGGGATGAGAAAGGGGTTTATAAAAATGTGACCGATAAAACATTTCCAACCAACGTTGCATTTACCACGGTAGCCACGCTTGGCAAGGAAGAGCAGCCTTTCTTTGGTACCAGCGATGGCCAGGTATTTACCATGAAGCCTGATGGAAGCATAAACCGCTATGCAATCAGCCGGTCAGCCATTCATACTTTACTCTTCAACAAGGCCGGTACAAAGTTATATGCCAGCACTGAAGGCGGTGAATTGCTGGTAATGGATCTGGCAGGTTATACCCCTGCGGCTCCTGTTACATTGATCAATGATGCGCAGAACCCATTGTCCTCGATGTACGAAGACAAGTCGGGCCATCTTTGGATAGAACCGCATAAGGAAGGCGTGATCAGGTTGAACCCGGTTACGGGCAACCGGAAAACCTATCGCCAGAAGAACAATGCGAAATACAATTATTCGGGCGATCATTTCACCGTTTTTGAAGATAAGGAAAACCGGGTATGGGTGAATTTGAAAGGCGGCGGCTTTGGGTATTATGACTCGCTGACCGATAAGGTGGCATATTTCTACAACGAACCAAACGCACCCGATAAACAATTCTCCAATATCGTTAATTCATTATACTACGAACCCTCTGGCATCTTATGGCTGCGCACCATTGAACGGGGCATTGAAAAAATAACTTTTCAGCGTAATCCGTTTGAACAGCAGCTGCTGATGAACCCCGCGGCATTTATAAGCGACAATGAGGTGCGTGGATTATGGGAAGACCGCAAAAAGCGCTTATGGATCGGCGCCAAAGGCGGCAATTTGTATGTACGCCAAAATGGTAAAGACCTGGATAAGCTCTTTGTGAATATGCCGCCGCAGGGGTTTGGACTGGTCTATTCCATCATGCAGGACCGCACCGGCGCCGTTTGGCTGGGCACTAAAAAGCATGGCTTGTACAAAGCCGTTCCGCTCAATAAAGAAGAAACCAGGTATAAGCTCTACCATTACATGCACGATCCCAATGACCCCACCAGTCTCAGCAACAATGAGATCTATGCATTGCTGGAAGATAAGGCCGGCCGTATTTGGGTAGGCAGTTTTGAAAATGGCCTGAGCCAGGCCGTCAGCGAAGGCGAACGCGTTCATTTTGTACATGACAAAAACGCTTTACGCGACTATCCCGCCCATATCTTCCGCAAGATCAGGCATATGGCCGTGGATAAACACGATAATCTCTGGCTGGGCACTACCGATGGCCTGCTCATTCTGAACACCAGCAATCGGGATCGTTTTACCTATACCATGTATCAGAAAGTGCCCGGCGATCCGCATAGCCTCGGCAATAATGATATCCAGTATATCTATCGCGACTCGCGCAACACCATGTGGCTGGCCACTGCAGGCGGCGGTTTGAGTATGGCCATGGGCGATGATCCCAGGAAGGGTTTACAATTCCAGGTCTACACCACGCAGGATGGTTTGCCGAATGATTACCTGGTAAGTTGCATGGAAGATAATAACCATCATTTATGGATCGCCACCCAAACCGGTCTTTCGCGCTTTGATCTGCAACGCAAGATCTTTCGCAATTACAACTCTTACGACGGCGTGCCGAACTTCGCATTTTCAGAAGCATCCGGTGTACGCCGGCTCGACGGCCGGCTGGTCTTCGGTACCATCAAAGGGTACCTGACCTTCGACCCGGCCGCCATAACAGATCATCCGATCCATGCCGGCATCGCATTGACCAACCTGCAGATCAACAATACCGATATAGTTGCGGGCGACAAGACCAATATTCTCAGCCATTCGGTGAACCATACCAGCGAATTGACCCTGCAGCATCACCAAAACATCATCAGCATCGATTATGTGGTGCTCGACTACCGGTCGAGCGACAAACAATCGTACGCCTACCGCCTGCAGGGCTTCGATACCGGCTGGCATTACAACCGCAGTGAACGCCGGGCTACCTATACCAACCTGCCACCCGGTGATTATGTGTTCGAGGTGAAATGTACCAACCAGGAACTGTATAGCAATATACCGGTGAAAAGCATGCGCATTACCATTTTACCACCCTGGTGGAAGACCTGGTGGGCTTATTTAATCTATATTTTCATAGCGGCCATCATCATCGGGATCGTGCGGCGGGCAGCCCTCACGATGCTGCGCCTACGCCACCGCATAGCGGTAGAGAAAAAACTGGCCGAGCTGAAGCTGAACTTCTTTACCAACGTATCGCATGAACTCCGCACGCCGCTGACCCTGATCCTGAATCCTATTGAAGAGATCGGTAAACAGAATAACCTGAGTGCGCAAAGCCGCCAGTATGTAGAAGTGGTGCGCAAAAATGCAAACCGCATGGCGCGCTTCGTGAACCAGCTGCTCGATCTGCGGAAACTGCAAAGCGGTAAAGCGGTCATTCATCCTTCGAAGGTGGAAGTGGTATCCTTTGTAAAAAGCATTGGCGAATATTTTCTGGAGCTGGCGCGGGAGAAAATGATCGACTTCCAGGTGATAAGCGATGCACCGGTCATCGATGCCTGGCTGGATCTTGACAAAGTAGAAACGGTCATTTATAACCTGGTGGCCAATGCGTTCAAATTTACGCCGGAAGGTAGATCCATCCGGGTGTTTATTGGCTTGTTGCCGCAACAGCAGCGGATACAAATAGATGTTTGCGACCAGGGCAAAGGCGTTCCACCGCATTTGCTGGATAAAATCTTTGAACTGTTCTATGAAGAACAGGGAAGCGATGGCAAACAAATGAAAGGCACGGGCATCGGGCTGGCGCTTTCGAGAGAAATGATCACCCTGCATGGGGGAAATATAAATGCCCGTAACAATGAAGACGGCGGTTTGACCGTGACCATAACCCTGCCCGTCGGTAAGGGCCCGGCGCAAAAAACGACAGCAGCCTTCCTGGCCCAGGCCGAAGCAGGCGATATGCTGGCCGGTTACCAATCGCAACCCCCGGTTACAACAACAGCAAGCCCATCTTCCGGCGCTAATCAACCGCTTTTATTAGTAGTAGAAGACAATACCGACCTGCAGGCCTTTTTGAAAGCGCAGTTAACCAGCAGCTACCGCGTAGAGGTAGCCAGCAATGGCGAAGAAGGCCTGGCCAAAGCGCTGGAATGGCAGCCCGATCTCATCCTCAGCGATATCATGATGCCTAAAATGGACGGCATTCAATTACTGGATAAAGTAAAAAATACCCTGGCCACCAGTCATATCCCCGTAATTTTACTGACCGCCAAAAGCGCCATTGAAAGCCAGATCGAAGGACTGAAATACGGCGCCGATTATTATATCACCAAACCTTTCCGGCACGATTTCCTGCTAGCCGCTATCAGCAACCTCATCGACCAGCGCAAAAAAGTGCTGGCGGCTGCCCTGGAAGGTAAAAAGACCCTTCAACTGGAACCCGGCGAAGTGATCATCACCTCGCGCGACGAAAGTTTCCTGCAACAGATCGTGGCCATTGTGGAAGATAAAATGGCCGATGTGGATTTCAATATTGAGACCGTTGCGGAGACCATTGCCATGGGCAGAACCACTTTTTACCGCAAGTTCAAAGGTCTGACCGGACTGGCCCCGGTTGAATTTGTACGTGAAATGCGCCTGAAGCGCGCCAAACAACTCCTCGATTCCGGGTATGGGAATATTTCCGATGTAGCTTATGCGGTCGGTTTCAATAATGCGAAATATTTCAGCACCTGTTTTAAGGCGAAGTATGAGGTGACGCCGAGTGAGTATATCAAACAACTGAAAGAAAAGCAGTAATAGTATTGCCTTAACCGGTTACCAGTTACCAGTTATCAGTTATCGGTCACCAGTTACCGGTCGCCTGTTACCAGGTAGCACCCCCTGACATCCCTTGTGAACTGGTCACCTTGTTAACCTGCCTCCTGTCTGTCGGTCCTGTACCCTGGAACCTGTAACCTGCAATACCGCATCCATTCACAATCATCCTGTTATAAGTATACATGCAACCAGCACAAGCCTTCACCAAAAAATGAACCTTTTCGGTCAATTCCAGGACCTCCTCCACAGCACCAACCCGTATGTTTGGACTGAACAATCTAACTAACGATGAGAAAGCTTGTCATTCAAACACTGCTGTGTTTGCTCCTGACCCCATCCGTATGGTCACAAACCCGCACCGTCAGCGGAAAAGTGGTGGGTACCAACCGCGAAGAACTGGTTGGCGCCACCATCCTTATTAAAGGCACTAAAATTTATTCCCTCACCGACGGCAAAGGCCAGTTTAAGATCAGTATTCCCGGCGACGGAAAAACAATATTGGTCGCCAGCTATGTAGGTTATAAGAAGCTGGAGTATGTGGTCACTGACCAAAAAGAGATTGCGATCACCCTCACCCAGGAAGACAATAAGTCGCTGGATGAAGTAGTTGTCGTGAACATCGGTTATGGCACCGTTTCCAAAAATGCGGTGACCGGCGCCGTTTCCTCCGTAGGCAGCAAAGACCTGAAAGATTTTCCCGTAGCGACCGCTGCAGAAGCGCTGGCTGGTAAACTCGCAGGTGTATCAGTCGTTACATCGGAAGGAAAACCCGGCGCCGACATCACGATTAGGGTACGCGGCGGCGGCTCCATTACGCAGGACAACTCGCCCCTCTACATCGTAGATGGTATCCAGGTAGAAAATGCGCTGTCCGTCATTTCACCCCAGGAAATTCAAAGCATCGATGTATTGAAAGACGTGGCGTCTACAGCCGTTTATGGCGCCCGCGGCGCTAATGGCGTGGTGCTTATTACCACAAAAAGCGGGAAGACCGGCCGCACCACTGCCTCCCTCAGCAGTTTTGCCGGTATCCGTAATATCGTGAACAAGCTGGAAGTAATGAAACCCTATGATTATGTGATGTACCAGTACCAGCTGTACAATAACAATACCGACCAGCAAACCAAAGACGCCTTTACCAAGGCCTATGGCACTTTTGAAGACCTGGAGATTTATAAGAATGTTCCTTTTGCCGACTGGCAGGAGCGGGTCTTTGGTCGGAACGCCTTATCACATACGGAAAACCTGAACCTGAACGGCGGCACCAAAAATTCAAACTTCAATTTCACCCTCAATAATTATAAGGAAGACGGCATCATGTTGAACTCTGGCGCCAAACGCGTCTTTGCCGCCTTCCGCTATGACCATACCGGTTCTGAGAAATTTCGCTTCGGCTTCAATGCGCGCTACAGCCGCATGAAAGTATGGGGCGCCGGTACCTCCAGCACCGGTTCCCAAAGCAATAACCGCTTACGCAATGCCGTTCGCTACCGGCCTTTCGAAGGACCCGGCCTGCAGGAGACCATCGATGAATTCGATCCTGACTATGCCAATCTCACCAATCTCACCGGCCCCGTGCTCGATGCACATGCGGTGACCAAAAATGATTATAACAACCAGATCATTACCAGCGGTAATGCGCAATACGCTGTCATTCCCGGACTGGTCGTAAGAACTGTTTTTGGTATCACCAATACAGAAAGACGTACCGACCAGTTCAGCAGCGCCATTACCGGCGTAGCGCGACAAAACGCCAATATGCCGGTGGTTGAGCTGTCGAACAGTGCTACACTTACCATCACCAATACCAATACCATTTCCTATGACTTTAAAATAAAGAAGGATCACCACTTTACCCTGCTGGCCGGACAAGAGATCAACCAAAGCAATGGCCGAAATTTCGGTTCAACCGTAAAATGGTTGCCCGTTGATATTACCGCCGATGAAGCATTTGCCGGTATCCAGAAAGCACAACCACCCACCGGCGCCGTGCAGGACCCGCCCACGACTTCCGAAGTTGCTACACGTTTGTTCTCCTTGTTTGGAAGAGCTTCCTATAATTACCAGGACAAATACATGGCCTCGTTCATTGTGCGGCGCGATGGTTCCAGTTTATTCGCACCACATAACCGCTATGCCGTCTTCCCATCGGCGCAAGTGGCCTGGCGTATCAGCGACGAACCCTTCTTTACCGCGCTGGATCTACCCTGGATGAACAGTTTAAAGTTCAGGGCCAGTTATGGCGCCGGCGGCAATAACCGTATTGGCATCGACCTGTATAAAACCTTATTCGGCGCCAGCAGTAATTTCGGCTATGCCGTTACTGAAGCGGTTACCCCCGGGTTTGCATCCAGTACGCTGGCCAATCCGAATATTAAATGGGAAACCACCATCAGCCGCAACCTGGGTTTGGATATCGACCTCTTCAACAACCGGCTGAATGTCACCCTGGATTATTACAGCAACAATACCAAAGACCTCTTGTTAACGGCGCAGATCCCCACAACATCGGGCTATGGCTCGCAGTTGCAAAACATTGGCAAAACAAGCAACAAAGGCATTGAATTGCAATTGGCCGCCAGGATCATCAGCACCAAAGATTTCAGCTATGGCATCAACTTCAATATCTCGCATAACAAGAACAAGATCGAAAGCCTCGGGCTTGATCAATATGGCGTGCCGAAGAGTTCTTACACCGTAGCATCAGGCGGCATCAATGGCAATGATTTCCTGGCTGAAGTGGGTGGTTCTGTTGGTCAGTTCTACGGCTATGTAAGTGACGGCCGCTATGAGCTCAGTGATTTCGATATAGTGCATAATACATCGAACAACACCTACACCTATACCTTGAAACCGGGTATTGCCAATGCAAAAGACATTGCGCTCGGCAACAGGGCGCCGCAACCCGGTGATATGAAATTGAAAAAGTTATCTGATGTAGGTGGTGATAATATAACCGAATCAGATAGAACCATCCTGGGCAATGCCTTCCCGGTGGTGGCCGGCGGTTTGAATAACCAGTTTGCCTGGAAGAATTTTGATGCCAGCATATTTGTAAATTTCTCGCTGGGCAATGAAACCTATAATGCGAATAAGACGGAGTTTACCGGTCAATACCTGTATAAAGACAACAACAGTCTGGAAGTGGTAAAAGACCGCTGGAAATGGTTCGATGAGAATGGCGTGAAAGTGACTGACCCGGCGAAACTGGAAGCTATGAACGCAAATACCCATTTCTGGACGCCGCCCGGCGGACAATACATTCTCACTTCTTATGCTATTGAGGATGGATCCTTCCTGCGCGTAAGCAATATCACCCTGGGCTATTCCATTCCACAGCAAATATTGAAACGCACAAAGGTCTTCTCCCGTGTCAGGGTATACGCAACGGTGAACAACCTGCACACTTTTACCCGCTACACCGGTTATGACCCCGAAGCCAATACCCGCCGCAGCAACCCGCTTACCCCGGGTGTTGATTATGCAGCTTATCCCCGCAGCCGCTATATGCTCGCAGGTATCGATGTAAGTTTTTAACGATTAAAAAGAGATTATCATGACAGTCCATAATAATAAGCCCCTGGCCGGATTCTTTGCCATAACCCTGGCCCTGCTTAGTGCAAGCTCCTGTAAAAAATACCTGGAGATCGAGAACCCGTCTACCGTTTCCCAGGAAGCCGCTTTCAAAAGCACATCCTATACCAATTCCGCCATCATCGGTGTGTACAATCAAATGTGCGGCGACAATGGGGCCACGAAGGAAGGCACCATCTGGGCCTTATCGGCCGATGATTTTAAGACCTCGGGCAGTTATAGTGCGCAGGACCGGAGAGGCGTAAGCATGTACGGCGCCAATAAAGAAAATGGCGAATTGTTGAACGGCTTCACCCAGCTCTATGCCGGTATTGAAAGAGCAAATATTTGTATCCATGGTATTCGCAATTCACCGCTGTCGGTGGAAGGATCGGCCGGCAAGCAACAAATGGATCAATATCTGGGCGAAGCCCTGGCTTTGCGCGCCTGGTTCTACTTTACATTGGTTAAGAACTGGGGCAGTGTGGTGGCCCAATGGGAACCATCTTCCCGGCAAACGATGCTCGATGTGCCGGTGACCCCGGGCACAGCAATCTTGGAGCATTTACTCGATGATCTGAAAGAAGCAGCCACATTGGTTCCCTGGATCAAGGAATCGGCTTTTCCCAATACGCGGCTGAGCAAAGGCGCTATTAAAGGATTGCGTGCCCGTGTTGCGATGTTCCGGGGCGGGTATATGATGGACAAAGAATCACATACCATGCTGCGCAGCGATAATTATAAAGACTACCTGAAGATCGCCTATGATGAATGTAAGGAAATTATGGCCCGCCGCGACCAGCATGACCTGAACCCCAGTTATGAAAATATTTTCAAATCATTGCACAGCGCCACCCGCAATGACCCTGCCAATGAACTGATGTTCGAAGTGGGCGCTTATGGCGCCGGTGCGCGTACCGATACCAAGCTAGGGTATTACAATGGCATCCGCATCAACAGCTCTTCCCGCTTTGGCGGTGGCGGTGGCGGCGAAATGTGTATTGCTACTTACTTCTATGAGTTTGATCAACTGGGCGATGTACGCCGCGACGTGACCATTGGTTCTTATGAGATCAATGACAGCAGTAAAAAGGTGTTAAACACACTTAATAATATGACCGATGCCAAGTTCAGAAGGTCGTGGACGAACATGGTGGGCACCACGCAAACCCTGGCGGTGAACTGGCCGGTGCTGCGCTTTGCAGATATCCTGTTGATGTTTGCCGAAGCCGATAATGAATTGAATGGAGGCCCGTCCGCAGAAGCACAGCAAGCATTGCTGGAAGTAAGGAAACGCGCCTTCAAAGGCAATGAAGGCCGCATTCCGGCGATACCAACCGACTATACTGCCTTCTTTGATGCGATTGTAAAAGAACGTTTGCTGGAATTTGGCGGCGAAGCCATTCGCAAATATGACCTCATTCGCTGGAATCTGATGGATGCCAAGTTTAAAGAGACCCGCGTAAAGCTGCGCCAGTTGATGAATGGTGAAGGCCCCTATGCCAATGTGCCGAAATATGTGTATGTAAAGCCGGCCGTTTACAATGTGATTGAATCGCAGCAGGAGTTTGCCACCCTCGACACCTATGGCGGTTCGCCAAATGCCGTTTTGTTCCAACCTGGTTTAGGCACTTCAACGCCTCCTGCCGGCGGCTGGACCACCAAGAACTGGCGTGCTTCCATCAACGAAGAATATATTACCGGCAAGAGCAGCGGTTTTGCCACTTATTTCGAGCCGAACAAGAGTGAAGTGTTCCCTTTTCATCAGACCATTCTGTTACAGAACACCAATACCGTACAAAACTTTGGTTATTAAACGCAACAACATGAACCGTATTACTATCAATATATTAACATGGCTGCTGTTGACAGTGGCTGTTTATTCCATCTCTTGTAAGAAGAATGATTACAACGATGGGCTTGAAACACCGCGCTTATTCAAACCCCAGGGCATTTCGGTAAAAACAGGCGATACCACGGCCACGGTTAGCTGGACCGCGCCCATCCTGGCCAGGGGATTACCCCTTTCCTATACCGCAGAGTTCTCGCAGGATTCAACATTTGCCACTTCAGAATTTGCAGTGACCACGGATACCACCAATATTGTCGTTACCGCTGAAAAACTGCAATTGCGCACAAAATATTTCGTGCGGGTAAAAGCCGATGCTTATGAGAACCAACCTGAATCGAAATGGGAAAGAAGCAGCGCTTTTTCCATCACCGGTGAACAATGGTTCCACCCCATTCGCGATGTAGAGCTGAATGAAAATGCAGTTACCTTACGCTGGCGACCGAATGCCGGATTCACGACCCTCTCGATAGGATTGAACAAAGGAACACCGGTGAAGTATACACTTACTCCGGCCGAGCTCAGCAGCGGCGTTAAACAAATAAGCGGGTTGCTCGCCGATACCACCTATGTCGCCGAGATCTGGCAGGGCAGCAAGAGCAAGGGCTTCCTGGTCTTCAGAACCCCGGTGCCAACCGTGTACACCACTGTATTGAATCCCGGTGATGACCTGGCAACAGCAATCACGGCGGCTGCGGATAAAGCCATTATTGGTTTGAACCCCGGCACCTACAATGCCAACGGAATTAATTTCAACCTGGTGCAAAAAACGATCACGATTAAATCGATCTCTAATAATCCGGCTGACACCAAAATAAATTTCAGGGAATTTACCCTGCGCGGCAATGGCGCAGGCCTTAACCTCGAGGGCATCGAACTGGATGGAACGGCAGCCAATGCAGGTTACTTTATAAATCTGACGGGCGTGCTGGCCGACGCAGAAAAATGTGCTTATACGCAGGTAAATATCAGCAATTGTGTGGTGCATGCCGCCACCACCAGTTTTATGCGGGCCAATCGCGGGGCAGCTGCAGGCGATTATAGCATGAACCAGATCATTATAAAGAACACCCTGGTCTATGATATTGGCGCAGCGCTTAACTATACCTGTTTCCACCTCGACAAGCTGGCATTTAATACCATGCAGGTAAGCAAATCGACTTTTTACAATATAGGACGGCAATTACTCACCGCTTCCACCGTGCTTACAACAGCACCCAACATTAGCTTTGACAATTGCACCCTGAATAATTTTGGCGCAGGTAATTTGAATGTGCTGCTGAACGCCGGCAGCAATCCGGTCAAATGCAATATCACCAACAGTATTGTGGCCAATATACCGCGGCCGGGCGGCGCCGTAAGAACGGAAGCCATGAATGCAAGCGGTGCAGGAACGGCTATTACCTTCAGCAATAACAACACGTTTAACCTTATGAATGGGGCCGCAACACCGGCGCCCCTGACATTCCCCGCAACGAATATTACGATGGTGGGCAACAATGCCATTGATCTTGGTTGGACGAGCACCACCACCGATTTCACCTTACCCGCCAATTCGGTCTTACGCACGGTAAGCAGTTCCGGCGGAGCGATTGGCGATCCCAGATGGACATATTAAACAGCAGACTAAACGCAGACATTACCAATGAAACTGAACCAGACATTATTACTGGCTTTACTGACCAGTGCGAGTATGATCACCCATGCACAATCAGCCCCCTATTCCTGGGCGAATTTGCCCAGGATCCAGGTGCCTGTGTTTAAGAAGGATACCTTTAACATCATACGCTTTGGGGCGAAGCCCGATGGCATTACGCTGAATACGGAAGCCATCAACAAAGCCATCAGCAGCTGCAGCAAAAAAGGCGGCGGCGTAGTGTACATCCCGCAGGGCATTTGGCTCACCGGCCCCATCGAATTGCAAAGCAACGTGAACCTGCATGTGAGCAGATCAGCCTTGTTGCAATTCACGGGCGATAAGAGCCAGTACAAATTAGTAGAGACGAATTTTGAAGGAAAAAAGACCGTTCGCAACCAGCCGCCCATTGCTGGCCGTGACCTGGAAAATATAGCTATCACAGGCGAAGGCGTTATTGACGGAAATGGCGATGGCTGGCGCATGGTAAAGAAAGATAAGTTGACGGAAAACGACTGGAAAAAACTGGTAGCCTCGGGCGGTGTGTTAAGCGCCGATGGCAGGAGCTGGTACCCTTCGGAAGGCTATCGCCAGGGGGAACAGAACCGCGGCTTCATTGGCAAAACGGTGGCCGACTACGAACCCATCAAAGATGTGCTGCGGCCCAATATGGTGGTGTTGATGAATTGCCGGAAAGTATTGTTGCAGGGAACCACCTTCCAGAATTCACCCTGCTGGTGTTTGCATCCTATTTATTGTGAGAACCTGACGGTGGACGGCATCAAGGTGCGCAATCCATCCTATGCGCAAAATGGCGATGGGCTCGATCTTGAATCCTGTTCCTATGTAGAAGTAAAGAACAGCACTTTCGATTGCGGGGATGACGGTATTTGCGTTAAAAGCGGTAAGGATGAAGAGGGCCGTAAGGTAGGCAAGGCTTCGCAGTATATGATCATCCGCAATAATGTGGTTTACCGCGGACATGGCGGCTTTGTGATCGGCAGTGAGATGAGCGGCGGGGCGCATGATATCTTTGTCAGCGACTGCACCTTTATTGGCACCGATATTGGCCTGCGATTTAAGACCCAGCGGGGTCGCGGCGGTGTTGTGGAGAATATCCATATCCGTAACATCAACATGCGCGACATCCAGCACGATGCCATTTCCTTCGATATGTATTATTTTACCAAGGCGCCGGGTTTGGCGCAGACCAATGGCAAGGTGGAGATCCCACCGGTGAATCAAGGCACGCCCCAGTTCCGTAAGTTCTATATTGATAATATAGTGTGTGAAGGGGCAGACAGAGCCATGCTCATTCGCGGCCTGCCCGAGATGAGCATCAGGGATATTCATCTCAGAGATGTGGTGATCAAAAGCCGACGGGGCCCAGAGCTGATCGAAGCGCAGGATGTGAGCCTGGTCAATGTGGCCTTGTTATGCGATACTGCGAATGCCCTGATCAATGTGGAGAACAGCCGGGATCTTTCGTTCAGGAAGGTGACCGCATTAAGAACACCCAAACAATTTTACAGTATCAATGGAGACCGGTCAAAAGGCATCCAGGTGGATGCTGAAGCGGAGCAAAGCGTGATCTTTAATTATGGGGCGGAGAAAGGCGCTGTTCGTCCGGGCAAGTAAGATGCGTTACATAATAGGATAAAAGTAAGAGGATTGCTTTTACATACAACCGATAATCTTTCACCTGTCGCCATACACCTAAAAACAACCTGACCAGTTCTTATTCCTAAAAAGGCAACCCTTTTAGTTATACAGCTGTTTAGATAAACCCGCCTTAGGAACTGAAAATGAAAGAGGCCGCCCCCATGTTTCACAAACATAGGAGACAGCCTCTTTTCTTTAGAACTGTAGAAGGAGAAGCAAAGCAATCTCTCCTATTTTGTAAACAGTGAGCTTTGGCTTTGACCGGTTTTACTATCGATCATTTTTATAGCAAATGCGCCTTTGGGCAGGCTGCTGATGTCGAGTTTGACCTGGCTGCCGGCCTCATTCAGCACCTGCTTTTTCAATACAACACCGGCCATATTAACGATCTGGATCTCTTTATTTAGAAAATCGAATCCTGGCAATTTCAGGTACACATGATCCTGTGCGGGATTGGGGAAAACGCTGAGGCTGCCGGCCGGCTGGTTGTTTTTGATAGTAACTACTTTAGAATACAATTCTTTTTTGTCCCTTTCCACCGCTTTCACCCGGTAATAGAAGACGTTGCCCTTTTTCGCATTATCGGTAAAATGGAATTTAAGCGCAGCAACTGCATCCGTTTTGTTGGGAATGGTGGCAACGGTAGTAAAGGCCTTGCCGTCGGTGCTTTTCTGGAGCTCAAAATGATTCGCCGATTCGTTATTGGTTTCCCACTCAACGACATTTCCGTCAGCAGCTTCATAGGCCCGGGTGGATACAATTTCCAGGTGTTGCGCACCAAGTATGTTCTCAGCAATGCCAACATCCGGAGCGCCGCTTAAGGGAACGGATTTACCGAAGAAGTCTTTATCGATACCGATGTATTGACCAAAATTCACGGCGACGGACCAGGGCCGCAGGTCATAATTCCAGGAAAGGGGATCATAAGAACTGATATCAGTGAAAGGTGATGCACCGGCAGAAAGCATTTGTTCAGACCAATCCATAGGATAGCCGAGGCTGCCGCCGCTGAGGTGGAACAGATTGTTCTGGTGGATCAACTGCGGGCCATTAAAAGGCTGCCAATGCGGATCCGTGATATTTTGACCCGTGGTAAGCCAGAAGATATTGTTCTTCATGGTAAGCACATTTGCAACGGTGGGCGTATTCATGATGCCGATGAGGTTCCTCACCTCCGGGATGCGCGGCGCATGCGTTTCAACGATATTGTTGTTGAGGAACTGCAGGTTCCGCACATCGAGGCTATAGATACTGCTGGAATTGATCCAGAATATATGGCCGTTATTCACGAGCAGATTGTAGCCCACGACATTATTGAGTGCCTGCCCACCCGAGCCGCTGCCAAACTCCATGAAACCGAGGTTTTCGCTGCAGGTATTGTACAGGATCCGGTTGTTACAAACGGGACCATACATTTCAACAGCGCCGCCATCGATCTTATAGTCGTAACTGTTGGCCCAGCAATCGTGGATCTGGTTATAGGTAATGTTATTATGGGAGCCGCCGACCATGATGCCCATGGCGCCGAAGTCGTCCCAGGGATCATTAGGTGTATTGATGATCATGCGCAGGTTGCGGATGTCGCAATGAGTAACGGTGTTATAGCTGCCACCGTCGATACAAACACCCGAGCCCAGGCGCGATACCTTACAATTCTTCACAATATTATGCGAGCCTTTGTAGATATACACCCCGTAACCCACATTAGCAGAGGAGTAACGATCGTAGTCACGGATGGTATAGTCGGTTAGTTCGAAACCATCGATAACAATGTAATTACATTGGTTGAGGCGGATCATGACGCGGTTGTAGATCATGGGATCGGTAAAGTGCCCGGCATTGTATTTAAAGACCGGTGTTTTTCCTTCGCCGTAAGGCATTAAAACGATGGGTGCGCCTTCGCGGCCACTGCTATTGATAGATAAGGTACCCATGTACTCGTGACCGCTTTTGAAGAAGATAGAATCACCCGGCTGAAAATAACCAACGTTTTGGGGGATATCCCAGATAGACTTCCAGGGGTCAAACCAGGTTCCCTGGTTGGATCCCCAGGAGGAGGGATCTACGAAATAGGCTTTGCCGGACACGGAAAAAGAAGCTGCAATGAGGAGCAGCATGAGCAATTGGACTCTCACGTTTTTCATAGAGTATGTATGATTAAATCAGGCGCTTAATTGCGTAGTGAGAGGGTCGAAAAAATTATGCCATTGGGAATGATCGATAACGTTAAATGTCTTCAATACACGAAACTACTTAGCGGGCTTGGAGGGGGAATGCTTAGGAGTTCAAATAGATTGTGGATAATGATCTGGCATAGCATAAAAACGACAAAACCGCCAAAGGCGGTCTTGTTTATTAATGAAAGGCAGTATGCCGCTCATCTATTTTATAAATGAAGTGCTTTGCGACTGACCGGTTTTGGTGTCGATCAGCTTGACCGCAAAAGTACCGCGGGGCAACATGCTAACGTTCAGCTTTACCTGGCCGCCCGCATCGTTTAGCCGTTGCTTTTGGAGCACTGCGCCGGCCATATTCACGAGTAATACCTCCTTGTTCAGGAAGTTATTGCCCGGCAATTTCAGGTAGATATGATCCTGTGCGGGGTTGGGCGAAACGGTGAGGGCGCCCGTCTGCTCGCGGTTCTCAACAATAACCGGACCGGTTGAAGCGATGGATACGCGGGCGGGGGTGATGTTTGAATGGCTCTCGGAAATACCCGCATCAGGAACACCGCTCTGCGGCACCGGCTTACCCCAGAAGTCTTTTTCTATCCCGGTCCATTGACCCCAGTTGACGGCAGCAGCAGTTGGCCGCAGATCATAGTTCCAGGTAAGCGGATCGGATGAATAACTATTGGCAAACACCTCTACATCGTTGGGAAGTTTTTGTTCGGAATAATCCGGATCGTAGCCAAGGCTGCCGCCATTCAGATGAAAGATATTGCTCTGATGGATCAACTGCGGGCCGTTAAAAGGTTTCGTCGTCGGATCGGTGATATTGGAAGACGTGTTGATCCAGAAAATATTATTCTTCATGGTAAGCACATTCGGTACCCATGGCGTAGACATAATACCGATGAGGTTATGCACATCAGGCAGCCGCGGCGCTTTTGTTTCAACGACATTATTATTGACAAACTGCAGGTTACGAACGTCCTGGTGAAAGACGCTGCTGGAGTTGATCCAGAATACATGCCCGTTGTTCACAAGCAGGTTATAGCCAACCAGGTTATTGAACGCATGAGCCCCCCAACCGCTGCCGAATTCCATAAAGCCGATGTTGTCGCTGGCGGTGTTGTACAATATTTTGTTGTTGGACACCTCACCGAACATTTCAATAGCGCCCCCGTCGAGCTTATAATCGTAGCTGTTGCTCCAACAGTCGTGAATCTGATTGTGTGTGATGGAATTGTTAGACCCGCCGACTACGATGCCCACTGCGCCGAAATCGTCCCACATTTGATAGGAAGTATTGATGATCATGCGCAGGTTGCGGATCGAGCAATTGGTGACGGTATTGAAGCTGCCGCCGTCGATATTGACCCCTGCACCTAATCGCGAGATGGTGCAATTTTTAATGACATTATGCGAGCCGCCATTACCGTGACCTTTATAAATATAGATACCATAGCCCACGTTGGCGGAGGTGTAGCGATCATAATCGCGGATGGAATGATCGGTAAGTTCAAAACCATCGATAACGATGTAATTACATTGATTCAGCCTGATAAACACGCGGTTTTGGACCAATGGCTCGGTAAAGTCCCAGGGGCTGTACTTAAAGAGAGGAGCCGCGCCCTCACCATAGGGCATGAACGTTATGGGCGCCCCTTCCCTGCCGCTGCTATTGATTGACAAGGTGCCCCAGTATTGTTGCCCTCGCCGGAAGTAAACGACATCGCCCGGTTGAAAATAGTTAACAGACCATGGAATGTCGCGAATGTTGTGCCAGGGATCGTTGTAGGTGCCCAGGTTTTTACCGCTGGAAGAAGGATCAACATAGTAGTCGGTCGCGTAACTAAACAATGATGTTGCAACAAGTAACAGAACGAAAAAAGAGTAGATAGTGCGTTTCATAGTTTCTTCAAAAAGTAGTTAGGTCGAAGGGACACGCAAAACCGTGCCAGTCAGCGCGTACTGGGGTTACGAAATCGGGAAATATGGGGGAAACGTTGGGCTGTTATTGTAAGCGGTCTTGAATTCGGCACTTCTGAGTATGATGTTTTATTGCGTGGGATAGGTTTCGTTGTATTTATCCCCACCAGTGAAACTTAGCGGCTGGTTAGGAGGTAATTGGGGGCGGTAAGGGAACGGGTGGTGGTGAGGCGGGATTTAGGTGGCCCCGCCGTAAAGCGACAAAACCGTCGCGGCGGAATTGGCGCTTTATTCGGTTCAAATCGATTTAAGTTAAGACTATTCTGTTATACAAGTTTTATCGAAATATCGGACTCAATTCTTTTATCCGTTTCACCATTAAGTTATCAGCCTGATGAATGTTCTCGAACATTATGTCAATATCAGAAACCTGTATGTTAATATTATCTGATAACATTCGAGAAGGCACTTGAAAAATAGTGGGTTCATTTGTGGTATTGTTCGAAGCTGGATACAACAGTAAGACATTTGTGCAGCCTCTTCGTAGAGCATAGCTGACCATCTGGTATAAATCATTTTGGCTTACACCAGCCTTTAAGTCGTTTGCATTTTTCCGAATTTTATACTTTGTGTCAATAATCAGCCGCTTGTTAATGTAGATATCATTTCTAATTTGAAACACCTGCCTATCGCCATTCAAAGCCAGGTAACCAATACTTTGGGGTTTTGCATTTATCAATGGCCATTTATCATCAATAAAACCAAAAATGAATTCTTCGAAAATATACTCCATAGGGATAAGAAAGCAGAAATTTCTACTATCCTCTGAATCCATATCTATTACCTGGTTGGATAAATACAATCTACATAATTCCAACACCTGCTTATGATCTTCAAATAAGGGATTCAATTTCACTTTTTCACAATCCTCTGCAATACAGCTTACATCCGCTACGTCATGAAGTAGAAACAACAATTCATTCAATTTCTCAATATTCAAATGGTTGGTGCTAACTGCCGACAACCTTTTTGCAACATATTTAATGATCCGATTGAATAAATTGTCATAAACAAACGGTTGATGAGCGCAATAAAAGCTTTGCCAGTTACCTGTAGATAGATGCTGCTTTGTATATTCATCAAATAACAAACGCCCCTTTAGAAAAGAAGCTTCTTCTTCAACTAAATGATACGTCTGAAATGGCTGGCGTGCAATCACTTCCTCTGTATAATTTGCAAAAATGTAAATAAGGAGTTCCAAATAATCGTCAAACTCCAACTTAGACACATCGGCGAAAGAAAAGGGAAATTTAATTTTGCGACAATAGGTAAGCCAATACAATAAGTTGAGTTGCCATTTTTTAACATTTTCCGTTTGTTCGCTGGCAAATATCTTAGGATATACTTCAATTCTTATCCCTTCATATTGTACAACACCCACAAAATTTCTCGCTGAAATCTTCCCATCTATGGTGAAATCAAAAAAACGTTGGCCTTGAATTTTTACTTCTTGTTCTTCTTCCTCGGTATTTTCCTCATTCAATTCAATATAACGATTTCGATTTTGCCAAACACCAGATAGATAATTGATAAATCCAGTTAACTGTCTTTTATCTCCTTCAAAGGATTTGCTATTCCATTCAAATAATCTCACTGGGCAACAATTTGAAAGTTCTCTTTAATACCACCCAATTTTATTTTAATATCCGCTTCATTTAATATCTTAGTAATCGTACCAACATTATTTTGGCAATACTCGTACAACAAGGGAATGATCCTGGTGTTTAGGATTTTCGTGCGGTCTGCTTCTGGCTTGTCAAGGAAAAAGGCATGACCGATGAAAAAGTCAGGATTCTTTTTCCAATTATAAATGGCCAGGTTTAACTTTTCTAATAAAGGTGACCACCATTCAGATTCAATATATTCCGGATAGAGCGATATAAATTCAAATCGTCTTCTAAGAGCTATATCTAATAAAGCAATAGAGCGATCGGCAGTGTTCATTGTTCCAATGACGTATAAGTTAGGCGGAACACAGAATTTTTCCTTAGAAGCCGGCAGTTCAATCCACATTTCGTTTGGTGCACCAATTCTTTTGTCATCTTCCAATAAAGTAATTAACTCACCAAAAACGGCCGAAATATTCGCCCGGTTTATTTCGTCGATAAATAGTGCGAATTGCATTGATGCGTTTCCTTTGGCGTCTTCAAACTTTAATGTACGATTACCTCTAGAATCATTATAACATTCTTTAAATGACTCGTATCCCGCTAACTTTAAAGCTTCCAAACAACTATTGTAAAATATTCCCTTTTTCAACTCGAATTGCAACTGACCAGCTTGTTCTACAACATCATCATCTTTTAACAGCGGCTTTATTCCTTCTATAAAATCTTCATAGCTATACTTTTGGTGAAAGGTTATGAAGTTATATCGCTTCTTCAGTGAAGTACTTTCAATGGGTGGTAACACCGGATTAGCAGCAAGATCGATAAGCTCCTGGCCAATGATATCCTGTAGTTCGGCTCTTTCATCCTCAATGATACCCCATTTACCTTTTTTTACCTTTTGAAATACCTGAATTGAGCCTCTGTATTTAGCTTCCAACTCTGTAGAACTATCATCAGCATAAGACTGCAAAACTCTCCAGATCGCTTGCCTTGGAGCTTTAGCCAATGGATTAAGTTTAGCTTTGATAAGAGGATCATTTAAAAGTTCTGTAACAGAAGTGGGTTCCTTGTACTTTTGTAAAACAGCTGCAACTACCTGCCATAACGGATAGTCGGCTATCTTGTCTTTCAGCGCTTCTTCTGCGTCTTGGTTAATCCCTTTATCGGTAAAGTAGTTTTCTTTATACTTATTTAATTGATGAGTCTTGCCTGTGCCAGGAGGACCATACAATATAGTATTGATGAAGACATCGAATTTTCCGGTGCTATTTTGGGTGTTATTTTCCATAAGCTGCAGAAGTAAGTTGTATTGTTTTCGAGTGGCTGAAAAATTGGTGCCTTGATTCCCCACATTCAGATCTTCTAATCCTTCAATACCTTTTATGTTTTGCCAAAGAAGAGGCTTATCGATAAGGTTATGGATGAGCTCTATACCAGCCTTAAGCGCTTCTTTAGGCGTTGTCTTCCACAAACGATCATCAGGTGATGTTGCTGAAAATGTTGGCTCAGAAGTAATCCGGGCAAGGGCATAGCAACCGGCCCTTTTGCCAGTTAGCCAAAGGATTACTTTATCGCCAATTTTTATCTTGTCTTTATGCGCAACTACCGTCCACTGCTTAAGTAATTTATTTTTAACAGCCGTTTCAAAATCAAAATCATTGGGATTACATTGAAAAATCCAATAATTAATAAATCGATCCTCCCAAATTGAAATAGCCCTATATTTAGTTTTGTAGTCATTAACATTACAGATACCAACTTGTAACTGATATGTAAATATTTCCTCGCTTTCTAATTCATACCATTCAACTTTCGCATAGACAACCCAATCTTCATATTCAATTTCAAACTCCTCAAATTCAGACTCCAGGTCTATATTAGATGTAACAGGTTTGCACTCTTCCAATACCTTTCCTAATGCATATACAGTATAACCTTTGGTTATTATAATCAAATCACCCGGTGAATACAATTTATCATTAACTCCAATAACAATAGATCTTTCTTTGATTAAATCATAAAAGCTCGGTTTACCCCTACCCCAATTACAACCTAACTTCCACACCCGATATGACAAAGGGATCGCGTTATTTATCGGAATAACAGGAACCGTTCCTCCCTTATCAATAATGTCAAAACCGAAGGCTCTTAAAAATTTATTTGTGGGCTCCCCGCCACTAAACTCCCAATCTTTAGTTCCATTTGCTAACAAATTTGCGTATCGCATTACTTCTTTGGGCGGGTAAAGATTACCATTAATAATCACATCATACTTTGTAGATGGCTCTAATTGAATCCCTTCGCGTTCAATTTTATCAACAGCTTGCAAGACATGTTGTTTGGATATTTTATCGATGCTCATATTAATCGGTTAGGGGTTATCTTGATGGTGCTTTAAGCGTACAGTCGTTTACCGGCGATCCATACACTATACTAAAATAATTAATTATGAGCTTTTGGAACAATTCTTTGGAAAATTATAGGTGAGATAGCCTCGAGACTGCAATTTATTGAGTCAGATCAATTTCAAGTATTTTAAATAAGCAGGCAGGAACATGTAGGAGTTGGCAATCAGCTTCGTAAATTAAGCGAATAATTTCACTTTTTGTAACCGGCCCCTACTCTTTTCCCAATCCTCCATATAACGCGCTAGCATACTGTAAAACTTAGGGCCATGATTTAGGTGTTTCAGGTGACAAAGTTCATGCACTAATACATAATCTATACACTGTACCGGCGCTTGAATAAGCGACAAGTTCAATACAACATTTCCCAATTCAGTGCAACTACCCCACCGTTTTTCCAGACGGCGAACGAGTAACTGATTAACAGCTATTTTTCCCGCTTTAATATATATTTATATCGCTCAAACCGCTCCCAGAACACCCTTTTCGCCTCCTGCCTGTACCAATCCATAACCAGGCGTTCTATATTTTTCTGATTCCCCTTCGTTTTAACAATACCTTTTATATATCGGCCCTCTTTGCTGATCAGCACAGACCCGGCATACACTCAGTACACACTCAGTATAGATTAAGCCAGCATCAGCCGTACTTCAGCCATACATCAGCCATACTTACTCCCATGTTGATAAAATCAATCAGTTATGAAGTGCTCATACTAATTCGAATACTTAACATGAAACAAATGTGTTGTTAGTACAAACCGGATCAGGTTGAATTGGTTTGGGACTTCGTACCAGGTACGTACAGACTGCTTCAGGAATTGATGTTGAGAGCTCTAAGTGTGTTCAGGGAGTTGTCTAAGACTTGTCTGGGACTTGCCTTGTGCACTAGGGTCTCTAGAGCAATCTTAGAGCTATTTCAGAGCTATCTCAATACTATTGCACACCATGAGGCTACCCCTTTCGTACAATTCCGCTTCAATTGCCCATGGCTAATTGCTTTGCCTTAGGCCGTAGCGACTTTAGGGCCCGCTTTCGGTATTAGCCGGGTCTTCGCTAAGACGGCTTCGGGATTTCTTCGGGATATCCCAATGAAAACCCGGTACTGCCCTAGGGAAGACCCGAAGAAATCCCGAACACCGATGAGTTTGTACTCAGCAGCATCCTGGTATATTAACGAAGATAATTGCAAGCAATTCAAACAGTTGAGATCTATTTTGGTGTCATGCTTTTTTGCTTAAGTGGGACATCATACATGCTACAGCGTTAGAGAAAATATTTAGCATGCGGAATGGAGGAAAGTATTGAATTCGGCAAGATCGGGTAAGCATTCTGGTTCTATATCGATATAGATTTTGCTTTAAATCGAGCATTGCTCGCTGCAAACTGACATTCACTTTTTTTAAGCTCATTTCAGCCCGATACTATGAATTGCATTAACGCAAAGGCGTATTATCTACATAAAACAATTTATTGGCCAGGAACGCAATCTTCGAGCCGCTATTTACCAGGACTCCTTTAAAATCCCCAACTCAGTCCTAGGGCAAGCAAGCCCTGAAACCTGCAACCTGAAACTTGTAACTGCTGTCCAGGAGAACAAGCTACAAATTGGAGGTGTAATTTTAAATTAGAATGCAGATTACTGGTAGCAACGGCGTCTGTCACGCTGATTCAATCAGCTGTCTGGCCTCCATGAGCAGGGCACGTCGTGCCTCGCGGTCATCTTCCGTCCCGAGCCGCTTGTAAATCTCAATGTACTGGTCGCAACGGTTTCTGAAATCTGCTGTCTCAATAAGATCGTTCAGCCAAACGCTAAAAGCGGCCAATTCCGGCTGTTTGGCTGAATAGGTCAACTGGTCAGTAAATTCCGGTATATCTACATTTGAACTATGCCATTTGTCAATCGGCATAACGGGCCTGTCGAAGAATTTATCAAACAGGTATGCATTGGCACAAAATGTTTCAAATGCTTTCCTGCCGGCTTCCTTCGTCTTGCCACATTGAAAAAGAATGATGGTCCACTCAAACAAAAAGTCGGGAAAACCACCATCGTCCGGAAAATTCCTCCCGAACCAACGCAGATAGGCAAGTCCGCCTTTATAGTCAGCGAGCTGAATAAAGTAACTGGCCGGCATATAGCGCAATCCGCGGCTGTCGTCATAACCGCCAAACCTGCGTTTTTCGGCCGCCAATGCTTTCCTGATGTTGGAGATCTTTGTTCTGATCCGCTCCTCTTGTTTTGGTGTCATGCCGTGCAATGATAAAGATGACAAATGCATTTTCTACTTTCCCGCCAACTCCTTCCTGATCCTGCTTAATGACTGTGGCGTTATTTTCAGATAAGAGGCAATATACTGCTGCGGTATCCGGGACGCGACTTCCGGATACCGTTTTATAAACTCAAGATACTTTGTTCTGGCATCGCCGAAATTCAAAAAATCATTATCCCTGATCTTATTCAGCAAATGGGCTTCGGTTATACTTTTTAAAAAAATATACAGGTTCGGGATCTCCTCTATCAACCGGTCAAGCACCAGTTTTTGAATGGTATAAATCTCCGATGGCACCACAGCCTGTATCGCATCCCGGCCCGGCGTTGCCGTATAATAACTTTGCAGATCCACCACAAACTGATTCTCCCTGATAAGAAATTTGGTAACCTCATTACCATGCAGGTCAGCCGAATAAACCCTTAGGATGCCCATCTCTACAAACGCAACTTCCCTCGCAATGCTGTGCATGGAATGAAAATGCGCTTCTGCCTTCAGCTTTTTGTTCCTGAAATGTGATAAGACCCTGGCGAGGTCATCTTTCGAAAGTATGCCGCCAAACGCCAGCGCCTGTTGTAATTTTTCCATTTATTGCACGATTCCTGTTTCAAAGATAGTTTTTGCACAGGAAAGAACTGCTTCCCTTGCCGGCAATGGCTGCCAGTTAAGTTCCTTAACGGCTTTTGTGTTGTCTATTCTTCTTTTCACCCCAAGATCTACCAAAATAGGTTTCAATGAGGCATCGAAGTAAGAAAACAAACGAACCAAATAATCCGGCAGTTCGGCACCAGGAATCTTTCTATCCCGATACTGCTCTTTCAGGATCTGCGCTACCTCTTTAAAGGTCAGATATCCTGCTGATGCTATGTAGCGCTTATTGGCGGCTTCTTTCATTTCCATCGTTTTGATCAACAGATCCGCAACGGATCGTACATCTACTATATCAAACCCGATCCTGGGCAATGCCGGCGCAGCTCCATTCAGCATTTTGATAACTATGTTGGCGGAAGTACCAAAATCTTCTTCCAGTACAGGTCCTAATATTGCTCCCGGCAAAACAGTTGTCAATTCCATACCTGACTGGTCATTTTCATGAAATTCCCAGGCCGCTTTTTCGGCGATGGTTTTACTTCTGAAATAGGGTGTACTGTCCTTTAGGTTCGATTCGTCCGTCCAGTCAGTTTCATTAAAGGTCCTGGTGAGCAATTCCTTTTTTGTCTTTCCATAAACAATGGCCGCCACCGAAGAAGTGATCACTACTCTTTCTACTTTGTTGACCGAAGCCGCGTTCAAAATATTCAGCGTTCCTTCTTTTGCCGGCACAATCAGGTCATTTTCAAACCTGGGCATTTCCCTCGGAAATCGCGATGCAATGTGCTGCACATAATCAATATCCCTGGTAAGTTCATACCAGCGTTCCCTGTCATTCAAATCGGCCTCCACCAGTGTCAACCCGTCTATATTTTGGGTGTGTTTCCCAATAACGCTTCTGATGGCTGCTGCTTTGCGTTTGTCGCGTAAAGTACCAACCACTTCGTAGCCTTTTTCCAACAATTGAATGGTGGTATGTGATCCCAGAAATCCGGTAACGCCTGTTAACAACACTTTTTTACGGTTCATTGCTTTTTTGACGCAAATGTCATTTTGGGGCGCTGGCCGGCAATTACCATTTGGTAAGAAATAGGGAAGATATAGCCATGCTGGGCAGTTTTTGATCTTTTGGTTTGAAAAAATACCAAAATGCCGTGCTTATTCGTTAAAGTTTTTATATTTATGACCCGATAACAATCCGAACCAACCCTATGTTACCTGACCCTTTCTATATAAACGAACGCCAGCTGTTTGGCCAATGGCAGGTACCCATCTACCCCATAGAATTCGCCCTGCTCGAGCATGATCCCGTCTTGTTAAAAAGATTCATCAAAGCCGGCGCCGATCCCAATGTCGATATCGGCGGTGGCTGGTCGCTTTTACATAAGGTTTGCGCCTATGCCATCGATAGCATGATCCAAAACCAGCGGAGTGAATTCTACCCCGAATTACTGGAAATAATGACGATCCTGGTGCAAAACGGTGGGGATCTTCATAAAAAAAACGACAAAGGCAAAAAGCCCCTGGATGTTATCAATGCATACCATTTTAATAACAAAGCAGATTGGGATTCCCTGGTAAATCAATTCAGGCCAGCGATTCCAAACGTCGACGAGCTCGTGGCTTACCAGAGCAATGTATAGCAACAATGTAAAAGGACCTGTCAGGGCGCACCAACCCCAAACTCTTTCACAAGTTTCCATGGCGCTCCACCAACAACCGAGAAGCCCCGACAGGTCCGAAGCCTTTTTCATCACCTACTTCACCGAAAACCGTACAAACTCCCCAAAGCCGATCGCACTCATTCCCTGCACGCCCTGTCCATTCCCCTGCCCCACTGCCGGCCAGGCTTCATATTTTTTATCGCCCACATAAATATCAGGAGCGAAATCGTAGGTATCGTTCAGCGCAAGGGGTGCGCCAAATAGCGCCTCTATGTCTGCCGCCTTCACAGTAAAGCTGGCCGGTAATGTCGTAATATCCGCTTTGAACAATTTTACATGGGCCAGGGATGCATTCTTCCGCACCACAAGATCCACTTTGGCCGGCGGTTTGGCATCGGCAAAATACAAGGCTACTTTAAATTTCCCTTCAAAGGTGCCTTGGTTATTAAAAGAGATAGTACCTGTGGTACCACCCGTTTCAAGATTCGTGGTAATAGCGGGCACATCTTCAATGCCCACCCGCACAGGGATAGCGCCATCATCCTTGGAACATCCTATGAGTGTAACTGCAATGGCTGTTAGTATAGTTATTAAGCGTTTCATAATTGTTGGTTTAATAATTAGCTTCAATTAAGGTTGCCAGAATACTTTGAAGGTTTCGGGTACTTTCTGCGGCGGTGCATTGGCGTTCAGTCCGATCTCGCCTGTGCTGAAAGGCAAACTCCATGGATACTTGCGGTCATTCGATACGGGCGTTACCCGGCCGTCGGGCCCGGTCACACTGGTCACCGTTCCCTCGGGCGCCGGTGCAAACAATACGGGGTATTTCGTTCTGCGGTAATCGGTATAATTATCGAGGGGATTTTCGATCCGGTTGATCCATTTCTCGGTCATGATATACTCCAGCTTTTTGGCTTCGCTCGCGGCATCATAAGCCGCCAATACGCCGTCTTTATACGTTTTTGTCGCCGCCAATGTCGCTATTACCGGCACTGTTTGCGCCGCTCCTGCCGATCCCGGCTTTACATGATTCGCTACCACATTATCTACATGCGCAAATGTTGCATCCAGCGCTTTGCTGAAGGTTGCTCTTGCATCCCCGGGCGCCAATCCTGCATGGATCAGTTCCGCTTCCAGGTACAACCTGTCGGCATAAGTAATAAACTCATGCGGCCGCGCGCCCGTGCCTGCATTCTGGTTACCGATCGCATTGATACTTCTGGCGGCACTGTCATTAAACCGGCCGCCCGCCGGGTAAATGCCCATCAGGGAATAGGTCTGACTGTTAGACCCATCTCGGCAGGGACCATTCGAACCAAATAGAATGGAAATGAAACCGCCATCGCGGAACTCCGTACAATTCTCCGGCGTTGGGTTCAACCCGCCCGGCGCTGATTTCTGGTTATAGATATAATACGGTACCCTTGGATCTGCCAGCCCGGTAAGGATCTCGGGATTTCTGCCCTTCATGATCTCATACAACCAGGGACTGAACAACTGCCCGCCCCTTTGCGTGGCGGTATAGTCGCCATAGGCGGGATGCCGGTCATCGGTATTACCAATGGGGCCATATGGCATCATAAAACTTTCTGCCTCGGCATTGATAAGGGTAGTGGGAGAAGCCAACAATGCTGTTACCTGGGCCTTCACATCCTGCACCAGGCGGATCTGCGTATACAGTTTCAACTTGATGGTATTGGCGGCTTTTATCCAATTGGTGGTGTTTCCCTTATAAATAAAATCATCGGTGCCGGGTTTGGAAGGATTGACAGTCGTGTTATTGATATCGGCAATACCTTCATCGAGCAGGGCAAATAACCTGGGATAGATCTCCGCCCCTTTATCGAATTTCGGTTGTGAAATGCCTTCATCAAAGCGGTCGTATTCCGAATAAGGGATATCGCCCCAAAGGTCTACCATCATACTCACTGTATAAGCTTTCAGTATCCTGGCAATTCCTGCATATACAAAACGGTTCTCCTCCGGCGCCCGTTTAATGATCACATTCAGGTTCGAAATAGCAGCGTATAAATTATCCCAGCCCGAGGCACCCGCATTGTACCTGTCCGCCGCAATGCGGCCTGTGAGCTGATGCGTATATAACGATATGGTATTGCCCAGGGTAGAACCCAGTGCCATGTTGTTGGCAATATTGCGTTCAGCGGCACTCAAGACAAGCGACAAATTCACGGATGAAGGTGTGGGGTTATTGAGGTTCTTATTTACATCGAGAAATTTCTTACAGCCCGTACCGGTCAGGAACAATACCATTGAGACTGTGAATGCGTATATAATGTATTTTCTTCTCATAACGAATATGGCTTTATGATTAGAAAGTAATGTTTAAGTTCACTCCATACCGCTTTGTACTGGGAGCACCACCGGTATCAACACCTTGTGTTCCGCTTCCAATAACAGAGTTCATGTCGGGATCGAAATTCGTGTACTTAGGTACGTTGGGCGCCAGGTACCAGAGGTTGCGGCCATTCACCGATAAAGTAACCGTACTGAGCCTGAGCGCGCTCACCCATTTCGCCGGCAGCGTGTAACCTAAACTGATCTCCCGCAGCCTGTAAACAGTGCCATCAAATACCATATATTCAAAAGCGCCATTGGTAGCGAAGCTGGCGCCGGTTCCTGCTGTAAAAAACAGGTCATTCGTGGTAACACGCGTTTGGTTCGGCACTGTTTTCCCATTTACGATCATCGGTGTATAGTGGTTAAGGCCATCGGGTCCTGTGACCGGCGTAGGATTACCGTATATGCCAGTGATAACGGCGTTCTTCTCGCGGTCTTCCGTATCCCGGGTCACGCCTCTTCCCAACATGGTGCTGATGGTCTCGGAATAAAAATCACCGCCCTTCGTCATATCAAAGAGCACATTCAATAAAAATCCTTTATAAGAAATCGTATTGGTAAGGCCCAGTTTGAAGTCGGCATTGGGATCGCCCACCATGCCGTCGTTCGGATCGAGGAAAGGCATCCCTGAAATGGGATTGATCAGCAACTGGCCATCTTCTGAACGGGCCGAATAAGAACCGCGCAGATAACCGTAGGGATAACCGGCTTCGATCCAGTTATAACCGCCCAGCTGACTGCGGGTAAGTCCTTCGATCAATTTCTCCACTGTATTTTCATTCTTTGTATAAACACCACGCATGTCCCAGCGAAAATTGCTGGTAACGACCGGACTAACATCCACCGCGATCTCCCAGCCGGTATTGCGGATCTCGCCCAGGTTGGTATAGAAAGAACTGTAACCCGTTGTTTGGGGCAATGCGATCGCATAGATAAGATCAGTAGATCTTTTGTCGTACCAGGTAACTTCGAAGCCTGCCCGCTGATTGAAAAAACGCATATCATAGCCCAATTCAAGCTCGGTGGTAAACTCTGGCGTCAATTCGGGATCGTAGCTCGAGCCGCCTCTTGTTGCCAATGGCTGGCCCAGGAAACCGGCTGCATTCAGATTGAAGATCGGCTCGCCATTGTGTGGCGCAGCATCATTACCCACGCGGGCATAGCCTGCGCGGATCTTGCCATAATCGATCCAACGGGACTTCAGATTGAGTGCTTCTGACCAAACAAGCGACCCGGAAATGCCGGGATAGAAATAGCGTGCATTTTTATAAGGAAGCGTTGAGGTAAGATCGGTTCGTCCCGTAAGATTGAGAAATGCATAGTTCTTGTAGCCGATAGACGCATCGCCGAAGAAACCGACCAGTCTTCGTTTCGTTCTGTTATCGTCGCTGAAGGTCTGGCGGCGGGTATTGGTAAGGGTAAATAAACCCGGGATCACAAAATCAACGCCATAGACCTGCTGGTGACGGCTGTTGCGTTCGTTCACATCGCTGCCCAGCGTAAGGTCGAGGCTCCAGTTCTTAAATACTTTCGGACTGATCACTGCCACCAGCTTACCCTGGATCTCCTGCTGCCGGTTGAGCACTTCAGTAATTGTACCCAGTGCATTATCGGCACTACCATAAGAAGATTTGTCAATTACCTGGTCTCTCGACAGCGCATAGTTATTAACCCCGGCATTGAAGTCGAGCCGGATCCATTTATTGAATTTATAAGAAGCCCTGACGTTGGCCACGATACGGTCATCGAAGGAGGTGATCACATTGTGATAAGCACCCCATACCGGGTTCGTGTACTGGCCATCGTTAAAGCCGATCTGTTGGCCGGCTTTGTTTTCAGAAGGCCAGCCGGTAATATCCCAGTTCCTGGCCATTGTATAGGTACGGCCCCACTGCGATAAAAAGCTTTGGGCCGCACCAATGAAACCGCCTATTTGTTTCGACCTGGCATAAGATACATTGGCGCCGATGGTGAGATTACCAAAAGCTGTTTGTCCGCCCACACTCACATTACTTTTCTTATAACTGGAATTGGTGATATACCCTTTCTGATCCACATGCGAAAGGGTAACATTAAAAAGCGATCTTCCTTCACCGCCATTCAGACCAATGGAGTGTTCCATGAGGTTGCCGGTATTGAAAAGGGATTTCACATTATCAGGCACTGCCTTATAAGCGATTCTGCCATTGGGAAAAAGTTCGGGATAGGAAGCATACATCGTGGCCCAGGTGGTAGCGGGAATAGAATCTATGCCTGATGCTGAAGTGCCAATGACCTGTCCGGCCGCATCATAAATAACGCCTCTGCCGAACCTGGCGCCCCAGGAACCATTGGAAGATTGTGTTCTGAAGTTGGCGCCGGCGCCATAGAGATTCTGGAACTCGGGCAGATCAGCGATCTTCTCGATACTGTATCCGGCGCGGTAAGTTACATTCAAAGGTTTGGCGCCTTTTTTGGGAGCGCCTGATTTGGTAGTGATCAGCAACACCCCATTGGCCGCCCTGGAGCCATATAAGGAAGCAGCTGCAGCGCCTTTCAATACGCTGATAGACTCTATATCATTCGGATCAATATTATTTAAACCGGAACCATAGGTTCCACCCCCGGTGAACGGATTAGAGGTATTTATAAGCGGATTGCTATAAGGCACACCATCGACAACGATGAGGGGTTCACCACCGCTGAAAGAAGAAACGCCCCTGATCTGCACGCGCGAAGCGGCACCTGGTGCGCCCTGACCAGCGCGGATATCTACACCGGGTACTTTACCGGCCAATGTGTTCAGGATATTGGGTTCGGATTTCTGCAACATGGTATTGGGATCAACTTTCGATACCGCATAACCGAGTGCGCGTTCCGAACGTTTAATGCCCATGGCTGTTACTACAACTTCGGAGAGATCCACTTTGGCAGCAGTCAGTTTGATCTCTAAAGAACTGCCTGCACCAATGGTTATTTCGCGGGGAGCATAGTTGACAGCGGATACGACCAGCACATTGCCTTTGGAGGCCTGGATGCTGAAATTTCCATCGGGATCTGAAGTGGTACCTGATCTTGATTTTCCTTTGATGACAATGGAAACGAAAGGAATGGGAGCTCCTTGTTCATCTGTGATCCTGCCGGAGATGGTGAGGACCTGGGAATTACTGACGAATGCGCATAGCGTTGCCAGTAAAAAAACGGCTAGCTTTTTTCTCATGTGACTTTTAGTTTATGGTTTATAAGTATCTGAACCTGGCTGAATTTAAACAAAATCTATCAAGATAATTACCGCCGGGTGTTGAGTAGGTGCCCGCATTTCATGCAGTTTGGGTATTACATTTTTGCGCAAGCGATAATACGTGAAGAAATATTTGACTAAGTGTGAACAAGTGAAAAACGGATAATTAAATGGTAAGAATTATAATACATCAAAAGTTTTCATATAACCATAAAAAAAGCGGTTAGGCATCATTGCATAACCGCTTCCCGGTGTTCTATCAGTTCGTTTTAATCCGCCGCCACCTTATACTCCGGATCTTCGATCACATTTACGTCGATGACCGATTCGGCATTTTTTAATAAGGCGCGGCAATCGGGACTCAAATGGCGCAGTAGTAATTTCTTACCCGCTTTATGATACCGTTCGGTCAGTTTATTCAATGCTTCGATGGCGCTCATATCGGTGATGCGGCTTTCTTTGAAATCGATGATGACTTCCGGAGGATCGTTTGCCACATCAAATTTTTCAAGGAAAGTGGTTATGGAACCAAAGAATAGAGGGCCATACATTTCATATTGTTTTACGCCCTTTTCATCGATATATTTTCGGGCGCGTATTCTCTTGGCGCTTTCCCAGGCAAAGACAAGGGCGGAGATGATGACGCCAATTAAAACGGCCAGCGCCAGGTTATGCAACCATACAGTGATAATGGCTACCAGGATGCCGACAATTACGTCATGGCGCGGCATTTTGTTGATTATTTTCAGGCTGGTCCACTCGAAAGTACCAATAGCCACCATGATCATGACGCCTACCAGGGCCGCCATGGGTACGCGTTCGATGATTGGCGCACCCACTAAAATGATGATGAGGATCATTATGGCAGCAACGATAGCCGATAGTCTTGCGCGGGAGCCGGCCGACAGATTCACAAAGGATTGAGCGATCATAGCGCAGCCGCCCATGCCGGTGAAGAAGCCGTTGAACAGGTTTGCTGTTCCCTGGGCGACGCATTCTTTATTACCGCGGCCCCTGGTGCCGGTTACTTCATCAACGATATTGAGGGTTAATAAACTTTCGATCAATCCCACACCGGCCATCACGAGTGAATACGGGAAGATGGTTTTCAAGGTTTCCAGGGTAAATGGCACCATGGGAATATGAAAAGGAGGTAAGGTACCGCTGATGGAAGCAATGTCTTTCACGGTCTTTGTTTCGATATCGAAGCCCATTACGAGGAGAAATATAATGATGATGGCGACCAAAGAAGCAGGTACTGCTTTGGTTATTTTTGGAAATACCAGCACGATCAGTATAGTTAATATTACCAGGCCGAGCATTGTCCACAAAGTAGGACCAGAGAGCCAGGGTGAGCCAGGCGCATTGGATACTTTGAATTGGTTGATCTGCGCCATGAATATGATGATGGCGAGGCCGTTTACAAAGCCATACATGACGGACTGCGGCACGAGGCGGATGAACTTGGCAAGGCGGAAGACCCCTACTAATATTTGCAGCAAACCAGCCAGGGCGACTGCAGCAAAGACGTATTCAACCCCATGAGATTGCATGAGTGCGATCAGTACCACGACGGTGGCGCCGGCGCCGCCTGATACCATGGCGGGGCGTCCGCCCAGAACGGCAGTGATCAATCCCATCATAAAGGCGGCGTATAAACCGGTTAGGGGCGACAATCCCGCCAGAATGGCAAAGGACAGGGATTCGGGGATCATGGTCATGGCCACGGTAAAACCGGCCAGGATCTCTGATTTATAATTTACTTTCTGTTTGAAATCAAATAGATTAAGGTACGCCCTCATATGGTTGGTTTAACCGGGAAATAAATGTTGTGCTAATGAAATGGACAATCCACCTTACGTTTTTCAGGAAAAAGGCACAGTTGGCAACTGTATTAAGATGGAGCAACCGCAGAAGTTGTAGTAAGGCTATTCATTTCAGGGGCGAAAGTAGGGAAAATGGGGGAGTTTTTGTGCATGGCCCTTTAATAGAAGATTTCTACTTTGTTAGATACCAGTCATTCGCGGTTGCTGATTCAAGAAAGCAGGGTTATTTGCGCAGAACCTATTAAAGTATCTGTTGCCTTGGATAGTTCATAAACTTTATTTAAAAGGATTACTCCTTCCGCATCCAAACCTTATTCAATATGCAGCAAATCACACCTAATGTAATTCAACTTTAGTTAATTGGCGTCAAAAGACGGCATACACAACATGAGTGTTCCAGCCGCTCCTATTACACATAAAACCACCGCATCATCCCAAGCCTTCTTCTCACCAACTTCGACTGCATCGGTTCATACGCCAATAACTTTTTCCCCTTACTGCTCACTTCAATTCGAAATGGCTGCTTTAGGTGTTGGGTCATGTGGTATACAGTTACATACTCGGCAAGATCTTCACTGCGGGCGCAACTGCCATACAATGAAACAAAGGGCGTCTTTTGCAATGCCTTATACAAGTCTGGCGCCTGTGTTACCGCTACCTTCTTACCGCCATAACGAAATGCAATGCCCTGCAATACAGAATCCCGCAATGTGGGGGTAAGGGTTGTACGGTCTTCCCAGATCCCGGCTGCAAAATCGGCTACCTGGTTGCTCTCTGATAATTTTCCCGGGCGTTTGTCTGTAATGCCGAGCGAGGCATCCACCACATGCGTGGTTTCATGTATCAGCACATAGACAAAAGCGTCGAGCTGTCCGCCATTGATATTAACCCGTGCTGGCGAATGCGCCGTATCGAAACAGGTCCGTTCTTTTTCAGTAAGCCAATGCGTCACGGTCTCATGCAAAATAGCTGCCCTGAATGTTATATGAAAAACATTATACCGCTCATCGTAATTGAGGGTTGAGGTTAAGGCAGTATTCGGCATATTATCCAAAAAACTGATGCTGCGCAATCGATCTTTTAATACCCGTTGATGCAAGGGCGGTAACATGGCAAAGGCGGTTTCTACTTTCTGCTGCTCTGCTGCCGTTAACTGATGTTCGGTGGGCGCCATACCGGCTTCATGAAACATGGCCAATACATCTTTTGGTGTTGCGATCACCCGGGCGGACAATGATACAGAAGGGTTCAATCCATATTTTTGCTGCGTGGCTGTTCTTATTCCTGAAAATGATGAATCGGCATGTTGCGCTTTACTCACTAATCCCGTTAAAAGGAAAGCCGTTACGATAAAGCTTCGTCTAAATTTGTTTTGCATAGCTCCTGGTTAAAGCGGCAATTTGCAGCTAAATTCAGATAGCAAAGAATTTCCAATCGGAGAATATGATAACTTAACTAACAGTCGTGCGCTCACTCTCCCATCCAATGTCAATTTTGCTACCTGCGCAGAATCACATGCTGGTTTACAGCCTCCAGGTTTACGTCCTGCAATTATATACCCATCACTCAATAACCGTGTTAATTTGGCCAATAAGTGTGTAAAAAGCCCCTGACCATATCGCCAGGGGCCGTTTGTTCAAATCAAAAATAGCCACTTGTATAACAATGCCTGATCAGCGAATCAGTACAACTTGTCCCGACTTCAGTCGGGATCAGCAAATTAGCTAATTGTCTTACCTCCATCCCCCGCCTAATGCCTGATAGATATTCACCACTGCCTTCAGCTGCTGCACCTTTGTCTCTACCAATTCAAACTTCGATTCCAGCGCATCCCGTTGCGTCATCAACACCTCCATGTAATCGGCCCTTGCCGATTTAAACAGGTCATTTGATATGGTAATCGATTGGGTCAATGCATCTACCTGTTTCGACTTCAACGCATAACTGTTCTCCAGGTTGCTGATCTTCGCCATCTGATTGGCCACCTCCATATACGCATTTAAGATGGTTCGCTCATAATTATATACCGCCTGCAATTGCCTGGCATTCGCATTCAGATAATCTGCCTTGATCGCATTCCGGTTCACCAACGGCGCTACCAGTTCTCCTGCCAGCGAATACAGCATCGACTCCGGCGTACGGAACAAATAGGCTGGATTAAATGCATTGTAACCAATACCGGCTGAAATGCCCAGGGATGGATAAAAACGGGCTTTAGCCACCTGCACATCGAGCTTCGCAGCCGCCAGTTCCAGCTCGGCTTGTTTTATGTCGGGCCGGTTGCTCAGCAACTGCGATGGTATCCCGGTTTGAACCGCCGCCGGCAATACACTATCCAATGTTTGCGCATTCCGCTCAATGTGCTGTGGAAAACGTCCCAACAAAAAGTTAATGCGGTTCTCCGTTTCCGTGATCTGCTGCTGGATGCCATACTGCAGGCTGCGGGTGTTCAGCACCTCTGCTTCAAATTTCCGGACAGCCAGCTCCGTTACCCGGGCCGCCTCTTTCTGCAATTTTACCACTTCCAATGCATCGTTCTGAATGCGGATATTATTATTCACAATACTCAGCTGGTTGTCGAGGGCCAGCAATTCATAATATGAATTGGCGATCTCTGCGATCAGCGTAGTGATCACAAAGTTCCGCCCTTCTACGGTTGATAAATACCTGGCAACCGCTGCCTTCTTTGCATTATGCAGCTTATGCCAGATATCTACTTCCCATGTGGCGTACGCGCCTATCAAAAAATCGGGCAGCGGGTCAGGCATTGCTTTGCCGGGTTTAATATCGGTCGTGGCGTCCCCTGCGCCCTGACTCGTATACCGCCCCACTTTCTCTATCCCTGCGCCGGCCCGTATTCCTGCAAACGGCAGGTACTCCCCTTTCCTGGCCTTTATTTCATTTTGTGTAATGGCAATCTCCTGCAAGGTGATGTTCAACTCCTGGTTGTTTTGTAACGCCGTATCGATCAGGGCCACGAGGTAAGGATCGGTGAACCAGTTCTTCCAGGGTAAAGCCCCTGTATTCACCGTATCCGTTGCCGTATTGTAACTTGCGGGCACCGTTTTGTTTTCCGTTTTCCCTGTTAATGCCGGTGTTTTACAGGCGACATAAGCGCCGCACAAACAGGCCAAGACAAGGAACTTCCAAAGCTTAGTTTTCAACATGGTGATCAATTTCTTCTGTTAATGGATTTTCATCTTCGTCCTTAATTAGTTTCCGCCGGGCTGCCAGTTTGCCGAACATGTAATACAATCCGGGTATTACAATTACCCCCGCCAAGGTGCCTACCAGCATACCGCCTAATGAGGAAGAACCGATCGTACGGTTACCGATAGCCCCTGGTCCTGTTGCAAATACCAGTGGGATCAAACCCGCAATAAACGCAAGGGAGGTCATCAGGATAGGACGGAATCGTGTTTTCGCGCCTTCCATGGCCGCCTTAAAGACCGACATACCCGCCCGGTGTTTCTGCGCCGCGAATTCCACGATCAATACGGCATTTTTACCCAGCAATCCTACCAGCATGATCAATCCTACCTGGGCGTAAATGTCATTAGCCAATCCCATCAGCTTGATCATCAAAAAAGAGCCGAATACCCCGGCAGGTAAAGACAGAATAACCGACAAGGGCAGAATAAAGCTTTCATACTGCGCCGCCAGGATCAGGTACACAAAGGCCAGCACGATGAGGAAGATATAGATGGCCTCATTCCCGCGTTCGGATTCGTCTTTCGATAAACCTTCCCAATCTATTCCATAACCGCGCGGCAAAGTTTTCGCTGCCACTTCCTGGATGATCCTGATCGCTTCTCCACTGCTGTAACCCGGGGCGGGTTCCCCGCGGATGGCAGATGAATTGTACATATTGTAGCGCGTGATCTCATTCAATCCATGCGTCTTCTTAATTGACATAAAGGCTGAATAAGGCACCATCTCCTCTTTATCGTTCTTTACATATAGCTTCAACAGGTCTTCCGGCAGGGCCCTGTATTCGGGTGAGGACTGCACGAACACTTTCAAGAAATTGCCAAAGCGAATAAAACCCAGCTCATAGCTGCTTCCGATCAGAACCGAGAGGTTATCCATCGCCTTTCCAATAGATACCCCTTTCTGCATTGCTGCCTTATTATCGATCACCAACTCATACTGCGGATAGTTGGCGCTGAAGAAAGTGAACAATCCGGTGAGCTCTTTCCGCTGATGCAGCGCTTCCATAAAATCGTCGTTCACCTTTTCCATGCTCTTGTAATCATCACTATTTGTCTTATCGAGCAGGCGCAAAGCAAAACCTCCTGCCGCCCCATAACCCGGCACTGCGGGCGGACCGAAAAATTCGATGGTAGCGCCGGGTATCCCGTGGCATTTTTCTTCCAGCTCATGAATGATCTCGTTCACCGAGTGCTTCCGCTCGTCCCAGCCCTTCAGGTTGATCAAACAGGTACCTGCGTTGGACCCGCGGCCTTCCGTCAATACTTCATAACCGGCCAGTGCCGATACAGATTGAATGCCTTCTACATGCTCCGCGATCTCCTGTACACGCCGCGCCATATCATTGGTACGTTCCAGTGTAGAACCGGGCGGCGTTTGAATAATGGCATAGATCATTCCCTGGTCTTCACTGGGAATAAAACCAGCCGGCAGGGTCTTACCCACGCCAAAAATGCCAAAGGCAAATGCGCCTAATAAAAGAAAGGTGATCAATTGCCGGCTCACGATCTTTTCCATCAGCTTCGTATAGCGGCCGGTGATCTTTTCAAATCCCCGGTTAAAAGCATCGAGGAATATATTGATGGGTGTCTTCCTGCGGGGCTTACCATGGTTATTCTTCAATAACATTGCGCATAATACCGGGGTTAAGGTCAACGCGACTACGCCCGAGAGCACAATGGCCGTAGCCATGGTAATGGAGAACTGCCGGTAAAAGATGCCTACGGGTCCGCTCATAAAGGCCACCGGAATAAATACCGCCGCCATTACAAAGGTGATGGCGACAATTGCGCCGCTGATCTCATGCAATACCTGTTTGGTTGCTTTGTAGGGCGACAAATGCGTCGCTTCCATTTTCGCATGCACCGCTTCAATGACCACAATCGCATTATCCACTACAATGCCGATCGCCAGCACCAACGCAAACAATGTAATGAGGTTGATATTCAATCCAAATAACTGCATGAAAAAGAAGGACCCGATCAGCGATACCGGTACAGCCAGGGTAGGGATCAGGGTAGAGCGCCAGTCGCCCAGGAACAGGAACACCACAAAGGCCACCAATACGAAGGCTTCGCCCAGCGTATGCAAGACTTTTTCAATGGAAGCATCGAGGAAGTTGCTCACGTCATAACTGATCTCATAATCCATACCCGGCGGAAATGATTCTGCTTTGATCTCATTGAGTTTTTCCTTGATCGCTTTGATCACATCACTGGCATTGCTGCCATAGGTTTGCTTTAACACAATGGCCGCTGAGGGATGGTTATTGAGGTTGGAATAAATGTCATAATATTCACTACCCAATTCTACATCGGCTACATCTTTGAGGTACAGGAGCTCACCTTTGGCATTCGCACGGATAATAACATTTTGGTATTGCTGCGGCTGGTTATAACGGCCCTGGTAGGTTAATACATATTCCAGCGCTTCTGAACGTTTGCCATCACTTCTTCCCAAACGCCCGGGCGAGCCAATGATACTCTGGCTGGCCAGCGCTTCCATCACTTCATCGGTTGACACATTATAAGCCCGCATGCGGTCGGGCTTTAGCCAGATGCGCATGGCATATTGCCGGCTGCCCAGGATCTTGGCGCTGCCGATACCCTTCACCCGGCTCAACTCGCGAATGATATTTATATTGGTAAAATTGTACAGGAAATTTTCATCGGCTTTGGGATCGTTGCTGAATACATTCACATACATCAGCATGTTTGGCTGTAAAATATTGACTATGATCCCTTCCCGTTGCACCAGCACCGGTAAGCGGTTCGTTACCTGCTCAATGCGGTTCTTTACATTGACCACCGCCTGGTTGGGATCAACGCCCAGGTCAAATACTACCTGTAAATTGGCCTCGCCGGCGCTGGTAGCATCTGAGGTCATATACTTCATGCCCGGCACGCCGTTTACCGCTTTTTCCATTGGGATCAGTACGGAGTTAACCAGTACATCGGCACTGGCGCCGGGATACGATACACTGACCACGATGCGCGGCGGCGCAATAGAGGGGAACTGGGAAGTTGGAAGTGTTTTAATGGCCAGTACGCCCATGAAGATGATCATCACAGACAGCACGATCGCAAAGACCGGCCTTTTCATAAATATGTTAAACATGTATTTTCATTTTTCAAAACTGCCGGTTAATTTATTCAGTGGCCAGCTTTAGATGAGCGATCACCTGAGCAGGTTCTTCATAATCGAATGCTATCTTCTCTTCATTCTTCACCTTGCGTAAACCTTCCAGCAATATTTTATCATTTTCCTTTACACCTTCTTTGATCACATACAGGTCGGGCATTTCAGCAGCAATGGTTACCGGCGTTAGTTTAACCACATTGTTCTTATCTACTACGTAAACATATTTCCGGTCCATGATCTCCATGGTGGCTTTCTGTGGTATGATAATGGCGTCTTTCAGCTGCTCTTTCATCAAGATGCTGCCGGTTTCACCATGCCGTAACAATCCTTCCCTGTTGGGGAAGCTTGCGCGGAAGGCGATATTGCCTGTTTCATTGTTGAATTCGGCCTCGATGGTCTCTACATAACCGGGATGTTTGAACACTTCTTTGTTGGCCATAAGCAGCTGTACTTTTCCTTTTTCTTTTGGTTTCATGCTGCCCTGATAGTTCAGGTATTCGGGTTCCGACACGTTGAAATAGACCCACATCTGGCTATTGTCTGAGAGGCTGGTGAGCAACTCGCCTTCTTCCACCAGAGATCCCAGTTTCAAATGCAGCTGATCTACAATCCCGTCGAAAGGCGCCCTGATCTCGGTAAAGGCCAGGTGCGCTTTGGCCAGCGACAATTCCGCCTTCGCTTTTTTTGCTTTCGCAATGGCCAGGGCCAGTTCGTTTTTCGAGACCACATTTCTGTCGGCCAGCGCTTGGGTGTTCTGCACTTCAATCTCGGCGGCCTGGGCCTCCGCATCTGCTTTTTCCAGCTCGGCCTGGTAAAGGGTAGGCATGATCTTGAATAACAGTTGTCCTTTTTTTACAAACTGGCCTTCGTCCACATATATACGTTCCAGATAGCCCTTTTCCTGGGCTTTTACTTCAATATTGCGGATCGATCTTATCTGGCATACGTATTCTTTCGTTATGGTCGTATCCATTTTAATGGCGCTGGTGACCAGTAATTTGACAGGTTCTTCCTTTTTTTCTTCTGTTGATTTACAGCTTGCATAACACAACACAGCACACAAGCCCGTGAGTTGGAAAAGTCTTTTCATAATATGTATGGGGTCTTAATTCAGATTCCTGGCAATATTCATTGCGCATTGCATTACACACGCGATCCCTATAGCTGAAAACTATACAGCGGTGCGGTAAACTTCAGGGAATGACTAATGATCCGTAGGTGTGCCATACCTATACGTGACGTACAGGAGCTGCGGCACACCTGTTAACAGAGCTAATCAGATCCTGATGACACAGTGGAAGATGAATTTACAGGCAGCCGCCCCGGAGAAATGATCACAAAATGGCAGGCGCTTATTATAATGATACAATCCTGTAAATGCAGGTGATTGGATGAATGAGCAGCGATCGTTGGGTAAATTCTTTTTGCCTGGTCTTGATTCGTTGTCGTCATCATCGTCGTCGACTTCCGAATCTGCTATGGCGTCATGGGCATTATGACTTGCAGAGAAAGGTGCCTGGCCTTGCCAAAGCCGGTGATTATGCAGGGAAAGATCATTGGCGGCTTGGGCCTTATTTATAATATCCTTTGGGAAACAGCCGGTTTGAACAGGAGCTGCCTGCGCATATCCCGTCCATAATGAAATACATAGCAACAAAAATCTAAGGAACAGCTTCATACCTGGTTTCCAAAAGGTTTGTCTTATCAACAGGCTGCAAATAAGTGATTCTTTGAAACTTTTTCTCAATTAAGGGCAGCAAAAACATCCCGTTAACAATTGACCGGTGGAAAACCAGGTATCGCACACTTCCAGGGTGTAGCACACTTCGCTATCTTACAAATGCAAGTAATTCGTTGTAATCGGCGATCTTTTTCACACCCGGCTTTTCTTCATATCGCTGATACTTATCATACCAAAGGGCGTCGAGGCCAAGCTCCTGCGCGGCTTTTATTTCTGAATGCAGATCATCGCCCACGACCAGCATCTCTTCGGGGGCAAAGCCATAGCGGTGTTGTATTTCAGCAAACACATCTTTTTTCACCTGGGTAGTGGCCGTGGGATCTATAATATGTATTTCCTTAAAATCTTTTTCCAGGTCCATCCGCTCAACCTTGCTTTGCTGCATCTTTTTAAAACCGGTGGTGACCAGGAATTTATCAACCGGTAACTGTTTCACCAGGGCATAGTCTTCGAAGGGATCTATTTTGCCTTGATATGCCAGTTCTTTTAAAAGAGCAATACACTTGTCCTTTAATTCGGCGCTAAAGCCATAATCCTCCGCTACCAGCTGAAAGGGCCGGCGCATCACTTCGTCTTTTATTTTGGGCAGATTATCCGCCTGGCTTCCATCCTGCTCGATCAGTGTAAATAAAGGAGCAAAGAGTTCATGGCCGATCTGCGGAACAGGAAAAATAGTATTGTCAAGGTCGAATATGATCGCTTTCTTCTTCATAAACCGGGTTTGCCATTCCAAAGCTAAAACTATTCCAATTGCGCAGCCTGTATAACAAAGGCGACAGATGCTGCCTTTCATGGGATGCATTTCGTTGGAATACCGCGGTTAAGGAAGCAATTTGATTTTTTACCTTATCTTGTGGCGATTCCCCATTTTCCTATGTCACAGTTAGCCACTTACACAAGGTTCTATTCGCCTGATGATGCACAATTCCTGATCGTGTTATTACAAGAGCACAAGATCCCCTACTCGCTTGAACATGAGGTGAACCCGCTTGATAAAGTGTATATCGGCGATGCTATTGCTCCTATGTTTGCTTTGCAAATTCCGGCCAACCGCTTTGGTGATGTGAACGCCCTGCTGGCTGAACAGGCCAAAGCAGATATGGCGAAACCAGGTTTTGAACATCTGATGCAATCGTATTCGACGGAAGAACTGCGGGAGATCATTGGATCACCTGCCGGCTGGAGTGCTTATGATCTGCAGGTAGCTGCTTCGCTGCTGGCAGAAAGAACAAAAGGCGTGGTGATAGCTCCGGTAAACGAAGAAACATTTGTTCCATTAAAACTGGAACTGGGCTGGATCATTCTTGGTTACCTGGTGTGTGTGCTGGGCGCCTCTTACTTTTTTTATCTCGCGATCGCCGGCTTTCTGGCCGGACTGGTTGTAAACCAGGCTAAAAAAACATTGAAGAACGGTACTACCGTAAAGATGTATGACAAGTGGAGCCGCAGGCATGGGCGCATCATGATGATCCTGTCAACCGTTTGCACAGCACTTAGTTTTACTATTTATTACCTGGAATACCGGCGCCTGCTGAATTAATTCCAGAAAGGGGAAATCCTTCTACTAACGTGGTATGCGTACCCCAAGCTGATAAATGTTGCCCGCACCTTTAATTTATTGTTAACTCTTTATTTCGGGCTGAGGGCTGTTTACCCCGCCATTGGCGAAAGGCCCCGAGCCATTACTGAAGAGCAATGTTTGTGTTGGTAATGCGAACTGGATACCTTCCTTTTTAAAAGCATTTAATATAGCCAGGTAAATAGCCTGTTGGCGGTCCATATACAAATTATAATCAGGGCTTAAAATAAAATATACCACTTCGAAGGTCAGACTAAATTGTCCAAACGCGGAGAAATGCGCGCGGTCGAAGGTAGTATCCTTCTGCGATAAAATAATATCTTTTACCATAGCCGGTATTTTTTCAATTTTATGAGGCGGTGTGTTGTAAACAACGCCAAAATTGAACTGTACCCGCCGCTTTTCCATGCGTTTAAAATTATGTATGCGGGAATTTACCAGGTTGGTGTTTGAACAGATCAGCTGCTCGCCACTGAGGGTTCTGATGCGGGTGCTTTTTACTCCTATATATTCTACCGAACCCATTTTATCGTCTACTATGATAAAGTCATCTACTTCAAATGGTTTGTCGAAGAAAATAACAAAGTAGTTGAACAGGTCGCCGAGGATGTTCTGCGATGCCAGGGCTATGGCCACACCACCAATACCGAGGCCAGTGATCACAGACGTTATATTATAGCCTAAATTGTTTATCAGGAAAACCAGGGCCAGGATCCACAACACCACATTCACAATGATAATGATGCCCCGCACCTGCTTTCGCTTTTCCAGGTCTTCCCGGCTATGCCCCAATGCATGATTGATGAGGTAATTTAATGAAGAGGTGATCGTTTTTATGATAATAAATGTAACTACGACCATGACGGCAATATGCAGCAGCTTGTCAACTTTAGGACTTAATGTCAGGTAGGAAACACCTGCATATAAGGCCCCGAGATACAAAGCGGGCACCAGCGCCCCTTCTGCCAGTTGTACAATAAAATCGTCGATCGTTGTACGGGTATGCGCTGAAAAACTTTTAAACCGTTTTAACAAAATCGATCGCCCTATGCGGATAACAGCCCAGGAACCAATAATAATGCCTAAAGCAATGAACCAGTTTAACAAAGTATTGCCCAGAAAGACCTTATCCCACCATTGCATAGTGTACTGTTTTAGTTCTCGAGAAAATCTAGCGCAGTATCATCGAAAATTCTGTGCCATGGATACTTACGCCTGCCAATAAAAAAGATCCCTGAATGTTAACTTTCAGGGATCTTTTTTATTAATCTAAATACAATACGCTTCTAATCTGCCTTTAATGCAAAAACGCTGGTGACTGGTGGCATCAGGCGCAGCAGCCTTAATTGATCAAATAGGCATTCCTGATCTTGCGTTTATATGAGGTATCCTCCTCCATTTCTTTCTTTATTTCTTTATGTATGGAAAAATTCTCCTGCGGTTTTGCCGGGGGCGTTGAGGTGGTATTTACGGCATTCACCTGCCCGATCAGTTGTTGCAGCAGCGATCCGCGGTGCTCGCGTTTGGCGCACATTTGGATACGATCGATCACGGTTTTGGAAAGCCAGCGGGCCAGTGGGAACCGAAGGATAGTGTCTTTAATAAACTCACCGGTAACTATGTCTCGCCTGGTAGTATCTGTTACAATATCGTTGATAAGGTCTGGCAGGATCTCGGGCTCCAACTGCTTTCGCCGCATTTCGGGTTCGCTGGTATTTTTCAGGTTAGCGCCGGTTGCAACAAGCAGGCTTGTATCGACCAGCTTTTTGGGATTCAATTTAATGGGAATAAACTCAGTATTGTCGTCAATGGCGCTTAAGACCCTGGCTCTTTCTTCAAAATAAGAAGCGCTTCCTTCAAAGGGCTGATTGAAGAGGGCATTCAATGGCTGTAATAAAACCGACTCACTTTCCAATTCTTTATACAACTGCTTGTCGCCTGAGCCGTTCTTCAGGTATAAAATATAGATCTTATATTTTCCCTGCAGGGCAGGATCCTTTTCCAATCTCAATTTCAGTTGCTGATAAATGTCGAGGGTAGATTTCAAACCTGAATTTTCATGATACCCGCCATCTACAAAACTGCCCAGTTTTTTAACATAAGCCGGCGCGCTGAACAAGGGAAATAACTCACTTGTATTACAAGCCTGCCCTAAGGAAACGGGCATTTTCCTTCCGTAACATTGGGTTACGCCGTTTATATCGCAGATAGAGTCCTCATATAAATAGCCGGCTACATCTATGGCTTCGTTGAAATGAATGGCGTCGAGCTTGATAGATGAAAAGATGCCTCTTCGGCCATCATTGCTTCTACAGGTATTTATCAATACGATCGGGGTGTTTTTCCGGTATTCAAATCCGCTGCCATTCTTTTCATAAAAGAAAGACATGAAATCTTTCTTTAAGGTCATGGCTGAATCAGGTATTTCCTTTCCATTCCAATCAGCATCTTTATTCACCTTGAGTATGGCGCGTTCTGTATAAGATGCTTCTTCGTTTTGCAGGGTACTGTTGCGGTCTTTTATCCAGTTGCCCGGCACCAGGGATTTGTACAGATCGGTAAGCAATAAACCTCTTATGGAACTGCCTACAAAATTATTCTCATATACAGCTGCCGGAAAATTCACCCACTTGCCATCGATCATATCCACATTACGGGTGTTTTCCAAATAGGTAAAATAAGTGCTTAATCCGATGGAACTGCCCGACACGGTGGAGATGGAAAAAATATGATTGCGGAATGTTCCTTTGGTATCAAAATCATAATTGATCAGGTTCTGGCTGAACCAGAGACCGGCCCTCGATCCGCCTCCTTCTCCGCTTACCAGTATTATTGGATAAGGCTGGCTGCTTTTATTATCCCTGATCGCCGCCGTGAGCGCCTCATACCGTTTTGCAAAGTCATCCCTGGAAAACTTTTCAAAGATCGTCTTCTCGAGATTCTTATCCATTGCGTAATGACTGGTATTTAGCTGCCATTTCGGTGTAAGTATGAATACCGCCAATAACATACAGGCGGCCGCAGCGACTAATTGCCTTTTGCGCGATACATTTACTATATAGAAGAACAGGTCAATTGCAAATACATAGACGGAAAACATGTACAACAACATAGATTCCGGCGCAATGGTAAAATGAAATGGCATATAATAGATCAATAACACAGCGGCAATATGAATGGCCAGTAACGAAAAATAAATGATGCTGTTAATATGATATTTGGCTATCAACGACAGGTGATGATCTTCACCCCTGGCATGGGCCCGCAAAATACGGCTGTCGGCTTCGTGATAGATCAAATACATCAAGATGGATAAGAGATACAGGTTGATGGCCAACACTGTTTTCGCTGCCGTATACTCCTTATGAAAGATCATGAAGAAATAAACGGAAGACAATAAGAACAACATCGCAACCGATACCAGGGCCCAGCGGCGTTTGCGTTCACTGATCACCCACCGGTTAAAAAAATACAATAATATCAGTTCGGCTATACTTGCCAGTACAAACACCGTCCCGTATTTGCTGAACAATACAGATGCCATTAACCAGAATGGCACCAGGGGCAGCACCCGGTGCATGAAGAACAAATGATTATGAAAAGGATGCTGCAATTTGCCCGATGTAAGCGAGCGCTTTTCCCGCTGGTGAAACATGAAGGCCGGAATGATCCACATGGAGAGCGACAAACTTAAAACAGCCAGTGTGGTAAAGATGATCCTCTTATAGCCATAGATGCCATCCGGTTCAAATAGGCTCACTACCAGGTCGCGTCCCTGCGACATTTTTGCCAGCACCACCCAGAAGAGCACCAGGAATAATAACTCTATAAAGGCATCTTTTAAGGTTCGCCAGATAAGCACTGGCAGGATCTTAATGACCTTCAATAAAAAATTGCTGGTCTTCTGTAATTTGTATTCGTCATAGACGTGATGTACATATGCGTTAAAATCGTTATTGGGGTATTCCATGGTTAGTTATTTAAGATTAGCAAGGATCTAAGACAGGTAGGATACGTTAGGAGGATGCCAGGTTCAGCTACTGCAATTTAACTGATTACCCCCGTCAAAAAATACCGTGAAAAAACCCTTTTATGGCAAAACCCTTGCTGCCGGAATACCTCAATTATAATATCTTTAGAAAAATAACCACCACATGAGACTGATCGCTGCATTTATTCCGATTGCATTACTGGCCGCCTGCAATACCAACAGGGAACCTGCGGTACCCATCGCCGGCACCTGGCAATTACTTACCGGAACCCTTATTGAGAAAAATGACACAACCGTTACGGATTATACCCGGGACAAAAAATTCATCAAGGTCATCAATGATTCCCATTTTACTTTTTTGGGTCATGACCTTAAACAGGGAAAAGATTCCGCCAATGCTTTTTTCTCTGCGGGTGGCGGCACCTATACATTAAAAGACAGTACCTATACCGAACATCTGCAATATTGCAGCGACCGTGCGTGGGAGAACAATGAATTTCATTTTACGGTTACCATTCATAACGATACGCTGATCCAACGGGGAACAGAAAAAATAGCCGGTACGAATATCGACCGGCTGAATATTGAAAAATATGTACGGGTGAAAGGAGAATGACCTGCCGGGTTTAACCTAAGCGGCCCTACAAATTGATTATACTGACCTCACAGGCCAGGGCCCATAAACTCATACGACATACCAGCCACCGTATTAAAATCATATAAATTACCCAGATCTAGAGCAACACCCTTCAGTGTTGCTTTTTCAGCTATTATAGGTTTGCTGATGGCCGCCACAGTATAATAAGGATTGGGATTAGGGCCGCTGCCCGGCTTTAATATTTGCTTCCCACGCGACATCAATGTGCCGGCGATCCGTAAGCGGCAGTTGCCGCCCAGCCTGGATCGTATCTTTAAATAAGTGATCCTGCCTGCTGCCCATTTCAGGTCTATAATAAAACCACCCCGGGCCACCAGCCCTTTTACACTGCCGGCTTTCCATTGATCAGGTATGGCCGGTAAGAGATGTATTGCACCGTCGTGTGACTGCAGGAGCATTTCAGCGATCCCTGAAGTACAACCGAAATTACCATCTATCTGGAATGGCGGATGCGCATCAAACAAATTCGGATAGGTACCCCCGTTCTGGCCTTGTTGCTCCAGGGGCGCCGGTGTAAGCTGATCGGTTATCAGTTTGTAGGCCCTGTTGCCATCGAGCAGGCGGGCCCATAAATTCACTTTCCAGCCCATTGACCAGCCGGTTGACTTATCGCCGCGCATCACCAGCGAATTCCGGGCTGCTTCGAATAAATCCGGACTATTCACCGGCGAGATCTGGTTGCCTGGAAACAATCCATATAAATGCGATACATGACGGTGCCGGTCATCCGGGTTGTCAAGATCCTGCAGCCATTCCTGCAACTGCCCGTACCGGCCTACCTGCATGGGCGGCAAACGTTTGATCATCGTTTGTAAGGTATCGCTGAAACGCTTGTCTACACCAAGAATAGCGGCTGAACGAATGGCATTGGAGAACACATCAAATACAAGTTGATTGTCCATAGTAGTGCCCGCGCTGACGCCCACCCCGTTCATATAGGTATTCTCCGGCGACATGGAAGGCGCCACCACCAGCCAGTTATGCGATGGTTCCGGTTGCAATACATCTACATAGAACAATGCAGCGCCTTTTAATACCGGGTACATCTCTTTCAGGAAAACCTTATCACCGGTGTACAGGTAATGCTGCCAGAGATGCTGGCTCAACCAGGCGCCACCCATGGGCCACATGCCATAAAAGCCACCATCTACGGGTCCGGTGATCCGCCACAGATCGGTATTGTGATGCAGGTTCCAGCCGCGGGCATGATACATTTGCTGCGCACTCTCCTGCCCTGTTACGGCTAATTCTTTCAGCATAGCGAACAGGGGTTGATGCATTTCGGACAATGCAGTTACTTCTGCCGGCCAGTAATTCATTTCGGTATTGATGTTCACCGTGTATTTGCTATCCCAGGGCGGACTGAGCTTATCATTCCATTTCCCCTGCAGGTTGGCGGGCTGACTGCCGGGCCAGGAACTGGTGATCAACAGGTAGCGGCCAAATTGAAAATACAGGGGCACCAGGGCAGGATCATTCCCATTGCCGAATTCAGCAATGCGAATATTCGTTGGTTTCCTGATGGAAGCGGTAGTGCCGAGGTCAAGTTGAACGCGGTTGAAAAATTTCTGATAGGCCGTTATATGGGTCGTTTTTATAGCCTCATAGGGCTTAGCCGTTGCGGTCTGTAATGAATGGGTGGCTTTTGCCGCTTCATCCCCGCTGACATCTTTATAACTGATAAAATTAGTCCCGATAGCAATATACAAGGTAAGGGCATTGGCCTTGTTTATAACAATACTGGTATCTGTAAACGAAATACTGCCGCCTTCCGTCTTTGGCAGTACCTGTACCTCATAGCGCACGCGGCCTGTTTTATTGGCTTTCGAAGACGTTTGGCCTTTCAACAATAATTTTCCCTGCAAGCTTTGGGCGGTGCAGGACTTATAAGGCGTTTGCATACCCAGCATACAGGAAATACTGCCAGGCCTGCTGGCCGTGAAACGCACCATAATAATGTTATCGGTAACCGGCGCTATATATTCGCGCTTATATCTGATGCCATGTAGCTCATAAGAAACGCTGGCCACGGCCTTGCTGATATCGAGGTCGCGCTCATATGCAGCGATGTTATCGTGATCGTTGAACCGGATCATTAAACTGCCGGCTGTTTGGTAGGGCATTCCATAGTTGCTACCGGCCGGCGCATTGCGTGGAAATGTTTTGTTCGAAAGGTCCTGCGCTTCCCTGTTCCTGCCTTCGAACAGCAGCTTCCTTATGCGCAGAATGGAATCGTATACATCAGGAATGATATTATTGCCGGGTTCACCGGCCCAGATGGTTTCTTCGTTCAGCTGCAGGCGTTCATTGGCTATGTCCCCGAACACCATGGCTGCGAGGCGTCCATTCCCAATGGGCAAAGCTTCATTCCAATTTGCGGCTGGTTTATCATACCAAAGCCGCATGGGCTCAGGTTTTTCTTGTTGTGCGTTAAGCGGGAAGACCAGGAGCAGGACCAAACAGCCCTGTAATAATACGGGAAACAGCCGGCAGATCGTTTTTTTCATATGTAAGCTGAAAATTATTACACTTTACTGATCTTACAAACCTATTTCGGAACGGCTACATGCAGGTTCAATAATTGTGGCATCTGGTTTAATTTTTATTCAGATGTATAAAGAGTGGAAAAAGAGCCATTACTGCCATTAAAAAGGGCAACGGTAAATACCGCTGCCCACCTTTTCGCTTCCCTGGATTATTCTTTGCGACCCATCATTCCCAGCCTCCGCCCAGGGAACGGTAGAGCTGGATCAGCGATATGTAAATATTCCTTTTCTGTTCCTGTAACCGGAGCTCCGCTTCCAGCACATTCTTTTGTGCCGTGATCACTTCCAGGTAAGTAGCATAACCCGTAAGGTATAACTCGCGGGCCGATGCCACGGCGCGCTGTAATTCCTGCACCTCCTGTAATTTGAGGGCATATTCTTTTTTAAGATTTTCCACCGCACTCATATTGGTGACTACTTCACTATAGGCATTCAGCAGTTTTTGCTGGTAGTTATATACCGATGCTTTGCTGGCAGCATTGGCCATAACAAACTGCGCTTTCAACCGGCGTTGCTGAAACAGCGGGGCGGTAAGCGCACCGGCTACGCCATAGGCGGCACTGCCTGCATTAAATAATAATGAAGGCGTAAATGCATTGAGCGCCACATACGGATTAAGTGTTAATGAAGGCAGGAAAGCCGCGCGGGCTGCCTGCACCATTTCGTTGTTAGCCCGCATTTCATATTCTGCCTGCTGTACATCGGGCCGGGCCGATAAGAGGCTGGCGGGTAAACCGGTTTCCAAAGAAACAGCGATCGATTCGGGCAATGCAGTATCGCGAATGATCTGTCCGGGGTATTTACCGGCAAGGGCATTCAGCTCATTTTCAATACGGGTGCGGTCCTGCAGGATACGAAATTCAATGCCCCTGGTATTTAGTAGCTGGGCCCTGAATTGTTGTACCGCCAGTTCATTGGCGCGACCGCCGGCTTTTTGCGCTTCCACGATCTCGAGTGCCTGCTGCTGCAGTGCTATGTTCTTTCTTACAATGCCAAGCTCCGTATCCAGCCCCAGTAAATTATAATAACCTTCTGCGAGTGTTGCTACCAGTGACGTAATGATCAATTGCCTTCCTTTCTCTGTAGCCAGCAGTTCGGCCTGCGCCGCTTTTTTCTGGTGCCGCAGCTTGCCCCAGAGATCAATTTCCCAGGAACTGGTTAAACCAATGAACATATCCGTGGTGGGGCTCACGGGGATCTTTTGGTCTTTGCCGATATTCGGTGACAGGTTCGTATCGAAATTACCCACTCCATTCAGGGTGTAATCGCCATACCTGTCGGCCGCTGCGCTTACAACGCCATTGACAGCCGGTAGAAAAGCGCCTTTGCGTTCGGCCAGGCGGGCATGCGCCATGGTTATACGTTGCAGGGCCATGTTCAGATCGGTATTGTCTTTCAATGCCGATGCTATAAAACTATGCAGCCGGGTATCGGGAAAGATCTCCCGGAACACCAGGCGGGTTGAATCCGTTGAGGCAGTTGAGTCACTATACCGCTCCGGCAATGGGTTCACCCGGGGCAAGGGTGCAGGTTGCATCACTTTGCAACCCGCTGCCGCGCCCACAACTAAAACTATGAGGATCCGTGAAAATATATGTTTCATTCGTTAATTACATTATGCGTTACATGAAACTTGAATGGTGAATGGTCAATGGTCAATGGTGAATGGCCAATGGCCAATAGCTCGCGATATTTTAAACTACCGGCGCATCGCCCCTGTATTTCATTAGCACATCAGCAAATCAGTACATCAGCACATTGCTTTCTGTATTTCATTAGCACATCAGCAAATCAGCACATCAGCTAATCAGCACATTGCTTTCTGTATTTCATCAGCACATCAGCACATTAGCACATCAGCAAATCAGCACATTAGCACATCAGCACATTGCCTATCCTTCCTCATTCACCATTTGCTCTGTCAATGGCTCACCGTCGGCGATCTTCGCATGCTTCTTCAATCTTCTTTTGCGGCTGAGCATGAACAGGCCATAGAGGCCGGGGATGAGGAAAATACCAGCAAGGGTACCCACCAGCATACCACCCGCAGCGGCATTCCCGATCGAACGGTTACCCATAGCGCCGGCGCCATTGGCAATACACAAGGGTATTAAACCGGCAATAAAAGCGAATGAGGTCATCAGGATCGGACGCAACCTCGATACAGCCCCCTGTTTGGCAGCTTCTACGACGGAAGCACCGGCGCGCCGCCTTTGCACAGCCACTTCCACGATCAGGATGGCGTTCTTGGCCAGCAAACCGATCAACATGATCAGCGCTACCTGCGCATAGATATTATTTTCCAGGCCCATTGCCCACAGCAAGGCAAAAGCGCCGGCCACACCGGCCGGCAGTGAGAGGATTACCGCCAGCGGTAAGGTGAAACTTTCATATTGTGCGGCCAGCAGGAGGTATACAAACACCAGACAAACGATAAAAATATAAATGGCCTGGTCACCCGAAATGATCTGCTCCCGCGTCATACCACTCCATTCATAAGTATACCCTTTGGGCAACACGTTTTGCGCAACTTCCTGAATGGCATTGATGGCCTGTCCGCTCGAGTACCCCGGCTTCGCATCTCCATTGATCATGGCCGCCGTGTACATATTATAGCGGGTTATCTGTTCCGGACCGTACACCTTTTCCATTCTGATAAAATTGGAATAAGGCACCATTTCGCCCTTGTCGTTTTTGACGTAGAGCTTCAATACGTCTTCGGGGTTGGCGCGGTAAGATGGCAGTGCCTGCAGCATCACTTTATACATCTGTTCGAAACGGATAAAGTTGGTGGCATAATAACTACCCAGCAATGTTTGCAGGGTGTTCATCGCATTCTCGACACTTACCCCCTGTTTGGCGGCCATTTCCTGGTCAACATGGATCAGGTATTGCGGGAAATTGGGATCGAAGCTGGTATTGGCGCCTGCAATCGCAGGATGCTGTTTCAGGCTGGTGAGGAATTTATCGGATACCTCGGCCATTTCCTGCAAACTCGAATTGCGGTTCTTGTTCAATAAGCGGAACTCAAACCCACCGGCATTACCAAAACCCGGCACGGTAGGCGGTTCGAAGAATTCGATCACTGCATCGGAGATATGACTGGTACGGGTCTTTAACAGTTTGATGATCTCATGCACCGTTTCATCTCTGTCTTCCCAGGTCTTCAGGTTGATCATGGCCATGCCATAGGAAGCGCCGGTAACGTCACTCATCAAACTATAACCGGCCAGGGTGCTCACGTTGTCGATACTCTTTTCATTGGCTATGGCCTTTTGCACCAGGTCAAGCACTTCCTCCGTACGTTCAACGGTTGAACCGGGCGGCGTAGTAACGTTCACGTACACCATACTCTGGTCCTCGGCAGGAATAAAACCGGAAGGCAGGAACTTTGAAATGCCCCAGGTAGCCAGGCAGAATAAGGCCAGCATACCAATGGTGATGACCCTGCGTTTCACCATTTTTTGCACCATGCGGCCATAGGATGTTTCCGTTCTATTGTACACCCGGTTAAAGCCGGCAAAGAATTTATCCAACAGGTTCTTCTTCCGTCTTTTTGCCGTATTGTGCTTTAACATCAAAGCGCATAAGGCGGGGGTAAGCGTTAACGCGTTGATACCGGAGATCACGATCGACATCGCCAGCGTAAGTGAGAATTGCCGGTAGAACACTCCCACGGGACCCGACAGGAAAGCAACCGGTACGAACACCGCCGACATTACGCCGGTGATGGCAACGATGGCGCCGCCAATTTCTTTCATGGCCGCAATGGTGGCCTCGGTTGGCGGCAAATGCTCCTCCGTCATTTTTACGTGCACCGCCTCCACCACCACGATCGCGTTATCTACCACGATACCGATGGCCAGCACCAACGCAAACAGCGTTAACATATTGATGGAGAAACCCAGCATCTGCATGAATGCCAGGGTACCGATGAGCGCCACCGGCACCGCCAGTGCGGGGATCAGGGTGGAACGGAAGTCCTGCAGGAAGATGAACACTACGATGAACACCAGGATGAACGCTTCCATCAAAGTGCGCAATACTTCGTGGATACTGGCATCCAGGAAACGCGATACATCGTAGGCATAGTTATAGGTCATGCCGGGCGGGAAAGAGGTTTCTTTCAATTCTTCCATCTTGGCTTTGATCGTCTGGATCACTTCCCGCGCATTGGATCCCGGTCTTTGTTTAATGAGAATAGATGCCGAAGGCCGGCCATCTGTTTTTGACACCATGTCGTAACTCACCGTACCGAACTCCACATCGGCAATATCTTTTAACCGCAACAGCGAACCATCGTCGTTGGCCCGTAAGATCACATTCTTATACTGGTCGGGCGTATTGAATTTACCGGTATACTTTAAGATATATTGTTTCGCCTGTTTGTCCTTGCCGGAGTTTTCACCGGTTGAACCGGGCGCCGCTTCGATATTCTGCTGGCGCAATGCGCCAATGATCTCGTCGGTTGAGATATTATAGGCTAATAATTTATCAGGCTTTAACCATACGCGCATGGAATAGTCGCGGGCGCCCATGATATCAACAAGGCCCACCCCGTTGATCCGTTTTAACTCCTGCAATACGTTAATGTCGGTGAAATTGTAAATGAATTCTTCATCGGCCGTACTGTCATCGCTCATGATGTTCAGGTACAGCAGCATCGAGTTCACTTCTTTTTCTGAGGTAACACCGGCTTTGATTACTTCTTCGGGCAGCTCATCCAATACCGTTATTACCCGGTTCTGCACATTTACCGCCGCCTGATCGGGATCGGTGCCTACTTCAAAAAATACCTGGATCAGCGTTACTCCGTTATTACTGCTCACGGAGCTCATATAGGTCATACCGGGTACACCGTTGATGGCCCGTTCGAGCGGTACTGCTACTGCTTTGGTACACACGTCGGCATTGGCGCCATTATAAGTGGCAGTTACCACTACCGATGGTGGTACGATATCGGGGAACTGGGTCACCGGCAGCGAAAATAAGGCGAGCACACCCAGTAATAATATGACAATGGAAATTACAAGCGACAATATAGGCCGCCTGATAAATAGCTCAAACATGCTTGCTGGTTTTTCTACTTTTTAGAATGTGGTGTAAGTACGGTTGATCGTTTTGGCAACGATCAATTCACAGCAAGGCTGTCGGCAGCTATCATCCGCGGTTTGATCGTACTTCCTTCCCTGATGTTCTGTACACCTTCATAGATGATGCGGTCGCCCTCGTCGAGTCCCGACTTAACGAGCACAAAATCATCGATCCTCGATTCAGGTTCAAAACCTTTCATCCGCACTTTCAGATCATTCCCTAATACAAATACATAGTTGCGATCCTGGATCTCCAGCACTGAGCGTTGGGGTATCATCAATGCATTTTTAACATTGGTGGTAAGCAGGATATTACCGCTGGCCCCATGTTTCAGCATCTTGGTGGGATTGGGGAACACCGCCCGGAATGCGATAGAGCCTGTTTCTGTATCAAACTCCCCTTCCATCGTCTCAATTTTCCCGGGATATTTATAAACAGAACCGTCTGCCAGCTGCAATTCAGCTGCAGATTGCGGGCGGCCACCTTCCTGTTTCGTTTTTACATAACTGAGGTATTCTTTTTCAGACACCTTGAAGTACACGTGCATGGCATGAATGTCTGACACGCTGGTCAACAGGGTACCTTCAGAGATAAGGCTTCCGCGCTTTTGCAAAATGCGGTCGATGATGCCATCGAAGGGCGCCCGTACGGTTGTATAGGAAAGACTGATCCTGGCTTTTTCTTCTTTGGCCAGGGCTTCATCTACTTTCGCTTTTGCAGCGGCCAGCTTGGCATTGGCCAGTTCCAGGTCGCTCGCCGTAACGATCTTTTTGTCAACCAGCGACTGAACCCGGCGCAGCTCTACTTCTGCACTTTTTACTTCGGCCTGTGCGCTGGACAATGAAGCTTTTGCTTCAGACAGCTGCACTTTAAATTCCGCATCATTCAGGGTGAACATTACCTGCCCTTTTTTTACCAGCTGGCCTTCATCAACCAGGATATTCTCGAGGAACCCTGATACCTTGGCGCGCAGTTCAACGTGTTGATAAGCATTGATGCTGGCCACATAGGACCGGTGCAGGGTAGTATCCTTGCTCTTCAATGTAAAAACAGGTAATTCAATATCTTCTACTTCTTTTTCCGTATTTCCTTTAACACCACAACCTGCTAACCAGATCATGCACAAAAAATTAATTGCTGCAAAAGCTTTCATGCTCATACAATAGTTTAAGTATATGAATGGAAGGGCCCGGGCCCAAACAATTTAATGAGGGATCAATAAGCACACGTTTGCCATACTTATGTCATAAGCAGGCAGGCGGCATATATCTGTATAAAATTCAGAAGGGTGTAAGCCTGAAGAGAAAGAGATAATAAAAGGGAGGCAAATGCGCTGTACGCCGGTTTGAAAGGGTTGTTTCCTTTAATGGACAATACACTTCAACCGGTGCGGTGGTTTCAACCGGACTGATCCTTAGGTAAGAGGCTGCCCGGAACCTGGTCCTGATCTTTGACTGTTTTTTAGCAGGATGATTGCTGATATAATCAGCCTGATCTTGCTGACCAATAGCCTGTGCTTCTACCGACACGCTAATGGCATTAGCAACAGGATCGCATGGTTGCGACTGCTTCTGCCTGCCGGTGCCAGCCACTGCGATGGTCCCTAACAGTATATAAACAATACATTGAAATAAATACTTGTTATTCACAGATCAGGATTTTTCCAGATTAACTGCCCCGCAAAATTACTAAGGCAGAAAGAATATTTCCCTCTTAAAGGATTAAATATTTATTGAAACGGTTGCAGCCTGCTGCAAATAATTTGTTTTCCAGCACTTTATTAATGTATTATCAACAATATTAAATCAATTCTAATACCTTTCTAATTCGCGCTAAATGCTAAAACGACTATAATAAAAAACCCCGGCGATCTACCGGGGCCTTTTAAGTTTCTGTTCCCATGTCTCCTGACTTCCAATGGGCGCAGAAAAAAATGTAGGAATACTAGGATGTTGGATCTTCTATCTTGATGAGATATTAAATACGAATCAGGGTCTTGTATATAACAAGGTGCCAAAACCAAGCTGGTCGAAACCACCGCTGTTTGGACCGTAATCACCACCACCGCCTTCAGGATAAGTTCTGTTGACACCAATAAGGGTGTAAGGCGCTGTTAATCCCTTGCGTTTTACATAGTGGTTGTAGATCATGGTATATATCGGGCGCACCTCGCCTCTTTCCGCCTCGCTGATCTGGCTATGCACGATTGTTGTATCACAATCCTTGTAGTCATATGGCTTCCACGGAACATCTTCCATAGCTATATTGTATTTGGCATTATATTCCGATGCTTTCAGGAACATATTGTCATTGAAGCCATAGAAATCATCGCCCTGGTGCCAGGCTATTTCACAAATGGTAGCCAACATCGCAATGACCAGTGTTGCATGCCCCTGGTCACGGCCGCTTTCCTGCAACTGCGCCAGCCCCTGTTCCTTGTGCACATAATAGATCGCCTTTCTGATATTGCCATTCCCGGCGCCGCGCTGTAAATAATTCACTGCTTCATTGTACAATTCGCGCCTGTCGGTGAGAATACCGATGGCCATCACAGAAGCAATGTTGCCCAGGTCCCAGTTGGCCCAGTAGTGGTCGATGCAGGAACCGTTGTGGTTCACGAGGAAATCGTGGTTCCTGGGATAGAACACGGTCAGCATCCAATCCTGGTAGGCTTTAAAATCTTTGGGATCCCAGTTTTGATAATCGCGCATCAGTTCACCCGCCAGGGCGAATTGATAACCATAGAAACCGGCTGCAAGGAACACGTTCGGGTCACCGCTTAATTGCTTGCAGGTAGCTGCCCATGCATTGAGGATCTGGATCGATTTCCTCGCATAACCATCCCTTCCGCTGATCTTCCAGCGGAGCGCCAATTGATAGGCGGCCGCTACATCATTAAAAGCGCGTGAATAGTTATCCGGCTCCGGTTCTTCGCGGCTCTTTCCACCACGGATCAGTTTGGCAACCGGGTTGGGATTATAATTTGAATCTGCATGCGAATTGGCCTCCAGTTTTGCCAGGCCGGCCAGTATTGTTTCATTTTTTGCTTTTATGGCTGCATCGATGCGCGCAAAGTCTTCGGTCACATTTAATCCACCCGGATGCACCAGCGGAGTGCCGGGCGGTAATGTATCAATGTATTTTACAGAACCCACAATGTTCGTGGTGTCGTATAATTCGTCGTATTCTTCGCCGCCTTTTTTAGAGCAATCTACCATCGATACACTCAACAGCAGCGCAAGTACAGAGATAACAGGAAGTCGTTTCATAGTATGTTGGAACTTTTTCAAAATTGATGATTGTTGGTACTATCTGTTCTTATAATAATTGGCGAATACCTGGTCTGCATTCAATGCCTGGTTGAAGATCTCAAACTCATCAATCAGTCCGCCGAATGCCGGTTCGTTCAACACCCCATTGGTGGGTGCGCCGATATAGACTTTATTATGATTGAACAGCGTTGGACTGGCCGCGTTATCCAATACGATGCTACCTGTTAGTGTGCCGTTTATATAAACTTTCAATACATGATCTGCAGTAGATATTGTCATGGCCACGTGGCTCCAGTCATTCTTCTTGAGTTCTTTGTCGGCCTTTGCATCGAAAGCTTTGAAGGCAGTGAACTCAGGAATCTTTTCAAAGATCAGGCGGCCAACCATATTCGGGCCCTGGTTTGCCTGCATCCTGGTCATTAAAGCGGTACGAAGACCCCGCGCCTGGCCAAAATCAAAAATAGGCTCCTGGAACCAGCTGGAGTCAGGATGATCTTTGGAACCCCAGTTTACCCAGGCGGTTACCGTAAGCTCTGGATACTTACTGATCTGTGGCGGACATGCGATGAACTGGCTATTGGTCGCTTTTCTGTTACCGCTACCAGCCAGTTTTACGGCTTGTCCCTTTTTACCAGCGGCCCAGGCTATGGGTTTGGCGGTACCGTCTGTTGCGGAATAGGTATATGTTGCGGAGGCGCCGCCCATATTGTCCTTCAGGTCGCCTTCGAATGAAAGCCAGTAAATGGGATCAGGCACTGTAGCAACGGCTCTTACTACGGGTCCGGCAACCGGATAGTCATTAACGGCCACCTTAATATTGCCTGATGAAAATCCTACGGGTAGAGCCACCTTCAACAAGGTATCGCTGATCTCAGTGATCGTACCGGTGGTACCGTTAAAATCAACTTTTACTTTTGCCAGGTCTGTTCCAAAACCAGTTCCTGTTATTTCAACTATTTCACCGGGTAAGCCAATATCCCTGCTGGCTGTTTTTACGACGGGATATGGAACTACCGTGAATGCACCTACAGAGTCAACGGTGTGATTCCATACCTGTAAACTTACTTTACCACTAATAGCGTTAGCAGGCACTTTTACCACAATTCTGCCGTCTGCACAGGATCTTACCGTATCTGCCGGAATACCATTGAAAAAAACCTTTACCGCATTTTTATAATCCCCAAAACTGGAGCCGTCGATCGTCACTTCCGCAAAATTTGCGTAACCTCTTTCCGGGAACATGCCTGTTGGTTCCGGGGCAGGATATGTATAGGATTTGATCTCTGGTCCTTTCGTACAGCCTGCATAGATAGCTGCTGCCGCTAAAACCGCAGGCACGAACTTCCAATTTCTTATAAACGATTTCATATTGTAAGGAATTAAAACAGTTTTTCAAAACAGCCGGTTGGCAATAGGCAATCGACATCAATTTGCTATCTCCCGATTGGATAGGAGCAACAAATTGTTTTTTGCTCCTCTCTGTATGTCAACTGCCTATTGTCAACTGCTTTAATATTCATTATTTTGAACGAGGTTTGGATTTAACTGGATCTGCCGCAATGGTATCGGATACAAATAATGCATTCTTTTAAAGTTGCGATTAGAGCCTGCATCCAGTAATATTGCTTTCAGATCGCCAAATTTTGTAGGCACACTGGTTTCAGCCACGCCACCGTTTTCGTAATTCTTTTGAATATACAGGCTTGTGGTGCTATCGACCCCGGGGTTGACCTTCGAACTCACCTTGAAATCTGTTTCATAAGAAGCACCGCCCACGATCATTCCACAAACATCCTGGTTCAACTGGCGCTCTGCAATGCCCCAGCGTTTCAGATCATCATAACGGAAGCATTCTCCATATAATTCAACGGTTCTTTCTCTTCTGATCTCATCCAGCATGTTCAGTCCATTGTCATTCACCAGTGCATTGGTCAGTGGCGCAATGCCTGCCCTTGCTCTTAAGAGATTGATGGAGCTGTTCAGTTCTGCATCGCTGATGGCGCCGTTCTTTTCCATCAATGCTTCTGCATAGATCAGGTATACTTCGGCCAGGCGGATCTGTGGGTAATCCTGTGATTCCTGGTTCATGGCCCGGTAAGTAGGATATCGGTAAGCTGAAAATTTGTAATTGGTATAGCCGAGCCTACCGTCCAGTTTAATATCGCCTTCGCCGGGAACGCTTCCGCTTCCCAATGCATAACTCAGCATGCGGTAGTCGCGGTTCGCGTATTCGTCGGCCACATTGTGATAGCCCATAAACCTGGCTGATTTGCTCACCGGTAATCCGTCTGTGCACAGGTACATATCCATCATCTTGCGGTTGGGCAGCATACGTGTTTGCACGGTATGCGACAGGTTAATACTTCCCGGGCGCAGGTTAAGGTCGTACATGCTTTTAAGGATAAACTCTGTGTTGGTGGTTTTATCCAGGCCGGCGGGGTTTCCGCCTGTACCATCGATATTGAAGAGGTAATAGTTGCTGCGATTGGCCATGGAATTATTAGCGTTATAGTTCCATAACTTATAACCGCCATTCAGCATTACATCTTTTGCCAGGCTAACCGCTTCGGTTAAAAAGCTGTTCACCTGGTCAGTGGCCGGACCGGCAGAACCTTCAAAATCTGTGCTGGTGCCGGTGTATTTGCGCCAGGTAGCTTCGTATAATAATACCCGTGCTTTAAATGCTTCGGCTGCCCATTTGCTTACATGGCCTTTTTCACTGGCAGGAATTGCCTGCTCGGTAGGAAGACCAGCAATGGCATCTGTTAGGTCGGCCAGGATCTGGTCAACCACTTCATAGCGGCTGTTGCGGGGCGCCATCAATTCAGCGCCACCCACATCGGGTACTGTTGTAATGACCGGCACACCGCCGAAGCGTTTTAACAGGAAGAAATATTGCCATGCCCGGAAGAATTTGGCAGCGGCTACATACTGTTTTATTTCGTCCTTTTTACCGGGATAGGATTCCGCTTTTTTAAGAACGATATTAATACTTCTGATATATGCATAAGGATTGTTCCAGTATTTATCATCGAGCGGTACATTGATGGCGCCACGGCCATATTTACCCTGGCCATCCTGGCCTACATAGCCCGAGATGTCGGAACCAAAATCCATGAAATCATAGATACTGCTACCATCGATCGGCTCCCAGCTGATCATTTTTTCATAAAAATCGTTGGTAGCAAATTTAAACTGATCGGGAGTGGTAAAATAGCTTGCTTCATTCAACCTGTCGAGGGGCTTCAGATCGAGAAAGTTTTTCGTGCAGGCAGCGGCGCCTAAGATCATACCGCCGATAACTGCAGGAACTATAAAGTTTTTCATTTGTAGAATTTTTACGCGCATCAGATATTAGGATTATAAACCAAGGTTAACGCCAAAGGACCAGGTTCTCATGAACGGATAACCATTCAATTGGGAATCCCTGCCCTGCTCCGGATCGAATCCGTCTTTAATAGATGTCAATTCAAACAGGTCGTTACCTGAAAAATAAACCCGTACTCTTTCCAGTTTCACTCTTGCAATTATTGATTGTGGCAGGGTATAACCTATGATCAAAGACTTCAAACGCACATAGCGGTTGTTCTGCAACATGAAATCGTTGTTCAGGTAATTCCATCTTGACCGTACTTTATTGGTCGTCAGCCTGGGGTATTTCGCGCCGGTATTTTCGGGCGTCCAGGTGTTGCCAAGGAATGACACGTTCAGGTTCGTATATCCATCCCAGAACGGATAAGCGAGTGCGCCGCTGCGCTGCACATATTGTTCACCCACGCCTTGCAGAAAGGCAGAAAAATCAATATTTCTCCAGTTAGCTCCGAGCGTAATGCCGAAGGTATAGTGTGGGGCCGCATCGCCTTTATATTCCACGTCTTTCTGGTCGATGATCTGGTCGCCGTTCAGATCGCGTTTCCTGGTATCACCGGGGCGAAGTCTTTCTTCATCAGCTGTTGCCGGAATTTCACCCTGTGCAACGGCTGTATACCTGTTGTAATAGAGATCAACCATTTTCTGATCGGTTAAAAAGCCCCTGGTAGAATACATGAACCAGGAATTGAGCGGGCGGCCTTCAACGGCCGTTACCAACCCCGGATTTGCAGCGACTGCACCATCCAGGGCTACCAGTTTATTGCGGCTGTCAGATACGTTTACAGAAACATTATAGCTGAAATCGCCGATCTTGTCGCGCCAGCCCAGCATGGCTTCCCAACCTTTTACGTCGAGCACACCATTATTGGTCTGAGGTGCTTGTCCACCCAGGATGGAAGGATAAACGATATTGATCAACATGCCATCATTCCTTTTCTTGTATACATCGAAGCGGCCGGTCAGCTTGTTGCCATACATAATAAGGTCGATACCAACGTTGGCCATATTCACGCGCTCCCAGGTACGGTCGTTGCTGGTAAGACCATTGCGGCTTAAGCGGGCGGCTGTTTGATTTTGCGCCAGGCTGCCGAAGATGGTAGTACCCATGAGAATGTCGGAAATATAATCGTAGTCGCCAATGTTAACGTTGTTACCCATTACACCATAGCCACCACGGATCTTCAGGTAGTTCAGTTCGGGGATGTCGAGGTCTTTGATGAAGTTCTCATTGGTCACCACCCAGCCTGCTGACACATCATAAAAATTTGACCATTTATTACCAGGTGCAAAACGCGAAGAACCATCGCGGCGTCCCAGCAACTCCACCAGGTATTTACCCCTGAAAGAATAGTTTATCCGGCTGATATAGGAATACAATCCCCATTGATTGCGGCCGCCTCTGCCTTCTACATAATCGGTGGGGGCAACATTCAGGTCGTACACACCATTATTCATGATGTTGGTACGGTATGCATACAAACTCTTATAATCGTTCTTCTCTGCATTTATGCCGGCCATAGCTACGATGCGATGACCACCAAATGACCGGGTGTAACGCAATAATCCTGTATAGTTCTGATATAAGGTATTGTCTGATTGTGCCCTGATGTCTGATTCAGGATTGATCTTTTTCTCCGCGAGTGTTCCATCCCATTGGTAGAGGGGAACGGTAAGGCGGTAGTTATCCATGCGATACTGGTTCACCTGGAAAGAAGCGGTACCTTCCAGCTCAAGTCCTTTCAACAGCTCGGCGGTACCTTTGATATCGGCGCGTACAAGGTCGTTGCCACGGATATCCCTTCCGCCATCCATGGTAGCTGCGGTAGAGTTCCTGTCACCTGCTGAACCAAAGTTTGCATACCACTGGCCGAATGGATTTTTGGCGGGGAATAAAGCAGGGTCCCATGCGATCAGCTCGAAACGCATACTGCTCGATGGAGCAGAGGTGATATCTTTCTGATAAGTAACACCTGTTTGCAGCTTTACTTTTTCCGCCAGTTTATAATCGTAGTTCAGGCGCAGGTTGTATTGTTTACGGCCATCGTAAGCCGTTGCCAGGGGTGCCCGGTTATCGGCATAAGCAGCCGACAAGCGATAGGCGGTTTTGTCGCTTGAGCCGGAAATGCTCAGGCTATGCTGCTGCGACAGGCGCGTAGCAAACAGCTCATCGTACCGGTTGGCATTACCAATGAAAATATCGCCCCACATAGAAGTTGAATAAATGCCTTCGTACCCTTCCTGCATTTTCTTCAGGTTATCCATCGACTGCCATCCCCAGTAATCGGGCTTTGGCTCTGCACGCAGGGCTTCTATCCACATGGTTGCATACTCCTGCATGTTTGCAGTAGGGGTTTTAATACCTAAAGTATTGATGCGGGCATTGTAATTATAGTCGATCCTGATCTTGCCCTTACCCCGTTTGGTTGTTACCAGGATAACACCATTTGCAGCACGGCTACCGAAGATAGCGGCCATACCATCTTTCAACAGGTTCACCGATTCAATATCATCGGGGTTCATGGTATAGAACATATTGTTGTCGGCAACAGGTATTCCATCGATAACGATCAGGGGAGAACCGCCGTTCACAGAAGTAACGCCACGGATCTGCATATTCAACTCTTCATTGCCCGGGCGGGAAGATGTTCTGGTGATCACCAGGCCTGGCGTGCTACCCTGCAGGGCCAGCGCCGGATTGGTTACCGCTCTGCTGTCAAAGATCCGGTTGTTCACGGGTTCCAGCGCACCGGTAACCGTTGCTTTCTTTGAAGTACCATAACCTACTACTACCTGCTCTTCCATGGGGGCCTGTGTAGTCGTTAATTTTATTACAAGCTCGGTCTGGTTACCAACAGGTACCAGTTTATCATCGCAACCTACATAGGATACTACCAGGATGGAACCGGGACCTTCTACCAGCATGGTAAAACTTCCATCGGCTTTGGTCATTACTGCATTGCCTTTTCCTTTTTCGCCTACGTTGGCATTGGCCAGCGGCTGACCGGTTTCTGATAATACCCGCCCCGTGATCTTAATGGGCGGAAAATTCAGCCGCACCGGTTTCTCAACGGTTACTGTGGGGGCCGGCGGGCGAACAACCACTGTTTCTTTTACCACCACTATGTTGTTATTGATAATGGTGTATGACAGCGGCTGGTTTCTGAAGCAATGATCCAGCACCTGCTGAACCGATGCGTTCTTTACGTTTATATTCACCTTGCCGGCCTTTTGTAATAATACTTCCCGGTAAACAAAGGTGTAACCCGTTTGCTTTTTGATCTCTTTAAAAACCTGCTTTAATGAAATGTTCTCACCCGACATGGTAACCTTTTGGGCATACACGCCTGCCGTGAGATGCAAACAGGTGGCTAATAGAAAAATGGTTAGGTAATTCATCAGGATCAGTTCTTTTCGCCCCACCTTAATTTTCCGCAAATAGCGGTGGAGGCAATGAATTAAATACATAAATTTGGATTTACCCCTGACCTTGCGGTCAGGGTGTTGGGGTTAAACAATAAGGATATCAGCATCTTCTATTGCCTTAACCTGAATTCAACAGAACCGCACCGATCGCCTTCGGGGCGGTTTTTTTTATTCAGGCTGTTTACGCTTAAGGCTCATTGCATAAGGCATAAGGCCAGCGTCATAAGTATGCGTTGCGCTTTTACGTGCACACATGGTATGCCCCCACTGATCTGTTGCTAACAATCATCAGTTTTATAAACGCAGAGTTTAGATCAAAGCTGCCTTGCGCTTTTAGCATTCAGCATTCAGCATGCTGCCTTCAGCGTTCAATATTTTCTATATGGATCGTTCTGTGGCTGCAAAAGAATTGAAATGGTTGCAGCCTGGCATGAGTAAAGTCGTTTGAATGATGTACCCAGTGAACGGGTACCTGCTCCATGGTAATAATAGAGCCTTTTTGGTTTAGATGTACAGTCCCTGTTCTGGCTAACAGGGATGGCCTCAAATAGGATATGCATATAAATGGGGTTATTTTACAATGACCTTTTTTCCCTGGATGTTGAATTTCGCACTGCCTGACTCCTCCAGGATCTTTAACACGTCTGATAACCTGGTGTTCCTTGAAATTTCAACAAAGAGCGGATCGTTTTTCACTGAGGCGCCCTGGTACACTACCTCTACATCATACCATCTGGCCAACTGGCGCATAACCGTACTTACATCGGCATTCTCAAAGTGAAATAATCCGTTTTTCCAAGCAACCACATCGTCAACATCTGTTTTACGAACCTGGATCCGGTTGTTTCGGGATGGTTTCGTTTTTTCTGATCCTGCTGGTATCACTGCCTGTTCTCCCGGTTGTAATATGGCGGCCTGGTCATTTTCTGCCGACTCTTTCCTGACCGGCCTTCCATTCATCACCTTCACTTTTCCTTCCAGCAAAGTTGTTTTAATGGCGCTTTCGTCATTGTATGCATTTACATTAAAATGCGTTCCTAACACTTCTACCCGGCCTCCTGCAGCCCCCCCTTTAGTGGGGAGGATGTCTACAATAAAGGGCATTTTCTTATTATGCGCTACTTCAAAATAGACCTCGCCGGTAATTTGCACTTTCCTTTCATTTCCCCGGAAAGTAATGGGATAATGAATGGAAGATTCGGCATTCAGCCACACTTTGGTACCATCGGGCAAAGCCAGTTGGTATTGTCCGCTACGCGGTGTGGCCAGTGTGTTCCAGGACAATGGTCCTTCGCCGTTCCTGCTATCATTTGGCGTATACACCAGTTGCCCTTCTTCTGGCTTCAGCACTTCTGCATTATCCTGTTTTGCTATCATCCCGTTTGCAGCATCATCAAGATCAATGCTTGTGCCATCTGCCAGGGTAAGCACCGCTTTATTGGTTCCCGGCGCCACATCATTTACCAGTACATCTGTCTTTGCAATTTTTGATGCAGCCCGTTGCTTATTTATTAAATAATAGCCGGTTCCCGATACAATGATCAGTACGGCGGCTGCCGTCCACCAGGTTCTGCCACGCAATCGCCGTACAGGCGCATGCGACATTGCTTCCCCAGCTTCGATGCTTTGGAGCAGGTTTGCTTCCATATTCTTCTGCACATATTCCTTCTCTTCTTCCGACCATGACAGATCTCCGGTGCTGATCAACTCCTGATACCAGGCATCAATAAGCTGCTTTTCAGCTTCGGAACTTTCTCCGCTGCTGTATCTTCTCAAAAGATCTGTTGCCAGTTGTTCATTCATAAGCGAGCATTAAAAAATTCAGGCAACGTATATACTGTCCGGTGAAGATCTCCGAGGGGGTATAAAAATCTAAATTTTTTTTCCCGGGATCTTTTTTCGGTTTCCGGATACAGGTATACCCTTACCTACATCAGGTAACAAACAAACAATTCGTTCACTCACATATATAAAATGTGAAATATAATTCAACGATCTTCAGGCCGCGCCCCTTACCTCAACCATTGTATCAGCAGCACTGCCAGGGTAGTAGCATTATGGCTTATTGCTGTTTTAATAATTTGTAAAGCATGCTGAATATGCTTTTTAACGGTTTCATCCGAAATGCCGAGGCGCTCGGCAATTTCTTTATGGCTGAGATGATGCTTACGGCTGAGCTGGTATACCTCCCGCATTTTTTGCGGCATTTGTTCAACGGCCGACTGAATGAGGGATTGCAGCTCTTTTATTTGTAATTGTGATTCTGCATCGGGAGGTTGATAATGGACAAGCATCTCAGTTATCAGTACCAGGTAATCACGCCGGGTAATATTCTTTTCAATATACTTGATGACACTGTATTTAACACTGGTTTGCAGGTAAGCGGCCAGGGAGCCGGTTATCCTGAGGTCGTGACGGCGATTCCAGATCGATAAGAAAATATCCTGAACCAGGTCGGCAGCATCTGTTTTTGAACGAAGCGCTTTTGCAGCAGTTGTAAATAGTGACTGCCAGTAACGGCGATAGAGCAAGGTGAATGCATCTTTGTCTCCATCGGCTACCTGCGAGAGTAATAGTTCATCCGTATGTATTACTACTGCTTCCAATAAGGACTTCTACTTAGGCGCGTAAAAGTAATACAAAAACTAATAATAGGTAACGCTGTAAAAAGATTATGATGGAGATAATACTGATTCATCTGCCGCACAACGTCGAGGCTGCTGGCTTTATTATTACCGATGCGCGCTTAAATAAAAAAAAAAGTGCCATCCGCCGGGAGCGAATGGCACTTTTAATGTTAGCACAACATTTTATTACAACACGATCAGTTTGGTAATATAAATGCCATTTATTTTCAGCACATAAATTCCGGGTTTTACTTTCCTGTCGAGCTGAACCTGAATAGTACCGTTATTATTAGATAACGTGTTCTGATATACTACTCTGCCGAACAGGTCGGTAAGCGTAACCTGGATGTCTTTGCCGATCAGGTAATCAGGGGTTTTTACATAGAAACGGTCGCCCAGTACGGGGTTGGGATAAGCAACCACATCTTCGATGGCATCACCGTCATTGCAATAGCCCAGCTTGTCACCATGTTTTAAATGCACGGCTACTGCTGAAGCTGAAATACAGTCGCTTTTGCCGTTGTGACAGATCACCACTTTATCGTCGCGGTTACCACATTGTACATTTACTTTTTTGATGCTGATAGACGCAGTTGTCTGGCACCCTTTGGCATCAGTGATCTGTACAGTATAGGTACCGGCATTGGAAACAGTAGTGGATGCACCTGTTTGGTTATTGCTCCATGTATAGGTATATGGCGCAGAACCGCCAACAGGTTTAGCTGTGAGGGTCAGTGATGTAGGTCCATACCCAATATAAATGGTATTCTTTTCAACACCTGTTCCGCTCACCGCATATACATCGGGAATAGTGGCTGTTAACTGTACCGGGTTGGTATCATCGCAATCTGAACTGTTTGCTACACCGCAGGCAACGAGGGTAGTACTACCCAGGCCATCGCCATCGGTATCGGCATACATCAGTTTAGCGTCATCGCAGTCTGTATTGTTCGTTGCATAACCAACAGGAGCGGTGGAAGTACACAGCATGGCTGTAGCAGCAGCACCAAAACCATCGTGGTCGGCATCAATGTAATACAATAAAGGATGCTGAACAGCTGCATCATTGTCGTTACAGTCGCTGTTGCTGGTTGAATAACCTGCAGGTGTCTCGTTCTGTGCAAATAATACGGCAGCGCCGGCGCCGGCACCATCAGCGTCTGCATCGGTATAGAACGCTTTGTTGATGGTCAGTTGTTGAGAAACGGTATCGGCATTCAGGTAATACACATCACCAGCTGCAGTGGCACTGATAGTAACGATACCGGCTGATACAACCTGTATTTTACCATCTACAATTTTAGCAATGGTGGTATCGGAACTGGTATATTGTACGGGTAACTGTGAACTGCTGGTAGCGCCTGCTTCAAAGTCAGCGGCATCTATCATTACCGGTTCCATGGCATCGAAATGGATGGTTTGGGTTCCGGCGTTCAACAAATTAAACACAGGGAAATTATTAACACCAATATAGCTTACCTGCCAGTTGTTATCTGCGGCAGCCTGTGGAATGCTCAGGGTATCGAGCACAGTGCCTGCTGAAGCCAAACGCATGGCAGCGGCGGCATCACATTGTGCATTGGCATCGGCCGTATTGTAACCGAACGTAAGATCGGTGGCAGTGGCGCTGGCCGGTTGAATGCTCCAGCTTCTGTTGATGGCATTGTTTGCATATTGCTGCCCAACTTCCAGTTCACCTTCTTTTACATTCGCAGTGAATACCGCAGTAGTTGCCGGTTTCAGGGTTACGGGGTTGTAGCTGCTCGCGGTTCCGATCCATAACGGCGTAGCCACATTGGCATTCACCTTTTGGATCAGCCTGCCGCTTTGGTTCTCGCCTTTGAAGGCAAACCATTGTGTGGGTGCACCACCGCCTACGAATTTAATGCCGGTTGGTTTTGCACTATAAGAACCGGTTGAAATGATGGTAATGCTGGTAACCACACCGTTGGTAAGGTTTGCCACGGCATAAGTGGGCGCCAGATTATTCGACAATGTACCGCCGGTGAAAACGACAGCCGGAGCCGTTGCATAACCAGCACCACCGTTCCCTGCAAACGCATAGGTGCCTGGTACCGGGTTATTACCGTTAAAGGTTACACCACCCAGACCGGTTGCCACAGCGGCAGTACCGCTGAAATCACTGGTGTTGATACTTTGTCCGGCGCTGGCTGTGTTCAGGTTCAGGGCATCGGATGAACCATCGATAATACCGGTGTCGCCTACATGAACGCTGATCTTTTGGGTTGGCATAAAACGGAACAGGCGGACGGTAGCGCCCAGCTTTAATTTTCCGTTTACGTTTACGATCACCTCGTTGTTAGAACTGTTCTGATTGGTTGCCAGGTTGAACTGGGCTGCAGAACAATCGAGCGTACCATTGATATTATAGGTCATGACACCACCGGTATTTGTATAACCAGCCAGCCCATAACCAGAACTGTACCAGCCATGGAATGAACCGCGCTCCCCATCACCATTTATCTTCACCGTTTTACCGGCATTGATAGTAAGTGTTTTGGCGCCCGAGCCATTATTACCATTCTGTAAGGTAAGGCTGCTTACCGTAGTACCTGCGTAGTTACGCACTTCCATATCGATATCGATCACAATATTCTGATTGGAGCTCTGGTTGCCATTGGGTGAGAAACGGGCAATGTTCATAACGCCATTTCCGGTGAAGGTAGTTGTTCCTGTACCGGCCACAAACACGCGGATGCCCGAACCGATAGCAGTAACCGCAGAACCTGCGGGCGCACCAAGGCGGCCATTGATAGAAAGCGTGGTAGCTTTATTGGTAACAAGACTGAACACGCTTCCTGCTGGTGCTGTTGTAGCTGCCAGCACCCCGGTACCGGTGATTGAAAATTCATTCACCGTAAGCGTATTTGACATGGTATGGGTACCATCAATTACATACAGGCTTGAAACAGTAAGGGCAACCTGCTGTAACAGGGTGCCTCCATTGTATACTGTGCAATTTTTTGCATTGCCGGCCGCACCGGCCAGGGTGACCGTGTGCCCTTCGAGGATATGAACATTCGTATTGCTCGTGGGCGCTGTGGTGGTAGTGCTGCTGTAGCCCCCATTTCCATCGGCAATTCTCCAGGTGCCGCCATTCCAGTTCATGTTACCCGATGATACATAATCACCGGCCGCAATGCCTGTAATGGTAAGTGTTTGTGAAACGTTGGCGGCTGCTGCATACGCATCGTTACCTTCCTGGGAAGCGGTAATGGTAACCACCCCTGAACCTACGATGCGAATTTTATTATCAACGATCGTAGCCACATTCGGATTGGAACTGGTATAAGTAACAGGTAATCCTGAGCTGGCTGCAGCACCTGCATCAAAATCGGCATCGCCTAATTTTTTGGTAGGCAGGGTACCGAAACTGATCGTTTGATTTTCCAGGCTTCCTACAAAACTCAGGGAGAAGCTATTGATAGAAAAAGCATTGCTGGCCCCTGTGATAAGAACGCGCATGCTTTGTACACCGGCCTGCAGGGTGAAGGCAGAGCCTACTGTGATCTCGCGCCAATCCTGTGCGCCGTTGGAATAAACCGTTCCGAAAGGCACATTGAACTGGCCGGTTCTGTCAATTCCATCAAACTCCACTTTAAGCGCGCCATTCGCAGCAACGGCTGCATACCGCATTTTTAATTTATAGGTACCTGCGGCAGGCACAGCCACGGTGTAGTTGATCCATTCGCCATTCTCGAGGCTGGTTACATCATAACCACCTTCTGAACAGGTCTCAATATCCACTGCTTCTGCAGTTCTGTACTGACCGCCTGTATTGGCAGCGGTTTTATCATTGTATGTTTTGCCTTGTCCAGCAAGTACAAAGTGGTCAAAATTTTCCGCTTCGATCTTACCGGGCACCACATTCATTTTGTACACGGGTTTGCCGTTTACGAACTCAACCGGGTCGCCAGGACAATTAGCAGGCCTGCGGAAGGTTAAACCACCCCAGCCGGGAAAATCAACCTGGAATCCCTGTCCTTCCAAACCAGTTTCCCGGGTTGAAATGTCGAACACCCGTTGCAACCATTTATATCGGTCGGGGTTCAGCCCAACGCGGTCACGGTAGTGCGCGAGCGCCATTTCATGGAAAGGATATTCACTGAATTTGAAGTTGGTTCCGCGCAGCAGTTTGGTAAACTCCTTTTCTGAGTATGGATTTATTTTCTTGGAGAACCAGCGGCCGGTGCGATCGCGCCGTTGAATGAACTGGCCATTTTCTACAGTGGGTTCCCACGGTGTTGGCTGATCGGGGAAAGAATAGTTCAGCGATGCATTGTAACGCATGCCAAATTCTATACCCAGTAACGGACGGTAATCGAGGAAACTGTACATATCATCGCCCTGGTTCCAGGCTATTTCACACATGGTGTTTATGATAGACACGCCACTGATGGTATGTGACTGATCCCTGGATGCCTCCTGGCACTGACCGTTCTCCCAAATATAATTGGCGATAGGTTCATTATAGCCATAATCGGGCGTAGTGCCAACGGTTGAACTTAATGTATACTCATCGTAGTAGTCGTAAGTAGCCGAGGGGTTCGCTGAGGTTGAGCGCGGCCCTGAAGGATAAGGCAGATCATCGGGACGATGCGGCAACCCCATCATGTAGCGGAGTGCGCGGTCATACATGATCTCGTTATCCAAAAAAATACCCATGGCCATAATGCCGCGCATGGCAAAAATACCCTGGTTGCCATGGCGACCGGGATCGCCGTTATACATATACCAGTAAAAGGTGGCATCTTCTGCATTGATCGCGGCTGTTGGTTCTACAGTGGTAGAATAACCGGGATACACCAGCATCGCCTTGAATTTGTTGATGTCGCCCTGCGACCAGCCGTTGTAGGTGCTTTTAATGATCTCGGCGCCTTCCAGCATTTTCCAGATCACCCGGCCGGCGTCCAAAGCCTTGGTACCAGCAGATGAAATGTGGGTGAGGTTTGACCATGCGTTGAAAATTTGTACGCTTTTCAATGCATGCCTTTCATCACCGGTAATATACCACATGATGGCGTTGTAATAGGCAGCCAATGCATCGTACTTGAATTTTTCGTAATTGTAACCGGCTTCAGCAGCTGGTTCTACGAGCCGGGTAACACCGGGGTTACCCTGTACTACATAGTTGTAACTGGCGTACGGGTTTTGTGACAAGTTCTGGAAAGATGTTTTCCAGGGATCGCGGCCTGCCTGCACCATATATTTCATACGCTCCAGGTCAGATTTCTTATGGCTGATACCAGGGTGCGCAAACGTGCGCTGGGCAGAAGCCGTTTGATCAAATGCAATCATCAGCAGCAATACGACCGACAGCGTTTGCATGACGATTTTCATCTTTAACCATCTATACAAAGCATGGTACGGAAAAGCTTGTGTAAAGATTTTCATGGATAATTTGACTGTTTAAATTAGGGTAATCGAACTACGGATGGGTACCCGGCATTGAAATGCTATAGCGCCGGGTCAGGGTTTGGTTGTTTTAATTGTTACAGGTTTTTCATATAAATCAGTTTAAATGTTGAATAAATACAGTTTAGGGTTGTTGTAATAGCTATAGGTTTACTGTACAATGATCTTTTTGCCTTCGATGGTGAACCGGGCGCCGCCTGCCAGGTTAAGTACTTTCAATACATCTGACAGATTTGTATGGCGCGATACTTCGAAGAACAAAGGATCGTTCTCCCGGAGATCCGTTTTATACACTACTTCAACATCGTACCAGCGCGAGAGCTGCCGCATTACGGTTTGGATCTCGGCCTTTTCGAAATGGAACATGCCGTTCTTCCAGGCCATTACATCATTTACATTTACCGGCTTCACCTGCACACCATCGTTATCGCGCTTATTTGCCTGGCTGCCACGAATGGTTGCCTGCTCGCCGGGATTTAAGACAGCCGAAGCACCTTCTGCCTGGGCCTTGTTGCCTTTTGCGGTAGTTTCATGGGTTGCGGCTGTAGCTTTAACGATCTTAACCTTTCCTTCGAGGAGGGTGGTTTTAACTGCTTCTTCATCATCATACGCATTTATGTTAAAATGAGTTCCCAATACCTGCACCTGTCCCAGATGGCCACGCGCCGAGCGGATATCTACAAGGAATGGCACCCGCTTTCCATCTTTAGCTGTTACCTGTTTGGCTACTTCAAAATAAGCTTCACCGGTAACCTGCACTTTTCTTTCCTTCGCATTGAATGCAGTTGGATAAGTAATAGAGGAAGCGGCATTCAGCCATACTTTACTTCCATCGGGTAATACAATTCTGTATTCACCGCCTTTAGGGGTGCTCAGCGTATTATAAGCGAGGGCGGCGTTGCCATTCTCAGCGGCAGCATTTGATTGTTCCGCTGCCTTCTCGTATTTCAGTTGACCATTCTTCAGCTTTACCACATTGGCATTGCCTTCACGGGCAAGGATCCCGTTCTCCTGGTTATCGAGCACAATGGTAGCGCCATTACCAAGGGTCAACAGGGCTTTATTGCCACCGGGCGCTACGTCATTTTTTATCAATTGATCGGTTGTCGCCAATGGCGTATTTGAGGTACGAGACAGCCACAACCAACCTGCGGTGCTTACCAGTAAAAGGATCACGGCCGCCGCTGCGATGCGGGCAAAAGGCAAACGGCGTACCGGTGTGGTTTCCATGGTAACAACCGGCGTTTCATCGGCTTCGAAGATCGATTGTAAGATGGCCTGGGCGGTGGTATCAGGCATCTGGTGTTTTACTGGTCGTTCCGTTATCATTTTTTCGATCAGTAACTGCACGGCTTCGTCGTTACCGCTCTCCTGCAACAAGCGCATTAGTTCCTCTTTTTCCTCCGGTGTACAGGTCTTGTTCGCATACCTGTTCAGTAAATATTCCAGCGATGAAGCCATAAACGATACTTAGTTCTTTTGAAAGTTTTTGCACATTAGGTTCTACTACAATAGAGACTGCTGTACAAAGCTGTTTGGGTGAGTGGGGGGCAAAATTTTTTTTAAGATTTCTGATTCCGGGGGTTTTGGGATTTGCTCAATTTTAGGCTTTCCGGGAAATTGAAAGCGTCAATGCGCTGATTTTTAGATTTCTGGATATGGAGATTTTGGGATTTTGAGATTTTGGGATTTTGGGATTTATTCATGGTCGAACTTTTCGATTCCTTAAGAATTCACGAGATGCCGAAATCAGAAATCGGGCCCAGAAACAAGAAATCAGAAATCAGGAAATCGCGAAATCAAGAAATCGGAATTCAATAAATCCCGAAATCAGAAATCGGAAATCAGAAATCGGAATCTTTTAGTAGTGGCGGATGAGAATGATCAAAGCAATAGACACGTCGAGGCGGGTGAGACAATAGGTGCGGATGCTGCGCATCGCCTGCGCCAGGTGTGATTTTACGGTCTCGGCCGACAATTGAAGCGCGGCGGCGGCTTCTTCTCTTTTCAGTCCTTCTTTTTTGATGAGGTTGTACACCTGTTTTTGTTGTTCGGGCAGGCGGTCGATGGCAGCCTGCAGGATCCGGGTGTATTCCTTGTTAAGCACCCGGTCTTCCGTATCGTGATGATAGAAGGGTGTTCCCTCCATAGCATTTACTTCTATGGATTCTTTGCGGGCAATGCGTTTCAACGCAGTGAACACATAATTGCGGGTGATGGTGAACAGGTAAGCCCTGAAATGGGTCACTTCGGGAAGCGTATCTCTTTTCACCCAAACTTTGAGAAACACATCCTGTACGATTTCTTCTGCTACGCCCGTGGAATCCGTTAACTCGTATGCAATGGAGTAAATTTTATGGCGGTAATTATTGTAGATCTCTGTAAAGGCATTTTTATTACCCTCAGCCACCAGCTTCAGTAATTCAATCTCATTGTATGCAGGTTGGGATGACAAGGGTTTTTTAAGCGTTAAAATTACAGGTAAATAAGTTTAGCATTCGAAAAAACAACGGAGCTAAACTACGGCGTTTCACGTATTATAAAAATAAATTTTTGTGTTCAGGGGAAACTTAGCGGTTAACCTGTTAAATCTGAAACGGTTGGAAAGCCAATGGGCAAGCGCCATCTGCAATTGCCAATCAAAGCCTTCCTTCTTTCATCGCTCCCTGGCTCTGCTCCTTTATTTTTCCGTTTCCTGCCTTTATCAACCTTATAATTGAAGTTAACTTTTCAGTTCCTCAGCCCTTTCACTCATCAACAACTTACTTTCTCCTGATCAGGATCTTGTCGATCTTCGGTCCATCGAGGTCCATGATCTCAAATTCAAAATCATTCCAGGTGATCAGTTCCCCGGTTTTGGGAATATAACCGGTAGTGTGCAGGATCAAACCGGCAATCGTATTATATTCACCTTCTTCCAGCTCAAGGTGCTGCATCTTGAAATAATTCAGGAATTCGAAGAAGGGATAACCGCCATCGGCCAGCCAGCTATTCTCGTCTCTTTGTACGATCTGGTATTCGTGCTGATTATATTCCGTAACATCACCAATGAGGGCGTCGAGAATATCATCCATGCTCACCATACCATTTACCGTTCCGTATTCATCGAGCACAAAAGCATAGTGGATCTTGCTTTCCTTAAACCTTTCCAATACTTTATAGGCAGGCGCTGTTTCAGGCACCATCACCGGCAGCCGCAAAAAATCAGCCAGGTCAAAAGCCGTCGTGCTGAAATCCTTTGGAAAAATATCTTTCACTGATACCACCCCCACCAGGTTGTCATTTGTTTGTTTATATACCGGGTACACGGAATGCGCTTCTGATTGCGCTTTTGCCTTAATGGTGTTCAGGTCGTCTGTAAGATCAAAGCATAAAAGATCGCCGCGGTGGGTCATTAACTCACTTACTTTTCTATCGCCCAATGCAAATACACGGTGCACAATGGTTTGTTCGATCTGCTGAATTTCACCGCTCTCCGCACTTTCCATGACCATCGCTTTTATCTCTTCTTCACTCACAATTGCTTCTTTCCGGTTCATCAAACCAAAGATGCCCAGGAAGAGATCATTTGTTTTGGTAAGCAGCCAGATGAATGGTTTGGTAATGATCGAAATGATGGTCATGGGAGTAGCCACAATCGAAGCAATTGTTTCCGGGAACATCAGTCCTACCCTTTTGGGGATGAGTTCGCCAAATACAATGGAAAAGAAAGTAACGATGATCACGATAATGGCTACTGAAACGCTTTCCGAATAGGGCTGCAGCCAGCTAACTTTTTCAATGGAAGCCCGCAGTTCATCCTGGATCCGCTCGCCGCTGAAAATACCGGTAAGAATACCAATCAGTGTAATACCAATTTGAACCGCTGATAAAAAGGTATTGGGGTTATTTGCGAGTTCCAGCGCTTTCCGGGCGTTTGTATTTCCCTTTTTTGCGGCATGCTCCAGTTTAAATTTCCGCGACGAGACCAGGGCAATTTCACTCATGGAGAAAATTCCATTTAACAGGATCAGCAGCAGGATAATAAAGACTTCCATATTATATAAGTTAAAAAGACATGGCTTTCCATGCCATGGCTTTTATGAATCAGTTGGGGTATGGTGATGATACAGGTTTATTTCATGTTGGCTGGCGCAAAAATCAGCGGGAAAGCTAATATACTTCCAGAGGTGGAGTAGCTGCAAATATCCGAAATTCAGCGTAACTGACCGGAAAACAATATAAATGCGGCTTTGTATGTAATTAATGAGCAGCGCCTTTCCCGGTTTCATCGAGGGCAGACCTCAAACCTTTTGCCATTTGCCTGGCGTCGCCAACGCCCCAGTAATGCAGGAAGAATATGCGGGGTTCTTCATGTACCATGTGATTGTGCACAGATACAACCTCCAAGCCATGTATGGTCAATTGTTTGATCACCGGCGCCACTTCATTTTCCAGCATGGCAAAATCGCCGGCGACTGCGGCTCTATCCATGGTGCCCTGCCAGGCAGCCCAGGTATTGAATCCCATAAAGCTGCTAACTGGTATGCCGTGTTCTACCAACTGCACATCAGGCCGTGCAATGGTATATTTATATACGCCTTTATTCAATTCTCCTTTATGTCCCAGTATACCATCCAGTGCAGCCATATCAAGAGTATTTTTCACACTGTCGGCCCTGGCCTCCTGCGGATTGCCGCCCCGCACCTCGTTTATTTTATTGAGGATCGCTTTAATACCAGTGGCTACCGTTGTTAGATCGGCTGTACGGTCAATATGCATATACATAACATTGGGCCGGTTGCGCACAAAATGGTTATGGATAGCCGTAATACTAAATCCCTGGTTGATCACTTCCTGCTGCAACCATTTGAGATCGATCTCTGTAAGTACAAGATCGCCCATCGCCATCACACTGTCGCCACAAGGGGTAAATGCCACCCAGCTCGACAATCCCATCGGTGGAATGATCTTAAACCCGTCGACCATCATATTAAGATCATTCTGCGGAACAGTGATCTTGTACTCACCATTTTTTTCAACGCCTTTGCGGCCGGTGATCGCTTCGATTTTGGCAATATCGAGCTTTGTATCCGGCGGGCAGGCAATAACGTTGTTCTTCCCGCCAGTGGCTGTATCAGCGGTATTGGCTTCGCCCGCACCGGTCAACTGATTACAGGCTATAAAAAAGAAAGGAGCGCTCAGTAATACAAAAAGGCGTTTCATAATTATTGATTTAACAACCAATTGTGTAGCTAAACTATACAATTTATAGAAACGCCGGCGGCAAATTTTATTGTATAAGCCCGGCTTTTCGCGGCTCGGCCGCTTTTATTTAGAGGGTTTATGGTAAAATGATCCTTCCAATAGCATCGTCCTGCTGCAGGGAGTCGGCAGACACATAGCATTTTTGCGCATATCTTATTGGTATCGAGTTCGGTATCGGAGGTGTAAACACTGATGTCGTTATTTTAATTGTGCGGACATATTTTCTCACCCCCCTTCTATCAGCGCTATGCCAATGGAAAGAAAGGGTTTGCATAAGCTGGCATGTTTATTTTGGCCTGGATATGAACACCACCTTCACGCATTCTTCCTTGTAGCAGTGTAACTAAAATTACTCATTATTAAACGAACCTTTATGTTAGCAATGAACTTCAGGGGGCCGTTCAGGATACGTGCTGACCGCCACCGGCCTGAACCTGTTATTGAGCATCCTTTTGATGCTATCGTGCGAGTGACCCGTTCCCTGATCTGCGGTTCAGACCTGCATTTGTATCATGGTATGGTTCCCGATACAAGGGTAGGTATGACCTTCGGGCATGAATTTACCGGCATTGTAGAGGAAGTTGGATCGGGTGTTCAAAAATTAAAAGTGGGCGACCATGTGCTGGTTCCCTTTAATATTGCCTGTGGTACCTGCCCGTTCTGTAAACAGGAATTATATGGCAATTGCCACGAGTCGAACCCGGAAGCAACGGCCTCCAGCGGCTTTTTCGGTTATGCGCATATCGGCGGCGGATATGATGGCGGGCAGGCGGAATTTGTTCGGGTACCCTATGCCGATGTAGGCCCGATGGTCATTCCGTCTGGCATGGATATCGAAGATGCTGTCATGCTTACCGATGTAACACCTACCGGTTATCAGGCCGCAGAAATGGGCGGTATTCAAAAAGGAGATACGGTTGTCGTTTTTGGCGCAGGTCCCGTGGGCATCATGTCGGCCCGCTGCGCCTGGCTTTTTGGGGCCGGACGCGTTATCATTATCGATCACCTGGAATACCGGCTGGAATTTGCCCGGCAATATGCTTATTGTGAAGCATATAATTTTAAAGAAATGGACGACCCGGTGCTCTTTATAAAAAAGACCACCGACTGGCTGGGCGCCGATGTATGTATTGATGCCGTAGGCTGCGATGCTACCGGAAGCAAAATGCAGAACATCACCGGCAAACAATTATTATTACAGGCCGGCAACGCAACTGCGCTTCACTGGGCCATCAATTCGGTAAAAAAAGGCGGTATTGTTTCTATTATTGGCGTGTATGGGCCACCGTGGAACCTGGTGCCTATCGGCAGCGTGATGAATAAAGGCATTACCATCCGCGCCAACCAGGCTTCCGTTAAACGCCTGCTTCCAAAACTGATCGACCACGTGATGGCTGGCCGCCTGAATCCGAAAGGCCTGATATCACATAGGTTCCCGCTCGAATATGTATCCGATGCATATCGGATGTTCTCTGCCAAACTCGATAATATTATAAAACCGCTGCTGATACCTCCATCTGCAGTTTCTATTTAAAAAGTGTGTTATGGAAAACATGATAAATCCTGAAATGGATCGAAAAATAGCCAATGAACCCAAAAACATTCCCGGATGGGGTATGGATGCTGATCCTGAAAACGATCCAACCTATCCGATGAAACACCGGACAGGCGCCGACCATGAACGCATTCATTATGAAAAGGCGCCCCAGCAACCTGTTAATATCGAGATCTATCATTCTAATGAACGGCCAGGCCTTAGCCGGGTTTTCGGCACTTCTACCCCACCCGCCGGCTTAAGCGGACTTATTCGCAAACAGGCATTTAAATACAGTGAAGGCCAGGCGGCGCACTGGATGATGTTAATGCTGGCCGACCGGGTTGATGTAGTACAGGGCATTGTAGAAGACCTGCGGCATGGTATAATACCCAATTTTTTTGCTGAAGCCGGTTGGGGGGCCGAATGGAAATACAATCGCAAAAAACTGGTCACCCGGGTGGCGGTAAAAGTGATCGTCATTTCCCTGGTTGCCATGTGGCTGACACGAAGAAAAAAAAGCAGGATGGCATAAGCCTCGAATAACGCATAATCTTCAATTGACATCTTTTCAAAAAAGCCCTTTGGCCAGCCCGGGGGCTTTTTGCTGTAAGGCCGTTTATGTTATTTTCACGAACTTTCAGGAGCATTGCTTATAGCCAACCTGAAAAAATTGCCCGCATGAAAGAGATTGTCAATTGTGCTGCCTATGCAGGCGGCCACCGTGTTGCCGATGTAGAGCTCAAGGATATTCATGAAATATTAAAAGATAACAACCAGTTCGTATGGATAGGCCTGTATGAACCCTCCGAAGAATTACTGGCACAGGTACAGGATGAATTCGGATTGCACGACTTGGCGGTGGAAGATGCGCACCGCGCCCATCAACGGCCCAAAATAGAATTGTATGGCGATTCGCTGTTCATCGTTCTTCGAACCGTACAAATGGTATCCCATGGTCCCATTCACTTTGGTGAGACCCATTTTTTTGTCGGGTCCAATTTTATTGTGGTTGTACGGCATGGTTCCTCGGTAACGTATACAGATGTACGGCACCGTTGTGAAGCCATGCCTGAATTGTTGAGCAAAGGCCAGGGCTTTGTATTATATGCTATTATGGACTTTATCGTAGACCGGTATTTCCCGGTGGTACAGGAACTGGAACTATCGCTGGAAAGCATCGAAGACAAAGTATTCAAAGAAAACCCCAGCCGCGAGACCACCGAACAAATTTATATGTTGAAGAAAGACCTGCTGGAAGTGAAACGCGCCGTATCGCCGCTCATCGATATCTGCAACCGCCTCATGCGATTTGATATCAAATTCATTTCTCCCGAAACACAACCTTATTTTCGTGATATCTACGACCATGCACTGCGCATAAACGAAATGGTTGATAATACCCGCGAATTATTAAATACTGCATTGGATGCCAATTTCTCACTGATCTCCATTTCACAAAACGATACATCGCGGAAGTTTGCGGGCTGGGCGGCGATCATTGCAGTGCCCACCATGGTGGCCGGTTTTTATGGCATGAACTTTAAAGTTATGCCGGAGCTGGAATGGACCTACGGTTATCCCTTGGTAGTGCTGTTTACCGTTTGTGTGTGCGTGATCGTGTATTATTTCTTCCGCCGCTCGGGTTGGTTATAAGTAACTAAAAAAAAATCCCGCCCTGTTGGGCGGGAACAATGTTTCATTGAGACGGGAGGGTACAAAACCTTTAATACATCGGATGCTGCTGCCCGGCCAAACCGGGATTGTTATCGATGGTGGTTGTATTCAAGGGTAATAATTCTACTTTATTTTTTTCAAGTCCTCTGAAGATGGCTATCACCCAGGGCTGGGTTGCTGCCAGGGCCTGACCGCCATGGGGCGCTACATTGCTATGCATTTCAAGCAGGGTGTAACCGTTTGCTGTTAACTGGGCTTTTTCGGCAGCAGTGGGGGCTGCCTTATAGCCAATGAAAGGAATGCCTACGACAGGATCTTCCCATGCAGAAGCAGAGTCGAGCTTGTAGGCCCTGAACCGGTCGATATTGGCGTAGTTACCTGTTTTGTTAGCCATATCGATCAGGTTTTGTTTTGCTTTCGTTAATGCTTCGAATTGAATGCCCCAGCGCACCAGGTCGGTTCTGCGCCAGCCTTCAAATGCCAGTTCCAGCTTACGTTCTTTGATAATGGCATCGCGAAACTCCTGGTAGGTAGACGGGGTAATCCCTATTTTGCTGGCATCACCGCCATAACCACGCTTCCGCACCTGCTCAAAGGCGGCTTTGGCTGCACCGGTTGGACCGTTGTTCAATTCGTTCTGCGCTTCGGCATACATCAACAATACATCAGAATACCGCAGCCAGGGCCAGTTAATATCGCGTTTGTTGATAGCGGTTCCGGCATCTTTTTTCCAGGTAACGCGGAATTTACCGATGCGGTTACTGCCATAAGGATTCATCTGGCGCTTATTAGTGGCTGTAATACCATAGGTACAAATAGATACATCCCGGCGCAGATCACCGTCTTCAAAGTCGAATAACAAGGTAGGCATCGCAGCCATTAAGGGTTCCGCTTTACCATACCTGGAATTGGTATGAGCAGCCATACCATTTGTATAGCCGATGGCAGAGCCGTTCACATTGGTACCATACTGGCCATATTCAAGCATCGATTCTTTATTATACCTGCCATTTACTAGATCACGAAACACAGTTTCATATTTATCCAACAGTCCGTTCTCTCCTTTTTGCATGATGGCTTGGCAGGCATCAGATGCAATTTGATACAGTTCGCGAATGCGGGTGGTATTAGACTGCTGCGCCAGCCTGACAGAACCAGGGGAATAAGAGCTCAGATCCCAGCGCAAGGAATAACCTGCTGCATACAAGGCGACCCGGGCCAAAATGCCATACGCTGCATTTTTGCTGAAGCGCTCAGGAGTCGGTATCATGCCTTCACTTTTCCAGGGTAAGAGCTCGATGGCTTTTTGCAGATCGGCCACACAACCATCATAAATGGTATCGCGGCTAACGCGCGAAGAAGTAAATGTGCCTGCATCCTGTACCGGAATAGTAGGGTACGGAACATCGCCAAAGAAGCGAACCACATTCAGAAAACTCATGGCCCGCAATGCATACGATTCCCCCAGCAACATGTCGATCTTTTTTTGTTCAGCGTCTGTAGCGCCCTGCATGGCACTCAGGTTCTTGATACAAACATTGGCATATTCAATGGCCCTGTACATGGCCGTATAGGTATCGGTAGGTGTGATATCAGGCGAATACACATAGTTAGCGAACCTGTTCTTCGAGTTTGTTTCACCCTCGGTTGAAATACATTCATCGGTACCCATACCGAACTGATAATATATTTCCCGGTTGAAGCTAAGGCCATAGATGCCCAGTACGACCATCTCGGCTTTATCAACGGTCTGGAAAGTACTTTCGCTATCGAACTTGGATTCCGATGGCATGGTGAGCCATTTCTTACAGGAGCTGAGGCTAAGCGCTGTTAAAGCTACTATTGATATCTTATATATGATATTTTTCATTGCAATTCGTTTTTAGGTTACGATCAGAAGGTTACATTCAAACCAATAACAAAACTTTTTGAGCGGGGATAGGCAGAATCATCAAGGCCTTTGCGCTGTGGATTATCTGAATTTGATACCTCCGGATCATAACCGGTATAGCTGGTAAATGTGTGAATATTGTTCAGCGTTGCATATACCCGGGTTTGGCTTATGCCCGCTTTTTTCAATATTTCCCTCGGCAGGGAATAACCGAGGGTAATGGTGTTCAACCGGAGGAATGAACCATCTTCCAGGTAATAATCAATGGGATCGGTGATCGCTTTGTTATTATCCGAATGCAGGCTCCACATCGCATCTGATGCATATTGATTGGGATTCAATTCGGCCAGGCGTTGCAGATCGGTTGTTTCTTTGCCGGTGGCAGGATCGATCAACCTGAAGCGACTGGCCATGGGCGCCAGTGATGTTTGATTAGGCAGGTAGGGGCCTAAAAAGCGGCGGCTATTGGCATTGAATATTTTGTTCCCTGAAACGAAGTTCATGAAAACGTTCAGATCAAACCCTTTATAAGTGACCGTGTTTGTGATACCACCGGTGAAGGTAGGTTCACCTCTTCCCAAAATAACCCTGTCTTCGGTGCTCCAAACCGGATTGCCCTTACCATCCACCTCTCCTTTGGTTGTTTTGTATTTTACATCGCCCGGTTTAATATTAGCGGCATTGCTTCCTTTCGGACGTGCCACCCCATCTTTCAAAGTATAGGTGCCGTTTGCATTTTGAATAAAATCATCGGTAGTATAGATACCATCATACTGGTACCCGTAAAATTGTCCCAATGACTTGCCAACCTGCGTAATGAACATGTCAGCAGGTGGTAATTTCTCCGCACCATTCAAGTGCAGCACTTTGGACCTGTTGAAAGAAATGTTCAAACTGGTCGTCCATTGAAGATCCTTATTGCGGATGTTTTGGGTATTCAGGATAAACTCAACCCCGCGGTTGCGGATGGAACCAATGTTCTGGAACTGGGTAGAATAACCGGTTGATGTAGGAATATTGGCTTCCATCAATAAGTTATTCGACTGGTTGTTATAAAATTCAGCCGTCAGGTTAACGCGGTTGTTGAAGATAGCCATATCGAGGCCCGCGTTAAAGGAATTTGTTTTTTCCCAAACCAGGTTCTCATTGGCCAGTTTGCTTCCGGGCACCAGCGTATTAATTTCCTGCCGGTTGATGGCATAAAAACCACCGCCGTATCCGGTTACATACATATAATCATCAATGTTACAATTACCGGTAGTACCATAACCCACGCGCAGTTTTAACTGATCGAAGAAGGTATTGCCTTTCATGAATTCTTCCTGTGAGATCCGCCAGGCTGCCGATACTGAAGGCAATGCGCCCCATTGACGGCCGGGGGCAAATCTCGAAACACCGTCGCCACGCATGGTTGCGGTGATCAGATATTTGTCGGCATAACTATACATAACACGTCCAAACACCGATACCAATCCAAAGCGGTTCTTTCCGGATGATTTGGAATACAGACGGCCTGCCATGCCCACATTGTTCAGCCCGAAATTATTATCCGGAAAATCTGAATAGGTATTATCCAGGTTAATAGACTCGCTGTAGTAAGTTTCCTGGCCTACCATCACATTCAAACTATGCTCGCCTATATATTTTTTCCAGTTCAGCGTATTGGTGATTTGCCAGGAAAATTTTTCACTGTTATCACGGCTGCCCCAGGGCCCGTTATAGGTTTGTGATGTTTTTGTACGGCCATCGTCCCAATAATCGTCACGCACCTGCTGCCACTGGTAGCTACCCGCAGTACGCCAGGTGAGGTCTTTCAGGATATCGATGTCGATGCCCGCATTGGTTGTGTATTGACGGGTATATTTTGTTTGCGTTACTGCATCGTTCGTTATGATCGGATTGTAAATGTCATATTGTGAATCGTCGGCCTGCATATCTTCTGCTACATCGGTGTTTATCAGTTGCTCATCGGTAAAACGTATGCCGCCGGTCACCGGTTGCAGAATGCTCAGTTTCAGCTGCCCGGCCATTGAACCACCGCCCTCCAGCTTCATATTATTATAGTTGGTATTGAAGTCTACACGAATGCGGTCCGAAACCTTGTGGTTGATCTTGGCGCGTACATTGGTCCGGTTGAAACCATGTTTAGCCAAAATACCTTCCTGGCCAACATGGTTCACATTGAGCAGGAGTTTTGTTTTTTCATTACCGCCGCTGATGGTTACGCCATGGCTTTTCAATAAGGCAGTGCCGCCAAAAACGAGATCCTGCCAGTCGATACCAGGTGTTGAACCGTAGGTGTTATGAATATAATCTGCGGCGCCGGTATAAAAATTGGGATCGTTTATATTGCCGCCAAAGTTCTTGGCCCATTTATCGGGCCGGCCGGCCAGCATTTGCAATTCGTATTGGTAATCGACATATTGTTCGGGGTTTAGGAGGTCGAGTCTGTTGGCCAGTTTTTCAAAACTTAGATAGCCATTATACGTAACCTGGGTCTTTCCGCTTTTACCGGATTTGGTGGTAACCAGAATAACACCGTTTGAACCGCGGGCACCATAGATGGCAGTGGCAGAAGCGTCTTTCATCACGTCGATGGTCTCAATGTCGTTCATGTCGATATTCCGCAAACCATCATCCATTTGAAAGCCATCTACTATATAAAGCGGTGTATTGCCCTGGGTGATGGAGGTTCCACCGCGTACGGTAATGTTGATATTGGCGCCAGGCGCACCACTTTGGGTCACTACATTCACACCGGCGATTTTACCGGTGATAGCCTGTGCTGCCGAGGTTACCGGAATTTTAGCGATCTCAGCCCCGCTTACAGAAGCAGTGGCGCCGGTAAGGTCTTTCTTTCTGGCAGTACCATAACCGATGACCACCACTTCGTTCAACGATTTGTCCTGGGCTTCCAGGGTAATATTGAAGTTGGTGGAACCGCCCACCGGAATGGTGCGGGTAACATAACCGATAAAGGAAAATACCAGTGAAGCGTTCCTGTCAAGCACCACCAGTGAAAATTTTCCATTTTTATCGGTCAATGTGCCGGTAGTTGTTCCCTGAATGGCCACATTAACACCCTCCAGTGGTCCTGATTTATCTTCAACCGTACCGGAAATGGGAATGCTGTTTTGGGCAAATGAGGAAAGAGAAATAATAAAGGTGAAAAATACGAATAAAGATTTGAGATGGGCATGGGGTATATACAATGCAGCCCGCGCATGTAAGCACTTTATCATATAGCAGCGTTTATAGTTACGTTAATTACGCGCTCAAGGTATCGAGCAGTATTTTATTAAGCATCCTGAACCATCCTGATAATTTTCCAAATGATAACAAAGTGGCATAAAAAGAACCGTCGCAGCTATGCCGGACGGTTCTGGTTATCTGGTTTGATATCACTTGTTACAAACTCCTATGATGCCGCATCGCCATTTTGGAGTGTACGTGCTTCTTCTCTCAAGGTATCGGGGTCCCAGGAAATATCTGCCTCGTTCAACAGGTTCTGCCGGTCAGACTGGATCGTTGCTTCTATTTCTTCGATGTGTTTTCTGGCTTCCACCACATAATCCTCGGGATTACGGATGGCCGACAAACGTTTCAGATTGGCTTCATCGTATTTGAGAAAATTCTTGGCCAGGCGTTTCGCCGTATATTTTCGATATCCCATCAGCGTCATTACATCTACTCCTACCCGCAGGCTGGTGTCGAGTGTTTCGCGGTAGATATGCAACATACCGGCGTTCATAAGATCGTATGCATCATACCTGTCGGAAGCCCGCACCAGCATGTGCAGGTGGGGAAAATGTTTCTTTACGGTCTCAATCATCTCCAGCCGCTTTTCGGGGCTATTGATCGCTATGATAATGATCTTCGCCTGCTGGGCGCCTGCTGCCCGCAGCAGGTCGTCGCGGGAGGCATCACCGTAAAACACTTTGAATCCGAGATTGCGCAATGCATCTACCCGGTCACTGTCGAGGTCAAGGTAGGTAGCAGGGATCTTATTCGCCCGCAGAAAGCGCCCGATCACACTTCCGAAATGACCGAAACCGGCAATGATAACGGGGTTCTTTTCATCAATTTCGTCGGCCTGCCTTTCTTCCAGCTCATCGGTGCCTACCCTTGGCAGGATGAGTTTTTCATTGAGCAGGATGATCAGCGGCGTGAGCGCCATACTGATGGCCACCACTGCAGTCATTATACTGGTAGTTTGGGCCGATAGAATTCCCTGTTGCAGGGAAAACGAGAACAATACAAAGGCAAATTCACCTACCTGCGTGAGGCTGAAGGAAAAAATAAAATTCTGTTCGGTGCTCACCTTGAAAAATTTTCCCAGCAGCAACAGTACAATTACTTTAACGGCGATCAATATACATACCCAGAGCAGGATCTCCCGGAATTGCTGACTGACCAGGTTAAAATCTATGGAAGCGCCTACGGCCATGAAAAACACACCCAGCAACAGGCCTTTAAATGGTTCTATATCGCTTTCCAGCTCATGTTTGTATTCACTATTGGCCAGTACCACACCCGCCAAAAACGCCCCTAACGCAGGGCTCAAGCCGATCTGCGTCATCAGAACGGCAATACCTACGATGATCAGCAGGGCCGATGCAGTGAAAATTTCCCGCATTTTTGTTTTGGCAACGATCCGCAGCAGGGGCCGCACAGCAACTCTTCCTACAGCAATGACGGCAGCAATGGAACCCAGCACGATCACTGTATGCAACCAGGCGGGTTGACCTTCCACCCAGTTTGTTACTGCATGCGTATCAGCGGCCCCGCTCTGCCCTGCCTGCAAGGTGGCCAGCAAAGGGAAAAGACCGAGCATCGGGATCACGGCTATATCCTGGAAGAGCAATACGGAAAAAGCGCTTTGTCCGGCAGCCGTTTTCATCAATCCTTTTTCTGAAAGTGTTTGCAGCACAATGGCCGTTGACGATAATGACAGGATCATACCCAGCGCCAGCGCCTGCTGCCATGCAAAATGAAAAAGCAGGGCAATGCCGGCAATAACCAACGTGGTTAGTATTACCTGTAGCCCGCCCAGTCCCAAGATCGATTTCCGGAGCTTCCATAATAATTCGGGCTCCAGTTCCAATCCAATTAAGAACAACATCATTACCACGCCGAACTCAGCAAAATGCATAATATCCTGTCCTTCCTGCCCCACAAATCCCAATGCATACGGACCGATAATTACACCTGCTATCAAATAACCCAGAACAGAACCCAGGCCCGACTTCTTTGCCAGGGGTACGAACAGAACGGCTGCTGCCAGAAACACCAATGCCGTTGTGAAAAATGAGTGATCCATATTATGCGAGATTGCTTTGCGAAATGTCGACCAGGTCGTTTAAACGGGAAACCTGCATCATTGTATCTTCATTGATTTTATCTTCTCTCAACCGGAGCAGGAGCTGTTTGTAGCGCTCGCCATACTCTTTTATCTGCGGCAGGTCCATTTTATGCGTTCCGGCCACCCAGAAAGGCGGCCAGTAGGTCATCCTGCACAATTCAGCTGTTCGTTCATAGGGCCGCAACACATCATTAATAGTACAATGCTGGTAGCCTTCATGCTGGTAAGCGCCTGTACCGCCACCGGAAGAAATGACATTGAAGATCTTTTTTCCACTCAATGCAACACCGGTTTTCCCGTAAGCCCAGCCATGCTGCAGCACCAGGTCCTGCCACTGTTTTAACAATGCCGGCGCGCTGTACCAGTACAGCGGATGCTGCCAAATGATAATATCATGTGCCAGCAGCAATTGCTGCTCTCTTTTAACATCTATATCAAAGTCGGGGTAATTTTCATAAAGGTCATTGACGGTTATTTCGTCTACCTGGGGTATATATTTAAGGAGTGTTTTATGCACGCGGGACTTTTCCAGCACCGGATGCGCAAAAATGATCAGGATCTTCTTCATACTATGTACCGCGTTTATTAGGCCACAACTTAAGAGAAATTAGTTTTTTTTCAAAAGTTTTGGCATTGCGGGCCATGACGAAGTAATAATCAATGCATTCCAATTGAAAAAGGCGCCGGACCCGTTAAGGTGGCGCCTTTCTCTGTCAAAAACGACAAAAGCTACTTGCATTGCCTGATCTCATGACCAGCCGGATAGCTGAAATTATTCGGCAGCACCCAACGGGCTTTATAGATTTTTAAGCCGGCCTCATAAAAAATACCGTTGCCTTTGGCATCAATCACTTCATCTGTCCACCACGATACCTTAGGGCGAATGATAATAAGCGGGAAATCCGCCGGCCCAGATGATACACTCTTGATATTGGCCTGTATCACATCTGCCTGTGTAAGTTTTTTATCGGCCAATGTGAATTTATAAACATTGGTCGTATTGGTAAGCCATAAAGCATCTTCGTTGTACACCGGGAAGAGGTCATGGGCTTCCTTCCCGGGCAGCGGCAACGTTTCAACCGGTTCCAGGTCGGGCTGGGCGCAATTGAAATTGTAGCGAAAAGATTTCAGCTCATGGCCTGCGGCTGTCCACAACAACTGGTTCTTATGGTCCCAAACGACATTGTGACCAAAATCTATGGTGAGCTTTTTGGTGTATACGTTCTCTGGGAAATGAAGCGTGTCAACTTTAAAGAGCATCAGGAAATTACCGGTGCTGGAAGCGCTTACAATATTGCCGTCGGGCAGCAATTCTGCTGAATGGGTGTTTCCGCCTGCATAAGCATACCACACCGTTTTTTTATCGGCAATCCGGATCAGGGCTACCCCACCGCCTGACGCCGTGGTTAAAATGTATTGGCCATTATACACGATCTTGGCATCGCTGATATTGCTGAACCAGGCATAATGCGCCGCCTGCACATTGGAGGATTGCGGTGTCCACTGCCAGAAAATTTTCTTCGATGGAACATCTGCAATGGCTACCCGCTGCTGCGCCTGTTCAGACAATACCATACATTTTTTACAATCTGCCACAGAGGCCGGTGGATCGGGTTGGGTAACCGGTGGTGTTACCGGTTCACCATTTCCTTTCTTTGCACAGGCTACAGAGAGTATGGCAGATAAAATGCCGAGGCTGATGATCTTTTTCATGGAGGGAAGAAGCTGATTCAAGTTAGTATGCATTTAGAGTACGGATCGGCGGATCCATGGACGACAATACGAATACAGTTTTGGCATCCATGGTCCGCCAATTCGTAATGACATATTAATAGTTCTTTGTTTGCTCGAGGTTCGGATTGAGATCACGCTGCACCTGTGACACCGGCCACCAGTAATCGCGCTCCTTATTGAAGCTGCGGGTAACCAGCGGCTGGTTCTGCGAATTGTATACAGCGCCGGGCAGTACGTTCTCTGCAATTTTCCAGCGGCGGATATCGGTATAATAGAATCCTTCAAAAGCAAACTCTATTCTGCGCTCATGCCGGATGATCTCGCGCATTTCTTCTTTTGTTTTACCGGCAGGTATCTGGTGAGGCGAGAGTCCTGCACGCTCACGGATCCGGTTTACCGCGTTGTACACGGAGGCATCGGGACCAACCGCTTCATTCTGCGCTTCTGCATACATGAGCAATACATCGGCGTAGCGGATCAACATGTAATTGATCTCTGAGCGGCCGGCCTGGTTGATCAGGTTGGTAGTGGCTGCGGTATCGTAAATACTGTATTTCTTTACCCCGTAACCGGTTTGTTTAAAAGGTTCAGACGCCGTGGTAACTTTGCCAATATAGGTATCGCCGGGATATACTATTGTCTGGTACATGCGGGGATCACGATCTTTATAGGGCGTGGCCGGGTTATACAATGGCGATTGGGCCGGTGGCAGTCCGTCTTTCATATCATAGGCATCGATGATGCTGCGCAGCGGCGCATTGGTATTGTATTGCCGGTTCACCAGGTCAAAAGAGCTTCCCAGGCCAAGGGTAGTTATAGAATACTGAACATCAAAAACGGTCTCAACGCTGTTTTCATTGGCCGGCAAAAACAATGTGCGATAATTCGGAAACAGGTTGTAGCCTGTACCGGGCAGATCTATCACGGCTTTGGCAGCGGCCGCAGCAGTTGCCCATTTGCTTACGTCATTATTGGTATTCACGAGCGGGCTCGCTTCGAACAACAGCACACGGGCTTTCAAAGCCAGGGCAGCGCCTTTGGTTGCGCGGCCAATATCATTGCCGGTGAATTTCACCGGCAGAACGGCAGCTGCATCGTCCAGGTCTTTAATTACCTGTTGCACCACTTCAACCCTGGGTGTGCGGGGCAGTGAAGCATGGACTGTGAGATCTGGCGGATCCAGGATCAGGGGTGCATCGCCATAATAGGTTGCCAGCAGGGAATAGAACAGCCCGCGGAGAAATTTAGCTTCTGCCTTCGCCCTGTTCTTCAGTGCATCGCCCATGGGCACCTGGTCAATACGCGCCAGGAGGGTATTCACGCGGCCAATACCCCGGTAACAGTCAGCCCATCGCTGAGCAATGATCCCGGGAATAATATTGCCCGTAGTAGCATTGGCCGGATTATGTGTGCCCAAAGCGATCCAGCCAAAGCCGGCGGAATTGTCGTAGTTGTAGGCATTGGGTGTGGCTGTTTCTTCCCACAAAGGTGTTGCATACCCAAACATCCCGTTAAAGGTCAATACCTGGTAACAGCCGCTTAAGGCAGCCATGGCATTTTTTTCCGACGTCCAGTAAGTAGCTTCTGTATAACTGTTGTTAGGATATGTTTCGAGTTCTCTCTTGGAACAACCAGCCAACAGATAACCTGCTATAAAGAGAAAGAATATTTTTTTCATCTGAATCTGTTTCAATGACGATTAAAAGTTGACATTAAGGCCAAAACTGTATGTTTTGAGTGACGGGTATTCATAGAAAGAATCTCCCGTAGGGCTTTTTTCCGGATCAAAATCTTTGAACTTGGTAAATGTGACCAGGTTCTCACCGTTTACAAACAGGGTAAGCCTGCTCATGGCCAGCATCGATGCGATCCTGGCGGGCAGGTTATATCTCAGCTGAATATTCTTCAAACGCATATAAGAACCGTCTTTCAGCCAGAAAGTAGAAGGCTGGTAGTTTTCGAAGCCGCCGGTTGGGGTGGTCACGATCGGCAGCCGTGCATTGCGGTTATCTGGTGTCCACGAGTCGGTAGCCCACTCTTTGGTTACCCCTGCGCCATTATTGAAAGGCGTAGCCAGGTTTACAGTTGGATACAGGTCGATGCCCTGCACGCCCTGCCAAAAAGAAGCAAGCGTAAAATTCTTATAACTTACATTGACATTGAAGCTATAATTGTATTTAGGAATGGAACTGCCGGTAATTACGCGGTCGTTGCCATCTATCTTGTTATCCTTTACAATATCATTGTATTTAAGATAACCAGGTTTTTCATTACCGCTTACTTTGGCGCTGTTAGCGATTTCATCCTGGCTCTGGAAGATGCCAGCCGCTTCATAGAGGTAATAGGCATCGATCGGGTGGCCTTCTTTGGTAATACGCCTGGTGCCGATGATGCTTTGTCCGCGCAGGCTCACCACTTCATTCTTTACATAGCTCAACGATCCGTTCACCTCATAACTGATGTCGCCGATCTTATTGCGATGGCCTAATGCAATTTCAAAACCGGTATTATCTACTACACCTACGTTCTGAACAGGACCTGCAAGGCCGCCCACCTGGTCAGGGATCAGTACCGGCCGCAAAATGCCCGAAGTACGACGCTTGAACACATCCACAGAAGCGGAAAGTTTGCCTTTCAGGAATTCCGCATCGATACCGCCGTTATAGGTTGTGGTTGTTTCCCATGAAAGATGGGGATCGTTATATCTGTTAATAGCTGCTGCCGGAGAAATGGTATTATTAAAGGAATAAGCGCTGCCTACGCTTACCGTATTCAGATAACTGTAGAGGTCTACTGCCTGATTACCCAGTTCGCCCCAGGAAGCGCGCAATTTCAGCAAGTCAACAAAGGGCAGATCAAAGAAATTTTCTTTATCGATACGCCAGCCGGCAGACAGGGAAGGAAATGCTCCCCACCGATGACCATCTGCAAAGCGCGATGAACCATCGTACCGGATGATACCTTCGAGTATGTATTTCTCCTTATAGGTATAACCGAGGCGGCCAAAGTAAGAGATCAATACATCTTTGGTTACCCTGCCATCGGTGGTGAGGTTGGTGGTGCCGGCATTGAGGTCGGTAAGGGCATTATCAAAATATCCTTCGGCGTGGCCGTTAAACCAGCTGTTATCAAAGCGGTTATAGCTTTGGCCCGCCATGGCCGACAGGTGGTGATCACCGATCGCTTTATCCCAGTTCAAGGTATGGTATACGGTCAGGTTCCGGTTATTCTCATCATAGTTATTACTGGCCGGGTTAATATTATAGTTATTGGGCGCACCGGTCTTGGGATTGTAACTGATCAGGAGCGGCACAAATGACCGGGAATAACCATCCAGTTTGTCAACCCCCAAATTGAAATTGTACGTAAGATTGAAGGGCAGTTTATATTCGGCAAAAACCTTTGCCAGGATCCGTTGCGGTGCATTGTAGTTACTGCCTTCTTTCAACAGCATGATAGGATTCTCAATGGTATTGCGACCAGGGGTAGCAAACACCATATTACCATAACGGCCATCGGGCAGGTAAGGTGTCATAATGGGCAGTACCCGCGTTAACCGGGTGAAATAATAACTGGTAGCATCAGAGCCGGCGAAAGCAGGCTGGGTAAAAGTTCTCAGATTGCCGATCAAATTCGTTCCTACTTTTAACCGGTTGGTGACCTGGGCGCTCACATTCAGGTTAAGCGTGTACCGGTTGGCATGGTTGGCAGTCACCAGAATACCGTCGTGGTCCATATAACCAACAGCAAAGTTATAGGTCACTTTATCAGAACCACCGCTGAAGCGCAGGTTGTGCTGATGCATGCTTCCATTCTTCATTACATAATCGAACCAGTTCAAGTGCGGATAGGTATATGGATCGGTGGCCATTCCATTTTTATATTCCTCGATCTGTGCAGGCGAATAATCAACTGCTGCCGGCGATTTGCCTTCATTGATCAGGGCCTGGTTCTTTAACTCCATGTATTGAATGGGATCCCACAATACATCTGGTAAAAAAGTGGGTTTTTGAATACCATAGCTGTAGTTGTAATTGATCTCCATTTTACCTTTCCTTCCGGTTTTAGTGGTGATCAATATAACGCCATTGGCAGCCCGTGAACCATAAATAGCAGCCGACGCATCTTTCAACACGGTCATGCTTTCAATGAAATTAGGGTTGATCTCATTGATGTTGTACTCAATACCATCCACCAGCACCAGCGGATCGTTGTTGTTAAGTGTTCCCACGCCACGGATACGGATAGTACCAACATCCTGGCCGGGTTTACCACCAGCCTGGTTTAACCATACGCCCGACACACCATGTAATGCCTGGCTGGCATTGGTAGTAGGCGTGTTTTCCTTCGTTTTCATATCAAGCACCGAATAAGAACCGGTAACACTCACTTTCTTTTTGGTTCCATATCCTACCACTACAAACTCTTCCATATTATTGGTGGCTAACGCCAGCTGGATCTGCAGATTCGTTTCGTTACCCTGTACTTTTATTTCACGTGTGGTATACCCTACTGATGAAACCACCAGGATTATATTGGTTTTGCTTGTCTCGATCCTGAATACGCCGTTATTATCGGTAGTAATGCCGCCGCTTTCGCCTTTAATGGTGATGCTTACACCAGCCAGCGGCTGCCCCGATTCATTGGTCACACGGCCTCTGATCTCTGTGCGCACCCGCTCGGGAGCCGGTATATTAACTGGCGTCTTTTCCTGCTGTTTTACAATAATGGTTTTATCCATCAATGTATAGGTAACAGGCTGCTTATCGAAACAAAGGTTCAGCACCTGTTCAACAGGTGCATTCTTAACATCTATATTTACCTGCCTTGTATTGGCCAACATTTGGGTCGTATACAGAAAAACATAGCCGGTTTGCTTCCGTATTTGTTTAAACACATCTTCTATGCTGGCATTTTTAGCCTGCAAGGTCACCCGCTGTGCGTAGGAGTGGGCGCTTACCTGCAAACAGGCGGCCAGTAAAAAAACAACCGTCAACTTCATCATTAACAGCGTATTGAGGTTCAGAAATCGTTCCTTTCGCGGAACTCGGAAAATAGCACCTGCCGGGGCAGTACATAGCAATCTCAATTGCATACATTTGCAATGTTTGGGTTAAGAAATAGTAGTCTTGCAAGGATGAATTGATTAACCCCTTCCGCCGGGACCTGCTCCAACAGAGCCCGGCTTTTTTTGCGGTCAATCAATCTTTATTCATAGTTTAAGGTCGATGATGATGGTTTGGTCATTTGCGTGTGACGATGATCTGAGCGGCTTCGCCGGTAGCGGTCTTCTTTTCAATTTTAAACCGTAGTACATTGGTCAGTTCCAGCATTTGTAAAACCCGTGAGAGTTTTTCCGTGCGGGCAATCGCTCCTACAAAATTGGCTTCAGGAAGGGCGCCTTCATAAACAATGTCTACATCATACCAACGCGATAGTTGCCCCATGACCGATTGAATGCTGTTGCCAATAAATTCGAAGCGGCCGTTCTTCCAGGCCATCACTTCTTCGAGGTCGGGCGAATGGCGAATGGTCAATGGTGCATGCGCGATATCTACAGCCTGCTGTCCCGGATCAAGCAGTATGGAATTTTCTTTACCGTTGACCCTTTCATGTTTCACGATCTTCACCTTTCCTTCCAGTAAAGTCGTTTTAATACCTGGCTCATCGGCATAAGCATTAATGTTGAAGCTTGTTCCCAGTGCCTGGACACTTGCTTTTCCATCGACGTTTACAATGAAGGGCTTTTCCTTGTTTTTGGCAACCTCGATGTACACTTCACCGGTAATGGTAACATTCCTTTCTTTTCCGATGAATGCTACGGGATAGGTAATGGAAGAAGCAGCATTCATCCATACCCGGGAGCCATCGGGCAAAAGCATTTGGTATTGCCGGCCTTTGGGTGTTGACATGGTATTATACAGCATTTCGCTGCCAGCCTGCATCACATCATATACCAACTGACCATTTTGAATTTTTATATTGGTTTTTCCTTGTATGGCAATTACACCGTTTCCCAAACTGTCGAGCAGCAGTTGCTGTCCATTCGCAAGGGTAAGCATGGCGCCATCACGACCGGGCAAAACATCGGTGGCAACCGGTTGCATTTTAGTCACCATTGGCTGAGGCGCAGTACTTTTTTTGTTGATGTTAAAGTAATATATCACAAAGCCGGTTACAATGAATACAATAGCCGCGGCAGCTGCATAGCGAAACAAATTCCGCCGCCTGCCCTTTTCCATGCTGCGCGCGGTTAGTTCCAGGTCCTGCGCCTGTATCGAAGATTGCAGTGTTTCAAAGATCCTGTTCTTTAGTGCCGGGCGGTTGCTGGCAAGATCGGCCGGAATGTTCAATGCTTCCTCTTCCCGGTTCAGCCAGTCGAGGTATTCCTGCTTTTCAGCAGCAGTAATAGTACCATTGAGCAGCTTTTGCGCCAGCTCATCGTACCGGTTTTGTTTTTCCTGATCGTCCATTGAGAGAAACAGCTTTCTAACAAGGTCAATATAAAGAAGCGATACCCTGTATGAGAAAAAAGGTTTTTTTTAAGTGTGTGCTAAAAGAGGCAGGAGAGCATGAGAATAAGCATGTTAATAAAACTGCCCAAACTGGTGCGTAAGGCTTTAAATGCGCGGCTGATATGCATTTCTACCGTCTTTTCTGAAATATTCATTTCGGCAGCGATCTGTTTGTAAGAAAGACCATCGTCACGAAGAGAAAAGGCGAGTGCGCACTTTTCAGGCAGGCGGGCAAGTTGATGATGCAGGCTATCCTGTAATTCGCGGAGGGTAAGCCAGTGCTCTGTACTGTTGTCATGCTGAGGCAGGGATCCAGCATTTTCTTTCTGCCTGACAGACTGCTTATATCGCTTTGCCTGCGCATTGATGATCCGGTATTTAACAGCTACCACAAGGTAGCCGCCGAGGGATTCGTGTATATCCAGTTCAGTTCTGCGATTCCATAGATCGAGGAAAATGTCCTGAACAATATGTTCTGCCTCGTACAGATCATCTAATTTTTTTCCGGCTAAAAAAAACAGCTTATCCCAATAACGTTCATAAAGTTCCGCAAACGCTTTATGATCGTTTTTTCGCAGGAGTTCAATCAGTGCCTCATCGGTATATGTGCAGTAGTGGTCCATTTATAGCAAGCCTCAAAAATAGTAACAGATAAAAACGCTGGATCAAATCTGTGTAAACTTAAAGAAAAGATAAGATTAAATTCCTAATTAATACGCATGCTGCATACGCAATCGATTGCATTTGATCTTCTGGCTTTAGCCTGTGGAAAGAACGGGCCAGGCGTTAAAAATCACACTTCAATATTTAAAATGAAAGAACAAGAATATGATGAAGAAAATGGTATCGGCGGATAGATCTATGACGAAGATGAGGATCAGGTATATCATTACACAAAATAACAATTGTATCAACGTTATACATATACGTTACTGTCATAAGCTCATCGATGCTAAAATAGTTTATTATTCGGCTAATCATCTTCACGCAGCCGGTGAAAGAATGTAGTTACTTCATAGTAACCTTCTTCTAACCAACACGATTGCTATATGAAAGATCAACACACATTTGAGTATATCGAAAAGATATATTCATCTCCTTAACAGCTATCGACGTTTTCATCAACGGCTTTCCCTTCTTCTTTCCATTCTTACATTCCCGGCACTTCCCGGGATGTGCACATCCAAATATTAATACCGGGTGCCGCGAAGGGGAACCCGCTTATCGTATGATACCAGACGGATCCGCCGGATGATCTGCCTGTTGATATTCTTTTTATTACACTTAAAGCCTTGTTCAACATGAAACCTTTACAATTTATACCTGCAATAGCCGCAAACTTGCTGCTCCTGCTTTCAAATGCTTCATTGCAGGCGCAGGTGACCTTAAGCGCAACCGGCTCCGGTTCAGCCTATGACCTCATTGAATCAAAAGGATTCGGGAATGAAAATCCCGATTGCAGACATACTTCTTTTGGCCCGCATGTTACGCAGGCATTTGACAATACACTGGGAAAATATGTATTTGTATTTCACAGTCATGCCGATGCAGATGATGACCGTTGTACAAATGATGACCGCGTGCGTATGGAAATTAAAGGTGGCTCCGGCTCGCCTGCCGATATGCAGCATACCCAGGGACAAACCGCCTACTATCGCTGGAAGTTTAAACTGGATGCCGGTTTTATCCCGAGCAGCCGGTTCACACATATTTTTCAAATAAAGGCCATTGAGGGTGATGCAGGAGCGCCATTGATCACGATTACGCCCAGGGCTGGTAATCCGCAAAAAATACAGATCATTCATAGCTCCGGAGAAGGAAGCGGCAGCTTAGGGACTGTTAAAGAAGCAGAGCTGGCCCCATTCAAAGGCAACTGGGTGGAAGCTTATGTGAAATACAGGAGCAGTGAAGGCAGCGCCGGAACATTTGAGATCACCTTAACCCGCGTAAGCGATGGCGCCGTTCTGCTTTCATATACCAACAACAGTCTCGACATGTGGCGTTCAGGCGCAGATTATAATCGCGGAAAATGGGGCGTGTATCGTGGTAAAGATGATGTGCTGCGCGATGAACAGGTGCGGTTCAATGATTTCTGTATTACGGAAAGCAGCGCCAGCCTCTGCCCCAGCAGCATTGGCAGTGATCCGAATCCGCCAGGGACTATTAACCTGAATGCGCAACATGATGCCTATGTACGCGATGGCAGCTATTCCTGCCGGCCTGTATACCTTGAAGCTATTACTCAATGGCAAAACGATTACGAGACAAATATTGAAGGAGTAGTTCCTTAAGACCTGCTACCATTCTAACCACATTTTAATACCTTATCACACATATTTAAGCGTAAGAGATGCGTTTATTGGCCCGGGATTTGACATTTAAGCCTGCAAAAATAAATGCACATTAAATATTATATGAATAGAAAAATTACTATTACGCGGCTAACTGCCGCCAGCCTGGTTCTCTTAAGTTTAAGTAGTTGTGTTTCATCCAAAAAGTTTAAGACCTCGCAGTTGGAGCTGCAATCTGTCAGAAATGACAGCGCTATGCTTGCGCGGAAAGTGAGTGATCTGCAGGGTAACATTGCACAATTAAAAAAGCAGGTAGCTGATCAGCAGGATACCATTACGGCGAAAGGCCGGGCCTTGCAGGCACTGGAAAAGGAGATAGCCAGTTTGAGCAAAGACGCCTCGAGCAAACAATCTTTGCTGAACAAGAACAAGCAGGAATTGCAGAGCCAGCAACAAAAACTGGAACAATTGCAGGCATTGATGGATCAACAGAAAAATGCCATTGAAGAGATCAGGAAAAAGATGGCTGACGCCCTTACCGGTTTTAAATCGAATGAGCTTACCGTAGCCACTAAGAACGGTAAAGTATATGTGAGCCTGCAGGAGAACTTATTGTTCCCTTCGGGCAGCGCCGTAGTGAACCCCAAAGGAAAGGAGGCGCTGAACAAACTGGCAGAAGTGCTTAACGTGAACCCAGACATCACCGTGAATATCGAAGGTCATACCGATTCCATTCCTATCCGGGGAAAATACCAGGACAACTGGGACCTTAGCCTGGCAAGAGCGGCATCAATTGTGCGGATCCTTACGATCGATTATAGTGTGAGCCCCGAAAGAGTGATCGCTTCAGGTCATAGCCAGTTTGATCCGGTGGAAAGCAATGGTACACGGGAAGGAAGAGCATTAAACAGAAGAACCGATATCATTTTATCACCCAAACTGGATGAGTTATTTAAACTGCTGCAATCAACGGCTACTACAAATTAATAACTGCATCGCTGCTAACTAAAATTATAACAAGCCATTCTTGCCCTGGTAAGGATGGCTTTTGCTTTTCCCCATGCCGCTACATGCCGATAACGCTCCTGTCAGCTCTTTTGCAGATGGGTTTTCAGGAGTTGAATGGCCTTACTCATATGATTACGCACTGTATGCACTGAGATTGACAGCCTGGCGGCAATTTCATCATAGCTCAGTCCGCTTTCACGATGCAATAAAAATACTTTTCTGCACCGGTCAGGCAGTTGGTTGATCACGGTATCCAGCGAACTCAGTGAACGTTTTACCTGGTCATGATCTGGCTGATAACATTGACGAAGATCCACACCATGTTTTTCCAACCATTCCACTGGTAATTGTGCTTTATTGCGAATGGCATTCAGCAGGAGATTGCGCGCGATGGTTTTAATGAGAGGCAATAGCCTGTCTGCATTATTCCACCTGTCGATGTTTTCCCAAACTTTAATATAGCAGACTTGCATGATGTCTTCTGCAAAATGGGTATCATCTGTATATTCCCTGAGGAAGGCGTACAGTTTATCTTTTGAAGCATGGAACACTTCAGTAAACAGTTGCTCTTTATACAGATTTTCCCTATTCATACGCTTTTGGCCAATCAAAATTACAGGTTAGTACCCCCTTCTGTTATCATGATCTCTATTACCAGATTGTTAATTCAATTTTAATCACAATTTTCCCAGTAGTACTGAAATACGCTTTTGGTGTGTTATAGGCAGCGAACCATTATGTATGGAGAATATCAATAAGGATCTGTTGCGTCGTTGGATCGATGGAAAGTGTAGTCCTGAAGAAGCGGAATATGTACAACGATACCTGCAACAAATAAAGCCGGATCTTTTTTCCCGGCAGTTGGATGATGATTGGAAAAACGCCAGCGTTGTAATGAGTACTACTGATACTGCTTATCTCTGGCAGCTTGTACGTTCACAGATAAAGCCCAAAGCCAGGACAGTATTGCTGACAGGCCAATGGAAAAAGATTGCCGTTGCAGCTTCGGTACTCACCTTCCTGTTAACCGCGTCCTGGTTCGGTATTAGTCAGCGGCAACATAAAACGACAGCTGCAAAGGTTTGGAAAACCGTTTATAATAACAAAGCCGGCAAGATCAGCCTTCAACTGCCCGATCGTTCAACAGTATGGCTTTCAAAAGGCGCCGTTTTGAAATATGCAGCTGATATTGCAAAGGGTACGCGGCAGCTGCAACTGATGGGAGAAGCCTTTTTTGACGTATCGAAAGACAGCCTGCATCCTTTCACCGTGCAGGCCGGGAAGGTAAAGATCACGGTACTGGGCACTCGCTTTAATGTAGAAGCATATGAGAAAGAGCAAATTACCCGCATATCGCTGATAGAAGGCAGTGTAAGTACTAATTATGCAGATGCCCGTCATAAGTCGATCACCACGTTATTAACACCTGGTAATATGCTTTGCTATAACGGAGTGCAAGGGGAAGCAAACGTGCAGGCGGTGAATATAACAGATGCCAATGCATTTATAAGCGACAATATCGTATTGCAGGATATCTCTTTGAACGATGCCTTGAACCGCATTGGTGCACATTACGGTAAAACGATCCATTTACAAAACAATCATGATGATCAGCAGCAGCTTTCGGCGGTAGTGCCGGGTAATAACCTGGAAGCTGCACTTAGCAACCTGGCATTCATTTACAGATTACAGTACCGGATCGGGCAAGATACCATTCAGGTAGTTAAACAATAGATCTTTTTTCTGTTATAAAAAACCTCCCGCTGGCACGGGAGGGATTTGTAAACAAACGTTCACAAAAATTAGCGTATGCACAAATGTACTACATTTTGGAATGCAGGCCGGAAGCAGCTGACGGCACTGGCATTCTCCTGTTTCCTCGGCACTATGGCGGCAGGCCAGCAGGCAGACCTGCTGGGCACCACCGTCAGGCTGGAAGCAAAGAACACCAACCTGGCAGCGGTCTTGACCGCCCTGCAAAAGCAATGCAATACCCCCTTTTCCTATGACAAGCTTCAACTGGGAAAAGTGGAGCTGAAAGAAGTGCAATGGAAAAACATTCCCCTCAAACAGGCGCTGGCCGATCTGCAGATACAGGGCGGCCTCCTGTATAATGTGATTGGTTCCAACATTGCCTTCAGAACTGAAAATGCGCCCACGCTTGCATCAAAGAGATCATCAGTAAGAAAAGAATTGACCGGTAGCATAGTCGACGCATCCACCCGGAATCCCCTGCCCGGTGTTACCATCATAGTACGGCCCTCGGGCAAAGCTACAAGTACCGATAAAGACGGCCGGTTTTCGGTAGAGGTGCAGGAAGGTGACCGTTTGGAGCTCAGCCATGTGGGTTATATTTCGCAGGTTGTTACCGTGGGTTCAGCCAATGACATACATATTGAAATGGAACATGCTGACAACGGCTTGCGGGAAGTGGTGATCACAGCCCTGGGTATCAAAAAAGAAAAAAAGCGGCTGGGGTATGCTTTACAGGAAGTAAAAGGCGAAGACCTAACGGTGGCCCGCGAAACGAATGTAGTGAATCAGCTCGCAGGCAAAGTGGCCGGTGTAACGGTGGTCGGAAGTCCATCGGGCATCGGCGGTTCTGCACGGGTATCCATACGCGGTGAACGTTCGGTAGACCTTAATAAAAACCAGCCGCTCTATGTGGTAGATGGTGTGCCCATCAACAATTCCATTACCGGAGGCTCTGGCCGCAATAACCTTGAGGTGGATTATGGCAATGGCGCCAGTTTTTTAAATGCCGATGATATCGAAAGTATCAGTGTGCTGAAAGGGCCTGCAGCTGCCGCCTTATATGGGTCAAGGGCTGCCAATGGCGTTATACTGGTTAAAACAAAAAGCGGGAAAAGGGAAAGAGGCATAGGCGTAGAAATAAACAGTAACTATACCATGGAAACGCCGCTGAAGCTGCCTGAATACCAGACCAAATATGGCCAGGGTAATGGTAGCGGCGGTGACTTTGCTTTCGTGGATGGACGAGGTGCCGGGCTTGCCGACGGAACAGATGAAGGCTGGGGACCAGCATTTAACGGACAACTCTACCCGCAATATAATTCGCCCAGAACACTGAACGGGCAGTCAATCCCCTTTACCGGTGGTGACATGAATGCACCTGCAGGAAGTGTTATTACGCCCACGCTTTGGGAACCGGAAAAGGATAACCTTAAAAAATTTCTGCAAACCGGTCATACCTTTACCAATAATGTAGCCCTCACCGGCGGAAACAAGGATGGTGACTTCAGGCTTAGTTATACCAACCTCGATCAAAAAGGCATTGTACCCAATACTGATCTGAAAAGAAATACGGTCTCCTTTTCGGGCGGATACAATCTCACCAGTAAGTTTTCAGCCAAAGCCTTCGTAAGCTATATCAAGAGTGAAAGCGATAACCGGCCTTCGATCAGTTACGGTACGGAAAGTATTATGTACCTGTTCAATTGCTGGTTGCCCGCTTCCGTGAACCTGGGTCACATGAAACGCCTATGGCAACAGGGGCTCGATAATGTACAACAATATGGATGGAACTATAACTACCACGACAATCCATATCTTACTGTATACGAAAATACCAACGGCCAGTACTACGACCGCATCATCGGTAATGTGGTGCTGAAATATGATTTTACCAGCTGGCTGAGCCTGCAGCTTCGCACCGCCACTGACTGGAGCAATGAACGCCGTGAATACAAAAGAGCTTTCAGCACGCAGCGCTTTCCTTTTGGCCAGTACCGCGAAACGAATATTGTGAATGAAGAGCGGAACTCCGATTTCCTTTTTACATTCAACAAACATCTTAACACCGATTTTGCCCTGAACGCTACTTTTGGCGGCAACCAAATGCGGCAGACCTCCCGTTTTAATGAATCAGTGGCCGGCCAATTGAATGTTCCGAAGATCTATAGCATGAATAATTCGCGCATCGCATTGGTGACAGAGCAGAACAATGTGGGCAAACGGATCAATAGTTTGTACGGTTCTGCCGGCGTATCCTACAAGAACTCATTGTTCCTTGATGTCACCGGCCGTAACGATTGGAGCAGTGCCTTAACGCTTCCGAATGAATTAAAATCCTTTGGAAAAGAAGACAACTCTTATTTCTATACCTCCGTTGCGTTAAGCGCCGTGGTGAGCGAGATGGTCACCATGCCCCAGGCGATCAGCTTTTTAAAGCTGCGTGCGAGCCTTGCCCAGGTAGGGAATGATACCGATCCTTTTGCATTTACCCAAACCTACAACCGCAGCGATCCCTTTGGCGCGGTACAGATCTATAGCGAAACCAACAGCCTGGCCAATCTTAATTTAAAACCCGAGATCAGCTCTGCTTATGAGGGCGGTGTCGAGATCCGCTTGCTGAACAACCGTATAGGGCTTGATGTAACTTATTACCAGAGCCGTACCAGGAACCAGATCCTGAATATTCCTTTATCTAACACTAGTGGGTATGAATCCCGCAAGATCAATGCAGGTCTGATCAGGAATAATGGGGTGGAAGTAATGCTTACCGCTTCACCGGTTAAATCGAGAAAATTTTTGTGGGACACCTATATCAACTTTTCGGCCAACCGCAGCAAAGTGCTCGAGCTAAGTGATGACCTTACCAATTATGTAATGGCTTCCCGCCGCGTAAGTGTGGAAGCAAGAGTAGGCGAAAGAATGGGTGACCTGTATGGGATTGGTTTTGCCAGGGTACAAAGTACCGATCAGAATGCACCGTATTATGACCCCACAGGCCAGTACACCGGGCAAATGGTTTTTTCAGCCGATAAAGGACGCCCGATACCTACCACCAACAGGATCCACCTGGGCAATTATAATCCCGACTGGTTAATGGGCATTGGCAATACCCTGCAGTATAATGGTTTCAGGTTTAGCTTCCTGTTCGATATCCGGCAGGGCGGAAGGCTGTATTCAGAAACCCAGACCGTTGGCCGCGAAGGCGGCATTATTAAAGAAACGCTCGAGGGCCGTGCCGACGGATACGATCTTGCGAAACCAGGCAATGGCGTTATTGGCGCAGGCGTGATCCAGAACCCGGATGGCAGTTTCAGCCCTAACACAAGAAAGGTGGCGGTGCGCGAATGGCATACGGCATGGACAAACGGCCGCAGCATAGCAGAAGGGGTAATGTATGATGCATCTTTTGTTAAGTTGCGTGAAGTACAGATCGGCTATACCATCCCGCGCAAAATATTCGGCAAAACACCCATCCATGGCGCTGTTATTTCCCTGGTGGGCCGCAACCTGCTGCTTTGGGACAATGTACCGCATATTGATCCTGAGAACATGTCTTATGCAGGTGGCACGGCGCTGCCGGGCATCGAGTATATGAGCATACCTTCTACCCGCAGTTATGGCGTTAACCTTTCTTTTAAATTTTGATGTGTTACTCTTAAAGAAACTATTATGAAACTCGTCAATATTATCCTCGTAGTGCTTATGATCGGGTTAACTACCGGATGTAAAAAAAATTTTGAAGAGATCAATACCAATAATAATAATCCTACCATTGTAACACCCGACGTGTTATTAAGTGGCATCATTAAAAGTATGATGGACCGCCAGGTAAATGAAGCCTGGAGCATTGGAAACATTGTAGTGCAGCACCATGCCAAGATACAGTTCGTAAATGAAGACCGGTATGGCTGGAACGAAAGGAATGATATCTGGAACACGGTGTACAGTAATTACCGTAACATCCAGAATATTTTAATCCTTATTGGGAATGATGAAAGCAATCCTTATTATGGTGTAAGCCTGGTGTTAAAATCGTGGATGTTCTCTTTGGTTACAGACGCTTATGGCGATGTTCCATACAAGGAGGCGGGCCAGGCGAAAACAGCGGGTGTTTATCAACCCGCGTATGATAAACAAGAAGATATTTATTCAGGCATACTGGCCGACCTGAAAAAAGCCAATGAGCTGTTGGCCAGTGCAGATGGCAGCAACTTCAAAGGCGACCTCTTATATGGAGGCGGTGCTGCTGCTTTATTAAAATGGAGAAAACTGGCCAATGCATTGCGCCTGCGGGCGCTCATGCGTATATCTGCCAAAAAAAATGTAGCTGCCGACATGCAGGCCATTGTTGGTAATACCATCAGCAACCCGGTTTTTGAAAGCAACAATGATAACGCGGTGCTTAAATATCTTGCGGCGGCTCCCAATCAATGGCCTATTTATGGAAGTCGCGTAGGCAGTTTCGATGAATTCAGGATCAGTAAAACATTTACCGACCGGCTCACCCAACTGAACGACCCGCGCATGAAGATCTTCGGCAGGCCTACGCAAAACTCCGTAGCTGCCGGTACACCGGAGATCAAAGGAATACCTAATGGACTCAGTGATGTAGATGCGCTGGCTTATAACGGCGGCGTACAAGGCGTATCAAGAGTAGGTTATACATTTGCCTGCCTGGTTTGCAATGACGCAGGACAGGCGCCCCCCGACCCTGCTGCTGCCCAGGGATTGCTAATGACTTATGCAGAGCTTCAGTTCATTTTGGCGGAAGCCCGTCAGAAGGGATTAATAACTACCGGAGATGCAGCAACCTATTACAATAATGGCATAACGGCCAATTTCAATTACTGGCAATCGGTAGTACCTGCTGCTTATGGACTAAATATCGCCATGCCGGCAGGCTATCTTACGCAGCCCACGGTAGTTTATTCAGGCACCGATGCCGACAAATTGGCCAGGATCGCTTTACAAAAATGGATCGCATTATACTTTAATGGCCTGGAAGCCTGGTTCGACTGGCGCAGGACAGGTATGCCTGCCATTACACCCGGGCCTTCCAATTTAAACAATAACAAAGTACCTGTCCGTTATATTTATCCTTTGTCGGAACAATCCCTTAACACCGCCAACCGGGCAGCGGCCGTCGAAAGGCAGGGTAATACCGATGACCTGAACACCAAAATGTGGTTATTGCAATAACACAATATGAAAAAGATACTATATCTGCTTTTTCCCTGCACCCTGATGGGTGCAGGGCTATTTTCACAAGTACCCCTAACCGGACAGCCATTACCTAACTGGCAAAAGGGATATCTCGACCTGCACCATATAAATACAGGCAGGGGCAGCGCCGCTTTTTATATCTTGCCCGATGGTACTACCATGCTGGTAGACGCCGGTGAAATATCGCCGTTGGACAGCCGCACCTTTACTCCCCGGAATTCCCAGCTGAAACCAGATGATTCGTACAAGCCGTATGAATGGATCGTACGCTATATTCAGCAGGCGTCCCCGAAGAAAAATAAAGCCGTGATTGATTATGCGTTGATCACTCATTTTCATGATGATCATTTTGGCGCCTGGTATCCGGCGGCACCTTTGGCCGCCTCTGGCAAATTCAGGCTGACCGGCATTACCGGTGTTGCAGAACTACTGCCCGTAGGCATCTTGATCGATCGCGGTTACCCGGATTATAACTATCCGTATGAGATGAAAAAACAGGCCGGACAGTACGGCGGTGGCGAAATATCATTTGGTCATACCATGGGAAACTACTTTAGCTTTCTTGCAGCCAAACAAGAAGCGGGAATGAAGGTTGCTGCACTGAAAGCGGGAAGCAGGCGGCAGATCCGGTTAGTACATGATGCCAACGCATTTCCTTCTTTTTATGTACAAAACGTGAAAGCCAACCAATGGATCTGGACAGGTAAAGATTCTGCCGTTGTACCGCATTTTCCAGCTATAGATCCAGCCGACCGCAGCAGCTGGCCGGATGAGAACAGCCTGAGCCTTGCGTTGACCATTCATTATGGACCTTTCACCTATTATACGGGCGGCGACAATCCCGGCAATGTTTTCCCCGGTGATAACCCGTTGCGTGACGTAGAAACGCCCATGGCCAAAGCGATTGGAGAAGTGGATGTTGCTACCATGGATCATCATGGCAACCGCGATGCAGTAAATGAATTTCAGGTAAGAACATTCAAACCCCGTGTTTGGATCGGTCAATCCTGGTCGGCTGATCACCCTGGACATGAAGTATTGATCCGGATGACCAATACATACATTTACCCGGGGCCACGCGACCTGTTTGCTACCAATATGCTCGATGCAAACAGGCATGTGATCGGTCCGCTCATCGATCGCGCATATAAAAGCCAGCAGGGACACATACTCGTAAGGGTCTTGCCGGGTGGCGCATCCTATTATGTTATTATTCTCGATGACAGTATACCGTCAATGCCTGTGAAAGTAGTGTTTGGACCATATGCTTCGAAAACGAAATGAATAGCAAGCGGGTATTGGAAAGAATGCCCATATATACCAACCTGGCCGGAACATAAAAAGAAAGCCATCCTGCTTAATTCAAGATGGCTTTTATTTTCCAACAGAGGGTTGCCTCTTTTACTTAGATCTCAATCACAGCCGGCGAGCCGGGCTGCAGCCAGAGCAGTTTTTCCTTGAGATCTGAATGAATTATCTGATCATATAGATATTCAGCTCCTTCATTAAAATGTTTCCAGCCTTCAAAGTGCGTGGGAATAAATTTTTCTACCTTCAGCAACCGCGCTGTTTTAATTGCCATTTCAGTGGTAAAGGTCAGGGGCATATAATTGATTTCCGGAAAACCAGCCTTGCCCACATGCAATATGGCAGTGTGTACTTTAAATCTTTTTGCGATCTCTTCGATGCCGTCAAAATATACGGTATCTCCGGATACATAAAGAGCGCCTTTTTGCTGGCCTTCCCATTCGATTATAAACCCAATGACATGGCCGGATATTTTTGTTTGTTCCTGTGTAGGCGCATGCTGGCAGGGTGTAGCGGTGATGCGCAGGCCGGGCACTTTATCGGTTGGGACATCGATACTTTCCCACTCATGAAGTCCTGTTACATTGTTCTGCGCCAATCGTTCCACAGCTCCAGGAGTAGATATTACCTGCTTTACCGTTTTGATGAATGCGCGGCCGGCATTATCAAGATTGTCTTTATGCTGATCGTGGCTTAACAGCACGAGGTCTACGGGACCTATATCCCCGGGTTGCAGGCTCGGCGAACCGGTTTTATAGAGCGTTCTCGGACCTTCGTAAACAGTTCCTTTCACATCGAACGCAGGATCGGTGACTATGACAAATCCGTTAATGTCGATAACCATACAGGCAGTGTCGACTTGCAGGAAGGAGACTTTCATATTTTCACTTCTATTATGGATGATGAATTAGTAAGCAACTGTAAACCGCTTACGGATAAATTTAGGCGCCTCTACCTCATCTACAACAGCAACCGCCACATCTTCAACAGAAATAACACTTCTTCCTTGATCATTATAGACAGGATTATCCAATCCCGTACGGTATTTCCCTTTTCTTACACCAGAAGTACCAGGATGCATTTCAATGGCCGGGCTTAAGAATGTCCAATCAAGCTCCTGTTCTTTTTTAATTATGTTCAGATAGTCTCTGGCTGCCAATGCGCCGGGTTTCCATTCCTCGGGAAAACCGGGAGAGTCAACTTTTTGTACACCATCAGCCACATACAAACTTCCCGCGCCGCCGATGATCAATAGTCGTTTCACACCGGCGTTTTTTACACCTTGCTGAATAGCATCAGAACCCTGTAGAAATTCATTGTATAAGTTGGGGTTCGTCCAACCGGCATTATAGGCGCTGATCACCACATCATGTCCTTTTACAGCAGCAGCCACTTCGTTGGCATGTAATGCATTTACTTTTTTAGCAATCACATGGTGATCTTGCTTAACTGCTTCCGGATTGCGGACAAGAGCTGTCACCTGGTGACCTCTTTGCGTCAATTCATTTAAAATGGCAGAACCAACAAAACCGGTGGCTCCAATCAATGCTACTTTCATTTTTTTGTATTTAAGATTTATGATTCAACTGTAATTACATTTGTTACAGTTATAGATAAAAAAAATTTACAGGAATTTTTGGCTGAAATCAGCCACTGTATTTTTCGCCAATTGTTTTAAGAACGCTTCATCTGCTTTTGTATACAGTTCTTTGAGGTGGCTGTTAATCTGTTTGCCCACAATGCAATCAGGGTTGGGATCATTTGACCTGCCCAGGATGGGCGAATCGTTGACCGATCTATATATATCTGATAAACGGATCTGCGAAGCAGGTTTACCCAAATAATAACCGCCCCCTTTCCCTTCTTTACTTTCAATAAAGCCATGTTCCCGCAGGTTGCTGATCTCCTTACGCACTATTACAGGATTTACGTTTATGCTGCCGGCGATGTATTCGGAGGACAGCAACTCATCCTTTTTGATATGAAGGAGCGTTAAAATGTGCAAAGCGGTGGCAAACCGGCCATTGTTCATACTGTAACAATTATTATTACAGTACAAAGATAGGGGTATTTTGGAAAAAGTGAATTTAAATGTGAGGTATGAGCTTTGTTTAACAAGTTTGTAACAGGCCTGGCACCGAACAGGCGGTTAATTGATTGATGGCTTTAATTTAGGAGGCAACATGGTTCGTTCGCCCCTTATTGAAGGGGTTCATGAAGTTTAACCAGGCAACCTCCGCTATCCTGGTTACTAAAATAAATTCTGTTTTTAAATAAAGGTGCCACGTAATAATCTGTTATCCCTTGTATGACAATACGGTTACCTTACACTTACCTGGCATGAAGTGAGAGATAAGTTTATAACGCATGGTAACAATTTAAGAAATTTGGCCCTGAATTGGTCGCTACAATAACTAGTGACAAACCGCATACTTACGGAAGATCTTTTACAACTAGCACAGCCCTCATTAGTCTATCTTATAAATAGACTATCTTTGATCGAACGCAATAACCAGTGTGAAAGTAAACCTTACCTAATATGATCAGTAAACAATCATCCATCAATGATGCAGCCATTTCAATAAAGGAATTCATCGATGCAAACCCACTGAATAAGCTCAGTGCTACAGAACTGGCTGCGAAATTTCGAGTTAACAGGTATAAAGTGTTACCCATTTTTAAGCATTTAACTGGTGCAACCATACAACATTATAAGTTAAAAAAGTGTATGGAAGAAGCTGGTAATATGCTGCTTTCCGGCATGACGGTAAAGGAAGCTGCCATCGAATGTGGTTACCAGGAGTATCATAATAACTTCACCAGGAGCTTTAAAAAGGTATATACTATCGGCCCCGAAGAATGGGTAAAAAAAAATCTGATTGAAAAAAAGAATCAGTTGTAATCCTAAGCATTTGCAGTTTAGTCTACTACAACAATAGGCTATAAAAAATAGAACAGTTTACATTTTTAGGATAGCAACATATCCGCAAAGTTTCAGAACTAGTACTTAACTTGCTTATACAAAGAAACCAAGAATATGAGGTTGATGATTTGAAGCGGCTTTCCCGCACTGTTGTGTTCCACATGAATGATCTGCTACAGGCCTAACTTACTAATGACAAGATGGAGGGTGTTGACATTAAATGCGTCATGGCTATTTAATATCACCTTTTGAATTCGAATACAGAAAAATTTTCAAGACGCCAAATATGTGCTTTCCATAAAGGAAATGTGACAATTAACAATATGGATATGAAAAATAAAACTTTATATGTCGCCGGTTTTCAGAAACGATTCTTTTTGGAAGATATCATAGCATTTGTCATAATACTGTTCTCAGCGTATACACTAATAAGCAGCATAACAGAATTAAGCAACTTGAAAGGCATGTTGGGATTTTATACAGTCGATACCACGACTATTGCATGGATAATAATAGTGATTGAAGCAATAACGTTAACACTTTTGTTCTTCCCTATTACGAGGACAGCCGGCTTTATATCGTTTATTCTATTAGCAGTGTTTGCTGGGATAACAATGTTACGCTACCCTCATAATCCACACGATTTTGGTGGCATATTTAATCATATATCCCGGCCTCAAAAGTGGATGGTAATTGTGACAGTATCACTGATTTCCGCCGGAGGAATATTACTACGGTTATTCAATACCAGCAACACACATTTAAGATCTGGAGACCAACGCACAGTATACAACTAATTGCGCAATAATTCTGCCAGCGCCCGGCCGGCAAAAGCAGGAAGGCGAAACCCAATCGCTTGAATATTGGGAAGGGAATACCGAAAACCTTTAAAAGAGTAGGTAACAAATCTATTAACTTTAAATTTTTAATTATGAAACGTAATTTGCTGGCTTTATCCGCCGTCGTTTTAGCAATTGGCTTTAGCGCTTTTTCACCCAAATTTGCTATTCGTTATATTGTTTATGATGGCTCTGGCGCTGAAAACAGTTTCTCTAACTATGCCGTTCAAAGTAGCAGCCCGGGTACGCATTCAACAAATACTACCATTTGGTGGTTCAGAGTTGATGATGCAAACGGTACCATTACTGAAGATGAATTCAACAACACATATTTCCCTGCTGCAGATGCAAATGGTAACGGCAGCTTAAGTGATCAGGCAGAATCTGCTAACCTGGAAAAGAAACAATTCTAGTTAAAAAGAATGACTTCAAAAAGGGCTGCCTCAAAGTATGAGTCAGCCCTTTTACAAGGTAAAACTCAGGGCCGCAGCGCATCCTTTACGTCTATACTGCCAGCCGGTATTTTACCGTATTTCCTTAGCATATTCTTCTTTCATAACAAAATAGATAGCTTCCCACTTACCTGGACTATCCAAAAAAGAATTTTCTTTGTACGGCGCCTTCAGGATGACATACTTTCCCCAATTCTTTCCTTCAAAAATATGAGTATACGTTACAATCTTATAAACCTTAAGTTTTTCAAAATTCGCATCCACTTTTTTTTGCGCCGCTGTATCCGTCCTGTCAAACAAATTTTTTCTGAGGGATTGGGGCCAACCATATACATCGTCGTGCTTTTCCAGTTTATTAAATTCTACTTCGCCTATTTGCCTAATGATTTGGTCTTTTGTATTGGCATAAAAGTCATCACCATTTATAATTCCTCTTTTACTCCAATCCAGAACCTGTACCAAAGGATACGGCCAGTTATCCGTATTTGCTACTTGGGACTGAGCAATACTAAATAAGAACCAATGCACATGTAAGAATACTAAAACACCATTTATAAAGATTCTATTAGACTTCATTTTATATTATTTATTAATTATTGTTTGATAAGGCTCTAGCACTTAACGCTCGTTTTGCGGCATGGTGGTTAACTGAATTATCTCTTGTGGAATCAACAAAGCAAACCGCTTATCGTTAGGCTTCAATTCGTAGACCTGGCCGTTAAGATTACGATTCAAGGTGAGGGCAAATGAAGGCTCTTTGTTCAATCGTTTTATGTCGGGCCATCTTGTGCCTCGATAAATCAATTCTTTTTTTCTTTCTGCTAACACTTTCTGTAAAGCATCAGTTGCACTGGAGGCGGAAAATGGAATAAACGTTGTTGCTCGCCAGCGTTTTTCAAGCAGCAAATTCAAAGCCGTCATCGCAGCATCTATATTTCCCAATCGGGCATCACACTCGGCCTTGATCAACAACACTTCATCACTAGCCAAGCCATTAAATAATTCTTCTGCGCCGCCGTTATAAGAACCGATAAATCGGTATGTATGGTCACCGTTGTCGCTAAAGAACACTTTTTTTCTTAAATCATCATTATGGTAAGATTTATACAAATTGGAATCTATTTTAGCTTTGGTACTTGCGTTCAAACATGCGCCGGTGTTTGTGAAAAAAATTACTTCTTTGTTAAATCGGCTAATAGGCATAGTCGACAAGCTGTCTACTTCTTGTTGATTATTGAAATCTAGCAGCTCATTATGTAAATTGAGGCATTTCTCCGCGTTTTCTTTTGCCCTCGTAAAATCACCCATTTGAAGATAGGCTCTAGCTAATAAAGCAAAACACGCCGGTTTGGAGGGACGGGTCTTAACTACCGGCACAACTGGCAACAAGGGCAAAGCGTCCTCCAAATCCTGAATAATGCGGGCGTAAGTCTGCTCTACTGTAGAGCGTACACTGGGTACATTAAAATTTGAATTTAATCGTAGTGGTATTCCCAAATCCTGTGCTGCAGTATTGCCGTCATATTGCAGCGCAAATAACTGAGTAAGTTGATAAAAACTATGCGCTCGAAGAAATAAGGCAGTACCCTTAACATTATCCGCGATATCATCCTTTCCCGTTGTTGATACATTTTGTAAGTTGTCTAATGCAGTATTAGCTGTAAATATTGTTATATACTGACGGCGCCAATCTTCGAGATCATTAACATTGCCATCCCACAAATATGCATTCATGTTGAGCTCTGTTTCAGATGCCCAATCATCTGGAGTTACATAGTACTCATCAGTGCCCGTATTTATAAGGTCCATGGCTGTATTCAATCTGGGCTCATCCAGCATACCCTGCAAATCGGCTAATCCTGAAGGTACAGAGAGACTTTGGTCTGACTTCTTATCTAAATATTTTTTGCATCCAGTACAAAAAACATAAACTGCAATAGTTAACGAAAATAGCAATAGCCGTCTCACCACATTTTTATTCGTTACATAAATATTGCTGAACAAAATACATATTTTGATATAGTCTGTCATAATGGTTGCTTTACTGTAAGAAATTTGTCTTATGACGGTTACAACCTATAAGCTACATGTTAACCCAAGGGCTGTACGTTTAGGCGGTGGGAAAGTGGCACCACCCTGCTGATAGTCAGGATCCAAACCGTCTTTGTTTGCCCTCCAAATAATCCCGATATTTTCTACATTGGCAAATACCTGGATACTTTTAAATAGTATCCGTTTTTTCGAGTGCTTAATATCGTAGCTTAATCTAATGCATTCCAATCTGATGTTATCGGCTTTTAAAACATTAACAGATGAACGGGCATAAAAATCATCTCTGCGGGAATTCGATACGGGATAAATCAGGGATGGTATTGTCGTCACTTTTTCGTCACCAGCTTTTTGCCATCGGTTCACATAGTCAGCATGTGCAGTTCCAGTTCTGTATAGAGCAAAATAAGAAATAGTACTTTTTCTAAAAAAATATCCCAACCGGTAGCTCAGGCTTACAAGAAGTGCGAACCCTTTATATGAAAATCGGTTATTTAGAAATCCAAAATTGGTTGGAATGGCTGAACCGTGATAAACGAGGTTAGCCGTATCAATAGATTGATTAAAAATTGCGCGATAGTCTTTTGTTGTAGACCCACCCAGGAATCCCTGTGGATCGCCGTTCGCAGGATCTAATCCAGCAAAAGGATAGCTATACATACCGTAAGGTGATCTACCCTTTACAGATGTAATAATTGTGGAAGAACCCATCAATCCAGCTGTTGTCCTCAGTTTATCATTCAAATAGTATTGGGTAATTTTTGTATTGACATACGTGAAACCGACTTCCGTAAACCATTTAAGTGGTCCATCGACGTTAAGAGAATTTAACATTATTTCAAACCCACTCGTTTTTAGGCCGGCACTATTCTTTTGAACACTCGTAACTCCAGTTGTTTCGTCAATAAGGTAATTGTAAATGAGATTGTTGGATTTCTTTTTATAAAACTCAATACTTCCGGAAATGCGATTATTGAAGCCCCGAAAGTCAGCGGCTATATTTAACTGGCCTATAGACTCCCATGTCAAATCAGGATTGCCGGGTGATACAATACTTGTGTAAGGAAGATTAACATTGAAGTTCGAGCTGGCCGGTTCTGCTGATATAATTGCAGAGGGAGAAAGAGTATTATTGACATTTCCTTGATACCCGAATGATGTTCTTAATCGTAAGTAAGGTATGTACTTCATCTTATAGAAGTTTTCTTCCGAGATAGCCCATGCGGCACCAATAGTATACAACGGTTTCCATTTATCATTTGTATTTACGCCGAATAAATTAGTTGCATCCCTTCTCGCACTCGTTGAAACCGTATACTTACTTTTAAAAGTATAAGCCGCATTACCGAACAAGGATACAAATCGATCAGTTTTAAGGCCATAATCCTTTTGCTGCGGAATGTTACCGCTGCCCATGTTGGCATACCATGGATATTCTGTAACATAATCAACATCTACATATGATAAAGTATTTTCATTAAAGCCATAGGCACGTTCATTATTACTTGATAGACTTCTTTCGGAAATTTCACCGCCAAGGATTGCGGCTATTTTATGAGATGATGAAAAATGTTTATCAAAAGAAATTTGCGCTCTACCGTATTTTGAGGATATCCCGAAATAATTTAAATCCAAGATGCCGCCGATGGGTATAGGATACGTAACAGCGCCGCCTCCCACCTGGGAGAATTTGTTAATCAAATCCCTGGTAAAAAATGTTCTCTCGCTATAAAAGTTCCGGCCAATTCCATCTGTATTTTGAAACTGATAGTTCACCTGAAAACGAAGAAAATCTGCAAGCTTATAATTTACCCCTAAGTTAATAACTACATCTCTTTGCTTTACTGTGTTGTCTGCATTGCGTAGTTCATCAAGCGGAAAATAACTCCAGTCGAGAAGTGTTCCGTTCCCGGCCGTATCAATAAAACCTGTTCGGTATTCGCGAGCAATTCTAAGCGGAAGGCCATTTGCATCCGCAAACCTGGCATAAGGATACAAGCTACGTTTACCATTAAAAATCCGGTAATCGTAGTTATTACTTCCAAAATTACCAAGACTGTTATTTTTTGTGCTATTGTCAGTAAAAGAAACTCCTATCTGGATTTCCAGATTTTTAACAAGCGTTAACGTATTATCGGTACGGAATGTTATTCTCTCTCCTTCATCTCCTCTCAGATTGCTAGCGTATTTATCATAGCCTCCTAGAAAGGAATACTTAATTTTGTCGGTTCCGCCCTTGATATTAAGCGCATGTTGTTGATTAATTGCATTACGATAAATGAACTTATTGAAATCATGCCTAACGTCGTGTTGCCTTAACTCCGCTATCTTTGCCGCGGCTTCCTGGACCGAAATTTGTCCGAACTTTTGTTGTGAAAGTATTTCAACCACGGGAGACATAGCGGGATAACTTGACTGATCATTGAGATCGCCGTTATAAAATCCTTTATCAAATAAATAATGCTCTACGTCGATAAAATCAGACGACGACATTGCCGGATACTTAAATAAGTCCGGCTTTTCAATAAAATTTAAATTTGAAGTAAAAGTAATGGCTGCCGGTTGATTAAATTGGCCTTGCTTAGTAGTGATTACGATGACACCGTTTCCCGCCCGTGCACCCCAAATGGAGGCAGCGGCTGCGTCTTTTAAAATGGTTATGTTCTCTATATCGTTTGGATTAATATTGTTGATATCGCCGGCATATGGAAAATTATTGACGATAATGAGCGGAGTTTTGATGGAGCCTGTTAGCGTACTTAATCCACGAATGAGTATATTACCTGGCTCAACAGCAGTAGCATTGGCCTGCATGCTTCGACGATCAAACAGTACGCCGGTCGTCACTCCATCCAGACGACTCAGTATGTCTACACCAATACGTCTGTTTATTTGTTCGTTGTTAACAAGCTCGAAAGATCCAGTGGCTCTTTCTTTTGGAATTTTTTCGTACCCGGTATTAACAGTGACAGTTACATCTCCAAGTGCACTAACCTTCGTTTTTAAACTTATTGCCAACTCCGTTTTCCCACTCACCTTTAATTCAAACGTTTCTAAACTTACATGGGTAAAAACAAGCGTTGCATTCTGATCAACAGTATTAAGAGAAAATTCCCCATTCTTATCAGTAATAGCTCTTTGAGCGCCGCCCTTTACAGCAACCGTCACCCCCTCCACCGGATCGCCCTTTTCATTAACCACCCGGCCCCGCACATCAATCAATGGGGGATTCTCATTTGTAGCTTCTACTATTGTGACAGGCTTTTCTTCTATTTTCCTGACCGGCCGTATCGCCACATTCTTTTCAATAAACTCATACGTCAACTGCTGATTCTTCAGGCATATATCCAAAACCGTTTTCAGATTGGCATTTGTGACCTGAATAGTTACCTTCTTATTCTTTACATATTGCGGCCTGTAAAGAAAGGCTACCCCTGTTTGAGCAGTAATGGATCTAAACACCTGTTCAAGCGGTGCATCGTTAAAAGAAAGGCTTATTTTCTCCTGTCCCCAACCTGTGGCAGAAACCTGCAATGAAGCAGCCAGCAATAAAATGGCGGTTATCTTCATAACCAATACAATTTTTCGGATTCTTTTTAGCAGAAATGGTTTTGGTTCAGCGCCGGCAATAACCGGCTCTTTGCAAGCAACAAAATCTTGCATAACTTTAGTTTGTTAGGTTAATAAAAATGCACACTCGTTTCAGTTAACCTATCTTACCGGCGTCCCGCCCGCCAGCGGGATGCCGTTGTTTTATGTTTAATGACATAAGGTTAACTCGTAGGCCAGGTTGGATGGTTAATGCTTTCAAGTGGTTTGCAAGCGTCAGACGGCTGTAGGAAGCCGGATAAGGCATGATTACAGTATGGTGCGCACATCTTTTAGGATTATTGATATATTATATCCTCAATTATGCATTTTTTTACGTTTCCCGGCCTTATATAGATTGCTTATTGCGCTTTCAGGATCAATTTTCTTCCTTCAATTCTTGCGTTCACATCCATAGCAGCCAAAAGTTTCACAACGCTTGAAAGATTGGAGCTGCGGTTGATATCGCCGGTTAATTCCACATTGGCTGCCCCGCCCTCATACACTACTTCCACATTATACCAACGGGCAACATTTTTCATTGCTTCCGAAAGTTTATCTTCTGAAAACCGGAAATATCCCTGCTGCCAGGCGGTTATTTTATCAACGTTCACATCATCGGTGACCGTTATTTCATTGGCAATCACCTGCGCCTGTTGCCCCGGCCTGATCTGCTTTCTTTGCATACCGTTGATAACCCTAACCGAACCCTCTATTAGTGTTGTTTTAATAGCTTCTTCATCTTTATAGGCATTCACATTGAACTTTGTTCCTAATACCTGAATGTTTACTCCGTTGACTGTGGCAATAAATGGCTTGGCTGCATTGTGCGCGATTTCAAAATATACCTCGCCGGTAACTTCTACCTTCCGCTCATTACCGGTAAAGGATACGGGAAAACGGATGGATGACTCAGCATTTAACCATATCCTTGAGTTATCGCTTAATAATAAAGGATAGGTTTGCCCTTTTGCGGTCGACACTGTATTATATAACACCTCATTTTTGCCGTCTTCCTCGCCGGGAGCATACACGAGCTGACCGTCTTTACTCATGATCTGTGTGGCGCCTTGGCGAGCCAACTGGCCCATAGCTGTGTTATCCAGAACAATCGTTCTGCCGTCTGCAAGCTGCAGGGTGGCTTTACTGCCGCCTGGTGCAATGTCAGGTTCTGCCTTTTGTTTACCGGTCACATGAGGGCCTGGTTCGCGGTCTTGTTTAGAAAATATGGCTATTGAAAGAAGGATCAAAATAACCGCAGCAGCGGCAGCAAGCTTGGGCCATAATGATCTGATCATCGTCTTTTCTGGTTCAGCTTCAGCCTCTACCGGCAATTGCGGTTCTTCGGTAATCAGCCCATGCATTTTTTGCCGGGCAACGATGTCCGAATCAATTTTATAAGCATCCGCAACCGCGCTTATCAAATAATGATCATCAATTAATTCGTCAAAGATCTGCTGGTTGATTTCAGATTCATTTTTCCAGGATTCCAACTCTTGTTTTTCATTCCCATCAAGGTCATCCTTTAAATATTTCTTGATCAGCAATGCAATGTCTGCCATAGATCATTATATTAGCCGCATTAAAATGTTTCACATCTACCTTCCTACACAAGCTTTTCACAATTATGACGACACCGGTGTTGCATTTGTCCCGAAAAAATAAAAAATAATTAATGGTGGCTTAATAACCGAGACAAACCAGGCTAGGACAAGCGCTTTATAACCTGGATCCATAAAAGAAGGGTACTTAGCTGCAAACCTTTGTTCTGAAGGTTCTTTTTAATAGTATTTAAGGCGGTGGATTTCAAATTTCTTACGGTTTTGTCGCTGATATTTAGTTTCTGCGCTATTTCCGCATTTTCATAACCGTCAAAATAAGACATCATGAAAACTGACCGGCAGTTTTGGGGAAGACTGTCTATTTCCGCTTTAATCAGGGAAATAAGATCCGATTCAATCTCAGCTTTGAGGACTAGTTTTTGCTCCTGTTCCAGCATACTGGCTGCAGTTTTTTCCCGAAGTGCTTTCCGCTTCTGCGTTTTCAAAAAATCAAGACAGGCGTTTTTGGCGGAAGTATACAGGAAAGCTTTTACATTTATAATGCTGTCCCATTGCTCCCGTGATCTCCAGAGTTTTACAAATACATCTGATGTTATGTCCTGGGCATCGTCAACCGGAACCATGTATTTACAGAATGTAATGATCGGCTTCCTAAACTTCAGGTATATGGTGTCGAAAGCAGCCATATCGCCCTGCCTGAACGCCAAAATAATGTTATCTTGAACATCTACCATATTCAATAAGTGAAATGCTTCAGCCGCTTACTGTTCTTGTTGTTTATTTGTAATGTGACGGATAGGGTTCATGGATGGATAAGAATTGTTCGGGAGATCAAATGGACTGGAATACTAAATTTAAACAAATAAACTGCAAATCATCACGCAATACTATACATTCCGCAATGCTTTCTTGTTTTACAAGCGAAATGATTGGCATCATCGTTCATTTGCCGTAGTTAAAATACTGGCTTTTAGAACAATAAACAAAAAATGTAGGAAATCCCGTAACGGTCAAAATGCTATTGACCGTTACAGAAAGCAGCTCTGAGAGAACTTACCGATTGGCTGAAGAACTTACCTAACCACCTCGCTGATTAAAATTACTGGAGTGATGTCCGTATAATTCGCAAAGTCGGCCCTTATCGCATCTCTATTGGGACCAATGGCCGCTTTATAGTCATCAATATTCTTTACGTAAAATGTTCCAATGGCCATATAAGCCAATGGTTGGTTGGGAATGCCGCTGGCAAGTCCTTTTTCAATGGTGTATTTTACCAGATTTGAGCCCAGATATTTTGCTACCATCGGCATGTGCTTAGTTTCATAATACTCCATATTGAATTTTTTGCCTTCTGCAAAAGGATACATGACGGATACCTTGATAAGTCCTTTTTCAGCAGCAGCCGAATGTTGGTTATCAGATTTGGCAGATTGCTTTTCCTGGCCTGATACAGCAACGCTTGCGGTAAGCAGTAGAAACGATATTAGCAGTCTAAATTTCATATGGTTTTTTTTCAATTTGTGTGATAAGATTTTTTTGGGGAAAACGAATATAACATAATTTGGGAAGAAGAAAAAACGCAGTAGTTCCATCATTTTTAATAACCACCGCAGCACCATCGCCTTCTAACAACCGAGTTTTCGAATCATTGAGCTCTATTTTTCCTTAAATTAGATATACTTTATTGGTCATAAAATATCCTCTTTATGCCATTGAATTTAAATGTTCCTTACTCTGAAAAAGATCTGGCAAAGGCCAGGGGAGCCTTTTGGAACCCGGAACTTAAAACCTGGTATGTTCCAGATACTAAATATTCAGAACTAACTCACTTCGAAAAATGGCTCCCGGTTAATGATGTAGATCTAATATTGCCTCGTGACCTGGTAATAGCACTTACAGCCAGAATTTGCTGGAAATGTAATCACAATAATCAGGTAATTGCGATCGGAGCTAATAGTTTCTATGAAAAAGGTTTTAATGATGAGGAGAATAAGCAAATATGGGATAAGCATGATTTTTTTACATTGTTCCAAAATATCAAGATTATTTCGGGAAGTTTACTACATATATTGACTGAACAGTATCCCAATTATAAATTGGGGTATTCAAAGACAGTTGGTGGTAAATATTGGAGCAACCATTGCTCGCAATGTAAAGCGATACAAGGCGATTGGTTTTTGTTTGATGAGCCTGGCTCAGCTTTTACTCCTCTGAGTCCCCAGGAAGCTTCGAGGATTAGTTTGAAAAAGATCCACCTTCCATTTGATACTATGATAAATGGAACTTTTAGCCTTGGCGATCACCTGGATTTAATACAGGATTATGCTGTTACTTCTCTGTGATCAATTTGCAGTTGTTTGATCACTATTTTCGCGATTTTCAATTAGTGGAAGTATGCGCCAATCATCACAGACAATTAAATTATGAAATTCAGAAATAGTGGCCGATCTAATATGTGTTTTGAAATTTACCTTGATGAACAGCTAATTCAAGCGGCGACGGCAACCATTACCCCCCATTGCCTTAATTCCTTAAGTTTATAAGATTCACTACCACCCTTATCATCATATCCTTTTCATCTGGCTTACTTTCTGCAATCATTAAGGTAAGTGCGACCAGTGCATTATCAGCTATTCGCTTCGAGCCATCCAATCTGTATAAAATGTAATTCTTTACAAGGAACCACACAAACAGAAAAGCGGCTATACGTTTATTACCATCAGAAAAGGAATGGTTCTTTATAAAGTACAGCAGGTTAGCAGCCTTTTCTTCCACTCTGGGATCTCTTCACCTGAATATTTACAAGGCGCAGCAATAAAAGCCGGTTAATAAAGCCAATATTGACGGATTGCTACACATACAGCTGATGAAGGCAAGGAAAAGTAAAAGAAACGCCTACTTCCCAATACAAAACTTACTAAAGATATAATCAAGCTGATCCTCCGTGGTGATCTCACCCGTGATCTCGCCCAGGTAATGCAGGCAGCGGCGGATGTCGAGCGCTACCAGGTCGCCGGGGATTTTGTTCTCTAAGCCATTTCGGATATCGATGAGCGATTGCAATACTTCCTGCAAAGCATGGTAGTGGCGGGCATTCGTAATGATGGTATCGTCGGCCTGCACCTTGCCCTGCAGCACGAGGTCTACCAGCTTTTCTTTTAGTACTTCCGTATGCTGGTTCGCTTTGGCGGAAATGAAGATGATGCCTGGGATAGCGCTGAATGTATCGCGCAGGCTGGCCTCCCCTAATACATCCGATTTATTACCGACCAGTATGTATTTTCTTTTTTTCTGGTTCAGTTCATTAACGACGGACTGCAATTCATCAACGGTCACTTCGTTTACGTCGAACAGGTAGATCACTACATCGGCCTGTTGCATTTTGGCCAGCGCCTTTTCCATACCGATGCTTTCTATTACATCGTGCGTATGCTCCCGGATGCCGGCGGTATCAATGAGGCGGAACAGGATGCCATCGATGTTCAGCACTTCTTCAATGGTGTCGCGGGTGGTGCCGGCTATGTCGCTGACGATGGCGCGGTTTTCGTTGAGGAGCGTATTGAGCAGGGTCGATTTGCCGGCATTCGGTTTTCCGATGATCGCTACACTTACCCCGTTCTTGATCACATTGCCCAACTGAAAACTATTCGCCAGCTGCTGCGTCGTTCGCTGTGCTTCGGTCAACAGGTCGAACAACTGGGTTCTGTCGGCAAACTCAACATCTTCCTGGGAGAAGTCGAGCTCCAATTCTATAAGCGCCGAAAACATGATCAGCCGCTCACGCAGGTTCTTCAGGCGTTCGGAAAAGCCTCCCCGGATATTATGCAGGGCTGTCTTACGGGATGCTTCCGTATTACTGGCGATAAGATCGGCCACCGCCTCTGCCTGCGCCAGGTCGAGCTTGCCGTTTAAAAAAGCCCGCTGGGTAAATTCTCCCGGTTTGGCCAGCCGGGCTCCCTGGTTCACGCAGGCCTGTATTATCTGCTGTAAAACATAGGGAGAACCATGGCCTGATATTTCTACCACATCTTCGCCGGTGTACGATCTGGGGCCTTTATACAGCGATACAACCACCTCATCCAGCACCTTGCCATCTTCTTTCAAATAGCCGACATGCAGGGTATGGGAAGCCTGTTGGGTAAGGTCTTTGGAAGGGAACAAAGCATTGATAATGTCGAAGGCCTGCCGCCCGCTCAGGCGTATTACGCCAATAGCGCCGATCCCCGGCGCTGTCGCCAGCGCTACGATGGTATCTTCCCAGCCGATTGATTTTCCCTGCATAACTGAATATCCTGTTTAAAAAGAGGGCAAAAATACGATAAAAGGAAAGAGTTCAGCGTTCACAGCCACAGTTCACAGTTTTACCTGATAATCAGGTTCGCCGTATCAGCATGCGGAATCTTGAAAACAAAAAGGCGCCACGGGATCCTTCGACTGGCTCCGGACCGTGACACCTTAAAAACAGCGACCCATTTAGAAAACAGTTACTGCTATTCCTCTGCCAGCCTGAACCCGATCGGCTGCCTTTTGTACGATTTCACCTTATTGCCATTTTGAATGGCAGGCGTCCATTTGCCGCTTTTTTTGATCACCCGTACCGCTTCGGCCCGTAATGCTTCCGGGCCGCTCACTGCTTCTACATTGCTCACATTACCTTCCTTGTCAACAATGAACTGTACTGTTACAAATCCATGGATCTGCTGATCTACGGCCTCCTGGGGATAACGCAGATTCTTGTACAGAAAACGCTGCCAGGCTGCTGTGCCCCCGGGATACTCCGATTCAATTTCCACTTTCATTAAAATACCATCACCCGCTTCAACTTCTTTTTTGGGCACTTCGATAATGCCTTTACCGGCTCCATCCGCGGGCGGGGCAATTACCAGATCATCACCCGGCACACCGTCCCTGGTCTCTGTGCCGATTCTTACAAGGGCCTGCGCTTCCACCGGTGGCATTTCGGTCTCTGGCACCTGCGCATCCGGAACGATCCGGGGCGGCGTCACTTTAATTGTTTGTACTTGTACAGGGGGAGGCGTTTGTTTGACCGGTGGCGGAGGCAATGCAACCGGCTTTTCTACCGGAGGGGCGGATTCCAGTACAACGTCAGGTCCAATGATAAACTCTTTTGCGACCGTTGTTTTTTTACCGGCAAAGGCAAAGCCGACAAACAACATGGCTGTAGCCGATAACATAACAGTAATGGACACTGCCAGGCGCTTGTTATACGTACGCCGTAATTCATAAGCACCATAATCCTTATTACGTCCATCGAATAAAATATCGAGCACATCTGCGGTTAGAATGGTAGAAGTTTCCATGGCTATACTTTATTAATTAGATGCAGGCCTTGGTCGTTTCCATAAATGTTTTGGCTTGCATGTTTGTTTTGATCTCAACACCATGCAATGTGATAATGTGATAATTCGATAATTTGATAATTAAAACCACATCGGTTAATTGATGATGCCACGATATTTAAATGAGCTCTTGCAATATGTGAATGTTGGGCGATTAGGTAATTCAGCATTTGCGATATTCTGCAGCTGATGTTAATAGGTGGTTACAAATGAAGAATTGTATTTCATTATCACATTTTCTAATTATCAAATTATCACATTAGAACGGTTGCTTTAAAAATAAAAAAGTCCACTCGTTAATGGAGAGGACTTAAATAATTTTCGAAAGCGGGTTCGTCTATCCTTCCGGTTCAAAACGGAAAGTGATCGGCTGCTGCTTATACGATTTCACCTGGCGGCCATTTTGTATGGCCGGTGTCCACTTACCACTTTTTCTGATAACCCGTATCGCTTCTGGGCGGTGTTCTTCAGGCCCGCTGATGGCTTCCACATCACTGACATTACCTTCTGTATCCACAATGAATTTTACCACTACCGTGCCTTGTACCATATTATCCATAGCCTCCTGCGAAAAGTGAAGGTTCCTGTTCAAAAAACGTTGCCATGCGGCCGGCCCTCCGGGATATTCTGATGGGATCTCCACCTTGGTAAAAGTTTTATTCCAGTCTTCTTCTTCTTTCTTCGGGGCCACTACCACGCCTCTATCGCCATCGTCTACAGGCGGCGCTACAATGCCATCATCCTGCAATCCTTCCTGGTTCATGGTGCCGATCTTCGTATCTTCCAGTTTGCTCATTTCAGGTGGTTTCTCATCTTCTTTTACTTCTTCATCGCGTACAATTTTGGGCGGCGTGAATTTTGCCATTTCCAGTTTAGGCGGCTCTGGCATTTTGGGTGGCGGCGGCGGCGGTGGTGGCTCAGCAGCCCGCTCTTCCTGGATTTTTTTGAGTTCTATATCGGGTGGCAGGATAACGGTGGTTAACTTTTCTTTCTTTCCACCGGCGAAAACAAATCCAATACTCAATAACAAAATGACCGCTAACATAACAGCAACGGACACCAATAGCCGTTTACTATAGGTACGTCGCAGCTGGTAAGCACCGTAGTCCTTGTTCCGTCCCTCAAAAATAATATCGAGTACGTCTGCGGTTAGAATGGTTGAACTTTCCATGGCTATACTTTTTCACTAAGATGCAGGCCATAGTCGTTTCCATAAAGGTTTTGGCTTGCATGTTTGTTTTGATCTCAACACCATGCAATGTGATAATGTGATAATTCGATAATTTGATAATTTGATAATTAAAACCACTGGGTTAATTGATGATCAGCTACGATGGTTAAGGAATGCATATGTGCATGTTCGCAGATTAAGTAGCCCCGCCATTGCATTGCTTTGAAGTTGCCATTTAGTTAGCAATCACAAATGAAGAGATGTATTCATTATCACATTATCCAATTATCATATTATCACATCAGAGCGTTTGCCTTAAAAACAAAAAGTCCTCCCGGTTAAGAGAGGACTTAAATATTTTACATAAAGCTAGGTTAGCTTATCCTTCCGATTCGAGACGGAAAACGATCGGTTGCTTCTTGTACGATTTTACCTGGCGTCCGTTCTGTACAGCTGGTGTCCATTTACCGCTTTTCTTGATTACCCGAACAGCTTCACCGCGTAATTCGTTGGGTCCGCTGATGGCTTCGACATCACTCACATTACCTTCTTTGTCCACAATGAACTGTACCACTACAGCACCTTGCACTTCGTTATCAATAGCTTCCTGGGGATAGCGGAGGTTCCTGTTCAGGTAGCGCTGCCATGCTGCAGCTCCACCGGGATACTCCGACTCAATTTCCACCTTGGTAAAGGTTTTATCCCAGTCTTCTTCATCTTTCTTGGGAGCTTCCACCACTCCTTTACCGGCATCGTCAACCGGAGGAGCCACAATACCTTCATCTTTCTGACCTTCCTGGTTCATAGTACCGATCTTGGTCTCTTCCAGCTTTTCTACTTCTGGTGGTTTCTCCTCTTCTTTAACCTCTTCGTCTTTTACGATCTTGGGAGGTGTGAACTTAGCCATTTCCACTTTCGGTGGCTCTGGTGGTTTTGGGGGAGGCGGTGGTGGCGGCTCTTCCCTTTTCTCTTCCTGTTTTATTTCTTCGAGCTGCACGTCCTGAACAACCACCTTATCGGTATCCGTCTTTGTCTCCAGTAAAGAGGATACGAGGTATCCTATAAACATCAGAAGACAAAGCGCACCTACTATAAGCAGCGATGTGATCAATCGCCTGTTATAGGTCTTGCGCAGTTCATAAGCACCGTAGTCCTTATTCCGGCCCTCGAAGATGATGTCAAGAACATCAGCGCTTAATATTTTATTGACTTCCATATTAAAAAATCTTTGTAATTAGATGCACAGAATATAAAATTCCATAAAGCAACTTATTTAACGCCGCCACTTTGTTCAGTAGCTCTCATTAAATCAATTTCCGTCTGGAAAATATCTACCATCGCATAACGCTTAACATCATTGATGGTCATTTCATCAAGCATGTCTACGGTGTTTTTGTAGGTAGCCTCGGGGCCGGGTTTTATAACCACTACAAAATCCTGCGGGTTGGTAGATTTCTTTTTATTGATGATAACCTGACGGATATCTTTAAAGTTGCTTGATTTAAAGTTGGAACCGTCTGGCGCCAACTCGCCTTCATAATAATATACTCCATTTCCTCTACCCAGCATGATAGACAAAGCACCAGAGGCCTTGATCTTATTCTGCTCTTCGGGCTTTTCCGTGTCTTTCGGCAGGAAAAGCTTCATAGCAGTGGGCTGGCTCATGGTAGTGGTGAATATGAAGAACGTTATCAGCAGGAATCCCAGATCCACCATCGGCGTAAGGTCAACACGCGTAGAAAGTTTTTTCCCTTTCTTTACGCCTGGGCCTTTTTTATGTCCTCCTCCGGAGGAGGTATCCATTTCTGCCATTTCGCACTTTTTTTAAGTTAAGAATTTAATTCGCTCTTATTCCTCTTTTGCACCAGTCGCTCTCTTTTGAGAAAGCGCTGTTCCTTCAGGAACTCCCTCAGGGTTAGTGACCATCGAGAACTTAAAGATCTCATTCTTTTTGAATGCATCGATAACCCCTTTGAATGAAGGATATTTTGCATTGTTGTCACCTTTTACCATCAGGGCCATTTTAGCTCCTGAGAAAGCACGGGTGGCAGCATTCATCCAAACACTCAATTCGTTGTTGGCCGTATCTGTAGGGATTCCCGGGGCCTTATAGTTTTTCAACTGGTCGGGTGACAACTGCAGGAACGACTTCAACATGGCAAAAGGAACGCCCACATAGGAACCGGACTTTGTAAAAGCAGCTTTCTCCTGCTCGGTCAGGTTAAGGCTCTTCCCCTCATTGATCATGTCAATGATCTGCGCTTTTTCATCCACGCTTTCATCACCAACAGAGAAGAAAACTTTCCCTTCTTTGTCCATGATGACCTGCACTACATTCTTGGCCTCCACAGGTTTGGTAGACACCGAATTAGGTGTTACAACTTCCACTGCATCAGGTGATTTGAATTTGGTGGTCAGGATGAAGAAAGAAAGCAGCAGGAATGCCACATCACACATCGCGGTCATGTCCACAGCGGTACTCTTTCGCGGCATTTTTACTTTAGGCATATTATAATAATTTCAGATTCTGGTATAAGATTCACTTCCTTCCAATTTCCATATGCATCACATGCATTTTTTCAAAAAAAACAGCTTCCCCATTTTGGGGATGCCGCCTTATTTATACAGAGATGCAAAGCTTTGGGTCAGGGTGAAACCAGACTCATCGATACCATAAGTAATAGAGTCGATCTTTGTAGTAAAGATGTTATACATGATGATCGCGATCGCTGAAGTACCGATACCCAGGGCCGTGTTATACAGGGCCTCAGAGATACCTCTTGATAACTCAGCGGCAGCACCACCACCACCATCAGAAGCCAGGGCAGCAAATGAAGTGATCATACCCAATACCGTTCCCAACAGACCCAACAGGGTTGCCACTGAGGCGATGGTAGACAGGAACACCAGGTTCTTTTCCAGCATAGGCAGCTCAAGGGCAGTTGCTTCTTCTACTTCTTTCTGGATAGCTAATACTTTTTGCTCAGTATCCAGCTCAGTATTAGAGATCATTTCTTTGTACTTGCGCAGACCGGCTTTCATCACATTACCAACGCTTCCTTTTTGACGATCGCACTCAGAAATAGCCTGGTCAACGTTTTTGTTAGCCAGGTGATATTGTACTTTGCGAATGAATTCTGCAATGTTACCAGTACCGGTAGCTTTCAGAATGGTCATCAAACGCTCAATAACGAAGGTAATTACAACTAAGAAAGTTGCGATCAGCAGAGGCACGATAATACCACCTTCATACATTCTCACCAAACCTCCTTTAGGTCCTTTATGATGAGGCCAAAATCCACCGGCTGGATCTGGTTGAGTAAAGTTGTTAGGATCTCCGAGGAGAAAACGCCAGATAACATAACCGGCAATGATACAAACAACAGGGGCTACCCATGAAATGGCATTGGATCTTTTCTTTGGTTGAACGGATGTACTACTCTTCGCTGCGGTTGCAGTCGCAACGGGTCTTGTTTCAGCCATGATTGTGTTTTTTTAGTGTTTTATAAATTTTAAGCTATCAGTAGATTCTAAATGGGCTCACAATTCTAAGGAAAAAGTCATTTCACTTGATCAAAAAGATCAAGAAAAATTTTGATAAGGTTCACAAGTTAAGAAATTTCTTAACTGATCGCCTAAAAAACAGGCGATTTGATTGAATAGAACGGCAACAATATATGTCATAATTAGAAACAAAACAAGCGCCTGAACCAATGGCCAATAAGCAGGCGGCAATTTGCAAAAGATTCCTGTTTAACAGCTTACCTGTTTTCCGTTACCTGCCGCTATGCCCATACCAGGCTTTTTTGCTGTTCATTGTCATTTGTCCATTTCCTATTACTTATTGTCTATTGTTTATTGCCTATTGCCGATTGTCTATAAGAACACCATATAATACTTTTTTGATCAGCGGTAACTCGCCAGCATCGTCACACATTATGTTTTTCCTACCTTCATCCATTCAATTTTCGCAATGGTTTAATCATTCAGATGGACAGCGTAATACCGATTTTCTGAAGCACCGGCCATGAAATTAAGTATCCATTAAAATTCGTCTGAGCCCCAAAAAAAACAATTACTATTAATGATGAAAAAGTGTTTTTCCTTTCTGGTGTTACTGGGATGTTGTAGTGTAATGTCATTGGCACAACAAAAAAGATCTGGCACCCCTGCTCCTGCAGCCGATACCGCAAAACGTCAGGCCCCTGCAGCCCCGAAGCCGCCGCAAACCGGCCCCAAACCTTTTAAAGAAGTGATCACCGCCAAAGCAAATACCCGCAAAGGTCTTTTCACCGTGCACAAAGTGGAAGACAAATGGTATTTCGAACTGGCCGATTCTTTATTGGGCAGGGACGTACTGGTGGTGAACCGTATTTCAAAAGCGCCCATCAATACCCGTGCTGGTTTCTTTGGCTATGCGGGTGATGAGATCAATGAAAATGTGATCCGCTTTGAAAAAGGCCCCAACCACAAGATCTTCCTGCGCAATATTTCCTACTCTGTATATGCCAAGGATTCTTCCAAACCCATGTACAAGTCGGTACAGAACAGCAATATTCAGCCTATTGCCGCCGCTTTTGACATTAAAGCTTTCTCTAATGACAGCACAGGCTTTGTAATTGATGTAACAGATTTCATCAACAGCGATAACGACATCCTGTTCTTTGCATCTTACTTCAAATCATCGCTTCGCATCGGCGGGGTGCAGCTTGATAAATCTTATATCTCCGATATCAAGACCTTCCCCATCAATACCGAGATCAAAACGGTAAAGACTTATAACAAAACACCGGCGCCCAGTCCTTTCCCCGGCATGCCGGTAGCACCCGCTGGTAACGCTACTTTCGAGCTCAATAGCTCACTCGTTCTGTTGCCCAAAGTGCCCATGCGGCCCCGCTTTTATGATGACCGCGTAGCCTATTTCACTACTGAATACACTGATTTTGACGCCGATCCGCAAGGCGTTAAAGATATCAGCCTCATCACCCGCTGGCGGCTGGAACCGAAAGATGAAGACCTGGAGAAATACAAAAGAGGCGAACTGGTGGAACCTAAAAAACCCATCATTTTCTATATCGATCCGAACACGCCTGAAAAATGGATCCCTTACCTGATCCTGGGCGTAAACGACTGGCAGAAGGCTTTTGAAAAGGCCGGTTTCAAGAACGCCATCATGGCCCGGAGGGCCCCTACCCCACAGGAAGACAGCACCTGGAGCCTCGAAGACGCCCGCTACTCTGCGGTGGTTTATAAACCCTCCGAGATCCCCAATGCCCGCGGCCCGCACGTGCATGATCCCCGCAGCGGCGAGATCCTGGAATCACATATCGACTGGTACCACAATGTAATGTCATTACTGCGCAACTGGTACCTGATCCAGGCTTCGCCCAGCGACCCCCGCGCCCGCACAGCCCATTTCGAAGATTCGCTCATGGGTGACCTCATTCGCTTTGTATCATCACATGAGGTGGGCCATACCCTTGGTTTACCCCATAATATGGGCGCTTCAGCCGCCACGCCGGTTGAAAAACTGCGCGACAAAGCCTGGGTAGAAGCGCATGGCCATACCTCTTCCATTATGGATTACGCCCGCTTTAACTATGTGGCACAACCCGAAGACAAAATAGGCATTGCCGGTTTATACCCCCGCATTGGTGAATACGACCTCTGGTCTATCGAATGGGGCTATAAGCTGCTGCCCGGCAAAACCGAAGAGGAAGAAAAAGACATTTTGAATGACTGGGTGAAAAGCCGTTACGCCAACAAACGCCTGCGCTTTTTACATGCCGATGGCGTTGACCCCCGCGCACAGACGGAAAGCCTGGGCGACGATAACATGAAGGCTAATGAATATGGCATCAAAAACCTGAAATGGATCATTCCGCAATTGCCTAAATGGCTGAACGAAAAGGGTGAGAACTATAAGAGCCTCGATGCGGTGTATGATGAAGTATATAACACCTTCAGCCGGTATATTGGCCATGCCGTTACCCATATTGGCGGTGTTTATACCGATCTGAAAACCACCGATCAGGATGGTGCCGTTTATACGGTGGTACCGAAAACCGTGCAGAAAGAAGCCCTGGCCTTCCTGCAGAAGAACCTGTTCACCACGCCTACCTGGCTGTTGAGTAAGTCAATTCTCGAGAAAGTATCTTCTCCTGTTGAAGACAAGATCAGCGGCCTGCAGGACACCTGGCTGGGTGCTCTCTTAAATTCCACGCGTTTACAGCGCCTCATCACTTCTACCAACCGTGATGCGAACGCCTACCATATCGACGAGTTTATGAACGACCTGAAAAAAGGTATCTGGAGTGAGCTGCCCGCCCGCGCGCCTATCGATAATTACCGCCGGAACCTGCAAAAGTCCTTTGTTGAAAGGCTGAGCGCGTTGAGCACCATTACGCCTGCTGCCGGCGGCGGCGGTGGTGGCGGTATCACTATCAGCTTTGGCCCCTCGGTAGACGTAAAGAAGACCGATATCATTTCCGTGGCCCGTGGTACCCTGCGTACCCTGAAAGCGGAAATTGCAGCCGCCATTCCGGCCTATACCGACAGAATGAGCCGCTACCATTTACAGGACCTGAGCGAGCGTATTGACCGTGTATTGAATCCGAGATAGCCCCCACCCCGCCAGCTGGCGGCAGGAAGCAAACAAGGATCTAACAGAAAGTCCGAAAGCGAGCCCCAGGGCCATGCTTTCGGACTTTTTTTATGCTGATTCTCAATTATCTCCGCTTATTTCTCACCCCATGTAAGAGTTTGTGACGGTACGGGAAAAACTCTTCGCATAGCATTTATAGTTTTAAATGGTAGCCTTTGGCTGGGGGTTTATTCATACCGCAACGCTTCAATCGGGTTCAGGCGGGCGGCTTTAATAGCAGGATACAGTCCGGCCAGCAAACCAACCATTGAGCAAATAATAACACCGGTAAATACCCAATCCCAGGGAACTACAAAACTGGTGCTCAGCAATACGCCAACGATATTGCCTAAGATAATGCCCAGCACAATGCCGAAGGCAGCGCCCAGCAAACTGATGATGATAGATTCATACAGGAATTGATACCGCACATTTTTTCGCTTGCCGCCAATGGCTTTTACCAGTCCGATCTCTTTAGTTCTTTCGGTTACTGCCACCAGCATGATGTTCATCAATCCAATGGCGGCGCCCACCAGGGTGATCACCCCTATCAGCAGGGCGGCCACGGTTATAAAGCTCAGGTTGCGGATAAGCATTTCGGCAAAACTGTCGCTTTTGTCGATCATGAAATTATCACTTTCGGTGACCGTTAGTTTGCGAATGGTGCGGAAGGTGCCGGTGGCTTCGCCAATGGCCCCATCCATGTATTTAATATCGGGTACCTTCACCTGTATATTGAAGGAGGCGTTGGGATTGTTGTTGAAATACCGGCGAACGTTCGTATAAGAAGTGATGACAATATTATCGAGGCTGCGCCCAAAAGTAGATCCCTTGGGCTTCAGGGTTCCCACAACGCGGAATGGAATATTATTAATGCGAATGATCTTATCAATGGGCCGTTCAAAGCTTTCGCCAAAAAAGCGGGTAGCTACGTCTTTCCCGATCAAACATACATTCCGGCTGCTTTGAATATCAAGTGCATTCAGGTCGCGGCCATAAAAAACGGAAAAGCCGTTTAAACTGGTGTAATTCTCATCGCCGCCCACCACCCATACGTTGGGGTTCGACTTCTGGTTTTTATAAGCAATGATGGCATTGCGGTCGCCCATGATATTCGTGCTCACCATGGCCGGGAAATGATAGGCTTCTTTAAACGCTTCCGCCTGGTTTTCGGTGATCACCTTGCCCATGTTCGATTTCTTCTCTTTCCTGGCGCCCCGTTTTTCTTTTTTTATTTCATCGTTATTGAAGTTGCGGCGGGGCTCCTGGTACCGGATGGTAAAACCGGTGGCGCCCATGGAGGAAAAGCTTTCCAGGAATTTTTGCCGGATGGCTACAATGGCGGTATTGATACCTATGAGCGCTGTGATGCCCAGGGCTATAATGGCCACTGTAATACCCGTACGTAACCGGTTGCTGCGCACCGTACGGAAAGACAGCGAAAGTGTATCGCGAAGTGTCATGCTGAATTGGTATGCCCAATGTAAGAAATATTACGGCGTGCCAGCCAGAAGATTGATGAAAGGTAAAAAGAGTTGTGCCATCCGCCAGCTGGCGGATGGCACAATTAAAAAGCACATTTTATAAATTCAGTATAGATCTTTACTATCCTACAAATAAAAGAATGAATACAACTGGTTGATAAGCCAGTGCGGGAAGATGCCCAGCAAAACCACAGCCGCTGCAATTACGATCAGCAGCCCTTTAAAACTGCGGGAGGTCTCAATTTCCTGCGGCTCTCCGTCTTTAAAATACATGGCCTGGATAACCCGGAAATAATAATAGACGCTGATGGCGGCACAGAGCACCCCAACGATCACAAGCCACATTACATTACCGTTATCAATAGCAGCAGATAACATATAGAATTTGGCCCAGAAACCAGCCGTAGCGGGTATCCCTGCCAGTGATAACAGGAAGATCGTATTGGTGGCAGCCAGTACCGGTTGGCGCTTGGCCAGTCCGTTAAAGCCTTCAAAAGTGTAATCCTTCATTTTCAGCAGCACAGCAAAAATGCCAATGGTAGCCAGGCTATAGGCAGCGGCATAGAAAATCAACCCTTCCTTGGCGGTATTGTTCATGGCCACCAGGGCAAAGAGCATAAAGCCGGCCTGTGCAATACTGGAGTAGGACAGCATTCTTTTTACGCTTTGCTGGAAAACCGCGGTAATGTTACCGATGAACAGGGTTGCGGCCGTAATGATAGCGGCCAGCAATTGCCATTGCTTATGCATTTCGCCGAAACAGCCTTCGAACAAACGGATGAAGGCAATAAAACCGGCCACCTTAACAATGGTTGCCATGAAGGAAGTGAACACGGTAGGTGATCCATCGTATGCATCGGGCGTCCAGAAGTGGAAGGGCACAGCCGATACTTTGAACGACATGGCGAATAACAGCAGCAGCAAACCGGCGGCCAGCATGGGTGTTAAAGTAGAACTGCCGGCACGGATCACATCCATATTAAAACTTCCTTTTACGCCATACAAAAGCGTAATACCCATCAGCATGATACCGGTAGAGAAAGAACCCATGAGGAAGTATTTCAGCGCCGCTTCATTGCTTTTCAGGTTGCGTTTGTCGCTACCGGTTAAAATGTATAAAGGAATAGATATGATCTCAATACCGAGGAACAGCATCAGCAGGGAATTGAATGCCGATACAATGGCAATACCACAAAGCACAAAGAATATCAATGCAAAATATTCAGCGAGGTTCACGCCCACGCGCTCCATATCGCGGCCCGAGAGCAGAAAGTAGATCCAGGTGGCGGCAAAGGCAATGGTATTGAACAGCAGGCCAAAAACGTCGAAGGCCAGCATGCCTCTCACGTTCACATTAAAAAAATGATAGCCGCCCATATCGAGCACGTTGGCGATTATCAACCCTAACAGGCCAATAACAGCTACAGTGCGCACAGCAGGTTTACTATTCGTGAACACGCCACAAAACATCATCACTACACCCAGAACAGCCGAAATTACAATTGCATTCATAATTCAATTCTATACGTTCGCTTATGGTAATTTGATAAACATCTTTGAATAAATGGCATCTACCGCATGTTTGGTAGCTTCGATCATTGGTTTTGGATAAACACCCATTATCACGATGCCTATCAGTAATACAGCCAGCACAAACTTCTCATTTACCCGGATGTCGCGGGCATTGGCAGTTAAGCTGCTGGTGTTGCCATAAAATACTTTCTGGATCATATTTAAAGTATATATAGCCGACAGAATGATGCTGATACCGCCAACCACCATAAAGATGTAATGATAGTTAGACGCTTTGGAGCTGAATACGCCATTGAACATCATGAACTCACCAATAAAGGCATTGGTCAATGGCAGGGCTACATTGGCCAGGGCAACTACCACCAGCATAATGGCCAGTCCGGGCGCCTTTTGCGCCAGCCCGCCTAGCTCACTCATTTTGCGGGTACCGAACTGACGTTCGATCAGTTCTACCACGATCCACATGCCAATGATATTGATGCCGTGATTGAACATTTGGATCATCACGCCCTGGATGCCTATAGAAGAAGTAACAAAGATGGCCAGTCCCATCAACCCCATGTGGGCAATGGAAGAATAGGCCACCAGGCGTTTGAGGTCATCCTGCTGCATGGCAACAAACGACGCATAGATCATTCCGATCACACACATGGTAGCGGCGGGATCGCCATAGCCCCAAAGGCCGACCGGTAATACCGGCGCCAGCCAGCGCAGAACACCAAACACACCCATCTTCACCATGATGCCACTCAACACCATGGTAACGGCCGTAGGCGATTGTTCGTAAGTGTCGGGCTGCCAGGTATGAAAAGGCCACAGTGGTATTTTAATGGCAAAGGCCAGGAAGAATAACCAGAACAACCAGCCCTGTGTATTACCAGGCAGGTTCACCTTGTAAAATGAGGTCATGGCAAAAGAATGATCCGGTGTGTGCAAATACACCCAGATAATGCCAATGAGCATCAACAATGAACCTACAAACGTATAAATAAAGAATTTAAAGGTAACAGCCACTCTTCTTTCGCCGCCCCAGATGGAACAAAGGAAATAAGCCGGAATGAGCGCCAGTTCCCAGAAGAAGTAGAACAATAATGCATCCGATGCAACGAACACTCCTAACAGACCGGTTTGCATCAACAACATCAATGCATAGAACTGATGCGGATTTTTGTACGTTGAATTCCAGGTTGCGATAAATATTCCGGGATAGGCAATACCGGTGAGCAGGCACAGCAGCTTGCTCATCCCATCCATGGTAAGCGAAAAGTTACTGTTCAGGTTTGGTAACCAGGCAACATTGGTTTGCAGGTATTCTGGTTTGTGCAATACCGCTATACCGAGTATGGCAACAACCATTGTAATAAGGGATGTTACTAACGACCATACTTTTACGCTCTTTTCCTGTTTGATCAGGAAAGCCAGCAAACCACTCACCAACGGAATAACTATCAGCAGAACAGGTATCATTATAATTTCTTGATTTCTGATTTCTTGATTTATGGATTCAATCGCTCCGTGCTAATGTTTACTTCTTTATAAAGAATGTCACTACAAACAACGCCAGCATACTCAGTACCATTAACAGCACATAGTTGCCCACGAAGCCGCTTTGCAGCAGGCGAACCTGGCGGCTCGAATAATTCACCAGGCGGCCAACGCCATTTACCAGTCCATCGATAAATTTCTTTTCAAAAAAGCTGTTCAGCCATTTAGCCAGCCAGTTCACTGGTTTAACTATAACGAAGCCATATAACTCATCGATGTACCATTTGTCGGCCAGCACTTTGCCGAAACCGGCAGGCTCATGCACTTCGGGCTTTTTGCTGTAGCGGAAAAGCGCAACCAGAATGGCGATCACCGCCAGGCCAACAGACAGTCCCATCAGCATATATTCTGTATTGTGATCGAGGTGATGCACTTCGCCTTTGATGCGGGCAGAAGGTTCAAATACCGGGGCCAGGAAATGTTCCAGCCAGTGTGCGCCGGGTTTGATCACCTCAGGCACGCCGATAAATCCACCGGCAACGCTCAGGATGGCCAGCACGATCAAAGGAATGGTCATCGCCGCAGGGCTTTCATGCAGGTGATGCTTTTGCTCTTCCGTTCCGCGGAATCTACCCAGGAAAGTAGTTGCATATAAACGGAACATATAGAAGGCCGTCATCATAGCGCCGGCAATACCCAGGTAATAATAAATATGGTCTTTTGAATAAGCGGCTGCTAATATTTCATCTTTGGAGAAGAAACCACTGAAGGGCGGAATACCGGCAATGGCAATACAGCCGATCAGGAAGGTGAGATGGGTAATGGGTAATTTCTTAGCCAGTCCACCCATGCGGCGGATATCCTGCTCATGGTGCATGGCATGGATCACCGAACCTGCCCCCAGGAACAAGAGGGCCTTGAAGAAGGCATGTGTCATTACATGGAATACGGCACCGGTGTAAGCGCCTACACCGAGGCCCAGGAACATATAACCCAGCTGGCTCACCGTACTGTAAGCCAGTACTTTTTTAATATCGTTTTGTTTAATGGCAATAGTGGCCGCAAACAAGGCAGTGGCCAAACCGATAGCCGCTACCACGCTTTGGGTCTCGGGCGCCATGGTGTATAATACATTGCTGCGCGCGATCATATAGATACCGGCTGTTACCATCGTGGCCGCATGGATCAGCGCTGATACCGGGGTGGGACCCGCCATCGCATCGGGCAGCCAAGTATATAAAGGGATCTGGGCACTTTTACCGGTAGCCCCTACAAACAGTAAAAGCGTTATACCGATCACATCGGTTCTTGTTAATTTTTCATACAGATCAAACACTCCGGCGCCATCAGTTGTAGTATATGTTACGGTACCCAGCTTTGCAATGATCCAGAAGATAGCGATCAGAAAGCCGAGGTCACCGATACGGTTCATGATAAAGGCCTTCTTGGCGGCATTGGTATATTCTGTGTTCTTGAACCAATAACCGATGAGCAGGTAAGAACATAAACCAACGCCTTCCCAACCGATGAACATGATCAGGTAGTTGGCGCCCAGTACGAGCAGCAACATGGAAAACACGAAGAGGTTCAGGTAACAGAAATAGCGGCCAAAATGCTCTTCCCGTTCTTCATGCATATACGCGGCGGAATACACATGTATGAGGAAACCCACACCGGTTATGATCAACAGGAAGAGGGAAGAAAGCTGGTCTATCTGAAAAGCGAAAGGAATTTTTAAAGTGTCGACACTAATAAAATCAAACAGGTTGACCACAGCGGTGTTCCCTTGTTTTACCTCGGAAAACAGCAGCACACTCACAATAAACGAGGCCAGTACCATACCGCTGCCAATAATGCTGACCAACGATTTGGGAAGTTGTTTTCTGAGCAATCCATTGACCAGAAAACCAACCAGTGGAAAAAAGGGAACCAACCAAACTAATTGTAACACGTTCATATTTTTAAGCTGAAGGCTGAATGCTAAACGCCGAACGCTGGTTTCCGGAATCCGGTATTTCCGCTATCACGCTGGCACCTCGGTGCCGGCTGAAGCGTTGAGCGTTTTGCGTATTAGTGTTTTAACCTGTTTAAAAAATTTACATCCACCGAATGCGTATTGCGGTACATCATAACGATAATGGCCAGGCCCACACTTACCTCGGCTGCCGCCACTACCATGATGAAAAAAACGAATAGCTGTCCTTCAATACCGGCTGTAGACCCCTTGGCCACGGCAGCTGCATGATGCATTTTGGAAAAAGCCACCAGCAGCAGGTTCACCGCATTCAACATAAGCTCGATGCACATGAAAATGATGATGGCATTGCGGCGTGCAAGCACTCCTACGATACCGATACAAAAAAGGGCAATAGCCAGGTAGATATATCTTTCAATTAACATAGATCACTTTATTAAACTGAACACTTAACGCATATACGCGCATAGCTTCAGTAGTTTTTATTTCTTACCGATAACCACAGCACCAACCATGGCGCTCAGGAAGAGGATACTGCTGATCTCAAATGGCACTACGAAATCGGTGAACAGGGCTTTACCCAGGTTCCTGATCAACCCGATATCACCTGTTTCGAGCATCGCCACTTTTCCCTTTACCTCGGCTTGTTTTAATGCAGCCACCAGTACCAGCAGCAGGCATCCGCCCGCTACCACACCGGCCAGCTTGAGCCATTTATTTTTCTGTGGTTCTGTTTCGGCATTCAGGTTCATCAACATGATCACGAACAGGAACAATACCATGATGGCGCCTGCATACACGATCAGGTTCACAATACCCAGGAACTGGGCATTCATTAAAATATAATGGCCTGAAATAGCAAAGAATGTAATGATGAGCCACAATACGCTGTGTACCGGGTTACGACTGATAACGACCATAATGGCGCTGCCCAGTGCCATTGCACTTAAAGCATAAAATAATACTTGTGATATATCCATTGCAGCTAGTTGGTGTTAATTGCTCTGTTCTTTGTTTGCTTTCCGGTTACCCACCGCTTTCCAGTATTCGCCGGGATTTTCCTTGGGGTTCGGGATCAACAGATCCTGCTTCCCATATATAAACCCTTTACGCTGATAATTGGAAGGCGCAAAGGTCTCACTCAGATACACAGCGTCTTTAGGACAGGCTTCTTCACAAAGTCCGCAGAAGATACACCGCAGCATATTGATCTCATATTTGGCGGCATACTTCTCTTCGCGGTACAGATGCTCCTCTCCCGGTAAACGCTCTGCTGCTTCCATGGTAATGGCTTCGGCCGGACAAGCCAATGCACACAGCCCACAGGCAGTACAACGTTCACGGCCTTCTTCATCGCGGTTCAGGATATGCAAACCACGGAAGACGGGGCTGAACGGACGTTTCTGCTCCGGATAACTAATGGTCGCTTTCTTTTTGAATAAGTGCCTTAAGGTGATCATCATCCCTTTGAGGATATTCCACATGTAGAGCTTCTCTACAAATGTCATGGGTCTACGATCAACCGCTTTGGCTCTGCTTGTTAATGCTTGCATTTATAATTAGTTAACTTATCTTCTAAAACTTGCTCACTACTAAAACCGCAAAAGTATTTTTCTTTCTTCAATACTTCAATTAAATCCCTGCACTTAAAATTTCCAACCATTGGCCTTCAATAATACGATTGCTGCGGTAACTACCATATTTACCAGGCTGAGCGGGATCAATCCTTTCCAGCCCAGGTTCATCAGCTGGTCATAACGGAAGCGCGGGATGGTCCAGCGCACCCACATGAACACGAAGATGAAGATGGCCACTTTAATGAACAATGACAATCCCTGCAACAGTACCAGCCAATTGCCCATACCGCTGAGGCTTGTATCATTGATGAACGGAATATCATAACCACCCCAGAACAAGGTAACCATTACCACACTGCTGATGAACATGTTGATGTATTCAGCAAACAGGTAAAAACCCAGTTTCATGGAAGAATATTCCTGGTGGTAACCAAAGTTCAATTCATTTTCTGCTTCAGGCAGATCGAAGGGTGTACGGTTACATTCGGCAAACGCACATACCAGGAATATAAAGAATCCCAGCGGCTGGTATAATACATTGTACCAGCTATCGAGCTGCTGCCCAACGATCTCACTCATTTTCAAAGAACCGGTCAGCATTAATAACGCGATCAGCGACAAACCCATGGGCAGCTCATAACTGATCACCTGTGAGGCGCCGCGCAGGGCGGCCATCAGCGAGAACTTGTTATTGGAAGCCCAGCCTCCGATCATAATACCATATACACCCATGCTCACAACGCCAAACACATATAAGATACCAATGTTAATATCTGCGATCTGCAAATTCACTTCGCGGCCAAACACATTCAGCGTACCCCCCCAGGGGATCACCGCTGAGGTCATCATGGCCGCCAGCATGGCTAAACAGGGACCCAGAATGAACAGGAAGCGGTTCGATGTATTGGGAATGATCTCCTCCTTCATGAACAGCTTTAACCCGTCGGCCAGCGGTTGTAAGATGCCGAAAGGACCGGCCCGGTTAGGACCGCGGCGATCCTGGATAAAAGCAGCTACTTTACGTTCAGCATAGGTTTCATACATGGCGATCACCAATGATATAGAAACGATGCCTACAATGAGTACCAGTTTCTCGATCACTAAAAACAAGTCAATAGCTAATAAAGCAGAATGCATTTTTGTTGTTTATTATCGTCAATGGTGAATGGTCAATGGTGAGTAAACACACCTTATTGCCAAACCTCAAAATTCGTTTCTTACTTCTTACGTCCCTCTCTCCTGCCACCTGGGTCACCCGGGTTTACCCTTTTCCCTCTTTGAAGTCGTTCGAGTGCGCCGGGCCCGGGATCTTCGACAGGTCGACATTCGGTTTATTCACTTCACTTACCGAATGGATATCCATCAACAGTCGGGGCTGACGGCCGCCCAACACTTCCGGTAAGGCTTCCTGTGGCTTCACGGTTCCCACATAATGGTTCGCGCTGATCACAGAATGGCGGCTTACCTTGGTAGGACCTTCGATCACCCAATCGCTTGTTTTCTTTTTTTCAAAACGGCATTCATTACAGATCCAGTCCTGCACCTCGCCCCACTGATCTTTACGGCCGGTAACGCGGAACACTTCATCGCCGCGGTGCCATAATGTTACTTTACCTGAACATTTGGGACAATCGCGGTGCGCATCTACCGGCTTCAGGAACCAAACGCGGTTCTTGAACCGGAAGGTCTTATCGGTCAATGCACCTACCGGACAAACGTCAATGACGTTACCGATAAAATCATTATCCAGCGATTTCTCAATGTAAGTAGCGATCTCAGCGTGGTCGCCCCGGTCTAATACACCGTGAACGCGTTTATTGGTCAACTGGTCGGCGGTAAATACACAACGGTAACACAGGATGCAACGCGTCATGTGCAGTTGTATATAAGGCCCCAGGTTATGTTTTTCAAATTGACGGCGGGGGAATTCATAGCGGGTATCTTCTGCGCCATGTTCATAGCTCAGGTCCTGCAAATGGCATTCACCGGCCTGGTCGCAGATCGGACAATCGAGCGGATGGTTGATGAGCAGCAGTTCCACTACCCCTTTCCTGGCATCCTGCACCCGTTCGCTGGTAATATTTTTCACCACCATGCCATCCATCACATTGGTACGGCAACTGGCCACCAGCTTTGGCATCGGGCGCGGATCGGCCGTTGAGCCTGCTGCTACTTCTACCAGGCAGGTACGGCATTTTCCACCACTGCCTTTCAGCTTGCTGTAATAACACATGGCAGGCGGCGCTACTTCTCCCCCGATCATGCGGGCTGCATTCAGGATACTTGTTCCCGCCTCCACCTCAATGGTGATGTTATCGATGGTTACTTTAAATAATTTAGGTTGATCAGCCATATTCACCCCAAATCCGCCTACTGGCGGACTATTTAGTTTTTAAATTTATTTCGTTTACGCCTTAGGTGCTGCCAGTACAGGCAACGGATCGGCATAATGCGCCAAACCATAATTCCTGTTCTGTGCTGCATTCGGGTACTGCACATGCCATTCGAATTCATCTCTGAAATGACGAATGGCTGCTGCTACCGGCCAGGCCGCGGCATCGCCTAACGGACAAATCGTATTCCCTTCTATCTTACGTTGAATATCCCATAACAGATCGATATCGCTCTTCTTGCCCTTTCCGTATTCAATATTCTTCAGGATCTTTTCCATCCAGCCTGTTCCTTCGCGGCAGGGCGAACATTGTCCGCAGCTTTCATGGCGATAGAAACGCGCCAGGGTCAATGTATGACGCACCACGCACTGGTCTTCATCGAGCACAATAAAACCACCCGATCCCATCATGGTGCCGGTGGCAAAACCACCATCCGCCAGGCTCTCATAGTTCATCATACGCTGTTCCCCTTTCGCTGTCTTCAACAAGAGGTTAGCAGGCAGAATGGGCACTGAAGAACCGCCCGGGATACAGGCTTTCAGGCGTTTGCCATGCGCAATACCGCCGCAATACTCATCGCTGTATATGAACTCTTCCACCGAAATGGTCATATCTATTTCATACACGCCCGGTTTGTTGATATTACCGCAAGCGGAAATAAGCTTGGTACCGGTTGATTTACCAACACCGATCTTCGCATATTCATCGCCGCCCATATTGATAATAGGCACTACAGCGGCCAGCGTTTCCACGTTGTTCACCACGGTAGGGCAGTCCCACAAACCCTTTACGGCAGGGAATGGCGGTTTGATCCTCGGATTACCTCTTTTACCTTCCAGTGACTCCAGCAGGGCTGTTTCTTCCCCGCAGATATAAGCGCCGGCGCCGCGCTGTACATATATTTCCAGGTCGAAGCCGGTGCCGAGAATATTCTTTCCCAACCAGCCATTGTGTTTGGCTTCGGCAATGGCCTGTTCCAGTATATCAACGATCCACGCATATTCACCGCGGATGTAAATAAATGTTCTGTTAGAACCCAGCGCATAGGAAGCTACGATCAAACCTTCCACCAGCAGGTGCGGAATGAATTCCATCAGGTATCGATCCTTGAAGGTCCCGGGCTCCGATTCATCTGCATTACATACCAGGTAACGGGGAACACCTTCTGGCTTGGCCAGAAAGCTCCATTTCATACCGGCAGGGAAACCAGCGCCACCACGGCCACGCAAACCACTTTTCTTTACTTCTTCCGTAACCTGGTCGGGACTCATGTTTTTGAGCGCTTTTTCTACACTGCGATAGCCGCCTTCACGACGGTACACCTCGTAGGTGCGGATCCCCTGAACATGCGCTTTTTCTAATAATAGTTTTCTTCCCATATTTATCAGAAGAACCGTTTCAAGTTCCAGGTTTCAGGTTTCAGGGATTTCCCTGCAACCTGTAACTTGCAACCTGTAACAGCTCGCTACTTTTAATGAACTTCAAATATTAATTATTCGTCACAGCGTTCCTTTCACATTCCAGTATAATAGCATCTATCTTCTCCTTCGTCAGGTGCTCGCGGTAATGTTTGCCCAATTGCATCATGGGAGCATAACCGCAGGCGCCCAGGCATTCTACTGTTTTCAGGGTAAACAAACCATCGGCTGTAGTTTCCCCTACTTTAATGCCCAGCTTGTTCTTTATATATTCAATAATATCGTCGCTGCCATTCAACATGCATGGTCCGGTTTGGCAAACTTCAAACACATATTTACCTACCGGCTTCAGGTTGTACATGGAGTAAAAAGTAGCTACCTCATACACTTCGATGGGTTCTAATTTGAGTAAAGAAGCCACATAATCCATGGTCTCTGCACTCAACCAGCCTCCAAACTCTTCCTGGGCAAGATGCAATACGGGTATCAAGGCACTTTTTTGCTTTCCCGCCGGATAGCGTGCTATGATCTCGTTTACCTTATTTAATTTCTCTGCAGAAAATTGAGCCACTGTTATTGAAATATTTTTGTTTTAGTAATTAGCACAACCTGTCGGCTGTAGTCGCGATTAGCTAATTAGCAGATCGTTTATTGTTTCCATTAGCACATTAGCCAATTAGCACATTAGCACATTAGCACATTGCTCTATGCGTCCATCTCCCCGGCGATCAGGTTCAAACTACTCAGGGTAATGATCGCATCACTCAGCATCGCACCTTTTGAGATTTCTTCGTACGCCTGGTAATAAACAAAACATGGACGACGGAAGTGCAGGCGGTATGGCGTACGGCCGCCATCTGTGATCAGGTAAAATCCTAATTCGCCATTGGCGCCTTCTACCGATTGATACACTTCACCGGCCGGCATGTCAATTTCACCCATGATGATCTTGAAGTGCCAGATCAGCGCTTCCATTTTCGTATATACGTCCTTCTTCTCGGGCAGATAAAATTCCGGGATATCGGCGTGGAATACCTCGGCTTCTTTTCCTTTGAACTCTTTCACCTTCTTCATGGCCTGTTCAATGATGCGCAGCGATTGCCACATCTCCTGGTTACGCACCAGGAAACGATCATAACAGTCGCCGGTGCTGCCCACCGGTATATCAAAGTCAAATTCTTCGTAGCTGCTGTATGGCGTATGCACCCGAACATCGTAATCAACACCGGCCGCCCGCAGGTTCGGACCGGTAAAACCATAATTCAGCGCTCTTTCGGCAGTGATCGGTCCGCACCCGATGGTACGTTCCATAAATATGCGGTTGCGGTTGAACAGGTTCTCAAATTCTTTCAGCACTTTGGGATATTCGCGCAGGAATTTCTCGATCTTCTCAAATGCGGTATTGTTGAAATTCCTTTCAAAACCGCCTATCCGGCCAATATTGGTCGTAAGCCGTGAACCACACACCTCTTCATAGATTTCATAGATCAGCTCGCGGTATTGCATCACATACAAAAAGCCGGTGAATGCACCGGTATCAACCCCAACAATGGAGTTACAAATAAGGTGATCGGCTATACGCGCCAGTTCCATAATAATAACACGCAGATAGTCGACCCGCTTGGGGGTTTGCACCCCTAATAATTTCTCGCAGGTGATATGCCAGCCCATGTTGTTAATGGGCGCTGAGCAGTAATTCAGACGGTCGGTCAGCGGAGTGATCTGGTACAGGGGCCGGCGCTCCGCGATCTTTTCAAACGCACGGTGAATATAACCTATCGTTTGTTCGGCTGAGATGATGCGCTCACCATCCAGTTCCAGGATATTCTGAAATACACCATGGGTAGCCGGGTGCGTAGGCCCTAAGTTCAGGGTTGTGGTCTGTTTCTCAATGGAGCCTTCGGGTAATTTTATATGCTGATCACTCATAAATTGTAATGTTAGCGTCCGAACATATCGTCGTCCTTGTCAATACGGGTTTGTTCTTCCAGCGGATACTCTTTGCGCATCGGGAAATAATCCATTTCATCCACATTCAGGATCCGCTTCAGGTTAGGATGGCCTATAAAGTTCACCCCGTAAAAATCATAGGTCTCTCTTTCCATCCAGTTGGCCGCTGAAAATAACGCAGTGGCACTGAACACATCAGGGCTTGTAATATCAGTGAACACCTTGAACCGGATGCGTACATTGTTGGTAAGGCTGTGCAGGTGATAAACAACCGCCAGCTCACGTCCTTTATTATCTGGATAATGAACCGCCTGCAGATCGGTGAGGAATTGAAATGCCAGATCCGCTTCATCGTACAGGAACTGAAGCACTTTCAGGTTTAATTCTTTAGGCGCTTCGAAAGTAAGCATGCCATAAGGCTCCTGAAATTGCTGAACCTGCTCACCAAACTTTTCAGTTAACCGCTGTTTGATATATTCGTTCGTTAATGCCATATCTCCATCTCCGCTATCAGCGGAGCATTTATTTTTATGGTTCAAATGACAATTACGGTAACCAATTAGCCCATTAGCAAATCAGCTAATCAGCACAACCCGCCCCGACCTTTAGTCGGGATTGACTATTGTATTCCGTAACTTTCCATTAATTGTTTGTACTTATCGCTGTTCCTTCTGCGCAAGCTCTCGTTTCCGATCAGCTCCTGAATTTTCATGATGCCATCAATGACTGCTTCAGGCCGGGGAGGACAACCAGGTACGTACACATCTACGGGAATGATCTGGTCAATACCCTGCAAAACGCTGTAGGTATCGAAAATGCCGCCGCTGCTGGCACAGGCACCCATGGCCAGTACCCAACGGGGCTCTGCCATCTGCAAATATACCTGTTTTACAACCGGCGCCATCTTTTTGGCAATGGTGCCCATCACCATCAACAGATCACACTGTCGGGGTGAAAAACCCACGCGCTCTGAACCAAAGCGGGCCAGGTCGTAGTGAGCGCCCATGGTAGCCATAAACTCAATCCCGCAACAAGAGGTAGCGAAAGGCAGCGGCCAGATGGAGTTCTTCCGGGCCAGTCCAACCACCTTATCGAGGCTGGTTGAAAAGAAACCCTCACCCATATAACCTTCAGGACCTTCCTTTACCAGTTTCACATCGGTTTGACCGTAAATATTATATTGAACAGGACGTGCCATAACTTAATTTGATAATTTGATAATTGGCTAATTTGATAATTACTCGCTACAGTATAACACCCAGCACATCCTTAATGTTCCCGAAGGCCGCGCAAAAGCATTAGCACATTATCACATTAGCACATTAGCTAATTAGTTTTAGTCTTCCCACTTTAACGCTCCTTTCTTGATAATGTATATAAAGCCGCACAGAAAAAATGTAATGAACATCAATACGGCTCCGAATCCACTCCAGCCCAGCTCTTTAAAGTTCACTGCGTAAGGATAGAAAAAGATCACTTCCACATCGAACAACACAAATAAGATCGCCACCAGGAAGTATTTAATGGCCATCGGCTGACGCGCATCGCCATGGCTTTTAATACCGCTGGTAAAAGTTTCCAGCTTGTCGGCTGTATTACGTTTGGGGCCCAGCCAGTGGGTAACGCCCATCATACCAGCTACAAAAACAATTGCGAAAATTAATTGAATAGCAATAGGAAGATACCAGAAGGAACTGTCGGGATCGTGGGCAACGGCGGTATTGGAGACTTGTAACAGGTACATATTCATAACCCGTTTTGGTTTAGGCGCAAAAATAAGACAGGGTTTTATATTTTCAACTTCTTAATGGATTAAAATAAAAATCCCCCGCCGCTTTTTTGCCGGCAGGGGACTGAATATGATACGATTAACTGTTAGTTTACCGTTTGTTAACCCTTATTTCTTCTTGGTAGCTGCGCCGCCGGATTTGCTGCTGGTGGTGCCGCTTGATTTCTTCGGTGCAGTGGCCGGTGCCGGCTTGGTTGCTTTTTGCAAAATAGGCTTCACCTGGTTTGCAAACTGGTTAGCAGGGTCGCTGGCCAGTATACGGTCAACATAGCTCAATGCTGTTTTAGCGTCTTTTTTAACATCATTATAATATGAGGTCAACGCAGCCCATGCGCCAATCGCCTGTGCTTTATATTTTGTAGAATCCAGCTTCATGGCCATTTCTGCCAGCTTTTCCTGGGCAGGTGCAAATCTTTCTGACTGCATGGTGGTATCGCTGGCCTGAACGGTACGGGCGCACCAAAGGTAACCGTAGATCTGATCAGGGTACTTTGTCTGGTACAGATTACAGAAAATGCTGTCGGCAGTAGCATAATTGGCTGCCTGGTAATTGGCCATACCCCAGTTATACAGATCGGTTTGGGTAGGCTCTTTTTTCAGCTTGTAAGCTTCGCCCAGCCAGTTGGCTTCCTGTAAGCGGTCGCCGCTTTTCTTGGCCAGGGCAGCACCTTTGGTGATATATTTTACTTTGTTCTCTGCAACTGTGTCTAAATCAACTGCTTTTTTCAGGTTTTCGAAAGCCTGTGCTTCCTGACCCGGTGTTTTGCTATTGATATTGGCCAGCTCTTCATAGTCGGCGGGCAGGATCGCATCCGGACTTTGTTTCGCAAAATACTCGGTAATATATTTATTCGCACAGGTCATGTCCTGAAGGGTATCGCAGGCATAAGCCACCATTTTATACATCCGGGGCTCTACCTTCTCACCATACTGACTGATCAAACCCAATGCTTTGTCCTTTGCCTCATTAAATTTACCGGAAGCGAAAAGGAAGTCGGTTCTCAGGTATTCAATTTCAGGGCCCTGGTCGAAATTAGCGATATAGCTATCGAGGTAAGGAGCCGCTTTATTTACATCTTTGAAATACCAGTAGTAGAACAGTTCATAGTAAGTGGGGGCATATGCCGGATCGAGTTTGATGGCTTCTTCGAAATTCTGGGTGAAGAGCTCGGTATTGCGCTGCGTAAGATACACTTTAGCGATCTTATGTTTGGCTGCTGCATATTTGGGATCTAAACTCAGGGCTTTTTGGTAAGAAGTAACCGCATTACCGCCATCGATCAGTTTACGGTAAGCATCTCCCATGATAATATAGGTCTCGGGATTTTTAAAGTTCTTTACCTGTGTAGCCTGATTGAGTTTTTCGATAGCATAAGTAGCATCGCCCAGCTTGGCATCTACGTTCGCACGGCCAATGGCATTGAATACCTCCACGTCTTTTCCTTTGGTTAAGGAAATGGCGGTCTCAAAACGCTGGCGGGCATCATTGGTTTTGCCTTCGCGCAGCTCTATTTCGCCCATGCCCACCAGGATCAGCGGAGCATTGCCATTTTGCTGCAGTGCCTTTTGATAGAGATTCTTGGCTGCGGTAGAATCTTTTTGCTCGAGCATGGTTTGTCCCAACCAGTATGTTGCTTCAATATTATTCGGATTCGATGCCAGCACCTTCTCAAAATTTTCCCTGGCGCTCTTGTATCTTTCGTAATAGAAAAACTTCCTCCCCTGATCCACACTCTGGGCAAATAGCACATTGCTACCCAGTACAACCATGGTTACAAAACTGATGAATCGCTTGCTCATTGTAAGTCGCTATTTTTTTAAAGTTTTATAATGTATTAGGAATCCGCTGTTTGTTTATTCACTTATCTGCATTTTCCGCTCTACGAAGCTCATTCTCGCAGGCAATAAGTATGCCCGATTAAATATTTTTTGCCCTTTCTCGTAGATAAGAAAGTTTGCAAAACCGTTGCCAAGCCCATCAAAATTCTCCTTTAAAATGAAATACAGGGGCCTGATCATGGGGTACCTGTCGTACGCAATATTATATTGTACAGGATCAACATATGTGCCATTACATCCGCGGCACTCAATTTGTGCAATTTTAACTTTTTTCAGGAAACTGAGCTGAGTGGTATCATCTTTATTACCGATCCAGCTAACTCCCAGCAAACCAATGGCATCCTGGTTCTTAGAAACATAATCGATCACGCCTTCCGAATTTTGCGCTGCCACCACATTCGACGACAGCGGCTCCCCCTTCAACAGCGAATCCACTACAAAGCGCACGGTGCTGGTAGCCGTTTTTCCATCGAGCAAAACCTTGTATTTGTACCCGCTGGTGCCTTTCGCCATAGACCGGATATCCTGCATGGTAAATAAAGTATCTTTTACCTGGTTGTTCACGATCACCGCAATGGCGTCGAAAGCAAGCGGGCCGTAACTGGGCCTGAACTGCAGCTTTTTGGTAAGTGTTGTTTCCTCTGCTTCTGTCAATGGTCTTGTTACGATCACCATGCGGATACTGTCAACATTCAGGTCCCGCAGGCATTCAGCCTCCGGCTTGTATTGAACCATTATGTGTGCATCAGGATGTTGGGATTCGAAAACCTGGATCTGTGAGTCGATCACCGGTCTGAAACTTTCATCCACGCTGATGTGGATGGTGCCGCTGACTGTAGTTTCCTGGGGTTTGGTGGCGGGTGAACTGCATGCAGTTACCATCATATTAATACCACCTAACAAGAATACGCCCCGTAAAACCGATCTAACATACCCTAACCATTTCATCTTAATATCTTCTTTATTTTTTTATAGCTGGCAACACCGCTCATTAACCTGGTCATTTAATTAAATTTTAATCGGTTCTGCCAGTTATAAACCTATTAACAATTTTATAAAGGCCGGTAGCCTACTGCGTTAGTGCTGCACCTTATCGGTAATAATTTCTTTTTATGCCGCGGTAGATCCTGAACCCGCCATACAACAAACATATTCCACCGAAAATATAGGAAAACGGCGAAGGGAAAACATCCCCCAACCCTACCCGCTCTGCAAACATCATCGCCCCTCCCATGCCGGCATAAATGATACCCATTCCAAGATCCATGATCGACCGCCTGTTGACATATGCCCTTTGTTTTTTGTCTTCTAGTTCCGATGCCATTTTAACATATTTAGGGTCCGGGCAAGATAAGAAATAAACACGTTACGAAAATCCCGGTTTTCATGACTTTATTCAAAAAATAGGATGCAAATCAAGATGATTTCCATAAACTGGCCCTGGCCTGCCCTTTCTAATCCTGTTCTAATCCGCCCTCCTTCCACTGCCAGTAAAGCAGAAACTATCAGTTATCTTTGCCGGCTATTGAACATCCATCCCATTACTGCGGATGGTTAAATAATACAGCGCAGATGAAAATCTTAATGGTTTGTTTGGGTAATATATGCAGGAGCCCGCTGGCCGAAGGCATTTTACAGCAGAAAGTGCAGCAGCAAGGATTGGCGTGGACGATCGACAGCGCCGGCACCAATGGCTATCACGTGGGCGAAGCACCGCATCGCTTGTCGCAGAAAGTAGCCCTGTTGAACGGGATCGACATCAGCCACCAGCGCGCCCGCCGCTTTACGGCCGCCGACTTCAAACAGTACGACAAGATCTACGCCATGGCAGAGGATGTAATAGAGGAAATGCAACGCATTGCCGGTAAAAACTTCGATGCCAGCAAAGTGGATCTGCTGATGAACGAACTGCATCCCGGAAAAAATATGGACGTGCCCGATCCCTGGTATGGTACCGAACCCGGCTACCATGAAGTATTTGCCATGATCGACCAGGCATGCGATAAGATCGTGGAGAAATATCGCATTCTCAACAATGAACGTCCGCTTTCAAAGTAGGACTTTAAATCACAACCTTCATTCAACTAAAATTTCCAAAACAGCATAATGGCTAAACCAGGTTTACCACAGGGTACAAGAGATTTCGGACCAGAAGTGGTTCGCAAACGGCAATATATTTTCAATACGATCCGCAGTGTTTTTGAACTGTATGGTTTTCAGCCGCTGGAGACACCGGCCATGGAAAACCTCGACACCCTCATGGGCAAGTATGGCGAGGAAGGCGATAAACTGATCTTTAAGATATTGAATAACGGGCTCGACAATCCTGATAAACACCAACAGGCCCGCGCAGATTTTGAAAAAGTGCTGGAAGGAAAAAATGTTAAAGGTTTAACAGAACGGGCGCTCAAATACGATCTCACCATTCCGTTTGCCCGCTATGTGGCTATGAACCATGGCCAGCTCACCTTTCCGTTCAAGCGCTACCAGATCCAACCGGTATGGCGGGCCGACCGGCCCCAGAAAGGCCGTTACCGGGAATTCTACCAATGCGATGCCGATATCGTGGGCAGTAACGCGCTGTTGAATGAGGTGGAACTGGCAAATATTTATAATGATGTTTTCACGCAACTGGGTGTAACTGGTTTTGAACTGCGCATCAATAGCCGCAAGCTGCTGGCCGCCCTGGCAGCGTTCTGCGGAGGTGCAGAGAAAATGATCGACATTACAGTCGCCATCGACAAACTCGATAAAATAGGCCTCGATAAAGTAAAAGAAGAACTGGCTCAGCGAGGATTGAACAACGAACAGATCGACACCATTGAAAAATACCTGGCCATCACCGGTTCCAACGAAGATAAACTGGAACAGATCAGCGCATTGCTGGGTCACCTGGAAATTGGCAGAAAGGGAATTGAAGAGCTGGAAACCGTCAACCGGCAATCGGCCATCGACAATCTGGTGATTGACTTCACGCTTGCCCGCGGCCTCAACTATTACACCGGTATCATTTTCGAAGCCAAAGCCCCTGCCACCGTAAAGATCGGCAGTATCGGCGGCGGCGGCCGCTACGATGACCTCACCGGTCTTTTTGGCGTGCCGAATATCCCCGGCGTAGGCATCAGCTTTGGGGTAGACCGTATTTACGATGTGATGGAAGAGCTGAAACTGTTCCCCGAAGGGGTGTACACCGGCACCCAGGTCTTATTTTTTAACCTCGGCGCCGAAGAAAGCAAAACCGCTTTCGCCACCATGCAAAACCTGCGGAAACAGGGCGTTCGTTGTGAATTGTACCACGAAGCTGCCAAAATGAACAAACAGTTCAACTACGCAGAAAAGAAAAATATTGGTTTTGTTGTAATTATTGGTAGTCAGGAGATACAAAGTAATACAGGGGTCGTTAAAAACCTGAAAACGGGCGCCCAGGAGACCCTGCCACTTGCAGACCTTACCAATAAATTGTTTATTTGAGCTCTATTTTAACCAAACCGATGATATGCAACGTAACCTGTTATCCATTTTTCTGCTGGCTGTAGCCATGATCAGCATCGTATCCTGTAAAAACAACAAATCGGGCATCGCCATTCCTAAAGATGCTTCGTTTGCGATCGTTTTAAATACCAGTTCATTAACATCCAAAGTGAGCTGGCAGGAAATTCAACAAAGCGAATGGTTTAAAAAATTATACGCTGAGCAAACCGATTCTTTGAGCAGAAAATTATTGAACGATCCCACCAGCTCCGGCATCGACCTGAAAAATGAACTGGCCTTTTTCGTTAAAAAAGAAGGCAAAGGGGGCTATATGGCATTTGAAGGGGGCGTAAAAGACGCTGCTGCCTTTGAAGCATTTGCCGCTAAACTGAACCAGAACAGCAAAAAAGCGGTTAAAAGCGGTGATGTGAGTGTGATCACTTACAGCAGTAAAAGCCTGGTTGCGTTCACCAACAACCGCTTTGTATACATTATGGATGCACCCATACCCGATGCAGGCGCCAAATATCTGAGCAGCGAAGAAAGCCAACCATACTCTTTCCCCACAGATAGCTTACAACAATTTGCCGTGCAGTTGTTCGATCTGCCGGCCAAGAACAACCTGGTGGGTGACGACCGCTTTGCTGCGGTGAGAAAAGAAAGCGGCGATCTTCATTACTGGGTAAATGCCGAATCATATGCTAATAGCCTGGGGGGGTTATTATCCGTGCTTAAAATGAATGTGCTGTTCGAAGGCAATGCGTACGGCGCTGCGCTGAACTTCGAGAATGGCAAGATCACCCTGAGATCAAAAGCCTTCTATAATAAAGACATGAAGGCCCTGATGGAAAAATATGCCGGCGGCAAAGTAAGTGAAGCGATGATCAACCGCATTCCTTCCAAAAATGTAGTGGCTGTATTTGCTTTTAAATATCCGCCCCAGGGTTTGATCGACCTGCTGAAACTGATGGGTGTCGACGGTATAGTGAATGGTTTCCTGGGCAACGAAGGCTTCAGCACCGCGGAATTTGTAAAAGCCAATAAAGGGGATGTACTGTTATCAGTAAGCGATTTCGAGATCAAACCCACTGAAACTACATTTACCGATCCGGAGACTGGTGATCCTGTTACCCTCAAGAACGAAATGCCTAATGCCAATATCTTGTTCGCCACTTCGGTGAATGAAAAGCCGGCATTCGACAAACTGTTCGGCATTCTGCAAACAAAAGTGCAGGCGATCTCACCCGCCATAACCAGCAAAGTACATTTTCAGCTGAACAACGAATGGTTCGCTGCCGGCAACTCCCCCGAGCAGGTGAACGGTTATTTAAAAGGCGGCAATAACCAGTTCCCTTTCACCAGCCGCATCAGTGGCAAGGTGTTCGGTGGTTATATCAATATACAGCAAATCCTGAAGAACACCGCTCCCATCATTTCCGACAGCAGCGCCAGGGTGGCGATGGACCTGTCGGTAAACATGTGGCAGGATGTATATATGACCAGTGGCGGCCTGAAGAATGGTGCTTTTGAAGGCGAAGCTGAAATAAACCTGGTTGATAAAAGCACCAACAGTTTGAAACAACTGAACAAATACCTGGATGCCATTTCAAAAGAACTGAACAAGGGCAGCAAGCAATATGATGACCAGGCCATGTTAAAATACAGCGATCCCGCAGCATTAAGCGTGGCTGCGCTTGAACCTGCATTGCATTAGTAAACAATTTTTAGGTGTGTCACGCTTCCTGGCAACAGAAGCCTAAGTGTGGCACACCTGCATACAAGCCTGCTCACCGGAATAAAAAACCAGGGCAGGCTTGTTTCATGATCAAGCAATTATTTCCGGCAACCATGCAACTTCAATTACAGCAACTCTTACCGGTTTATTTCGACGAAAGCCAGCGCAGCGGTTCTGAAGTTTGGCGCAAAGACCTGAGCTTTACCAAAGGCGAGTATGTCAAGATCGTGGCGCCTTCCGGCAGCGGCAAATCTTCGCTCATGCATTTCCTGTATGGCCTGCGCAACGAGTACAGTGGAAATATTCTATATAATAACCGTCCCCTCAGGCTGTATACTGCGGAAGACTTCGCCAGCTACCGCAAAGATCATGTAAGCATTGTATTCCAGGACCTGCGTTTGTTTCCCGAGCAATCGGTCTTTGAAAATATTGAACTGAAAAGGCAGCTGAACCCTTTCCATCCTGCCGAAAAGATCAAAGAAATGGCAGAACGCCTGGGTATTGGCAACAAACTTCAGGCAAAAAGCCGTATCTGCTCCTATGGCGAACAACAGCGGGTGGCCATTATCCGCGCACTGATGCAGCCCTTCGATTTCTTACTGCTCGATGAACCATTCAGTCACCTCGATGATAAGAATTCGCAGAACGCCATGCAGCTGATGCTCGAGGAAGCCAAACTGCGCAATGCGGCCATCATTTTTGCCGACCTCGAGCGCATAGACTATTTCCCGTACACCCGATTGTTTCACCTGTAATTTTTAACAGTGGCAGCATCTTTCAAACCCATCCGCTCTTTATTGCAAACAGGCACCAACACCAGTTCGCGCTGGTTCTCCTATATTGGCTTAGGCATTGGCGTACTGCTGTTGTTATGCTCCATTCAAATGTTCATCAACATTCAGCAGTTACTGGGCGGTGAAACCAAACGTAAGGAAGGTTATGACTTCATCTCCATCTCCAAGACCATTACCAATGAAACGATGGGGCAACTGGAAAAAAACCTCTTCAATGAAAATGACATTAAGGAGATCAGTGCCCAGCCATTTATCCAGGGTGTTTCGCCCTTAGTAGCCAACCGCTTCCGGGTACAGCTGAGCGCTGGTGATATTATTCCCTTCAGCACCGATATGTTCCTGGAGTCGCTGGACAATAACTTTATTGACACCGTTCCACCCAATTTTAGCTGGCAGGAAGGGCAGGATTATATCCCGATCGTTTTCTCCTCCGATTTCCTGGAAATATATAATGTATTTGCACCGGGTTATGGATTACCGCAATTGTCCGAAGCCACGGCATCGCAGGTGGTAGTGTATATAACCTGTTACGGCCCCAATGGCCTGCAGCAAACTTTCCGCGGTTCTATCGTAGCCCTGAGCGACCGCGTGAACTCTATTATTGTTCCCAAAAACTTCCTCGACTGGGCCAATAACAAATTTGGTAACACAACGAGCGTGCGCGCATCGCGGCTGTACATAAAGACCAACGACGCCAATAACCCCGATTTTCTCAATTATCTGCAGCAGAAACAGTATAAAGTCAATAAGGATAAAACAAAATTCGGCCGGGTTAAACAGGTACTGCAGGGCATTTTTAGCGGACTGGGCATATTCGGGCTGCTGGTGGTGATCCTGGCGCTGATGCTGTTCTCTTTTTACCTGCAGCTGATGATCGCGCGCAGTAAAGACAACCTGCAATTATTACTATTAATGGGGTATTCGCCCAACTGGCTCAGCAAAAATGTTTCGAAGCAATTTATTCCCGTATACATCCTGGTCGTATTAGTGGCGCTGGCCCTCGCCGAAGGCATGCAATGGGCCTTTCATCATTTTGCCATGTTCGACCGGCCCGAGCTTTCGGCGGTGCTGCACTGGACGGTATTAGCCACCGCCCTCTTTCTAATAGCGCTGTCGCTGTTCACCAATTACCGGATGGTGCGGAAACTGTTGTACCGGCTCGTATAACGTTCAATCGAAGATCTGCCGCAGGTGGTGCTCCATATGCTCAACATAATCGATCGCCAGCCATTCCAGGTTTTTGGCTTCGCCCGATGGCGTGATCACCGTATAGGCAATTTTATCGGCAGGTATGTTATTTAGTACAGTTAACACCTGCCTGTTCAACAATTGCCATAATTGCAACAGATGTTCTGCCGGAGATTGCTGGTAGCGATTGATAAGCACCAACGCATCCTGGTTATAACGGACAACCATGTAAGGCTGGGAAGAATATTGGCTATCGGTAAAACGCTTCAGATTATTTATAGCCGAATCGATGAGATGGCCCAGTATTTCCTGTTTCGACCATTTTCCAGGTGCCGGCTTTTTAAGAATAGTTTCGGCTGGCAGTTGTTTAAACCGGGCAGGAACTACCTGGATATGTTTCTCTAGTTGCATTAAAGCAGTTTGCAGGTTCATACGAGTGTATTGAACCTGCAAACTAAGTATTTATGCGCATTGACCATGCCGGCGCTTGTCATTGGCGCCTAGGCAAGCATTATTGGCCATTTCGCTATTTACCATCTTTGGTGATCTTATTACCGCTCACCCGGTATTTTTCATAACTGTCTTTATACGCTATAACGGTGCTGTTCTTGCAATTCACAAACTGGTATTCAAAAGGCAGTACGACATTGTTATTATTGTAGATATCCACTACGCCGTATTTACCACCCTTACCCGCTATTACCAAAAATGAGTTCATGTATTGCAGGTCGTCATAATTGAAAGGCAGCAGCACAGTACCATTTATTTCCACCATCCCATACTTGCCATTCTTTACGGCAATGATGCTGTTGTTGAAAGTCTCGGTTGAACTGTAACTGTATTTGCGGTAACCGATGAGGTCGTCGTATACAAAATCAATGCGGGGTTTACCGGTTATGGCATCTATCACTCCTTTTTTGCCGTTCTTAGTGGCCAGCAGGTAAGGCGTGTTATAAGTATCCGATGTATACATACGTGTGAGGGCATCATATTCTACCGGCAGAATAAAAACACCCGAACGGTTCACTACTCCCCACTTGCCGGCTTTCTTTACCAGTAAATACCGGTCGGCATCAATGATCTCATCATACTCAACCGGAAGCACAGAGGCACCTTCGGTTGATAACAATCCTTTTTTATTAGCTTTTGTTACTGTTACCAGGTCATAGCCGGTACTGGTGATCATGGTATACTGCAATGGCAACACTACTTTTCCATCATTCCCCATAATGCCATACTTGCCGCCTTTGGCCGTTATGAAAAATACTTTGGAAGAAGAATAACCACTGCGCAGGCGGGTCATTACATCGTAGTCGAGCGGTATGATCTTTTTTTCTGCAATGCTGATCACGCCTTTTTTACCATTGAGCTCAACCAAAGCATAATCGCCGTCGATATAAATATCCAACTGCGTGTACCAGTTGGAAAATACCTGTTCGCCACTGAGGTTAAAGAGCGTATACTGGTTTCCTTTACGTACCTGTACCAGGTTGTTCGACAATACATCAATACGATCATAGATGGCCGGGATCACCATTTTGCGGGATACAAAATTCATCAGGCCATACTTACCACCTTTCGAGATCTCCAGGTGCATGGAAGAATTGTATGACTTCCTGAGATTATCATACTCAAATGGGATCACGGTTTCATTCTGCGCATTGATCACGCCATCCCGGCCGCCTTTGTTCACTACATAATACACCATGCCATCGATGGTCATAGTGCTCATTTCATCATAAATGCAGGGAATGATGATCTGGCCTTTGGTATTGATAACGCCATGTTTAGAATTCAGCTTTACCTGCGACAGGTCGCTATCATAAAAACTGGAAATGTTCTCGAAAATGAACGGCGTGATCTTTTTCTTGGAGAAAAACTCCAGCAGGGCATACCGCTTGTTCTCATAATCGGCGCCCGTATGAGCAATGATCAGGTTCTTTTCGCGGTAGCTGGTATATATATAAAACGGTTCGCCATCAACTACATTGGTGGAGTTATTGGAAGTAGTTCCTGTTTTAGTCTCTTCCCTTTTCACTTCTTCCATCACCGGCGCCATCACCGATTCAACAATGCCTTCTTCTTTTACACTTTCGATTGATATACTTTCAACTTTAGGCTCTTCAACCACTTCTATATCCTGAACAACTTCAACCGCTTTTTCAACCGGAACCACTTTCTTAACAGGCTTCTCTTCTTTTTTTGTTTCCTTCTTTTTAGCAGCTGGCCTTTTTGTTTGGGCGTTTACAAACAGGGTGCTTAGTAAACCAAGGACAAGTAGAAATTTTCGCATAAGGGTATTAATATTGAATGGTAAAAGTAGAAATTCGTAATTCCCTTGCAAGTAAAATATGTTAAATCCCTAAACGCCCGCATAAACGATAGCGGCCCCCTGCCCTACGCCCACACACATGGTAGCCAGTCCATAACCCGCGCCCCGCTTTTTCATTTCATGCAGTAAGGTGGCCGAGATCCGTACGCCGCTGCAACCCAATGGGTGGCCAATAGCAATAGAACCGCCGTTAACATTTACTTTTTTAGCATCCAGCTGCAGGTCCTGCATACACGCAATGGATTGAGCGGCAAACGCTTCATTCAATTCAACCAGGTCAAGCTCATTCACGGTAATACCGGCCCGTTGCAAGGCCTTCTGGCTGGCAGGAACCGGGCCAATGCCCATGATCGCCGGATCGACGCCCGCTACCGCCATGGATACGATGCGCGCCATAGGCTGCAGATTGTATTTTTCTACCGCTTCTTCACTGGCCAGCAGCATGGCGGCAGCGCCATCATTGATGCCCGATGAATTGCCGGCCGTTACAGTTCCATCCTTTATAAAAGCCGGCCGCAGGGTACTCAGTTTTTCGAGTGAGGTGATCCGTGGCGGCTCATCCTTTTCAAGCAATATTTTTTCTTCCTTACCACCAAAGATCTCTACGCCACTGATCTCTTCTTTCCATCTGCCTTTATCCAGCGCAGCAAAGTATTTTTCCTGGCTTTGCAGAGCAAATTCATCCTGGGCCTGACGGCTGATCTTCCATTGTTTGGCCACGTTCTCGGCGGTTTCACCCATGGAATAGGGATAATATTTATCGGTGAGTTTTTTATTCGGAAAGCGCCAGCCAATGGTCGAATCAACCACTTCGGGCGTTCGGTTCCAGGCGCCGGAAGATTTCAACTGAACAAAGGGCGCCCGGGTCATGCTTTCCACGCCCCCGGCGATCAGCAGCTCACCATCGCCGCACATAATGGCCCGGGCAGCGTCCATAACGGCTTGCAAACCAGAGGCGCATAGGCGGTTCACGGTATTACCCGGCACGGTCACCGGCAAACCAGCCAGCAGGGCCGCCATCCGGGCTACATTGCGATTATCTTCCCCGGCCTGGTTGGCATCGCCGGCAATAACATCTTCAATAGCATTTACATCTATGTTGGTATTGCGTTGTAATATAGATTTAATCACATGGGCCAGCAGATCGTCGGGCCGGATCGTACTTAATGCGCCACCATACTTTCCAATAGGTGTTCTTACCGCATCGATGACATATACTTTTTTCATATAGTTTTTTGTTTGAGCATGTATTTCGCGTTCGCAAAGTAATTGTAAAGTAGTTAAATGCAGGCCCTGCACAAGAATTTTGTTTATTTAAACAATTCAGATGGCAAAGTAGCTATAAAACGTACGTGTTCTTACAACCGGTTAAGGCCTAAACTTTTAACAATATCTTGCTAAGGTATAGCCCTGGCGCCGGGTGCATACATTAGCTAATCCGCCCAAGCCGTTGTACCTTTGCAGGATGTTAAAAACGGCGAATAAGAATATCAGGCAGTTGAGCCTCAGTGAGCTGGAACAATATTTTGAAACCCTGGGCGAGAAGAAATTCCGCGCCAAACAGGTGTATGAATGGCTTTGGCTGAAACAGGCCCATTCTTTTGAGGCTATGACCAACCTGAGTAAGGAGCTGCGGGCAAAACTGGCCGATAATTTTTCTTTGCCGGCTTTAGCAGTAGACGCCACGCAATATTCTGCCGATGGCACTGTCAAATCGCGTTTCCGTACCCAGGACGGCCACTTGGTGGAAGGGGTGCTGATCCCTACCGATGAACGCAAAACAGCCTGCGTTTCTTCCCAGATCGGCTGTTCCCTCAGCTGCAAATTCTGCGCAACCGGGTATATGGAGCGCAAACGCAATCTGGAATTTGATGAGATCTATGACGAAGTAGTGCTGATCAATCAACAGTGCGAACGGGTGTATAATAAAAAGCTTAGCAATATCGTGTTCATGGGCATGGGCGAACCTCTGCTCAATTACAAGAACGTATTGCGGGCTATCGAGCGCATTACATCTCCGGATGGATTGGGCATGAGCCCACGCCGCATCACCGTTTCTACCGCCGGTGTGGCCAAAATGATCAAACAACTGGGCGATGATAAAGTGCGGTTCAAACTGGCGTTATCATTACATGCCGCGAACGATAAAAAGCGCAATGAGATCATGCCTATTAACGAGACCAATAACCTCAAAGCGCTGATCGAAGCCCTGAACTATTTTTATCAGAAAACAGAGAACGAGATCACCTTCGAATACATTCTCTTCAGGAACTTTAACGATAGTTTGAAGGATGCCGATGAACTGATCAGGATCTATCGCCAGGTGCCTGCTGATCTTGTGAATATCATTGAATACAATCCCATTGATGCCGCCCGCTTCGAAAAGCCCGAGGAAGAAACGGTTCAACAATTCATGAGCTACCTCGAACGGAACCGGGTAAACGCCCGTCTTCGCCGCAGCCGTGGTAAGGATATTGATGCAGCTTGTGGACAACTGGCTAATAAAGATCAGATTTAATTGTATTCAGTTATCAGTTGTTCAGTTGTTCAGTTATTCAGCCTCGCGACTGTATTTAACTTAATAACTCATGAACTCAATAAGGAACTTAATAAGTTAAGAACTTGTGAACGTACCACTCATCCTTGAATACGCCCACCTACGAAGATTTTCATACATGCATTAAACCTGCCCTCCCGGCAGGAGTCTATGATACTGTTATACGATTTTAACAAAGCCTGCCGAAGGTGATAAACCGAACCGGCATCTAAACAGTAAAAGAAATAAGTATGAAAAAAGCAATTGTAGGAATAGCGTTAGCCACATTTGTAGCGCTTGGCGCCAGTGCGCAGGATCAATCGATAAATAGTGCTCCCGATCGTTCTAAAATGCGTCATCACCGCGGCGATATGATGGCAAAACTCAACCTCACCGACGAGCAAAAATCAGCCATGAAGTCCATCAACGAAGATTACAAACAACAGATGGCTGATCTTAAAAAGAGTGAGGACAAGATAACCGTTACCGAGTGGAAAGGTAAAATGGCCACCATTCGCAAAGAGCACCACGAAAAAGTAAATAAGGTGTTAACGGCTGAGCAAAAGGCCGAAATGAAAAAGATGAAGCATCATGGCCGAAAGTTCCGCCAGGATAAACACAACCGCATTGAAAGAATGCAGAAGGAGCTGAACCTGACCGAAGAACAGGTAAGCGCTTTAAAAAAGAACCGCGAAGAAATGGTGCAGAAGATGAAGGCTGTGCGTGCTGATCAAAAGCTTACCGAAGAGCAGAAAAAGGCAGAACTGAAACAATTCAAACAACAGCAACACGAAAGCCTGAAATCAATTCTCACAGAAGAACAGTTGAAGAAGCTGGAAGAACAAAAGCAACAGCATAAACACCACAGGCAGCCAAAGCCTGTTCAATCATAAAGGCAAAATGCTTATTGATAAAGCTCTCTCCCTGGCCGAAACCGGGGAGAGTTTTTTATTTTGTACCTTTGCCGCTCACTACTGTTGAAAAACAGCAAACTACTACACATGGCACAAGGATTCAAGAAATTTATGGACAAAGGCGACAGCGGCGCCAAAAAGAAAGAACGCATCCGGCAGGAAAAGAAAAAGGTCCGCCAGGAAACCAAAGAATATTTCGAGAAGAAAAAACATGAAGCCCGGGAGGCGAGAGCCCAGGGTCAGGCAGGTGGTTACCAGTCGGAAAGAGGCAGAGAGGACTTTAAGCGAGGCACAGAGGCAAAAAGGCATAAAGGTATAGAGAAAGGCAAGCAGAGCGGCACAGAGGCAAAAAAGCAACGAGGCATTGAGAGCGGCACAGAGGCAGCAAGGCATAAAGGCAGCGAGGTAACAAGGCAACGAGGCATTGAGAAAGGCACAGAAGCAGCAAGGCATAAAGGCAAGGAGAAAGGCATTGAGGCAAAAAGGCAAAGAGGCTTTGAGAAAGGCAAGGAGCGAATGGAAGACCAAAAGCCGAAAGCAAAATTTGAGAAAGCAGAACGCCCGGGAACCCAACCACAAACCACTAACCATAAACCACAAACCACGAAACCGGAAACCGGTTCAATGCCCCTGAACAAATTCATTGCCCATGCCGGTATCTGTTCACGGCGCGATGCAGCTGAACTGGTGAAGGCGGGCAAAGTGATCGTAAACGGAGAAAAGATCGTAGAGCCCGGTCATAAAGTTTCTGATAAAGACGATATCAAAGTGAATGGCAAAAAGCTCTTCCTCCGCAGGAACCTGGTCTACATCCTGATCAATAAACCGAAAGACTATATCACCACTACCGAAGACCCCCAGGGCAGGAAAACGGTTTTAGACATCATACGCAATGCCACCGAAGAACGGGTATACCCTATCGGCCGCCTAGATAGAAATACGACAGGGGTATTGTTACTCACCAACGATGGTGAGTTGGCGCAGAAGTTATCACACCCCAGTTACGAAATAAAAAAGATCTACGAAGTAAAGCTCGATAAACCCCTCGTAAAAAAAGATTTCGATACCATCCTGAACGGCATCACCCTGGAAGATGGTTTTATTGCACCGGATTCACTCGCGTATGCCGATCCAAAAGATAAAAGCGTGATCGGTATCGAGATCCACAGTGGCCGCAATCGCATCGTTCGCCGCATCTTCAAACACATGGGTTACGATGTGCGCAACCTTGACCGTGTAATGTATGCGAACCTCACCAAGAAGAATGTAGACAGAGGCAAGTGGCGCTTTTTAACAGAGAAAGAAGTACGCCTGTTAAAATACCTGAACGCCTCTTATACAAAAAACAAAAACCTTACTCGTGGTTAAAGTATCACCGGAGATCATTTTCGAGAACGACTATTTTATCGTGATCAATAAACCGCCGGGCCTGCTCAGCATTCCCGACCGGGAAGGAAAAGAAATTTCGCTGAAAGAGATCTTGCTGCAGAGATACGAGCAGATCTTCACTGTTCACCGCCTCGACCGGGAGACCAGTGGCATTATTGTATTTGCCAAGGAAGCAGAAACGCATAAATTCCTGTCACAGGCATTTGAAGAAAGAGCAGTAGAAAAATATTACCAGGGCATTGTTACCGGCACCCTGCCCGAAAAACAAAAGACCATCGATGCCGCTATCAGGGAAAGCACCGTTAAAAGAGGGGTCATGCTCATTCACAAGAATGGAAAACCTGCCGTAACCGATTATGAAGTGCTGGAAGAATTCGGTAAGTTCTCGCTGGTTCAGTTCCGCATTCATACCGGCCGTACGCACCAGATCAGGGTACACATGCAATATGTTGGTCATCCATTGGTTTGTGATGAATTGTATGGTGATGGAATTCCTGTAAAGATCTCTTCTTTTAAACGCAATTATAAACTCTCGAAGAACGAGGAAGAAGAACGGCCCATTCTTGCCCGCACCGGCCTGCACGCCCAACGCCTGTGTTTTACCGATATGCAGGGTAATAAGCACGATCTGCAAGCCGAAATGCCGAAGGATATGCGGGCTTTGCTTCAACAATTGCGTAAAAACGCTTAAGTTATTCAGTTATTAAGTTATTGAGGTTGTAAGTAAATACCTCAGCCCAATAACTTAATAACTTTTGAACTCAATAACTATTTATAAACTATACCATCCTTCATTACGAAAACCACCCGCCCAACCGCCTGAATATCTTTTACCGGATCACCGTCAAGAGCAATGATATCCGCTAATTTACCCTTCTCGATACTACCGATCTTATCAGCAACTCCAACCAGTTCCGCCGCCGCCACCGTCGCTGACTGAATGGCTTCCATGGCCGGCATCCCTGACTCCACCATATACACAAATTCAAGCCAGTTCTTACCATGCGCATAAACACCGGCATCTGTACCGAAAGCGATCTTTACGCCGGCCTTATACGCTTTTGCAAAGGTGCTTTGGATCTTCGGACCGATCGCCAATGCCTTGGGCGTTACCAGGGCCGGATAATATCCCGGCTTTTTGGCTGAATCACCAACGGATCGGCCGGCAGTTATTGTCGGAACATAATAAGTGCCGTGCTGTTTCATTAACTGCATTACTTCATCATCCATGAAGGTGCCATGCTCAATACTGTTCACCCCGGCTTTCACCGCTCTTTTCATCGCTTCGGCGCCATGGCAATGGGCAGCCACCTTATACCCATAATCATGCGCTGTTTCTACAATGGCTTTTATTTCCTCTTCCGTGAACTGTGGATTCTCGCCGCTTTTAGCTACACTCAATACCCCGCCCGATGCCGTGATCTTAATAACATCGCTGCCTTCTTTATAGCGTTGCCTTACGGCCTTACGGCATTCATCGGGCCCATTAACGACGCCTGCAGCCGGACCAGGATCCCCCATCAGGTCCCTCCTGTACCCATTGGTAGGATCGGCATGTCCGCCGGTAGTGGCAATTGACTTACCGGCTGTATATACACGGGGGCCTTTGATCCACTTTTTATCGATCGCATTGCGCAGCGAAATATTCACGCCGCTGCCACCCAGGTCGCGCACCGTGGTGAAACCGGCCATTAAGGTGCGCTCTGCAAAAACCACCGATTGAAAAGCATAATCAGCCGGGTTATAGGTGAAGGTTTCCTGGTACCTGGTGGGACTGGTTTCATGTTCCACATGCACGTGGCAGTCAATCAAGCCCGGCAATACCGTGCGGTTCTTCAGATCAATTATTTTATCCGCACCGGAAGCTTTGGCATAACCCGCCACTACATCCACGATCTTGTTCCCTTCTACAATAACAGAGTATTCATTCATTACCTGCCCTTTGGTAACATCTATCAATTTACCGCAGTGCAGGATCGTTCGTTGCGCCAGCAGGATCACCGGATTACAGAGCAGTAAGAAAAGCAGTAGTTTTTTCATGTGACCGAAATTTTTATGGAAGATAAAACATTTGAATAGTTTATGGATCATAGTTAGAGGGTGACGGAAGATTTGCCCGGGCAAAAGGATATATGTAACTTTAAGATCATAAATTCCGGGTGCTATGTTCGGCTTATTTTCAAAGAAACCACCTGAATGCCCAATAGATACCGATACACGGCTTTGGATGGAGCAGGCCTTTGTTTGGCTCGTGCAGGAATTCGGCCAAAATAATATCCTCACCAAGTCAATGCTTTTGCCAACAGCCGAACATTTTCCCATCGCCTATGACGGTTCGAAAGATTCCTTTGAACAAACTGCCCATATCGTTGCCCGGCAAATGGAAATAGATCTGAACAATATCAACCTCGAGCTATATAATGAAAGTATCCAGGAAATAAAAAGCGATTATGGCTTCAGCGTATTTACTATACCCGATGAAAGCAGTACCGAGCAGCTCACCGCAGGCTTGTACTTCGGGAAAAATGATGCGGGCGCTTTTGATGTCTTTGTAGAAAGTACTAATCTAAAAGATCCTGAAAAGCTGGTGGCAACCATTGCGCATGAGTTTGCCCACATCAAACTGCTGGGCGAAAAACGCGTTCCTTTCAATGACGAATCCTTAACCGATCTGGCTACTGTAATATTCGGCATCGGCGTATTCAATGCCAACTGTGCATTCCGGGAAATAAAGAATTTCAGTGCCCGGGGCCATCATACGCTGGGTTATCTTAAACAACGGGAATGGGGTTATGCCCTGGCGCTATATGCCTATTTCAGGCAGGACAAGGATCCAGCCTGGATAAATTATCTCACCCCCAACATAAGATCCGATTTCAAAAAAAGCACCGCTTTTATCAACGCCAATACCGACAGGATCTTCAGGGAAAAGTACAATCCGCGTAAACAGCCATAAAGCAAAGATCCCGTACCAGATATACCGGAGCGGGATCATGCATATAACAGTGATTCTTTTATCAATCTTATTGATTGGGCTGAGGCGTATAACGCAGGTAAGGCTTGATCACTTTCACGCCTTTAGGGAATTTCTTGATAGCGTCATCAGTAGAAACGGCCGGAACCACGATCACGTCCTCACCATGTTTCCAGTCGGCGGGTGTAGCCACGCTGTAATTAGCAGTCAGCTGCAGTGAGTCAACTACACGTAAAACTTCATAGAAGTTTCTTCCGGTAGAAGCCGGATAGGTGATCATCAGTTTCACCTTTTTATCGGGCCCTATTACGAACAGTGAACGAACGGTAAAGGTTTCAGAAGCATTGGGATGGATCATATCGTACAGGGTAGCCACATTTCTGTCTTCGTCGGCAATGATCGGGAAACCAACATTGCAATTCTGGGTCTCATTGATATCATTAACCCAGCCGATGTGTTTATCGAGCGGATCAACACTAACTGCCAGCACTTTTACATTGCGTTTGGCGAATTCTTCCTGCAATAAAGCCGTTTTGCCTAATTCAGTCGTACAAACAGGGGTATAATCAGCAGGATGGGAAAACAGGATGCCCCAGCCATCACCAAGGTATTCATAGAAGTCAATATCGCCGGCGGTAGTCTTAGCCTGGAAGTTAGGGGCGATGTCGCCTAATCTTAAACTCATATACTAAGTATTTTAAGGTTGATAAAATGATTGTTACCCTATATTGCGGGGGTACGAAGATACAAATCCCTACTCATAAAGTAGACTGATGCCTGATTTTTTGTTTTCCGGATCAAAAAAGGGGTCCTGTTGGGTATATAGCATTAAAAACCAGGCTGATTAAATACTGGTTAAATCTTATTTTTTACCGGTAGCCTTGGTCAACGATTTGCTGCCGAACCGGTTCTTCACATCGTCGATAGCCTTATAAAGCTCGGTCTTTTTTTCAACATTACTGAACAAATTCGTTTGCACCGCTTCATCGGTGAGTTCGCTCAGCCGCACACCCAGTAAGCGCACCGGCTGCCCTTTACGATAGAGCTTGTGGAACAGGTCTTTAGCCTTGGGAATAAGCTCATCATCGTAGAAGGTGTAGGCAATGGTGGTTTGACGCGAAGTAGTTTCGAAATCGGGATAACGTATTTTTACTGCAATACAACCGGCCATTTTATTGTCCTGCCTCAATTCATACGCCACTTTTTCTGTCATACCCACCAGTTCGTTGAGCAGCCTTTCCGTATCGAGTACATTTTCTTCGAATGTACTTTCCGTAGAGATCGATTTTGCCTCATGGTAAGGCACTACAGCGCCGTGGTGAATGCCATGGGCTTTATTCCAGAGATCAGCGCCATATTTCCCAAAACGGTTCTCGAGCAGCTCTATGGGCTGTGCCGCCAGGTGGTCGATGGTCTCGATGCCCAGATCGCGCAGGGCCTGGTACATATGTTCACCCACGCCAGGGATCTTGTTCACTCTTAAAGGCGCCAGGAATTCTTTCTCGCGGCCAAAAGCAATGTGCAGATAACCATTCGGCTTGGCCTCATCGGTAGCGATCTTGGCCACCATTTTATTGCCCGCCAGTCCGAATGAAATGGGTAAACCCGTTTTATCAATGATCTCCTGCCGCAGGTCGATCGTCCATTGATAGGGGTTGAAATACTTATCCATTCCGGTTAGGTCGAGGTAGAACTCATCAATGGAGGCTTTTTCGAACAGCGGCGCTTTGGCGGCAATGATCTCCGTCACCCAACGGGAATAGCGGCTGTATTCGCCGCGGCTGCCACCTACTACGGTAGCGTGCGGACATAAGCGCAGCGCTGTTTTCATGGGCATGGCGGAATGGATCCCGAATTTACGGGCCTCATAACTACAGGCAGCCACTACCCCCCGCTCCCGTCCACCCACGATCAGTGGCTTTCCCTTCAAAGCAGGATTATTGAGGCACTCTACAGAAACGAAGAATGCATCCAGGTCGAAATGCGCTATTATTCTCTGAGGACTGTTCATTCAATACACAAGTTAGTGAAATTGGGGAATGGTAAAATGTTCCCGGTCACCGGTTTCCGGGTTCCGGGCCCTTACGGTTCAGCATTCTCCCTACTGTTTAAGGGAATTTTGGATACGGCCAGAGAAACTGGTAAATGTCAACCGGTAACCGCCCCATTGTTTGATAATATTTAATTTTACTCAAAACACGCAAGATTGGAAGAAGGCCTCCAACACTTAAAGAAACATTTATTCAGCATGCATCCGCTGAGCGATGCAGAATGGGATGAAATGGCTGGCATCTGGCAGTTACACCATTACAAAAGAAAGACGATTCTGACGGCTGCCGGTGAAACCGAACGCCATGTGTATTTTGTGTTGAATGGCGTACAACGTATCTTTTATATCGATGCCACCCATGAAGCCACCCTGGTGTTCACTTACCCCTATTCTTTTTCCGGCATTGCAGATTCCTTTCTCACCCAAACCCCTTCGCGTTATTTCCTCGAAACCCTTACCAGCAGCACCCTCATGCGCACAACACATACCCAGATGCAGCAGTTGGTGGACAAATACCGGAATGTTGAAAAACTGCTGGCCAGTTTTACGGCCTTTGCCCTCAAAGGTGTACTGGAGCGGCAGGTAGAATTACAAACGTTCAGCGCCGAAGAAAAGTTCAAAACACTGTTGAAACGCAGTCCGCACGTATTGCAGCTGATACCCCATAAATACCTGGCCTCTTATTTAGGTATGGATGCCACCACTTTCAGCAAACTGATGGCTACGGTTCGTATTGAATAGGTGGGGAATGGTGAATGGTCAATGGTGAATGGTCAATAGCTCGCGAATTTTGCAATTAATAATTGATCTTGCGCCGCCGAAAATTTTGCCTTGTGCCTTTTTGCCTTTCGCCTTGTGCTTTTGCCTTTGTGCGTTTGTGCCTTTTTGCCTCTATGCCTTTCTTGCTCCCTTTTGCCTTATTTATTAAATCTTGGTCCCCACCAACTTTTTTGAATTTGGCAGCGGGTAGCTTTGTATCCCAAACCATCAGATCAATGAAAAAAGTACTGGCTTCTTCCCTGCTTGAGACCTTACAGGCCGATACTCGGCAGATCTTGCTCAGGCTGGCTTATTTGAAACAATTGCCGCTGAGCCGGCTCACACAGCAACCAGCGCCCGGCCGTTGGAGCGTAGCGCAGGTCCTGGAACATCTGAACACCTACGGCCGTTATTATCTGCCGAAGGTGGAACAGGCCATCGCGAATTCGAACACTGAAGCTGCGGGTTACTTTACTCCAGGCTGGCTGGGCGGATATTTCACTAAAAGTATGCGGCCAAAACCCGATGGCAGCATTCCCAATAAAATGAAAACCTTTAAGGCGCATGATCCCCTGCCCACGATCGATGCGGCGAAGGCTTTAGCGGAGTTTGAACAGCAGGAAATATGGTTACTTGAATTGTTGAAAAAAGCCCAACAGGTAGATATTGGTCGCCTGCGCATACCTGTTTCCATTGCGCCATTTATAAAACTGAAAATGGGTGATGTGTTCGGTTTCATCATTGCCCATCATCAAAGGCATTTTGTGCAGATTGAAAAAATAATTAGCTAATTTGCTAATGTGATAATATGCTAATGCTTGGGTTGCGAATTTCCTTCCATTGTCGAAATCGCTCTTTAACTTCAGCCTGGCCTCACTGACATTAGCACATTAGCAGATCAGCACATTAGCACATTATGAGTATATGTCAAGCAGCCCCTCTGGCAGCTCAACATGCACCTGTTTGTTCTTTTGATCGATCTTCAACAGGAAATCTTCATGCACGGGAATGAGCGCCTCCTTGCCCTTATGATCTATCCGGCAAAGGATCTGATGCGGTTGTTCAATAATTTCGAGTATTTCACCCAGGTCGGTTCCTTCATTGATGATATGAAAGCCCAGCAGCATAATGGGGGCCGACTTGGAAACATATTTTTCAAATTCCTCCTGCGGCAGCCATACCCTTTTCTGCATCAGGCGGTGAGCCGCTTCTTTGGTATCTATGCCTTCGAATTTCAGGAACAATTCCTCATCATTTTTAATGCGGGCGCCTTCCAGGAAATAAGGCAGCATCTCCTCTTTCTTTTCCTCTATAAAAATGGTTTCAAGGCCTTTTAACGAGGTCTTTTTACCCAGTTGGTGGTGCAGCACCACTTCTCCTTTCACGCCAAATGTGGCCACTATTTTTCCAATGCTGTGATAGTTCGTCATATGCCTGGCAAAGGTAGCTTTTCAATGAACAATGGGCAATAGCAACGGGCAATTGGCAAATGCGCAATGGGCAATATCCTTCACCCACATATTTGCCGATCACCGCCTCAGCTTATGCCTTGCAAAACCGTATACAGGAATAACAAAGGGTATAAAAGAAAAAAATCCTTCCGGAACACCGGAAGGATTTAACAAGTTGACAGCTAGCTATACTGCGTTAGGATTATTCTCCTCTGCCTTTCCGCACTGGAGGTGCACCAGCTCCACCTGGTCTGCGTGGTCTTCTATCCTTAGCATTTGATTCCTGGCGTTTTTTAACCTGAACCTCGTGCTCAGCATGCCACTTCTGGAATTTCTCCATAGCGGTAGCTTCGTCGAATAGACCCAGTTTTACACCACGCAACAAATGTTTCAGGTACAGTACACCTTTGTAAGACAGAATTCTGCGCACGGTGTCAGTAGGTTGAGCGCCTTTATGCAGCCAATCGAGGGCTTTCTGGCGATCTAACTGAATAGTTGCAGGAACTGTAAGAGGGTTGTAAGTACCTAACTTCTGGATGAACTTACCATCACGCGGAGAGCGTGCATCGGCCACTACGATGAAATAAAAAGGTCTTTTTTTAGACCCATGGCGTTGCAGTCTGATTTTAACTGGCATCTTAAATAGAAATTTAAATGCGTGAACAAATAGGGTTACTTTCCATTATAACGATTGCAAAAATAACAATCGAACTGATTTTTCCAAATTTAATAATTCAAGTGGATAAATTTTCTGAAACTGAGCCATTTATCTCTTCATTCCCATTCTTCCCATCGGCATCTTATTCATCATTTTCATCATCTGTTTCATCTGGTCAAACTGCTTCAGAAATGCGTTCACTTCGCCAATATCTTTACCGGCGCCTTTGGCAATTCGTTGCTTACGGCTCATGTTGATCAGATCCGGATCATTGCGCTCTTCGGGGGTCATGGAGTTGATCATTGCCTCAATGCCTTTGAACGCATCGTCGCTGATATCGATGTCCTTGATGGCTTTTCCAACTCCGGGTATCATGCCCAGCAGGTCTTTGATATTACCCATCTTTTTTATCTGTTCCAGTTGTTGTTTGAAATCTTCAAAGTTGAACTGGTTCTTGCGGATCTTCTTTTCGAGTTTACGCGCCTGTTCTTCGTCGAACTGTTGCTGTGCTTTTTCAACGAGGGTAGTAATATCACCCATGCCCAGGATACGCTGGGCCATACGCTCAGGGTAGAACACGTCGAGCGTATCGAGCTTTTCGCCGCTGCTTACAAACTTAATGGGTTTTTGTACTGTGTATTTGATCGAGAGGGCAGCACCACCGCGGGTATCGCCATCTAACTTTGTCAATACCACGCCGGTAAAGTCAAGCCGATCATTAAACGCTTTTGCCGTGTTCACTGCATCCTGTCCGGTCATGGAATCAACCACAAACAGGATCTCCTGCGGATTAACGGCTGATTTTACATTGGCTACCTCGGTCATCATAGTTTCATCGATGGCCAGGCGGCCGGCGGTATCGATGATGACCACATTTTTATTCCTGCTGCGGGCTTCTTTGATGGCGTTGGATGCGATCTGCACCGCATTTTTGTTTTCCGGTTCGCTGTATACATCCACCTGGATCTGCTCGCCCAGTACTTTCAGCTGATCGATGGCCGCAGGGCGGTAAATATCGGCAGCCACCAGCATGGGTGACAGGCGGCTTCTGGATTTCAGGAAGTTGGCCAGTTTGGCGCTGAAAGTGGTCTTACCGGAACCCTGTAAACCGGCGATGAGAATCACGGCCGGATTGCCTTTGGCGTTGAATTCGCTTTCGCTGCCGCCCATGAGGTCAACCAGTTCGTCTTTCACGATCTTTACCATCAGCTGGCCGGGGCTAACTGCAGTTAATACTTTTTCTCCCAGGGCTTTATCTTTCACCCGGTCGGTAAATTCCTTGGCAATTTTATAGTTTACGTCGGCATCCACCAGGGCGCGGCGAATGTCTTTAACGGTGGCAGCAATATTGAGTTCGGTGATCCGGCCTTCGCCTTTTATCTGTTTTAAGGCCGACTCCAGCCGGTCGGTAAGATTTTCAAACATAACTTCCTGTTTTTTGCATTCAGAATCCTGACAAGCTGTGCCCCGCCTGGCCTGTCCTTGCAGGCGAAACCTGGCACATCTACCAAATGCTAATAAAAGCAAAAAAGTGAATATACCGTCAAGTTATATTCACTTAATGGACTGCAAATTTACAGGAAGTAAATTTTGTTGTGTAAAGTTTCTTTTGCCGGTTATCAGTTTTTAAGGTTAAACGCCCAAAAATCCCCGGAGGGCCTTGGAACGTGAATTGGTGCGCAGTTTGGTAATTGCTTTGTCCTTGATCTGGCGTACCCGCTCGCGGGTGAGATTGAATTTCTCGCCGATATCTTCCAGGCTCATGGGATGATCGACACCTAAACCAAAGAAATAGCAGATCACTTCTTTCTGCCGCTCGGTGAGCATTTTCATGGAGCGCTCAATTTCCTGCTTAAGGGATTCTTTGTGCTCGATGTTGGTCTCTGCCCTTTCAGCATTGTGATTCTCCAGCACATCTATCAGGGTATTGTCTTCCCCTTCAGACAGTGGCGTATCCATGCTTACGTGCCTGGCCGCAATGCCCAGGGTGGCAGAAACCTCATCGGTTTCAAGTTCCAGCAGTTCTGCCAGTTCTTCGGGCGAGGGTTCACGTTCAAACTCCTGTTCCAGCTGCGAAAAAGCCTTCTGGATCTTGTTTGTTAACCCTACTTTGTTTAAAGGAAGCCTTACAATACGCGATTGTTCGGCTAATGCCTGAAGAATGCTTTGGCGGATCCACCACACGGCGTAGGAAATAAATTTAAAACCACGGGTTTCATCAAAACGCTGCGCTGCTTTAATGAGACCCAAATTACCCTCATTGATGAGGTCTGGTAATGAGAGGCCTTGATTTTGATACTGCTTGGCTACGGATACAACGAATCTCAGATTCGCTTTTGTTAGTTTGTCAAGGGCTGCCTGGTTTCCTTGCTTGATCAAACCCGCGAGTTTTACCTCTTCTTCGGGACTGATCAATTCAACTTTTCCGATTTCCTGCAAGTATTTTTCAAGGCTCTGAGATTCACGATTCGTAATTGATTTCGTGATCTTGAGCTGCCGCATACTCATAGGTAGGACATTTTAAAGGGTTTTTTAGGTTTAAGTAACGGTCAATGGTTTAGAAAAAACGAAATACCTGTCGTATTTGTTATATGAACAAGCATTTTGTTATTAAAAATCTGAGAAAAATCTCATCACCTAATATACCCAATTCTCTTATCTCCCTCAAAATTATTCGTAACCTGCTGGTAGTCAGATATATGAAAATTTTTTGCTTATTTATTCATTTTTAGCACTTTTTACCTGATTTTGCCAAAAAAAAATTTTGGGGGTAGCATTAATTTTCTATACTTGCACCATTGGTATTTTCAAAAAAGATCAATATTAGGGTTAGATGAGTAAGAAACAAATATTTACGTTAGAGTATCCGGTAAGATGTTCTCCTTCCATTTTATACGAATTCTTAAGTACGCCTGCAGGTTTGCAGGAATGGTTCGCTGATAAAGTAGACGAAAGAGATAACGTTTTCAGTTTTTCCTGGAACGGAACTACTGATAAAGCCGAAGTAATGGAAAGCGAAGAAGAAAAATTTATCAGGTTTCATTGGTTGCATGCACCCAAAGATGAATATTTTGAATTCAGAATTGAGAAATCAGAAGTAACGAATCAGACCATCCTAGTGATCAAAGATTTTGCAGATAAAGGTGAGGTTAAAGACCAGAGCCAGTTATGGGGTTACCAGGTTAAAGACCTGTTTCACCGGCTCGGCAATTAATGCCCAATGGTTTTAACGATCGTTTTGTAAAGGCCAAGAATTAATGCTTTTGATTCATTCCACTGAGGAAGTGAAATTTTAGCGGATAGCTTGCAGAAATCATTAGCCAGCAGGATTTTTTCTATAGCGGAAGAATCCAACTGGGTGAGAGGCTTGTAATTGTCTTCTTCAAATTCATAACGCCATTCATCTTCACTTACACAGAGATAAAACTGCTGTGCGGTCAATAATGGTAAATTAACGATCAGCTTTTGCTGGAATTGATCTTTATACCGCCCTTTCAAATGCAGGGTCACACTGAAAAAATGTCCCCACCAGAACATCGTGCGGATCGCAAATGTATGCTGGCGGTCAAATGATCGCGGAAAATCCAGTACCACCCAGGGCAGTCCCTTATAATTTTCGCCTTTCGAGATCTTGGCTGATGGAACCAATACGTTTTCTATTCCCAACGCGGCCAGGCCCGTAGGATCACCCTGCACTTCCTGCGCAATTTCCCCGAATAAAGCATAAACTTTCTCTATAATCGTATTCTTTGTTAAAAGCCAGCCGGCATTTTGCACCAACGATAATTCCTCTGCTGAAAGCTGTATTTTTGCGGCGTCCATGCAGTAAAGGTAAGTGGCGGTTTGCAAGTAACAAATGTGCTTTGCGGCCGCCAATCAGAAACAAGAACCTAAGAACCAAGCGCCCGTGATAAAAAAGTTAGACATACTGGTTTTGCGATCATTTATCGGTCCTTTCATCGCAACCTTTTTCCTTACTCTCTTCGTATTGATCCTACAGTTCTTCTGGCTGTGGATCGATGACTTTGTGGGCAAGGGCATTGATGTTTTTACCATGCTTCGCCTGGTGGTATACCTGAGCGCAACCCTGGTTCCCCTGGCCCTGCCACTGGCCATCCTGTTGTCCTCTATCATGACCTTTGGTAACCTGGGCGAAACCTTCGAACTGGTGGCCATCAAATCGGCAGGCATCGGCCTGTTGCGTTTTATGCTGCCCCTCACCGTTGTGGCCGCCCTGTTATCGGGTATGGCTTTCCTCTTTAACAACTATGTTATACCGGTAGCCAACCTGCGCATGAAGACCCTGCACTACGACCTCGTAAATAAGAAACCGGCATTCGACCTCAAAGAAGGCGTATTCTATACCACTATTCCTGATTACGCCATCAAAGTTTCTAAAAAAGAAAATGACTCCATTTTACACAATGTGATCATTTATGAATCCAGCACCGGCCCCCAGGACAATATTGTAGCCGCGGAAAAAGGCATTATGCGGCTTTCTTCCGACAAACGCTTCCTGGAGTTTATTCTCTTCAACGGCTGGCGTTACGAAGAAAGGGGTAACCGTTATGCCCATAACACCGATTTCATCAGGCTGGGTTTTAAAGAATATAAAAAAGTACTCGACCTCAGCTCCCTGGCCCTCATTCAAACGCCCGACAGCACCTATAAGGACCGCTATGAGATGTTAAGTACCCGGCAGCTGAGCAAGAATGTAGATTCCATCTCAAGAAGCCTGGCTAAGTTCAAAGACCGTGATATCAGGGAGCTGCAGGGCTATTTTATGTTTTCGAAATACCTCGACACCGGCTGGATCGATGTAAAAGTGCCGCCCGTTAAAAAAGGCGCCCGCTTCATAGATCTGTTGCCCGATAGTGCAAAGATGTCGAAGAACGATAAAGTGCTTTCTGCGGTTAAACAAACGGTGGTAGACCAGAGCATATCTTACGCCAACTCGGTTAAGTCGACCATTGAGGGACCGTCATGGGATTATGATGGCAAGCGTAAGGAACTGCGCATGACCATGATGACTTACCACGAAAAGATCACCATGTCCATTGCAGTGCTCGTCCTGTTCCTGATCGGTGCACCATTGGGATCTATTGTACGCAAAGGTGGTATCGGAACGCCGGTCGTGTTTGCGGTGATCTTCTTTGTGATCTTCTTCCTGCTCAACAACTTCGGTAAAAAGTTTGTGAAAGAAGATGTGTTACAGCCTGCTGCCGGTATGTGGCTGGCCACCGCTGTGCTCTTGCCTATTGGCATGTTCCTTATTTACAAAGCCCTGCACGATTCGCAATTGTTCAATAAAGAATTTTACTTCCGCGTATACCGCGGCATTAAGCGGTTAATAGGCAAGAAAAAAGCTGCCAAACAACAACCACAAACGGCCTAAGAAGCGTTGCAGGCTACAGGTTGCAGGCACGTACCCAATCATCGTTGCTCGTAAAGAAATTTTTCCCAGTTACCAGTTACGGAGATCGTTGTATTGCCAATCGCCTTTGATCACATTCACACACTAAGAAATCTTGATTTTCACCATAGAGACCCGTTTGACAGGTTAATAATAGCGCAGGCAATTAAAGAAAATCTAACAATTTTGCGCCGGGATTCGAATTTTTTTAAATATCCCGTAAAATTGGTTGGGGGTTAAAGTTTTATGTGAGCCACCCCGCCTTGCTTTATACGATCTGGCTTTGCTACCTTCGCCCCAAATAACTTGCATGCAGTCAGGCAGGGAAAATTTACGGGTACAGAAATGGGTGGTAACAGTAGCCGTACTGCTGTTCATCATTAAAATGGTGGCCTACTGGCTGACCCGCTCTGTGGCCATCTTAACCGATGCGCTGGAAAGCACCGTAAATGTGATTGCCGGATTTATTGGTTTGTACAGCTTGTGGGTTGCAGCCAAACCGCGCGACGAAAACCATCCCTACGGTCATGGCAAGGCCGAATTCCTGAGCGCCGCCGTTGAAGGCACACTGATTATAGTAGCTGCCCTGGTGATCATTTATGAATCTGTTCTCCATTTTGTTTATCCGCGGGAATTGCAACAACTCGATCGCGGCATCATACTGGTAGCCCTTACAGCCGTCATCAACTTTGTAGTAGGATATATAAGCATCCGTAAAGGAAAGAAAAACAATTCTCTTGCCCTGGTAGCCAGCGGCAAACACCTGCAGTCCGACACCTACTCTACCCTGGGCATTATCATTGGCCTCGTTTTGATACGACTGACCCATCTCACGTGGCTGGATGGTGTGATCGCCATCATTCTTGCATTTATCATCATGTATACCGGCTACCGCATTTTGCGTCATTCCCTCGCGGGCATCATGGATGAAGCCGATAAAGAACTGCTGCAGAAAATGCTGGCCGTTTTAAATGCCAACCGCCGCAAGAACTGGATCGACCTGCATAACCTGCGTGTGATCAAATATGGCGGACAATTTCATATTGATTGTCACCTCACCGTGCCCTGGTACCTGAATGTGGTGGAAGCCCATAAAGAAGTGGAAGAGCTGGGGCTGCTGATCAAACGGGAATTCGGAACCGTATTTGAACTCTTCGTACATACCGATCCCTGCCTTGATTTTTCATGCAGCATTTGCACCCGCGACGAATGCTCCGTTCGCAAGCGTCCTTTTGAAAAGCAGGTAGCCTGGACGCTGGAAAATGTGTTGAAGGATAAAAAGCATTCTTTGTAAAACCGAATAGTAAGTGGCGAGTGGCGAGTAGGAAAGACAAACAGGAAGGTTCCAGCCCAACCTGAAGAAAGCTATTAATCGTGATTGTCGGATAAAAGGCTCTACCAGCCATTTACCACTTACCACTAGCCAATAAAAACATATATTCGCTCACTGTTCCCAAATCACATTTATTACTAAATAAACTCATGATTATGCAAGCCTGGAAAGATTACCAGGAAAAGAACAAGGATCGCTTCCTGGATGAATTACTGGAATTGTTACGTATTCCTTCTGTAAGCGCCAATAGCGCCCATAAGGAAGATATGAGAAAATGTGCTGAAAAAGTAAGGCAGCGCTTGCTCGAAGCTGGCGCCGATAAAGCGCAGTTGTTGGAAACGGCCGGACATCCTGCTGTATTCGCTGAAAAGATCGTTGATCCTTCCAAACCTACAGTGCTGGTATATGGGCACTATGATGTGCAACCGCCCGATCCGCTCGAACTCTGGCACAGCGGTCCATTTGAACCGGTGATAAAAGATGGCCGGATTTACGCGCGTGGTTCTGCCGATGACAAAGGGCAGTTCTATATGCATGTAAAAGCCCTCGAGATCTTACATAAGACCAATTCATTGCAGAACAATATCAAGTTCCTCATAGAAGGTGAAGAAGAAGTAGGCTCACCCAACCTGGCCGATTTCGTGGCAGCGCACAAAGACCTCCTGAAATGCGATGTGATCCTCATCAGCGACAGTTCTATGATCAGCATGGATACACCTTCCATTGATATTGGGGTGCGTGGACTGGCCTATATCCAGGTGGAGGTTACGGGCGCCAACCGCGACCTGCACAGCGGCGTATACGGCGGTGCGGTAGCCAATCCCATTACCATGCTGGCAAAAATGATCGCCTCCTGCCACGACGAGAACAATCATATCACCATTCCGGGTTTCTATGACGATGTGGTGGAATCAACCACCGCCGAAAGAAAACTAATGGCGGAAGCGCCTTTTGATGAAACGGAATACAAGAACGACCTGGGCCTAAAAGAGCTGTGGGGCGAAAAAGGATATACCACCAACGAACGTACCGGCATCCGCCCAACGCTCGAACTGAACGGCATCTGGGGCGGTTATACCGGCGAAGGCGCCAAAACCGTATTGCCTTCCAAAGCCTATGCAAAGATCTCCGCAAGGCTGGTTCCCAACCAGTCGTCAGAAAAAATAACAGAGATGTTATTGCAGTATTTCCGGAAAATAGCGCCTGCAGGCGTTACCGTAGAAGCGTATAACCTGCACGGTGGTGAGCCCTATATGACACCCATCGATTCGAAAGCTTACCGGGCAGCGGCACAGGCCATTGAAACCACTTTTGGCAAAAAGCCCATCCCGGTTCGCGGCGGCGGCAGTATTCCGATCTGTTCCATCCTGGAAAAAGAACTGGGGGTGAAAATAGTGTTCATGGGGTTTGGCCTGGATAGCGATAACCTGCATTCCCCTAATGAAAAATTTGATCTCGTGAATTTCTATAAGGGCATTGAAACGATCCCTTATTTTCATAAATATTTTGCTTCTTAAAAGCTGGTAGTTAGTAGCGAATGACAAGGAGGGCTTCCTACTCGCCATTCGCTACTTTTTTTCTACGCTTTTTTTGTTTCCCACCAGCCACTCACCACTTACTACTCACCTCGCACCTATTCCCCTGTCTTTCCCACGCCACTTACCACTAACTACGCTCCTTGCCCGTTACGCATCAATTTTTTATCTTTGGAAAGAGAGAAACAGTGAATTATGAGTACAGAAAAAACAGAAAAACTCCGGCTGGATAAATACCTGTGGTCGATCCGTTTATTTAAAACACGTACAATGGCCGCTGCCGCCTGCGACACGGGAAAGGTGAAATACGATGGCGTTCAGGCAAAAGCCGCCAAGCAGGTGCATGTAGGCGATGAATACGAAGTGAAAACAGAAGCCCGCCGCTGGCGGATCAAAGTTGCGGGCCTGCTGCACAACCGCGTCGCCTATAGCGAAGCGATCAAATATTATATTGACATTACACCCGCTGAAGAATTGGAACGGCTCCAATTCCAGGCTTCCAGCTTTCATACCGGTAAACGCCTCAGTAAAATTGGCCGGCCTACCAAAAAAGACAGAAGGGACCTGGATGAGTTTATGGATTAACTGCCCAGCCTGCTGAAGGGTGAGATTTTAATTGCAATAGCTTATATCTGAAGCTTGTGCTTCGAGCTGTATTTCATTTGCATATTAGCAAATTATCAGATTATCACATTGCTCTTCTATCTTTGCACCATGCGTATTGATATCATCACCGTTCTGCCCGAACTGCTCGAAAGCCCATTTTCTCATTCAATCATGAAAAGAGCCCGCGACAAGGGTTTGCTGCAGGTAGAAGTGCACCATTTGCGGCAATGGGCCGTGAATGAATACGGACAGGTAGATGATTACCAGTACGGTGGTGGCGCCGGCATGGTCATGATGTGCGAACCCCTTGCCAATGCCATTGAATCGCTGTCGAAAGACCGGAAATACGATGAAATTATTTTTATGACGCCCGATGGAGAACGGTTCAATCAGTCGATAGCCAACCAATTGTCGCTGAAAGAAAATATCATCATCATTTGTGGCCACTACAAAGGTATTGATGAGCGCATTCGCGAACATTTTGTTACGCGTGAAATTTCCATCGGCGACTATGTATTAAGCGGCGGTGAACTGGCTGCAGCGATTGTTGTGGATGCCATTGGCCGCTTATTGCCCGGCGTTCTCAATGATGAGACCTCTGCCCTCATGGATTCTTTCCAGGATAACCTGTTAGCACCTCCCGTGTATACCCGCCCTGCCGATTTCAGGGGCTGGAAAGTACCTGACATTCTACTGAGCGGCGATCCCAAGAAAGTAGATGACTGGCGTTATGAACAATCCCTGCAACGCACCAGGGAACGGCGCCCCGACCTGCTCGATAAACATGAATAGCGTAGACTGTTAAATAGTTAACAACTTAAAAGCGATAACCCTGGCAAGTTAACGCCAGGCCCATGCCGGAATGTGAATAAATAACTTTTTCTCTACAGCTTGATAGTCAAAGCGGGTGGTGAATGAGTTAAATACGGTACGTATATCTCCTATACTGATAAATGCACTTTGGCACGCGGCATGCTTTTGTACAGGCGTAAATCCATCCCTTATGAAAAAGACGATCGTCTTTACACTCATTATGCAGTTGGTAATTTACCTGCTCATCTTTTTGATAGCATAGTTTACTATCCTGTTACTTGTTGCGGTTTGGTCTTTTGACCAAACCGCTTTTTTTAGCCCATCATTATTGAACAACCCATTAAACAGCAAACACTATCACTCATCAACGTAAAGTAAGCTCCACTTTCAGCGGCTTACCCGTAAACTCAACCGTTACAAATTCATTTGTCAACTGTTGGAACGGGTCCTGCTGTTTGCCCACAGCAGCTGCCGGTTTTCCATTTACCAGGGCACCAGCGCCTAAGCCAACCGGCAACTCTATATTGAACTTGCGTTTAAATTTCTTGCTGTATTGATTGGGATTATTGGTAGTAATATCAATGGTCACTTTATTACCGGCAGTGACGCCTTTGAAAGTCACCAGCTCATAATCGGCTTTCTCGAGCGTCCGGGTGCTGATGCCATCATCATCATACCACACATACGTTGATGCATTGGCAGAAGGATAATACCGGATCGTGATGTCTTTACTGTTATATGTTTCCGTTGACTTAACAGTATCCTTTGTGACCCAAAGGGGAAGAAAGCTGCCTTCTTTAACAAATACCGGGATCTGTTTTATATCAGCCGGCTGACTGATCATTTTACCGCCATCGGTAACCGAATTATTAAGCAGGCTGTACCATTTACCGGCCGGCAAATACAACATGCGCGAGTTTGCTCCCTGGCTGGTAACCGGTGCTACCAGTATATTATCGCCCCAGAAATACTGGTCATCTGCCCGCAAAGCGCTGCTGTCGGCAAAACTGTAATAATACAGCGGCCGCATCAATGGTTTGCCCAATACCGCCTGATCGTAACTCAGGGAATAATTATAAGGCAGTAACTGGTAACGGAGCTTAATATAATTACGTACAATGCTCTTATAGGGCTCATCCCAAAAACAGGGTTCTGAAGGAATGCTCTTGATGCTTTTATCAAGGTCTTCCAGTGCTGTACCATGCGGCCGGAACAAGGGCGTAAATGCAGCAAACTGTAACCAGCGCGTGTATAGTTCAGGGTCAGCCTGTTCCGCTGCAGCAAAACCACCGGCATCAGAATGCGTGTAGGGTAATCCGCTCAGGCTCATGCCCAGTAATACCAGCGGCTGCGCTTTCAGCCCCGACCAGCTGCGCGCCACATCACCGGTCCAGGGAAATACCCCATAGCGCTGGCTGCCGGCAAATCCTGACCGGTTCAATAAGAACAGGCGCTGATCGCTTACGTCAGCCGCATATTTTTCAAAGAACATTTTGCTGAAATAATGTCCATACACGTTATGCACTTCATCGGCACCCATAGGCCGGGCAACACCATAATCCTTCAGGTTGTGCATCATCCCGGACGGATGTTTTTCCGGTTCAGCCAGATCGAGCCACCAGCCACTCACGCCATTGCCTATTTGTTTCTTGTATTGTTTCCAGATCCAGTCCTGCGACTGCTTACGAAAAATATCAATGAGCCCACCGGTACCGAAATAAAGATCAGGGATCATCATGGCACTGCCATTAGCGCCGGTTGCCAGGAAAGGAACTGCCTCTGCATAGGTTTTTGTATTCTGTAAAATATATGGTTCGGTGATCAGGACCGATTTCAAATTATCCTTTGTTCTGAAGTCGGTGAGCATTTGTTTGGGGTTCGGCCATTTCTGGGTATTCACCCAATCGAAGTTACCGAGGGTGCCCTTTACAGCATCGCCAAACCAGAACAGGTCGAACACCAGCCCATCCATGGGAAAATGATCCTGTTTCATTTTAGCAACTACCTGCTTTACCTGTTCTTCACTGCGATAGCCAAAACGAGATACAAAATTCCCGAAGACCCAACGGGGTGGCAACGGCTGGCGGCCGGTGATGGCCGTGTAATTGTTCATTATCTCGTCGAGGCTCTTGCCAAATACAACATAATAAGTAAGTTCCCCGCTGGTGAAACCGGCTTCCAGTACATTCTTATCGGTTAACCCGATATCAACATATCCTTTGGAGGGATTATCAAAAAACAGCGCATAACCAGCTGAAGAAATGAAGAAGGGAACAGAGAAACTGAGGTTTTCGGCCCCTAGTCCATACCCATACACCGGGGTGTTGTATAAATTCACACGGTAACCCCGGCGGTTCATCGGTAATGCGCGTTCCCCACCGCCAAAGATCTGTTCGTTCTCAAAAAGCTGAAAGCGAAATCCCCGCGTATCGCCCTGGTTGAAATAAGCAGCTGATTTAACTTTCACTTCTTTACCGGTTTTGTAATAGAGCTTTTCGCGTTGTACAACAACACTGGTGAGGTTCTCAAATTCTACCGTTTGGGATATGGCGTTTGTTATTTTGGTAGTTACTGCAGCTGGTTTGGCAATAACAGCATCCGATACCTGTTCGGTTCTGTTATAGTCGGCCGGCTTGTAGGTGGTCTTGATGACCGTATTATTAAATCCCTGGAAGGTCCATGTACCTTCTTTTGCTTTGTAGACGACTTCTGTGGTCTTGCCCACAAACGGATCTTTGCCCACTGTATTAATGATCGCCTGTTGCGCAGACACCGTTCCGGTCACAACCAGTAAAATAACTATGCAGAAACTTCTTTTTATCATTTCCATATAACCCGATTAAAGCATCAAATTAAAGAAACAACGCTTACTTACAAACTTATTTGAGGCTTCCCTGGTTATCCCAAACATAAAAAAATGCCACCGACACCAGCATTGCAGTGCAAGGATGGCATCTGTGGCAACAATTAATAAAGTGCTAACAAAAAGTTAAAGCTATTGTTTCGGCATCTCGAACAGCTTCATATCAATTTCCTTATTCACCTCCACTTTCTTGCTGACAATATTCAGGGTAAAGCCCTGCGGCATCGACATCTCCATATTATAAGGTGTTACAAAGCCATAATCCGTTTTCTTGTAGTTGGAGAAAGTGAGGCTGGTCTCCATTTCGGCACCGTTCATATTGCTCTTTGAGGTGCTTTTTACGATATACCAGGTGGAAGGATCGATCCAGAATGTGCTTACAGTGGCGGTGTCCTTGCCTTTTGCAGTAAGTTTATATGCTTCCTTACCATTTACATTTTCTTTGCCTGCCAGCTCAACCGTATATCCTTTGGCGGCATAATTGAATAAAGGACCGCCGGGGTCCAGGTTTGCCTGGCTTATTTTCACCTGGTCGGCAGGCATTGCTACCGGGGTGGCCTGTCCCATCATCGGGTTCTGGGCCCAGCCGTCTTTATCGGTAACTACCTGAATGATCTTCTGGCCGCCGAAATTCACTTCATTCTTGAAGGCTTTGCCATTTACAAGCCAGGTAATACCCGGAGCCTGCTGACCCATAACTTCCATATCATATTCGGTGTACAGGGTCTTAATGCCAGCCACTTTGTCTTTACCACCCAGCGCTTCAATATGTTTATTGATGATTTCGTCGGCAGTTTGTGCTTGTACTGATACCATCGACAGCACACTGGCTGCCATCAATACTACTCGGAGGGATCTCATTTTTCTTCTATTTTGTTAGGTAAAATGGTTGATTAATTAATAGTCCTATTAAATGTAAGGCTTCCTGCTGAGGAACGCTTTAAAATTAGTGGAATAAGACCCGAAATTATTACAAACGGCTTCATATCTTTTTAAAATCGATAATTTCACTTTCTTAAACAAAAAGCATGCAATTCGTTGTAACCGGACAATTCGTAGACATATTGCAGAAAAAAATATACCCGGCTGCTGTATCGGTAGAGAATGGAAAGATCGCTTCGATAAGGTCCCTGGATAACAGGGACACATCGCTGCCATATATACTGCCCGGTTTTATCGACAGCCACGTGCATATTGAAAGTTCCATGCTGGTTCCGCGCCAGTTTGCCCGGCTGGCCGTAGTGCATGGTACCGTAGCCACGATCAGCGACCCGCATGAAATTGCCAATGTATGCGGCATGAAAGGGGTTGAATATATGATCGAAAATGGCAACAGCGTTCCGTTCAAATTCTTCTTTGGCGCCCCCAGTTGCGTACCCGCCACGGGGTTTGAAACAGCAGGCGCTGACCTCGATACCAGCGAAGTGACCGCATTATTACAAAAAGCGGAAATACCATATTTAAGTGAAATGATGAATTTCCCGGGCGTTTTGTATAAAGATCCGGTGGTGATGAAAAAAATAGCAGCTGCCCGCCTGGCCGGTAAACCCATTGATGGACATGCACCCGGATTACGCGGCGAGCAGGCGCGTGCGTATATTGAAGCCGGTGAGCAGGGGCAGGTGATCATCAGCACCGATCACGAATGTTTTACCGCGGAGGAAGCATTGGATAAACTGAAATACGGAATGAAGATCATCATCCGCGAAGGCAGCGCCGCCCGCAACTTTGATGCGTTGATCCCCCTATTGAATGATCACCCGCAAGAAATGATGTTTGGCAGTGATGATAAACACCCAGATAGCCTCGTAGCCGGTCACATCAATGAGCTCTGTGCCCGCGCCGTAGCCAAAGGCATTGATATTTTCAACGTGCTGCAGGCTGCCTGCGTAAACCCCGTTTTACATTATAAGCTCCCTGTAGGTTTACTGCGCACAGGTGATGCTGCCGATTTTATAGTGACCAGTGACCTGAAGCAGTTCCAGGTTCTGCAAACCTATATCAACGGACAGCTGGTGGCAGAGAACGGGATCTCCCGCATACCGTCGCAGGCATCAGGTCACATCAATAATTTTCATTGCCAGCGTAAAACGGTATCTGATTTCCAACTGCCCTGGAAAGGTGAAACCAATGTGCCGGTGATTGAAGCGCTGGATGGACAACTGATCACCAATAAACTGATGATGCCGCCTAAAACAAGTGATGGCTTAATGGTAAGTGATACTGGCAGGGATATGCTAAAAATTGCTGTAGTGAACCGCTACACCGATGCAGTGGTGGCATTGGCTTTTATAAAGAACACCGGGTTACAACAAGGCGCTATTGCCTCCTCGGTGGCGCATGACAGTCACAATATTGTAGCAGTAGGCGTAGACGATGAAAGTCTTTGCCAGGCAGTTAACCTGGTGATAGAACAAGAGGGCGGCGTAAGTTGCGTGGGTGGCGGAGCTTCGCAGGTATTGCCCTTACCCGTTGCCGGCCTCATGAGCGCTGAGGACGGATATGCCGTCGCAAGGTCCTATACCGACATTGACGCTATGGCCAAAGGGCTGGGCGCTACCCTTTCTTCGCCCTTTATGACATTATCGTTTATGGCGTTACTGGTGATCCCGCATCTTAAACTCAGCGACCTGGGCTTGTTTGATGGGGACGCATTTCAGCTGATGCAGCCCGCGCACTGAATACCCGTTTAAACTTTTCGTAGAAGAAGAGATTAAATAACATCAATTCCAGTGCATATACAAAATCCTCTACCGGAATGGTAAGCACCCGGATGCTTACGTTCTCGGCATTATTGTACCACACCACAGGCTGTTCGAGGCCGGTGCCTGTAAGTATTCCGTTGACCACTAAAAAAGGAATAAGCAATAATGGGTAAATGGTGAGAAATCCTGGCAGCCATTGTACTTTGAATACAAATTCCAAAGCCAGCAGGAGCAGTGATGTGCTGATAAACGCAGCTGCTGTATACGCTTTGTTGATGAACGCGAGGCCGCCGGCCAGTAACAGGCATGCAAGCACGATAACGAGGATCCGTTCTATTTTCGCCGGCCAGCGAATGGTATAGAATGTGTTGAAACAATGATAGGTGAACACGCAGGCAAAAGGGATACAAACAAAAAACAGTATTTCTTCGCCCGGCAGGTTAAACAGTTCATACCCCAGCGTATACTGTTCATTGAAGCCCCAAACCTTCCAGGCAGTAAATAATATATCCCAGGCAATAAAACAAACGGAAGCAATGAGATTGCCAGCAAAAAATGCCCGGAACTGTTTATCGAACCTGATAGCCGGATAAAATGAGAACAGGAACGGGACAATGGCAGAAAAAAAATTTATCATCAGGTAAGTAGCTTGCATATTATTGTCCCTGTACAGTCTTTTTAAAATATTTGAAAGGCACCCACAACATGCCAAAGCACTCCCCTTCTTCTTTATCCAAATGTTTATGATGCACTTTATGTGCCCGGCGTATGGCCCTGAAATATGCATTGTTGGTATTCCGGAATATTTTAAAGCGCTGATGAATAAAAACATCATGCACCAGGAAATATGCCAGGCCATAAAGTGTAATGCCCAATCCTACCCAGAATGCCCAGTTATAATTGTTTTGCATACCCCAGTATAAACCAGCGATGCCCGGTAAGGCAAAGATCAAAAAGAAGAAATCGTTATGCTCAAAAAAGCCCTCCGATTCCTTACGATGATGATCTTTATGCAAAAACCAGCCCAGCCCATGCATAATATACTTGTGCGTAAACCAGGCTACCATTTCCATACCTGCAAATGCAAACAATACGATCAGGATATTCACTACTACCATATTCACTTATTATTATGCTCTTAAATAATGTTCAACTGGTATTTCACATTCGATTTTACCATTAATACCAGTTTCTGATAATTGGGGATACGGATGCGTTCATGGAGGATCTTTTCAGCGGGTAACCGTTTAATTTTCTTGAATAGCACCCAATAGTAGTAATATGCAAGGTACACCCCTTTTTTGGAAGATGCCGGCAACATCTTTATGCCTTTCAATGCTTCTAAAAAATCCTCTTCTATTTCCCCTTCGATCTTCTCTTTATCGGCCTTTGAGAAATTACGCAGATTAACGGAGGGGAAATAGGTGCGGCCAAGCTGCAGGTTATCTGCCTGCACATCGCGCAGGAAATTTACCTTTTGAAAAGCTGCCCCTAATCTCATAGCGTAGGGACTTAGTTTCTCGTAAGACCCGGGATCGCCGTTGGTAAAAACATGCAGGCACATTAAACCTACCGCTTCAGCAGACCCCAGTATATATTTTTTATAGCTTTCTTCAGTATACGTTTGATAGTAGAGGTCCATCTCCATGCTGTCGAGAAAAATATCGATCCATTTTTTATCGATCCCATATTGATGTACTACCGCCTGGAATGCATTTAAAATAGGATTCAGCGATATGCCATCCTGCAAGGCCGTGTTGGCATCCTTTCTGAAAGCAGCCAACAGCTCTTTTTTGTTATAGCCATGAAAGCTGTCGACAATTTCATCGGCAAAGCGCACAAAACCATAAATAGCATAAATGGGATTTCGGATACGCCTGCCCAGAAAAAGAATGCCCAATGAAAAACTGGTGCTATAGGTTTTCGTCGTCAGCCTGCTGCATGTTATCGAAACCTTGTCAAACAAATATTTCATGCGTCTTTTTTGTTAGGTGTTTATCTAATAGACCTGCGGCTATTTTACCTGAAATAATGGAAGGTGGCACGCCCGGTCCGGGTACGGTCAACTGCCCGGCATAAAAAAGATTCTTCAACTGCTTGTTCCTGATCTTCGGTTTAAGAACAGCGGTTTGTGACAGGGTATTTGCCAACCCATAGGCATTGCCTTTATAAGCATTGTAATCGCTTATAAAATTCTTTATACAATAGCTTCGCCTGTATACAATATGATCGTGAATGGATTCGCCGGCAAATGCTTCGAGCCTGTTCATCATTATGGAATAATACTTCTCGCGGGTGTATTCATTGTCCTGCAATCCGGCGGCGACAGGCATTAGCAGGAAGAGGTTCTCATGCCCCGGCGGCGCTACGCTGTCATCTGTTTTTGATGGACAACAAACATAGAACAAAGGTTTGTCGGGCCATTGAGGGTCTTTGTAGATCTGGTCGGCATGATCATCCAGGCGTTCGTCAAAGAACAGGGTATGGTGTTTCAGGCGGGCCAGCTTTTTATCAATGCCCAGGTAAAAGATCAGGCAGGAAGGCGCCATTACTTTATTATTCCAGTACTTACCGTTATAATTCCTTTCGCCATCCGCCAACAGCTTTTCTTCTACATGATGATAATCAGCCGCTGCGATAAGTCCGTCACAAGGAAAATAGTTTCCATTCACCTGTAATCCGCTTACCCGGTTTGTTGTTGAAATGATCTTTTCAACATTTGTATTGAAATGGAAGGTCACACCATTTTGTTCGGCTATAAACTGCATAGCTTCGATCACCTTACCAAAGCCCCCCTGGGGGTACCAGGTTCCTAACTGCAAACCGGCATAGTTCATCAGGCTGTACAGGGCGGGCGTTTGCGCCGGTTTGGCGCCCAGGAACAAAACGGGGAATTCCATCAATGCGATCAGGCGCGGATCGGTAAAGAATTTTCTGACATGTTTACTAAAAGGAAGGAATACATCTACCTGCAGGCTTCTCCAGATCAGTTTCGCCGAGAGGTATTCGGTTATTGAGAGGGCCGGCTTATATACCAGCTGTTCCATACCAAAGCGGTATTTCTGTTCCCCTTCTGCCAGGAACCGGGCCAGGGCCCGTGCGCCGCCCGGTTGTATAGATTCAAACAGGTTATGAAGATCGTCACTGGTGCCGGGAATTACGATGGTTTCTTTTTTTTCGAATACGATCTCGAATGCAGGATCGAGCAGCTGCAGCTGGTACAGATCGCTTACGCGGTAGCCAAAGTCATTAAAGAACTTTTCAAATACAGCGGGCATCCAGTACCAACTGGGTCCCATATCGAATATAAAGCCGTTGGCTGTGCGTAACTGCCTGGCCCGGCCACCGGCTTCGGCATTTTTTTCAAAGACATGCACTTCGTGCCCGGCAGCCGATAAATAACAGGCAGCACTCAGCCCCGCAAAGCCTGCGCCTATGATACCAATTCGCATCAGGATCGTTTAAATTTTAGGCATTTTTTTTAAACACTACTTTTCCCAAACAGCCACGAGATCGTCCACTGCATGGAGCAGGGTACAATTCTTCGGCTTTTTAAGATCAGCAGCGCGCGCTACATCGCAGGCCGTATAAATATGAATGTGGTGAAACTGCTGGCTGATACGGGTCAGCAGTTCCTGGTCGATTTCCGGATCATTTTTCCTGACCAGGAAATACAAGAGATTGGATGGCTTTACCGCTTTCACAGCAGCTACAAGAGAATCGTACGGAAGATTAGGTCCCAGATAGAATACTTTTTTCCCCGCGAGCCGCAGGAGGTAATTCGCCAGCAGCAGGCCGAGTTCATGCCATTCATCCTCAGGCAGGAAAAGCAGCCAGGCGTCTTTGGCTGCGGTGGCGGCCGTCGGAACAGGCAGGGCATCGGTGGCGGCCAGGAACTTTTGACGAAACAGTCCGGTGATGAAGTGTTCCTGCGCCGGAGCGAGCATACTGGCCGACCACATCAGGCTAAGGCGGTCGAGTGAAGGATAAATAATATGTATGTAAGTATCCTTCAATCCATAACGCAGCAAAGCATTGGAAAACACCTTGTCAAAACGCAGCTCATTGTATTCCAGAGCAGCCGCGTTGATCTGCGCTATATAAAATTCAAATTCAGGATGAGCGGGTTGTGCAAAGGTAGCCTGCTTTTCTATTAACCGGTTCAACTTTTCGTCAGAAAGGGCGCACAGCTCCGATATTTTCATATCTGTATGCAAAAGGCTTACAATGTTCAACAGCCGTCTTAACTGATCTCCGCTGTAATACCGGGTGTTCCCTTCACTGCGGCCGGGCTTCAGCGCATTGTACCGTTGCTCCCAGATCCGGATCGTGTGCGCCTTGATGCCCGAGAACTGTTGCAGCTGAGAAATAGAGAACAGGTCCACTTGTTTAAATTTATTACAAATTATTTAAACAAACTTACATGGCCAAATTTTTATTTTTCAGCCTAACCAACTGGATTACAGTTTAAATGAAATGCCTCCCGCATGTCTCATATTATAATTCCTGATAAACTAAAAATCTTTATTATCTTTAATAGGCTATCCCTTTACCTATACTGCGCCTTACCTCTGAAGCCAAGAAGGTTTTTACCGTACACCAATTCAGAACCAAAAAACCTTAGAGATGACTACATCAACAGTAAACCCGTCGCATGAAGTAGAGCAATGGTTAACCAAAACTGCAATTCCCGAATCGCCATTTACTAATTTTGTAAAAACTATATACCCTGTTAGTCCGGAAGCGCAAGCTTTCATGAATCAAAGAGTGTCCCGCAGCCAGTTATCCAAAGGCGAATTGCTTGTTACCGCCGGCAGCACCTGCTCCAGCATTTATCTGATCAAAAAGGGGATTCTTCGCAGTTATGTGAAAGAAGGTTTGAAAGAGATCACTACCTGGATCTCCAGGGAACAAGAACTGGCTACCTGCATAACCAGTTTTGGCTTACAGCAACCCGCACGCGAGAATATCCAGGCCCTGGAAGATTGCGAACTCTTTGCATTGAACATCGAAGACCTGCAATACCTGTATGATCATTTTCCCGAAGCGAATATTGTAGGCCGCAAGATCCTCGAGAAATACTATCGCGATGCAGAAGAAAGAGCTTTCATTGCCCGCTTAATGGAAGCGACCAGCAAATACAAACATTTTATCGCCACTAAAAGCGACCTGCTGAACCGGGTGCCGTTGAAATTCATTGCCTCTTACCTCGGCATGACCCTGGAAACGCTCAGCCGCATCAGGAGCAAGTTATCCCGCAACATTAATGAAGTAATGTGACAATGTGATAATGTGATAATGTGATAATTCGATAATGGAATACAGCGGCGCCGGTACGGGCGACAGCGACCATTGTTCAGCCACTGGTGACCGGCGACCGGTAACTGGTAACCGGAAACCGGTAACCGGCAACTGGTAACCGGCAACCGGTAACTGGCAACCGGTAACTGCCCCTGAAACCTGAAACCTGTAACCTGGAACCGGCAACCGGTAACTGCCCCTGAAACCTGTAACCTGAAACCTGTAACCTGTAACCTGAAACCGGCAACCCGTAACCGGCAACCAGCAACCCGCCATTTTTACCGGTAAAAAATCCGCTTTTACCGACTTCTACCTCCCGTCTGGCGGCCGGCGCTTGTCTCCCTGTGCGCCGGGAAATAGCTTTGTGTAAAATTATTAATCGATGCGCGACAATACTCTCAGGGAACAGCGGAAAGCCTTCAGAAGAGCCCACCGGAAACAGTTCCTGAAAAGGCGGAAAAAAAGCGGTAGTGTGCTGGCCGGCCTGCTCTTACTGTGTATTGGCACCCTGCTTCTCCTGAGAGCATTGGGAGTGCCTTTTCCCACCTGGTTCTTTACCTGGCCCATGATCATCGTTGCCTTCGGTTTACTGGCCGGCGCCGGCAATGCCTTTCGTGACCCGGGCTGGGTGGTGATCTGCGGCGTAGGTTCGGTATTCTTACTGCAACAGATCTGGCCCAATACCAATATATACATGTTTATCTGGCCGGTGCTTATTATAGCCGTAGGCTTTATTATCATCCTGGCTCCCCGCCGTCACCGCCAGTGGCATGAACGCTGGGAAAAGTTCAGGGCTTTGAACGACAGCGAGAAAGAACAATACCTGCAGCAATGGGAACGGGGACGCCCAGCAGAGCCTGAACTGGAAGCATCTGCCGCAGAAGATATTACGCGAATGGAAAACCAGGAAACAACCATCACACCCGCTGTTGACCGGAAGAGAAGAAGTCCTGATAACTGGCTCGATGTAGTGACGATCTTCGGTAACGTTAAAAAAATGGTTTATTCGAAGAACTTCAAGGGCGGCGATATCGTATCCATCTTTGGCGGTGCAGAGATCAATCTGACCCATGCCGATTTCAACGGCTCGATCGTGATTGAAATGGTACAAATCTTTGGCGGCGCCAAACTGATCGTTCCCCCCCACTGGCAGATACGTTCCGAAACAATGGTTGCCGTATTTGGCGGCATAGAAGATAAACGCCCGCCCCAAACCAGCTATGACGAAGACAAAGTGATCGTGCTGAACGGCACTACTTTATTCGGCGGTATTGAAATAAAAAGCTATTGATACAAAAGTTTCACCCAACCATTAAAAAATAATTGTATGAACTGGTTTCTGGCTAAAATAGTGTACAGGATCGTTTGTGGCGAAGGTGACCACACGGCACAGTTTGACGAGCAGCTGCGACTGGTACAGGCTGCCGATGAGCAGGAAGCGTTTGCTAAAGCAAAAGCCATTGGAGAACAGGAGCAGGAAATGTTCCTGAACCAGCAACAAAAACTGGTCACCTGGCAGTTTATAAATGTTTGTGAGCTGTATAAAATATCAGCCCTGATCGATGGCGCCGAATTGTATTCGCGCATCCAGGAAACCGATAACGCCGGTACATACATAGAGCTGGTGCATAAAAAAGCCGCTCACATCCAATCGAACAATACGCACAAATATTTGCAGTTACTATAACGCGAAACGCAGCATCCGCCGAAGGCGATACATGCGCGAAACGCATAACGCAAGACAGCATACAAAAAAATATACACAGTGGCAGCATCTCCATTAGGTACTTTAAAAAATAAGCTCCTGTTTGCAGCAGCCTGGCTTGCCTGGTCGCTTATGCAGGTGAAGATCCTACATGACTGGGGATTTGCCTGGTATGTATCTGCCATGGACAGCCTGGTGAGTAATGTATTGCTGGCATCGGTAACCATCATTGTTATTAATAACCTCCGGTATTACCGGCCCAAGAGAGGAAAGTATATTTATGTGATCATTGTTTGCGCTGCCAAAGCAGGGATCTGGAGCGCTATCGTGAAATATGCCATGATCAACATTTATCCCAATGAGACCGAATACCTGCAATTCCTCGACAAATTCATGCCCATCCGGTTCGATATTGCTTTATTGATCACCCTCTGTATGGCCCTGGTCAGTGAACTGTATTATACACTGGATGAACAAAAAGACAGTGAACACCGGAAAACAGACGCGGAGAAACTGGCGCGGGAAGCAGAATTGTATAAGTTACGCCAGCAATTACAACCGCATTTTCTATTCAACAGCCTGAACTCGATCAGCGCCTTAATAACCATTCAACCGGCGCAGGCGCGTAAAATGATACAACAGCTCTCTGAATTTTTGCGAGGCACATTAAAGAAAGAAGATCACCAGTGGATAAGCCTGGATGACGAATTACAACATTTGCAGTTATACCTCGACATCGAGAAAGTGCGTTTCGGCCACCGCCTGAACACGGCGGTATATAGTGATGAAAGCACCCGCAAACTGCAATTGCCGAGCATGCTTTTGCAACCATTGGTCGAAAATGCCATTAAGTTCGGCCTCTATGATACCACCGAACCGGTAACCATAACAATAAGCGCCAGGCGGGAGAACAATTACCTGGTTGTTTCCATTGAAAATCCCTTCGACCCGGAAACATCATCGCCCAAACTGGGAACCGGATTCGGGCTGCGTTCCGTACAGCGGCGTTTATACCTGCTGTTTGCCCGCAACGATCTGCTGAGCACAAACCATATCGATAACCAGTTTACCACTGTTATAAAAATTCCGCAGGCAGTGTAGCTGATCACGAACTTTGTATTGAATAACTGAATTCTTATAAAAAAGACCCGAGATGAAAAAAGCCATTATTGTAGATGATGAGCCCCTTGCCCGGATGGTTGTAAAGGAATACCTGCAACAACATACTTCCATCAGCGTAGTACAGGAATGCAATGATGGCTTCGAAGGCATCAAAGCCATTATGCAGCACCAACCCGATGTGATCTTCCTCGATATACAAATGCCGAAGATCAATGGGTTCGAAATGCTGGAACTGGTAGAACAACCGCCGGCCGTGATCTTTACCACTGCCTTTGATGAGTATGCCATTAAAGCCTTTGAAAGCCATGCGGTAGATTACCTGCTGAAGCCCTTCAGCCAGGAACGTTTTGATAAGGCCATTGAACGGTTACAGGAACGGGATGCAGCCAGTTCAACCGGCAATACCCGTGAACTGCTGGAAACAGCCGCCCAGGGGCCCCAGCAAAGCCAGCGGATCGTTGTTAAGACCGGCAATAAGATAAAGATCATTCCCATCGACGATGTACATTACCTGGAAGCAGCAGACGATTATGTTAAGATCCACACCAAAGAAGGCGCCTTTCTCAAGAACAAGACCATGGGGCATTTTGAAAAGGTATTGAATACCCAACAGTTTGTACGCACCCACCGCTCTTATATAGTGAACGTTCAGCTGGTTACGCGGATCGACCCCTATGAAAAAGAAAATTTTCTGGCGCAACTAAAGACCGGGGCACAGGTGCCGGTTAGCAAAACCGGTTATGCGAAATTGAAAAGCGTGCTGGGCATTTAAAACACATATGTATTTTCTACTCATATAATAATTAACACTTAGAAATAAATACACATATCACTTAATAGGTGCTTTTTTGATAAGCAATAGTGGTTCTCCTGTATGCATCCGGTGTTTTTATATATGCCTGGTGAAGCTGGACCGGATGTGCGTGCAGGCATTCAATTATCATTAACCCTATTAATCATGTATCCATTAACCGTACCCAGCGGCAACAAGATTGCCATGCTAACGCTTTGTGCTCTTTTCATCAATGTTTTTACGCAAGCCCAATGTACTGCTTCAGGCCCTAATAGTCCGGGCGCCTCTGCAAGCACCTCATTTCCCGGAAGCGACTATTCATTCAGCAATCCTTCGAACATTCTAACGAATGACAACAACCGCTCTACCGCTTCGTCGATCCTTAGCCTGCTGAGCGGACAAACAGATTACCTGCAAGCCACCAATTTCGGATTTTCCATTCCCACGGCAGCGGCTATTTGCGGCATCGAAGTACATGTAGAAAAAAGTGCAACCAACCTGCTGCTCAATCTTACCAGTGTAACAGATCATAGTGTGCGCATTATCAAGAACGGATCGATTACCGGTACCAATATGGCGCAAAATACCATATGGTCCGAGGATCTTGATGCTATTTCAACTTATGGCAATACGAATGCCCTATGGGCACCACCTGGACACCCGCAGATATTAACAGCACCAACTTTGGCGTGGCCATTTCTGCAGAAATACTTGGCATAGTGGGCTTACTGCCCGCTGCGCGGATCGATCATATCAGCATCACCGTTTATTACCTCGACCCTTCCATACTGCCGGCCCGGACAATTCAGCTCCTGGTAACGAATGGATCAAACCAATCGGCCAAACTATCCTGGAAAGCAAATGCTATCGAAGGAACTACGTCGGTAGCCGTTGAACGATCGGCCAATGAAAGAACATGGGAACTCGTACCGGGTGTAACGCAAATGAACAAGGTTACTGCTTTATATAACTTCATAGATGCACATCCTTTAGCCGGCAAGTCATTCTACCGGTTAAAAATGACAACAGCATCGGGGGATATACGTTATACTACAACCCTTTCTTTTGAGCAGCGGACCCCTACAACCATCCAGTGTTATCCAAATCCATTTACAAATGTTATACAGGTAACCGGTATGATGGCCGGTGAACTGGTAACCATTACAGATCTGTATGGAAACTGCTTATATCGCTCAGCACCTGCCATGAACAACTCTTTAAAGATTGATGTATCTCATTTACAACCTGGTATGTATGTTATAGGCAGTGGTAACCGGAAAATAAAGATGCAGAAAAAATAAGTATTACAACACGTGAATAACGGTTGGACATCATGACCTGATCATCTCAAAACCCGCTCCCACAGCGGGTTTTAACTTTCCAATGGGGCCTTACCCATCCTAAAAAAGGCCTTTAGTTGATTTCCGTGCTGGTGAAACCTGATGTATGTTTGCATTACGAAACGCAACGAACACACCAAAAGGGTGTACAACTCGTAAAACTACGTTGCCCACATCTTGAAATTCTACGTTTTGCCTGCCTCCGCGATTGTCCCATACAACCAACGTAATAAAGCAATACATATAAACATTACAACTATGAAAGCAGTTAATTATGCAATCGCCCTTATCACATTAATCACTTTAACCGTAGGTTCTTCAACGGTAACACTGGCTAACGACGGAGGTAAAAAACAACATAATACAGAATTAAGATTCATCGGAAACATGGAAAACCAGCCCGTATTTGAGCTGAACCTGACCAATACTGAAGATGATGAGTTCACTGTAACTTTCCGCGATGAATCAGGTAATGTGCTGTATACCGATAAATTCAAAGGCGCCAACATCACTAAAAAGTTCATGTTGAAAACGGAAGAATTCGGTGATACTGCCCTGAACGTATCTGTTAAATCTAAAAAGAACAATACTACTGAAGTATATACTATCAACAGAAGCCATACTTATGTTGAAGAAACAGTAGTAAACAAACTGAAATAAAGAACAGCGTCCAGTCATTCAACTATCAATAGTAATTTAGAAAAGAGCATTCCGGTTTTCCGGGGTGCTTTTTTTGTGAATGGCAGTTCACAGTTCAAAGTTCACAGTTTGCAGTTGGCAGTTAGCGAAACCTTTTTTTCCACTGCTTTTATCCATCTTACACCACTTATTCACTCAATAACTCAACAACTGAACAACTCAACAACCTAATAACTCCGGTAAACATTATCCGTTATATCAACTCTATCAACTCATCCGCTACAGCCTCGAAATATAAGACGCGGTATGCTCCTTAACCAATTGCTGTCCTTTTTCAATGGCATGCAAAACCCGCCAACCTGGGTCTCCGGCCGGAATGTCTATCGCCGTAGCCAGGGCTTTCAGATACCAGTCGCCCCACACTTCCAGGATATGCTGCTCTTTGGTTTTATCACCACCTGCTTCAACCGCTTTTTTACTGAGGTGAAATTCGGTTTGCAGGCGTTCTAAGGCGTTGCGCGTAAGGTCTTTGATCAGGGCCGCTGCGGTCTTGTCGTTAGCCGTCGTAAGCAGGTAAGCAGTAGCCAGCGCGCTTTTGGCAACATGTTTCATTTCAACCGGCGATACCATGTCGAGGCGGTCGGCATCGGTATGATAGAATACATCGGTAAAATGCCACATGAGTAAACCGGGGATTTTTGCGGCCAGAAAAGGGGTATGATCACTGCCACCCTCAAACGGATTGGTTTTTACCACCCAGCCGGTGCCCGCTGCCTCAAATAAACACCTGTTCAACAGCAGGTCGTTAAAATAATGCGGGAACATCTCCGATTCCTTCATCGGGCTGCCGCCCCATTCGCTGTGCTTTTCATTGCCACGGGTCCAGATAGCCGAAGGATCGGGCATTTTTTCAATCAGGAAACTGCCGCCGGTCTTTTGAATGTCTTCGCCTACCATATCCAGGCTCAACCCCCACTTTATACCAGTGGCCCTGATGGAATCGTCCTCGATATAACGGCGCGTGGAAACGATCTCATCGCCCCACAAAAAAGTAAGGGTGCGTTCGGGTTTTAGTTTGCGTTTCTGCACCAATGCAGCTGTGGTACGGGCCATTTCAGCCAGCGCCCCTACACCTGACGCATTATCATTGGCGCCCGGCTCCTGCACATGTGCGCTGAATACAAAGCGTTCGTCGGGACGGCTCCGGCCACGCACATTGGCTACCAGGGTCAATTCTTCTGAAGCATATATCCGGGTTTTCACCACCACTTTTACCGTAACAGGCCCTTTTGCCAGCGCCGCTTTCAGCTTTTCCTTGGCCGCATAGGATAACAAAATGCCCCATTTCTGATTGATGGAATCTGTATAACCGATGCCCTGGAATTGAATGGAGTGGGTGTATTTTGCCGGTTGGTTATAAGCCGGCATGGAATAGGCCAGCGCTCCCAGCGCCCCGTTTTTGATGGCATTATTATATACACTGCCAATACCGGTTTCTGCCATTACAATTTTGCCCTTCACCGCTGCGCCTTCCAGCTCTTTGGCAGCACCATTGCCGGCATACACCAGTTCGGCGGTTACGCCTTCCGCCGGTGTAGATGCCGAATACATGGCGATCATATTGCGATTGGTCTTGAACTGCAGCAGCGGTTCTTTTTCGCCCACGATATACAAACTGGCGTCAATGGGTTCCCAGGTCAGGCGCTTCATGGGTCTTTTCTCAATGCGATAGGTAAGCGTTCCCGTTGCTTCGCCGCTGGTCTCTTTTTTAAATCCCGCCTGTTGCAGTATTTTTTCTACATGGTAAATACTTTCATTGAAACCACTATTGCCGGCCAGGCGCCAGCGCTGTTCAACAAACCATACAGTGTTGTAGGCTTGTTGCTCATCGAAAGTCTTCTGCAGAATTTTAAAGTATTTTTTTTCAAGGGCAGCAGGCTGCGCCCAGGCGGAGCTGCTCGTCAATAGCAGCAGGAGAAGTTTAAAGGATAAAGTAAGGTTCCTGGTCATGATAAGGTTTTTGATCGATGAAAACATCGGTAAGCTAATATACTTCTTTGTTACCAGTTACCGGTTACCGGTTGCCGGGTACCAGTTACCGGTTGCCGGTTACCGGTTACCAGGTACCAGTTGCCGGTTGCCGGATACCAGTTACCGGTTGCCGGTTACCGGTTGCCGGGTACCAGTTACCGGTTGCCGGTTACCAGTTGCCGGTTACCGGTTGCTGGTTACCAGGCTTTACATTCAGCTGAAGCCAGTCATCGTTTCCGATGCTTACATCAATAAATTATCGAATTATCACATTATCGAATTATCACATTATCACATTAGCACATCAGCACATTAGCAAATCAGCACATTGTTCTCACGCCTCCTGCCCTATCCAAACCGCACCGCCAATGCTGCTGCGGGAAGCGCCGGTAACCGAAGCCAGCACATTATACTCTTCGCGCCAGCGCAGAACGCCTATCAGCGCCATAATAAGGGCCTCTTTAAAATCGATCAGTATTTTATGCGTCATCTCCACTTCCACGCCGGCAGGCTGTAATACGGCCTGTAAACGTTCCATCAAAAAACCATTGTGGGCGCCGCCGCCGGTAGCCAGCAGTTTCAAACCGGCAGAACCATTGACCGGGGGCATTTTCTCAAGTATCTCCAAAACAGGTTTGCTGATCTGGTAGGCAATATGTTCAACCATGGTGCGCATCGCATCGCGGGTGGATACGCCGCTGCTTTTTATCAATGGATACAAGACATCGGTGCCAAAATCATTGGCCAGCGATTTGGGATAAGGCATACTGTAATACTCCTGGTCGTTCAGCATGGTGAACAACCCTTCCTGTAATTTTCCGGAAGCGGCAATTTGTCCGCCTTCGTCGAAAGCTTTGCCCGCATCGTGCGCCAGCATGTTCATGACCCGGTTGGCCGGACAAACATCAAATGCGATATATTTTTCGGGGTGGTTGTAGGAAATATTGGCAATTCCGCCCAGGTTGAGGAAAAACGCATAATCACCCAGCAGTAATTTCTCGCCGATGGGCACAATGGGAGCGCCCTGGCCGCCAAGGGCAATATCCATGGCCCGCAGATCGCTTACCACATTTATACCGGTAACCGCCGCTATAGCGGCGCCATCGCCCAATTGCCCGGTCATTTTTTTGGCCGGGGCATGAAAGGTGGTATGCCCGTGCGAAGCGATCAGCTGCACCTGGTATTGCAGGTTGTGGTGGTTTATGAAGGCATTCACCTGTTCCCCGATATAATGCCCGTATTCGGTGTGCAAAAGATGATAATCCAATGCGTTAAGGTGAATAGCACCTTTCAGCTTTTTCACCCATTCTTCGGAATAGGGGTAGCAATCAGCCGCCTTTATTTCATACTGCCATTTACCTGCACTTTCGTGAAATTCAACGAAAGCGATATCCAATCCGTCGAGTGAACTGCCGCTCATTATGCCAATTGCCCGATATATCATAGCGTTTGGTAGATTTCTGTTATTAAAAAAGAATATTTGGAATAGATTTGCCCGTCAAATTTCAGCTATCGCCACCCAAAATCCAAAACTCTTATAAATGGTTATTAACCTCAGCAATGAATGTTCACTGGTTTGTGAGTGGATCAGTGAGATCCGGGATGTTCAGATCCAGCAGGACCGCATGCGGTTCAGGCGTAATCTGGAACGGATCGGTGAAATAGCCGCTTATGAGATCAGCCGCCGCCTTCCTTATATTGAGAAAGAAGTACAAACACCCCTGGGCATCTCCCAATGTAAAGTGCTGCGCGAACAGCCGGTACTGGCCACCATTTTGCGGGCGGGCTTACCCCTGCACCAGGGTTTGCTGAATTATTTTGACAAAGCCGACAATGCATTCATATCCGCCTACCGCAAGCACCAGCTCGATGGCAGCTTCGAGATCAGCCTGGATTATGTTTCCTGTCCCGAGCTCGAAAACCGGGTGGTGATCATTTCAGATCCCATGCTTGCCACCGGTTCTTCCCTGGTAAAAACCATTCAATACCTGCGCGATGAAGGGCACCCGAGTGAAATTCATGTGGTGGTGGCCATTGCCTGCACCGTGGGCATTGAATATGTACAGCGCAGTGAACCCAATGTAAAGATCTGGTGCGGCGCCATCGATGAGGAGCTTACCGCCAAGGGATATATCGTTCCGGGGCTGGGTGATGCCGGCGATCTCGCTTTCGGTACCAAAGTGCAGATGTGATAGGGGTTTATACTTTAGAGAATTCTTTTTTTGTGCAGGCACATCCCGTGCGAAAAATTAATGGTTGATTGTGCTCATATTAATTGAGACATGTCGTTTTTTTTCGTATTTTGTTATAAGACTCGAAACCTATGCGGATGAGGAAATTTTATATAGCCATCTTAGCTTGCACCCTGCTGAAGACAGCTGCAGCACAAGACCCCAATTTTTCACAGTTCTTCGTTTCTCCCCTTACACTGAACCCTGCTTTGACCGGTAAATTCAATGGCGATTTCCGCATAGCCGGCAATTACCGCGATCAATGGCCCGCAATCAGTAAGGCATTTGTTACTTCCACAGCATCTTTCGACGCACCCATTTTGCGCAGCCGCATCTCCGAGCTCGATACCTGGGGTGTTGGTGTGCTGGCAATGACAGATAAAACAGCTAACGGTATCCTATCCACTAATTTGTTATCCATCTCCACCTCTTACCACAAAGGCATCGATGAAGATGGACTGAATTCAATAGGCGTCGGCTTCCAGGGAACCTATAATACCAAAAGGCTTGATGGAACCAAACTGCATTTCGAAGATGAACTGGATCAGTTCGGGGGCTGGACGAACCCCAGCGGGGAATCTGTAAACGACCGCCAGATCAACCTCAGTTATTTTGATGTTTCCGTAGGCGCCCTCTTCAATGGTTCCACCGACGGCTATAACAACTATTACCTCGGTGTTGCCGGTTATCACCTCAATAAGCCAAAAGAATCCTTCACCGGTGATATCTTTTATACGTTAAATCCCCGTTTGACCGTGCACGCTGGCGGCGCAATACCCGTAGCGAACAATACGCGCACCGTATACGTAAGTTCATTGTTCAGCCGGCAGGCAGGCGCTACCAATATTGTAGCGGGCGGTGCTGTTGGTTTCAATATGAATGACGATGAAGAAAACCCCACCAATTTCTATGCAGGTGTATGGACCCGTTTCAATAACGTTAACGACGCTCTCATTCCTTACCTGGGTCTCGAATTCGGCGGTTTCCGGCTGGGAGCTTCCTACGATGTCAATATCTCGAGCCTGAAAGCAGCTTCACAAAGCCGTGGCGGTATCGAGATCTCGCTCATCTTTATTAAACGTCCGCCGGGCAGTAAAGGCATACCCTGCCCGCATTTTTAACCGTAACGCGTAAATAACTACAAATTCATCAAGAACGGCACGAGGTACCAGCAAAACAAGGTGATCAGAATGACCGCGATCACATTCATTACAAATCCTGCTTTTACCATCTGGTTGAATTTAATATGACCGCTGGCAAATACGATGGCATTGGGCGGCGTACCCATGGGCATCATACTCGCACAACTGGCGCCCAGGCACATAGGTAATCCCAGCAGGATCGGATTAATTTGCATGGCATCGGCAATACCGCCGATCACCGGGGAGAATACGATCACCTGCGCAATATTGCTCATTACTTCGCTCACGAATAAGGATACCAACGCAATTACGAACACCAGCATCAGTCCGCCACTGCCCGAAAACCCGGCGATCCATTGCCCCAGTTGTTTTATCAGCCCTGCCTTTTCAAGGGCCCCGGCCAGCGCAATGCCACCGCCAAATAACAACAAGATGCCCCAGGCCATTTTAGATGTATCGGCCCATTCGAGGATCTTTCGCCTGCTGCCTTCTTTGCTGCCATCACCGGCAGGGCAGATGAATAAAGCAAGGGCGCCCGCCATTGCGATCATAGTATCATCGAGTTTAACTACGTTGAGCCGGTTGATCAGGTCTTTGGTGATCCATAACAGGGCCGTGGAAACGAAAATGGTCAGTACTCTTTTTTCAGAAGCCGTCAGCGGGCCAAGTTGCTGCAGTTCATATTTTATAAGCTCCTTTGTGGCGCCGTCGCTGCCCAGGCGGCTGGGGTATAACCATTTTGTCATTAAAAAATACAGCGAGAATAACAGTAACAGGGAAAGCGGGGTACAGATCAGCATCCAGTCGGCAAACTGTACCGCATAATTGTATTTTTCTTTAATGAAACTTACAAAGGCAACATTGGGCGGTGTGCCTACAATGGTTGCTATGCCACCGAAATTACTGGCGTAGGCAATGGCCAGCATAATACATATGGCCAGGTTATCGAGCCGGGCATTGCCTTTATGATTTTCTTTAATGACAGCGATCACCGAGGCGGCAATGGGATACATCATCATGGTTGTAGCGGTATTGCTCAACCACATACTCAATAAACCCGTGGCCAGAATAAAGCCCAGCACAATGCGGTTGCCGCTGGTACCGGTAATGTTCACAATCGTGAGGGCAATGCGTTTGTGCAGGTTCCATTTTTCAATGGCCAGGCCGATCATAAATCCACCCATGAACAGAAAGATATTCGAGTCGGCATAACCCGCCGACACTTCTTTAATGGGCATGATATTCAATAATGGAAATAATACGAGGGGGATCAGCGCCACCACCGGCATGGGCAGGGCTTCCGACACCCACCAGGTGATCATTAAAACAGCAACAGCCAGCACCCTGGCCGCTTTGGTATCGAAATGAAAAGGATTTACAAAAAACAGGATCAGGAATAAGATCAGGCCGGCCCCCAGGGCCAATTGGTTGCGCAGTTGTTTGGTCATTGGTTTCATGCTCAATTTAGACAGATAAGGTATGGTTTATTTTTTTTCCGCTCACATATGGGTTGTCTCTCAAAATAAAGCGGTAAGGCAGTTTCGCGTCTTCCCCTGCATAGTCAACCCCAATTCGGGGGGTAGCAATAATATCTTTTTTATTTAGCGAAAAATCATCCGAAGCAATGAATATCTCATCGTCCAGCAAATTCCAGCCGGTATGACCGGTATGAATGCCCAATGCTTTGGAGACATTGCCGGGGCCTTTGGTAAGGGTATAATCGGCTTTTTTCTTGCCGGTCCTTTGCAACATAGTGTTTAAGCCTTGCAGCGGGTCAAGGGCCCGGATCAGGATCGCATGCGGAACGTCTTTCTGGTTAGTGACCACATTGAATAAATGATGGATGCCATAACAGAGGTACACGTAAGCGGTTCCGCCAGGCTGATACATTACTTCCGTTCTGTTCGTCCTTCTGCCGCCAAAAGCATGTGAAGCCCTGTCAATGGCGCCTGCATATGCTTCAGTTTCTACAATACGGCCCGACGTTATAACTTCGCCAAATTGGGTAACCAACACTTTGCCGATCAATTCTTTTGCTATCTTCACCACATCGGCACGATTATAGAAATCCTTATCCAGTTTTTTCATCTACCCCGGTTTATTGACAATTATAACAACATTAGCATGTATTATACTCAAAATTTTGTGATTACCGATTCACATTCTACGCCCTAATTGAAATATTTACTAAGTTTGAGCCCGCCCAACAATACTATAGGAAAAATTCAAATTTATAAAACTTGCTGAAAGAAATCGTTACAGCCATTCAGTCATATGCCAGGGCGCATCGCTTTATCAAAGAGCACCGGCTCTGGAAATGGATCGTAGTGCCGGGGATCATTTATACCTTGTTATTTGTAGCGGGGTTTATCCTTTTCTGGATCTCTTCCAACCAGGTGGTTTCTTCCTTTATGCACTGGTTAGGCATCGACAGATGGCTCAATCAGCAACGCAGCCAGATCCTGAGTTTTCTCTTCCTGATGGGTGAGATCATGATCCGGCTCATCATGATGTTGTTCTATTTTTCCCTTTTCAAATATCTTTTCCTCATCATCGGGTCGCCGGTTTTTGCTTACCTGAGTGAAAAGACCGAATCGATCATGGAAGGCAAAGACTTTCCTTTCAGCTTTAAACAGCTGATGGCCGATATTCTACGGGGAATAAAACTGGCATTTCGCAATGCGCTTTGGCAGTCGGTGTATACCATTTCCTTACTGATCCTTTCTTTTATCCCGGTCGTTGGCTGGATAGTACCGGTGACCACCCTGCTGGTGGAATGTTATTACTATGGCTTTTCGATGCTGGATTACAGTTGCGAACGCCACAAGCTGTCCCCTTCAGAAAGCATTGCTTTTATTGGCAAACATAAAGGACTGGCCATTGGCAATGGGCTGGTGTTTTACCTGATGCATCTCATCCCCTTTCTGGGTTGGGTATTAGCTCCCGCCTATGCTGTTGTGGCAGCCACGATCAGTTTGTATCACCGGGATGATAAAATCGGGGTACATTAGTTACCGGTTCCAGGTGTCATGGCCTGTATCCGGGGTCCTATGATAGCAAACCGGAAAGTGAACATCCCTGTAACCTGTACGCTTGTAACTTGTAACCCATTCTTAACTACAAATAGTTTCTTTGTCTTCAACAAGCATTATATATCTGATCCCCTCTGTTTTAGAGGAGTCCGCTACACAAACCATTCCGGCATATGTGCGGGAGGCAGTGAGCCAGTGCCAGGTATTTTTTGTGGAGAATGAACGCAGCGCCCGCCGCTATTTAAAAAGCATCTGGAAAGAAATGGTGATCGATAACTACACCTGGGTGCTGATCGATAAGACCAATAACCTGGCTACGCTTTCCACCTTCAATAAACATGTAAAGGAGAACAAGACCATTGGCATCATCAGTGAAGCCGGCTGCCCGGGCGTAGCTGACCCGGGCCAGGTGTTGACGGAAGCGGCGCATGCCGCCGGCGCTACCATTAAACCACTGGTAGGCCCCAGCAGTATTTTACTGGCCTTAATGGCCAGTGGCATGAATGGACAACAATTTCAGTTTGTAGGTTATTTACCCATCGATGCTGCGCAGCGCAGCAAGGCCATTAAAGACCTGGAAGTGGAGTCGGCCAGGAAGAATTGTACGCAGATCTTTATTGAAACGCCTTACCGGAATAACCAGTTACTGGAAATATTGATCAAAACCGCAAAACCGGGTACCCGCCTGTGCATTGCTGCAGATCTTACCGCTCCTGGCGAATTCATTCAAACCAAAACACTGGCGCAGTGGAAGAACAAAGTTCCTGATCTACACAAGCGGCCAACCATTTTCTGCATGCTTTCGGAATAGTTTATGGTTTATAGTTTATTGTTTTTTGTTTTCACATTCAAGCAGACTGCCTTTTTTCCGGTCACTCCGCACTTAAAACTTATTACTTATAACTTTTTACTTAAAACTTAGTCTAACGTGCTTCGCGCATGGAAAGAATGCTGTCAACAATATATGTCGTATTGCCCCGCCAGGGAACAACATTATGAAATTCCCTGTAATGCAGATCGAACCATTTGCCGCTGTTGGCCATCAGCTTTTCAGCAATGCCTTTGTTAACGACTGAAAACTCGAACTCATAGGATTGTATGCTGCCGGCTGTACGTGACCGGATGCCTTCCTGGATCAGTTTACCTTCATAGGTCTTGAACAGATCGCCTTTCAAGACCACGTAATTCAGATGGCCGGATTTTACCCCTTCGCCGAATACGTAAAAATACTTCCAGTAGATCAGTATGCCGGCTCCCGTTAATAGTAAGGCAACTACTATATAAATTATCTTTCTCATAAAATGAATATGCTCAAGGCTGAATGCTTAACGCCGAAGGCTTAACGCTATTGCCGTAATAGCAGCTTCCCGAGTAAACTCCAATCGGCTCGAAATTCGGAGGCAGGCGTTTGGCCTTAAGCCTTCGGCGTTTGGCGCTTACAAACCATATTTATCCACAAGATAGATCAATGCGGCCATAGATACAGCGCCCAGCTCCAGTTCCCGTTTATTAACGGTTTCAAATACATCACTGCGGGCATGATGAATATCAAAGTATCGTTGTGAATCGGGTTGAAGGCCGGCCAGCGGGGTTCCCAGTTCCCGGTTCAGCGGGCCTATATCTGAACCGCCACCGCCATTACTGATCTCGGTAATGCCATAGGGTTCCAGTAAAGGCAGCCAGCTGCGCAATTTGTTCAGCAGCTCAGGCGACATGGTAACGCCAAAACCACGCGGCGTAAAACCACCGGCATCGCTTTCCAGCGCAAAAATATGTTTCTCTTTTTTTGTGCGGGCTTCTTCGGCATACTTACTTCCACCGCGCAAGCCATTCTCTTCATTTGCGAATAATACAGCCCTGATGGTACGTTTTGGTTTATAACCAATGGCTTTGAGCACGCGGATCACTTCTATTGACTGCACGCAGCCACTACCATCATCATGCGCACCCTCGGCAGGGTCCCAGGAGTCGAGGTGACCGCCAACGGTAATGATCTGCTCGGGAAATTCACTGCCGGTGATCTCACCGATAATATTATGCGCTACGGTATCCGGCAGCATTTTACCGTTTGTTTTCAGAAAAACAGTTGCCGGTTCTTTTTCCAGCAAGGCTGCCAGGCGGTCGGCATCCTGCAGGCCCAGGGCAGCCGCAGGGATCTTGGGGAATGAATCGTTATAACGGGTAGAACCTGTATGCGGGTTGTTATCAGCCGCATGGCTCATCGAGCGGATCAATACACCTACAGCGCCATACCGGGCTGCCTGGCCGGGGCCTTGTGCCCGGTAACCAACTGCATCGCGGTAAGCTTCAAAGGTCCTTACATAAGTATCGTTGAATTTATAATTATAGAAAACAATCTTTCCTTTTACCGAAGCCTTCTTTTGTTCCAGCTCTTCAAAAGAGTTCACGAGCAGCACGGGCGCCTGAATGCCTTTGGCGCCAGTGCCCATGGAATTGCCCAGGGCCAGGATATCGAGCGGCTGATTTTTTTTACCCACTATCCATGCTTCCTCTTTGCCACCGCGGATCCAGTGCGGCACCAGGCATGACTGGGTGATCACCCGGTCGGCGCCCGCCTGTTGCAGGGCTTTCTGCCCCCAGGCTTCTGCCTTATAGGTTTGTGGCGAACCCGTAAGCCGGGCCCCTATTTGTTTCGTAAGAACCCGCAAATTTTCATAGGCTTTGCCATGCAGCAGGATTTCATTGGCTATAGCCCGTATTTTTACGGAGTCCTCGTTCCGGGCATAACCCGAAACGGACATAATTAAAAGCAGCGTAAACAATTTGATCCTCATGTGCGTTATTTTACGCTAATATCAGTCAAAATAGCCAATCAGTCATATAAGTGAATGAATGAAAACGGCTAATAGAGGGATGAAGGTGTTAAACTTATTTGACCAATTTGACTTATATGACCTATATGATTGTTTTATTTTTACCTTCACACACTTAATTTATACCGCTGTATGCGCATTGGAATTGTATGCTATCCTACGTTTGGTGGAAGTGGGGTTTTAGCAACGGAATTGGGAAAGGCCCTGGCTGATAAAGGACATCAGGTTCATTTTATTACCTATCAGCAACCGGTACGACTGAGTGAATTTAATGCCAATATTTTTTATCACGAGGTTCGGGTGCCCACCTATCCCCTGTTCGATTATCCGCCTTATGAAACGGCTTTGTCGAGCACCATGGTTGACGTTATTGTAAATAATAATATCGACCTCCTGCATGTGCATTATGCCATTCCCCATGCCTCGGCTGCGTATATGGCTAAAAAGATCCTCGAAAAACAAGGTAAGATCATACCGGTGATCACGACCCTGCATGGCACTGATATAACCCTGGTAGGTAAGGATAAGACCTTTGCGCCGGTAGTCACTTTTTCCATCAATGAAAGCGATGCCATCACTGCCGTTTCGCAGAACCTGCGCGATGAGACCTACCGCAATTTCAAGATCGAAAAAGAGATCAAGGTCATTCAGAACTTTGTAGATGTAAAACGCTTTCGTAAAAAACCCATCGATGCTTTTCGCCGCGTGATCGCGCCGCATAATGAAAAAGTAGTATTACATGCGTCCAACTTCAGGAAGCTGAAACGCGTAAACGATGTGGTACGCGTATTTGCTGAATTGAACAAAAAAGTACCCAGCAAATTATTGTTCGTAGGTGACGGACCTGAACGTCCGGCGGCTGAAAGCCTGGCCCGAGAACTGGGTATTTATGATGAAACCCGTTTTGTAGGCCGGCAGGAACAAATTGAAGAGGTACTGGCTATTTCCGACCTGTTCATGCTGCCTTCCGATTATGAAAGCTTTGGGCTGGCGGCGCTGGAAGCAATGGCAGCCGGCGTACCGGTGATCTCGAGTAATGCAGGTGGTTTGCCCGAGATCAATGTGGAAGGAGAAACCGGTTACCTGGCCGATGTGGGCGATGTAAATACCATGAGCCAGCGCGCCGTTGAGTTGTTATCGGATGAAAATAAATTAGAGAAATTTAAAACGAAAGCCGCTGCGCATGCGCGTTTGTACGATATAGAGACCATTGTACCCCGGTATGAAGCCTTGTACAATCGTTTTCTGCAAAATATAACCAGCCGGGTATAAAAGAACAATTAGCTGATGTGCTGATGTGCTAATGTTATTAATGTTGTATTTAATCAGCTAATTAGCACATTAGCTAATTAGCTAATTAAGTTATCGTTTCCTGATCCATTTGGCGGGATCAATATTCTTTCTTTCCAGCATCAATATAAATTCAAGCTCCCCATAGCCATTGTCGTTGGTAGCTGCAGTACCCAGCAACTGGCCGCCGCTCACTTTTTGATTTCTGGAAACGTTTACCGAAGACAAACTACCATAAACCGTAAAGTATTTACCGTGGCGAACCATTACAGTCCAGGTACCTTCTACGGGAAATACAGCCGTTACATCGCCTTCGAAAATGGCTTTTACCGAAGCGCTTTTTTCCGTTTCCAGTGTCAGCCCCGGGTTATAAGTAATAACGGTGCTACCGTCGATGTGATTAGGGCCAAAATGTAATTTCACCAGCGCTTTTTCAACAGGCCAGGGTAATTTGCCTTTATTCTTTTCAAAACTGCCGCTGATGCGGATACCTTCCGGCGTATTCGCCAGCACACTGTTCTTTACCACTTTTTTGCTCTCTGAACTTTTGTTTCGCGGTGTGCGGGCCACCGTTGCATTGGCTTTATTATCTTCATCGCGCATTTCGCGCATAATGATGCGCTGGATCTCGCTTCTTAATTTGCTATCGGCCTTCTTCTTGGCAGCCAGCTCTTTGGCAATTTCCTTCTCGCGGCTTTTAAGGGTTTTAACCACTTCATTCTTCTCGCGCTTCTCTTCTTCCAGCGCTTCCATTTGCTTTTCCTGCTTTTGCATGGCCGCATCCTTTTCCCGGCGCACCAATTCCAGTCCGTTGATCTTTCCGCTTAAAAGCTGTTGGGTTTTCTTAATAGCCACCACCTGTTCTTCACAATACGTATGGTATGAGCGGAAATAATGTACCCGTTTTAAGGCATCATTGAAAGTAGGAGCTGAGAAGATAAAATTGAGGAAGGCGTAATTGTTGCGCATCTTGTAGGCATATACAATATTGCGTGCATATTGCGCTTTCATGGTATCGAGCCGGTTCCGCAGGCTGTCGATCTCTTTTTTCGATTTGCCGATATTGCCTTCCAGCATACTCACCTGCCTGTTGATATTGTGAATGGCTTTTTCGCGCAGCCTGAGTTTTTCCTTTACCAGCTCCAGTTGCCTGATACTTGCGCGGGACTGCTTCCTGGAATCCTTGAGTGTATTCTTCAATTCCTCGATCTCCTGCTGGAGCTCGAGCTGCTGCTGTTTTAATGACTCGCTGCCCGTTTGAGCAGACAGGGCACTTGCCATCAACAATGCTATAAAGCACGGAACCATCCATTTTGGCATAGGGGCTGAGTTTTATCAATAAGCAATAGACAATGAGCAAGAGGCAAATCTGTGAAGCCCGGAAGCCGGTTTTCGGCAGGCCCTGCCAATGGCTTAGTGCATATTGAAAATTGGTTTAAAATAGGCAATAGGCAAAACCTGAAACGCAGCTTGCCAATGGCATATTGCCAATTGCTGATTGATTATTTTACCTTCTGCGGATCCAGCTTTCGGGATCGAGGTTCCGGTTCTCCTGCATCAGCAGGAATTCGATCTCGCCATTGCCCTCATCATTGGCAGCAGCGCGGCCCAGCATGGTGCCACCGGCTATTTTCTGATCTTTTGAGACGCTTACAGATGACAGGTTACTATATACAGTGAAGTATTTACCATGACGAACAAGCACACTCCAGTTGCCATCGATGTCGAAAATGCGCGACACTTCTCCCTCAAACACCGCTCTTACTACAGCGCCCGGTTCGGTGGCCAGGGTTATACCGGGATTGTTCCCACGCAGTTTCGTTCCTTCAATGGAATAGGTGCCGAAGTGGATCTTCACATTGCCTTTTTCCACCGGCCAGGGCAAGCGGCCCTTATTGCTTTCGAAGCTGCCGCTGATGCGGAATCCTTCCGGCGTTGATTCCAGTACACTCTCCGAGGCAGGTTTTTTGGGGGCTTCTTTTTTAGGTTCTGCTTTCGCTATAGGCGCGGTAGCGGCCGGGGATGTGGCCGGGGAAGCTGCGTTTCCTGCTTTTTCCCTTTCTGCTTTCTCGGCTGCTGCTTTTCGCGCTGCTTCTGCCGCTGCAACCTTCTTTGCATTTTCAGCCGCCTCTGCTGCTTCACGGGCTTTTGCTTCCGCCAGCGCTTTTTCGCGGGCAAGCCTGATCTCGCGGTCAATGGCAGATTTGATAGCTGATTTTAATTTTTTATCGGCCCTTTGTTTGGCGGTGAGCTCTTTGGAGATCTCCTTTTCACGGGCTTTCAATTTGCTCAGAATCTCATTCTTCTCTTTTTTCTCGTCTTCCAGCTCTACTTTCTGCTTTTCCTGCTTTTGCAGTACGGCATCCTTTTCTTTACGGGTGCTCTCGAGGCTGGCTATTTTATCATGCAGTACCTGCTGGGTGTTCTTGATCGTAGCGGCCTGCTCTTCGCGGTAGAGGCGGTAAGCGCGCAGGTATTGTACCCGGCGCAAGGCATCGTTAAAGCTGGAGGCGGAAAATATAAAGTTCAGGAAATCGTAGTTGCTGCGGTTCTTATACGCATACACGATGCTTTTGGCATATTGCTGTTTAAGCGTATCCAGCTCCTGCTTATAGCGCTCGATCTCATTTTTCGATTTGGAAATGGTGCCCTCGATAATATTGATCTGCTGATTGATGTTGTTGATAGCCTGTTCCCGCAAGCGCAGTTTCTTCTGCACCATGGTCAGCTGCAACAAGCCCGCCTTGGTATTCTTCTTCGTAGTTTTCAGCGTGTTTCTCAATTCATCAATTTCACGCTGGATCTCCGCCTGCTTTTTTTTCAGTTCGTCACTGCTGCCGGGTTGTTGTTGCGCATACAGGGCAAGGGAAACTGCCATGGCCAAAAAACAGGTAAACATCCTTTTCAGCATACTGAAAGATTTTTAAGTGTTAACAGGTTTGGGCAGGGCATTGGTCTCTTGGGCCGGTTTCTATAGGGTTGAAAGTACTGTATAATATAACGCTTATTTGCGTTTATAATTTTTCGGGATCGTAAAAGGAAAACTTAAATCGACGTTAAAGTCAAATTGTTTGAATTCCATTACTATATCCAGCTTCGATTTTTCCGATACCGTAATTTTACGATAGGTTGAAAAACGAATATTGTTCTTACTCTGGTAATTGCCGTAGCTAAGATAAGCCGTACGGGCCCTGATGGCATCCACATCGTCGAGCTTGCTCTGCTGCAGGGTATAATCTTCCCGGTTCACGGTAAGCAGGTGCTTGAACAGCGTGCCCAGGCTGATGAGCGAAATGGACCGTTCGTCTTTCTTATACGAATTTATATTACTATCGAGAAAAATCGGATTGCCGATGATCAGATTTTGCAGGTCGCTGAACGACATGGGCATTTTGGTTACTTCCTGCAGCGATTCTACCGACCTTAATTGTACAGTTTTATTGAGCTTGTTGATCACTTTCACGCTGTCGGGCGTCACCAATACCCGGAAGGCATCGAAGCCCAGGGCCGCATTGATGTTGATCCACATAATGCTGTCTTTTTTGATGCGCACAAATGCGTTGAAATCGTTCTTCTTGCCATCACTGCCTTCAAAGTCGACCTTGATCTTGGCGGAGAAGGTCTGAAAATCGATGGTATTCTTATGAATGTTATCCCAAACTTGTTTAATATACAGCATGGAATCAGCGCGGTGATCAACTACCGGAATTACCTGGGCGGTATCTTTTTTCGCAATTGCCGTTTGAATTGTTTTCGTTGACCGGCAACTGGTGGTTGCAGCCGTGACCAGGGCAATAATTCCAATGCCTACAAAATATTTCATGTATTATGATTTACCGGTATGACCAAAGCCGCCATCATGACGTTTTGTTACCGAAATTGATTTAACAGGTTTCCATTTTACACGTTCTACTTCGTGTACAACCATTTGAGCAACACGATCGCCGGGGTGAATGGTTTGGGCTTCCTGTGATAAATTTATCAGAATAATTTTTACCTCGCCGCGATAGTCGGCATCGATGGTACCCGGACTGTTCAAGCAGGTTAGTCCCTGTTTGATGGCCAGTCCACTGCGGGGGCGGATCTGTGCTTCATAGCCCCTGGGCAGTTCAATGAATAAACCGGTAGGCACTAAAAACCGTTCCAGGGGATTGAGAACGATGGGCGCCTCCAGGAAAGCGCGTATATCCATACCGGCAGCATCTTCCGTGGCATATTCGGGCAAGGGATTATTTGACTGGTTAATGATCCTGACTTTTACTTTTGACATGCCGCAAAAATAATGTGATAATGTGATAATGTGATAATGTGATAATTCGATAATGCCTCAATGGCGGGCCTTATTTTCATAGCCACACTTCACGCGCCAGCACCCACAAAACCTGTATTCAATTATCACATTATCAAATTATCGAATTATCAAATTACTTTAACTGGTTCCAACAGCACCGTTGCATACGCCACCAGGCCTTCTTCGCGGCCCACAAAACCCATCGTTTCGGTGGTAGTGGCTTTTACCGATACTTCCTGCCCGGTGATCTCAAGGATACCGGCAATAATACTGCGCATTTGATCTGAATATTTTTTGATCTTGGGAGCTTCAAGGCAAATGGAGGAATCTACATTGACCACCCGGTAATTGCGCGCCTTAATTAATTCATACGTTCTTTGCAGCAGTATTTTGCTGTCGATACCCTTATACGCCGGATCTGTATTGGGGAAATGCATGCCGATATCGCCCAGCGCCAGGGCGCCCAGCAGCGCATCGCAGATAGCGTGTAACAATACATCGGCATCGCTGTGCCCCAGCGAGCCTTTGTGATGCGGGATCTTAACACCGCCTATCCAAAGATCCCTGCCTTCAACCAACTGATGAAAATCTATGCCGAAACCAATACGCATAATGTGATAATTTGCTGATGTGCTGATGTGCTAATGAAAAAAAAGCGTTCCGGCTACGCCGGAACGCTTCAAATATATTCAATTCTATGTTGTATTAGCACATTAGCAAATCAGCTAATCAGCAAATCAGCTAATTATCAAATTATTCCATGGTTCCGATATCATCCAGATCGAAGATGAGACCAAAACGCAGGGTGTTTGACAATGGGTTGCGGTTAACACCTGAACCGGAAGGCACGAGGTAAGAGAAGTTCAAACCAAACACATTGTATTTAACACCTAAACCAACAGTAAAGTATTTACGGTTGCCCTTGGTTTTATCTTCATAAAAATAACCGGCGCGGAAAAAGAACTGATCATTGTAGGCATATTCAGCACCCAGTGATACCTGGAACTCTTTTATTTCTTCTTTAAATCCGTTGGGCGCATCGTTGAATGAGCTGAACCAGCTGTTCACGACCGATTTATTTCTATAACCAGCTACCAGTGCCGAATCTTCGCTTGAATTGCCTGTCCATTTTGGCGGTGTAGGCACCAGCAGTTTGTGCAGGTCTACGCCGAAAGTGATCTTATTGGCTTCATCAAAAGCTTTGGTGTAGGTAGTACCCAGGCTGAAGTTGGCAGGAATATAATCTTTCTGGGTTGCATCGTTCGTATAACCGATCTTGGTACCCAGGTTGGTGACGGTAGCGCCGAAATTCCAGCCACTGCCATCTTCGCCTATCCCTGTATAAAAGAAAGACAGGTCACCGGCGATCGCATTACCAGGTTTATAGGTGGTGCCCGTTTGGGCCAGGTTACCGGCCAGGTTCGAATGGATATAGCGCAAGGCAACACCCAGGCCTATTTTATCAGATAATTTGCGTGTATAACCGAAGTCAACACCAAATTCGCGGGGACGGCCCGAGCCGAAATCGTTACCGCTTCCATCGGTGAACTGAATATTACCCAGGCTGAAATACCGAACAGATCCGGCCAGGGCAGCCTCTTCATCGAGTTTATAATAACCACTTAATGCCAGCAGGTACACATCATTCAGTCCGAGGTCTTTTAACCAGGGCGTATATGTTAACCCTATGCTGAAATTCTTCTGGGCAAAAGGTACTTTTGCCAGGTTCCAGAACGGGGAATTTGCATCAGCCGATGTAGCCACACCTAAATCACCCATACCACCGGCACGGGCATCCGGAGATATCCGTAAAAAAGGTACGGCCGTGGTTACCACGTTAATCGAATCAGTTTGTGCTTTTACGGAAATTCCACCCAACAGCAGGCCCATACCTACAGTTAGTTTCAAGATGTTTCGTTTCATTTTTTGAATTGTCTTTAAGGATCAGACCGCTCCAACCTTCTTCTCTATAGCAGTTTGGTATAATGAAAATTACCCTTGCTTTTGTATCAAAGCGTGTTGATGCGGAACAATAATGGTTTTGGGTAAATCTCCTGTCGATAGATGGCTAATATAATGTTCAAAAATTGGGACTATAATATAAACAACTTTTCGAGCTTTTCCGCTGCTTTTCCGTCAGCTGTTTGTACCCTTAAGCGGTAAAGATACACTCCCCGACCGATTTTATCACCATATTCATCCCTGCCATTCCATTCCACGTCACTCGAACGGTTTCCGGGCGAAAATATTGTTTTCCGCAATGTTTTTACCAGCTTTCCTGTAATCGTATATACCTGGATCTGTATAACTAATTCTTCCCCAGGCCTGTTATGCTCAAACCAAAAGGTGGTTTGCGTGGTGAAGGGGTTGGGATAATTCAATACATGATCCAGGGCAAACTGCTGCTGGTTAACCACCCTGAAGTCAAGCGTGGCCTCCCCAGAGTTATTCGCTACATCCCAGGCTTTTATGCTTAGGCTATGCATACCGGGTGCTAATGCCGGCAGCTGAAAACGCACCGTTCCCTGCCGGTAATTATTGAGATCACTTTCATAGAACTCATTCAACACATATTCATTTTTTTGATCATTATCAAGTATGGCCACCAGGTTATGGCCTATGCCGGTACCCAGGATATTGATACCCGATGAATCGGCCAGCTTAACCAATAAGACCGGCCGTTCATTGGTAATGCTGCCATTCACAAACTTTTCATCGTTTAAATAGGCCTTTATGGCGGGCCCCTCCAGATCGCTTACGCCATTGCCTGAACCGCCAATGACCAGGTTGGTCAATACCCCATTGCCATCTTTGCTGCCATTATCGGTATAATAACTGACCCTGCCATACCCATATTGGTAGCTGATGTCTTTGGGCACAATAAAACTGAAAGAAAAGCGGCCATTGTTCACTGTGGCCTTACCCTTAAACAGGATATTCTTCTGTACCTGGATGGGTACCGGCACACTGCCTGCATCATTGCCGAGGGTATTTACCGGTTGTACTTTATCGAAAATGGTGGGATAGATCGTTCCATTGAAATCGTTCAGCAGGTTGCCGGTTTTGTCTACCACCGTTCCGCTGATCGTGTATTCCGACAGCGCTTTGAGCGTATCTGGTGTACTGCTGACCGGCTGTCCGTTTACCGAGGTGGTCTTCACCTGGTAAGCGGGGAAGGCAAGACTTAGCGCAGGGTCGCCCAGGAGGGTGAATTTACGGTTGTTCACCACATCGGTCAAATAGTTATAGGTCACATTCTTGGCCTGGCGAACTGCTTCACCCAGGGTGCGGTAACTGCTATCGGGCTTTTTCTGAAAAGCCGTTCTCAGATAATTTTCATTCATTATCCGGTTACTGAATGCGAATACCAGGCGGGTGGTGGTCATAAGGGCAATGGCGCCCGTCTTTTCGCGTAAGAGCAGGTTCTCGCCTATGGAGCTTACCAGGGGATTGTCGAAGGGCGCCACATCGCAGGTGGCGGTAACAAATAAAGGCAGTTTGGCGGCATTGTTAAAACCATTGATCATGTCCTGGTCAAGCACCACTTCTTCTGCCAGCCGCCGGTAGCCGCCATGGCCGGTATAGTTCCATACGAGGGTTCCATTGAAGATCTTATTACTGATGGCCTGGTTCACGGCCGGGTAACGGCTGCCTGCCGAATTGCTTTCCTGTGGGAAGGCGTCCAGGTAAAGTTTTTCGATATTTTGCTGTGGAGCCGCGGCATTTACCGCCCGGGTCATGATCTCGGCATCCTGCAGGTGCAGGTTATTATCTTCATCATCGGCCACGAAAGTGCATTCATTGCGCCAGGGGCCCAGGCTTTTTACATCGTTGTAGGCGATGATCTTATCAACAATGGCCTGCGCCTCCCGTTCGTTTTTTGCCGGAATGCGGCCAATGCCCAGATCCAGCAGATAAGTACCGCTTCCATTGATATCATCCCCATCGTTCAGCAGGCCGAAAAAATCGTCGGAGGTGTAAGTGGCTAAAGGATCGAGTGATACGAGGCTTTCCCAGGCCGGAACCAGGTTGGTATTGTTGCTGATGCGGGCCCGGTAATCGAAGGAAGCGTCGCCAAACAGCAGCAGGTATTGGGGTGCTTTGGCAGAATCGCCACCGGCGCGGTCGTAAAACATTTTTACCATATCGCGCAGCGCGGCCGGATCGGGTGAACCGGAAGAGAATTCGTTGTACACCTGGTTTACAGTTACCACCAGGCTGCTGAGGTTATCGCGCTGCTGGTGATATTGGGCGAGCCGGTTGGCCTGCCCCAGCAGGCTGGGATGGGTGATGATGATGTATTGGGGTATAGCCGCCCCATGTAAATTCTGATTGGGGACGGCGCCAGCCGCCACCGGAGTTAAAAAACCGGATTGGCCGAATGCAATGTATTCGCGCAGGCGGCTGCAATCATTTACAAAGCGCCATTCGCTACCCTGTAAACTGCCCTGCATACGAACCGGTTCCAATGCATTGGTGACATCCCAGACCTGGATACCCGCCGGCGCATTTTTAATGATGAACTGGCCGTTGTTCCCCGGGCCTACACTGTTCCAGTCGCAAAAGAGCAGCTGGTCATTACCGGTCATCGACAGGTCAACACGGGCCAGAATTTCGAACCAGTCGAGCCAGCCCTGGCTGCCCGGGCTTCCGGGCGTATAGTCGAACCTTACAGCCAGCGGCGAATGCGTGGTGCTGAAGGTTCCCGATGACTGCGCCGCCATCGCAAATGCATCGTAAGCGCCATTGCCGGTGGCAGGCATCACTACCTGCATGGCCTGCTGATTATTAACCGTTACGGTAAAGCGGCTGGTGGTTCCGAAGGAACGGGCAACACCGGCAGCGGTGATGGCAGCCGGCTGGGGCAGCATATTGGGCAGGTTCACCATGTACGTGCGGCTAAGGGTTCTTCCGGTATTGCCGGAGAATTCTTCCCCATACCATTGGCGGCCGCTGCTGAGGAAATTCACTGTATCCAGTTCATAAAACCAGCGTTGGGTGGCCTGGGTGATCGTTGTATTGGGCGTGGCCGTTGTATTGAGGGTGGTTACTCTTTTACCGTTAGGCCGGATGGTAAGGTAATAATAAGCAGTGTCGCTATATATATTCCTTTGATGCCGAAAGCTTTTGTTGGCTGAATCTTTGATCCAGGCATGGGCGCCGGGGGCGTAGAACAACAGATAATCAGAGCCGTTGAACAGACCGTCGCCGCCGTCTTCTACCCAGATGGCATTTTCGACCAGGTCATCAGGCACGGTATTGAGCGGTTTTTCAGGAAGCATTTGTCCGCCGTTGCCGTATAACCTGATGCTGGAAGAAGGCAGGTTGGCGGTATTTATGCCGATGGAATGGAGAAAAGGCAGGTCGATCCTGTAGATGCCGGGCGAAGCTGTACTTATTTTATGCCAATTACCCATCGCCAGCACCGAATTGGCCGTATATGATCGTTGGGGCAGTACGGGCATATTCATCACAACCGTACAGTACATGATCAATATGCCTGTTCTCATAAGGCGGATAACAGGTTTGCTACGCATCCGTTCAAAAATAGTTTATTTTGAACCATGGTAATGTGGGAAAGACGCAGGTGGCAAAAAAATAATCCGCTTTCCTGCCGGCCCGGCTCAATTATTGAATGTGGGAATACGCAGCTAAAAGTGCGGTCCCCTTTCAAGAAATTAACGAAGCTGAAACAGCCTGTAATACAGGTTGTTTTACTAAAAACAGGTATATTCGCCGTCCTTCCCCGGTTTGTGGAAAAGCAATATAAAAGCCGTACAATATTTGCAACTTAATAGCGTTTAACCAAATTGAACTAAAGGCAAAAGTCATCAAAATGAATTTGAAAAACCTATTTATCGTATTATCCTGCGCAGCCGCAGTTACTGCGTGTAAGTCCAACAAGAAGGAGAAATCTGACGTTACCGGTTGGAATTACAATGACAAAAACATGGGTGGATACCAGGTATCCCGGGAGAAAGAACAACGTACCGGTCCAGGACTGGTATTTGTTCAGGGTGGTACCTTCACTATGGGGGCCACTGAAGAAGATGTTATGGGCGACTGGAATAACATTCCTACCCGTAAAACTGTAAACTCGTTCTACATCGACCGTACCGAGGTTGCCAATATTCACTATCGTGAATATTTGTACTGGGTAAATACGGTTTTTGATGGAGATGAATATAAAGATGTAAGAGCAGCTGCATTGCCCGATACCCTGGTATGGCGCAGCGAGCTGGCTTACAACGAGCCTTTGGTTGAATACTACTTTCGCCACCCCTCTTATAACTACTACCCTGTTGTGGGTGTAACCTGGAGACAGGCGCATGACTTTTGTTTGTGGCGCAGTGACCGCGTAAACGAAAAAGCTTTGTATGACAAAGGCTTTATCAACAAGACCGCGCTGAAAAACCTGCAGGGCCAAGGTCCTGAGTCGTTCAATACCAAAGCATACCTGCTTGGCTTAACGACACCTACCCCCGGCAACCAGGTTCGTTCTAAAAAGAATCCTTTAAAGAACCCGAACGGTACGCCCAGAACACAGGTTACTTTCGAAGACGGTATCCTGTTACCGAACTACCGCCTGCCGACAGAAGCTGAGTGGGAATATGCAGCGATGGGTCTGGTTGGTCAAAACCCCAACCCCAGCCGCAAAGAAGGCAAACGTGGTGAGGAGTTGATCACCAACAAACAAGTGTACGCCTGGACACAAAACGTGAACGGTTTACGCGACAGCCGCCGCGGCGCATGGCAAGGTACCTTCCTGGCCAACTTCAAACGCGGTAACGGTGATAACATGGGTGTGGCCGGTGGTTTGAACGACCGCGCTGTGTATACTGCCCCGGTTACTTCTTTCTATCCTAACTCATTCGGTTTATATAATATGTCGGGTAACGTGAGCGAGTGGACTGGCGACGTTTATCGTCCGCTGTCACCCACCGATGCCGATGACGTATCTCCTTACCGTGGTAACCGCTACCAAAACGTTTACCGCAATAAAGACGGTGAATTTGAAAAAGACAGTGTAGGCCGCGTTAAGACAGTATTCGTAACAGATGAAGAAAGCAAAAACCGCCGCAACTATCAAAAAGGTAATGTGATCAACTACCTCGATGGTGACTCCCTCATCACTGGTGTTGCTTACGGTACTACCGATGTTCAGGAAAACCTGAAGACCGGCCGTGGTTATGGTGTTAGCACGCTGATCAGCGATAAATCAAGAGTAATTAAAGGTGGTAGCTGGAATGACCGTCCTTACTGGTTAAGCCCCGGTACACGCCGCTACCTGGAAGAAGATCAGGGAAGCTCTACTGTAGGTTTCCGTTGCGCAATGGATCGCCTGGGTAGCCCCGAAGGTAATGGCCGCAAAACCGGTATCAATTACCCCTCAAGACGCCAGAATACCAGAAAACGATAAGGTTACTTTCAAATTCTTTAAAAAACCCCTCGATGCATCGAGGGGTTTTTTAGTTTATGGTTTAATGTTTATCGTTGCCGCGATATAGGGGTTTGTGGTTTGTGGTTTGTAGTTTGTTGTTGCTGCCGCGATATAGGGGTTTGTGGTTTGTGGTTTGTAGTTTGTTGTTGCTGCCGCGCTTTGCAACTCGCTTGCGCATTCAGGATGCCGAATGATGCAGCGCCTTCTGCATTAAAAGAAACCATAAACCACAAACCACAAACCATAAACCATAAACCATAAACCACAAACCATAAACCACAAACCATAAACCACAAACCATAAACCACAAACCATAAACCACAAACCATAAACCACAAACCATAAACCATAAACCATAAACTATAAACTCCCTGTTTGTGGGGCAGGCGTTGTCACTTAAATTTGCTATATGACGATTGAAGAACTTTACGATATATACAGGAAATATCCTTCGGTACAAACCGATACCCGCAAGCTTCAGGCAGGCGATATATTCTTTGCCCTGAAAGGTCCCAATTTCAACGGTAATCAATTTGCCGAGGCCGCCCTGGCAGCCGGATCGGCCTATGCCGTTGTAGACGAAGCGCCGGCCAATGCCGACAGCCGGATCATTGTTGTAGAGGATGTGCTCACCACCCTGCAGCAATTGGCCAAATACCATCGCCAGCAGTTCGATATTCCCTTTATTGCCATTACCGGCAGCAATGGTAAGACCACTACCAAGGAACTGGTGCATGCCGTGTTATCAGCCGGTTACAAGACCTATACTACCCAGGGCAACCTGAACAATCATATCGGTATTCCCCTCACGATCTTATCGGTTAAAAGCGACGCTGAAATGGCCGTGATCGAAATGGGAGCCAATCACCTGCGTGAAATTGCCAGCTACTGCGAGTACACACTGCCCACGCATGGAATTATTACCAACTGCGGCAAAGCGCACCTCGAAGGATTTGGCAGCATTGAAGGCGTACGTAAAGGAAAAGGCGAACTCTACGATTTCCTGCGCGCCCATGATGGAACTGCTTTCGTGATGTGGGATTATGACTATCTGCAAAGCATGAGCAAAGGCATAGGCAGGGTTATTAAATACGGTACATCCGCAGCAGCGGATATCAGCGGCACGGTTGAACAAAGCGAACCCTTTTTAACCGTTGCCATTACCAAAGGCGCTGAGCTGCCCGTCATTAAAACGCAACTGGTGGGCGCTTATAATTTACCCAATGTACTGGTAGCAGTAACTGCCGGTAAGTTCTTTAAAGTGCCGGATGAAAAGATAAAAAGCGCGATCGAAAACTATACTCCATCGAACAGCCGCTCGCAGCTGATAGAGAAAAATGGCAATAAATTCATCCTGGATGCCTATAATGCCAACCCTACCAGCATGAAGGCCGCCATCGAGAATTTTGCCGGCATTCAGGCCAGCAATAAAGTGCTGATGCTGGGCGGCATGGCCGAATTAGGCCAGGAAAGCCTGCAGGAGCATGAGGCCATTATTGAGCTCATTAAACAACATCATTGGAAAGCGGTTGTACTGGTGGGTGGTGATTTTTTGAAGATCGATCATCCGTTCATTACAATGAACAATTCGGCCGAGGCAGCCAGCTGGTTCCAGGATCAATCCTTTAACGATACGTATTTTTTGATCAAGGGATCGAGGAGTATGCAAATGGAGAAGGTGCTGGCTTGACGGTTACCAGTTACCGGTTACCAGTTACCAGTTTGCGGGTTGTTGATGATGACTGCTGCAATTGGCTGAAATACGTTCCAGGTTACAAGTTACAAGGGAACACATGAATTGGTTTCACCCTGGAACCAGTAACCTGTAACCTGTAACTTATAATTTGTAACAGATCGTCTTGTCTCTAATCCTACAGATATCCGCAGGCGATTCAATATCTCAGAATCTATGCTCCAATTGCAGCAAATGCACCTGCTGCAGTAATTGTTGTTGCCTGGTCTCTTTATTCTGCTGCCAGCCTGCCTGTAATTCCTGTAAAGCCAGTTTCTCTTTTTCATGGCAGTTGGCGCTATAACCCGATTGCAAAAGCGAAAGCGCTATGCAGCGATCATTGAAGTCACCCAGGCGGGAAGCCATATTGCTCAAACTTTTTTCACTTTTCCAGCCACTGACCGGGAAGGGAATGCCCCAGTCGCCCTCGAAGATGCGGATATTGTAGATGAGATCCTTTATTTGCTTGCGAGTGGTATGCAGATCATCTTCATGATCGGCCGCCAGGAGTACGATATGCACAGCCGCAATTTTTTCATGTGCAAACTGAATGATGGTTTGCTCCTGCAGCTGGCGAGGCAATTTCTTTAACAGGGTATTCCTTATTTTTTTAAAATCCATTGCTTCAATGGCCCGAACGGTTTCTTCTTTATAGGTAAACAGTTGCTGCTTCCATTGACTGATGCAAACCGGTAAAAAGGCGGCAACGGGTAATGCCTGCAGCTCGATGAGGAATAATTGCAGGTCTCTTACTTTACCACAATGATGGTACAGCGATCGCAATTTAGCCGGCATGCCAAGATCGCCGGCATCTTTTTCCAACTGAAGGAGGCGCAGAAATGCTCTTGCTTTTTTGTAATCGACGCGGAGGTCATGGATATCTTCATGATCAAAAGAACCAGGCAGGCGATCGCTATGGTTTTTTATACTGTTGAGATATTTCACAATCACTTTTTCCAGCGCCTCGCGGTTCATATCCTTTTTCCTATAAGATACAATTTTCCTGCCTCTTCATAAAATACAAACGGGTTGGAGAACCAACCCGTTTACCAGCTCAATTTTTAAAACTTTTTATTATGAAAAAGAATCAGTAATAAAGTTACTCTTCTAAAATAAAAGATGCTATGATGACAGGCATTCAAAACGATGATTATCGTCACTGCGGCATAAGAACGGTGCCACAGTTTGAAAGTGCGGCAAACCTGCATTAACAGTTTTCCAATGCCTGGCGAACATCGTTAATTATATCTTCTGCATGTTCCAGTCCAACCGAGATCCTGATTAAACCGGGCGTAATATTTACGGCCAGTCTTTCTTCTTCGGTGAGTTTGGCATGGGTGGTACTGGCTGGGTGTGAAGCAATACTTTTGGTATCGCCCAGGTTGGCGGTGAGCGATAACATTTTCAAATTATCAAGAAATTTGCGGCCGCTTTGTAAACCGCCTGTCAGCTCAAAACATACAATGCCGCCGCCGTTCTTCATTTGCTTCAAAGCAATACGGTGCTGGGGATGACTGCTCAGAAAAGGATATTTTACCGATTTGATCTTGGGATGTCCTTCCAGTGCTTTAGCCAGTTGCAATGCATTGTTGCCATGCCTTTCCATCCGAACATCGAGGGTTTCCAGGCTCTTGCTCAATACCCAGGCGTTAAAGGCCGATAAGGCGGGACCGGTGCTGCGGCAGAATAAATAGATATCGTGGATCAGTGATTTTTTGCCTACAATAACGCCACCGAGTACACGGCCCTGCCCATCGATCCATTTGGTGGCGGAATGCACTACCAGGTCGGCGCCAAAATCAATGGGCCGCTGGTTCACCGGGGTGGCAAAACAATTGTCGACATTCAAAATAAGATCATGCTTTTTGGCGATGGCCGACACGGCTTCCAGGTCTACGATCTCGAGCCCTGGATTGGTAGGCGTTTCAACGTAGATCATTTTGGTGTTAGGCCTGATGGCTTTTTCCCATTCCTCAGGTTTATCGGCCGGCACATAGGTATATTCGATGCCGAATTTAGGCAGGTATTTGGTGATCACGGTATGGGTGCTGCCGAAGATCGCATTACAGGAGAGCAGGTGATCGCCTTTTTTCAGCAATGCCATGAACGAAGCAAAGATGGCGCTCATACCCGATGCCGTGGCATAACCCGCCTCCGCGCCTTCGAGAGCACACATTCTGTCGATAAACTCCTGTACGGTCGGATTGCTGAAACGGCTGTAAATATTATCGTCGGTCTCATCGGCAAAGGCAGCCCGCATATCTTCGGCATTATCGAAGCAGAAACTGCTGGTAAGGAACATGGGCGAAGAATGTTCCATTTCGTTGGTACGGTCGGTATGAATGCGTATTGCTTTGGTTATGGGATGCATGAAAATGTTTATGGTTTATTGTTTACAGTTTATTGTTGGCTTTCCCTTAGTTACCGGTTACCAGTTACCAGTTGCCAGTTACCGGTTGCCAGTTACCGGTTACCGGTTACCTGTTACCAGTTACCAGTTACCAGTTACCGGTTACCAGTTACCGGTTGCCAGTTACCGGTTGCCAGTTACCGGTTGCCGGTTACCTGTTACCAGTTACCGGTTACCAGTTACCTGTTGTTTTGCCTTGTACTTGTGCGTCTTTATGCCTCTTTGCCTCTTTCGGTTTATGCCTTTATGCCTTTGTTATGCCTTCTGCCCCTGGTTCACCCGCAGCTCCCATTTCAAGTCTCCGCCTGCGCGGCGCAGGGTTTCGGCTACTGAGCAGTATTTATCCATCGACAGCTCGCAGGCGCGGCGGGCCTTATCGGGATCGATATTTCCGGTGAGCTCAAAAACAATGGTAACATTTTTCCAGATAGAGGGTTCTTTACCGGCTTCCCGCTCCCCTTCTATCTTCATGCTAAAACCTTCAATGGTCTGGCGCTGCTTTTTTAGGATATTTACGATATCTATACCGCTGCACCCGCCGAGGCCCATCAATAGCATTTGCATCGGGCGAACGCCAAAATTAGTGCCTCCGCCCTCCGGGCTGGTGTCTAAACGTACGGTATGACCATTGGCATCTTTCGCTTCAAATCCATAGTCACCTTCGACCCTTTCCAATTCAATTTTTATCATGGTAAAGATTTTTGCAAATGTAATTCATGCAGGCATTTACTTTGCACCCTTAATTATAGCCAGGGGCCAATGAAGCAATTTGAATATAATCAACCTTTCAAACTCGAAAACGGGCAAGAACTGCCTTCATTAACCATTGCATATCATACTTATGGAACCTTAAATGCCGAAAAAAACAACGTGATCTGGGTATGTCATGCACTTACTGCCAACTCCGATGCCGCCGACTGGTGGAAAGGAGTGGTTGGTACCGGCTGTGTAATTAACCCCGAAAAGTACTTTATTGTTTGCGCCAACATTCTCGGCTCCTGCTACGGCACTACAGGGCCTTTGAGTATCAACCCCCTACGCGGAAAACCCTGGTGCCATGAATTTCCCCTGATCACCATCCGCGATATGGTAAATGCCCACATCCTGCTGCGCCGGCACCTGGGCATCGCCTCCATTCACCTGCTGATGGGTGGCAGCATGGGCGGTTACCAGGCCATGGAATGGAGCCTGCTTGAACCAGCCGTCATCAAAAACCTCTTCCTGCTGGCTACCTCGCCCACCGAAAGCGCCTGGGGCATTGCGGTACATGCCACCCAGCGGCTCGCCATTGAGGCCGACTGCAGCTGGCAGCAGGATTCGCCCGAAGCCGGGCAGAAAGGTTTAAAAGCCGCCCGCGCCATCGGAATGCTTACTTACCGCAACTATGGCATTATGGTGCAAAAACAAACCGATACAGATACTGAAAAGCTGGACGACTACCGCGCAGCTTCCTATATCAATTACCAGGGCGATAAACTGGTGAAGCGTTTTAATGCCTACAGTTACTGGCTGCTTACCAAGGCCCTGGACACTCATCATATTGGCCGCGGCCGCGGCGGTAATGCAGAAGCTGTGCTGAAGACGATAAAACAACCAACTTTACTGATCGGTATTTCCAGCGATATACTTTGTCCGCTCGAAGAACAGCGCCATATGCAGCGACACCTGCCCGATTGCACCCTGGTGGAAATTGATTCAGCCTATGGGCATGACGGGTTTATGGTGGAAGTGCAGAAGATTGGCGAGGTGTTGAAAAAATGGCTGAAAGATTAGATGATTATGCCTTTAAGCGCCTGGCCAATCGGCGCTTGCCAACACAACCGAAGTATCGATCTGCCGGAGGGGAATGTTCCAGTATTTGCGGAGCAATTGCTCTTTTTCATCAAATGACACCAGCCGGTAACCATGTTTTTTATAGAAGCCGATGGCCCAGTCTGCATCTGCCCAGGTGCCAATCAATATGGGTGTTGATACCATGGAAGCCAGGTGTTGAAGCAGCTTGCCGCCAATACCTTTATTTCTGGCAGTGGTACGAACATAGGCATGCCTTATTAAAGTAACATCTCCCTTATCCTGGATGCCCATGACAGCGATCATTTTTCCGTCGTCGAGATAACACCAGAACTTTACACCATCGTTGATCTGGGCCTGCAACTCTTCTACAGACATATAAGGCTCGTGCCACCTATCTGCCGGAATAATACCTTTGTATGCCGAAGCCCCGTCATTAATGATCTCATGAACGATTGTAAAGTCGCTATTCTTTACCGGTACTATCATTGCCTTATTCGTATTTTTTATAAAAATACAAAAGAGCTTTTACAGATCTTACCCGCCTGCATAATAGTGTTATTGTTATCTGTACAGCCTTTTACTGCCTGACATTGCTGCCTTTGCCATAAACTACAAAAACCAGGGTGCCAATCGCGCCAAAAGCGGCCGCGGTAAAGAAATTGAATGCCGGTCCTATTGTCCAGATAAAACCGCCGAGAAAAGCGGCAAAGGAAACGATGACATCGCGCACAAAATAATAAAGGCCATAAGCCCTTGCTTTGGCGTTGGCCGGACAAAGATCCAGGATGATCGCCTTGCGGGTGGGTTCACCAAACTCTTTCAATCCGCGCACGATGAAAGCAACAATAAGCGCTGCAAAGCTATTACTGAAGAACAGGATCACCGGGAAGATCGTAAAGAATATAAAAGTGATCACTACAAACGGCTTTCTTTCGGTTCTGTCGGAAAGACTGGCGACGGGAATATAGATGAGGGCGGCCGTTATCATTTCAATGGCGGTAAGCCATCCGAATTGCTCCGCGGAGATCTTTTTTACATCGAGACACCAGATAACCACAAAAACATAGGGTATCTGTTCACAAAAGCGAATAAGTATATCTGATACCAGCAGGTTCTTCAGGCGGGGATCCAACTGCCGCCACAATACCAGCGGTTGAATGGCCTGGTAAGAACGGTTAACAGTATCCTTTAAAAATAACTGCAGCACCATGCCGAGTAAACAAAAGATAATTGAAACAATAAAAGCAGCCCTGATGCCCGCGATGAGTCCATACGATGTAATTAATACGCCGCCCATGACCGGCCCAACGGCCATCGGAATACGCCTGATAATGGCATGCATTGAAATGCCCATGGCCGTTTTATTATTTCCCAGGGAAGCGGCTATCAGCGACATGCTTGCCGGCAGCGATACGGCGCTCCAGGCTGAAAAGAAAATGATACCGATGAACACGGCTATCCAGTTGGTAAAGAAAATAGCAACCAGGTAACCGGTAATGGCCATCAGATTAAAAAGCAGGAAGGACCTTCGGTGCCCCAGCCTGTCGGCCAGGTAGCCGCCGGGCAATGACCAGAATGCGTTCAGCAGGTTTTGCAGGAAACCGAGGGCGCCGATGATAAGTGTCGTAGCGCCAATACCCTCCAGGTATTTGGGCAGGAAGCGATCCCACAGCTTTTCACCGGTGATCATTAACACCGTAAGGCCAAAAAGATATACAACGTTTCTTTTCAGTCCCAGGAATTCGGTCAACCGGCGAATGGTAGCATGGGTGCTCATTGTATAAAGCTAGCGATGAATTTTGTAGAAAATCAGCATTGCTGCTGAAAGAACCGGCTTATACCCCGCTTCTCCGTTACAAGCAATAAATACTATCTTTGAGCCGTGAAAAAATGCCTGGTTTTATTATTACTGATCGTTACTATGACGGGAACTATCATTCCCTGTTGTATGGCAGATGATTGTAATACTAAAAACAGCGCCTTACATAAACCGCACCCGGCGGATAACGAAGAAAAAGGCAATTGTTCGCCCTTTTTTGCCTGTGGCACCTGTAGCCATGCCATCGAGACCATTTCACCGGTAAGCATAACGCTGCCCGAATATGCGGTAAGAACTACGTACTACCATTTCTATGTAGCACAATTGTCTACCTATCATCCTTCGCTTTTTCAACCGCCCCGCTGCAGCTGATATTGACCGGTTCCCATTTTTATTAATCATTATCACTACAGGAAAATGAAGTACCTATTGACAGGCATTATCCTGTGCTGCCTTACTATTGCAGCACAGGCACAGTATACATTTAAAGCAAGGATCCTGGGCGGTGAAGAAAAAACGCCGCTCCCCGGAGCTACCGTTTTTTGGAAAGAACAGAACAGATCCGTTGCGGCCGATAGCAATGGCGTGGCCGCTATGACCGGCATCAGTGCCGGCAAACAAAGCTTCCTCATCACATTTGTGGGATTCGAAGAAAGAACTATTAGTTATACCTTTCCATTGACCGATTCAGCCATCGTTGATATTGAGCTGGAGCAGGAGGAAGAAGAACATGAAGAGGAAGTGGTTGTAACGGCCACCCGCATCAGCCGGACCATTGCCAATATTCCTACGCGGGTGGAGGTTATTTCCGGTGAAGAGCTCGCTGAAAAAGCCAATATGAAACCCGGCGATATCAGGATGCTGCTGACAGAAAGCACCGGCATTCAAACACAGCAGACCTCGGCTACTTCTTTCAATGCCGGCATCCGCATCCAGGGCTTGGACGGCCGCTATACGCAAATGCTGCGCGATGGTTATCCGCTGTATGCAGGTTTCTCCGGCGGCCTTTCCATTCTGCAAATTGCACCCCTCGATCTGAAACAGGTGGAGGTGATTAAAGGATCGGCATCTACTTTATACGGCGGCGGCGCTATTGCCGGACTGGTAAACCTGGTATCAAAAACACCCGGTGAAAAACGGTCGTTGAATTTTATGGCCAACGGCACCTCTGCCGGCGGACTTGATCTAAGCGGATTCTACAGTGAACGATATGGCAAAGCGGGCCTTACCGTTTTTGCATCCCGCAATAGTAATAAGGCCTATGACCCGGCAGACATCGGTTTCACTGCCATACCCAAATATGAACGCTATACGATCAATCCGCGCTTATTCCTCTATGGGAAAAAGACGACGGCGGATGCAGGGATAACCTATATCACCGAAGACCGTACGGGGGGCAGCATGAACTATATCAAAAACGGCGACAGCGGTTTTTTTGAAAAGAACAATACCGACCGCATCATTACCCAATTCGGTATTGCGCACCGGTTGAATGAGCACAGCACCCTGCAGCTCAAGAACAGTTATAGCCGTTTCGACCGGGTGATCACCATTCCGGGTTACCGGTTCGATGCGCTGCAACAATCTTCTTTTTCTGAGCTCACCTGGAACAGAAAAGGTGAAAAAGCCGACTGGGTGATAGGCGCCAATGTATTGACAGATGACCTGGATGAAGTGGAGCACAACCCGAACCCATCGCGCGATTATCATTACAATACCTTCGGCATGTTCGTGCAAAATGCCTGGACGGTTTCAGATAAGCTCGTGTTGGAAACCGGCCTGCGGGGTGATTATGTAAATGAATATGGTTTTGAATTGTTACCCAGAATATCAGCGATGATCAAACTATTGCCGAATCTTACGACCCGGATCGGCGGCGGTTATGGTTATAAAACCCCTACCATTTTTACGGAAGAAGCAGAACGGATGCATTTTAAGAACCTGTTGCCAATAGCCACCGATCAATCAAAAAATGAACGGTCGACCGGTGGCAACTGGGATATCAATTACCGCACGAGTATCGGCCAGCTTGGCATCAGCCTGAATCATTTGTTCTTTTATACCCGGTTAAATAATCCATTGGTCATTAGTGTTGGGGCGGGCGGCGCTTCAACATTTACCAACTCAGGCGGCCACCTCGATACCAGGGGTATGGAAACTAACCTGCGATTGATCTATGGTGATCTCAAATTGTTTATCGGTTATACGTATACGGATGCAAATACGCATTTCGATAATAAAATGGAATGGATGCCATTGACCGCGCGCCACCGGTTGAACAATGTACTGATGTATGAGAAAGACGAAAAATGGAAATTAGGACTGGAAGGATATTATTTCAGCAGGCAACGATTGAATGATGGCAGCTTTGGAAAATCGTACTGGATAACCGGTTTTATGGCCGAAAGGGTTTGGGAAAGATTTTCTCTGTACATCAATTTTGAAAATTTCACCGACACCCGGCAGTCGAGATTTGATACGATCTATACAGGCACTATCGACAATCCTGTATTCAGAGACATTTATGCACCGGTAGAAGGATTTATCATGAATGGCGGCGTGAAGATCAGCCTGTAAGGGACGGAGACAATTACTATACGGATAAAAGCATGGCTTAAGGCCATGCTTTATTATTTGTAAAATCCTTCATCATAAATCGATTAGTCAGTATATTTATATCTTATGGTCTGCCCAGCACTTCCTGCCTCTATGCAAACGCCGCTCTGATTGGTAAAACCAGGTAATGTTATTTCTACACTAACCAAAACTTTTACCATGAAAGTAGAAGACATGTTCAACACCCCTGAAGCCAGGGCAATTGCAGAAAAAAATAAAAAAAAGGCTTTAAAATCTGCCGCCAGGCTAAAACCTTCTAAAAAAGTATGGGCTGTTGTAAACGGGTTGGAATACCTCACAGCTGAAACTATAGCCATTCTAACTCAGAGAGGACAGGAATGGTTCGACGAATGGCCGCTTGGCGAACCGATGTACAGCCGGAACGATGGCTACCAGTTTGTGATTCATGCCAACCAGGTGGCCCAGTTGCTTGATATACCTATTCGGACGGCCCAGGAACTGTTAAAAGTCACCCGACAGCTGTTAGGCAAAGCAGAAAACCGGTATGTGAGTGTAAAAGAATTTTGTAAAATCAATGAGCTCGACGAAGAGGATGCCCGCAGAGCATTACGCGATATCCCACCTAATTTCAGAATTAAATAAAATATTTCATTACACAAGCAACAAGGAGTAATTAAAAAGCCTTCTAACGAAACCACTTGTTTCCCGTTAGAAGGCTTTTTAATTACCGACACGTCTCCATGTGCAACCGGCCACAATACACTTCAAAAATAGCCTGTTTTCTTTTTATCCGAGAGTGTCTAATATTTTGTGTAAGTGAGAAGTAACTGTATTATATGCGGCATCTATTTTCAAAGATAGTTAAGAATTGATGTTGAATGAACCCCCAATTTTGCATAGGGGAACTCCATTTTGCTTCAATGTTTGTAATAGCCAGGTAAACGGCTTTCAAAGCTGACGATTCATCAGGAAACTGGACCTTTGTTTTGGTGTACTTCCGGATTCCCCGATTGAGGTTTTCAATAGTATTGGTGGTATAAATGATTTTTCTAATTTCCAGGGGAAAATCAAAATAATTAGTCAGGTTATCCCAGTTAGTGCGCCACGATTGGACAGCATGTTTGTATTTTGTTCCCCAATTTTTGTCAAATTCTTCCAGCGCATCAGCAGCGTGATCTCGGTTTACTGCAGTATAAATTTTTCTAAGATCATCACAAAAGGCTTTACGATCTTTATAAACCACATACTTACAGCTATTACGGATTTGATGAACAATGCATAACTGGGTTACTGCATTAGGAAAAGCCCCTTTAATAGCGTCTGTAAAGCCTTTGAGGTTATCTGTGCAGGCAATTAATATATCTTCTACACCCCGGGCTTTCAGATCAGTTAACACCGATAGCCAAAACGACGCAGATTCTGTTTCTGCCATCCACATACCCAGCACCTCTCTATACCCATCATTTTTTAAGCCGATTACTAAATAAACACACTTGTTTATGTATTTATTATTGTGCCTTACTTTTAACACAATGCCATCCATCCAAACAGTAAAATAAACCGATTCCAAAGGCCGGTTTTGCCATTCTTTTACATGTTCAATGATACGGTTGGTAACGTTGGAAATCGTTCCCTCACTTACTTCCACTCCATAGACTTCTCTGACCTGCCGGGAGATGTCGGAAGTTGTCATACCCCGGCTGTACATGCCAATAATGGACTCTTCCAGCTTTTCGCTCATGCGCGAACCTTTAGGAATCAATTGGGGAGTGAACTCACTGTTACGATCACGGGGAATATTTAATACCAGGTCGCCAAGAGACTCAGTTTTGACCTTTTTTGTGTAGGTGCCGTTACGACTGTTGCCACTGTTATGCCCATCTTTACTGTGTTTTTCATAGCCCAGATGCTCATCCAGCTCTGCTTTGAGCATTTCTTCCACTCCTTGCTTGTATAGCTCACTGAAAAACGATTGAAAGTCTTCCTTGCTTTTGAACTGTTTGAAAAAGTCCTTGGGTAAGTTTGATTGCTGATTGTCCATAAACTGTATTTAAAGGTAATAAAAAAGCGGGGGCCATCGTGGCCGCCGCTCCCGGGCTGGCTTCGCTTCGTTCGGCTCCGCTACGCTCCGCCTCACTTCGCTCACCAGCCCGGGGATTAATCTCTCTAATACAGTTACTTATATTTTATTTACACAAACAATTAGACACTACCTTTGCAATTGCAAAATTACCGGTTCCAGCACCTCTTGCTGTAGCTGTTTATAAAAATGCCGTTAGCATGCCTTGACATATCTCAATTCTGACAAAAAAAGCCTGTCGCAAACTACCCGCAAGGGGCTTTAATTCTACCGCGATAAACGCGGTTAGCGCGGATTACGCGAAATACGCGGATTGCGCGGTAAACGCCGATAACGAGGTATGAATTTGGATTTCGCCTCGAGGTGCTGTTATATTTGTATGGAAGAATGACACCTAAACGAATAACCGAAATTACTGTTCACTACGTAGAAGGTTAAAAGATCAGTTACGTTAAACCGGTAAACGAAATTGCTTGACTTAACCCAAGGATCCAACAGTAAAAGAAGTTGCAACCAGGCGATTCAGTTCCTTATGTATTGGCCAATACATATTTCCACCCGGCCCTGATCCACCCACGTTCAATGACTATTAGTCAAACAGCTTTAGCGGTTACGCCAAAGTTCTTCTACCGGAACACGGTGGCAAAGGCAAACTTTATATAGCCCGGACCTTGAAATAACTTAACCGGTTACAGGTTCTGTCAGTAGCGTAATTCACCCATTTTTTAATCTTTAAAACTTGTCAATCATGGCACGCATAGTTGCAAAATTCAAGAAACGCCAAAACGACCTTATGACAATAGGTCAACGCGTTATTGAAAAAATGGAAAACAACACCGTCTTCCCAAATCCTCCAGCCGCGCTGGCAGAACTAAAAAAACTCTTGCCAGAGTTCCAGGCAGCGCTGTCCAACGCTGAAGGACGGGACAAGGAGATGGTGTCTATTAAGAACGATAAGAAGGCGATCATTCTGGCTTTACTGCAGGAGTTGGCTGACTATGTAACAGCAACCAGCAAAGGCGACAGAACCCTGATCTTTAACAGCGGTTTCGACGCTACTAATGAAAGCCGCGGCAGTACGCTGCCCCCTTCAATCGATAAATTGGAGGTTGAACTAGGTCCATCCGGTGAAGCTACCATCCGCGCTAAAAGTGTAACAGGCGCGAAAAGTTATGCCCACCAGTACACCACCGAGCCACCAGGCTTGAACACCATTTGGAGTAGTGAATTCAGTTCAGAGAGTGTTTATACATTCAAGGACCTGAGTTCCGATAAGCGCTACTGGTTCCGCGTTGTGGCCATTGGCTTTAACCGGCAAACGGCCAACTCGCCAGTTGTTTCAAGGGTTATTCAATAACCTTACATATCACATTGTCCTGAACACAGGATTGCTTCGGGGCTGCTTGCGCAGCCCCGTTTTTTGTTGTCAGACACAGAGCTGCCGCTTAAAACGATTCTTTTGCATCCTTAAAAACAAAATCACTTATTCAAAAACCGTGAAAAACACTTGTAATTGTTTGGCAAACTTGTAGTAACATCCAGGGTATTATGTATGATAAAGGAAGAATTTCTGCCATAAAATAGGGTGACCTAAGTACCAGTCACCCTAATGAAACAAAATGCTGTAACTACTTCAACAAGCCATCAACAGTAAAAGCCACATAATATAAACCACCGATGGTTGGTCCGCCGGCATATTGAATATAGCGCTTGTTAAACAGGTTGGCGCCGCCGGCTTTGATGCTTGCATTTACTTTCGGTATGCGGTAGGTCACCTGCGCATCGATCGTATTATATGAGGCAATAGTGCCGGTTACGAGCGGGCTTTCCCACAGGAAAGCATCCTGCCATCTCCACACGATATTAAACCCAACATTCTTAATTACTTCGCGATTACCAAAGGAAAGATTGGTGGTCCATTTTGGCGTATTGAAGCCTGTTACGAAAATATCATCGGTCTTGTTCGATTTCATTTGATTGAAATTCACATTCCCGGCAATGGTATATTTCTTATAGAAATTATAAGTAATGCCCAACGCGGAACCATAGTTGTAATAAATATTCTTGGCATTCGTATACACGCGGTAACGGTCCTGCCCCTGGCTGGCCGCATTGCCGCCACTCGCCGTAGTTGCATCGCGGTTACGGTCGAGCATCGCGATCACCGCCGCATCGGAACCTACTGTTTCGCCCTTGGGCACATAAACCTGCACCTGTCCCAGGAAACCGTCGTATTGGTTGGTATAAGCATCCACATCAATGATCAGTTTGTTATTGAAGAGAATACTCTTATAACCGATCTCGAAGGATGTGATCCTTTCCGGACGCGCCTTGGGCAGGTTGGCTACTACCAGCAGGTCACGATTCGCTAATGCAGCCGCATCGGTATTGCCAGCCGCACTTACCGCTGCATTAAAATTGATGACCGAAGCCTGGGTATAGCTATTCTCCAGATAGCCCAATCCATCGTTGATATAGGATAAGCTGCCCACGCGTTTTACCCGGCCGTTATTTACGTAAGACAATGCTTCGAACAGCGCCGGGAAACGGAATCCCTGCTGATAGGTGAAGCGGAAATTATGCCGCTGATTGGCCGTATAAACTGCCGCTAAACGGGGCGTGAATTTGGGATCAAATTCCGGATTGTAATCATACCGTAAGGAACCAAACAATTTCAATTTCTCCTTGAAGAAGGTCTTGGTCACCTGTGCAAAGCCGCCGAATTTTTTATAATATACATTGCTGCCGAAATCATTGCTATCTGGTACCTTGCCATCAACCATCACGGGTTTGTTCCTTTCTTCAATAGGCCGGCTGAAATCCACGAAATTATTTCCATCGGGAATGACTTCATAAATTCGCGCATCTCCACCCACCAGCAGATCGATCACCTTCACATATTTCGACAGATCCCATTGGCCTTCGGTATGGTACATGCGGCTTTTTTGTATCAGGGCCGCCCCACCGGTGACGGGCGCATCGGGAATCGTGCCTGATCGAATATCCCAGTTGTTGATCCTGATGATCGTATTCTTCAACTGATCAAATTCCGGTGTGCCGGGCTCAACACGGCCGGCATCGGCCTTTTCGCGGGCGAATTGATTGGCAGCTGCCAGGTTCGCCGAGGTGAGGCCGCCATTGTTGTTTGCATATTCTGCAAGCGCGTTCTTGTATTTGGCAGCCCAGGCGCTGCTGGAACCACCGCTGGCCAGGTCGAGGTTATCGGCCAATGGTTTTACATTGTATGAATCACCGGTGTTCTCTATGGATACATAACTGCGAACCACATAGTTGGTGCCTTTCAGTTCCAGGTGGTGATTCTGCACTTTCACATTATCGAGGCGGATCTTATTACCCCGCTGAAATACGCCGTCCATTTGTCCGAAACGATAGGAGTAAGACAACTCGGCATTTTCTGTAATGCGGTAATGCGCAGCGGCATCAATTTTCAGGTTACTCACTTTAGGGCTTACCAGATCAGTTTCCCAATATCCTGTGCGCACTACCCGCAAGGTTTGGTTGGGTTTGCCATCGATGGTGAGCCCGCTGATAGAAGAAGTATTACTACCTGCGAGTGCATCGTCACCATATTTGTTCCACCCGTCGAATGCAACATTACTGGCTCCGTCGAGGGAAGGAAAATTAGGGTTCGCACTTTTCAGGCTATTCGGATTTTGATCGAGGCGGGTATTGGAGCGCCAGTCGATCCCCTGCATATAACCCAAATTCACTTTGAACGCAAACTTATTATTAAATGCTTTGGCGTAGCGAATGGCCGATTCCGTTAGGATGGCCGCACTGTGATCAATATTGTCAACATGGTTAACGCCGGTTTTGTGATAAACGCTCAAACCCTGGGAATTAAAGGGATTTTTGGTAAGCAGGTTGGCCATCCCGTTAATGGCATTCATACCGTACAAAGCAGAGGCTGCGCCGGGCGTAATTTCAACGCTCTGGATATCGAGCTCGGTGGGACCAATGGCGTTCCCCAGGGGCACACCCAGGGTGGCCGCCTGCATATCTACCCCATCCACCAGCTGCATAAAGCGGAAATTATTCGGAATATTAAAACCACGGGTATTCGGCACTTTAAATGTTAAGCTGGAAGTGGTCATTTGCACGCCCTTCACGTTTTCAAGCGCATCGTAAAAATTGGGCGCCGGCGTTTCGCGAATCGCCCTGATATCCAGCTTTTCAATGGCTACCGGTGATTTCAGGATGCTTTCAGGCACCCGTGATGCGGTTACTACCACTTCGTTGCCCAGCACCGTTTGGGTAACCATGGCTACCTGTAATTTGGAGCCCAGGCTTTTAACTTCCAACTCCTGGGGCTTAAATCCTACTGAAGAAAAGACCAGGGTAAAGGGTAACTTCTGTTTTGTGCGTAATATAAAACTGCCCGCATTGTCCGTTATCGTACCTGTTACCGATCCTTTGATCTGCACACTTACATCGGGCAATGGCTCATTTTTTTCCTGGTTGATAACCGTTCCCGAGATCTCAATAAGGGCCACTGCCTGCGAATAAGAGAAGGAGCCAAGCAGGAGGGCCGTTAACGTTAATACGCCATATTTTAATTTTTTGAACTTCCGGGATCGTGCAAAAAGGCTGCTGTAGAGCATTTGAGATAAAGATAGCCGGCCTGATGAAGTTGCAATCTTCATATTCATTCGTTTAGTTTTGACGTAAAGCCTATTAATTTAATAGACTAAAATGCTATTGAAAAACCCGGCTAATATCCAACCGGGCGAAATCGCGCACAAATATAGTCCATTATTTTAATGGACTAATAGAATATTTAAAATCCCGGTGAATATTTTACCGGGATGTCCTGGATAGATTGATTAAAAGATCTTTACGATGATCCTAAGGCTCCAGAATATTACCAATAACCCTAATAAGATCAGGGAGGTTTTACGGGGTAACCTGCCAGCCAGTTTCGCAGCCAGCGGTGCAGCCAGTAAACCGCCTATCACCAACGCAACGATCACCTGCCAGTGCTCGAGACCCATTAGCGTAAAAAATGTAAATGCGCTGGCCAATGTAACAAAGAACTCTGTTAAACTAACAGAACCTATTACAAAGCGCGGGCTGCGGCCTTTGGTGATCAATGTAGTAGTTACAATAGGGCCCCATCCGCCGCCGCCGAATGAATCGAGGAAACCGCCGATGCCGGCCAGCCAGCCATAATGTTTGAATTTCTTTTTTATCTTCTCGTTCTTAAATGCATTCCAAAGTATACGTAAACCCAGCAGCATGGTATAACAGGCAACCACCGGCCTTACATAATCTGCATTCAACCCGATGTTGGTCAACTTATACAATAAATAAGCTCCCAGCACGGCTCCCAATACGCCGGGGATCACCAATGCCTTAAAGAGTTTCTTGTTTACGTTGCCAAATTTATAGTGGCTGTACCCCGAAGCACCGCTCGCAAACATTTCTGCGGTGTGAATACTGCCACTCATCGCAGCGGGGCTCACCCCTGCCGATAAAAGGATCGTCGCGCTGGTTACTCCATAGCCCATCCCCAATGCACCATCTACCAGTTGCGCCAGGAATCCGGCCAGTAACATCCAGTGGAAATTCTTATCCAGGTGCTGATACCATCTTACCGTATCATCGGCTATGCGCTGGAAAGGCAAATAGGAGAATATAAAATGGCCGATCAGCATGAGGCCGAAAGCGATCAGGGAATAAGTAGCAATCTTACGCCAGCGTCTTTCCCTTTCTACATTATCCTTTTCAACCAGTATGCGTGTAAGCTCATTCAGCTTTTTGACCTTATATTCAAAATTGCCATTGAGCTTGTTCCTGACGGCATGCAGGTTATTGATCATGTCGTCGAGCTCGTTTGGCAACGCATGGTTCAATACTTCCTTGATCCGCTTGGCAGCTGTTGGCGATTTTCCATTGGTTGAAATAGCGATCTTCAGGTTGCCTTTCTGCACGATCGAGCTCAGGTAAAAATCGCATTGCTCCGGTGTGTCGGCCACGTTCACGAGGATTTTCTTTTCCTTGGCTGCCGCCCGGATGGCGAGGCTTGACTCCTTTTCGTTTACCGCAATCACCACCAGGTCTTTGTTCTCCAGGTCTGTTTCCTGGAAAGCGCGCTCATGCAGGGTAACGTTGGGATGATGTTTTGCCAGCTTGCGGACCTCATCTGAAATGCTTTTAGCGACAACAGTGACCGGAGCGGCAGGTGAATTGCCCAGCAGGGCTGATAATTTCTCCAACCCTACTTTACCACCGCCTACCAGCAATACTTTCAGATCTTCCAGTTTAAGAAAAACAGGAAATAAAAGATTGCCCTGGTCGGCAGAAGCGACAGTTGTTTGTTTTACCGGTATCTTTTGTTCTGTTGACATGCCCGTCAGCATTATATTTAAATCGTTACCAACTTTTCGCGAACTGCAAAATCGCCAAAGGTTTCGCCAGCCTGTTTATTCTTGCTGTATTTTTCGAACAGCTCATCAAGCTCCTTCAAAATTGCAGGTTCGTCTATGTTTTCTTTGTACTTTTTATTTAAACGGAAACCTTCACGGTCACCCCCCAAATGTAAGTTATAACGGCCATACGCAGTGCCAACAAAACCGATCTCAGCGGCATAGGGCCTTCCACAACCATTCGGGCAACCGGTCATGCGCATAGATATTTCATCATTTTCCAGCCCGTGTTTTGCCAGGATAGGCTCAATTTTAGTGATGAGCGTTGGCATATAACGCTGTGCTTCGGCCAATGCCAGCGGACAGGTATTGAAGGCCACGCAAGCAATGGCGCTTTTGCGTACGGCACCCGCGTTGTCGGTATGCGCGATCACGCCAAAGTCCTGCAAGATCTTTTCAACCACTTTTTTATCCTTCTGGGCGATATCACTCACGATCACGTTCTGGTTACAGGTGAAACGGAAATTGGCTTTACCCGTTTTGGCCACCTCCAGCAATGCTGTCTTTAAAGCGATCTTCTCATCGTCGAGCACCCGGCCATTCTCCACGAATACGGTATAATACCATTTGCCTTCGTGGTTCTTATGCCAGCCATAATCATCATGCCTCCTGGTAAAGGTATACGGCTTTGGTTCTTCGAGTTTGAAACCACAACGTTTTTCCAGTTCTGCTTTAAATGCTTCCACGCCCATTTTGTCGATGGTATATTTTAACCTCGACAGCTTACGGTCGCTGCGGTTACCATAGTCGCGCTGAATAGTGATCACTTCCAGCACCGCTTTCAGGGTGTTCTCTTCACCGCGTACAAAACCGAGCATGGATGCGAGCCGCGGGTAGGTTTGTGCGTTGCCATGCGTAGCCCCCAGGCCACCGCCGGCTGCTATATTGAATCCGATCAATTTATTGTTCTCTACGATCGCTATCAGGCCCAGGTCATTGGCAAATACATCCACATCATTGTTTGGTGGAATAGCGATCGCCACTTTGAATTTACGGGGCAGGTAACGATCCTGGTATAACGGATCTTTTTCTACCTCTTCCTTTTCTTTGGTATCGTGCAATGGCTTTTCATCGAGCCATATTTCATAATAAGCTTTCGTTTTCGGCAAACCGAGCTGACTTATTTTACCGGCATAAGCGAAGATCTCCTCATGTAGCGGCGAGAACTTGGGATGAGCCGCGCAAATCACATTCCGGTTCACATCGCCGCAGGCAGAAATAGAATCGAGGTGTATGGTGTTAAAAGCCTGGATGGTTGGCTTTACATGCGATTTTAAGATCCCATGCAGCTGGATGGTTTGACGGGTGGTGATCTTTATAACACCAGTCGCATGTTCACCGGCAATATTATGCATGCCGATCCATTGCTCACTGTTGATGAAACCACCGGGCAAACGCAACCGGAGCATATAGGAATACAGCCATTCGAGTTTTTTGGCACTGCGCTCTTCGCGGCGGTCGCGATCATCCTGCTGATACATGCCATGAAATTTCACCAGCGCCTGGTCGTCTTCGCGCAGGGCGCCCGTTAACTCATCATGCAGGCTCTGTTTTAAGGTACCGCGCAGGCCATCACTGGCCATTTTTATTCTCTCGGTAGAAGATAAATTCTTATTATCGTTTGTACTCATTTTGATGTTCCAGGTTTCAAGTTGCAGGTTTCAGGGCTTTACCGGCCCGGCCTCCTGCGCTATTACAATTCGTTTATTTCAAAATATTTAATGCTGCTAATACCAGCGAACTAATATACATCCTTTAGGAACCTTCCTTCTTCTTTCAGCTTGTTCAGATATTCAACAGCCTGGGCGCTTGTTTTACTGCCAAAACGTTCAATGATCTGTAACAGGGTGTTTTCAACATCCACGCTCATGGGCTCTTTCGCGCCGCAGATGTATACATAAGCGCCATTCTGTAACCATTCATAAAATGCCCTGGCGTTCTCGAGCATTTTATGCTGTACATATATTTTTGATTTCTGGTCCCTTGAAAAGGCTACGTTCACTTTCGTCAAAACGCCTGTTTGGATCCAGTTCTGAATTTCTGTCTGATACAGGAAGTCGGTTGTAAAGTGCTGGTCGCCGAAGAACAGCCAGTTACGGCCGGTAGCACCTGTAGCATCGCGTTCTGCAATGAATGATCTGAATGGCGCAATACCTGTACCGGGTCCGATCATGATCACATCTTTATTAGGCGCCGGCAAACGGAATTGATTGTTCTTATGCACATAAAATTCCAGCGCGCTGTCAACAGGCAGATCGGCCAGGAAATTAGAGCAGAGGCCATGTTTTACTTCGCCATTCACTTTGAAATTATCGCGGGCTACGGTCACATGCACTTCACCGCTATGCGCTTCGGGCGAAGAAGAAATGGAATACAGGCGCGGTGTGATAGGCTCCAGAATCGCGATCACATCCTCGAACTGGGCGGCATTATTAACCGGGTAGATCTTCAACAGGTCGAGTAAACTGATCTTTGTTTCGGGAATATCCTGTTTAACAATGGCTGCATACTGCTTCACCACGCGCTCAGGTAAATAAGCGATGTTGAGTTTTTTCTTCAATAACTCAAGAACAGTATGTGTTTCATTGCGGAAAGGCAATGTCTTTTTAGGATCGATACCGGTGAGGCCAATAATAGCATCTACCGCAGCCGGTGCATTTTCCGGAACTATTCCGATGGAATCACCGGGCTGGTATTCCAGCTCGTCTGCTACTATCTCAATATGATGAGTGGCTTTGTTAGAGCCCCTGTCGTTCAGATTTACATTGGTAATGATATTACCGGTATATACTTTTTTTCCGGTTGGCTTTTTGGCCACTACGGTGCCCACACTCGCAGTACCATTGCTGCTGGTAGTGGTCGTTAATGAATGCAGTACCTGGGAGAACCAGCCTTCTGCATCACCCTGGTAATCGGTATCGCATTTGATCAATGGAGCGATGCGTTGTCCGCCCAGCTTTTGTAACTGTTGGTCTACGTCTTCGCCGGCCTTGCAGAACAGGGGATACGATGTATCGCCCAATGCGAGCACCCCGAACTTCAATTGATTCAACTTAAAACCATTCTGATGAATGTGGTCATAAAATTTCTTTGCAGTAGCAGGCGGTTCGCCTTCGCCCTGGGTGCTGATAATGGTAAAGAAGTATTCTTCTTTGGCCAGGTCATTCAGGCGATATTGATCAAGGCTTACTACTTTGGCCTGAATACCACTTTTCTTCGCTTTAGCAGCCAGGTCGGTAGCCAGCTTTTTTGAGTTACCGGTTTCAGTACCATAAGCGATGGTGATCTTCGATACGGATGGTTTGCTTTCAGCGGGTGCAGCAACAGGTGCGGCGGCTGTTGCAGGTGCTGCAGCGGACGCTGTTGTTGATGCCAATGAGGACTGGTCGTGACAATTCATTAACACGCCGGCCAGGAATCCATTCATCCAAACCAGTTCTTCTTTGGTAGAAGACCTTACTAAATCCTGTAACAATTTCAATTTATGCTCTGCTAACATGTTTATTTACTTTTTCCGCATTTTCAGAATCGGATGTTGTTGTAATCAGTTTTGCCAGGGGTTTGAAATAATGGGCTGCACTATTGCTGTTCGCGATCCACTTGAACTGTTCGTGCAATGCCACTACTTTTCCAATGATCACCAGCGATGGGGAAACAAATGTCTTTCCCCGAAGCTGGTCATCGTATTTATATAGATTGGTTACGTGCACATGTTGCAAAGGCGTGGTAGCCTGCTCTATAACTGCCAGTAATTTATCACTGCTGATCTTATTCTTAACCAGGTTGTCCACTACATGATCCAATGTTTCAGACGACATATAAAACACCAGGGTATCGTTCGTTTGCGCCAGCTCTTTCCAGTAAGTGTCTGTAACAATATCCAGCTTATAACTGGTCAAAAAGCGAACTGAGGTGGTGAATCCCCTGGCCGTTAACGGAATGCCTGCATATGCCGCAGCACCAAGCGCAGCAGTAACACCCGGGATAATTTCGTAAGGTATATTGTGCTGTACCAGGGTTTGCAGTTCATCGAGGATGTTCGAGAATATAGATACATCGCCGCCCTTTAACCGCACGACCAGCTTGCCCTGCAAAGCATAGTGCACCATCAGTTCATTGATCGTATACTGCGGGGTGCTTGAACCGCGGCTGCATTGCTTACCTACAAAAACGATCTCGGCCTGGCTGTTCACATATTCCTGTAACAGTACCTCGCTTACCAGGCGATCGGCCAACACGACTTCTGCCTGCTGCAGGTAACGCACCGTTTTAACCGTTACCAGTTCCGGATCACCGGGACCGGCAGCAGCCAATATTACTTTACCATATGTCTGGTTCGTTTGCATCTACCTTATACTATTTATATAAGCCATCAATTGATAAATACCGCTCCCCGGTATCATAATTGAAGGTCAATACCCGGGCGCCTTTAGGGATCTCGGCTAATTTTTTTGCTACTGCAGCCAGCGCCGCACCGGTTGAAATACCGGCCAGGATCCCTTCTTCTTTAGCCAGCCTTTGGGCATATACGAAAGACTCGTCTTTTCCTACCTGTACGGTGCCATCGAGCAATTTTGTATTCAGGATAGAAGGAATAAAACCAGCGCCCAGGCCTTGTAAAGGATGCGGACCGGGAGCGCCACCGCTGATGACAGCAGACAGCTCAGGCTCTACGGCAAATACTTTCAGGTTAGGAAATTTTTCTTTCAGCACTTCAGCAACACCGGTGATATGTCCGCCTGTTCCCACGCCGGTGATCAGGTAATCGATGCCGTCAGGAAAGCTGTCGAGGATTTCTTTTGCAGTTGTTTCCCGGTGTACTTTTACGTTTGCTGCATTATCGAATTGTTGCGGCATCCAGGCGTTGGGTGTTTTTTCAACCAGCTCTTTTGCTTTTTCAATAGCGCCTTTCATGCCTTTCTCCCGCGGCGTCAATTCAAAGGTGGCGCCGTACAATTCCATCAGTTGTCTTCTTTCCACACTCATCGACTCCGGCATCACCAGGATCAATTTGTATCCTTTTACCGCTGCTACCATTGCCAAGCCGATACCGGTATTACCCGATGTAGGTTCAATGATCACACTGTCTTTATTCAGAATACCCTTTTTTTCTGCATCTTCGATCATTGATAATGCAATACGATCTTTAATGCTGTTGCCCGGATTGTTGCGTTCCAGCTTGATCCAGACCTCATGACTATCGCCATACAGCCTGTTGATCTTAACATGCGGCGTTTGGCCGATCGTTTCCAGAATATTACCGGCTCTCATTCTCTGGTTGTTTTGGTTGTGGTTTATATTATTTGTTGAAACCTGTTTTTCTTCCGTAATCATATTAATCTGTTTTGTGTTGCCAGGAGCGCCATCCTTCAGACGGGTGGCACAGCTTGTTTTAAATGACAAAATTCAATGGTTCAGGAAATGGATTTTTATCCCGCACCTTTACTTCACTTTTATGATACACCACCGAGAATGAGGGCACGCTGTACGTTAGCCAAACATTACCACCAATGATACTTTCCTTTCCTATGATCGTGGTACCACCTAAAATAGTAGCGCCTGAATAAATGGTCACATTATCTTCAATGGTCGGGTGACGTTTTGCCACATTATCTTTCGATACGCTTAATGCGCCCAGGGTTACACCCTGATATATTTTCACGTTGTTACCGATCTCTGTTGTTTCACCGATCACTATGCCGGTTCCATGGTCAATGCAAAAAGCTTCCCCAATGCGGGCGCCGGGATGAATATCAACCCCTGTTTTGCTATGCGCATATTCGGTGAACAACCTGGGCAGTATTTCTACGCCCTGCTCCCATAACTGGTGCGATAAGCGATAAACAGCAGTTGCATAAAACCCCGGATAAGCCACCAGCACTTCTTCAACAGAACGGGCGGCAGGATCAAACTGCAACAGGGCCTCAGCATCTTTTATCAGCTTTGCATACAGGGCAGGAATAGCAGCAAAGAAGGTTTCCGTAATATGCACTGCTTTTTCTTCCTTATGCACCACATCGTATGCGAGGCTCGACAGGTGGCTCTTTAATAAATTGAGCTCTCTTTCGAGATCACTTACCTGCTGATGTTTTTTATTAGGCAAAAACAAGAAGTTAAAAACCTGATCAATGAACTGTTCTGCCAATTCCTTATCGGGAAATGACCGATCCACTTTTTTATGCTGCGTAAATAAATGCTGTATAAACTCACTCGTACTCATACTATTCATTGTTCAAGGTTAAACAATCTGGTTACTGCTCAACTATTGAATCATACAGGCCCCTACTGTTACATGGCTTGTTTCGTCTATCAGGATAGCACCACCGTTCTCGCGCAATTCGCTGTAGGAATCGTACGGAACAGGCGAAGCTGTTTTTATTTTTACTTTTATTACATCGTTCAATACAGCTGATGTTGCATCTGTTTTCTGCAGGGTGTTTACATCCAGCTTGTATTCAATCTCTTTCACCACGCTTCTTACTACGCGGCTGTTGATCTGCAATAAATATTTATTACCGGTTACCAGGGGTTTATTATCCATCCAGCATAACAGCACATCCAGTTCCTGGGTTGTTTTGGGCAGGTCATCGCTTTTTGCAATAACATCGCCGCGGCTGATATCGATATCATCTTCCAGGTGAAGGATGGCGCTTTGCGGTGCAAATACTTCATCTACTTCTTTCCCATTGTGCTCAATGGCCCTGATCGTACTGGTTTGTCCGGAAGGAAGCACGGTAATGGCGTCGCCTTTACGGTAAATGCCACTGATCACCTTTCCTGCATAACCACGGTAATCGTGCAGATCGTCGGTTTGCGGACGAATAACATATTGTACCGGGAAACGCGGGTTGGTGAGATTAATATCTTTTTCTACTTCTACCGATTCCAGGAATTGCAGCAAAGAAGAACCTTCAAACCAGCTCATCTTCGGTGATTTTTCAACGATGTTATCACCAAATGCGGCACTGATGGGAATATAGGTTACATCTTTCAGTCCCAGTGATTTTGCCACCTCGGCATAATCGATCACGATATTGTTGTAAACATCCTGCGAATAATCAACCAGGTCCATTTTATTGATGGCCACCACCACATGCGGAATATTCAATAAAGAAGTGATGATCGAATGGCGGCGGGTCTGTTCCACCACGCCGTTACGGGCATCTATTAAGATAATGGCCAGGTCGGCGGTAGAAGCGCCGGTGACCATGTTGCGCGTATATTGAATATGACCAGGTGCGTCGGCAATAATGAATTTGCGTTTGGGCGTAGAAAAATATTTATACGCCACATCGATGGTAATACCCTGCTCGCGTTCGGCACGCAGACCATCTGTTAACAGGGCCAGATCAATTTCTCCCTGCTCTTTGTTTTTACTTTGTTTTTCAATAGCAGCCAGCTGGTCGATCATAATGCTTTTGCTATCGTATAATAAACGGCCGATCAATGTGCTTTTGCCATCATCTACACTGCCTGCGGTTATAAATCTGAGTAAATCCATTGTAAGTAATTTTGAGATTTTGGGATTTAGTGATTATGGGATTTGAAATCGTAAATCCCGAAATCAAGAAATCAGAAATTAGAAATAGCCGTTCTTCTTTCTGTCTTCCATCGCTGCTTCCGATACTTTATCATCGATACGGGTTTCACCACGTTCACTGGTCTTCGTAGCAGTGATCTCGCTTATGATATCATCGATGTTCGATGCATGCGATTCTACAGCTGCGGTGCAGGTCATATCCCCTACCGTACGGTAACGCACTTTTTTCCGTAACACTTTATCGGTAGGATCGAGCTTGATAAAATCACTTACAGCAACCAGTTGCCCTTCGTGATCGATCACATCGCGCTCGTGTGAGAAATAAATAGAGGGCAGTTCTATTTTTTCGCGGCGGATATAATTCCAAACGTCCAGTTCGGTCCAGTTACTGATGGGGAACACGCGAACGTTCTCGCCTTTGTTGATCCTGCCATTATAGGTATTCCAGAGTTCGGGCCTTTGCAGTTTGGGGTCCCATTGACCGAATTCATCCCGTACAGAAAATATGCGTTCTTTAGCTCTTGCTTTCTCTTCATCGCGGCGGGCGCCACCAATGCAGGCATCAAACTTGAACTCCTCGATGGTATCGAGCAGGGTGTAGGTTTGCAAAGCGTTGCGGCTGGCAAACTTGCCTTTGGGTTCAGTAAGGTGTTTTGCTTTAATGGTATCTTCTACGTTCCGTACGATCAATTTTTCACCGATCTTTTTTGCCAGTTCATCGCGGTATGCCAGCGCTTCGGGGAAGTTGTGGCCGGTATCGATATGCACCAATGGGAAGGGAAATTTTCCAGGGCGAAATGCTTTCAGTGCCAGTTGCACCAGGGTAATAGAATCCTTACCACCGGAAAATAATAAAGCCGGTCTTTCAAATTGCCCTGCTACTTCGCGGAAGATATGAATAGCTTCCGATTCCAAATGATCTAAATAATCTAAACTATACTTACTCATATTTCTGTTTTCAGGAATTCAGTTAATAATTATTTATGAATATGCAGGCCACATTCCTTTTTGGCCGCATCTTCCCACCACCAGCGGCCGGCTCTGAAATCTTCGCCGGGCCGGATGGCTCGTGTACAGGGTGCGCATCCAATGCTTACAAAACCACGGTCATGCAGCGGATTGTAAGGCACATTGTTTTCATCGATGTATTTTTTCACCTGCTCTGTGGTCCAGTGCAGGATCGGATTGTATTTAATGACCTGGTTGGTTTCGTCCCACTCGATCACACTGAGGTCTTTTCTGTCGGGTGAATGTTCTGCACGCAGCCCGGTGATCCAGACGGCATTGCCGGCCAGGGCCCTTTTCAGGGGCTCTACCTTGCGGATAAAGCAGCATTGTTTACGATTATCTACCGATTCATAAAAAGCATTGGGGCCCTTATCGGTCACAAACTCTTCCAGTAAGCGATAATCGGGATAGTATGCTGTTATCTGGGTGTGATATTTTTCGTTGGTATTGTTCCAAACAGAGTAAGTTTCTGCAAATAACCGCCCGGTGTCTAAGGTAAAAATGCTTACCGGCAGCTGGTGGTTCAGGACCTCATGGGCAATTACCTGGTCTTCATAACTGAAGCTGGTTGAAAAAGTAACCTGGCCCGGAAACTGTTCCGTCAGCAATTTTATAAATTCGTGAATATTTAGTCTATCTGATTTGTGGGTTAATTCTGACAGGTGTGCCTGTAATGTTGAGCTCATATGGATTATCATTCAATTTCATTCATTCATTAATCTGGAACCTGGAAAGCAAGTGAACTTGATGGACAAGCGAGTAGCGGGGCTTAACAACAACAGTATTTGTTGCAACAGGAGATATACATTATTTGTATGGCGTGGGAGCGAAACATATTAAGTCTACTCAATTTGTAGGTCAAAGATAACACAGAAAGGCGGATATCAAAAATTTTTTCTACCAATCGAGTGGACTAAAAGCGGCATTTAACATTAGGCACTACAAACAGTTGTTCGTTTGCACCATTCTGACACTTTCAACCGATGAGCGCTTTTAAATGTTGATTCTGCACTTATTGACCCGGTTAAAATGAAGCTAATGACTGTTTGGTTAAGCTTTACACTATACTGGGTATCAAATTTGTCTGGTTAGCTGGCAGCAGGCGGAAGATCCGTTTTTACGTGGTATTAGCTGTTAGGACCAGCAGGCCCCCGAAAGGGCCTTTTCTGCCAGGGCGACTGCCTGTATTGCAGACCAAAAAGGATTGTTTATGAAGATATTAGGCCAAATTGGCTGTTTTTTTATGTAGCACGGTATTTGGTTTGTCACAAAGACTTAAATTGCCAACTCAAATAACAGAAAAGTACTATGAATCTTGGAAAAGAATTTGAAAAATACGCGGTACACCACAGAGGTATTTCAAGCAATACCCTGCACAGTTACCAACAGCACCAGGTTACCAACCTCACTCCCAATATTATTGAAGAACGTCCCATGAATATTGCAGTCATGGATGTTTACAGCCGGTTGATGATGGACCGGATCATCTTCCTGGGCTATCCGATCAATGACGAAGTGGCCAATATCGTAACGGCACAGATGTTGTTCCTGGAAAGCACCGATCGTACGCGCGACATCCAGATGTACATTAATTCTCCTGGCGGCAGCGTGTATTCGGGTTTGGGCGTATATGATACTATGAACTATATCACACCCGATGTTTCTACCATTTGCATCGGCATGGCTGCTTCTATGGCTGCTGTATTGCTTTGTGCAGGAACAAAAGGCAAACGTACTGCCCTGAAGCATAGCCGGGTGATGATGCACCAGCCGAGCGGCGCCATTGGCGGTCAGGCCAGCGATATCGAGATCACTGTAGCCGAGATCAAAAAGATCAAAAAGAATCTGTACGATGCGATTTCCTTCCATACCGGGAAAACCGTTAAGCAGGTTGAAAAAGATTGCGACCGCGACTACTGGTTAACTTCAGAAGAAGCCAAAGAATATGGCCTCGTTGACGAAGTGTTACTGATCAACCCGCGTAAAGAGAAGAAAGACTAATTGTTATTGCTTTCAATTACTATTTAAACGAATTCAAATAAATTATCATGCAGATATATTCTAATCACTTGTTTCAGCCATTTCGCATGGACGATGAAGATGAACCAAAGGAAAACGGAAAAGAAGAAAAGCCACAGGATTTCGGTGTACTGGCCAAGAAAATGGAAAAGTTCTTTTTTGAAAAAAGAGCTGTGTATCTGTGGGGCGTTGTAGAAGATAAATCAGCCAAGGACATTGTAACCCGCCTCTTACTGCTCGATGCAGATAAACCCGGCGAAGAGATCAAATTCTTTATTAACAGTCCGGGTGGCGTGGTTACCAGCGGTATGGTCATTTATGATACCATGCGCATGTTAAAAAGCCCTGTTAGCACTATTTGTATGGGACTGGCGGCATCCATGGGTTCTATTTTGCTGAGCGCAGGTGCTAAAGGTAAACGTTATATCTTCCCGCATGGTGAAGTAATGATCCACCAACCCAGTTTGGGCGGCTATATGCAGGGCGTAAGTGCTGACCTGGAAATTCAGGCCAAACAAACCAAAAAGACCAAGGAAATGGGCGCCCGGATACTTGCAGAAAACTGCGGTAAGAAATTTGAGCAGATCATGAAAGATTTCGATCGCGACTATTGGATGGATGCTAAAGAAGCCATTGAATATGGCATTGTAGATCAGCAAGTTGAAAAGTTATAAATACAGGTTAACCTTTAAAAGTCCCAAATTCCATATACTAATTTTCTTTAAAAGGAGTTTGGGATTTTTTATTGGGTTTTGGATGTGCATTTAGATACCTTTGTAAGCGATTTTATACAACGACATGGCTAAAACAACACTACACTGTTCTTTTTGCGGACGCAGCCGCGATGAAGTAAAGATTCTTATTGCCGGGCAGGAAGGACATATTTGTGAAAATTGCGTTGAGCATGCACGCGAGATCATTGAACAGGAACTGATGATCCGCCATGAAAGCACACCGCCTTCTACTTCCTTCAAACTGAACGTAAAGAAACCTGTTGAGGTAAAACGTTTTCTGGATGAATATGTGATCGGTCAGGATGAAGCTAAAAAAGTATTAGCAGTAGCCGTTTACAATCACTATAAACGTCTTCAGCAAAAACCGTCGGACAACGAGGTAGATATTGAAAAAAGCAATATAGTAATGGTAGGTGAAACCGGTACCGGTAAAACGCTGCTGGCCAAAACCATTGCCCGCTTACTGAATGTACCGTTCGCCATCGTGGACGCTACCGTGTTTACCGAAGCCGGTTATGTAGGGGAAGACGTAGAAAGCATTTTAACCCGCTTGTTGCAGGTATGTAATTATGACGTAGCCGCTGCCGAAAGAGGCATCGTTTATATCGATGAAATTGATAAAATTGCCCGTAAAGGCGATAACCCATCCATTACCCGCGATGTAAGTGGCGAAGGCGTTCAACAGGGATTACTGAAGCTGCTGGAAGGTACCGATGTACTGGTTCCCCCCCAGGGCGGCCGTAAACACCCCGAACAAAAGCTGATCAAGATCAATACGCAAAATATCCTCTTTATTTGCGGCGGTGCGTTTGACGGCATCGATAAAGTGATCGCCCGCCGGGTGAACACCAACTCTATTGGCTTTAATGTAAATAAAGAGCTGCAGGAACATATGAAAAAGAACCTGCTGCAATACATTAATGCAACTGATCTGAAATCGTTCGGCCTGATCCCCGAGTTACTGGGCCGTTTGCCGGTAGTAACGCACCTGAACCCGCTCGATAAATCTACGCTGCGTTCTATTTTAACAGAACCCAAGAACGCGTTGATCAAACAATACCGCAAATTATTTGAGCTGGAAAATATTCAGCTGACCATCGACGATGATGTGTTGAACTTCATGGTTGATAAGGCCGTTGAATACAAACTCGGCGCCCGTGGCTTACGCAGCATTTGCGAAAGCATCCTGACCGATGCCATGTTTGAATTGCCATCGAGCAAACAAACCGTTTTCCACCTGAACCTGGAATATGCGCAAAAGAATTTCGACAAGAGCAAGATGAGCTTGTTGAAAGTGGCGTAAACTTCCCCAGCTCCTAAGAGTTGAGCTAAAGGGAATCATCAACATCAGAAAATGTACACCTAATAAAAAAACGTCAGCCATCAAACTGACGTTTTTTATTACCATTAATTTCTAAAACATTGCTATATGCAGGAACTGATCAATAAGTTAATGGCGGAAGGATTGACCGAGCAGCAGGCTTATAAAGCCGTTGAGATCATCAAGAACTTTGCAAAAGAAAAATTCCCCATCTTTGGCGGCGCTATCGACAAACTGTTCGATAAATACGGCCCCAAGGACGATGATGATATCATGCCCTGATGCCTGCATAAAAAAAAATCCCCCGACATTGATCGGGGGACTGTCATGACAAGCAACCTTGAGCAGTATTCAACTATTAAGCTCTTAACACCTCACGGGCGATGACGATCTTTTGAATTTCAGACGTGCCTTCGCCGATGGTGCATAATTTACTATCGCGGTAAAATTTCTCTACAGGAAAATCCTTCGTATAACCATAACCGCCGAAGATCTGCACTGCATCGGTAGCCACTTTCACCGCTACCTCACTGGCATAATATTTTGCCATGGCAGCTTCCTTACTCATGGTTTCTCCCCGCATCTTCAGATCACATGCCTGCAGGGTCAGCAATTCGGCAGCGGCAATTTCAGTGGCCATATCGGCCAGCTTAAATGAAATGCCCTGAAAACCAGCAATAGGCTGATCGAACTGGTGGCGCTCCTTGGCATATTGCACTGATGCTTCATATGCCCCCTTGGCAATACCCAGCGCCAGGGCGGCTATAGATATGCGGCCTCCATCGAGCACCTTCAACGATTGTTTGAATCCGTCGCCAAAACTCCCCAGCCGGTTGGCATCGGGAATGCGGCAATTATCAAAGATCATTTCGGCGGTTTCGCTGGCGCGCATACCCAATTTATTTTCCTTCTTACCGGCTTTAAAACCGGCCGTACTTCTTTCCACCACAAATGCAGTCGCATTGTTTTTTGCGCGTGGTTCCCCTGTGCGGGCAATTACCACAGCCACATCGGCACTTTTGCCATGGGTGATCCAGCACTTGGTGCCATTCAGGATCCAATGATCGCCGTCTTTCACTGCGGTCGTTTTCATATTGGCAGCATCACTTCCTGTGTTCGGCTCCGTTAAACCCCAGGCTCCCAGCCACTCGCCGGTAGCGAGTTTTGGCAAATATTTTTTCTTCTGCTCCTCATTACCGAAATGCAACAGATGACCGGTACAGAGGGAATTGTGCGCCGCCAGGCTTAACCCGATAGAACCACATACCTTGGCAATCTCCTGTATGATGGCTACATATTCATAATAGGATAAGCCGGCGCCGCCGTAGTTCTCAGGAACAAGTACGCCCATTAAGCCGAGTTTTCCCATCTCTTTAAAAACATGCATGGGAAACTCCTGGGATTCATCCCACTCCATCACATATGGTTTTATGTGCTGCAGGGCAAAATCCCGGGTTGACTGTGCAACCTGATCTGTAAGCTCAGAGGTTTGAAAATTCATACTTAAATTTACCTGAATTAACTGGCAAGAATCGTTAAAGGCCTCTGCAATATAAAAGCTTTTTTTCACAACACTAACAAATGTTAGTATTTTTTTAGGAAAGATAAATATTTTAACAACCATTCACTTACACTTCGCCTGATACTCCCCGTTCCTGATTTATTGGGCCTACTCCACCGCCAGATATGCTGCCATCTTTTGATAAAGCTCGGGCGTGATCAGTACAATTCGCTGCAGGTCTTCGGGGGATTGGAACAGGCCATGCTGCTGCCGGTATTGTACAATGGCCCTGGCGATCTGCCATCTAATATAGGGGTGCTGCTTCAGGGTTTGTTCATCGGCCGTATTGACATTGATTTTTTGCAACAAGACAGGGGAACAGGCTAAGCGGGGTTTTATCAATTGAAAAGTAGAATCAGGCAATCCAAAGGTCTCGGCTACCTGCTGTACTGCATAAAAACCACCCAGCTTTTCGCGCAAATGTACCATGCGGCTGGCGAGCTTGCTGCCAATGCCCGGTAGAGAAATAAAAGCCGTGGTGTCCGCCCGGTTGATATCAATCAGCGGCGGAGGCGTTTTTGTAAATTTCACCACCGGTTTGTCAGCAACAGTGGTAATGGCAGGCGCCGTTATCCTTACGTAGGGCATCAAACGTTTACAATCCGCTTCCTTCAAGCCATACACTTTTTGCAGGTCAGCGGCATTTTTGAAACGCCCGCCTTTCGCCCGGTACCGCTGAATGGTGTTGGCCGTGCGGTCACTGACGCCGAGCCTCTTCCAACCGGCAGGGTCGAGCGTATTAGGATCGAAGGGAAAAAGCCCAGCCACCGGCTGCGCGCCGCCTACACGTTCGTAATGAATATCATTGTGTGCTATTTGCTGGTGATCATTTGCTGAAAGGCCTGCCAGGTCTGCATGCAGCGATGATGAATCATGGGCCTTTTGCAGGGCAAATGCCTCTGCTGTTAGTTCCCGGTCAATAGCCGCTGTTTTGCAGAAGCGGGGCATTACACTGCAAATGCCGATGCCTGCGAGGAGGAGGTAAATGCCAATACGTTCTTTCCTGGTGAAAGTGAAATAATCTTTCCAGTTGCTTTCCATAGATCAATATTGAGCAGTTCAATGATCAATTTGCTACTGCTGCTAATTATGAGCTTTCACCAGGTGTTCTCTTATCCTTCGCGTTTTTGAACATGTAGATAAAAAAACACTTACTTTTTTATCAATAAATATAAGTATTTGACCCCATAAACGTTACATATATGGTTTTCGCAGACCTTCTTACCCCCTTTCACCCTTATGAAGTTGCATCATTTATTGGAGAAGCAGATCCAGACCCTGTCGGCCCAACACCGGTACGACCCGGCCATGCAGCAATTCCTGCAATTGGTTGATCAGTCGTATAAAAATTTTGAAGGCGAACAGAAGAATACGGAACATGCCTTTCAGGCATGTGAGAAGGAATACCAGGACATCTTACATAACCTGCAATTGCAGAACAATATTTACAGCCAGTCGGTGCAGCAATTGAAAAATGCCATCATTGCGCATGAGCCGCAGGCAGCGGCCATTATTGAAAGAGAGGAAAACGGGCTTACCAATATCATAGCTTACCTGGAAAAACAAATTCAGAAAAGAAAAGAGACCGAAGCTGAGCTGATCAGGGCAAAAGATCAGGCGGAAGACGGCTCCCGCGCCAAAAGCGATTTTCTGTCGGTCATGAGCCATGAGATCCGTACGCCCCTGAATGCCATCATCGGCATCGCCCACCTGCTGTTGCAGGATCAGCTGCTGCCCAGCCAGCTCGAGAACCTGAAAGCATTGAACGTTTCAGCCGAAAACCTGCTGCGCCTGATCAACGATATTCTTGATTTTGCGAAAATAGAAGAAGGAAAGATCGTGCTGGCAGAAAAGAAAATCTGTTTGCAACAGCTTGCAGAGAACATTAAAACAGCGCATCAGATCCGCGCCGCTGAAAGGGGCAACACCATCCATATGGTCATTGATAATGCCCTGCCGGCTTGTGTACTGGGTGATGAAGTGCGGCTTGGCCAGATCCTCCATAACCTTGTTTCCAATGCCGTGAAATTTACCCGGAACGGTGTTATCACCATACAGTTATCTGCTCAAAAAGTACAGCCAAATGAAGCGGCCGTTTTATTTTCTGTAACAGATACCGGCGTTGGCATCGAAAGAGAAAAACATGCGCTTATATTCGACCGGTTCACGCAGGCAAATGCTGATATAACCCGCGAATTTGGCGGCTCGGGCCTGGGACTGGCCATTGTGAAACGGCTGGCCGCTTTGCATAACAGCGATATCTACGTGAACAGTGAAGCAGGACGGGGCTCTACCTTCTCCTTCACCATCCATTTTAAGACGGGAAAAGCTGACCAACCATCCGCACAACCCATCAGTGGCAAGAATGATCTGTCGGGCATCAAAGTCTTGCTGGTTGAAGATGTGGAGTTCAATGTCATGGTTGCCAAAAAGATGATCAACAACTGGAATGGCGCAGTAGACATTGCTGAGAACGGCGCTATTGCGGTGAATAAACTTCGCAATACCAACTATGATATTGTGCTTATGGATCTGCAAATGCCGGTTATGGACGGATATAATGCCACCCAGCACATCCGGAATTTTAATGAAGCCATTCCCATTATTGCATTAACGGCTTCTGCATCGGCTGATATCCTGCAAAGGACCCGCGAATTTGGAATGACCGATTATCTGGCAAAGCCCTTTAAACCGGGGGAATTGTATGAAATGATCTCGAGGTATAGCCGGCGGCACCTGACGAGTTGATTAAAGCGAGTGAGGAGTGGCGAGTGCCGACGAAGTTTCGATTGTCGGGATACCGGCCGCAAACGCCGGCATTTGAAATGGCAAGTGGGAAACCGCGGTAAAAAAGTAAGCGGTGGGTTTCCGTTGAAGCCCTACTGGCTACTAGCCATTGCCATAGCCGATATCAAACCTTAATGACCAAACCATCATAAGCCAGGTGAATGCCATTAGGCAGCTCCGTCTCAACTTCGGCGTGCAATCCCATCTGGTGGCTGATATGGGTAAGATAACATTGTGACACCTGCAAATGCTTGGCTACTTCAATGCTTTCACTGAGGGAGTAGTGTGAAATGTGTTTTTCTTTTCGCAGCGCGTTCAACACAAGCACTTCTGTGCCCTTTATTTTTTCCAGTTCATGTTCTTCAATCCGGTTGGCATCGGTGATATAGGTAAAGCGGCCAAAGCGGAAACCCAGCACCGGCATTTTCAGATGCCATACCAAAATGGGGGTAACCGGAATATCACCTGCCATAAAAGGTTCCAGTCCGATCGTGTTCAATTGAATATCCGGTACGCCGGGGTATTTCGATTCATAAAATGCATAGGGAAATTCGCGGATGATCACTTCCTGGGTCATATCACTGGCGAATACCTGCATCGGTTGCTGCGAGAAGAAATTAAATGCCCGCACATCGTCTAGTCCGGCCACATGGTCTTTATGGGCATGGGTATAAACAATAGCATCCAGGTGTTTTACGCGGGCGCGCAGCATCTGGTAGCGGAAATCCGGACCGGAATCAACTACCAGGGTAGTTTTTTCAGATTGCACCATGATACTGGCGCGCAGCCGGTTGTCTTTTTTGTCGGAGGATGTGCAAACAGGGCATTCGCAGGCGATCATGGGTACGCCGGCACTGGTTCCTGTCCCTAAAAAAGTAATGGTTAATGAAGGATAGCTCACGCGGTAAAAATACGGAAGAAATTTAGCGATTTCGGGATTTCGCGATCTTGAGATTTGGCAATGCCTACCGCTTGTTGAATCGCAACATCGCTGTATCTCAAGATCAGAAGCGTTTCCCGCCTTTTACTTCTTGTTCTCCGCCTGCACCAATGCATGTCTTTCCAGCACCTCTTCATAGGTTTTACGCACTTCCGGCGAGAACTGGTCTGCATTTACATTGAGTTGCGGAATAAGATCGATCAATGTGCTGATACGGCCTTCGAGCTGAAGGAATTTATTGAGTACGACTACTTTCTTTTGTTCCAAAATGCAATATCCGCTTTGAAAATTACCCCGCTCATAGCGCAGCACATATTCCGCCTCATCGAGAATCGCTTCAATCTTGTCTAATGTCGACTGTGTAAATTTCATAGTCTGGATGTAGATGACTTAAAATATTCGCAAAGTTACTATTCACAATTTTAGTGCTTTGAATCAAGCACACAACTTTTCCACACAAAACGTTGAGAATTATTCGTTCTCACCCCAAAAGCGGTAAAAACGCCTTTTTTGAGCGTTAAAAGGCTCTTTTATCAATCCCTACTTGTTGGTCATCTTAATGATCGGCACTATCATTTCCTCCAAACTAACGCCGCCATGTTGAAAAGTGTTGCGATAATAGTTCACATAATAATTGTAATTATTGGGATAGCAGAGATACATATCTTCCCGGGCAAAAATGTAGGATGAATTTACGGTAGGCACCGGCAAACCTGCTTCTTTAGGGTCGCGGAAAGCCAGCACGTCTTTGGGTTCATAATTGAGGTTGCGGCCGTGTTTATACCGCAGGTTGGTGGTGGTTTGTTTGTCGCCAATGACCTTGGCAGGCGTTTTCACCCGCACGGTGCCATGGTCGGTTGCCAGAATAAGATTGATCTTTTTATCGGCAATTTTCTTCAGGGCCTGGTGCAGGGGGGAATGCTCGAACCAGCTCCTGGTCACGCTGCGATAGCTGGTTTCATCACCGGCCAGCTCTTTCAGCACTTCCATTTCAGTACGGGCATGGCTGAGCATATCAACGAAGTTGTAAACAATCACATTGAGATCGTTCCCGAGCAGGTTATGCATATTATTCACGAGGTCCTGGCCCGCCTGGTTGTTCAGGATCTTGGTATAGGAGAACCTGATGTCATCGCGGCGCAGCCGTTTTAACATGGCCCGGAAAAACTCTTCTTCATGTAAGTTCTTTCCGCCTTCTTCATCATCATTTTTCCATTGCTGGGGAAAATGCTTCTCAATATCTATAGGCAGCAGTCCGCTGAAGATCGCATTGCGGGCATATTGCGTGGCCGTGGGCAGAATGCTGTAAAAGCTGTCTTCTTCCAGTATGCGAAAACTTTCGGCAAAGATGGGTTGAATGGCCCGCCACTGATCGAAGCGCAGGTTATCGATCAATATGAAAAAGGTGGGCGTTCCTTTCTCGATATGTGGCAGCACTTTGAATTTAATGAGGTTGTGCGACATTACCGGCCCGTCATCGCTTTTGGGATTTACCCAGCGTGCATAATTTTTTGAAACGAACTTAAAGAATTCGGTGTTGGCTTCATTCTTTTGGGTTTGAAACACTTCCTGCATTTCGGGGCTGTCGCTTTTTTCCATTTCCAGCTCCCAGTACACGAGCTTCTTGTAAATGTCCATCCATTCGTTGTAATCAGGATTGCTGTTCAGCGCCATGAAAAGATTGCGGAACTGCTGCTGGTAAGCCGTGGTCGTTTTTTCTGCCACCAGCCTTTTGTTATCGATGATCTTTTTAAGGCTCAAGAGCACCTGGTTGGGATTCACCGGTTTTATGAGGTAATCGGTGATCTGGCTGCCGATGGCATCATCCATCAGGTTCTCGGTCTCATTTTTAGTGATCATCACGACCGGGATCTGCGAATTGATCTCTTTTATTTTGGAAAGGGTTTCCAGGCCGGTAATGCCCGGCATGGTCTCGTCGAGTAATACTACATCCAGGGGATTCTCCTTTACAAAATCCACTGCATCGAATCCATTGGTGAGCGCAGTTACATCGTACCCCTTATTTTGTAAAAACAGTATTTGTGATTGTAAACTTTCTATTTCATCGTCGACCCAAAGTATTTTTCCTAATGGCATTTTAAAGTTTTAAGTTCTAAGTTTTAAGTTTTCTTCTCACCCCAGGCCTCCCACTTCTGGCTTCAGCCTTCAGGCTTCCGTCTTCCGTCACCAAGCTAACCAAATTTAATTTATCCCGTCAGGCTTTGTACTTTTGCCCGCTGCTTTTGGCAGCAATTTTAACAAAAAAGCAGGCAGCGAATGACAAACCGCATCAGAAAGATCATCAATGACCCCGTTTACGGCTTTATTACCATTGATGATCCGCTCGTATTTGAGGTGATTTCGCATCCCTGGTACCAGCGTTTGCGCCGCATTCATCAAATGGCATTTGCTCAACTGGTTTATCCCGGCGCTGTACATACCCGCCTGCATCACTCCCTGGGTGCTTACCACCTGATGTGTAATGCCCTGACTGAATTGAAAAATAAAGGAGTGGATATTACTCCTGAAGAAGAAACGGCTGCTAAAATTGCAATCCTTTTACACGATATTGGCCACGGGCCTTTCTCACACGCCCTTGAAAATGTGCTGATCAATAACACGCATCACGAAACGATCAGTATCCTGCTCATGCGGGTGCTCAATGAACAAATGAAGGGTCAATTGCACAAAGCCATCGACATTTTTACCAATAATTATACCAAGCCATTCCTGCACCAGCTCATCAGCGGCCAGCTCGATGTTGACAGAATGGATTATCTTACCCGCGATAGTTTTTATACCGGCGTTTCGGAAGGTGTTATCGGCTACGACCGCATTTTAAAAATGCTTGCCGTGAATAATGGTGACCTGATGGTGGAAGAAAAAGGCATTTACAGTATAGAAAAGTTCCTGGTCGCCCGCCGCCTTATGTACTGGCAGGTTTATTTACATAAAACCGTACTGGGCGCTGAAAAAACGCTGGTGAAGATCGTTCAGCGGGCGAAAGCGCTGATCGGGCAGGGTATAACCGTAAATGCCGCTTCTGCAACATTTGATTTCTTCCTGAAAAACGCCACCAGCACCTCCTTTATTGAGCAACATCTGTCTGCCTTTTGTTTGCTCGACGACTTTGATGTACTCGCCACGATCAAGAACTGGGTCTTCCATCCTGACACGGTACTTAGCACTCTCTGCCGTTGTTTGATCGAACGCCGTTTACTAAAAGTTAAATTACAGGCAGCGCCTTTTGATCAGGATTGGATTAATTCTTTGCGGAATAACATTTGCCAGCAATTGAGTATCGGTGAGGCCGATTGTGAATATCTGATCTTTACCGGGGAAGCAGAAAATACCACCTACGACCCTACGGAAGAACGCATTCAGATCTTATTTAAGGATGGAACGGTAACAGATATATCAAAAGTTGATAATGCATTGATACATCAGGCATTAGCAAGCCCTGTGAAAAAATATTACATTTGTTACTACAATTGTAAACAGTTGTATTGACCAGTATGTTACAGCATACTGGCGGCGCACCTCCATCAAATGCAATTTTTTTCAATATGGTGTAGCTTTGGCGACTATATATTTTGATTTACATAAGAGTTTTTACATATTTGACTTACTTGACCTAACGACTATTCTATGCAATTTACCGCAGCACAAATAGCTATGATCATCAATGGCAAAGTAGAGGGAAATCCCGAGGCGTTGGTGCATTCATTTGGAAAAATTGAAGAGGCGCAGGCCGGACAGCTTTCTTTCTTAGCCAACCCCAAATACGAAGAATACCTGTACCGTACAAAAGCTTCCCTGGTTATCATCAATGCTTCGCAGGAATTGAAAGAGCCTGTTGCAGCAACGCTTATCAGGGTGGCTGATGCCTATTCTGCTTTTGCAACCCTGCTTACCAAATACCAGGAGATGGCTACCCAGAAATTAACGGGTATCCAGGAACCTGCTTATATGAGCAAATCGGCCAGGATCGGCCAACAGGTTTTTATCGGCGCATTTGCTTATCTCGGCGAGAACGTGGTATTGGGAAATAATGTGAAGATCTTCCCGAATGTATTCCTGGGCGATAATGTAAAGATCGACGATAATTCGATTGTACATCCCGGCGTAAAAATTTACCACGACTGTGTGATTGGCAAAAATGTAACCATCCATGCCGGCACGGTGATCGGCAGTGATGGTTTTGGTTTTGCGCCCCAGGCTGATGGCAGCTTTAAAAAAGTACCGCAGATCGGGAATGTGGTGGTGGAAGATTTTGTAGAGATCGGCGCTAATGCTACCATCGACCGGGCAACCATTGGCTCTACGATCATTAAATCGGGCGCCAAGCTCGACAACCTGATACAGGTAGCGCACAATGTGGAGGTGGGAAATAATACCGTGATCGCCGCGCAGGCCGGTGTAAGCGGCAGCACCAAGATCGGTAACAATGTAATGATCGGTGGACAGGCAGGCATTGTTGGCCATATTCAGATTGCCGATGGCAGCAGGATCAATGCACAGAGCGGCGTAAGCAAATCGATAAAAACGCCTAATGCAGCAGTAACCGGTAGTCCGGCCTTTGAATATACCAGTGCCCTGCGCAGCCAGGCGGTCAGCCGTAAACTGCCGGAGCTGGAGAAAAGGATCAAAGAGTTGGAACAGTTGGTGAAGCAATTATTGACCGAGAAAGTCTCTGAATAAATTAGCAGGCAGGGGTTACAAGATCCATTTGCAGGTGAGAAAAATACAGAGAAATACCTGCCGCCTGTACCCTGAAACCAGTAACAAATTATAAAGGGTTGATGGTTTAAACGCCGTCGGCCCTTTTTAGTTACCACCTTGATTAAAGTCATGATTATAAAGAGAATAGCTTTATGGTAAAGAGCAAAGCTTCCGCCATTCCCGGCAAAAAGCGACAACATTGACCTGAATTTCTCCACGGAATTGTAAGTAGGTCATCTTCAGTACCTTTTCTTCTTCGCTTAATCCCTATCTTTGCGCCACTCTTTATAAAAAACAGGAATGAACAATAATTTTAATCCCGATAAACAACATACCCTGCAGTCGGCTGTAAGTATTTCCGGTACCGGATTACATACAGGCATTAATGTGGATATGACCCTGAAACCAGCTAATCCCGGTTTTGGTTTTCAGTTTCAACGCATCGACCTGCCCGGACAACCAGTGATCAAGGCCGATTGTGACCTGGTTACTGACACTTCCCGTGGTACAACACTGCAGGAAGGCGATGCCAAGGTATGTACCGTGGAGCATATTCTGGCTGCACTGGTTGGTATGGGAGTAGATAATTGCCTGATTGAATTGAACGGACCTGAAATTCCGATCGCTGACGGTAGTTCAGCTCCCTTTGTAGAGATCATTGAAGAGGCCGGGGTACTGGAACAGGATGCTGCCAAAGCCTGGTATAGCATCGATACCAATATCACCCATTACGATGAAAAGAAAAGGGTTGAAATGACGGCCCTTCCCGCTACCGATTACAAAGTAACTACCCTGATAGATTTTAACAGTCCGGTTTTGGGCACCCAGCATGCAGGTTTAAAGACCATGCGTGATTTTAAAGAGGAAATCGCCCCCTGCCGTACTTTCTGCTTCCTGCACGAGCTTGAAATGCTGCTGGAGCATAATCTTATCAAGGGAGGAGATATCAATAACGCGATCGTGGTGGTTGATAAACCTGTTACCCAGGAAGAGATGGACCGCCTGGCGAAAGTGTTCGGCCGCAAGAAAATTGAAGTGAAGAATGAAGGCTACCTGAACAACCTGGAACTGCGTTTTCCGAATGAACCAGCCCGTCATAAAACCCTGGATGTGGTAGGTGATCTGGCATTGATCGGTTATCCCATCAAGGCCCATATCATTGCGAACAGACCTGGTCACAGCACCAACGTTGACTTTGCCCGTAAGATCAAACAGTATATAAAAAAAAATAAACATGTAAAGGATGTTCCGGTGTACGACCCTAACTTACCGCCGGTGTACAGCCTGCAGCAGATTGAAAAAACGCTGCCGCATCGCTTTCCTTTCCTGTTAGTTGACAAGATCATTGAACTTACCGATAAACATATTGTTGGTATTAAGAATGTGACCTACAATGAACCATTTTTTGCAGGTCATTTTCCCGGCAATCCCGTGATGCCTGGTGTACTGCAGGTGGAAGCCCTGGCCCAAACCGGAGGCATCCTTTGTATCAATGCCATGCCCCCCGGAGAGTACGATACCTACTTTTTGAAGATCGATAATTGTAAATTCAAGCAAAAAGTTGTTCCGGGAGATACTATGATACTTAAAATGGAGTTAATGGCTCCTATACGGCGCGGTATTTGCGAAATGCGGGGAACGGTATATGTTGGCAACAAGATTGCAACCGAAGCCGACCTCATGGCGCAACTGGTAAAGCGATAAATAATTGGTTATTACTCCTGAAAAGAGCAATGAACAATAAAATATATCTTGCCGTAGGGGTTTATTGAGCTAGTTTTGTCTATTTTAGCAGATTAATTAACATCAAACGTCAATCCATCCATAAACACAGTTCAGGTGATGATCACCAGCAAAATCCCACAGGGGATGGGATGTCTGTAACGCCTATGAATGAATATCCTGCTACCACCCTTAAGAATGTTAATAAAATGATCCATCCGCATACATATATACATCCCAACGCCAAGTTAGCTACTAATGTAAAGGTTGATCCTTTCACCGTGATTCACCAGAACGTGGAAATTGGAGAAGGTACCTGGATTGGCAGTAATGTGACCATCATGGAAGGCGCCCGCATCGGCAAGAACTGCCGCATTTTCCCGGGAGCTGTGATCTCTGCCATGCCGCAGGATCTGAAATTTGAAGGGGAAGATACGATCACTGAAATTGGTGATAATACGACCATTCGCGAGTTTGTAACCATTCACCGCGGCACCAAGGACCGGTGGAAGACCCAGGTAGGTAAAAACTGTATGATCATGGCTTACAGCCACGTTGCCCATGATTGTATCATTGGCAACAATGTGATCCTTAGTAATAACTCACAGGTAGCGGGTCACGTTATGCTGGGCGATTGGGTTATCCTGGGCGGTATGTGCGCTGTGCACCAGTTCACGAAAGTAGGATCGCATGCTTTTGTTAGCGGCGGATCTTTAGTAGGTAAAGATATTCCCCCCTATATCAAAGCCGGCCGCCAGCCATTGAGCTATGCCGGTGTGAATTCAGTTGGCTTAAAAAGACGCGGATTCACAGTAGATAAGATCAATCACATCCTGGATATTTACCGGGTCATTTATAACAAAGGGTTGAACACCAGCCAGGCGCTCGAACACCTGGAAGAAGAATTCCCTGCAACCGACGAACGGGATGAAATTGTAACCTTCATTCGCGAAAGCGGCCGCGGCATCATTAAACGCTATTCAAAAAATAGTGTGGATGAAGATATCGCTGATTAATGCAGGCAAACGCTTTAACCGCGACTGGATCTTCCGTAACATTTCCCAGGAATTTATATCAGGCACCGCCTATGCCATAACCGGTCCCAACGGATCGGGTAAATCTACTTTGCTACAGGTGATCGGTGGCGCCATGATGATGAGTGAGGGCAAAGCGAGATACACCATCGGCAATTGGCAATGGGCAATCGGCAATGTCGACCCCGATACCTCGGCTGCACAAGGCCAATTGGCAATCGACAACCAGCAACCCACGATTGCTGGCAAACCGCAGCAGTCTGGCGAAGCTGTGCGGGAAATTGACATAGATAAGGCTTTTCAATATATCTCCATAGCAGCGCCGTATCTCGAGCTTATTGAAGAAATGACCCTTACGGAATTCCTGCAGTTCCATCAGCAGTTCAAACCCTTCCTGCCAGCTATCCGCATTAGCGATATCATCCAAATTATTGGCTTAACGGCCGCCGCTGATAAACAGATCCGCTTTTATTCAAGTGGCATGAAACAGCGCGTAAAGCTGGCACAGGCCATTTTCAGCAATGTGCCCTGCGTACTGCTCGATGAACCCTGCACCAATCTAGATGCCGCCGGTATCGGCCTCTATCACCAGCTCATCAATAATTACGGTAATAACCGTCTCATCATTGTAAGTTCAAACGACGAACAGGAGTATTCCTTTTGCCAGGAGAAACTTAGTATAATGGATTATAAGAACCGGTAGTTACCGCTTCTGCACATACACATGATTGCCGATGCCGAAATGGGCTTTGTCCTTGGGGTAGAAATAAAAGGCGCGGCGCATGGTAGTGCCATTATTGAACCGGAACTCGATAGAATATCCGTTCAAAATATATGAACCGGCTTCATCTTTCTTAGAGTAAGCGGAAGTAGCAATGCTGTAATCGGTATAATTGGCGCCTACGCCCACACTGGTCAGTGCAAAGCGGCCGAAAGTATTAAACAAAATATTCTTGCTGGAAACGGTTCTTACATTGCCCCCCATCACAGAATTACCCATGCTGGCAATATTGGTAAAAGCCCCTTCAATTTTTTCGTTGCCCGCTGCGGGTCTTGCCCAGAACCAGTTCTTCTCCCATCTTTCCGATTTATTTCTGGCCGGCCAGTTAACGGAGATCGCATTGCCGCTTAATTTCCAGGTGCCCCATTTCTTGGGCTCCCGCTGTTTTGAGACCGCTACATTGAATTCATAGGGACTTGCGACCGGGTTGCTGTAAATGCTGCCATCATTCAATAAAAGATAAGGCGTGTATTCGCTGATCACGTTGCCTCCCACCCCATAACTATGTTCCAGGTTAACAACAATGCCTTTTATTTCCGTAGCCTTAAGCCCTTTTACGGGTCCGCTCACATTATCGGCACTGGCAATTGTATTGCGCGGAGCTGGGGTTTTTTCAACCGCAGTCGGGGCTACTACCGGCGGTAATAAGGGCGCCGTATTGCTTTTGGCCACGTCAGTGAGGCCATTTGTTTCAAAAGCGCCTTCCTGTTTGGCCATTTTTCCAAAATGCATGGCCGCCGTTTTCATACAATTGGTATAGTACCTGATATCGGGTGAGCTGAAGAGTTTGGCCAGCCTGAACTGCTGGGTATTGGTGCGGTAAGCCATATAAGCTACATACCATACTTTGCCGTTCTTATCGCTGACCTTGCCTGAATAAGAAGAAAGCGTGCTGTAACTAATGTTCTTTTTGTCTTTGCTTTTAGGTGCAGAAAAGCCTGAACCGTGCATATTCTTTTCAATAGAACCCGAGAACCACTCATCGAAGCTGCGGCCATCGGCCTTTTCAAGTGGCATTACCTCGTAGGAGAATTCTTTATTTTCATCACTGAAGACAGCGGTAGGCTTAAAGATATAGCGTCCTTTGTTTTCCTCCATCTTCCAGCCTAACATAGGCTGAACTGAAGTTTGAGCAAGCGTTGCGGGAATACCCAAACCCATGATCAGGACAATAACCAGGAGCGTATTTTTCATAGTAGGCTATTTACAGGAAATGGTCAGTCAATTTTCGGGCCACAGAAATGAAAGACGGTTCGTGTAGCCGAAAACTTTCTCACATGTTCAAAACTTTTCCATACCAAAGTTTTAAACATGTATAGGCGCCTGTAAATAATCGGGATTTACCCTGCCTGCCAACGGTACCGGATAACCCGGAAATACCCTTTCCTGGAAATGCCTGCCAGCCCGTTAGAAACGCTTAATTACTGGCAGAAGCAGGAGATTCAGCTGATTGTTTTGGTGCATATGCAGCATTACCTATTCCAAAGTGGGTGCTGCCCTGCAGGTAAAAATAGAAGACGCGGCGAATAACGGTTCCGTTATTGAAACGCAACTCCATGGAATAGTCATTGAGTGTATACGTACCTGCTTCATTTTTTTTGCTGAACTCAGAAGCGGGCACAGCTGCATTGCCGTTATTGCCGGTAGTTAATGCGAACTGGCCATCTTTATTGAAGACGATATTTTTGGAAGCTAAGGCATTCTCGGCACTTTTTACACTGCCATTCTCAACACCGTTTACAGTCATGAAAGAGCCGTCCAGTTTTTCTTCGCGTTGCGCGGGCGTTGCCCAGAACCAGTTCTTGAACCATTTTTCCGTTTCCCTGGTGGCTGTCCACTCTACCGTGAATATGTTGTTCTTCAGTTTCCAGGTGCCCCATTTTTGCGGTTCTTTTTGTTTTGACTGTGCAACATCAAGGCTATAAGGGCTCAATACCGGGTCGCCATAAATGCTACCATCGTTCAATACCAGGTATGGCTTATAGTTACGCACCATTTTGCCCTCGGCATTGGTGGTATAATCGAGGTGAATGAGAATACCATTTATTTCCTGTGATCTCAGGCCATTTTCAACGATCGCTGCATGTTGCGCGGCAGCGGTTTTGGCATCCTGTTTATTGTGCGGGTGATTTCCTTTTGTTTGTTTGTTCGATACCGTTACAGAAGCATCATGTTTTGCGAGCTGGCCGATATGATCGGCTACAGGACGCATATGCGCTGCATAATATTTAACATCGGGAGAGCTTGTTATGCGGGCCAGGCGGTTTTCGCCGCTGCCTAACTGGTAAGCAATATACGTTACATATAAGGCTTTGCCTTTTTTATCAGTAAGCTCTGTAGAGAATGAAAAGATAGATTGATTAGTGGTGATATTTTTCTTGCCGCCTGCAGGTAATATGAAGCCAGATTCCTTTACATCTTTATCGATAGCGCTGCTGAACCAATCTTCAATGGTTTGGCCTTCGCCTTTATCAACGGGCATTATCTCGTATACAAATTCTTTGGTATCACCGGCTGTTTTTCCCGGTTTAAAGATATAACTGCCGCTCTTTTCATCCATATCCCAACCCGGAATCGGGGAGATCTGAGATTGGGCATAAGAGGTCATTTCATTAACCAACATGCAGAGTACTACCAACAAATAGGGCCTTGTCTTCATAACAGGTATTTGAATCCAATTAGCAACTTTTAGGCCATAGAAAACGTGAAAAACGCTCATTTATTACGAAAATCCACGTTTTCTTGTCAATTAAAAGGCTGGCAATTGTTAATTGGGGGATATACAAAAATAATAGGAAACTCGTTAAAGTCAAATGTCTGGCGCACTTAATAACGGAAATAATCAATATTTAGTGTAAAACCAACACTTGATAATACAGGAGGCCGTTATCGTTCAAATGCCGATATTATTGTTATGCATTACAATTAAAAATATTTTAAAAGCATGCAACCATTAGCGCTGGCTTGCGATCAGCAGGTTGAGATCGGTATATTTTAAGTCGAATCGCTGACTTAAATGAAAATTCGTGAGGGCGCCTTTGAACAGGTATATTCCACTTCTCAGATGTACTTTATGCCATACGAGGTTTTCGAAACCGCCTTCTTCGCCGGCTTCGAGTAATAAAGGCATTAATACGTTACTGATAGCCTGTGAAGCGGTTCGGGCAAAACCCGATGGGATATTGGGTACGCAGTAATGTATAACCCCGTACTTCATAAATATCGGTTGTTCATGACTGGTGATCTCTGAGGTCTCGAAGCAACCGCCGCGGTCGATACTAACATCGATGATCACACTGCCGGGGCGCATATTGCTTATCATCTCCTCGCTAACCACTACGGGTGTGCGGCCGCTTTGCGAACTGAGGGCGCCCACTGCCACTTCACATGTTTTCAATTGTTTGGCCAGGATGCGCGGCTCCAGCACGGAGGTCCACATACGCTGGCCGATATTGTTCTGTAACCGTTTCAACCGGTATACGCTGTTGTCGAATACTTTTACCGAAGCGCCCAATGCCAGGGCGGCACGGGCGGCAAATTCACCTACGATACCGGCCCCCAGGATAATAACCTTGGTAGGCGGAATGCCGGAGATACCACCCAGCAGCACACCTTTGCCATGGTTGGCCGAACTGAGGTATTGGGCGGCAATAAGCATAACGGCACTGCCTGCTATTTCGCTCATGCTGCGTACGATGGGTAAACTATCGCTATCGTCTTTCAGGTTTTCGAATGAGATGGCGGTAATGCGCTTTTCCATCATTTTCTGCAGGAATTCCGCCTTCATGGCCGACAAATGGATGGGGGAAATAATAACCTGGTTCAGCTGCAGGTGGGGCAGGTCTTCTTCCACCACGGGAGCGCTTTTTACCAGAATGGGGGCCTTATATACAGCCGCTTTATCATAAACGATCCTGGCGCCGGCCTCACTGTAATCGCGATCGCGAAAATGCGCCGCCTCGCCTGCATTGTGCTCAATTACTACTTCATGTCCGTTGCTGACCAGTACCCCTACTGCATCGGGCGTGAGTGCAATCCGGTTTTCCTGGAATGCGGTCTCCTTGGGAATGCCAATATGCAACTGTGCCCCTTTGGGTTTAATATCCAGAGTTTCCTGCAGTGTCTCGTAACTAAATGAAGTGCTGATAATCGGCTTTTGCTGGGACATGTAGCAAGTAAATGATTTTACCCCCATTATCGGGGCCACAATTTACAAATTTAATTGGAAGTCTGTGCGATAAGTGGAGGCCCGGGATTGGAAGTCTGCCCGATAACAGGAATATATTGTAAGAAACAGGCCACAGGTAGCAGCTGTTTTTTCGTCCAGTGCCAAAGTTTTTCCTCGATGTTTATGCTGCTTAGCTGCTAGCTCTTATCCTGCCTTTCATTTTCCAAAATCGTAATATTTCGTGTATCCTTGTCCACTACTTCGATCGCTACCCTGGCTGTATTGTCGGGCAAAATCGCTTCTGCACGGCCGGGCCATTCCACCAGGCAGATATCGCCGGAATAGAGGCAATCCTCTACCCCCGCCCGCACGGCTTCTTCTTCATCCTTCAGGCGGTACAGGTCGATATGATAAAGCCTGCCGCCCGGATAGCGGTATTCATTGATTATAGAGAAGGTGGGACTGCCCACGGTGCTTGTTACCCCTTTTTCATCACAGAGGGCGTGAATAAGGGTCGTTTTACCGGCGCCCATATCGCCATAAAAGGCAATGACCTTACGCCCATCAACAAGTTCCCAAAACCGGCGTGCTGTTTGCCTGATAGTATCTAGTGTAGATTGCAACTGCATAAGGCGCAAAGATCAGAAAAGTCGGGCAAGACAGAAAAACTCATGACCCATTTGACTGTTTTTACTCATTTGACTATTTTGTCCCATTTGACTCATTTGACTTCTTTGACTGCTTTGACTTTAACGAAAAATTGCAACCCGGTGGACATATTAATGCTTTTATGCCGGGTAGAATTACGTACGGAGCGGTAAATTTGCAAACACTCAACCCCATGGATGTACATGAAAAAAGTGAATTGGAAAGTAGACGGAATGACCTGTTCAAATTGCGCGCTGACCGTGCAGCAATACCTCACCAGCGAAGGCATGGAAAACGTGAAGGTGAACCTGATCGGGGGGGAAGTGAGCTTTGAGATCAATGGCAAAAATGAACAACAGATCATCAAAGGCATAGAATCGCTGGGTTATAATGTCCAGAACGACGGATCGCAGCCTGTTAAAGCCGGCAAAAGGTTATTTACTTCGCACAAACAGCGCTTCCTGTTCTGTTTGCTGTTTACCCTGCCGCTGATGCTGCATATGTTCGATTGGGTTCATTTGCACTGGCTCATGAGCCCCTGGGTTCAGCTGGCCCTTTGTTTACCCGTATTTGTCGTAGGCATTAACTTCTTTGGCCGGAGTGCTATAAAAAGCATCCGTAACCGCATGCCCAATATGAATGTGTTGGTAGCCATCGGCGCAACCGCCGCATTCGTTTACAGCCTTACAGGGGCCCTGTTGAACCTGGGCCCTCAATACCTGTTCTTTGAGACCACTGCCTCTATCATTACCCTGGTATTCCTGGGTAATTACCTGGAAGACGCCTCCATACAATCTACCCAGCGGGCATTGAACAGCCTGGCCCGATCCCAGCAAGTGATGGCCAATATGATCGCCTTTGATGAAAACCACCAGGAGATCATATTCCCGATAGAAAATACCCAGTTACGCAGCGGTGATCTCATCCTTATCAAAAGTGGAGAACAGGTGCCGGCTGATTGTAAGATACTGACCGGCGATGCTACCGTTAATGAATCCATCATCACGGGGGAAAGCCTGCCCATTACCAAAAAGGGAAAAGACAAACTGATCGGCGGCAGTATCATCATTGATGGCATTGTAAAAGCCCAGGTCGTTTCGGAAGCGAAAGATTCCGTGCTGTCTAATATCATCAACCTGGTTAAACAGGCGCAAAGCGAAAAGCCGCCGGTACAACAACTGGCCGATAAGATAAGCGCCATCTTTGTACCGCTTGTGCTGGGTATAGCTGTAGTGGCCTTTATCATAAATTACCTGGTGCTCCACGATTTCACTATGGCCCTCATGCGTAGCATAGCCATCCTGGTTATTGCCTGCCCCTGCGCCATGGGATTGGCCACACCCGCTGCAATTGCGGTCGGACTCGGAAGAGCGGCCAGGAACGGGGTTCTTTTCCGCAATGCCAAAAGCCTTGAATTATTCCGGACCATTAAACAGGTAGTGTTCGATAAAACAGGCACCTTAACAACAGGCCGGTTCGAACTTTCAAATTATGAAGTCGTTTCAGCGGATATCAGTGCCGATGAATTCAAACAAATAAGCTTCTCGCTGGAAAAATATTCCAATCATCCCATTGCGCAGTGTATAACCACCAGCTGGAAACGAAAAGATGCCATCCGCTGGGTAAAACTGGAAGAGAAAAAAGGCCTGGGCATGATCGGCATCACCGCTTCCGGCGACCGGTATGTTGCCGGTTCTTTTGAAACGGCGATGACCCTCACCACCGATGATTCGCATAACGTTTATATTCTTAAGAACGGCCAGCTGCTGGGCTGGATAGACGTAAAAGATGAAGTGCGCCCGGAAGCCATTTCCATCGTACAATACCTGCGCCACCGCGGTATCCGCACCGTTTTGTTAAGCGGCGACCGGCTGAACAAATGCCGTCAGCTGGCTAATTTGTTGGGGATTGACGAAGTGATCGCAGAAAAAAAGCCGGAAGAGAAACTTGCTGTAATAGAGGACCTCAGTTTGCAGGGACCAACCGCCATGGTGGGCGATGGCATCAATGATGCACCGGCGCTGGCAAAAGCCACCATTGGTATTTCCCTGAGTGAAGCATCCCAAATAGCCGTACAAACAGCTGATGTTGTGCTAATGAACAGCGGTATTAAAAATCTGCCCCTCGCCCTGGGACTGGGCCGTCATACTTTTCTCACCGTCAAACAAAATCTTTTCTGGGCCTTTATTTATAATATCATTGCTATTCCCGTAGCTGCATTTGGATTGCTGACACCCACTTTCGGCGCCCTGGTCATGGGCCTGAGTGATGTGGTGCTGGCGATCAATTCTGTGAGGTTGTTTGTTAAGAAGGTGGCTTAGCGTTACACGACAATAACGAATGAACATCCACCACATACTAAAACAATACTGGGGCTACAGCAAGTTCCGCCCATTGCAGGAGGAGATTGTACGATCTGTGCTGGCAGGCAAAGATACCCTTGCCCTGATGCCTACCGGGGGTGGGAAATCGGTTTGCTTTCAGGTGCCCGCCATGGCGCAGAAGGGCTTATGCCTGGTCGTGAGCCCGTTGATCGCACTGATGAAAGACCAGGTAGATAACCTGCGTAAAAAAGGCATTACGGCCTTTGCTATTTATTCGGGTATGGCCCGTAAAGAGGTGATCCAGATCCTGAAACTGGCTACCAACAGCAATTGCAAGTTCCTATACGTTTCACCGGAACGGTTAGAAACCAATTTATTCCAGGAATATCTGCCTGCCCTTGATATAAATCTTATTGCCGTAGATGAAGCGCATTGCATCTCCCAATGGGGCTATGATTTCAGGCCGCCTTACCTGCGCATTGCCGCCCTGCGCGAAGAGCTGCCAGGCATTCCTGTTCTGGCGCTCACCGCATCCGCCACCCCGGTTGTACAAAAAGATATCTGCGATAAACTGCAGTTTAAAGACCATCAGCTATTCAGCCGCTCGTTTGAACGGCCGAATTTATCATACAGCGTGTTCCCGGTTGATTCAAAGATCAATAAGATCACGGAGATACTGCAAAAAGTAAATGGCAGCAGTATCGTTTACTGTAAAACCCGCAAGCGTACCAAAGAATTCAGTGACCTGCTGAACATGCATGGCATCAAAGCAGATTTTTATCATGCCGGCTTGCAGCAGGAAGTGCGTATGCGCAAACAGGCCGACTGGATCAATAACTCTGTGCGTACCATCGTTTGCACCAATGCTTTCGGCATGGGCATAGATAAACCCGATGTGCGGGTAGTCATTCATGCCGACGTACCCGATTGCCTGGAAAATTATTACCAGGAAGCAGGACGTGCCGGCCGCGATGAAAAAAAATCATACGCCGTTTTGTTGTACGACAACAAAGAACTGGATGAGCTGCAACTGCTGCCTGAGATCCGCTTCCCTTCGCTGGAAGATATCCGCCAGGTATATGAAGCATTGATGAATTACCTGCAAATACCATCCGGCTCCGGCGAAGGCAATTATTACAATTTCGACTTCACTGATTTTATCAGGAAATTTCAACTGGATGTTCACCTTGCCATTTATGCGATCAAGGCGCTGGAGCAGGAAGGCTGGTTATCCTATGCAGAACAGATCTTTTTACCGGCCCGCGTACAGTTCATCACCAATAAAAACTGGTTATACCAGTTTGAAAAAGATCATCCCCAACTGGAACCACTGATAAAAACACTCCTACGTACATACGAAGGCATTTTCGATATGCCGGTGAATATTCATGAAAAAAGCGTCGCCTGGTTGCTGCGCCAGGAAGAAGCTGCCGTTATACTCGATCTGAAAAGACTGCATGCCAATGCCATCATAGAATATATACCCCGAAAAGACAGCCCGCAGTTATACCTGATGATGAACCGGGTAAGAGCAGCCACGCTTCGTATTGATATGACCCATTATGAAAAAAGAAAGCGACAATTTATAGAACGCATCGGCAAAATGATAAAATATATTCATGGTGGCAAAACCTGCCGAAGCCAATATATTGCCGCGTATTTCGGCGACCAGCATAGCAGGCCTTGCGGCATTTGCGATCTTTGTTTACAACAAAAAAGCCATGGCTTAACTGACCATGAGTTTAAAGAGATCTCCCAATTAATTTTTACCATCATTAACCGGCAACCGGTAGCCAGTGAGCTGCTGCCGCAGCAGTTTCCCGGCATTAAAAGAGAGAAGTTGTATAAAGTGCTCGACTTCCTGCAAACAGAAAACAAACTTTATATTGATAAAGAAGGTATGATAAAGCCTTCTTAAAAAAGAATCGTGCCATGGCTCGCGGCCGTGGCACGACTAAATCATTTCTTAGGTGGTTAGCGCCTATCTGCGCCATTAGCTTTTTAAAAGACTAAACTTGATCGCTGCCAATCAGCTGTACTAGAACCAACTGCCAGATCTTTTGCGGGATGAACTTTTTCCGCCCAAACCCAATGCACCTAATAAACTGCGGGTTATGACATTCGCGGCTGTGCGTCCTATTTGTTTGGTGACCGGACTTTCCAATACTTTTTCGAGCGTTGACTTTTCTTCTTTTTGAGATGCCCTGGAAGTTTTGGCCGCTTTCTTTTCCTCCTCCTGTTGCGCCGTACGCTGGGCTGCTTCTTCTAACTTAGCCGTCAATATTTCGCAGGCGCTTTCGCGGTCGTCGGTGTCGGCATATTTTTTTACCAGTTTCGATTGATTGACCAGATTCGTTATTTCTGTATCAGATAATACATCCATACGCGAACGGGGCGGCACAAGCATGGTATGCACCAGCGGCGTTGGGATACCCTTTTCATTCAGGGCGGTAACAAGGGCCTCGCCTATACCCAATTGTGTAAGCAACTCATCGGTTTTATAATATTCCGTCTCGGGATAGTTTTCAGCAGCCTGTTTTATGGTCTTTCTATCAGCCGCAGTAAAAGCACGCAGGGCATGCTGCACCTTCAAACCCAGTTGACTTAAGATGGCGGCGGGAACATCCTGCGGGTTCTGGGTACAAAAGAAAATACCTACTCCTTTTGACCGGATGAGTTTAATGACCGTTTCAATTTGCTGTAACAGGGCATCTGTTGCTTCCTGAAAAACCAGGTGCGCTTCATCAATGAACAGCACCAGTTTGGGCTTGTCTATATCCCCGGCTTCAGGCAGGGTAGCATATAACTCGGCCAGCATCTGCAACATAAACGTTGAAAACAACTTGGGCCGGTTCTGCATGTCTGTTACCCGCAATACACTTATAATACCACGGCCATCATCTGCAATGCGCATGAGATCGTCTATCTCAAAAGAAGGTTCGCCAAAGAAAAGATCAGCGCCCTGTTGTTGCAATTCAATCACCTTACGCAATATGGTGCCGGTACTACTGGTAGCAATCTTTCCGTAAGCCTGTTCTATTTCTTTCTTGCCCTCATTGCTTATGTATTGAATTACCTTGGTAAAATCTTTCAGATCGAGCAACGGCATTTTATGATCATCGCAATACTTGAAGATCAACGAAACGATGCCTTCCTGGGTATTGTTGAGATCGAGGATCTTGGACAATAAGATGGGGCCGAACTCGCTTACAGTAGCCCGCAGGCGAACACCGTTTTCATTGCTCAGCGTCATCAACTCTACCGGAAAAGCGGCAGGTTTATATACACCGCCGATCTTCAGCAAGCGTTCTTTAATATTGTTATTTTCTGAGCCGGCAGCCGCTATACCACTCAGGTCGCCCTTGATATCCATCAGTAATACGGGCACGCTGGCGTCGCTCAATGCTTCTGCAATCAACTGCAAAGTTTTGGTTTTACCGGTACCGGTAGCCCCGGCGATAAGGCCATGCCGGTTCATGGTTCTCAATGGAATGCTTATAGCTGCTTCTGTTGCCACTTCACCATCCAACACAGCGGTACCTATGCGAAAAGATTCTCCTTTAAAAGTATAGTTCTCCTTTACTAACTGAACAAACGCGTCTTTATTAGGCATACTTGAATTTTATGGCAGAAAGATACATGTTTACCCGGAATAGGCAAGTGCCGGCAGGTTTCAAATTAAGTTTTTCCTGAACGTATGATGGGCAGGAGAAATCGGCATAAAACATTGAAAGCAAATATTTTGAAAGTGTCGGCCACCCGATGCCCGCCAGCGGTTCGGGTTACCGGTACTGTAAACCAACAGGCTGCCGGCAATAAAAAGAGCCATACGTAAGCATGGCTCTTTCGTAACCAGATCCTCCTGGTCTTTGATTAGCACATCAGCTAATTAGCATATTAGCTAATCAGATCTCCTCTTCTCTTTCCAGCATCAGGATCGCGCTTTGCGGAACGATGTAATACTTCTCATTTTCATACAGCACTTCCGTAGCCCCGCTTAATAAAAAGATTGCGAGATCTCCTTCTTTTGCCTGTAAGGGAACATATTTAACCTGCTCTTCGCTGCTCTTCCAGGATTCATCCTCTACCGGTAAGGGAATGGCATAACCGGGGCCTGTTTTTATAACATAACCCTGCTGCACTTTTTCCCGCTCCCCTACACCGGGCGGCAGGTACAAGCCGGTTTCGGTACGTTCATTTGGCTTTGCGGGGCGGATCAGTACTCTGTCACCAATGACAATAAGCTTCTTGAATTTGTTATCAGTTGTCAATCGCATATGACCTTAATTAATGGTGTAAAATTAACCAAATAACTGTTCATACGGTTTATTTGCCATTCAACCTGTTAAGAGGGATTATTAACAAAAAATTACACGGCTATTGCCGGTTATAGCAAATGATTTAACTTTATTTACACTATCGAACTAAATCTACATCACAATGGAAGGAAAGAAACCCAAAATTTTATTATGCGAGGACGACCAGAACCTTGGAATGGTGTTGAAGAATTACCTGGAATTGAATGATTTTGATGTGACGCTGGAACGTGACGGTCGCCTTGGCCTTGCCGCTTTTCAACGCGAAAGATTTGATCTTTGCCTGCTGGACATCATGATGCCACATATGGATGGCTTCACCCTGGCAGAAGAGATCCGTGATGTGGATCCCGACATTCCATTATTCTTCCTCAGCGCCAAAACCATGAAAGAAGATATCATTCAGGGTTACAAGCTGGGCGCCGATGATTACATAACCAAGCCATTCGACAGCGAGGTATTGTTGCTGAAAATAAAAGCCATTCTGAAAAGGAATGAAGAAACAAATAAAGAACAGGAGAATAAAGAATACGACCTGGGCGAATATCACTTCAATCCCAAATTACGTGAACTGAGCCATAGTGGTAAAACACAGACTTTATCGCCCAAGGAGAATGAGTTGCTGAAAATGCTCTGCGAGCATATGAACGACCTTTTACCCCGTGAGCAGGCCCTCAAAAAGATCTGGGGCAGCGATACCTATTTCAATGGCCGCAGTATGGATGTGTATATCGCCAAATTGCGTAAATACCTGAAAGATGACGATAGCATTGAGATCGTGAACATTCACGGTAATGGTTTCCGCCTGGTAGTACCGGTGGCCTAGTGCAATACAGTTTACAGTTTTACATATACCGTTATTAATACAAACGCTGTGTAGTCGTACACAGCGTTTTTTATTTTTTTGCGTGAATCGTCGATGGTATGATGTAAGGCTGATCGCGCCGAGTTCAGGGACCTTTAAACCACTCTCTTTGTCTTTAACTACTGTCTATCGAGCCTCGTTGCCTTGCAGCTATTCAAACAATAAATTCGCTCCTCCGGCGCCGGGTGCTTTTCTGCCCAAATGAGCATATGCTTTTTGGGTGGCCTCGCGCCCGCGGGGTGTGCGTTTAATAAAACCTTCCTGGATCAGGAAAGGCTCATACACTTCTTCCAGTGTACCGGTTTCTTCTCCTACTGCCGTGGCAATGGTGGTTATACCAACGGGTCCACCCTTGAATTTATCTATAATGGTGAGCAGGATCCGGTTATCCATTTCATCCAGTCCATGCTCGTCTACGTTCAATGCTTTCAGACCATGTTGTGTTATGCCCAGGTCAATAACACCATTCCCAAGCACCTGCGCAAAATCACGCATGCGGCGCAAGAGGCCATTGGCGATACGCGGCGTACCGCGACTGCGCCGGGCAATCTCTCCGGCCGCATCAGAGGTTATTCGGGTGCCTAAAATGCCGGCTGAACGCTGTATGATCTTCTGCAATGTTTCAGCCGTATAATACTCGAGGCGTTGTTTAATGGCAAAACGCGATAACAAGGGAGCTGTGAGCAAGCCACTCCGGGTGGTAGCGCCAATTAAGGTAAAGGGATTCAGCGTAAGTTGAATGCTGCGGGCATTGGGGCCGCTATCGATCATAATATCGATGCGGTAATCCTCCATGGCTGCGTACAGGTATTCTTCCACAACCGTACTCAGGCGGTGGATCTCATCAATAAACAAAACATCCCGCGGCTCCAGGTTCGTGAGCAGGCCGGCAAGGTCGCCGGGCTTTTCAATGACCGGTCCGCTGGTTTCCTTGATATTTACGCCCAGTTCATTGGCCACAATGCGGCTGAGGGTGGTTTTACCCAAACCCGGCGGGCCATGGAACAGGATATGATCCAGCGCTTCGTCGCGCATTTTAGCAGCTTTGATAAATACAGTCAAATTATCAATGATCTGTCCCTGCCCTGAAAAATCATTTATTTCCCGGGGCCGGATATTGTTCTCAAACTCTTTATCCGCCGCACTGAGCGACTCTCTGTTGTTATTTAAGTTCGGATTAGCCATTATTTGGGCGTCTTTGTAAAACTACGCAAATGTAAGCGAGTTAATCAGGCAAACACAAAATTCACTAACTTAATAGCAACAGTACACTCATATATAACCATTAAACAAGCTGACTCATGAAAATTGGCATTATTGGCTCCGGCTCCGTTGGCCAGAAACTGGGCACCGCCTTTTTATCGGAGGGGCATGAAGTTATGCTGGGTACCCGCAATCCCGGCAAGGAGGAAATAAAGAAGTGGAAAAAAGACAATCCCAAAGGACAATGCGCCACATTTGGCGTTACTGCCCAATTTGGCGACATCCTGGTGCTGGCAGTCGCCGGCTCAGCTGCAGAATCGGCCATCAAACTTTCCGGCACTTCGCACTTCAATAACAAAATACTGATCGATGCCACCAACCCCATAGCTGCAACTCCGCCGAGGGACGGCGTACTCTCCTATTTTACCGATCTGAATGAATCACTGCTGGAAAAGCTGCAAAAGCTGATACCACATGCCAGAATGGTAAAAGCGTTTAACAGCGTAGGTAATGCGCAAATGTATAAACCGGCCGTGAAAGGAGGACCGCCCACCATGTTCATTTGTGGCAATGATGAAAAAGCAAAAAAGACCGTCACCGATATTTTAACCGCTTTCGGCTGGGAAACAGCCGATATGGGCAAAGCCACTGCAGCCCGTGCCATAGAACCCCTATGTATGCTGTGGTGCATTCCGGGTTTTCTGGAAAATCAATGGACCCATGCGTTCAAACTATTAAAAAGTTCATAGTTCAAAGTCTCAATTCATCATTCATAAAAAGGTTCAGTAAAACAAGTTATTAAGGCTAAATTTGCCCATGAATTTCGAAATCTTTCAGCAAAGCCTTACTACCGGCACACCACCCGCCAACAGCAACGTGTACCTGCAATCGTTATGGCACGATGCCAGGGGCGATTGGGAGCATGCACATACTTTAATACAGGACCTGCCGGATAAATCAGCCGCCTGGATCCACGCCTACCTGCATCGTAAGGAAGGCGATGTATGGAATGCCAATTACTGGTATACCAAAGCTGGTAAGCGCATGCCGGGTTATACCCTCGAAAAGGAATGGGAAGAGCTGGTGAAAGCGATGCTCTAAGCGCAAGCGCTTTATTCATCAACACGTTCTATTTTACAGATGTAACAGCATGCCTGCGCATTACGGGCATGGAGGAACGCCACTTCAGGCCTTTGAATAAATATGCGCGTTATCAGTTCGTCAACATCGCAATCTCCCACCAATTGCGTAAAGATCATTTGCTGATCGCTACTGTATCCTATAAGGGACAAGGGGAAACTCTTTTTGTTCGCTTTTATCTCCGGCGGAAAACGATGTATGTCTGCATATTCCTCCACTTCTTCTTTATTGATAAATACCGGGCCGGGCTGGTTATAGGCATTATCAATTTCAAATGGGCTATGGCTGATCAACAGTCTTTTGTCGATGCCTTTTCTGAATGGCTTCAATGATACCCTGCAGGGTCCTGATCCTGTTGCGATCTGTTCAATAACAGGATGATCAAATGCATCTTTTCCGGTTGACCTGATGCGGGCGGCATACTCTTTTGATAAAGGCACAATTTTGAATTTCATACTGCATATTTGAAACACAAAATTGCCAAGGTCAATGGGATGCATCAACCCGATTATTGCTATAAATGCCTGCTTTCCCCTGTCATTTTATATACCTGTTCAATTGAAGAATAAGGTCGGGATCAGGACAATTGGCTAAATACTTTTCTCTTTCTGAGTATTTACAAACGCCGGGGTAATCACCTTCTTTCAGTTCCATATCAAGTATGATCTGACAATGAAGATGTGGCGGCCAGTGGCCGTTTTCATGCAATTCGCCAAAGTGGCCAATGGTTTCGCCGAGAGAAACATACTGGCCCGATGAAAGGGATTGAATATCACGCAAACTCAGATGACCATACAATGTATAAAATGGTAAGCCATCTAATTGATGCAGCAGAATTAACGTTGCTCCATAATCGCCGAACTGGTCGTTGAAAGCAAAACTGTGCACCATACCGCCCATGAAGGCATATACCGGTGTGCCGGCTGGTCCCCAGATATCAACACCCAGATGCAGGCGGCGTGGTTCCTCACCGGCTTTTTGACCGTCGAACACCGAACTTATACTATAAATGGTTCTGTGCTCAGCGTAGCCACCTATTCCATACCGGGAGTTGGCAGATCGCAATTTTTGCCGGATATATTCACTGAAAACCTGTTCATTGCCCAGTATTTCGGGCGTCAGCTCCCTGTTCTGCTGCGTAAAATCCATCGGCAATAAGCGGTCCGTTTCCGGCACGAAATCGACAACGCGGTGAAAACTAAACTGGTATTTACGAATAATATTTTCGAAACTGGTTGGCTGCAAGAGATGATAATTATAATACGCTAATATCAGGACTTCTGATGAAATTAAATTTTAACAGGAACGCTGTATGCTAATATACGATCATATCCTTAATAATCAATCAATAGCGACTGCTCCGATACAAACAAACACCTAGCGGCGCTTAACTTTTTAACACAAATTATAAAATGGCATAATTTCTGACTACTTATATTAAAACAATGCAGGGTATGGATACGTGGATGATCATATTTTATTTAATACTGGCAGTCACTATTGTGTCATACGCCATTCTGATGAATTACAAAAGAGACCGGAATGAGTTTATGGAAACAGGTGACCAGGATGACGCGAAAAAGTGATATAAGATCCTTTATTCCGATACATGGGAAACCATCACTTCTTGCCGTGACAGCAGCTCGCTGTAATTGATCTCAATATTACTGATCAATTTTTCCTCCAGCATATTGGCCATAGTTTCAAAGTACAGGACCACATCTGCACGAACATTTCGTTTCAGCCATCTAAAGCCCCCGGGTAACCGGTTTAATACTTCGCGATCTTCGAGGTACTCAATGTTATGGATGTCCGTAGGTGTTAATCCCAGTTGCTGCAGCTTTGTGAGTAATAAATTAACAGGTGCATCGGTAACCGGGCAGCTTTCCTGCGCCAGTTCTGTCCACTCACCTATACCGGTATGTGCATACGTAACAATCTCTTCCTTTGTTAATTGAGTGGTTGCCTGCAATAAATGTCCGCAATTACAGGCGCCATGATGTCCCCAGGCATAATAATTGCCATTTACCAGCCCGGCTGCTGCTTTGCGCAGCCCTTCGATCAACGCTGAATTTGGATGTGCCATATTGCTAATTTCCTAATAAATCAGCTACCGGAAAACATTAGTTTAATAAGCGGCATTGGCGGAGCTACAGAAATGGTTCAAAGTCAGCGAAGAAGCGAAATGCTAGTGGAACGTTAAATGAAAAATTGAGCAAAATATTGCCCTGTATAGGGCGTTGTACACTTTCATCTGCAAAATCAATCGCCTTGAAAATACATATCATCCTGTTACCGGGCCTGCTGTTTTGTGGTTTCTTTTTCTTTTCAACACAAGCTCAAACCATAACCGGCGCCTGGAAAGGCAAGATCGGTTCGGCTCATACCGAACTGAAACTCATTAAAAAGGGAGACAGCCTGCTGGGCACATCGTATTATTATACTTCGCGCAACAATTACATTCGGTATGCGGTAAAAGGCTATTTTGATCCCAATAACAACAGTGTTGTGTGGTGGGATGATGCCGTTTTAGAAGACCGCCTATCGGGCAAAATTTTCGGTGGTGATAAAGAAGCTTTGCTATCGGTGGCTGATTTTAATTGTCCGGGTGAAAAGACGATGCGCCTCGATGGTGAAAGCACCGAAAGGGATAACAAAGACAAACCTACCGGCACCGTAGCGCTGCAAAAAATACCTTCTTCCGGCTTTCATGATGAATGGGATTTTGTGTTAGAGAATTATATCTATGGCGCCAATGATCCGCAGATCATTGATAGCATTGCCCGGATGCATTTTGTAAGCAACGAAGTGACTGAAGAAAAGGAAAGCACCCTTGAAAGCACTACCGTTAAACCGGTACCGAAAGAAGACCGTGTTGCAGCCGTTACTGCGCCTCCCATTGTAGATAAGAAAAAACCGGCGCCTGTTCCGGCTACTACGGCGCAACAAAAATACTCCAGCCGCGAAAAGAAACTGGCAACGGTTATCCCTGTTACCGGCGACAGTATTGAGCTACGTTTCTATGACAATGCGGTGGTAGATGGTGATTCCATTGCCGTATTCCTGAACGATAAAATGGTTTTTGAACATGTGCGGTTGAATCACAAACCATATTCACTTAAGCTGTCGGTAGCAGATCTGCCTGAAGACAATGAGATGGTAATGGTAGCCGAAAACCTGGGAACCATCCCGCCCAATACCTCGTTAATGGTTTGTATTATTGATGGCAAACGTTTCGAAGCGCGTTTGGAAAGTAGCGAGAACAGCAGCGCACTGATCAGATTTATTAAACAGAAGCATAAAGGAAAGCACAGGCAGGATCAATAGGCAATTGGCAACAGGCAAGAGGCAATAAGCAATTGACAATTGACAAAAAAGAAAAGCCCCGGGATATTGATATACCGGGGCCATTAATTTCTGTTTTGTGATTACCGATGATTAAACGACTACGTTGACCATCTTGCCCTTCACGTAAATGATCCTTTTGTGGGGTTTGCCTTCCATCCATTTTTGAATGACCTCATTATCCAACACGATCTTCTCTACATCAGATTGTGATGCATCAAGCGCAATCACAATAGTGGTTCGCAACTTTCCATTCACAGAGATCGGATATTCTTTGCTGCTCTCTACCAGGTAGCTTTCGTTCAGTTTCGGAAAGGCAGCATCCAGAATGCAGCTGTTATTGCCCAGTAAATGCCACAATTCTTCGCTGATATGCGGTGCATACGGTGCAAGCAGGATCAGTAAATTTTCGAGGATCTCTTTTTTATGGCATTTCAATTCGATCAATTCATTTACACAGACCATGAATCCGCTCACGCTTGTATTAAAAGAGAAGCGCTCCGTATCTTCTTCAATCTTCTTAATGGTCTTGTGCAGGACTTTCAATTCAGCCGGTGTTGCTTTTTCATCGGTCCATACTTTTCCTTTCACATCGTCATAAAACAAGCGCCACAGCTTTTTCAGAAAACGATGCACCCCCTCGATACCTTTTGTTTCCCAGGGTTTGCTTTGCTCAACCGGCCCCAGGAACATTTCATACATGCGGAAAGTATCAGCGCCGTATTTATTCACCACATCATCGGGGTTAACGGTATTGTACAGGCGCTTACTCATTTTCTCTACCTCGGTTCCGCAAATGTATTTGCCGTCTTCCAGAATGAATTCAGCAGTTGCATATTCTGTCCGCCACTTTTTAAATTCCTCCATATCCAGCTCCACACCATCTACAATATTTACATCTACATGAATGGCATCGGTTGAATATTGGTCTTTAAGGCCGAATGATACAAATTTGTTGGCGCCGTGGATCCTGTACACAAACCGGCTGCTGCCCTGGATCATTCCCTGGTTCACCAGTTTTTTATAGGGTTCATCATGGCCAATAAAACCAAGATCGTACAGGGCTTTTGTCCACATACGGCTGTATAACAAATGCCCAACAGCATGTTCGGTACCACCGATGTACAGGTCTACCTGGCCCCAGTAATCGCTGGCCTTACGGCTGCAGAATTCAGTATTGTTGCCCGGATCCATATACCGCAGAAAATACCAGCTGCTGCCGGCGTAACCAGGCATTGTATTCGTTTCCAGGTCACGTGATGTCCATTCCCCGATATTGGCCAATGGCCCCTCTCCTTCCGGACCTGGTTTATAACTATCTACATGAGGTAGTTCCAGTGGCAACTCACTTTCTGACAATGGATATGCAATACCATTTTTCCAGGTAATGGGAAATGGTTCGCCCCAATACCGTTGCCTGCTGAAAGCTGCATCGCGCATTTTATAATTGACCTTGCGCACGCCAATGCCCATTTCTTCCACTTTTTTGATCACTACTTCCATGGCATTGCGCATTACCATGCCATTCAGAAAATCAGAGTTTTCCAGTTTGGCATCCTTCGTTGGATTGGCTTCAGTGCCGTCGTAAGCACTGCCAATGATATTGGTAATGGGAATATTGAAATGCTGGGCGAACTTATGGTCACGTTCGTCACCACAGGGAACCGCCATGATGGCGCCGGTTCCGTAACCCGCGAGCACATACTCACTGATCCATACCGGGATCTCACGGCCATTAAATGGGTTCAATGCATAAGCGCCGGTAAAGATGCCGGTGATCTTTTTCTCGGCCATCCGCTCGCGCTCACTGCGGCTTTTTACATATGTAATATAGTCTTCGACCGCTTGTTTGTGGTCAGGGGTGGTAATTGATTCTATCAGCTCATGCTCCGGCGCTATTACCATAAAATCGACTCCGAAGATAGTATCAGGCCTGGTAGTGTATACAGTCAGTTTGGAATCGTTATGGCCTTTCAGGCTAAAGCTGATCTCGGCGCCATAGCTTTTACCGATCCAGTTGGTTTGCATTTCCTTCATCGATTCGCTGAAATCGATGCGGTCAAGCCCTTCCAGCAGGCGGTCGGCATATTCGGTGATGCGCAAATACCATTGCCTTAATTTCTTTTTTACCACCGGATAGCCGCCTCTTTCGCTCACGCCATTGATCACTTCGTCATTGGCCAGCACGGTTCCCAGCGCTTCGCACCAGTTCACTTCGCCGTAGCCGCAATAGGCGAGGCGGTATTCCATTAAGATCTCCTGCTGTTCTTTCTCGGTGAAGGAAGCCCATTCTGCTGCGGTGAATACCCGTTTGCCGGTTTTGGCGATCTGGTATTTGTCGTGCGGGATCTCATAACCGGCATTTCCTTCCTTTTCAAAGATCTTTATCAGGCTGTCGATGGGAACGGCCTTTTTTTCCTTGCGGTTGTACCAGCTATTGAACAATTGCAGGAATATCCACTGTGTCCATTTATAGTAAGACGGGTCGCTGGTCCGGATCTCCCGGTCCCAGTCGTAACAAAACCCGATATTATCAAGCTGACGGCGGAAGGTTTTAATATTCTGGTCGGTACTTACAGCCGGATGCACACCATGATCGATGGCGTATTGTTCAGCAGGTAAGCCAAACGCATCGTAACCCATGGGATGCAATACGTTGAAGCCTTTCAACCGTTTAAACCGGCTGTAAATATCGCTGGCTATATAACCCAGCGGATGGCCCACATGCAAGCCGGCCCCACTTGGGTAGGGGAACATATCCAGTACATAAAATTTTGGTTTCGGGGAATCATTGCTCACTTTATAGGCGCCTGATGCATTCCATTGTGCCTGCCATTTTTTTTCAATATCCCTGAAGTTGTATTCCATATCTTATTCCTTAGTTCTTAGTTTATAGTTTCAAGGTTGATGGTTCTGCGTATTTGGGCCGCCGGTTGCGGGTCCTCTGGCCTTCTTAATGCAATGTTGCCACGACGCTTTCTCTGCCTTTTTGCCGTATTTTCGGGTTGCCTTCTTTTTGCCTCACCGGGCCGGTGCTTCTATACTTTGATGCCGTTCTTATTGACAATCAAACGTTGAGGAAACGTTAAAAAGTAATTCACCACTGAAATTTTTATATCAGTTCAATCGTTAAGAAGGATGTCAAAAATACGGATAATAACCGTTTTACCGGGATAAAACCGTTATTTTTGCCGCTCTTTTAGAGGCATTATTATCCCTTCAAAAACTAATATTTCATGGCGCAATTCGGAAAAGCATCGGCCAAGCGTTCCAAACCATCTTACTTCATGGCCATTTTAGGGGTTACCATTGTACTCTTTTTTGTAGGTGTTTTCGGGTGGCTGCTACTGAATGCCAGCCGTTATACCGAAGAACTGAAAGAAGACATTAAACTGCAGGTGTACCTGCGCAGAAGCGCTACCCAGGCAGATGTGGATTCCCTGATGCAATACATCAAATCGCGCCCCTACACCAAGACCGTTGAATTTATTGACAAAGAGACCGCCAAAAAGCAGTGGATGGAAAAAGGCGAGACCGATTTCCAGGAATTGCTGGATGAAAACCCGCTGCCTGCCTCCATCGATTTCAACCTGAAGAACGCGTATGTGCAGAAAGATACGATTGCCGCTATCAAGGCTGACCTCGAGCAACGGCAACTGGTGATTGAAAGTGTAAAATACCCGGCTTTCGTGGTTGAGAAGATGGGTTCTTCGGTTCGGGCCGGACTGATCGTGTTTGCCTCCCTGGCCGCCCTGTTCTGTATTCTTTCCATTATACTTATTGATAATACCATCCGGCTGGCTATGTATAGCAACCGTTTCCTGATAAAAACCATGCAAATGGTGGGCGCTACCCGCGGGTTTATTGCGCGGCCTTTGAACATGCGGGCCGTCCTGAACGGCGCCATTGCCGCCCTGGTGGCTATTTTCCTTATTTATGGGTTAATGTTGTTGTCGGAGTATTTCCTGCCTTATCTGCGTGACCTGCGTGACAATAGTAAAGTGACCATTCTGTTCGTTTTCCTGATCGTACTGGGTATCAGCATTACCCTTTTCAGTACTTATCGCAGCGTGGTAAAATACCTGAAAATGAAACTAGACGACCTGTATTAAACGCAAAACGCGGAAAGCTGAACGACAAAGCAGAAAGCAGAAGGTCAGGCGCCGGACTTTGAGCCCGGGCTTATTTGGGAACCTGGAATCTGGAAAATCTGCTTAAAGCTTTCGCCCTAAGCGTTGAGCGTTAAAATTAGCTATATTGCGCACCTAATAATTGGCCCAATGAAGGAAACAAAAAAACAAACCGCTCCTGCTACCAGCCTGTTCACCAAAGACAACTATAAATGGATGATCGCAGGCATTATCCTGGTAGCCCTTGGCATTATTCTGATGGCGGGTGGTAAAAGTGAGGATCCCAACGTTTTCAAAGAAAATGAAGTGTATAGTGTTCGCCGCATTACCATTGCCCCGATTTTGATCTTGCTGGGGCTTGGTATTGAAGTTTATGCCATTTTCAAGAAGCCGAAGGCCAGTTGATGGTTGGTAATAATTAGTTAACCGATTTACGTTATAAGGCGATGCTCCGTAGTATCGCTTCTTTTATTTTATAACCATTTTAATCAGCTGTTAACCCATCAACACGTTAATTTGCCGACTCGTCAACGTAAAATTGATCAATAATCCAACTAATGAATACGCTACACGCAATTATTATAGCAATTATCGAAGGTCTTACTGAGTTCCTGCCAATTTCGTCAACCGGCCATATGGCAATTGCGTCTGCCATCATGGGAGATCATGGCGATTTTGCGAAACTGTTTGAGGTTGTGATCCAGTTTGGAGCGATTTTATCGGTGGTTGTGCTTTATTGGCGCAAATTCTTTGACTTTAAAAAGATCTCATTTTATATAAAGCTCCTTATTGCCATCATTCCTGCCCTGGCCTTTGGCGCCCTGTTCAAAAAACATATCGATGCCATGCTGGAGAAACCCATGATCATTGCCCTGATCATGTTACTGGGTGGCATTGTGCTGCTCTTTGTTGATAAATGGTTTCAAAAACCTGCGATCGACAAAGAAGAACAAATAAGCAACAAAACTGCATTTATCATCGGGTGCTACCAGGTCTTGTCAATTGTTTTTCCCGGTTTAAGCAGAAGCGCCGCAACCATTATTGGCGGCATGCAACAGAAATTAAGCAGGCGGCTGGCGGCTGAATTCTCTTTTTTCCTGGCCGTGCCTACCATGCTGGCGGCAACGGTAAAGAGCCTCTACGATATGTATAAAGAACAGCCGGAATTGCTGAATACCGATAACCTAAGCACTTTATTACTGGGTTGCGGTATTGCGTTTGTGGTTGCCATACTGGCCATCCGGTTCTTTATTGGCTTTTTGCAGAAATATGGCTTCCGGTTATTTGGCTGGTACCGGATCATTGTGGGTTTAGTATTATTGATCTTATTTTATACTGGTGTAATTGGAAGTTAAACGCAGTCACCAGTTGCCGGATGCCAGTTTGCCGGCAAAATTTTGGAGTCGCTGATTGCATATATATCGCCTGGCATGCAGGCCTGGCAACTGATAACCGGCATCTGGTATCTCTTGAAAATGCAGACCTTTTCCTCATAAACCTTAAACCATTACAAAGCTTTGCTTATGCAGATAGCCCCCAGAAAAGTAATCAACGCCTGGTGTCTGTATGACTGGGCTAACTCAGCCTATAACCTGGTCATTACTTCCACGATATTCCCCGCATACTTTGAAGCCATCACGAAAAACAGGTTACCGGATAATGAAGTGGAATTCCTGGGCAGAAAGTATGTTAATACAGCATTGTACAATTATGCCCTGGGATCGGCTTTTATAATTGTTGCCTTCATTTCACCGATACTTACTTCTATCGCCGACTATCGCGGCAACAAGCGCAACTTCATGCGCTTTTTTTGCACCCTGGGAGCCATCTTCTGTTCGCTGCTTTATTTCTTTGCACCACAACCAAATGCCGACGGAAGCACCACATTAAGCGCCCGAAGCCTCGATATCGGTATCTTCTGCATGGTCATTTCCTGTATCGGTTTCTGGGCCAGCCTGGTGTTCTATAATTCCTTTCTGCCCGACCTGGTGCCGCATCGCCTGCGCGACCGCATCAGCGCCCGTGGTTATACCTGGGGTTATATAGGTAGTGTTATTCTGCAAATCCTATGTTTTATTGTGGTATTCTTTCCCAAATCGTTCGGGTTTGCTACCCCTTATGAAATGGATTATATGCCGGCTCGTGTTTCTTTTGTGCTGGTGGGTTTGTGGTGGTTCGGCTTTGCACAGATCCCATTCCGGCACCTGCCCATCAGCACAGTGAAGGAACGGCATGAACGGAAAAATGTATTTACGAATGGATTTCTTGAATTGAAGAAGGTTTGGGGCCAGTTGAAGCATATGCCGGTACTTAAACTGTTCCTGGTGTCATTCTTCTGGTACAGCGCTGGTATACAAACCGTTTTTCTTGCGGCTACCCAATTTGGCGCCAAAGAGCTGCACCTGCCTACCGATAAACTTATCATTACCATCATGATCATTCAGCTGGTGGCTATTCCCGGCGCCATTGTCATTTCACGAGCTTCGGAACGCTTTGGCAATATTCAAACCCTGATGGCTGTCGTATTGGTTTGGATAGGCGCCTGTATCGGGGCTTACTTTACATATACTGATATTCAGTTTTATATCCTGGGCGCGATTGTGGGACTGGTCATGGGCGGTATTCAATCGCTGAGCCGTTCAACCTATTCGAACCTGATGCCTGATACAAAGGACACGGCTTCTTTCTTTAGTTTTTATGATGTTACCGAAAAAATTGCGCTCGTAATGGGCATGTTCACGTTTGCTTATATAGAAGAACGGACCATTAAGTTTGGCGGCATGCGTAATTCGGTGCTGGCCCTGATGGTATTTTTTATGCTGGGATTTTTATGGCTGGGATTAACCATGCGAAAGGCTAAAAAGCTTACACTTGAAACAGAACGCCTCAGGTGAATGCCAAATTAACCAAAGGCCCGCTTCCCCGTGGCATTGTTTAAGTGCTGCGCCCACGCCGAAAGTTCTTTTGTTTTACGTATAGCGTTAAACATTGAGCCTTTATTGTATTCATCATTGACCATTGACTAATTTAATAACTTATTGACAAAATCTTCCAAATGCAACTTTACTCAATCAATACCGGATACTTTCGATTAGATGGCGGGGCCATGTTTGGTGTAGTACCTAAATCGATCTGGAATAAGTTAAATCCTGCCGATGACAACAACCTTTGTAACTGGGCTATGCGGAGTATGCTCATACAGGAAGAGAACCGGTTGATTTTGATTGATAATGGCATAGGTGATAAACAGGATGATAAATTCATGCGTCATTATTACCTGAATGGGGAGGATTCGCTAAACAAGTCACTCGCGAAATATGGCTTTCATGCCGATGACATCACCGATGTTTTCCTTACCCACCTGCATTTTGATCATTGCGGAGGAAGCATCATCCGGTCGGGCGATAAATTGATCCCTGCTTTTAAAAATGCAACTTACTGGAGCAATTTACGGCATTGGGAAGCGGCTACCCAGCCTAATGATCGTGAGAAAGCTTCATTTCTAAAAGAAAACATTTTGCCTATACAGGAAAGTGGACAATTGAAATTTGTTGAACCAACCGATGGTGTGGAATTCTCTGAGTCGATGAAAGTTCGATTTGTGTATGGACATACAGAAGCAATGATGTTACCACAGATCAGTTATAAAGGGCATACCGTTGTATATGCAGCCGATTTGTTGCCTGCTGTAGCGCATCTGCCCATTCCGTATGTAATGGCCTATGATATGTTCCCGCTCACTACGCTGCAGGAGAAGAAACAATTTCTTACAGAAGCTGTTGAAAGAAATTACATTTTATTTTTTGAACACGATCCGGTTCATGAATGCTGCTCATTACAACAAACCGACAGAGGTGTGAGGCATAAGGAGCTGTTTAAGTTAGCGGAACTGTAACGCTCTAACGTGTTGCAAGCTTGAACAAGTAAACAGTGCTTTCAGTGACGCGTGGGGCGTTGATGGTTCTATTGCTGTACGGTATTACGTGAAGTGAATGTTGTTCCTCAAATGCCGTTGCATTTCAGCCATTCTATGCCTTGTAAACGCAGCGAAAGATTTTTAACCGATTAAATCATTCGGCTAATGGTCCAGGTTACCGTTATTGTCTAAACAATGATAAATGCCTGGGTTAAACGAAGAAAAAATCTGTTGTCGCTTTTGACGGATTAGACGCTTTTGACGTTTTAGTTAAAAACCAGCTTTTCCGGCGCAAAACGAATGATGATTTATTAATATATAAATTCAACCATATTTCTTGGGTTTTACTCATTTTCAGAGATTTTATCAAAAACTCAATTTTTTCGGTTTTGGGAAGATTCAGAGATCCTGGATCGCAAAATGGCCAGTTTCAGATTTTGCCTATCGCGTTCGGCAATTGGGCATTTGCCAATGGCGGCGGTAACAAAGGGCAGAGACTAATTTCTCAGGCGAGGCCCAAATCAGCCAGGCCCCGTTACGTACCAGCTTAAAAATAAGGTTCGATTGATTTTCAATTTCGGACCTTGTAAGTGTAATGGCCCGGCGCTGGCATATACAAAAGCCGGCAACCTGAACAGCCGTCGGTCAAAAGCTTGCATTTACAATTTCAGGTGTCAGAGAGTAGTCAGTGAACCGAAGGAATGAGGCAGCCAAATGCTCTTCAACTTCATTTCATAGGACTGCCTGCAGGAATGATTCTGCTTATTTTCGAGAGGCCGCCAGCCAGTCAAGCTGCCGGATTTTCAAGCGCATTTTAAAGAATTGGGAACAGGGCAGCTGAGAAAATAAAGCCATTACTTATTGAAAGTCAATTAATTGCTTGATACAAATAGAAGTATCTCCGGGCTATTATCACCTACAGGCTTACCAGGGAAGTGAGCGGATAGCGCAGGTTGCGGTAGCTGATCATATCGATCTTTACACTGCCCACTGAAATCGGGCTTTCGATACGTACCGGAATATGATTTCTATCATCGCTCACCCAAACCGTCATTTTCTCACCACCTTCAAAAATAGTCCCTTTGATCAGGAGCGGTTTGAATTTTATAGCTTTGAACTTTCCATACTTGGTTTTGATGGTTTCTTTTCCCAGGTACCGGATATACATTTCATATACTTCATTATCGAGGAACATGGAAAAATTGATCCTGTCGCCGACCTTGTATTTGTTAAAATCAATATTCCGCGAGTAATAAACGGCACTCAATACATCCTGTACACATTCAGGTACTTTATAAACGCCCTGGTTGGTTACGGCGGAGTTGGTAGTTTTATTAAATGTTACGTTCTCGTATTTTTTATAGCCCCCTTCGTATACGTTTCGAATGAACCGGTATGGCTGTAGAGTAGCCGTATCTATATAAGTTTCGTATTTATCCCGAACCTTGAAGAAGTTATCGTAAAAGCTATAGGTTTTACCATCACCAACAATATGATATACCGGTTTTCCGGCCATTTTTTCCAGGGTGGTATTAAAGGTAGCTTCTCCCGCCCCAAAGTAGGCGCCCACCACCGTATAAAATACTTTCAGGGTGATCATTTCACCATTGGAAAAGGCCGAATTACGGATGTTGCAAAAGCCATCCCCGGCTTTCAGCGGAAAGTACATGATGACAAACAGGAGAAAAACAAGTGGTCGGTTTAATTTCATGTAACGCTATCAATTAATCCATTTAATAAGGTTGACGTGCGGGCCAGTGTATTATTTTCTACTATTAAATAATTTGATGCCCAAAATTAACAAACTCCCTATTAAAGCTGGTATCACCAGGTTAATAATCCATATGGCCAGGGAGGTTGCCAGTATTCCAGTAATATTGTTATCAAAAAGTTGTACCACTTCAATGCCGACTCTCCATCGAACCCCCAGTTCTGTGATCACCGCAATGGTTGGTACTATCGATAAAACCAGGAAAATAACACTTACAGAACCCACAACCTGGGCAGCAGTTACATGCACATCAAACACATCGAACAGCAGGTAATATTGCCCCATAAAAACGCTGTACCTAAGCACAGATAAAGACAATATCCGAAATAAGATGGTTGCGTTAAGACTATCTAAAACCCGTATATAAGACACAGGCTTTTGTAAACGTGGGATCTTTTCAAACCATCTTACCAGGCCCGCCAAACGAAAATAAAATAGTGTTAAAATTACAGCTCCTGCGATAGCACTGTACAACACTATTTTCATCCAAAGCCCTGCAAACGTATGAAGCAATTCTGTATTCCCATAGGTCTGTAAATATAAAATTCCGCCAATTCCTGCCCACCAGGTCACCAGCAGCTGCCCCATACTGCACACAATAGTAAGCGAAAATGCTTTTATTCGCTTGCCTTCATCAAGATATAATATTCGGCCCATATACTCCCCTATCCGGTTAGGGGTGAAAAATCCTAAAGTCGTTCCGGTGAATACTGCTTTGGCTGACTGCAAGAAGGTTAGATGCTGTACCCGCCCGACTACCAGCTGCCATTTACGGGTTTCCAGGCCCCAGTTGGCAAACATAAGCGCAATAGTTAGTAACAATTTCCAGTACTCGGCGCCAGTTAATGCCTGCCAGGCATGTTGTAAGGAAGCTTTCCAGTTGCTCTGCTTTAGTAATTGCTGGTAAATTGACCATGCCAGCAGGCAAAACACCAGCGGCCCGATCACATAGTTGAGAATAATTTTGATATTTTTGTTCAACGTCACCAAAAATGATCACAAAGTAATCCAATCCCCACGCTCCTTGCAAACACCTTCAAAAATAATTCTTGGTATTGATCCCGGCACCTTGTTCATGGGGTACAGCATTATAGTGGTATCGTCGCAAAAATTAAAAATGCTGGAGATGAGTACACTGAAGCTGAACGCGCGAAAAGATAATTATGAACGCCTGCAGCTTATTCACCAAAAAGTGAGCGATCTTATCCGGCAATATAAACCTGGCAGCTTTGCCATTGAAGCGCCTTTTTTTGGAAAGAACGTACAAAGTATGCTTAAACTGGGCCGGGCCCAGGGGGTGGCTATTGCCGCCGCCATGAACGCGGGCGTGGAAGTATTTGAATATTCCCCGAAAAAGATAAAGCAGTCCATTACAGGTAATGGGAATGCAGCCAAAGAGCAGGTATGGCAAATGCTGCAGCGCATACTTTCCATTCAGCATAATACGGAAATTAAATACCTGGATGCTTCCGATGCGCTGGCAGTAGCGGTTTGCCATCATTTTCAGGATAATTCCCTCCTGAAAACCACCGGCAAGAAGTTAAAGGGCTGGGAAGATTTTATTGCCAAAAACCCGGGCAGAATAACCAATAAGCAGTAGGCAGGGGGCAGTTGGCAATTTGCAGTGGGCAATTGGCAGTTTACCTTGTAATTCAGACCTCCTACTAATGGTAACACGCTGCTGGCAGTGGGCAGTTGGCAATGGGCAGTTTACCTGATAACTCAAACCTCCTACTAATAGTAACACGCTGCTGGCAGCTGGCAGTTGGCAATGGGCAGTGGGCAATTGCCCCTTTCATTCAGACCTCCTACTAATTGTAACATGCCGCTTGCTCATGCGCAGGGTTCCATCCAAAAATACAAAGAGCCCCTTGGTTGAGGGACTCTTTGCAATTTATTGTGGTTGGCCGTCTGATCGGCAATTTTGTGTAACCGGTGCTTTCTACTTATTGCCCATGGCATTTACGATCTTCTCCTGCGCCGCTTTCAGCTGCTCTGGGGAGAGCTTGAGCTTGCCGCGGGTAAAATTCAGGTCATTGATACCGTTAATAGGCACCAGGTGCAAATGCGCATGAGGGACTTCCAGACCTACTACGGCCAATCCACAGCGGTTGCACGGAAATACCTTCTCAATGGCCTTTGCAATGGGTTTCGAAAATACGAGCATGCGGCTCAGGTAGTCATCCGGCACATCGAAAAATTTATCAATTTCCAGTTTTGGTATCACCAACACATGGCCTTCTACCAATGGAAAAATATCAAGGAATGCAAAAAACTGTTCGTCTTCTGCAATCTTATAAGCCGGTATTTCACCAGCAATGATCTTCGAAAAAATAGTCATATGCCCGGCAATTTATATGTAATATAAATGAAGCAATTCGCAACCCAGCCTTATGAAAATTGTAATAAAAAGTATCCGGGAATCGGGAAGAACGCAGCCGTAGTTAAACGGTGATCTCTTCAATCTTAAATTTGAGCAAACCGGCAGGAACCTGAACTTCTGCCACGTCGCCAACAACTTTGCCAAGCAGGCCCTGGCCGATGGGGGAGGTCACGGAGATCTTTCCTTGTTTGAGATCAGCTTCTTTTTCAGAAACGATCGTGTAGGTAATCCTTTTCTTATTAGCCAGATTAAGGATGGTAACTTTGGTAAGTATAGACACTTTGCTGGTATCTACGTTTTCGGTATCAAGTATACGAACGCTGGCAATATCGCTTTCCAGCTTTTTGATCTTAGCTTCCAGTATGCCCTGGGCTTCCTTGGCGGCATCGTATTCAGCATTTTCCTTCAAATCACCTTTTTCCCGCGCTTCTGCAATAGCCCTGGCCGCAGCCGGACGATCGACTGTACGCATACGCAGCAGCTCCTCTTTCATTTGCTCAAGCGTTTCTTTTGTAACGTATAGAACACTAGTCATAAAAACCTCCTTATTTTAACCAGATATAATTGGCTTCTACTATAAACAGAAAAAAAGAACAACGCCTCAGGGCTGAAGCGTTGCACTACTGTTGTAAAACAAAAATAAAGTTTTTTTCAGAATGATTAAGTTACCCGCTTCGATTTTTTACCAGGAAATTCAAGCCTCCACGGTGATTGGTAACAGGCAGCGGCTTAACCGGTTGTAATAATTAGTTAATGAACTGTGTTTTTAGGTCTTTACGCCGCTTTCACCGGTTTTCAAGCAGCCGTTTCTTTAATAAAACCTGGCAGCAGCCACCACTTGCGCTGCAGCATTAGATTTCCATTAGAAATACAACATCATATACCAAGTTTCTCTAATACCACACTGGCCATTTTAAAAAAGGCTTCGTGACTGTACCCGGCAGTATGGGGTGTTATAAGCACATTGGGCTGGTGTAAAAGCCAGTCCAGTTCCTCTTTTTCGGTTTCCGAATAGGTCTCCAGCTTTTCATTTTCCAGCACATCCAGTCCGGCCCCGGCAATTTTACCGTTTTGCAAAGCCCTGATGATGGCGCCGGTCTCCTGCACCTTTCCGCGGGAAGTATTCAGGAAAAACGGCTTGCGTTCAAGCGCGTTGAAAAAGGCGTCATTGGCGTAATGGAAAGTTTCATCGGTCAATGGCAGGTGCATACTTATCACATCTGCATAGCGGGCGATCTGCCCGGGATTTGCCTCCCGTATAAAGCCTTTTGCAAAATCAAATTTGAATTTATCATGTGCCAGTACTGTAACGTCAAAGGGCGCCAACAGCCGGGCAAAAGCGCTACCCGTATTACCGTAACCAATGATACCAACTGTTTTACCGGTAAGTTCGATGCCCCGGTTGGCGTCGCGGATCCATTTGCCTTCCCTGATCTCCTGCATACTGCTGCTCATTTTGTTCATCAGGTTCAGCAACATGCCCAGGGCATGCTCTGCAACGGCATTGCGATTGCCTTCCGGACTGCTTACACATTTGATGCCTTTGCTTTCAGCATAGGCTACATCTATCAATTCCATACCACTGCCCAGCCGGCCGATCCATTTTAAACGGGCGGCCCGGTCGAGTATCGCTTTATCTATTTTTATCCGGGTGGTAATGATCAGGCCTTCTGCTTCGGGAATGGTGTTTAACAGTTCTTCATAAGTAACCGTTGGCACATATTGTATCGTAAATCCTTTTTTCTGTAACTGTTCTATAAGCCAGTCGTGCACTCTGGCGGTAATAATAACATTCTTCATCTTCCTGCTTTTCCGGTATAGGAGGTAATAATCAATTTATTTCATGGTAAAAGTAAGCCGTGCAAAATCATCCACCGTCAATTGTTCGGCCCTTTTGTCGAAAATGGGATCTTTCAATGCTTCAGGTGTATATAAACTTTTCACTGCATTGCGAAGCGTTTTGCGTCGCTGGTTAAAAGCGGTTTTCACCAATACGAAAAACTGCCGCTCACTTTTCATGTCGGGCACTGTTTGTTTAGGTGTTAACCTGATCACCGCGCTTTTCACTTTTGGCGGTGGATTGAAAGCATTCTCATGTACTTCAAACAAATATTCTACTTCAAAAAAGGCCTGTACCAATACGCTCAAAATGCCATAAACCTTATTTCCTTCTTTGGCCACCACCCGTTGCGCTACTTCCTTCTGGAACATCCCGATCACCGTTTGCACAGTGGCCTTCCACTCCAACACCTTAAATAATATCTGGGAAGAAATATTGTACGGAAAATTGCCTACCAGGGTAAATGGTTCGCTGAACGGCTGAGCAATCGTCAAAAAATCCTGGTGAATGATCTTTGACTGTAGCGCAGGATACTGTTGCAGTAGCCAGATCACTTTCTCCTCGTCGAGTTCAACGCATTTAAAATCAATATCGGGAAGCGTAATCAAATATTTGGTCAGCGCACCGCCACCGGGTCCCACTTCCAACAGCCGCTGAAATGGATGCTCCTGTAACGCCTCTACAATTTTACGACACACATTCTCATCCTTCAGAAAATGCTGTCCCAGCGATTTTTTTAGTGTATACACAGGGCAAAAGTACGAAAATCAACAGGCAATTGGCAAAGCCAGATCGGCAACACGTTATTTGCATCCGATGCAAAGTTGCAGGAAACAGCAGCGCTTTTAGCAATGTTATTTAAAGAGGTGGGGCTGCATCATTCATGAATGAATTACTACCGGACCTCTTTGATCCGCATGAAACTTAAACCTTAGTTCAACCTTTATATGTTTCAGCCGGTCCTTTTGGTATTAACAGGCCGGGGTTTTTGTACAATTTGAATGGGTAATAACAGCGTCTGCCTTTGCCAGGCATGGGACCATAGTTCGCTGACAACACTGGATCGCGACAATATATTGGGTGATCGTTGCTGGCTGCCGGTCATGACAACATCATCTAAAATTGTTTCTGAATGACTGATATCATCAGCCAGTTTATTCATTGTAAGCACTCCATCCACCAGCTTATGTGTGGAAAAAATATCACTGCTAAGCTTATCTGTTGAGGCAGCACCATCGGCTAAGGAACCGGGACTAACAGCATTACTAACAACCTGCGGAGTTATACGTTGTGCATGTATATGATCATAACACACTGTTGTGATCAACACAGCCAGTAGGGTGTTTTTCATAAATACGGATTCTTGGCACTCTTTAAACGTCTCTTTCAAAAAATTATTGGTGAGGCTGTCCTAAAATAAACCCTTATCCAATTGAGATTCAATAATACAGTAATGTATGCAATGTAGCATACCTACAAAAAAGCAGTCTGTACTAAGAGCTACAAGCTGTCATAGAAATGTTATTATTTCACCAGGATCATCCTGTTTACAAAGGAGTCTTTGCCTGACACAAGTTTTATCGCATATACACCTTTCGGCCAGTCACAGAGATCACTCACGGTAAGTGCGGCATAACCTTTTTTCACCCGGCTGTTCATTGTTCGCATCAGTTGTCCGGTAGTGTTATAAATAAGTACCTGTACGTCGCGGTCGGCGGTCGAATAAATATTGATCTGTAAATGATCCCTGACAGGGTTAGGCTGCAAGCTGATGTTATCATTGCTGATAGGGGTCACTGCCAAAGGCAGCACTTTGCTGTAAACTACCATTCCATTCTTTAAGGAAAGCTTTAACCGGTAATAAACGTAAGGATGATTCAGGCCATGAACATTATCGATGGTTTTATATGTCGCATAGGTTGCCTGCAACTGTAAAGGGTTAGCTGTAGCTACCAGTGTAAAATGTATTCCATCAGTGCTTTTTTCAAGGGTAAATAATCGGATCTCGCGGTTATGCTGAACAGACCAGTTCAATTGCGCCATGCTGTTTTTAAGCGCTCCGGTAAGAATCACATCATTACTGGTGAGTACCGCACAGGCCGGATCCAACAGGATCACGATCGTGTCTGTAGCATAGGCAGGACAACCATTTTCAAGGGTTTGTGTAACAACATAGGTACCGGGCTCATCTACGGTGATTGATGTACCGGTACTGCTTCCGACAATATGCCCGGTATCGGTCGTCCAGGTGTAGCTGGAGGTAGCATACGGATTGGTTACTGCTAACTGGCTGATGCCGGTTGCACCGCAAAACAGGGGTATATCAGGCACGGCTAGTGCGCGGGGTGGTAAAAAAAGATCATACGGTCCGATGAAGTCTTTTAACTCTGCACTAAAAGAAGTAGAAGAACGGGTTTTCACCAGCAACTTACTAAAAGGGAATCCGCAGTCTGTTACTCCCATGAGTGATTGGGGATTGAGCCCCAAAACTGTGAGGTTTACCCCAAATTCCATAAACTGGTTTCGCTCGTAATTTGACTGTACACTGTTGTTTGCTCTTACAATGGCGAATGGACCTGCCCAGGATTCGGTAGAATTGGTGGTACCAAAATAAAAAGGGACAGCCGTCTTAGGCCTGATGGCTGCGTAGCCAAATGCGGGATTGCTGCTGGACGGCTCAAAATCGGCAGTCCAGTTAAATGCCGCAGGCGTTATACTCCGGGCAGCTGCTTCTACCCAAATACGCGCCTCAATGGAGCTCAGCTCGGAACTGCCATAATCAGCCGAAAAGATGATATCGCCCACCTGCGTTACTTTTCCCGCTGCATCAAACTTCCAGGACGTGTGTCCCCCATCGGGCCCATAACCGGTAAATGAATTGGTACTGCGGGTATACAATATATCCGACTGGTATAGTTCAAAATCGAAATACCGGTTGCCATTGGTCGCTTCCAGCGCCAGCCCGCCAAACATCCACAAGGTATCGGCGAGCGATGCTGTAGGGCCTTCCCTCCTGATATGAACATAAGCATCGAGGATATCATTTTTATTCGGTACCGGCTGGTAGCCACAGCCCCACTCGGCCGGGCTCATACCATTTTTATTGGAGCCTAAAGAAAAAGCGGTCGTATCAGCACCATGGTAATCCCGCACAAAGATGGCATCGATCATGGTTTTGGAACCGTCTACCAGGCTAAATGATGGATATCGCATCTTTCGGAAAAAAGGGGTCGTAAGCCCGATGCCCATCCCATACTGCGCGAGGATGGCGGCGGCACCTGCTGTATCTATCACGAAGGTGCTGGTGGCAGTTGTCCCATTTCGGAAGAACCAGTCATCATTGCCGGCCAGGGTGTAACCGGCATTGTTGAACCAATTGTTCTGCACATCGGCATCCACGCCGAACTTTCCTCTGATAACAGGCGCTGAGATCTGTGCATTTACCCAAAGGCTTGTAGTTGCTAACAGCAGCATTGGTAATATTTCATGAATACGGATTGGCATATAAACGGATTTAATCAAACGAAACGGACATAGGGAAGAATAAACAGGGAGCTGAGGCTGCGGCCGCCAGCGGAGGTCCACAGGATAGTATAAGAAGACAAACTAATACGAGGTGCGTTTTCATAAGCAGGATTGATTAATTACATCAAATATAACAAACATTATATTAGTTATATATAGTATATATATAAATAGCTATACCTTAATAATTGTTTTTCTTTATATTGCATGATAAGTTTAAGGTCGAGTGCGTTGGAAGTGCAGCATTTAGGCGTTTCGACCAGTTGTTTAAGATAGCCGTTGAATGTACGGCCAGCTGCGGCGGCTTGCAGGGAAACCATATAAACCGGACCTGTTGCCGGCCAAATGCCCCTGGCAGAAGCTTAAACATTACACGTTGAACATTATATCGTAAATTAGCCGCTTCAATAGTAAACTCACAATGAACGTACAACAACAAAAACCCATAATAGGCATTTCGATCGGCGATCTGAACGGTATTGGGGCAGAACTGATCATCAAGACCCTGAACGATCACCGCCTGCTCGAGCTTTGTACGCCCGTTATTTTCGCTTCGAATAAGGTGATCAATTTTTATCGCAAATCGGTACCCGATATCAACTTCAGCTACCAGAGCATTAAGGAACTGAACCGCGTAAACTTTAAACAGATCAACATTTTTAATTGCTGGGAAGAAGAAGTGGGCATTACCCCCGGACAGCTTTCTGATGTAGGCGGCAAATACGCTATTAAATCCCTCACTACGGCGGTACAGGCACTGAAAGAGGGCAAAATCCATGGGTTGGTTACGGCGCCGATCCATAAGAAAAATACCCATAGCAACGAATTCAATTATACCGGTCATACGCCCTACCTGAAACATGTTTTTGGTGTACAGGACGTTGCCATGCTAATGGTGGCCGGTAATTTCAGGGTAGGGTTGCTGAGTGAACATGTACCAGTAGGCGAAGCCGCCAAATATGTTACGCGTGACAACATTCTTTCGAAACTCAGCATTATCAACAATTCGCTGATAAAAGATTTTGGCATCGATAAACCCAAAGTGGCTGTGCTGGGCCTCAACCCCCATGCCGGCGATGAAGGATTGATTGGCCGGGAAGAAGAAGAGATCATTAAACCAGCCATTAAGGATGCGCGTCATTTCATGCTGGCCATGGGGCCCTACAGCGCCGATGGATTTTTTGCCCGCAGGCAATATGAAAAGTTTGATGCGGTGCTGGCTATGTACCACGATCAGGGTTTGATCCCTTTTAAATCGCTGGCTATTGGTGAAGGCGTAAACTATACTGCCGGTTTACCTGCGGTTCGTACATCGCCCGATCACGGTACCGCTTTCGATATTGCCGGTAAGAACAAAGCCGATCATTCTTCTTTCCTTACGGCGATCTTTGAATGTATCGATATCATTAACCGCCGCAGCGGGTATATAGAAAGCCACCGCAATCCTGTGAAGAAAGTGACCCCGGCTATCCTGGCGAATGTAGAAGACGAAAAAATAGAGGAAGACAATACGAACGAATAAACAGCATTGAGCATATAAACAAAGATCCTCCTGTATCATCGGGAGGATCTTTTATTTAGATAGGACAAGTAGGCTAAGGTTTACGAAATAGATTGGCCTTGTAAGCCTGTCTGCCGGGGGCAGACAACTATCTCACATAAGCTAAGGTTTACAAAATAAGTTGCCAGTCATTGCAACTACCATCGGCAAAAGCATAGGCCAAGGTTTAGGAAATGCGTTAGCCAGTTCAGTAACTGGTCTATGCACAGCATAGGTTAAGGTTCAGGAAGATACACATCAGAGCAAGACAACCATAAGTTAAGGTCTAAGCAAGATGTTTCGTACAGCTATGATGTAAGATCATGCCCCTACAGATCCGCCAGTTCCATGCGGAGCCGCCAAACAATATATTTTTAGTAAGTATTACTGTTGCGATCATTCTCTTTCATAACCAGGGGTGCTGTATTCTGCAATACAACAGTGATGGTTCTGTAAGAAAATAAATAACCGGCAGGTAAATTGCTTAATCGCAGAAATAAAGACATGTTTTCAGTTTTCAGGTGTACTCTTCACATTTAAAGTGCGCATATATAACGCATGCATTGAATATATTATTTCTTCTACCCGGTAATAATGAGTTATACCTATTAATCAACAGGTTGATTATCATGAAACTGACATTAAAAAAAAATTAAACTACCTGATGCGGGTCAATACAGTTGGGAAACATCCATGTTATTGGTACTAACTAACGTTACTTAAATATTTCATTACCTATGCCCTTATTGATAATATAGCTGGTATAAGAGATCTGGATCTTCCCCTTTTGATTTCCACTTCCTGTATTCGTTTTTTGTTGTTGCTCGCCGGCATCGTAATCAAAAGCAAGTCCTTTAGGAAGTTTATAATCTTTGGTTGCAAAGAGAAAAGTAATTACATCCGGCAGGCCGCGGTTGGTATATTTACCGTATTGCATTTCCATTTCATAGGTCCCGTTTTCCCGGGTAGTAATAACAGCTTTTTTGACCAGGGCATCTTTTTCATCGATATAGAGGGTGGAAACCACCACATCACTTTTTTCGTCCAATGGCAATAGCTTCACAATAGCAACGGGTGCGCCATTTATGTTTCCCTTACCGGCCGGAACAGCCGTGTAGTTATCGCCTTCAAATAAGGCCGCCAGATTTATATTGCCGCCGCCTTTGGGCACTATAGAAATACCATCCTGCTTTTTGATCTTGAACTTGTCGGGTTTCTTATAATAGATGGTTACCTTCGACTCGGGCACTTTCATGAACGATACATCGGTCTTCATGACCCCTTCCGCCTGGTAGTCCTTTACAAGCGCCAGTTTATCTTTCACTTTTTTTATGAGCTCATTGGCATCCTGTGCCTGGCCTACAATAGCCGGCAATAAGAGAAATACCAGTAAACTGCCGGGAACAAATATTTTTTTCATCAGCCTGTTCATGCTGCAAAATTAACACAAGCCCACCTGGCGCTACCATTTTTAACGAAGCCTTACAGAAAACTGTCCGCCTCACGATACGCCCTGATCAAAGCCAGTTCGCCCTCTTTTCCCTGTTGGAAATTTCCATGTTCCATGCCCAAAATGCCTTTAAATCCTTTGCTATGAATGTGCTTGAAAATATTCCTGTAGTTCATTTCGCCGGTACCGGGTTCCTTTCTGCCAGGATTATCGCCTATTTGCAGGTAACCGATCTCGTCCCAGGATTTATTGAGGTTATTAATGATGTCTCCTTCATTGCGTTGCATATGGTACATATCAAACAGCATTTTGCAGGAAGGGCTGTTCACCGCTTTACAGATCATGTAGGCCTGGGCAGAATGTCGCAGGAAGAGGTCGGGGTTATCGCTTAACATTTCCAGCACCATTACCAGGCCATGTGGCTCGAGTATGGCGCTCGCTTTACGCAAGGCGGTAATTACATTGGCTGTCTGGTAATCAAAAGGCAGGGATCTGTCAAAATTGCCCGGCACAACCGTCATCCATCTGGCGCCGCAGCGTTTAGCCACTTCCACCGCGGTTTTGCAATCATTGAGCATTTTATCTATCCATTCCTGTTTGCCCGTGGTGAGGGTGGTATTCCAGTGCCAGTTATCTGATGTGATCACAAATACACCCATGCTCATACCCAGCTTTTGTAAAGTGTCGCCTATTTTCTTTTGTTGTTCTGCTGCGCGTTTCATCATACCATTATCTTCAATGGAACGAAAACCATGGTCATAGCCGAATTTTATCTGGTCAATGATATCATTGCCGCCATGGTTCTTGAACATACCATCGTGAAAAGCATAATTCAAATTAAAAGGCTTCTCTGCAACAGGTAAATGTTCGGGGTAGTGGGGTGTAGCAGCAGCATGTACGCCTGAAGCAGTTAATAAGGAAGCGCCAGCCAGAGCCGTTTGTTGCAGAAAGGATCGTCTTTTCATATAGTGCCGTTTTTCTAAAATTATGTATAATAATATTAAGCCACCAACCTGATGGCGGATAAAACAAAAAATAAAGAACCACCTGCTGGTTTAGGGTACAGGCAGCGTTGAACGACTTATAAGAGAGTATAGGCTGCAACAAATAACGGGTATTTTATATATAGAATGACCAGATCCGGTTTGCATAATGCTAAACTTATTAAGCATTTTTGTTTATGGAATATAGTTAGTTATTGCAACCAAACACAGGCTGTTAACGTCATGCATCGGAGGTATGCGGTTTGGGCCCGGTGCAAACGTTTTCTAAAAACTAAATCGGGTAAGGATGTAATCAAGTGTTTTAATTTCTTAATTTTCACCTTCTCACCAAAAACAGCCTTGTGAAATCAGTATTTGTAATTTCTTTTTTGTTTTCGATTGCCAGCGCCATAGCGCAAACGAGTACTTCAACCGAATTCATACCTTATGACCAGAGCATACCGGGCAGTACCGTACAGTTTAACATGGTACCTGTACAGGCTGGTAGCTTTGTTATGGGTAGTCCGGCTGCCGAAGCAGGCCGCAAGCCAACAGAAGGACCTGCCAAAAAGATCAGCCTCGATGCTTTCTGGATGGGCGCTAAAGAAGTGACCTATGATGAATTCCTTTTGTTCTTTAACGATGAAAACACCCCGCGTGATTCTGAAGTAGATGCTGTTACCCGCCCTACACCACAATATATTGACCTCAGCTGGGGCATGGGCAAGCAGGGTGGATTTCCGGTTAACAGCATGTCGCAATATACGGCTATGATGTACTGCCGCTGGTTGTATAAAAAGACAGGCGTTTTTTACCGCCTGCCCACCGAAGCTGAATGGGAATACGCCTGCAGGGCCGGCAGTACCAGCGCCTATTACTTTGGCAATGACGTAAAGCAGTTGAAAGACTATGCCTGGTTCGCTGATAACAGCAATAAAAAATACCAGAAAACCGGGCAGAAGAAACCGAATGCCTGGGGCTTATATGATATGCTTGGAAATGTAAGTGAATGGACGCTGGACGAATTCCGGGAAGATTATTTTACAGCGCTGGGTGATACGGCGCATAATCCTACGGTAGCGCCAACGGTCACTTATCCGCGTGCCGTTCGTGGCGGTGGTTATCTTGATAAACCGGATGCTCTGCGTTGTGCCAGCCGCCTGCCATCCGATCCTTCCTGGAATAAACGCGATCCCCAGATGCCCAAAAGCAAATGGTGGTTAACCGATGCCATGGCCGTTGGCTTTCGCGTGGTTCGTCCGCTAAAAGCGCCTACTGCTGAAGAAGCAGAAGCATTTTATAAAAAATATTGCCATGAGTAACCTGCGTTACCGGTCAATATAGTATAGGGTTCCTGATTTTGTTATACTAAAACTGATGCCAATGAGCACTGAACAATCTAACAACCTTGCCGCTTCGCGCCGCCGTTTCGTAAAACAATCTACCTGGCTGGCCGGAGGAATACTTGCAGCACCATTGATCTCAAGAGCCAATTTTTTTTCGGGGGCAGATGATACCATAAAAGTAGCCTTGATCGGTTGCGGCGGCCGTGGTACCGGCGCTGCCATGCAGGCCTTATTGAGTAAACAAAACGTTAAGCTGGTGGCCATGGCCGATGCATTTCGGGATAATCTCGACCGCAGCTTTAAACGGTTAACCTCACCAGAATCCGCCAAAAATAATCCAGGTATTAATCTTACCGAACGCATTGACGTTCCCGAAGAAAGAAAATTTTCAGGCTTTGATGCCTATCTGAAAGCCATTCCTCTTGCCGATGTTGTCATCCTGGCAACTCCGCCCGGCTTCCGTCCGCTTCACTTCGAAGAGGCCATTAAACAAAACAAACATGTATTTATGGAAAAGCCGGTCGCGACCGACCCGGCTGGTGTAAAAAAAGTGCTGGAAGCCGCCGAAGCAGCCAAACAGAAAAAATTAAATGTAGTAGTTGGTTTGCAACGTCACTATCAGAATTCCTACCGCGAGTTATTTAAACGCAAAAAACTTATAGGTGATATTACCTCGGCGCAAGCCTGGTGGAATAACGATGGCGTGTGGGTACGTAAACGCCAGTATGCACAAACCGAAATGGAATACCAGATGCGTAACTGGTACTATTTTGTATGGTTATGTGGCGACCATATCTGCGAACAGCATATTCATAATATCGATGTGGTGAACTGGTTCAAAGAAGGGTATCCCGTTAAGGCGCAGGGTATGGGTGGCCGCCAGGTTCGTAAGGGAAAAGAGCATGGTGAAATATTTGATCACCATTATGTAGAATTTACCTACGCCGATGGTTCGGTATTGAACAGTCAGTGCCGCCATATACCCGGCACGATGAGTAAAGTTGACGAGCTGCTGATCGGCACCAAAGGAAAGATCCAGTGCGGTGACGCCAATATTACCGATTATAAGGGAAAAGTATTGTTTCAGTTTGATAAACAGAACGAGAACAATCCCTACCAAACCGAACACGATGAGTTGTTTGCGGCTATTGCGAAAGGTGAATTCAAATTCGCCGATGCAGAAATGGGAGCCAAAAGTACCATGAGCTCGATCCTCGGCCGTATGGCTACCTATAGCGGCCAGGTGGTAGAATGGGATAAAGCATTGAACTCGGGTTTAGACCTGCAACCTAAAACATATGACTTCAATGCCATGCCGCCTGTATTACCTAATGACGAAGGGTATTATCCCGTTCCCATACCGGGAGTAACCAAGTACGGTTTCTAAGCCGAACTAAAAATAATTCAGCCTGAAAGAAGTACAATAGGTGTATTTCTTTCAGGCTTTATTTTTTATCCGGCCGCTTACAATCCTTGAAATTTTACTATCTTCCACACATTGGCAGCTGCTTCACTGCCCCCGGCCCGTTTAGTAGCAAAATAGGTATTCCCAGACTAAGGTTCAACCAATCAAAAGGCAGGCAAAGTTACCTGTGATCATTCCTGCGCTGGTACGCTGCAGGTGGTTTCAAATTTATTTCGCCATAACAGCCCCCCTGGCGGGTTTAACTAAATAATTTCAGATGAAAGGTGTTTCGCTTTTCAAGTGGTTTAAAAACGTATCCATTGCCAAAAAGTTATATTTCACGGTAGGCATCATGGCTACCCTGATAGCGATCGAACTGGGGGCGCTGGTTTTTTCCATTCATACGCTTTCATCGGTAAGGGCATATGTAAGCGGTGAAGGACTTTGGTCAAAAGCGCAAAAAGACGCTATGTATCAATTGCTGCGCTACAGCCGTACACATGACGAGGCCGATTACGAGAAATTCAAGGAATTTATGAAGGTGCCCAGGGGTGATCATAAAACTTTGGTTGAATTAAGCAAGAAAAATCCGAACATGGATACCGCGCGCCAGGGTTTTATCGAAGGTCGAAATCATAAAGACGATGTAGACGGTATGATCACCCTGTTCACCCGGTTCAACAGAATTTCCTATATCAATAAAGCCATCAAGGCATGGACTGCAGCCGATCCGCTGGTAGCTGAATTCATTCCCATCGGCGAACAATTGCATAAAGAGATCAACTCCGGCAATCCTTCGCAGGAAAATATCAACAAGATCATTCAGGCGGTAGACCCGTTGAACGCCCGTCTTACCAAGCTGGAAGATGAATTCTCTTATGTATTGGGCGAAGGTTCGCGCTGGCTGGAAAACCTGGTGCTGAAATTATTGTTTGCCATTGCCCTTACCGTTGAAGTAACCGGTTTAACATTGGCCATAATCGTAAGCCGCAATATCCAAAAAGGATTGAATGAGATCCTTCAATCGGCCAAGGCGGTTGCCAAAAATGATTTTACCCGCAAGGCAAAAGCATTTTCAAAAGATGAGATCGGCATACTGGCTAATAATTTCAACACCATGGCAGAAGAACTAGCCCGTAGCATCAGTGTTATTGAACAGGCACAGCAGAAGTTCAAAGGACTGTTGGAGTCAGCGCCCGATGCTATTGTAATTGTGAGTGAGAAAGGGATCATTCACCTGGTGAATAATCAATGTGAAAATATCTTTGGGTATAATAAAAATGAACTCATCGGTTGTAATGTAGAGTTGTTATTACCGGAACGGTTTCGAACCGGCCCGCTCGAAAATCAAAAACTCTTTTATGATAATCCCGGCGTTCGCTCCACAGGTGTTGGCCTTGAGCTATTAGGGCGTCGAAAGAACGGAGAAGAATTTCCGGTAGAATTAAGTATAAGTCCGCTGGAAACAGAAGAAGGGGTACTTATAACAACTGCCATTCGCGATATTTCTGAAAAGAAACGCCTGGAGAAGGAGATCAGAGAAGCGAATATTACCCTGGAGAAAAAAGTACAGCAACGTACAGCGGAGTTAGAAATCAAAAACAAGGAACTGGAACAATTCGCCTATGTGGCCTCCCACGATCTGCAGGAACCTTTGCGTACCACATCGAGCTTTGTAGAATTACTTCGCAAACAATACCATGGCAAGATCGATCAAAATGCCGACCGGTATATCGATTATGTGATCCAGGCATCTGACCGAATGAAAACATTGATCAAAGACCTGCTTGATTATTCACGCATCGGCCGGGAAAAGCAGTTTGAGCCGGTTGACTGCAATGTAGCACTGGCCGAAGTACTGGCCGATCTGAATAAGGTGATCAAAGAGAACAAAGCGGAGATCACCACAGGCAATCTGCCGCTGGTAAATGCTTTCCGGACTGAATTGAAACTCCTCTTTCAAAACCTGATCAGCAATTCCATCAAATTCCAGAAACCGGGGATTGCGCCACGTATTGAGATATCAACTACTAAAGAAAACGGCCATTGGCATTTTGCATTCCGCGATAATGGCATCGGTATTGAGAAACAATACCAGCAACGCATATTTATTATTTTTCAACGCCTGCACAACCGTTCGGTGTATGAAGGATCGGGCATTGGCCTGGCGCATTGCAAAAAAATTGTAGAGTTGCATGGCGGCACCATCTGGGTTGAATCGGAAGCCGGCAAAGGCAGCACCTTTCATTTTACGCTGGCAGACTGATACGAAGTCGAAAGTAAGAAATACGAAGAAGGAAGATCCCGAATTTCGGCCATTAAAACTATCTGTTAACTCATAATTCTCACCTGTTATTTCTTACTTCTAAATCGTCATGATAAAACGTCCTTCCTTCTGAAGATCACTACTGCAGCACTTACAAAACCAACTATATGCACCATTAGTATGATTGCAGAACGAAGGATACCAGGCAGGTTCTGAATGCTGCCCGGCACCGCACTATTGCCAGTGGTTGCCTGAATATCAAAAAAACCTTTCCAGCCCAGCATATGTGAAGTGAACAAGTATGGCTTCATAGATAAGAACAAAGGCAGGTCCATTGTCGTAAGAATGGTACACACGATCACAATGCTCATTGCTGCAACGATGGGACCAATGGAGTTCTCGGCGAACAGCGACAAGAAAAATGACAGGGCGGCTACAGTGGTCATGGCAATGGCGGCAAAAGCAAAGGCTGCCAGATAACGCCAGAACACATCCGACTGCGGGATATGAATGATCACCTGGCTTTGAAATACCATCAGGTCGCCCGAACCAAAGACCAGCAGGGAAAGAAGCAGCGACAAAAAGGCCATCCAAATCAATAGCAGCAAGGTGTAAATGGTTGCAGCCAGAAATTTACTCACCAGCAAAGTACTGCGGCTAATGGGTTTGCTGATCAGTAAGCGCAAGGTGCCCATATTGGCTTCGCCTGCGATCATATCACCGCCAACCAGCGCGATCAGCAAAGGCACATGAATAAGCAGGGTTTGCAAAATGAAATAACATACAAAGTACCCGTTCAGGATCTTCCCTTCTACATTGAACCGCTCAATGCTTTGTAACAGGAAACCGATATACGTATACCCATCGAGGTATAATGCCAGTTGGATCAAAATGACAATCGCAGCAATGGCAATGAAAGCAATGTAGGTACGGGGCCGTTTAAATATCTTGAATAACTCAATTTGTAAAAGTGTCCACATGCCGGTTTTCGGTTGTTAATGACAGAAAATAAGTTTCCAGGGAATTCTGTGGCTGTAATGCCATAATATTAGCGCCGGCATTTACCAGTTCGGACGTTAGTTCAGGCACCTGCGGTTTATTCATTTGCAGCAGAATAATATTATGATGCTGTTCCTGCAGGCAGGCGCTCCAACGGCTGCTTTGCAACCAGCTTACCACCTGCTGCGGATTAGTGACTTCCAACTGCACGATGGTGCGGGCGGGGTCTACCAATTCAGCAACCGTTCCTTCCATTATTTTTTTGCCCCGGTCAATGATGAGCATGCGGTTCGCTATCAATTCAATCTCATGCAACAAGTGCGATGACACCAGTATGGTTTTGCCCTGATGACGGCTCAGATGTAATATGAGGTTACGGATATCGGCTATGCCCTGCGGATCCAGGCCGTTCGTTGGCTCATCCAGTATGATCAGTTGCGGATCATGGATGAGCGCAATGGCAATTCCCAAACGCTGTTTCATGCCCTGCGAGTAGGTACGCACTTTACTGTGCGCCCGCTCAGTAAGCCCTACCTGCTCCAATTGGTCTTTTAATTTCTTTTCAGTGACCGCTACACCGCTCATTTTTGCAAACAGGCGAAGGTTCTCATGCCCCGTAAGGTATTTATACAGATCAGGCTTTTCAATAACAGCCCCTATTTGCTGCAGCACTTCTTTGCGATGAGAATATAAATTCTTCCCAAACAGTTCAATGGTTCCGGCTGTTGGTGTTATGAGCGTGAGCAGCATGCGGATGGTGGTTGATTTACCAGCGCCGTTCTGTCCCAGGAAACCGTAGATATCGCCCCTGTTCACGGTGAATGAAATATCATTCACGGCTTTCACCTCGCGATATTCCTTACTTAAACTATTAACCTTTATGATCGCAGACATATCCTTTTAAAATGTACAAATTACAACCCGAAATGGTTCGGGCCTGAAAATTATTATGAGTGAATGCCATTATTAAGATCGATTTAACCAAAATATTTTTTTTATGAAACCCTTCTTGCAAAAGACAAAACCGTTAGTTACATTTGTAAGGTTCCTCTACATCCTCTGATAATTCCGTATTACGCAGGACACAATTTTTCTTCCTGCAAAGAAATTCCAAAAACCTACATAAGCCGCTGACTATATGAATGATAGCAAAAGTTCAGCTTAAAAAGTCACAGCTTTATATCTTCAAGGCATCTGCCCTTTTCGTATAAGTACTTCCAATTCCTACGTAATCTCCACATAATTCGTAACACCCACCCCCAGATCGGTTTGTATCCTTTAATAATGCATTTGCCTTTGAATGCCCTTGAGGGATCTTTGGATCCATCACCGGCGTATTTATTTATTAATCGCTGAAACTTTAAAAATGAAGTGCATATTATGCCTATTGGTTGTAACCTGCCTGCTGGGTACCGCCACCAGGGCCCAGGTTACCGAAAACTTCGATTCCAGGAACGGGGTTGCGCTCTCGCAATTAAAAGGATACCTGCAAAACCGCTGCTGGACATTACCTGACCTGGATATTACCGGGTTAGACACGCAAAAAGATGGCTGGCTTGTTCCAGGATCATCCATTTCAGCCCAACAACGTACCGGTATATATACACCCGTACTGGATGTAACCGATCAGATCAAAATTTCTTTTAGCTATAAATTCGACCAGGCCTTTGAAAAAGGCACCCGCCGTTGGGTGAAAATTTTTTTAACCGATCCTAACAATATTGTTGTAAAACAACTGGACAGCCTTGGCTGCTCACCGCTTAATACTGGTTCACTATACAACTACGACAAAACTTTTACGCATTTGCAGCCGGGCATTTACAAAGTGTACCTGAACTACCAGGGCACGGGTGGCAGTGCCCGCATTGCCATTGACCAGTTTGCGGTTTCGGCTGCCCTGCACTATGCAGAAGGATGCAATAGCTCGCCGGTAGCCGTAAATGATCATATAAGCGGATTCCCCGATCATACCGCCACTGGTATGGTTACTATGAATGACCGTGATGCAGACAGTGACCATATCAACGCCTATCTTATAGCCAGTTCACCCGATGGCAAAGTTGAATTGCGAGGTGATGGCAGCTTTACCTTTACACCCAACCCGGATTTTACAGGTCATTCAACCACCTTCACCTACAAAGTATGTGACAATGGTTATGGCCGCTTATGCTCACAAGATGCTACCGTCAAGCTAAGCTTCCCTGATGAATCGGTAAGTCTGAATGATTTTGCCGGGCTTTATAATGATGGCGGTCAGGTGTTACTGAAATGGGCAACCGGTTATGAGTTTAACAGCAACCGGTTCGAAATTGAAAGAAGCATTGATGGCCGCAAGTGGCAAACTGCAGGAACCGTGAAAGCCCAGGGCAAATCAACCGAAAGGAAGATCTACTCCTTCAATGATGAAGTAGGCAGGAATACGGCGCTTAAAAAAGATCTTTACTATCGCCTGAAACAGGTAAATAACGAAGGCAAGGTAGCCACCAGCAGGTTACTGGTAGTGCGCGTTTTGAACACTCCCAGCGTTAAAATGGTAAGTGTTACGCCTAACCCGGCTAAAAATGACATTGCGGTAACCACGCAGTTGAATGAAAGCAGTTATGTTGCCCTTAAGATCTTAAATGCCCATGGCGCTATCGTGATGAATAAAACGTCAAAAGCCGATGCAGGCGCACATAGTTTTATAATGGAAGGAAGCAGCAATCTGCAACCCGGCGCCTATACGCTCGATGTTACGGTGAACAGCAAAGAGCGGATGATGGTAAAGCTGATTAAAGAATAATTACACATTCACAGGTATATGCCCCTGCCTTAGATTGGGCAGGGGCTATTTTATTTTTTTACCCCCAGGTAGCTTTGTAAATTCCTGACGTACTCCTCAAAAGCAGCTACACCGGCAGGTGTAATTTTACACATGGTCTGCGGGTAATTGTCTTTGAACTGTTTTACAACCTCAATATAGCCGGCCTCTTTTAGTTTATTGATCTGCACGCTCAGGTTGCCGGCCGTTGCATTGGTGGTTTCACGAATAAAAGTAAACTCAGCCTCCTTCTCACTGATGAGAAGCGAAACAACTGCCAACCGCAGCTGGGAATGTAATATTGGATCCAGATCTTTAAACTCCATTGCAATCACTTTCAACCTTATTGATTGTACCTTTTATAAAAACAATGGTACCCTTGAGAGATCATACATTACAAAATGGTCCACGCATTTAATAAATTAACGCGTGGACCTTCCGCTTATTTGCAGCTAGCCATCGTTTTTTCTACCTGATCTTTACCCCAATTGGGTGCTATGTTTGATGCAGGCTTGAATGCTTCAAACTTTTTCCTGGCTTCTTCCAGCACAGGCTTCGCACTGTTGCAGCCTCCGCCAAATTGTTCTGGTGTATTGCGCAAATTCTGCCCCTGTAAATAATAAGGCCTTGGGTTAGAAGGATCCTGTTTTTTTGCATTGTCCAGTTCCTGCTGAACGATAGCGCCATATTGTTGCCAGCGTTGTTGCGGATTCACCAGCATGCGTAAGGTAGCGATCATCGATTTTACACAGCTTATTTCAGAATTATTTGGTTGCAGGCCATCGGCTTTGTTCAGTAACTGTTCTGCTTTACCTGCATAAGCGTCGTTATTGCTCATGTCGTTCTTCATAAACGCATAAATCACCTGGCTCAAAGATGCATAGTAATAGGGCAGCCATTGATTTTTTTCTGCATCAGCAATACGTTCAAACGCTGCCGATGCGGCCAGCATATCATCTGCCGTTTTAGCCGAATCCATTTTTGTAATGGTAGCGGTCATTGCTTTTGTAAACTTTTCGATTTGAGCAAGTCCCTGCGTTACTAGAGCAAGCGACAGGAGTACAAAAAAGATTTTCTTCATGATGGTTGATTTTATTTTTCGCGTTATAAATTACTGTTGATCACATCGTCGCTTCTGTCAACACCGAAACTGAGGAAACAACCCAGGAAAAAGAACCGCCGGGATGTAGGCAGAACAGGGTCTTTTCTCAGGCCATTGTATGAGTAGTTATAACCAAATACCTGGTCGCTGCCTAATACATTATTCACAGAAAAAACCCATACTATAAACTTTTTCGATTTGGTATTTCCAAGAGTTGGCAGGTAATTGACACTAAAACTGAGATTATTGTAGGCAATGGTTTTTCCCTGGTCGGCAATATGGTATTTGCCTGTACTATTGCTATATCTGATATTGTAATAAGGCCGGCCTGTGGCAAAAGTGTAAGAACCGTTGAACTGGGTCTTCCATTTGGTTACAAATTTCTTCAATACCAGGCTGGCGGTATGGTTGGCAGCAAAATTGGGTTGAATAGCGTAGGGATAATTCAGGTAATCACGTTTCGTATCGAGGTAGGAATAGGATATCCAGTAATCAACTTCCTTAAACGTTTTGCGATCCCGCCAGAACAGCTCGATTCCTTTCGCGTCGCCAAAACCGCCATTACCGATGCTGTCAATAATACCATTGTTACTGTTGCCGTAGGTCTTTATGAGATCCTGGTATTTTTTGTAAAAACCTTCAATACGCAGGGTGTACTCTTTGCTTACTTTTTGGTAGTTGGCAATGTAATGCGTTGCCTTTGTGTATACGAGATCGTTATAAGCATAACCGCGCAGAAAATAATCTTTTTCAGGTTTTTGATAAAATATACCATAGGCCAGCGATGCCTGGCCTTTATTGCCCACTTTATATGCCAGTGATACCCGGGGAACCAGGTTTGTTTTTTCGAGCAACGAACTGTGCTCGAAACGGCTACCCAGTTTGGCTGCCAGGTCATTGGTTATGTACAGGTCGGCTTCGGCAAAAGCAGCCTTAAAATGGTCGTCGGCAGTTGAAATACCGTTGGTAGTGTACTCGTTTGAAAAAGTATTTTTATCGGTAAAGTACATATATTCCCCACCAAAGCGAAATGCGCTTAAGCCATACAGGCGTCTTTCGAGCACGGTCTTGATCTGAGCAAGATCACTGTTCGCCTTTAATTGAAAGTTCTTGGTGTCGTATGGTTCAAAGGAAAGATCCATCGGTGTATTGAATTGATCCTGCAGTTCATTTCGGATCTTGTCGGTATTGGTGCTGTACGAAGCGCCCATGTATAAATGCCATTTTTTGCTGAGCTTTTCTCTCCAGGACAGATTTCCATATACATTGAAGTTAGTAAGCTTAAACGCATTCTTCAGGTCAGTGGAATCAATATCGGGCCGGCGCACACCCAACTGGTTAAAATTAAAATAACCGTAAAATTTCAGCATCCCGGTTTTGGAGGTCTTGATACGGAAATTTACTTCTCCATTATGGAACTCCGGAATTTTAAAATTATCGGGTCTTTGTTTAATAGCTGCGAAAGAGGCAATCAGGTTTACATAACTGTAATTGACGCCCCAGCTGGCATTTTTGTCTTTTGACAATTGCTGAAAGCCCGCATTCAGCCCAACCGTAGAAACGCCCGCACTGGCGGAAGATTGATCGGGCAGGTCAACCGATTCAAGGATAAGCGCAGATGAAAGCGCCTGGCCGTATAGTGCTGAGTAGCCGCCTGCGCTGAAGACGGTTCCTTTAAAGAAAAAAGGGGAAAAGCGGCCACGTTGTGCTATATCAGGCACACTGCTGAAAAAGAAATTATTTACCAGGGTGCCGTCTATAAATACTTTTGTTTCCTGGGCAGTACCTCCGCGCACAAATAGACCTTCACTCTCCCCTACCTGCTGGGCGCCCGGTAATGTTTTTATGGCGCCGGTAACATCCGCATTGGCACTGGCTGTGGTTACAATGTCTATTGGATTCAAGACAGTAGTTCGTTTCGTATCGCTGGCCTCAAAAGAACCGGCAGTGATGGTAACAGCGGTCAATTCATTCGGTTCCTGCTTTAAGACAATATCCAGTTGTATGGCAGTGCCGGAAATAGTAATCTTTTGTTCCTGCAGCTTAAAACCAATGGAAGTAGCCAATAAAGTTTGTGCGCCCCGTTCGCTTGTGTTAAAACGGTAAACACCAAGGGAATCGGTAGTGGCTCCATCATAGGTATCTTTTATGGTAATACTGGCTCCCTGAACAGGGCGGCCTTTTTGGTCTTTTACTTTTCCTGAAATGGTAGTTTGGGCTGAAGCGGCCAGAAAGGATAAGAGTAAAACGAGTAGCGGTAAAAGCGGTGGCATGGGTTTGATTTGTACTCAAACGTAAACCAGTTTATATCATAAACGAAATTATTTTTAGAAAATTTTCCACATTTGTCCAGAAACAGGAAAAACGAACTTTTTTGCCATAGCAATTTGATTTTAAACACATTAAGTGATTTTCAATAAAGCATGCGTTAATCTGAAATTTGTTTGGCGCTGATCATCATAATCTTTTAAAATGTAAATATTTATACTATAATGTAATCGATGCGCGTAAGTATTTCCCTGTAAAATATCGATAGGGGTTTTGCGTTGTACGATTGGCGAAAAAGCGCTAACTATCGCCTTTAAATGTTATATCCGTCTTGAAAACTATGAAAAGGATCGAAACTCCTTTACACGCATCTATTCTTTTGGATGCATTTTGCTGCCCGATTACCCTAACCCGTAATCATGCACTGCAGGTACCATCATATCCCATGGTACGGGAAACAATTTCCTGTATAGCCCAAACCGCTACACTTTCTAACGCTTTCCTTTTTGAACAAAGTTTTACCGGATATAATGCCAGCTTAATAGAATTATTGGCTGAGAAACATTCGTGTTTTCGTATACTATTTAAAAGAACAGATAACTGAATCTAAACATTAAGACAACGGATACATTAACTATAGATAATTTAAAAACATTTGGCCAATGCAATTAAAAGAATAAACTATTTAAAAACGTAAATACAATTTGTTTATAAGGTTATAATTATCGAAGCAGAACGAGGCCTGTTTCATAATTATGATGAATTTAATTCGAAAACTTTCATGTGTAAATCCGGAACCTATGAACTTAAAATTCTACCCTTTGAGAGCAATGCTCTTTTTCTTAATGCTGTTCAGCATTAAGTCAGGTGTTCAGGCACAACTTACTTTCTTTAAAACTGTAGAGAACTTCACTACAGGTGGAGACGGTACTACAGCAGAACAAGGTGATGAGCTGATCTATACTATGTACATCACCAATACGTCTACCCAGAATTACATCGCGTGTAGACTGTATGACAACGTACCGGCAGGGGTATCGTACATCGCTGGTTCAACCAGGATGAACGGCACCCTGGTTACCGACAAAACGGGTGCTGTTATGCCTTTTTCGGGCAATGGCAGTCCTGTAAGATCACCCTCGTATGGTGCAGGTATTCTGGCGCCCAATTCTCAGTGTATTATTACCTTTCGTGTACGGGTAAGTGCCAACGGTGGCAGTATTTTCAACAATGCCACCATCGACGCTACGCAAAACAGCGTTTCCACCATCCAGGCGACCAACACGGTATTTACCAATATCGATGAAGATGCCGGTTGCAATAAGGTGTATGAAACGACCACTTACAATGCAGATTATACTTCTGCTGGTAATACTACATCACAGAGAGAATGGAGCTGGTTAAGGGAATTAGATATTAATAATGGTACCAGCGGCGCCAATAATACAGCCATCTACAATGGCCCAACCGGCCAAAGATTTGAGGCCCTGCCGGTAGGTTCCACCACGACGATAGCAGCACAATTACTCGACAATTGCGCCGCCATTGCCTATGACAGAACAAAACAAAGGATTTACTTTGTTAATAACGACGTTGACCAGCGCCTGAGTTATATTGATATGAGTAACCCCAGCAATATTGTGGCCAGAAGATATAGCAGCGTTACGTTTGTACCTTATAACAGCGACAATTCGTACAGGGTGAACCGTATGGGTATGGGTTCAGATGGCTTTTTGTATGCACTTACTGCCAATGGTGAAAGGTTATACAGAATTTCTTTTAACGCCTCTGATGTACCAACTATAACGAATCTCGGGGCGTTGACCAATCATGCCACCAACGGAAACAAACGTATCCTCGATGAAGAGGGTGGAGACTTGTTTGCAGATGGGTCGGGTAAATTATACCTCATCTGTAACTCCAGTAACATGTATAAGATCAATCCCAATACTAGGGTGGCTACATATATGGGCAGGGTCACATTCATGGGTGGCCCTTCAGCCACTGAAATGACATCTCAGTCAATAGCGATCACTACTGAGGGAACAGTGTATATCGGTGGTCAATATAGAAGTGTGTGGAGGTTAGACCTGGAAACCATGCAAGCCACCAGGATCAATTCAGGCACGAACAACGTATATGTAAGCGGTGATTACACAACCTGCGGTTTCCCAGTACTGGCCAGCTCTATTATTGCCGATAAGACCTACCGCAATATCAATGGCAGCCCGGTGGTGAATGGCGGTGATACCGTTGAATATGTTATCACTGTAACCAACCTGGGTAATATCAATGCAGCCGGTGTATATATGTACGATTATATTCCCCCATCCACTATCTACCTGCCAGGTACCACCAGAATGAATGGTATTCCCGTGCCTGATGTAGGTGGCGTAATGCCTTTCGCCGTTTCCGGTGGCCGCCTGGTAAACTCTCCAGGCCAAGATCCCGGCATTGTTTTACCACTTGGCGTAAACTCTGCCGTGGTTACCTTCCGGGTAGAAACAGAACCTAACAAACAGGTTTGTAACCAGTCGAGGATCTCGTTACTTGATGCCGATGGTAACGTGATGTTTGTAAACTCAAGCGATCCTACCAATATCGGACAAACTCCTACCTGCTTCTATTCAGATGGAGTATTGCCCTTAGTGAACCTGAAATTCAAAGGCAGCCTGGCCGGTGAAAAATCTGTATTGAACTGGACCATGAACGGGGATGCAGCTGTGAACTACTATGAAGTAGAGTATTCTGAGAACGGATCTGCATTTACTACAACCGGCAAAGTGATTGCTAAAACAAACGCCAACAGTGCCAACTCGTATACTTACACTGATAACGAACACACCTTCTCTACGACCCGTTATTATCGTCTGAAGGTGATCCAAAAAGATGGTAACTCGTCTTACTCGGGCATCGTTCGCCTGAATGTGAAAGACCTGGATATTGAAGCGGTTCCCAATCCATTTGACCGTGATATCAACGTTCAGGTGAAATTAAAGACCGCTGAAACCGTTCGTATCCGCCTGCTTGATTTCTATGGCCGCGAAGTATATTCAACCGTAGAACAATTAAGCATCGGCAGTCACTCTATTGCGATCCGCATCCCCGCCGGACTTGCCAAAGGCATTTACGTACTGGATGTAAGATCTGGCAGTGAACAGATCTACCAGCAAAAAATGATAAAGAAATAAGCTAGTTCCGGAATAGCATAATGCAAAGGAGTCCGAAAGTGGCTTTCAGTGAAAGCCGCTTTCGGACTCCTTCTTTTACAACTCCCGAAAATTTCTGCCAATAAAAAACCCTCCTGTAGAGACAGGAGGGCGTTCTTGATCGTACCCTTTAAAATAAAATCTTTATATACAGTTTATTTGCTTCTGTTCTTTGCTGATCCGAATTATAAGCCGGGTGTTTTTAAAAACCATCCCGTAGAAACGGGACGGTGTTGTTGATCGTACCCTTTAAAAAAATCTTTGTATTAGCGCGAAACACCAAGGCTATGGTTTCATTCTAATCCAGCTTCTCCTCTTCTGCACTATGACGCTTCTTGCTTATAATATGTTCATTGCCCTTTTCGGGTTTGTCTTTTAGTTGGTGGACTTGTCGTAAGATGATTGAAATTCGGTTGCGGTATTCAGATAGGAAGGATCGTTACTGCTTGCTTAAAAAACCATCCCGTAGAAACGGGACGGTGTTGTTGATCGTACCCTTTAAAATAAACTCTTAAATCTCTTTCCTAAGGGACACGTCCATCAGGGTACTTTTATACCTACATAACACTTATTACACAATTTCAATATAGATCGTTCTATCAATCGGCACTTAAGCAACACACGCGGCTCATACCGCCCTTCTATCCTATTGATTTACAACCTACTCGTTAACTTTTGTGCATCTTATAGCACCTACCTCCTATTTTGATACGTAACTCACTTAGCCTTTGGTTGGGTGAACCCAGCCTGGCATTTACACCACCCGTTGCCATAAGCACCATTCATTAGACTACATTTAATAAACGCAATGGTTGACTACCGGCAACTCCTTTGTTATATGCAACTATAAAGAATAAAATAAATTAGTGTTTGCATGGCCGTTATCGGCGCTATTGCGAGTCCCTTGTATTAGTAAAAGAAGACAAACATGCAGATGTTGAGAAAGTGTTTCAAAAGGTACATGCTTGCACAGCTACATTTTTAAGGGACCGGAATAACGTAATTCACAGGAGCATTGGTAAAAAAGGATCAATAGTTTTCACGGAACATTGGGGAAATAAATAATTAGAAGTAACAGGTACGGTTCCTAAAGGAGATTGGGGAGATTTGATCAGCTACACTGATCGGGTACAAATATCTAAACTGAATTTTGATTGTGCAATAGTAATATTACTTTTTTGGGATTTTTTTTACACCGGGAAAATGCGGCAATGAATTGACAATTAACAATTGGCCATCGGCAACCAACCACTTATCCAACCTCACAGCAGTTTATTACCCCCCAAAGCAGTTAGGCCGCCATGCTTTCAACGTTCTGCCTTATACTTGCAGCATTCGGCATCATACGTCTGATGCTCTACGTTTGGCTTATATCCATAAAAAAAGCCATCCGCCTGGGCGGATGGCCTATAACATATCATTTAACTATTATGTTATGATTTGTACTGAGGGATGAGGGTATTGGTCAGATTCACCATTTTCTTAATACCATCATCAGGTAAATTACCTTTTTTAAATTCCGCGAGTACTTCAGGATGTTTGTTCTCCATTTCCATCAGGAAGTGCTCTTCAAACTCTTTCATCTTCTTAACAGGCACTTCACGCAGCAAACCTTGTGTACCCAGGTAAATGATCGCTACCTGTTTTTCTACAGGGAATGGTGTGTATTGCGTTTGCTTCAGGATCTCCACGTTACGGGCGCCTTTGTCAAGTACCAGCTTGGTAGCAGCATCCAGGTCACCACCGAATTTAGAGAAGGCCTCCATTTCACGGTACAGGGCCTGGTCGAGCTTCAAGGTACCCGCTACTTTTTTCATCGATTTGATCTGCGCATTACCACCCACGCGGCTTACTGAGATACCTACGTTAATGGCCGGACGAATACCTGCGTTGAACAGGTTCGACTCCAGGAATATCTGGCCATCGGTAATAGAGATCACGTTTGTCGGGATGTAAGCAGATACGTCACCGGCTTGTGTTTCGATGATCGGTAAGGCAGTGAGTGAACCACCACCTTTTACCAGGTGTTTTATTGAATCGGGCAGGTCGTTCATGTTCTTTGCCACGGAATCATCATTGATCACCTTCGCCGCGCGCTCGAGCAAACGGCTGTGCAGGTAGAATACGTCACCAGGATAAGCCTCACGGCCGGGCGGACGACGAAGCAACAGTGATACCTCGCGGTAAGCTACGGCTTGTTTCGACAGATCATCATAAATGATCAGGGCTGGCCGTCCGGTATCGCGGAAGAACTCACCAATGGCAGCTCCGGCAAATGGCGCATAGAACTGTAAAGGAGCCGGATCAGATGCTGAGGCAGCTACGATCGTTGTATAAGCCATAGCACCATTGTCTTCCAGGGTCTTCATCACACCGGCAATGGTTGATGCTTTCTGACCAATGGCAACATATATACAGTACACCGGTTTGCCGGCAGCGTAAAACTCTTTCTGGTTAATGATGGTATCAACAGCGATGGCTGTTTTACCAGTCTGGCGGTCGCCGATGATCAGCTCACGTTGTCCGCGGCCAATGGGGATCATGGCGTCGATCGCCTTCAAACCTGTTTGCAGCGGTTCTTTTACCGGCTCGCGATAAATTACACCAGGGGCTTTACGCTCCAGGGGCATTTCATATCTGTCGCCGGCGATGGGACCTTTACCATCGATGGGTTCACCCAATGTATTTACCACGCGGCCCAGCATGCCTTCGCCTACGTTAATAGAAGCGATCTTGCCGGTACGGCGTACTTTTGCACCTTCTTTAATGTCACCGCTTTCACCCATCAATACCACACCCACGTTATCTTCTTCGAGGTTCAGGGCAATTGCACGTACCCCATTCTCAAACTCAACCAGCTCACCAGAACGTACGTTATTCAAACCGTATACGCGGGCGATACCGTCACCTACCTGCAATACAGTACCCACTTCCTCCAGATCGGCAGCTGCGTTAAAGTTGCTCAATTGCTGACGCAATATCGCAGATATCTCATCGGGTTTTATCTCTACCATATATAACCTTTTATAGTTTTTTTGTGTGTGTTTATTGTGAACCGTATGGCGGGGTCAAATTGCCCATTCACCATCAACCATTCACTTTATCTTATCTTATAAATAAAATCATTATTCATGAACTGCGATTTGATCTTATTCAGATCATACGCAATGCTGGCGTCTACCAGCGTATCGCCTATTTCCAGCACAAAACCGCCAATGATATCTTCATCAACCGTTGCTTTCAGATCAATGTTATTCAGGCTGGTTTGCTTTTGTATCTGACCGATGATCTGTTTTTTCACATCCTCGGTAACAGGAACAGCTGTTGTAAGCTTTATCGTATGAATACCTTTTTGCTCTTTATACTGATCAATAAAGGATACAATAACCTCAGGGAGGTTCGACTCACGGCCTTTGTTGATCAGTAAGCGGTTAAAACTGGCAGTAAGTTCACTTACCTTGCCTTTGGTCACCGCTTCAACGATAGCGCCTTTTTTATCGGCTTTTACAACCGGGCTACGCAGCAGCACTAAAAAGTCGCGACTTTCCTTGCAAAGCGTTTGCAAAAACAGCATATCATTATATACTGATTCTAACTGGTTCTTTTCATTAGCCAGGTCGATCAAACTTTTTGCATAACGCGCCGCTAAACGTGGATTGGGCATTTTGTCAATTTGATAATTTGATAATGTGATAATGTGATAATTGCCTATCAGCCGGCCTATCAACAATCAGCACATTACGCTATAATTATATCTTTTTACAATCAACAGTGAAAATCGTAATGTGATTTGTTTTCATTATCACATTATCGAATTATCACATTAGCTAATTAATTGAGCTTCACTTCTTCAGCCAGTTGCCTGATGTACTTCTCCTGCTGTGATTTGTCTGTCAGCTCGCGACGCAATACTTTCTCTGCAACTTCGATCACCAGCGAACCGACCTGGTTCTTAACATCGGTTAAAGCAGCCATTTTCTGCTGTTGAATAGCCGCGTTGGCATCAGCAATGATCTTGTTGGCTTCTACCTTAGCCTGCTCTTTCGCTTCAGCAATGATCCTGTCCTTCGTGTCACGTGCCTCTTTCAGCAATTGGGCTCTTTCTTCACGGGCTTTGGCCAGCAATGCTTCGTTCTCACTTTTCAGTTGCGCCATTTCAGCTTTTACCCGTTCAGCTGTAGCCAGTGAATCGGCAATGCCGGTTTCACGCTCTTTCAGTGATTTCAAAATAGGCTTCCAGGCAAATTTTCTCAGAATGATCAAAAGGATCAAAAATGCGATGAAGTTCCACACCAATAAGCCTAAATCCGGGGTAAGTAATTCCATTTTAAATTAATATTTATGGTATTGTATTGCTTTTCAGAGAAAAATACTGCATTCGCCGCCCTTTGCATTGAATGCAGTACTGTTTTTACGTGCAAACCTACTAGCGGAATACAGCCAGCAGACCGGCCACAGCAGCCAGAAGGGCAACACCTTCTACGAGGGCCGCAGCCAGGATCATGGTAGCACGAATGTCGTTGGTAGCTTCTGGTTGACGGGCAATTGATTCAACAGCGCCTTTACCGATCTGACCGATACCGATACCGGCACCAATCGCAGCAAGGCTAGCGCCAATTGCACCATAACCGGGCTGAACTTCCAACAGAATAGTCATCAAATTCATGATACTTGTGTTTATTATTAAAAAAGCCTTTAGTTTAAATTACTGCCGGTTCATCATGTCCATGTGCATCATGATGCTCATGTCCGCCCTCAAATGCCTGCCCGATAAATACCGCTGTTAAATTGGCGAAAATATACGCCTGCAGGAAAGCCACCAGGATCTCAATTACATAAATAAACACCGCCAGCAGAATGAAGAAAGGTGATGTTCCCCATCCCAGCGCTGTATTCATGGCGCCGAAAATGAATATCAAACAAATGAACGCTAATATGATTACGTGACCAGAGATCATATTGGCGAAAAGACGAATGATCAATGCGAAGGGCTTGGTGAAAATACCCAGGATCTCCACTGGTATCAGAATGGGCTTTACACCACCTGGTACTGGCGGATTAAAGATATGGGCCCAGAAATGTTTATTGGTGCTGAACAGGATCACAACAAAAGAGATCAAACCTAGCATCGCAGTAAAGGAAATATTACCGGTCACATTCGCAGATCCGGGGATCAAACCAATGAGGTTATTAATAAGTATAAAGAAGAAAACAGTCAGCAACAGGGGCATATACTTTTCATACTTGTGGCCCAGGTTGGCTTTACCTACATCATCTCTTACGAAAGTGATGATGGGCTCAACAGCATTCTGAAAACCTTTGGGAGCACTGGTTTGCCCAACGCCTTTTTTGTATTTCCTGGCAATGCTGGTCATTAATAATACCAGTAATATAACTGATATCAGCATTTGAGTTGCATTGCGTGTTAACGAAAAATCATACACTTTGGCATTGAGGTCGGGAACACCATTCGCATCCAGTGCATAGATCTTGTCATTCTTCAAAAGAGGTTTACCCTGATCATCTTTCATTTCCTCCAGGTCTTTGTGCTCTTTCAGATATTCTTCAGTTATTAAAACATATCCTTCATGAGCTTCTTTTCCATGATGGAAAGCAGAAGACATAAAGGCAGAAAGACCTTTTTCAGGAGAATATAATATCACCGGTAAGGGAATAGAAACCGGATGATTGCCAATAGTCATAAAATGATATTCATGACCATCAGAAACGTGTTCAATAATAAGTTTGGCAGGATTCAGGGTTTCTTTCTCTTCGGTGCCTCCATGAGCTTCCCTGCCGGGTTCTTTCCCGCCATGTTGGGCTACCAGTAAAAGAGGAGAAATCAATAAACTCAGGCTGAAAACCGCTACCAATAAGGATTTGACGCTTCTGACCAGCATACCTGTTTTTAAATTTTGCGCAAAGATAAGCAGGCGCAAGTCAAAAACGCACGGATAATCAAAGTATTTATTCTATAGTATTAAGCCCGGCTTTGCGTATTATATTATACATAATTATATGTATAGTTTGGGAGCCGTATAATGGTTAATTGGCTTTTGAAGCGCCCACTGAAGTACTAAAAAACAAATGTTTTTTGAATACCCGGTCATATGAAATTAAATAATATGCATAAATGTACCGGCTGGCAGGCTGAATTTCAATGTTGCGGAATTTAGCCTAAGGCACAGGAATGTGCTTGTCAAATTGCATCTGGTGCAATTTATAATAGAAACCCTGGCGGGCGATAAGTTCGTCATGGGTACCCATTTCTTTGATCTCCCCTTTATCCAAGACAATGATCTTGCTGGCTTTACGGATGGTAGACAAGCGGTGTGCAATAACAATAGAGGTTCGGCCGGCGATGAGCTTATCAATGGCCCTTTGTATAAGTAGTTCGCTTTCAGTATCCACCGATGAGGTGGCCTCGTCAAGTATTAATATGGAAGGATTGTAGAGCAATGCCCTGATAAATGATAAAAGCTGGCGCTGACCCAACGACAGGCTGCCCCCCCTTTCCATTACATTATAATCATATCCGCCCGGCAGCTGCATAATAAAATCGTGCATATCGATCATTTTGGCAGCCGCTATCACCTGTTCTTTTGAGATCGCCGGATTCCGCAGGGTGATATTATCCATCACCGACCCCGAAAACAGGAACACATCCTGCAAAACCACCCCTACACTTTTGCGCAGGGCCTCCAGTTTGTATTCTTCAATTTTTACGTCGTCTATTTTAATAGCGCCATGCTGAATATGATATAACCGGTTCAACAGACTGATAATAGATGTTTTACCACTTCCGGTATGTCCTACGATGGCAATGGTATCGCCCGGATTCACATTAAATGAAATATCCTTCAAAACATACCGGTCGCCCACATAAGCAAAAGACACATTTTCAAAACTGATCTTGCCTTTCACCAGGGCCGGCTCATAACTGCCTTCCGTTTTTATCACATCCTCGTTATCAAGCACTTTGAACACCCGGTCGCTGGCCACCATACCCATTTGTAATACATTGAACTTATCGGCAATCACCCGCAACGGGCGGAAAAGCAGGTTCAAACAAAGGAAGAAAGAAAACATTTTACCGATCAACAGCCGGCCCGCCTCTTCGTCTACCTTATAAATATCCAGCGCATGTGTAGCAGCCCACCAGACCATTAAACCGGTACCTACCGCCAATACAATTTCCACTACCGGAAAGAATACCGAATACGCGAAAATCGCATTGATGTTGGCATTCCGGTGCTCCTTATTTATGGTCTTGAACTTATTGAACTCTTTATCTTCTGCAGCAAAAGCCTGCACAATGGCCATACCGGTAATATGCTCCTGTACAAACGCATTGAGATGCGCCACGGCGTTACGCACTCTTATGAACGATTTGTTTACACTCTCCTTGAATAACCAGGTCGCCACCAGTAAAATGGGGAAAGAAGCCAAACTGATCAGGGTAAGCCGCCAGTCAACCGCAAACATGAATACCAGTACCGCAATGATCGACAACAGATCGGCAATGATGGGGATCAGTCCGTCGGAAAAAATATCGTTGATTGCTTCAATATCATTAATAGTTCGGGTAGTTAAGGTACCTATTGGTGTTGTATCGAACTGCGACAGGTTCAACCGCAGTATTTTGCGATATACATTCACGCGCAGGTCTTTCACTACTGTTTGACCCAGCCAGGCCGTTAAATAAGAGAAATAGAAACGGAAAGCAGTTTCCAGCAGCAAAAGGCCTATCTGAATGATGGTGATCCAGATGATCACTTGTTCCATGGAGATCTTTACGGCAGCATCACCGGTAACACCCTGGTGAACGTAATCATTAATGGTGACCTGGATCAGCCAGGGACGTACGGGAGAAACAACGGCCAGCAGGATAGCCATTATAACCGAAAGAATGAATTTCGCTTTATAGGGCCTGGCATACTGAAATACCCGCTTCAGTAAACTAAAATCAAATATGATCTTCCCCGTGCTTTTTCCTGCCATATCAAGTTTGCAAAAATAGGCAATATTAGTTTGTGGTTTGCAGTTTGTGGCTTGTTGTTATCCTTTATGACAACCTTCCATAATAGATTTAACAGCTCATTAATGTAGGTCTGTGGAACCACTAACTAATTATTCTCCCATTGCTTTACGGTATGCTTTAATGAAAATGGCGCCCAGGTTTTTATATGGAGGAATATAATCGTCAAACTTCTCCTTGGCATCGCCGGTAGCAAATTTCCTGGTCTTTAATTCACGCCACATACTTATCCAGTCGATATCCTTTCCCATCAGCAATCGGTCGTTGATCGCCTGGATGATGGGTTCATTAACGGTTTTTGTGCCTACCTGCTTAGACGAAATGATATGCGCATCAGGACATGCCGTAAGCACTTCATTCAGGTTATTGTAACCACCGCAGGAACCCAGCACTACTATGCGGGCACTGGCCGGCAGTTTATGCAAGGTGGTTTGCAGGTGATAGCTATGCCCACGGTGCACCACAACAGTTGGCGTCAAATTGCGTTGCTGCAGATATTCGATCAGTTTATTCTGCGCTTTATCATCCGGATCGTCTTCACCATACAATGGCTTGTTGGCAAAGATGTAAACGGGTTTGCCTTTGGTTGACGTGATGGTTACCCATTCTGGTCTCCTTTCATCAATGCGCCATCCCGGCCGGCCACGAAACATAGCCATGAAGTTTATATAGGAATTCTGACCGTCCTTATCTTCATCGCCATAAAAGAATACCTGTTGAACAACGCGGCCGCTATCGTCGGTTAAATTACTGTAGTCCTTACCATAAATAGAAGGAATGCCCAGTAAAGCGCTTAGATCAACTTTCTTGGTGGTATCAGCCGATTCAAACAAAATGCGCAACAGGTTATAGATCACCTGTCCTCTTTTGTTATTCTCCTGCACATTCTTTGTATAGCTCACATTCACTTCATTCAGGATAAAAGCAGCCAGCTCTTTGTTCTTATCCATGATGCTGCTGTAGGAATCAGCCACATCAACCGCATCTTCGAGATCATTCGTCTTACGCGGTTTTTCCAATCCGATCACAAATGCTTTCATCATGGTCTCTGCATTCTGCTTATCCATTCTGTTCAGAAAATCATCCAGCTCATTGTAACCAGCAGCCATTTTAATGAACTTTCTGAAATAGTCGCCATGCACGCTCATGATCAGGCTGTCGCTCCGCGGGTTGGCCATACGTTGAAAAATGCGGGGATACACACCATTCACATAGCTGGAAGTATAAATTTCATCTTCGCCCAATACAGCCAGGTAATATAACTCCTGCGCCGTCAAACCATCGAGGCGGCGGAAACGCACATTGGGGTTCGATACGCTGTGCAGGGCATTTATTTCGCGAATGAAATATTCTCTTGCTTTGCGGGCCATCATTTCCGTAAGGGCCTGCATCTGATTGGCGGTATCGTTGTATGGCGGTAAAGAGCGTTGTACATATTCTATCCTGGTTTTCACCAGCAGCTTGAAATAACTGAGGTCGTTCCCTTTAACGCTGTCGATGGACTGCAGGGAAATTTTACCGCGCATGAGGTTGTCGAGAAAAGGAAAATACAGCTGACCGCTTTTGCTGGTTGCGATGCGCGCTACTAATTGTACTGCAGAATCGCTGTGATGCCTGATGCGGTCACCCAGGGCATTATTGGCCTGCGCGTAATCGTACACGCGTGCTACATCATAACTAAGGGCCACTTTGATTAAGCTGTCGGCAAAATAAGCATTCGGGTTTTTGGCCAGTTCAGGCATGATCTGGTCCGGATGCATGGTCAGATATTTCCGCTTCAATGTAAGGCGCGAACCACCCATACCGGGGTTATCATTCAAATACTTGCTCAGCGCATCAACGAGGATCTTTGCTACACCATAATGACTGGCGTCTATGACGTGTGCGAAACTTTTTCGTTGTTTATCCAGCGTCATACACTGGTCAAAAGCTTTGATGAGGGCCGGCGCCAGAGAAGCGGGAAAATCACGTCGGTTCAAATTCGCAAGATAACCCTGCAAGAGAAAGTCGATGCTGCGCAGGTATTTGATCTTGCTATTATTATTTATGGTAGAATCGAGTTCGATCTGGTTCTGCAATTCATCCACGCCACGGGTAAGCGCATCCATCACATGCAGGCTGATGGTAGTATCAGCCGCAATTTTGCCCTGGTTATTTAACTGATTGATCTTTTTTTGTTGCTTATCGATATTTCCGTGCCATAACTCACGTTCCATAGGCACTTTTATAGGAAAAGAATTCTGCGTCAGGCCCGATTGCCAGATCAACAAACAGATAACAATAAAATGTATATGTATCCTCATATGCTGCACATCTGTATGGAGTAGAGCAAAAATATGACCAAAGGGTTGTATTGACAGTTTGAATTTATCACCTAAACGGCCGGCATTCGCTGCCCGCCATCTTGTCTCTGCCCCGTATTCTTTCCCCCGGCATTTTGCCCTAATTTATAAAACTTAAATTACAGGCGTAAGGTAGTAAAAGAAAGTCAAAAGCAGGTTGCCGGGTACCTGTTACCGGTTACCAGTTGCCGGTTACCAGTTGCCGGTTACCGGTCGCCAGTTGCCGGTTACCAGTTGCCAGTTGCCGGTTACCAGTTACCTTTCTGCAAATTCTAACTTCCAATTTCATTTACCTCACACCTTTGGCCCCCTGGCCTGCAGCTTCCAAATTTCGTAGCTTAAAGCTTGTGGCGGCGCTATTCACCACGATTATGGGGACCGCCATAAACCATACTGTCAGCTTTTAGCTTAGTGCCCGCCGCGCCCTAAGCTGTCTGCAACAGCCTTTCTACATTACCAAACTGTGAACTTATTTCCCCGGCAACTTGTTAATCATCATGTTACCCACGCTCATATATTAAGAAATTGTGAACTCAATATTATCATTTACAGGAAAGCCCCATTTCAAGTAGGTTTGCCAAAATTTTTGTTAATGAATGCTAAAGGCAAGATCCTGATTGCAGACGACGAGCCTGATATAGTGGAAATTATCCGGTACAATCTTACCAAAGAAGGATACGAGATAGTAACAGCTAATAATGGGGATGATGCCATTCAAAAAGCGAAATCAAGTCAGCCCGACCTCATTATCCTCGATATAATGATGCCCCGCAAAAACGGGGTTGAAGTGTGCGAAATCCTACGCGCGCAGCCAGCCTTTAAAGATACGGTCATTGTTTTCCTCACCGCCCTCAGCGATGAAAGCTCACACGTAAAAGGCCTGGAAACCGGCGCCGATGACTATATCAGCAAACCCGTCAGTCCAAAGATCCTGGTCAGCCGCATTCACGCCATCTTCCGCCGCATCAACAAAGAGCCGGAAGAGAAAGTTATCAAGATCGACAACCTGGAAATTGATCCGGTGAAATTTGAAGCCAAGGTCGACAGCAAGGCCGTAGTATTAGCCAAAAAGGAATTTGAATTGTTATACTTGCTGGCATCAAAACCCGGCCGGGTTTTCCTGCGCAATGAGATCCTGAACCAGATCTGGGGCAATGATGTAATCGTGGGCGACCGTACCATCGACGTTCATATCAGAAAGATCCGCCAAAAACTCGGCATTGATTGTATCACTACCGTTAAAGGGGTTGGGTATAAATTCACCATGTGATAATGAGATAATTAGCTAATTTGCTTATTACAAACATGATTGCACCGCCAGTGCCAAAAGCACGGGGCCAGAAGAGTATTAGCTAATCAGTACCTTAGCAAATCAGCAGATTGGTTTTCCTATGTCTTCAGCAAAAAACCTTACACCCCGGCAGTTAGCTGCATTCACAGCAGGTATATTAGCTATTCCTATAGCCATTGGCATACTTATTCTCACCCTTAACTGGCAGATCGGGCTTGCGTCGCTCATTGTAATCTTTGCCGGCGGTTACTGGTTGATACTGGTCACCATGGAAAGGTTCATCTATCGCAAGATCAAACTCATCTATAAGCTTATTTATCAAACCAAAGCGACCAAAAAAGAAGAGATGTATTTCAAATACATCCTGCCGCAAAAAAGCATCGATGAAGTGCGGGCCGATGTGGAAGAATGGGGTGAACGCCGCATGCGGGAAATAGAATTATTACGTCAGAACGAAGCCTACCGCAAAGAATTTTTGCAGAACCTGGCCCACGAGTTCAAAACACCCATATTTGCCATCCAGGGTTATGTAGATACCCTGCTCGGTGGCGCCATGGAAGAAGAAGCCATTCGTAAAAGATTTCTGGAAAACACGGCTAAAAACGTCGACCGCCTGGTGAACCTCATGAATGACCTGGATGAAATATCCCGGCTCGAAAGAGGCGAACAATTACTGGCCAAACAAAACTTTGTGATCCAGGACCTTATTCGCGAAATATACGACTCCCTTTCTATCAAGACCCAGGCAAAGAATATTCGCACGCTCATCAAAAAAGGCTGTGAAGCGCCGATCACCGTATTTGCCGATAAAGAAAAGATCAAACAGGTATTGATCAACCTTGTTGAAAATGCCACCAAATACGGTAAACACCATGGCCATATAACAGCCAGCATTTACGATACCGACGATCAGCATGTGCTGGTGGAGATCAGCGACGATGGTATCGGCATAGAGGAAGAACACCTGCCCCGCATTTTTGAACGCTTTTACCGTACCGACACCGCCCGCAGCCGCGATAAGGGCGGAACCGGCCTCGGCCTGGCCATCTGTAAACATATTATTGAGGCGCATGGACAAAGTATTCACGTGCGCAGCACCCCCGATGTGGGCACTACCATCGGCTTTACGGTTGAGTCAAAGCGCGACTGACAGTCAGGGTGCTGCAATGCCGGTATACGGAACGCTAAGACGCCGCCCGCTTTATTAACTCTATCAGCGTTAATTGTAACCCTACCCTTTAATAAATAGAATTCTTTAATTGCCGCGATTTTTCCTTCTTTGGAGCGCTTAGACTACCCAAGGCGCCGTTACTTTGCAGCACACTATCCAATATCCAATATCCGAGACCATGAAAAATCTGAAACAAACGGCTGCCCTATCCGTTCTTTTACTGATGGCCTATTGGGGCCAGGCGCAATGCACCAACCCCACTAATACGCTAACCTATGATACTACAGTGAATGCACTGGGAAATTCCATGTATTCGTTCACATTTCCAAAATTCAACCCTGCGCTGGGAACATTGACTGAAGTGAAGATCTTAACCAAGGTTACCCTGGTATATAATTTCAGCCTGGAGAACGGTGAATCCAATGCGGTAAGTAACTACAGAGTGCGGGTTTTTCGGGATGATGAGGTCAGCAGTACGTCTTTATTATCACCTTTAACAAATTCTTACCAGAAACAATACGGATATTACTCCCTCGCTGGCTCAGATGGTATTCCGGGTGCCGGACCTGATTATACTTCACAGGGCCCTTTGTACGTTATGAACCAACAAAACATAGCGTATACTGTTTATAATACGGCTGATTTCATGGGAGCAGGGAATGTTATGTTCGATTACACAACATCAACCTATTCCGCAGCCCAAGGCAGTATAAACAATATTCTGGACGGTTCTGCACAGGATGCAGTGAATTTTCAGATCGTATATACTTATTGCCCCCAGGTTACGCTGGCAGCAGATATCATCTCTTTTTCAGCAAACAGGCTAAATGAATCTGCTATTGACATTAAATGGATCACAAAAAAAGAAAAAAACAACCTCAATTATGAATTACAGAAAAGTAGTGATGGGAAATTTTTTGGAAGCGTTGCTCGGTTTACTCCAGCGTCCGGTTCGCAAACCGGCTCCTATAGTTATTCGTACCCGGTTCAACCAACAGATAACGGCAAGACCCTTTTATTCAGGATCAAACAAATAGAAGCCAACGGCACGGCGAAATACTCACCTGTTCAGGCAGTTCGGCTCACAGCTAAAACCAATGGACAGATCAAAATATTTCCTAATCCGGCCAAGGGCCTAACCAGTGTTCTTTTTAACAATACCAAACGTGGCAACTGGGAAGTGAGTGTTTATTCGGTAAGTGGACAATTATTAAAACGCTACCTTTTCAACAATGCCCTTACCGGTAAGATCAATGCCGGTAATGAGTTCGAAAAAGGTGTCTATATGATCCGCGCACTTAATAAAAGCACAGCAGAAGAGTCTGTTCAACAGCTCATCATTCAATAACGAATACTAAATGCTCAAAGAATGTTGAAGTGGTCAGTTCAAAACTGCCTGCTTCAACATTTTCTTTTAGGATCCACCATTCAATTTTTCCTTTTCGCTGTATTTCCGGTTAAAATATACCAGGGAAAACAGGGTAGCCAGCACACCTACACCAGAAAATATAACAACAGTAGTTGGGTAGAACTCCGTCCAGGTCAGCTGTAAACCAGCCAGCTCTTTGGTCAACATTACCGACATGCTTCCCAGGTATCCCCAGGCATCGGCTATATAAATAAGAAACCCAACATTACCTGCTATCTTAAACGTGGCGATCAATCGTTCAAAATAAATGCAGTTGAACGGAATATATCCCATATACAAGCCAAGCCCTGCCAGTTGCATCCATAAAGCGCCGGAAACGGTACCAGCTAAAAAAAGCGCAGAGGCAATACCGGCAATTAAGAATCCGGCAACGATCACCCAGTGAATTAAACGGAACGCCTTTATATTTTTTCTCACAATCACCAGCAGGCTCATTACCACCAGCACTATTACAGAGGTAATGGTTTCGGTTTTGGTGAAAATGGCCGGCTTTTGACCATAACCCAGTTCATTCCACATATTCGCCATAAAATTGTCGCGTATATCGCGCATGATGCTCAGGAACAGATAGGTGATCACTACCGCCACCACACCGCCGCCAAACAGCCGTAAAAAGTTTTTGCGGTCATGCCTTGTCATGGGCAGGCGGATGCTTCTTTCCTGGATATCCTGGGCATCTGGCGGCGGTACGCGTTCTAACAGGTACATAAAAACGACCAGCGGCAGGGCAAACACCAGGCCCGTGGCAAAACCCAGCCATTGCTCCGGCAGCTGCCAGCTATCGCGCAACCACACGGCTACCGACCGGCTGAAGCCCCCGGCAAATACAAAACTGATGGCCATGGCAGCGCCTATAAAATCGGTTGCACGCCGCCCTTCGGCATAACTGAAAATAATTCCCCACATAAAGCCCAACATGAAGCCGTTCCCAAACAGGAACAGCATTCCCCAGGGTGCCGGCGACAATGCAAAAAGCAGCAAACAAAGCCAGGCTATGCCAATGAGCGCAGCACTCGTTTTCCAACGGCCCAGCCGTTTAAGCTCAGCAATGAATTTAATACCGTAAAATTTGCTGGCCATATAACCCAGCCCCTGGCTAATGATAAGTAAGGTTTGATATTTTATTCCCCAGAAGGCCAATCCGTCAAAAGTGGCTACCGTAAAGGCTTTGCGGTAGGCAAAAATGCATGCGTACGTTAAGAATGCTACTGCTGCTGTATATAATGCAACAGTGAGCTGTTTTGTTGTAAAACGGGCGGCAACGGTCGTTTTTGTTGGCAAACGGAGCAGTTTTGAATAATGGCGATGAAAACGATTCAATCGTAAAGTAAGGAAATAAAGGGGTAACGCCTAACGCTGAATGCCCGTCTCCGTTTACCCTGAATGCATTTCGGGCAAAAAAAGGGCGAAACTTAAAAAAGCTCCGCCGGTCAACATTAAGAAACTGCTACGATTGTTATTTATGTATAACACACAGCAATAAAACGGACACTAAGATACAGCGATGATATTACCGCATTCTTACGACAGTGTGAACAAATGATTACGTCTATCCTTAGCCCGGAATTTCCTGCGGGGTTGCAACCGGTAACAATTCCTTTACACAAGCCTAACGGCGGCTTAATAATGCTATAACACTGAGGTCATATAGATGTGTGAATTTTGATAAACCCAAACTCAATGGAAAAACGCGCAGTAGACGTAGTAGTTATATCTGATGTACACCTCGGTACATACGGATGTCGTGCAAAAGAGCTGGTTGCATACCTGAAAAGTATCCTGCCGAATATTCTTATCCTCAACGGCGACATCATTGATGGGTGGCAGTTCTCCAAACGTTATTTCCCGGCTTCACATATGGCAGTGATCAAAGAGGTGCTAAACCTGATCATGAGGGGCACCCGCGTTTTTTATATTACCGGAAATCATGATGAATTACTGCGGCGCTACAGCGATTTCCAGTTAAGCCATTTAACCCTTACCGATAAACTGGTGCTCGAGATAGACAATAAAATGCACTGGATATTTCATGGTGATGTATTTGACAACACCACCAAAGGCGGCGCCAAAGTGCTGGCCAAGCTGGGCAGCAACGGTTATGGCGCCCTGATCCTGTTCAACCGCCTTGTGAACTTTGTACTGAAAGCATTTGGCCGTGAAAAACTGTCGATCTCAAAAAAGGTAATGGCCGGCGTAAACAAAATGGCTAAGATCGATGACTTTGAAAATATTGCAGCCGAGCTGGCCATTGAAAAGAAATACGATTATGTGATCTGCGGTCATATCCACCAGCCCCAGAAAAGAGTGATCGAAACCGAAAAAGGCAAGGTTACCTATCTTAACTCAGGCGACTGGGTCGAGCATTTGACCGCCCTCGAATACCAGCACAATGAATGGAAGATCTTCGAATATAACGAAAAGGATTTCCCTCAAACGGCGATCGATATCCCGGCAAAAGTAAATGTGCTAACAGACGAGATCAGTTTTTATATTAATTCATTAGCAATATAAATCTATAACCATCGAAGCGCATACACGGTGGAAAAGAGCAATAAAACATGAAGATATTTTACGCCATACAGGCTACCGGCAATGGACATATTAGTCGTGCCATGGAACTCTTACCTTATTTACAGAAGTTCGGCACCGTTGATATTTTCTTAAGTGGCGCCAACAGCACCTTACCGCTGAACGCCCCGATTAAATACAGAAGTAAAGGCCTAAGCCTTTTTTATACCTGCGACGGCAGCCTCGATTACTGGAAGATCGTTCGCCGGATAGCCCCTTTACGGGTCATGAAAGAAGTGCGGGACCTGCCGGTTGAAAAATACGACCTGGTGATCAACGATTTTGAATGCATTACCTCCCTGGCCTGTGCCCGTAAGAAAGTGCCCTCAGTAAATTTTGGTCACCAGGCCAGCTTTGTTTCTAATAAAACACCAAGGCCTGAAAAGCCCAGCAAAGCCGGTGAATGGATCCTGCAGAATTATGCCCGGGCCACCAATTATATCGGGCTGCATTTTGAAAGCTACGACGACTTTATCTTCTCTCCGGTCATTAAAGAAGAGATACTAAAAGCCGAAGTGAGCAATAAAGGACATATAACCGTGTACCTCCCTTCCTACTGCGATAAACAATTGATCGATCTGTTAAAGCCTTTCAAAGATCACCGGTTCGAAGTATTCTCCCGCCAGGCAGTAAAGCCTTATACCGTTGAGCACATGAATTTCCGCCCTGTGGATGCAAAAGATTTCAACCGCAGCCTGATCAGCTGTTTTGGTATCGTGTGCGGCGCCGGTTTTGAGACCCCCGCCGAGGCTTTGTACCTGAAGAAAAAAATGATCGCCATTCCAATTCAGGGGCAGTACGAACAACAATGTAATGCCGCTGCGCTTAAAAAAATAGGCATTACTACCCTCGACAAACTGGATGATGATTTTACCGGCACCTTCAATAACTGGGTGAACGATCCCGCAACGCCCTCGGTACAATACCGGTATTCAACGGAAGCCATAATCAATATACTGATGTACCGCTGCACTGATCTGAGATCTCAGTTGGATATACCTTATCCCGATCTGATCTTCAATTAGTCAAAATCTTTCTTCCGTTTCTTGTGCCACTTCTTTCATTAAGGGTGGCACTTTTTGCATGCGAACAGGTGGGTTAAAAAAAAAGCCGTCACGATAGAAATCGAACGGCGTCAGTCACATGAGAGAAATAAAACTCTCACTTTATAGAGAATCTTAGTATTTTATTGATAATTATTTCAGGCAGGATGATCTGAAATCGCTTTCTGGCGAGGATAAGATGCTTAAAGATACTTCCGGCCACGTAAAAATTCATAATTTTTTAGAGAATTTTACTTTCTTCTTACATTTATCCAAAAAATACCCAATTACATTTAATTATTTCTATCATACCTATTAATTCTTTTATAAATATTCATTCAATATTTTACTAACATAAGCCCTGACAAAAGCGGTCCGTTCCGCTGGCACGGCGTGGCTTGCCATAACAGCATCTGTTAATGGCATGAACGATATTGAAAAATGGAATCCCCGGCAAGTTACCCCAACACTATTAGCCAGCTGTTACAGCAGTGTTACCAAATGGTAAAACAAAACCCAGGCATACAATTCGCATTTGAGATTTAATATTACCTGATTGTTAAGTTTTCGTATATTAATAGTGGAAATTGATCCCGTGAAAAGATTTGCGACCATACTGATCTTCCTGGTATCCTTCACCACCGGCCCCATCGCCGGCCTGGGGCAGGCCGTTCAATTTGATTTTTGCGGCGAACCTATCGGCTTTGATTTTGATAAAAGCACCATTCCTCAATCATCCGATCTGTCAACAGCGGCAGCCATTACAAGCTTTTACCAAAGCCTTGAAAGTGTTGATTACGATCCTGTAATTAACGCGCTGCTGGCCTACAAAAACAAACTCAGGCCCGATGACTGGTTATTTTACCAGCTCATCAGGAAAACGGCCCAACTAATAAGTCCTAAAGCAAACGATTACCACCGCTATACCTTGTATAAATGGTATTTCTTAACCCGGTGTGGCTATGATGCCATGCTGGCTACTTCTGGCAATTATCTGTTGTTCTATATCCGTTGTGATGAGAATATCTACAATATTCCTACCCGTACAGTCGATGGCAAACAATATGTTTGTTTGAACTATCATGATTATGGCAATAATATTGACTTTCAAAAGAACCGGTTTGCAGTGATCGATCTGCCCGTTCCCGAAAAGGGGAGCAACTTTTCGTATAAGATCACCCGCCTGCCCGAATTCAGACCATCTGACTACAAAGAAAAGGACCTCCGCTACAGCTATAATGATCTGGAATACTCTTTCAAGATCAAACTCAATACGCAGATCCAAACGCTGTTCACCAATTACCCGGTGGTAGATTATGCGCTGTATCTGAATATTCCCCTGAGCAAAGAAACCTATTACAGTCTGATCCCTTTGCTGAAGAAAAAAGTAAAGCGGATGAATGTTAAAAATGGCGTTGATTACCTCTTGCGGTTTACCCGGTATGCATTCCTGTTTGAACCTGATACGGAGATCTATGGGGGCGAAAAAAGATTATCGCCTGAACAAACGCTGCTCTACGATCAAAGCGATTGTGAGGACCGTGTAGCCTTGTTTTATTGTCTCGTAAAGGAGATCTACGATCTGCCGATGATCGTGCTCTCTTACCCAAAACACGTAACAATAGCGGTACAGTTCAATAAGCCTTATGGCAAACCGATCATCTACAATGGACAGAAATATACCATTTGCGAGCCGAGTCCGCAAAAAGAAGATCTGATGGTTGGACAATTACTGCCTGAGCTAAAGCAGGCCCCCTATGAAGTAACGTACGTATACACGCCTCAAAAGAATAAATAAAGGCCGGGCCCGGCCTCAAAAAGAAAAACTGCCCTGAGTAAACAAGGCAGTTCTTCAAAATCTATCAAAATAATTAAATTACTTATTCCAAACAGCCCAGTTGGCAGTCCAGTCAATAGTGCCATCTAAAGCACCTCTGTAACTAACTTTTTCAAACCAGGCATCGCCTAAAGTACCAAAGTCAAACAGTGCACCTGATAAAGCGGCAGAACCGGTAGCAGGTTTCAGATTGGGTGCTGTATTGTTGAAAGGATCAGTGAGCTTCATATCACCTGCTGTTGCCAACACGGTTGATTTGTAGTTTGTTTTGATCCGGTCGGTTATAGAAGCGTTATCGTATGTAACACCAGGTATGGTTTTACCAAGCTCTACATCAACAGGGTTGCTGGCAACAGAACTGATAAAGCTGTTATAAAAAGCACTTGCACCTCTTGCAAAGTATGCAATTGTTGAATCTTCCTGTAAACGGAGGCCTTTTTGACCACCCAGGGCGATTGAGTTGGCAAGGATGAACTTGCTGCCTCTTCTCCAGCGCATGCTCCAGCCAAAATCAGCAGAAGTACCGGTTGCGCCATTGGGGCCAATCAAAGTGAAATTCGACATCACCGGGAAGGTAATGGGCGCTCTTGACAGTAAGAAACCATTGCTTGGGTTTACGTTATCAACCTCGAAGTTGTTAGATACGTCGCCGCTGGTACCTTTGGCATCAGTGAATTTGGGATCTTTAACAGAGATCGCGAATTGAATTTTACCGCGGTATCCGTCGTCCATATCAAAATCATCGTCTGCGCAGTTGTAAGCGATGAGGTGTTTGCAGTTTACGGTTCCGCCAAAGAACTCAAAGGCGTCATCCAAACCGCGTACGATCTGTACATAATCGATCGTAGTACCAGAACCTACGCCGTATAAAGACAAACCATTCACTTCGTCACCGGGGTTAACCGCTTTACCAGCATATTCAATACGAACGTATTTCAATACGCCAGAGTTATCAGCGTCATTAGAACCACCGAATGCGCTGAAAGCAGCATCAACACCACCTTCAATGACAGAGTGGTTACCGTTACCGGTGGCCTGGCCTACCAATACGATACCACCGAAGTCACCCGGCTGCGGATTAGCTTCATTTGAAGTAAATACGATCGGTTCAGCAGCAGTACCCTGGGCCATGATCTTTGCGCCGCGGTAAACTACCAGAACGGCTGCAGAGTCTTTATTTGAAACTATTTTAGTTCCAGGATCAATAGTGAGAGTAACACCGCTTGCTACGTATACATAACCACGTAAACGGTATGTTTTATCTTTTGTCCAATGCAGGTCAGAAGTAATGGTACCGCGTATTTCTGTACCAGTGTTGTTTCCACCACCGCCACCACCTGGGTCATCCTTGTCATCGCTCTTGCTGCAGGCGCCGAGCATAACAATCCCCAACAAGTAAATTGTTGCTAGTTTTTTCATCTGAAGACTTTTTTTTAAAATTTTTGACTAGGGTCGAAGGAATCCCACCAATCACCAGCTACTGATTTTTATAGAACTGGTAATGATTGATTCATTAGTTATTTTGAAATGTTTGACGAAAGTATTCGCGCTGTGTTACCGAATAGTTAACCGCAGTTTACCAAATCATTATTTGCCAAAGTTGTAGCGCAACGATAACACAGCTGTGGTACCATATTTAATACTGTTCATGATCTTATCGGTAGAAGCCTTATAGCCAGTGCTGGAAGGATTTACTTCATATTTATAATACCAGGCAAATGGCTGGGCCAGGATATCGCTTACAGAAAGCTTTGCTTCCAGCTTATTGTTCATTAATTTTTTGCTAACCTGGAAGTCAAGCACATCTCTCGGCCTTTCATAAATGTCGAGCGCTGCACCATTCTGAGAGCGGTAACGCAAACGGGGCCCGATCCTGTTATACAGGAAGTTCACAGAAAAACCGTCATTGGGTGCTGTATAATTTATACCGCCGTTCACCAGGTAAGGCGATTGTCCCTGCATCGGGCTGCTGATATCAAGACCGTTGAATTGAACCGAACCTTTGATATAGGCTGCATTGGTATAAAAAGTAAGCTGTTCAAAAATTCCGCTGCCAATGAAATCGAGCTTTTTACGGATCTCAATTTCGGCACCATAGGTAACAGCATGGTCGGCATTTACATATGATAGAACATCATTCCCCTGGTTCGTTTGTTCGATAGGTTTATCAAAGTGTTTATAAAATACGCTGGCGCTCATGATCTCACCTGCAGCAGGAAACCACTCGTACCGAAGATCGGCATTGGTATTCAGGCTTCTTTCCAGGTTGGGATTACCACGCACCACAACGTAGTTATCATAATCGTAGGTACCGTAATCTGCCAGCTCTCTGAATTCTGGTCTGTTCACAGACTGGGAACCTGCCAAACGGATATTTGTTTTATTATTTAAAGCATAGGTGAACAACAAAGAAGGTAATACATCGGTATTATCATATACCTGCGTTAGCTTGTTCCTTGCAGACAGCTCCTGGCGGTATTTTTCAATTCTGGCGCCCCAGGTCAATTTAAACTTATCAGAGAATTTATTGTCCAGCATTACATAACCAGCGTTCAATGTGGCATTTCCTTCATACTCCGTTGAGTTACTTTCAATATTGGCCACGGTGAGGTTCAGGTTCTCTACATTTTCAGGGCTGAAAATGGTATTAAAGCTGGTCTCTTTGTCCTGGTTGATCACTAACCGGTTAGCATCCAGTACAGCATATCCCATGGCATACACATCTACACTTCTGTCGCGATAATAATTCATGGTTCCAAACTTCAGTTTCTGCGTTTGCCCTAACCAGTTAAATTGTTTAGTGGCATTGGCAGAAGCACCATAAATATATTCTCCCAGGAAAGAATACACCCGCCCCGCATTCCTGATCTCAGGTGAATTCTCAGTACTTAATACTAAATAGTAATCATTTTCATTTCCCTGATCGGTACGGAAGGAAAGAATACGCTGATCGGGCTGGTTCTTATAAGTATAGGCAAAAGAAGCATTCCAGTCGATCGTCCAATCTTTGCCCAGCCTGTGTAAACCTTCCGCAACAGAATTTGCCAAACCAGCTCCCGAAGCTTCACTATTGGCAGCCCTTGTATAGAACGGTAAACCGTCCGGATCAATTTCATAGCTGGGTCCGTTGCGAAGACCGGTGCTCTTTACGAAGCTGTTGTTAAACAGGTTCTTTAATGATATTTTACTTTTACCATAAGAATAAGTAAGGTTCAGCAGCGCCGTCAGGCTGTTCTTCTCGTCGTAATTATTGGTGTTGTAATCGTACCGTAATTTTTTATCTGCGTCAAAAATATAGTCAGTGCGCTCTCTTTCAGAAACTGCCCGGCCATTACTGTAACCAATAGAATATATATAGCCGAGTTTATTGTTATTTTTTAATACAGCCGTGTTACCACCGGTGTAAGAAGCGCTAATGGCAGGCGCGCTTCTGTAAGCAGCTTCATATCCATAAGTATTCGGGAACATCTTGGTTACCTCATTTTTGAAATCACTGGGATTTGAGATAAAACCAAAACGGTTACGGTAATAGGGACCAGGCATCAGGCGGCTGTCATCAAAAAAGCCCAGCTGATCATATTTGCCTTTAGGATAGCTCCTGTAAAAATTCTTACCGGTAGTTAATGAGTTATAGCTGATATTCAATGACAGTTCACTCAGTTTACGCGAGGGGTAATCTTTGGTGATCACCTTAATGGCGCCACCGGCAAAATCACCAGGTAAATCGGGCGTAGGCGATTTATATACTACCAGGTTATCTACGACTGAAGAAGGGATAATGTCAAAAGAGAATGCTTTTTTATCGGCCTCTGTACTGGGAAGTACAGAATTATTAAGCATCGATACGTTGTAGCGTTCGTTCAAACCACGGATCACCACAAATTTGTTATCCTGTACAGAAGCGCCGCTTACGCGTTTTAACACTTCACCGGTATTCCTGTCTGGAGATTTCTTTATCACTTCCGCTGAGATCCCATCTGAAATGGAGGAGCTGTTCTTTTGCGTTAGATATAAGGAGGAAAGATTCTCTTTACGTATGCTGGCCTTTACCTCTACATTCTGTAACTGTTTTCCCTTTCTTTCCAGAGAAACGTTTACCGTTGCATTGTCGGCACCGGTTACTTCAATATCACTTACCTCTTTATCGGCATATCCTACGCTACTTATAATAAGTGTATATTTTTTATTTCTTGGAACCGTTACAAAGAAACGGCCTTCCACATCGGTGTATATACCTTTTTTATTATCACCTGCCAGAACAACCGAAGCGCCTACTAATGGTGTACCATTTTCTGCGTCAACAACTTTACCGGAGATCTTTCCCGTTGTTGTAGCGGTTTGGGCAAAAGTTGAGATTGTTACAAACAGGGCTATCAGGGTATACAAGAACTTTTTGCTCACGAAAAACAGTTTTATTTGCCGCAAAAGTATCCCGGGGGTGTTATCGCTATGTTACTCCTGTGTTAAGGAATTATTAACTGACCCTTATTTAGCCCCTCCTGAACGCCCTAATGTTAAGGGAACATTACGCTAAGGTTTCGCGAATGTTAACCGAATATTAAATCGTTGAGATTCACCTTATTGCTTAAAAACTGGCACAATAATGATGGGAAATACCCGCTAAGTAGCTGGTTAGGCGCTCTTTAAAACTTGAATTGAAGCCTTGCCGTGAAGATATTGTCCTTTTTATCGCCTGTGTAATCAGTGACAGAAGTCGATTCATTTTTGATGATATCGTACCATAACATCAGGCGCACATTTTCATTGATGATATAATTATAGCCGACAGTGACCGTAGAAAATTTTATATCTGTAGCATTTAAGTTATTACCTCCCTCACCAATTTCTTTACCCTCCACTTCGGTATTCGGATCATACCAATCGTATTTAACACCCACCTGGTGATGTTTGGTGAAATTCTGCAGTAAATAAATAAATGCCCCATCAAACTGCCGCACATAATAAGGCTCGTTCAATAAAGCCGTTGGCGTTTCGCTGGTTCCGGCTGAACCTGTTTGTGTACCCCGCCAATACTCAGCCCGCAGTTCGGTAGAGCCGCCGTTATTCTGCTTCCACTTCAATTGTATATCGGCCCCATAATACTGCCGGGGCGATTTACGGCCAATATTGTCATCAGCCGAATCCACCAGGAAGTGTTTACCATTGTTACCATTGGCTATTTCGTAGGTATATTTTGTGTTTTGGAAGAGCCCGCCGTTTAAATAAGAAAGTCCGCCGGAAATAAAAAATTCTTTGGTAAGCGGGTAAGGCCGCCAGGCAGCGCGGGCTATAAAATCTTTATACGAATCGTATTCGCTGCTGGCAGTAAGGCCCTGGCCATTGAAAACGCCGGCATCTATTTTCAGGTTGCGCAAAGGATGGTCTTTGCGGCGTGGTTCAAATGAAATCATGGCGCCCAGGTCACGTTCATTCCTCATCAGGATCTGCGACATGCGGCCACGCTCAGGTGTTTCGCGGTCGCCGGAGCTCAAATTTACTTCATACCCAAAAGGCCGGGCAAACATACCAGTCGTGAGATTAAGTACATGCCACTTGTTTTCAAATACCCGCCCCCAAAAATCACGGATAACCACGCCACGTTCAGTGCCATCGAACTGGAACGCAAAGTAGAGCGATATCTCATCATTACTATTCATTCGCACATAATCCAGGCGCACCCGGCCCCGCCTGAGCATGAACCTGCTGTTGGATTTTGGCGCAAAGTCGCCTCCATTCCAGCTGTCAACGCCTTTTTCCTGGGCAACCTGGAACTGGGGCTGCATATAACCGGTAAAGTAAATGCGATCGAATTTCTTGTACATCTGTAAAATGCCCTTGCCAACATTGGTACTGGTATCTATCATTTGTGTCAGGAACTGGGCTTGCAACACACCCGAACCAGCAAGGAAAAACAGCAGAATGAAAAGCCTACGGGAAACAGAAGATAACTGTAAACAAGCAAAAGACATTATACCGGTTTTTTGGGGGAGCAATATTAAGCAATTATTATTTTATGAATATTTCTTCAAAACCAGGGCCACCGGCATAAGGTAAACAGGATAATATTGGTATAATATTTTTATTAAGAAAATCAGAAATAAAGCACCCTTACGTCACTAACTGTAGCCATTAGGGAATCAATTGATTAGTTAGCATTTGGTAATCAATTCCTTAAACAATCAGGATCAGTTCTGGCGGCCAATATTATCTTTGTGTTAAGTAATTATTACCGAGCTGCCCTTTTTTTTATCCTATGGTATTAGTTCTATTTTTGCGACAAATTTTAGGTAATGGGCTTAAACTCTATAATGAAGATTTTCATGCCGAAGGATAGGATATTCTACTCCTTATTTGAACAGGTTGCCCAAACTGTGGCTAAAATGGGTAAGGTGATGAAGGAAGTAGTTACAGAACCGGACTTCGATAAAAGGGCTGCACTGATTGCCCAAATTGAGGACCTGGAGCATGTAAACGACGACTACACACACAAGATCTTTACCGAGCTCGGCAGAAATTTCATTACACCCTTCGACCGCGAAGACATCCACTACCTGGCAAGCGCCCTGGATGATATAGCCGACTACATTTTCGCTTCTGCCAAAAAGATCAACTTCTATAAAGTAAATCCCAACGACCAGGGTATTCAAAAAATGGCCGATCTCATTGACCAGGGTTGCGAGCAAATTAAAAATGCGGTACTGCAGCTGCGTGATATGCGCGATATGCGCCAGATCACCGATGCCCTCGTGAAAGTAAACAGCATTGAAAACCAGGCCGACGATATTTTTGATCTAAGCATCGACCGGTTATTTGAGACCGAACCCGATGCAAAAGAGGTTATCAAAAAGCGGGAAATTTACCAGGTTATGGAAATTGTAACCGATAAATGCGAAGATGCCGGTAACGTGATCGAATCTATCATTATTAAATACGCGTAACAGACAGGACCTGTTTTTTACCTAACCGCTGCCGCAATGTTTACATTATTAGTTATTATTATTGTACTCGGACTGACTTTCGATTTGATCAATGGTTTTCATGACGCTGCCAACTCCATAGCTACCGTTGTTTCAACTAAAGTGCTGACCCCCTTTCAGGCGGTTGTTTGGGCAGCCGTTTTCAACTTTGTAGCCTTCTGGATCTTCGATCTGAAAGTGGCCAACACAGTTGCCAAAACCGTACACAGCGATTCCATTAATTTATATGTGATCTTTGCGGGCCTTATTGCCGCTATTGGCTGGAACCTGCTCACCTGGTGGTTTGGTATCCCATCGAGCTCATCGCATACGCTCATCGGCGGTTTTGCAGGTGCTGCAGTGGCCCATGCCGGCAGCTTCGATGTGATTAACCAGAAGGTGATTTTTGATACCATCAAATTTATTGTACTGGCGCCCTTTATCGGCATGTTCATCGCCTTCCTGATAACTGTGCTCATTGTAAACCTTTGCCGCAAGGCCAATCCCTACCATGCAGATAAATGGTTCCGGCGTTTTCAGCTGGTTTCATCTGCGGCATTCAGCCTTGGGCATGGTGGCAGCGATTCACAAAAAGTGATCGGTATTATTACCGCTTCCATGGTGGTATTTGGCGCCTGGTGCGTTAAAAACGGAGTGCCCATACCCGATTGGGCCCTCATCGTGGAAAAAGTAGATGCAAATGGAAAAAGCACTTATGGCCACGTACCGCAATGGATACCCATTACCTGCTATTTATGTATAGCCCTGGGCACCATGATGGGTGGCTGGCGAATCGTTAAAACAATGGGTACCAAGATCACGAAAGTAACACCGCTCGAAGGTGTGGCCGCTGAAACAGCCGGCGCAGTAACCTTATATGGTGTTTCCCAGGGCCTGGGGATTCCCGTAAGCACCACCCACACCATCGCAGGTTCCATTATGGGTGTCGGAATGACAAAACGCTTGTCTGCAGTGCGTTGGGGCATTTCTATCAACCTGCTGTGGGCATGGATCCTTACCATTCCGGTCAGTGGTTTATTTGCTGCCCTTGTATATTTTATCCTGAAATTCATTAATCCGGCTGCGCATTAATATACCGAAGTTCGAAGCAGGAAGTATGAAATAGGAACAAACCGAACTTCATACTTCCTGCTTCATATATATTAATTCCTCTTCCGCTGTCGTCGTACCTCTTACTTCTCAGCCTTGTTTCGCCATGTTCTTAACTGAACAGGATTTGCATATGAAACATCCGGTTCAAGCCCCTACTTTCTACATTGGTTTTGATATTCCAACCGTTTCTTATTACTTTGGCATGATTTATCGCACCCATACGACCTTTAAATAATTGGTGACATGAAAGGAATCATCTTAGCCGGAGGCTCGGGCACACGATTGCACCCAATAACTTATGCTATCAGTAAACAGATCATGCCTATCTATGACAAACCCATGATCTATTATCCACTGTCTACCTTAATGCTGGCAGGCATCCGCGACATTCTCATTATTTCCACGCCGCATGATCTTCCTCAGTTCAAAAGACTATTGAATGACGGCTCACAGCTGGGACTGCGCTTTACCTATGCCGAACAGGCAGTTCCCAATGGACTGGCACAGGCATTCGTCATTGGCGCCGATTTCATTGGAAATGACAGTGTGGCGCTTGTACTTGGTGATAATATCTTCTACGGCGTAGGCCTGGGCGAACAACTGTCCAAAAATAATAACCCGGATGGCGGTATAGTATATGCTTACCATGTCAGCGATCCTGAACGATACGGCGTTGTTGAATTTGATAAGAACAATAAGGTCATTTCCATAGAAGAAAAACCTGCCAATCCCAAGAGCAGCTATGCCGTACCCGGATTATATTTTTATGATAATGACGTGGTAGCCATTGCGCGGGACCTGAAACCCAGTGCGCGCGGCGAATATGAAATTACAGATGTAAATAAAGAATATCTTCGCAGGGGAAAATTAAAAGTTTCCATTCTCGACCGGGGTACCGCCTGGTTAGATACGGGCACTTTTGATTCCCTGATGCAGGCATCCCAGTTTGTACAGGTAATTGAACAGCGGCAAGGCATAAAAATCGCTTGTATCGAAGAGATCGCTTACCGGAAAGGATTTGTTACAAAAGAACAACTGATCACCGTAGCCCAACCCCTGCTGAAAAGCGGATACGGACAATATCTTATGAATGTGCTGAAAGACAACCAATAAGCAATAGACAAAAGGCAATAGACGAAAGTTATTAACCAGCGAGGTAATATATTGTTGAGACACGGAAAGCAAGACGCCATTGTTAGTTGCCCATTGCTGATTGCCAATTGATTTACACATTCACGATCTAAAATAAAACGATACAATGAGCAAAATTCTGGTTACAGGCGGATGTGGTTATATTGGATCCCATACCATAGTCGACCTGATAGAAAATGGCTTTGAAGTAGTTTCCGTCGATGATAATTCCCGGTCAACACCCCGCATTTTAGAAGGTATTGAAAAAATTACCGGCAAGAAAGTAAAGAACTATAAGGTAGACTTATGCGATTTTGATGATACCTATGCTATTTTCCAGGAGAATACCGATATAACCGGCATCATTCATTTCGCAGCCTATAAAGCTGTGGGCGAATCGGTAGAGCAACCCCTGATGTATTTCGAGAACAACATGTTTTCGCTGATCAACCTGCTGAAATGTGTGGCCGAATTCAATATTCCCCATTTTGTTTTTTCTTCCTCCTGTACAGTATACGGTAATCCTGATAAGATCCCTGTCACAGAATCCACGCCGCCCAAACCGGCTGAATCACCGTATGGATACACAAAACAAATGGGCGAACAGATCATCAATGAATTCTCAAAAGCCAATCCGACCAAATGCATTCTGCTGCGCTATTTTAACCCCGTAGGCGCCCACCCTTCTATCCTCATTGGTGAGCTGCCCATAGGCAAACCAGCTAACCTGGTGCCGGTAATTACCCAAACGGCTATTGGCAAAATTCCGGTAATGCAGGTGCATGGCGATGATTACCCCACCCGCGACGGCTCCTGCATTCGCGATTATATACATGTAAGTGATATTGCCCATGCCCATACGCTTTCTATAAAATATTTACAGGAAGGAAGAGGCACCCAGCGTTGTGAAGTATTTAACCTGGGAAGCGGCAATGGCGTATCGGTGCTCGAAGCCATCAAGGCTTTTGAAAAAGTAAGCAATGTTAAACTGAATTATGTCATTGGGCCCCGCCGCCCCGGTGATGTAGTGGCCATTTACGCCAATAACGACCATGCCCGTCAAACGCTGGGCTGGGATACCAAATATTCGCTGGAAGATATGATGACGACCGCCTGGAAATGGGAGCAGCGACTAAAGGCAGATGCCAGCTTTTACCAAAGCAAACCTGCTGATCTGAATTAATACGCAACCGAACAGCAACCTCCATTTGAGCTATGATTGATGGAGCGCCATTTGCGTTTTTTTACCTTACTTTGCACCACCAAATTTTTAACATGCTGAAAGAAATACAGGTAACCGGACAAAAAGATACCCGCAGTGGTTTTGGCGATGGTATTGTGGAAGCAGCCCGTAAGAACCCGAATGTAGTAGCCTTAACAGCCGACCTGGCTGGTTCTATGAAACTGAACCAGTTCATGAAGGAATTTCCCGAGCGCTACGTTCAGGTAGGTATTGCCGAAGCGAACATGATGGGTATTGCAGCCGGCTTAACGATTGGAGGAAAAATTCCTTATACTACCACTTTTGCCAACTTCTCAACCGGCCGTGTATACGACCAGATCCGTCAGTCAATTGCCTATTCCGGCAAAAATGTAAAGATCTGCGCTTCACACGCTGGATTAACTTTAGGTGAAGATGGTGCTACCCACCAGATACTGGAAGATATTGGTTTAATGAAAATGCTGCCCGGCATGACCGTGATCGTACCATGCGATTACAACCAGACCAAAGCAGCTACCATGGCCATTGCTGAATATGTTGGTCCCGTGTACCTGCGTTTTGGCCGTCCTTCCTGGCCCATTTTTACCGCAGCCGATCAAAAATTTGAAATAGGTAAAGCCCAGTTCTTCAGCGAAGGAAAAGACGTTTCCATTTTCGCCTGCGGCCACATGGTATGGAAAGCCATTGAAGCCGGCCGCATTCTGGAAGACAAAGGCCTCAGCGTTGAAGTGGTGAACATTCACACCATTAAACCGCTCGATACCGAAGCTATATTGAAGTCGATCCGCAAAACCCGCTGCGCGGTAACTGTGGAAGAACATAATATCATTGGCGGCTTGGGTGACGCCATTGCACAAACAGCAGCCAAAAGCTTCCCCATTCCCATTGAGTACATTGGTACCAATGATACTTTTGGTGAAAGCGGCACACCTACCCAATTGCTGAAAAAATACGGTCTCGATACACAGAACATCGTTGAAGCAGCACATAAAGTAATTGCCCGCAAAGGCTAATTGCAACGTAAATGGTCAATGGTGAATGGTGAATAGACTTCATCATTCACCATTTTCTATTAGAATATCGTGTATTCCCAATTTATATTGCCTCGTTGCCTATTTCTCCACAAACAACCTGCTTTTCGATTTGGCAAAACTAAGCTCATCATTGTCAAAGTACCTGATCACATAAGGAGGCGATTTGGTGCCTGACCTCTTTTGTTTCTTTGCGCGCATGTATTGAGGTATCAACACCACGGCGGCCAGTACAGGACCCGACAATGCAAAATATAAGAAGGGTTTATAACTCCAGATCGAGATTGCAAAGGTGAAAAGAAAAGCGGCTACCAGCAAATACAGCAGGATGCCAGGCACCCAGGAGATCAAAAAGAAAGTGAGTAAAACCCGGATATTATTCAGATAGATCCTGCCGGGCTTATTAGTTTCTGCAGCAAATTTCTCCGCAAAGTCTGATGTTTTAAGATGGGTACAATATGCCGAAACCAGTTCTGCACTTATCCCTTTCTCTCGCAAATAAGTTTCGAAGGAAAAGATCTTTCCATGCTCGCTTTCGCTTTGTAAACCACCTGAATGGCGCAGGATCTGTTTTATAAATTGCCGATAGGCCGTTTCAGCATCTTTGTGTACAGCATCTGGCTGAATAGATTGGGGCTTGTCCATTTAATAAGTTGTCGGGTCAGGAAATTCGGGTTTGACTGAATGCATGCGAATAGGTTCTATTTCTTGAAGCCTGATCTCACTAAGCTTTTGATCAGGAAAAAGTAGCAGGCTCCTACAAACGCAATACCACCGCCAATGATAAAACGCAGTACATTTATCCAGCTCCATAATGAATAGCCAAAGAGCGAACATACAGTAGCAGTGATCAGGAAAATAATTAAGGAGGCGCCTGCAAGCACCCCGATAAGGCCTCTAAAAAAAGAAAAGGTCCCGTTTTTTTGCGCACGCATAAGAATGGTTGGCTGTTTTAAAGGAAAGACCCGCTGGTCCTTCATTACAATGCTAATAATTAAGGTTCGTATTTCAAATAGGCGGTCGCCGCTTCATGGGTTTTACCCTTTTAAGGCTACACACATAAATCCATTGTAATATGTTGGCTAAAACACTGATTTATACCGTATCATAATATATTTGTTAGAACGTTTAAACTAAGACCTTTCAAGGGGTTCCAATATTTATTCACAGAAAACAGCTAACCTATGGCGGTGACCACGCAAGACAGCGAATTGCTGATGCAATTCCGCGATCCGGCCACTAAAGAAAAGGCCTATACGGCCATTATCCGAAAATACCAGGAAAGACTATACTGGCATATCCGGCGCATGGTAGTGGAACATGAAGATGCGAACGATGTATTACAAAATGTATTTATAAGAGTATGGAATGGACTGGAGAACTTCCGCGAAGATTCCCAGTTATATACATGGCTGTACCGCATTGCTACCAATGAGTGCCTTACGTACCTGGAGCAACAGAAAAAAAAGAGTGCTGTTTCGCTCAGCGATGTGGAAAGCGGACTGGAAAACAAGATCAAGGCCGACAGGCATTTCGATCCTAATAAACTGGAGTGGAAACTGCAATTGGCCATTCAACAATTACCTGAAAAGCAAAGAGTTGTATTTAGCCTGCGGTACTACGACGAAATGCCTTACGAGGAAATGAGCCAGGTGCTGGAAACCTCGGAGGGCGCGCTGAAAGCCTCGTATCACCATGCCGTTAAAAAAATTGAGGATTACATCCTGAATCATTAAACTTTAATTAACAAAATACGTCTCAGTTGGTGCAAAATGGAAAGCAGGAATATCATATTGAAAGAATTGAGGGAGATCAGCCCGGTCGTTGCTGAGATCAGCCACCAGCCTCCTTATGCAGTACCTGCCGGGTACTTTGAAGGGCTGGCTGACCAGCTCTTACAACTGGCCAGGGCAGCAGCCAATAGCCCTGTTTTACCACAATCGATCAATCCTTACCAGGTGCCCGAAGGATATTTTGAAGGCTTCGCCAATGTGATGCTGCAACGCGTAAAGGAAGAAGAAATAACTCTTTCACCTGCTTTGCAAACCGCTAACAACAATCCTTACCAGGCGCCCGAAGGATATTTTGAAGGCTTCGCCAATACGATGCTGCAACGCGTAAAGGAAGAAGAAATAAGCCTTTCACCTGCTTTGCAAGCCGCTAACAACAATCCTTACCAGGCGCCCGAAGGATATTTTGAAGGCTTCGCCAATACGATGCTGCAACGCGTAAAGGAAGAAGAAATAAGCCTTTCACCTGCTTTGCAAGCCGCTAACAACAATCCTTACCAGACGCCCGACGGATATTTTGAAGGCTTCGCCAATACGATGCTGCAACGCGTAAAGGAAGAAGAAATCCGCTTTAAAGCAAGCGCTACCGATAATGCAAATGATGAGCTGGAACTATTATCGCCTTTACTGAGCCAAATTGGTAAACAAATGCCTTTCAGCACACCGGCCGGTTATTTCGACGAGCTGGGTGAGAATGCAGCAGCCGGCGCACAGGCCATTGAATTTGTGAATGGAGAATTGGAGAACCTGTCGCCCCTGATGAAAGGTTTAAACAGGATACAGGTATATGAAGTTCCTGCAGGTTATTTTGAACAACTGCCCGGGCAGGTATTAAAAGCGGTTAAAGCGCAGCAAACAAGCAAGGTTGTAGCTATGAGCTTTCCGCGCCGGGTATTACGGTATGCTGCAGCCGCAATAGTAGGCGGCCTGATCCTTACTGCAGGTTTATTGTATCTGAACAACAGTAATAAAACATCAGATAAAGCCGGGCGTGCTGTGGCTGCCCAGCTCGATAATATCAGCGAGGAAATGCTGGAAAATTATCTCGAGAACCAGCCCCCTGCCCCCTCAGAAACAGTGATAGCGGCTACTATAGCTGCCGACGAAATGGATGCCAGTGATATGAAAGATATGCTGGCCGATGTAACGGATGAAGATCTGCAGCAATATCTTGAGAAATACAGCACGGTAAAAGACATTCAAACTAACTAAACCATGAAAAAATTTATACTCATAATACTGATTGCGTTGGGCGTGTCGGTTTCATCCTCTGCACAGGATGATGACAAGGAAAGAGGCGCCGGTGGCCGTATTGAGGCATTGAAGATCGCGTATCTCACTAAAAAACTAAACCTCAGCACCGATGAAGCGCAGCGGTTTTGGCCCATATACAACCAGTATATGAACGAGATCCGGAAAACAAGGATAGATGCGCGTCAGAATAAGGAAGGAGAAATTCCTACAGAAGAAAAACTATTGAATATCCGTAAGAGGTACAATGGGGAATTTAGCAAGGCCCTGTCCTCTGAAAAAGTAAATACATTCTTTAAAGCTGAAAAAGAATTCGGCACCGTGCTGCAAAAAGAACTGATGGAACGCAGGATGCAACGCATGGAGAACCGGAAATCTTTGCGGCAGTAAGAAATCAAACTAGGTGTTTTTCATAGGTTAGCAATGGCCGGCTCTTTCCAGGGCAGGCCTTTTTTGTCTATTGCCGTTTGCCAATTGCCTATTGCCCATTGCATGTTGCCTATTGCATGTTGCCCATTGCTGTATTGCCGTTTGCCAATCGCCTATTGCCCATTGCCGAGTTGCCCATTGCCTATTGCATGTTGCCTATTGCTGTATTGCCCATTGCCAATTGCCTATTGCCCATTGCCCATTGCCAATTGCCTATTGCCCATTGCGGTATTGTCTATTGCCTATTGCCCATTGCCAATTGACTTAAAACTCCCACACAGGATTTTGCACATCATGATAGAAAAGGAACATCCATTTCTCCTGTTCCCCTTGCTCCCACCACTGCTGGCGCAGCTCCATACATTTTTTTCCATCATAATCATATTTGGCAATGAAGCGGCTGCGCATTTGTTGTAGCTGAGGTGCATCATCGCCGCCAAAGAATACCGTTTCACCGCCATCAACGATCCAGTATACCTGGTGGAACTTGCTATGTGCTCCGGTTATTTCATATTTTATGTACCCATCAATAACCCCGTTGCCATCGAGCCATTCTACCTGCGATGCATTTTTCAGAATATCCAGCTCTTCAGGTATATAAGAAGGGAACCCTTTCTCATATACATACTCCATTTCCTTTTTCTGAATATAATAACGGGCCTGCGGAAAGCTGAGCGTTCGCTCAGACCCCGATCCCATGGCCACGCCGCCGGCATGATCTTTATGCAAATGCGTCATCAGCACTTTCGTCACCTCACCGGGATTGATGCCATTATCCATTAAATTCTGATGCAATTGTAAGCGGCCCTGCGCATTGGTGAAACCCAGGCCCGTATCCAGCAGCAACACATCTTCTGAAGTAACAACCACAAATGGCTGAATTTCTACCAGCAGGCTGCCTACCGGCCTTTCCTGCAGATCATCTTTACCAGTATCGAAAGGAACAAATTGTTTTGTTTTATCTATCGTAAAGGTGCCTTCGCTCAGGGGAATAACTTTCATGTTCTTGTTTGTTTGAAAACATATGGCTTGCGTTCCATTAGCTAATTATCTCAACACCATCTGCCGGTCTGCATCCAGCCGCACCAGAATGAACAACATCGTAGAAAATGAGATCAGCGAAGTACCGCCATAACTTATGAATGGTAACGGAATACCGATCACCGGGGCCAGACCAATGGTCATACAAATGTTGATCGCAATATGGAAGAAGAAAACGGAAGCCACGCCATATGCATAACAGCGGCTGAACACACTTCGTTGCCGTTCGGCCATATTTACGATCCGCAATAATAAAAAGATATAAATGCCCAGCACGGCCACACAGCCTATAAAGCCGAAGCCTTCGCCGATGGTACAGAAGATAAAGTCGGTACGTTGTTCGGGTACAAAATCAAACCGGGTCTGCGTTCCTTTCAAGAACCCGCGGCCTGCAAAGCCACCACTACCAATGGCGATCTTGCTTTGCCGCACGTTATAGTCCGTGTCCTTTTTCACAGCCACCGGCGCTTCGTCGCCTTCTACCGTATTCAACTTCGCATAGGGGTTCTCCCGGCCGATAAGCGAGAAGATGCGTTCAACCTGGTGCTTCTGTAACACCTTGGTAAATATGAAAGGAACGGCAAAGCGTTGTACGCCCACGCAGCAGGCCCATACCACGGCCACAATGATCACCAGTTCGCGGCGTTGCCTGGTAAAACGCCAGCCAAAATAGATGGTAAGAATGGCAATGGCCGTTAAGATGATCGCCAGTACGTTCTTATCCAATAACAAGGTAGCTACTACCAGCACAGCCAGCGAAAAACCAACGATCAGGTAACCGGCGGGTAATCCTTCCCGGAACATCACCAGGAAGAAAGCTAGGAATACCAGGGCAAGCCCGGTCTCCTTTTGTGCGATCGTGATCAGTGCCGGTAAAAAGATAATGCCCGCTGCCATCAGGTGCGAGCTTGTTTTATTAAAATCCGTTTCTACGCGCGACAGGTATTTTGCCAGCGCCAGGCACACAAATAATTTCGCCAGCTCCGCAGGCTGTAAATTGAAGCCGCCCAAACGGATAATAGATTCCGTACCGTGTACATTCGTATGAAAAGGAAACACCAATAGCAGTAGCAGGATGCCGAATGCATACCAGATATTGGCTGTAGCAGTAAAGAATTTACTGTCGGTGAGCAGGATGAATAAGCCAATAAGCAGGGATACTGCAAAAAAGATCAGCTGCTTGCTGTAATCTGTTTTAAAGTTCAAAAAGCTGCGCAGCACATCATCTCCTTCGTGATAGGTCACGGAGAAGATACTCAGCAACCCGATCGCAACCAGGAGCAAATACAGCCAGATCAGGGTTGTATCAACCCCTTTTGAGATGGTAGGATTACGCTGGTTGTTCATGGATTATTTTTATCGGTCGTTGATCGTTTTGCATATAAATTCTTATTGATCATCTGATCCCTTACAGATGTCACCACATTGGAAGCCGGCAAAGGAGCCGTTCTTCTTATCCCGTTATGCGTTGGCATATACTTTCTTATATAAGCGCTGTCTTTGGTCAGGTTAAACCATTTCCAGGCTCTTGTGGAATCCGTTATGAATTGTACCCGGGGCAAAAAGTCGGGCATAATGTTGGCCTCCGAAATGCGTTTCACTTCGGCCATACGTTCCGTTCTGAGAGAATCGGTAAGGTATTTTTCCACGATCAATGATCCGATAGGTGCTGCCCAGGTGGCGCCGTAGCCCGCATTCTCCACTACCACCGCCACACAGATCTTGGGATCTTCGCGCGGGGCGAAACATACGAACATGGAGTTATCTTTTAACTGGATCACTTTTCCATCAAGGCCGCGTTTGTTTTCGGCAGTACCTGTTTTGGCGCAGATATTAATTCCCGGAATGCGGGCGACCTTCGCCGTACCGTTCTCCACCACATCCTGCATGCCATCCTGCACGATCTCATATACATCATCGGGAATATGGGTCAGTACCTCATGTTTTTGCCGGAATTTGTTCAATACGGTGTCTTTCTCTGTTTCGTTTTCAATATTCTTTACAAAATGCGGTATGTAATAAAATCCTTTGTTCGCGATGATAGCCATGGTGTTGGCCATCTGTAAAGGCGTAACGGTCAATTTATCCTGCCCGATACCGATGGTAACCATGGTACAGGAGTTCCAGGAGCGCCGGTATTCTTTATCATATTGGGTGGTGTCGGGCACATTGCCGCCGTCTTCACTGGGCAGGTCGACCCCGATGCGATGCCCCATACCGAAAGCCCGCATGTATTCCGTCCACTTTACAAGCCCCGCACGCGAACTGTGATAGGCCGGGTTATCGAGGGTTCTTCTGAAAACGTCTGAAAAGAAGGAGTTGCAGGACCAGGCAATGGACAGCCGCAAATTAGCAGAGTGCCCCTGCCAGTGTTCTGTACAACGAACGACCCGGTTACAACCATAATAAGCGCCGGTACATCCTATACCACTTGATGGGCTGATGACGCCTTCATCCAATGCGATCAATGCACCCAGGGGTTTATAGGTTGAGCCTGGCGGATACTGTCCTTTGATGGCCCGGTTCAACAAAGGCGCCGAAACATCGAGCACCATTTTCGTGTAGTTCGTTTGTTTGTCTGGCCCCGTTAACGCATTCGGATCGAAATTAGGACCTGAAGCCATGGCCAGGATGCCCCCGGTTTTAGGATCAAGCGCTACCACGGAGCCTACTTTGCCGCTGATCAGTTTCTCAGCGAGCTGCTGCAGCTCAATGTCGATATAGGTATGCAGGTTACGGCCCCGGATCGCGGGCGTATCAAAGCGGCCTTTTTCATAATTTCCCACCAGGCGGTTCTTGTTGTCTTTCAGCAGGAACTCAACGCCGCGCTGGCCCATCAGCACTCTTTCATAATAGGCTTCCATACCGTTACGGCCCACATAGTCGCCCATATGGTAAAAACCGCCCGAGCGTTTGATGATATTGGAGTCTGCCTCCCCGATGTATCCCATAATATGGGCAGCTGCATTGAAGGGGTATACCCGAACCGGACGTTCTACCAGGGCAAAACCCGGGAATTTCCAGATATTCTCATCCAGACGGGCCTGTAATTGCGGTTCCAACAGGTCTTCAAAAATGGAAGGACGGTAAGGCCCGTTCTTTATACGTGCCTCCAGGATCCGTTTTTTAAATTCTGCGGTATCGATACCGAGGATCTCACACAAACCGAATGTATCAGTTTTTCGCGCCTCATTAGGTACTACCACCAGGTCATACATGATGGTGTTATTTAATATAGGCCGGTTCTTCCGGTCATAAATGATACCCCGGTCAGGATATTTTACCTTGGCAAACACCGCATTATCCATAGCCAGTTGCTTGTATTTGCCCTGAATGATCTGAAGATTAAATAACTGAACTACGATAATGAGGAAGAGTCCAAGGAATATCAGGCGAATTATATTACTTCTTGACTGATTAAATACAGACATAGGACTTAAAGTACATTACAGCACTAATTACCAAAGAAAAAATGAATAATTTATTGTAAACGAAGTTAAATCTTTTTTGGGCCGCGGGGCGCCAGGCCTAGGCCGTGTTCGTCCGGAATTTCTCTTTCCGGAAGAAAAGCAGCTCGGTAATAAGTATTAACATCAAACTGACGCCAGATGTTGCCAACACTTTTCCCAGGAAGAACAGGAATGATCCAAATTGCAGCCATTCAAGTAATACGAGATAGGCATGATGCAGCAGCGTTAAAACAACCACATAGATCGCATACGGGGCCCATCCCATACTTACCGGGGATGGCGATCTGTAGTTCTGTTCAGCGCCTTCCTGGGGTATCAGAATATTTACCACAAAACCGCGCAGATAGGCGATCAGGGTGCAGGCGGCAGCATGCAAACCGGGGGTTTGGGTGAAATAGTCCAGGGTAAGGCCAAACAAAAAGCTCACGAGCATCAGGCTCATTCTGCCCAGGCTAAAGGGCAGCCAGAGCACATACAGGTAATATATGTACGGTACTACAAACTCGTGCAGGGGGCGTATCTGGAACAATACATAATACTGCACCAGAATAAACAAAACAAACCGAATCGTATTACGTACCAGGTCGCTCATTGGTTAATTTTATTGGTTTCTTCTTCCAGCTTGGCCTGCTCGTCCTTCAACAGATTTTCAATCACCGTAACATACTGCACATTAAAGAAATTGGTAGCCGGTTTTAACCGTAATGTATAAAAGCTGCTGGTTTTGTCGTCAACTACATCCATTACAGTGCCAACTAATATACCCTGTGGAAAACGGTAAGAAGCATATTGGCTGGTAACCACCGAATCGCCTTTAGCCACCTGGGCGCTTTTAGGTATGTTCTTCAGGGTAATATATAACGGACTATTACCATCCCAGAATACCTGGCCGGTCTCGCCGGTTTTCTTAAGACTGGCATATACTTTTGATTGGCGGTGTAAGAGGCTCATTACCACTGCATAATTGCTGCTGGTATTGATCACCACCCCTACCACGCCGGAGGGACTGATAACGCCCATATTTTTATGAATGCCCTGTTTTTCGCCCCTGTTGATGGTAAGGGTGTTATTGGGCAGGCTAACGGTATTGTTAACAACCCGGGCGCTGCGGTACAGGTATTTGCGAAAATGCCCCAGCGTGTCGAAGGGAACCGTATCCTGTACTAATTTCTGGGTTGTATCGGGACTTTCGAAGTTGGTAAGCAGCTTGTTACGCAGTTCCTCGTTCTCTTTGGCGAGTGCGTCGTTCGTCTTTTTCAGGTGAAAGTAATAGGTAACGTTGTTGTATTTGCCACCGATGCTGCCGGTTAATTCATTGGCAACCCCTGAAAAAACAGCCTCATGGAATTTATTATAGTGAAAAAGGATGTACAGGGCCGCAATCTGCAGCACCACGAAGAATACAAAATTGAAGTACCTCCTGATGAAGAGAAAAATATTACGCACCTGCAGAAAATTTAGAAAATTCAAAATCCTGTTGGCTTCTTCAAACAGGATTTTTGCAATGTTGAAAGTATCAGGACCAACTACCGCATCACAAACGGATAGCGATCATAATTTTTCAGCGCCAGGCCGGTTCCGCGCACAACGCTTTTTAACGGATCATCAGCCACATGCACAGGCAATTTAATTTTTTGGCTTAAGCGTTTATCCAGTCCGCGCAGCAAGGCTCCGCCGCCGGTAAGGTATAAACCGCGTCTGTAAATATCAGCAGCCAGCTCGGGCGGGGTCATTTCGAGCGCTTTCAGGATCGCTTCTTCGATCTTAAAAATGCTTTTATCGAGCGCTTCGGCTATTTCCTGGTAGCTGACCATGATCTGTTTGGGAATACCGGTTACCAGGTCACGACCGTTTACAGGAATATCATCCGGTGGGTTATCCAGGTCTTTCATTGCCGCACCGATGTTTATTTTTATCTGCTCGGCAGTACGTTCACCGATCAACAGGCTATGGTAGCGGCGAAGGGCCTCCATAATATCGGCAGTGAATTCATCACCGGCAATACGGATACTCTGATCACAAACAATACCGGCCAGGGCGATCACGGTAATTCCCGTTGTACCACCGCCAATGTCAATGATCATGTTACCAACCGGCTCCTCTACATCAATTCCAATTCCAAGGGCTGCTGCCATGGGCTCGTGCAACAGGTAAACTTCCTTGGCGCCGGCTTGCTCGGCACTGTCACGTACCGCTCTTTTTTCTACCTCGGTAATGCTTGAGGGGATACAGATCATCATCCGCCAGCTTGGGGGGAACAAAGGTTTTTTGGGATAGATCATTTTGATCATTTCCCGGATCATTAATTCAGCAGCGTTAAAGTCGGCGATTACTCCGTCCTTCAGGGGGCGCACCGTGCGGATGCTCTCATGGGTCTTTTCATGCATCATCAAAGCCCGTTTCCCTACTGCAAGTACCGTTTTGGGGTTATTTCGGTCAAGCGCAACAATACTCGGTTCATTCACCACTACTTCGTCATTATGTATGATTAGGGTATTGGCAGTGCCCAGATCGATGGCAATCTCCTGGGTGAAAAAGTTGAATAAGCCCATTTAGAAGGTCAGATTTTGGATTGAATGTAATGCATGCAAAATTGAAGCAAATAATTCGAATTAACAAAGCACAACCTTTACAGGATCAAGTATTTTTTTTCTGGTACAAAATTCGCTTATCGTTGTTACTGCTTTCCGCTACAGTTCCGGCGCGGAAGGCTGTGTATTGCTATTCTGTGTTATATCTTATCCTGCATTTTCTACCTTGGTTGTACCGCACAAAAACGCGGGAAAAGTTATTGAACTAACGTTATACAGAAACGTTAATTGTTGGCTCTGGTTTAAATAGTTTGAAAGCTGTTTTTGATGCCGGTTGACGATCTCATTTTTCTGAAAAACCACCCTGGGTTACCGACCACTTTTTTCACCAACTTACTTACTGTCGCCGTATAAATCACATGCAGCCATTTTGCGTACTAATACCCGGATCGGCTGCATTTTGTCGTTGCCTGCTTCCGCCTTCCTGCCATGACCACGCCGGGCAATAAACGATTCATAATCGCTTAACCCACAAATCCCAGTCGCTTTTCCATCTCGGCACTCAACACCGGCAATTTCTTTCTTTCGATCAGGAAACTGGTAAGGCGGGCTATTTCAACGAAAATATAGTGTTTGTCCAGGGCGCCTTTCAGGTAATCGCGGCCGGTGCTGCCGCCGGTACCGATGCGTGTACCGATCATGCGGTGCACCATGTTCATGTGGCGATACCGCCAGGTGCTCAGCTGTTCGTCAATTTCAAGCAAGGCATTCAGCAGCTGAAAAGGAAGCTGCAGTATAGGGTAGCCCCTGTACAACATGATGAAGAGGGCCGCCCGGCTGGCCCGCGGCGATAACTGCCGCTCTTCGCTTTTACCCGCGGCATCGGAAAATACCGAATCAAAATACTGCAGGTTGCCTTGTTCCGCTTCGGCCAGCCCGCCGGAATAAATATTGCGGTAATCGGTCCAGAAAGGTGACCGGCCACCCTCCCATTCTTCCATCGCCGGCACGGTTGTCACAGCCTTGAAATTCCTCCAGTTATCTGTTTCTTCAAAAAAGGGCATGCGTTCGAGCCAGGCGTTCAGCAGTTCAATAAACGACTTTTCGCTTTCTACTTTCCTGATAAGATCGATCTGTTCCTGTCTTAACTGCGAAATATAGTATTCCTGGCCATGGCGATGCTGGTATTTGAGGCCCAGCTTAGCTTCTACCAGCTTGAACTGCCAGCTTTGAAAACCTGAAGCGGGGCGCAACATATCCCTGAAATCGAGAAAATCCATGGGGGTCATGGTTTCCATAATATCGATCTGGTGCACCGCTACTTTTAAGATAGTGACCATGCGGTTTAACCGATGCACCACGGTTTGCAATTCGGGTGAATTGTCATTAACCGGGTTTTGCATGATACCCGCCACCGATTCAATTTCGTACAGCAATTGCTTAAACCACAGCTCGTATGCCTGGTGAATGATGATGAACAACATTTCATCATGGGCATGCTGTTGCAGCAGATCGCTTTCTAATGTTTGTGCATTGAGTATTTTCTCTAATTGCAGATAATCACTGTAGTGTACTTGTTTTTGCATCTAAACGATTTTATGCATTCCTGGAAATGCCGAACGGTAAATGCCTAAAGCTTAAAGGAGCGTTTCGCATATCTATTCAAATTCGAAGCCGATATCCTGGCGGTAATACATCCCGTCGAAGGACAGCTGGTTCAGCACTTCTTTGGATTTTACGACGGCTGAGCTCACTGTATTACCATAAGAAGTTACCGCCAGTACCCGGCCGCCACTGGTTACCACATTACCATCTTTCTCTGCAGTACCTGCATGAAAGACCAGGCTGTCGGCAGGCAGCGGTTTATTTAATCCTTCAATAACAAATCCTTTTTCATAATTGCCGGGATAACCACCGCTTACAGCCATTACGGTACAGGCGTACCGTTTGTCCTGTTCTATTTTTATGTTGCCAAGCGTACCATTACCGGCGGCCATAAAGAGTTCCACCAGGTCGGTTTTCAACCTGGGCATCACCACTTCGGTTTCAGGATCACCCATGCGGCAATTGTATTCAATAACATAAGGCTCATCCCCTACTTTGATCAGGCCAAAAAAGATGAAGCCCGTATAATCGATGTTCTCCTTTTCCAAACCGCGAACTGTTGGTTGTATCACTCTTTCCTCTACCTTTTTCATGAAAGTAGCATCAGCAAATGGGACCGGGCTTACAGCGCCCATTCCACCGGTGTTCAGCCCGGTATCGCCCATCCCGATCCGTTTGTAATCCTTGGCTTCGGGCAGGATCACATACTCTTTACCATTGGTAAGAACAAATACGCTGAGCTCGATACCATTCAGGAACTCTTCTATCACCACTTTCTTGCTGGCATCGCCAAACTTGCTGTGCTGCAGCATCAGTTCATATTCGGCAACCGCTTCAATATGCGACTGGCAAATAAGCACGCCCTTACCGGCGGCCAGGCCATCGGCTTTCAATACAATGGGTAGGGCATGTTGCTGTAAATAGGGTATTCCTTCTTCATAGTTAGTTTCATCAAACTCGCGGTAAGCAGCGGTTGGAATGCCATGCCGGATCATGAATTTTTTCGCAAAGGCCTTGCTGCCTTCGAGCTGGGCGCCATATTGGGATGGACCGATCACCGTAACCTGCTGCAGCTGTTCGTCTTTCTTAAAAAAGTCGGTTACGCCTTTCACCAGTGGTTCTTCAGGACCCACCACCAGTAAGGAAATTCCTTTGTCGAGCACCAATTGTTTGATAGCGCCAAAATCGGTGATCGATACATTTACATTCGTGCCGTACTGCGATGTGCCGGCATTTCCCGGCGCAATAAACAGCTGATCACATTGTTTACTTTGTGCAAGTTTCCAGGCCAGGGCATGTTCCCGGCCACCAGAGCCTAAGAGTAAAATATTCATGATTAAAAAGTGAAGTAGTTTTGCCGCGGCGAATTTCGGTATTCGGGGGGGATTAATGAATTTTAATTCTTTCACCTACAATAGGGGCGGCCAGGGCTTTTGAGGCTTGCCGGGCGTTTTTAGCCGTATTGGTACACTGGTTTTCAAAACGTTATGAATTAAAGCGCCAGAGACAGGCGGCAACCAATATAAATGTTTGAAAAACAATGCGCTGCCACAAGCGTTTTGCTCTTTGGTTACCTATTGTTTACCTTTTCTTTACCTCGGCTTTACCTTTTGGTTACCTCTAGTTACCTTTTCTTTACCTCCCGGTTACCTCAACACCTCCTTTTCTTTACCCCTGGTTACCCCCCGCTTGCCTTTTCTCCTGGTGACCGTTATGTTAGCTTGATATTGCCTTTACCTTTTTATTTCTCTTTTATTACGTAAAGGGTAAAGAAGACCTAAAGCTAACCAAACCGCAACCAAACGACAACCACACCCCAACATAACGGAAGTATACCCGCGGTGTTAATACGGATCTTCAGGTCTGAAAAGCGGATCAAAACATTAAAATTGGCATAGCTATAAGATATTCTCATTTTAGCAGTATGGAATTTATCACTATTTTGGGCCGTTAAATACTGCACTAACGAATTGCTTGATTTCAAAAACAAAAATTACATGACTGTATGGCTCAAACCGGTACAATAACCCCCGAAGTAATCACTACCGAAGCAACCCCTCCGTCGAAAGGGCATCCCAAAGGCCTGGGAGTACTGTTTGCCACTGAAATGTGGGAACGGTTCAACTTTTACGGCATGCGCACCGTGCTTGCCTTATTTTTATCGCAGGCCCTGTTGATGGGTGAAGAAAGCGCCTCCATTATTTATGGCGGCTATCTGGGCCTCTGTTACCTGACCCCCATGCTGGGCGGTTATATTTCCGACAAATACCTGGGCAACCGGAACTGTATACTATTAGGCGGCGCTGTTCTGGCCATTGGGCAGTTGGTTCTTTTTACCAGCGCCAGTGTTTTTGATTCGAATCTCGAGATGGCCAAAACCCTGATGTGGACATCGCTCGGTTTACAAATATTCGGGAACGGCTTTTTTAAACCGAATATCTCTTCTATGGTAGGCCAGCTCTACCCTAAAAATGAAAAGAGCAAGCTCGATTCGGCCTTCACTATATTTTATATGGGTATTAACCTCGGCGCTATCCTCGGCCAGTTTATTTGTCCGCTCGTGGGCGACGTGGTGCATACCGTTAAACAAGCCGATGGCACGGAGAAAGTGATCCGTGACCTCACTGCCTTTAAATGGGGATTCCTGGCAGCCAGTATTGCCATGATGCTCGGCACCATTATCTTTTTCTTCCTGAAAAATAAATATGTGGTTACGCCAACCGGTGAACCTATTGGCGCCAGACCCGACAAAAACGTCGTTCATGAAGGCGAAGCCACGCACGCTAAATTCAGCAGGCAGTCGGTGATCCTGCTTTTCGGCCTGCTGGTGATCTTTTATTTTTCTATTCAATATTTATCATGGGATAGCATAAAATATCCTTTGGCAAGCACCGATGGCGGATCAACCATTGGCGCTTATTTCAAAGCCCTGGGCCTTTCGCCGATCAAAACATATGTGTATCCCTTCATTTATGCAGCCGGTTTAAGCCTGGCCATATTTATCTTAACCGATAAATCGCTTACCCGGGTTGAAACCCAGCGCATCCTGGTATTATATGTAGTGGCCTTTTTTGTGATCTTCTTCTGGTCGGCTTTTGAACAAAGCGGCTCCTCGCTCACCTTTATTGCCGATAAACAAACCGATACCCGCATTCTTGGCTGGGCGATGCCTCCAAGTATGGTGCAAATATTCAATGGGGTGTTTGTGGTGGTGTTCGCCATTCCTTTCAGCATCATGTGGCTGAAATTGCAGCGCCGCGGCCTGGAACCTATTTCAACGGTAAAGCAGTCCATTGGTCTGTTGCTGATCGGCCTGGGTTATTTCATTATTGCGACGCAGGTAAAGGGACTGGAAACCTCAGACAAGATCGGCATCATCTGGCTGATCATTTTATACCTGCTGCATACCTGGGGTGAATTGTGTTTATCGCCCATTGGCTTGTCACTCGTGGCCAAACTGGCTCCCAAACGTTTTGGTTCTTTATTAATGGGCGTTTGGTTCCTGGGCAACGCGGCGGGGTATGCATTGACCGGTACCCTCGGCGCTTTGTTGCCGCCTACCGGCGATAAATATCAAACGGCTGCCGAGAAAGGCATCAATTTACAGGGCATCTTAGACAAGACCGTTCAGCCGACCGGCGAGCAACTGGCATTTTTAGCTGAGAAAAAGATCCCTGTTACCTATCCCACTTTCGCCGGATTTACGATCCACAACCTGTACGAATTCTTCATGGTGTTTGTAATTCTCTGCGGCGCCGCTGCGGCATTATTGTATGCATTAACGCCCCTGTTGAAGAGAATGATGCATGGAGTTCGTTAGGAGAGGGCAACGAGGCAACAAGGCATAAAGGCAGATTGAACTTTACGGCTCACTATTCAATTTGCTTCAAAAAATACAAATAGTTTATAAAAAGCAAAAGGCATCCGGACGATCCGGATGCCTTTTTTTATTATTTAAATCTGATCATTCTATGCGGAGCGGCTGTTCCTTTATGCCTCTATGCCTTTTTAGCTAATTCATTTTAAACGGAACGATCATTTCGAAAACGGGAATGTTCACATCGAAGGAGGTTTTGTTCAGCAGGTTCTCCATCAGGTAGGTGCCATGCATTTTACCCATTTCGCTGCGCAGGTTGCAACCACTTACATATTGATAGCGTTCACCGGGCTGCAGCGTGGGTTGCACACCTACCACACCTTCTCCTTCCACCTCGCGGTTGGTGCCATTGCTATCGATAATATACCAGTGGCGGCGATGCAGCTTAACCGGAAAATTATTGTGGTTTTCGATGGTTATCCGATAGGCAAACATATACTCACCCGATACAGGGTTGGAATAATCGGGCTGGTAAAACGTTTCGACACTTATTTCTATGCCTTCGGAAATCTTTGAGACCATTACGCTAACAGTTTGGAATTTAAAGATAATCAAAAATAAAAGCCAGCCATAGCAATTATTCACGTTTTAATATGAATTGTGGGGTTTATAGCTAATTTTGCCCCGGATTTATTCACATCGACGAAAATTTATCGATCTAACATGGAATTTTAGCGATAACCAATTCATTCTTAACCTGTAATAATTTATTAGTTATTGCGACCAGTTACATGTGGCTTTATTTATAAAAAACAAAAACTAAATACACATGAAAATTGCAGTGGCTAAAGGCGACGGCATAGGACCCGAGATCATGAGTGCCGTTTTAAAAATTTTTGATGCCAACAAGGTGCCCCTTGAATACGAAATGGTAGATATGGGCAAATGGGTATTCGATAAAGGTTTTTCAAACGGCATGACGCCCGAAGCCCAGCAAACCATCGAGCGGCTTGGCATATTGTTCAAAGGACCCATGGAAACGCCTAAAGGCAAAGGGGTTAAAAGTGTGAACGTTACTGCCCGCAAAACCTGGAATACCTATGCCAATAAACGCGTATTTCAAACCCTCCACGGCGTTGATACCGTTTTCTCCAAGGCCGGCATTCCCATCGACATTACAGTGGTACGTGAGAATATTGAAGATACTTACGGTGGTATAGAGCACATGCTTACGCATGACGTGGCATTGAGCCGGCGCTTTATTACCCGCCCCGGAAGCATGCAGGTGATCCGTTATGCATTCGAAATGGCACGCCAGAAGAAAGCCCGCCGTATTACTTGTGGTCACAAGGCCAACATCATGAAAATTACCGATGGCCTGTTCCTGGAATGCTTTTATGAAGTAGCTAAGGAATATCCTGATCTGAAAGCAGACGATATCATCGTTGACGACCTTTGTATGAAACTGGTTACCCGCCCGGATACATTTGATGTAGTGGTATTGACCAATCTGCAGGGTGATATCGTGTCTGACCTCTGCGCCGGCCTGGTAGGTGGATTGGGGTTTGCGCCCAGCGCCAATATCGGCGACCATATTTGTATATTCGAAGCGGTGCATGGTACAGCGCCTGATATTGCGGGTAAGAACATTGCGAACCCCACTGCCTTATTATTGAGCGGCTTTGCCATGCTTCGTCACCTGGGACTTACTGAAAATGCGGCTGTAATTGAAAACGCGTTGCTGTATACGCTCGAGCAGGGTATTCACACCGGTGATTTCGGCGATAAAAGCAAACCGAGCCTGAATACCACCCAGTTTGCGGAAGCCATTATCAGCAATTTTGGTAAAAAGCCCGAGTTAAATGCCAAGGAGTTATTAGCGAATAAACCGGGAACGCCCACTCCTTTGAAGCTCGAACGAAACACCATGCTGGAGTCGAAAGAGATCGAAAATGAAAAGATCATCGGGGTTGATATGTTCATCGAAAGCAATGAACAACCGGATGTTATTGCTAAAAAATGCCAGCGTCATGGTGGCGTGAAGTTCAACCTCATCAATATCAGCAACCGGGGCACCCAGGTATGGCCTACCGGGTCTGTTTACACGAATCTGGTAAACCAATACAATGTGCGCTTTGAAAGCATTGATAATTACCCGCTGAACCAGCAGGATATCATTGGCCTCTATGTTAGTTTAAGTGGAGATTTCAAGATCGCGAGCATTGAATTGCTGAACATGTGGGGCGATAAGAAATCGTATAGTTCAGCGGCCGGACAGTAATCAATAGGCAATAGACAATAGACAAAAGGGAATTGACAATAGGCAAAAGGATCGCGACAATAGAAATGTGGCGATCCTTTTTGCATGATATAAAGCCTAAAAACTTAACTTAAAATATAATCATCATCCATAGAAAAAACAGGAGTACCATACCTGAGACAGACAGCAATAATGATCTTTGTGCACTTTGCTTTTTATTTATATTATCTTCTTTATTATTGACCCTTAGCAATTTTAAGGAGATCACCATATACATTACCAAAAAGCCGAATAACATAAGCATGATCAGCGTGAAGATCACACCTAAATAAAAAAGAAAAATCTCGAACATGTGTAGGGATTAGGGTTTACGATATTGTCAATTGTCCATTGCTTATTGCCTGTTGACTCAGCCCGCTTTCTTACTATTCTTATACCCATTCTTCAGCAACCACTGCATTACCTTCTCGCGCTGATCGCCCTGGATGATTATTTCACCATCTTTGGCCGAACCGCCGGTGCCGCAATAATTCTTCAGCTTTTTACCCAGGTCTTCCAAATCTTCTGTGGTACCAATAAAACCGGTGATCAGGGTTACCGCTTTCCCGGCGCGTTGTTTGGTATCTAACCATACCCGCAATTTCTGTTGTTCGGGCGTTAGGGTATGCACGGCTTCCTGCTCTTCTTCAAACTTGAAATCGGGATCTGTACTATAGACAAAACCTTTACTATCTGGTTTGTTTTTCTTACTCATTGGTAGTTCCAGCTTTTGTGTTCATCAAACGATCACTGCTTTCAGGCTCAGATCAAGGCTTACCGCCTGGTGAATGAGTGCGCCTACACTTACGTAATCAACACCAGTGGCGGCGTAATCGGTAATATTATCGAGGGTAATTCCACCACTGGCTTCAGTCTCAAAGTGATTGTTTATTATTTTCAAGGCCTGCGACAGCATTTCCGGGGTGAAATTATCCAGCATAATGCGGTCGACCTTTCCAAACGCCACCACCTTTTTTACATCCTCGAGGCTGCGGGTCTCTACTTCGATCTTTAAGCCCGGTTTAACCTGCTTCACATACGTATGTGCTCTTTCAATCGCTTTTTCCAGGCCGCCACAGTAATCAATATGATTATCCTTCAGCATGATCATATCATACAAACCCATGCGGTGATTATGACCGCCCCCGATGCGCACCGCCTCTTTTTCCAGCAGGCGAAAACCGGGTGTTGTTTTACGGGTGTCCAGTAAACGGGTCGCATACCCTTTCAGCCGGTCGGTATACGCACGGGTAAGTGTCGCAATGCCGCTCATCCGCTGCATACAGTTCAGCACCAGCCGTTCGCATTGGAGAATGGTATGAATGGAAGCAATGACCTCAAAAGCATTTTCACCGGCTTCCATATGATCGCCGTCTTTTTTAAAAGCGATAAACCGGGCCGACGGTTCTTTATACCTGAAAACAGCTTCGGCCACCTGCATGCCGGCCATGGTGCCAGACTGCTTGATCTTTAACACAGCTTTACCTTTTGCATCTGCCGGGATCACTGACAGCGTGGAATGATCGCCATCGCCGGTATCTTCCTGCAGGGCAGACGCAATCAGATGATGAAGCTGTTCATTGAATGTAAACATGCTACAAAGGTAATCAATTGCCAAGCGGCAATAAGCAACCGGCAAAAAATCACTTAGGCACCAGGTTTACCTGGCACCTGAACTATAAAAGCCGTTTTTCCCTTGCCTGATGGTTATTGATTGTCTGTTGCCTGTTCCCGGCGGTTATTCCATGATCTCAAAACCAAGCTCCTGAACAACCTGCTGGTCGCCCTTTTGCTTCATAAAGAATTTTGTGCGGAAGTTGCCATTTTTGGTTTGCAGTAAACCAATGCAGAACTGGGAGCCATTTTGCTCCCCTTTATGTTTCACTACGAAGTTCTTTACAGTGTTGTTGGCAAAAAAGTCTTTTAAGATCATTTCAGCCTGGCTTTTGCTGTAATTGTCGCTTTTTCCCGGTAATGACAGGTCCACTCGCGAATCGAAATACTTCGATAATTGGGTGGCATTACCAGTCTTCATAGCAGCTACTACGTCGTCGATAGAATAAAGGGGTGAAAATGACACCAGGACCAGCGAAATGGCTACCATCGCAAATCCCAGATACTTTTTCATAAATGTGCAATTTTTACTTTTCACCGCTAAATTCGCTAAAAATATGCCAAAGTAAGAATGCTGCCAAAAATTAGTACTACCGCAGCATTGCATTACCTTTGCAGCTTTCTGTAACAAACCAAACATAATCACTACTTTATATGCAAGCTAATAAGACCATATTAGTCATCATGGACGGTTGGGGCCTTGGAAAGGTTAAATCTTCAGATGCAATTCAGAATGCGAATACGCCCTTTGTAAGCTCTTTGTACGCGAAATATCCTAATACTACCTTAACTACCTGCGGCGAACTGGTTGGTTTACCCGATGGACAAATGGGAAACAGCGAGGTAGGTCACCTGAACCTGGGCGCCGGCCGCATCGTTTACCAGGAATTGCAACGCATCAATGTAGCTGTGCGCGATGGTTCCTTCTTCAAAAATGAAGTATTGTTAAAAGCCATCCGCTACAGCAAAGACAATAAAAAACCGCTGCACCTGATCGGTTTGGTGAGCGATGGCGGTGTGCACTCACATACCAATCACCTGAAAGCACTGGTAACTTTATGCGCCAAAGAAGGCGTGCAGGATCTGTTTATCCATGCTTTTACCGACGGCCGCGATACCGATCCTAAAAGCGGCCTGGGTTATGTGACCGACTTACAACGCCACCTGAACGAAACTACCGGTAAAATTGCCTCTGTAAGCGGCCGGTATTATGCCATGGACCGCGATAAACGGTGGGAACGCGTTAAACTTGCCTACGACACCCTGGTCAATGGCATAGGCGAAAAAGCAAGCGATGCCCTGAAAGCCATTGAACAATCATATGCTGCGAACGTGACCGATGAATTCATAAAACCAACGGTCATTGTCGGCGCCGATCAAAAACCACTGGCTACTATCCAGGAAGGTGATGCAGTGATCTGCTTTAATTTCCGTACCGACCGTTGCCGCGAGATCACCCAGGTGCTTTCTCAAACCGATATGCCCGATTTCGGCATGAAAAAATTGTCGTTGAACTATACTACCATGACGGAGTATGATAAAACCTTCAACAATGTAGGTGTGGTTTTCGAGAACGACAACCTGAACAATACACTTGGTGAAATACTGGCCAATAATGGTAAAAAACAAATACGCATAGCCGAAACCGAAAAATATCCGCACGTATCTTTCTTTTTTAGCGGCGGCCGTGAAACGCCTTTTGAAGGCGAACGCCGTTTACTGATCCCTTCCCCGAAAGTAGCTACCTACGATCTGAAGCCGGAGATGAGCGCCGTTGAAGTAACGGATGCCATTGTTCCTGAAATTGAAAAGGAATCTGCTGATTTCATTTGCCTGAACTATGCGAATGCCGATATGGTAGGCCATACCGGTGTTTTCTCTGCTGCGGTCAAAGCGGTTGAAACAGTTGACCAATGCGTTGAGCGTGTTGTTACCGCAGCCCTGGAACATGGTTATACGGTCTTCTTAACTGCCGACCATGGTAACGCTGATTACCTCATCAATGAAGATGGCACACCCAATACAGCACATACCCTGAACCTGGTGCCTTTGTTCATTATTGATAAAAACTTTAAGGGAAGCATTAAACCCGGTAAACTGGGCGATATTGCCCCTACTATTCTTACGATGATGAATCTGCCTATCCCTGCAGAAATGACCGGGGAAGTTTTGATTTAAGCGGGGCAAGTAGAAAATGGCTGGTAGGGCGCGTAGGGAATGGCGCGTGGTTAGTGGTAAATGGCCAGGGAGAAAAACATTATCATAGATTTCGCAATAGCGAAGCAGGCGATCTGTTATGAGCCTGGAAATAAAAGCCTTACCAGCCCTAGCTACTTACCGCCAGCTTCAATAAGAGCCCTACCGGCCACAGCTACCAGCCACTACCCACCCTCTATTTACCACTAGCCATTAGCCGCTAGCCTTTCAACTTATCAACCTCCTTCTTCCCTTCGACCTCACTTGCCCGAACCGGCTCGGTTTGTGGTATAAACGACCTTTCGTCTTTGTCATAATCATATGCCCAGCGATGCACTTCCGGGATCTCGTCTTCCCAGTTGCCATGCGGCGGCAGAATGGGGGTGGTCCACTCAAGCGTAGTGGCCTCCCAGGGATTTTTGGTATTTACCTTTCTGCCCTTGAAGATGGAATAAAAGAAGTTGAATACAAAAAGCAGCTGTATGGCAAAAACGATCATCGATGCAATGGTGATGAACTTGTTTACTCCGTCGAAATGATTGAAAGACTCCCATTGGCTATAATCAAAATAACGCCGCGGCACACCTGCCAGTCCGAGGTAATGCATAGGCCAGAAAATGCAATAGGCGCCTACTAATGTGATCCAAAAGTGCAGATAAGATAAGGTTGCGTTCATATGCCGGCCATACATTTTGGGAAACCAATGGTAGATGCCGGCAAACATACCGAACATGGCAGCAACTCCCATTACCAGGTGAAAATGCGCAATGACGAAGTAGGTGTCATGTACGTGGATGTCGATAGTAGAGTTTCCCAGCCAGATGCCGGTAAGGCCGCCGGAAATGAACATACTCACAAACCCGATGGCAAAGAGCATTGCCGGCGTAAAACGGATATTGCCCCGCCATAATGTGGCCAGCCAGTTAAATACCTTTATCGCCGAGGGGATGGCTATCAGCAGGGTTAACAGCACAAATACCGACCCCAGGAAGGGGTTCATACCGGAAACGAACATGTGATGCGCCCATACCAAAAACGATAAGATGGCAATGGCAAACAGTGAGCCTACCATGGCGGTATAACCAAAAATGGGTTTCCGTGCATTGACACTGATCACTTCGGAGGCAATGCCCATGGCCGGGAGAATAACAATATACACTTCAGGATGCCCCAGGAACCAGAACAGGTGCTGGTATAAAATGGCGTTCCCATCTTCGTTTGGCAATGCCTGGTTGGTGGTACTCAGAAAAATATCATCGAGGTAAAAACTGGTGCCCCCATGCCGGTCGAATAGCAATAATATAAAAGCAGATAACAATACGGGGAAGGCCAGTAAACCCAATACAGCGGTGAAGAACAGGGCCCAGACCGTCAACGGTAAGCGGGTCATGGTCATCCCTTTTGTACGCAGGTTCAGGATCGTTGTAATATAATTGACACCGCCCAGCAGGGTGCTCACTACGAACAAGGCAAGGGAGATGAGCCAGTAATCCATCCCTTTTTTCGATCCGGGCTGTGCATCCCCCAGTGCACTTAGTGGCGGATAGGCCGTCCATCCTCCGCTGGCTGGGCCGGTTTGTAGAAATAATGAGCTGAGCATTACGACGCTGGCCGCAAAAAAGAACCAATAAGAAAGCATGTTCAGTAATGGCGAGGCCATATCGCGGGCCCCACACTGTAGTGGGATCAGCAGATTCGCAAAGGTGCCGCTCAGTCCGGCCGTCAATACAAAAAAGATCATGATGGTGCCATGCATGGTCACCAGTGCATAATAAAACTCTGCAGTAATGGCCCCGCCGGTGGCCCAACGGCCGAAAAGGGCTTCCAATACAGGATATTCTTCGCCCGAATAAGCAAGCTGTATCCTGAACAGTACTGAAAAGGCAGCCCCGATGATCGCCCATACCATGCCCGTGATCAGGAACTGCCGGGCGATCATTTTATGGTCCTGGCTAAAAATGTATTTAGTCCAGAAGGATTGAGGATGCGCTGCATGTCCGTCGCCATTATGTACATCTATCACTGCGGCATCAGCTGTATGCCGTTCCAACTCGTTTGCCATACTTCAAGTTTATTTAGTAGAATATTTTTCGCGAAAAGAGCAACTGTATGATCATGTGGTGTTGCGGAGAGAAGTAGCGGGTTCCAAAAATGTATGTGGCACGATCACTAAAACCGGTATGGTGTATACAGCAGCAAAACTTACGCCACCGCATATAACGCAAACTGGTATCCGAACCTGAACGAACGATGGTTTCAACATTCATGTCGTGAACAGGTGTTATACAAACCTGCAAGTCCCGCTTTAGGCGGCCTGCGAGCGGCGATCATTCAGCCGGATCAGCAAGACAGGAAATGCACCTTAGAGGCCGATCATCGAGCCGCAAAGCGCTTTTTATGTATAATCAGGTGAAATTCATAACAAACCAGGCGACAACCGGTGTAACACGGCTTCTGAGGCGGGCAGGCGGAGATTAAAATTCATCCCGGAATGCGGTAATTTTTTATAAATAGCGCAGCAATTACATCAAAATTTTGTCTAAATTACAGGGCAACCAAACGGTTAATATGACCGACGACGCCATTTTACAAGGCTGTTTACGTAACGACACAACTGCCCAGCGGGAACTGTACAACCGGTACAGTCCAAAGATGTTGTCTGTTTGTTACAGGTTCGCCCACCACCGGGAAGATGCTGAAGACATGTTACAGGAAGGATTTATCAAGGTGTTTTCGCAGATACACACCTTCCAGAACAAAGGAGCATTTGAGGGTTGGATACGGCGGATCATAGTTCATACCTGTATCAACCATCTCAAAAAGAACAAGAAGTTCAACGAAAGCGTCGATATCATTCATGCAACCAGCATCCAGGTGCGCGAAGAGTCAGTGCCCTCGATAGTTCAGGCAAAACAGGTGGTAGAATGTATTCGTATACTGCCTATCGGGTACCGTACGGTACTTAACCTCTATGCTATCGAAGGTTATTCGCACAAAGAAATTGCCGACATGCTGGATATAGAAGAAAGTACCAGCCGTTCGCAATATACCCGGGCCAAACAAATGCTTGAAGACATTCTCGTGAAGAAGAAAATCATTATGCGGCCCAAAGAAAAGATCAATTGGTTAGGTGTAGCAGCAGGGAGATAGACCAAAACATCACTTGTACCGATATATTTAACCCTATGAAAAACATCCCGTACAAACACTAATGATATGGAGCGAGGTTTTTATAACGAGGATATTGAAGAACTGCTGAAAGAAAAAGCTGACCAGTATAAAATGTATCCTTCTGACAAGGTGTGGCAGGGTATTCACCGTTCACTGCACCCCAACAGAAAGTGGTATTGGTTTAGTTTGATTCTTTTCCTTTCTGCCGTTGGCTATTATACTTTCATTGAATTTATCACCCCATCAACAGCCAACAGGGCTATTTCTGGCAATAACGCTTCTACAACCGCCAATACATCAACAGACAATTCAACATCGACCGCAAATACAAAGGCAGTTATCGTTCCATTTGGCAACCCCAAACAAAGCGCTACCAACGACAATACCAAACAAGGGAATTTTATTCTCAATCCCGATTATAACGAGGCTACGGTGACGAGGATAGAACAGCCGGTGATTACTGCTGTTACGGCAACGCCCGATGTAGCCAGCCTCCATCCCGTTGTGAACAGCAACGCAGCGATGGTATATAACCTGCACGACTGGCAGGCTAAAAAGTTATCGCAAACCGAACAGACCGCTGCAGAAGAGCTTATTGAAAGCAACGCCCAGCCAACGGCGGCATTGCCCCTGGCCCGGGTTCCGGCCCAGGCCTCTTTAGCAGGCGCTATCGCGATGGATGCATCGAAGCTGGCCGCCATTACTGAAGACGACCGGGAAGATAAGAAGCGCATCAACTGGCTGTCGCATCATGCCGTGTATGAACTGGCCGTGCCCAAACAAAAAAGGCATAGCTGGCAGCTGACCTTCTCGCCTACGATGAATTACCGCACGTTAAAAGGACGTAACTATCCTTCTGATGTGAAAACACTGCCACTAGCACCCATTATAACCGGTGATCCGGAAAAACTGGTGAACCATAAACCAGCCCTTGGTTTTGAAGTGGGTTCAAACATCCTCTATACCCTGAATAAGACCTTTACTTTGAAGGCAGGATTGCAGTTCAACTACATCCGCTATGATATTCAGGCGTATAGCTCTTATGCCTATGAACCGGCCACTTTTGCATTAAACTCGAATTATGGTATAGTTACGGGTCAGCTCACCTCCTATACCCGCTACCGCAATTTTGGTGGTGATGCGGTGGAGAATTTACATAACCAGTACTTCCAGTTATCGGCGCCCATCGGGCTTGAAATAAACCTGCTGGGTAATGATAAGATCCAGGTAGGTATTGGCGGAACCATTCAACCTACTTATTTACTGAACCGGAACACGTACCTTATTACGGCCGATTATAAATATGCCACCGAACCAAGCCTGGTAAGAAAATGGAATGTGAATACCAGTACGGAAGCATTTATCTCATATAAGACCGGCGACCTGAAATGGCAGGTTGGTCCGCAAGTACGATATCAATTACTGTCGAGTTATATCAAAGAATACCCTATCCGCGAGCACCTGTTTAAATACGGTATCAAGATAGGCGTAACCAAAACTATCCGCTAAGAGAAGTTTCATAACTTCAGCAAGGTGGGTCACCGGCAAAGGTGATCCACTTTGCGTTTTTGAGATTTCGGGACCTCTGATTTCTGATTTCGAGATTTCTGATTTCGAGATTTTGAGATTTTGAGATTTTGAGTTTTCGAGATTTTGAGATTTTGAGATTTTGAGTTTTTGAGATTTTGAGATTTTGAGATTTTGAGATTTAGCGCGAAATTCAAATCAAAGGAAATCAGGTAATCTCAACATCAGAAATCAAAGATCAACAATCAGCAATTCGTAATTTTACCCGATGAAGCGGATATTCTTGTTAATTCCGGCCCTGTTAATCCTGGCCGTAGCCTGTAAACAAAAACCCAAACAACCCGCAGCCAGTGATCCGTCGATCCGGGACTCCCTGGCCAGCACCGAATATTTACCGGTAGCCGATTTCATAAAAATGGATATCAGCCGGGTAGATTCTTTTTCCGGCGGTATTGTGCGTAAAGTGAACATCGGGGGTAAAAAAGATTCAAGCTATATCCAGTTGCCCGAATTCCATAAGCTGGCCAACCAGTTCCTGGTGCCCGAGCTGGATTCTGCTTCCTTCCAGAAGCATTTCACCGAAAACTCCCTGATGGATGAAACCACCCAGATGCTGAATTTCATTTATTCGCCCAAACAGCCTGCCGGCAGCTTACAGAACGTGATGGTTTACCTGAAGCCAAGCCTGGCCAATGACCAGGTGCACCGCATTTATATGGAAAGGGAGTACAACAGCGGCGATACCGCCATTTCGCAAAAGCTGACCTGGAAAATGCAGGCCTATTTTTATATCCTGACCATACGCCAACCAAAGAACGGGCCGCCTGTTACTTCTATGGAAAAAGTGATCTGGGACCCGCAGCATTTTGGCGAGTAGGCGGTGAGCGGTTCGCAGTTCGCAGTGGGCAGTGGGCAGTGGGCAACTGCAAACCGTAAATTGCCAACTGAATTATCGGCTTGTTACAAATACGCGGCGGTTAATGAATAGTAGTAGACGTTTATGACTTCACAGGAATTTCAACTTATTGCACCTACATTACCGGTTGAGCCCGGTATCTACAAATATTTCGATTCGGGGGATACCCTGCTCTATGTGGGCAAGGCCAAGAACCTCCGCAAGCGGGTAAGCTCCTATTTTACCAAAACCTTCACCTCCTATAAGACCCATGAGCTGGTTCAGCGTATAAAGCGCATAGAGTTCACCATTGTACCGAGTGAACAAGATGCCTTCCTGCTCGAGAATTCGCTCATAAAACAGTTTCAGCCGCGTTTTAACATCAATCTCAAAGATGATAAGACCTATCCCTATATCGTTATCAAAAAAGAAAATTTTCCACGGGTGTTTCTCACGCGCCGCAAGATCGGTGACGGCTCTGAATACCTGGGCCCCTTCACCTCGGTAGCCAAAGTGCGCGAATTGCTCGATTTTGTAAAGGCGAATATCCAGCTGCGCACCTGCAAGCTGAACCTTACCCCCGCCAATATTGCCAAAGGCAAGTTCAAAGTATGTCTTGAATACCACCTGGGCAATTGCAAAGGGCCCTGTGAAAGCCTGCAAACAGAAGAGAACTATGCGGAGGGTCTACAGCAATTGCGAAATATCCTGAAAGGAAATCTCGGCCCGGTGATCCAACATTTTAAAAAAGAAATGCGGGAGGCCGCCGAGAACCTGGCTTTTGAAAAAGCCGAATTACTGCGTAAGAAGATCGAACACCTCGAACAATACCAGGCCCGCTCAGTGATCGTAAGCCGCCACCTGGGCAATGCCGATGTGTTTTCGATTCTCCGCGATGGCGATACGGCCTATGTTACCTACCTGATGATGCAGAACGGCACCATTGTGCAAACCCATACTTCGCAATGGGAAACCCACCTCGATGAGCCCATTGAAGAAATATTATCGTTTGCCATTGCGCAGTTGCGCACCACCTTCAACAGCCTGTCGCCCGAGATCATTGTTCCATTTGAAATAGAATATGATGAACCGGAAATTGTGGTCACTGTACCAAAGGCCGGCGATAAAAAGAAGCTGCTCGATATGGCAGCCATGAATGTGAACTATTTCAAGGAAGAGATCCGCCAACGAAAGATGCTGAAGCTCGATGGCAAAGACGACTCCGTTAAACATAAAGTGCTGGAGCAATTGCAGCGCGATCTGCAGCTGCCGTCAGTGCCCCTTCATATTGAATGTTTTGATAACTCCAACTTCCAGGGCAGTTACCCCGTCTCGGCCATGGTATGTTTTAAGGATGGCGTGCCCAGCAAAAAAGATTACCGGCATTTCAATGTAAAAACGGTGCAGGGCATCAATGATTTTGCCACCATGAAAGAAGTTGTTACCCGGCGCTATAAACGCTTACAGCTGGAACAGCAGCCTTTTCCGCAACTGGTGATCATCGATGGAGGCAAAGGCCAGCTGGGGGCGGCACTCGAAGGCATAAGCGAATTGGGCTTACAGGGACAAATGACAGTGGTAGGCCTGGCCAAAAACGAAGAGGAGATCTTTTTCCCGGGCGATAGTGAATCGGTGAAGCTGCCGTATAACAGCGATAGCCTGAAACTGATCCGTTCCATCCGCGATGAAGTGCACCGCTTTGGTATTACCTTTCACCGCAAAAAGCGCAGCCAGGGCACGTTTAAGAATGAGCTGGAACAAATTAAAGGCATAGGCAGGAACACGGCGGAACAATTACTGAAGGAATTCAAATCGGTAAAACGGATCAGGGAATTAAGCCTTGAAGAATTATCGGCCGCTGTTGGTACGGCCAAAGCAACGCTTATAAAAAATCATTTTGATACGCTGAAGCCGGAAGGCGGAACGCCAAATGCTTAAAGTGGAAGACTGAACCATGTTCTCAGTTCACAGTTCAAAGTTCATTATCGCTCCGTCAGGTTTATCTACCCTTCACTTATCACCCGGCTCCCAACCCGCTTTCTTTACCGGGTTATCAACTCAGTACCCGTATTCCGGTTATCAACCCTCCAATTATCAACCCGGCTCCCAACCCGCTTTCTTTACCGGTTATCAACTCAGTTACCCGTATTCCGGTTTATCAATCCATCAACTTATCACCCCGGTCCCAACCCGCTTTCTTTATCGGGTTATCAACTCAGTTAACCGTATTCCGGTTTATCAATTCTCTCAACCCATGAACCCCATCCACTCTGCCAACCCTAACGGGACTGTAAACGATGCGTTTGCATGCTCATGCAATCGATTGTTTTACTGGAAGTGATCATGGTAAGTGGGTAGCTTCGGTTATACGACCCATTAGAGAAGGGTATAAAAAGAAAAAGGGGCCCGGATAGACATCCAGCCCCGTTTTTAAAATCCAATATCCTATGAAAAACCATTGTAAAAATAGTGAATCGCCGTCATAAAACAATACCTACATGTGGGTATTTTTAAAAAAATTATTGATATAATGTTTATACAGCGAGTTGTTAATAGAAATGTATTACAGCCGTTTAAAAGAACAAACTAAAAAGGGTACCGTATTTTTACGATACCCTTTTTAGTTATAGTTATATTACTAATTCTTAGTATGACCAAAGGTCCTGCTCGTAGTTGAAGATCCGCTCCTTCATGTTTTCGCCTTCTAACAGGGCGAGAATAGGATCTTTCACGTACGATTTGATGAACTCATCGTTGGGGTTGTTAACCGTAGATTTGATAATACGGCTCGCAAACATGCGGCTTTCGAACAACTCTTCCCAACTCATCCGGGCGCCAAAGTTTTTACCATTGTACACCTCGTGTTTAGCAAAGATGGGTCTCAGATCGGGATAATAGATCCAGAAGATGGGGGTTACATCGCGGAAAGAGCCATCATCATTGGTAATGGTCTTCAGCGGGGCGATCCCAAGGATACGCACCTGCATACGCGAAGATTCTTTATCGAATACCCAGTCTTCCTTGATCCAGAATCTTTCTATTTTATCAGGATTGAATTCATCAACGATGGTGGTATCACGCATCAAACCTTTAGAACCGTCGGGGTCATTCCTTAAGTCAGGAACAGAGATCACTTTGGGAACACCTACCAGGCCTTTAACGATCTCGCCGAAAGGCAAAGGAGTGGTAAACCGGTCATCTTCGGGAGAGAAGGCAGTGATACTGTCGTTTTTAATAGCGTTCAGCAGGATGTAAATGAACCGTTGGTTGCCCAGGTCGCCTTCTGCTTTATAAACGAAAGGCAGGTTCATTTTTTCGTGTACATCTATTTCACGCCATACCCGTTGCATATACACGGCATCATCTTCCCGTATGTGTTCGTATGCTAAAGGAATCCGGTCTTTTACCAGGTTGCGTTCGATGGCGTTGTCATTACGCAGCGATTTTTTGATCGGCGGAATGTCCAATTTAGCCTCAACGGGCACTGGTTTTGCGGTATCTACAGGAGGAGCAGCTACTGCGGCAGTAGGTTGGTTCCTGCTGCGGTTGGCAGTACTCTTCTTGGCGGTAGTCCGCTTAGCGGCTTTCCGGACAGGTTTCTTTCTAGTCTGAGCATCTACTGCTTCTGCAGTAAAAGTCAGCGCAACCAGCAACAAACACAATTTTATGATACGGTTCTTCATTTGTTCCCTGTTTTTATATAATGTTTTTACTTAAGGCTGAATTGCATGCCCGGGATCTCGCGTTTACGGCCATCAGGTCCTACAACCGTAAGGGCGTCGATGAAAATCCTGGTACCAGGACCAGACCTTTGTACAAGGCTGGCAGCCTGACCACTCCAGCGGTTGCCTTCGTTTACGGCTTCTGTGTACAGCTGGATAGGACCACCTACAGCACCTAATCTGTAGCTCAATACTCTGAATGGAGCTTCGAAATCGCTGTCTTCCAGTTTAGCAATTACAGCGCCAATTGCTTTAAATTCAGCTGAAGAAATGCTTCCGCCTTTTTTAGCACCCACAAAACCGGTTGGCGGAGGCAGGTATTTTAAGCGCATGGGGAACTCGAAGTTCTTACCATTTGCATTTACAACAATTTTCGACATGCCGGGTCTGCTTGGTTTAGCAATGTAGCGGTCGCCACCTGCTTTCGTAATAGAACCATCGGCAAAGCTTACTCTTGTTTTTTCAGCACCTACGCTACCACCAGAGATGGTGAGCGGGTTATCAACACCAATATACAGTACGTTCATTTTTTCGAGGAACACGGAAGCTCCTGAAGGAACACCTACGGTATATTTAACCACTTTGTTCACTTTTTCAACGGTACCATCGGGTTTGTTGAATTCGATGGCAACATTCACTGAATGTTCGCCGGTGCCGCTGGCAGTAGTCTTATACAGAGCAGTACCTTCAGATGTCAACGGCATAGACTGGCCATTGATAGAGATCCTTGGTTTCGCTGCTTCACTGAAAGCACCAACACCTGCAGTGATCTCGATGTGATCGCCAGGCATAGCATAAGAAGTGTTTGCCTGGGCAATCGCCTGGAATTTGTTGTAAACTATTTTTACTTCACCAATTTTTGAGTGTAAATAGTCAACGATCTGGGCTTCAGAATTTTTAACGTCGTTCTGGAATTTGCTCAGGATGGTCAGGGCGGCAATAGCAGGCGTCATGTGGAAGTAGCTTTGCGTCCAGCCATTTACATCATTGCCGTATTTATTACCAGTCTTAGACTTGGGCACATTCAGATCGATAGGCAGTGATTTCTGATAGAAAGAAACCTTTTCATCATTACCTAACAGGCCGATCAGTTGTTTTTTGTAATCAGCCAGTTTGCCATATAATTCCTTGCCTTTTCCTTTTTGGTCCATTAAGCGGGTGGCAGCGTCCAGGTTATCAGCATTGATCTCCTTTACGCCATGGCTTTCATGGGTACCGGCTTCTTTTTCCATTTCTGCTTTCAGCTGTTCAATATAATTGTACAGGTCGGCAGATATTTTTTTAGCTTCCTCGGCCTTAGGCGCCCAGGCTTCAGCCTGTGCAGCGGTTTGAGGATCTTTTAATTTGGCGGCAAACGACTCGTAAGTCAGTTTGTTTTTATCACTAATTAAATCGTTCGATTTTGCAATACTGCTGTTTACAGTTACGAAGGCGTTGAGGATCTCAGATGATACGTTCAGTGCCAGCAGGGCTGTCAGCACCAGGTACATCATATTGATCATCTTCTGCCTAGGCTCTTTAGGTAAAGCCATGGGTTAGGTTTTTCTAGTTTAAACAATTTGTTTCACTAATTCTGATTGTATTCACGGGTAACAGGATATGGACTACCGCCTGATTAACGACCCTGCATGGCAGTGAGCATGTTACCATAAATGGTATTCAGGTGGCTCAGGTTACCTGCCAGTTTAGAGATCTGTTCGTGCGCTTTCTTAGCATCGTCTACGCTACCTTGCATGGTTTGAGAAGCCTGCACCAGGTTACCGTAGAAGCTGTTCATAGCTTTCAGGTGGTTGTTTGTATCCTGTAATTCCAGTTCGTAAATAGCGTTCAGAGAACCTAAGTTCTTGGTCAGAACCTGTACTTGCTCATGGAACTGTTTAGTGCTGTCAGCAGCTGAATTGAAGCTGGAAACTGTAGAAGCAGCGCCCTGGTAAACATTCTTCATTTGATCCAGTGCCTGTGTAACTTCTTTAGTTTTTGCAGTGTAGTCGCTGGTAGTTTTCACTACATCAGAAACATCAGCTATATTATTAACAGTAGAACCTAATTTTTTGAATCCTTCGCTCAAACGGCTCAGATTAGCAGGGGTAATGTCTGCTTCGTGGAACATTTCATCCATTTTAGCGATAGCAGGGTTGCCTGAAGAAGAGGCGCCGCCGGCTAATTTGGGTAATGCTTCAGCGATAGCATGCATTTCAGATCCGGGAGGGGGTAAGAATGCATATACAACGAAAATTACTGCTTCCGTGATCAGACCTGCCGTTAAGAAGAAATCAGCGAGGGGCTGGTGCGTAATTTTTTGCCAGGCACCGAAAATAACGACAGCAGCACCCATACATACGATTACGTTTACCAGTCTTTCAGTAGATTTAGAAACTCCAGCCATAACTTTAATTTTTAATTTTTAGAAAACGGGTTTTCAATAGGGTTGTGAGAATAAAATACCAGTTTGATTTGTTGTTAAATCAATCTCCAATAAAACGGATTAGCCGTTAAAAAATTTTACGCTTAAATAATTTTTAACGTTTCTTCTGCATAGCCGGTAAATCAATTACACAGCGGAAGCCGATGTAAGACTTAGCCGTATCCATGTATTCATAACTACGGGTGCTCGTTTGAAGGAAGAACCCTACATCTTTCCAGCTGCCGCCACGGATCACCTTACGTTTCATACGGGGAGGTGCATCATCATGGGCATCGAAACGAATGTCAGGATTCATATCGTGTTGGAAGTTGTAAGAACCTTCGTAGTACAGAGAAGAAGTCCACTCTGATACGTTACCCGACATGCAATACAGGCCGAAGTCGTTAGGCCAGTAAGCATCGGCGCGGGCAGTATAGAAAGCGCCATCTTCAGGGTAGTTACCGCGGCCAGGTTTGAAGTTGGCCAGTAAGCAACCTTTTCTGTTTCTCAGATAATAGTTACCCCAGGGGAACATTGACTGAGAACGGCCGCCACGGGCAGCGTATTCCCATTCTGCTTCTGTTGGTAAACGGAAATCTGACTCGGTAGGTCTCTTTTTAGATTCCAGGTAAGAATTCAGGTAGTGGGTTCTCCATTCGCAGAAGGCACTGGCCTGTTTCCAGTTCACACCTACTACAGGGTAGTTGCCGAAGGCGGGGTGAACGAAATACCGCTTGGTCATGGGTTCGTTATAAGAATAACTGAAATCACGGATCCAAACCAGGGTATCAGGATAAATAGGCACATTCTTCTTTACGATGAACTGAGAGCGGGGCCTGCCGGCATTTTCTCTTTTGGCAGCTTCTTTCAGCTCAAAGATCTCTGAATGGTATATTAATTTAGAAGGATCGATCTCTTTTTTGCCGAAAACGCGGTTTTCAGGCGAGAGGATCAACTGGTCGATCTTTTCGATAGTTGATTTATCATCCCATTTAATGGTCTTGGCCTTTTTCCAGTCAACCTGGAAAGTACCATCTACTTCTTTACCATATTGAAGCAGGGTGGCGCCGATAGAGTCGCGTACCCATTGCACAAACTGGCGATACTCGTTGTTTGTGATCTCGGTCGCATCCATCCAGAAGCCATTAATGGAGATCTGTTTGTTACGGGCAGTATAGGCATAGTTAACATCCTCATCGCTGGGCCCCATATGGAATGTGCCTGGTGGGACGTACACCATGCCAGGAGGCCTGGTCATACTGTATTTCGCCGCCGCTGACACGCCATGCAACTGGCCATCATTGGGAACGCCTTTCGAGGATTTGCCTATTTTGCCACAACCGGCAGCGATCATGGCCACCAGTGCTGTTAAGGCGGATAGGTTCTTCATTTTCATAATATTAAAGGGTATTGGGCAAAAATAATGTTTTACCGACTTCATCACAAGAATAGAATTTATTTTTTAAAACTGCAATTACGTGATATAAGCTTACATGTAAACGATACCGGAAATTGGATTATTGTATCGCCAAATTTTTAAATTTTTACACATTTTTCAGAAGACGGATCAGGTCGCTCACATTATTTACAGGCGCGCTACACTGGTAGTTTTTACATAAGTAGATCTGCGTTTCAGGGGATGCTGGTTTATTCGTTAGTAAGGGGAAATCGTTATTTGCGGCCGGGGCAGACTGAAGCACCCGGAATGGGATAAAATTCCGTAAAAGCGCGCGTCTGACGGCTTCGACTTCATTTCCAACAATAGCTATTTCTGCAATTCCCCCCACATTAGAAAGTATCATGGTCGCCCATACGCCAAATGATCCAGGATAGCGGTGAACAGCCTGTTGCAGCGCTGCACACATTTTAATGGCCCTTTCTTTCCAAACGGTAATGTCAAAAACAACACCTACATACTGCAAATTAAAAGCCATTATTGCATTCCCTGAGGGAATCGCCCCATCGTACACTTCTTTTTTACGCACAATTACATCTTCCTGAGCCTTGTTGGTATAAAAGAAAAAGCCGGTATCATCCTCGCTGAACTGCTCTATTACCCATTCTATTAGTGATTTTGCCTTATACAGATAGTCGGAATTCCCCGTAATTTCCTGCAAGTGGATCAGCGCCTGAATTAAGTACGCATAATCGTCCAAAAAGGCTGGGTATCTTGCAATTTCTTTTTTATATGTATGAAAAAAGTTTAACCCGTTTTGGGAAAACCTGTCCCAGATAAAATCCATATTCTCCCGGGCTACCTGTTCGTATTGCGGATCGCCAAAAGCACTGTACGCCTTACTATAGGCGCTGTTCATGAGCGCATTCCAGCCCAGCAGCACCTTGTCATCGAGCAGGGGCCGAACGCGGCCTCCGCGCCGCTCCAAGAGCTTTTCCCGGCATCGCTGCAGCATTTCCTGCAGCCTTTGTTCAGAAATATTGTTCTCAGCGGCGAACTGTTGCAGCGGTGTACGGATGTTCAGGATATTCGTATGTTCCCAGTTGCCTTCCTCCGTTACATCGTAAAATGCGCAGAACAGGGCGGCATCGGACCCCAATACTTCTTCTACCTCGGCCCTGGACCACACATAGAACTTCCCTTCCACGCCTTCGCTATCGGCATCAAGGGCTGAATAGAACCCTTTTTCAAGCGAGTACATTTCCCTTTGTACAAAGGCCAGGGTTTCTTCTACCGCCTGCCTGTACAGCGGCTTTTGCGTTAACTGCCATGCATCGCAGAGCACCGACACCAGCAGGGCATTATCATACAACATTTTTTCAAAGTGCGGCACCAGCCATTCCCGGTCGGTTGAATACCTGGCGAAGCCGCCGCCCAGGTGATCGTACAAGCCACCTTGTATCATTTTATCGAGGCTCAGGCAGGCCTGCGCCAATGCCTGCTCATTGCCCGTAAGGTGATAGTAGCGCAGCAGGTACCCAATAGTGAAGGTTTGGGGAAATTTTGGGGCATTCCCAAATCCACCCTCCTGCCGGTCGGCCGTATTCATGATATTGTTGAACATGGTATCGGCCTTTTCCCGGGAAAAAAGTTCCGCCCAATCAATATCGCCTTCCACCGCCTGCTGGCCAAAGGAATTGCTTTGGGTAATATGACCGGTAAGATTGGTGGCCTGGGCATCTATTTCATTCCTTTTTTCACTCCAGGCGCCTGCAACCCCCACGAGTACATCTTTCCAGGAAGGCCGGTTGTAGATGGCCTTTGGCGGGAAATAAGTGCCGCCGTAAAAGGGGCGGCCATCGGGGGTCAAAAAAATGTTCAGGGGCCAGCCGCCGCTGCCGGTCATGGCCTGTACGGCGTCCATATATATATGGTCGAGATCAGGCCGCTCTTCCCGGTCGATCTTGATGTTCACAAAATGCTCATTCATGATCGCAGCCGTTTCTTCGTCTTCAAAACTTTCCTTTTCCATAACATGGCACCAGTGGCAGGCTGCATAGCCAATACTTACGAGCAATGGTTTATCCTCGGCCTTGGCCTTATTGATCGCTTCATCTCCCCAGGGGAACCAGTTCACCGGGTTATGGGCATGCTGCAACAAGTATGGACTTGTTTCCTGGGCGAGCTTATTGGTATGTTGTGCCATGATATAAAGGTAGAAGGTTTCAGGTACTTTACGCTCAGCGCAAAACACTGAACGCCTAATGCTTAATGTCTAATGCTTAAAGTCTATGCTGAACGCTTACCGCCAGATCCGTTGCGGGCCGGGGCGGGAACAAATGCAAATTATAAGCCGGGGGAATGCAATGTGATAATGTGATAATCAGATAATGTGATAATGAATAGCAGATACCCATCCAGCTACCGGTTCGGTACAATTCTGCTACCAGCTGGTGTGCTAATTGGTATGGCTATGCATGCAGGGACTGAACCTTAAGATCAGAGCCAGTTGAACAAACAGGAAGCAACAATTATAATTATCTTATTTCTTCTTGGCATTGGCCGCCAGGTACTGTTCCAGGGCAGCCACCATCGAAGGGGCCTGGGGTTGCGGCGCTTTAATGTCGAGGGTTAATCCGGCCTCTTCCACCGCGCGGGAAGTATTACTTCCGAAAGCGCCGATGCGGGTGCCGTTTTGTTGATAAGTAGGAAGATTATCGAACAGGCTCTTTACACCACTGGGGGTGAAAAAGCAGATAATGTCGTATTCAGTCTTTGTAAGCAGGTCCTTCACATCATTGCTGATGGTGCGGTACATGAAGGGCGTTGCAAATTCGCAATTGTTTGCTTTCAGCCAGCTTACGATCTCATTATCCTGTTGGTTCTCAGAGCAGGGATACAGGAACTTTTCGTTCTCCTTATGTTTGTTAATTACATCAAACATGCTCTTGTTGGTGCCATCGGCTCCATAGAACACCTTGCGCTTGCGGTAAAGGATAAACTTTTGCAAATACAGGGCAACCGCTTCTGTGATACAGAAATACTTTGTGTCTTGCGAAATGCTGATCTTCATTTCCTCGCAAATGCGGAAGAAATGGTCAATAGCGTTTCGACTGGTGAAAATAACAGCTGTATAATTCGCGATTTCTATCTTTTGTTTACGGAACTCTTTGGCAGGAATACCCTCAAGACGGATAAAGGGCTGGAACTCCAACTCAACGCTGTACTTTCTGGCAAGTTCAAAGTACGGCGATTTATCGGTCTCCGGCCTGGGTTGAGTAATCAGGATTTTTTTAATGGTTTGAGTAGCCATTGCTACGTTTTTAGCCCCGTTTTTAACCATATTAGCTACGTATGGATTTGCAAAGTTAATAACTTCTTTCCACAAAAATCAATAACACCTTGTAAATCAATAAAAGGGGTGCTATTTCGAAGGCGCAAAGGTAAATAAAAAAATGGAATCTTGAGAGTTTAATCTCATTTCTTACTGGCCTATACGCTATTATAAACCGATAAATAAATAATATAACGATAAAACAATAAGTCAAAGTAATTAGTACCGTTAAAAAAGGCCCCTTGGCAAAGGCCATAAACAGCAGGGCAGGCAGCAAATAAATGCCCATCATCTTGTTTACCAGGAAAACAATAAAGATATAGGTATCGGTGGCCATCCTGATATTGAACATCCAGCCGATCATTTTAAGGATAATGAACTTACCCAGATAGATCGCCGTCAGCAATAAACAGCAATAGAACAACAATAGCCACCGGTTCATGCCCGGCACTATATTATGATAATCGGCCACAAAACTCAGGAACAGTCCGGTGGAGATAATGAATAATATATTCAGCAATAAAGATGGCAATGGCGATTGCAGCACCTGGTCGCGGATCTGCTGCTGCCGCATGGTAACCCGGAAGAACAGGGTGTTTAGGTTATCGAGGTACTTCATGAATGCAATGCGAATAAAGCCGAAATAGAACAGGAGGGCGCACAGAAAATAAAACATACTTTCATCGCGGCTCTCCTTCTTTAACTGCTCGGTGATCTTCACTGCACGGCCATAAAAATTGAAGTAAGGATGGTTGCGTAAAACATTCTGGAAACCGGGCAGGCTGGGCTTGGGCTCAGGCAGGGCAGGTTCTTTTAAAACAGAAGCTACGGGTATAACCGAATCGCTGCGGGATGGAACAATGGTTGATCTGGCCGGCCTGGCACTATCTAGCGAATCGGGTTTTGGCGCAACCGCCACCGTGGTATCGGCCACTATTTTCGCGGCTGTATCTTTTTTAACGCCCGGCGTATCGCGCTTTTTAATAACGGAGTCACGATGTTCCCGCACATGAGGAATAGTATCCTTTCCGCCTTGCGCAAGCGACGACACCAGGAATAAGCAGCAACAAAAAGCGAATAGTATCAGTTTCTTCACAGGGAACATTTGGGTTTGCAAAAATATTGTAGTGCCGGCATTGACTGAAAAGAATTTAATAGCTCAAAAATAGTTAACGTACCCAATATGGATCTTTGATTGCCGCATGTTGAATTTAACATCATCCCTTTTACCCACAGCGTACGACAAATTGAAAATACCAGCCCTGGTCTCAAAGGCCATCCCAAAGCCCGTACCCCAGTAATAGTTACTCGACCGGGTGTAAACGGCTGCATTCTTCGACCAGCCGCCATCGATAAAATACGACAAATACGAATTACGCCCTACCAGGTACCGGTATTCCACAGTGCCAATGGCGTATTGAGATGCAAAAATGCTTTCTTCATCAAAACCACGCAATAATTTATATCCACCTATCTGAAATAATTCGTTCCTGAAGATGGCCGGGCTTTGAAACCATCCGCCATTGACGGCCGTTTTCAGGGTAGAAGCCCGGGTTAATTTAAAATAATGCGCCAGGGAACCTTTCAGCCTGAACTGGTAACTGTTCAATTGTACGGTATCGTAAAGGCTGTTGAAATCAAAATCAGGATCGCTGTCGTCTTTCAACCCTACTATGACCGTATTCTTTTTGATGGTTTTAGAACCTGCGGCCACAGTCAGCAGCCATTCATTGCCCGAACGGGGGTTGAACCGGTAATCGGTTGTATACCACTCGTAATTCACGCCCAGGTTCACAGAGCGGATATCTGCCTGCTCGGGCAGGGTCCGGAAGGTCTTTATGTACTGGGTATCTACGGTTAATACATTGGTTTGAAAACTCTGAATGAATACACTGCCGCCCTGGCTCGAGGAAATGGTATACTGCGCGCCCAGCATCATATTTATATTCACGAAAGAGGAGTCCTTCTTGAACAAATTGAAACTGGCATTCACCCCAAATGGCGAACCAAACAAATAAGGTTGCTGGAACGACAGATCGAGCCGGGGCGATTTCACCTGGATCTGTTGCCAGGTAATGCCAATGCTTTCGCCATTACCCAGGGAATTCCGCAGATTGATATTGGCTTCCCCCGTCACCTGCAGTTTATTATTCACCGTTTGGGTGCTCGCAGGCAATAAGCCAACCAATACATTGATCTGGCTGCTGCGTTTGGGCGCCAGGTAAACATTTAATATGGAACCCGTTCCCAGCATGGTCAGGTTCCAGGGCTGCTGCTCCTGCACATAAGCCAGGTCGTTGAGTTTTTTGCTGACGGCCTGCAGGCGTTCTTTTTTGTAAATACTGCCATTCATAATGCCGAGGTAGCGCTGCAAAAAGCTGGCAGAGATCCGCGCGGTTCCCATGTTGCGGATGCTGTCTATCTTATACAGCGGACCTTTATCGATGCGCAGGCGGGCTTCCCATTGCTGGTTTACGATCGTAATGCTGTCGATATTTATTTTGGCAAACGGGTAGCCGTTGTTCTCGAGGTAATCGAGCAGTTTCTGCTGTGCCGACTGCACCTGGTCGAAGCTGATGGCCTGTTTATTTTTACCGCCCGGGCGCCAGTTGATGGCATCGAGTAATTTCCTGCCTGCTGAATCAACCTCAACCCTTGCCCATTGAAATGGCTCGCCTACATACAGGGTGCAAACCGCGCCGGTGGAATCAGCATATACGGAATCTACTGAGGCGGCCGGATAACCTTTTGTTTGCAGCAAGGCGGGAAGTTTATTGATATACTCCTGGGCCAGGCCTCCATTCTTAAATTCAGATTGCAACCGCAGGGTCGAATAAATGAACACCGAATCTTTGTCGACCCCTTTTATTTGCAAGCGAAATTGCGCCTGCAGTAAAAAGGGACAGAGGAGGCATATTACCAGTGCAGCACCTGTACGAAAAACAGTTGGCCGTGCGCAGTTGCCCATTTTCAATAAGCAGCGCCAACCGCCAATTGCCAACTGCCAACTTCTTCCAGAAGCGTCAAAACACTGGTTATACGACACTATCTTTGCCATCCGGAGCGTCCCCAATTAATTAAACTGTAATATTCGATCAAAAATACGGAATACGATGGCAGGCATTTATTTACATATCCCGTTTTGCAGGCAGGCCTGTCATTACTGTAATTTTCACTTCTCCACCTCATTGCGGTTAAAGAACGAATTTGTAGAGGCTTTATTGAAAGAGATCGGCCTGCAGCAGTTTTATCTGCCTGCGGGCGGCGAAACGGTGAACACCATTTATTTTGGCGGCGGAACCCCTTCCCTGCTTACCATCGAAGAGCTTATGCGCATTTTGCAAAGCCTGCGGCAGCATTTTCAGGTAGCCACCGATGCCGAGATCACGCTGGAAGCCAATCCCGACGATATTTCAGAACCAAAGCTCCGCGATTGGCAAGAAGCTGGTATCAACCGGTTAAGCATAGGCGTACAGTCTTTTTTTGAAGAGGACCTGCAATGGATGAACCGGGCGCATACTGCACAACAGGCAATTGACAATTTGCAATTGGCTAAGAGATACTTTCCCAATATTACCATTGACCTTATTTACGGCACACCTACCCTGCCCGATGACAAATGGCACCATAATGTACAACAGGCTATTTCCCTGGGCATTCCGCATGTATCCTGTTATGCATTGACCGTAGAACCCGGCACCGCCCTGGCCTCTATGATCAACAAACACAAAACAACAGATGTGAATTCAGATGACCAGGCGCGGCAGTTCCTCTTGTTAATGGATTGGATGCAGGCCGCCGGTTATGAACATTATGAGATCTCGAACTTTGCCTTGCCCGGCCAGCGCAGCCGCCATAACAGCGCTTACTGGCAGGGCGCTGCTTACCTGGGCCTGGGCCCCTCGGCCCATTCTTTCAATGGCGAATCGCGCCAATGGAATATCGCCAACAACGCGCTGTATATTCAATCGCTAAAGGAAAATAAGCTGCCTTTTGAAATAGAAACGCTTACAGATACCCAACGGTTAAACGAATATATAATGACCTCCCTGCGCACCGTAGAAGGACTGCATGTGAATTGGGTTGCCGGCCGGTTTGGGGAAAAAGCGGCCCAGCAGCTGGTTAAAGAGAGCCAGACCTTCATTGCTACCGGTAAAATGCGTTTGCAGGATGAACATTTGCAATTGACCCGGGAAGGAAAACTCTTTGCTGATGGTATTGCGGCGGAATTGTTCGCCCCCCAAATCCCCTAAAGGGGGAACAAATACCGGTTACTTCATGCTTACACCCGCGAATATCCAGGGCGCCTAATTACCCTTACCAGGCACCGGCCGGCCGGTTAAAATGAACGCAGCCGCCTTTTACGCTCTGCGCTGCGGTCCCACATGTAGCCCCTCATGTTAGGCAACAGCCAGGCCGCCCTATTCTCCGGGTCTGAGCCGGGTCTGCGCCAGGGCGGCTTCGGGATTTCTTCGGGATATCCCAGGGAAAACCGGGTGTTCTCATTGGGAAGGCCCGAAGAAATCCCGAAGAAAGCCCTGTAATGCTATGATTTTCAGGGAAATACAATACCAAAAAAGCCCCGGTTTTTCGGGGCCTAAGTATTTGGCAATTAATTGCTTATGCAGTATCAGACCGAAGAATGGTCTTTTTTGAAGTGTTTGATCACTTCATTGACGGCAACAATACCGGCCAACACCAGCAGGGCAGTAACTCCATATGTTCCTAATGAGAAAGGCATAAAATCCAATTAGCTAATGTGATGATTTGCTAACGTGTTAATCAAAAACCGGAGTTTTCGGTTAGCGCATTTCTTATGTGTCGCAGCAATGCTGTTTTTATTACAAGGGCCGCGGGTAATTGTTGGTTAGACCAGGCTTTTTTCTACAAGATTAAAGCCTTCACGCGGTTTAACATTTTCCCATAAAATGCGGTAAACGGTTTCCGCTATGGGCATTTCGGCCCCTATTTGCTTATTCACCAGGTAAATACATTTGCTGGCGTTATACCCTTCGGCCACCATGTTCATTTCAAGTTGTGTGGCCCGCACGGAATATCCTTTACCGATCATATTGCCAAAGGTACGGTTACGGCTATGCAATGAATAACAGGTCACCAGCAGATCGCCCAGGTAAACAGATGCCGCATAATTTTGCGTTTGCCGGTGTGTTATGGGATCTTCGCCTTCATGTACGCCTACTTCAATATGTTTGATGCCTATCTTCTTTAAAAAGCCAGCCATTTCATCGGCGCAATTCGCGATCAGTACGCTTAAAAAGTTATCACCGTATTCCAGGCCATGCGCTATGCCGGCGCCAAGGGCATAAATGTTTTTCAGCACGGCCGCATATTGCACACCATACACATCACTGTTAACAATGGTATTGAGATATTCAGTCGTAAAACAGGCGGCAATTTTTTCTGCCATCATTACATCTATGCCGGAAAAAGTAAGGTAAGAGAGTTTTTCGGAAGCCACTTCTTCAGCGTGACAGGGTCCCATTACCGTGAAGTAATCCGATAAAGGCAGGTTGAATTTTTCTTTCAGGTAATCGTTCAATAAAAGATTATTATCCGGCAGGATACCTTTTACGGCCGAGATCACTTTTTTGTTTTCAAATGCATTCGCGGGAAGTTCTTTAAGCGAAGCCGTTACATAGGCCGACGGAACGGCGATGAGGATGCAATCACTGGCTGCAACGGTTGCAGCTATATCAGTATGAAGGTTCAGCAAATTGGTATCAAAATAAACCGAACTTAAATAGCCCGGATTATGGTGCCGGTGTTGGATATGTTTTACAATTTCCTGCGATCGTACACACCAGTTTAACACTTGTTTATTGTCGGTAAAAATTTTTGCCAATGCCGTAGCCCAGCTGCCACTGCCAATAATTCCCAGTTGCATGTAATTTTTTGTTTGCCCAAAAATAGGCATAAAGGCACAAAGGCATAGAGGCATCAGGATAAAAGTCTCTAAAACAGACCAGTATCATTTTGCCTTTATGCCTCGTTGCCTTTTTATTTCTTCACCTCAAATAATTTATCCTTCGGCACCACTTTAACTTTAGTGCCTTCTTTCAATGTTTTGCTGATGACATTATAAGGCGCCACCACTATTTCATCCCCTGCTTTCAGTCCTTCGGTAACTTCAATATAGTTGATGTCCTGGATACCGGTTTTCACCACTGCTTTTCTTACAGTACCGTCTGGTTTCAATACGAACACGACTTCATCGAGATCGGCATCGGTTGATTTGCTTTCATCATCTGCATTGTTCCCCTCTTTTTGATCTTTATCCTTGTTTTCACCTACTACTTTGTCAGTCCCTTTTTCGCGGGTGCTAACGGCGTTGATAGCGGCTGCGAGTACATTGCTTTTTGTGCGGGTTTGAATATCGGCGCTGGCATTCATTCCGGGGCGGAAAGGAAAACGCCGCGGCCTTTCGGGATCGAGCAGATCCTGATATGATTCACGCAGCAACCTGATATGCACTTTATAATTGGTGACGTCGTTTGATGTGGCACCAGCCGTTGTGCTGGCAGTAGTATTACTGCTGGCGATCTGGGTCACAATGCCTTTGAATTTCCGGTTGTTATAGGCGTCTACTTCCACGAGGGCGGAATCGCCCATTTTTACTTTAGGGATATCATTCTCGCCCACTTCTACCTGTACTTCAATAATGCTCATATCGGCGATGCGCATCATTTCAGTACCCGCCATCATAGAATTACCTACCACCCTTTCACCGGCTTTTACATTCAGCAAAGATACTACACCACTCATGGGTGATAAAACGGCCGTACGGCTGAGGTCTTTATTCGCTCTTTCAAGCGTAGCCCTTGTACTGGCGATACCGGCTTCGCCGCTGCGAATGTTCTGTAAAGCGGCATTGTAATTTGCCTGTGCCGTTTGCAGGGAGTTTTGGGCCTGCTCAAACTCTGCTTCAGAAATTATCTTGTCTGCTTTCAGCTGCTTTTGCCGTTCAAAAGTTCTTTTCGCCAGTTGCAGCGCAGACTCAAGGCTTTCCAGCTGTGCCTTGCTGTTATCTACCAATGCCTGCTGGCGGTTCACTTCTGCTGCAGCCTGGTTACGCTGGGTAGAATAAATATCTGCATAGATCTTTGCCAGGATCTGCCCCTTACGAACACTATCGCCTTCCTTCACCTGCAGTTCTACAATTTCGCCGGAAATATCAGGACTTACCTTAACTTCTATTTCAGGAAACACTTTACCACTGGCATTTACGGTTTCGGTTATATTGCGGAGTTGCACTTTTTCAGTGGCCACTTTCAAACCTTCTTCTTTACCTATAACACCAGCGCTTTTAAGGCCTACCAGCATGATCACCAGTACCCCAAGGCCAAGAATGATCCACAATAATTTTTTCTTCTTCATAATGATTGGTTGTCGCGGTTTAGAATCTCATGAACTATTATAAAGTGTGCCACCTTTCGTTTAACAAAGCCAGCGATAAGTGTGGCACACCTTACCCTGCCGGCAATTTATAATTTGATGCCCTGCCCTTTATAAAACTCCAGCACCTTCATTTTAAAAACATAATCAAACTGGGCGGAAGCCATATCAAATTTAGCACGGGTTAAATTGGCCTGACTGATAATGAGATCGAATGTACTGAGTAAACCCAGCTCGTTCCTTTTTTTAGCAATGTCAAAGGATCGTTGTGTAACGTCGAGGGTTAGTTTGGTTGCATTGAATTTTTCAAGGGCAGCCGATGCGCTGTAATAAGCTTTATAAATATCGTTCTTCAGGGTTTGATCGGCCAGCGCTTTGGTAAGTTCGGCATTTTTAATATCCAGTTTTGATCGCTGGTAATTAAAGCGGGCAGTACCGCCACTGATAATGGGCACCGTTATACTCAGGCCCAGGCTTTGGCGGAAGTTATTGTTTATTTGTGTACCCCAGCCATCCCAGCGTTCACCAAAGGATTTTTTACCCTGGGCTACCTGCACATTCGGTGTAAATACCGGGTATTCTGCACCAGATAAACGCACCACATCGCCATTCGGTGAGTAGCCGTTTAACGTAAAACCGGTTACTTTTTTGTCGGCGCTGGAGAAGTTAGTACCCAGTGTACCGCCCACCGAAATAGTTGGGTACATGGCCGCCCGGCTGGCGCGCAAGGCAGCTTCCAGCGAGCGCAAACGCAATTGATTTACTTTTTGCGCCGGCTGATTTTGCAGGGCGATCTGGAAAACCGTTTCGGGTTGTAATTGCAAAATAGGCTCCACCGGAATTTCTTCTACCGGAGGTGTAGTGATATCAAAGAGTTTACCGGCATCTATATTCAATACCTGTTTCAATTGCAGCAGGTTCTGATCGGCAGTGGCGCGGGCAGAGATATAGTTGGCGCTGTCGGTGGCGTACTGTCCTTCAAGGGTAAGCGCATCCAGCTCGGGCGCAGCACCGGCAGCCACTCTTTTGCGCGCCACTTCCAGCTGGTCTTTTGTCTGCTGCATTTGCACACTGGCAATTTTTATTTGTTGCCTTGCCAGTAACACCTGTAAGTAATAAGTGGCCACATTCAGCGACACTTCATTTTTAATGCGCTCCACATCCATTTTAGCAGCATCGGTATTCAGGCTGGCCGAAATAATATTATTCTTAATACGATGCCAGTTAAAAACAGTGACGCCTGCACTAAAATTATATCCCTGGTATAATAACTGGTTACTGGTAAACTGGTTGGTGGTAGGGTCAATGGAGCGGCCCCATTGCAGGCCGGTATTGGTGCTGAAATCGGCGCTGGGGTATTGCGACCACCTGGTTTGTTTTTCACTTATTTCAGCCACCCCGGCCTGAACCGTTGATTGCTGCACAGCAATATTGTTGGCCAGGGCATATTCTACACAACGCCGCAAATCCCAGTTATCCTGCGCCCATGCGCCCGATGAAAGGCAGCATATAAAAAGAGGAATAAATAATAGGAGTTTCATTTTCCAAAAGTAATTGTAATGACAGGCGAACCAGCTTGTTTTTGATAAACGGTCAGTTAAAAAAATGAATAAACGCATGTATAGAAACCTGTAAACACAGCATTCCGGATGCTGAGGAACTGTTCTTCAACATACGGTTTTACCGCAACACCGGCTCATTGATGAGGTGGCGCCAACACCAATTATTCACGTTACTCCCGGGCCTGGAACCAGGTATGCTAAAGCCGGGCTAAACTACCGGCTTTTTGCAAAAGCCTGCTCATAATCGGCGATCAGGTAATCGGGGTCTTCCAGACCTACATAGAACCGGATCATCTTGTGCGCCCGGTTACCGGCATCGAAATGCTCTGGTTTTATGGAAGCGCAGCGGGGAATGGCCAGGCTTTCATGACCACCCCAGCTTACAGCCATTAGAATATGTCGCAGGGATTCGCAGAAGGTTACAATCTGTTGCATTTTTTCTGCCTTCATTACAAGGGTGAACAGGCCACAGGCCCCGCTCATTTGTTCGCGGGCCAGTTCATATTGCGGAAACGAGGGATCGAAGGGAAAGATCACTTCTTCTACCTGGGGGTGTTTTTTCAGGTATTCTACCACTTTGGCAGTGGTGCTGGAAATGCGTTCAAGGCGAATGGGCAGCGTACGCAGGCCGCGAATGAGCAGCCATGCATTGAAGGGCGTAATGCCATTACCCATGTTCAGCAGCTCATTGTCGAAGATCTTTTTCATCATCTGGCGGGTGCCTGTTAATACGCCGGCCACCACATCGCTATGGCCGCCTATATATTTTGTGGCCGATTGCAAGACCATATCAATACCCATGGCCACCGGCTTTTGGTACAGGGGTGTGCAGTAGCTGTTATCACAAATAGTTATAATATTTTCTGCCCTGGCCAGTTCGGCAACAGCCCGCAGGTCCTGCAAAGCAAAATCCCAGCTGTTGGGCGATTCCAGGTAAATGATCCTGGTATTGGGAAGAATGGCCCTTTCAAAATTTTCTATGTGGGTGCCGTCGACATAAGTAGTGGTAATGCCAAAGCGGGGCAGGATATTATCGAACATTCTTTGCGCCCAGGTATAGGGATTGCGCACTGAAACGATATGGTCACCTGCTTGCACATTCGAAAAAACAGAAGCGAAGATGGCCGAAGCGCCGCTGTTAAAGACGAGGCAGTCCTCGGCCTCATCCAAAGCAGCCAGCTTCTGGCGCAGGATATCAACGGTTGGGTTTAAGCCGCGGCTATACAGGTATGTACTGAACTCGTCCTCAAACACCTTACGCAGATCGTCCACCTTTTTAAATGCGAAATTGCTGGTTTGCATTATGGGCGGAGAGATAGCACGGAAATATTGCTCCCGATCTTCACCTAATTCATTTAAAATGTACGAAAGGTCGTTCATGTAACTTAGTTTGGTTGAGGAGATTTCTTGAATAAACGTAACACAAAATACAGTATAAAGAAAACGGCGAAGACCAAAGCGCTTACCCACGCCGCCTTTGGCGTATTGATCGCAATACTGGTGCCCACAAAGAGGTACGATGCAATAAAGATCAACGGCAGCAATGGATACAACTTCATTCGGTAACTATTTTTTATATCGTCTCCCACAGCTCTTTTACGTAAAATAAAAATAGTGCCAGCGGAAGTGGCCATGCCTATGGAATCCAAAAATATGGTGTGATCGAGGATCTCATCAAAGGTTTTGCCATAAAAAAGGGTGATCAGGCACAAGGTCGTAAAGGCACTGAGCGAAACAACTATTACGTTTCTTTTGGTGCTTACTTTTTTAAATATTGCCGGCAATACGCCCTCATCACTCATTGCATACATAACACGCGGATTACTCATCAACAATACATTTACATAGGCAAGCACAGACAGGAACAACAATACCGATAGAATGGTGAATCCCCTCTCTCCAAACAATTTACCGGCAAGAATAGCAGCAATGGATTCTGCTTCTTTTAAATTCCCAAAACCTATCACCTTATAATAGGTGTAATTAATTGTAATATACAGCAACATTATTATAGCAATGCCAAAAATTATCCCTTTTGGTAAAATTTTTGACGGATTTTGAACCTCCCCGCCGAAATTTATCGTTTGTTGGTAGCCGCCATATGTAAAACTCACTGCTACCAGGCAGGCGCCAAAAGCTTTTAATGTGCTCATGAGACCGGGCGTTTCCGAACTGGCTGGGGTAACCGCAGCGGCATAGTCGCCGGTGAACAAGGCACTGATCAAAAATACCACCACCCCGATCTTGATCACCGTGAGCACATTCTGGGTTTGGGCACTCATTTTAAGGCCCATCAGGTTCACGCCATAAAAAAGGATCACCGCTATCGTAGAAATAAGGAGCTTGAGGGAATCGATGCTGGAATGGTCTTTGAATAATACATTCGCCAGGTATTCTGACCCTATCAGCGCCACCCCGGCCAGGGAAGCGGCATTTGACACCAGGATAATACAATTGATGGCAAAGGCTACAGAAGGATGGTAGCAATAGGAAAAGATCTTGTAATAGCCGCCGGTAACCGGATACCTTGAACCAATTTCGGCATAGGTCAATGCCCCGCATAAGGCCACCAGTCCGCCCATGATCCAGGCAATGAAAAACATATCTGCCGAGCCCGCCTGCCGGGCTACATTTACCGGGGTACGAAAAATGCCCATGCCTATTACCAGGCTGACGACGATCATTGTGAGATCGAATAAATTTAAGCGGGACGACTTCATTAATGAAAGTTAATTAATATTTGCATTTACCTTTAGGGTTAATTCACGCATAGCAAATGAAAAACTGGGTCCTTATCTTTTTAACAGCTCTAGCCAGTGTATCACTGCAGGCACAGCAGCATCATTCACAGGATACCACGCGTACCTTGCAGGAGGTGGTAGTGAAAGCCTATGAACAACACCGCCAGTTGAAAGAAGTATCAGCCGCCGTTAATGTAATTAATGCAGCGCAGCTGGAGCGATACAACAATACCAGTTTTTTACCTGCCCTGAATGCCACGCCCGGCGTGCATATGGAAGAAAGATCACCCGGCAGCTACCGGTTAAACATACGCGGCAGTACACTGCGCTCGCCTTTCGGGGTTCGAAATGTAAAAGTATACTGGAACGGTATCCCGTTCACAGATCCGGGCGGCAATACTTACCTCAATCAGCTCAGCTATTTCAATGTAAATTCCATAGAAGTGCTCAAGGGACCGGCCAGCAGTTTGTATGGAGCAGGTACCGGCGGTGCGGTGCTGATCAACAGCCAGGCCGACAACAAAGCGGCAGGCATAAACCTGCATTATACAACCGGCAGCTATAATTTACAAAACATCAATGCGCAGGTAACACTGGGCGACGGTGATCATAACAATACATTTGGCTATGCCCGTTTAACCAGCGATGGTTACCGCGATCAAAGCCGGATGCGGCGCGATGTAGCTACCTGGGAAACCCGGTACAAAGCCAGCGATAAACAACAACTGGCTGCTTCGGTAATGTACGGCGACCTGTACTACCAAACACCAGGTGGATTAACAGCTGCTCAATTTAACGCGAATCCGAAATCGGCCCGGCCGGCAGCAGGCGCTTTTCCCGGTGCCCAGGACGCCGGGGCCGCTATTTACCAGAAAACATTCCTCGCAGGTATTACCCATCAATACCGGTTTACCGAAAACTTTCAGAACACATCGGTAGTTTATGGCGCTTTTTCCAACATAAAAAACCCGGCCATCCGCAATTATGAAAGAAGAAGCGAACCCCATTTTGGCGGCCGTACCGTTTTTACGCTCAACAGGCAGTGGCAAAGCAGCAGCCTTCAGCTTTCCTTTGGCGGGGAAGGGCAACGCGGCTTCTTTAACACCAAAACATTCGGTAATGCAGGCGGGCAACCCGATACCGTGCAAACCGATGATGATATAGACAATTATATTTATTCGGGTTTTGTACAGGGTGATCTGCGTTTACCGGGCGACTGGTCGGTAAGTGCAGGCCTTAGCATCAATAAATCTTCTATCACCATTACCCGCTTAACCGGCCCGGAGACCGGTAAACTGAGCGCCAGTTTCAATAGCGAATGGGCGCCGCGGCTTGCCATCTCAAAAAAGATCATTCCGGGCCTGCTTATGTATGCGAGTATATCCCGTGGTTTTTCGCCGCCCGGAACGGCTGAAATACTGCCCTCTACCAGCATCATTAATACCGGCCTGCAGGCCGAGCATGGATTGAATTATGAAGCAGGTGTTAAAAGCAGCTGGTTACAGCAACGTTTATACGTAGAAGTAAATGCATTCTATTACCAGTTACAAAATGCCATAGTGCAGCGCCGCGATGCCAGCGGCGCAGATTATTTCGAAAATGCAGGCAGCACCCGCCAACGCGGCATTGAATCACAGGCCAGTTACCAGTTATTGCCCAACAGCAACCGCTTTGTAAATAGTGCACGGTTATGGGCCAGCCATACCTGGCACCGGTTCCGTTACCAGGATTACAAAGTGGTGGCGAACGATTTTTCAGGCAACAAACTGCCAGGAGTTCCTGCCCATTCCATAGCGGCAGGTATAGATCTTACTACGAGCCCCGGCTGGTATATAAATCTTACCTGGTTTTACCGGGATCCCATTGCCTTGAACGATGCGAATACAGATATGGCCACTTCCTATAACCTGGCAGGAGGCCGCACAGGCTGGCGCAGGCCTTTAGGCAAGACGATCATAATGGACCTGTTTGCCGGGGTTGACAACGTTTTTGATGTGACCTATAGCCTGGGCAATGATATTAATGCTGCCGGCGGCCGGTATTATAATGCCGCCCCAGGTATTAACTATTTTGGCGGCATTTCATTTCAATATAAGCTGTAAGCCGTCAATGTTTTGCTTGCGCGTTTAGAACCAGCTCAACTTTCTTTCCACAGCCCTGCTGAAAAATTTTATTGGCAGAACAGGAACAGCACCTATTTTTGCCGCGTAATTGGTTTCCGACGATAAAGGTCGGGATGAAAAGGGAAACCGGTGCGAATCCGGTGCTATCCCCGTAGCTGTAAGTTCATTATCGTGAATAGTGATGGTCAATGGTCAATAGCTGCATTAGCTGCTGCCCGTTACCTGTTCACGGTTAACAATTGCTGAATACCCACGCCACTGTTGAGGCATCAAGCGTAATCAATGGGAAGGCATTCAGCAGAGAACAAGCCAGAAGACCTGCCAGTTGCCATTTTACATCAACGAGCTTTCGGGTGAAAAGCCGGGATGAAATCAGTCTTTACTACATAAGACCATTTCATTTCTGTTCGTATTTCATTATTCCGAAGGTTCATAGTTAATCAACACAAAACTATGACCATGTTAAAAAGGTTACTCACGTTTTCCGTCCTGATCCTTGGTTACCAGGCATACGCACAGGACAGCACCAGCACAAAACAACTGGGAGAAGTAATTGTCACGGCCAACAAACTGGCGCAAAAGCAATCCACCACCGGCAAGGTTATTACCGTTATCACTAAAGAGCAGCTTGAAAAAAGCAGCGGACGAACCGTAGGCCAGTTATTAAATGAACAGGCGGGCGTTTCGGTAAATGGTTCCCTGAACAATATTGGCACCAACCAAAGCGTGTATGTACGCGGCGCCGCATCGGGCAGAACACTGATCCTGCTGGATGGTATACCCGTATATGATCCATCGCTTTCAGGCAATGAATTTGACCTGAACCTGCTGTCGCTGAATGATGTCGAGCGTATTGAAATAGCACGCGGAGCACAGTCTACCATGTATGGCAGCGACGCCGTTGCCGGTGTTATCAATATTATTACCGTTAAGCAGAACGTTAACAAGCCGGTAAATGTAAAGGCAACGGTTAGTGCGGGCAATTACGGCACGCTCAGGGGCAATGCACAGTTCTATGGTAAAGCCGGAAAAATATTGTATAGCGCGAAGTATAGCAAACTGCATTCCGACGGGTTTTCAACAGCGTATGACAGCACCCATAATAAAGGTTTCGATAAGGATGGTTTCAATTCCGATGTAGCCAGTGCTTCCATGCAATTTGAGGCAACGGCCAACCTCCTGTTCAAAGGATATATTCAGTACAGCCGCAACAAAACAGATATAGATGACGGCGCCTTCGTTGATGACAGGGATTATACCGTGAAAAACAAAAATCTGATCACCGGTGGTGGATTTAATTATCACAGGAACAATGTGAATATTACCGGCTATTATGCTTACAGTGATTTTACCCGGAGTCAATTGAACGACAGCAGCGATGTGCCTGGTTTCACGACATTTGCTACGTTTGACTATTACGGCCGGTCGCATTTTTTAGAAGCCTATGCGAATATCAGCCTTGGCAGTGGCTTTACCTGGTTGCAGGGAGCCGATTACCGGTTCAGCAGTATGAACAGCCAAACGCTATCTATCAGTGCATATGGCGCATACCCTGATAACTTCAATGATACATCGCATAGCCAGGCTTCGTTATATTCTTCTTTATTTTATAATGCGCCTAATGAGAAGCTGAACGTTGAGCTGGGCGGCCGCATGAATGTACATTCGCGCTATGGCAGTAATTATACATATACCTTTAATCCATCCTATAATTTCAGCAAACAATTCAGGGTATTCGGAAGTATTGCCACCGCTTTCAAAGCGCCTACCCTTTACCAGTTGTATTCATCTTATGGATTGTCGACATTGGAACCAGAACGTTCGACCACCTATGAAGCAGGCGCTCAATATACCAGGCACAGCAGCACTGTTAGGGTAGTGTATTTTGACCGCCACATCAAGGATGGTATCGACTTCGATTATATCAACTATAAATATTTCAATGCAGCGAAACAACAGGTACAGGGCCTGGAACTGGAAGCCAGCCTAAAACCGGTACAGGCATTGACGATAACGCTGAACTATACCTATTTCGATCCGAAAGAAGAGATCCAGAGCCGGGAAACATTTAAAGATACAGCCTACCGCTATTTGCTTAGAAGGCCCAAACATAACTTTAACATAACAGCGGGTTACCAGTTCAATAATGGCTTGTACATAAGCGCGAACGGAAAATATGTAAGCAAACGTTATGATGTGGGCGGATACCAGCTGCCCGACCTGGTGTTGGATGATTATTTCCTATTGGGCGCTTATGCAGAATATAAGCTGCCGAAATACATAAAAGTATTTGCAGATGCCCGCAATATCACCGATCAACGGTTTTTCGATATCCGCGGATATAATTCCATGCCATTTATGTTTACGAGTGGCGTCATTTTTAACTGGTAAAATAAACAAGAAGGTCCTTCCGGGTTTCCGGAAGGATTTTCAGCATATACATTCTTTAATCTGTTAAAACACGATAGCATGTCAATAAAACAAATCAGTCCACGTTATGCGGCATTGTTGCTTTTCATTGTGGTAACGGCCGCTTTGCGCCTGGCATCCTTCCTTGGCTGGGGACCGCTCACTGTATTAACGCCTGTGGGCGCCATGGCCTTGTTTGGCGGGGCGTATTTCCAGGGCTATATAAAACCAATTGTTTTCCCATTATTGACGCTGTTCATAAGCGATGTAGTGCTCACATTCACTATTTTTTCCGATGCTCAATACCGCGATGGTTTGTTGTATAATGGCTGGGTATGGACCTATACTTCTTTTGCGCTGATGGCCATTGCCGGTAAACTGATCATTCGCGACATAACTGTTACCAGAATTGTTATGGCAGTCATTGTTGCCGGCCTCATCCATTGGCTGGTAAGTGATCTTGGCTCCTGCATCGTTGAAGAGAAATTTACTGTTTCGCTGTATACGCAACGATTGATCTCTGCCATTCCCTATGAATGGCGATTTCTGGCGGGTACGGTCTTTTACAGCGCCGTTCTGTTCGGGGCCTTTGAGTGGTTACAAAAGAGATATACCTCATTGCAACCTTCCGTCTAATGGCTTCAGGTCATCCTGGGTTCCAGGTTTCAGGTTACAAGTTACAGGTTGCAAGGCTTTATCAGAAGACCCTGGAACGTGCAACTTGTAACTTGCAATTTGTGACCCTTACTGGTTTCCCGAGCTCTTTAACTTGTATCAAAATATTAACTCATTCAAATTTCCTCCATGATAGCAAGTTCCTTTCTTCCCGCCGCCACCCAAATGATCTATGACATGGGTTTGCAACACCGTTTGCAGGGTATCACTTTCGAATGCCCGCAGCAGGCACTGGCAGAAAAACAAAAAGTGGTACGCTGTGTGCTTGAAGGACATCACTACAGCAGCATGGAGATCGATAAAATATTCTCTGCTTCCAAGGCCCAGGGCAAGAGCCTGTATTATGTAGACGAAGCGGCGCTTCAGGCCATTGCACCCGATCTTATTTTTACCCAGGATGTTTGTGAAGTTTGCCAGATCGATACGGCCTGCACGGCTGCAGCGGTAGCTAAATTGGCAAAGCAGCCCCAGCTCATTGCGCTTACGCCAAACAACCTGCATGATGTGTTCAATACAGCCATTACCATTGCTACCGCGATGGGCAATGAAGAAGCAGCCTATGCCTATCTTGCCGCTTTACAAAAAAGAATAGACGCCATCATCGATGGTTTACGGTACCATAAAGCAGCCCCTAAGCGGGTGATGATCATGGAATGGATGGCCCCGGTGTACAATTGCGGTCACTGGATCCCTTACCAGGTGGCCTATGCCGGTGGAATTGATATGTTGTCGAACCCGGGTGGCGACAGCATTGTTACGCCCTGGGAAAAGATCGTGAAATATGATCCGGAAGTACTGGTGATCGCGCCCTGCGGTTTTACGATCAGCCGTACTGCAGAAGAGATCAATTTGCTTACCGCAAAGAAAGAATGGGCGCAGTTAACGGCTGTGCGGAACAATGCGGTATTTCTTGCAGACTACGACCTGTTCACCCAGCCGAGTGCCGGCACCTTAACCGATGGTATTGAATTGCTGGCAGCCTTGTTCCACCCTGGCCTGTTCAATGTGCCTGCGCATTTAGAACATAAATACAAACCGTTACATCAATCAACACTGGCCTATGTGTAAACATGAGCAAAAAACCTGTCCCCGCTGCCAGGCGCCCTTTGAATGTAAAGTAGGTGATGTAATGCATTGCCAGTGTTATGGTATTACATTCACTGCAGAAGAAAAATCATTTATCGAAGAACGGTATTCAGACTGCCTTTGCCGCCATTGCCTGCTGGAATTGAAACAACGATACACTTTATTTACCGAGAAATATTTTACGAATGGTACAAGATGAAAGCGCGCCCGGTTTAATATTCATTACCGGTGGCGCCCGCAGTGGCAAAAGCCGCTATGCACAGGAGCTGGCGCTGCAGTTAAGCAACAATCCGATTTACCTGGCCACGGCGCGGCACTGGGATGACAATTTTGAAAAACGCATACAACGTCACCAGGCAGAAAGAGATGAACGGTGGATGAGTATTGAAGAAGAAAAAAATATCAGCGGTTTGTCATTATCGGGCAGAGTGGTTGTGATGGACTGTGTTACTTTATGGCTGACCAATTTCTTTACCGATACCAAGTACGATGTGGAGGCCAGCCTGAACTTATGCAAGGCGGAAATCGATCAGCTCGACACGACCAACAATACCTTTATCATCATCAGCAATGAACTGGGTATGGGCATGCATGCCGACACGGAGATTGGCAGAAAATTTACCGATCTGCAAGGCTGGATGAACCAGTATATTGCGCAGAAGGCGGATAAAGTGATCTTTATGGTGAGTGGTTTGCCGCTTGTAATTAAAGGCAGAATACCCCGAGCCCATGAAGGGCAGCAATAAACGGCTTTTGGGTAATTGTCATCATGAACCGGTATCTATTGATAATACAATGAATAATAAATCATCCAGCAACACAGGAAGCCCTCTTTCTCCCCTTCAGGGGGTCAGGGGGTATATGAATTGGAGCGGAGGCAAAGATTCTTCGCTGTGTTTACATTATATACAGCAGGATAATCGCTACCAGGTTGATTGCCTGCTAACCAGTGTGAATGCAGCGCATGACCGCATATCCATGCACGGTGTACGGCGTTCATTGCTGGAAGCACAGGCCGCATCTATAGGACTTCCCTTACAAACCATTGAACTGCCCGAGCAACCAGGTATGCAGGAGTATGAACAGGCCATGCTGCATCAAGTGACGGCCCTGAAGAACCAGGGCTACAGTCATGCGGTATTTGGGGACATTTTCCTCGAGGACCTGAAACGGTACCGGGAGGAAAAGCTGGCAGCCATGGATATACAATGTGTGTTTCCCTTATGGAAAATTCCTACTAGCCAACTGATGCACGAATTTCTGGATGCTGGTTTTAAGGCTATCATCGTATGTGTGAACACAAAATTCCTTGACAAAAGTTTTTGTGGCCGCCTGATCGACGAATCTTTTGTACGCGATCTGCCGGCCGATGTAGATGTATGTGGTGAAAACGGAGAATACCATTCTTTTGTATTTGATGGGCCCATCTTTAAAAACCCGGTACCCTTTACCAAAGGCGATATCGTGTATCGCACTTACCAGGCGCCCCAAAACGCCCAGGACAGCTGCAACCCCATGAACCAGGCTTCGGAGTATGGATTTTATTTCTGTGACCTGTTGCCGAACAATTGACCATTCACGAGTACAACTTAACATATGTCAGCTACACAAGCGCAAACATTGAAACAGGCTCTACAACATCTCATCGACTATAAAACGAAACCGCTGGGCGCATTGGGCAGGCTGGAAGAAATTGCGCTGCAGGCTGGCCTGATCCAGGAAACGACAAAACCGGTGATCAACGATCCCCACATCATTGTATTTGCAGGAGATCACGGCATTGCAAAAACCGGTTTGGTGAATGCTTATCCGCAGGAAGTGACTGCCCAGATGGTATTGAACTTTGTAAATGGCGGCGCCGCGATCAATGTATTCTGCCGTCAGCACCAGCTCACCTTAAAGGTTGTAGATGCAGGCGTAAACTTTGATTTTTCCCCGAGCGCTGTTGATCTTATACATGCGAAGATCGGCAATGGTACCCGGAATTACCTGGAGGAGCCGGCCATGCGTATGACAGAAGCAAAGCAGGCCATTGAAAAAGGGAGGACCATTGTGCAAGAGGTAGCGGCGGCGGGTTGCAATTGTATAGGATTTGGCGAAATGGGCATCGGTAATACCTCATCGGCTACGCTGATCATGAGCGCAATCACAAAACTACCCGTAGAGGCATTCACGGGCAGAGGCGCCGGCCTGAACGATGCGCAGCTGCAGAAAAAGATCGATACATTGCAACAGGTGTATAAAAAACAAACATTAGATGCGTTAAGCGACCAACCCATGGAGTTGCTGGCGCGGATAGGCGGATTTGAGATCGCCATGATGGCCGGCGCCTACCTGCAAGCCGTGCAACAACGAATGATCGTGGTAGTTGATGGTTTTATTGCCACAGCTGCTTTGCTGATAGCCAATGCCATTTTTGAATGGGAGAAACAACCCGTTATGGTACCTGGCTGGAAGAACCTGACAGATCATTGTATTTTTGCGCATACCAGTCAGGAAGCAGGACATGAAAGGATCCTCCGGCACCTGGGTGTTACTCCATTGTTAAACCTGGGAATGCGCTTAGGCGAAGGAACCGGTGCCGCATTGGCTATGCCGATGATACGATCAGCGGTAAATTTCCTGAATGAGATGGCGAGTTTTGAAAGCGCGGGTGTGAGCAATAGTGAAGCTTAAGGTGGGCACGGCTGAAGATTTTCGGAACGCTTAATCCGCCAAAGGCACGCTTAACGCCAAGGGGTAATTATCCAAAGGCGGAGAGGCGCAATACGCATAGCGCTGAACGAACGCTCAACGGGAATTGCCCAAAAGGCGGACAGATACCATTTGCGTAGCGCTGAACGAACGCGAAGCGCAGAACGCTTCAGCATTAAAAAGCAATCATGAAAAAAGAGTTGCGGATATTTTTTACGGCCATGATGTTTTTGACGCGGTTGCCTGTACCGCGCTTTACCGATCATTCAGCTGAATACCTGGAACGATCGGTAAAATATTTCCCCCTGGTCGGCTGGATGGTAGCCGCTATCAGCGGGTTTACATTTCTTGTATTTAATAAATATATCAGTGAAGATATTGCGATTGCAGCTTCTATCATTGCCGGTATATTAACAACCGGAGCATTTCATGAAGATGGATTTGCAGATGTATGTGATGCATTTGGCGGGGGCTGGACCAAAGAAAAGATCCTGCTGATCATGAAAGACAGCCGGCTGGGTTCCTATGGTGTCATTGGTATGATGGCCGTGCTTTTTTGCAAATTCCTCTTATTAAAAGAGCTGCCTAAGTTCACCCCCGATCTGCAGGCGCCTTCCCTGAATATCTTCTACAATTACCGGTATTTTTTATTGACCCTGGTCGCCGCCCACTCCTTAAGCCGGTTCATGCCCGTACTGGTTATGCGTTTTTATGATTATGTAACCGATCCCGATGGCAGTAAATCGAAGCCGGTGGCCACCCGCAAACCAACGGTACCTGACCTAGTGATACCTGCCATCACAACATTGATACCATTTGCGTTTATGAGCTGGCATTTTCTGCTGGCAATTGTACCTGTTGTGTATGCCGCGTTCAGTTTGGCCAGGTATTTTAAAAAATGGATCGGTGGTTATACGGGCGATTGCCTCGGCGCCATTCAGCAGGTGAGCGAGCTGTGTTTTTATCTAAGCATGATCATTATTTTCCGCTATATGATCTGATTGACAGAACGAGCGCATAGAGCAGGTGGCCCCGCCGGCGGCATGGAGTAAGGCGTTTGCCTTACCCTGTTTACTGGGTAACACATTGAGTTGGCAAGGGTATTGCAAAGGAAAATTTCCTGGTATTTTATTGGTGGTTAACTAGTCAACCTGTTAACTTTCAAACTTATTAACTTGCTTCCATGTCAATTTACCTTATACGTCATACCACCCCACTCATTGAAAAAGGCCTTTGTTATGGGCAATTGGACATCGATGTAACTGAAAGTTTTAAGGAAGAAGCTGCGCAGATCCAGCATGCGCTGCCTGACAACATTGAGCAGGTGTATAGCAGTCCGCTCATCCGCTGCCATAAACTGGCCAGCTATTTATTTCCCAATCATGCTATTAATTTGGAACCAGACCTGATGGAATTGGCCTGTGGGGAATGGGAGGGCATACATTGGGATGCCATTCCGGCTGAGGTGATCGATCCCTGGATGAAAGACTTTGTAAATGTGTGTATACCGGGGGGAGAAAGTTATATCCAGATGCATAGCCGCGTTACGCAATGTTTCAAGCGGATCGTTGAGGGGCCCAAGCCTGTGGCGATCGTGACGCATGGAGGCGTGATCAGGAGTATTTTGGCGCATATTACGCAAACGCCGCTGGTTGATTCATTTGGCGCTTTTAAGATCAGTTATGGCTGTGTGATGCAGGTGCAGGCTACGCCGTCGGGGCTGCAATATGAGACCTTACATCATGTGGTTACGGAAAAGGAGCAACATAAACCCAGTAAGTTCAAAAAATAGGTGTTTGCGGCATGGACACCAGTCTTGTGGAATAACATCGGCCCGCGCTACCGGGAACAGTGCTTGTGTTTCGGGAACTTAGCAGTTCCGATGCCGTCAACCTGCAGGCGCCTGAATTTCCAGTGGGAACTGTGGTCAAAAGGCAATCTGGGGAGTTTTTTTCCTTAATATCGCATTAATTATCAGGGCTGAGGAGATTTGGCAATTTTAATGTAAATTTGCCGCCCGTCGGGCAATGGGCAATGGGCAATGGGCAATGGGCAATGGGCAATGGGCAATGGGCAATGGGCAATGGGCAATGGGCAATGGGCAATGGGAAGGCGGAGTTCTTAAAAAAATATTGGTCTCGTAGTACAATGGATAGTACGCAAGTCTCCGGAACTTGATATCCCAGTTCGATTCTGGGCGAGACCACTCTCACATGTTCATTTGAAGTAACGAAAGTTTGAAACCCCGTGTAAAGAGATTTATGCGGGGTTTTTGTTTTTGGGTGTGATCGCACCTGGCAAAAAATTACCTTTTCATGCAACAGCTTCGAGCTCTTCTTTTCAATCCACAAAACTTGTAACTGAGCCAACTGTTTATTCTTGTAACTGGAAAAGTTTAATATTACAGCACCGGATCTGGTAATTGCAGCGATACAACTTATGTAGTAGAAATCTCAGAATTGTTTGGGCTTCTTTTTCTGGCTTGCCAGGGTGGCAATTTCGTCTATCCGCTTTTGCCGCGTCTCGGGACGTTTGGCAAGCACAAGCCATTGCAACATCGCTTTTCTTGAAGACTTACTTAAACTTTGAAAATAGTCTTTCGAACCTTTGTGTTTTTGAAACGCCTGCTCCAGATCTTTGGGTATTTTCAGCTCTTCAACGATGTCTAAGATCGTCCATGAACCATTTTGCTTTGCCACTTCAATGCTTTGGTGCCCTGCTTCCGACATAAGCCCCTTGTCGATCAAGCGCTGCACTTTTTCTTTATTGATCTTTGACCAGGTGCTTCCTGGTTTTCGCCTGCTGAAAAACTGGTGTGATGTTTCTTCATCTATTTTGATCTTCTTACTGTCTATCCAACCGAAGCAAAGGGCAACATCAACTGCATCGCTCCAGGTAATTGATTTCCTTTTTGAGCTTTTGGTGTAAAAAACAAGCCATACAGCCTGTTTCGAAAGGTGATTTTTCTGCAACCATTTTCGCCAGTCTGCGACGCTTTTAGGATAGAATACTTCTATTTCTTGCATCTCATCTTTATTTAATGCATAAGATTTGTATACGGAAAAGCAGCTGTCCTGCGGGTTACAAATTTAAAACCGGCTTATGACAGCCTTATGTCAGGAGTGAGGAAATAATTAGCAGTAATTACCAGGGCAGATTAAGCTGGCGAACCCGCCGGATCCTGGTTTAGCTTGTGAATGGGGTTGGCGCTTTTTTATATGTAGCAGGTGTTACTTACAGGAGTAGCCGTATATTCAATTAAAAAAAATTGCAGGGTAAAATACCCTGCAATCTTAAAGCGTCTGTTACATTTCAACTGTTCCGCTTTAATGTCTTTAGTTAAGTGCTTCAGGAGTTTCGGCTGCTTCAGTGGCGCCTTCTTCAGCAAATAAATTCTCACCGGCTGCTTCTTTCGAAGGCTTGGCAGCTTTCTTGCTTGATTTGTCAAGGATCTTTTCAAGGGCGCTGATCGCTTCCTGAACAGGTTTTAATTTACCCATCAGTTCCGCTTCCTCTTCCTTCAATTTCTTTAATGCGTCTGTAACCGGATTTTCCTTTGCAATGGTTTCTTTGGCCATAAGATTGGTTGATTTTGTTTTTTATTGAAAAAGTCTTTCTGTCTGCCTGTAATTCGTGGAAACGGGTCGCTAAAATACATTCTAATTTGATATCGTCATATAAGGAGGTTCATAAATTTGCCAATTTTTTTAGTACAAATTGGCGGACGCATTTTGTTATTCACATGTCGAATTGACCGCAAATTCAAATTAATGGAAATTAATATGTTACAGCTTAGGCTTATCCGAAGTTATTCAAGTGCACAATAAAAAATAAACCCCGCGGGTGAGCGGGGCTTGTTTTCATGAATGGTGTCTGAGTTACTTCTATAATCTTTCTGCAAAAAACTTCATTGCCTGCTGCATAAACTGCGCAAATTCCGGCTGGGGTTTTCCCTCTATCATCGTATATCTTTCATCTGCTATATAGAGGTCGCCTAAACCGGCATAGGCAGCCGCCTGCTTATCGGTTATACCAGCCGTACCCCAGAATTCCCTTATCAGTTCGTAATGTACCGCTATTTCCTTTTGAGTCTGCTCATTGGCGGGATCTTCATGACGCATCGAGAACAGCTTTTGCCAGTTAAGGCTTGCTGCGTGCTGCAGCGCTTTAAATTCCTGTTTCGTTTTCTGCAACAAATGCTTCCTGGAGCGTTCTACAGCATCGCCCCATTTCTCTACAGCCAGCCGTTGCCAGCTTTCGACTGTTTCTGGTGGAAAGCCTTCATATAATTCCTCGGGTTGTAACATGGTTTCGTTTTTTAGTTGATCAATCGTTTTGTCAATCGTAACCAATAAGGTGGTTATCCGCTGATGCTTTTGTTGTAAAGCAGCTTTATGGTTTTCCAGGGCCTTTACCGGATCAAATGCAGGATCATCCAGGATGTCGGCAATTTCTTTGAGCGGCAGATCCAGCTCTTTATAAAAAAGGATCTGTTGCAATCTCAATAACTCGGCCTGCCCATATAAGCGGTAATTTTTTTCTGTGCGCACAGAAGGCTTTAGCAAACCGATCTGGTCATAGAGGTGGAGTGTCCGGACACTCACCCCTGCCAGCGCTGCCAGCTTTTTTACGGAGTACTGTTCCACTGCTTACTGATTGATGAAAACAAATGTAGGGTATGACGTAAGGTAAGGGTCAAATATATTTTCATGTTTTTTTTCAGCCACCGCTATTTCACGATGAACTATTTGCCATAAAGTAGGCGCCTGTCTCTTCTATCAATGACTGCAACAGTTGCTTTGCTTTTCTATGTTTCAGCAAAGGTGCAATTTGTCCGCCCCAAAATAAGACCATGTCCCATTTTTGCTGATCGAGTGCTGCTTTTCTTAGTGATGACATAAAGGTGGTCTGTAGCGGAAATGGTAAGAACTGGTGCTCTTTTCCGGCTACATCTTTGGCGATCCTGCTGGTAATACCACGGCCTAAGCGGCCGGTAAAAGCCCTTGACAGGGTCGTATACCTCGCCTGGGGCGAGAACAGCATCTGCCGGTGTATGGGCAAGGCGTTTGATTCATCAGTAGCCAGAAAAGCGGTTCCCACCTGCACGGCATCTGCGCCTAACGTTAATGCAGCCGCTATTCCGCGGCCGTTGGCGATACCACCTGCGGCAATAATCGGCGTTTTTACCTTTTCTTTTATTAACTGCACCAACACAAAAGTTCCGGTAGTGGATGTTTCGGCCGAAGCCAAAAAGGATGGCCTATGGCCACCCGCTTCAAATCCAGATGCAATGATCATATCTACACCGGTCTCTTCCAAGGCAATCGCTTCATCAAGGGTAGTGGCTGCGCCAATTGTTTTTATACCGAGCTTATGAAATTGCTCCAACACAGTGGGCGGCAGCGTACCGAACATAAAACTGAAGACGCGTGGACGTATATCCAAGATAACCTGTAACTGGTTTTGAAAGCGTGACGCAAATGGCGCCGGCTTCTCGGGCAGCGGAATACCAACCTCATCGAAATAAGGTTTGAACAAGCGGCTGACCTGTGCATAATGATCATCAGTGACTGTGCCATTTAAAGTATCTGTATCAGACACCCACAGGTTCAAATTATAGGGTTTGTCGGTAGCTGCTGTAATTTGTTTGTTCAGGTCATAAATTTCCTGCGGACTTAAGGTATACGCGCCATAACCACCCAGCCCGCCCGCATTTGATACTGTGGCTACCAATTCTACCGAAGAAAGCCCACCGCCGAAAGGACCTTGTAATATCGGATATTCAATGCCCAGGAGTTCTGTTGCTTTTGTGTTGTACCACATGGTGTTTCGTTTATTTGTTTACGTCACTGATCATTTTATTGACGATGCGCCATTGCCCATCGATCTTGTGAAAGGACAAAAATTCGTGATAAAGGAACGCATACATTTGTACAGTCACTTCTGCAATGGCTATGGAATTAACCACTTTTATAGCCAGAATCTCTGTCTTAAATGGCTTTCCGGAATCTTTTGGGCTTTGCCGTTGCTGAACACCATCCAGGTAAGAGGCCAGGGTTTTGGCATATGGTTGTCCTTTCACATCGCCAAAAAGCAAGGTGCCCGGATGATACACTTTGTGCAGTTTATCCAGATCGCCTTCATAGATCCCTTGAAAGTAATATGCTGATAGTGCATGGGCGATTGCTGCTGAATCCGTTTCCTGTATCTGCTGCGTGCGCATATTGCTTGTTTTTTGTGCTTTGTTGTCCTGCACATGACAAGACAACAAAGCTATTAATAACATTATTATCATCTCAATTCAAATGATGACCGGCGGCCAGGCCTCCATCTACGTTGATGATGGCGCCATTGATGAAATTGCTCTTCGCGATCGTGTACACCATTTCAGCTACATCTTCTGCTTCGCCTACCCGGTTTACCAGGTGCAAACCCGCCATTGTATCGGCATTGCCGCCATGCATAGGCGTGCGTATAGTTCCTGGTGCAACAGTATTTACGCGAATATTCTGTTTGCCGAATTCGGCTGCCAGCTGCAGGGTGAGTGAATGAATAGCGCCTTTGCTCGACATGGGCGCTGTAATGGGCACACCGCCTAAAGACCGGTGCACGAGTGGCGTGCCGATATTGACCACTACTCCATCCTGTTGTTTCAGCATCTGCGGCAGTACCGCCTGTGTGGTAAAAAAGGTTCCTTTCAGGTTGGTGCTTAAAAAGCGATCGAGATAAGCTTCATCTACTTCCAGAAAAGGCCTGGTTTCAAAGATGCCGGCATTGTTTACTAGCACATCGGCGGAGCCAAACTTTTCTACAGCTGTTGCCATCAGTTGCTCACCCGTACTTTTGTTGCTTACATCACCGGCCACCATGGCCAGGTTAGGCCCTGCACCCAGTTCCTGGTAAGCCTGTTCCAGTTTACCACGGGTGGTAGAATTGATCACAACATTATCACCTCTTTTCAGAAAGTACCTGGCTACTTCTTTCCCGATACCGGAAGAGGCGCCGGTAATTATTATAGTTTGTTTTTTCATGGTTTTATTTTTTATCAGCGGTTATACCCTGTTCACGCAATACCGATACCTGTTCCCCCGCATAGCCCCAATTGTCTGTTTCCACTTCTGCTATGGATATATGGGTAAGCTGTGGGTCTTTGTTCAATACACTGGTGATCACATCGGTTATTCCTTGGATGAGTTGCCGCTTTTGTTCGCGGGTGACGCCTTCACGCGTCACTTCAATTTTTACGAATGGCATAAAATGTTTTTTAAGATGGCTGCTAAGCAGCAATAGCGGTGATGTTTACTTTCAGGTCGAAATCATTATAGATAAGGGTATCGCCCAGATTGGTGAAGAAATTACCAGAGCGGAACCTGATGCCGTATTTGGTGCGGTCAATAATTATTTTCCCGAAAGCGTATAAAGTATTGCCGACAATATGCACACTCGCATCAAAGCCCACCGGATGGGTAATGCCTTTGATGGTGAGATCACCTTCAACATGGTTGTCGTTGACGGAAGTAATTTCAAAACGCGCTTCGGGATATTGCTCGATGGAAAAAAAATCATCTGAAGCCAGGTGGCCGGCGAACTGGGCATTGGTGGCAGGATCATCAATATCCAGGATCTTAATGGAAGTGGTATCAACCACAAACTGACCACCGCTTAATTTACCATCATTTACTGAAAGGGTGCCTTCTTTTACGGCAATGGTTCCGAAATGTGCGCCGGTAACTTTCCGGCCGGTCCAATCGATATTGCTCTGAGCAACGGCGATCTCGAATTTTTGATGTTTCATTTCTTTGTGTGTTTTTGTTTACGACACAAAGATGCGATGGATCGGGAGGGTGATTGCGTGATCTACATCACTATCCACAATTTGTGATGGACATCACATTTCAGGAGTTGTAGAGGCGGCTGAGGGTTTCGCGGGAAACGCCCAAATAAGCGGCAATCAACTGTTTCGGAACAATATTATACAGCTCGGGATACTGGGCCATCAGCTCTTCATAGCGATGTTTCACGTCGTTATTCATCATGCTCAGCAGTCTTTTCTGCGAAGCCACATACCCTTTGTTCGTTCGCCACCGAAAAAAATGTTCTACCTGGTGCACCTGGCTGCATATCTCTTCCCTGTTGGCATTTGACAGGCGAAGCACTTCTGCATCTGTTACACAATCAACACTAACAGCCGCTTTGGCGCCACTATATAATGCATTATAATCAGACGCCCACCAGGTTGGCATGGCAAACTGAAGAATGTACATTTTTATATCATCATTAATATAAAAGGTTTTGAGGCAACCACTCAATACAAAGTATTCATGGTTTACTCTGTCACCGGCTGAAATAATGGTCTGGCCTTTCTTAAAGGATTGTAACTCGAAGCGGGCAAAGAAATTGTCGAATTCGGCATCGGTTAATGCAGCGATCTTCGCTACATGTTCTTTCAGCATCCGTTTTGGGTCCATAGCCGTCAAATTGAGTAATTACAAAGAAAGTAATTCTTCGTTAATACGCAATACTTCTACCGCATAAAGCGGCAGCAACTGTTCAACTGGTTAACCCACCTTACTACTTTATCATAACTGCTTTTTTAACAATATTCCCGCTGGTTGCATTGGGTTCATCGGGCTGGCTACCGCCAACCGCTAATTGTATTTTTCCGTGTAAGGGCAAACGCTTTCCGGTAGCATCTACATAGGTAAGATCCTCAGGCGATAAAGTGAAATGAACCAGCTTCATTTCCCCTGGTTTTACAGTGATTCGATGAAAGCCTTTTAATGATTTCAAGGGGGTAAGCAGGGAAGGATTCTGATTTACCAGGTACAATTGAACCACTTCATCACCTGCTTTCTTACCTGTATTGGTAACCCGCACGGTGACTTTGACCGCTTTTCCACTTTCAACAGCTGCCGGTACCGTTAATTGATCATAGCGGAATGTGGTATAACTAAGTCCATACCCAAAACCATATAATGGTTTGCCGGTAAAGTACCGGTAGGTCCTGTTCTTCATAGAGTATTCTTCAAATGCCGGCAGATCATTATCGCTTCGGTAAAAAGTAACCGGTAAGCGGCCCGATGGATTATAATCCCCGAACAACACATCTGCAAGGGCAGTGCCGGCAGACTGACCGCCATACCAGGCATTTACAATTGCCGGGAGGTTCGCCGATTCCCAGGGTGTGGCAATGGCGCTGCCCGTCATCATTACAAATACAACAGGTTTGCCGGTTGCGTGTAATGCTTTCATCAGTTCTGTTTGTATAGCCGGCAGTTGAATAGTGGTTCTATCACCACCGCGGAAGCCAGGATCACTTACTTTCATTTCTTCTCCTTCCAATTGAGGTGAAATACCACCAGCAACGATGAAAACATCTGCATCACCGATCTTTTTGATCAATGCATCGAAATCAGTTACGGTAGGTTGACCTGTACTCATTTTCATGGTGGCCTTGCCTTCGCCCTGCCAGTATTCCACCACCAGGTGATAAACAGAATCTTTTTGTGTAGTGAGTGTATAGGATGCAATGTCCCGTGGCTTTCTAGTCCAGGAGTTTACAACCGTTTTTCCGTTGATGATAAATCGCAGTCCATCGTCGGCTTCGAGCTCAAAAGTGATCGTGCCATCGGTGCTTGCCTTATAATCGGTAACATAACGGGCAGAAAAGCTGTATGCTTTCAGATTTTCCAGCACCGCTTCTCCTTCCTGCCAGTTATGATCGATACCTTGTTCAAACCGCGTGGCAACCGGTTCTCCATTCAATTCCGTGTTGTTGTAGTAGCTTGCTTTGAACCCTTGTTTTCCTTCTATAGAACAGGACTTGCTGATATCTCGGTAGTCAAGTATATTTTTGTTGGTAAAATTGATTGCCTTTTCGTATACGACCTGCGTGGCAGCGCCGGCCTTGTCTTTTATTCCCTGCAATATGGTGACCAGTTTCGACGGCGTTCCATTATAATTACCCAGTGGAGAAATGACGTTATTGGCGTTAGGCCCCAATACAACTATTTTTTGCAGTCTCTTTTTCAATGGTAATGTATTGTTTTGATTCTTCAGTAATACGATCGATTCATGTGCCATATCCAATGCGTGTTTGGCGTGAGCGGCTGCTTCGAGGGCGCTTGTGGGGGTTTGTGCATACTTTACCATCGATGGCGGATCGAACATGCCCAACCGAAACCGGATGAGGAAAAGCCTTTTTACCGAAACATCGATCTGCTGTTCTGTGATCTTTTGCTCTTTTACCGCCTGCACAAGTGCTTTGTAAGCGTCTGTGCCGCAGTCAAGGTCTGTTCCATGGAACACCGCATCAGCAGAAGCGGAAGCTGCATCCGGATGTGTTTTATGATTTTTGAAGAAATCATCGATGGCCCAGCAATCGGAAGTTACATATCCTGTAAAGTTCCATTGATTGCGCAGGATATCTGTCATCAGCAGGTCGCTGGCGCAACAGGGTTGTTTGCGGAAGGCGTTATAGGCGCACATGACGCCTGCTACCTTTGAATCTGTTACCAGTTTTTTAAAAGCCGGCAGGTAGGTATCCCACAGATCGTAGGCACTCACATCGGCATTGAACACATGGCGTTCGGGTTCGGGGCCGCTGTGTACCGCATAATGTTTTGCGCAGGCTGCGGCTTTCAGGTATTTGGGGTCGTTGCCTTGCAGGCCCCGTACAAAAGCATCGCCTAACTGGGCGGTAAGGTAAGGGTCTTCGCCATAGGTTTCCTGTCCCCGGCCCCAGCGCGGATCGCGAAATATATTGATGTTCGGTGTCCAGTAAGTAAGTCCCAGATAACGCGCATTTGTCTTTCCGGCTGCTACTGCTTTATTGAAGATCACCCGTCCTTCCAGCGCAGAAAAATCGGCCATTTTAAACAGTGCCGCTGTATCGAAGGTGGCCGCCATAGCAATGGCCTGCGGATATACCGTTACATTGTAAGGCGTTCTTGCAACGCCATGTAATGTTTCATTCCACCAGTCATAAGCGGGAATATCGAGGCGCGGAATAGCGGGTGAAGCATTGAGCATTTGCGATACTTTCTCTTCCAGCGTCATGCGGCTCACCAGGTCATTGACCCGCTCTTCGAAAGACAGATTAAAATTTTGATAAGGGAACTTCCAGTTCTGCGCCTGCAGACAGGTATTTGCCAGCAGGCAAACAAACAATAAAGGAGAAAGAAGATATTGTCTGATTTTCATATGCAAGGTGCTTTATTGGCAACCGCAATGTAAACTTTTATGTGCATAGCACATGGCGGAAAAAGGGTGTACAAATTGAGCGAATTGGTACAAAAATGTTCAGCTGACACGCAATTTGCCGCTCCTTAATCATTTGCTTCTCAGTTTACTGCATGTTTTTGGAAAAATAATTTTGTCTGCCTAAAAGTTTAGGCATAATATTGCCTAAGACTTTAGGCAAAACTTCAACTATGAAAAAATTAACGGCTGCCGAAGAGCAGATCATGCAAACACTGTGGAGCCTGGGTGAAGGTGGTTTCATGAAAGATATCTTGGAACACCTGGCCGATACCAAACCCCATTATAATACCGTAGGTACGTTATTAAAGATCCTGGTAGAGAAAAAGTTTGTAGGCGTCAGGAATCCCAATCGCAATAATTTTTATTACCCCCTGGTATCAAAAGAAGAATATTCTGCCAGTGGGATCAAAGCCATCGCCGAAAATTACTTCCAGGGCTCCTATAAAAACGTTGTTTCCTTTCTCGTAGATAAGAAAGAGATGTCGATCGAAGACCTGGAATTCTTATTAAAGCAACTTAAAAAGAAAGGCCATGAATAGCCAAACGATCATGCTGTATGTATTGAAGTCTGTTTTTATTTCAGGCATCTTCCTGGGTTATTACTGGATGGCGCTGCGCAATAAGAACTTCAATTATTATAACCGGTTCTACCTGCTGCTCAGCATCGCCTGCAGTGTAGTAATTCCCTGTTTGCATTTCAACTGGTTTTCTATTGAGCAAAAGGACCTGCCGGTTGCTGTGGAAACACTCGACTTTATTTCAGCGCAAATTGTGCGTACAGGCTCTTCAGCGATATCCTGGCAGGATATGATTTTTTATGCAGCCGCTGGCATCAGCCTGGTGCTGCTGGTGTTGTTTGCCTTCAACATATTCAAAGTATATCAGTTGAAGCGGCGTTCTGCGATCGTTACAATGAACAAGGTCGATGTTATTTATACTGATCTTGAACATGCGCCTTTTTCTTTTCTAAACAATCTTTTTTGGAAAGAATCAATACCGCTCGACGAAGAATATGGGCGGAAGATCTTTAAACATGAGATCACCCACATAGAGCAGAAGCATACCCTGGATCTTCTTTTTTGTCAGATCATCAATGCCGTTCTCTGGTGGAACCCATTTAACTGGCTCATTCAAAAAGAGCTCAAGGCCATCCATGAGTTTATTGCCGATAAAGAGGCTGTAGGCAACAACAATGCGGAAGAATTTGTAAAGCTCCTGTTACAGGCGCATTACGGCAAACATTTTCTCATCCCAACACACGCATTCTATTATTCATCTATTAAACGTCGATTATTTATGTTAACAACAACAAACAAGGCACGATTCAGCCATGTACGAAAATTACTGGTGCTGCCGGTTACTTTGCTGGTACTTGTAACCATGTCAATTTCAACTATTGAAAGCAAAGCCACCAGTATCATTGCACCGATCGTTCCGGAAGCACCTATTACGCTTTTTACGCCCAAAACCACTACGCTTACACCTGCAAAATCGAACAAAGAACCCGTTACCCGTTTACCAAAGACCGATACTACACCTGCACCTGCCAAGGCAAAAGAGCAACAGCTTAAAAAACCAGCAGCCGGTATAATTTATAGGACAACCGATCCCAAAAGCGACGCTTTAACACTTCCAACAGATAAAGTGGTGATCGGAGGAAGGGTGAAAGACGGTAAAAGAGAGATCCCTGCGAACGTATTGTATTATATTAACGGGAAAGCAGTAAGTACCGATGAAGCGGGCCAGTTAAAACCCGAACAGATCAGGTCAATACATGTGTGGAAGGGTGATGATGCCGTTAAAAAATTTGGGGAAGCGGGTGCCAGCGGGGTAATAGAAATTTTCACCAAGGTAACTCCTTAAAGCAATTACAAATAATAAAGATGGGCCGGCGGCAACCGGCCCTTTCTTTTTTGGGTCCTTCTAGTTTAGCAATGGTTAGCGTACGGATCAACTTATTTTATGCACAGACAGGTTATCATAATAAATGTAGCCATCGGTGCTCGATTGCCAATAGGTTTGGCTGCCACCTCGGAATGTATGGAAGCTCACTTGCCTGATCAGGCGTTTGGAGTCGTTGGTAGTCCAACGAATGGCGCGGTCAAGTACAACCGTACCGTCGATCACGATTTGCACATGGCCATCTGTATTACTTCCTGTATTACTTTTGATATACAGATGTACATGATATGTTTGTCCTTTATTCAGGCTGCCGCTTGAAGGATATGATTTTCCGAATGTATCGCCATACTGACCAGGCTGGTCTCTATAATAAATATAGGGTTGAAAGAACACACGGCCGGCATCTGTCTGGTACCACATTAGCCGTAAGCTGCCGCCATTGCCATCCCAACCGGGATCGCCGCCTGTATTGCCATCACCCACGAGGAAGCCAAAACCAATTTTACCGCCGCGGCTAAAATCGAACTGGCTGTGAAATCTTACATCATAATCCAGTTCATAGGCGCTGCCATCTGAAACGTCGATATTACCTATAACACCACCTGCACCGGACAATGCATTTTTCAACAATTTTATCCGGCAGGTGCCTCCCGAGATCCAGGTACGTGTATCGTTCCACCCACTGATATTGCCAAAATCGGCAGCAGCGGCGGAGCTTGTGTACACGCCATCGGCGTGGTTGTTCCAGTTCACTGAAAAGGTGCTGTTGATCGCTTCGGTATTTACCGTAGCATTGGTTGTTTCCTGTTGTTGATCGTTGGTATCAATGCCTGTTTTTTTACAAGCGGTTACCAGCAATCCAACTGTTAAGGTCACTAGACCTGCTTTGAGTAGGCTTTGCATGTTTTCAATTTTTAAGGTTAGAGAAAGCGTTCATATCATAAATAATACTATATACCTTTTGTCCCTTGCGTAAACACGCGGGGGCGAACACGTCGCTTATACTACGGGTGTTACTGATGAATTGCTGGGGTCGTAAAAAATTGCAATTGCACTTGCCGGCTCCTTTGGCAACAAGTGGTGTTAAACTGTCTGTGTGGGCAGATAGAAAATGGGGAATAAACAGGCATGACAGGATAACCAAAGACAATCGTTTTTGACGCATATGGCAGCAGTTTGGTTATATGTCTGCAAAAATGCGAATAAAGCCCTGCGAGGTCCAAAATCAGGGGTACGTCAAAACCTCTACAATGGAAAACATTATTAATGACTATCAGTAAGTTGTATATAGATGATCAAAAACCGGCCACGCGACCGCGGAGAAATGTCTAAAAAACAGCTGTTATCCGGCTATCGACATTAAATAATCATATAAACTGGTATCATTGCTGGTTAAGCCAAGTTTTTTACGCAGGCGGTAGCGGCCGGTTTCCACACCGCGGATGGAAATGCTCATCAGGTGGGCGATCTCTTTGGTAGTTAAATTCAGGCGCAGGTAGGCGGCCAGTTTTAATTCGGTGGGTGTAAGATCGGGCCATTGCTCTTTTAATTTTTTTAAAAAATTCGAGTGCACCTGGTCGAAGTGTTCCGTAAATTGTTCCCACTCCCGCGTTAGATCCAGTTCACTGTCGATGAGTCGGATGATCTTTTGCAGCTCTTTTGACCCGGCTCTGAACTCTTCATTGTTCTTAAAACCGCTCAGGTCGTCTTTTATTTTTGAAAAGATCTCCATCTTTCGAACCAGGTTCATCGCCGTGGAAGCTAGCTGCGAATTTTTATATTCGATATCAGCCTGTAGTTTTTCGTTTTTTAATTGAATGATCTCTTTTTCCCGTTTACCCATTTGCAGCTCATGCTGCATTTGCAATTGCTTTTGTTCCTCTGCATAACGTTGCTGTTGTTGCATCAATTTCAACGCTTCGCGCTTCCGGTATTTCCACTGCTGCCTTTTATAAAACCAGTACAACAATGCAAAAGACACCGCTCCATATAATAAATAGGCCCACCAACTGCGATACCAGGGTGGTAAGATCGTGAAGGAAAAGCTGGCAACCGGTGATTCATTTTCGATATTGTTCCTGCTTTTTACGTGAAACACATACTTCCCGGGCGGAAGGTTAGTATACTCTTTTTCTGTTTTCCGGTTCCAGTCACTCCAACCTGAATCAAATCCCTCTAAAAAATAACTATATGTGATGTTTTGCTGCTGCCCATAGATCATTGCACTGCATTCAAAATGCAGCGAATTGGAAGCATAGGGAATGGACGGCGTAGAAAGCGATGCTGTTGTTCCTGTATAACCGCCGTAGATAAGGTCTTCTTTTTTAGCAGCCACCTGTACCAGTCTTATCAGCGTGGTAAAGAAATGCCGGGTCTTTTTATACTGTGCATAATTCAGATGAAAGAAACCTTTCTCTGCAGCTATCAGTACATTACTGCTGTCGATGATATTAATGTGCTCAAAGCCATTGCTCATGATCCTGTCATCCAGTTCAGGAATATATACGAGCCGGTAACTGCCGTTTATCTTTTCAGCCACTCCTACCCTTTTGCGGCTACAAAACCAGATATTGCCTGCCTGATCATCTTTCAGATAATCTATAGGTATATCCCCAAAAAGTTTTCTGAAATACGCCGATGGCTTAAAATCATTGATGGCATCATCGAATTCAAATATACCATTGTCGGTAGTTAACACCATGCGGCCGGCGATGCGGTACAGGTGGTTGTGGTTTTGGGATAAGATCTTCTTTTTATCAATATAGTTGGCTACCACCGGCTGGTTCATTGCATTGAAAGAGACCATATATAATCCTTTATAAGGATGGATGGCCCAGATAATATTTTTATGCTTTACCACGTAGCGGGCCGATTCAAACCGAACGGCCACATTGTGGTTGATGATGCGTTTGTTCGTGTAATTATAAAAGTTAATGCCGTTATAGGTCCCGGCCAGAATCACCGAATTGGAAACACTGTCGTATAAAGGAAGAAAGATCCAGAAACCGCTTTTGCTGTCAAAAACGGTTGCCTTATTGTCATTGACCACAAAAGCACCCAGGGTATGTCCCATGAATAAGGTTCCGTTTACCTTCGATAAATTCCATACTTGGCCTTTTGAATTTTCAACCAGGGAAAAAGCGCTTTTTGCATAACTGAGATCTGTGCCTGCAAGGGGAAGATCGGCTTTGAACAATCCAGTGGTCAGGCCCAGGTATAAACGGTTATTATGAATAATGGACGTGTACCCGGTGCTGTGGTCACCCGGTTCGGGAAAGATATTTTTGATCGCATTATTATAGGTGACGAGGTCGATACCATTGTCAAGGCCCAGCCACAGGTTCTGGTCTTTATCTATAAACAGGCTGTGCACATTATTATTTTGAATGCCTTCATTTTTGGAAAGCCGCTGAATGAAATTTCCTTTCCGGTCAATGATGATACAGCCACCGAGGTTGGTGTTCAATGCAATTTTATCGGGCGATAAGAGACAGGCGCCAAAAATATTATGAGCGGCTATTGCTTTGATATCGGGGGTAACAAATGGTTTGATAACATCGCCTTTCAATATAAATAATCCATGTGATATGGAAGTGAGCAGCAGACTGTCGTTGCCGAGGTTTGTCACCGATCTTATCTGAATATCTGCAGGCAAGGTTCCGGTTCTTATGCGGGGCAACCATTGACCGTTGTTATAATATACCAGTCCAAGATCATATTCATAAGCCAGCAGCTGATTATTGGCATATCCTAAAAACCGCCAGTGCATACTATTATAGGTCTTAACCGTGCCATTCCCATATTCAAAGATCTTTCTGTAGGCATGAAAAAAAATGCGATCCTGTACTATCTGTATGGTCCATACGTCGGCAAAATCATTGTCTGCTTTCAACTGTTTACTAAGTGATGTATACACGAGTTCACCTTCTTGACCGGGAGAGAAATAACCGAACTCCTGCTGTCCGCCTACATATATCCTGTCGTTCTTATCAATGGCCAGGGAGCGTACAATGGTGGCATTGGGAATGCGATAGGTTCGCCAGAAAGTACCGTCGAAGGTCAGAAGCCCATAGTTATTGGCGAAATACATAATTCCGCGGCTGTCCTGGGCTATATGCCAGTTTTGCTGGCCGGCATTATAATCCTGCCGGAAGTAGTTTGTAATATTTGGAATACCGATCGTATTCTGGGCAAATAGAACATGCCCAAGGCACAGTACCATCCATAACACCAGCAGTTTTCTCATATGCAAGCAGGCCTTTTAGCGATAAAAATAATAAGTTTAATGCAACGGAACGCCTGGTTAAGGTGCCCTACAAAATTTTCCCGTTGGAAAACAATAATGCTCTATTTTTCATTATTTATTTGAAAAATGATTCCATGCGCCTGCAGAAAATGATACTCCGCGTCCTATGCCTGATGTTGTTGTTGCTATTGGCTCTCGGCATCTGGTATGCCTGGCGGGCGCTTCCCATTATCAGCGGTTTTGGCGCCAAGAACATGGCTTCTGCGGTTTACCTGCAGCATCGTGACCCGGCCAGTGTATTACGGGAAGAACTGGCTTTTTTCCCGGTTTCATTGGGCAGTTTTACGGTTAACAAAGAGGACTCTTCTGTTACAGGATCTGTTTGGGGGCTTGCTAAGCGAAAAGCTATATACAGAGCCGGTGTGGGCTGTACGCTGGTAAATGATCTTACGGAAACGGCCATCAGAAACCAACAATTTAATCTACCTGCTATCCCTGCGCAAAACCGGGACAGCATTCCCTGGCCGTATGGGGATAAGATCGCAGACAGCATACCTGCCGGTGTTGATACGGCCGCTTTGCAAAGGGCGATTGACCGGGTTATGCTGGCAAACACCAAAAAAGGGAAACCCGCTTTTACCCGGGCATTCCTGGTGGTGTATGATGGTAAAATAATAGGTGAACGGTATGCCCCGGGTTTTGATAAAAATTCTGTGATGATCGGCTGGTCAATGAGTAAGAGCCTAACTGCGGCCGTTATAGGCGTTCTCACAAAAGCCGGAAAATTAAATCCTGATGCGCCGGCCCCTGTGCCTGAATGGAAAAATACCAATAAGGAAAAGATCACCCTGCGGCAATTGTTACAACAAACTTCGGGTCTGGACTTCGCCGAGGATTATGGTTCTCCGAGTGAAGCTACTGACATGTTGTTCAAGCGGGGCGACATGGCCGCTTTTACCGCCAACCTGCCTTTAAAATTTCAACCTGGCACCATTTTCAATTATTCCAGTGGCAATGCCAATATTCTCAGCAGGATCATCCGCCATACCGTAGGCGATGCGGCCTATGCCGCCTTTCCCTACCAGGCCTTGTTCCATAAAATAAATATGTATTCGCTCTGCCTGGAACCCGATGCTTCCGGCACGTATATCGGTTCCTCGTATAGTTATGCCACTGCCCGCGACTTCGCCCGGTTTGGCTTATTATATTACAATAATGGGCAATGGAACGGGGAACAGCTGTTGCCGGAAAACTGGGTTCGCGAAACGGTTAAACCAGCGGCCGCCAATAAACAGCAGCGTTATGGTTACCAGTTCTGGCTGAATGGCATCGGTGATAAAGATCCTGCCAAACGATGGTTCCCTGACGCGCCGGCGGATATGTTCTTTGCCGACGGTTTTGGCGGACAAAATATTTTCATCATTCCTTCCAGAAAGCTGATCGTCGTTCGCCTGGGGGTGAATACTATTGATGAAAATAAATATCTTAAAGAAGTGATGCAGGCGATTAAGAACTGATCTTCCTGGCCGGGTAAACGGCCTTCCTTCCCCACGTCTTTTTAATACGGCGCCCGTTTTTTTTCGGGAAATGTCTGCTAAACGGTGCTATATTGTTTGAATTTTGCAATTTTTTGTTTGAATCCTATAAAGGAATGGCATTGCGGTTGTTGTAATTTTATAATGTGAAGGAATGAAACGGGGGATCAGGACACCATCCAATTTTTAAACTTAGTATATGGCAAAGACGGAAACGCTGGAAGATTTTTACCGCCATAAGATGAACTGGTTACCGGAAAATCTTAAAAAAGATATCGGGCATTTCAATGTATTCAGAGTAGAAGATTGTGTGGGCCCGGGTAAAGCGCCGGTTGCCTATACGCGGCGTGATTATTATAAGATCTCCCTCATGCAGGGCCCTTATGTATATCATTATGCAGATAAAAGCATTGAAGTATCCGGTTCAACACTTATCTTTTTCAACCCAAATGTGCCTTATACATTCGAGTGTTTAACAGATAACCCTAAAGGATACTTCTGCATTTTCAGGGAAGAATTTTTCACGGAACGCATTCGCGGCGGCATCAAAGACCTGCCCATGTTTGTTGTGGGTAATAACAAACCCAGTTATTCGCTCGACAAAACACAGGACGCATTTGTAAGCCAGATCTTCGAAAAAATGGCGGATGAAATAAGATCTGATTATGTGTACAAATACGACCTGATACGCAATTATATTATGGAGATGGTCCATTATGCGTTGAAGATGCAGCCAACCGAAACATTGTACCAGCATACTGATGCCAATGCCCGCATCACAGCTGTATTTACAGAATTACTTGAACGGCAGTTTCCCATTGAATCGCCCACCCAACGTTTTACATTACGTTCAGCGCGCGATTTTGCCGAACAACTGGCTGTACATGTGAACCATCTTAACCGCGCTATCCGCCTCACTACCGGCAAAACCACTACCGAGCATATATTTGACCGTATTATCAGTGAGGCGAAAGTATTATTAAAGCACACCGACTGGAATATTTCTGAGATCGGGTATTGCCTGGGCTTTGAAGAACCTGCGCACTTCAATCATTTCTTCAAGAAACAAACCAGCATGACACCCAGTGCGTTCAGAAATTAAGTTCATAACTTTTATATCTATAGAAGCCCTCTGGTAAAGCCGGGGGCTTTTTTGTTTGTAACAGCATTCAGCGACACTGTACAATTCAAACATTCTAACGCTAACAAACATTGTTTGATTTATACAATTATCTGTTTGAAAGCCGTAATAATGCAGGGCCTGCGCAGCTATAACTTTGTATCATCAGTTCATGAACGACACTAACAAATTACAGAATCAAAACAATTAAACAGGTTCAAAATGAAAAATAAGATCTGGTTCGTTACAGGCGCTTCAAAAGGATTAGGCCTGGCCCTGGTTAAAAAATTATTACAGGAAGGATACCGCGTAGCCGCTACCTCGCGTAACCTGGAAGAGCTTAAAAAAGCAGTAGGTGTTAACAGCGACAGCTTCCTTCCCCTGGCTGTTGATGTGAAGAATGAAAAAAGTGTTGAAAAAGGGGTTTGGGACACCATCGCACATTTTGGCGCCATTGACGTAGTAGTAAATAATGCGGGTTATGGCTTAACTGGCAGCCTTGAAGAATTATCTGATGAAGAAGTACGGCAGAATTTCGACATCAATGTCTTTGGCGTATTACATGTGATTCGCAAAGTGCTTCCCTATATGCGCAAACAAAAAAGCGGCCACTTCTTTAACATCGCTTCCATTGGCGGTTTTACCGGCGAGTTCCCCGGCTTTGGCAGCTATATAGCTACCAAGTTTGCGATGCATGGATTCTCCGAATCACTAGCAGCTGAATTAAAACCCTTTGGCATTACTGTATCCATCGTGTCGCCCGGATATTTCAGAACGGAGTTCCTCGATGCTTCACTGGCAGTTCCCAAAAATGAGATCGCTGATTACAAACTGGTGCGCGAGGTACAACAGGTACATCAAAATGATTACAATCACAACCAGCCCGGTGATCCGGTAAAGGCAGCGGCTGTAATGATTGAAATTGCAGAGCAAAAGCAACCACCATTACATGTATTCCTGGGCAGGGATGCCTACCAGTTGGCTGAAGCCAAAATCAAATCCGTTCAGCAGGATATGGCTGCGGTGAAAGAACTGGCTACAGCTACGGACATCGATGAATAAGAAGCAGCAAGTGGATGAATAAAAAGTCCTCCCCTATTTTGGGAGGACTTTTTCATTATAACAGTTGATGCGTGTCTTTCAGAATACCCATTACAAAAATGCTTTGGGTATGGCTGATACCCTTGATCATGCTTAGTTTATGTAAATAAAAGTCATGATAGGTTTCCATATTCTCTGAAACTATCTTCAGCATAAAGTCAAACTGGCCGGAAATATTATAACACTCCAACACTTCCGGGAAAGCGGTCACCGCATCAATAAAAACCTTTGCAACCTTACGATTATGCTCTTTCAGGGAAATATAACAGATGACCATAATGCCCTTTTGCACTTTCCGATGGTCGACCAGGGTGGCATATTGCTTAATAACGCCGTTGGCTTCCATGCGTTTTATGCGTTCGTGCACCGGTGTTGCGCTCAGGTGAATACTGGCCGCAATTTCGCGCACCGTTAACTTAGCATTCTGTTGTAACAACCTGAGTATTGCAATATCCTTATCATCCAGAGTAATAGCAGCAGTGGCCGCTTGTTCTTTTTTTGCTGGCATACGTATAGAAATCTATTTACTTGTTCTATTTGGCAAGGTAAAAGTAAACATTTGTTCTAATTTATTATTTATTAACCGTACAAATAAACATATAAATAGTTTTGCATAGAACAATGCAGGGTACCGATGCGAAGAAAACAGATCATACTTATTGTAGCTTCAACGGCTATATTTTTTGAAGCGCTGGATATTGCGATTCTCAACCTGGCCATTCCTTCAATGCAGCAGCAGTTCCGGTTAGATGCAGAAACCATTCAATGGGTGCAAACCGTGTATGTGCTTTTCTATGGTGGCTTCCTGGTCATTGGTGGAAAACTCTGCGATACCCTTGGGCGGAAAAACATTTTTATGGCAGGCGCCGGACTTTTCTTATTTACTTCCCTTGGAGCAGGTCTTTCCGGAAATTTTCTCCTGCTCACCGCATTCAGGGCATTGCAAGGGCTGGCTGCCGCCATGGTAATGCCTTCGGCATTGTCTATTATTACAAATACATTTACAGACCCGGCAGAACGTAACCGCTCCATCAGTATTTTCAGTTCCTTTGCCGCCATTGGTTCTGGTTGTGGTCTGGCCCTGGGCGGCATTGTGGCTACCTATATGGGCTGGCAATGGATCTTCTTCATCAATGTACCGGTGATCACCGTAGCCCTGATCCTGGCTTACCGGTTCATCGATAAAGATGTTGTGAACAAGCATCAACAATTTCCCGATATAGTATCCAGCATGCTGCTTACTATAAGTATCGTGTTGATCTCCTACGTGGTACACCATTTACCTGACTTCTCGAAAAATCATAAACAGTTACTTTTATGTATGGCAGTGATCGCAGCCGCCTTGTTCTTATTCCTGCGCCGCGAACGCAGCCGGAAACAGCCATTGATCGATTTTACTATTTTTAAAGGTACGGGCACCCTCACCGGCAATGTGATCACCATTTTGTTGGGTGCTTTCTTCTTAAGCTACCTCTTCCTGCTAACCCTCGTATTGCAGCATAATATGCATTTCACCGCAGCACGCGCCGGTTTGCTGTTGTTTCCCTTCAGTTTGTGTTCATTCCTGGTATCGCGTTATATGGTACCCGCCCTGTTCAAAAGGATGACGGTACTGCAAACGGGTATCCTGGGTATGTGCCTGATGTTTACCGGCGCCCTGTTGTTAATGGCCGCGCTTTTGTTTGATCATAATCTGGTGTTGATCCTCTTATCAATTGCCTGTGTTACCGGCAGTGGCATGTCGGTTTGTTATCCCAGCTTAACGGCACTGGCCATACGGGATATTCCCGATGCCCAGCAAGGTGTGGCGGCGGGCATCTGCACAACTTCTTACTTTATCGGCGCTGGCCTGGGTCTGTCCCTGCTGGCGCTTGGCATGCAGTTATTAACCGCATCCACCGACACGATAGATCATATTCCGGTCTTGCTGCTTGGTTGTTTTGCCTTGCCGGGCGTAATATGGTTATTACTGGTAAGGAAGAAAATACCGGGCAACGCCTGAAAAAGATACGTGCCCTGCCGGAACCATGGCACGCATACGCTAAGCGTTCCGCATTTGTCGTTAAAAAGTATACCTTAATCCAATCTGCATTTGCCAGCGCGATTGAAGATCGGGACTGGTAATGAAGGTGGATCTTAATGAAGGATCGAACTGATAAACAGGCGAATTATTATTATAGCTTACAGACAATGGCTGGAAGTAGCCCGAGGTGGTTGCATATTTCACTACGCCCCAATTGCTGTTCAGCAAATTACCGATGTTTACAAAATCGATACTTAATTGCAGCGTTGATGGTTTCTTTTTGGGATTTAAAATAAGGTCCTGCAGAATGCGCAGATCAACCTGCCCTATCCATGGATTCTCTCCGCCATACTTTTCCGTGTATTCGCCCCGGCGCTCACTGAGGTATTTATCGTTGGCAAGATAATTCCTTAATGCAGTACGTTGTGCTGCCGCATCCTGCACATTGCCGTTCACATCGATCAGGGGCGAAAATTGCATGTTATCGATCTCTGCATCCGTAGGTACATACAAAAGGTCGTTGGTACCTGTTCCATCGTTATTGATATCTCCACCATATACATACGCAAAGCGGTTGCCTGAATTCCAGGAACCAAACAGGGAAACCGTAGTAGCAAGCCGTTCCGTATACGTGAACTTCTTTGAAAAGGCGGCCACAATGCGATGCGTATTGCCATACAGCGAACGCGACAAAACCGCCTCATTCGCATTATTGAGAATAGGATTTCTGTCAAAAGCGTCACTCGAAATTTCTGCAGAAATGGAACTGGCGTCTTTTGCCGTCAAATAGTTATACCCTACCATGGCGTATAACCCGTTTCCAAAAAACTGCTGCGCCTGAAAAGTTCCATTCAACTGGTAACCTACACTGGTATTGGTAAATACATAGGCATTCGCAGTACCCTGGTCGCTTGTCAGGTAGATCCTGCGCCTGTCGCCCGTTCCCGAATTCAAAGTACCACTGGGTATACCTAATTTATAGTTCCGCACCATCATGCCGTTCACATCTTTGGTGTAAGCGAGGTCAACGGTAAATATGGTGCCGAACGGCATCCTAATATCGGTTCCCAGGTTTGAACGCCATACCTGGGGCCACTTAAAATCACGATCGGTTACATTGTAGAAAAAGCTATAAGGATTGCCTATGTGGTTGCCGAGCCACACAAATGGGAAACGGCCGGTAAACAAACCTGATCCACCACGCACCTGGATGGTCTTATCGCCCATGACATCCCAGTTAAAGCCAAAGCGGGGTGAGAACAAGGGCTTTCTTTCTGGGAACTTCGTATTGTCAACATCCCTACCGGGACCGTTGCTGACCCGCCTGCCATCTTTGTCGAATAAAATAAGGCTATCTCTGTTAGGTAAAGTAGGTTCTCCTTCATCAAACTTGCCGGAAAAACTGCCATCTGCATTCATAATAGGATTCCGGTAGCTGGCGTTGAAATAAAAAGGTATATCCATCCGCAGACCCAATGTCAACCTTAAATTATTAGTTGCCTGCCATTCATCCTGCAAATAAGCAGACAGCTGCCCTACGGTTAAATAGTACCAGGTCCATTGTTGGGCAATACCCCGGTTGCGTGCGTATGCCACATCAACATCAAGCGGGTAAGCGCCAAACACGTAATTTCCGCTGACCGGCACACTATCGATAAAGGTCCTAATATCGGCTTCTGAAAAGAGAGTTGCATTATAGCCGGTTAAATTAAAAGAGTTGGCAAATTTGAATGACTCAAAGGAAGCGCCTGCGGTAACCGTGTGGTTGGCAAAAAACATATTGAAATTATTGGTCACCTGGAATGCATCCTGGTTCAGGCGGTTATTGATTGAAAACGGTTCATGGCCTGCAATGATATAGCGCACGCCATTCTTCGTAATATTAATAACAGGGAACGGTGAGGAAAATGGATTGCGTTTGTCGCGGAAGGTAGTGTACACCACCCGCAATTTATTGGCATAGTCGCTGCGGAAATTCGATTTCAGTTCTGCTCCAAATGACTGCAGTTTGTTTACCATTTCATAGCCTGAATTCCTGAATTGCAAGGTTGTAAAATCGGGCCCACGCCTTCCAATGGCACTGGGATGCGCCGGTTTGTCCTTACTGGCATCGAGGCCATTATAAGTGAATGAGAGGCGGTGATTGGCGTTTATGTTCCAGTCGGCCTTGATCAGCCATTTATAATTTGTTTGGTCGAGGGTATAATTTTGATAGGGACCTGTTTGGTAATTGAATTTTGATTGCAGGATGGAGCTCACCTGTTGCAGGTCCGATTCCAGCACCCTGCTGGTATTGGTCTTTCCAACATTTGTGCTGTTTTGGGCTACATAGGATGAGGCCTGATCGCTCCGCTGTTCCGTTTCAAAACTTATAAAATAGAACAACTTGTCTTTTATAACGGGGCCGCCTAATGCAAAGCCGGCCTGCAATTGTTTCAGATCGGGCAATACCAGTTTATTCTTTTCTGTTTTTGAACCGGTTAGGGATTCGTTCCGGTAAAAGCCATATACTGTACCTGTAAAATTGTTATTCCCTGACCTGGTAACGGTATTTATGCCTGCACCCGTGAAGCCCGCCTGAGTAACATCATAAGGTGCTATATTCACCTGGATCTGATCAATGGCGTCCAGGGAAATGGGCTGGGCATTGGTTTGCCCACCGGGCGTTGGTGCATCCAAGCCGAATGGATTATTGAAAACAGCGCCATCCAGGGAAAAATTATTGTATTGTCCATTACGGCCGGCAAAAGAAAGTCCATTATAAGTGAACGAGGCAGATGGGGTAAGCCTGATATAATCATCGGCAGAACGGGAAATGGTAGGCAGGGCGCGGATCAGTCGGCTGTTGATATTCGTGGAAGCGCCGGTCTTTTTGTTATCAAAGATGGCCGACCTGCCCGTGACCGTTATCTGCTGCAGTTCGGCAGCTTTTTCCTTTAGCTGAATGTTGACGGAGTTATCCTGCCCCAGCTCGAGGAATACATTGTCAACAACCGATTGTTGAAAATTTATAAAGGTGACCGTCACCCTGTATGGACCACCCACCCGCAGGTTCGGAACCGTAAACCGGCCATCGGCTCTTGTAGCCAGCGACTGTTTGAAACCGGCATCGGCATATTCAACTACTACTGTTGCCGATGGCAGCGGTGCGCCTTTGGGATCTTTAACGATACCGCTGAGTGTGGCGGTAGTAACCTGGGAATATAAAACCGGTGGGCATATCGAAAATAAGAGCAGCAAAATAATCGCATGCTTTGCATCATGTCTCATAGCAGTTGTTTTTTGTTTATGAATACCAGTCTGACTTACTGATCATTTAGTACATTGAAGGACGGGCATCGGGGGTATGCGACTAATCAGTTCTTTTCAATGGCCCGGCATAAACGATACAGATTAAATAAGCCGCGGATTTTTACAGAAGGTAGCTGCCAGATTTACAAATAGATAAGAAGATTTTCCGTTCACCTGTTTCGGGATTCACGATCCGGGCAGTCTGATATTAACAGTATCCTAATTTAAGTAAAATAAATTGATTCAACCGGTTAATTCTAGCAAGGATTTTGTATATATGAGAGCGCCGCCCTGTAAGCTGCAGGCTGCGCGCCCCTCAAAAAATCACTAATATGAAAAAGATCTGTTTTTTATTTGCTTTCCTTTGCCTGGCCGCTGTTTCCATGGCTCAGTTAAAAGCAACCGTTACCTGCCCCCCATTTGAAGTAGATATCCTGGATGGAAAAGTAAATGGTTTCAAAGCCAATACCATTGCCGGCCAGATCAAAGGCAAATGGCCTTGTTTCAGCAGTACGACTACCGACACCGCCAAATGCGGCGAAGGCGTATTTTATAAAGACAAAGGCATTTCGTTTTATACCGGCAGGGATTATATAGAGATCAAGGAAGGCTTTAAAGGTAAACTCAGTGTTCCCTTACTGGGAGCGGCCCGCGGAAGTTTATTCAAAACATTAGGTAATCCCAAAATGAAAGACGCCAGCTGGGATGCTTATCAAACCTCTTATGGCACCCTGGTCTTACATTATAACAAAGCCAACAAAGTGCGGTTGATTCAGTTCAGTACGAATGGAACGGAGACCCTACAATTGTGCGAATAACTCTTTAACAATAAGCGACCAGTAAATGGCGGGCAGGGAAGCATTGACTAAACCCTGCCCGCCATTAATATTTATGCTGTTATTTAAACACTGAGCACCCGAAGGAATTGTTGCTTATAATTCCGGCCGATAGGCAATGAAATAGATTGCACGTTCACTTCTTCGTTATTATAGCTTACAATTTTATCGACTGAGACGATATACGATTTATGGATGCGCACAAACTTGTTCTCCGGCAACTTCTCTTCCATATAACCAATGCGTTGGTAGGTGATCACACTGCGGCCGGACGTTACTATTTTTACGTAGTCTTTAATGCTTTCGATGTAGATGATCTCATTTAAAAAGATCTTCACCAGTTCCTTGTTCACTTTAAAATACATATAGGCCTTCTCAAAGGCCTCTTCTTTATTGTCAACAGCAGCCGGTTGCTTTAGTACATTATATTGGTGATATTTTGAAATAGATTTCAGGAAACGCTCAAAGGATACCGGCTTTACGAGGTAATCAAGCACATCTAGCTCAAACCCTTCCACCGCAAACTCCCGGTAGGCGGTTGTTAGTATTATTCGCGGCCGCTCCTGCAGGGATTTAATAAGTTCCAGGCCATTCATCCGCGGCATTTGAATATCGAGAAAAAGTATATTGACCGGGTATTTTTGAATAAAGGCAAATGCTTCCAATGCATTACCGCACTGGCCGGTGATCTCGAGATCATCCATTTTTTCTATATAGGATGCCAACAGCTCCCGGGCAGGAGGTTCGTCATCAACTATCAGGCACTGTATTTTCACATCAGCGTTTTTTAATTTTAAGGATTGTAAGGAACGACTGGCCTTCGCTCATGCATTTAAATTCATGCCGGTCGGGATAAATTATCTCCAGCCGCTTTTTCACATTTTCCATGCCTATGCCTTTGTAAACAGCATGACCGTTCAGGGTATCTGACACCCGGCTGTTCTCTATTTTAACGGTAAGCCAGTCATCTTTTACCGACAGGTCGACGCGGATCCAGCTATTGCCCACATCATTGCTCACACCATGTTTAAAACTGTTCTCTACCAGCGGCAATATCAGCAAGGGCGGGATGGTGAACTGATCAACGGAATCGAAACAGTTTACGGAAACATCCAGGCGCTCACCATACCGGATCTTTTCCAGCTCAATATAATTGTGAATGTATTCCAGCTCCTTGCTTACCGGAATGAATTCCTGGCGGCTATCGTATAACATATAGCTTAACAAAGACGACAACCGGTATATAAGGTCAGAAGTTCGCGGACTGTTTTTCAGTGACAGCGAATAAATATTATTCAGCGTATTGAAAATAAAATGTGGTTGTACCTGGTTCTTCAGTAATTCCAGCTGAGCAACCGCTTTATCGCGCTGCAGTTCCTGCGCCAGCCGTTGCTGTTCGTACCAGGCCCGCAAAAAATAAAACATGGTATACAGCGCTACGATCAGGTAGATATTAACCGCTTCAATAATTAGCTTGGGCGGGAACAGGAATGGTTGATTCCAATGGGTATTATAAAAAGTAGGATAGGTATAAAAATAATTGAAAGAGCGCCGTGCAAGGGTAAACACGATCACGCTTACTATAAACCAGATACGGAATTCCACCAGCCTTTTCTTCAGCAGAAATTTCTTTATTAGAATTTGGGTAGTAAACCAGGTTGCCAGCGCGGCAATGGGTACAATAACACAGGCATTTATAAAATAACGGTAATATTCATTGGAGATGGTAGCCTGCCCTATCCACTCGTACAAAAAGTAAAGCAGCCAAAATAAAACTCCTAACCTGACATTGCTTTTATTGTAATTCATACCCCCGAAATTCTCTTCTAAATTACCTTTAAATCAACAAAATGCTTTGAATTCTTAGACAAACGACCGATTGGCACCACAAACGGCGGAAGAAACCAATGGCGGCTGGCCGCAGCCAGTCACCGGTTTCCACAGAATTGAGTGTTGAGAAATAAAAAACCACCCTGGCAGCAGGATGGTCTCAGTATCAGCATTGAAATAGATCTTTAAACAAGTGCATCGAAAAGCACTTCTACCGGATGTAAGGCATGGCGGCCCGTACCATCTTTTACCTGGTGGCGGCAACTCGTGCCCGGGGCAGCAATGATCACATCTTCAGCTTGCTTGCGAACAGTGGGGAATAATACCAGCTCGCCAATTTTCATTGACAGGTCATAATGCTCTTTTTCAAAACCAAATGAACCGGCCATACCACAACAACCGGAAGGGATGGTTTGCACCGTATAGTTTACCGGCAATGTCATCACTTTTACCGAATAACTGGTAGAAGACAATGATTTTTGCTGGCAATGGCCATGTAACTGTATCACTTTTTTCTCTGTGGTGAACTGTTCTTTACGAATGGCGCCTTTCTCTATTTCGCGGGCTATGAATTCTTCAAACGTAAATACATGTTTGCTCAGTTCTCTCGCTGCTTCCAGGTGCTCATCTGTAGCCAGGTCAATGTATTCGTCGCGGAAGGTGAGAATGGCCGATGGTTCAATTCCAATGAGCGGCGTTTCTTCCGAAATGATCGGATACAGCAATCCAATATTTTTATTTACGATCTCTTTTGCCTTGCGCAACAATCCCTTCGACAGCCAGGTTCTTCCACTTTCAATATGATGAGGAATAACAACCTCATAACCCAGCTTCTCCAATAACCTGATCGCTTTGATGCCGATCTCGGTATCATTGTAATTGGTGAATTCATCGCAGAAGAGATAGACCTTTTTATCGCCTTTACCATTGGGCGATGTGGCGCTTTTGGCGTTCTTCTTATACCAGCTCAGCAAGGTTGTTTTATACATTGTGGGCATGGAACGCTCAACGGCGAAGCCTGAAAACTTCTTTATCATTTTACCAATGACCGGGTTGGTCACAGCAAAATTGTACAGTCCCGGAGCAATGGCGCCCAGTTTTGCCGAACTGGAAAAACCGGCAATCAGTTTGGCCCGGAAAGGCACGCCGTTGGCATCGTAATAATGCTGCAGGAACTCGGCTTTCAGTTTGGCCACGTCTACATTCGACGGACATTCCGATTTACAGCCCTTACAGCTCAGGCAAAGGTCCATGACCTCATAGATCTCCTCATGATCGAAGCGGTTCACTTTTTCGGAACGGGTGAGGAACTCACGCAGGATATTCGCTCTTGCCCGGGTCGTATCTTTTTCGTTACGGGTTGCCATAAAGGAAGGACACATGGTTCCGCCCGACAAATGCGTTTTACGGCAATCGCCTGAACCGTTACATTGTTCTGCATGTTGCAATACATCCTGATTATGGTACCGGAAGATCGTATTGAAGGCCGGCGTCTTTTGCCCGGGCGTATAGCGTAAGTAACTGTTCATGGATGGTGTATCCACGATCTTGTTCGGGTTGAAAATGTTTTCCGGGTCCCAGGTATACTTGATCTGCTTGAGTAACTGATAATTCTTTTCACCCACCATTTGCGGAATGAATTCACCGCGTAACCGGCCATCGCCATGTTCACCACTCAATGAACCGGAATATTTTTTAACCAGGGTGGCAATTTCTTCGGCAATGGTCCTGAATAACTTATTGCCTTCCTCGGTCTTTAAGTTAAGGATAGGGCGCAAATGGATTTCACCCGAACCGGCATGCGCGTAATGCACAGAATACAGGCCGTATTTCTTCAGTATTTCATTAAAGTCGCGGATATAAGCCGGGAGGTCATTCACGTCTACCGCCGTATCTTCAATAACCGGTACGGCTTTTTCATCGCCCGGCAAATTGCCCAGCAATCCCAAACCAGCTTTCCGTAAGGTCCAGATCTTTTTAGTATCTGCGCCAAACAGTAATGGGAAATGATAACCAAGTCCGGCGGCGCGCATGTCAGCTTCCACCTTACCGGCGATCTCAATGACCTCTTCGCGCGTATTTCTGGCAAATTCTATTACGAGAATAGCGCCCGGGTCGCCCTGCACAAAAAAGCGGTTCTTGCTTTGCTCGATATTATCTTTTGTACATTCAAGAATATAATGATCGATCAGCTCGCTGGCACTGGGGCTGTATTGCAATGCGATCAGATTGGCGCGCAGCGATTCATCGATCGTATTGAAATGCACGCATAAAAGGCCTACCTCTTTCGGCGGCAGCGGCACTACATTCAGCTTTATTTCGGTAATAAATGCCAGGGTCCCTTCAGAGCCGGCGATGAGGCTGCAGAAATTAAAATCAGGACCGCCTGCGGTGAATGGCGCCATTTCCAGCAACATATCCACTGCATATCCTGTATTACGTCTTTCAATGCTTTGCTTGGGAAATTCTTTCCTGATCTCAACCTGGTTGTTGTAGTCGCTCAACAGGCTGCGCACCGTTTTATAAATATTGCCTTCCAGGGTATCACCTTCACATTTTTGATGGAATTCGTCGATGCTCATGGACGAAAACACCGCTTCGGAGCCATCGCTCAGCAAAGCTTTTACTTCGAGCAAATGTTCGCGCGTGCTGCGATAAACCACCGAGTTGGAACCACATGAGTTATTGCCCACCATACCACCGATCATGGCCCGGTTGGCGGTAGAGGTTTCGGGACCAAAATACAGCCCATGCGGCTTAAGGAACAGGTTCAATTCATCGCGGATAACGCCGGGTTGAACGCGCACCCATTTTTCAGCCGCATTCAGTTCAAGTATCTGCGTAAAGTTTTTGGAAACATCTACCACGATCCCATTCCCAACTACCTGGCCAGCCAAGGAGGTTCCCGCTGTTCTTGGTATCAGTGAGGTTTTATGCGTATGGGCAAAGCTGATGAGCTTTTTAATATCATCCACATTCCGGGGTATGGCTACAGCCAGGGGCATTTCGCGATAGGCCGAGGCATCAGTAGCATAAAGAACCCGCATGGTTTTATCGAAATACAATTCGCCTTCCAGGTCCTTAGCCAACTGCTGTAAAGAATTGTTCATGAATCTTCTCCTTTGATTGGGGCCGCGCCGGCGGCGTGCAAATTTACTTGCTTTACGGGTGGTTTCATGCAACTGGCTAAAATATTAGATATTTTTCAAAAATTATCTCCCTGGCGTTCAATAGATTAAGAAAAAAATGAAATCCAGATCGATCGAAAATTGATCCCTACCCCTCTAAAACACCTGCGCAGCGTTTTGGTTTGATGAGATTTTTCGGCAAATAGCGGCCAGAATGGCCAGGCAGGTCGTGCGGTTTCTCTCCTGCCATTCGCTCAACCAGTGAACTTTTCAAACTGGGGCCTGGTGTAACTCCCTCTGGCAACCGAAGCAGTTGCATGAGCTATCATTTAAAAATCACTAATATGAAGCTGTGTACAAATTAATTTTCAATAAAAGGCGGTTATACATTCATGACATTACCTAACTTGGAAACCCAATACCCACAGGCGCCTACCAGAAAAAAAGGTGAACAGTTTACCGGATTTAATAATGCGTACAGCTTTTTAAAGAACTGGTATAACTGAAGTATTTCAGCTTAAACTAACTGCTAATGGTAAAACACCCTGTTCTTGCATTTTGCTTTGCGGCTTTGCTGAAGCCTGCACAGGCGCAGAACAATATAACTGCTTCCAACGCAACACCCGTCATTGTAAACGCCGGTGATGTTTACAACGCCTTTATTGCAAATCAATCGCGCCTGTATAACGGAACCGAACACCTGGGTTACTCCGTGAGAATAAAAAACCATGCTTACTTTCTGCAAAAAGAACTGGCCACAGGCAAGCTTGTGTATGATGAACTGGAATTTACCAATGTTCCCATGGCATACGACCTCTTTAAAGACCAGGTAGTTGTTCAACACCTTAACGGTTTTACGAGAGTGGCGCTGATCTCAGCCAAGGTAAAAGAGTTCACCCTGCTCAACCATCACTTTATTCGGCTCGACAGTACATCCGGCGCTTCTTTGATCACCGGGTTTTACGATGAAGTATATACCGGCCAGTTAAAAGTGCTGGTGAAAAGGGAAAAATTTATTGACGAAACGATCAAGGATGAACTGGAGCGGGAATTCATTTCCCTGGATATGATCTACATACAGAAAGATGGCAGGTACTATTACATTAAAAATAAAAAAGGACTTTTTGCCATGCTGAAAGATAAAGCGCCGGCGGTAAAACAGTACCTGCGCAAAAACAGGATCAGGTACCGGAAAGGCCCTGAAACAGCAATTGTAAAAGCTACTGCTTATTATGATTCGTTAAACAAGTAACATGAGAAAACTGCTACTGCTGATAGTATGTAACCTGATCTTTTTAGTGGTTGCTATTTCCGTGCAAGCCCAGCCCGGCGGCAAAAGCGTTCGCCTCGATCTGAAAGATGCCTCTATCGATAGCCTGGTAGCAGAACTGGAAGCACAAACCGGCTACCATTTTTACTATGATCCTGCTCAATTTGATAGTCTGCGTGTGAGCATCTCTGCGTCCAATGTATCCCTGCAAAAAGTGTTGGAGCTGGTATTCGCCAATTCGGAATATCATTTCGCCATACCGCCCAAAAAGACTTATGTATTGCTTACCAGGGGAGCTACCATAAAAACGAGTTTACCGCCCGGCTTCTTTTCCGGGTCAGGCACCGATAGCACAGAGGGCGCTGTGGCTGCCTATGGCGATAAAAAGAAAAGCCGCATAGATGCTTCCATAGAAAATAAATTATTTGAGATCGGTCCCAGGAATAACAGTCCCGGTGCTGGTTCCGTAGCGCTGGCGGGCTATGTACGCAATGTCAAGACCGGCGAACCGGTTGCCGGCGCCATCATTTCGATCGCAAATGCTGCCACGAGCGTGGCTACCGACCAGTATGGATACTACTCACTCACTTTGCCGAAAGGCCGCCATCTGCTAACCATACAGGGCATAGGTATGAAAGATACCCGCCGCCAGGTAATGGTTTATTCAACGGGTAATTTTGATATCGACATGAATGAGCGGGTTACATCCCTGAAAGAAGTGATCGTTTCTGCGCAAAAGCTGGCCAATGTGCGCAACGTTCAACTCGGTACCAACCGCTTAACTATCAAAGCCATTAAACAGGTACCCACTGCATTCGGGGAAGCCGATATTTTAAAAGCCGTACTGATGCTGCCGGGGGTGAAAACAGTAGGTGAAGCAAGCACTGGTTTTAATGTAAGGGGTGGTTCTGCCGATCAAAACCTGATCCTGTTCAACGATGCTACTATTTATAACCCGACACATTTCTTTGGTTTCTTCTCTGCATTCAATCCGGAAGTTGTAAAAGAAGTAGAATTGTATAAAAGCAGTATTCCCGCAAAATACGGTGGACGGCTTTCGTCGGTACTCGATATCAGCACCCGAGAAGGCAATAAGAAGAACTTTGCAGGCATTGCAGGCATTGGCTTGCTTACCAGCCGTGTTACCCTCGAGGGACCGATCAAAAAAGATAAGACCTCTTTTATCCTGGGCGCCCGGGGCACTTATGCCAACTGGCTGCTGCAGTTTTTACCAGATGAATATAAGCACAGCCGCGCTTCTTTTTATGATGTAAACCTGAACATGAGTCACGAGTTTAACAAAAAGAACAATTTATACATAACCGCTTACATGAGTAAAGACCGGTTCAACTTAAACAGCGATACGACCTATAGTTACAGCAATCGCAATCTTTCCATTAAATGGAAACATACTTTCTCCAATAAACTCACCATGGTGTTAACCGGCGGTTATGATCATTATGATTACAGTATCGGCAGCGATAAGGATAGTTTGTTTGCTTATAAAATGAAATTCGACATCAACCAGTTCAATTTCAAATCAGACCTCAACTGGTATATCAATGCCAATCATACGGTTGATTTTGGTGTTAGTAGTATTCATTATTTATTGAATCCCGGCACCTATGAACCGAACAGCAAACAATCGCGGATAATCAAAGACGAAATGGAAGCCGAACATGCGCTGGAAAGCGCTGCCTACCTTAGTGAGAAATGGAATATTACCGATGCATTGTCGCTGCAGGCGGGGTTGCGTTATTCGCTTTACAATTTCGTGGGACCTAAAACTATAAATAAATATTCACCAGGCCTGCCCATCACTGAAGATAATCTGCTGCAAACAAGAACCTATGACAGAAATAAATTCATTCATACCTACCACGGCCCTGAATACCGGCTGGCGATCCGTTTCAGCCTCAGCGAAAGTTTGTCACTGAAAGCGGGCTATAATTCATTGCGGCAATACATTCATATGTTATCCAACACTACAGCCATCTCGCCGACCGATATCTGGAAGCTTAGCGATCCAAACATAAAACCGCAAACCGGTAACCAGCTGTCATTTGGCATCTACAAAAATTTCAAATCCAATACCATTGAAACTTCAGCAGAGGTTTACTATAAGAAAATAAAGAATTACCTGGACTTTAAAAGCGGCGCCCAACTGCTTTTGAACGATCATATTGAAACAGATGTGATGAGCACCAGGGGAAAAGCGTATGGAGTTGAATTGCTGGTACGGAAACAAAATGGCAAACTGAATGGCTGGATCAGTTACACCTGGTCGAGAATATTACTCAGAATGAATGATTCTACGGCCGGGGAGGTGATCAATAATGGCGACTATTATCCTGCCAGTTACGATAAACCGCATGATATCACCATGGTGGGTAATTACCGGTTCAGCCACCGGTTCAGCGTTTCCATGAATGTAACCTACAGTACCGGCCGGCCTATTACCTTACCGATCGGGCGCATTTTTTACGCCAATTCATGGCGTGCCTTGTATGCCGACCGCAATGCCTATCGCATTCCAGACTATTTCCGTACTGATCTGTCGATGAATATTGAAGGCAACCATAAAGTACATCAGAAAACACATAATTCGTGGACGGTAGGTATCTACAACCTTACAGGCAGAAGAAATCCATACTCTGTGTATTATGTATCAGAGAATGGCGCCATCAACGGGTATAAACTGTCAATCTTCGGAAATGCCATTCCGTACGTGAATTTCAATATCCGATTTTAAATGATAAAACATGAGAAAGATCTTTTACTGCTGTGTAACGATCCTGTTGTGGTGCTGTAAAAACAGGTATGAACCGCCCGTGAAAGCGCCGGCCACCGGCTACCTGGTCATTGAAGGTTATATCAGCGCCGACGGGCCTGCTGAAATACGTCTTACCCGCTCCGTTCCTTTAGACGATACTGCCAGGCTCATTAATGAAACCCTGGCCAGGGTAGAGCTGCAGGGACGCGATAACAGCACTTATGTGCTCACCGAAAAAGGCCAGGGCCTGTACAGCTATAACTGGCAATCACTCAATCCTGCACAGCAATACCGGTTGTATATTAAAACAAGAGAAGCAAAAGAATATGCTTCAGATTATGTGAAGGTAAAGACGGCCCCGTTGATCGATAATGTAAGCTGGGTTCAGGATAATACCGGTGGCGTGCAGATCTCCGTAGATACGCATGACCCCAACAACAATACCTGGTATTATCGCTGGACGACCGAAGAAACCTGGGAATATCGTTCTTACTATTATACCAGCCTTGACTTTAAAAAAGATCCAATCACCCATCAGATCATAGGCATACAATGGCGCTATCCCGACATGTCACCGGAAAGAGGTTGGTTCATTTGCTGGAGTAATGAAAACTCCACCAACCTCATTCTGGGCTCATCAGCCAAGCTCAGTATCGACAGCATACATAAGCCATTAGTATATATTCCGGCAAACACGGTGAAGCTGGGTGTTTTGTATAGCCTGTATGTAAAACAGTATGCACTTGACAGGGAAGAATACGAATTCCTGGAAAAGATGAGAAAGAATTCAGAAGAAACGGGCAATATATTCGGACGCCAGCCAGCTGAGCTCAAAGGCAATGTACGTTGTTTAACAGATGTCAAAGAACCGGTGATCGGGTTTATTGGCATTGCCAATCGCCAGGAAAAAAGGATCTGGATCAGGCGCAACGAAGTGCCCGGCTGGCAATATGTATTTCCGTGCGAAACAGAAGTAGTACATGTTGATTCTGCCAAATATTATTCCATGTACATGCCTGTTTCGCCCGTTGAATACGATGCATCAGGTATCGTAAAATACCTAGCCGTTACGCCAACTTGTGTGGATTGCAGGTTACGCGGCGGCGTTAATGTTAAACCTTCTTTCTGGCCATAATAATATTCCTGAGCTGTTATAAGCACTGCATACATGAAAGCTGCCAATACTATAGAAAAAGTAACCGTTTTAATCCTCTGCTTTTCGATCCTTTCTGTAAAGCGATCCAATGCCCAGGATGCTTTTGCGGCTATTCCTGAAAGTTTTAAACAGTATAATAACCGCCATCAGACCGAGAAGCTATTTGTGCATACTGATAAAAATTTTTACCTGGCTGGTGAGTTAATGTGGTTCAAGATCTATAATGTTGATGGCTCCTTATATAAACCTGCGGCATTGAGCAAGATCGCCTATGTTGAAATCCTCGACAGGGACAACAAACCGGTAATGCAAGCCAAAATTGCGCTTACTAAAGGCAAAGGGAACGGTTCATTCTTTTTACCGGTGTCTGTTAATTCGGGCAATTATAAGTTACGTGCCTATACTAACTGGATGAAAAATTTTCAGGCCAGTAGGTATTTTGAGAAGCCAATAACCATTGTAAATACTTTAAAAACGTTGATCCCTCCGGCTGCAGATACAGGCGTCCGCTACCATGCCGCATTTTTCCCCGAAGGTGGCAACCTCGTTAAAGACGTTACCAGTAAAGTAGCTTTCCAGGTAACAGATGCGTATGGCAAAGGTGTTGACTGCAAGGGCATTATTTTGTCGGCCAACAAGGATACCCTGCTTTCGTTTCAGTCGTTCAAATTTGGCATGGGACATTTTACGTATACACCGGGCAGCGCAGCGGCGGATATAGCCTTGATCACGCTGCCGGATGGCCGCACGCTAACCCAGGAGTTACCGGCTGCTTACGAACAGGGCTATGTAATGGAGCTGCGCGAGGAAGGCGCCGACAAAATCAAAGTTATTGTTACCAGCAAAAATATACCTGAACAACCTGTATTTCTATTTGTGCATAGCCACGAGCTCATGCAGGTGGCTGAAAAAGGATCACCCCTTAACGGAGTGACCAGCTTCTTGATCGATAAAAACAAACTGGCAGAAGGTATTTCAAATTTTACGATTTTCAACGCCCGGCAACAAGCTGTATGCGAACGTTTGTACTTCAGGCGCCCTACGCAGGAGTTAAGCATTGCAGCCACCAGCAAAAGCACGCAATATGGAACCCGCAAACGGGTAGCGCTTGAAATAAATACACAGCAATCCAAGGCAGGCAGTGGCACGTCTGCCAACCTGTCTATGGCCGTGTACCGCCTCGATTCACTGCAAACAATCAGTTCCAACTCTATTTTCTCTTATTTGTGGCTCACTACTGAATTAAAGGGTCTTGTTGAATCACCGGATTACTATCTTTCATCTACAGAGGCCGATGGAAAAGAAGCGGCAGATAACCTGATGCTGGTGCATGGTTTTAGAAAATTTAGTTGGGACGAGGTATTCAATGATAACCGTCCTGCCTTTGAATATGCGCCTGAGTTTGACGGCCATATTATCAGTTGTCAGCTTAAACATGCTACCGGTCCTGCCCCCATTAGCGAGATGAGCGCCTGGTTATCGATACCCGGTGTTCAACTGCAATTCTATAATTGCAAGTTCAATGAATCCGGTAAAGCCTATTTTGATGTAAGGGATTATTATGGGCAAAATGAGATCATTATTCAAACGGATGCAGCCGATAGTAATTTCCGGGTTGATGTATTGAATCCGTTTTCAGAAAAGTACAGTGATGTGCCCTTGCCTCCGTTTTCATTACCAGCCTCGAAGCAAAATACGCTGAATGAGCAAAGCGTAGGCATGCAGGTAGTGAATACCTACGCAGCAGATAAATTAAGCAGATTTGCATTACCGGATATTGATACGATGCCTTTTTATGGCAACCCGTACAAAGTGTATAACCTCGATGACTATACCCGCTTTACCACAATGGAAGAAGTCTTGCGGGAATATGTACCGGAAGTCGCGGTACGCCGGTATGGCGGTCAACTGCATTTAAAAGTATTCGATTTTGACGCGCGCGATTTTTATCCAACGGACCCGTTAATATTACTGGATGGCGTTAAGGTAGATAACACTATTCTTATGAATTATGATCCATTGAAAGTAAATAAGCTGGAAGTGATCACTAACAAATACATCAAAGGTGATTTCATATACCCGGGTATTGTAAATTTCACTACTTACCACGGCGATATGCAGGACCTGAAACTAGATACCAGGGCGGTGATCCTGGATTATGAAGGACTGCAGTTAAAGCGTGAGTTTTACTCACCTGTTTATAAAACTGACCAACAGGCTGGCAGCCGTTTACCCGATTTCAGAGATCTTTTATACTGGTCGCCTGATGTACAAACGGACGCCGATGGTAAGGCTGCGGTTGAATTTTACACGTCAGATATCAAAGGAACCTATGTGGTGCTTATACAGGGATTAGATGATGCTGGTTATTCAGGCAGTTATTCTATGACCTTCGAGGTAACGGATAAATAATATGTTTTTGCAGGAAGTGAAATATAGGGTACGGATTGGTACATAAAAGGCGAAGGAATCCCCCAAACCTAAACATACATCTAAAAGTTAGCCATATATAAACCGTCTTTAGTATTAAAATATTTTGAATTTAAAAACATAAGATACACGGGCCAAAAAAATTTCATAGATCTGTTCTTTGGTTTATAAGAAAGGCTGCTTCAACAAGGGCTTCCATTTTTTCGTAGAAATAAATATGGTCATTCCGTTGCTGACCTTCCTGGGAAATACTACGGCTGCTGCTCACTATTTCAACCATCCAGTTCCACAGGGTTTGCCTTACTTCCTGTAAATGATAGCTCTCAAAGAAGTTCTCAATGGCCAGCCGGGGATTCTTTACTTCTTCTTCACTTAGCCGAAGAGGTTGATTATGCCAATCAGGATGATGATTAAGGGACCGCATAACAAATAAGTTATAAAGGTGAAGGAAATAGTCTTTTTTGAAATGTAAGCGGGCCCTTTAAAACAGGCGGCTTACCGATGCAATCCCCTGATAATGCTTAAACGAAGATAATAAATATTTTAATATGATGTACTATATCCCAGCCGAAAAATTAAAAAAAAATTCCATCTTAACCTTTTAATACCTACACCATTGGCTGCCAATCACCAGATATTGAAAACCTTCGGCGTGAATCTGCGCCATTTCAGAAATGAAAAGGGTCTAAGTCAACGCGATTTGTATGCGCTATGTAATATTGACAATGCCGAAATAAGCAGAATGGAAAACGGCGAGGTGAATGTTACGCTCAATACACTGGCTCAGTTGGCCGAGGCATTGGATATTCCTGCTTTTATGTTATTAAAACAGTAATATCCTGAATGGCGGAGCACTGAAGGTTCTGATCTCCAATAAATAAAAATCCTCCCGACTTAAGCCGGGAGGACCAGGTAATTTTGACACCTGTAAAGGATGTTCGTACTAATTCTTCATAGATATTGACGTATGATAACCTTCCAGAGGTTCCGGGTAAACATGACTGTTTCATTCATAAGATACCGTTTTAAAAACGGAGCCTGCCTTCAAAGGTTATTGGATCTTGTATTCCAAAAATACCTTTCCAAAAGCCAGGTTGATAATGATACAAACGGTCAATTGATAAAATGATCAATATGTTTACAGGCTACTAAGGGTGTTCCTGTAATATGTAATAAGTTGCTATAAAATCGCTTGCGGCTGTGGTACCAGGTTATACTGCTTTTTTGAGCAGATTTTCGGCAGCCCATTGCTGCACTTTCGGGAATGCTATATTAAACCAGGCTGTATATTTCTGGGGGTGAGATAAGAGTGTAGCCTGAATTTCATCGAGGCTTTTATAACAATAATCCTTTACTTCCATGGGGTCGGGCGACATTCGGCCCTCATAGGTGCCAACAAACACATGGTCAAACTCGTGCTCGGTTAAGCCATGCTCGAATTCGGCCAGATATACAAAATCAAATATTTTCTCAAGAATAGTGGTAAAACCCATTTCTTCGTGCAAGCGGCGTGTGGCCGCTTCCAGGGTATCTTCGCCTGGCGATGGATGGCTGCAGCAGGTATTGGTCCATAAGCCACCGCTATGGTATTTGCCCATAGCCCGCTGCTGAAGCAGCATTTCTCCTTTGCTGTTGAAAATAAAAATACTGAAAGCACGGTGCAGTATGGCTTTGCGATGTGCTTCCATCTTCTCCATTACTCCAACCGGCTCATCCTTTTCATTTACCAATATCACGTCAGTTACTTTGCTCATGGTACAAAATTGCTAAATAATCATGGTGTTACCATGAATGCCATTTAAAATCATGTCATTAACAGGCCAACCGAAAACAGCCAGCTATATCAAACCTATTGAATAAATGAATTCCAGGCTTAAAGGGAGTTATATGGAATACAACTTAAGGCAACAATTCTTTTCAGGTACAGAATACCCCCTACCCACTTACTCGTAAATGGAAGCAGGGCAGGTTTAATGCCGCTCAATCTGGTTCTTTAACAGCTTGCGCGCGAAGTGAATACGGCTTTTTATGGTACCCAACGGCTCCCCGAGCATATCGGCAATTTCATGATACTTGAAACCATCGAAATATAAAAGGAACGGGTTCCTGAATATCTGGGGCAGGTTATGGATCGCCTCCTGAATATCCTTTAACCGCAAATTTGATTCGGCATTATTCGCAACAACACTTTGGGTCTGGTTAATCAGAAAATCATTGGGGGTGCTATCGAAGATCGTATTCTGTTTAACTTTTCTCCGGTAATTGTTAATAAAGATATTGCGCATGATAGTATACAGCCACGCCTTGATATTTGTGCCTACACTATACTTGTCCTTATTCGCCAATGCACGGAACAGCGTTTCCTGAAACAGGTCTTTCGCAGCCTCGGAGTCTCTAGTCAACGTTATTGCAAACGGCTTTAAAAACTCCGCATTGTTCACCAGCATTTGATTGAATTCCACCGTCGACATAAAAAAGTTGTTTAAATAATTACACTGTAAATTTAAACATAAATCACTTAAGGGAAAAATCCGGGCGCTTAATAATTCTATAATAAAATATTAAACCAGCCTGAAGCGCTTCCACAGTGATTTTTCGCCCCTGGCCGTTTACCGCCGGATGGTGGAAAAAGCAGCCAGACGAAGGGTAAGACACCGTACCACGGATCGTCCCCTATTCTGTTGACGATCTAAAGCCCCAAATATTTGTTAAGGAAATTAAAATTCAGGCGAAGGAGAACATATTGTAAAAAACCTAAAGTACGGCCACAAATTCCAGAACTTCGGGCAGGGACCGTTTGAGGAGAACGCCGGTGGGAAGCTTTTTGAGATTGCAGTTGGCCAGCTGGCCTGAAACAATGATCTGCACTTTGGGAGCATGCTGCCTGATCTGGTTAAGAAATTTTTCAAAATTGAAGTTGCCGGCAATACAGGTGAGGTGGGTGTACAGGTAATCGGGTTGTTTACAACCGGTTATAAATTCCAGGTCATGGCAGGGCACATTGGCGCCGAGGTAAATAACCTGTACCCCCCGGCTTTTAAGCAGATAGTAGGTGTATAGGAGGCCCAGTTCATGGTATTCACCTTCCGGCAGAAAAAGGATCACTTTTTTGTTTACGGTTATATGTGACACCACGCTCTCGATACCCACGATCAGCTTTTGCCTGATGATATTGGTAACCACATGCTCCTGGCAAGGGTGAATATGGCTGGCCTGCCATAAAATACCTATTTTATCGAGGAAGGGAAAAATAAGAAAGCTGATGGCTTTATCGATCCCTTTTGCCATAATGTAATTATCCAGCACATCTTCAAATTTCTCCAGGTCGAGGTCGATCATATATTGCAGCAGGTCATTTACCAGCCGCTCCTGCTGGGCCTGCGCATGAGAAAGTGACACAATTTTTTCCCGTACTTCCTGGGAGCTCATCTTGTCTATATGGGAAATTTTATACCCGTATTTATTAAGCAGCGCAATGTTCAGCACTATCTTCAACTCTTCATTGGTGTAATAGCGGATATTTGTAGAAGTACGTTGCGGCCGAAGAAAGGAATAGCGTTGCTCCCATATGCGAATCGTATGGGCTTTGATACCAGAAAGATTTTCCAGGTCCTTTATGGTAAACGCATTCATATACAGTTAACTACAAAGTGCAATGTTAAATTGTTTAAACATTCTCAAAGAATGCTTAAACCAAAAATGCTTGTTTTTGAGAACTGCAATTTAATGAAAAGATTTACAGGGAGTTGTACATAATAATGCAGAGAGAAAGCCAAGGCGCGAAAGAACACTTTGTGGGGAGTAAGTGAGACCAGCAACCATTTACAGCATGGGATTTAAGAGTAATCCGCTGTCAAGAAGTGATTGTACTGGCTGCATAATATTATTGCCGGCCGATTGAAGTGAATTGAGATGACGAAAATGATGACAATCAGTACCTAACAAATTTACATAACGTTTATTCAGCAGGTAGTGCGCCAGTTGCAAAGACGCTTTTCCGTAATAGCCGGTAAGTGACAATATATTTAATTGAAAATAGCAGCCGGCGTTCTTTAACTCGTCGTACCATCTTTTATCGCTCGTAAAATACAAATATCGCTCAGGATGAGCCAGTACCGGCTGGTATCCTTTCATTTGCATAGTGAACAGTTTCTCTTTAAAGTTCAGCGGGGTAGTCACAAAGGAAAACTCAACCAGTACCCAATTCTCGTGCAGGGTAAGTAATGGCGTATTGCTTTCAAGCAATTCATCAAAATGTTCATCCAGGAAATATTCAGCAGCTGCTTTTATAGGAACAGCAGCGTTGTTTTCCTGCAGGGCCAGCTGTAATTCCTGATATGCAGCTCCGATGGTATTCGCATCATTTTTATACATGTCCCATAAAACATGGGGTGTTGTAATGAATTTTCGGTATCCAAGTTCCTGCAGACCTGCAATGAGCTGCAACGAGGTTTCTGTATCAGGTGAGCCGTCATCAATGCCGGGTAATAAGTGCGAATGCATATCCGTTCCCAATGCACTTAGATCTACAGGTACTTTTTTCTTTTTTTTAAAAATAGAAAACATGCAGCTTATAATTAGAATACCGAAAACAAAATTATGAGCCCGCAACATATTGCTGCGAAAACTCGTGATACACTTTCTCAATCCCTTCCCGCAGGTCTATACGTGCTTTCCAGCCCAGCTTATGTAATTTTTGTACATCCATCAGTTTACGTGGTGTTCCATCTGGCTTTGACAGATCATGCTCAATATTGCCGTTGTAACCTACAATGTCTTTAACCAATAAAGCAAGATCCCTGATCATAATATCCTCGCCAGTTCCAATATTCACAAAGCCTGGCTCATTAAATTCTTGCATTAAGAAGTAGCAGGCATCAGCCAGATCATCTGCATGTAAAAATTCACGCCGTGGGGTACCGGTGCCCCACATGATAACCGAGGGCTCATTGTTCAGCTTTGCCTCATGAAACTTCCTGATAAGCGCCGGTAGTACATGTGAGGTTTCCAGGCTGTAATTATCGTTTGGCCCATACAGGTTCGTAGGCATTACAGAAATGAAATTACAACCGTACTGCGCACGATAGGCATCGCACATCTTTATTCCCGCAATCTTAGCGATGGCATAAGGTTCATTCGTGGCCTCCAGTTCTCCGGTAAGCAGGTATTCTTCTTTTAGCGGCTGGGGCGCCAGTTTTGGATAAATACAGGATGATCCCAGGAACATCAGTTTCTTCACACCATTTAACCAGGAAGCATGAATGATGTTTGACTGCAATATTATATTGTCATAGATAAACTCAGCCCGGTAGGTATTGTTAGCCAGGATACCCCCTACTTTAGCAGCCGCTATAAAAACATAATCCGGTTTTTCCTGGTTTAAGAAATCATTTACGGCCAGTTGATTACGCAAGTCAAGCTCAGCCGATGTGCGCAATAGCAAATTATTAAACCCTTCCTTTTGCAACTTGCGAACAATGGCAGAACCAACCATACCACGGTGGCCCGCTATGTATATTTTATCTGACTTATTCATAATCTAATTGATCTCAGCTTCATTTTTTTGCGGAGAAACCGATAAGATCCTTTCAATATCATGCATCAGCAATTGAGTAAACAAATCGGCTCCTATACTGTTCACATGAGAGTTATTATAGAAAAATCTTTTGTCCTGAGATAAAGCACAATTCGAATAATCAATAAAGTAAACGCCATTTCCTTCCAGTGACCGAAAAGCAGCCCGCTCCGCTTCCAGGTTATGTAAAAGCCGTAGTCCTTCTTTGTATACGGGTGGTATCATGATCAGTACACGTCGGCCTTTCATTTGCAGCTCCTGTACCATCTCTTTGTAGGTCTTGAAAATGCAACTATCAACACTTACATCTATTGGTTTGCCTATCCGGTTCAAGCTATCCATATCAGCCTGCCACGTTAAATTCCTTGGGGTGTAACCCAGGTAGGGGTCTGTTAACTGCTGTCCGCTCCTTATATTATTCAAGCCGTTCGCTGCCGCTTTAATGTAGCCATGCTTCATGGCGATGAATTTATAAAAGGGCAAGTTCCGTAACTTCCAAACCAGGTCAGGCTGTATCTGGTATAAAGATTCGTAAATGTTGTCGTTATTGATATGGGCTATATACCGGTCTACTTCCGTTAACTGATCAATGGGCATTAAAATGAAAAAATTCTCTGCAAAGATCACCAGTTTACAACTGTCATCGTATTCATTCAATTCTTTGATCAACCCCCTGTATTGTATAAACCTTGTGCCATCGATCGAGAAAAAATTGGAACGAGTTAAATAACAATTACTTTATTTCGCTTCAGCCGTTATTCAAACTGATTACGAACGTAATAGCCGGACTGCTGCAGTAATTTTTCTTTCTTGAACAATTCGACATCGTTTGATACCATTTCCTTAACGAGTGCAGGCAGATCGTATTTAGGCTTCCATCCCAGCTGTTGTTGCGCTTTTGTTGGATCACCGATCAACAGATCCACTTCCGTAGGCCGGTAATACTTTTTATCTACAACAATGACTTCTTTTCCAATTTCAACCTTAAATTCTGCATTGTGGCAGGCTTTTACGATACCCACTTCATTTTCGTCCTTTCCTTTAAACTCCAACTCAATGCCAAGTTCGGCAAAGGCCATTCGTACAAACTCGCGAACTGGCGTAGTAATACCTGTGGCAATCACATAATCCTCAGGCTTTTCCTGCTGTAATATCAACCACATTGCCTCAACATAATCTTTGGCATGGCCCCAATCCCGTTGAGCATCCAGGTTACCCAAATAAATTTTGTCTTGCAAGCCCAGCGCTATCTTGGCTGCGCCACGCGTGATCTTTCTGGTCACAAATGTTTCCCCACGCAAAGGAGATTCGTGGTTGAACAGAATACCATTTACCGCATACATGTTATATGCTTCCCGGTAATTGACTGTGATCCAATATGCATATAATTTAGCCACTGCATAAGGAGAGCGGGGATAAAACGGCGTCCTTTCTGACTGAGGCACCTCCTGCACCAGTCCATATAACTCAGATGTAGAAGCCTGGTATACTTTGGTCTTTTTTGTTAACCCTAGTAAACGTACTGCCTCAAGTATTCTCAGGGTACCTATACCGTCTGCATTTGCTGTATATTCCGGCGTTTCAAAGCTTACATGCACGTGACTCATCGCCGCGAGGTTATAGATTTCGTCAGGTTGGGTTTCCTGAATAATACGAATGAGATTGGTTGAATCGGTCAGATCGCCATAATGAAGCTTAAACCGTACATTTTGCTCATGGGGATCCTGGTACAAATGATCGATGCGTTCTGTATTGAACAAAGAACTTCTCCGCTTAATTCCGTGAACAATGTATCCTTTTTTTAATAACAGGTCGGTAAGGTATGCACCATCCTGCCCGGTTACCCCTGTAACCAATGCTACTTTTGCCATATGTTGATCGGGTTAAATTGTAAAACTTTTCGTAGTGGCTTTAGCCACATGGTAAAGAAATAGGGTTTTAGGTCGTTGAGTTTCCAGGCCATTTCATCTTCTTTATTGGCCCTTAACCGGTTCTTTATCGATGCATTGCTCATACCGCCCGCCCGCATTTTAACCAGCACTTCAGCTATATATTTAGCGTGCACATCATATTTTAATAATACCCGCAACATCAGTTCATAATCTGCTGCAGAGCGCAAGGTAGTATTGAACAATCCGCATTTATCATACACCTGGCGGCGCACAAAAAATGTTGGATGGGGCGGCATCCAGCCATAGTACAGGTATTCTTTTTTATAGCTACCGGATCTCCATGTTCTCGTTACAAGGTTTACGTTCGTGGCATTTACGTATTGAAGATCGCCGTATACGGCCTCAACAGCCGGATCTTCAAATGCCGCTGCGACTTTTGATAAGATCAAAGGACTGGTATAAAAATCGTCAGAGTTTAAAATGCCAATAATATCTCCGGTAGCCAGTTTCACTCCTTTGTTCATGGCGTCGTAAATGCCATTGTCTTTTTCAGAAATGACTTTGGCCACATGGGTAAATTCCTTTATGATCTCCAGCGTATTATCTTTTGATAAGCCATCAACAATGATATGCTCTATGTTTGGATATTGCTGGCCGGCGACACTGCTTAAAGTATCCCTAACGGTAGCCGCACTATTATAGGTAGCCGTGATTATTGAGATCTTCATATAGAACCGTTCCGCGTAATAACACAATTCTCCAGCACCAGCATATCCATATTCGTACGCAGGTAACATTCCAACGCATCATGCGGTGAGTTCACGATCGGTTCATTTTCATTGAAAGAGGTATTCAATAAAATAGGTACACCTGTTTTTTTACGGAATGCCTCGATCAATTCATAGTAACGAGGAGTTACCGCCTTGTCTACCGTTTGCAAGCGACCGGTACCATCAGCATGCGTTACCGCCGGAATAAGGGTATGTTTCTCTTTCTTTATTGGGAACACCTTCTCCATAAATGGCACTTCATCGGTTACTTCAAAATATTCACCAACATATTCCTTTAAAATGGAAGGTGCAAAAGGGCGAAAGCTTTCCCGGCGCTTAATTTTTGCATTCAAGAGGTCCTTGGCATCACTGCGCCGCGGATCAGCCAAAATAGAACGGGCGCCTAATGCGCGTGGACCAAACTCGGCACGGCCATTAAACCAACCCACTACACCTGCATTGATCAATTGATCGCTCACTTTATCGTATAGCTCTGCATCAGAATATCTTTTAAAAGCAATATTGCGGCTTTGCAGGTATTGCTCAATCTCTTCGTTGCTGAACCGGCTACCGGTATATGCCGACCAAACCGGAGCGGCCCGTTGCTGTTTTAAAATATGGTTATAAACATACAGGGCAGAACCCATAGATATACCGGCATCGTGCCCCGCTGAAGGAATGTACACCTGCTTAAATCCGGTATTGCGGGTGAGTTTACCATTGGCCACCGAATTCTGTGCCACTCCACCGGCAATACAAACACTGTTTAAACCCGTACGCTTTTGCAGATGATTGAGAATATGGAATATCAATTCTTCAGTTACACGTTGTACAGAGGCAGCCAGGTCTTTGTGATACTGGCTCAGGGGTTCTTCTTTTTTACGTACGGCGCCGAATTTTTCCACCATCAATGGCGAATACAGCGGCGCCACTACAGGAATATGGTCGTCACCGTATGAAACGATACCGCTTTTCGCAGAACGGAAATATTTCAAATCCAAAGTAAATAATCCATCATTTCCGAAGACCAACACTTCCTTAAGCTTGTCAACATACTTTGGTTGCCCGTAGGGTGCGAGGCCCATCACCTTGTATTCATCACCATAGTGCGGAAAACCCAGTAACTGGGTAAAGGCAGTATAAAACAAACCCACCGAATGTGGAAAGTCAACCGAATCGAGCACTTCAATCTGATTGCCCCGTCCAATACCGGTCATGGTAGTAGTAAAATCGCCCGAGCCATCGATTGATAACAAGGCGGCTTCGTCAAAAGGTGAAGCAAAAAACGCGGAAGCCAGGTGACTGCGGTGGTGCTCAACCTGGTGAATCCTGCTTTTGATAATTGCTTTATCAACCGTTTTGTCTAGTAGTACAAACTCTTCTTCAAGCGATGCCACTTTACGGGCGTTCTTTAAACGGTCGAGCACTGCATTAAATCCTCCGCCCGGATTTTTCAACAGGAATAAAAGCTTCTTATTCATTTTGGCCGATGGATCGCGGCCAATAGCAATATGATCTACCTGTGAAAGGCTAATGCCTGCCTCTTTCAAACAAAATTGAATGGCCATGGAAGGGAAACCAGCCCAGTGTTTCTGGCGCCGAAATCTTTCTTCCTCGGTTGCAGCAATCATTTTTCCATCTTTAAAGATTGCTGCTGATGAATCCGCATGATATGCATTAAGCCCTAGTATATACATCTTAACTAAAAATGTTGTTGTATGCTGTTTGTAATTCTGATTGTTGTACAAATCGCCGAACAAATTCCCAGGCGCCCCGCGATAAGGCGTCATATTCATTCTGATCAAATAAGACCGCCTCCTGCAAAGCCTTTGTGAACTGCTCCGGTTGCTGTAATGAAATATCCCAGCCGGCCCGTACAGTATAAAGGTTTCTCCATGGCGTTTGATCACTTATCAATACCGGCTTGCCTGCAGCAAGCGATTCGAAAATGGCATGTCCAAAATTCTCGCCCTGCGTTGGCAGCGCAAAAATATGGTGTTGACTAATAATTCTGCCTAATTCATTATTAGGTATTTCACCGGCAAAGTACACCTTGATATTCGGGCCAAAACCTTTGACAATAGTCTTGCAATGATTTACATAATTTTCGTCCTCGGCATTACCAACAATAGTGAGTGAAACATTACCAATGACATTTTTTAGCACTCGCAAGAGAAAGTCGAGGTTTTTTACCGGATGCAGCCTGCCAATGAAGATCACCGACAGTTCATGCTTCGTTTTTTTGATACTGCCCGGATAATCATTGATCATTCCCGGAAAATTTGAAGCAAGCGTTACTTTGGCATTATGTCCAAAATATTTTTTTACATCAGCTAACTCAGTTTTATCGGTAGCATGAAAATGGATAAAGCGATGTAAACCCATTCGACGGAATGCAGACAGAAAAAGCTTTTTTTTAGCCGATTTAAATTGCAGGGCACTTTCTTTCAACATGCCGCGGGGCGCCAACACTAAACTGCTCTTGATGATGCCTAATCGCCGCATCATCAGGGGGTATATGGTAAAGTGCCGAGAGTACATACTGTTGAGATAAATGTAATCTGGCGAGATGCTTTTTATCTGCCTGTGGATGTGCGTCCAACCCAGTTTTTGCGGAGAACAATAAAATATTTTTACGCTTTTTTCTATCTCCAGCCATTGATCACATGGGATATTAATATACGGGCTGGTATCATTCAGATCCCTGTCAGTAGTGAACACATAGATAGAATACCTGTCTTTCATCTGGTGTACAAAATGTACACAGGAACGAATGGGGCCTCCGGCTTTGTAGCCGGGTTCATACCAGTCGGCAAAAAGTAAAATGGTCTTCCTGTTACTCAAGCGTCGAAACAGAATTTAATATATAGTTAAGCGAACGCTAAAACGGTGGCAGCCAACAATTTTTATCTACTGAAAACAACTCCACGCCTGGCAGCACCAATAGCTACGCGCGACATATATATATTGCTCACCCCGGCGGGAAGATTAGTGAATAATTGCGGCTTCTGGCTACGATCAAAAGCAGTTATATCATTTATGAATGCCGGGATGCTGTTCACCCGATACATCTGGTCAGGAATTGAATAGATGGTTTGACATGCTTCCCTGCCATCGACGCATTGCGAGTTAGAACCCAATAAAGCGATCTTTGCTGCCGTACCAGATTTTACATACTCGTGTGGGCTAAGCTTGTGGAAAAAATTATTATTCCACAATAATAAATTAAGGGCTGATTTACCCGGATCAACTTTTACCGATCCCTGGATGTACATATTCAGCAAACTGATGTTACCATTAAATTCACCGACCTTAATGGTAGGTGTACTATCGGCGGCCCAGGGAGCAAGCATACTACCGTCGATACTTATTACGCCGGAACCTTTAATATCAAGCGGGATGCGTGGTTTTCCTTCCCACCAGCAATCTTTTGCAATAAACCTGGCGCCATCATTGACCGATAAACGGGCAAACTGACCGCCAAAGCAAGATACACGGGCAGTACCTTTCCCCTGTTTGGTAAGGGTTCCCCCTCGGAGTACATTCCCATCGGAAAAAAACGAATTGTTTTTCTCTATGTATAAATAATCGAGCCTGTTGGTGATCAGAGAGGTATCTGCATGAGAATACAGTTGATCAAGGTGTGCCTGTGACGCCGGTTGATCAACATTCTCAAATGCTACAGCCGAAGACGGGTTACTATCCGATTCTTCGCCGATCTGCAGATCTTTTATGGTAACCTGGCTGGGTCCTTTTACGAGTATCAGTGGTTGCTTACTGAAATCACTATTTGTTGCACGGGTAATTACAGATGCGTAAAGTAATCCATCGCCAACGAGTTGCATATCGGTACCGGCAGGAATTACCAGCGTTTTATCGAGTGCATAAGTACCGGTGCTGAAATAAATAACCGGGCGTTGGCCTTTCAAGGCAGCTGCCTGATCAACAAGTTCCTGGATGGTTCTGCTGCTGGCGCCTGCCGGCACAGAAAATATCTTTCTGGCTCTTTTAGCAGGCAATGGTTCCATGCTTTTGATGAAATCGTTGGCGCTACCCGAAATTTTTGGTATATAGGTATCGCCCAATGTGAACTTTGTAAGTGAACCGTTCTCAATTAGTAAGGGATCCTTCAGCTCATAATTGTTGTTCATCGACATGATCTCAAAAATGCCCTTACACCAGCTGCCCGTTTTAACCGAATAAGTTTTATTAAGGTCCTTTACCTTTCCAATCTTATTATTCCACAAAGTGATCTTTCCGGTATGTAAAAAAACGATGGGGTGATACACAAGGTTCAATACCGTATTATTCTGAAATATTCTTTTAAAAGGATTACAGCTTGACCCTTCATCTACAGAAAAACCAAAAGAGTTTTCAGAAAAGCACCCGCGTACGGAAGAATAGAAAACGCCATTATTCTTAAAATCGAAATAAGTTGAGCCGGAAAAATAAGACCTGTATGCATGGTAATTTCCATTGGCGCAATACACACCATGAAAACATTTAATGAACTTGCAGTCCCATATCCAATAATCCAGCGCATTGAATCCATGAATATTTATCCCTGCATCGGTGCATCCTTCGAATGTACATCGTTTAATGGTAACTTCGGAATCATTAGATCCGGTACCATCTTTCCGCTGATAAGTTCCTCCACTGATCGCATTTTTAAAACCGGTTTTAAAATAGTTATCAGAAAGTTCGATGTTCACTGAAGCAAAACTTCTCGATTTGTTGTTATTCCAGGTTTCGATCCAATGAATGCCAATTCCTTCCATGTCTTTACGACCATTCGGGTCCCAACTTAGGCGGGATATCCGGTAATAAGCCGAACCATTGGCCAGCAGCATAGTATCCTGCGCTGCGCCAGTCCATTTGATCACTGTGTTATTGGGATCCTCCCCAATAATACTTACCCCGATCTTTCCTCTCAGTACGAGCGTATTCGAAATACAATAGGTTCCTGCGGGCACATACAGTACCATATACCCGCCTTTACCGGTATTAAAATTTGTCACCGGGTTCCTGAGGTCATCTATGGCACGCTGAAAGGCACGGGTATCATCGTCCTTACCATTTCCCCTGGCGCCAAACTGCTTCTTTACATCAGCCCATCCTGGCAAAGGACCATTAAACTCTTCCCGGCTTTGAGCCATTGCCGGCGCAATAAAGAGCATGCAGTAAACAAACAAAAAAACTGAACAAAAAATAGGTTTCATTAGTCTATTGAATTTTTCTCCAGCCAGTACTCCAGTATTACAAATAACCAGATCTCCATCCATCTTACTGTATTGTCATTATTTAAAAATCGCTGCCAGTAAGCCATCAGGTTTTTTTCGTTGATAAACTCCCTTTGGGCAATGCGTTGCAGGTGCTTTTCACAGAAAGAACGAAGTTCTTTTTTCATCCAAACACTCCATGGGAACAGAAATCCCTGCTTTTTGCGGTGAACCACATCATCAGGAAGTAATCCTTGCAACGATTCTACCAGTAATCGCTTGGGGTAGTCCGGGAATTTTATATGGTCTGGTATCGCCAGAACGAATTCTATGAGATCGTGGTCAAAAAATGGTTCCCTGGCTTCCAGGGATACGGCCATACTGAACTGATCTGTATCCTTTAATAATGTATGTTGTGTATAACCTGTATACTCAGCTATGGAAACCTGGCTTAGTAAAGGGAACTGCTCCAATGAAGGAGGCAACAGGCTCAATTGCTTTTCAAGTAAGGTCGCCTGACCTTTTTCCCAGCGGGTTAGTGACGTTAGTAATTGTGGGGAAATGATCCTCCTGAATTCAGGATAAAAGTATCGGATAGATGAGGCAGGCGCGTTCAGTAATTGTTTGATGCGGAGCGCTTTGTTGCTGTTACCTAAGGCAAGTGCCGCGCCCCTACGCAGGAATTTAGAAGGTTTCCACAACGATTCGTATTTCTTCAGTTGCAGGTATTGCTTGAAAAAAGGGTAACCGGCAAATAGCTCATCACCGCCCACTCCAGATAAAGCAACGGTAAGACCGCTCTGTTTGATCGCCTTCGAAACCACATAAGTATTTACACCGTCACCGCTGGGCGTGTCCATGGCGTTCAGCGCATTAGTCAATTCGTCGAGAAAAACAGCCGGTTTTAGTAATACCTGGTTATGCTGCGTATTGAATTTGCGGGAAATGATATTAGCATAACCTGATTCATCAAATTGCTTTTCCTCAAAACCCACAGTAAATGTATTAGGCCGGGAAGCGCCAACCTCTGCCATTAAACCAACAACAGCACTGGAATCAATACCACCCGACAAAAATGCTCCCAGTGGCACATCACTTACCAGCCTTCTTTCCACAGCCTGCCGCAACAATTGCCTAACCTGTTGTTGCACTTTTAACCGGTCACCAAAGTCAAACTCGACCGATGGCTTGCTGGTAATATCCCAATACTTTTTTATACTATACCTGTGATTCCGGATTGTGATTGAGCTACCTGCTTCCAGTTGCTGAATCCCCTGGATAGCTGACTCCGGAAATCCTACTGATTGATAGCTGAGAAACTCCTGGATAGCTGATGTATTTGCTCTGGCAGGCATTAGGCCACTTGCCAGCACACCTCTGATCTCGGATGCAAATAGAAAGGCGCTATCGTTCACATAGTAATACACCGGTTTTACACCCATTCGGTCCCTGGCAATGAACATTACCTGTTCCCTCGTGTCCCAGATGGCAAAGGCAAACATGCCTTTTAAATATGGTAAACAATCTACCCCCCATTTGCTGTAAGCCGCCAACAACACCTCCGTATCGCTGTTTGTGCTGAACGGATAGCCTGTAAGCATTTTCTTTACGTCCTGGAAATTGTATATCTCACCATTGAAGATGATCTGGTAACGGCCAGAGTGATCAGCAATCGGTTGATTGGCAGCTGTAGACAGATCGATGATAGAAAGCCGCCGGTGACCCAGGGCAATGGTATCGTTCGTATAAAAACCATCTGCATTTGGTCCCCGGTGCGACATGGCATCGGTCATTCGCCGAACCGTAGTTGACAGATCAATATTTCGGGTAAAGGATACTATACCGGCTATTCCACACATAGTTCAAAGCAGTCTTTATAGTAATTATTAGAACTCCAGTTAACAATGGAAGTTTTAACAACTATATTAAGCTAAAATTCTTTTATACAGATCGAGGTATTGCGCGGCAATAACGTCAGGATCGAATCTTTTAATATTTTCAAAGCCCCGTTTGACCAATTCATTTCTGAAAGAGTCATCATGGATGATCTTTTGCAGGCCTTCTCTTATTTCGGCTACTTTAAATGGATCTACCATAACAGCTGCATTCCCTGCCACTTCAGGCATCGAAAATAAATTACTTGTTATAACCGCCCTGCCTACAGCCTGTGCTTCCAGGATGGGCATGCCAAAACCTTCGTATGTTGAAGTGAGATTAACAATATCTGCCTGTTCATAGCGTCGAATGATCTCCTCATCACTAAGTCCCCATTCATATTTATATTCTATGCTATACTTTTTCAACAGCCCTTCGTATTCATCATTCTGTTTACCAACAATATTCAAAATGCAAGGTAATCCTTTCAAAGCCTCTATCAGGTTAGGAATATTTTTATTGGGAGCGGTACCTACCTGCAAGATCACCGGTTTCTCTTTATTAAACGGCTTATCTGCACGTTTAAAATTGGGCGATATTGCAACAGGTATCACTACAATCTTTTCGGGATCACATGAGTGATGCCGCAATATCTCCTGTTTCGTTGACTCTGAAATTGCAGTGATATACCTCGACCGTTTCTCTGGTATGGAAAGCCAGAACAGCTTTAGTATCTTATATTTAATGCCTGCTGATGTATTCAGATGAACACAGTCAAGGATAGTTTGTATCGTTGTATTGCGCTTGAGAAAAAGGCCCAAATAGTTTACATCGCCGGTAATATGATTCACAGGGCCCTGTTTGCGCCAGGCTTCCAAACAGTTATATAACCGCTTTAAGAACCCTGAACTTTCGTACTTTGATACTACGACCTCCGCAGCAATCTTATTACTCAGCCGTTTTCTAACATCTTCAAAAATAAATTCAACGCTGTAGTTGCCAACACTTCTCGGCTTTCTATGAAAGAATACAACCTTGGGTTTCAGGATCTGCTTATTTGCCATAGTTTTTAAACTCTTCCTCTATGATAGTATCCAATACCTCGAAAAAATCCAAATTATACTGCCAGTTTAACACCGAACGTGCTTTTTTATTTGAACCGTAAATGTCCTCTATTTCTGTAGGCCTGAAGAATGCGGGATTGATCCTGATCCGGTTTCTGTCTATTTGTAACTTATCAAAAACATAATGAACGATCTCCCGCAAGGTTATCGATTTGCCGGAACTGATAATGTAATCATCCGGCTTGTCCTGCTGCAACAATAACCACATCGCTTCGACATATTTTTCTGACCAGCCAAAATCCCGTTTAATATCAAGGTTTCCGAATTCAAGAAAGTGCCGTTTACCGTATTTAATATCAATCGCCCCTTTAATTACCTTCTTAACAAAGAAGTTTTCACCACGTAGATAAGATTCATGATTGAATAGAATTCCGCAGCTCGTATATAAATTATATGATTCCCTGTAATTTATACATATATAATGGGCGGTAACTTTTGATATCGCATAGGGGCTTAAAGGATGCACAATGGAATCTTCAGTAATTGGCAGGTTATTTACTTTTCCAAACATCTCGCTGGTGGAAGCCTGATAAAACCTGATAGATGGATCAAGCAGGCGTATGGCTTCCAGCATATTTAATACTGACTGGATATTGAAGTTTATTGTCCCGATCGGTTGTTGAAAAGAAAGGGAAACAGAACTTTGCGCCGCCAGGTTATAGACTTCATTGGGTTTATGGGTAGAAATAATATTCAACACCTGAGAAAGGTCGCTCTGATCGCACTCTATCAGTTCAACCTTATCTAGAACGTTCAGATACTTCAGCCTGCTCAAATTTGATCCATAATGTGATCTTATAAGACCAATGATCTTATATCCCTTTTCAAGCAGCAACCGGGTCAGGTATGCTCCGTCCTGACCGGTAATTCCGGTAATAATGGCAGACTTCAAGCTTATATGTTTTGAGATGTGTTTAACTTACTATACCCGCCTGTTGTTGAACTGATATTAGCAACATTCTTTTTGTCAGGCCTGAACAATTTTGGTAAAAACCTATATAATAGAAAAATAAAAAATGCCGATTTGATCAGGGAATTCAGGATTTGAAGTGTGTCGTTCTCTGAAGAATAGGTAACCTGATAAAACATTACCGGTATCCACAGTATTATCAATGGCAACTTTTGAGCTATTAGAAATAGCCGGCCGTAAACAAATCGAATGAATAAACCAAGCAACATCATATAAATAACCCCGCCAACAACACCAAAGCTGCCATACGCTTCGCCCAGCGGTCCCACATCGGTTGCAAAACCAACTATGGTAACATTCGCGTAATATTTCATGTTCGCTATACCACCAGCCTCTGGTTTTGTTGGCCACAATAGTCTTGGTACGAACGCCGCGGCAATTTTTACCAGCAAATAGGATCCATTGTCGTGGGGAGTAGCGTCAGGCATATTCCGCATCACCAATCCAACATTGTAGCCCTGGTTGGCCCTGTAATAAAGAAAGAAATAGTTATTAGGCGATACAATGTTGTCCATACTGTTAAGTCTCTTCTTTACCAGGCTGGCGAATATCTGGGCTTTATTGCCATCTGGGTTCCTGCTAATTTGATGTCTATACGCGGGCTTAACGCTTTGAATGATCGCTAATAGTAAAAATGCCGCCAGAAAATAAATCGTTTTCCTTAGCATGGAGGCTTTCATTCCAATGAAGAAAAATGAAAAAAGCGTCATACCCATATAAGCGATAATCGTAAACATCCCACTCCTCAATGCAACTCCTATGATGAATAAACCGAACGCAATTAATATCACTCTCCTATAGGCAAACTTTCCGGCAAAAAAAACATATAATAAACCTGCAAAAGCAGAAAAGTATACTAAAGTAAAAACGTATTGCAGAAAAGCAGGAACATAGTGAACAAATGTGTTCGTGATCACGCCAACAGTAAGAAGGTATATTCCAATTCGTTGATTGCCTGCAAGCTGATTACCGATATTGGCGATAATTTTTTTTAATGGAGCACCAAAATCAGATTTATTTTCCCTGGTTAAAGGCCAACATAACAACATACAGAAGCCACAAACTGCAGGCAGGCAAAAGTTGAAATAGATTTCTTTATTAATGGGCATATATCTAACCCAAACCAATGCCAGCGTATTCGTTCGATTATATATCAGATATCCAACCAATGGCATCAACAAACAGATAAAAACAGCGTGCAAAGCAATAATTTCACGCAACACTATACCCTTACCCAGTTTATCTAGCACCATTAAAACAGAAAGAATGCTCAACCCATATACCAGTGGGTCATACCAATTTGATACAACCGACAATGTAAATATCAACAACTGCCCCAGCGACCATATGTATGATGTATACCGCATTCTAATAGCGTCTCTTTAAAAGCATTTCATCCTAGTTATTAATAGTATTGATAATTGTGGTAAGGCGTTTTTCGTATGTATGCTCATTCAATGCTCTTTTGCGGCCCGCTTCACGTATTTCCAATGCGCTATCTGCATTTTTCCTGTAGTAATCGATCTTAAATAACAGCTCTTCGAATGTAGAATAGGTTACTATTTCCTTTTCGGGCTCAAAACAATCCTCAATAGCGGGACGGTATTCCATAATTTGCAGTGCGCCTGCACCTGCAATTTCAAAGGCCCTGCAATTGAGGGAATTACCTTCCGACATAGCGGTTGAATTAATGCAGGCAAGACTACTGCCAAAGAAAAAACTTTTCTCCTCTTTTACAATAAATTTATTAAGGAAAAGTTGTTTCACTTCCGGCTTAGCCCATCTCGGCGGCTTATTACCAAACAGTTTGATGTCCCTGACTCCGGCCTTGAGTAATTTACTAATCAGAAAATGCCGGTAGTCGTATGTATTGCCTGCAAAAAGGACCGAATTATCGATGTTTGTAAAGTTTTTTTTATGCCACTGCGGATTCATCGCTTCCGGCAGATAGAATGCATTCAAGTCTAAAGTCCTTAGTTTGAACGCAGCATATTTGTCCTTAATGAAAATAAAATCCCAGCCATCACAAAGCAAACCCTGTTTACTCATATTGGCAGGCGTGTCGCCCCACCAGCATACAGTAATAATCCCTTCTTTTTTTAAAGCATTCAACACCTCCTCATTCAATGACTGGGTAAGTGTCAGTACAACATGAGGTTTAAAACTTTTGTATACTTTCAAAAGCCATTTCTCCTGGGGGGTAAGCGTATTGGGAAAGAACTTTTCGTATCCCAACTGCATGAGGTGCATGACACGATCGTTAAATACACGAACAGGTTGTGGTGCAGTAATCACTTCATGCCCCATTGTCCTCAAGGCAGTTGCTACATTTTCAGCAAAATTGTCGGGCAAACTAAAATTAGGAATGATGAACCTCATTTGCTAAAAATGCTTTTGCAGCTTTTTGAATGTAAATAAGAACTTCTTTTCTTTCTCCAGGTATTTATCCTGAGCTTTATCCAGATATTTTTCCAAAGCGCTGTACTTATGGTAGAAATATTCTTCATAAAAAGAAAGAATATCCATTCTGGGATATTCGCTGATGGACTTAAACTTCATACCTGCCCAGTGAATTACATATGGAAATTTGCGCTCTTTATTTTTTATTGCGTCGAGGTCGATGAAATCGGCAGCTCCACCATCAGGCCAGATCATTAGAGGGATTCTGGCAACGGAAACTTTTTTTTCCTGCTCCTTTAGATGAATTATAAGATTGAAAAGTCCCTGATCGGCTTGCTTAAAAAATTGGGGATAGCTTAGTTTAGGAGAAGGCTTCCAGGTAATTAAATTGTCAAAATCATTCTTTGATAATACTTTGCTATTACCAACCCACTGTCCTGAATTAAAACTGTATCCAGGGTATCTGAAATTGGGATAAAGCTTTATGATCTCTTCTGGATCATAATAAAGATGCTTAAGCTTTTCAGCTGGCTGAACTTCTTTATCAACTACAAAGTCAGCCTCAATACCGGATAATTTATCTAACACGGGCCCGGCAAGCACAGTATCAGAATCTAAAACAAGAAATGTTTCTTTCTTATTTAAAAAAAGTGGTTCGAATTTGCCAAACCCCCAACCATATCGCTGCTTTCCGGTTTCCAGGATGCCGATATTCCAATTCCGCTGCATCTTTTTTGTATCTGTGGCCCCATTTGAGTAATCGATGATCAGGTTTATGGCTATTTCGGGATACCAATACCGGATACTTGCTATACAAATCCTTGTAAATTTCAGATCGTATCTATGTGTATTTATATATATTTTGTCAATCTGCATGATGCTATTTTATATCCCCGGCATATCGTTTCCCGTACGCTGATATCATTCTTGCCACCGAATTTTGAATTGAAAATGGTGAATCGTTTATGAATGAGTTGGCTGATGGCCTGTTTCCTGCATTTTGGGTAATATTGAGTAACTCTAGAGCCCATTCAGTCACTGATTTTGACAATGATTCAGTATTTACCAGCTCTTTTATAATTATAGCTTCCCTGGGCAATGCATCAGATGCAAACACCGGTAAGCCTGTCGCCTGCGCCTCAACCGCTATCATGCCCAAGCCTTCCCACAAGGACGGGAAAATGAGCACATCTGAAGCAGATAATAGCGAAGGCACATCCTTTCTGACCCCTAAAAATTTTATTCGGCCTGATAAACCTGTCTTCTCTACTTCTTCCTCCATTTGTGATCCTACCACGCCTTTCAGCCCTGCAAATATGAAATTCCAGTTCTTATTCTGCCGCACAACTTCCTTGGCAACATCCAGTGCGAAGGCCGGATTTTTCTGGTTCCGGCTCACATCGTTATTTTCGGAATCTATTCTTCCAATAAAAACGCCGACCCTGGTATCTTCACTCCAGCCTAACTCTTTACATAAACCGGCTTTTGCATCACCATTATATTTAAACAAATTGACGTCGAAGCCGCAATAAACCGGATCAATTCTTTTTTTTCTATACGGCCATTTATGATATCCGTATTCGTTCATCACAGCATTAGAGGTACCGGTAATACCTGTACACAAAAGAACCATAAGCAACCTTCCCATTCTAAAAGAGAACCAACGGGAAGGTGTTGTTACATAATTTCGAATAAAGTTGTAAGGATTATGAAGATGCGATATTCTTACCGCAGGTAAAAAGCCTATCGCTGATAAAAAATGCCAGCCTGATACAAAATCCTGATGGTCATGAATGGCCGTATACTTTTCCTTTTTTAATATTTCAGTGAACGATTTACGAAAACTGAACAATTTGCCCAGTGAATATTTGAGATAAAAAATCTTGGATCCTGTCTTTAAGACCTCTTCGTCAAAAACAGCAGGTTCGCCTCCTGTGGCGAGAAAATCGACCGAAAGACCAAGCTCAGGATGAGCCTGAGCATACCTGGCAACCTGTAATAACCAGGTTTCCGCCCCTCCTGTTCCAAAACCATCTATAATATGAAGTACTTTTAATTTCACAGGCAGCTCATGACTCATATAATGCTATAAAATTTTCAGTCGCTTTTCTGATCTCAAATTTTGAATTATTCATTCGATGATAAGCCTCCGTTCTATTCACTGATGTTCCATGAGTCAAAACTTCGTTTATTCTTTTTGCCCATTCTTCAGGATTGTTTGCCAGGTCAATTATAAAAGCCAGTTCAGGAATTTCAATTGCATCAGGTACGATCCCATTTGATAATGCCATTGGTAAACCGGCAGCCTGCGCTTCAACAACAACCAGGCCCAATCCCTCCTTTGGATATTCAAAGCGGGGAAACACAAAGACATCTGCCGCTTTCATAATAATCGCTGTATCATCGCGCCAGCCCATCAATCGAACTTTGTTCTGTAAACCCTTTTCTTTGGTTCGCTGAAGAACCAGTTCCTCCTGTTCTCCTTTCCCTATAAACACAGCGTAGACATCCTTTCTTATTTCAGTAAGCCTCTCAAGTATATCAATAACAAAAACTGGATTTTTAAGAGTATTCATTCTCCCAACAAAAAGGAGCATTTTTGCATCATCTGGTATGCCAATTTCTTTGCAAACCGATAACCGGTCAGCAGTATCCTTGAAAGGACTTAAATTGATCCCATAATATAATACGGAACACCGCTTATTCTTTAAACCCTTATTATATGTGAATTCCGACAACGTGTCTTTTGAAATTCCAACAATATAATCACTGAAATAAATGGCTAACCGGCGAAAGGGCTTCAACAGGAGTTTCTGTATTCTCTCATTTCCTATTGGCAGGCCTTTGTCGGTATTATGGATATGAAGAAGCCTTCTTTTAAAATCAATACCTGCCGTGGCGCAAAGGTAAAAACCACTTAGGTAATCATGATGTGAATGGATTATATCAAACTTTCCTTCCTTTAGTGTTTTACGTAAAGCTTTTAAAAAACTAAACTTATCACTGATCCAGTAAGGTGAGTAAACTATTTTACCTCCCGCTGCGATCACCCTTTCATCAAGCCGCCCCTTTCTCCCCAAAATGCAGTAAAAAGTCCAATCCCAATCTGGCCGCACCTTTTTGCTTTCAAGAAATATATTTACCAGCCAGTTCTCGACGGCCCCTTTATCAAGGTTCTCTACCACATGAAGAATTCTCATTTTGAACGATCGATATCAGATTCTCAATCTGATAAACCTCTTTAAGAAAAGTAATAAAAGACAGAAGCAAATATGCATAAGACGCTAGTATCCAAAACAATTGAGCCGCCAATACTTGTACTGACCTGTAGGCAATACGATTAATTTCGGATCATTTTCAATCCAGCTTTTTCCCCTCTTGTGACTGCCTGGTAAAATGCTCTGTCAATGGGATTTTTAAGTATGCACCTGAGATGATACGCCAACCTGTTCTTCATTGAAGGTTCAGTCGCATATTCACCTCTAAAGGATCTGAATACAACCGCCGATGCAGCTATACCTTCTGCCAGCCGCAAAAGATATTCTTTTTCTACCCTAAACGGAGGAATGTAATGCGTCACAACAATTTTATGGAAAAGACCAACACCCAGGCCGAGATCACAGGCGCATGCCGCCATATCGTTATCACCGCCTGAGAATAAAGATTTGCCATCCCTGTCTAGCTGAATATTTCTTTTACCGCTTTTATGAATCTGGTAATAATAATCGGCAACGGTTTTACGGATAAATAATCCTGCTCCGCAAGGCATTGTTTCGCCAAGATGTGGCAGGTTTGACCAATAATCACGATCGAATTCCCTATGAACCAACAATCCCCAATATTTTTTTGTCCAGGGTTCGGGCGTTTTTTCAAACTCAAGTTTTACCTGACCACTCCATGCCCCAATATGCGGGTTATCTACAGCTACCTGTAATCCCATTTCAATAAAGTCGGGTGCTACTATGTTATCATCGTCTACATAAACGAGCAGGTCACTTGTAGCCAGGCTGATGCCTTTTAACCTGGCGGGCGTAAGTCCCTGCTTTGATTCATTGACTATTGATACATTCGCATGCAAGTCAATAAATCGTTTTATATAATCCTGTTCTGCCAAAGGTGTTGTTGAATTATTATCTACTATTATAATCTCATCTGGTTTCCTGACCGAAATCGCTTTGGTCAGGGCATCGAGGCAACGTGAAAATATGTGCTCAACAGGATTATATGTACAAACAATAATTGAAACACCAGGCATAACTCCGCTGTAATTATGATTTATAAGAGATTTCTAAGGCACGCTTTTTAAATGGCTTTTCTACAAATAAATAGAGTAAATAACTTCCGAGAATGGTTAAAGCGATCGCAAAAAATCCAAAAGCTATTCTACCTCCCGTTCCTACACCAAATCTAAATGACAAATTAATGATGGTAAATGCTATTAATGTATGGATCAGGTATAAAGAATACGATATATCCCCGAAAAAGGTAAGCACCCGGCTTTTTAACGCGGGGTTCAAATAAATTATTAAAAAAGGAATAATTGTAAAAACAAGATTGACAAAGCCAAGTTTGTAATAAATAAAAGCGCCTAGTACAATTGAATATAATAATAACTCCCAGGCTTTTAGTTTTTGCACTTTGTAAAAGGCCAGAAGAATGCCTAACATAAAAATAGGGGACCAATAAAAGAAACTCTGACCTGATGTTTCAAACAGGTATAAGACTATCAGAGAAGCTATCACTATTGAACGTAGCCAAACCGAATGTGCAAAAGCTATAAAAAGTACTGAAAAAATCAAATAAAACTGGAACTCAATGGCAAGTGTCCAAAAAACTATACTAAGCCATTCATACTTGCTAAAAGGGATCAAATATCCTACATGTAAGAGTATCTGGGATATACCGGGAATTTGTTCTGTACCTTTTGCCAATCCCAAATAGCTCTTTAAATACAATAGACAAACGGTCAAGCATAATACAACCAAATAAGGCGGCTCTACTCGTATTATACGCTTCTTAAAAAAAATAAATGCCTTGCCCAGCGTATATCCGCCCTTAATCATTGAATAGGTTATAACGAACCCCGATATAACAAAAAAGAATTGAACGCCATATTTCCCATAATAAAATATTGAATGCGCCAACTTACTGTTAATAAAGTCTCCGGAAACGCATACAAAATGAAAAAGAAAAACCGCTAAAGCTGCGATTCCCCTCAACTGCGTTATTACGTTTATTTTTCGTTCGCTTTGCAAAGTATTATTCTAATGGTCGTTAAGTATTTTGTCTATCTTACTGCTATAATCCTTCACAGACATATTTACTGCCATTTTGCTTTTTAACTTCAGGATGCAGTCTTTATGCACATGGTATTTATTAACCAGTGCTGTTAAGGCATCAAACAGACCTTTGGCAATCTCTATATCTGTACCCGATTTAACCATCAATTCATTGTATTGATACAGATCTGCTATTTCACCTATTCCGGCAGCTTTAAGCCCAATAAAAGGTAAACCGTGGTCAACAGATTCAAAAAAGATCCTTCCAAGCGCTTCTACCCTGCTCAAATGCATTACAGCATGTAACTTGTCATAAATGTTTTCCGTTCCTTTTACATAACCATGTAAAACCACATTGCTGTTATTCTGTAGTCTTGAAATTACTGCGGAAGGCAGATCTTTACTTAGCTCTCCGAACAAATGGAATGTGAAAGTATCGCCAGCCCCTCGATGGCTTATTTCGTCTAATAACAGTAGTAATAGTTCTATACCCTTAGTAAGTGTAACGCGTCCGATTATTCCGACATTAAATGATTTTCCCTGCTCATAAATAACATTGTGATGTCTGTCACTGAAAATAAAGGGGTCAGGAACCATTTGATTCGAGAATGTAAGTAAATTGGAGATATAGTTCGAAATTGACACCACCCTAAGGTTTTCTGGCAGGTGATTGTTTGCCATTTTCCATCTGTATGGAGCTGTATCCTCTATCATGCGAACATGTACTGTGAAACGCACCTTGTGAAAATACTTTGCGAGAAGTAAGATATATTTTACATGCCCCGCTTCATTTACATATACACTTTTGTACCTGCGCATCAAAAGATGAATAAATAACTTTATGTAAAATGCGGGTAATTTGGCCGGATTGTACGTTTTTACAATATAACTTCCGCCTGCTTCAGTTAACTTCTTTTGTAGATCACTGTTTTCAGGAACATAAACATGCGGGTTTAAACGACTATTTGTAAGATAGTCGAATAATACGCTTTCGCTACCATAAAGCTTACCGGAAGGACTTATTACCAGTATACGACTCACAATAATTCAATGTCAATTTTAGTAAACAATCAATCTCCACTTTTAACTACATTTCTTCATATGCCCTCACTACCTCTTCGGCATATTTTGACCAGCTAAATTTCTTCGCCTGTTCGAGACCGGCAAACTTAAGCCTGTTTGCCAATTCAGCATTATGATAGACCTCATTCAATGATCTTTGGAATGTTTCGTTATCATTAGGACTTGCCAGTAATGCTGCGTTACCTGCTACTTCGGGCATTGACGAAGTATTGGAACAGATAACGGGCGTTCCACATTGCATGGCCTCGAGAATGGGAAGGCCGAAACCTTCGTAATGCGACATGTAAAGAAATGCCAAAGCGCCATTGTATAAATATACCAGTGCGTCATCGTCTAAATAATCAAAGAATAACACCCGGTCGTATTTACCATACTTATTTTCTACGTATTCCTTATAATTCGTTTCGCGGTTTTGACCAATTACGACGAGATGCAGATCCTCAATGCCATGTTCCCGAATGAATGCAAAATAATTGTCCAAAATAAACTCTACATTTTTATACCGGGCCATTGAATTGATTGTGAGTACATACTTTTTGCCCTGCAACTTGCTTTTTGCCAATTCTTTTTGTATCCGGTCCTTTTCAGGTATGTTATAAAACAATTTCTCATCTGCTCCCAGATAAGTAACCCTGATTTTATCAGGATGCAAGTCATTCCTGTATTTCAGGATATCATTTTTTGTGGATTGCGAAATGGCGAGGATGTTTATATCAGGGGTGAGGGAGTCGTATAATTTCTTTGTATAGTCGTAAAAATTGTTCGATAAATCGGGCCGCACCAATGGGATCAGATCAAGCGCGGTAAAAAACTTTTTTATTCTTTTATTATGCCTGATAATGCCTGGTATTGGATCTACCGGGGCATGATATACATCAATACTCCCCCGGAAATTTAAACTAACGAAAGGATATATATAAGGAATGGGCACGTACCGGCTTACCTTCGAATACAATCTTGTATAATTTGCGCTATTCAGCAGTTTAATATCGCGGGCTTGCACCTTTACATTGTCTGTACCAATTTCGTTTGAAACGTATTTCTTTAGCGTATTAATATTCTTTTCAAGGTAATTGGTATTGGTTAAATAAAAGGTATGCTGCTTAAAATTGCCCAATCGCTTCAAAAACTCATTGGTAACCCGCAATCCACCATGCATTACCTTTGAACCATACATGCCACCTATCCAGGTTGCATCGATTAATATATTCAATGTGTGAAAAATTTAAGTTTGCTATCGTAAACGACGCGCTCCTTTAATTAGGACATTCTAGAAGATTACAGTTCCATAGTAGGGTAAATCTTCCAACTTTTTTCTTGGATCAAGAAGTTTTACCTGGCGATCATATTTCTTAAGTATTTCTAAAAAGTCATTATAAGTAACATTAAAGCTATTCCAGGCAAAAGGATGCAGTTCGCAAATGAAAGTAATGTCTTTATTCCGCAACAATATTTCACCTGCCCGCAGAATATCTATTTCGGCTCCTTCAGTATCAATCTTTACATAAGTAGGTAAAGGCAACTCCTGAGCAAGGGTATCGAGCGTTTTTGTTTTTACTTCTATAGTATTGCTATCAGAATAGTTCTCGTCTTTAATGATATGCGAGTTGGCATTGCCACCCAAAGCTTGAAAATGCAAGGTTCCGTTATGGTCACTTACCGCCATATCAAAAACAGTTATTCTATTTTGCATTTTATTCAGCCGAATGTTCTTTAGCTGAATTTCACGGGCTACATTATCAGGCTCAAATGAAAAGACCTGATCATTACCTTTTGCTACGGAGGCGGCAAAAATGCTGTAAATGCCATTATGTGCGCCAATATCCCAAAGAACATTATCCGGCTTGAAATTTTGTTCAAAATAATTTATTTGCAACACATCATTCCTTACGACGTCGCTTTCTGAGTTTATATACTTCCTTCGCACAGGGCGGGAGCCAGCTGTAAATAACAGTTTTTTGTTATTAAACAGATATCCTTCCCCATTTCTATATATGATTCCCTTAAAAGCAGCTACAAGGTCGTGGTGATTCATTTAAACGAATTTATACGTGTTCTTCAATAAAGTTGTAACTCAAGTTACCTGTTCTTATAGGTATTCCATTTTCTTTTGAGATAACGCCGTCCTCTTTTGATCAAATTGTCCTGCTTCCTTATTAACCTGTCCCGTTCTTTTTTTACTTCAACGAAATAGCAGGCAATGCCTGCAAAATCCTGGTGCCTGTTTTCCAGCACCAGCTTTGTATATTCTGTAAATAATGGCACTACATCGGGCCGGCTTTCAAACGTAAACCGGTTCTGGTATTTTGAAAGTACGTTGGTTTTGGTAAAAGTATAGCCGCTATAATGAAAAAAAACCAATGGATTCTGCTTGTCATTAACGTAATACTTACCATCTTCCTGGAATACCTTCCGCTCATGTAGGTTCCAATAAGCTATGTTGTGGCCTCTGTGCTTTAATACCAAAACGTTTTCAAAATATATAGGTACGAAGTTTATCCAAAGCTGATCAACAAATAAGCCCCTGTCAAAAGAAACCACACATTCATTCTTTAGTTTGCGGGTCCACCAGTCAAGCATCTTTTCGCCCTCAGCACTTCTTTTTATGGCAATAAAACCGAGATTATAAAGACCGGCATTCAAAATATCGGGCTCGGCCAGCTTCTTGTCGTCATAAATAGGGGTGAAAAAATGGGGGGTCAGAGCGAAATTATTCTCCTTCAACCCATTTTCAAGAACCGTTAATCTATCATATAACATGATATCCGGGTCGAAATATATTACATTTTGGGCAGCGGGATACTTTTTAAAAAGATAGGTGAATACAGATGGTTTTACAGCTGTATTCAATTCAATAATGGTATAGGTGTATACCATGGTCTCAAGGTCCACCACGCCAACGTCCTCGATCTTTACAACTTCATGCGGTTGAAAAAAGTTATAATCTATTTTGTCTGAAAACCGGTCAACGAGCGCAATGACGAATTTATATTCCGGGTGATACTTTTTAATAGAATCGCCAAGGGTTTTCGCCTGCGCCAGGTAATTATTGGAACAAATAGTAAATGCGATGTTCATGTAACGTATGTTGGCAGTGGCTTATGGCCTGTAAGCAAAAATGTTTAATTGCAGGTCGTAAAATGGATCATAATCCCTCCGTAAAAAAGGATGTGGCAGATTGTTCCATGCTTCTTTTATATACACTTTAAATTGCGCCTTCTTTAAAATGGTCAACAAGACATCCAACTCCTGTTCTTTCGACGGGCTGCTGTGATACTCCACAAACAAATTTTTCACATTACCGAGCAGATCAGCACAATCTTTTAACACGTCAACTTCAGGGCCCTCAATATCGATCTTTAAAAAATCTACCTGCTTTGTCAGATAGTCAGCCAGTCTTACGGCAGTAACTTTTATGGTTGGCCGGTTTACATTTGAGATGTCGTCATTCTCATTGATCCGCCCACCCAAAGCGCCATTGGAGGCAAATTCGAGAACTGCATTTTTTGTCCAGATGGCCTTATTCTCAAGCACCACATCATTCAAGGCAAAGCTGCTTACATTAGATTGTAATAAACCATGAATCTGATTGTCTGGTTCGAAAGCTACGATCCTGGCCTTGGGATATAGTGTTTTGAAATAGATCACACTTAAGCCGATATTGGATCCGCAATCCAGGATATAGGGCGTATCGTTTTCTGCCCTGAACTTGTACACCTCTTCTACAAAGATCTCATTCAAAGAATGCAAATACCAAAACGAATCTGTGATCCTGACGGGTTTTCCCCATAATTCAGACTCTGTATAGTTAGCTGTTTTTAATTTGTACAGCCATTGAGTATCAATAAGTCCTTTCGACACAAGGATCATGTCTGAAATTCTTTCAGGAAACAAACGTTTCTTAATCAAGAACTTACTATAGGAATATGCCTGTCTGGCGCGCTTAAACAAATTATACTTTTTATTTCGTGATTATGAAAATAATGTAGTGAGGCTGTATATCATTCGGCATTACTGCAACCACTGCTGCTACTTCTTTCTTTTGATCCTTGTGTTTATAAACTGCCGGAATAATGCCATATACATCAGGGCAGACAATTTAATTCTCCCTATGCCTTCATTTATGCCGAGCTGGTGCAATACAAATTTTCTTTGTTCGTCGGTAATGGTATCCCTAACACCACTGAAGAGAGAATAAATATATTCGCTGCTGTTATGTGCCTTATTGATCTCTTTAATGTTAAAGCTTGACTGGTTATTGACCGATGTCGTTTTATATTCGGGACCATCCCCGTAAAAGAAAAACGGTATACCCATCTCTACTGAGTAAAAAATATACGATCCGATGAAATTTGAAGTCGCATATTTAAAATTCCGAAGGATCGAATAATATCTGTCAGCAAACCTGTAATCATATGGCGTGCCCGCCGTATATACCGGAAGCCCATGCTTTATGAATATATTATGCCTTCCTTTATTAATATCATGGTAGTGAAGTGAAACCGCAATAGGATGATATTGCGGTGGCAGCGCTTTCAAATCAGCGATATATTTCTCAACATCAGAAAAATCATCAATATCTGGTAAAGTGTGGCTGGGATAAGCCAATGTACCTTTGGCCTGAGGGCTTACTTTTATATTTGAATTACGCCTGCAAAAAACAAATGGAGAGAATAAAGTATATGCTTTGGGAGTATAGGCCTTATTCCATTTCGCAACTACTTCAGGCGTGTGAAAAAGCATCGCATATGCATGCCTGAAGTTCAGGTCATATTCAAATACTTCATTAGTAAAACTGGGACCACTATGGTCTGAATATAAAAAAATGGGAAATCGTTTCGGGTAAAAAGCATATTTTCTTAACCATTTGCCAAAGCCATACAGCTCTGTTGTCCAAAATGGCAATGAAGATATGCGGTCATAATAAGGAATGTCGCTATTTGAACATAAACTTCTTAACTCCTGATCTGTCAACCCTTTGTAATCAAACATATAAACTACAATAGTGCTTGTACGTGCTATTTAGATGGATAGTTCAAAATATGATTTGGGAACCGCGTTGAAGCTTATTTTAAAATCGCCCCTGTTGGGTGAATTAATCCCTACAAAATCTACATATTCCAGCCCCATTTCTTTACAATCAAAAATGTTTTTGATCATCAGAAAAGTCGAACTGCCTGAATTTCTGAAGTTAGGGTCATTAGCTCCTATCAGATAATAACCGCACCTGGCGTCATATAAAAACAAGGTAGCATTGGTAACTTCGCCCGCAGCACTCCTGCAAACCAAAATTTTACCATACCTGTTACTGATCGCCGCTTCCGCAATAGACATTAATCGCTTCTGTTCACTTTCCCCGATAGTAATTTCCTGACGCTCAAAAGTCAGGTTGTGCAGGTGATTCAATAACTGGATGTCCTGCGATTCATGGATCGTATATCCTGCTTTCTGCGCTTTTTGATATTCCCTTTTTCTCAATTTTCTGATAGCATCCAGATAAGCTGACTCTGAATGCAATTCATTCAAAGGCAATAACCCGGTATATCGCAGATTACATTTAAATACGCCTTTATCCGGACTGTGGTAATTATGCCATAGGAATGCCCTCGCATCTTCAAACCTCCACGACTGGCATAAGAAAAAATGTTTGAACCTGGCTGTCAGGCTTTCAATAAAAAAGTTTATAACCTCCAGTTCCCAATGGTATTTTGAATGGGCAGGTGCGGCACCCTGATCCGCAAGTATCATCCCCTGAAACTGCGTATACACCATATTATTCAACCGTGGATGTCCGCTTTCATCAAAAAACAAAACCGCGCCTGCTGCTATTTTATGGTCCTCATATACAGTGATGCACTTATAGGGGCTATTTAGTGAATCCAGGAATTTACTATTTAAGAAAATGGAATAATGAGGCGAGGTTACAGCAAAGTTATCCCAGTTTTGCTTCGATTCATCAAAATTAACGTCAAAGCTCATTATTCTTCCGACTTTTCAATTGTTGTATTTAAATCCTGGTCTTTGAACACTACCAGGGTATAATTATAAGGCAAATTATGGTGTAATAAAGTGACTCTCTTCGAAAGGTTTTCAGTGCAATACCTCGCGATCTCAAAAGGATCTATATAAAACATTTTATCATCCTTGAAGTTGACATATGTAGACAATGCGTTGAATGCAATATGGTTGGTGCATAACTCAAACATTTTTGTTACAAAAGCCCTGATCCAATTCATATCCTGTCCCACCATCACATTAAATACACCGCTCATAAGAACATAATCAAATTTCCTGGTTGCTTTGCTCTCCAAAATGTCTACCAACTCTACATTAACGTTTACATATTTAGCTTTCGCCAGGTTTAACAGATTCTCGTTGATATCGTATCCAGTGTATTTTCCCCTGTAACCATTAAAGTTTAAATACTTATACAAATCTGCAGATCCACAACCCACTTCCAGGATCTCTTTCGACGCATCATTATGATCGACATACTTCAACAATTCAGCAAATCGCAGGTACTGCCGCTGCTGATTCGCACACAGCACCGATCTTATATCATCATGATACTGATTAAAAGCCTCGTTATAAATATCATTTGCTTTTTGCTTGATGAGATTGTTCTCAGACATTATAGTGTATTTAATAAATTAACTAAATCGAGATGAGTGGTCACTTTTTTTATATTGTTATACCTGGATTCGTTCAGATAGTCATCACCCTTAAAATTAATAAGCAGCCTGCAGCTTTTAGCACCTAACAAACCTGCTTCAATTAAAATATTGGAAAAGAAACTTACAACTACATCCGAATAATAAATCAACGTGTTTAAGTGAACGAAAGTGAGGACAGTTACTGAAGAGCGATCGGTGTACTTTTCAAACAATTTCAAGTTCTGGTTGGGATGAGGCTTTACAATAATATGAATGTTGTTTTTATTTTCTCCAAGGCAATCAAGTATTGTCTCAAGCGCCATCACTTCATCACATCCGTACTTCTCTTTTCCACCAACATTGGTGAGCGGATCAGGAGCATATAAGATCATTTTCTTTGCAGGATCCAATCCAAGCCCTTCAAAGAATTGCTTTTTACCAACCGATGGTTGCCATTTAGAAATATATTGGTGATAAGGGTTTCCTGTTACAACCAGTAGTTCGGCCGGCAGTCCACTTTGGATTGCTTTATCAAAAGCCGTGTCGTCAATTACAGCAACTGACGAGGGGAAAACCAGCTTGTCATTGAGTTGAAACCGCTCCAGCAATTTCGAGTAATGGTCGACGAATGAACAGGAAAAAATATTTTTAGCTCGTGCCTGTTCAAGGAACCGTAATTCAATGGTAGACGTGTAAGAAGTTCCTGTATAAATGAAATCGGGCTCGAATAAAGCAACCTGTTTTAATTCATCGCCTTCACAATATGGCATTACCTCTACATCAAAATCAGCAAAAAAATCGTACTGCCGGTCTGAAATAATTATTGGCGATACCAGCCCCTGTGATCTCAAGGTATGGGCCATTGCCAATACGGGTTTAGCTCCCCCCGGATCGCTGAAAACAAACAAGCCTTTTCCTTTAAGCGCTGGCAGCAACTTTTAATTCATTTATGTTCTCAGCCACTTTGCGAAATGCGGCTATCACATCGTCTAAATCACTTTTGCTCATCCCCGGCCGCATATATTCATGGGTGAACAGTTCATCGAAGTGCAGCTTTTCAGCGTTCGGGCAAATACCTTTGCTATAATCAACACTGCCTTTGTACTTTTCACAATTGAACGAACAATGGGTAGCTCGTTGTTGATAGAGTGGTTGAAGATATAATGGCTTTACATACCCGGGGCTGATAAGTGGTGTGTCTTCGCGTAATATAGCCGAAGGTATCTCTGCCTTTAATGCATTTATAAATGTGTTGCGATCAACGCCTAAGATTTCCTTTTTATACTTAATAGCCTGAAGGTAATACACATGCTTACTGCTACTTTCCACAAGGGGGGGAGTAAAGCCTTCAATTTTTCCAAATTCAGTGGCCATATAGGCTGCATTCTTCAATCTTTCTTCTATCAGCGCCGGAAGCTTCTTCAATTGCTCAATGCCTACAGCAGCTTCCATCTCTGTCATCCGGTAATTGTAGCCGAATGTATTGTACACATCTTTAATGCCTTTTGGCTCTACAATATTTTCGCCATGATTTCTTATTAAGTAAACCCGTTCGGCGATCTGATCATTGTTAGTGACAACTATGCCACCCTCACCAGTGTGAATATGCTTATGATAATTTAAGCTGAAAATGCCAATATCTCCAATGCTGCCTACATATTTATCCTTATAGGTGGCCATGGGAGCTTGTGCGCAATCCTCGATCACATACAGGTTATGCTTTCTGGCAATAGCCATAATTTCATCCATACGTGCAGGATTACCAAAAATATGCACTACCAAAATGGCTTTTGTTCTCGGTGTTATACACCTTTCTACACTTTCTGGATCGAGCCCATAATTATTATAATCCACATCGGCAAACACCGGAACTGCGCCATAAATTACTGGCGCCAGTGCACTCGCGCTCATGGTGTATGGAGAAACGATCACTTCGTCGCCAGCCTTGATACCCAAAGCGCCAATTGCGGTAAATAAACCACTGGTATTCGAGTTTACACTGATTGCATATTTATTACCGAAAAAACTTGCCCAATCTTTTTCAAATTGTTGAACAGTTGGCCCTCCATAAAAGTCCTTGTGCCAGGCACCCAGGAATTGAGAGAGGTTCCCGCTATCAAGCACCTTCATTACAGCGCGTTTTTCTTCTTCGCCAATCGTATTATAAGCTGGAAATAATTTTGTACGTACCGGTTTGCCTCCGTTGATCGCAAGCTTGGCCATAATTATTGGTTGAGGTATTTTAACATTCGAAGATTCAGATCCACCGATCCGGAAAAATTATCCGTTGTTTCTTTTCCGCTCAGCAATTTATATGCATGCTCAATTACATGTTTCATATAGTCTTTCAAACAATCGTCCTGGGAATACGCATCCTGCATTTGCAATGGCAGGAACCTTCTTTCATCTTTTTCGGCTTTATATATCCGGATGACAGCCCCTGCATTCTTAATAGCGATATAATGATATTCGAAATAAATATCTATTTCAAAAAAACTAAACTTTATATCACTGAGGCCGGTTATAACAATATTGGTTTTTTGCTTGCTCGTAGCCTGTATAGACAGAGTTGGATCATCAGGAAACTGGTCATACACCATGTTGTTTATCTTTATACCCTCCAGCTCCAGCGGATCACCCAGTAGAAAATCAATTGTATCCAACGCATGCCCGCAATTATTTAAGAAGCCACGTTGGTATCTTATAGCTATATTAGTGAGCGATTCTTTCCCGGCAATACCAGCAATAAACTGCTTTAAGGAAGCGAATGCCGGTTGAAATCTCCTGATGTAGTTGACAATGACTTTTGAGTTGACCTGATAGTATAGTTCCTTCAACCTGTATAATTGCCTGCTATCATTTGCTACAGGCTTCTCACAGATCACCAGTTTAATTTCGCGGCTCAATATTTGCTGCAGAAGGTCATAATGTGTACTTGTAGGCGTGCAAACACTAACACAATCAAAGGATGCCAGCGTATCCTTTTCTATTCGCTCTATTACTTCGCAACCATATTTATCACCAACACTCTTCGCCAATTCTTTATCCAGGTCGAATACCGAAAAACTGAACTGATCATGATTATGAAAAGCTTTTGCATGGGTAAGTATCTTATCATTATCCCAATCATACAACGCACCAATATTTCCGCACCCAATCACCAGCGCTTTAAACATGCTCTGATCTTTTCTTGTCCAGCAAAAAGCTATACTTGATCTCCGCTATCTTCCAATCTTCTTCATTGTCTATGTCCTGTACTTCCGATTCCGGCATTTCAACAGGTACGGTGAAATCGGTAAACAGTTTTTTATTCTTCAAAAATGATTCAGTCTTTAAAAAATAAAACTGTCCGCAATCATGAAATGCTGGTGGCAGGTCCTGAGACCGGGTATTCATGTGCTCAGGCCAGTTCATTTTAACCAATCCATTCTCGATCTTAAATGATCTCATGATCGGAAATCCAAACCGCACTATTGGTACTACAGATTCTGCATTGCTCTCAATTAATTTGTCGTATGCGAGTCTTAGCTTTTCCGCTGTAACAAACGGGGCAGTTGGATAAATGCAGCAACAATATTTAAACTCGCGGCCCTGCTTTTTATACGAATCCAACACTTCGTAAATAACATCAGCTGTTGTGGCAAAGTCGCCCGAATTCTCTTTTGATCGCGTAAATGGGACGTTGGCGCCCAGTGATAAAGCAATTTCAGCAATCTCCTTATCATCGGTAGACACCATTACCTCATCGAAGCAACCGGCAAAGCGGGCGGCATCGATGGAATATTTTATGATAGGGCTGCCCAAAAAGTTCTTGATGTTCTTCCGGGGAATTCTTTTGCTTCCGCCCCTGGCAGTTATTATGGCTATACAGTTATTCATTATCCAATTAGATCAAAAGTTAATGCAGTTCCTTTTTTTACATCTTTATTTACCGATTTGCCTAACACAGTTTCAAAATAGCGCGGCGCCATACCTAAACCCGGGCGTATGATCCGGATATTATGGCTACTAAAAGTGTCACCGGCTTTCATATCTTCCACTATATAAATAGAACGTTTAAACGTAAGGCTCTTCTTTTCATCCTCCAGGATGCCATAGGTTACTTTCCCCAATCCCAAAAATGCCCGCTCGGTTTCCTCCACAAGCATTTTGAATTCCTGTGGTTCCATCGAAAATGCAGAATCCACACCACCTTCAGCCCTGCTAATGGTAAAATGTTTTTCTATCACCCGCGCCCCCAGGGCAACTGAAGCCACGGAAACCCCAATGCCGAGGGTATGATCCGATAACCCCACATGACAGTTGAACATCTCAGCCATATGTGGGATCGTAACAACATTGGTATTTTCAGGGGTTGCCGGGTACGTGCTGGTACATTTTAACAGCACCAGGTCACGGCAACCATTGTCCTTTAGCGTTTTTACTGCTATTTCAATATCAGCCAGGGTAGAAATACCCGTTGACATTATAACCGGCTTTCCTGTTCTTGCAACGCGCTTTAACAGGGGCAGGTGATTATTCTCGAAAGAAGCTATCTTATAAGCAGGTGCACCTAATGATTCCAGCAGATCTACCGCCGCATCATCAAATGGAGTGCTGAAACAAATAATCCCCTTTTCTTTAGCGCGGTCGAATAATGCTTTGTGCCAATTCCAGGGCGTATGTGCTTCCTGGTATAGCTCATACAGGTTTCTTCCTTTCCATAATGACGTAGGATCAGAAATAAAGAATTCGTTGTGCGAAACGTCTATTGTCAGGGAATCTGCGGTGTATGTTTGAAGTTTTATTGCATGGGCGCCTGTAGCGGCTGCAGCATCAATAATAGATAAGGCCTTATCGAGAGATTGATTATGGTTACCGCTCATTTCGGCGATAATAAAAGGCTTATGGCTTTCGCCGATTATCGTATTGCCAATTTTAATGTCCTGCATGAAATACGTTGCCAATTTTAAATATTATATGATTCTCCTTTTCAAAATCCACAAGCCTCACTGCTCCATTGGGAGTTTTTACGATTAGCTGGTCTGCATTTAATATCTTACCATTCTGATCGTTTTGGTGAAAACCCGTATTCACGTATTCAATCTTATGAATAATAACTTTTGTATTCTCATAAAAAGTAAACGCCCCGGGATAAGGCCTGGCCTGAGCGCGTACCCAGTTATTGATCTGCTCCTTTTGCCAGTTCCAGTTTATTTCACCATCTAACGGCGTGCGCTTGCCAAAGTAAGTCGCTTCGGCATTATTTTGTTTTACAGGCATGATAGTATGATTTTCTATCATGTCAATGACTTTACTAATGATCGCCGGATACCGCTCGTTGAACTTCTCCAACAGCGTAGCGCCCGTATCGCTGTCATTTATTGTGATCTTCTCCTGAAAAACAATATCTCCTTCATCACATCCTTCAGTGATCAGGTGAGCCGTTATTCCAGTTTCTTTTTCGTTATTGATTATTGCCCACACATGTGGTGTTCGCCCGCGGTATTTAGGCAATAAAGAACCGTGCAGGTTAATCGCATATTTCCTGGCCAGGTTGATAATATCCTTTTCTACGATAAACAAATAGTTGATGGATAGTAATACGTCTACCTTAAATTGTTCAATAAAGGATGCCGCTTTACCATTTCTGGGATTTCCCACGAATAAAGGGATGCCTCCTTTATTACACAGCTCGATGACACCTGTTGAAAATTTGTCGGTAAACACAAAACTTATCCGCTTCGTTTTCAATAAGCGTTCGGTACAAATGGCCCCTAACCTACCACTGGCCAATATTCCAAACTGAAGCTCCATCAGGCCACAAGCATTTTAAATTCATTCAATATTCTTTCACCTGAAACGCCATCGATTGCCACCGCCTGTTTCTGTACAAGGGAAGTAACCAGATGGCGGTCATTCAGCTTCATGAGGTGGTCAGCTATATCCCGTTCAGTTGCGGTATTAAAATCACCTAAAGAAAGGCAACAACCTGCACTTATAAGTTGTTTTAGTATAGCTTCCTGGTTATCGATGACAGTGCCGCTCAGTAAGCCTGCTTTTACACAACAGATCTCCATTGCAATGGAACTGGCAGGGGTAATGGCAATTTCACTCATGTTTATCAGCTCAACCATGCGGTTTGCTGCTATATTTTCTTCGTGTATAATTTTCTTATCTGTAACTGCATTGAGGGTCTTTTTCAGTTCATCCCTGTTGCTGTAAGCACTGCCGGTAACCACCACTATCTGGTTGATAAAATCACATTGCAGAGAGGCGGTAATGGCTTTAATCGTTATATTGAATGGATCGGCGCCTCCCATGCAAATGAAAATAGTATCAATCTTCGTAATAACTTTTTTAACCTGCGCCGCACGTAGATATTCCTTCCGGATTATCGAATAGGGAAAACCGGCTAAAACTTTGGTGTAATTTTCTTTACGGTATTTATCTTTTACTGAGGCATCACCATGATTGATGATAAGGTCAGCATAATAATGCTTGTCTGCCATATCATCTACCATGACCAGCTTTCTTACTTTTGCCTTAAGAAATTGCTGATAAACTTCGTCAAACTGATATCCATCCGTCACTACAATATCATTAGCGAGCAATTTTTCATCCAATACGCTCAACTCTTCTTCAATGGTTGCCGCATTCAACAGTACAAATTTGCAATAACTTTCAATTAATCGAATAAGCGATGGATCAGGTTTGTTAATCATGAACACGCATTCAAAATCGTTTTTCAGCATGTCAATCATTGACAATGAACGAAAAATATGCCCAAGACCTGTTTTGCTATTACCATCTGCACGGAACACCACACGTATTTGGTTACTATCTTTCAAGGCAGTGTACACGTACTTATTTATGAAACTCAATTACGCTGTTGATTACGAATTCCTGCTCTTCCGGCTTTAATGTAGGATACATGGGTAAGCTCAAACATTCCTGATAGTACTGCTCGGCTTCAGGGAATGCACCTTTTTTCCAACCCAGCGATTGATAGTATGGGAGCGTATGTACCGGTATGTAATGCACCTGGCAGAAAATATTCCTTGCGCGGAGAAAATCATATAACTCTTTTCTCTTTGCCGTCCGTATCACATATAAATGATAGGCATGCCCTTCCACTACGCCTGATTGGCCTTTAATAAAGGACCGGTTCTTAAACGCTTCATTGTATACGGAGGCGATGGATCTTCTTTTTTCAAGTCCTTCGTTAGCCCTTTTTAATTGTGAGAGGCCAAGGGCTGCCTGAAAATCGGTCAAACGGTAATTGTAACCCAACTCCTGCATTTCATAATACCAGCCGCCATGATTTTCATGCATGAGCGAAGCATCTTTTGTAATACCATGTGTGCGAAGAAGCAGTAATTTTTTGTACAATGCTTCATTATTGGTAGTGATCATGCCTCCTTCACCACAGGCAATATGTTTTACCGGATGAAAAGAGAATATGGCAAGATCACTGTATATCCCATTGCCACAATATTGTTTCGTACCCTTTGAATCAACGATGTATCCACCCGGCGCATGACAGGAATCTTCAATGATCCATAATCCATGCTGATCGGCCAATTGCCTGAATGATTCGAGGTTTACCGGGTAGCCGGCCAGGTCAACCGGTATTATTCCATGGAAAAAACCTTTCGGTTTTGACTGGATCAGCGCTTCCACTTTCTCTATGTCTAAACAAAACGTATTGGCGTCGATGTCTGCAAAAAACACATTACCGCCGCAATACCTAACGCAATTTGCCGATGCCGCAAAAGTGATAGGCGAAGTGATCACGTTCGTATTTTCACCTGCCTGCATAGCCATGGCAGCCAGGTGTAATGCCGCTGTTCCATTGCTTACCGCGACTGCATATTGACAGCCTATATATTTTGCGAATGCCTTTTCAAATTCCTCGATTGTTGGCCCCTGGGTTAAAAAATCCGACGTCAGTGTGGTGATAACCGCTTCAATATCACTTTCTGTTATGTGCTGCCGTCCGTAAGGAATTGGCTTCATGATGCTACAAAGTTTGAATCAACGTGTTCAACAATTAATGATCTCAATTGGGCAGCAGTAAGCCACTCCGTATTCTCACCTGAATTATACCTGAATCCTACAGGTACTTTCACAGCATTAAACTTTTTAATGTATTCTTCCAACGACCAGTCGTGTGTAAAAGGAAGTATGACGTAATATTTGCCAATATCGTAGGTAAACAATGAGTCAGAAGCAGTGATCATTTCTTCATGCACCTTTTCACCGGGTCTTACACCAATATGTTTATGCTCACAGTTCGGCCCTATTGCTTTCGCCACTTCCATAATACTATAGGAAGGTATCTTTGGAACAAACAGCTCGCCACCCCAGGCATTTTCCAATGCGAATAACACCATTTGCACACCTTCTTTCAATGAGATATTAAATCGCGTCATTTCAGGGTCGGTAATAGGTAATATGCCTGTTTTTTTCTTATTCAGGAAAAACGGAATAACTGAACCGTTAGAACCCATTACATTTCCGTATCGAACAACTGAGAATTTAATGTTATGATTTCCGCGAATATTATTCGCTGCAATAAATAATTTATCAGATACCAGTTTAGTCGCGCCGTACAAATTGATAGGGGCCGCCGCCTTATCTGTTGAAAGGGCTACCACATTTTCTACACCGCATTCCAGCGACGCATGTATTATGTTCTCAGCACCTGTAATATTGGTGCGAATACACTCGTTTGGGTTGTATTCGGCAATGGGCACATGCTTCATAGCTGCTGCATGCACAACTATATCAATGCCATTAAGCGCTCGCTTCACCCTTTCAAAATCCCTTACATCCCCGATGAAAAACCTGATCATAGGATATTTGTCATGGGGATATTCCTGTGCCATTTGGAATTGCTTCTGCTCATCCCTGGAAAATATAACAAGCCTTTTGATATTGGGGTAACGTTCCAGAACGGTCTTTACGAAAGCTTTTCCGAATGACCCCGTACCCCCGGTTATCAGAACCGATTTGTTATTCAACATTTTAAATATTTAATTAAATAAGTTTACTGGAATTGTTTTGCCGTCTGGCATTTGCCATTCATAGTTTATGATCACCGGCGTAGAATCGTTAGCAAGAATTTCAGCATGGTCACTTTCAGCGGCAGACAGATCCTGGATGTTGCTAACAATATTGAAGAACCCAACCTCCTTCGCTTTGGTAAGCCCCGTCCTGCCATCACTGGCTCTGGCACCTATCCATACGGAATATGTTTGTGGCATTAAAGGCAGATTTTTAAATCGGCATGCGATCGTTCCTTTTCCGTTCACTTCTGCCGGCCTTTTGCCATCTATCAGCATGTTGGCTCCGAACAAAGAACCAAACTGGCTTTCCACACCGATCCAGAAATAGGGTTGCTCAAAACGATCTTTTGCGAAGTAATTTATTTCCAGGATCAGATCATCACCTATTTTATAATTCTGTGTGCTTTCTCCAGCCGAGTTCTTGAACGCAACACTTTCAATAACTATACTATCATTCGGATCCTTGAGAATATTATTAAATACTGCAGACGGATTTATGAGGTATTTGGCAATTACATTGTTTACTGGCCCCTGTTGCTCTACTTTACCATGTTGCATCAATATGCCCATGGTGCATAAGCCCCGAACAGCTCCCATGTTATGACTCACAAAGAGCACGGTACGTCCCTGCTGGGTACTCACATCTTTCATTTTGCCCAAACATTTCTTCTGAAACTCAGCATCCCCTACCGCTAACACTTCATCAACAATCAAAATTTCAGATTGCAAATGCGCAGCCACTGCAAATGCCAGCCGCACATACATACCACTGCTATATCTTTTTACAGGGGTATCGATATACCTTTCAACTCCGCTAAAGGCAACTATTTCATCAAATTTGCTTTTTATCTCCGACTTCGTCATGCCGAGTATAGCACCATTCAGGAAAATATTTTCCCGCCCTGATAACTCGGGATGAAAACCGGTTCCCACTTCCAGTAAACTGGCGATCCTACCTTTTAATTTCACTTGACCGGTTGTAGGCGAGGTTGTGCGGCTTAATATTTTAAGCAGGGAGGACTTACCAGCACCATTCCGGCCAATAATACCTACTACTTCACCTTGTTTAATGTCAAAATTAACATCCCTCAACGCCCATACATAATCGCTTTCAGCTTTTTTGGTACGGTCGTTCTCCTCACCTACTTTTAAATATGGATCTTCCTTGCCTCGCAGCTTATACCATAACCGGTTAATATCATGCGCTAAAGAGCCAGTCCCGATCTGCCCCAACCGGTATTGTTTCGAAAGCCCCTCTACTTTTATTACAATATCACTCATGTGCGCATTTATTTAAACTGTATCCATAAAGTTCTTTTCCACCCTGTTGAATACCAGCGTACCCACACCTATTACAAGCACCATAAATACCAGACTGTAAAGAACGCCCTGCATTTCAATAGTGCCTTTACCAAACAGGCAAAAACGGAATGCTTCGGTTATAGATGTCAGGGGATTAATATCGATCAGCCACTTGTACTTTGTCTTTTCCAGGTAAGAGAGCGGATAGGCAACCGGAGTTATATACATACCCAATTGCACCGCAAAAGTGAGTAAAAAGGATAGGTCGCGATATTTCGTAGTAAGCGATGATATGATGATGCCCAGCCCCAGGCCGATTCCTGCCATTACAAAAACAAGTATCGGAATACAAAGCCAGTATAAATTAAAATGTATTGGAACACCTTTAAAAGCGTAAACGATCATAAATACCAGCAACAGGCCGAATTGAATTCCAAAACGCACAATATTCGAGATCACAACCGAAAGCGGTATAACCAGGCGTGGAAAATATACCTTTCCAAATATCGCAGCATTACTGATAAAAGTATTGGAGGTATTAGTAAGGCAGGCAGAGAAATAATTCCAGATGGTTATTCCCGACATGTAGAATAAGACTGGTTCAATTCCATCTGTAGGAATGTTTGCCACCTTTCCAAACAGAAAAAGGAACATTAAGGTTGTAAGCAGGGGTTGAATTACATGCCATACAGGCCCCAGGATCGTTTGTTTGTATTGAGCTACAAAATCGCGGCGTACAAATAACCACATAAGATCCCGGTATCGCCATACTTCCGCCAGGTTGAGCTTGAAAAAGCTGGTTTGGGGTTGCAGCACAATATCAAAATGCTCAGGGGGGGTATTACTCGCAGTCTTACTCATTTACTCTGATCAGATTATCTTAATTGCTTAAATATTATAGTATACGCACCAGCCGCGCCGGGTTGCCGGCATAAATCCCTTTTTTGGTGAGGTCCCTGGTCACAACTGCTCCTGCTCCAATTACAGTTCCTTCACAAATAAACACCGGCAGTATGGTCGCATTCGAACCAATGGAAACATGGTTCTCAATATGTGTGGTTTTCCATTTTGCCCTATCGCCTGCCGGTCTCCCTTCCTTAAACAGATCGTTAATGAACATAACGCCGTGGCCAATAAAGCAATCGTCACCGATTGTTACGCCTTCGCAAATAAAGCTATGAGATTGTATCCGTGTTCTTTTCCCGATAAGTACGTTTTGTTGAATTTCCGTAAAGGGCCCCACAAAGCTATCATCGCTCAGCGTGCATCCATATAAATTTACCGGTTCCACTACCTTCACATTGGCGCCGAAGGTAACGTCTCTCAATTGAGCTCTTAATAAAACGGGTTCATTCATAAACGGGTAGCTGTCTGGTATATCCTTTCTATTATTTCAACAGTTTTCAGGCCTTCTTCGGCCGGAGTGGTTATTGGTGCACGATCATGTAACACGTCCAGTACATTATCATACACCTTGTCATGGTTACTCATTGAGCCTACATAAGTGCCATAGTTATTGGCTATATTACCTGCAGGTAGGTTATCAATACGATAGTCCTTGATATCCTGGTATTCCAACTCATTCAGGTATTGCCCACCGATCTTTACAGTTCCTTTCTCGGCAAACAACGTAAGCGATCCTTCCATATTCTTACTATAGCTGTTCACCGTATAATTCATCGTACCTGTAGCGCCATTCTCAAACTGAAGCAATACCGAACCGGTATCCTCAAATTCAATGATCTGCTGGTGCGCATAATTCGCCAAAACAGCATGCACCTCTTTAATATCTCCAATCATCCAGTAAAGCAGGTCAATGAAATGACTAAATTGTGTATACAGTGTGCCGCCATCCAGTTCCCGGGTACCTTTCCAGGAATTTTTATAATAAGAAGCATCCCGGTTCCAGAAACAGTTCAATTGCAGGCTGAACACCTTTCCCAATCGATTCTCATCCAGTGCCTTTTTAACAGCAACCACCGGTGGATTGTACCTGTTCTGCTTTACAACAAACAATTGCCGGCCACTCTTCCTGGCCACAGCTATCATTTCCGCTGCATCCTTTGCATGCAACGCCATCGGCTTTTCACACAAAACGTGAAAACCCGCCTGCAATGACTGGATGGAATGCTGTGCATGCAACCCGTTGGGTGTACATACAACTATTATATCAAGGTTGCTTTCCTTAAAAAGCAGGTCCGTTATGTTATAGTAGGCACGTGCGCCATACATTTCGGCCATGCTGCTTGCTTTTTCATGAATAACATCACAAACAGCTACCAGTTTGCCCCTTTTGCAGATCTGCTCAGCATGGCGCTGTGCTATTCTTCCACAACCAATAATTGCAAACCGGATCAATGCCATTTTTTTATAATGCAGTCAATGGGGTCATTAACATGTTAACCCTTGGCTTTTTTAGTCTTTTTTCCGCCCAGCCACTTGCGCCAGCCACTTGTTTTCGATTCTCCGTTCTCAAAATAACCTCCATTGGCATCATTCAATCCAAATCCATACCCATAACCATAACCGTAGCCGCCATATCCATAGTATCCACCATATCCGCCCTGCGTATGAATGTCGTTTATAATAATAGACAAATGAGGAAGTTTATTATTCCGGTACAGTTCATCGATCAACTGGATCTGCTTTTTTATTGTATAGCCATGGCGCACTATGTATACTGAAGAATCAGCATAACGCCCAAGGGTAATTGCATCACTCACCAGGCCAACAGGCGCCGTATCAATAATGATAGCATCGAACCGTTTTTTAAGCTCGGTGAACAACTGGTCCACTTTTTCGTTTAACAACATTTCGGCCGGATTAGGCGGTACCGGTCCGCACGGAATTACAAATAAATTATCCGTATCAGGAACCGGATGGATCACTTCCTCCAAATCCAGGCTGCCTACTATATAATTGGTAATGCCTTTTCGCTCATGTAGCCCCAGTCCTTTTAAAATTTTAGGCTTGCGGATGTCAAATTCCAGGATGGCCGTGCGTTTGCCCGACAAAGCCAGCACAGCCCCGAGGTTAGTACTGATAAAAGATTTCCCTTCTCCGCTGAAGGAAGAAGTAACGATCAATACTGGTTTGTCAACTTTTGGTAAAATGTATTGCAGGTTAGAACGCACGATACGGAATTGCTCTGCGATCACTTTACGGTTGTTACGCGTCACCACCAGTGCATTGGCGTGGTCGGCATGGCCAATTTCGCCTAATATAGGGGCATCGGTATTCTGCTGCACATCATGTTTACTTTTCACTTTGTCGTCAAGATATTCGCGAATAAATATAATGCCTACAGGAATGGCAATGCCAATGAAAAGGGCGATGATGTATATCGCTTTTTTATTCGGGCTTATTGGAACTCCTGATTGTATAGCCGATTCAATAACCTTGATATTAGAGATCGTTGAAGCAGAAGCAATGGCTGTTTCCAGCTTTTTTTGCAGCAGGTACTGATACAGTTCCTGTAAAATGCTTTGCTGGCGGGTGACCTCCAGCATTTGCTTTTCTTTTGACGGAATGGAGGTGATCACCCGGTTGGTTTCCTGGTTTTTGCCAGACAACTGCTCCATGATCAATGACTGCGTTTGCTTCACATTCTTCAGTGTCTCAACCATATCCAGCCGCAGCTTCTGAATAGTGGCGTCCATCGTGAGGATGCGCGGGTTATTGGGGCCTGCATTCTTTAACGCAGTTTCCCTTTCCAGCTGAAGTTTGTTGAATTGAGCCGTTTGTTGTAAAAGCGTTGGCTCCTCTATTCCCAAGGTGGAAGGAATGATGTTAAACTGGTTCTTACTGTCAGATAGGTAATTAATCAAATAATCGATCACTTTCAACTTCACCCCCAGCGTAGCCTGCTCTTTTGAATTTTCTGAAGACTCATTTAACGTCAGCTGGGCCTGTACTTCGGGTTTAATTACTTTATTCTTTTCCCGATACTTCTGTAAGTTCTTTTCTACTCCGCCTAATTCCTGGAACACCGTATCGAGTTGTTCATCAATAAACGAAAGTGTTTGGGCGGCAATCTGCTTTTTATCTTCAAGACTGGCCTGCTGATACTCTTTCATATACTGGTTTACGATATCAACACCCTGTTTTGGGTTTTCTGTTACATAAGCCAGGTTCAAAACATTGGTGATCTCATTTGTACGAACCACATTAATGCCGCCGCTTAAACCGGGCGCCAGATTTTCAGCCGGTTGCCAACTCACCAGAAAGTCATGGCTTGCAAATGTGCGGTAATCTTTTCCGTTCGGCGTGATCCGAAAACTGAAGGTAGGGAAGGTGATAGTTTCACCAAAGTAGTGTTTTTGCGGTTTTTCATCCAACAGGAACTGGTTGTTTCCAATGAACGTCACCAGCACATTAAATCCATTGCTTGAATCTACTTGCGATAAAATATCGAAATTGAATGGTACGTCTCCTGAATGAACTACCGAAGAGCGGATCTTTCCCTGATTATAAACCTGTTTCTGCAAACCCAGTGAACGTATTACCCGCATGGCCATACTCCGCGACTTTATGATCTCTATTTCATCGTTCAGCTTGTTGTTAGCCGCCTGCATGCTGAAAATGTCATCAAACTTATCTCTGCCACCATACGGTGCCTGGCTGGTTACAAGAAGTTTACTGGCTACGCTGTAGACAGGTGTTGAATAGCGCAGCTTTATATAAGCTCCCACCAATGCCAGGGAAATAGAAATCACTATCCAGGGCAAATACCGTATATACCGGAAAATAATTTCTCGCGGGCTAATTGCCTGCTTAGGTCGAAAATTCGATTTTATTTCTTCTGCCATAGGTTATCTTCTAAAGAGGCTTATAAATACTGCGGTGATAGATAGTAAGGTAGCACCCAATGATACATATTGAAATGTATTCTGATTGTTCACCGCTGCCTTGATCTTTCCGGGCTCTACCACCACCATATCATTTTGTTGCAGATAATAATAGGGAGACAAAAACACATTAGGGTCTTGTAGATTGAGCCGGCCAAAGGTTCGAACACCATTGATTTCCCTTATCACAAGCACATTATCCCTTCGCCCGGAAATGGTAATGTCGCCTGCAAGGCCGATTGCTTCAAATGCGCTGATCTTATCCGTAGGAACTGTAAACGGACCAGGCCTGGTAACCTCCCCGATGACCGTAATTTTATAGTTCAAAAAGCGAACTTCCACATAAGGGTTCTTCAGCAGATCTAACTTCGTATAATAGTATTCAAGCGTATCGGCCAGTTGCTCTTTGGTCATTCCTTCTACATGCAGTCTTTCCAGTTTATATAACTGCAGATCGCCTTTTTGATCAACGAGATAGCCAGCGGCCGCATTAGCTGATATATTACTTGGACTACTTTCAGCCGAAAGTGTTAACGGAGAAGCACTTCCGCCAACCTGTCGGGTTACCGCCGCTGTCGCCAACGGGTCATCACTGTACACAGTAATGTTGAGCAAATCACCCTTTTGTATTACAGGTTCAGGCACCTGCACTTTGCTTATGCGTGCCGTATCAAAAGATCCCTGCAAATATTGAAAGTTCTTTACGTTACTACAAGAAGTAGCGATCATTATAACGCAAAAAGAAAATATTACAAGCTGGAGGTATTTCATATTGAATTGAGGTTAGGTAATGGTCTATTTTTCAAGAACTACAATTTTTGATTTATCAATATAAGCCGAAAGAACAAACCCAATACTTTCAATTACAACTTCTACTGTTTTGTGCAACACCTTTTTAACAGTGCCTTCCTTACCCATTAAAATTCCACTTTGCACCATTACCTTTTTACCGGCTTTGATATCAACAGGACGCACCTCCACATCGTGATGCTCATTCAGAAATTTCTTAATCGTCAGAATTTCCTTTTCTTTAATAATGGCCGGCTTTCCTAACCAGTAAATAAAGTTCACCACGCCACTTGTCATACGCACCTGCGTTTTTTCATCTTCATTCACTTTTACAAACACATAGGATTTGAACAGCGGCTCATCAACCAGTTTGATGCGATCACTCCACTTGCGATGCACCTTATTCAGCGGGCAATAACTTTCAATGCCTTTTTCCTCCAAAAGCTTATGCACCTTTTTCTCCCAGCGGGGCCGGGTATAAATGGCAAACCATTTTTTTGATGTTGCTGTAGCCATAAAGCACTAAAAGACCAGGTCTAAAAAAAAGCAAACGTGATTGAAATTAGATAAGAAAAAGGTGCAAACACAGCGCCGGAACTGTGCATAGCTTCGCCTCGTCAGTCACAGAATCTTTTTCCATAACTGATTGGTTAAAAGCCACTTAAACCATATCAACTCATCAGTAGGCACAAAAATAAAGGGCATAATGAGCCACTTCGATGAAGTACTCTTTATACCCTTCCACTTTCAAATATATTTAGCGTAACAATTAGCTCGTCCACAGGAATTCTTTCCATGTTTTTATTCTAAAGCATGGAAGTTTTAACCATTCGGTACTTCCATTGGCAAAAGCCTGCAAATGCTACCTGAACGGGTGCAAATATAGGTGTTTTTTAATGTGTATAAACATGTGCAAAAAAACTTAAACCCTTATTTTTCAACTAAAAATGCCTTTTTCTCAGTCCCAATCATTTATCAATAATTGAAAAACCACATTAAAGCGGGAACCCTACACTTTTTAACCCTGCCTGCTAGCAAATGCCGCAAGGTAAATTAATCATTTCAATAAACAGTTTTTCAACAGCTGTAAAAGCAGGTATTATTTATTAACCTAATAAATAAGTAATAAACCGCAGAAAACCGGTTATTTCCGTCAGTTAAGCATTATCTGCAAAGGAATTTTAACCAAGGGAAATCTCCTGTTTGCGAGCCCTGCTTACTCATATTTTCATGCCAAAAAACGCCTATAAAAGATTAAATATTGTAGTTCACGAAGACCAACACCTGTTGCAGAAAACCGCCCACCGTTTACAGCTACAGAAATGCCCGCTTTGCCGGCAAGCTATTGTTTACTGTTAACAGGTTCCTTATCTTTCCTTTTAAATGTAATTCATTGCAGAAACGCTTCTATTCCCTTGATGTTTTCCGGGGCGCTACGGTTGCTTTCATGATACTGGTAAATAACCCCGGCAGCTGGTCGAACCTTTATGCACCGCTGGCACATGCGCCCTGGCATGGTTGCACCCCTACCGACCTGGTTTTTCCTTTCTTTTTGTTTGCTGTCGGCAATGCCCTGGCATTTGTAATGCCCCGGTTACAAGAAGCAGGAACGGCGGCCTTCCTTAAAAAAGTGATCACCCGCACCCTGTTGATATTTCTCATTGGGTTCTTTCTGAACTGGTCGCCCTTTGTGCGGTGGCACGATGAGCAATTAGTGTTTAAAGCATGGGAATATACAGATGCAAACAATAACATTATCGGCATCCGCATAATGGGAGTACTGCAACGTATTGCCTTAAGTTATTTCTTCGCCTCCCTGATCATTTACTTCTTTAAAATACGAGGCGCTTTTGTCGCTGCCGTTGTACTCCTACTGGCATACTGGATGCTTTGTTTGCTTTTCGGAAATCCGGCCGACCCATACAGCCTGAACGGTTACTTTGGCCTGCAGGTAGACAAAAGCATTCTCGGCGATGCGCATATGTATCGTGGCGAAGGCTTGGCATTTGATCCGGAAGGAATTACCAGTACGCTCACGGCCATTGTGCAGGTCATCTTCGGTTATTTCGTGGGCTTTTATATTCAACAAAAGGGAAAGAATTTCGAAATGCTGTCGCACCTCTTTGTAGCCGGTTGCTTACTGATCTTTACCGGCCTGGTGTGGGATATGGTTTTCCCTATCAATAAAAAAATATGGACAAGCTCCTACGTATTGTACACGACCGGGCTGGCCATCCTGGTACTTTCGTTATGTATATTCCTGATCGAGTTTAAAGAAGCGAAAGGCGCCTGGAGCCGCTTTTTTGATGTATTCGGAAAAAATGCCCTCTTTATATTCTTCCTAAGCGGATTTTTGCCACGGGTCATTGCACTTTTTCGCTGGGTTGACCATATTGATGAGGAAGGAAAAAAAGTGTATACCAGTGCATTGCCCTGGTTCTACCAACACATTTGCAAACCCATTTCGCCAAACCTGAAAAATGGTTCCTTGCTTTATGCCATTTGTATGATCGCCTTTTACTGGATGATCGTTTATGTAATGGACAAGAAGAAGATCTATATCAAGGTATAATATTGTTACGTCATAACGTTATTTTCCGTAGCAATCTGAACACCCCGCAAACCGCTATATACAACACCGACAGGATCACTATGGAAAATTTTGTGGTGGCCATGTCGTAAGCCAGCAATACCGACCAGTGCGTAGCTGTTCCCTGCAAACTTTTTAACATGGCAATATTTTCAACAACATCACAAATGCCTGCAACTATTAACAGGTAGGTAAAAAACTTGCCAGTCCGCATTAATATCTCATGGCCGCTTAAGCGGCCAAAATAAATACAGGCCACTGACAAACCCGAAGTATATAGAACAATAAACAGAAAGTCGATATAAATGCCAATGATGGCATGGTTCAGTTTACCATGTGTTTCCCATTCCTGAATGATCCTTTCTGCCACCGAAAGCTCCTTGGCCAGTTCAAAGCGAACTATTTCGTTCGTAGCGAGGGGCTGCATATACCATTTGGAGGCGATAATAAAAAAGCAGTTGATGGCCAATAATACCCAGAACCAGCGTTGCAAATTGGTGGGAGTCGCAAACGAAAGTTGTTGTTTCATTGCTGCATATGTTTTGTTCGCAGGCAATCCTGTATTTAGGCGAAACTGCCTGTTTGAAATAGCAGGGCAGGATTCCGGAGAGGACCAGGCTCATTTTAATATTGCCTGGGTAAACTATTAACCCGTATTGATCTATAAATGACTGTGAATTGCTATCTTACTAAAGTAATACATTTCAGGCAATTGAAAAAAACCTGATTTTCGGGCATGAAAAAACTGTTGCAACGTTTATTCAAGAGACCTGTTACCTGGCTGGCGGAACGGCTTTCCACGTCACCTCAAAAGGATAAGATATTTGCCTCATTAACAGCGCTTCTTAAAAATATCAGGAATAAAAAATCGAGCTGCGGCATCATTGTTCCCTTCGACCTTTCCAGCGGCCGGTTCATCATTCTATCTGATGAACACAAAGGCGCCGGTGACTGGGCCGATGATCATCGCCTGGCGGAAAAAAATTATCTGAATGCGCTTGACTATTATTATAACAACGCTTTCCATCTTATTAACCTGGGTGATTGCGAAGAACTATGGGAAAACAAACCTGAGATCGTCATGGAAAAGAACATGGCAGGTTTTAAGGCTGAATTACGCTTTTTGCAAGCGGACAAATATTACCGGGTCTTTGGCAACCACGACCTGCAATGGAAATTCGACATTCCCCGTAACCGTTATCTGAAACCCGTTTTTGGTGACAAGCTTGTGGTGTATGAAGGGCTGTTACTTACAACTACCTATAATAACCGACTGTATTCTATTTTATGTACCCATGGCCATCAGGGCGATCAAAAAAGCGATGGCAATGCCTTCAGCACCTGGTTTGTTGCTGCTATCTGGACACCTTTACAACGCTTTTTGGAGATCAGCGTCAACTCAACCTCCGACTCCTTTGAGCTTGTTGATAAACACAATATCATGATGTATGAATGGAGCGCTACACAAAAAGACCTGCTGTTCATTTCAGGCCACACTCATAAACCGGTATTTGCTTCCTTAGACCATATAGAACGGCTTACCAAACAACTCGAAAAAGCAAGGACGGAAAAAGACACTACAGCCATTCAAAACATAGAGGCAGAACTTGAGAAAAGAAAAGCTGAATATGCCGGAAAGCAATTTCACAAAACGATGGTGATCCCTTCCTACTTCAATACCGGTTGCTGCTGTTTTGCCGATGGAGATATTACGGGTATTGAAATTGAGGGTGATAATATCCGGCTGGTGAAATGGAAAGAAGAAAACGGGCAATCGCACCGCGTGATCCTGGAGCAAAGCCCGCTTTCTTATGTTTTCGAGAAATTATCGAACACTTGATGAGTTATAAAATGACAATGCCGAAGTACTGCTACTTCGGACATGTATCATTATTCACCGTCCACCTGGTTTTTTATTTTCCATTTCTTTGGTTCTGTTCCATCCATTTTTACAATCTTTGGTGAGAACTTACCCACTATATCAATCAGGGCCGACTGGCTTTTCATCACCACCTCAATATCCTTGTAGGCATGTGGTGCTTCATCCAGCCCGCCTCCCAGCAATTTCACCCCTGCCCGCTGCAGCTGTTCTTTCAGCTCTTTATGTGTAATGGAATTCAAAGCTTTGGTACGGCTCATTTTACGACCGGCGCCATGGGATGCAGACGAAACAGATGCCGCCTGTCCTTTACCTTTTACAATAAAGCCGGGAGCGGTCATGGATCCGGGTATGATACCCAGCACATCTTTTCCTGCCGGGGTGGCGCCTTTCCGGTGAACGATCAGTTCCTTCACTTTTCCATCATTATCCACCATCATTTCCTTCCATGCAAAATTGTGGTGATTTTCAACCATGGTTATGGGCCTCTCACCAATCGCCTTTGCAATCTTGTTATGAATTACATGATGACAGGCAGATGCATAATCACCGGCCAGGTTCATAGCCATCCAGTATTCAATGCCTTCCGGTTCGTCTAATTGCAGCCAGGCCAGGTTGGCGGCGTCACCGGGCAATCGCCTCATTTCTCTTGCGAGCTTAGTATAATGATTCGCGATATTGGCCCCTAAGGCCCTTGAACCGGAATGGGTTAATAAACCAATGTACAATCCGGCATCGATGCCCAGTACGCCATCTTTCTCAGCTACTTCAACCAATCCAAATTCTGCAAAGTGGTTTCCAGATCCGCTCGATCCCAGTTGCTTCCAGGCCCTTGTTTGCAATCCTTTCAGCAAGGGCAGCTCATCAAATTCTTTCCGCTCCATTACTTCATGATCGGCGGCTTCTTCAAAAACAGCTCCGCTACCAAACAGTGTAGCTTCATTTAACTCACGTGTAAAGAAATGTTCCCTTTGCACCAATTCTTTGGGATTGATGGGGAATACGCTTAAACACATACGGCATCCGATATCAACACCAACGCCATAAGGTATTACCGCATTTTCTGTTGCCAGTACCCCACCGATCGGCAGGCCATAGCCCGCATGCGCATCGGGCATTAATGCCCCGGCCACGCTGATAGGTAAACGGGCCGCCTGTTGCATCTGATGCATTGCGCCTTCTTCAATAAACTCACCGCCAAATACATTAAATGGGATACCTGTTGTATTCAATTCTATAACTTCGCCCGGTTCGTCTATTTTCTTTGGTATAAGTTGTTGTGCTATTAAACCCAATACCGCATCGTTCTCATACTCTACCGGAGCGCTTAATATTTTTCTCAATAGATCCATCACATCCTCCTTTTTCTCATGCTTATAGTTCTTCTCCATTACGTTCATGGCAATGCTTATCACCGGTCCTTCAGGATAACCGATTGCCCGTAACTCTTTTCCTGATATTTTTAACTTCGCCATAATTTGTTTTATTAGCTTACGCCAAGATTAAACTCAATTTCAACCGCTTCCATCTGTGTAATATGCCTTTTGGCATGTTGAACCACAAAGTATATATAATGGTAAACGTCTATCTTACCCAAATTATTTACACTCATCATAGTTTTATGCAGCACCCCTTCACCATGCTGCAATGTTGATAGAAGCATACAGCATTGCTTCAATTGTTGTTCCAGCTCGTACCGTATTTTGGCAACCGGCATTCTGCCCCGTGGTTCCGTATGACCCGGCCGGCTCCAGGCAAACGATCTGTGCTGGCCGATTGGTTTTAATCGTTCCCAATCAAGGTCATAGCCCGCCAACATGCCTGAAAATTCTTGTTTTTTTGATCTTTCCAACGCTTTTTTTGTTCCCTTTCTGATCAACATTAACAGATAATGGTTTGTCAGTGAAACATGTTCCAGAATTTTACGAATGCTCCATCCGGTGTTGTCGGGTGCATAATGTAAAAGCTCATTATCAATGTTAAACCATTTGAATAATTCATCAAATGTTTGTTTCAGCTCTATCTCAATTTTATTAACTACTTGTGTCACCATACATTAATGCTTTTGGGTTGAGCTTATCGGTTTGATCGAAGGGAAATAAAAGCAGCCCCGCGAACCGGGGACTGCTTTCTTCTCAAGGCTATACAACTTCTGATACTGCTGTACCTAACTGATGTACAGATCTATGTCGGGCGTCTGTAAAAAGGCTGTTTTATTTCTGCGATACCAGGATCTGCTTCAGCTGATCGATCAATACACCATTGCCGTTCACACTGATATTACTGATCTTATCGGCGATCTTTTCCACGTATTCCATTTCCTTCAATTTCCACAGCATCGCATTTTCTTCCATCAGCTTGGCAGTGTTCAACAGGCTCCGGGTGCTGGCTGTTTCTTCGCGCCGCATGATGATATTGGCCTGCGCCTTCTTTTCTGCGATCAATACCTGGTTCATGATCTCCTTCACGTCGCCAGGCAGTATGATGTCGCGGATACCAAAGCCACTTACTTCCACACCCAGCGCTTCTGTACTTGCCTTTACAGTTTCCAGAATGAAAGGAGTAATGCTTTCTTTCTTCTCCAACAGTTCGTCAAATGGCAGTGCGCCCACATATTCGCGCAACGCCAGCTGAAATATCATGTACAGCTGGTAACTGAAGTCCTTGTTCTGCAACATGGCCTTTTCTATATCGGTTACCTTATACTGTGCCCAGGCATTTATGCGCAGCGCCGCTTTGTCTTTGGTCAGAATTTCCTGACCGTTTATTTCTGCCTGCTGCTGACGCATATCCAGTTTATTGATCAAAATAGCAATCCCATTTTTCCACCAGAAATAGACCCCCGCCTGCAGGGTCTGCACATACTTACCATCAACATACAATACGCCCTGCTCGTTGTTCTCGATGTTAAAGCAGCGTACATAAGGCGCCACCAGTTTATGCTGCAAAGCAGCACGATCGATATTTTCAGTGATCTCGATCTTACTGATGTCGGCCCGAACGAAATCATACTGCATCAGACTTTTCCAGAAAGTGTAGCGGCCTGCAGTCAATACCTGTTTCAGTAATCCATTTTCGTACTGCAAAACGATCTCATTGTCCTTCACCTCTACTACATGCAGGGCATCTGCCAGGGCAGGGTCCTGCAACAGGATGTTCAGCTCAACAGGCGCAACGAATGGCTGCGTTATATTGTAAATATGTACTGTTTCATTTTTCCAGAACCAGTAATTTCCTTCTTTCAGCATACGCTGGTATACGCCGCGTTTAAACACAAGCGCAACCTGGTAGGCGTTTACACGAATATTTTTCATTGGTACTTTTTTAAGGGTTAATTAAATAAAGCCGGTCTTATTTTCCACCCGGTAATTGCGGAAGTAACTTTTATTAGTGCTCGTTACGCCAGTTCTTCATCGTAATATTTGTTGTAGCATCTTCAACAAACAGTTCTTTGAGCGAAGTGGCATAAACCCTACCAATGCCTGATCACCTGCAAGGCATTTACCCGATTGCAGTTGCGCCAAAGGCGGAACCGCTGGTCAATAACCCGGCTTTACGTTGCAATCACCATTTTTAGGGAAGCGGTGTACTTCCTGAATTAAGCATCCTCAGTGCTTTGCGTTTACCATTCCGCCAATCCTCGCTTTGAAGGATGTAGGATTCGAACCTACATTGATAAATACTGTCATTCTGCCACTGAACTATCCCGTTTCAGAGCGGGAAAGGGAATCGAACCCCTGCCGACAGATTTGATGGCTGGCATATCCCATTGCAACAACAGCATACAGATAGTTACTACGTCTGCACTGTAGTGCTTCTTTGAAACACAGACCTGGTTTGTTTACAAAAGGTGTATACCAGTCTTCCCGTTGGGGAAGCTCTTTCTTTCTTATTTTTAATAAGAATTAATCTTCTTTGCTTACAAATAAGCTCCTATCGACAACTGCCGCTTTTTGGCCCATAACTCCATACATTTCCTTACTTCGTTTGATACCGGCTTATTCATCTTTCCTTTTGCCTGAACAATTTTTTGTGCTGCGATATTGACTTCGATAGTTGCCAATGTTTCCTGCATTTGTTCAGTGGTATATCTCCTGAATGAATAAATAGCTGTTCTTCCCTTTACACACAAATACGCATAAGAAGCAACACAATGTTTCATTGTTCTCCCTTCTTTCATTAACTCCTTTGTAGATATCAGCTCCTCAACGACAATATCTCCCTCTTCCTTCTCAAACCGGTACCCTTCAATACCGCATGGGCGCCAATATTGTAACCCGCCGGAGTAAGATGATCTCTTATGCCATTCATCACTTTGTTTCAGCAACGATTGTAATGTTCTTCCCTTAAGATTGTAACCGGCATTTGTTCTTTTCATTTCCCGCACATAATCTATCAGTTCTCCGGTTTTTGAATGATTGAACAAATACCGGTCAAGGTATATAAGCGCTTTTTTCAGTAACTTTTTGTCCGGTTCCTGTTTGCTCGACGCATTCGCACGTCTGAATTAGAAAACCGGCTAAGGTCTTCACCCGTGTATAACAGTTCAATGATCTCCTCGAATTTTTTAAACCGCTTTTTCGAAAAGCGCAATACTTCGTTTATTTTTTGTTCGCTTTCTTGCTTTAATAAGAGCGCCTGCGCTCTTTCATGCCTTTGCATTTTAGCCATGTCAGTAATATTTTACCATGAAATACTTCGGCGGGAAATTGACTACGCTGTTTCCACGCCGTTTCAGATATTGAATAATTACTGAACCTTAATACTTTCTTCATGACTAATTTTTAAAGCTTTAAAAGCTGTGATAAATATTTTTTATTCCTGTATTTACTGAACCACCTTATTCGCACAACATGAACTTGCGAAGGCATGTGGTTTGGCTTTGAACTCAAATCCCATTCCCATGATATAACCCATGGCTTCTTTCAATGCATCATTACTTTTGAAGTTCGGGTTGGTATTGATGTCGGCATGCACTTCCATGTCAACATTATAAATAGTAAACAGGCGACACAGTGCATACGCTGTCTCAATACTTTTTGAAACCTCCATCAGCATACGTTGTTTAATGTTCATCTTTTGCCGGCTGGTTTCGTTGTGTATATACATGAAACCACCTTTTCCTTTGCGAATGAACACAATTACCGTAGCGAATTCTGTTTCTTTACCCTTAACCTGGCTATCAGTACCAATACACACTTTCAGCGTGTGGCCCATCTCCTTCTCGCGAACCAGTACGGCTCTTACTTCGTCTTCAATGGGTCTTTTGATCATAGTACCATCCAGCCGCCTCCAATGACGCTGTTCCATGGCTTACCTCCATTCTGTTGATTTAGTTTTTAATTTAATTTTGGCTCAAACCAAACTTGTTCTTTTGCCGGACTCTCCGGCTCGAACGAAGACTCTCAGTTTTGGAGACTAACATGCTGCCATTACATTAAGTCCGTATTGTGCGTGGTGCCCCGTGGAATCGAACCACGATGATCCCGGCTTCAACGGGATGCAGTAGAACCATCTCTGCCAAAGCACCTGGTAGTCTGTATGAGGCTCGAACTCATGCACCTGGTTCGAAAGACCAGTGCCCTGACCAACTAGGCGAACAGACCATTTATTGCTGGCTTAAGAGGAGTCGAACCTCTGTCCCTGCGTTCGTAGCACAGTGTTCTTCCATTGAACTATAAGCCATTACCGGGTGAGCTGCGGGATTCGAACCCTGTTCTTTCCATTCACAGTAGAACACTTTACCAATAAGCTACAGCCACCATTTGTTGTTGAGGCTGGGTTTGAACCAACACCATCAGTGTCAAAGACTGATATGCTTAACCATTACACCACTCAACATTTTTTGCGGTTAGTAAGGAATCGAACCCATATCTTCGGATCGACAATCCGGGATGTTAACCTTTACACCAACTAACCATAGAGAGCAGCACCAGAGATTCGAACTCCGTCCTCCTGATTGGAAGTCAGGCACGCAACCATCAACGCTTGTACTGCTTTTGTATAGGAGCCAGGACTCGAACCTGGAGCCTCCCCGATCCAAACGGGGTATCCGACCAACCGGAATACTCCTATATGTGGTAGCGGTTATGACCGCCGCTACCGTTTTCATAAGGTCTGACTGTACATAGGTTTAATGGTCAATGAATGTTTTTGGAAAAGCATCCGCCCGCCGGCGGACGCTTATTTCCCTCCTTTTTGAACCTCGTATCTTTTTTGATCATTTTTATCGAATCTGAAATGCTGCCGGATGCCGCGCTTCCCTTTGATCATCCTGTTTTGGCAGGTTCTTTCTATTCGCTTTCGCTTTATTGTCGAATAAAGCAGCAATGAACCTGATCACAAATACACTCATTAATAATTTCATCATCTACCTTCCTTTTTCTTCATGGTTGAAGTTTTATGATTATGACACTTTCAGCCTCTTGCAAGGCCAATAAAAAAGCCCGGTCGTTTTTGTCGACCGGGCTCTTTATTCGATACCTGTTATTACAGTTTCGCTTAAACACAACCTGGTCGTATTCGTATATCTTTCTTATCACTACCGCCATCAATGCATACCACTGCTTCCGCATTCGCACACGTATTCCATTGGATAAATTGTCTTGAACTATCCATCTTCATTCGTCGTATGTATAACATCGGTATCGGCATCAATTCTTTATAATGATTTAGATGTTTGTATCAATAAATTGCATAAAAACGCTTTTAGAAATTTTTTGTAATTGCATTAACTAACTCCTATACGCATCTGAACATTACATACCCATCCCTTCAGGGCATTACTCGCCTTTCGCTGTTGTTTTTTTAAACAGCCGGCAAACAAAAAACCCCGCAATTCCTTGCGGGGCCTGTGTTATATTGAATTAGTTGATCCAACTTATTCTTCAGCGTAACACGCCCCGCAAACAGTAAAGTCACCCACCGGACTCCAACCGTATTGTGCCTCTGTATTTTTATGTTTGCGATTCATGTTTGTTGATTTGTTTATGCAAAGGTGTTAATAATTTTTCAATTACACCAAATAATTTGGAAAGTTTTTTAAAATTATTTTTTCACCGCCGGTAACCGCAGGGTCATTTTCGGTTATACATGGGAGATCCATTGGAATGACAAAGATGCGCTGATCAATACGGTTATTATAGCCGGAAGCTTATATATTGCCCGGCTTGTACAGGTTATTTTTTATAGCATAGATGATGATTCCGGCGGTATTCTTCACTTCCATTTTTTCCATGATCTTTAACCGTAACCCCTCCACGGTACGTACACTCAGGAAGATCTTTTCGGCAATCTGTTTGCTGGTGAGCCCATTACATATATCGGCAATGATGTCGATCTCGCGTTCGTTGAACTCTGGTTTCTGTTTTTGCTTGTAGGGATTGAACTTGCTTTTGGCAACCATTTGCGCCAGCTTGTTAGAGGTATGGCGGCAATAATAAGGCTGTTGCTGATACACCGACTTGATCGCTTCTACGATCTCATTCTTATCGGCGTTCTTTAACAGGTAACCGCGGGCGCCGGCTTCGAGCATATCAATGATCAGATCTTCTTCATCGAACATGGTGAGGGCGATAATGCCTATGTGCGGGTAATTTTCAGTAAGATGGCGGGTAGCGGCAGCCCCATCCATAACAGGCATCTTCACGTCACTGATCACAATATCCGGCTCCTGGGATATCACCTGTTCAATCAATTCTTTGCCATTGGCAGCTTCTGCCACCAATAAAATGTCCTGTTGCTTCTGCAACATTGCCCGTAATCCGTCGCGAAAAATTTCATGATCGTCGGCAATAGCAACCTTTATATTGCCCAATGTTTTCATATAAACACCTGGTTCTGGTCAAAGTGGAATTTCAATCGTATAGGTGGTACCTTTTCCTGGCTCAGACTGACAGGTAAGTTCACCCCCCATTACCTCGGTCCTGCTCTGCAAGTTACGAAGTCCAAGGCCCGGATTGTCTTTTACTTTGGCAAAATAATCAAAACCTTTCCCATTGTCGGCCGTCATAAGCAAAAGACGGTTGCCCTCCGTTACCATTTTAATAATTAACAGGGATGCCTGGGCGTGTTTTATGGTGTTGTGCAGAATTTCCTGTATTATACGGTAGATATTGATCTCCTTGTGCTGATTGAGGTGGATGTCCTGCTCACATATAAATCTTATTTCTAATCCATACGTATCCCGGTTATTGTCAATAAACTCGGTAATGGCTTTTTGAAGGCCTTTTCGTACCAGTGTATTGGGCATGAGGTTGTTCGATATCTCCCGCATTTTGCGAATAATGCTGTCCAGGTGCGTGCTTGATTTGCGGATCATCTCCTCATCATCGGGGTCGGTAGTATTGAGACTGTTGATCTGGAGTTTAACGGCAGATAAGAGGGGGCCTAATTCATCATGCAGATCAGAAGCTATACGCCGGCGTTCTTTCTCCAATGTATCAATTTCAGCCTGTATCTTTTCCTTATGCAGTTTCAGGCTGCGGCGCTGATAGCGTATAATGGTTATAATAAAGTAGATCAGGATTATACCCACTACACCAACTACTATCAAAACAGACTGGTAAAGTTCTTTTTCCTGGGGATCCATATTACTGCTACTGCATACAAAAGATTAACCAACAAGTTTGAATAAACACTTATTCCCTGCAATTCCCGCCTGAACTCCTTGCTCACATTATACATAAACAGAGATAAGCCGGTCGTAACAACAACTATAAAGAACGTGTAAAAAATGATTATTCCCAAACTGATCCAAAACTTAGGATTCCTGAAAATGCTGCTGCGCTCATGCACCACCATTTTGTTAAATGTACTTACGCTGAAAAAGATCAGTGCGAATGCATATAGGATAAAAAAATATAAATTATGCTTGAAGAAGCCGGTTAACAGGCTATTTTCCAGCAACCATATTACGAAAAAAATACTGGCAATTGTAATAAAGGTCGATCTCTTCCGGTTGAACAGACCCCAATTATGAAATAACCAAAGGAACAGAAAGAAATCGATGTAGGAAAAAATGTTCAATAAAAGTATGAATGCGTCAGGATGCCCGGTCTCAGTGAGGATCCTGTTTAGTATTTCAACGATCAATACCACAATTACGCGATAAATGAAGGGATAGTAAGATGGAGCTATCCTTCGAAATCTTACTATCCCGATTATTACAGCAAAGCCGATGCTTAAACTTAAAATGAAACGTACGGTACTATCCATTGTACGAGGAAATCACTGTCATTGAATTTGTAATAATCTTTCCATGCTCTAAGGCTCCAGTCCATCACAGGGCGGACTGCATTGACCATATTCCAAACCACCATCATCATCATCAGCCTGTGCTGCCAGGGCTCCTCTTTTATTCTTGATGTATACATTATTACCTGCTGAATCAACACCTACTATCATTAATCGCAAAGCTTTTTTCTTTTCAGGACCAGGTTTAATTCCATAATAGAATTTAAGCCCTACTACCTTGGGGTTTTGAAAAAACTCAACGATCGAGGCTTTGTTAAATGTTTCGCTATCTGGTATGAACAGGTCAGGAAAGGATCTTTTAAGACTGTCGCGGGTGTTCCTGAAATCCTTCTCATAAATGTCAATGCTCATCACCGGAATAAAATGATTTTTTCTGCCAAGGGCAGACGTGTCTTCGGGTACGCTGATACATACAAGATCCTTTCCTTTGTCCTCTTTACAGGAGCCGCTGAACATTGCTCCCAATAGAAATAAAACTGCATAAGGGTTAGTCAACAGGGACTTTTTAAGGTTGGTTGCCATAATAAATATTTTGGTTAAACGGGTGGCTAAAGGTATTTGTTAATGCCTGCCATAAAATCCGTAGAACTACTTAATTTAAAGATGGCTACTACCTGTATCTTTTGGTACTTTAACGCTTGCCGGCCAGGCCGATAAAAAGGAACTTTGGAGCAACAATCCCCCCGTTCCAGGTAACAGTAGAGAAACCAGTCACAATAGAGAGCATTCGGCCCAATTGAACATTTATAACTTTTAATTTTAATGTCATGAGACAGCAACAATCCTTCAATAGCCATTCAAATCCTTTACCGGCAAAGGAGATTGCCCCCGCATCTTTTCAACCTATTATGGCCGATTCAGTGGAAGTAATGGAATATTATTACAGAGGAAAAATTCAGGAACTGGAACAGTCCCTTGCGAAACTTAATTTATTGGACAATGCCCGGGAAATAGCCAGCCTTTGCAAATCTATTGTGCGCACGAGAGAAGTACTTAAAAATGTCATTATAAAGAAAGGGACCCAGGGTTCTGCTCAACCCTCAATCAAATAACCTTCCCTGAGCACCTGGTCTTCGGAAGCTGGTCGTATCCACATCCAGATCTTCGGTGTTCATGCCATATAATTTACCGTATTTGCGATATTGCTGGGCTATGATCTCCGCAATATCGCCTTCCCCCCGCATCCGTACGCCCCATCTTGAATCATTCACCTGGCCATTATGGCTTTGCTCTATCATATGCCATACTTTGTCGGCCCGGTCAGGAAAATTTTTATAGAGCCAGTCATGGAACAACAACTTAACGGAACCATTCAGCCGAACGAAGGTATAAGCGGTAGACGTAGCGCCATGTTCTTTGGCTGCTTTCATGATCCTTTGCATTTCATGTTCATTCAGACCAGGTATCATGGGCCCCATCATTACGCCTACCGGGATCCCTTCCTGGCTTAGTTCCTGAATAAGCCTTAACCGTTGCATGGAGGTAGTGGTCCGCGGTTCCATTACGCGTCGAAGGTCTTCATTCAATGAGGTAATAGTAACCAGTACCGAAACCAGTTTCTTTTTAGCCATTTCTTTAAGAACATCTATATCCCGCACCATACCGCCATTTTTACTGATGATACCTACCGGCTGGTTAAATTCCCTGCACACTTCCAGTAATGACCTGGTTAAGCGGTATTTTTGTTCAGCCGGCTGGTAGCAGTCGGTATTGCCGCTTAAACTAATGGGAACACATTCCCATTTGGGATTCATCAGGAACTTGCGCAGGAGCTGCGCCGCATTCGTTTTTACGATGATCTTTCTTTCAAAATCAAGGCCCGCGCTGTAACCCCAGTATTCATGCGTATTGCGGGCATAACAATATATGCAGCCATGTTCGCAGCCCGTATATGGGTTCATGCTATACCACATGCCTACATCCGGACTGGTTACTTTATTCACCAGGCTTTTAGCTTCCTGTTCAATATACTGAGTGGGTTCCTGTTTTTCGCTCCAGTCATCAATTCCTTCCACGTGCTCCTGCACCTGCTGGTCTTTCAGAAAGCGGTTCCTGGTATTGAGCTGGGCGCCACGGCCCTTTTTATACTGCTCACTCTCCTGCATTTTCCGCGGCGTTACCCGGTAGCTATCCTGCTTTATCTCTTTCATTACTTTCTATTTAAATTTTACACTTAACCGCGCCCGCCTCCCGGGCGATCTTCCCATTCAATACCCGTACGACGCTCCCGCCCGTCCCGATAACTGTCCGGACAAGGCGGGAGGTGGTCAATTTTAAATGAAAGACTGAAACAACACCACTACAAGCATGGACTATACAAATAACTCCCCTTGTTTTGTCGTAACGGGTAAATTCAAAAAATCAAAACGTTTTCCGATCTGCCACGATCTATCACCCAGGCGGCGCTTCAACAATAGCATATGATCGGCTATAAAAGAACCGGTAAACTGGCGGTGCGAAAATTCAAGCCAGCCTTTTTCGTATTGCCAGGGCAATAATTTGCGGCCAATGACAATATATGGTTCATCTATGAAATAGGGCTTGTGTTCATTATCCAGTTTCATGAGCCGCTGATCTGCGCGTATTTCACGAACGAGGTTATTAACAGGAACTTTAGTAGTTACGTTAATGAACAAGGTATGTGAAGGGAAACTGCCGTAGTCTTTTAATGACACTTTAAAAGGCGGAAAACCCATACCTACCACATTTAGCCGGTTCAGGATCCGTTCTTCCATCATTTCAAGCTGTGTAAACCGTACGAGCGCAATATGTGGTTTGCTGATCAGTGCAGCTGAATTTTTATAGGTTTCGCTAAACTCGGTTCGCACTTTCGCGATCTTGTTCCTCAACTCTTCATGCGGGTTCAATACCAACATATATTCATTGACTCTGCAACCGGGTATAGACTGAATATTGATTTTCATAATCTGATGTTTGGATTGTTAATGATCAGGCTACTTCACTATATGATTTGTGGTTAGCGGGTAAAAAGCGGAATACGGTGATTGTTTTGCTGGCTGCATAGGGATGATCGCGGCCTAATAATACCAGCTCAGTAGCCATAAAGCGGGCCCGAAATGTTTTGCGCGAATAAACAGGCATTGTCTGCTGATATACGGGCTCGGGCAGCTCATTGGCCACAGCTATATGCGGTATACGCTCAAATGTATTTATTGCCATGGTTTGCACATGGCCATCCAGCTGTTTCAGTTGAGCGGCCAGTTGCTGTAGTGGTTGGGGATTTTGAATACGCAGGCAGATGCTGTGTTGTGGAAAACCGCTGTAATTATTTAGGGTTATTTCAAAACTATTATGCTGGCTGCAGATGCGTTGGATCCACCGGATCAGGGTTTCCTCCATGCCTTCGCCGGCATAAAAACCAGCTACCATAATATAGGGGAAGGAACCGGCCGTTTCCACGCCATAATTCATTACAAACCGCTGTTTCTCCGCCATAATCTTTTCATATACAGGGGCGTCAGGATATATGACCAGCCGGTACTCCCGCTGATTGCTGCCATTCCAGTCAAAAGGCGTGTTTTTTACTAAGCCGGTGTTCATAAAACATTTTTTATTGGATCATAAATTTAGTATAAATTTACTAAATAATTTAGTACATCAAAAATTAAATTATATGGAGGGGGATTATTTTCATGGAACATCGTACCGGGGAACCAAAAAGTTCTCACAGCAGGATGTTAAGACCGCCGATGCAACCGGCTTTGGCGCTGCGGCTGATGATTATATGGAAAGAGGCATTGATCTGAACGAACAGTTGATCCATAATAAACCGGCTACATTCTTCATGCGTATGCGTGGTGACGCCATGACTGGCGCTGGTATCTTCGACGGAGATATTATTATAGTGGACCGCAGTGTGAAAGCCGAAAGCGGTAAAGTGGTGGTAGCTTCATTAAATGGTGAAATGTTGGTGCGGCGGCTCGAGAAAACGTTCAATAAAGTAAGGCTGCTGGCTGAATCGCCCAAACATGCCACCATTGAAGTAGATGCATCCTGTGATTCGCTGGGCATTTGGGGTGTTGTTACATACAGCATTCATTCCCTGTAAAAATGTCCGCTATTATATAAGCATAGAACTGATTGAACCATTCCATTAAGCCATCCTATGTGTTTTCGGAGAGGCTGGCCTGTAAGGTGCATCGACGGAGTTTGCACATTTAGTGAGTTTATTTGCACCTCACAGGCCAGTCTCTCCAAACCTGACAACGCCTTTTCCTGGTATTAGCAGAAATGGAAAAAATCACCTGATATGAAAGCAATTGTTGATTGCAACAGTTTCTACTGCTCCTGCGAACGCCTGTTCAGACCCGATCTGCAACAAAAACCGGTAGTTGTTTTAAGCAATAACGACGGTTGTATCGTTTCCCGAAGCGATGAAGCCAAAGCGGCCGGCGTGGGCATGGCTGTTCCTTACTTCGAAGCGAAACCGCTGATCCAGAAACATGATATTGCTGCCTTCTCTTCCAATTACAACCTCTATGGCGACATGAGCTGGCGCGTGATGGAAACATTGCGGCATTTACTGGGAGATGCATCGAAGGTAGAAGTATATTCGGTTGATGAGGCTTTTATAGACCTCGGCGATATACCATTGAATGATCTGTATGATGCCGCCATGAACATTCGTACAACGGTTGAACAGTGGACCGGCATTTCTGTATCCATCGGGGTAGCTCCAACCAAAACGCTGGCCAAGCTGGCCAATTACCTGGCCAAGAAGAACAAGGCGGCCACCCAATGCGTAAAAGTACTGGCTACCCGCGAAGAACAGGTTGTAGCTATGAAACAAACCAGGGTGAATAATGTATGGGGCGTTGGCTGGGCCTATGAAAAGAAGTTGATCGATCTGGGCATTACCAGTGCATGGGAGTTAAGTACTATGCCTGAAGAATGGGCTTATACCAACCTGGGCGGCATTGTGGGTGCCCGGCTGATCAGGGAATTAAATGGCCTGCCCTCCCGGGAAATGGAAAAACCGCTGGTGAATAAAAAGATGATCGCCACCACCCGCATGTTTGGCCAACCGGTTACCGATCTCAATGATATTAAAGAAGCGATCGCCACCTATACCTCCCGCGCAGCCGAAAAGCTGCGCCGGCAGCATAGTGCTGCTAAAGTCATCAGTGTATTCATTGTTCCGCGGGAACAGAATTATGAAGTAAGTTTTCGCCGGGGAGCTACGGTTAGTTCACATGTTACCCTGCCGGCAGCAACCAGCAGTACGCCTGAATTAATTAAACCCGCCGTGCAGCTGGTGGAATCTTTATACGAACAGGGTAAAGTATACAAAAAAGCGGGCGTGATGCTGGCCGGACTGGAACCCGATGTATCCATCCAGGGCAATCTGTTTACGCCTGGTCCACAGAAATACCACCGGCTTTTAATGGACATGATGGATAATATTAATTTCAGTATGCGGGATGATGTGCTGAAGTTTGCCACTTCAGGACTTGCCCGTAACTGGAAAATGCGCCAGGAATTGCGCAGTAAACGATATACCACCCGGTGGGAAGAATTGTATGAAGTGAGCTGAGTATAGAAGACCTGTAAGACCATTACATGGGGCCGAATTATTATCAGGTTTTATTCGACCTGACCGGTCGCCTCAAAAAAGCCCGCCTGTCAGGAGCTCAAGATCCAACTGCAATGCATAGCTCAAATGCCGCACCCTACAGGTCGCAGCTGCATTAATCAAAAAAAGTTATTTGTGAACCGGCTCTTTGTCCTTCCGCTTCAATGAAGCGCGGTTGTGGTAATTGCAGGCTGCAGGCGGCATTCAGCTTATCAGTAAGATAAGTGATCAATTCCGGCGAATACAGTTCATCATCCATATGTACAAAGAAATACAATTCCTGCAGGCCCTGCTCTATCCAGCTTATTATCCGCTCGATCCAGGCATCGAGCCGGGTATAATCACTGGGATGCAGGCTATTGGCCACAAAACGAACGAATGCTTTTGGTATGGTCAGATGCATATGAACGCAATCCCTTCGGCCGGCGGTATCGGTAATAACAGCGCCTGTTTTCAGCAGATACAATGTATTGAATAACTCTTTGCGTATCGTTTCCCGGGAAAACCAGTCAGGATGTCGTAGTTCCAGGAAGAAGCTCACTTCCTGCGGTAATGATCTCAGGAAAGTGAACAGCTCTTCTTTACGGGCGGGGCCAAACGAATCACTTAACTGAATGAACACCGGCCCCAGATGTTCTTTAAAGGCTTTTACCCCCTGCAGAAATTCCATGATCATAGTTTCTTTACCGCGTAAACCGCCCTGGTGAGTGATACCCTGGAAGAGCTTCGGGCAGAAGATAAAATTCCGGTCATCGGCTTTTTCAGCCCATTTGGCAATGGCAACTTCATCGTAGATCTTATAGTGTGTGGCATTCAGTTCAATGCCATTGAAATGCTGTACATAGTTGGCCAAAAAGTCTTTTTCCCGCGCTTTTGCCGGATAAATTTTGCCAATCCAGCCCGGCACGCCCCAGAGCGGACATCCAATATGAACTTTCACCGCATCCTTTTTTACACCACCCAGTATTTTTCGATTGCCTGCAGGCTCCGGGGGCAGGTTAAAATCCACTGTATTTAGTTCACTTTCAGGCAGTTTTCCAAACTTCATAGTAGATCAAATTGACAAATTAACGAGTCAACAAGTTAATAAGTTGATGGCATTTTTTGCCTGGTGAATCCGTTAATCAGTCAACTTTTCAACTTTTTACGCCATCTTTAAAATATAACTATCCGCTGGTCGTCTTACCAAGGTATAATACATGAAGGAGACGCTGACGATAGCACCCGGCATGACGGCAGACAGGAAACGCAATATAACGCAGGTCATTACCGACTATAGCAAACGCCTCATGGGCTTTATCCGCAAACGGGTAAATAATGAAGCCGATGCGGAAGATATATTGCAGGATGTGTTTTACCAGTTTATTGGTAACACGCAGCCTATTGAGCAAATGACTGCCTGGCTTTTTACCGTAGCCCGAAATAAGATCATCGACCGGCAACGAAAAAAACGTCAGGAGTCCCTGGAAGACCTGTTTGGGGAAGAAGAAAGTGGAGAAAGCGGCCTCGACTGGACTGAATTTTTATTCGATGCCAGCGACAACCCTGAGAAAGATTATTTGCGAACCCTTTTCTGGGAGGAATTGAACAATGCGCTCAATGAATTACCGGCAGAACAAAAGCAGGTCTTTATTTTGAATGAACTGGAAGGAGTACCATTTAAGGAAATTGCCGAACAAACCGGCGAAACGGTGAATACACTGCTTAGCCGGAAACGCTACGCGGTATTACACCTGCGCAGCCGGCTGCAAGCGTTGAAAGAAGAATTATTAAATTATTAAACAACGTGTAACATGAAACGAAGATTCTGGTTTGGCAAAGCTGTTATGATCGTGGTATTCTGTACGGCTTTTGTCATGTTGTTCAGTTTTATAGTAATGAGCCTCTGGAATGCCATATTACCCAATGTGCTGGGTGTAAAAACCATTAGCTTCTGGCAGGCATTGGGCATACTGGTATTGTCAAAAATATTGTTCAGTGGTTTCGGTGGCTTCCACCATAAAAAAGAGCAATTTAAGAACCGCTTCCGCCAGAATATGATGGCGAAATGGGAGCATATGACACCCGAAGAAAAACAAAAATTCAAAGAAGAATGGAAAAACCGTTGTGGTGGCTGGGGCAGCCGCTTTTATGACAGGAACAAAACCACTGAAGAAGCAGATCAGAATAAGTAAACCTATACGTTATGGAAGTGCTTGTTTTTAAAACCAATCTTCGTAAAAAGCAGATCACCGCTGTAACAAAGCATATCAACAACCTGCAGGGGATCACCCGCTGGAATGTTGACCTCGATGACCGGGACAGGATCCTCCGCATTGAATCCCATGAGCTGAGCCCGCGTTCCGTAGAACTAACTCTGCAACAGGCTGGCTTTTTCTGCGAAGAACTGCAATAATCACTTTTAAAATTACGGATCTCGCGTACAATCTTAGTAACTTCATAAGAACAGGCTAAACGCCAAAGTGCTGAACGCTTCAAGCAAATAGTGTATTTCAGCGTTCGGTGTCAGGCGTTGGCCTTAGACGCCCCCAAAAAGCGCTGCTTATGAAATTATTATCATTGTTATGCATGATGTTTTCCTTGTATGGCTTTGCCCAACGCCCGAATGTCATCTATATCATGAGCGATGATCATGATGCGCAGGCAATAAGCGCTTATGATAAAAGTCTTTTACAAACGCCTTCCATCGATCGCATAGCCAGGGAAGGCATTCGTTTTACGCGTTGTTTTGTGGGCAATTCCATTTGCAGTCCGGCCCGGGCTACCTTACTAACCGGACAGCATTCACATAAAAATGGGGTAAAGGATAATTACACCCGCTTCGACAGCAGCAGGCTCACCCTGCCCAAACGCTTACAACAGGCAGGCTATGAAACGGCGCTGATCGGCAAATGGCATTTGCACTCCTACCCCACTGGTTTTGATTATTGGAAAATACTCCCCGGGCAAGGCCTGTACTTTGATCCCCGCTTTATCAATATGCAGGGTGATACTATTACCATCAATGGCTATGCGACTGACGTAACCACCGATGAAGCCATCAGCTGGCTGAAGCAACGCAGGAACAGCAAGCCTTTTGTTTTATTGTTGCATTATAAAGCGCCGCATAGGAACTTCATCCCCTCCCTGAAATACCTGGAACAATTTCATACCAAAACATTTGCTGAACCGGCCACTTTATACGCTGATACAGCCGGTCGTGGCAGCGCCTGGCGAATGCAAACCATGAGCATCTTGCGTAATATGAAGCTATGCAGTGACCTGAAAGTGGATCCCGCCTATTTACAGGGCGATGCCGAAAACAAACCCGACGAAGGGGAGATCGCTTACTATCATGCTACGATGAACCGCATTGCAGAACCCGATCGCAGCCACATAAAAGCCATTTATGCTGAACGCGGCAAATTATTACAACAGGCACGCCCGCGCGGAAACGAGCTGTTAAAGTTGAAATATCAATGGTATATGCAGGATTACCTGGCCTGTGTTGCTTCCATCGATGAAAATGTAGGCCGGCTGCTGCATTACCTCGATGGGTCGGGCCTGGCTAACAACACAGCTGTTATGTATACCAGCGACCAGGGATTTTATCTGGGAGAGAACGGATGGTTCGACAAACGGTTCATGTATGATGTAAGTATGCAAACGCCCCTCCTGATGCGCTGGCCGCACCATATAAAGCCTGCCACTACCAGTAATGCCCTCGTGCAGAACATAGATTTTGCGCCTACCATTCTAAACATTACAGGTAGCCCCATACCCGAGAACATGCAGGGCAAAAGTCTGGTGCCGCTTATCACAGGCAAAAAAACTGACCTTAAACGTCCCTACTTATATTATCATTACTACGAATTCCCACAGGATCATACCGTATTGCCCCACCTGGGCATACGCGGCGAGCGGTATAAACTCATCTATTTCTATACGGTAAAGGAATGGGAACTATACGACCTGCAAACGGATCCGCAGGAACAAAAGAACCTTATCAATTCTTCACAACACCAGTCGCTGGTTAACCAGTTAAAAAAGGAATTGCAAAAACTGCGCGATGAATACGACGATCACGAACCGGCTGGCGACTTACATTAATTATTGATACCTGCGCGACAGATCGAGCAGGATCTTTTTGTCATCGTATGTTAGGGTGCGGATCATAACCGTATCCTGGGGAACAAAATGCAATTTAAAGGAGCGGATCGCTGCCAGTGTATCTTTGATATTATACCCAATGATGCGCAATGCCTGCGGGGCATCGAAATGATCGGGTACTACGACGGCTGTGGTATCGTACCATAAACCAAAGCCGCGTTGCGCCAGTGTATGCCAGGGAAAGTAAGCGCTGGGATCCACTTTTCTTCCAGGGGCAATATCAGCGTGACCAATAAAATTCGGGGTGGGAATGGCATAATTTTTCTTCAGGGTATCCAGCAATTTAATAAGGCTGGTGATCTGTGTTTCGGGAAACGGTTCGCTCCCATTGTTATCCAGTTCAATGCCAATGCTGCTGCTGTTGATATCGGTAAAATTGCCCCACTTGCTGATACCGGCCTGCCAGGCGCGCAGGTAATCATTCAGCATATGATGTATGGTACCGTCTTTACAGATCACATAATGGGCGCTTACCTTGGTGCGTTGCAGGGTGAACGTTTTGAGCGTTTGCTCGCAGGAGTTCTGTGCCGTATGGTGAATGATCACAAAATTAGGCCGGCGCAGATCGAAATTGGTTGTACCTACTGCATATGCAGGCATGATAGCTGAATCAAGATAAATGGTGGCAGGTACCGGCTGCAGGTTTTTAGCATACTTTTTTGCCTGCTTTTTATACAGTTTGTTTGTTTTGGCATAGGGGTTATGCGCACAACTGTAAACAAAAGCTGAAATCGTTATCGCAAATAACAGGGAACCTGCAAATACACGCATAGTGAACGGCTTTTTTCTATACATGCAAAGTAGGGAAGATAATGGTAAGCATAAAAAAATCCTCCCCGCTTATGGGAAGGATCTTTCTATTATAGAGACTACACTTATTTAGGACTTCCGGCGCCGATACCACCACCCTGGCTGTCTGCCGCACGTTTATTTTCTTCTTCCAGGCCGGTTTTACGTTGACGGGCCGCTTTCACCTGGCTGTTACCAAATCGGTAAGTGAAGTTCAGTTTCAGCTGACGGCTTTCAAAGTTACCGCTGGCCAATGTACGCTGGCCGGCAAAATCGCTGGTTCCCCTCCACTTCAGGGTTCTGAAGATATCGCTTACAGATGCTTTGAAAGTTCCATTGCCCTTCAATACTGTTTTTGATAATCCACCATCGATACTCCATATCTCGCTGCTCTTGATAGTTCCCTGCCAGATGGAAGGAGAAGCATAAAAACCACTCATTTCGCCCGTCCAGCCTTTGCCCAAACGGAAAGTTTGTTGTGCAAAGAAGGTTAAGGCATATACATCGAGGTCAACTTTCCGATCAACACCCAGATCAGCCTTATAATGTGAATAGTAAGCATTCAGGTTTCCAAAAATGCTATACCATTTATACTGGAACGGATAGCTGACGTTCAGGCTGATAATATCCTGGGTTGCCAGGTTCTTTTGCGTGATAAACGATTTTGATTTTTCAGTTACATCTACCAGTTGCGCGAAGATATCTTTTACATGGCTATAGTTCAGCGTAGTATTTAACCGGTACTTATATGTATGGGTAATACCAAAGCTGTTGGTGTACTGGGGCCTTAACTCGGTATTTCCTTTTTGGAACGTGTATTCATCCAGTTTGAATTCGAAAGGATTCAGGTTTTGATAATTAGGCCTGTCAATCCGCCGGCTGAAAGTAAAGCTGAACTGGTTCATCGGCTTTTTATTGAATGTGATGGCCGCGCTGGGAAACAGGTTGGTATAATCGCGGGTAAAGGTGGAATCGTATTCAACATACTCGCTGCCATTCCAGGCAAAACCCTGTGAACGGCCCGTAGCATGCGTATGCTCAACCCGCAGACCCGCCTGGATCATAAAGCCTTTGAACTGCCTGTTATAATTGATATAGCCTGCATTGATGTTTTCCTTATATACAAAATCATTACTGCGTGAAGTATCCAGTCTTTTGTTCCTTAAAACCACATCGTCTACATCGTAGCGGTCAAAATCATTGTTGCTTTCAACAAAAGATATTTTACCGCCCAGCCCCAAGCGGCCTTTCTTAAAGTTCTGCTCATAATCGGCTTTAGCGCTGTATATATCAATGTCTGTTGGCGCATACATATGATATATGCGATTATAGCTGGGGTTGTTGCCGGGATCGAAGTAGAAGTTCGGCTGAAACTGATCGCTTTTATTCCGGTAAGCGCCATAGTCGGCATCGATATTCAGTTCGTGACCGGAAGAATCGGCATACCGGTAATTCAGGTTGCCATTGATGTTATTTTTTGTGTTCTTATTGGTATTATCGGCCACCAGTATCCTGTCGAGCTGTTTGGTTGGGATATAAGAGATATCGGTATGGCTGTAGTTATTAAGATCCATATCAGAGAAAGAGCCATTCGTCATAATCCCGATCGTACTTCTTTTATTAAGGAAATAATCCATACCTGCCTTGAAATTGTGACTCCGGTTGTCGATATTCAACTTTGATCTTTGATCGAACAAGGTATCTAACACTTCACGGCGCAAATAGATATTGTTCTCGTTGGTATTATCGCTATAGCTGTAATTGCCAAAGAGGTTAACGTTCTTATTGCGATGGTTTAACGATACCCCGCCGTTGTATTTAGGCGTAATACCCTGGTTATAACCTGCATTTACCGAGCCGTTGGTACCAAAGGACTTATTTTTCTTAAGCCTGATATTGATGATCCCCGCATTCCCGGCTGCTTCGTATTTCGCTGAAGGATTGGTTATGATCTCGATGGCTTCAACAGATGAAGACTGCAGGGTTTTCAGATAATCCGACAGGTCTTTTCCGGTCAGCGGTGTAGGGCGCCCGTCTACATATACCTGAACGCCGCTTTTTCCACTTAAGGTAAGATTATCGTCTTTATCAACGACTACACCGGGTGCTTTGCGCAACAGTTCGAGGGCATCCTGGCCTACTGAATTAATAGTTCCTTCTACATTTAAAATGGTTTTATCGGCTTTTACTTCCACCATGGGCTTACGGGCAGCGACAACCACTTCTTTCAACTGACCTGAACTTTTCGTGAGCGCTACATCAGGAACAGTTATATCACCTGTGCCACTCACTTCAAAAGCTGCAGAAGTTTTGGCAGTATAACCAGTGAAAGAAACAGCTACGAAATAACTACCGGCATTAATGCCTGTGAATGAATATTGACCGGCTGTGTTAGTTGCTGCCAGTTTCACCAATCCAGAGTCTTTTACTTTCTTAATAGCTACAGTTGCTCCGGACAAGGCCTTTCCCTGATCATCTTTAACATTACCGGTAACTTGTTGTGCTTTGGCTATAGCTGCACACAACAACAAAGGCAATGCTAACAAAATCAACTTTTTCATGAATAAAATATTTGCAGTTTAGTCGGCAAAAGTATTAGTGTGTTACAGGATGTTACTGCTGTATACACCAACGGTAAAAAATTACTTTTAACGGTTGCGCCATAACATGGCAGAGTTATAACTTGTTGTTCTAATATTTCTATTTACCAGGTAGAATACTAAATGTTTCATCATTAAATGAAAACACCGGTATAGCTTCCACGCTGCTTACAATTGTTTGTTTGTATTATTTCGCTACAACAAAAGATGCTTTTACATGCATAATTCTGCTGTTCACACACATTGTTGCCTAACACCAAATACAACCAATTAGTTTTGGTAGCAGACATCATTCATCAAATTTTTGTTGATAAAGCAAGCGCAGGTTATTGCAGTAGAAAGATCCGTATAGATCAAAGAGCCCCGGTATATAATATCCTTGTTGGTTACAGTCGTTCGCTACAAGGCGTTTGCGATCGCTGTGGTACCAGATGAAAACCCGAAACCGGAACGAATGGGCCTGGCTGCATCCCGGGCATTGGAAATAACCCATGAAGGAGTGACCGGCGCCGGTCACTCCCCTGCGCTAGCTCCAACTCCGCCGCCCCTAACTTCCTAAAAGGGGAAGCGTGAGTCATAGCCGCAAGCCGACCATGAGTCGGCGACCGGCAATAAGCGCCATGAGCCGATGATCATGAGCCGCGAACGATGGGCAATCCCCAATCATGAGCCGGCGACCGCCAATCGGCGATAGGCACTCGTGAGCCGGCATCCGGCGATCAGTAATCGATGACCAGTCTCATAAGTGCGAGTCGTCGACGGTCGCGAGTCCTCAATCGAGTTGTCAGTTGTGAGCCGCTTTTTGCGCCTATTGCCTTCTTGCCTTCTTTCCTCCTTGCCTTCTTGCCCTTTGCCTTCTTGCCTCCTTGCCTCCTTGCCTTTTTCTTAGCATAATTTTACTAACTTTGTTAGCATCATGAAACGCTCCGGCACTGCTGATCTCCCTTTGCATTATGGCGCTGTTCCGCCCTGGCTGGCCGAACGCATGGCCAAACTCGGCCTGGCCATTACAGAAGTGGTGCTCATGGAATATGGTAAAGCCGACTGGATCAGGCGGATGAGCGATCCCTGCTGGTTCCAAAGCCTCGGCGCTGTAATGGGTATGGACTGGCATTCTTCAGGCATTACCACTTCAGTATTAGGAGCGTTGAAGAAAGCGATCAATCCACATGCAAAAGAGCTGGGCATTTATATCTGTGGCGGAAAAGGAAAACATTCCCGCCAGGTACCTAATGAATTGGTCGCCGTCGGTGAACAGACCGGCCTCGATGCCGGGCAGCTGGTACATGCCAGCAAATTGAGCGCTAAAGTGGATAATACCGCCATCCAGGATGGCTTCCAATTATACCTGCATAGTTTTATTGTAAGTAATGAAGGACAATGGGCCGTGATACAACAGGGCCTTAATGATGATACAGGTACCGCCAGGCGTTATCACTGGCATTCGCAGCAGCTGCAATCCTTCGTGAATGAACCGCATACTGCTATCTGTGGTTTACAAACTGATAATATCCTGAACCTGGTCGATAAAGAGGCAGCGCCTGCCCGTTCCGGTATATTGACGCTGTCAAAAGAATCTCCTAACGAACTCTTGTCAGAAATTCAACACCTGGTATTACCAGCCCATCATGACGTACGCGCCAAAGATGTTGACTTAAAAAGATTAGGCGCCATGCTGTGGTTGACGCATGAAAAAAAGCCGGCTGATTTTGAAGAACTGTTATTGCTGGAAGGTATGGGCCCCCGTACCCTGCAGTCACTGGCATTGGTAAGCGAAGTGATCCATGGCACGAACTCCCGGTTCAAAGACCCGGCCCGTTTTGCGTTTGCACATGGTGGTAAAGACGGCCATCCATTCCCTGTTCCCACCAAAGTATATGATGAAACCATCAGCACTCTACATACTGCTGTTCAAAAAGCAAAGATTGGCCAGAGCGATAAACTGCAGGCCATCAAAAAATTAACCGAACTGGCTCAAAGAGCCGAAGAAGGTTTCATTCCCAATAACAATTTTGAGCAGCTTATAGAAAAGGAACGCAACGAATCCTGGCGTTATGGTGGAAGAACGGTGATGGGCAAAGCACAACCACCAACGAGAAAGGCGTCAAAAGGCGTGCAGTTGAGATTATTTTAAAACCTGCTAATTTCGTAAGGCTGTTTAGTTCGGTTGTTATTAAGTTGAATAACTGAATAACTAATTATTGGCGAAACTGATGCTTCGGGTTAACTTCGGGATAATTCCCGGTTGGCTCCGGGTCTGCTCTTCATGGCTTATTTACGCCTTATTCCCGCGCGGTCTTCCCTTATTGGAATTCCCCTGAGGTCTTCCCTGGTGAAAATGCCTTCTTTTTCCGCCATTATTTTTTGAACGAAGTTGCGGTTTGTATTCAGGCGTGCTGCCGAATTCCTGGGGTACTGCCGCTTTTTCAACTTCCTTACCGATCAGTCTTTCAATGATGGCAAATTTATTCTGTTCTGGCTGGCTTACCAGGGTAAAAGCCATACCATCCGCTTCTGCCCGGGCCGTACGGCCGATGCGATGTACATAATCTTCTGCATCGCGGGGCACATCATAGTTTATGACCAGGTCAATGGTATCGATGTCGATCCCGCGGCTGAGGATATCGGTAGCTACCAAGATGGGTATACGCCCACTGGTAAAACCGTTCAAAACATCTTCCCGTTGCGCCTGTTCCAGGTCACTATGTATTTCAGCGATCTGAAAACGGGCCCGTTGCAATTCACGCACCAATGATTTTACACTTTGCTTCCGGCTGCAAAAGATCAGGGCGCTTTTGAAAGGAACATTTTTAAGGATATCCTTCAACAGGGGAAGCTTTTGTGGTTCGTACACTACAAACGCTTTCTGTACGATCTTTTCCGGCGGTTTTGAAATAGCAATATTGATCTCGGCCGGATTGGTGAGGATCTTCCTGGCCAGCTGCCTGATCTTTTCGGGCATGGTAGCCGAAAACAACAAGGTTTGCCTTTTGGCAGGCAGGGCTGCAATGATCTTATTGATATCATCAGAAAAGCCCATATCAAGCATCCGGTCGGCCTCGTCCAGAACCAGGAATTGCAATTGTTTTAATTGCACATATCCCATGTTCAGGTGGGCGATCATCCGGCCAGGCGTGCAGATCACGATATCGGTACCTGTTTGCAAAGCTTTTTTCTCGGTAATGAAGTTACTGCCATCGTTGCCCCCATATACAGCAATGGAACTCAGGTTGGTAAAATAGGCAAGGCCCTCCAGGTGCTGCGCAATTTGTATTGCCAACTCACGGGTAGGCACAATGACCAGGGCGCCCACCTGCCCCTCGATCCGGTGATTGAGCAGGCGGTGGATCAGCGGAAGCAGAAAAGCAGCCGTTTTACCGGTGCCGGTCTGTGCAGAGGCTATAATATCTTTTCCGGCCAGGATGGGAGGTATAACCTGCTCCTGTACCGGAGTTGCATTCTCGTAATTGGAGGCTTCGATGCCTTCTAATAAGTCAGGGTGAAAACCGAATTCTGTAAAGCGCAAGATGAAATGGTATTTAGGTGTTTGCGGAGCATCTCCTGCAGATAAAAATTATATAATAGCAAATATAATGGAATTTGGCCATGTAAATCAATAAAGTACAGTCCCGGCGCCGGGCACAGCCTTTGCCATATTACAATAAAACATTTATATGGAAAAAAGAGTCTTAGGGATGGTGCTTGCACTGCTTGGTATTGTGGGACTTATACTGGCCGGTGTAAACTTTATGAATGGTGGCGCCAATACACATAACATTAAGCAAATCATTCTCTACGGAGTACTGGGCGCTATTTTTTTCTTTGCTGGTATAGGTCTTATCCGCAATACCCGCGATAAGGCCACCTAGCAGATTGTGGAATTGGGTACACAGCTACCACTTCTTTTTCATTCTGTTAAACATTCTGTAATAAATAGTCGATCAGTTATGCCTGAAGGGCCCAGCATTGTCATTCTTAAAGAAGCCGTACAATCTTTTGTAGGGAAAAAGATCCTGTCGGCCACCGGTAACAGCAAAATAGATAAAGAGGCGTTGGTGAATCAAAAAGTGACCGACTTTAAAAGCTGGGGCAAACATTTTCTGATCTGTTTGCCAAATAAAACACTCCGGGTTCACTTCCTGCTATTCGGCTCTTACAGCATAAACGAACAAACGAAAAAAACACCCCGGCTCCACCTGCATTTCAGTAACGGCGATCTCTACCTGTATGCCTGTGCCATCAGGGAACTGGAAGCCGATGCCGATACAGTATACGATTGGAGCGGCGATGTGCTTAATCCGGCCTGGGACGAAAAGAAAGCTAAAAAGAAACTCAAGGCCCGGCCTAACGAATTGGTGGTGGATGCTTTACTGGATCAAAATGTTTTTGCGGGCGTGGGAAATATCATTAAAAATGAAGTGCTGTTCCGCATCCGCGTTCATCCTGAAAATACAATTGGCGTGCTGCCACCGCGCAAGCTGACCGAACTCGTCAGGGAAGCCTGCAATTACAGTTATGATTTCCTGGAATGGAAAAAAGCTTTTGTGCTGAAGAAACACTGGCTGATCCATACCAGGAAGACCTGCCCCCGCTGTAATATACCGGCTATTAAAAAGACCCTGGGCAAAACCAAACGCCGCACCTTCTATTGTGAAAATTGCCAGGTGCTGTATGCCCCGCCGCCAAAACCTAAAAAGAAAAAAGCACGGAAGAAAACCCAGAACGCATAGGTCCCCTGCTTCGGGCTTGCGTTTCTCTGCTTTGGCGGATGCTGCGCTTTCCGTTTCATGGTTTGCGTTTCATTTCTTTGAATTTGGCCCTTCCGTATTTCATATTTTACGTTTATTGCGTTCAGCGTTTGACGTTCTGCATCTGGCGCTTAGCGCTTTTGCTTTTGACGTTCCGCCTTTGCGTTCTGCCTTACTCATATCTCAATGCTTCAATGGGATCGAGCCTTGACGCTTTTTGCGCCGGGTAGTATCCGAAGAATACGCCGGTGACGGCACATACCATGAACGACAACATAATGGAGGATTGTGATACCAGTGTAGGCCACGATAAAAAGAAAGTGACCAGCCTGGAAGCGCTGATGCCTAAAATAACACCTATTATCCCACCGGTGATGCTTATCAGTATGGCTTCAATGAGGAATTGAAAAAGGATATCCATACCCCTTGCACCAATGCTCATGCGTAAACCGATCTCTTTGGTGCGTTCCGTTACCGACACATACATGATGTTCATAATGCCTATGCCACCTACGACCAGGGAAATGCCGGCTATCGCTGCCAGTAATACCGTTAACAACTGGCTGGTAGAGCTGAATGTGTTAATGAGCTCAGCCTGCGTACGCACCATAAAATCATCTTCATCGGTTGCTTTTAATTTATGGGAAGCGCGCAGGATCCCGGTGATCTCTGCAGTGGCCTGGGCGCTGCTGTTCTCATCAATGGCCGAGGCATAAATGTTTTGGATGTATGGAATGGCCAGGATCCTTTTTTGTACCGTTGTATAAGGCGCTATTACAATATCGTCCTGGTCCTGCCCAAAGGCATTCTCCCCTTTTTCCGCTAATACACCAATGACCTTGAAGGGAATTTTATTGAAGCGGATGATCTTGCCCACGGGGTCTTCCCCGGCGAAAATATTGTCCACGACCGTTTGACCGATCAAACATACTTTATCGGCCGCATTCACATCTTCCTGGGTAAAGGCTATTCCATCTTTTAGCGGCCAGTTGCGGATGTTTAAATAATCCGGACTAACCCCCTGAATGGTGGTAGGCCAGTTCGATGCTCCATTGATCACCTGCCCTCTCGATTGTACGGCAGGTGATACAGCCGTAATATAAGTTGCCTGTTTTTGTATAGCCTTTATATCTTCCAGGGTGAGCGATTGTAAACCCGAAGCATCCAACCGGGCGCCGCCGCCTACGGTTTGATTACTGCTCGGTCTTATCGTTATCATATTTGATCCCATGCTGCTGAGCTGGTCCTGGATGCTTTGCTTCGACCCCTGCCCGATCGCCACCATAGCAATTACAGCCGCAACGCCTATGATGATGCCCAGCATGGTTAAAAAAGCACGCAGCTTGTTCCGCTGCAGGGCTTTCCATGCAATTCGTATGAGATTGAATAATTTCATTGTTATATTGTTGCCATCAAATCATAATTAATAATCGGTGCTTACCGGTAATGCCGCCAGCATATCCTTTGCCGATCTGATATTTTAATTCCGGTGATCCCTGATCACTTTCCCGTCTTTCAGGGTTATTGTTCTGCTGCTGAAAGCGGCGATATCCGGTTCGTGCGTTACAAAAACGATCGTTTTACCCTGTTGCTGATTCAGCTCCTGGAACAAAGCCATGATCTCATAGGAAGTGCGGGTATCCAGGTTACCGGTGGCTTCATCGGCCAGGATCATCACCGGTTCATTCACCAGCGCCCGCGCAATGGCCACCCGCTGCTGCTGCCCACCGGATAATTGATTGGGCAGGTGATCTAGGCGGTCGCCCAGCTTTACCGCCTGCAAAGCCTTTACCGCTCTTTCCCGCCGCAGCCTTGATGAAATAGCTGCATTATACAATAAAGGCAACTCTACATTCTCCAGGGCGCTGGTACGCGCCAGCAGGTTGTAGGCCTGAAACACAAAGCCGATCTTATGGTTGCGCAATACAGCCAGCTCATTGCGCGATAGTTTACCCACATCAACCCCGTCGAGCAGATAAATGCCGTCGCTGGGTTTATCCAAACAACCGAGAATGTTCAGCATGGTTGTTTTACCCGATCCGCTGCTGCCCATGATCGTTACGAACTCACCTGGTTCCACATCGAAGGAAACCCCTTTTAATGCACGCACCGTTTCGGCGCCCATCCTGAACTCCCGTTTCAAATTCTGTATTGAAAGTATTTTGTTTGTCATTGTTGATCATTTTTACATGCTGCTTCTTACTTCCGGCTTTCATTGCTGTCAGCTCGATCTACCGCCACCACTTCTATTGCCACTACCTCTTCGCTGCGGCATAAACGGACTTCTCGGTTGTCCTGAGCTCGCCTGTGATGCTCGCTGATCCTGGTGCACACCTGCCACAACCACATCATCAACGCTTAAGCCTGACAATACCTGTACATAGGTATCATCCGTCAGCCCGATCTGGATACGGCGCCGGGCAAGGGTACTGTCTTTCTTCACCCATACCATTGCTGTTTTTGCCAGTCCACTGTTTTGCAGCGAATCCCTTCTTTTGTCAGGGCTTGCACCGGTGTTATCGTTAGGCGCAGCACTCGCTATGCGCATGCCCCCTTTTCTTTGACCACGGCCGGCAGCACCGCCCTCGATGGTGTATTGCTTATACAGGCCTGAATCGGGCCTGAAGCGCGTGGCTTTGGCGGAGACCAACATCGCGTTTTGGATCTCCTGGGTGAACACGGTAATATTGGCCGTCATGCCCGGTTTTAATTTCATATCTGCATTCGGCGCATCAATGATGGTGGAATAGGTCACCACATTTGAAGAAACGCTCGGGCGCAGCCGCACTTCATTCACCCGCCCTTCAAACACGTTGTCGGGAAATGCGTCCACCGTAAATGTTACCCGTTGTCCATTCTTTACATTGCCAATATCGGCTTCGTCAACCGCTGCCTGCACCTGCATTTTCGTAAGGTCTTTAGCGATCACAAACAGGGTTGGCGTATTTAAACTCGCGGCTACGGTTTGTCCCACACTCACATTACGGGTAAGTACGGTTCCATCGATGGGCGAGTAGATATTCGCATAGTACAGATTTTGTTGCGCTGCTTTTAGCTGGGCGGCAATACCGTTCACATTATCCTGGGCTACATTGAACTGATTCATGGCCGTTTCATATTCCGCCCGGCTGATCGCACCTACATCCAGCAATTGTTTTTGCCGGTTATAATTGCTTTTCTGAAAATCGAGGTTGGCCCTGGCCTGCCGCAGGCTGGCGCTGATCTGATCACGCTGTGCCTGTAAAATGGTTTTGTCGATCTCTGCGATCAATTGTCCCTTTTTCACCTTATCATTGAAATCGACATAGACTTTGCTGATGGTTCCAGACACCTGCGTACCTACTGAAACCGTATCTACGGGTTGAACCGTTCCGGTAGCGGTAACACTGGTAGCGATAGAACCATAATGGGGCCGCTCCGTTTCCAGGACCACGGGCTGCTCTTTCTCTTTAAATTTCCAGATCCAGATGCCGGCACCGGCTGCAAGAATGACCAGCGTCCAGATGATCCATTTATATTTCTTTCCTTTCATTGTAGATCCGTTTAATGATTATTCATTTATAAGGTAACAGGCGCGCCTGCATAGAACTCATATATTTTCTTATTCAGAACACTATTATACTTGGCGGAAACATATGCCTGCAGCGCCTGTACATACAGGTTCTTCTGGGTGAGCAGATCAACGGTATTGAATGCGCCCAGTTTTAGCTGCTCATTGGTGATGTGAAAACTTTCCTGCATCGTCTTCCATTGTGAAGCGGCAGCCGTTAACTGGGCCTGCGCATTCATCGCATTTATATATGCCTGCTCAACCGCCTGATCGAGCGTGGTCTTTGTTCCCTGCAGCGAAAGTTTGGCCTGTTCAATTTGGATCTTTGACCGCTCAATATTGCTTTTATTGATGCGGTTAGCGAAAATGGGTATCGATACGGTTACGCCCAACCGTTGATAAAAATTATTATTCAGCTGGTTGAAATACTTAAGGTCCTGGTTATCGGAAAAGCCACTCGAAATTCCGGCGCCCAAACTCACCGTTGGCAATGCCCCGGCCCGCGATTTTTCCAATCCCAGCTCGGCCGATTGAACGCCCAGCTCACCCGCCTTTACTTCCGGCCTCGACTGCACGGCTGCATGCACAGCTTCCGGCAGGGAAACAAGCGATTGATCAGTTATCAAAGTATCCGGCTGCACCACATCGAAGTTCACCGATGAAGGCAGTTGCAGGATCTGCTTCAACGTTATTAAATTGGTGCGATGCGCATTGGTAGCCGTTACCAGGTTATACTCATCGTTGGCCAGCGTCGCTTCCAACTGCAGGTAGTCCTTGCGTGCCAGGCTGCCGGCGTCGAACCGCTGTTTACCCAGCGCCAATTGCGATTTGGAAGTGTTCACGAGCTCCCGCAGATAAACGATATTCTCTTTCTGCAGTAAGATATTCAGGTAAGCCTGTGTTATCTGAAGCGTAATATCATTTTCCGCCTGTTGAACATTTAATTGTGCGCTTTCGAGTAATATATTCTTTTGCTTCACATCATTGTTCAGATAACCGCCATTGTAAATCACCCATGAAGAACTTAACCCATAATTACCCGAAGCATTGGCCTGTGTTTGAAATCCACCCACGACGGGATTTGCATTGTTACTATTCACTACTGATTGGGAGAGCGAGGCGGTGAGGTTCGGCAATTTAGCTGCCCTTGCCTGTAACAGGTCCTGCTCACTGGAGCGGGCATCCCAGCGAAGGTTCTTTATAGTGATATTATTTTTCTTAGCATAATCCAGGCAGGCCTGCAGGTCCCACCGCAAAGGCGCAGCCACGGTGTCCTGTGCATGCAAGGAGCCCCATACGCCCGTCAACAATCCGATCATTAATAGAAAATACTTCAACATACATTTACATTTATATCAATTCCACACATCTATTTGAAGTGTTTAGAAACATTTTCCGGCGGATAGTTACATGGATTACCTATGGCTTAACATTTCCTTTACCACCGTTTTCTTTTCGGCTGATGAACGGTTTTGCGGCTTGATAAATGGGAGGAAACAAAAATGCCACCGTCTTTGAACAAAAGACCTGTGGCATTGTATAATGTATGGGATCGAGGGTCCCGCCCAAGCGGGGATTGCAAACTATCGGATTACTACATTGACCTTCTGTATTGGCCTCCTACCTCAAATAAGGCATGCGTTATCTGCCCCAATGAACAATACTTAACGGTTTCCATCAGCTCCGCGAAAATATTTCCATTGTTGACGGCTACTTTCTTTAACCGGTTCAACATTTCGCCCGACCTGCTTTCATTCCGTTTCCAGAAGGCATGCAGGTTCTGGATCTGTTGTTCCTTTTCTTCGGTAGTGCTGCGAATTACCTCACCTGGTAATACGGTCGGACTTCCTTTTTTATTCAGAAAAGCATTTACCCCAATGATGGGTAATTCACCACTGTGCTTCAGGCTTTCGTAATACAAACTTTCTTCCTGGATCTTATTGCGTTGATACATTCGTTCCATGGCGCCCAATACCCCGCCCCGTTCGGTGATACGGTCAAATTCTGCCAGCACAGCTTCCTCTACGAGGTCGGTCATTTCTTCAATTAAAAATGAGCCCTGGATGAAGTTCTCTGTTTTGGCGCTGCCCAGTTCGCGGTTGATGATCAGCTGTATGGCCATGGCGCGGCGAACGCTTTCTTCTGTAGGCGTGGTGATGGCTTCGTCATACGCGTTCGTATGTAAACTGTTACAGTTGTCGTAAATAGCGTATAAGGCCTGCAGGGTGGTTCGGATATCATTGAAATCTATTTCCTGGGCATGTAAGCTGCGCCCTGAGGTTTGAATATGGTATTTCAGTTTCTGGCTGCGGTCATTGCCTTTATATTTATACTTCATGGCTTTAGCCCAGATGCGGCGCGCCACGCGGCCGATCACACTGTATTCAGCATCCATGCCATTACTAAAGAAGAACGACAGGTTGGGTGCAAATTCATCAATATGCATCCCGCGGCTCAGGTAATATTCTACATAGGTAAAACCATTGGCCAGTGTAAAGGCCAGTTGAGTAATGGGATTTGCCCCTGCTTCTGCAATATGATAACCGCTGATGCTTACGCTGTAAAAATTGCGCACCTTTTGCCGGATAAAATATTCCTGTACATCGCCCATTAACTTTAAGGCAAACTCGGTGCTGAAGATACAGGTGTTTTGCGCCTGGTCTTCTTTCAGGATATCGGCCTGAACCGTTCCGCGAACCTGGGCCAGTGCTTCCGCTTTTATTTTTTCGTAAATCGCTGCCGGTAATACATCGTCACCGGATACACCCAATAATTTCAAACCCAGTCCATCATTACCATCGGGCAATCGCTCGGGAGCAGCCGGATTGTAATAAGTAGGTTTCGTAACATGCTGGAACCGCTGCGCTAGTTTTTCATTCACCATGGCCCATTCCCCATTTGCTTCTATCCATTTTTCACATTGCTGGTCAATAGCTGCATTCATAAAAAATGCGAGTATGATGGGGGCCGGACCGTTAATGGTCATGCTCACCGATGTTTTCGGATCGCAGAGATCAAAACCGCTGTATAATTTCTTGGCATCGTCAACCGTAGCAATACTTACTCCGCTGTTCCCTACCTTGCCATAAATATCCGGCCGGTGCGCAGGGTCTTCGCCGTAGAGGGTCACACTGTCAAAGGCAGTAGACAAGCGGCGTGCGGGCTGATCAAGTGATACATAGTGAAAACGTTTATTGGTTCGCTCGGGTCCGCCTTCCCCTGCAAACATTCTCGTAGGGTCTTCGCCTTCCCGCTTCAAGGGGAATACGCCCGACGTAAACGGATACTCGCCCGGAATGTTTTCCTGCAACTGCCATTTTAAAATATCCCCCCAGTCCTTGTACTTAGGCAATACTACTTTGGGGATCCTGGTACCACTGAGTGAACGGGTGGTCATAGGTTGTTTAAATACTTTATCGCGTACCTGGTATTCGAAGAAGTCGGCTTTGTATTTGGCAGCCAGTGCCGGCCATTCCTCAATCAGTTTTCTGCACCGGGGATCTAACTTTTCCTTCAGGTTCTTTTCAATGGCCATTAATTCATCCATGGCAGATTTTGATAAAGCACATCCACCCTTCACCGTACCATGCACCTGGTACAATTGCGAGGCGAGGGCGCATTGCTCCTGAACCCAAGAATCATACACCCGGTTGTTGTCAGCTATCTCCGACAGGTAGCGCACCCGTTTGGGCGGAATGATCTGCGATTTGGTAGTGGTATCCTTAACATGCGCATGTACATCTATATTTCCGAATTGAACGCCTGTTTTTGTACTAATAGTGACCATCAGTTTTTCAAACAGTTCATTGATGCCTGCGTCATTGAACTGGGCCGCTATGGTTCCGATCACCGGCAGGTCTTCATCTTTGGCCGTCCATAATCCATGATTGCGTTTAAACTGTTTGCGAACATCATGCAGGGCATCGAGGGCGCCGCTTTTATCGAATTTGTTAATTGCGATCACATCAGCATAGTCGAGCATGTTGATCTTTTCCAGCTGGGAGGCTGCACCATATTCAGGCGTCATTACATAGAGGCTCACATCACAATGGTCCAGGATGCTTACATCGCTTTGTCCAACGCCGGCCGATTCCAGGATGATGAGGTCAAATGCAGCTTCTTTACAAACATCGATCGCATCCTGCACATGCACACTTAATGCTACATCGCTGTCGCGGGTAGCCAGTGAACGCATATAAGCGCGGGGCGAATGAATGCTATTCATGCGAATGCGGTCGCCCAGTAAAGCGCCGCCGGTTTTCTTTTTGGAAGGATCAACTGATATTACAGCAATCGTTTTTTCGGGAAATGCATTGAGGTAGCGGCGTACGATCTCATCGGTAACAGATGATTTACCGGCGCCGCCTGTGCCGGTAATGCCGAGTACAGGCAGCCCCGGCTTCGCTTTGGCAGCCGGCTTTACGCCATGGCCATTCACTTTATTTTCTGCGTTGGAAATAGCCCGGGAGATCTTCCTGATATCTTTCCATTCGCCCAGTTTTAATTCATTTTTAAAATGGGCGGGGTCGCCATTTACCGGAAAATCACATTCCCGGATCACCTCCTCGATCATGCCTTCCAATCCCAGCCTCCGGCCATCGTCGGGACTGTAGATGCGGGTGATGCCATAGTTATGCAGTTCCGTAATTTCCTGCGGTAAAATGGTGCCGCCCCCACCGCCGAATATTTTAATATGCCCGCAACCATTCTCGTCCAGCAGGTCTTTCATGTATTTAAAGAATTCCACATGGCCTCCCTGGTAGCTGGTAATGGCAATGCCCTGCGCATCTTCCTCAATAGCACATTCAACGATCTCGGCTACCGACCGGTTATGCCCCAAATGAATGATCTCGGCGCCTTTCGATTGCAAAATGCGCCGCATGATATTGATCGCAGCATCATGCCCATCAAAGAGGGAAGCAGCGGTAACGATCCTTACTTTATTAACTGGCGTATAGTTCATAATTAACAAGCATTACAAAAAATCGGCCTAAAGTTAGGTCAAAAATGCTAATGCCCGTTAGTATTATGATGTACTTCCAGCCAATTACTGTTTTCTTGCATAAAAGGCGTAAGGAAATGCAAAAGTTCCGGGAACGATTCCGGAATTTTTCGTTTGGTTTGCAGTGAAAATGAAATAGTTTCGGCCAACAAAAAATTATACTGGTAAAATGAAGCTTATACGTTTTGGAAAATCAGGACAGGAAAAGCCTGGTATTGAATTACCCGATGGAAAAAGAATTGACACCAGCGCTTTTGGCGAAGATTATACCGAGCAGTTCTTCACGAATGATGGTATAAACCGTTTAGCTGCGTGGTTGAAAACAAACCAGTCAACTTGTCCGGCAGTTGATCCCAGTGAGCGTTTGGGCGCTCCTTTGGCCCGCCCTTCGAAGATCGTTTGTATTGGTTTGAATTATATCGACCATGCGAAGGAAAGTAATATGGCAGTGCCTACCGAACCGGTGGTATTCTTTAAATCCACCACAGCCATGTGCGGTCCCAACGATCAATTGGTGATCCCCAGGAACAGTACAAAGACCGATTGGGAAGTAGAGTTGGCGGTAGTGATCGGGAAAAAAGCTTCTTATGTAGAAGAGAAAGATGCCAATGATTATATAGCAGGTTATATGCTGCACAATGATTACAGCGAACGTGCTTTTCAGTTGGAGCGCAATGGCCAGTGGGTGAAAGGCAAAAGCTGCGATACCTTTGCGCCGCTGGGTCCCTGGCTGGTTACCAAAGATGAAATTGCCGATATCAATAACGTAAGGCTTTGGCTGAACGTAAACGGCAAGAAGATGCAGGACGGCAACTCCGGCAACCTCATTTATAAAATACCTTTTCTTATTTCCTACCTGAGCCAGTTTATGACCCTGCTCCCGGGCGATATCATCAGCACCGGTACACCTGCCGGCGTTGGCCTCGGTCAAAAGCCCGAACCGGTTTATTTGAAACCAGGCGATATTATTGAGCTGGGTATCGATGGATTGGGCAGCAGTAAACAGGTAGCCGTGGCGTATAAATAAACTGTTTGTAGTTTTTGGTTTGTAGTTTGTTGTTGTTCCAAGGCGCAATGACTAACTGAACGCCGCCGGCTGGCGAAGCTTGAAGATGTAAAGGCTTTTCGAGGAACAGAACTATAAACCACAAACGACAAACCACAAACCATACACATGCGATATTGTCTTGCCTTGGATCTGAAAGATGATCCGGAATTAATAAAAGAATACGAGCGTCATCATGATGAAATATGGCCTGAGATCGTGGAGAGCATTCGATCCAGTGGTATAACGGTGCTGGAGATCTATCGCACTGGTAACCGGCTGTTCATGATCATCGAGGCCAATGACCAGTTCTCTTTTGCTGAAAAAGCAAAGGCGGATGCCGCCAATCCGAAAGTGCAGGAATGGGAAACGCTGATGTGGAAATTCCAGCAGGCGCTTCCCTGGGCCAAACCCGGTGAAAAATGGATATTGATGGACAAGATCTTTGGTCTTTCCTAAACGTAAAAGTCATTACATATGAACCTGAAGAAATATTACGATGCTGCCTTTGAAGAGGACTTCAACGGAGGTGATCCGGATCAGGCCGTTGCCGTGATCGACTCACACGTTCATTTCTGGAAATACGATAAGAAAACCTACGACTGGATTGATAAATCCATGAAGACCTTACAGCAGGATTATCTGCCCGAACACCTGTCGCTGGTTGCCAAAAGAAATAATGTTGACGGCGTAGTGGCGGTACAGGCCACCCAAACAGAAATGGAAACGCATTTCCTGGTGGAACTGGCCAAAACGCATCCCATTATCAAAGGGGTCGTCGGCTGGATCGATCTGCAGGCCGATAATATCCGGGAGCGCCTGCAATATTTTTCACAGTATCCCATCATCAAAGGCTATCGTCATGTAGTGCAGGGCGAACCGATCGATTTCCTGGCCAGGCCAAATTTTCGCCGCGGTGTTGCGGCATTGCAGGCATACAACTATAAGTACGATATTCTCATCTTTCATCACCAGTTGCAGCCGGCCATTGATTTTGTGCGGGCATTTCCCGATCAGCCTTTCGTGATCGATCATTGCGCCAAACCCGACATTCGTCATAAGAACATCGATGAATGGAAAAGACAGATCAAAGAAATAGCCGGCTTTCCGAACGTGTGCTGCAAACTATCGGGCCTGTTCACCGAAGCCAACTGGAAAGAATGGAGTGCGGCTGATTTTTATCCGTACCTGGATGTAGTGTTTGAAGCATTTGGCCCCAACCGTTTATTGTTCGGCAGCGACTGGCCGGTGATGTTGCTCAGCGGCATTTACATACAATGGAAAAGTTTGCTGGAGAAATACATGGAAAATTTTTCAGCGGAAGACAGGGAAAAAGTATTTGGCCTCAACGCCATTCAATTCTATAATTTATAACTAACATGGATTTACATCTCACCAACAAAGTATTTATTGTTACCGGAGGTGCCAAAGGGATTGGTGCGGCCATTAGCAGTGCAATTGCCGCAGAAGGTGGTATTGTTGTGATTGCTGGCAGAAAAGCACAGGACAACCAGGCCAAAGTAGATGAAATTATAAAAGCAAAAGGAAAAGCGGCCCATATTGCTGTAGAACTGGGAGAAGCGGCCGCCTGTAAAGAAGTGATCGATTTTACGGTTAAATCATTCGGCCGGATCGACGGCCTTATCAATAATGCCGGTGTAAATGATGGTGTTGGCCTGGAAAGCGGTTCACCCGAAAAATTTGTTCAGTCGCTCCAGAAGAACCTCAGCCATTTTTACAACCTGGCGCATTATGCCCTGCCTCACCTGAAAGAAACAAAAGGGAATATCATCAATATCGGTTCAAAAGTAGCAGATACCGGCCAGGGCAATACCTCGGGCTATGCCGCTTCTAAAGGCGCTATCAATGCATTGACCCGTGAATGGGCCGTTGAGTTATTACCTTACTCGATACGGGTGAATACAGTCATTCCTGCTGAAGTATGGACGCCGCTGTATGAGAACTGGATCAATACCCTGCCCAACCCCAAGGAGAAACTGGCGCAGATCGTTTCGAAAATACCGTTCGAAAAACGGTTTACTACATCGGAAGAGATCGCCGATATGACCGTCTTCCTGCTCAGCGACCGTTCGAGCCACACAACCGGGCAGATCATTTATGTGGATGGTGGCTATACCCACCTTGACCGTTCATTGACCTAATTTTAAAACCCCTGAACCTGCAGTTCGGGGGCTTAGCATATTTTCCAAACCAAACAAGCTTTTTAAATTTCCGATTGCATGGCCCTACCAACATCATCCAGTAGTTCCTCCCTGAAAACAGAACAAGCTAAGGGATATTTGTTCCCTTTTATTTTGGTGACCAGCCTGTTTTTCTTTTGGGGCTTTGTGCACAATCTCGACCCGGTATTGATACCGCATTTAAGAAAAGCATTTACCTTAAACTTCTTGCAATCATCCCTGGTTGACTTTTCTGTATTTATTGCCTACTTCGTAATGGCGCTGCCTGCAGGGTTTATTATGCGCAAGTATGGATATAAATCAGGCATCTTGTTGGGCTTGTTGTTATTCGGACTTGGTTCCTTATTATTTATACCGGCAGCCAACACGCGTGCATACGCATTGTTCCTGGGCGCCCTGTTTATCATTGCGAGTGGATTGACATTCCTTGAAACCGCTGCAAACCCATATGCGGCATTACTGGGACCAAAGGAATCATCTACGCAACGGTTGAACCTGGCGCAGTCATTCAATGGATTGGCAGTTGTACTGGCGCCAATAATCGGTGGTAAATTCATTTTATCCGGTACTAATTTAACAGAGGCGCAAAAAACGGCCATGACGCCTGAGGCCCTCGATGCGTACCTGGCGGGTGAAGCAGCCACCGTAAAAGGTCCATACTTAATTTTAGGCATCATCATTCTGGCAGTGGCGTTGATCTTTGCGTTTACAAAGCTGCCTGAAATAAAAGAGGAAGAAGAAGGTGGTAAACAATCCAGCTTCGCCAGGGCATTCCGCCACAAACACCTCATATGGGCGGTGGTAGCGCAGTTCTTTTATGTAGGCGCACAGGTTTGTGTTACCAGCTTCTTTATCAATATAGCAGTAAAGGCGGCACATATCGATGAAAAAATGGCGGCCAATTACCTGGGTTTGGGTTATGGCATCGCCTTCATGGTTGGCCGGTTCGCAGGCACCTTCTTTATGAAGTATATAAGCCCGAACAAATTACTGGCCATCTATGCAGCCATAAATATTGTATTATCGGCCATTGCCATTGTTAGCACCGGCATGATAACGGTATATGCCCTGATCGGTGTCGGCTTCTTTATGTCGATCATGTTCCCGACCATCTTCTCCCTGGGCATTCAGGGCCTGGGCGCCGATACCAAAATTGGTTCAAGCCTCATCATTATGTCGATCGTAGGCGGTGCATTGATACCACTTGCCATGGGCGGTATAGCTGATGCTACCCAGAATATTCAGAACGGGTATATCATTCCTTTGCTCTGTTTCATAGTGATCTTGTTTTTCGGCTGGAAAGGGTATAAAGTAAAAACAGTCTAGTAATTAAAATGCAGTAAAAGTTGACAGCTGATAAAGGGCACCTTTATCAACTTTTCAACGTATTAACTTATCAACTTAACTTGCACGCATGTTTCGACTCGATAATAAAAAGGCCATCATCACTGGTGGCGGAAGCGGTATAGGAAAAGCCATTGCCACAGTATTTGCAAAGCAAGGCGCTGCTGTTAACATACTCGATATGGATGAACAGGGCGCAACCAATGTCGTAAATGAGATTACAACCGCAGGCGGCAAAGCACAATTCTTTAAGTGCGATGTGTCAAAGCAGGCCGAAGTGCAACAGATCGTAAACGGCATTGCGGCCAATGGTTCTATCGACATCCTCGTTAACAATGCCGGTATTGCCCATATTGGTACGGCAGAAACAACGGCCGAAGCCGACTTCGACCGCCTGGTGAATGTGAATGTGAAAGGTGTTTACAACTGCCTGCATTCGGTACTGCCCCATATGAAACAAAATGGCGGCTCCATTATCAATATGGCCTCCATCGCCTCACTGGTGGGCATACCCGACCGGTTCGCTTATTCTATGACCAAGGGCGCTGTTGTAGGCATGACATTGTCCGTTGCCAAGGATTACCTCAAATACAATATCCGGTGCAATTGCATTTCGCCGGCGCGGGTGCATACTCCTTTTGTTGACGGGTTCCTGGCCAAGAACTATCCGGGTAAAGAAGCCGAGATGTTTGAAAAGCTCTCGAAGACCCAGCCTATTGGCCGGATGGGCAAACCCGACGAGATCGGTTACCTGGCTCTTTATCTCTGCTCTAACGAAGCGTCTTTTATCACCGGTTGCGATTATCCTATCGATGGCGGCTTTGTAAAGCTCAATAACTAAACTTTAGTAAATCAATATTTTATAATGCGTTCCATGGTATGGAGCGCATTTTTTATACTCCGGGCTGAGCCGGTTCTTTACCTCTTCTTTACCGCCTGCTTACCTCCTTGCTTCACAAGCATTTGATTGTCAACAACAGCAAAATAATTTCTTTACCCCCTGGTTACCTCTTCTTTACCTCCTGCTTAGCTATTCTTTAGGTTTTCTTTACCCTCGCTTAACCCCCGCTTTTCCTTTTCATTAGCTCTGCCTGGCTTTTTCTTTTCCCCTGCTTTTGGTTGTATCCAGGTTAGGGTAATATTGCCTTTACCTGTTCAGTTGCTTTTTATTACCTAAGGGGTAAAGAAAAGGTTACCCTAACCAAACCACAACCAAAGGACAACCAAACCACAACCTCAAGGAAGTATAGCACGTAAGCCAAATCCAGGTTCATTGTCAAATAGTCCATTTATTTATTATCTCTTTGTTGATTACAAAGCCACTGTAGCCTGTACTTCTATTTACAGGCACCAACTGCTTTCATAACCAAAACCAGCTAAATTATTTTGGCTAACAGCATTTTCCTACTCCGAATTGTCTTATTTTGTGGTAACTCAAAGCTTTTGTATCGCGGATGAAACGAGCTGCTGCCATATTGCTGCTTCTCATCTTTTTGTTTAACTGGTTCGGATACCGGTTGTTATCCGGTTATCTGCAACACCGGGCTGATACCCGCCTGGAAGCCCAGCTCGACCGGCAGCAATATAATGAAGCCAGCCTCCTGGAAATCCGCATTCCGCTGAACATGCCATACCAGAACATTTCCTCTGATTTTGAACGGTACGATGGCGAAATTGAATTCAACGGCATTCACTACAAGTATGTAAAACGCAAAGTAGAAAAAGGAGAACTGGTACTCTTATGCCTGCCAAATGAAAAGAGGATGCGGTTGCAAAATGCCCGCGATGAATTCTTCAAACTGGTGAACGATCTGCAGCAACATGATCCGAATCATTCAACGCCAACAGCCACTATCAAAAACCCGGTAACCGAATACTGGGAACAACAAAATAACTGGCAACTGGAAGCCCTGGTACAGCAACAACACCAGTACACCGGTTATGCCATGTTCATGCCTGTATCTCCGCTTATAACCACGCCCGCACAGCCACCCGAATGTTAAAAAGCAGCTATTGTTTTTTCTATGGGAAAGTTATAGCCAGCTTTCATGCATTTGATTTATTAATAATCGAAGCTCATCATGCGTTTACTATTGTTTGCCATTTTAGTGGCAGGACTCAGCTCCTGCACACAACGTGCTGCCAATTACCAGCAGGTACTTCATAACCCGGTCCTGTACAGCAAGATCACCGGCCAGCTCACTGACGTTATAACCTACGATATTTTTTCGCCGCCGGTAGCCAGCCGCATTTATGCCTATGCCCACCTGGCGGCTTTTGAAGCCATTGCACATGGCGATAGCAGTTACAGATCACTGAAAGGCCAGTTAAAAGATTTTGACTATCCGCCTCCACCAACAACCGGAAAAAAGATCGACTTTCCATACGCTGCCCTCATGGCCTTTATGGAGGTAGGCAGAACCCTGACCTTTTCAAAAGATCAGACGGATAAGATCGTCGACTCCCTGCAGCTTCTGGCAAAGGAGCACGGCATGCCCGCCGACATGAAGCAACACTCGGAAGAGTATGGCGTGGCCATCGCGAAAGCCGTACTGGCCTGGAGTAAAAAAGACAATTACGCACAAACCCGGTCTGCCGCCAAATACACCGTGCCCAATGATGAGGGCAAATGGATACCTACACCTCCGGGCTATTTTCAGGCCGTAGAACCGCAATGGCGCACCATTCGCACCATTGCTCTCGACAGCTGTAACCAATATGCTCCTCCGCCTCCCTGCGCCTTTGGTAAAGACGCAGGCTGCGAATTTTACAAAATGGCCAAACAGGTGCAGGACACAGGTCTCAACCTGACCGAAGAACAAAAAGCGATTGCCAGCTTCTGGGATTGCAATGGTTTTAAGTTAAATGTGGTTGGGCATACGATGTATGCCACCAAAGCCATGACGCCCGGTGGTCACTGGATGGGCATTACCGGCATCATCAGCCAGAATAAAAAAGCCGATTTCAATAAGACAGTGTATGCTTACACAACGGTTGCTATTGCCGTTATGGACGCATTTATCGCCTGCTGGGACGCCAAGTACACTTTTAACCTGGTTCGCCCCGAAACAGTGATCAACAATTATATTGATCCCAACTGGAAACCATACCTGCAAACGCCGCCTTTCCCGGAATATACCAGCGGCCACTCTATCATTTCAACAGCTGCGGCCACCGTGCTGGAGCATATCTATGGTAAACAAAGCCCTTTCAGGGATAGTACCGAGCGCGCCTGGGGTTTTACCGACCGGCATTTTGAGTCGCCCAGGCAGGCCGCCGATGAAGCCGGCATGAGCCGCTTTTACGGAGGCATTCACTATCGCCCTTCCATATTTGTAGCACGGGAACAGGGCGAGAAAGTGGGCAACTGTGTACTGTCAAAGCTCCGCATGCGTAAAGAACAACTGGCCAGCAAATAATTAATAACTAAGAGTGTCACAGCTGTTCTTGACACCATAGAAGGGGTGACACACTTAAAGACCAAAACAACTCATATGAAGAGGATCTTAATTTTAGCTTTCCTATACGTATTCGTCAGCCACCAGGCACAATCTCAGGGCTGCGTGGCCATCAGGAGCACCGGCGGCTTCTGCACCCGCGACCAGGCTGCCAGCCATGATGCATCCAAATGGATGTTAGCTGTAAGCAACCGCTATTTTAAATCATTCCGCCATTTTGTGGGTACCGAAGAACAGAAACACCGCACAGAACAAGGCACGGAAGTGATCAACTATTCCTATACATTAAATCTTACGCTTACCCGCCATCTGAATAAATACTGGTCACTGGCGCTCGATGTGCCCATTATTTCCAATGCCCGCTCATCGATGTATGAGCACGGCGGCAATAACGGCGGCGAAGGCGCCCGGCATTATACCCGCTCATTCGGCATTGGCGATATTCGCATTTCGACTTATCGCTGGCTGCTTGACCCAACGCTTATGCCTAAAGGAAATATCCAAATTGGCCTGGGCCTCAAGCTGCCCACCGGTGATTACCGCTACCAGGATTTCTTTGTTAAAAATGATACCACAAGACTGTTAGGACCCGTCGATCAATCGATACAGTTAGGCGATGGCGGTACCGGCTTCACTACGGAAATAAATGCTTTCTATTATTTCAACAGGCACTTCGGCGTATATGGTAATTTCTTTTACCTCTTCAACCCGCGCGAACAAAATGGGGTATCTACCGCCCGGGGCGGAACACCTTCGGCCGACGCCATTAAATATGGCACCAGCGTCATGAGTGTGCCTGATCAGTTTATGATCCGTGCAGGCGCCAGTGTAACCGTTGACCAACTCACCATTTCTGCAGGCGTTCGTGAAGAGTGCCAGCCCTCCGAAGACCTTATCGGTGGCAGCCGGGGCTTCCGCCGGCCAGGTTATATCATTTCTATAGAACCGGGATTGAATTATCAGTTCAAAAAAGCTACCCTCTATGCCTATGTTCCGTTCGCGGTTAAACGCAACCGTACGCAAAGCGTTGCCGATAAATTAAGGACCGAAGCAACGGGGGTATATGCGCAGGGCGATGCGGCTTTTGCCGATTACCTGGTAAATGTTGGCTGCACATTCAGATTTTAATAATTCCAGGTTGCCACCGCTGGCGGAACTTCATCCGCGTGGTGTGGCACCCTTAACTTAACTAACGCTTTATGACAAAATTTTGGAAGGCCTGCTTTCAGTGCTGCCTGGCGCTGTTCATCCTCCTGGCTGCCTTGGTTCCGGCTGCTGCCCAAACAGAGATCGATGGCATCATGATGACCAAAAACAATTTCTGTGTGGGGCCCATGTATGGCTATAGCAGTTGGAAAAGCTATTGGGAAGGAACCCGTAAACGGGAGAACCTGAACCTCGGCCGGGTATCCACAGAAATGTTCAGCGTAATGGGTAATTACGGCATCAGTAATAAACTGAACATTCTCTTTGCTGTTCCTTATATAAAAACCAAAGCTTCGGCCGGAACGCTGCATGGCGTTGAAGGCATACAGGATGGATCGCTTTGGGTGAAATGGATGCCCATTGAAAAAAGTATTGGCAAAGGCAATTTAACCGCATATGGTATTGCCGGTGTTTCGGCACCGCTCAGCAATTATGTAGCAGATTTTTTGCCGCTTTCCATTGGGCTTCGCAGTAAATCCCTTTCGTTACGGGTAATGGGCGATTACCAGGTGGGAAAGATCTTTGTCACCGCATCCGGCACCTACATCTTCCGCGACAATATAAAAATTGACCGGGATGCATACTATACTACCGAAATGCATTACACCAATAAAGTATCCATGCCCGATGCCTTATCGTTCAACCTGCGTACCGGGTACCGCTATGCCAACCTGATCGCCGAGGCCGTGCTCGACAACTGGACCACCCTGGGTGGTTTTGATATTACGCGCAACAACATGCCCTTTCCCAGCAACAGGATGAATGCCACCAGGCTTGGGGTGAACATGAAATATGAACTGAATATACCGCGCGGCCTTTCCATCGTAGCCTCGGGAAATTATGTGATCGCCGGACGTAATGTAGGACAGGCCACCACCGTAAATGGCGGACTGTTCTATATCATCAACTTCAACAAAAAGCAACCAACCACCACATCGCCCAAACAATCACAGCCATGAAAAAGCTACCATTATATATTTCCATCCTGTTATTGCTTGTTACAGCTGGTATGATCCCTTTTGCCTGTTCTAAAAATGAATCGGGCCGTACAGACGATCTGCCAGCCCTGCAACCGGATAAGACCGATCTCGACGCCGGGAGCTGGAAACCCATTTTACTTACATCTGCCAATGAATTCCCGGTATCAACACCTGTTGCTACCACAACGCCTGAGTATATTGCCCAGCTGAATGAGATCAAAAGCTGGCAGGCATCATTGACCGATAACGAAAGAAATATCGTTAAATACTGGAGTGCCGGCGCCGTATTGCGCTGGAATGAGATCCTGCGTGAACTGGTGGCCAAACACAACCTGCCGCCCTATCAGAACGACGACGGCACTTACCCGGTTCCCAACGCCAGTAACCCATTGGCCTACCCGCAATTTCCATTTGCAAATCCACCTTATGCCGCCCGGGCCTATGCTTACGTGAGCGCCGCTCAATACGATGCCCTGGTAGCAGCGCATTATTACAAAAAATTATTCAACCGGCCAGCGCCCTATAAAGTAGATGCTACCATTAATACATTGGTACCGCAAACAGATCTGCCTTCCTATCCTTCAGAAGATGCAGTGGTAGTGGGTGCTGCCGTTGAAATGTTAAAGCTGTTATTTCCCGGCGACCAGGATCTCATTCAGCAAAAAGCGGAAGAGCATAAACGAGCCCGTATCATTGCCGGCGCCAATGTGCGCAGCGATATAGAAGCCGGGGAAGCACTGGGCAAAGCAGTGGCGCAAAAATTTGTTGCCCGCGCCCGTACTGATCGCGCAGGTGCAGCCGGCGGCACCCAGGCCGACTGGACAAAATTCGAAACCGATTGCATGGCCCGCGGCGAAACGCCCTGGTACAGCCAGGAATTGCCTAAACGGCCGCCCATGTTACCCATGTTCGGCAAGGTAAAGGCTTTTTTATTTGACTCTTTAACGGCTATTTCATTACGCCCCGGCCCGCCACCATTAACGGGCAGCGCCAAAATGAAAGAAGAAACCGATGAGATCCTGAAGCTCGTAAATGATGATTCACGGGAAAATTACCGCATCGTACATTTCTGGGCCGATGGTGTAGGCACCTCTACCCCACCCGGTCACTGGGATGCCATCGCAGCCGAGGACTTTATCAAACAGCACTATAGTGAAGTACGCTGGGCCCGTAATATGGCCCTGTTGAATATGGCGTTGATGGATGCGGCGATCGTATGCTGGGATGCCAAGTTCTTTTATTTCAACCCACGCCCTTCACAAATGAACCCGAAGATAAAAACACTTACCGGTTTACCTAATTTCCCGTCATACATCTCCGGGCATTCCACCTTTAGTGGCGCAGCAGCCACGGTGCTCTCGCACCTGGTTCCCGGGCGGGCAGGCGCCTACGACGCTATGGCCCGGGAAGCATCCCTGTCGAGGATGCTTGCGGGCATTCATTACCGGGCCGATTGTGAAATGGGTTTGGAATGTGGAAAGAACATCGGCAACTATGCCGTACAACGCGCTAAAACAGACGGTGCGGGTGATTAGTGGAATTTAATATGGCCGCTCACCGTATATAACGGTGGTTGCCTGTGCTAACGTTAATAATCTTTCTTTGAGTACATATAGAAGTCAATACACCGTTCCGATTCTTCGGAACGGTTTTTTATTTATTACATTTGATTCCTGAACAACCCCTGGTAATTAAATGTAGTAAGGATGAAAAAAATGTATCTGTGCCTGCTGGTTAGCTTTCAGTTTGTGTATACGATTGCACAACCGCCAGCCACACCTGATAAAATTTATGGCGATCTATTCCGCGATGTACAATTTAGCAAAGTATTTCCCGATGGAAAAACCTTCGTTGACTGCATACCTAAAAGAAATCCGAAGAACATTATTGCCGATTATCATCAACAGAAGGGCCAGGCCAAATTCGACCTGAAACAGTTTGTGCAGGATAATTTCGAAATGCCGCCTGCGCCGCCCCAGTTCAATTATATTCAGCAGGAGAAAGATGTTACCAAACACATCAAAAACCTTTGGAGTGTATTACGGCGCGATCCCGATACGGTTGTAATCGGAAGTTCCCTGCTGGCATTGCCCAACCCCTATATTGTTCCGGGCGGACGCTTCAGGGAAATATACTATTGGGATTCTTATTTTACCATGCTGGGCCTTCGGGCCAGCGGTGAAGGCGAAATGATCGAGAACATGGTAAAGAATTTTGCCTGGATGATCGACATCTACGGCCACATTCCCAATGGCAACAGAACCTATTACCTGAGCCGGTCGCAACCGCCTTTCTTTGCCTTAATGGTTGAATTGCTCGCTGAAATAAAAGGCGATTCGGTTTACCTAACGTATATGCCCGCCCTGGAAAAGGAATATGAATTCTGGATGAATGGCGCCGCTACCTTAAAAACAGGTCAGGCAAGCAAACGGGTAGTAAAAGTAAATGACAGTACGGTACTTAACCGCTATTGGGATGACTATCCTTTTCCCCGCCAGGAAAGCTATAAAGAAGATGTAGAAACCGCGAAAAGATCAGGCAGGGATAAACAGGTTATGTACATTAACCTGCGCGCGGCAGCAGAGAGCGGTATCGATTTCAGCAGCCGCTGGTTCAGGGATAAGAAAACGCTGGGCACGATCCATGTTACCGATATGGTTCCTGTTGATCTGAACAGTTTATTGTACGCGTTGGAAACGATACTGGCAAAAGCCAAGTTCATGGCCCATGACGCCAAAGCAAGTGCCGATTATACCCGCAAAGCCGAAAGAAGAAGGATGGCCATTGATAAATACTGCTGGAACAAAACACTGAAATATTATACTGACTATAATTTCAAGACGCGCAAGGCCTCTAGCGTAGTTACCCCCGCCGGGATGTACCCTTTTTGTGTATTCACCAAAAACCTGGATTATATGAGTTTGCTGGCGCGGCAGGCGGCCGAACAGGTAAGGTCGAAGCTCTTGCAAGCCGGTGGCATTACAGCATCCCCCTTTAATACAGGCCAGCAATGGGATGCGCCCAATGGCTGGGCGCCCCTGGAATGGATGACCATCTGGGGGCTCGATCGCTGTGGCCAACGGGAGCTGGCCCGCGAAATTGCCGAACGCTGGATCAGGCTGAATATCGATGTATATAAAAGAACCGGCAAGCTCATGGAGAAGTACAATGTGGTTGACCTGAACCTCGAAGCCGGTGGCGGCGAATATCCCGGCCAGGATGGCTTCGGCTGGACGAACGGGGTCCTGCTGGCGCTTATCAATAAATATGGAGCACCGAAATAAACGGGTCTTGAAGCGTGCCCCTGTATTTCATTATCACATTAGCTAATTATCACATTATCACATTAGCTTATTACTTTTGCGCAAATTTCCACTATGATTAAATGGATCTCCGCCGGCCTGATAGCCACCGTTGCCCTTGCTGCCTGCTCACCCAATAATGTTACCATAGACAATAATCTGAAAAAATATTTCGACCAGTATAAGGTTACCGGCTGCTTTGGCCTGTTTGATAATGGACAGGGCAGTTTCACCATTTACAACCTGCCGCGCTTTAGCGACAGCGCTTATACGCCTGCTTCAACCTTTAAGATCGTGAATTCCCTGATTGGATTGGAAGAAGGCAAGGTAGCAGATACAAATACGGTAATCAGGTGGGACAGTGTCGTTCGTGGGCGCACCGAATGCAACCGGGATATGACCATGTGGGATGCCTTCCGCATTTCCTGTCCGCCCTGGTACCAGGAACTGGCCCGGCGCATTGGCCAGCCGAAAATGCAGCACTGGCTCGATACCCTGGGGTATGCACGCAGACGCGATACCTTCAAAATAAATAATAACCTCGATACCTTCTGGCTCGACAACAGTGCCAAAGTAACGGCCGATGAGCAATTAGGGCTGGTAAAGAAATTATACTTCGATCAATTGCCTTTTCAGAAAAGGACCCAACGTTTGGTACGGGGTATGATGCTGTGGGAAAACAATGCCAATTACCGGTTAAGCTATAAGACGGGCTGGAACACGACCGACAAAGGCAATCAGCTTGGCTGGCTCATAGGCTGGATCGAAGAAAATAAACACCCTTACTTTTTTGTGCTGCAGGTAGAATCGCCCGACAAAAACGTCGATTTCGGATCCATCAGGATAAACATGCTGAAAGCGATCCTGAAGGAGTATGGCTTTTTCGAAGGGAAGAAATAAGCGATGTGCTGATTTGCCAATGTGCTGATTTGCCAATGTGCTGATTTGCTAATGTGCTGATGTGCTAATGCAGACATTTTACACAGGCTGATTATTGGCTTTCTAAAAATAAATCTAAGCTCGCCCGTCGATTGTCGGGCGGGCTTATTTTTTACAATACCCTGAATTGTAAGTTATACGATGTATTTTAACGAAGAATTGAACGCGATAATACCTAAATTTAACAGGATTCGATTTTGGTTTAAATTTTGCATTCATTGAAAACCCAATTAGCACATTCGCTGATTGCCAAATTATCACATTTGAATTTCAGGTTCCAACATACCGAATACCTCATCGCCCTGGCCACTATCCCGTTGCTGGTTGTATTGTATTTACAGCTCCTGCAATGGAAAAAAAATACCGTTAAAAAGATCGGGGACCAAAGGCTGGTGCAGGCGCTGATCGCTAATTATTCGCCCACGAATTTTTTACTGAAATTCCTGTTCTTCGCCCTTGCCCTGGCGGCCATTATTGCAGCATCTGCCAATTTGCAAAAGCCCGGCGCCATGGATAATATTCAACGTAAAGGCGTGGATATAGTGATCGCCATGGATGTAAGTAAAAGCATGCTGGCCGAAGATATTAAGCCGAACCGCCTCGAAAGGGCCCGCCAGCTCGTGTACAAATTAATGGATCAGTTGCCCAACGACCGGGTAGGACTGGTCTTATTTGCGGGAAGGGCTTATTTACAAATGCCGCTTACAACCGATCATGGCGCTGCCCGGATGTATATTCAGCAGGCCGGTCCCGAGGTTGTACCAACGCAAGGGACTGTCATTTCAGAAGCATTACGCGCCGGTAATTCGGCTTTCAATAGTAAAGAAAGAAAATTCAAATCAATTGTATTGATCACCGATGGTGAAGACCACGATCCGCAGGCGGTTCCCCTGGCAAAACAACTGGCCGAAGATGGTGTTATGATCAATACGATTGGTATCGGTTCGGCACAGGGTGCGCCTATTATGGACCCTGCCACCGGTGAATACAAAAAAGATGAAACCGGCAATACGGTCATCTCCAAATTAAATGAGCAGGTATTGCAGCAGCTGGCTGGCGCCACCAAAGGCGTATATGTTAAAATGAACGATGTAGATGCTACGGTAGACGCTATTACCAAACAGTTAGGCACTATTGAAGCCACTTCATTGGATGATAACGCCTTCAAGGACTACAAAAGCTATTTTCAATGGTTTCTGGCCATTGCATTTGCATTCCTGTTGATAGAATTCTTTTTACCCGAACGGAAATTTAAAGCAGCTTGAAAAAACTGGTTTACATATCGCTGATGTCAATATGCTTCCTCGCGCCTGTTTGGCTGAAAGCACAGCAGGAGAACGCTGCTATCCGGGAAGGCAATAAACTGTATAAAGAAGGGCAATACGATAAAGCCCTGCCTGCTTACCAGAAAGCGGTAGCGCAAAATCCTAAAAGCGCCACGGCCCGTTACAACCTGGCCAATGCCCGTTACCGTACAGGAAATTTGCCCGATGCGGAAAAATCATATGGGGAATTACTGGAAAACACGAATGATAACAGCTATAAGGTAAAAGGCTATTACAACAAAGGCGTTACCCTCACCAAACAGAAAAAACTGCAGGAAAGCATTGAAGCATACAAGACCGCACTGAAGCTCGATCCCGCTGATGAGGATACCCGCTTTAACCTCCAAAAAGCATTGTCGGAGCTGAGAAAACAAAACCAGTCGCAGGACCAGCAACAGCAACAGAAAAAACAGCAACAAAAACAAAAGCCACAGAACAAGCTCGATAAGCGAAAAATTGAACAATACCTGAAATCGCTTGAACAGAAAGAACAGGAAGTTCAACGCAAGATCCAGCAAAACCGCTCCCGCTCAGTGTCTCAGCCGGAGAAGGATTGGTAAGCCCATCCCAGGAAAGAGAAGTACTACCTGTTATCGTATTCCGGCCATCTGGTTCTGCTCATTTGCCTTTTCATACCAACGGGCTGCGCATAATTCATGATGATCGTCTGCCCTAAACTTTTACAATTTGTACTTTTCCGCGTTCCTGCTTAAGGCGCGTGTCTGTATCAGGCGGACGGAGCGTTAAGCCTTTTATCGTAATTTTGCCGGCAATTAGCGCTTAATCAACTGGCAATCACCTAAATCAGAATACAATACATGCAGCTTTACTGCGACTCATTGACCGAATATAAACGACTGGCAACCCGTGAAGTACGAATTGGGGACCTGCTGCTCGGCAATTTCAACCCTATCCGTGTGCAAACGATGACCACCACCGATACCATGGATACCATGGGTACGGTTGAACAAAGTATCCGCTGTATTGAAGCCGGCGCAGAGCTGGTTCGCATCACTGCCCCCAGTAAAAAAGAAGCTGAGAATTTACTGAACATAAAAAATGAGCTGCACCGCAGAGGTTATAAAACACCGCTGGTAGCAGATATTCATTTTACCCCCAATGCTGCCGAGATCGCTGCCCGCATCATTGAAAAAGTGCGGGTGAACCCGGGCAACTATGTTGATAAGAAGAAATTTGAACAGATCGATTATACCGATGCGGAATATGCCGAAGAGATCGACCGCATCCGCGAACGGTTTACCCCGCTGGTAAAGATCTGCAAAGAGTATGGCACGGCCATGCGTATAGGCACCAATCACGGTTCGCTCAGCGATCGTATCATGAGCCGTTATGGCGACACGCCCATGGGCATGGTAGAGAGCGCTATGGAATTCCTGCGTATTGCCCGTAATGAAAGCTATCATAATATTGTATTGAGCATGAAAGCCAGCAATCCGCAGGTAATGGTGCAGGCTTACCGCTTGCTGGTGCACGTAATGATGGATGAGTTTGGCGAATGTTATCCCCTGCACCTGGGTGTAACAGAAGCCGGAGATGGCGAAGATGGAAGAATAAAATCAGCCATCGGCATTGGTTCTTTGCTGGAAGATGGCCTGGGCGATACCATTCGCGTATCACTCACCGAAGACCCCGAGTTCGAGATTCCGGTTTGCCGTGACCTGGTTAAGCGCTATACCAACAGACAATCGGCTACAGCGCATAAACCATCGATCATTCCGGCCATCAACAAAATTCCCTATTCTCCTTTCGAATATACAAGACGAAACACAAATACTGTTTCCAATATCGGCGGTAAACAGGTACCTGTGGTCGTGGCTGATTTTATGAAAGCGGCCGCTATTCATCATGAAGACCTGCAGGCCATTGGCTACACGTACAATACTGAAACTGATAAATTCACCATTGCCGACGCCGCTGCAGATTATTTGTACACCGGTAAAAAAATACTTGACTTTGCCTTACCGGGCACCCTGAAAGTGATCTGCGATTTTAATACCTGGTTACAGGCGCCGGACAAAGAAAAGTATTATCCATTATTTCAATCTACTGAATACCTGAAAGGAACCGATCATTCAGGCATCCTGAACTTTGTTGCCGCAGATGTAGATGAACCAGCATCGCTTGAACTCTTACAGAAGATCCGCACAGATCGTACCGTAGTACTCTGTTTGTATGCTTCCAACCCGCATGCCATGCCCGCTGTACGGCGATATATTATTGAACTGATGAACCAGGGCATCAACTGCCCGGTGATCCTCGCCGTAGAAAGCCATGACACTACCATCGATGAACAACTGATCCATTTCTCAACCGACAGCGGCGCCCTGCTGCTCGATGGTATGGGCGATGGCATCTGGCTGATGAATGAACCAACGAAGCTCCTGAACCAGAAAGTAAGTGGCCGTACTTACCTGGAAACAAAGAACAATCACCAGTTCATCAACAATACCTCGTTCTCCATATTACAGGCTACGCGTACCCGTATTTCAAAAACGGAATATATTTCCTGTCCATCGTGCGGAAGAACCCTGTTCGATCTGCAGGAGACCACGGCAAAGATCCGTTCGGTGACCCATCACCTGAAAGGTGTCAAGATCGCTATCATGGGTTGTATTGTGAATGGGCCCGGCGAAATGGCCGATGCCGATTTTGGCTATGTAGGCAGCGGTGTGGGCAAGATCACCTTATATAAAGGAAAAGAAATTGTGAAACGCAATGTCGACAGCGCCATTGCTGTGGAAGAATTGATTAATTTGTTGAAGGAAAACAACGCATGGGTTGAAAAGCCAATTAGCTGATTTGCTGATCAGTTAATGTGCTAACTGGCCCGAAAGACAGGATACACCATTGCTGATTGCAGATTCGGGATTGAACATATCTAATACATACAGCATACAAATTAATCCAACTTGAACCGCATCGATAGACTCCACGCTATTTTAACCCACCTGCAAAGTAAAAAAAGAGTTACTGCGCAGGAGGTGGCCGATCGTTTTAACATCAGCTTGCGTACCGTATACCGCGATGTTAAGGCATTGGAAGAAAGCGGCGTGCCGGTCATCGGCGAAGCCGGTAGCGGTTATACCATTATGGAAGGGTACCGCCTGCCGCCGGTCATGTTCACGCAGGAAGAAGCTTCCGCCCTGCTCATGGGCGCCAAACTCACCGAACACCTGGCAGATGAATCCATAAAAAAACATTTCAACGCCGCACTGTATAAGATCAAAGCGGTGCTCCGCAGTTCCGACAAGGAGCATATGGACCAGCTGAATGATAATATTGCGGTTTTGTCGCGCCTGCCGGCAGATGACTCTGCAGGCCGTTACCTGATGGACCTGCAAAAAGCGCTGGGTGATAAAAGAGAGATCCGCATCCGTTATCAGTCGGGTAAGGATGCATTGACCGAGCGGAACATAGAACCTATCGGCTTATGCCATTATGGCCAGGCCTGGCACCTGATCGGCTGGTGTAAGCTGCGCAATAATTACCGCGATTTCCGGGTTAGCCGCATACAACAACTGCAAATTCTGGATAATACGTTTGAACCTGATACCCATCCTTCTTTGAGGGAATACCTCGAAACGATGATCAACAGTTCCGAACTGCAGGAAGTGGTGATCCGGTTCGATAAGACCGTCGCGCGTTACCTGGGCAATCAGAAATATTATTACGGCTTTGTGCGGGAAGAGGTCACAGAAGATTTTGTGCGCATGTTCTTCGTTACCGCTCACCTCGAATACTTTGGCCGCTGGCTGTTGATGTACACGCATTATGTGAGCATTGAAACCCCGGAAGCTTTGGTCACTATTATGAAAGACCTCACCGAAGAGATCAGGCAGCATTATCTGCCCGTAAATGCCTAAAATAAAGGCCTAACGCTAATTTCCGTCACTCAGGATTGCCTTCCGGCTGCGGCTTTCCGGGTTCTGCCCCGCCTTCCGCCTTTTTAGCAAATTTTTTTCAGTTTTTCTTCCCTCCTGCTGACATACTGTTGTCACACCCCGCCTGTTACTTTGGTCTTATAATCTTCATTCAAATTATAAGCAAATGATACGCACCATTCACGATTTTCTGGACCGTTGGAAAGAAGAGACCGAAGCCACGCTGAAGATCTTTAAAAGCCTTACCGATGAATCGCTGCAGGTGGCTATTCCCGGCGGCCGCACCCTGGGCCGGCTCGCCAATCACATTACCGAGACAGTGACAGAGCTGCCCGGCAAACTGGGTTTACCCATTGAGGAAGTACATGCCGGCTACAGTACTGTACAGGAGCTGGTAACAAATTATAAAAAATACGCCGATCAACTCGTAGGTGTTATCATAAGCAACTGGGACGACAGCGATCTTACGGATGAGAACAATCTCTACGGCGATCCCTGGAAGAACGGGTTTTCGCTTTGGATCTTGTTGATCCATCAGGCCCACCACCGTGCGCAAATGACGGTACTGATGCGCATGGCCGGCCTGACAGTGCCCGGTGTTTATGGTCCTACCAGGGAAGAATGGGAAGCATGGGGAGAAGTGCCGTTGCCGTAGCGTGGGGCTAAGTGCCTAAAAGTAAGATCGTTGTGCTGGTAAGAATTCAGGGATTGGGGGATTTCTTGATTTTGAGATTTCGGGATTTTGAAATTTGGAGATTTATCGGAAAGTTCAAGGCTGGGCAAATCACAAAATCCCTAAATCGTACGATCAGAAATTGTTTTCATACCTGCTACTTCTTACTTCATACCCCTAATATCCAGGTTCATATTTTTTGTGTCCTTAAGATCCGTTGCCAATCGTTACTATTCATGTACAGCGTGGTCATTTATTCACTTTAAAAGTAATTTGTATGCACATAAAAACTTTTCCGCCGTTAAGGGTTTTGAGCAGTATACATAAAACCACTATTGCTGAACTTCATCGGTTTGGACCGGTTATGGCAGAATTATATGCAGTGGCTGGCCGTAAGAGCTTTATCAATGGCCCGCTGCACTGGATCTATTACGGAATGGATGGGAATCCCGATACCGAATTCACACTGGAGATCGCTATTCCGATCAGGAAGGTGATACAATCCACCAAATTCGAGGTGCGGGAACTGGGCTTTTTTAAAGCCATTACTTTTCCGCATGAAGGTCCCTGGGAATTATTGCCCGGCAGTCATGCCCAGATCATGGAAAGGCTGGGCGAACATAATATACCTATATCCAACGAATGCCGGGAGGTGTTCAGGAATATCAACTTTGCTGAGCCTGAAAAAAATATGACGGAAATTCAGATAGGAGTATTGCCAGGAAAGACAGCAAACAAACCGGCGCAAAAGAAGCGTTTGGTACCGGTTTACATCTAAAGTATAATGCAAAACGCAGAATGCTCAGCGCAATCCAATTATTGCGTTGAGCATTCTGTTTTAAGCCGTTTGTATCTGGTATTCCATTGTCACATCAGCTATTATCCCACTAACTGGTTTTCACATTAGCTGATTATCTTCACGCCATCTTCAATTTGCGTAACATATACCTCTGGTGTTTTTTTAAATAATCCGTTAAAGGCCGCTTGGATCTTCTGTGTAAAGGTTTCTACGGCATCTGCCTGTACAACATTGATCGTACAACCGCCAAATCCGCCGCCCATCATCCGGGCGCCTGCCACGCCGGTAATATGCTGGGCGCATTCAACCAGGAAGTCCAGCTCGGTACAGCTAACCGCATACTTTTTGCTTAACCCTTCATGGGTAGCAAACATCATTTTTCCAAAGGTGGTCAGATCTTTATTCGACAGCGCCTCGCAACCTTTAAGCAGCCTTTCTTTCTCATACACTACATAAGAGCAACGGTCAAATACAACAGGCGGTAATTCATGCTGGTGTTGCAGCAACTGCGCCGGTTCCACATCCCGCAGGGAACTGATCTCAGGATAGTGTTTTTTCAGAATGGCAATTCCTTCTTCACATTGCTGGCGGCGAACATTGTATTCGCTGCTGGCCAGTGAGTGGCTCACCATGCTGTTCACCAACACAATTTTATAAGCAGGAAAATCAAACGGAATATATTCATATTCGAGGCTGCGGCAATCGAGCTTCATCACATGACCTTGTTTGCCGTGCAAACTGGCGAATTGATCCATGATACCGCATTGCAGACCAACAAACGTATGTTCGGTTTTCTGACCGATAAAAGCCAGGTCCATCCGGCTCAGTGCAAGCCCGAACAATTCATTCAGGGCAAACCCGAAGCCTGAGCATAAAGCAGCCGAAGAGCTCATGCCGGCGCCTACCGGAATATCTCCATCGATGACCACATCTACCCCGCCCACTTTTTTCCCGCGCTGTTGAATATGATAAGTGACCCCCAGCAAATAGTTCATCCACCCCTTATGTGGTTCGGTCACATGTATAGAAAATGAATATGATTCATTGAACTGGTTGGCGTAAACATTAATAGTGTCGGTATCGTTCGGGGCAATGGCCACGTAGATCTTTTTATCTACGGCGCCGGGTAAAACAAAGCCATTATTATAATCGGTATGTTCGCCAATAAGGTTCACCCGTCCCGGCGCACCAACGATCATCGGTTCTTTGTTAAAGCGTTCCCGGAAAGCCTGTTGCAGTTTTTTGATCATGCTACTATCGTTAGATAAATTAATTTTAAAAAATTTTCTTTGTACCTAAATTGAAACTATGAGTTTTAGTGTTTCCCGCAGTACCCAAAACGGGTTGTCATTGGTCAGGCTGCAAGATAATGCAACAAATACAATCATCACCATTCTGCCTGAACACGGCGCCCTCTTACACGGGTTTGAGATCCCTGTAAATGGTGAGCAGCTGAACATCATTGATAATTATGCTACCCGCGAACGATTGGAACGGGAGCTGGCGATCTCCTACAAAGGCAGTAAACTGTCGCCATTCGTTTGCCGTTTGCGGAACGGGAAATACAGCTTCGACGGCGAGGATTTTGAATTTCCCGGAAAATTCAGCGATGGCAATGCTATTCACGGATTATTGTACAACAGACCTTTCAAAATAACCAATGATTTTGCCGACGATATGCAGGCGAATGTTACCCTGCGGTACCATTTCCGGCGCGAAGATCCGGGTTACCCCTATGAGTATATGTGTGAAGTGCGGTATACGCTGCTGCCGCAGCAGGTATTACAGATAGAGACTACGATCCTCAATATGGATATGTTGTCTATTCCTCTGGCAGACGGCTGGCACCCGTATTTTCAACTGGGCGGAGATGTTACCGGCTATGAATTGCAGCTCAGCGCCGACACCATGGTAGCGTTTGACAAAGACCTTATTCCTACGGGAAAGCTGATCCCCGATAACAGCTTCTATGAAGGGGCCCTCATTGGCGATCGCTTAATCGATAACTGTTTTGTGGTTAAACCAATTGAACAACGGCCCTGTGCTGTACTGCTGAACCCGGCAAACAATGCGTTCGTTGCCCTCTACACTAACAATTCCTACCCCTATTTACAGGTTTACACACCGGCCGACCGAAAAAGCATTGCCATTGAGAATCTCAGTGGCGCGCCCGACTGTTTTAATAATGGAATGGGACTGCTCATACTGGAGCCAAGCCGCTCACAAACTTTTACGGTTTGGTATCAGGCCGGAGTGGCTGAAAACGATTAACTTGCCTAAAATAACCCGTAATGAAGAAGTATTTTAAGTATGTCCTGACTGTAGCGATCAGCATTTTTTTTATCAGCTGTTACGAAGTGAATGAAGAGATCGAGATCAAGGCAGATGGCAGTGGCACCTATGTTACCAAAATGGATATGGGTCAGCTGATCGAAATGATGCAAACCTTTGCCGGAGAAGAAGAATTGAAAAAAGACGGGCTTGACCGGGTGCTCGACACCACTATCCTATTCAGATCCTTGCTCGATTCGGCCAAAGATGTTACTGCAGAACAAAAGGCGTTGCTGAAAGATGCCAAAATGAAAATGCAGATGAATATCAAGGAAAAGATCTTTAAAATGGATATGAATTTCCCCTATAAAGACCTGAACAGCCTGCAACAGTTAATGGCGGGTAAAGGCGGCAGCGGAGCAGGTATGAGCAATGCATTGAAGAATATGTTCGGTAAAAAAGACGGTGAAGAAGATCAGGGAGCCCCCAAGAGCCCTGATATGAGCGATATCGCAAGCATTTATGATGTTACTATAAAAAATGGCTTTATCGAAAAAAAGGTAAATGCTGAAAAATTCAAAGCGTTTAAAGAACGTCCTGAAATGGCACAGTTAAAACAGGTGACCAGCTCAGGTATGGAGATCCTATACACTACGACCATCAAATTACCGCGCGCTGCTAAAAAGACCGATAACCCCATCATCAAATTATCTGATGATAAAAAAACAGTGACCATGAAGTACAACCTGCTTGAGTTGCTGGAAACACCCGAGAAATTCGCTTATACGATACAATATTAAGCAAGCGGCATTACATTGGATTAATAAGCATTTTTAACTAGGTTTGAGGTTTCGGAACCCAATAATATGCAAACTGATTTTCTTGTTATCGGCTCCGGTATTGCCGGATTGACTTTCGCACTCAAGGCTGCTCAACGTTTTCCAGATAAGAAAGTACTGGTGATCACGAAAACGCAGGCTGATGAAACCAATACCAAATATGCCCAGGGTGGCATTGCGGGCGTTATTGATTTTGAAAAAGACAGCTTCGACAAACATATTGAAGACACGCTGATCGCCGGCGACGGCCTGTGCAATAAACAGGTAGTTGAAATTGTGGTGAAAGAAGGCGTTGACCGCATCCAGGAATTAATTGAGTGGGGCGCCCGGTTCGATAAGGAATCGGATGGCGATTATAAACTCGGCAAGGAAGGCGGCCACAGCGAATTCCGCATTTTACATCATAAAGATATTACCGGCAAAGAAATGGAAAGGGCCCTGCTGGAAGCAGCCCACAGCTTTCCCAATATCGAGATCGTAAAACATTGTTTTGTAGTTGATCTGTTAACGCAGCACCATCTGGGTTACCTGGTTACCAAATCAACGCCCCATATTGAATGTTATGGGGTGTATGTGCTGAACCGGGAGAATAACCAGATAGAAAAGATCCTGGCTAAAATAACGGTGCTGGCCAGCGGCGGTAATGGCCAGGTTTACCGCTCTACCACCAACCCCAATATTGCTACAGGCGATGGTATTGCCATGGTGTACCGCGCCAAAGGCCGTATCGAGAACATGGAGTTTATCCAGTTTCATCCAACGGCATTATATGAGCCGGGTGTACGCGGGCAATCATTTTTGATCTCCGAAGCCGTGCGGGGCGATGGCGGCATCCTGCGCAACAAGAACGGTGAAGCGTTCATGGAACGGTACGACGCCCGCAAAGACCTGGCGCCGCGCGATATTGTGGCCCGCGCCATTGATAGTGAAATGAAGATCACCGGTACCGAGCATGTGTACCTCGACGTTACCCATATTCCCACCGACAAGTTCATTGAGCATTTTCCGAATATTTATGAAAAATGCCGGTCTATTGGGATTGATGTAGCCACCCAGTATATACCCGTAGCACCTGCCGCTCATTATAGTTGTGGCGGCATTAAGACCGATGAATGGGGTCGCACTTCGATAAAACATTTATATGCTGCCGGTGAATGCGCCAGCACCGGTTTACATGGCGCCAATCGCCTGGCCAGCAACTCCCTGCTGGAGGCGATGGTTTTTGCACACCGGTGTTTTGTGGATGCAGCAGAAAAGATAAAGGCGCATATTCCTGTTGAAGCCGGGCTTGTGCCCGACTGGAAGGCTACCGGAACCACCCAGCCGAAAGAAATGATCCTCATTACCCAGAGCCTGAAAGAACTGCAACAGGTGATGAGTGATTATGTGGGCATTGTGCGAACCAATATCAGGTTGGAACGGGCGGCTAAACGCCTCGATCTGTTATGGGAAGAAACGGAGGCCCTGTATCAAACAACAGCGGTATCGCCCCAGCTCTGCGAACTGCGTAATATGATCACCGTTGGTTACCTGATCGTCAAATGCGCCCAGTTCCGCAAGGAAAGCCGTGGATTACATTTTAATACCGATTACCCGTACAAGAGCACGCTCGTGCAGAATATAGTGTTGTAGAACTAAAGGAAAGAAATGCAAAGGAACGAACAGCGAAGCAGCTCATAAAATGTGTTTTTCTGATGATGACCGATAACAAACATATTTCTGCCGACAAGGCCCCTTTCAGTGGAAAGAGAGCAGTGCAGGGCATGATCTTCGCCGCCGGACTGGGCACACGGTTTAAACCATGGACGGATAAACATCCCAAAGCACTGGCTGTTGTTAATGGTAAAAGTTTGTTACAACGTAATATTGAATTCCTGCAGCAATACGGCATTACCAATGTGGTAGTGAATGTGCATCATTTCGCCGATCAGATCGTTGACGCCTTGCAGCAAAACAAAGGCTGGGGCAGCCATATAAGCATCAGCGATGAAACCGATATGGTGCTTGAAACCGGCGGCGGTCTCAAAAAAGCGGAACCGCTTTTTACAGCAGATACCATTGTTGTGATCAATGTTGATATCCTCACCGATCTCGACCTGGGAAAAGTGATTGCGTTTCATGAGCAAGAACGGCCATTATCAACCATTGCCATAACAGATCGAATGACCTCACGGTACTTCCTATTCGATGGCAGCGATACGCTCTGCGGCTGGCGCAATACCAAAACCGGTGAAGAAAGGATCGCCCGGCCTGCTACCACTTATCTTCCCAGGGCATTCAGCGGCATTCATGTGATAAGTAAGAAGCTCTTATCACTGATCCGGCATCAGGGCAAATTCTCTATTGTAGATACCTACCTCGAACTGGCCGCCAATCATACCATCAAGGGCTTTGACCACAGCGGTTCCCGTTTTATTGATGTGGGCAAACCCGATTCTGTGGCTCAGGCGGAATTATTATTTGCTTAATAGACGCTGGGCGCCCGGCGTCAGCAAAAGCCATCACTTTTCGGCATGTAAGCCAATTTTGTTTCCTTCCGAATCGATGATAACGGCAATAAAGCCTGCCGGAATAGCCATCCGGGGCACAATGATCTTTCCACCTGCTTTTTCTACCTTATCAACCACCGTTTGCAGGTCGGGACTTGCATTTATATAGATCATAGTACCGTGATCACAGGGCCTGTTCCTGGCTGTCTTCGACAACACACCGGTTACGCGGCCCGATGTTGCCTGTATCACATTCGGATCATGCGGAAAGAAAACAGCTTCATCATCGCCATCTGTCCGCCTGATCATTCTAATATCGAGGATGGTCTCATAAAAAGTTTTTGCCCTGTGTATATCCGTTACCGGAATTTCAAACCAGGTAATAACATTAGTTGATTCATCGATCTTCTTAAGCATTTGCATAATGAATTGTTTCTGCAAAATTCTGACCGCGGCAGGACTTTGTCCTGTGACGATCGTCACAAAATCATACCTGGGATCGCCGTTTTCTGATGCGGCTTAATGTTTCCCTTGTTACGCCGAGAAATGAGGCTAACTGGGAGAGGGACACCCGTTGCAGCAGGGCGGGATACCGGGCCTCAATATATTCAAGGCGTTCCTGCGGCGTATAAAGTTGGAACAGATTGGCAAATTCCTCCTGCTTTGTGGCAAATAAACGGATGCAATGCCTGCCTAAGGTTTCTATTTCAATTGAATTCTTTGCAGCCTCAAAAAGTTTCTCTTTATCAATGATGATAGCGGTTAGCGGCTCGCAGGCAGCAATATTGAATTCACTTTTCTGCCCGCTGCCAAAACTGCTTACGTTAGTGGCTATTTCATTTTCGAAGAAAAAACCGGTGTTCTTTACAATACCGTCTATTTCATAATAGCTTTTGCAATAGCCTTTCACGATAAAGAAAAGCGAACGGCATACGGTTCCTTCCTTTAGCAAAAATTCTTTTTTCCGGAATGTCTTTTGAGTGAGTGCAGGCTGTAACAATGCCCAGTTTTCGGTTGAAAAAGACGTTAGTGACCGGATGTATCGCAAAAGCGCTTCCATGGTGTTGCGGTTCGTTTGCCAAAGGCGCTAAGGTACAATTTAAAAACCGGGATGGCCGGTCCCAGCGCTGGTACCGGCCGGGATAATTGTTGCTTCTCATCCTCAATTGCCGGTGGGGAAAATTTAACTGCGTTTTTTTGCATTCCGGCATGAGTTTATTACGTTATTTTTACTGACCTATATAACACTATGCAATCAATCATCGACGGAATCAATAAACTGTACACCGAGTGGAGCGGTTCAGCCTGTGAAAGAATTGAGATCCTGCCACAATCGGGGTCAGACAGACGGTATTTTCGGATCCACGATAAAAAAGGGACCTGTATTGCCACCCATGGCCACAACGTGCCTGAAAACGAAACCTTTATTTACTTCTCCCAACACTTTTATAACCAGCGGCTTCCGGTGCCGGAGATCTTTGCGCTGGGCGAAGATAAAACCATTTACCTGCAGGAAGACCTGGGCGATGTATCGCTTTTGAACCGCCTTGAGGCAGAAGGTTTTACTGATAATATATATGATCTCTTTAAGAGGAGCCTGCACCAGCTGGCTTTATTGCAGATAAAAGGCCATATAGGGCTCGATTATACCCGCTGCCTCACCAACCAGGAATTTGGCAAACAGGCGATTATGGCCGACCTCCTGTACTTCAAATATTATTTCCTCGATGCATTGCGTAAACCATACGACAAACAAAAGCTGATCGATGATTTCGAGGCATTGAGCACCTACCTTACGCACACTGAGTATAAATACTTCATGTTCCGCGACTTCCAAAGCCGCAACATCCTGGTATCGCCGGATAATACGGTTCATTTTATCGATTACCAGGGTGGCATGCAGGGAGCCCCGCAATACGATGTGGCCAGTATGATCTGGCAGGCACGCGCCAACCTGCCCGATGACTGGAAGGACAAGCTGCTGAACGATTATATAGATTCTTTTGAACAGATCATGAACGAACAGGTTAACCGCGACCTGTTCAAAAGCCAGTATAACGGCTATGTGCTCATCCGCTTGTTACAGGTGCTGGGTGCTTATGGCTTCCGCGGCTTGTTCGAGCGCAAAGCCCAGTTCCTTACCAGCATTCCGCAAGCGCTTAAGAACCTGCGGGCCTTCATCAGCGACCATAACCTGGGCATTGCAGTGCCGGAGTTCAATAAGGTGTTACAGGTGTGTGTAAGTGACGAGATCATCGACCGCTTCACACCATTGACCGCCGATGAGGAAACGCCGCTGGTGGTAAAGGTGCAAAGTTTTTCTTTTAAGAAAGGCATACCGGCCGACCCTTCCGGCAACGGGGGCGGTTATGTGTTTGACTGCCGGGGTATTTTAAACCCGGGCCGGCTGGAACATTTTAAATCGCAAACCGGCCGTGATAAAGGGGTAAAAGATTTCCTGGAGCAGCAAACCCGCATGGCAGAGTTCCTGAACAGCGTATTTGACATTGTAGACATTTCTGTCGAAGATTATATCCGCCGTGGCTTCGAAAGCCTGAGCGTAAGTTTTGGATGCACCGGGGGCCAGCACCGCAGCGTTTATGCAGCCGATGCCCTGGCGCGCCACCTGCGCAACAAGTTCAAAGTGAAGGTAGAGCTGAAACATGTAGAGCAGGAATCGAAGAACTGGATAAATCAATAGACAAAGCAAAGAGGCACAAAGGCAAAGAGGCAACGAGGCATAAAGGGAGGCCTGGGAAACCGCTAACTGGCAACTTAGCGCTATCTTTGCTGCCCATGTATTACATTGTTTACGGTTTATTGTACCTCGTTTCTTTACTGCCCCTGCGCGTGTTGTATGTTTTGTCCGACGCCTTTCATGTACTCGTATATCGCATTTTGGGCTATCGCCGGAAGGTGGTGCTCGGCAACCTGGAGTTGGTGTTTCCGGAAAAAACACTGGCTGAACGTAAAAAGATCGCGTCACGCTTCTACCGCAATTTTATCGATTCGATCATTGAAAGCTTAAAAATGGTTTCCGCCAGTGATGCCTATATTCAAAAACGGGTGAGCGGCAACTGGGAAGTATTGAACGACCTGTATAAAACCGGCCGCAGCTGCCAGATCCATCTGGGCCATACCTTTAACTGGGAATGGGCCAACCTGGCGGGCGCCAAAGAAATGCATTACACCTTCCTGGGCGTTTACATGCCTATCAAGAACAAGATATTCGACCGGTTATTCAGAAAGCTTCGTTCTAAATCAGGTTCAGTATTATTGCCTGCAACCGATATGCGCAAAGCCATGATCCCCTGGCGTAACCGGCAATACTGCATTGGCCTGGTAGCCGATCAGGCGCCGGCAAATCCCGAGAAAAGCTTCTGGCTCAACTTCTTTGGGAAACCAACCCCTTTTGTTACCGGTCCGGAGACCGGCGCCCGCGCTGGTAATATACCGGTTGTATTTGCCAATATTGAAAAGCCCCGCCGCGGTTATTATAAAGTTGATTTTACATTGGCTGAAATGGAGCCGGGTGCGCTTGACCGGGGTGAACTCACCCTGCGTTATGCACGTTATCTGGAAAAGGTGATCAGGCAGCAGCCGGATATGTGGTTATGGAGTCACCGCCGCTGGAAGCGTGCCTGGAAAGAAGAATACATAAGCCTTTGGATAGGTGAATAAGTACACATACTACCTCCTCATTAGCATAGATTCCTGAATAAACCGGTTTATCTTTTGCCCATTATAACGGCAACAGACCCTTATACCGTACCAAACAGTGTTCACACATTCATGTTTGATGTACAGGCAAGGCCCTGTTGCTGGCCGCCCCATCAATAAAGACTTAATCGAAATCAATTTCTTGCCTAAAGTTATTACAATAACTATAACGGGCAAGCCCAAATGAACTATTACGGTTGCAGGATATAAATGAAAATCCTAATTTTGAATAAGGGCCGGAAAAGCAGCACCAGACCCACTTAGCCGGTACACTAATCAACCTTACCAGTATCCCCCGAATAGGAACTACAGTAGTCTTACCCTACCCTTTCCTCACCATAAAACCCTTAACCATTATGCTTACAACTAATGCCAGCGTGGCGATTGTAGACGACCACATTCTGCTGCGCAACGGACTCGCCAATCTTCTCCGGGGGCTCGAAACGTATGCCATTCTATTTGACGCCAGTAATGGAAAAGATCTGATCAAACGATTACTACCCAGGTATTTGCCCGATGCCGTGCTGAACGAGATCAACAGGCCCGAGCTGGATGGATATGAAACAGCTCTGTGGCTTAAACGTAATTACCCGGGCATTAAGATCCTCGCGCTTTCTGTGTACGATAACGAGAGCTCTATAATTCGCATGATGAAGAATGGCGCTAAAGGTTATGTGCTGAAAGACATTGACCCATCTGAGTTCCGTCGTGCCCTTGATCACCTGATGCGCAAAGGATACTTTTATTCGGAACTGATCACCGGCAAACTTATTCGTGCTGTTAGCCAGTTAGAAGAACCGGGCGATCCCATGAAATGCCTTGTTCCATTGAATGTACGTGAGATAGAATTCCTGAAACTGGTTTGCACTGAAATGACTTATAAGGAAATAGCAGAAAAAATGTTTCTCAGCGCCCGCACGATCGATGGCTATCGCGATGCTTTGTTTGAAAAGCTGAATGTAAAAAGCAGGGTTGGCCTTGTTCTTTTTGCTATCAGGAATAATATAGTGAATGTGTAACAGGATCAGAAGGTCAGAAAAGTCATAAGAAAAAAAGAGTCAAAGAAGCCATAAGCGTTACCTGGTTTGCTAACTTGGGTCGGGCTAATTGTTTGACTCCTTTGACTGCTTTTGACACATTTGACTGGTCTCACTAATTTAAAACGCTGCTATCTTTCACGATCTCAATACCTTCCTGTACCCGGATGGCATTAAAACCTCCCAGTACATTGCGCAGGTTATGGATGCCCTGCCGTTTCATTAAGGAAGCTGCGATCACACTGCGATAACCGCTGCCGCAGTACAGGTACAGGTTCTGGTGTTCTTCAATATTGGCCATGGAGCCGGGATCGGTCATTTCATTTAAGGGAATATTTACTGCGCCGCGTACATGCCCGTCGGCAAATTCAGCTTCGCGCCGTACGTCAACCGCCACGAGGTGATCGTCATAAGGCAGGTCCATTGCCAGCTCATCAACTTCTACATCAATGATCAGGTCGATCTCTTCACCGGCCTGGCGCCAGGCTTCTATGCCACCGGCCAGGTAACCATGTATTCGGGAAAAACCTACACGGGCCAACCGGATCACACTTTCTCTTTCTTCACCGGCTTCCGTTACGAGGATGATGGGTTTATCAAATGGTAACAAACTACCGGCCCATTCGGCAAAGCGGCCTTCGAGACCAACACTTATAGAACCTGGTACAAACTGTTTGGTAAAATCACCTGCTTTTCGGGTATCAAGGATGATGGTATCATCCCCTTCCATCCATTTTTTAAAATCAGCTACGCTCAAAGGTGTTAGCGCTGTCTCCATTATCTTTTCCAGGCTGTCATAGCCTTCTTTATTGATCCTTGCATTGATGGGGAAATAAGTAGGAGCAGCCGGCAGATCGCTTGTAACGGCCTTTATAAACGCCGATCGCTCTTGGGGCTGCAGGGCGTAGTTATGCTGCTTTTCTTCACCAATGGTGCTGCTGGTGCCAGGCCCCAGGTTCTTGCCGCAGTTACTGCCAGGGCCATGGGCCGGGTATACGATAACGTCATCGGGCAGGGTAGCTAGCTTATTGTTTAAAGAATCATATAACAAAGAAGCCAGTTCTTCCTTGGCCAGGTCGCCACTGCTGAGGTCGGGCCTGCCCACTTCACCCACAAACAGCGTATCGCCGGTAAACACCGCATGTGCTTTACCTGTATCGTCGCGAAGCAGGTAGCAGGTGCTTTCGATGGTATGTCCCGGTGTATGAATGACTTCAATGGAAGCTTTACCTAATGGAAAGTTTTCTCCGTCTTTAGCCAGGTGAATGGGAAAATTTGTTTCGGTGTTTGGCCCGTACACAATGGGAGCCCCGGTAGCCTTTTGCAGATCGAGGTGGCCGCTTACGAAATCGGCGTGAAAATGGGTTTCGAAGATATATTTGATGGCAGCATTCCGTTCGGTGGCGAGCTGTACGTAACTGTCTATATCCCTGAGAGGGTCCACAATAGCTGCAACTCCATCACTTTCAATATAATAGGCTGCTTCACTCAAGCAGCCGGTGTACAATTGCTTAATAAACATGTAGTCTGAATTTCAGGCAAAAGTACGCCATAACAAGTTAACCCGTAGCCAATATAGCTACAGGTTAACCGTTTAAACAATTTGTGTCGTCTCCGTCTTATCAGATGTTGAGGTCGTCCACGCATTTCATTATGTGAGCCACCCGTGAACTGTTGACGGAATAGTAAATAAATTTACCATCGCGGTCAGTTTTCACGATGCCTGCTCTACGTAAAATGGCGAGGTGTTGGGATGCAACGGACTGTTCCAACCGCAGACGTACATAGATCTCCGTCACGGTAAGACGTTTGTTCTCATCGATCAGTTTGACGATCTGTTGACGCAGCTTGTGGTTCAAGGCGCGAAGTATCATCGCTGCCTTTTTCAGGTTCAGGAAGTCAACTTTTACCGATTCACCATCCCCACCATCTGCATTTAAGACCATGGAGTAATTGGTTGTTACGTTCATGTGCACATCAGAGCTTTTAATATTTAATAGGATAACGCTAAAGATCAAATTTACAAGAAAATTGATATGCTAGGGATGAAAGGAGGATAAAAGTTTCATTTGGTCATTTTTTGATATAAGTGTAAAATTCTTTTAGATAAACGGGTTCAGCGTACGCCAAGTTGGCAAAATTCTGGCTTAAATGCAAGCTGGAAGCCAATTTAGCAAGAGATTTAGCAATATCTAATTTTTCATCAATAAACAGAACGTTAGGATACCTGCTTACATTTTTCCATTTATTGCTGCCATTTCCAAAGCATATCAAAGAACGCTCATTCAACTCAGCGGTGAAGGACAATTCATCAAGTATCATGGCTTTAGGTGCAATGATCTCCTGCAGGAACTCATCATACACAGCGGTGAATACTTCCATGCGACGGGCATCTATCATTGGGCAATAACACAGCGGTTTCGACATTTGCGCTACAATATTACCCAGTTGGTTGATGGCTGCGTGTGCCATTACCTGTAATGTATTAATTGTTATGAGTGGTATTTGTAAAGCAAAACACAAGCCTTTTGCACTAGCCATGCCTACGCGCAAGCCCGTATAGGAGCCGGGTCCGGCGGTAACAGCCACGGCCTGCAAGTGCTGCATGCTTACGCCCTGCTTTTGTAGTAAGCTGTTTATTGCCGTTTGTATCCAGGCCGCATGGTCCTTCTGGTTATCATTTTCAAGTACACTAACCACCTCACCCTCTTTCGATAAACATACACAGGCCTGGTCAGTAGCGGTGTCAATACATAAGATCATGATTCTCGTCGCTCTTTTGTTTTGTTAGAAGTTTTGTGTGTTTGATCTGAATGGCGGCATCGGCAATTTGCAATGGGCACTGGCAATTGGCAAAGGTGCGGCGGCAAACCTTCCTGCTTATGCTGATTAATGTCCATTTGGCTTGAATGAACGCAATGCTGTTTACCGATTCAATACTATCAACCTTATTAATTGGTCAACTGCTACTGCCCGCCTCCTGCAGCAACAAAGCTGCCGGAGTATAACGTTTATCAGCAAGGCTTAACTCCGTTAACAGTTCGGCAACCCGGGATAACCCTATCTTATTACTCCATTCAAAGGGTCCGTATGGGTAACCTGTACCCAGCTTCATGGCAATATCTATCTCTTCGCGGGTGCTCACTTCTCCTTCCAATGTATAATAAGCTTCATTGATAATGGCAGCCAATACCCGCGCTGTGATCATCCCCGGAATATCAGGCGCCAGGATATATTTCCATTGCAGCTGATCGAAAATGTCTTTGACATGCGCTTCCGTCATCGTGGAGGGAATGGCGATTTCGGTTACAGTCCGTTGTAGCAGTCCGGGCCAGGCATTAATTCGAATGAGATCAGCCCCGATCTTTTTTGTAGACCAGCTTACTGCATTTACCAGCACCGGTTTGGGCAACAGTCTTTTTAAATGCTGCGTTCTTTCTGCATTCAGCTCAAATAACAGGTCAATGTATATATCCGCTTCCACGATCGTGAGGGCGCGCATGGAATCGACCCATACCAGGTTCACGGTCTCTGGCGGTTTGCGGACAAGTATTTCCTCTTTTAATACGTCATCGGCTAAAATGGCCACTGTCATGGGCTTTCTGAATTTATCCGCAAAGAAAACCTATTATCCTGAATGGGCAATGGTCAATGGAGTATGCTTGCCCGCCCCGTGGCATGGCAAGGGCGTGGTGAATGGCCAACGGGCAATGGAGTATGCTTGCCCGCCCTTGGCGATAGCAAGGGCGTGGTGAATGGTCAACGGCAATGGAGTATGCTTGCCCGCCCCGTGGCATAGCAAGTGCGTGGTGAATGGTCAACGGTCAATAGAGTATGCTTGCCCGCCCATGGCGATAGCATGGGCGTGGTGAATGGTTAACGGGCAATGGTGAATGATCAGTGGTGAGTGGCTGCCAAATTTTAAATTAATAACAGCACTAAAGCCTCCCGGATTTTACCCGGCGCTATGGCCTTTATGCCTCGTTGCCTTTTGGCCTTCTTTGCCTTTTTGCCTTTTTGGCCCTCTTTGCCTCTTTGCCTTTTTGCCTTTTGTCTATTAATTTATCTTTGGATCATGCAAAAGACCATAATCACTACCAACCAGGCGCCAGCACCTATTGGCCCTTATAGCCAGGCTGTACAGGCCGGCAATATATTATTTATCTCCGGCCAGGTACCCATTAACCCCGCTACAGGCACTGTAGAGGCTACTGATGTAGCCGGAGAAACCGAGCAGGTAATGAAAAACCTGCATGCGGTACTCACCCAGGCAGGTTATGATTTCAGCCACGTTGTAAAAACCACTATTTTTCTCAGCGATATGTCGCTGTTCAATGCCGTTAATGAAGTATACGGTAAATTTTTTACCGGCAATTACCCGGCCCGGGAAACAGTTGCCGTAAAAGGGCTGCCAAGGAATGTGAATGTTGAAATAAGCATGATCGCGGCCAAGTAGCCGTTTTGCTTTCCATGTATACAAATAAGTCAAACGGGTGAAGCAACCCTTTGACTTATTTGACTTCAATCATTTTCAATCAGTTTAAAGATACAACGACATGATCAGTTTAGGCAATCCAATGGCTACACCTACGCCATATAACAGGTCGAGCCAGAAAAAACTACCCACTGCACCCAGATAAATTAACCCAACTACCGGGTAGCCTATCAGTTTCACCAACAGATTGGTGTCTTTTTCTTTTAATGACTGCCAGATGGAATTGGCGTCGCCCGTGCTGGGAAATGCATGCATGGCAATGGATACACCCAGATAAATCAATAAATAGTCGATAAAACTGCCATTATCAAATGTAAATACCGGCAGTGCTGCCGGCAGGGCAATTAAAGTACCCACAATTGTATTCAGGAAGAATGGTCCTATGCTGATCATGATGCTTTGCCATTTCCTGGCAGGCGCTTCATGTAAAACATAGCCCGCCGGGTTGCCGAATTGAAAATAAACCACCTTGAAAACAGGCACTTTATAAAGCCGGCAAAAAAGCTGGTGGGCCATTTCATGAACGATGACGCCAGGAAAGGTTACTGCGCTGATGACAAATCCAGGTACAAACATATTTTTGTTTTCAGAGTGATTCTTTTTGTTCAATAATGTCTAAAGCACGTTGCCGGTAATGCAGAGCGCTTGAATCGCCTTTTGCCTGCAGTGCCTTTAACAATGCATCCCGTTTTGCCGGCAAATTATTAATATGGCAGGCTAAAGCCAATGTTGCCATGCTATATGCATCCGAACTATCTATCGACATCCCCTGCATCGCCAGTTCTAAGCCCAATTGGTTCTTTTTTTGCTTTAGACGGGTGCGTGCCATAGAGGAATATGCATAGCAAGCCTCCCGGTTGATGTCCAGAATATGCTCGCAGGCTTTTATTGATTCGTCCCAATTGCCCAGCTTCCGCTGAACAGCCGCTTGTAATTGTAAGGCTGGCAGGCAGGAGACGTTTATCTTGAACAACCGCCTAAGCACACTGTCACAGCTTTTATACCGGCCTTATCATACAAGGAGTTTGTATAAGCAAGACGTCCATACAAATTATCCGGATATTGCTTTAAGTAACTAACCTAGGCTGAGTCAGGCACTCCGCCGTTTTGCTCGGGGTAGCTGCTGATGATTTTCGAAAGTGAACTATCGGGAATAAGATCTTCCGCCTCTTTTATTATCACATTTACGCGGCCCAGCAATTCATTATTTTCGTAACGCTTACCGGAGATCTTTTCCATCGCTGTATATAACGTTACAAAATCCAGATTATAAAATGCTGTTATCGTCAAATGGATATTGGCTTCCAGATTATCGGGTACGGTTTTTACTACCGCATTGAATTCCCGTTGTGCACTCATAAACTGCTTCTTTTCCTCAAATCGCTTTCCTCTTTCCAGATGTATACCCAATGATAGATTTTTCGGCAGTGAGAACAAGGCAAAGACCAAAACCAGTCCTACCCCAATAGCAAATAATTTAACAGGTAACGGAAAGGGGGATTTGATAAATACCTGCCGGCAATGGGCACAAAGCGGAGTAGAATAACCAGGAACTACATTGACATTGTTGCAATTAGCACATCCTGCCGGAGCGGTTGATTCTTGCGAGCCGGGCTGCTCAGTTTGTTGGGTGTCTTCCATAAGGAACACGGATTTGCCGCCAAAATAAAACTTAAACTTCAACCATACAACAGGCCCCATTAAAAAGTCCGGGGACGCCTCTGGCGAAGCATCCCCGGACTCATATTTTCGCGTTAACCTGCTAAATGATCAGTTGGCCAATTGTCCATTCAGTACCCCCAGTTCCTTACCAATTTTGGCAAAAGCAGCAATGGCTTTATCCAGATGGTGTTGTTCATGCGCAGCACTCAGTTGCACCCTGATGCGGGCCTGTCCTTTGGCCACCACGGGATAAAAGAAGCCGATCACATAAATGCCTTCTTCCAGCAGGCGGGCAGCAAAATTTTGCGCTACAACCGCATCATAGAGCATTATAGGCACTATGGGATGATCACCGGGTTTAATATCGAAGCCGGCTTCCGTCATTTTACTACGGAAGTATTTCGTATTGTATTCGAGCTTATCGCGCAGTTCAGTCGTTTCGCTCAGCAGGTCGAGCACTGCAATGGAAGCGCCTACAATGCCCGGCGCCAGGGTATTGGAGAATAAATAAGGCCGCGAGCGCTGGCGTAACATGTCGATCACCTCTTTTCGTCCGCTGGTGAAACCACCTGATGCACCGCCCAGGGCTTTACCCAGGGTTCCGGTGATAATATCAATTTTACCCATTACACCCCGGTACTCATGTGTACCCCGTCCGGTTCTGCCTAAAAAGCCGCTTGAATGGCTTTCATCGATCATGATAGCGGCATCGTATTTTTCGGCGAGCGCAACAATGGCATCCAGTTGGGCAATGGTTCCATCCATACTGAAGGAACCATCGGTAACAATAATGCGGCTGCGGGCCGATTGCGATTCTTTCAGTTTCTCTTCCAGGTCGGTCATATTGTTATGCTTGTAACGGAACCGCTGGGCTTTACATAAACGAACCCCATCGATGATAGAGGCATGGTTCAGTTCATCGGAAATTATAGCATCCTGCTCGTTATACAAAGGTTCAAACACCCCGCCATTGGCATCAAAGGCAGCTACATACAAGATAGTGTCTTCAGTACCCAAAAAGGCAGATATCTTTTCCTCCAGTTCTTTATGAATATCCTGGGTACCGCAAATGAACCGCACACTGCTCATGCCATAACCCCGGAAGTCGACATATTTTTTAGCAGCTTCAATTACTTTAGGATGCGAGGACAGGCCCAGGTAATTATTGGCACAGAAATTAAGCACCGTTTTGCCATTCACCGTGATCTCGGCGCCTTGCGGCGATTCAATAATGCGTTCTGTTTTAAATAAACCGGCAGCTCTGATCTCAGCCAGTTCAGCGGCCAGGCGTTTTACTAATTTTTCATTCATGGAGCATGTAGTTTTTTTTAATGCCACAAATGTAATAATAGTCAATGTGATAATTCGATAATGTGATAATGGCAGCTAACATCGCCGAGGACCAGGCATCATGCAGCATCATGAACATAAACCCATAGCCCGATACCAGCAACCTATTAACCGTTTCATCCGGTGTTTTTCCGCGCCCGTCTATTTATTTTTCAACCCCGGATCAGTCCTTGTTCAAACAGCAAGAGTATAACCTGTTCATATCGTATTACTTAATTTTCGCATTTGCTAAAAATCAAATACGACCACCCATCAATTCTAACTTTTTATTTTAAAAACTGTAACAAATTCCCAATAACTTCGTCTTATAATACAAAACGATACGTTATGTGGAAGAAAAACTTTATCCGTTCAACCCTAATACTATTGGTGGCTTTGGCTGGTATATTTGTTTTTGCCACAACCCATACTTCAAAAAAACCGGTTAACCAGGAGTGTTTGCCTTCGACCAAAGAATGCTGTAACAGCAATAATAACAACAACCAGTTCCAGAGCGATTTTATTATCTGGGAGTCGCTCAGCCGGGCCATAGCGGCCAATGCCCAATTTTAAATATGACGATCAACACTTTTATATAAAAGAGGTCATTTAATGGCCTCTTTTTATTTTTATTGAAATTCATTGTAACTTTTTTAGCGGCTGGATCGTACCACTACCACAAACAGTATAACAGACAGGTTCTGCTTATGACCGAAAAAGAATATAATTTATGCGTAGCTGAGTATGCGGACAACGTATACCGGTTCATCCTTAAAAACCTTCGCCATGAAGAGGATGCCCGGGATGTTGTTCAGGCGGCATTTGAAAAAATGTGGCGGAACAGATCGGATGTAGAAAATGCCAAATGCAAAAGTTACCTGTTTACAGTTGCATACAACCAAATGATAGATCATCTGCGTAAAGTCAAACGGATACATTTACGCGATGAATTCAAAGAAGAAGCGCAGGTGTACGATAAACCGGTGTACAATACCCGGAAAATACTGGAAGAAGCATTGAGCCGGCTAAACGAAACCCAACGCGCACTGGTGTTATTGAAAGATTATGAGGGCTATTCGTATGAAGAGATCGGACAAATTACCGGCCTTAATGAAAGCCAGGTAAAAGTGTATCTTCACCGGGCCCGCATTCAATTAAAAAACTATCTGGTAAAACCTGAAAATGTCATTTAACTGTTATTATATCAGAACCGATGATTTTGCGGTCTATGGCGGCGGCCAGGGAGAAGGTATCACGCGTGATAACTATGAGGCCTGGTTTGTGATGTATATAGATGACGAGCTGAATGCAGCCGACCGGATGGCGGTAGACAACTTCGTACAACAAAACCCCGATCTTGAAGAAGAGCTGGTGATGTTACAGCGATCTGTTTTACGGGCCGAAGAGCATATTGTGTTCGATGAGAAAGAAAAGCTGTTTAAAAATTCCGCGGCCGGGGGATTGGTGAACGAGGAGAACCATGAAGAATTTTTTGTGCTGTATGGTGATGATGAATTAAGCAATGAAGAAAAAGACCTGGTGGAACAATTCGTATATAAACATCCTCAATACCAGGCTGATTTTGAATTGATACAACAGGTGAAGCTGGTGCCCGATAAAACACTCAGCTTTCCAGATAAAACGTTTCTCTACCGGTCGGAAAAAGAAGATCGAAAAGCAGTTTTTATGCCCTGGTGGCGAATGGCCGCAGCAGCCATTGCCTTATTGATTATGGGCAGCCTCGCCTGGTATATCTCAACCCGGCCTAACAATAGCGAAATAGCCAGGAGCGAGCAAGGAACGAAATCATCAAAGAAGGTAATGCTGCCTAATGCCAGTGAGATCTCATCTGCAGACTCAACGCCCATTGCATTCGACCAGGGACCGCTTGGGCAGGAAAAAGATATTGATCCTGCTACTATGGCCAATATGCAACCTGATGAACATAAAGAGATACCCAAGAGCATTTTAAAAAATAATCCTGATCGCAGTAACATTCAGCAACCATCATACGTACAACAGGTAAGCACACAGCAACCGGTGAAGGATCCTGAAAATATCGATATCGCCTTACAGGCAAAACCGGTTGATGTAGCTATCGACAATACGGATGAACAGCCAGCCGTAAAAACGGGAATAATCAAACGCACGATCAGTGAACCAATAGCGGTCAATAGCCTTACAGAAAAACCCATTGAAGAAACTGATCAGTCAACAACGTATGTATTGAATACGTCTATAAATAAAACACCGCTGCGCGGCTTCTTCCGTAAAGTATCACGGGTGGTTGACAAAGTCACCAACCCCGAAAACGATGGCAAAGGCGGTATACGCATTGCCAACCTTGAAATAGCATTACAATAATACCAGTAAATAGTTAAAACAAGTACAATGAAACAGGTAATTATACTCCTGATCGGGATTAGTATGTCTGTAACCGGCCTGGCGCAAACCGATTCCACCGAAACCACCAGCGATACCATTCGCGTAGGCGGCATGATCATTATCAAAAAACGGGATCGCGATAAAAACAAAGACAACGAAGCAAAAACATACCACCGCAAAGGTAAACCCTCGCGCATAAGCACCAACTGGTGGATCGTTGACCTAGGTTTCGCCAATTATAATGATCAAACAGATTATAAAAGCGCCGCCATACAAAACTCAAATGATGGTTTTGCCCCCGGCCTCGATAAAGATGATTTCAAATTGCGCACCGGCAAATCGGTGAACGTGAACATCTGGGCATTCATGCAAAAGCTGAATATGATAAAAGGGGTAGTAAATCTTAAATACGGTTTAGGTATTGAACTGAATAATTATCGCTACCGCGAACCGATCTTATTTTCGACCAACCCTACGAGAGTAACCTATGACCTTTCTCGCAGTTACGAAAAAAATAAGCTGGCCGCCGATTATGTAACCGTTCCTCTCATGCTGAACTTCAATTTCACCCCGCACCGTAAAAGAGGTTTTGGCGTAAGCGTAGGCGCCAGCGGCGGGTACCTTTATTCGAGCCGGCAGAAAACCGTTACCAACACCGACGGCAAGCATAAAGAACGCGATGATTTTGACCTGCGCCCCTGGAAACTGTCGTACATTGGAGAATTGAACCTGGGACCAGTAAAATTATACGGATCATACGCGGCTAAAAGCATGTTTGAAAGAGGCCCTGATCAAAGACCTTACAATTTAGGATTACGCTTAAGCAACTGGTAGCAGTAATAATATACATAGCCATGAATGTAAACCGGTATCATAGTATGCCGGTTTATTTATTTTATGAATGTTTAACGATCAAAGGGGTTCACTTCGTTTTCAATGGCATTTTTTTTGCGTTTCGAATCGGTGAGCAAAAAATTGTTAAAGCCTTTTCCCAAAAAAATAAATCAGGGCCGGCAACGTTCTTTTATGTGGACTACTTCCATTATCCACATTTGAAAGACTAAACATTTTTTGTTCTTAATTTTAAACCCATTAATCACTTGCTTGGTCTTTACGCTTAAAACCAGGTTTACTTATGAAATTGAAGTGGCTCTTTGCAGGCCTTATAATGATGTCTGTTACAGGATTAGCGGCCTTTAAAACCATTGAACGGCGGGTAGTCAAAAAGAATTTATTCAGAACGAAGCCGGTAGGCGACGTATATGTGGTGGTAGATAAATCCGATTACGAGCTGCAGGTATTTGATGCAGAAGGATGGTATGCTACTTATCCCGTTGTATTTGGCAGCAAGGACCTTTCTGATAAACTCATGGAAGGAGATCGCCGCACGCCTGAAGGCACCTTCAAGATCATCTACAAAAAACCTCATCAGAAATGGCATAAGATGCTGATGCTCGACTTTCCCACCCAGGAAAGCTGGAGCAAATTTAAAGAACGTAAAGCCAGGGGCTTGATACCAGCCAGTGCCAAGATCGGCGGTGGTATTGCTATTCACGGCACCTGGCCAAATGATAACCTGGTGGTTGATGATTATACCAATTGGACCAATGGTTGTGTTTCATTAAAAAATGAAGACCTCGACGAACTGGATGACATATTACCGGTTGGCTCCAGGGTTACCATAAAACGATAAACGCACTTCTCTTTACCACACCAATGTCGCATTCGCCCTCAGGGAGGTGATGCCTGGCAAACCAGTTAAGGATTTTTACGTAGTACCTACTAGTACTATTACTGACTTATGCTGTATTTTTCAGCATGCAGCAACGTTCGGGAACCTTTATTTGTCTTGTTAATATTTATTAACAGGCTTCACCAACCTGTTTACAATTTGAAGCGTATATTGCATGAGTGTAAGTCCGCATTGTGGGCGCCCGCATGGCGGCATTCAAACATGTGAGACATAACAATCCATACAAGTACATTGGCTTTAGAAAACGGTCAATGTATCCGTCTCTATGAAGACCCCACAATCTCCAGCCAGTGGGGTTTTCTCTTTTAATTCCTGTTTCAAATCTTCTACAATAAAAAAGTATGGCCGGTCAGGCGACCGGCCATCCGTATGAATAGTTTGTGAGTCTCTGTTAATACCCAGGATTCTGATATACATTCGGATTCGTATCTAACAGCGGTTGAGGAATTGGCATTAATTTGTTATGCTCCTTAAAACCTTTGGCCGCCAGTACCTCCATAGCCCTGCCCCACTTCACCAGCTTGGCAAAACGCTGCCCTTCGCGATACAGTTCCGTCTTCCAGGTTGATTGCACAAGCTCCCTTGCCTGATTCTGGTCTGTAAAGGTTACAGTTGGCTGATTGCGGCGAGCAAGTAACTGGTTGATACCATTTGCATCCAGCTCACCCAGGTTTACCCGGGCTTCGCTGTTGATCAGCAGAACCTCCGCGTAACGCAGCGCCGGAATAAAACTTTTTGTTCCGCCTTCATTGATTACCGACGCATAATTCGCATTAATACCGGGATGTATATTCCAGATAGTTTCTGCATTTTCATCACTTACAAAAATGGTATTGGCAGCAACCAGCGAGTAAGTATTGCTTTGGATCAATTCGCTGGTCAATTGTTTTGCTTTTATATAATCGCCCTGCGCCATGGCTACCCTGGCCAGTAACAATTTGCAGGCATCTGCACTGATGCGGCGATGATCGGCGCCTGTAAAGCGGGCGGGTAACAGCCCCATCGCTTCCGTGAGATCATTTTTAATAAAGGTATAGGTCTCCGTCAATGAAGAGCGCGACAGGTTTTCGTTTGTTAGGCTCGTTTGTAATGGCAACTCGCCATAGTAGGTTGCCAACTGCAGGTACAGAAAGCCGCGCAAGCCCTTCGCCTGTGCAATCAGGTTATTTGATTCGGCCAAAGGCAGGTTCAATGCAGGCACATGCAGGATCAACCGGTTCAACCTTGTGATATATGTATAAGCCGGGTACCAAAAAGAGATGAGATGACCATTTACCCCCGTAATATTAAAATTATCCAGGTCGCAGAGAGCGGTTAAATTACCACAAACTGCATCGTCGCTTAATACCGCGTCGGTAGTGATTTGCTGGTGATGCCATTTGCCTATATATGTGTATGCAGTGTCAAGGAATGCCTGTGCTTCTGCTTTACTGGTAAAGCTGTCTTCAGCGGCCACCTTTTTAGAAAGCACATTGGCCACTGTATAAATAGCAGGCTTGGAAGCGTCTGTACTAATGCTCAATATCGCAACTCCATTGATCATGATCTTATCACCATCAATGGTAACTACCAGTTCTTTGCCACTTAAGGCAGTTAGCCTTTTGCCATGGCTAAGATCGGGCTTGTTAACAATACCTTTTACAATATGATCTTTTACCTCATCTGAAGTTAATACCATCGCTTCTGTTACCCGGGCATTGCGATCATAGCTGACAACAGCGCTGTTTACCGGGGCAAAGACAGTTATGCCGCTGCTGACATCAGCGTCGGCAAAAGTTACTGCTTGAAAAGCCTGGCCAAAAGCTTTTACACTGTCTGTTTGCAACAAATAATCCTGAACGGCTTTTACGTTCGCATGTGCGGGCGGTGCATCATCCCCATTCTTATCTTTTTTTGAACAGGCTGCCACCAGCATGAATAAGGTGCTTAGTGCAAGGAGCTGATTTTTTAACATAGGTTCGAATTGTTATTTATTGGTTCTTGGTAATAGATTATGTAAGCATTGTCTGTGGGACTCTGAGCAAGATCATTTCATATCTGCAGGCAGGCAATGAAGTGGTGTTTTGATAAGGGTTCATGGCAGGCACAAAAGTATCATTCACGCGTTGCACCTGCAATAGCAGTAAAAAGGTATTTTGTCTGTATTAGTCACCATTTGGGATAAACCGGGCAGGATCAGGCATCTATAAATTAAAAAGCCCGTGCCGGCTGAGCCGGCACGGGCCATAAAATATTATATAATTATCATTCTGTTACAATCTTCCCCTGGAAATTTCATCAACCACGCCAGGATCCAGCAAGGTGGTGGTATCTCCCAGTTTGTCAATCTCGCCTTCTGCGATCTTTCGCAAGATCCTGCGCATGATCTTGCCGCTTCTGGTTTTTGGCAGGCCGCTCACGAATTGAATTTTATCCGGTTTTGCAATGGCCCCTATGATGCGCGAAACAGTTTGTGTAATATCCTTGCGGGCCAACTCTTCATCACCATGCGTTCCCTGGTAGATCACAAACGCATAAATGCCCTGCCCTTTAATATCGTGCGGATAACCTACCACGGCGCTTTCCACTACACCTGCGTGCATGTTAATGGCATTTTCCACTTCAGCCGTCCCAATGCGGTGGCCGCTTACGTTCAGTACGTCATCAACCCGGCCGGTAATACGATAATTACCCACTTCATCGCGCAGGCAACCATCACCGGTAAAATATAAATTTTCATAGGTGGCGAAATAGTTCAGGCGGCAACGTTCATGGTCGCCATATGTAGTACGCAGCATACCGGGCCAGGGAAATTTAATACACAGGTTGCCGCTCACCGAATTGCCGGTAATTTCTTTACCATTCTCATCAACCAGTACCGGCTGAATACCCGGTAAAGGCAGGGTGGCATGCGCCGGCTTGGCTGGCGTTACACCCGCCAAATTGGAAATGAGGATACCTCCTGTCTCCGTTTGCCACCAGGTATCTACGATCGGACATCTTTTCTTACCGATATGTTCATCGTACCAATGCCATGCTTCTTCATTAATGGGTTCACCTACGGTACCCAGCACTTTCAAAGAATCAAGGCTATGCCCTTTTACAGGATCCAGACCGAAGCCCATCAGCGACCGGATGGCGGTTGGCGCGGTATACAGCACATTTACTTTGTATTTGTCTACTATATCCCAAAACCGGCCAGCATTGGGCCATGTAGGAATGCCTTCAAACATCAGGGAAGTGGCGCCGGCACTTAATGGGCCATACACGATATAGCTGTGACCGGTTATCCAGCCGATATCAGCCGTGCAAAAATGCACGTCACCCGGCTGGTACTGGAAGGCGTTTACAAAACTATAGTTTGTGTACACCATGTAGCCGCCGCAGGTATGTACCACGCCTTTCGGTTTACCGGTTGAGCCGGAGGTGTATAAAATGAACAACATGTCTTCCGCATCCATTTCTTCGGCGGTACAATCGGGGTTGCCTTGTGTTTCAACGATCCTGATCTCATCTTCCCACCACACATCACGGCCCTTGATCATAGATACCGGCGTGCGGGTCCTGGTCAATACGATCACCCGTTTAACAAAGGGGCATTGTACCAGGGCATCGTCAATTACACTTTTCAACGGAATTTCTTTATTACCGCGGAAGGCGCCATCGCAGGTAACTACAAATTCCGCTTTGGCATCCTGCAGGCGGTCGGCAATGCTTTGTGCGCTGAATCCGCCAAATACGACAGAATGAATGGCACCAATGCGGGCACAGGCAAGTACGGCAATAGCCAGTTCAGGCACCATGCCCATATAAATACAAACACGATCGCCCTTTTTTACGCCGTTATTTTTAAGCACATTGGCAAACTGGCATACTTTAGCGTGCAGATCGCGGTAGGTTAAAATGCGGTGATGTTCTTCAGGATCATTCGACTCCCATATGATAGCAGGCGTATTGCCCAGCGTTTCGAGGTGCCGATCGAGACAGTTCTCGGTTATATTCAGTTTACCGCCGGCAAACCACTTAATGGTTGGCTTTTTAAAATCCCATTCCAGTACTTTATCCCATTTTTTTCTCCAGTGAAAGGTTGAAGCTACAGCGCCCCAGAATTCCTCCGGCTCATTAACGCTTTTTTCATACGCGGCCTTGTATTGGTCTGCTGATCTTATCTGATAAGGATATGACATAACAATCAGTTTAACTCCCTTTTTTATTTTGGGCCGTTAAAATACGAAGAAATGGCGACAAGCAACAAGAATGGAAACACCTTACACTTGTTAGTTGATCATGCATTCGTTTGCACAATCAATATTGAAATCGGAAACTTCTATCGTGTGCCTTGTACCTTGAAACTTGTGCCTTATATTTATAGCTTAAACAACGAGAAAACCGGCTTCCCATATGACCAAAGCTTCGAGCTCCAAAACTATCTGGCAGGTAATCGCTGCCTCTTCGGTAGGAACCTTAATTGAATGGTATGACTTTTACATTTTCGGCAGCCTGGCCACTGTGATCGCAAGCCAGTTCTTTCCAAAAACAAATCCCACAGCAGCCCTTCTGTCTACACTGGCAACCTTTGCAGCAGGGTTCATTGTTCGCCCTTTTGGTGCATTGGTATTTGGCCGTTTAGGTGATCTCATTGGCAGGAAATACACTTTCCTGCTGACGCTGATCCTTATGGGCGGTTCTACATTCGCCATTGGCCTGGTACCAGGTTATGCAACGATCGGCTTTGCAGCGCCCCTGCTGGTATTGCTGCTCCGTTTATTGCAGGGCCTTGCACTTGGTGGTGAATATGGCGGCGCCGCTACCTATGTGGCAGAGCATGCACCGGCCAATAAACGTGGTTATTATACCAGCTGGATACAAACCACCGCTACCCTGGGCCTATTCCTTTCGTTGGGAGTAATATTAATTACGCGTCATTACCTCGCGCCTGACCTGAACACTTCCATTCAACGTTTTAACGATTGGGGATGGCGCATCCCGTTCTGGGTATCTATATTACTGGTAGGCGTATCTATATATATACGTTTACGGATGAACGAATCACCGCTCTTCGCCAAACTAAAAACAGAAGGCAAAACATCCGTAAATCCGCTAAAAGAAAGCTTCGGTAATAAGACCAATCTGAAAATGGTTTTGCTCGCTTTGTTTGGCGCAACCATGGGCCAGGGCGTTGTTTGGTACACCGGCCAGTTTTATGCACAGTCTTTCCTCGAAAACGTATGCAATATTGATTTCGACCAGTCGCGCACCATCCTTATCTGGGGCATATTACTGGCCACGCCGTTTTTTGTGGTCTTCGGCGGGTGGAGTGATAAAATAGGCCGTAAATGGATCATGCTGATTGGCATGCTGCTGGCCATTTGTACCTATCAACCCATTTTTAAACAATTCATAGCCCTTACCGAGCCAGGCGGGAAAACCGAACTGACCGAACATAGAAAGTTACTGGAACAAAAAACGGTTGTGAGTGATAAAAACCCGGCCGATTCGGTTCGCCTGGTTACTTCGGAAGTTCGTTACAGCGACGGCGCTGTATTTAAAGAAATAAAAGCAGATACCCTGTTTGCCAATGCAGCATTGGCCGGGGCTGCCCATACGTCAATAAAATATAAAGACAAAAAACTGGATACGGCGAGTTACCGCAAGCTGGTGGCGCTCATCTTCGTGTTAATACTGTATGTGACCATGGTGTATGGTCCAATTGCCGCCTTCCTGGTAGAGCTTTTCCCGACCCGCATCCGGTACACGTCTATGTCGCTTCCCTACCATATCGGCAATGGCGTGTTCGGGGGTTTAACACCGTTTATTGCCACTTTGCTGACCACCATTTATGTGACGGATAAATTATCGGGGTTGTGGTATACCATTATCGTTGCCGCTGTATGTTTATTTATTGGTGCTATTTATATTTCAAACCGGATTGACCCCGATGTTAACGATTAAATAATATTAAAAAGAACAACATGAATCAGTTAAAAAGATGGCTGGGCATTGTGTGGATCATCCTGGGCCCTGTTACCATTTATTACCTCATTAAAACAGCTGCTGAAGAAATAAATAAAAAACCGGTTTTAGACACTAAGATTCAATGGGCTGTATTTATTATCATATTTATCCCGATCGCTATTGGCATGGTTATTTTCGGCTATTATGCCCTTAAGGGAGAATACGACCGCCTGCCGGAAAATTCCAAAGAAATATAAAGAATATTAATAGTCAACAATATTCAAGCCTGCTTGTAAAACATTTCGTGCAGGCAGGCCTTATATAGTTTGCACTTAGATATATAAACGGTTTTGTTTATTGGCATTTATTGCATAATTTTTGTGGACTAAATGGCAATTGTTAAGGAAATTTAACGTTTGTCACCTGAGCATTGAACCCTTATTTTTGCATCGTTACTCATTATCATGGATAAAGCAATACAAAAAGAATATACTGTATCTGTTGCGAAAAGGATCGTGGCCATTGTCATGATGCTTTTATTGCTCTGGATCACCGGTATCAACTTTTTGTATATGTCGAAAGAAACGAGTGCAGCGCTCATCACCTGTATCGATGCAGACGGTGATGAAGAGACCAGGGGTGATTGCAAGACCAACCCTGCCGGTCCCGACGAAAAATCGCCCGATGCGCCGGTAACCTTCTCTGAAGAATTTTTACATCCACATCACAGTCCGGTTAATCCCGATTGGATCAATTGGCTGTATGAACATAAGGTTCACGAAACAGAAAAACTCTGCATTTATCATCCGGAATCTTTTTCACCTCCTCCGGAAGCCTGACAATTTTCCCATTTCTGATCATCCTTTTTATTCTTCCTGCAATGCGGGAATACGATTGCTTTGTTGATATGAAATGTACATCTGGCTAAAAGCATTTGTTTCCAGGTGCATCCTTGAATTCAACCGGGTATCTTATTGTCAAACCGGGCAAGCCATGTGCTTCTCATAAAACGTTATTAAATATGGTTCAAAAAGTAAAACAATACGCAGGCGCGTTAAAAAATGATTTGCCTTCATCTGTAGTAGTATTTCTTGTAGCGCTCCCCCTCTGTTTGGGTATTGCCCTGGCATCGGGGGCTCCGTTGTTCTCGGGCATTATTGCCGGTATGGTGGGCGGTATTGTTATCGGTGCCCTGAGTGGGTCGCAACTGAGTGTGAGCGGACCAGCAGCCGGTTTAACAGCCATTGTAATAGTAGCTATTGGCAAACTGCAGGTGTTCGAAGCATTCCTGCTGGCCGTTGTGCTGGGCGGCGTTTTTCAAATTATTTTAGGCATCATAAAAGCCGGTATTCTCGGTGATTATATTCCTTCCAGTGTAATTAAAGGGATGCTGGCGGCCATAGGGCTGATCCTGATCCTGAAACAACTCCCGCACCTGGTGGGCTACGACGCCGACTATACCGGGGATGAAAGTTTTCAGCAGGCCGATGGCCAAAACACCTTCAGCAGCTTGTTTGGGGCATTTAGTCATTTAATACCGGCAGCCCTCGTTATTGGGTTGGTTTCGCTGGTGATCATGGTTGTTTGGGAAAAATATGTTGCTCCCAAAGCCAGGTTCCTGCAACTGATGCCGGCCCCGCTGATCGTGGTAGTGGTTGCTGTTATCCTGAATGAAACATTAAGAACATCGGCGCCTGACCTGGTGATCAAAGATTCACACCTCGTGAAAATTCCGGTGGCTGATTCTGTGGAAGGATTTCTGTCGTTCTTTACATTTCCCGATTTCAGCCATATTACGAATCCGGTGGTATGGACTACCGCATTAACCCTTGCCATTGTGGCCAGTCTGGAAACCTTATTGAACATTGAAGCAGCAGACGACCTGGATCCCTATCAACGCGTTACCCCAACGAACCGGGAATTGATGGCCCAGGGCGCTGGTAATATGGTATCAGGCTTTATTGGCGGTTTACCACTTACTTCTGTGGTGGTGCGTACATCGGCCAATATCAATTCCGGCGCAAAAACCAAAATGTCTACCATTTTCCATGGTTTTTTCCTGTTGGGATCTGTAGCCTTCATCCCCTCCCTGCTTAACCTTATACCGTTGTCGGCACTGGCAGCCATCCTGATCTATACAGGTTTCAAGCTGGCTAAGCCTTCGCTGTTCATAAGCTTTTATAAAAAAGGATGGGATGTGTTCTTACCCTTTGCCATTACCATCGTGGCCATCCTGCTTACCGACCTGTTGAAAGGTATTTTAGTTGGTTGCGTTGTAGGTATGTTCTTTGTTATCCGCAGTAACTTCAAATCGGCAGTACTGGTGGTAAATGACGCCAACAGATATTTATTCCGTTTACGTAAGGATGTATCTTTTTTAAATAAACCGATCATTAAGAACCGGCTCGAAAAAGTACCGGAGAATTCATCAGTGCTTATTGATGCAACAAGGGCCGATTTTATTGACCGCGACATCATTGAGGTTATTGAAGACTTTTTAAAACACGCTCCTTTGAAAGGCATTTCGGTTGAATTGAGAAAAAGTAATCACAGGGATCAGGGTTTTACAGGAAATGGTACTAACATTGTAGCACACCCGAAACCTGTAGTTGCAGAACAAGAGATGGCGGAAGTATAATGCAACGCCGGTAATTTGCAACCCGCGTGCTGAAATTCGATTTCAACCGACGCCATTAAAAAAAGGTTGTTTAATTTTATTAAGTCAAAAAGATCGATCATGCAATCATACGAAAAATTATTACTGGAGAATAAAGCCTGGGCATCAGAGAAAGTCAGCGAAGATCCTGAATATTTCAGGCGGCTGGCCGACATTCAAACACCTGAATTTTTATGGATCGGTTGTAGCGACAGCCGCGTACCGGCCAATGAAATTACAGGCACACAACCAGGCGAGATCTTCGTGCACCGCAATGTCGCCAATATGGTGGTGAACACAGATGTGAATTTGCTGAGCGTGCTCGACTATGCTGTCAATCACCTTAAGGTAAAACACGTGATCGTTTGCGGCCATTATGGCTGTGGCGGCGTTAAAGCAGCTACTACTCAAAGCGATTTCAAACCTGTATTGAATATGTGGCTGCGCAATATCAAAGACGTATACCGCCTGCACCGCGAAGAACTGGATGCAATTAAGGAGACTGAAAAACGTATCGACAGGCTCGTAGAACTGAATGTTCGTGAACAGGTAAATAACCTGGCTAAAACATCCATCATTCAACGTGCCTGGAAAGAAAATAACCAGCCAGACCTGCACGGGTGGGTATACGGTTTAAAAGACGGCATTATTAAACCGGTTTTTGAAATGAAGGCCGGTACCCATATTGATCCCTTGTATGAGTTCGATAGTTTATAAACATCGTGCTCACCATTAACAGATAACGCTGAAGAGTTCCGCCCCCGGTGGAACTCTTTTGTTTATACGCGCCCCATTATGCGCAGCCCCGTTAATTGCGCGGGCCTGGACACTTCCTGCTGCACGGGCTTTTTTACCAACCGAAAGAGCACCATAAGTGCAAAGATTACAATGGCAGACAAGACGGCGGGCATAAAACCCCACAATGGTACCGCTGCTGCTGTATAGATCATCAGCCCAATATGATAGGGATTCCGGGAACCGATCACTTCACGCACCTCCTTTCTCTTCACCATTCCGTTGGCAACATAGAAGAGAATGCCGCCAATGCAGGCCATCGGTACCTGCTCCAGGTAAGTGGCCAGGAAAGCCGCCATCAGTAACTTGAAAGTGAACTTCGCAATGCCTGCCAGGGGAGATACAGCCCCCACTTTAATATTTACAGCGGTTCTTGCCAGGGCGCCTGTATGGGGAAAGCCATTGAACAAAGGCGTTACCATATTCACCATACCCTGCCCCCATAATTCTTTATCGGGATTATAGGGTATGCCGGTATTGTTTGCAAGCCTGTCGGCCATCCGGGAACATAATAAACTTTCAATAGCCGCTACGATGAATACCGCCAGCACATAATACACCAGGTCATACATTACCTGCGCAGTCATAGCGGGTAATTGCGGTGTGGTGATCACTAAAAAATCGGTTGGTATAGCGCCATATTTATCCTTGATAAGAATAAGGCCCTCGCTCTTCCACAATGTGGAGCTGACCAGCCATCCCATACCCAAAGCGATCAAAGGAGCGGGAATAAAAGCGGAGAACTTTATTAAGGTTCTGCACAACGCAAATGTGAATGCGGCCAGAGCAAAAGCGTACCAGTTGGCATTTGGCAGGTAGGCTATCGTCTTTTGAACCTGCTGCAAAAGACCATAACCCACTCTCTCTTTAAACCCGAAGATCTCCCCCAGCTGCGAAAATGCGATTACAATGGAAATACCAATCGTAAAGCCTACGACAATAGAGTGCGGCACCAGGGTTACTATTCGGCCGAATTTAACAAGCCCGCAGACCGCCAGTAATGCGCCTGCCAAAATAGATACCAGCACCAGGAAACTGTGATTATAAGTAGCCATCAAGCCGCCGATCACAGGAATAAAAGCAGCGGTAGGGCCATATACCTGGTATTTTGAACCGCCAAACAATGCCCCCAGCAATCCGGCCACCGCCCCGCCAACAATTCCCTGTTCTGGCCGCAGGCCGGAAGCCATGGCAAAGCCCATTGCCAGCGGTATCGCTACCATAGCAACTATTAACCCTGCCGTGAGATCTTTAACAATATTCAGTTTTTTATTTCCTTCTAACAGGTCTTCATACCGGCCATCGAATGGGTTCATATAAAATGCAATGCGGCTGAATATCCCCTCAGATCCCGTTATTGTTTTTCTTGTGGGTTTTGGTTCAACGGTTGGCGGAAGTGAAATGGCGGGGCCGCTGTCACTGCGCACATTTTTTCCCGGCGCAGCAGGCTGGCGCCACTCCCAATTATAATGCTTCATAATAACACTAATTAATTATTGCAGTGAAACAATTGATGAAGAAAAAGGAGCGTATGTTCCACTTACACTTCGGGAGGCTGGTCAATAAGTGCGCAATGGCCTTTGAGACAAAGGCCCGATCTGTGAAAGTATTTTATTTGATTGGAGAGGTAAGTCAACAGGAACGGACAGTCGAAGGCGTTGGAATGTTTATCGAACTTATATTTCTTGTACTCTTTTTCCGATTTGTCTTCTTCCGGTTCGGGTTCCTCACACAACACAAAGGTAGCCACCTCAGTTAGATCAGCTAACTGGATCAGATTACTGTAAGCAGCAAAGAGCAATAGCGTAGCTATGACCAGAAACAATCGCATTAAATAAGAACTCTCTTAAATATAAACAACTAAGCCGGATATGGAACCCATTGTGTAAGAAATAGCGGGTAATTAGCCCGACAGCTTATACATGCGAAAAACGTAAATTACATACGGGTCTACCCTTGCCACCTTCACCATAACAAGATGCTCATGCTAACGCTGCCCATAAGAATTACGATCGCATTCAGCCAGCTGGTTTTATTGAGCTGCCTGCTCGCCTGCCAGCCACCAGCCTCCAAACAACAGGATCTATCAACCACCAGATCGGCTGCAGACAGCAGCTGGATGCTACTGCCATTTGTAAAAACAGACGCTGTTAATCCCATCCTTCAACCCGGTAATGGAACGTTTATCTGTCCTGTGCGCAGGCGATCCATAAAATGGGAAGCAAAAGATGTATTCAATCCTGCCGCCATTGTAAAAGACGGGAAAGTATTCCTGCTCTACCGCGCCGAAGACGCTATTGGCAAATTTGCCGGCACTTCCCGCATAGGACTTGCCGAAAGCACCGACGGGCTGCATTTCACCCGTTTTGCCCAACCGGTTCTTTACCCCGCGCCCGATGAACAGCAAAAATATGAGTGGGAAGGGGGCTGTGAAGATCCACGGGTGGTGCAGGACAGCAGCGGCACTTATTTTATGACATACACCGCTTATGACGGGAAAACCGCGCGCTTAATGGTGGCCTCTTCCAAAGACTTGCTGCGATGGACCAAACACGGGCCCGCATTTGCCAGGGCCTTTAATGGCAAATACCTCAATACCTGGTCAAAGTCAGGAGCCATCGTTTCTAAATATGAAAATGGAAATATCATTGCCCAAAAGATCAAGGGTAAATACTGGATGTATTGGGGTGATGTAAACATTTGGGCAGCCACTTCGAATGACCTCCGGAATTGGGAACCGGTTTTATATTCACCGGGAGAAAAAGCGACTATTCCACTGCGCCATTACGCCAAGGACATACCCGAAATAAAAACCGTATTTGGCCCCAGACCTAAAAAATTTGACAGCGACCTGGTAGAACCCGGCCCACCGGCCATGCTAACAGACAAAGGCATTCTTCTCCTGTACAATAGCCGTAACATTCCTGCTATAGGCGACAGCAGCTTACCGGAAGGCACCTATGCAGCTTCGCAGGTCCTGCTACATAAAAATGACCCCACCCAGGTTGTACAACGCATGGAAAGCTGGTTCATTCAACCAGATAAACCCTACGAAGTGAGCGGACAGGTAAACAGGGTTTGTTTTGTAGAAGGCCTGGTGCATTTCAACAATAAATGGCTGTTATATTACGGCACGGCCGACTCCAAAATAGCTGTTTGCCAATTAGCCAATTAGCCAATGTGCCCTATATTTGTACCTGCCTGGTCTTTCGGCTTGCTACAATTTGCCTGGCCGCTACCGGTATTAGCACTCATACTATGTCAATTGAAGTAAAAAATCTTACCAAACTATATGGTGAGCAAAAAGCGATCGATAACATAACCTTCACTGTAAATAAAGGGGAGATCGTTGGCTTTTTGGGGCCCAATGGCGCCGGTAAATCCACGACTATGAAGATCATCACCGGCTATCTGCAGCCAGATGAAGGTGAAGCTGTTGTATCGGGCATCCCAGTGAAACAGGAACCGTTGAAAGCCAAAACCACCATCGGCTATTTGCCCGAAGCCAATCCGCTGTATTACGATCAGTATGTTCGTGAATACCTCGATTTTGTGGCAGATGTGCATAAACTATCCCCAAAAACAAAAAAAGAACGCATCGAAGGCGTGATCCAGACCGTTGGATTGAGCCTGGAAAGTAAAAAGAAGATCGGCCAGCTGTCGAAAGGATATAAACAGCGGGTAGGGCTGGCAGCCGCCCTCATTCATGATCCCGAAGTATTGATCCTTGATGAACCTACTACCGGCTTAGACCCCAACCAGATCATTGAGATCAGGGAAGTAATAAAATCGCTGGGGCAAAATAAAACGGTATTATTTTCTTCGCACATCTTACAGGAAGTGGAAGCAATTTGCGACCGTGTGATCATCATTAACCGCGGCAAACTGGTGGCCAACGATAAATTAAGCAATCTGCGCCAGCAGGTCGACAGCAATAACCTGCTGCGGGTAACCTTCAAAGAACCCCTGGAGGCCGCCTGGCTCGAAAGATTGAGCAGCATACAATCGGCCAGCAAGATCAGCACCTATGAATGGGAGCTGCTTTGCCATGACGCTACCGAAGCCAAAAGGCAACTGCTGGAACTTGCCCTGCAACATAACCTCAACATCGTTTCGCTGCAATCGGGCGGACAAAGTTTGGAAGATGTATTCAGAAGTTTAACCGCAACACAGGGATTGTAACGCAAACTTTGTTTCTTTGCACGTCCTTCGACCATTCCGCCAATGACGGCATGCGTTTGGGACCGACAATTGAAAAACCGAGCATTTAAATTCAAAAAACTAATACCAATCATGAGTTACATTGCAGACATTCATGCACGCCAGATCTTAGACAGTCGCGGCAATCCCACAGTAGAAGTAGATGTTGTTACTGACAACGGATTTATAGGAAGAGCTGCCGTTCCCAGTGGCGCTTCTACCGGCAAACACGAAGCGGTTGAATTGCGCGACGGTGATAAAAAAACCTATATGGGCAAAGGCGTATTGCAGGCAGTAAAGAACGTAAACGAAGTTATTGCCGACCAACTGATTGGTATTGAAGTAGTGAAACAAGCTTACATCGACGACCTGCTCATCAAAATAGACGGTACCGAAAATAAAGCAAAACTGGGCGCCAATGCTACCCTGGCTGTTTCAATGGCCGTTGCCAAAGCCGCAGCTCAGGAAAGTAACCTGCCCCTGTTCCGTTACCTCGGCGGCGTAAATGCCACTGTATTGCCCATGCCGTTGATGAACATCCTGAACGGTGGTGCGCATGCCGATAACAAAATTGATTTCCAGGAATTTATGATCGTTCCCATCGGTGCACCTTCCTTCAGCGAAGGGCTGCGCTGGGGTGTTGAGATCTTCCATAACCTGAAAACGGTGTTGAAAAAGAAAGGCTATAGCACCAACGTAGGTGATGAAGGTGGTTTCGCTCCCGATATTCAGAGCAATGAAGAAGCCATCGAAACCGTATTGCAGGCCATTGAAGCTGCCGGTTACAAACCAGGCGAACAAATTGGCATTGCCATGGATGCAGCCAGCACCGAGATGTTCGACGAAGCCAAAAAAACGTATAAGTTCTATAAAAGCTCAGGCAAAACCATCAGCAGCGATGAGATGGTGGCTTATTGGGCAGACTGGGTGAAAAAATACCCCATCGTTTCTATTGAAGACGGTATGGCCGAAGATGACTGGGATGGCTGGAAAAAACATACTGAAAGCATTGGCAGCAAATGCCAGCTGGTAGGCGACGACCTGTATGTAACGAATGTAAAGCGCCTCCAGGAAGGTATCAATAAAGGGATTGCCAACAGTATCCTCATCAAAGTGAACCAGATCGGTACCGTAACCGAGACCATCAATGCCGTTCAACTGGCGCAAACCAATGGTTATACGTCTATTATGAGTCACCGCAGTGGTGAAACCGAAGACACGACCATCGCTGATCTGGCGGTAGCCCTGAACTGCGGACAAATTAAGACCGGTTCGGCCAGCCGTACCGACCGCCTGGCTAAGTATAACCAGCTGATCCGTATTGAAGAATTGCTGGAAGGAAATGCTATTTATCCCAACGGAAGAATTAAATTTGGAAAATAACGAATAGTTGCAGGTTACAGGTTACAAGTTACAGGGAATCAAAACATTCCTAATAACTTGTAACCTGGGGACCTGTAAGCCGTAATCGGGGACGCTGATCATTGTGCCCTTGTAACCTGAAACTTGTAACTTGAAACTTTTCAAAAACATACCATCCTGGCTTAAGAACAAGTACTTCCTCACCCTGCTGGTATTCTCGGTATGGTTGCTGTTCTTTGACGACCGCGATATTATTACCACCCACTTTAAACACCGCCACGAACTCAGGCAGTTGGAAAAAAGCCGGGATTACTACCTTCAACAGATCGACACCACCCAAAAGGAGCTGGACGACCTGAAACAGAATGCGGAGATGCTGGAAAAATATGCCCGCGAAAAATACTGGATGAAGAAAGACAATGAAGATTTGTTCATATTACCTGAATAAGTTGTTTTGATGCCTTCTATTGCATCATTCACCGTCTTTTTTTATCTTTCCACCGAATTAGCAATCTCCCATCCAATTTCCTGCACAATAAGAGAAACCTAAATATCGTTTTAAACACGGACGGACTCCGAAATTGACTCTTTCGGAATTTTAAAGGACATAAATGGTTTGCCTATGACTATTCTCTTTACACCGGAGGACCTTTTACGCTATTTGTACAAAGAAACCTCGCCGGCAATGAATGCCGCTATCGAAGCTGCATTGGAGGAAGACTGGACGCTTCGCGAAAAATTAGAAGTATTAAAAGCCTCTGCCCGTAACCTGGATAAGATCGTTGAATCTCCCAGAACAGAAGTTATTATGAACGTTTTGCAATACGCCCGCGAATCGGCTATTGCAACTGCTTAAAGCTTCAGGCAGAACCGGTAGCTCACAATAATGTAATAATCATTGGGCTACATTAATCCACTCCCTTAATTTCGCAGTCATTCTACGTGAAGGAATGACCAGAAAACAACGTTACCAGTTTGTAATTGACTATTTTTTGCATCATGCACCCGATGCGGAAACCGAATTGCTGTATGATAACCCCTACCAGCTATTGGTGGCGGTGATCCTGTCGGCACAATGTACCGACAAGCGGGTTAACATGACTACACCGGCTATTTTTGAAAAATATCCGGATGCGAACAGTTTATCAAAAGCCAGTTTTGATGAGCTGTTCCCATTAATCAAGAGCATCTCATACCCCAACAACAAAACAAAACATCTGATCGGGATGGCCAAAATGCTGCAGGAGCAGTTCAATGGCCAGGTTCCCCTGACGGTAGAAGAACTGGTGACCCTGCCCGGCGTAGGCAGGAAAACCGCTAATGTCATTACCTCGGTAGTTGATCAGCAACCGAATATGGCGGTTGACACCCATGTTTTCAGGGTATCGGCCCGCATCGGATTAACCATAGGGGCCAAAACTCCATTGGCCACTGAAAAACAGCTCATTCAACACATTCCCCGCGAATTGATCCATATCGCTCATCACTGGCTCATATTACATGGCCGCTATATTTGTGTTGCCCGCAATCCCAAATGCGACATTTGCGGCATTAAGCCAGCCTGCAAATACTTTCAAAAATTGAAGAGCAAATAGAGGGTACGCGTTTACCAGTCTAAGTCAATTGAAAGATTATTGGGATGATAAGCTCATAAGCAATGGCTCTGTTTGCGAACAGCCAGGAATGTTGCTGCTTAGGCAACCAGTTTAAGCACCATATTAACCATCAGTTATTCTCCTGCCAACAAGGTCTACTGTAGACGAATTTCTACACTATTCTAAAACATCTATTGTTATGCAATTAGTGGCCGCCCATGGCACCAGATTTTGACATATAACTTATGAGCCATTCGATTTTTTATGCTTTACAGACACCTGTGCATCATATGCCTGTTCATTGTTATTTTCTTTAGCCGCTGTTCTACGTCAGCCGATAACAATCCTGCGTTTAAAAGTCCTGATGGCTACAACCTGAACAAACCTTTCTTATTGAAATTACCTGTAGAGCTGGACGAAATTTCGGGCGTGGCCTTCTATGCACGCGATACGAGCCTATTTGCCATTGGCGACGAATTCGGCTGGTTGTACAAAATTCCTTTGACAGGCAATAAACCCATTCAGAAATGGAAATTTTCAAACCAGGGCGATTATGAAGACCTGGTGATGGTTGATAAAGTGTTTTATGTGTTGCAAAGCAATGGTAATATAACGGCTTTTACTTTTGATGATCATAACCAGATCCTCACCCAGAACCAGGAGTTCCCGGCTTCAGGTAATGAATTTGAGATCCTGTACTATGACCCGCGGCTGTTCAAACTTATTCTGATCTGCAAGGACTGTGAAACAGATAAAAAGAAAGCCCTTACCGCTTATTATTTTAACCTGCTTTATAAGCGGCTCGATGACTCTTCTTCGATCAATGTAACGGCCATTGCCAACATGATAGGAGAAAAAAAAATAAAATTTAAACCCTCTGCCGCAGCCATTCACCCTGTTACCAATGAACTGTTCATTGTATCATCAGTAAATAAACTACTGGTAATAACCGACCGTAAAGGCCAGGTGAAACAAACATATCATCTTGATGCCGCTCTTTTCAAACAACCGGAAGGAATTACTTTTACGCCGGAAGGAGACATGATCATCTCCAATGAAGCGGCTGACCGCGGCGTAGCAAACCTCCTATTTTTTAAATATAACAAGAAAGTGAAACCATGAAGTACCTGTTTGCTCTATATATGCTATTTGCCAGCCACGTATTATTTGCCCAAACCGACGATTCAGTGACTGCACGGATCATTTTAATTGGCGATGGCGGCGCTTTGGCCAATGGCAAACACCCTGTTGCCTCAGCAGTGAAAAATCACTTGTTCCCTGATAAAAAAACCACCATCGTTTACCTGGGTGATAATTTATACCGGCATGGCCTGCCCGATGAAGGAGCTGTAGACTATGTACTGTCAAGAACAGTGCTCGACTCGCAAATGGCAGTAGCTGCCAATACCCCGGCGCAGGTTTACATGGTTCCCGGCAACCACGACTGGGCCAATGGCAGTGCAGATGGCTGGGAAAGCCTGTTGCGCCAGGAAGCCTATGTAAACCTTATGAAAGAGAACAAAGTTGCCTTTGTTCCCAGCGAAGGTTGTCCCGGCCCTGTAGAGGTGCCCATCAGCGATGATGTGGTAATGATCGTTTTCGACAGCCAGTGGTTCTTACACCCGCATGAAAAACCCGGCATTGAATGGGACTGTGAGTGTAAAACAGAAAGCGAGTTCAAGATCCAGCTGTCAGAACTGCTGAACAAGAACAGGAGTAAACTTGTAATCATGGCCTGCCACCACCCTTTTATGAGCAATGGTATCCATGGCGGCTACTTCGGTATCAAGCAACATATTTTTCCTTTCACCGATCTGCGAAAAAAGTTATACATACCCCTGCCTGTTATAGGATCAATTTATCCTATCAGCCGAAGCGTTTTCGGCAGTCCGCAGGATATCAGCCATCCTACCTACACAAATATGGTGAATAGCATACGGGCAGAAACCAAACTATATCCCAATGTAATTTATGCAGCCGGTCATGACCATAGCCTGCAATTGCTCAAAGATACCAACCACTATTATATTGTGAGCGGATCGGGTTGTCAAACCAGCCGGGTAGAAGACAGCAAGAACTCGTTGTTCACCGCAGCCGAACTGGGTTTTGCCGTTCTTGAGGTTTCAAAAAATAAAAATGTACGTGCCAAATTCTATACTGTAAATGTTGATTCGGCAATTGCAAGAGAGGCTTATTCGAAAAACATCATCGACCTCACAAAGCTGCCTGAACTGGCCGAAGACACTGCCAAAGTAAAGATCCCGCCCTATACCGATTACCATGTTTCCCCGGCAAGTAACCGGTACAAGGATGCTTCAAGATTAAAGCGGCTGATCCTGGGCAACAATTACCGTAACATTTGGTCAACCCCGGTGAACCTGAAAGTATTCCGCCTCAAAGAAGAACACGGCGGTTTTACGATCAAAAGTATGGGTGGGGGTAAACAAACCAAATCATTGACGCTGGAAGACAAGAACGGAAAGCAATGGACTTTACGCACCATCGACAAAGACCCGGAACTGGCATTACCCGAGAACCTGCGCAACACCATGGCCTCTGAAATTGTACAGGATATGATCTCGGCAGCCCATCCCTATGCACCCTTGGCTGTTGCCTCCATGGCAACATCGCTTAAGATCCCTCATCCAAGCCCTACATTTTACCTGGTGCCCGATGATCTTGACTTTGGCCAGTACCGTACCGTTTTCGCCAATAAAGTTTGTATGCTGGAGGAAAAAGACGCCTCTTGGGATGGAACCGATACCAAAAGTTCCATCAAGGTATTCAACGAATTGATTGAAGACAATGATAAACGTGTATTACAAAAAGAAGTGCTGAAAGCACGCCTGCTCGACATCCTGATTGCCGACTGGGACCGCCACATGGACCAATGGAAATGGGGCGTACGTGATACCGGCCGCGGCAAATTGTATTATCCTATTCCAAAAGACCGTGACCAGGCCTTTTTTAAAGCAGATGGCCTGCTGATCACCTATATTTCCCGCAAACGGCTGCCCTTTTTAAAAGGTTTGAAATATAGAATTCCCGATGTAAACCACTTATCAGTTGTTTCAAAAGATTTTGACCGGTTGTTCTTAAACGATCTCGACAGAAAAGAGTGGGATTCCATAACCACCGTTTTCAGAAAGCAATTGCCCGATACAGCCATTGTAAAGGCCGTTAAACAAATGCCACCCGAGATCTATGCCATCAATGGCCAGAAAACCATCGACAAGTTGATCAGTCGCCGCAACCTGCTGCAAAAACAATCCCTGAAATATTATGATTTCCTGGCTAAGCAGGTAACCGTACTGGGTAGTAATAAAACGGAATTGTTCAAAGTATATAACCAGGGCGATAGCCTCCGCGTGCAGGTATTGACGAATGAAGGAAAGGATTCCGGATTTGTAATGTACGATCGCCTGTTCGATCCGAAACAAACAAAAGAGATCAGGTTATTCGGTTTCCGGGGCAATGACAAGTTCGACATTTCGGCCAATAAGCCCGGCAAGTCGTTTCTAAGAATCATTGGTGGTAAGGGGGCCGATACTTTTAACGTACAGGGCAATATGAAAAGCTATGTATATGACCTCAGCACAGAAAAGAATTTTCTGACCAGGGGCAAAAATACCAAGCCCCGGTTCAGCACCGATACAAAGGTGAACGATTACGACTTTGACGAATACAAGTTCAATATCTTCCATTTTCCCCGTATAAACCTAGGCTGGAATGCCGATGATGGATTTATGTTTGGTTTCGGATTATGGTACCGCCGGTATGGCTGGCGTAAGAATCCATATTCATCCGAACAACGCTTTTCTGCCTTGTTTGCAGCAGCACAACGTGCTTATCAGTTCAGGTATCGTGGATTGTTTGTCGATGTATTTCCAAGAATAGATTTAGCCATCAATGCAGAACTGAAAGACCCTGCTTTGAATAATTTCTTTGGCTTTGGTAATGAAACGAAGATCAACGAAGATTCAACCATCCGGTACTACAGGGCCCGGTTCAAGAACGTGGAAGCAGACGTGCTGTTCAGAAAAAAGCTGGCCGGTGTGTTAAGTGTATTTGCAGGCCCATCCTATTACCGCTACTGGAATAAACCGGTGAATAACAAAGATTATATTCTCGGCAAACCCTCATTGATAGGATTGGATTCAAATGCAGTTTACTCGGTAAAATCCTATGCAGGCGGTAAAGCAGGCATTTGGATCAACAATGTGAACGACGAACTCTTTCCTACCCGTGGCATCAGCTGGCTGACCACCTTCACCCATTTACAGGGACTCAGCGATAACAGCCACCCATTGACAAAACTGGAATCAGATATGCAGGTATATGCCAGCATGAGCTTTCCGGCAAGATGGGTGACCGTTTTAAGAGTCGGTGCGGGCCGCATCTTCAGCGACAGCCTCGAATATTTTCAGGCTTTGACCCTGGGGGCAAATAATTATTTACGGGGATTCAGGAAAAATCGCTTTGCCGGACATGGCCTGGCGTATGCCAGTCTTGAATTTCGGGTAAAGCTGTTCGATAGTAAATCATATGTTTTTCCGGGCCAGGTTGGTTTGGTCGCATTTAATGATATAGGCCGGGTTTGGTTAAAAGGGGAAAGCAGCCGTAAATGGCATTATGCCTATGGTGGTGGCTTCTATTATGTACCTTATAACATGGTGCTTGTATCTGCCACTGTTGCCTTATCGCGTGAAGAAAGCCTGGTGAATTTTACCCTGGGCACTAAATTGAACTTAACATTTTAATTCTGTTGGTATGTCAACCTACAACGCCCTTCTGATTGATGCAGAAAGTTATGTAAAGGAATTGTTTAAACAGCACCATAATGCAAACCTCGTATTTCATAATTTAGAGCATACCGAAAAAGTAGTAGAACGGGTATATGAAATCGCATCGCATTACAAAATACCCGATAAAGAGCTGCTTGAACTAACATTGGCTGCCTGGTTTCACGATACCGGGCACCTGATGACCGACCCGGCAGATCATGAGGAAAAAAGCGTAGCCGTGATGGAAGCATTCATGCGTAATAAAGCAAATGATGAAGAACTGATCAGCAAAATAGCCGCGCTCATCCGGATGACCCGCTTTCCGCCAGCACCACAAACACTGCAGGAAATGATCATCTGCGATGCAGATACCTATCATTTTGGTTTGCCCGATTTCAAACAGACCAATAAAGCCATGAAGAAAGAATTGGTGCTGCGCAATATGAACACCATGGTGCTCGATTGGGAAAAGAACAGTCTTGAGCTGCTGGAAAAGCACCAGTTCTACACCACTTATTGCATTGGTTTATTGCAAAAAGGAAAAGACAAGAACATTAAAAGACTGAACAAGAAAATAAACAAGACCGAAGGTTTGAACGTGAGTGAAACCTTGCTGGTACCCGGTAGAGAAGATGCCGAAGCTGCTGCTAAACGTAAAAACTCCCTGGTATCGAGAGGCATACAAACCATGTTACGCCTAACGTCAGAAAATCATGTGGAGCTGAGCAATATGGCCGACGGAAAAGCCAGTATCCTCATCAGTGTAAATGCCATTATAATATCAGTTATTCTTTCTGTGCTCGTGCGCCGTATTGAAGTGGATACGCATTTGACGCTGCCCACATTTATTTTTCTCGCTTCTTCCCTGGCTACCATTATTATTGCTATAATGGCCACCCGCCCTAAAGTATCGCAGGGCAATTTCAGCCGGGAAGATATTCTTAACAAGTCAACCAATCTTTTATTCTTTGGCAATTTTTATAAAACGAAAGTGAATGAATACCAGTGGGCCATGAATACCATGATGCGCGACCCGGATTATTTGTACAGTTCATTGATCATGGATATTCACCAACTGGGCGTTGTGCTGGCCCGTAAATACAAACTGATCAGGCTGGCATACACCGTATTTATGATTGGACTATTTATTTCAGTTATTGCTTTTATGATCGCCATTCTGGTACATCAACCGCAACAACCTGTAATTAATTCGAACGTTTCGCCGTACAGCTGATAATATGGAACCGTTTGAGCACATAAATGTCAGGCAGGGCTTTATTAGCAAATACCGCACGAAACAGGTGCTGGTGATCGCTCTGTTGTGGACGCTTATAGATACCGCAGTGTATTTGTTCAGATTCTACCGCGATCATATTGACGAGGCAGAACTGCCATTCGCCATGCAGGCCTGGGTGGTATTGCTATTGCGGTTCGGCCTTATCTTTTTTATCTGCCTGGCCATGGCCTATTTGCTCATTTACCAGTTAAAGCATTTCATCAGGAACCTTCCTTTATGGCTGGGCCTGTTGATAAAAAGCGTTATCCTGGTAGCAGCCGCCTTTCTGCTTAATTTTATTCTGCACTTCACCTATATCTGGTTAATTGAAAAAAAGACGCTAACGCCCGAGCTGGGTATTTCTTACTACAGGATCTTTCAGACCTCGCTGTTTGTTAGTCAGATCTTCCGCTGGCTGGTCGTTTTTCTGATCACCATTTTATTGATTGAAGTCAATGAAAAATATTCCCCCGGCGTATTCTTCGATATCCTCGCCGGCCGCTATATAACGCCGAAGATTGAAAAACGAACCGTTATGTTCATCGACCTGGTTGATTCAACTGCTATCGCTGAACAGCTGGGTCATAAAAAGTATTTCAGGTTCATTCGCGATTTCATTTATTTTATTTCCATAGCATTACTGGAGAACGATGGCCAGATCTACCAATATGTAGGCGACGAAGTAGTGGTTTCGTGGATCGTAAAGAAACGAAACGCCAACCGAAAATGTTTGCAGGCATTGCTTGACTGTAGAAGAATGTTACAGCGGAACAGAAACTATTTCAAAAAACAATATGGCATTGTACCTGAATTCAGGGCAGGCATTCATACCGGCGAAATAACCATTGGTGAAATAGGTGTCATAAAAAAAGACCTGGCAATGAGTGGCGATACGATGAACACCGCCGCCCGCCTGCGTTCGGCCACCAGCGAACTGAACCAGAAAGTGATCATTTCAAAAGACTTTTACGCACAAACCAATTTAAAGAACTGGCAACCGATCAGTCTTGGCCTGGTTGACTTAAAAGGAAAGGAATCAGCCATGGAACTCTACGCATTGAAGCTTTAATTCCAGCCTCGAAGCTGTTGCTGTTTTTCCCCATCATTAGTGACAACCTGCCATTTTAACATCGCATAAAAATTGCGTCTAATATTTGAAATAAATTATATGAACCAGATAAAATATTTAATCGCTATCACTGGCAGTGTGTTGTTGGTCATTGCAGGTTGCCAGGATGCCAATAATGAAAGCGTTATCGCGTTCAATAATGTGGCAGAAGAAGCATCGCTTGATACTGTTCCTAAAAGAACAGATACATCCATGCGGAGAACTGATACGAGCTGGCGCAGGTCAGGATCTGATACAGGCTGGCGCAGGTCTGGCTCCGATACATCTATGCGCAGATCCGGATCTGATACAAGCTGGCGCAGGTCTGGATCCGATACAGGCTGGCGCAGATCTGGCTCCGATACATCTATGCGCAGATCGGGTTCTGATACAAGCTGGCGCAGATCTGATACTTCGATGCGGCGCTCAGATGCACAAATGGGCAGAACAGATGCATCCAACAACAGATATATTGACCTTCGCACAGGGCAGCCGGTTGAATTATATTATGATGCAAAAACAAGAAGAACCTATTCCGCTGCTACCAATGAACCGGTTGAATTTTATGTAAACCCCGCAACACGTGATACTATCTATGGCCGCGGGAGGTATATAGTAAACAATTATCTTATCAGAGGTACTGATGGCACTTACAAGCTGGATGAAAGCAGGATCAAGATCAGCAAAGATGAAATAAAGATCAAGGAAGGCGATAGAAAGTTTAAAATGGAACAAGGCAAGATGAAGATCAAAGATGCGGGTCAAAAGGCCAGATCAGGCAGAGATACAACAACAAGAATGGGTATTGATACTATGAGGAATCAATAGTCAATCATGTTTTGTTTACATATACCGATCCCTTCCGCAAACCGGAAGGGATCTTTATTTAGGGAATACTATGCATAACCACAGATGTTGTCGTTTTTCCCCAGAATTAATATTGATTAAACCATTGTTCAAGAGCGCACAATAATTGCTTATAGTCATGTAAATCCTAGTATGAAAAAGTTTGAACAATTATTAGCAATTACAGCCAGTGCCCTGATCATCGTAAGTTGCCAGGATGCTAACAATCAAAGTGATGTTACTGAAGATACCCTGGCAAATGAACAGTCAGCAGCCGATACCACACCCAAATCGAATACACAATATGTTGACCTGAAAACAGGACAACCGGTTGATCTGTACTATAACCCAAAAAAGAAAAGGACCTATTCTGAAAGTACCAACGAACCTGTTGACCTGTACGTGAACGTGGCAACCGGAGATACCATTTATGGTCAGGGCAGATACGTTGTGAACGGTTACATTGTCAAAACCGAAGATGGCACATATAAACTGGACAACAAGAAGATCAAGATCGATGGAGATGAAATTAAGATCAAAGAAGGGAATAAGAAGTTTAAAATGGAAGATGGCGAAATGAAGATCAAGGATGGAGATGTAAAAGTAAAATCAGATGAAGATGAATCAAAGCTGAAGACGGAGGATATGAAGCTTAAAAAGGAAGCCGGAGAAGATACAAAGATGAAAAAAGACTAACATCGCGCGAAAGGAATTGCCTATTGCTTAATGTCTATTGCTAATTGATCCCGGTGCCAATCTTGTTTTGTTTATATAAAAAATCCTCCCGGCATTGTCGGGAGGATTCTATTTTTAATGAAGTTATATTATCAGTTTACCCGGCCCAGCATTTCCTGTAACTTCATTACCAACTCTGTTTTGGTAATAGGTACACCCATGATCTTGTTATACCCTTTCGCATCAACGAAAAACTGGTCGCGGATGATCTTGATCAGCTGCCCGTTATTGATCTCGGGGATCAATACCTGGTCGAAGTTCTTCAATATAGCGCCCAGGTTTTTCGGGAAAGGACGTACATAGCGTAAATGCGCATGGCTTACTGCATATCCCTGTTGCTGCATTTCGGCCACCGCACTTTTAATAGCCCCATAAGTACTACCCCAGCCAAGCACCAGTATCTTTCCTGTCTCGGGACCACTGTCAAGCGTTTGCTCAGGAATATAATCAGCTATTTTATCAACCTTTTCCTGCCTGATCTTTACCATCAGCTGATGGTTCTCGGGATCATAGCTCACATTACCGGTATTGTTTTGTTTTTCCAGACCGCCAATACGGTGTTCCAATCCGGGTATACCAGGTATAGCCCAGGGGCGCACGAGTTTTTCATCACGCAGGTATGGTTGGAACTTTTCTTCACCGTGCCCTAACTCAGTTTTAAATTTCACCAGGATCGGGGGCAGATCATCGCTTTTGGGAAATCGCCAGGGCTCAGCACCATTGGCAATATAACCATCGCTCAGGAAGATCACCGGCGTCATATGCTGAACGGCGATACGCACGGCCTCATATACAGCACTGAAACAATCACTGGGGGTGCTGGCCGATACGATCGGCATGGGACATTCGCCGTTACGGCCATAATAAGCCTGTAACAGGTCGCTTTGTTCCGTTTTAGTTGGCAAACCGGTTGAAGGACCGCCACGTTGCACATCGATGATCAATAAAGGAATTTCCAACATCACGGCCAGGCCCATTGCTTCGCCTTTCAGCGCCATACCGGGGCCCGAAGTAGTGGTAACTCCCAAAGAACCGCCATAAGCAGCACCAATGGCAGAAGCAATACCAGCGATCTCATCTTCGGCCTGGAACGTTTTTATGCCGAAGTTCTTATGGCGGCTTAATTCATGTAAAATGTCTGAGGCAGGTGTAATGGGATAAGTACCCAGGAACAATTGCAAACCGCTTTTTTGAGAAGCGGCGATCAACCCATATGCTACCGCCTGGTTACCCATGATAGAACGGTATTCACCAGCATCCATCCGGGCTTTATCTACTTTATAGCGGGTGGTAAACGTTTCCGTTGTATCCCCAAAATTATAACCGGCCTGTAAGGCTTTCACATTACTATCAAGGATCTCCGCTTTCTTACTGAACTTATCTTTCAGGAACTGGATGGTGTTCTCCATATCGCGGTTATACATCCAGTACAGGAAACCCAGCACGAACATATTCTTGGCACGGTCCTTTTCCTTCGTGCCCATGGTAATATCTTTCAGCGCCTCGCGGGTCATTTTGGTTACATCCATTTTAATGACCTCATAGTTCTCAAGGCTGCCGTCTTCCAGCGGGTTTACACCATCAGGGTAATTGGCCAGCCGCAGGTTCTTGGCATCAAAACCATCCGTATTGGCTATTATCTTGCCACCCTTCTTCAGGGCTTTCAGGTTCGATTTTAAAGCGGCCGCGTTCATAGCTACCAGCACATCACATTCGTCGCCGGGCGTAAATACCCGGTCGCTCGAGAAGCGCAATTGGTAACCGCTCACACCAGGCAGGGTACCCTGGGGAGCACGTATTTCGGCCGGAAAATCAGGGAAAGTGGCTAGGTCTATGCCCAGCAATGCAGTATTGTTAGTAAACTGAGTACCGGTTAACTGCATCCCGTCTCCGGAATCACCGGCAAATTTGATCACTACATCCTGCAGGACCTGTTCTTTACGAATCATTTGACTGTTGTTCTAGTTAATTTGCAAAATTAGGATAAGTTAAGACAGAATGTTGACTTTATTGCCCGGCGTTTGGCGTTATTGGAAAGCCCGCGTTCAGGGAAATGCCGTGCTGGCAAGGGTTTTCAAATTATTAAAGCCATCCGGCTGCCTCTTTAATTTCTGCAGTAATTTGATTTTCTGGCATTTCTATGACATAAACTATTCGCTGGCATTGTCATTTTGGGGCTTTTCATCATGTTTTATGACCTCCGGCCCGAATAATATTAACTTTTACTTAGCCACCCTTACTATCACAGGCTGAGGCCTTCGGCTTCAGTTTACGCCTTCGACCTCTCAAAACGTTCACGCTTAAATACAGATCAGAATCACTGCTGCAGGAGATCGACAGCCTGTTCTTATGTAACAAAACAAGAACGCCGGAGCGCCTGTTGTACTGGCGCAGGACCGGGTATATAACGATGAGAGTTGTGAACTGCACCAACTGATCAAAACTCTGAAAAGAAGGAAAGAATATGAGCTGGTGCTCGCAAACAAGTATCCGGGTGTGAAACATAGTGCAGCGGAACATATTGAACCTGTGAGGTGCGCAGCAGGATCTTGCCCCCGCTTTGCCTAAGCAGGGCGTTTCCCGTAGACCTTACAGGTCTTTTTGCCTTACCACCCGCACCGTTACCACCAGCTGGCCGGTATGCCGCATCGTGTGTTCAGCTGCATGAAATAACAAACCCATTACGGTGGAAGGTAATTGCTGGCGGCCCACCGCTCTTACTTGGGTTAATGAAGTTTCGTCAATCAAACTTAATGCATCAAGTGAAGCAGTCACCTGCGCATCCAGCTTGTTCAACAGTGAAGTGACCGTATCATTGTCTGATGTTTCCGTTTCTGCTTTCAGGTATGCCAGTTGCTCCAGCGTCAACGTTTTGCCAGCCGCATAGCTAAATAAACGGTCGAGCACGCCTGGTATATGCTTCAAATGAAAGCCGGGAGAAGCCACCCCTGCAGGCCTTTGCCATAACAAGGCATCGGGATAATCTTTCATCATTTCATGGATCTCCTCTTGTGCCTGCATCAATGCATGGGCAACAGGTTGCACCAATGCTGGTATTCCGGCCAATGGCCCACGTAGCCACACTTCTGGTGACATAATCTGTAATTTAAAATTTTGAGATTTTGAGATTTTAAGATTTATGCAAAGCTTGAACCCGTGCAAACCAAAAATCTAAATCGCTAAATGCTTACCTCTTCCTTCGCCTTACACATTCAGGCAATATTCATATAACGCAGAAATACCTAATAAGGTTTCAGCGCCTGGTAAATGGCTTCATGTACTTTGGGCCTTATGCTCATGCGCAAGAACTTATTTACATCCGGACTGTTTACGCGGTTACTCAGAAACACGAATATTAAATTATTCCTGGGATCAACCCAGAAACAGGTACCTGTAAAACCGGTATGCCCAAAGGTTAACGGCGAGGCAGAAGCGCAGGGATAAGGTTCCGTACGGGTAGCATTGTCCTTTTCAGGTTTGTCGAAACCCAATCCCCGGCGGCTGATAGCGCTATGATATTGATTGAAGTAATCGACAGTGGAACGGCTAAAAAAGTTCTGTCCGTTCAATACGCCTCCATTTAATAACATCTGGGCCAGCACCGCCACTTCATAGGCATTGCTGAACAAACCGGCATGGCCGGCCACACCACCAAACATGGCGGCGCCGGGATCATGTACATAGCCGTGAATTAATTGGTTGCGGAACTCTTTTTCCCGCTCTGTAGGTGCAATGTAATCAAGCGGAAATCGAAATGCCGGATTAAATCCGGTAACCGAAAGATTCAGTTTATCATAAAATGTTTTCTTCACATACTGATCGAGCGGCATCTTTGTCACAGCTTCCACTATCTTACCCAGAAAAATATAATCATTGTCGCTATAGATATACTTCCCCTGCGGGCCCAGCTCACTCTTTAGTATGCGCCGCATCATGGTATCTTCCCAATTGTTGCGGATGTATAGATTAGCAGCTACCGGCACCGTGAAATTTTCTTCCGGCGATGTTCTATACAAGGCAGAAAGGGGCAGATTCCCGTTTGTATTATCCAGCGTTTCGCGGTAAAAAGGAATGAAGGCTTTCAGTCCCGCCTGGTGTAATAAAATATCCCACAACTTCAACGGCGCTTTATTGGTGCCACGCACTAAAGGCAGGTAATCACCCAGTGTTTTCTGCAATTCGAGTTTGCCTTCATCGTATAATTTCATAACCGATAAGGTGGTGGCCATGATCTTCGTAACAGAAGCCAGATCGTAGATCGTTTCAGGATACACCGGCGCTGTACTGTCGTAGGTAAGATAGCCAAATGCTTTTTCGTAAGCTATCTTTCCATCTTTAGCCACCAGTACCACCGCGCCCGGAATGGCTTTTTGTTTAATAGCATCGTTAACGATAGAATCAATGGCAGTATTCAGTTTGGCCTGATTGAAACCTAACTGACTGGCAGGTATGGCCGGTAATAATCTCCTTGTTATAACGCCATCGCCATATTTGAAAGAAGGACAAACCGTTACCGGCAATTTACCGCTGGCCAGAAAACGGCCATGCAGCAGGTCGAAAGCGGTAGCCTGCGTAATATCGTCATCATCATAAGCTGCCACCAGTACCGGTGAGCTGCAAAAGTTCTTAATGGCATAAGGATTGCCAAATACAAAAGTGATCGTTTTTTGCTGCGCCTGTAAACCGTTTATCAATGCAATCGCCGCATTGCTGATCCCGAAATTTTTTGCCGGATAGCGCGAGATCTTGTGTACACCAATCACCACAATGTCATATTCCTTTTTTATCTGCTCCAGCATGGGCGCTATCTCGCTACTGTCTTTTTTATAGTCGAAATAAAACACACCTGCATTGTAATCCCTGCGCATATGTTCAGCAAAAACATTGTCTTGTGATAAGCCCACACCCACATAAGCAACGCTCCGTCCTTTGAACAGGGGGAAAATAGCAGGCTCCTCATTGCGCAACAGGGTCAGCGCATTTTTGGCAATTGAACGGCGCATGGTAGCTACTTTGCTGTTGAGGTCAGCCACGATGTTCGTTGTATCAACCGGTTTCCAGTCGGCCAGGCCATACTGATACTTAGCGTATAGAACTTTTCTTACCCGGTCATTGATATCGCGCCAGCTAAGCTTACCTTTTCTGATGGCCTTTCTTATTTTCTTAATACTTCCCGGAATATCGCCGGGTAAACACAACATATCGTTACCTGCGATCAACGCTTCCCGCGAAGCCTCTCCATCGGGAAAGTATTTAGCCACGCCTTTCATTTCCAATGCATCGGTAAAAGTGAGGCCGTTATAATTAAGCTCCTTGCGCAGCAGTTGTGTTACGTTGTTATATGAGATGGAAGTAGGCCTGTGTTCCGTATTGTCAATTACAGGCACCGATAAATGCGCTACCATTACACTGCCCACACCGGCCCTGAAAATTTGATTAAAAGGATAGAGTTCGAGTGAATCGAGCTGGTTCCTTGATTTATTGATAACAGGCAGATCAAGATGCGAGTCAACATCTACATCGCCATGGCCTGGAAAATGTTTTGCACAAGCCATTACCCCTACATCCTGCATACCCTTCATGTATGCAATACCATATTCAGCGACCTTGTATTTATCTTCTCCGAAAGACCGGTCGTTGATCACCGGGTTATTGGGGTTATTATTTACATCTACTACGGGTGCATAGTTTACCTGGATGCCTATACGTTTACATTGTTCGCCTACCACCCGGCCATATTCGTAGATCAATGACTGGTCCTGCACGGCGCCCATCATCATTTGGCGGGGAAGGCCCAGCACACTGTCCATGCGCATACCAACACCATTTTCTGCATCGATGGTCACCAGTAAGGGCGTTTTGGCAATCGCCTGCAGATAGTTGAGAATCGTGGCCTGCTTCACGGGACCACCCTGAAAAAGACAAAGTCCGCCAATATTGTATTTTTGAATAGCTTCGGCAACTTCTTTATCATAAAATCTGATCTTGCCACCAGCTTCGATAGATGATACCCGCACCACCATCAACTGGGCTATTTTTTGTGATTTTGATAAGGATCTGAAAACACTGTCGACCCAATGATCGGCAGCTGGGTTACCGGATGATAGCTGTGCTAGAACCTGGCTGTTAACCACAATAACCAATAAAATAAAACCGAAGGTCTTTAACATATTCCTCATGTACATGAAGTGATTTTAATAAGGCAGAATGAACATCAAATTTACTGTTAATAAGGGGTTTGAAGCATTAAAAATCTTCTAATATTGCATGCGTTTTTGTGCTGGTGAAAGCCCGGTAACCCTCGTATTTACTGCACGTTAGAATATATTTTCATTCAATTTGCCGGCAACATTTTATCCCGCCCGCCTTCTTTTCTTGCACGCTTTTGAGTGCTGGTATATGCAATCAAATAGTCTTACATTTGCCAACTCAAAATCAGGAGTAGCTTTTGGCGGATATCATTCAATTATTACCAGATAACATTGCCAATCAGATAGCGGCCGGTGAAGTGATCCAGCGGCCAGCCAGCGCCGTAAAGGAGCTGCTGGAAAATGCTGTTGATGCCGGCGCCACTGAAATAAAATTAATTATCCAGGATGCCGGTAAATCGCTGGTTCAGGTAATTGATAACGGCAAAGGCATGAGCGAAACCGATGCCCGCATGTGTTTCGAACGCCATGCTACCTCCAAGATCCGGAATATCGACGATCTGTTCCATATTCGCACCATGGGTTTCCGGGGCGAAGCCCTGGCTTCCATTGCCGCTGTTGCCCAGGTTGAGCTGAAAACCAAACGCGCCGAAGACGAAACAGGCACCTGCATTGAAATAGAGAACAGTATGGTGAAAAAACAGGAGCCCGTGGCCGCCGCCAATGGCACCAGCATCGCCATGAAGAACCTGTTCTTCAATGTGCCTGCCCGCCGCAACTTTTTAAAAAGCAATGCCGCCGAAATGCGGCATATTGTAGATGAGTTCATGCGTGTGGCCCTCTCCTTTCCCGGTATCTTTTTCTCGCTTACCAGTGGCGGACAACAAATATTCCACCTCGAAAAAGGGAGCCTTAAACAACGTATTGTACAGGTGCTGGGCCAGCATTACAATGCCCGGCTGGTTACCGTACAGGAAAAGACCGACTACCTGAACATTTACGGGTTTGTGGGCAAACCTGATACCGCTAAAAAAACCAGGGGTGACCAGTATTTCTTTGTAAACAACCGGTTCATCCGCAGCGCTTATTTAAACCATGCAGTAATGAGCGCCTTCAGGGAAATGATCCCGGCGGATAGCTTTCCATTATATGCCCTGTTCATTGACCTTGACCCCACCCAGGTTGATATCAATGTGCATCCTACCAAACAGGAGATCAAGTTCGAAGATGAAAAGATCGTGTATGCCTTTGTGCAGGCTGCCGTAAAACATGCCCTGGCGCAGTTCAGCATCACGCCTACACTTGAGTTTGACCTTGATCCCACCATTCAGCAACTGGATGCCGTAAATAAACCCTTTACGGAAGACAAACAGGAAGCCGCCCGCTCTTCTGATCTCTATAAAAATTTTACGCAAAAAGGACAGGCCCATTTTATTCAGCCCACCGATAAATCGGAACTCAGGCACTGGAAAGATTTTTTTGAACCAGGCAATGATCAATCGGCAATGGGCAATGGGCAACCGGCAATGGGAAGCTCGTCGCAGCACTCAGCCGGTAACATTGGCCAAAGAGAAGAGAAGTTCGAGTCTTTGATCGACCAATTAAAAAAGAAAGGTGATATGGCTGAGGGCTTTTCCCCACCCGCCGCCCGCCATTTACCTCTCTCTATAGATGATAATGCCCTGCTGTTCCAGTTGCATGGAACCTGGATAGTAGCGCCTACATCGAGGGGTTTTATGCTCATTCATCAGCAACTGGCGCATGAGCGTATCCTGTACGAACGTTTTGCGGCAGCAGCCGGCGGTAAAAGCATTGCTGCCCAACGCAGTTTATTCCCGGTCACCCTGCAATTATCCGCTTCAGATGCCGTATTGCTGCAGGAATTAACAGCCGACCTGAACCAGTTGGGTTACCTTATTGAACCTTTTGGCGCCAATGCTTTCGTAATACAGGGCACACCCGCCGATGTTTCTGCAGGCAACGAAAAACTGGCCATAGAAAGTTTACTGGAACAGTTCAAACATTTCAGCAGCGACCTTAAATTCTCCCGCCGGGAGAAGCTCATCCGCTCACTGGCCTGGCAACAGGCTATCAAGCCGAATACCCTCCTGAGCCTCGATGAAATGCGCGGCCTTACCACCGACCTGTTCAAATGCGCACAGCCCAATGTTACAGCCGGTGGCAATCCAACATATATCGAATTCAAAAAAGATTACCTCGAGCAATTATTTAAGCGATAATACTGATTGTGTTTTTGACAGCTTCCTTTTTTTGTCTTCCCAGATATTGTACCGCAGGTAGAACTGGAGGCTTTTGTTTTTATCAAAGGTATAAGGGGAAGAAGGCGTTACCTGAAAGCTTACATAATTATTGAAGGCCTGGCTGTACTGTAAACCTACGGTAAACCGGCTCCAGTAATAGCTCATATCGAGCAGCAGGCGCACTTCATTGCCATTTAACCGGTTCGATAGTGAATCATTCTTAAACCGGGTAAAATAGTTGCTCATCATCTCCTGCTGTGCTGGTCCCACGGGGTTGGGACGCCTCAATATTTTCTCGTAATGCGCCACCCCGCTTAAGAGGGATGAGTATTGTAATCCCGTTCCCATATAGAAGTTCCTGAGCGGGCTATGGTATACAGTAATCGGCAGATTAAAATAATATAATTTACGGGCATGGATGGAGGTGATCTGTTCCGCCATATTGGGCCCTATCTGGTAAGGTTTGCGGTCCTGGTATAATAATACAGGCCTTATGAACTGCGGGGCCGAAAACTGAAAGCCGGCCTGCACATAGGTCTTTTTATTAAAATGATATTGAAAATGCGGTGACGGAATATAATCAGAGATGGTATTTACACCGGCATTCCTGTTGTAAGCGAGGGCCTGCTGATCACCAACCGGAAAGCCCAGCGGCAATGATAAGCCAACAGCAAATGTTTTGTCCTCTTGAGCATACGGCGACCGGCTCGATTTGCGGTTGTTGGATTTCTTTTTAGCCGCTGTTTCGGGGAAGAGATCGGCCTGCGTGTAATATGTAAATTCCCTGGTCACTACACCTGAAGGAGATACTATGGTACCTGCATAATTAATGTCATAAGTAACCGGTGACTCTTTTAATTCGAAACCTCTGGCCGGCTGGGAAGGTAAAGTGAGCTGCGGCGTATACCCCTGCCGGTTCGCTGCTGCTTTTGCACGCGTGTTTAAGGAGCTTGGATCGGCCGTTTGTTTATTTACCGGCGTTTTCCCTTTTCTATTTTTAGCCTCATTACTGGCATTTGATACAACCGCATTATTTTCCAATGATTCCCGCTGATGGCTGGCCCTTTTATCATTTGCTACATGGCGATCTCTGTTGACACCATCATTACCAGTTCTTCTACCGTTTCTATTCGTTTCAGGAGTGTAGATATTTCTTCGATCGGGGTAAGTTTTGTTATTATTGTTGGGTGAATTTTTTGTGAGGTCAGCGCTGTTGTTATTGCCTGGCAACAAGCGCTTGTCAGTTTCATTAGTTCCGCTGCCGCGTGCCTTTTCAGCTACAGTTACATTTTTACCGGTGTTATTGGTAACGGCTACATCGTGCCGCGCCTGGTTGGCTGGCTGTTTAGCGGAATTGTTGCCGGCGCCCTGTTGTCCGTTGTCAGCAGCGGCTCTGTTATTGGCCGGCTTGCTGGAGCTGGATGCATATTCGGCTCCAGGCCATTTTTTCTTTGATCCGGTGGTTGAACCAGCAGGATTGTCAGCCGCAGGTGAACCGTTTGGCCGGCCATTATTTTTTTCGGTTAACGCAACGGAAGGTGCTTTTTTATTGTTAACGGTTTTTATAGTACCGGCAACAGCATCGCTGGGTTGTTCCTTTGTAAGCAGATGTCTGCCGCCAAAAAATGTTCCCACTACCACGGCCACCAATACAGTGCCCGTGATCCACCAGCGGTATGGCCCGCCAGGTCCGCCTCCACCCCGGGGCATATTTTTGTCGAGCAGCGCCTTCATATGCTGCCAGTTTTGGTCAGGGTCGTCAGGTGGCGGAAGCTGCACCAGTTTTTCCGCTAAGTGTTTTTCGTATGGATGTTTAAAATTCATCTCATTTACACTTGCAACGTTTGTAATAGTTTTTGCAATTGTTTACGGGCTTCGCTCAGGTGCCATTTGCTGGTACCCTCACTAATTCCCAATAGGTTAGCTATTTCCCGGTGATTGTATCCTTCAACTACATACAGATTAAACACCGTTTGGGTAGCCGGTGATAATTTCTGTACAAGTAATAAAACTTCATGGGAAGACATTCGTTGTATCGCATCTGCATCAATGGCTGGTTCGTCTACTTTTTCCAGTTCAATGTGCGTATGGAATTTGCTGCGCTGTCTGATAAAATCTATGGCTGAATTGATGATGATGGTTCTCACCCAGGTATACAAGGATGCCTTGCCCATATCATAAGTATGGATGTTTTTGAAGACCTTCAAAAAGCCATTATGCAATACTTCTATTGCATCTTCCTGGTTCCGGGTGTATCGCAGGCAAATAGATGCCATCGGTCCATAAAACTTCTTATACAAGCGTTCCTGGGCCTTGCGGCTGTTATTTATACAACCGTTTATGAGTTCTATATCAGTAGCATTGGTGGACAATCAAGCCGATGTTATTTGGTATTCTGTAGCCGAACTTGATAAACTGACTTGTTTCTTTTGAATGCTTATTTTCTCTTTGTTTAATGGCCAATTGCCAGTTGCTAGTAATAATACGGGGTATGGTAGCGCTACGGTTGGGGCGTGAAAGAGAAAATTTAAAAACTTTGTTAATACCGGTTCCGGATGCCGTTCAGGAATGCTTCAACTCTTTTACGGATGGTTCCTGCGCTGCCTGTGTGATTATTGATAAGGACCGAGAAAATCAGCAGCTTGTTCTTCTTCGTATAAATATATCCGCTCAATGCAACAACGCCCGACAAGGTACCGGTCTTGGCAAATATATAATTACTATCTTGTTTGTACAAATTACCTAAAGTACCCTTACCACCGGTAGGTAGTATCACCTGTAGCCTTTTCATGCCAAACTCTTGCTCCATTTTCTGCAAAAGCACCACAAAGTCGTTGGGTGTAAACAGGTTATACCGGCTCAAGCCACTCCCATCGGCCCAACGGGGCAATTGCGGCAGATCGCGGAGATCGGTTTTAAGCAGGGTATCTATTATCCTGCGGTTGTTCATTTCGCCCAATTTTATCTGGCTCACCATTAACAGCGCCTGTTCAGCAAAAAAATTATCGCTGCGGTACATCATGGGTTGTAATACCGAATCGGTGGGCTGTGAAAAGATCGTGTTCAGCCGGGCAGGCAGTTGTTTTAACTCCGGCAAATATGTGATCTGTTTTCCAACCGTATCCGGCAGCAATTCAATGGCCGATTGAATGCCATGAGTAACGAACGGCACATCCTGTTCTTTCTTTTTTTCGGTTCCCTCAGTGATCACAAACACATTCTCATTGCGGTTACGCTGTACAAAAAAAGCCTTACGGGTAACGCCCGCATTAAAGCGCACTTTCCAGTTAATTTCAGGCAGGGAATAAATAAACGGCGTTGCCGGCTGATCAGGCAAAGCGGCACTGCCGCCATTATCGCTCATTTCCTGCACCCAGTGAATGATATTACCATACACAGGTAAAGCGCTGCGCTCAACCATGTAGTTATCATTGTAGTCGTTCCATGACCAACCCGCACCCAGGGCATGCTCTTTCCAGTTAACGTCTGTTATATATATCGATTTATTTGTCTTTTGCAGAAAATCGATGACCGCATTCCTTTTAAAATCCGGATGCAGCAGGCTGGGATCGCCGGTTCCCACCAGATATAGCGCCGTATCATTTTCCCAGTACTGAATGCCCGGCAAACTGTCGCCCAGGTATTTCAGGGCAGCGTAACAGCTGAAGAGCTTGGTATTAGACGCGGGCACAAAATACTTTTTTGCGTTATGGGTATACAGGTATTTTTTAGTGGAAGGATCGAAGAGGCTGATGCCTACATGTGCATGTTGCACACTGGAATCAAGGAACAGATCTGTATTGGCGGCTTTGCCGATCTGGCGCTGGGTTGAACAGGAAGCCAGTAACAGCATGAGGCTGTAAGCAACCAGCCGAAAGCCCTTTACAGGAATAGAAGGTAAAATGGAACTGAAGTGAAAAGGGAATCTGCTGCTCTTGCTCATGCTGAAATTTAAAGATTATTTTGACAAGCAGTAGCGTTAATGGTTAGTATTAATACCTTTTAATGTGAAATTTTCCGGAATTGTATTCGATAATCAAATCTTATCACTACTCGTTCCGGCATTAGCGGGCATTATCGTATTGGCACATCAGCCAATTAGCATATGTGCATTCATTGCCTTTCCTGCGCCCTCATCCACCGTTCAGGGATCTCATTGCTGCTGGCCACCAGGTAATCCTTATACGAACAGGCAATGTATTTTTTATCGGGTAACTGCATCCACCAGCGGCCGGTCTTTTTGCTTTGCAGGAAAACCGTTTCTATTTCAGCGAATGCCATATGAAACTCATTGAAGGAATCTTTCTCTTCGAGCCGGGCTTCGCGCAGGCTGCGGTTATAACCATCCACCAGGTACCACAACATATGGCTGATCTGTTTGGCCGTGAGCTCATCTCTGTCCCGGTCGGGCACATACCCGTAAATACCTATGGTATTAATGGTAGGGCTCAGGCCGGCATACTGCATCAGCACACAGGCTTCTTCACCCGTTAGTCCGTTCGGTGTAACCTGGTTACTGGGCGCAAATGCATGGGCAATGGCTGCAATATCAAAACTGAACAGCTGCGAATTGCGGATCACCGGCTCCATTTCCTCGATATTCTCTTTCACATGCCCTACACGAAAACAGTCGAACCGTAATTTATCCATGGTTTCCAGCATATGCGGATGTACATAATAGCTCTGGAAACCGATATGATTATAATGTTTAATAAAATTCGGTTCACCGGTAAGCATTTCCATTAGAAAATTCTCCGAACGGTTCCGTGATTCCATGCTGAGGTCAATGAGCGCATCTACACAGGTGGCCTCTATGATCTGATGTTTGCTCGTGTAGGAGTGGTATTGCGCCAGCGTAAGATCGTGTGAACCACCCAGCACCACCACCGTTTTGCCGATAGCGGTCAGTTCGGCCAGCACGGTTTTCAGTGCAGCATAGGTGTCGTTCAATCCGGCGCCGGGAATGATATTACCAATATCTACCAGGTTTAGGTCGGAGTGCCATTGATATAATGCATAAAACTGGCGGCGGATGGCATCTGGAGCCGAGATGCGGCCGGGCTGTACCTGGTAGTTTCCCCTGGTCTCATTGCATCCCACCAGCACAATATCTGCCGATCGCAGGTCGGGTATTTCCTCATCTTCATACACCACGATCTTTTTGCCGATCTGTCCATCTTTATAGCCTTCATCTTCCGATAGCATGTACCGGTTAACAGGCTGCAAAAAATCTCCTATATATAATGAATCCGACATACGATGCAAGATAAATGAATAAGAAACAAGGTGGTAATGGAAAAAAGGAAAAGCTGAACGGATACATGAAAAGGCAGCTGTTACAGATTACAGGGAGACAGATGGCCCGCATCTGGAAACCGGCCACCTGTACTGATCCTTTAGAACCGGTAACTGGAAACTGGCGGCCGGTAACAGCACTTTGAACTAAGAACTATTATCTTTGCCGCATGGATGAATTGTTACAGCAAATTGCAGCCTATAAGCAGGAAATTGAGAACCAGCCAACTAACGGCGCTGATTCATTGGAAGCTTATCGTATTAAATTCCTGGGAACAAAGGGCATCGTAAAGAACCTGTTCACCGAAATGAGGAATGTTCCGGCCGATAAAAAGAAAGAGTTCGGTTTGATCCTGAACGAATTCAAACAACTGGCCGAAGCCAAATACGAGCAATGGAAACAGCAGCTGGAAGGATCGGGCGGCGCCACGGCAGCAACTATTGATGTAACCCTGCCAGGTGATCCATTACCCCTGGGCACCCGCCATCCAATCAACCTCTTCCTTAATCATGTGATCAGCATTTTCAACCGCCTGGGCTTCTCTGTGGCCGAAGGGCCGGAAATTGAGGATGACTGGCACAACTTTACCGCCCTGAATCTTCCTGAACATCATCCCGCGCGGGATATGCAGGACACTTTCTATATTCAACAGAATCCCGATTGGCTGCTGCGCACCCATACCAGCAACACCCAGATCAGGGCTATGGAAAAAGAGCAGTTACCGATCCGCATTATATGCCCCGGCCGGGTATACCGCAACGAAACGATCAGCGCCCGCAGCCATTGCTTTTTCCATCAGATCGAGGGTTTATACATTGATGAGAACGTATCTTTTGCCGACCTGAAACAAACCCTGTATTTCTTTGTGCAGGAGATGTATGGTAAGGACGTAAAAGTGCGCTTCCGCCCTTCTTATTTCCCATTCACCGAACCCAGTGCCGAAATGGACATCAGCTGCCAGTTATGCGGCGGCGAAGGTTGTGCTGTGTGCAAACGCACCGGCTGGCTCGAAATATTGGGTTGCGGCATGGTACACCCGAAAGTGCTGGAGAATTGTAACATTGACCCCGAAAAATACAGCGGCTTTGCATTCGGCATGGGTATCGAACGGCCAGCCCTGCTTAAATATGGTATCAATGACATCCGGCTTTTCAGTGAGAACGATGTGCGATTCCTGCGGCAATTCACCAGTGCCACATAATAGGTTTTATGGTTTGTAGTTTAGGGGTTGTGGTTACCGGTCATTCGGTCTTACCACGGCAGTCCATTCACCATTGCCAGATTCACGATTGACGACTATGATAGAAACTATTTGCGTTTGCGGTGCAGGCACCATGGGCAGCAGTATTGCCCAGGCAGCGGCCCAGCACAACTTTCATGTTATATTGTATGATGTAAATGAAGGCATGCTTGAAAAAGCCGGAGCGGCTATGGAAAGCAACCTGCAAAGCCTGGTTCAGAAAAACAAGATCACCGCAGAGGCGGCTACGGCAATTCAGGGTCGCATTCAGTTTGTTTCCGATATCAATGACTGCCTGGCCGACCTGGTGATTGAAGCCATTGTTGAAAAGCCCGAAATAAAAGCAGGCCTGTTCAATCAACTGGCCCAGGTGAATCACTCAGACGTAATCTTTGCTACGAATACTTCTTCTTTATCGGTTACAGCTATTGCCAAACAGGTAAGAAATCCTGAACGGGTGGCCGGCATGCACTTCTTTAACCCTGCCACTATCATGAAACTGGTTGAAGTTGTTGCCACACCTTTCAGCAATCAGCAAACCATCGATACCATTGTTGAAACTGCCCGGCAAATGCAAAAAACCCCCGTGCTTTGCCAGGACGCACCGGGTTTTATTGTGAATCACGTGGCCCGGCCTTATTACCTCGAAGCCCTGCGGCTGGCAGAACAGGGAGTAACCGATTTTCAAACCATCGACACCCTGCTCGAAGCGTCTGGTTTTAAAATGGGCCCTTTTCGCCTGATGGACCTGATTGGCAATGATATCAATTATGCCGTCAGCTGCCAGGTATATGATGCGCTGGGCCAACCGGCCCGGCTGCAACCTTCCCCCATTCAGCAGGAAAGAGTAGAAAAAGGGGAACTTGGCCGGAAAACCGGCAAAGGTTATTATGAATATTAATTCATAGTTCATTTTAGAACAGGCATTATGTGTTTCTACTGACCCGTTTTGTTATAGAAAGGTTATCTTCGTGCCCTGTTAATAATAACACTTGTTACCCAAAATACTCGTTACAGGCGGTTCCGGCTTTATAGGCGCATACATCATAAAAGAACTGGTGGAAAAAGGCTATGCTGTTCGGGCAATCCGGCATAGTAAAGGAACTCCTTTTTTTATTCCTGCACACATCAATGATAAAGTGGAATGGGTTGCCGGCGATATACTCGATGTAGTATCGCTCGATGACGCCATGAAAGGAATAGATGCAGTTATTCATGCGGCCGCCAAAGTATCGTTCAGCGATAGCGAAAGAAAAGCGATCTATAAGCTCAATATAGAAGGTACGGCCAACGTGGTGAACCTCGCGCTGGAGAATAATATCCGGCGTTTTGTGCACATCAGTTCAGTGGCAGCCATCGGCCGCACTACCACCGGCGAAACAATTACAGAAGAAAAAAAATGGCAACCGGGTAAATGGCACACCACCTATGCCATTAGTAAACACCACGCCGAGCTCGAGGTATGGCGCGGCGCTGCAGAAGGGCTGGATATGGTTATTGTAAACCCGAGCACGGTGATTGGTTATGGCGACTGGAACCTGTCGAGCTGTGCAATCTTTAAAAGCGTTTACAAGGAATTTCCCTGGTTCACCAAAGGAATAAATGGTTTTGTAGCAGTAACCGATGTGGCAAAAGCCACGGTATTGCTGATGGAAAGCGACCATTCTCACGAACGATTTATTGTGAACGGCGATAACTGGACCTTTCAGCAATTATTGAATACCATCGCCGATGGGTTTGGCAAGAAACATCCCCACAAAGAAGCCACTCCCCTGATGGGCAGCATTGCCTGGCGGATGGAAAAATTAAAAGCCATGTTCTCAGGAAAAAGACCATTGCTTACCCGTCAAAGCGCCCGCGTGGCCCAAAGCATTACCTACTTCGATAACAGCAAGATTTTAAAAGCGCTGCCCGGATTCTCCTTTACCCCCCTGGAAAAAGCTATTCAGAAAGATTGCCAGCAGTACCTGGCCAATTTGCAACCACTATAACTGGCAAAATACTTGTTATACATGCCGGCACAGGCTAATATGTTAAATAAATTTAACCCGGGAACTGTATGCCGATCAAAACCCATTCAATACTTTCAATGCCGGTAAAACGTTGTAAAGGGGGCAACTGTTTGCATAGGCCGGTTTATACCTGGGTAAACAAACCGTTTAGCAAAAACCACATAGGGGTCAACGTAAAAGCCCGGCCTCAAAATTAAAGATCGCATGAAATCAGCCGCAGGCGAATTCCATGCGGCCAGTGTAACAATATTAGATATCGCATGAAATGAGCCTTAGAAATTTTTGAGCAATTTCATTTTAAAGCGCGATGAAAATTTTTAAGGCGAATTCCATGCGGCCAGTTTAACAATATTAAAGATCGCATGAAATGAGCCTTAGAAATTTTTGAGCAATTTCATTTTAAAGCGCGATGAAAATTTTTAAGGCGAATTACATGCGGCCAGTTTAACAATATTAGATATCGCATGAAAAATTTAATCGTCCTGTTGTTAGCCGTAACCTGTTATTCCATTTCAATAGCACAGGAAAAATCATTTTCTATAATCGGGAAAGTGATCGACGCAGACTCCAAACAGCCATTGCCCAACGCCTCAGCGTATTGTCAGAATACCACCCAGGGAACTGTATCCAATAACCAGGGTTTGTTTTATATGCGCCTGCCGAACGGCGGATACGATATGGTAGTTACCTATACAGGATATGAAAAAAAAGTATTTCGTATTTCCGATAACCAGGCTACTGCCGATACCATGCTCGTGGAACTGGCCAAAGTAAATCAATCCTTATCAGAAGTAGCCGTAGTGGCCAGCACCGAAGACCCGGAGGGATTAGCTAAATACGGGAAATTCTTTACCCAGAACTTTATCGGCAATACCGGCTTTGCCAGCCAGTGCACCATTCAGAACCCCGAAGTATTACGTTTTTTTTATAGCAAAAAAAGAAATCGCTTAAAGATCACCGCTCGCGAAGATCTTATTATCAACAACTATTCTCTCGGCTATAAGATCAGGTACCAGCTCGACTCTTTCAGCTACGATTATTCCAGCAATATTACCCAATACACCGGATCGCCATTATTCCAGGAAATGGATAGTACGGAAGAAGTTAAAGCCCAATGGAAAAAGAACCGGGCACGTACATACCTGGGCTCGCGCCTGCATTTTATGCGGTCGTTCTACGATAGCACCCTGACAAAGGAGGGTTTTATTGTTGAAAAGCTGAATCAGGACTCGCAAAGTGTAAAGGGTACATTTATAACGGACCTCTACAACGAGCAGGACTACCTGGCCGATAGTGGTGATGTGGAGATCGGCTGGTCAGGCCAGTACCGCATCAGCTATGAAAGGGTTCGCCCCGATAAACAATTCCTGGAAGAATATAAATTACCGGCCAATACACGCTTTCAGATAACGGTACTGGACGTGGCCAATGGCTTTGTGATTGAAAAGAACGGCTACTTCTACGAGCAATACGATGTTATTAATACCGGTTACTGGGCCTGGAAAAAACTGGCCGAACTGCTTCCTTACGATTACATATATCAGTAACATTATATCTACCGCTCTTTAATAAAACCTTTGCATTTTAAAATACCCGCCTAATACCTTTTTTTGATACCTTCAAACGGAATTCCGATAGCCGCTGAAAAGAGAGCCGGCTATCGGAAAACCTTTCGCTTATGGGGACCCTTGCCATCATAGCACTTACACACGCTGTGATCATCAAACGCTTTATCGCATGCCTTTTGATAGTCGCCGGTTTATTAACTGTTCATACCTCTTTTGCCCAGGAAAATAGTTTCATTCATTATGATGTAAAGGACGGGCTGGCGGGCTCTACCGTGTATGACCTTTGCCAGGATAATCAAGGCTTCATCTGGTTTGCCACAGAAGCCGGCATCAGCCGCTTTGATGGCACCAATTTTAAGAACTTTACTACCAGCGACGGCTTGCCCGAAACAGAAATTATAAAACTGTTTGCCGACTCAAAAGGAAGGATCTGGATGGCTCCCTTTAAAAATAACGTCTGCTATTATTATAACGGAAAAATATATAACCAGGAAAACGACCCGCTGCTTAAAAAGATCCACCTCACATCTGTTATCAGTATATTTCATGAAAGCTCAGAACAGGAAATTGGGTTTGTAACAGATAATGGGGTCATCATCATTTCTCCCCGCAACGACGTTAAAGTATATAACGCGAGTTTAGAGGGAAACCGCGTTTTTCTTAGGCCTAACCCGCTGGGCAGGGGTTTTCAACTGAACGTAAACACCCAGTGCTTTATCGTTAGCGACGGAAAGATGAATAAAGTACCCTGCAGTACGCTTGCCCGCCCAGTGGCATGGCACCCAAAACTGCAAGAGGCCCGGCTCCGTTTAAAATTCACAAGCGAGGATTATACCAGGAACGTTGATAATTTGTTGTTTACTAATACATGGAGCGGTGCGTGGATGGTAGACACCACCACATTCGATCATTATGAGGAACGATTTCTGAAAGATAAAAAGATCAGCCACTGCCTGATCGACAGAGAAAAGAATATCTGGTTCGCTACCCTGGGGGAAGGTGTTTATAAACTGGCATCCCGGGCATTTAAAACCTATTACTTTCGGGAGAACCGGAACTCAGAGATCTTTTCGCTCACAAAAGTAAATGACAGGTTATATGCTGGCGCCGCGTTCGGCCGGGTGTATGTTAGGCAGGGAAGCGGCATAGATACCCTGAACCTGAATCCCGAGTTTGAACGATCTTCTAACGCCAATTCAAGCAACCGGGTAACCTGCCTCAAACGAACAAAAAAAGGCACCCTGTTAATTGGCTCTGATGGACTATTGATAAACAAAACGCCTAAAGGGATCGAAAGCTGCTCCCGCACTTATGCATTAAAATCAATCGACGAGCTGGAAAATGGCTTGTTGTTGGTAGGTACCGCTAAAAGGACCGTACTGGTTGATCCGGATAAACTGGAAGTAAGGGACACCATCTGGAACAATCGTACAACCAGCGTTTGCTGTTATTATAACGATTATTATATAGGAACCATAAACGGATTATACATTGTAACAAAAACCAAACAGGTTCGCTACCTGGGCGATGAATGTGCACCATTACGCCAACGGATCAGTTATTTTGCCAGATCAACCGACGGACGGCTTTGGATTGCTACTTATGGCGCCGGTGTCGTTTGCATGAAAGATGGCCGGGTGATCAACCAGATCACTACCCAGGAAGGTCTTTCAAGTAATATCTGCAGAACCCTGTTCGTAAATAATAATTTCCTGTGGGTAGGCACCGACAAAGGACTCAACAAAATTAATATCAGTCAGACCCCATATCCTGTTACCACCTACAGTACTTCCGACGGCTTGCCCACCGACATTATAAATGCCATATATGTTGACGGTAATACTATTTATGTGGGTTCTCCTGCCGGGCTTACCTGGTTCGACGAAACCAAAGTAGCCGATTTCTCCAAATGCAATTTGCGCATCCTCGAGATTTCAGTAGGGAATAAAGCGCAGCCACTGCAGGACAGTTACAAGCTCAGTTACCTCGAAAACAGCTTAAAGATCTCCTATGCCGGCATTTCCTTTAAATCAGGCGGCAGTATCTGGTACCGCTACCGGCTGAAGGGTTTAACGAATAACTGGGATTCCACGGTTCAAACCATGCTCGAGTATCCTTCCATCCCACCCGGCAGGTACGAGTTTGAGTTGATCGCCGTAAATAAGAAAGGCATTATCAGCAATCCCGTAAAAATTGCCTTTATAATAGAAGCCCCATTCTGGCAAACACTGCCCTTCCAGGTTCTGGTCATTGCGGCTGCGGTGCTGATCACCTGGATGCTGGTTGCCTGGCGCTTCAGCATCCTGCGCAGGGAAGAACAGGAAAGAACTTCCATACAGCAAAAACTGAATGAACTGGAACAAATGGCATTACGGGCGCAAATGAACCCGCATTTTATATTTAACTGCCTAAACAGTATTCAGAATTTTATAATAACAAACGACCTGGAGTCATCAAACTGGTACCTGTCGGAGTTCGCCCATTTGATCAGGCAAACGCTCGATAATTCAGAAAAAAGCACGATCTCCATTACTAACGAAATAAAATACCTGAAGCGATACCTCGAGCTGGAAATGATGCGCTTTGGGCACTCATTCCATTATACCATTGAAACAGATCCCGGGATAGATGCCGATATGGTTCATATTCCCACAATGATCTTGCAACCCTATATTGAGAACAGCATCCGGCATGGCATCAGATATAAGGAAAACGGGGCCGGGCGCATAGATATCAGCTTCCTGAAAAGCAACGACGGCTTTGTATGTATTATTCAGGACAATGGCATCGGACGTAAAAAAGCCCAGGCCTATAGATCACAAATGCATGTTGAGTATCAATCAAAAGGTATGACGCTGACCGCAGAAAGAATAAACATTTTAAATCGTCAGTTAACTGATCCCATAACCATTGAAATAAACGATCTGACCAATGAAAACGGCCAGGCCACAGGCACTAGCGTTACCATACGTTTTCCCCATACCATTACTTTAAAACCTGTGAAAAAATGATACGCACCATCATTATTGACGATGAACCCAATAATATCGAGGCGCTTAAACAGCTCTTAACGAAATACTGCCCGCTCATAGAACTGATCGGCCAGGCTGAAAATATCCGTACCGGGCAGGCCCTGATCCTGCATACGCAACCCGACCTGGTATTTCTCGATATTGAAATGCCATTTGGCAATGCTTTTGAACTGCTGAATAACCTCTCGCCGGTTAATTTTGAAATAATATTTGTTACAGCCTTCGATAATTACGCCATCAATGCCATTAAATATTCGGCCCTTGATTATTTATTGAAACCAGTTAATATAAAAGAGCTTCAGGCAGCGGTGCAGAAAGCTGCCGAACGTATTAAGACAAAAAATATTACCACGAAAATTGATACGTTGCTGTTCAACCTGTCGGTAAGCAAACCTGTTTTGCAAAAAGTAGCGTTGCCTACGCTCGACGGGTTGGTCTTTGTAAACATCAATGAACTGGTTTGGCTGGAAGCAAGAGGCAGCTACACATTTGTATATATGCACGATCAGCAAAAGATAATGGTGTCACGTACATTAAAAGAATTTGAAGACATCCTACCCGTTGAAACCTTTTCCCGGATACACCAATCCTATATCATCAATCACTCTTTTATAAAAAAATATAACCGGGGCAGAGGAGGAACCATTGAAATGGAAGATGGGACTATGATAGAGGTTTCTATGCGTAAGAAGGATGAGTTTCTCTCCAAATTTAAATGACTAAGCAGGCGTTTCAGGGATTTCGAGATTTTGAGATTTTGCGATTTTGCGATTTACCGGACTGTTCGAATTGGAACAAATCACCAAATCTCAAGATCTCGAAATCAAAAATTACAGATCACTATTTGAGTGCTTTGATTTTTTCCCAGATCTCAGGTATCCGCTTCACCCACACCAGCTCTCTTTTTTTGGCAACAGCATCCTCAGCCGGCGTTCCAAAATATACCTTACCACCTTCCAGGGATGAAGGCACCCCGCTTTGGGCAAGCAGTACCGCATTATCACCAATGGTAAGTGTTTTGGAAACCCCAACCTGCCCCCACAAAATAACCCCATTGCCAAGCGTTGTGGCGCCCGCTATGCCCACCTGTGCAGCCAGTAAACAGTTTGTGCCCAAAACAGTATCATGACCAATATGAACCATATTATCGAGTTTACTGCCCCGGCCTATGCGGGTATCGTGCGATACCCCCCGGTCGATGGTACAACCTGCACCGATCTCCACATCATTTTCAATGATCACCCGGCCACAGCTTTCCATCTTCTTATACCAAACCTCACGGTCCTTCCTGGTATTGTAGTAAAAAGCGTCTGATCCTATTACCGTACCCGATTGTATGATCACGTTATCGCCTATAACACAGTGGTCTAATATGGTAACATTGGGACCGATGAAACAATCCCTGCCAATAATTACTTCGTGCCCGATATAAACGTTGGGCGCAATATAGGTTCCTTCACCAATAGTAGCCGAGTCGCTCACCGGTTTATCGGCAGGTTTGAAAGGCCGGAAATGTCGTACAATGGTTTGATACGCATCGAAAGGTTTGTCAACGATCAGCAATGCTTTTCCTGCAGGACAATCTGTTTTCTGGTTGATAATGATAAAAGTGGCTGCAGATTGCAAACACTTATCGTAATATTTGGGATGATCTACAAATACCAGGTCACCGGGTTCTACTTTATGGATCTCATTTATACCTGTAGCTATTCCTTCTGTATTGCCTGTAAGCTCAGCGCCTATCAAATTGGCTATCCATTTTACCGAAACGGGAGCAGGAAATTTCATATCCAATGAATTTTGGCAAAAGTAACGCACGTTACGCACACCGATCGGGTAATTATTCCCATCAGTTTCATGTTTTCTGATATATTACCGGTTCAGGTAATCATTGTCATCGTGAATTTTCTATAACACCATCCGTTTATTACTCATCCGGGTACTTCATACCCGCTTCAACAACCGGTTACATCATTCAGAACAGCCATTGCCGGCAGTATTTATCCTTTTCCATCATCTTTTTGCCAAAAAAAGAAGGACGCTTACCGGCTTCATCAATGGATTTTTTTACTGCGATGTATGTTTAGTCATGTTGTTCATCAAACCTGCAATTGATTACGTGTTATAATATCTCTTTCACAACGCATTGCATAGAACCCGCTGTACATGCATGTTTCAGCGAATGAAAAAACAGTGAGTAGCATTGCAGATAACATGAAGAGGTTATAAATTTGTACTCAGCATTGCACTTAACGATGAATTACGGCTTCGCTTTTCCCCATTACATAAAAAAAATGTGAATAAAATTTATTAGAAAATTTTTTTAGATAGAAAAAATTATTTTTAATATTGTGGAGGGAAATTTATTTCCCGGTACTTACTAACCCATCCACATAATGAATCTCCCGGCTCACCGGGAGATTTTCTTTTGTATGCATCGCTATTTCATTATCTACAAACCATACCAGGTACTATCGCAGTTCACTTCTGAAGAAGGAAAGCAAACATTGAAAACATTCTTTAACGTGCCAACTGATGTATATGCTGTTGGCCGTTTAGATTACGATAGTGAAGGATTGCTTCTGCTTACCAATGATGCCTCATTGAATCACCGGCTGTTAAATCCATCTTTTGCACACGAAAGGGAATACTGGGTACAGGTGGATGGTGATATACATGAACAAGCATTGCAGGAATTGCGATCGGGGGTTTCAATAACCATCGACGGTAAGAAATATAAGACCCGGCCTTGTAAAGCAACGCGTTTCACTAACACACCGCCTGTTCCGGATCGCCATCCACCCATTCGATTCCGGAAAGACATTCCAACCAGCTGGATCAAACTGGTATTAACAGAAGGTAAAAACCGGCAGGTTAGAAAAATGACTGCTCAAACCGGCTTCCCTACCCTGCGTTTGATCCGTTACCGCATTGGTGGAATCAGTCTGGAAGGATTATTACCAGGCGACATGCGCGAAATGAATAAAAACGACATCTATACCCGCTTATTTGGATAAAGGCGCATGCTTTACCGCAAGATTCAGGGGCGCCCAGGCCCCTGAATCTTGTGGCTTTACTTGCAACTTATTCATTACCTTGCTAAAAAAAGGTACGTTATGTTGAAATCAATGACCGGCTTTGGACGAAGTGAACAAACCGTGGGAGATAAGACCTTCCTGGTTGACATTAAATCGCTGAATGGAAAACAATTTGAACTCTCATTAAAAATACCGGCTTTTTTGAAGCCTTTCGAATTTGATATAAGAACACTGTTATCTAAAAAACTGGGCCGCGGAACCATAGATTGTACGATCAGCCTCAAGGAAAGCGGCGCTGCAAAACCGGTAAGCATAAACACCGACCTGGCAAAAGCCTATTATCAGCCGATTGCAGAACTATCACAGGCATTGAACCTCGATCCCTCACATATCTTAAGCACCCTTATCAAATTACCGGAGGTGATCACCCCTACCGGTGAAACCCTGACCGACGAAGAATGGGACCATTTCCAGAAGGTCATTGAAGCGGCAATAGAGAACCTCACCACGCACCGCCTAGAAGAAGGCAAGATCATGGAAGGCGACCTGCTGTTGCGCATAAGCAATATTCAAAAACAACAGGAGATCATTGCTACCCTGGAACCTTTGCGCAAACAAAAGATCAGGGAAGGATTGACCAAAGTGCTGGAAGAAAATGTGGGGAAAGAGAACTACGATCCGAACCGCCTGGAACAGGAACTGATCTACTACATCGAAAAGATCGACCTCAGCGAAGAACAGGTGCGTTTAAAGACCCACTGTGAATATTTCAAGAACATTTTAAGTGAGCCGGAAGACAGTAAAGGCAAGAAACTATCATTTGTACTGCAGGAGATCGGCCGGGAGATCAATACCACCGGCGCCAAAGCTTACGATTCATCCATTCAAAAGTGCGTGGTACTTATGAAAGATGAGCTGGAAAAAGCAAAAGAACAGGTACTGAACGTTCTTTAAAGGTACAAGCGCCCAAGGTACAAGGAATACCCGCTATCATGCAAGCCTTGTGCCTTCAGCCTTGCGCTTTTCACCTCTAACCTGAGCCTTACACCTGCGGCCCCGAGCGCTTGCACCCTTATAACCTGATCCTTATCTTTGTAAAAACAGTGTCCCTTGAATAAGAGCAAGTTTATTTCTTACTTCTTCCTCCTCCTTACTTCGTACCTCGTTCTCCCGGGTTGTGGTACTGTAGATGTTTTTGAAAAGCACGCCACCATTCCCCGGCAATCCTGGGCCAGTAGCTATAAACCCGAAATAGCATTCAATATAGAACCCAAAGACACCACGGCCCGGTTCAATATTTATATTGTGATCCGGCATACCGACGCCTATCGCTATAAGAATATCTGGATCAATGTTCATACCGAAAGCCCCAAGGGGGTTATCAATAACCAGCCGCTTAACCTGCAACTGGCAACCGACGACAAAGGCTGGCTGGCCAGTGGTATGGACGATATTTTCGAACACCGTATCATGATCACTCCCCCGAATTCTCCCGAAAGGCTAAGCGCAGGCATTTACCGCTTCAAGCTGGAAAACATCATGCGGGAAGACCCTTTGAAGAACGTTATGAATGTAGGGATCCGCCTTGAAAAAGTACTTTAGGCAATCATATGTTGGCTCATGGACATATTTACTAAAAAGCGTCTCGCCATTGCCAGTATTGTTTACTGGCTTCTGCTGGCTTACATAATAGTAGCGCTGGTATGGTGGTTCATTGCCCTCGAAAAACAGAACGACCGCATGGCCCAGTATAAGTTCAGCGAGCTTAAACTCGATGATCCGGCCTTCCAAATTAAATACCAGGCAATTGCCGACGAAGAACATATAAAAGACGTTCAATACATTGGCGAAGGCGCTACATTTCTGATCGTAATATTAATAGCTTCCATATTTGTTTACCAGGCCGTACGGCGACAAATACGATTACAATATCAGCAGGAGAACTTTATGATGGCCATTACGCATGAATTGAAAACGCCTATTGCGGTGGCCAAGCTTAACCTCGAAACCCTGCTCAAGTATTCCCTGTCAGACGAAAAAAAACTAAAAATGCTGCAGGCCACCCTGCAGGAAACGAACCGGCTGAATACCCTGGTAAGCAATATCCTGGTATCATCCCAGCTGGAAGGCGGCCGATACCGCATGGCAAAAGAAGAACTTGAATTGAGCGACCTGGTAAAGACCGCCGTCAGCGAATTCAGGAACCGGTTCCCCGACCGTCCCTGGCAATGTGAAGTAGAATCCGAAATCGACATTAACGGTGACCCCTTACTGTTACAGATACTGGTGAACAACCTCATTGAAAATGCCATCAAATATTCACCCAAAGAAGCGCCCATTACTATCAAGCTGCTTCAAAAGAACAGGACCATCCTCTTCCAGGTCATTGATGAAGGGCCCGGCATACCAGGCAATGAGAAAAAACAGATCTTCGAAAAGTTCTACCGCATAGGCAATGAAACCACCCGCACCACCAAGGGCACCGGCCTGGGACTCTACCTTTGTAAAAAGATTGTAGAAGATCATAATGGACAGATCAAGGTGACTGATAATTTACCCAGAGGCAGTAATTTTATGGTAAGTTTTACTGTAAAACATACCCATGAACAATAAACCATCGATATTACTGGTTGAAGACGAAGAAAACCTGCATGAAGCGCTCAAGCTGAACCTTGAACTGGAAGGGTATGAAATTACTTCCGCCTTTACCGGCAGTGAAGCCCTGCAAAAAATACACAGCGAATACTTTGATCTCATCATACTCGACGTAATGCTCCCCGACGTTGATGGCATCAGCATAACCGAAACCATCCGCGTTCAAAACAATCAGGTGCCTATTTTGATCCTCAGCGCGAAAAACACGAGCTCAGACAGGGTACTTGGCTTAAAGAAAGGCGCCGATGATTACCTCACCAAACCCTTTAACCTCGAAGAGTTGTTACTGCGCGTGCAGAAGCTGATTGAAAAGAATAAAAAGATGCAGGACAAGGACACGGTGGGTGATACTTACCAGTTTGGCGGGCACACTATTGATTTTAATGCGCAGGAAGCAGTCACCAAAGAAGGGGAACGCATTCAACTCAGTAAAAAAGAAGCCATGCTGCTGAAGCTCTTGTTCGAAAACAAAAATGATGTGGTGCCCAGGGAAAAGATCTTACAAACCGTATGGGGGTACAACGTATACCCAACCACCCGCACCATCGATAACTTCATATTGAATTTTCGTAAATATTTTGAACACGACAGCCGTAATCCCCGTTATTTTCATTCTGTACGGGGTGTTGGTTATAAATACACGGAGTAGTAATTGGCAAGGGCCAAAAAAAATAAAAGTGTAAGTAACAAACTTAACCATTGAGTACTTCGGAGGCTGCCGGTCAAATCAGGCTTTAACAGCCAGCAATTCTTTTAAAAGCTGCTCCGTTTTGTCTAACAGGGCTTCCATACTGCTTACAGACTGCCCCGGCGTGTACAGCGCCCATTCACATTCATCAAGTATAGCCGAAAACTGGCGGCTCGTTTCCACCGCTACATTCTTTTCTATCAACAATTGAGTGATGTGGTACTTGTTCATTCGGGAAGGCAATACCTGCCAGTTATTGGCCACAACCTTCCAAAGTGCATTCTGTACTTCCCGGTAAAAGGCCTGTTGCTGCTGGTTTTGCAAAGCCTGTTTGGCGCCCGCCGTTAATTCGTGCACCATTTTTTCAGCAGAAGGGGGCTCCTGCACGGGAGCCGCGGCTGCCTGTATCATTGCTTTCTTTTTCGCCCTTTGTAAAGAAACAACCTGGTATACAATACTGGCAATAATAACCAGTACAATACCGGCAAACCAGAAATAATGTGGTTTAATTGCAGAAACGGGATCAGCAGAAGCAACACGACCGGTATCTGATTTCGGCAATCCCGGTAATACATGCAGTGTAATAGAATCGCTGGAAGCGGTCTTATACCTGTTCTCAACGGGATCATAATACGGCAGGTGTACAGCAGGAATAACATAATCCCCGGTATCGGGAGCAGCGAAGGAATATTCAAAACTTTTGGAACCACTTAACGGAAAAACATATTTGTTTACATTTTCCTTTACAGCAGGTTCTGCCGTATCTACGCCCTTAGGCCATTTAATGGCTGGCGGTGTAAGCAGTGAAAGATTACCACTACCGCTGATAGTTACCTGTATTTTTACCAGGTCACCCGCGTGTATGGGAGCATCGGGTACAGTAACCATAAGGGTGTACTGACCAACCGCGCCTGAGAAATCAGCGGGCTGATGGGCCGTAGGCAAAGGCTTTACGGTAATTTTTTTAGGCTCCGTACGCAAGATAGTGCGATGATTGATAGCCGTCGGGAACATGGGCCGGCTATTGCGGCCCGACCATGACCCGCCTTTTTTGCCCATCGGCTCATCGGTCTTTATAAAGTGAATAACACTTTCAATCTCAGCCGGGTCAAGGGTATAAGTACCTTCCTGCAACGGGAACAATTGTACTTTGCGCACCAGGTTCGTATAATACGAACGGCCATTCAACCTCTCAATATCCGGCCGGCCATCATAGGCATCCACCATTTCCATTACACTAAAGCCGGTCAAAGAGGGCCGTTTCACTACCTGTGAATTGGCATTCAGGCGCGAGTAGGCTTTATAAACCACCATCAATGGTTCACCAACATAACAGGACGTTTTGCTGGTCTCAACGCGCAGGAATAAATTCTTTTCTATTTTATCTTTTATGTCCTCACCTGGATGTAATACAGATTCTTCTTCCGTGTCAATATCATCAGGATCGATATTGTTCATACCAGGAACACCTGGTTTTACCGCGATCTTTACAGAATTGGAATGCATGGGCTTTCCATGGATGATAGCCGTAGCGCCGGGAATCGTGAACTTTCCTTTCCGGGTAGATAACAGCACTATAATTTTGGAATAAGTATCGAGGCCGCGGCCCAAATGCGATGAATTGTAATCAAACTCTTCCGCTACTTCAAAATCCTTAAACCGGGGTACTTTAAACTGGCGGATGTTACTGGCCCCTTCAACAATATACTGCACCTGGAAGGTCTGGCGTACCGAAATGGTTGACTCGCTGACCAGCGTATAAAATCTTACCTGCGCCTTCAACAGCCCCGGGGCCAGACAGCAAAACAGCGTTAATAAAATGATATGTAGATATTTCCTGATGCTTGCTATTTTAGGATCAGCAATGATTATGACTGTAACAAATATAAATTTTGCCGGTTTAGGCCGCTCAACATCTAAGCGTTAAAGGACAGTTAAACCAATAGGCAAAGGACAACAGGCAATAGACAAGGTTGAATGGTAAAGGCATTAAAAAAAGTCATTGCCTGTACAGTCAAATTGGGATCATCAATCCTAAACAACTAAGCGCCAACAGTCTATTGATCTTTGCCGATTGTCAATTGTGATTACCAATTGAATTACAGGTCGCCCAGCTGAGGACGCAGTACGATCTCTTCCACACAGGCCTGTGGCGATAATTGAGCAGCCATATAAACCATTTTCGCAATATCATTCGCTTCCATAATGCGTTTGCGGCTTACACCGCTGCCCTCCCAGGAATCGGTATAGGCAGCGCCGGGATAAACTGCAGTGACTTTGATACCATGCGGTTTCATTTCTTCCCGCAGGTTGGTTGAAAAGCCGGCCAGGGCATATTTACTGATGCTGTATGCGCCTCCATTCGGGTAAGCTTTCAGTGAAGCAATGGAACACATGTTGAAGATATGTCCGCCTTTTTGTTCAATCATGCGATTGATCACCGACCGGGTCACATGATAGGCGCTGTACAGGTTCACCGCCAGCATATGCTCCAGCGTACCATCAGGCTCATTGTGCACGCTGCCAGGATCGAATAAACCGGCATTATTAACCAGTACATCAATGGAAAGGTCCAGACTCAAGATCCATTGGCCAAATTCAATCGCCTGCCCTTTTACCGAAAGATCGAATGCTTTGGCTTTTACCTTAACATCCGGATACATGGTCATCAGTTCCTGCACTGCATTATACAAAGCCACTTCACTACGGGAAGTAAGTACCAGATCATGGCCGTTCTGTGCAAATACATGGGCAATTGCTTTGCCTAATCCTCTTGAAGCACCGGTAATTATAACATTCATAATTGCTAAATTAATTACAAAACAGGTCAGCACAAAGCACTATTAGCTGGTACATAGAGCGTTTGCCAGATGTATAGAGCGGTCTGCTGCATCAGGTGAAAACGACACGATTTCGTAACTTGCGTCATGAAGTACCAGCACATCTTTTTTGACCTCGACCATACTTTGTGGGATTTCGAAACCAATAGTCGCCAAACCCTTGAAGACCTCTATCACTCCTATGACCTGTCCTCAAAAGGTGTTCATAGCTTCGAATTGTTCTACAAAGGTTATTTTCTGCACAATGAAAAACTGTGGGACCGGTTCAGAAAAGGATTTATCAAAATAGACGACCTGCGCTGGAAGCGTATGTGGCTCACCCTGCTCGATTTTAAAATAGGCGACCAGAACCTGGCCATGGATATGGCAAAACGTTTCCTCGACCTTTTACCCACGCGCAAAACATTGTTTCCGCACACTGTAGAAATATTAACATATTTAACCGGTAAGGGATATAAGCTGCACCTCATCACTAACGGGTTTGAACAAACACAGCATTACAAATTAAGAAATGCGGGTATCCACAGCTTTTTCGGCGAAGTGATCACATCAGAAGGAAGCAGTTATATAAAACCGAACAAAGAAATATTCCATTATGCATTTGAAAAAACAAAAGCATTACCCGAAACAAGCATCATGATCGGTGATAATGTAGAAGTAGATATCCAGGGCGCCATTAACGCCGGCATCGACCAGGTGTACATGAATCATTTGAACATTGCCCCTTCCATACAGCCCACCTATACGGTTTATTCACTGAAAGAGCTGGAGAATATATTTTAAGATGAAATTTGCCACCGGTAAAGCTGGCACACTATAAATGAAAAGGTGAGCCTTGATAAGAAGCTCACCTTGTTTAATATTTTGTGTTACTGATTGCGCCCGTATCGGTTGCCCGTTTGCCAGCTCGGCTGGCCGGCACCTCACGTTATAATGAGCCGAGTACGGTTACACCGCCTTTCACCACTTCGTTCAACTTTACACTGATCTTGGCATCCAGCGGTAGCAACAGGTCTACGCGGCTGCCGAATTTAATGAATCCCAATTCACCACATTGTTCAACCTTTTGTCCTACGCTCAGATAGTTTACAATACGTTTGGCCAGTGCGCCGGCAATCTGTTTTACGAGGATCTCGCCTTTCGGATGGCGGATCACCACAGAGTGCCGCTCATTTTCGGTTGATGATTTAGGATGCCATGCAACCAGGTATTTGCCTTTATGATACTGGTTATAAACCACTTCACCGGTAACCGGGTTACGGTTCTGGTGCACGTTTGCCGGACTCATAAATATAGAAACCTGCAATCTTTTATCCTTGAAATACTCTTCATCATATACTTCTTCAATAACCACTACCTTGCCATCGGCAGGAGCAATGATCAGGTTGCTGCCCAGCATCAACTTGCGGCGGGGAACCCGGAAAAAAGAGATCATGAACAACAACAAGCCCAACGTAACAATAAATATCAGCCAGCTGATCCAGGCAAAGTAGGCGCTGATGAATGAAAATGATGCCAGGTTTATTACCGCAAACAATATCGCGCTGATCAATATACTCCTGTAGCCTTCTCTATGAATGGTCATTTAAAAATTTTGAGGGGTTAAAATTACAAAATAGTATCGCACCAAGCTTATTTCTTTATTTGGCGGTATGGGCAACGCCAAATTTATTCCATTGTTTGTTGGCAAATTCCCGGAAAGCTTCCGGCGCATCGTCAAACTTCTTTTCCACTTCTTTTTCGCCGCCCAGTTGTTGCGATCCTTTTACCACTGTTGTGGTTCCTTTTATCAGGTAAAGCTCTTTTCCTTCATAAAACACCAGTTTCTTTTCATCCGGGCCCGGTTCCGATCTGCAGCCCTTTGCGAGGGCAAAGCCTACTTCCGCAATGTCATCGCCATCGAGATCCGTCACGGTTAAAGAATTGTTGAAAAAATTACACCGCACATCCCAGGCGCATTCATTCACCACTTCGCTGATCTTCCATACTTCGGTGAAAGAATTGTCGGCCGTTTTTACAAAATGATATGCATATAAACGCGCCCCGCGGGTAGCGTCATGCACACTCGACCAGTAAACGCCGGTTTGGGTGAGTATCACGATGTTCTCGCCCCTTTTATCTTTCCATCGCTTACCCGCTTGTATCTGGCCTTTGTATAATTTCTTGCTGATCATACCGGCATTAAATGCCAGCATGGGCACCGGTTTGTCATCAGGTGCGGCGGTACAGCTTAACAGGGTGGTTAACAGGATAATGATCAGTAGTTGGTGTTTCATTTGAGTACCAGTTGAATATATAACCAAACAAATGGAATTGCTAACAGTAATGAGTCGAACCGGTCTAAAAACCCGCCGTGCCCCGGCATTATATGCCCACTGTCTTTCACATTGGCCATCCGTTTCAACTTGCTTTCCGCCAGATCCCCAACCGTACCCACGATAGCAGCAATAGCGGCAATGGCAATCCAGTGTATTACAAAATAGCCATTGGCAGGTGGAACAAAGTAACCCAGTAACGCAATCACCACCACGCATAGTATAGCACCACCTACAGTTCCTTCCCAGGTTTTCTTGGGCGATATCTTTGAAAAGGGTGTTTTGCCTATTAATGAACCTACAATGTAGGCCATGGTATCGTTTATCCAGATGGAGAAAATAAGGCCGCAGGGGATCACTTTTCCCCAATTGTCGAGCGACAAGAGGATATTATCCTTATCGGGCGGGATAAATGATGTGCGAAGGTCCATCATTAAACCCCAGGATAAAGAAATATACAGCAAACCTATGGCCGAATAACCGATGTTCCTGGGTTTTATTTCCCGCGCAAATAATAATTCAATGATGGGCAGAATGAAAATGAACAATAAACCAAGGAACCAGCCTATTTCATGCAATGGAATTCCGAAAAGCTGAAACCGGTCATTGGTGAAATACAACATGATGCACCAGCCTGCCAATTTCACGCCATATTTATGAAAAGGCGTAATTGTCGTATAGTCAGGATCAATTGATCCTACCAGTTTCTGGAACTCCGTCCAGCAACCAAAATGAATAATGCTGAATAATATAAAAAAACTCCAGTGGTTCCATAATAAGCCTAAAAGCATCACTGCCACGAATACTACTGCAGTAAGCGACCGGGTCTTTAATGTGTTTACATTGAGCGCCATAGGCGAAAGCAAATAGTTTTTTAAGCCATGAACTGATTGGTAGGCGTCAGCTCATCGATATTATACTCTTTGGAATAAGTAACTGTAGATTGTTTTTGAAAATACCAAAGGATGGCCCAAACAACAATGCCACTCACAATAGCTGCCAGAACCGGCGTTTCAGGATTTTTGTCAATATACTTCGGCGCATAGGAAGCCGCTATCACCTGCACCGCATTATTTACGAAATGAGCGATCATACTTGTATAAATACTGCCACTGTACCAGTAAAATGCGCCCAGAAGGATGCCGAGGAACATCCTTGGCAAAAATCCCATGAACTGCATATGAAGCGACGAAAATAATACGGCTGTTATGATAATTCCAACCCAGGCATTGCGGGTGGCATGGATCAGTATCCGTTGCAGTGCGCCCCTGAAACACAATTCTTCCCCAATCGCCGGCAACAAGGCGATGATAAATACATTTACCAGGATATCGACGGTACTGTTCACCTTCAGAAAAGCGGCCATTTGCATGGCAGCCTGCTGCTCCAGTCGGGTCAACGACTCTGGTAAAGGAATGGCTTCATTGAGTTTACCTAACCAGAATACAAAAGGCATGGCCAGCAAAATAGCCACGACGGCCAGGATGTACATGTTTGCCTTTTCGGCCTTCCTGAGGCCCAGGAAATGACCGTAATTCCCTGTAAATGTAATTCTTGCGTATAAAAATGCAGGAAGCACGAACAACAGGATCGAGGAAATGGCCTGCACCCATTTGGTAACGCTCATAATGTGAGGGTCCTTCCAGTTTACGTTTTCCAGGGAAGTAACACTGATACCACTGGCCTGGTAAATGATCAGGGATATTACCCCGATTAAAATGTACGCCAAACCAAAGATCCCGAGGAACAATCCCAATTGTGACAGGGGTGATTTTATACGTAAATGACCTCTCATAGGCTGGTATAAACAAAGATTAGTGTGTAAATTTGCTGCCGCGCAAATCCTTGTAAAAGTTGCAAGATAAGGATAAATGATGCGCAAAGCATTGACCAGAACAGCGTATTATAAACGCTGTGATCTGGTTTTAAATTATAAACCAGTCTGTTACAGGCAGACTTCAAATATTTGACAAAAACGATCATGGTTCAAATCGCTAACATCTCGCTTCCCGATTTCCCACTGCTTCTGGCACCCATGGAGGATGTTAGCGACCCACCATTCCGTTTTGTTTGTAAACAGAACGGCGCCGATCTGATGTACAGCGAATTCATTTCCAGCGAAGGATTGATCCGTGATGCTATCAAAAGCAAACAAAAACTTGACTTCAACGAATTTGAACGGCCCTTTGGTATCCAGATCTTTGGCGGCGATGAAGAAGCTATGGCCCTGAGTGCTAAGATTGTAGATACCGTTCAACCCGATCTGGTAGATATCAATTTCGGCTGCCCGGTAAAAAAGGTGGTGAGCAAGGGCGCCGGCGCTGCCGTTCTCAAAGACATTGATGCCATGGTGCGGTTAACAACTGCTGTGGTAAGATCAACTACGCTGCCGGTAACGGTAAAAACGCGGCTGGGCTGGGACGATAACAGCAAAAACATTGAAGAAGTGGCCGAACGCCTGCAGGACGCAGGAATAAAAGCCCTCACCATTCATGGCCGCACCCGCGCTCAGTTGTATAAAGGAGAAGCGGATTGGGCCCTGATCGCTGCTGTAAAAAATAATCCTCGCATTCATATACCCATATTTGGTAATGGAGATATCGATTCTCCGCAAAAAGCGCTCGATTACAAGAACCGCTATGGTGTAGATGGTGTTATGATCGGGCGGGCAGCCATTGGTTATCCGTGGATCTTCCGGGAGATCAAACATTTTTTGCAAACCGGCACCCTCCTGGAGCTTCCTACTGTGGAGGAGCGCGTGGAAGTTTGCCGTACCCATGCCCATAAATCGGTTGAATGGAAGGGTGAGGTACTCGGTATTCTTGAAATGCGGCGACATTATTCCAATTATCTGAAGGGATTATCCCATGTTAAAGAATACCGTACCCGGCTCGTAACCGTGAAAACATTGCGGGAAGTTGATGAGATCCTGAACGAAGTGAAAGAGAAATTTGCCGGTCTTACTCCCGAAAGACAGGTCATACCTTTATCGGAAGACCAGTTGCCTGCCTGCGCCTGTTAAGCATGTACTATATAATTCAGCATATATGCTAAACCTTTTCTTATCCTGGGTGAAAAAATTAGCCATGGCTGCCACTGCCTGCATGGTAACCGTTGCCAGCGCTATTGTCTTGACGGGTTGCCCTGCCGGCGGCGAGCATAAAAAGAAAAATGCCGGCAAGGCCAATGTGCTGATCAATATCGACAGCGCCAGTCTCATCAACTACCTTGCTTATTTATCCTCAGCGAAAATGGCCGGCCGTGAAACAGGAACGCCAGGCAACCAACTGGCTCGTGACTACATTGTGAACGTGTTTGACTCCCTTCAAATTGGCAAGGTCAGTAATACCTATCTGCAATCCTTTCCGGTTGGCAATGATGGCCACCAGGGAAATAATATTATCGGCCTTATAAAAGGGCATCAATTTGAAAATAACTACATCGTCATTACGGCTCATTATGATCACCTGGGCACGAGGAATGGCAATATTTATTACGGTGCCGATGATAATGCGTCGGGCACCGCTGCCCTGCTGGCCATGGCCAGGTATTTCAAACAATATCCGCCCAAACACTCTATACTTTTTGTTGCTTTCGATGCAGAAGAAAAAGGATTACTGGGTTCAAAATATTTTATTACACATGCCCCCGTTCCAATATCGGCTATGGCGGCAAATGTGAATATGGATATGGTAAGCCGCAATGACAGTAACGAGATCTATGCTTCCGGCACCAGACATTATCCGTTTTTAAAAAAATATGTGGATAGTATTCGGCCCTACAGCCCGGTAAATGTTCTATTTGGGCACGATGGCGAAAAGGCAGGAATGCACGACTGGACGAACCAATCGGACCATTTTCCATTTCATCAGAACCAGATCCCTTACCTGTATTTTGGCGTTGAAGACCATGCGGATTATCATCGCCCCGGCGATACCTTCGACAAAGTGAATAAAAGCTTTTATTACCGGGTGTGTACCATGATCACGGGAGTGGCATCGCTGTTAGACCGGCCAGACATTTTGCAGTAAGTATGTAATATTTCTCTTTATCATTCGACAGATATCCTTGTGTAAAATCGGTGACATTTCTTAATCTCTTACTACCATAAACAACCATCATGAACACCAATACGAACACCCGCGAACAAAATATACGCACCTGGTCAATGCTCTGCCACATTTCTGCATTAGCCGGATTATTTTTTGGATTAGGAAATATCCTGGGGCCATTGATTGTTTGGCAAATAAAAAAGAATGAGTTACCTGAAATTGAACCCTATGGCAAAGAAGCCTTAAATTTTCAGCTGACTATTCTCATCATAAATTTGATAGCTTTTGTTATCCTGGCCGGGGTTATTGGTACCGCCTTTGGGTTTGGACATTTTATGCGCAGCCCATTTTCCCTGGTCGGCGGAGGATTTGGCATTGGAATGATCCTGCTAGCCATTAACGTGGCAGCCCTGATCTTAGCCGTTGTTGCCGGCCTGAAAGCCAACAACGGCGAGTTTTACAGGTATCCCTTTGCGATAAGATTCATTAAATGACATTAAGCATAATGGTGTGCCACAGGTACTGCAGCAAACAGGAAATGTGGCACGCCTTCCATTGCCAACCACTTATTGCCTACTGCTCACGGCCTCTATAACTTCCTCACTCAGTGGTGATATAGAAGGATCGAAATAATGGGTTAGCATTCCCTGCTCATTGATCAAATATTTTGAAAAATTCCAGCTGGGCGGTTGCTCATTCCATCCGTTCTTCGATTTACTGGAAAGCCACTTGAATATCTCATTCTGCTCCTTTGATTTAACCACCACCGTTTTTTTTGCCAGCGGAAAGCTAACACCAAAATTCACCTTACAAAATTGAGCAATTTCAGCGTCGCTGCCTTTTTCCTGCTCTTTGAAATCATTGGCTGGAAAGGCGATCACCACCAACTGATCATTAAACCGCTGATACAATTTCTGCAGATCCTCGTACTGATTGGTATAACCGCAATCGCTGGCGGTATTCACCAGTAATAGTTTTTTTCCTTTGTAAGTCTGCAAGGGCAGGCTACTGCCATTATTCAATGAAACGCTGAGATCATAAATTGATTCAACAGGAGCTACATTCTTAGAATTCGTTATAATTTTCATATTCTTACCTATCAATTTGGTAAAAGCGATCCATAATGGATACACCACTTTTAATATTCTTTGTTTGCCAGTCATAACTTTTAATTAATACTATATCGGTACCGAGCCATAAACAAATTTGACCAGCCTGTTCAATATGTCCTATTTTATGATCCATTTAAACAAGTTCAAGCGTCCTTTAAATGGCGGATACTTGATCGCCGGATCAAACCAGGTGGGTGTTTTCATCACTGCCTTTGTATTGCTGAACAGATCAAAACTGAATTTGCCATGATACTTTCCTATGCCGCTGTTTCCACGCCCCCCAAAAGGCAAATAATGATTGGTAAAATGCCAGCTTGAATTATTAACACAGCCACTACCAAAAGCAACTGACCCTAACCATTCCTTTTCCTTTTTTACATCGGAGGTATATATGTAAAACGACAAAGGATCAGGATTGTTTTGAATAATGGCTTTTGCTTCATCAAAGGTATTAAAAGAGAGTACGGGTAATAACGGGCCAAAAATTTCCTCTTTCATAAGTGGAGTATCGGTTGAAACATTTTCCAGGATGGTAGGCTCAATATATAATTGGCTGATATCAAAACGCCCACCAAACACAATCGTTCCCTGGCTTAAATAAGCGGTAAGCCGGTTAAGCTGACGCTCATTGATTATTTTCCCGTAATTGTAGCAGCTTGCGGGGTTATTGGTATAAAAAGAGTTAATGGCATCTTTTAACGCTTTAACCAGTTCATTTTTTATCGTGGCATGCACCAGGATATAATCGGGTGCAATGCACATCTGGCCAGCATTGGAAAATTTAGTGAGGGCAATGCGGCGTGCTGCCACTTTAATATTGGCGTCACTTTCCACTATGCAGGGACTTTTACCTCCCAGTTCCAGCGTCACTGGCGTCAATTGCGCAGCCGCCATTTGATAAATACTTTTACCAACCTGTGTGCTGCCAGTATAAAACACATGATCAAACCTGAAATTGTTCATCATTGCCGGCACCACCTGGCTCCCGTCGCCCTCAATATATAAAACATGATCTTCTGAATATATTTCCCTGATAATATGGCGCATTATTTCAGCGGTGGCAGGCGCCAGTTCCGATGGTTTTAATACAACACAATTGCCTGCGGCCAGTGCCCCTACCAATGGTGTAAAAAGCAACTGAAATGGATAATTCCATGGACTAATGATGAACACAACCCCCAACGGTTCACGCAAAATATAACTGGATGAAGGCAGGTTAACGAGATTGGTTTTTACCTTTTCAGGTTGCATCCAACGCCCCAGTTTGCGCAACGCATTATTTATTTCTGTGACCACCACACCCAATTCGGTAACCCAGCTTTCTTCCACACTTTTTTTAAGGTCTTTGTGTAAAGCATCATATAAAGCTTGTTCATTCTTTAATATCGCTGTTTTCAGCAATTGCAATTGTTGTTTACGGAACGCAAGGGTTCGGGTGGCCCCGCTATCGTAAAAGTCCCGCAAGCCCTGCAATTTCCGGGTAAGCATTTCTGGGTTCATATGTTTACAATTACAAAAACAAATTAAAGTGTCAACACGCAATGCTCAAAATTCAAATGACAGATCTATAGCACAGCTTCAGCTTTAAAAAATTCCAAATCACAAAAATCAGGATTGCTGGTTAACGGTAATAAGTTACAAAAAAAACAGTGCATACCGGCTGTTTAGCTGTAAACCGGATTATAATACCAGCTAAGGCATATAAGAAGCACCTAATATTGTGATTTGGAACCTGGATTGTGATTAAATGAATTCATACCCTGTTTCCCGATGCCTACACAGGCGATACTTCAAACGGCAACTCCTGTGTTTGCTCAGGGTTTTGATTTTTTATAAGATAACATGCCTCCAGAAGCGTTTCAAGCTTTTCATAAAAATATATATGGTTGCTTCTTTCAAGAGGCTCACTGGAAATGCTACCCGGGCTTGTTAACACCTCGACGGTCCACTTCCATAAAAGATCGCGGGTATCATTTAAATGATAACATTCGAAAAAATCTTTGAGCACCAATAATGGATCCTTCATTTCTTCTTCAGTTAAACGCAGTGGTTGATTACACCACTGCAATTGGTGATTACAGGTTCGCATACTTACAATTTAAAGCTGGTTAACAAAATTTCACCCACATGCATAGTGTACGGATATAGTAAATCATCGCAAATTATTTTTAGCATACAGCTGCCTTCCGCTTTTTAAAAAACGTTTAAGGGCAGTTAAAGACAAAAAACTGCTAAATGAATGAAACGGTAATATTACCAGTAAGCAATTTTAGTTTACTACAATAACGGTGTTTCCGAATTTGCAACCGAACCAATAAATGATTAATGTGTAACTGGTGAAGTGTGTAAGTTGTATGAAAGTCGTAACGGCAACCAACATGCCTCTCTCACCACTAAGCTATCCAATTCTTTTGGTTTTCCAAATTATTTCAAGCTCTTTTTCTCTCATTTTCCAACTATTCCCTTTTAGCAGCGAGGCTAAAGAATCATTTTCCAAATGCAGGTAGCCAGCTTGTTCTTTAATTACCTGTTATCCTCGAATTTCGATCTCCTGTTTACACAACATAAAATAAATAAGGATCCAGGCATTTGCCCCGGCAGTTCTGCGCTCTTTATATACAATCCGTTCTTGTAATTCTTTTCCAATTATATCAGTTGCTACCCTATACCCAGTGGAAACCTTTCGACTACCACATTTACTTGTTTCCATTTTTGGGCGCGTCATTTATGGCTCCAGGGATGCGCTGGCTTTTACCTCAAATTCTTCGGGACTTCTTCGGGGCGCTCCAATGGCAACACCCGGTTTTCTTTGGGAAATCCCGAAGAAATCCCGAAGAAGTCCTGGCGCTGGCCGGGAGCAGACCGGGAGAAAGTGGTGGCTTGTCTTTAGGTTGTCGTATTAAACACACAATTAAAAATTACAAATTGTTCCCTGACGGTGAGCAACATAACGTTTACAGGCAGGTTGATTAATCATTAGAGGTTCAAAATTGGCCGGTATAGTATTTTTTGAGTTAGCACTCCGGCCAAAAACTATTTCGATTTTTTATAACGATATTGCCCATACGTTGTGTAACCAGTACCCGAATCAGTTTGTACCATAGCAGCACTAAAGCAGGAAAAGCGATAAAATAAACACCATCAACAAAGTTATCAGGCCCATAAACAGCGAAGCCACTGTGTATACCTGTAACATGGGCCGCATATCTAAACCAGAGAACCGGGCAATTACCCAAAAATAGGCATCATTGGCATGAGAAAGCATCATTGAACCTCCGCCCATGGACAATACCGCCAGCAATTTACCCATCTCTGAATCGAGCCCCAACGCAGGTAATAACGGCTGAACAATAGAAGCTGCCGTGATAATAGCTACTGTAGAAGAGCCCTGGGCAGTTTTCAAAACGGCGGTTAACAGGAACGGAAAAAAAATGCCCAGCGCCTGCAGGTTTACCACCTTACTCACATGCTGCCCTACCTGGGTTGCGGCCAGAATAGCCCCAAAGGCACCACCGGCACCAATAATTACCAGTATGCCACCGGCTTTTTCCACCGCTTCCTGCAGCAGGTTACTCACTGTACTTTTCTTCCAGCTTCTCACTGCTAACAATGCCATTATAATACCAATGGCCAATGCTATTACCGGATCGCCGACCACCATGAACAAACCCGCCCAGTCAGGTACCGGCTTATTTGCATCGATGCCAATAAATGATTTTATGCCAATTAAAAGTATGGGCACAATTACAGGTAAAAATGATAATAACACAGAAGGGGTTGGCAAACTAAGATCCACCACCGGCGCCTGGCCGGGTTCTTCATTGTTAAACTTCCTTCCCGCATAACGTGCCCAACCATAACCTACGAGCGTGGCTGGAACTGCTACGGCCATACCTACCAGGATGAGCCTGCCAAAATCAACCCCGATGGTGGTAGCAGCAGATGCTGCGCCCGGATGGGGCGGAATTAAACAGTGCACCGAATACAAACCCGTCGCCAGGGAAACCGACATGATGACGACAGAAATACCCGTTCGCCTGCACAGGGATTTGTTCAATCCGCTCAGTACAATATATCCTGAATCGCAAAAGATGGGAAGCCCCACGATAAAGCCGGTAATGCTCATGGCCAGCGGCGCATGTTTCTCTCCGATCCTTTTCAATATATAGGTGGCCATTACTTTTGTGCTTCCTGTATGCTCCAGCACAACGCCAAGGGTGGTGCCTAATACAATAATAAATCCCAGCGATTGCATGATATGGCCAAACCCCTGCTTGGTTACATTGATGATCGCGGCTACCGGCATTTGTACGCCCAGTCCAACCACAAAACAGGCGATCAGCAGCGCAAAAAAAGCGTGGACCCTGAATACGGCGGTAAGCAGAATAATGATACCAATGCCCAAGCCCAAAAAGATCATTACCTGTGCAAACGATGTTGTCATATCACAATCGTTAGGTGATTATTATCTAAGATAACAAATCTCAAAATTCCAATCTTAAATGCCGGTTACCATTCTTAAATTTCAGCGCCTGCAGGGCTTGCTGGCTATTTGTAAAGGGGCTATCAATTACACCATGGATCTTCTGCATACCATTCTGTACCTTCGTCGGGCAGCGGAGAACAAACGATCTAATTAAAAGTAGCACGATGAACGACGAACATTATATGCAGCAGGCGCTGAAGGAGGCGCAGCGGGCTTTTGACGATGGGGAAGTACCGGTGGGTGCGGTAGTGGTAATGAATAACCGCATTATTGCCCGCGGGCATAACCAGGTAGAGCGGTTAAACGATCCTACCGCACATGCGGAGATCATTGCGCTGACCTCAGCTTTCAATTTCCTGGGCAGTAAATATTTGCCCGACGCATCGATATACATTACTGTAGAACCCTGCCTCATGTGTGCCGGAGCCCTCTATTGGAGCAAGATCAGCAGGATCATCTGGGGCGCCGATGATGAAAAGAACGGACATAAACGCATCACAGAACCCAATTGGCCCTTTCATCCGAAAACGGAAGTAACCAAAGGTATTTTGAAAGAAAAATGCGCCGAACTGATGAAAAGTTTTTTCCGAAGCAAACGATGAGCGCGAGGTATAAGGAACAAGGCAGTCCTGGCCTTGTTCCTTATACGTTCTGCCCTATTGATCCCACCATACACGTCCGTTCAGATCATCTTTACCACTTAACTGCGGCTGTGAAGAAATCGCAGTGCGGTAATTTTCGCCATTGATATTTTGTTCTTTTAACGGATATGCCTGCCGCCGGGGAATCGGAATGCCTCCATTGTTGGGAGCCGGTGTTAACACAGGATATCCAGTTCTTCTCCATTCAGCCCAGGCTTCGTAACCATTCATATATAAATGCAGCCAGCGCTGGTAAGCGATTTTTCGTAATGCGTCAGCGCCATTGTATACCACTTCGGGTTGAGCCAGGTAGGCCGCCAACCCGGTGGTATCACCTTTATCGGTGGCAGAATAAGGAACTCTTTCCACCTGTTTGTCGGTATTGTCTCTGTACGCCTGAAAGCTGACCCTGTTCCATTGCCGTATGGATGCTTCGATAGCAGCGGTATATTTAGCCTGTGCATCTGCATCACCCCCTGATAACCATCCCAACTTATTGGCTTCGGCAATAGCCAGTAAAACCTGGGCATAGGTAGTTATATAGGTAGGAGCATTCTGGGTGCGTACATGCACGCCGATAAATGAAACGGAGGCATTGGGTATTGCGCTTACAGCATTGCCATCGAGGCCATAAGGTACTCCGTTATAATCGCCACTGCCATTTACATCGGCATAGATCTTAAGTCGCGGGTCATTCAAAGGCTTCATGTAATCGACCAGGGTCTTGCTGGCCCAATACCATGGGCGGTTCTGCACATTCACCACATAATACCAGTAATTCTGATTGGCTGCTTCTGCCAGATGTACATATACAGCGTTCTGACTGTTATCGGTAAATACACCGCCGTTCAGTGCTTCTGAGAATTCCAGTTTTCCTTTTTCCGCATCCGCTTTCGATAAGCGAAGGGCCATTAGTAAGCGCATGGAATTGGCAAAACGTTTCCAGTTCTGCATATTACCGCCGTATAATATATCGCCGGTAACGGCATTGCCATTGTCAATCTGCGCGGCTGCCTCTTTCAGTTCCTTCATTAGATCATAATAAATATCTTTCTGGCGATCATAGGCAGGAGAAAAATTTTCCTTTCCCTTCAATGCATTGAAATACGGAATATCGCCCCAGCGATCGGTCATATGCCAGAATAAATATGCCCGTACGATCCGCGCGACTGCTTTTTGATTATTGGCAGAACCTTCAATGATATTGAATTGCTGCGTGTTCAATATCGTTTGTAGATTTTCCAGCGCCTCGGTATAAATAGAATAAAAATCAAAATTCACCACCGAATAACGCGAGGCATCGGTATAAGGTTTTTCAGACCAGTGCTGAACGTATAAAAGTCCGGTAGGCGCCTCGATGATCGCGGGCAACTGGTTAAGCGCATAGGTTAACAATTGTGCATTGGACGCCCGGGTTGGCACACTGGGATCAACGTTGATATCATCGCTGAATTTCGTACAACCAGTTGCCATTGCCAGCACAGTAGCAGCCACTATTATAAAAAATAATTTTTTCATGATCTTTTTTTTAGAAGGAAACATTCAGGTTTACACCAAATGAACGGGTGGTAGCCAGCTGACCGGTCTCCAGCCAGTTTAAAGAGGAAGCGCCGGTTGCGAGCTCTGCCGGGTTCAATCCTTTCGGCGCCTTTTGCCAGATCATAAACGGGTTCCGGGTAATAAAGGCGACATTGATGCTTTTTACCGGCAGTTTGGCCAGATTTGCTTTGGTAAAAGTGTAACCCAGCCTGATCTCACGCATTCTTACATACGAAGCATCAAAAAGCCACTCTTCATAGATCCTGGTGCCGACTACATTGCGGTAATAACTCCTGGCGTTCACAAAGGCAGTTACCTCCTGTTTGGAAGCATTTGATATACCGGTCACTTTTATGCCACCACCATCTGGCAGGGGATCCCGAATGTTTTTGCCATTTTCATTCATAACAGCCGTTTCTGCCGCTTGTCCACTCTTCACAGCCAGCATTTTTGTCCAGCTGAAGAATTGTCCGCCGCTTTGAAAATCAATTACAGCGCTCAGATCAAAGTTCTTCCAGGTAATGGTATTTTGCCAGCCGCCGGTAAAGCGAGGCAGTACGGTTCCAAAATTGTGATTGGTAACGTACATGGGCATATTGGCAGCGTCGAGCAAGATCTTTCCTGTGGCCGAATCTCTCATATAGGCATTTCCTACCAGCGAACCAAACGATTCGTTTACATTGGCCTGCAGGAACATATCCACACTTGCATAGCGGTTCTGATCGAGGATCAGGGAATTGATACCAGGATATAATTCCTTGATCTTATTGGTATTCCTGGCAATATTAAAGCTGCTTGTCCAGTTCAGGTTGGCCATCTTAAGCGGTGTACCGCTAATTGTTAGTTCAAAGCCCTTGTTCTGAATATTACCTGCGTTGATCACGTATTTTGAGTACCCGCTTACACCCGACACATCGAGGTTCATGACCGCATTTTCGTTTTGCTGGTAATACCAGGTAAAGCTAAAGCCAACGCGGTCCTGTAAGAACCGCATATCCAAACCGGCTTCATAAGCGGTACCTAAAGAAGGTTTGAGGTCGGGGTTCTTCAAAGTATCGGGAACGTACATGGGAAAATTGGTACCATAGGGTTCGCGCAATGCAAATGCATTGGTGGTTTGATAAATATCTATATCTGAACCTGCCTGGGCGAAGCTGGCCCTTAATTTACCATAGGAGACGGGCGCCAGTTTCAACAACTCACTAAATACAACACTGGCGGAAACCGATGGGTACAAATACGCATTGTTATTTTCAGGAAGCGCCGATGAAATATCTCTTCGCAGGCTGGCGTCAATAAAATATATATTATTATAGCCCAGGGTAACGGCGCCATAGGCGCTTCTCACTTCTTTTCTCCGTAATACATTGCTTACGCGGGGCCGGTCGAGCGAATTGGCAATATTATAAAAGCCGGGAGAAACAAATCCACCAACGGTCTCTTCCCGCAAATAGCTGTAACGTTGTGTCATTATATTTCCACCCAGATTGGCTGCTAAAGAAAAGCGGCCAATTTCTTTATTATACTGGGCGAGAAATTCATAATTCATTTCTTTTGATTCGTACTTACCGATCCAGAATGACGGAACGCCGCGACCACCTTCTGCATTCCTGCCATCGAGGTTTTGCACAAACCCATCCTGACGGATAAAACCGTTCACCTTCAAACCTGGCAGTATCGTATAGGATACCCCCACATTGCCAAATAATCTGTCGCGGGCATCGTGCGAAGTGTTTTCATAGGCATCGAAATAAGGATTGTTCCAGTCTATAGGACTTGTTCGGCCGGTATAAACCCCCTGGCTATTGGGAGCACCTACATTCCAATGGTAAAAAGTGCCATCGGCGTATTTATATTGCTTTAATTTATTCATATCCAAATTGCGCTGAAACCATTGGTACATGTTGCGCGAACCCAGGCTTTGATAGCCCTGCGCCGGTCGCTGACCTTTATTATTGGCGTAATTCAAACTGGTGCTTATTACCAGCTTGGGCGTAACGCTCAATGACCCGTTAAAAGACAGGTTGTTTCTTTTTAACCAGGTATTCGGTTCAATGCCTTTGATATCGGTATTGTTATATGACAAGCGGAAGGAGGTATTTTGATTGCCCCCCGCAAAGGATATACTGTTGTTCCAGGTATGCCCGGTTTCAAAATAATCTTTGATATTGTCTGGTTGCGGCACAAAAGGCGTTTCTTTTCCAAAATCAGGATCACCGGGATAAAAGCTGTACTGATGCCTTACGGGCGTGCCATCCATTTTGGGCCCCCAGCTTTCATCCCACTCACCGTCTACATATTTGGTAGCAACCCCATTGATATTTATTGTTGGAAAGTTCAAGCTTGATCCGGCCCCGTAAATATCCTGTAATGGCATAAAATTGCCTGCCTTTTCTACTGAAAAGGCAGAGCTGAAATTCACCACAGGTTTTTGGGTATTCTTTCCTTTACGTGTAGTGATCAATATAACGCCGAATTGCCCACGTAAACCATAGAGCGCTGATGCCGCCGGCCCTTTCAATACATTGATCGACTCAATATCATCAGGATTGATGTCCTGGGCCAGGTTACCATAGTCGCGGCCGTTCCTTCCTGCATAATTTGTATTGGAAACAGGCGTATTATCAACGACTATCAATGGCTCCCCACCGCCAGTTAAAAAATTCGTTCCGCGAATCTGAATTTTCTGGGTGCCGCCCATACTGGCGCCTGATGATCCGGTAAGCTGTACACCGGCAATCTTTCCGCCCAGACTGCCAATTACATTCTGTTCTTTGGCAATCGTGAGATTGTCGCCTTTTATTTCCTGCGTTGAATAACCAACTGATCTTTCCTTACGGGTAATACCCAATGCGGTAACAATAACCTCTTCCAGTTTACCTGTACCGCTTTTAAGGGCCACCGTTAGATCTAACGATTCGTTGTCTTTTACAGTAATATCTCTAAGCTGCGTTGTAAAGCCCACGGCAGATACCTGCAGCTGGTATTTTCCCGCTTTTAAACCGCTTATGACAAATTCCCCATTGGCATTTGCGGCTGTTCCTTTATCTGTTCCAACCACGAATACAGAGGCATTCGCAAGCGGTGCACCGCTTTCATCCGTTACTCTTCCACGTATCCCTCCATCGAAAAGCAAGTCATCGCCAATGGTGATTTCAGCATAGGTATCGTTTTTTTTGATCTTTTTAATAACTATGTTATTATTAACCTGATTGTACTTTAAACCGGTATGCTGCAACAGATCGTTCAAAATGCTGGATACAGAAGCGTTGCTGGCTGCATAATTGATGTTTTGAACTTCGGCTACATCTGCAGTACGGTAGGTAAAAGCCAGCTGGGTAAGCGTTTCTATTTTTTTAAAAGCCTGCTTTAAGGTGGCGTTCTTAAGGTTAATGGATATTATGATCTTATTCAGATCCTGCGCCTTGCCTGGCCGGGCCATCAGCAGTCCGCTAACAGCCAGGCTCATGGCCAACACAGCAATTCTCATGATCAGCATCTTTTGCTTCAGGAGCGATTGCCAGGGAGGCCTAAAGGTTGTCATGTACATAGGAACTAAGTTTTGGTTTGGTATTATATGGGTGATGTATATACTTAATAGACGAAACATTCAGCAGGAAGTCCTATTCAGGTAAGGACTTTTTATAAAAAATCCGGAAGCATGAAAAGAATAAGCTTATATCCTTTCTGCTCCCGGACGCCGGCTTAAACCGGAACTAACGGTCAACTTGATTTTCTCATGTTGCTCATGCGGCCCTGGAGCCTTGTATAGGTGACTGTCTGAGCGTATATTACTTACTGCACAATTTTATAGGTCCCACCAGAAGCGCTGGGTTACATCCGTTATACCGGGAGGTACATTGGCGCCATTTCGGCTGGTTTCAACACTGGGATATACCATGCGGCGGATAAAATTACCCGCTACTGCATTCAAAGGCAGCGTGAAATCTTTATACTGATAATTATACCGCCGGGCATCGTTCCAGCTTTCAGGGTTCAGGAAGAGCGCTTTATATTTCTCCTTGAATATATGGTCAAGCGTAAGATTTGTTTCGCCAACTGATACGGATGCATGATTAACATAAGCATCCCGGTTGGCAGCGGCCACCTTCATTTTATTCATATTGGCATTGATGCCTTCCAGGTAAGCAGCATAGGCCCTTGGTTTATTGTTAGCCCTGAAAGCTGCTTCGGCTTCAATGAATTTCAACTCATCATAAGTAATTATAAACACCGGTGAATTGGAACTGGAATAGAACCCTGTTAAATTGATATAGGTCTCTTCAAAGCTCACACCCGAACCGGAACGGCCTTTGCCGTTGGGTGTACCCCTGTAATCGCCATACTTGGTAGTGTCTGTCATCAATGGAAGCCTGGGATCAAAAACCCCATAGGTCTTTCCATTCATAGCATCGATGAACTGCTCCGATAACCAGCCATCGAGCAAGAGGTTCCTGTTGTTTACAGCAACCTGGTTCCATGGATTGCGCACATCCCAGGTGCTGACAAAAGCGTCGTGGTCATTTGAAGTATAGGCAGCAGCCAGTTCGCCGAAAATAACGTTCGTGTTGTATTGATTGGTTTTGCTCAATTGGTTCAATAAGCGCGCCTTTAATGCATGGGCCGTACGGATCCAGGCCTGTGCATTGCCTTTGTGGATAAGGTCAGGGCTTCTGCTGCTACCGCTTTCACCCGGTATAGGGTAAGGCGGATTTTGTTCATTCAATAAAGTAATACCTTCATCGAGCAACTGCAAACAACTTTGAAATAAACTTTGCGCATTGTCATAGGCCGGCGTTAAGGTCGACAGGTTAAATGCTTTTGAATACGGTGCATCGCCCCAGAGACTGTGAACATACTGCAGGTTCATGGCCATTAAGACCTTAGCTACTCCCCGGTATTGTATAGCGCCTCTGTCGGCTGCTACCTTTTCCAGGTCATAGATATCGGTCATGTTATCATACAGATTTGTCCAGGTGGTGCTGCCATCGACATCATCATAGGTATCCAATGGCGAAGCGGTGTTTGACGAAGCCAGGTATTGGACGTAATAAGAAGTGATATTGGTTGATACCCGGTAAACATTCAATGCGGTATTCTCTGTTACCCGGGTAAGTAAGCCATTGATAGTTGCCCTGTTTGGCTGATTGGGATTGGTATTTACGTCGAGGTATTTTTTACAGGATGTTATTGATACAACGAATAGAGAAAAACTCGCAATATATATTAGGCTTCTCATGTTACTCCAATTTAAAAGTTGATGTTTACACTAAACAGGTATGAGCGCAGCGCCGGGTATGTAAAACCGGTAAAGCCATCTGCATTGCTTTCTACACTGGAACTGCTGGTTTCAGGATCATAGCCGGTGTAATTGGTAAACAATAAAAGATTATTCCCCGTGAAGGTAACTGAAGCGCCCTGAATGGGTGTTCCTTTAAAAAACTTTGCAGGCACCGCATAACTGAGATTTACATTCCGCAAACGTACCCAGCTGGCATCCTCTATAAAATTTTCTGTAACACCACGATGCACATTCCGGTAAAAGCCCTGGCCATAATCACGGCCCGTGCCATTTACTTTACCCATGCCCAGATAAACGGCCTGGGTATTGGGAGAACCATTCGCCAATACGCCGTCGAAAACAATGGTCTCGGTTCTGTTCTCGGTGTATTTGGCAATACCAAAAGCACTCATGAAATTGCCTAACTGGTTATACCTGTCCTGCCCCTGTTGGGTCTCCCACAAAAATGACAGGGAGATATTTTTCCAGCTAAGTGTGTTGGTGATGCCGCCGATCCAGTCGGGTTGCGAATTACCAAGCAAACGCTGCCGGGTATCTCTTACCGGGAAGCCGGCATTGCTGCCTGAGGTAGCAATTACCACCGGCAGGCTTTTATCAACGGTCACTCCATCATCTGTTTTAGAACCATAATACCGCTGGTAAGAGGTGCCATACATATTGCCAACAGCTGAACCGGGCACATATTTCAGGGTGGCATTGGAACTTGAATAACCAAAATGCGACCCTACCACAATTTCAGTAAGCCCCTCACGAATGCCAACTACCTTGTTCCTGTTGCGTGTATAATTCAGGGTAAGATCCCAGCTGAAATTTTTTGTTTTAACTGCTGTACCGGTAAGCACCAATTCGATCCCTTTGTTTTCAATTTCACCGGCATTGATAATATAGCTGGTAAAGCCAGTGGTGGGCGATAAACTAACCGGAATGATCTGGTCGCGGCTGTTTAGTTTATACCAGCTGAAGTCGATGCCGATGCGGTTGAATAATTTCAATTCAACACCTGCTTCTACCGTTGAGGTTCTTTCAGGTTTCAGCAAAGAGTCACCTACCTGGTCACTGCGTGTCCACATGATCTGGCCGCTCGAGGTAAGTGTGGTAGAATTGTAGTACCTGCTGAGCTCATAGGGGTCGGTATCCTTACCTACTTCCGCAACCGATACCCGTGCTTTTCCGAAATTTATCCAGCCAGGCAGTGAAAAATGATCCGAGAAAACATATGATAAACTTACCGAAGGATAAAAGAAGGAGTTATTGGCTACCGGCAAGGTAGATGACCATTCATTACGGCCTGTAAGGTTCAGGAACAGGTAATTATTCCAGCCCAGGGTAAGATCCCCATAGGCGCTTACGATCCGGTATCGTTCTTCGGCCTGGCTGTTGGTACGCACTTTAGCGTTATTCAATGTTAGCATATCCGGTATATCCAGCTCGGTGCCACTTGCAGTTAAACGGCTGGATTTTCGATCGCGCACTTCATTCCCTATCCGCAGCACCGTATTCAGCTTCCCGAACCATTCATGTTTGAAACTGGCCATCACATTTGAGTTCAGTATGCGATTGCCGATGCGGTACTCATGTACAAAACCCAGGCTGTTATCGCCAAATACCTGTTCACCGATCAGGCCTTTAGGACCAGGCGCTGCATGGCGGCGAAAATCAGCATAGTAATCCATGCCGAATTTATAATCTACATCGAGCCATGTAAATGGTGAGTAAGTAAGGGCTAAATTTCCAATGATCCGGTTAACATTGTCTTTGAATTTATTGGTGGCAGTACCATATACCGGGTTATCATTGCCGTATGCATTTTGTGTACCATCCGGTTTTATATAATCCATTACATTCCACCGCGGCGACCAGTAGGTTAAACTTTCATTATAGCGGTCGGCGTTTACGCGGTAACCGCCTGAGTTAATAAAGTAAAGGCCCGGGCTGAACCTTAATTTATCACTGAACTTGAACTGACCGCTCAGGCGGGCAGAGACGTTCTTATAATCAGAATTAGGCAGCACCCCATTCTGTTTGAAATAGGAAACCGAAGAAGTGAGCAGGGCTTTATCGGTACCACCCGACATATTAATGCTGGTACGGAACTGGTTGCCGGTTTTGAAACCCTGTTTATAATGATGGTAGATCTGATCAGGATGCGTAGGATCGATCGCTTTAGCCTCTTCAACAGTTGGTCCCCAACTGGGCCAGAAGCTTTTTGGATCGTATTCCGGTACGAAAGAGGTAGCGCCTACATAACCCTGGCTGAATTTCCTTTGTACTTCCGGAAATTTATTCACTTCGTCAATGCCATAGGTAGTTGTGAAGTTCACACGCATTTTACCGGCTTTGGCGGTTTTAGTGGTGATCACCACCACGCCGTTTGAACCGGCCTGACCATATAAAGCAGTTGCAGCTCCGCCTTTGAGGATCGACATAGATTCAATATCGTCGGGATTGATATCGGAAGCACGATTCGATAACCCGCGTAAGGAACCTGCATCGTTGATGGCAGTGGTGCTGTTATCGATCAGGATCCCGTCAATTACAAATAGCGGCTGATTGTTTTTATTTGGTGCCAGCGATTTAATACCCCTGATTATGATCCGCGTTCCCTGTCCCGGCGCGCCGCCGCCACTATTGATCTGAACGCCGGCCACTTTGCCGCGCAAGGCATTCAACACATTTGTTTGCCGGGTATTCGACAGGTCTTCACCCCTGATCTCCTGTGTTGAATAACCCAATGATCTTTTTTCGCGTTTGATGCCGAGGGCGGTCACTACCACTTCATCGAGCTTGTTATTGCCTGAGACCAAACCGATGTTCACCTCGGCCACTGCATTATCCCTTACTGTTACATCCCTTATAATCGTTTGAAAACCGATCGCTGATACCTGCAGGCGATAGCTGCCCGCTTTTATGCCTGTTATTGTAAATTCTCCTTTGGTATCTGCAGCAGTACCTTTGTCGGTGCCCAGCAGCACAATGGAAGCATTGGGCAAAGGCGCACCGGTTTCATCGCTTATCCGGCCTCGTATACCCCCATCAAAAGAAATTGCTTCCGGAGTAAATATTTCATCAGATTGCACGTTGTTCCCGGCCTTTTTTATAATGATATTGCTGTTCACCTGGTCGTATTTTAAACCAGTATGTTCCAACAGATCCTGCAGTACGACCGTTACAGAAGTGTTGGTAGCCGAATAATTGATCCGCTCATAAGCGGCTACATCAACGGTGCGGTAAGTAAAGGCTAATTGGGTGAGCGATTCAATTTTTTTGAAAGCCTGCTTTAGCGTTACGTTCTTCAGGTCGATAGAGATCATGATCTTGTTCAGGTCCTGTGCACTGCCCGGCCGGGCCATCAGCAATCCGCTGAAGGTGAGTAATATAGCCAGGATAGAAATTCTCATAATCAATGCTTTGTTTCTCGAAAGCGAATACCGGTGATGGTATCCAATAGCAATGAATGACGTACTATGCCTGTACGTTTTTACATACAAATTCATAGCTTTGAATTGTTTTAAGTAATTCTTTGAACGGGATTATTTTAAACATTCGGAACCGCTTCCAGGTCGCAACTGGGGCGGTTCTTTGTTTACATTACTATGGAGGTGTATAGTTGGTAGTATGCATGACAGTTTAGTTTTGGTATTTATGTTTTATTTGATCACATACACGTTGTTTATGAGCTGTAATCTGGTGTCGGTTAAATTACACAACACCTGGAGTGCCGGTTCGATGCCAATCTCGCGGCGGAACGATGTAGATATTCTTTCCCTTGCCAGCGCTTCGTTGTCCAAACGAATATGCACATCATAGATCCTTTCCAGATCGGCCACGATGTCGCTGATGGTTTCATCATCATACACAAGGTTCCCCTGTTGCCAGGGCGCCACTTCATGAACCGGCAATTTCTTTTGAATTACCGTTTTATTCACGTTGCCTACTCTCACCTGTTGCCCCTGGGTAAGTATGGCCACCTCTTTGCTGCCATAATGTACCCGCACCCTGCCTCGGCTTACTGAAACAATGATATTTTCCCGGCCCGGATATGCTTTTATATTGAATGCCGTACCAAGCACGGAGGTAGTTACGTTGCCGGTATGGATGAGAAATGGTATTTTATCAGCATGCTTCACATCAAAATAGGCTTCGCCAGTAAGGAACACTTCTCTTTTGCCGGCAGCAAACAGTTTGGGATATTCCAGCGTGCTCGCTGCATTCAACCATACCTGGGTACTATCGGGCAAGAGCATGTATTTATATTCTGACCGGCTGGTTATTTTTTTAGCCAATACCGGTTTGTCGTTATCGGTGGCTGGTTGGGACGGTTGGAAAACTAACCAAAGAATACCTGCCAGTAATACAAGCAGGCCGGCAACCATGCCAGCGAATACCCGCTTTTTTCTTATTGACCACATTCTGGCAGAAGGCTTTTCTTCCCAGGCAGGCTCAGGTATAACAAGATTACCGCTTTCATCTACATAGGTAAGGGAAGGGTTGGCAGGCCGGGTTTCTTCATATGCTTGCTGGATCAATTCCCTTATCAGTTCATTATGGGAAGCTTCGTTGATATAGGAAAAGAACTCCTCGAATTCTTTTCTCGTACAGGTATTGTTCAGGTATTGCCTGAATAAATATTTTATCCTCTCTTCCATTGGAGAATGGTTGTTCCTATACATGATAGACGAAGCAACCTGGGAAGGTTCCTATCCGGAATGGATATTTTTTAAAAAAGAAGTAAAAAGAACCGGGCGCTTTTGAGCAGGAACAGCCTTATAAATTGCAGGGCCGTTGATAACTGGTTCTTCACCGTATGTTTTGAGATGGCCAGGTGATCCGCTATCTCCTGGTAATTAAGGCCTTTTTCGCGATTCAGATAATAGATCAATTTGCGCTGGGGTGGTAACTGTTCTATGGCTTTTTGTATGATCTGGTTATACTCCCTTGCGGCTACCTTGTCTTCGGTTTCATTCAATTCATCGGGCTGATTTTTCCATATGGCGTCTTTCAGCCGGTTGTCGGCGGCCACTTTCCGTAGAAAATCGATCACTTTATTTTCGGTCAAACGGTATAACCAGGCTTCTACATTATGAATGGAGTTAATATGGTGCCGGTGTTCCCAGAGTTTTATAAACACTTCCTGGATGATATCCCTGGCATACTGGTTCGAACGGGTAAGCTTGAACACCAGGCTATGTAACCGGTATTCGTGTTTTTTAAAAATATCGGCGAAGAGCAGTTCTAGTGCATGCTCATCACTGTGATCATTTCTATGTGACACTTTCTCATTCATGCTGGTACATTATGCTTACAAGGCAGGTAGCGAACCGTTAGTGTAGTTTCCTGAGCTTAACATTCTTGAACCAGATACCGCCACCATGGTCCTGTAAAGCGATATGTCCTTTTTTGGCAAGGCCATACGCTTTTGCGTCCTTCCATTTCCCCTCCGCTTTCAACTTTTGCCAGGCGGGGGTCCATAATTCATAATCTACAACTTTCTTCCCATTCAGCCAATGTTCTACATGGGCTCCATTTACAAGTATGGTAGTGTGGTTTAATTCACCGGCTGGTTTTGCGGCTATTTCCGAGGGAGGATACATGGCATAATCTGCACCGCTCTTTTGCCATGCTTCCAGTTTTTGGGCATATCCTTCATCATCTATTAACTGGTATTCAGGACCGGTTTCATGGCTGGGGCTGCTGCTTTCTTCTACTCGGTAAATAATGCCGCTGTTAGCGCCCTTATCGACCTTCCAATCTATCGAAAGTTCAAAATTATCATATTGATCAACCGTGATGAGGTCGGCCCGTTGAGTAACGTCTTTTACTTTACAATACAACTGCCCGTTTATTACTTGCCAGCTATCGAAGGGTTTATTATTATAACCGCGCCAACCATCGGTATTTTGGCCATTAAACAGCAGCACCCAGCCTGCTTTTTTCTCAGCTGCGGTAAGTATGTTGTCTTTTCCCTGTTCGGGCTCAAATGCCCCTGAAAAAGCGCTGAATAGTATGGTTGCAGAAAACAGCATCAATTTTTTTGTTGTAATGGTATTCAACATATTGATTGATTTGATAAGGATTTGCAGGGCCCACTGGTTTCCTAAAATACTATAAAATTGCCATAGTCAGCCGCAAAATTTTCCGTTTCGTAAAGAGAATGAATTGGTTAATCAACCATTGACCTGTACTTTTGTTACCGTTTGAAAGAACAACCATAAATCTTCAACAATTAAAATTTTAGTGTTATGGCATTTACACTACCGGCGCTTCCTTATGCACCCGATGCACTGGAACCGCATATTGACGCACAGACGATGCAGATCCACCATGGCAAACATCACCAGGCTTACGTAGATAACCTGAACAAAGCTATTGCGGGTACCCCCCATGAAAATAAATCGCTGGAAGAACTGGTAAAAGCTGCAGGCACTATCAGCCCGGCCGTTCGCAATAATGGTGGCGGCCACTGGAACCACTCTTTCTTCTGGGAATTACTGGCTCCCAACGCTGGCGGACAGCCTACCGGCGCGCTGGCAGCAGCTATTAACGACGTTTTCGGTTCTTTTGAAAGCTTCAAGGAAAAATTCAATACGGCCGGTGCTACGCGTTTCGGCAGCGGCTGGGCATGGCTGATCATCAACAATGGTACGCTCCAGATCACTTCTACCCCTAACCAGGATAATCCGCTGATGGATGTAGCCGAAGTAAAGGGTACACCCATTTTAGGGGTTGACGTTTGGGAACATGCTTACTACCTGAAATACCAAAATCGCCGTCCCGAATACATGAACGCTATCTGGAACGTGATCAATTGGGAAAAAGTAGCTGAAAATTTCACAAAAGCAGCCAAATAATTACGCTTACCAACTATAGCCAATCCCGGTTTTACCGGGATTCTTTTTTTTAACCTTTCAAAATATAGCCCAATGAAATGTACCTTGTTAAGTACGATGATTGCCATGGCATGCTTTGCCGCCTGCTCTCCCGGCGTTCAAAAGAAAGTGAAAGTGATGTCGAGCGGAAAAATCCAGGTTGATGAAGCCACTAAAACCATTACCCTTACTCCCGGAACCCAACACAACGAAGCTGATCTCGTTCTAACCGAAAAGGACAAGGGCATTACCGTAAAAAGCCCCGAAGGCGATCAAACCTACGAAGTGCCTGATGGCGGAGTGTATATCCTGAACATAAAAACCGATACCCTTATTGGCAACCTGGTGAATTTTGGCGATGGCGGTGCACCCAAATCTATCAGTACTGAACAATTGGAACATATTATCGACAGTACCCAGCAGCTGATCAACGGGCAAAATGCCAGTGATGAAAAAAAGACCTATTTCATAGTACCCAAGACCATCAAGAAGCTTACTACTAACACAAATGCGCAGTTGATCAACCCATACAAAAATATTCCTTACTCGGTAGATGTAGATAAGGATGGCAAAGCCCCCGAGATCTACAAATTCTTTACGGCGAAACAAAAAAGAGAGTCGCTGAATGAACTGATAGAACGCATGAAAAAGTAGGAGGATCGAAGTAAGAGGTATGAGGTAGGAAGTAAGAAGGTCCGAATTCCGAAACCTTTAATAGTTTGGATATGAAACACAAAGCACGAAATACAGGTTCTTCATATTTCTTACTTCATACTTCGCTTTTATGGAAATGCGAAGCTCGAAATTCCGGTTCCCATACATCTTACTGCATTTCTTCAAGGCACCGGATCATACCCATGCCCGCCCCAGGGATGACAGCGGCTTAACCGTTTAACCGTAAGCCATAGTCCTTTAAATATGCCGTGCTTTTTAAGGGCTTCAATTGCATATTGTGAACAGGTGGGTGTGAAGCGGCATTTAGGCCCCAGGATCGGAGAAATGATCCATTGATACAGTTTGATCAATGCAATGAACGGAAAACCCAAAATACGAAGCAATACTTTCATTTCTCAATTGATTAATAATTCCCGGCTTGTATATAACTACATGGCAGTTACCGTTTGCAACAGCTTTTTCAGCACCACCTCCACCTTTTCTTTTACCACAGTGAATTCCGGCAGTTCTTTGCCGGTATAGATCAGGAATAACGCCAGTTGTTGCTGCTTTGTTTGCAAAGCCTGTTCCAGGGGCGCTTTTTGCAGGCGATACGCTTCCCGCATCAGTCGCTTTATGCGGTTGCGGTCTACTGCCTTTTTGAAGTTCCGGCTACTGACACTAAAGCCGGCCTGGAGGGGAACCGTTAACAGCTGGTCAACCAGTTTATATTGCACCCTGATGGGAAAAGCAGCCACAGCACGGCCTTCACTGAACAACTGCTCAATGATCTTGCGGCGCTTCAGCCTTTCCTCTTTTTTTAGCGTAAACTTTTTCACCATCAGGATAGCCCAAAAACAAAAATAGCCCCGGTGTAACCGGGACTATTACATATTTAAACTGTTACCCATTGCCAGCGGCGTGGTAAACAGGTTTATTTTAATTTTCTTTCGTCGGAAACAGTCAGTTTCTTACGACCTTTTTTGCGACGACTGGCCAGTACTTTACGGCCATTGGCATCCTGCATACGTTTACGGAAACCATGAACGGTTTTACGACGACGGCGGTGCGGCTGAAATGTACGTTTCATATTTAATTTCTTTTTTACACTTGTTTCTCGCCAAAGCAAATTGCGCAGGCGATGTTTGAAATATGATCCGGGAGAAGCGGATCAGGTTCCAGTTTTCGCAGACGGGTCACCATACCCGCCCCGCCATAAGCGGATGAAAGGACCGCAAAGGTATGGAATGATCACTTAAGTATGAAACGGTATGCACAAAAATGTTTCATTAAATATGATCCGCTACGGGTATATTACTATCCAGGTCAACATGACTGGAATGTATGGCTTGTCCAAAAAATATACTGGCGTGGTTATCAAAGTCTTCGGTTGAATCGGTTGTATAAAAGGCCCGGTGGCCGTTCTTGCTGCAACGGATCTCCAGCTCAGTATGGCGTTTCAGGTAATCCCCCAGGCTGTTGGCTACAATTTCTCCCTGCGATACCACGCTTACACCTGCCGGCAAAAACTGCGTGATCTTATCGCGCAACAACGGATAATGGGTGCAGGCCAGCAGCAGGGTATCAATTTCCTTGTTTGCCAGCATGATCTGCTGTACATGCTTTTTTACAAAATAATCAGCCCCCGGCTGGGTATGTTCATTGTTCTCAACAATGGGCACCCACATGGGGCAGGCTTCCTGGTAAACGGTAATATCGGGGAAGAATTTTTCTATCTCGATGAGATAAGAACCCGATTGCACGGTACCGTTGGTGGCCAGTACGCCTATCTTGCGCGACCTGGTAAAATTGCCGATGATCTCTGTGGTAGGCCTGATAACGCCTAACACGCGGTTAGAAGGAGCCAGTTGGGGCAGATCATTCTGCTGAATAGTACGTAATGCTTTTGCCGAGGCCGTATTACAGGCCAGTATGACTAATGGACAACCTTTTTGGAAGAACCACTCCACACATTGCAAGGTGTACCGGTATACCGTTTCAAAAGAACGGTTGCCATAGGGAGCCCGCGCATTATCGCCCAGGTAGATATAATCGTATTGGGGCAGCTTTCGTACGATCTCCTTCATTACCGTTAAACCACCATATCCTGAATCGAATATGCCAATTGGCTGAGTAGTAACCATAATACAAATATACCTCCTAAAGGGGGAATATTGTGCCTGCGGAATGCTGGTAATGGCGGGGGTTGTCCGGCCGGGGCATGTGCCTGGGCAATAAAAAAACCCCGTTTGCCGGCTGCAAACGGGGCTGATATTTTCAACTTGTCAATTCTTTATGGTTTGGCGCCGGTCTTTGGTGCGGCAGCAGGAGCTGTGCCAGGTGTTGGCAATTTGATATTCAGCTTTTTGGCAACCAGCGGCAGAATATCATCACCAGGAGGAGCTACCAGCAGGGCTTCCTTTTCAAAAATATAACCGTAACCACCTTCTTTGGCTACAGCCTGCACTGCATCATAAGCCTTTTTGTTAATGGGACCCAGCAATTCCTGCTGACGTTGTTGCAATTGCTGCTGAATGCGCTCTTCTTCGCTGTTCAGCTCCTGACCCATTTTAGCTAACTCATTTCTTTTAACCGATTTAACGGAAGTGGTTAAGGTAGCAGAGTCTTTGTTGTATTTCTCAACAGCTGCATAAAATGCATTCTGCTTGTCGCTGTAATTTTGCACCAGGGCGTTGCGGAATTCCTGCAGCGCAGTGTCGGCTTTTCTTGTTTCGGGCATTACGCTCACCAGTTCCTGCGAACTGATATACCCTATTTTATTAGAAGATTGTGCATTTACTTCACCAGCCGCTACCAGGCACAGGGCGAACAACGTTACGGAAAAAAACTTTTTCATTGATTTCAATTTTGTTTACACACCCTGAGCCCATGATCGGTTGCTTTCGGGTGAACGGTTATTTTGATTTAAGTTGAAAAAAACCTGATGTTGGTTGCTTTCCCCTTTTTGTCTTATGTTTTATTTAACGCCCAGCTCCTTTAATATATCCTCGCTACGGTCCAGTTTGGGGTCGGCAAAGATAACGGTAATTCCTTCACTTTTATCTAAAATAAAGTCGAGTGAACGGTTAACCGCCAGCTTCTGAATTGCATTGTAAACCTTGTCCTGTATGGGTTTCACCAGTTCCTGCCGCTTTTTAAACAGATCGCCTTCAAAACCAAAGCGTTTGCGCTGCAGGTCGCGCACTTCCTTTTCTCTTACAAACAATTCATCTTCGCGTTTTTTCTTTAATTCGGGGCTCAACATCACCTGTTCAGCCTCAAAATCTTTATACATTTTATCGAGTGCGCTTTGTTTGCCGTCCACTTCTTTTTGCCACTGTTCGCTGAACTGATCCAGCTTTTTCTGGGCTTCTTTATACTCCGGTAATTTGTCCAGAATATATTTAGTGTCAACGATCGCATAACGCTGGGCCTGTGAGGCAAATGCCAGCATTATAAGACAGGCAATAGCAAATATCTTTTTCATGGTAAATTCCTCCTTAAGGTTTTATCGTGAATGGTCAATGGTCAATAACTGCCGATCTTACCTTATACGCGAACTGCTCCCTGATTTTTGTCTCCTTCCCCCGTGCCATTAGGCTATGCCGGTTGGTTTATTCAGGTTCGTACCCTAACATAAAGGTAAAGCGGGTCGCATCGCGTAAGCGGCCTCCCTGAGTAATGCGGTCAAAGCCTACACCATAGTCAAATCCTAACAAGCCGAACATCGGCAGGAAGAAACGCATACCCACACCGGCACTTCTACGCAGGCGGAAAGGATCGTATGTTTTATAGTCATACCACCCATTGGCTGCTTCAAACCACACCATACCAAATATCGTGCTGCTTGGGTTGGTAGTGAAGGGATACCGCAATTCGAGGGTATATTTATTGAAAATGGTAAAGAACTGACTGGCGTTCTGCTGATCAGGATTGATCTTGGGATCAGAATATTCATACACGGGATAACCGCGATGTGCAATGATATCGTAACCCAGGATGAAGCTACCGTTTGCCAGACCGGCATCACCTACCTGGAAGCGTTCAAACGGTGAATAGTTCAGCTTGTTGCTGTAACGGCCCATAAAGCCATACTTGGCAGCTGCGCGCAATACAAACTGACGGCTTTTATCGGCCCCCATGGGACGACCGATCGGTATGAACCATTCGGCATTTAATCGCCATTTATGGAACTCAGGCAATTTATAACTGTCCTGGTCGGTAATATTCGGTCTGAATAATGAGTAGGGTGGCGTAAACTGTCCGCTCAGCAAAAAGTTAGAACCGCTGGTGGGGAAGATAGGGTTGGGACCGGCAGAGTTCCGGTTCAACGCAACCTTCACACTCAGGTTGTTGGATGTACCGTTGTTGAAATCAGCCGTGAATAAACGGTAATTCGTAAGCTTATACTGTGTATAGCTGATAGAATATACCAGGGTAAAGAAGTCATCGGGCCATTTCAACTGTTTACCCATTGAAATGCTGGCGCCGAAGTTCTTCAGCCTGTTCGTATCGCTGAAGAAATATCTTCCGCTGGCGTCGATACCGCCGGTACGGAATACGCTCTTATATAAGCTAAAGGTCAATGAATTCCTTTTCTTGCCACCTAACCAGGGCTCGGTGAACGAGAAGTTGTACGACTGATAAGCACGGCCGTTCGATTGCACACGCATGCTCAGTTTTTGTCCATCACCGGTAGGTAAAGGATCCCATGCCTTTTTGTTGAATATATTTTTAATAGAGAAGTTATTGAAGGAAACCCCCAGCGTACCGGTTAAACCGATACCACCACCCCAACCGGCGCTCAGCTCCAGCTGGTCAGAAGATTTTTCTTCAACCGTATAATGTATATCCACTGTTCCGTCTTCAGGATTGGGAACCGGGTTAATGCCGATCTTTTCCTGGTTAAAGAAATTCAGCTGCGCAATTTCACGCTGGGAACGGATCAGGTCCTGACGGCTGAACTTTTCCCCTGGCAGGGTACGCAACTCGCGACGGATAACATGCTCTTTTGTTTTTTCGTTGCCCGAAATGGTAACGTTCTTAATAGTAGCCTGCGGACCCTCCTGTAATCGGATCTCGAAATCGATGGTATCATTATATACCGCAGTTTCTACCGGCTCAATGCGGAAGAAGAGATAACCATCATCCATATACAGGCTGCTGATATCACCGCCTTCCTGCGACATTTGTTTACCCAGTTTTTTGTTCAGGATCTCCAGGTTATAAATATCTCCTTTGGAAATACCTAATAACATGGTAAGCACTGAATCGGAATATTTGGTATTTCCTTTCCAGGTAACGTTACCGAAATAATAACGATGCCCCTCATCTACTTTGATGTCCAGTTTCAGATTTCCCTTCTTATTATAATACTGGGTATCGCTAACGATGGCCGCGTCGCGGTAACCGAGGGAATTGTAATATTCCAGTACTTTCTCTTTATCTTCTTCGTATTTCTTGGCGTTGAATTTGGCCGAGCTGAACAATTTAAAGCGGAAATAAGGATCGAGGAATTCCTTGGTGCGGGTAAGCGACAAAAAGCCGGCCTGGCTCAGGTATTCCTTAAAAGAGGGTTGTTTAGTTTCACCGTATGAGCTGGAATCCCTGGTAGGAAACAACGTGATCTTGGTCATTTCCTTGGTACCCTTCAATTGCTTTTTCAGCCTTTGTTCTCTTACCTCGTTATTTCCAAAAAAGCTAACGTTGTCAATACGTACTTTATGCCCTTTTTCTACATACAGGTTCAATATAATAGAATTGGGTAAAGCAGGATCCTGCACTTCCTCAATACGAACCTGTGCACTTTGAAACCCTTTTTCGGTATAATATTTTTTAATGGCTTCCTCTGCTGTGCGCTTGGTGTTCTCGGTTACCACCCGGCCGGTGATGAGTCCTGTTTTAGGCTTTAGCTCATCCTGGTCGGCTTTACGTACACCTATAATATTGTATTTGGAAAGCGCAGGTCTTTCAAAAACCTGTATTTCTATATATAATTTGTTTCCTTCAAGTTTGGTAAAGTAGATCTGTGCATTGGAGAACAGGTGCTGGTTCCATAAATTATTAAGCGCCTTGCTGAAATTATCGCCCCCCGGTATCATTACTTTATCGCCCACATTGATGCCCGCAATGGAAATAAGCAGCTGTTGATCGTACCGTTTGGTACCGGTAACTGTAATACCACCTATAATATATTCTTTAGCAGATTTTGAGTTGAGAATATTCTCTAATTCCGGATCAATAGACGTAGGAACGGTATCGGTAACTACCTGGGCATGTAGTGAGCCGACTGTAAAACATGCAAATACCAGTAAAAAAATACCTAAAGTACGCGAACGCTGCATTCCGGGGAGTTTAAAGTGGAGCAAATTAAGGGGGATTTATTAAAAGGGTTTGTTAAAAAGAACACTAATCGACGGATTCATAAAATCTTCATGACCAATTCGTAATTATCCGTTTATTTGTTCCTTTTGTACCTGCTCACCGGTTTTTCCAAACCGTCTTTCACGCCTTTGAAAGTCGAGGATGGCTTCATACAGGTTCTCCTTCCGGAAGTCGGGCCAGCGAACATTAGTGAAATACAATTCTGCATAAGCTAATTGGTATAATAAAAAGTTACTGATGCGGTATTCCCCGCTGGTGCGAATCATTAATTCGGGATCAGGAAAATTACTGGTAGCCAGGTATTGTTGCAGGGTATTTTGGGTGATGGCCGCAGGATCGATCTTGCCGGCCTTTACATCTTCGGCAATATGCTGTACGGCCTGTACCAGTTCCCAACGGCTGCTGTAACTGAGGGCCATTACCAGGTTCAACCCCGTGTTCTGGCTGGTTATCTGCAGCGATTCGTTCAGTTCCTTTTGTGCATATTCGGGCAACATTTTTACATCGCCTATCACATGCAGTTTGATGTTGTTCTTATTCAGTGTTTCGGTTTCCTTGCGAATGGTTTCTACCAATAGTTCTATGAGGCCGGTAACCTCATATTGCGGGCGGTCCCAGTTCTCGGTAGAAAATGCGTACAGGGTAAGGTACTCAACACCCAGTTCGGCGCAACCCTCTACGATATTACGCACGCTTTCCACGCCATGAAAATGGCCATAGAGGCGGTCCTGCCCCTTTTCTTTTGCCCAGCGGCCATTCCCGTCCATAATAATTGCTATATGGCGAGGAAGTCGTTGAAGGTTAATTTGCTCCCTTAGGCTTTGCATACCCTTTTTTTGAAGGGCACAAAGGTACGAAAAACAAGTTTATGGTTTGTGGATTATGGTTTGTCGTTAAACGCCTGAATGCAAACAGCCCGAATGTTATTCGGGCTGTTTGTTTATTTCAATACTATATTTTGTAACTATCTGTCAATCAGTGGTTATATAATGCATGTACGGGCAACTGCACTTAAAGAACCATGAACTGAAAACAATAAACCATAACTAATTTGCAGTTGGACAACGATATGAAGTAAGGTTGAACGACAAAGTAAGTTCAGCCAGCACGTAGGCATCCCTTTGTCTGGAATAACCCCGTTGCCGGCCTTCGATGCCAATGATATCGCCCGTTTCGTAAGAACGGTCCTGTAATAACTGAGCTGCAGAGGGTGTGCCGTCGGGCAATGGCGGAAACTTATCAGAACCTACATAGGTCTTACTCACATCATCGAGGTAATCGGTAGTGGTATAGCGGTAAACCACTTCAAAGCCCAGGTTCATGCGCTCGTTCAGCGCATACTTTACGCCCACGCCAATGGGGAAACACATGGCCATCGTGTTGTAGGGCTTCCGGTCGGGATAAGCCGCGGTACCCTGGCCTTCTGTTCCGAGCGGACGCAGAAAATATTTATCGCCATTCAGGTAAGCAAACGGATCATAGCTGAAGATACCGGCGCCCAGCGTTATATATGGGGTCCAGTTATAATATGGATCTGCCGGAACAAATTTAAAGAAGTTGAAATCGCCCTGCAGTGTGAGCTCGAAGATATTGGAGTTGAAGCTCAGGTTGCGTCTGCGCTGATATTCATTTTGGGTGTTATAAATATCAGAATAGCCAATGCGGGCGTAATGTGCGGCTACACGTAATGCTGTATAGTTGCCGAATTGTTTACGAAAGAACACCCCGAAGGCAGGTTTAGGCCTGTTGAGTTTTGCTCTTGTATTGAGGTCGCCAAAATAATGCGCGGCTCCCGCTGATATCCCAAACTCACCTTGCTGAACAATACTTTCATATTGGGCAGTAACCTTTTGCACACATAGTACGGCATTAAACAGGAGTGCTGTTACAACCAATTTCTTCATAATTCGCAATTTAAACATTAAGAACCGGAATCACCGGTTATTTTCTTTTGTATTAAAAAGTCAATTCCTGGTATCCAAACCCCATGATAATTTGTTACGCAGGGTTTGCAAGAAATTATTTTCATTTAACCGTACGAGGCTCAGGGTAAAGGATTCGCGACGCACTGCCAGTTGTACTTTTTTATCTACGAGTTCTTTGCGCGAGTCGAGTGCGCAAATGAAATGATCGGTACGCCCTTCTATTTCAAATGAAATAATATTATCATCGGGCACTATAATGGGCCGAACATTCAGGTTATGTGGGGCTACGGGGGTAATAACGAAACTGGAGGATTCAGGAAAAACCACGGGACCATTACAGCTTAACGAATACCCGGTTGAACCGGTTGGTGTTGCTACGATCACGCCATCAGCCCAGTATGTATTTAAAAATTCACCATTGAGGTATGTGTGAATCTTTATCATGGGTGATGTATCCGTTTTATGAATAGCAAATTCATTTAATCCGTATGGAACATCGCCGAATAACGGTTTACTGGCATCCAAATGAATTAACGATCGCTTGTCGATTAGTATTGTGCGCTTGACCAGTGATTGTACCGCAATGTGCAATTCTTTACTGCCGATGCTGGCCAAAAAACCGAGCCGGCCAAAGTTGATCCCCAGGATCGGGATGTTCTTATTGCGAACCAGGGTAACAGTATCAAGCAAAGTACCATCGCCACCCAGGCTTATTAAAAAGTCGATGGCTTCTGTGAGGTCGCTCGAGTCGGAGAAAACGGTGGTCTTATCGGAAAAACGAACCGAGCTCTGGATCATCTCATAGAAAGGTTTGTATATAACCGGCTGAATATTCTCTTTGGCCAGCTCATCGAGCAATTGCTGCACTTTGACATACTGGTCATCATCAATAACCCGGCTATAAATAGCTACCTTCATACTATACGGTTAAAATTTACCTGTCGTTTAAAAATCGTTCTTAATGTGTAAAAATAATCCGTTTTGTCCTAATTGGTTGAAGCTGTAGTCGAGCCGCAGAATGAAGTCATAGAATGTAACGATATCTACCCCTGCACCATACGTATACAGTATGCGGTTCGTGAGGGAGTTCTGGGTAAAGTTCTTATTATAAGCATACCCTGCATCACCAAATACCCGGGCATAAACACGGAATGGGATCCGATCGTGCGATTTTGATTTTATATAGGTTGGTACACTGAACTTCAGGAACTGATGCCGGAAACTCTGCCGCGATAAAAAGCCGGCCGACCCATCGATTACATAATCTTCCAGCCCGCGCAGGTACATATCGCCGTAACCAAACATCCGCTGGTTTATATAAGGCTGGCTGAAGGGGAAGCGCAGGGTACCCAGCAACTGCCAGCTGAAGAAATCTTTTTTGCTCAATTGAAATCCTTTGGTGGCTTTTCCTACCACCTGCCACATGTTCATTTCCTTGTTAAACCCCCTTTTGGTGATGCTACCTTCCGCCAGCAAACCGGTAAGCGGGAAAGGCTTGTAATCGACATTCACATAACTTACGCTGTAGGATAATTCGGGGAAGCTGATCTGATTGCGCTGATAGCCGTAGTATTTAGGGTTCAACTCGTTTATCCGCGCGTCTACCGACTGATGGGTATACGACAAAGACACAGAATGCACGGTTCGCAAACCCGGACGGTAAGTATAATCAATATGGCCCGACCATTGTTTTATCCCGTCATTCAGGGAATCGACAAAGCGCTGCTGATTGTCGATCGTTGCATAATTGATCTCCCGGTTAAACGAATACGAAAAACCGAGCCGGTAACCATGTTTCAGGGTTTTATCGGCATAAGGCTGATCGTATTGAAATTGTATTTGCTGCGTATAGCCGGTGATCAGCCAGAGTTTTAGTTTGTCGTTCCTGCCGGTAAAGTTATTGTAGGTGAATTTAAATCCATAGTTAACGCGGTCGAGCCCATAGCCCTGTTTTGCCCATTCATTTAAATTACGGTCAACCGGTTTCAGGTAGGGAATGGGGAAAATGTACCAACGTTCTTTTACCTGTATGTTGATATCGACCACATAGCCCCGAAAGGCTTTCAAGGAAACGATCACTTCATTGAACAGTGTAGTGTTCATCAACTGCTGGCGTGAGATCTCGAATGCTTTTACCAGGTCGGGCAGGTAAATGGAGTCACCTGGCTTAAAGGGCAGCTCGCGGGTAATGATATAAGGCTTCGTTCTTTTATTTCCTTCAATTATTATTTCGCCTACAACAAAAGGTGTGGAGTAATTGTTACTATACTCTGATGTAACATAACTGGTGGATTGCAAAGAATCCACAGGGGAGGGTTGGGCATACACCAGTGCCATGCAACACAACATATTCGCTAATATGCAGTAAAATTTCTTTCCCATTCACATGCCCCGGCAAGCAGTTGCTTGTGTTTACAAAAATTTTAAAAAATAAAACTGGCCGATCCCGGATGTTGTGCTAAATATTCAGATAATTCATCAAGTGGTCGTAATTGTTCCGCAGTTCGTTCTCGTATAGCTCTTCCCCAAAATAATATTTCACATTGTACTCGTATCGTTGAAATGTAGCAACAATATCGGAAATCTCGAATTTATTGATTTTTATGGCTACAAAAAAGGAACTGGTGTTATTATCCCAATAACTATTTAACTGGGTTATTTGGGCATCATTGGTCTCAACCAGTTTGCTGAGTTCGGAAAATGAGAAATTCCGTTGTTCCATTTCCAGCACGATCAACCCGCCGGGCTCACTCGCTCCTGTGGTTTTGCCCAATTCTTTTAACAGGTCAATGGCGGCAATAGAGCCGATAAATTCATTTTCCTTGTCTACAACCGGTACCAGGGAAAGATTATAATCATTCAACATTTGTACCGCCTCAATAAAATGGGTATTGGCGTGTACGGCTACCTTTGAAAAGTGAGTATCAAGAGATTGGAGTGTTGCGCGTTCGTCGCTGTTCATCAGGTCGTCTTCAAATACCAGGCCAAGGTATTTTTCTTCTTTTACTACGGGCAGTTGCATAACATGGAACTCCGACATCAGGTCCATCGCCTGAATAACCGTATCACTCAAATTGAGTGTGGGAATCGTGCCTGATATTAATTCTTTGTTAAGCAACTGATCAGAGTTTACCTACCTAATATAGTGTTATACGATAAAAACCTGTAACCGGTTTGTACCAAAACCAAACCAAATAATTAATTCAATAGGTGTAACCCTTATTAAATTGCCAGGTAATTACCTTAACCAAATATAATCATTTATGACGACTGTAATTAGGCAACCGCTGCAGGCTCATTCAATTTTGTCAAAAATTTATGGAGTATCCGATTGAACTCATCAGGCACTTCCATCATCGGCGCATGTCCGCATTTGTCGATAAAATGCAGTTCGCTGTTTGGAATTAACCGATGAAACTCCCGGCCTACAAACGGCGGGGTAATGGCATCATTATTACCCCAGATCAATAACGTGGGTTGTTTGATTTGATTGATATCCTCGCCCAGATTATTGCGGATGGCGCTTTTCGCCAGTGCAATTATTTTTATGGCTTTCAAACGGTTATTTACAATTTCGTACACCTCATCTACCAGTTCTTTGGTAGCGATCTTGGGGTCGTAAAAGGTTAACTCCGTTTTCTTTTTTATATAGTCGTAATCACCGCGTTTGGGATAAGTGTCACCCATACCGTTCTCAAACAAACCAGAGCTGCCGGTCAAAATGAGCGATTTAATGCGCTCGGGTTGTTTCAGCACATGCAAAATCGCAACATGACCACCCAGCGAATTACCCAACAGGTGTACATTCTGAAAATCGTGGTATTCAATAAACTTATGTACAAACTTCTGCAGCCCTCCTACTGATGTATGCAAGAGGTCCATATCAAGCAATGGGAGAATGGGAACCACTACTTTATTATGGTTCTTGAAGTAATTGATCAAATCACCAAAGTTGCTGAGGGCACCGAATAATCCATGCAAAAGTATTAGCGGTTCGCCTTCGCCTTCTTCAATATACTTGAATTTATCCACTTGTTTGATCGTATAATTCATCAGCTATGTCTGTTCAAGTCAGTCAATTAATCGCTAAAATAAACGTTTTACTGCAAATAATCCATCCTTGCAGTTTTTCCAATTTCAATTTTAATGTAAGCTACTGATTTTTTCACGTTTTTGCAGCTCACGCCTTCCGCCTGGCCAGGCCGTCGAAAAACTCGCTTAGCTCAGTGAACATATTCTTAAAAGCAGGTATCAGTTTCCCAAAGCCATCTATCACCCAGGGGCCTAAGGGCTGTAACCAGGGCCAGGTAACCGAACTGGCCAAGGATTCATCACTGATAAGCTTTACTTTTTGCACAAAGAACAAGACTACACTGAGTGTAAACATATACAAAATAGTGTACAAAATAATCCCCCCTATTTTGTTTGCCCACCCCATCATAGCCATTTCAACCGTTGATTCCAGTAAGCTGGCTGCCCACCGCACCAAGATCACCACCCCTATAAAAACCACTGCAAATGAAATAAATGGCAACCACTTCGCAGATATATTAACGGAATCTTTTAAATAATCTGCTACAACAACTGATAATTTCATGGCAGCCGCTATGCCTGCAATAAACGCAAAAATGGAGAATACTGCAACAATAAGTCCACGCCGCAATCCTTTGATAACGGCCATAACCAGAAATATTAGAACTAATATATCTATGATCATAATTCTGATGTCTGAAGCCAGAAGTGTGATGTTTGAGGCTGAATCTAATGTCTGACTTCCAGGCCTTCAGCTTCCGGCCGCTGACTTCCGGCTTCCTGTATGCTGCTTCTACTTAGCCAGCAGTTCCTTCACAACCGCACTAATGGCCTTGCCATCGGCTTTACCTGCCAGTTGTTTCGTGGCTACGCCCATTACCTTACCCATATCAGCTGGTGAACTGGCGCCGGTTTGGGCAATAATGCCGACAACCGCAGCCTTCAGTTCCTCACCGCTTAACTGCCTGGGCAAGAATTTCTCGATCACCTCAATTTCTTCCTGCTCTTTTTGTGCCAGATCTGAACGGTTCTGCTGCTGATAGATCTCCAGTGAATCCTTGCGTTGTTTTACCAGCTTTTGCAATAATTTGATCTCCTCTTCTTCCTTGATCTCGCCGGCTGCCCCCTCTGATGTTTTGGCCAGCAGGATGGCGGCTTTAATGGCACGCAAACTACGCAACGCTTTTTCATCTTTGGCCAGCATAGCTGTTTTCAGCTCGGCCGTTATCTTTTGTTCTAAACTCATACAGCGGCTATTTGGGGTTATAATTTATTTTCCTTCAGTTGAATTTCGCGAAAACGGTTATAAAAATCCCTGGCAAAGTTCTTCATCATATCAACCAGTTCGGTTTGATGGGTAGCCCGGTTGAAGCTATCGGCCATGGTCATCATGGTTTGATAATAAAAATCAGCCATTTCGTCGACCATCATATCCTTCGTCCACAGGTCCATACGCAAAGCCGATTTATCGGCTGCATCCCAAAAAGCCAGCATCATGGCCCTGGCCTTCTGGGCCTGGTTGGCGGTGCTGTCGGTAGCTTTCCATAATATTTGATCAGGAATATTTTTTTCGTCCAGCGCTACATCAATAGTTATTGTGGATTGCCTCATTTTATTTTGATTATCAGTTTTTTATATTTTGAACCGCAAAAGTACACCGATTTTAATAGTTTTTGACGCCCGAATGGCTGGGGAGCCCGGCTAAATGCAAATTAAACCAGCCACAGGTGTCAAATGTTAAATCATATAACCGTTTTTAAAAATACGGGACTCTATTTTGTACCGGTTTAAAAAATATCGAACTAACCCGTTGGTAAATACAACATTATTCGATAATTTGGTGAAAATGCTCCAAGTTCTTCCAATTTTAAAAAAACCTTTCCCGTATTTTCCTGTATCTATGAATTGACTTGTAAGCTAATCTATCCAGTAAGGTTTCATTTGCAGCCAGAAAAATCTTTTTCACCATTAACATTTCAGGTGCTTATCTATTAAACCGGATAAATAATTTCTACCATTATCAATCCGTGCCTCTCCAACCCTTTACAAACGTTGGCGGCATGGCTAAATAATTAACCTGTGGAAAAACCAATCCTTTATAGAAAAGGCCTTAACAAAGGCCTTTTCTTTTTGTTAACTTACTTTGTTACTTTTGTTTACTTTATATTTATAGAATGAATAGTATTAAAGAAATGGAATATAACACTACCAGGAACCACCTGGTAATGCGTGAATATGGAAGGCATATTCAAAAAATGATCGAGTACCTGCTGACGATTGAAGACCAGGAAACCCGTCAACGCAATGCCTACGCGGTGATAGAACTGATGGGCTTTCTGAACCCTCACCTGAAAAATGTGGAAGATTTCAGACATAAACTATGGGATCACCTGTTCCTCATCTCTGATTTTAAACTGGCGGTTGATTCGCCCTATCCCATTCCCACAAGGGAGACCTTAAAATCAAGACCAGGACCGCTGCCCTATCCCAAGCGCTATCCCAAATTTTCTCACCTGGGCAAAAACCTTGAGCTGGTTATCAATAAAGCGTTGAAAGAAGACGTAAGCGAAAAAAGACAGGGCTTTGCCAACGCTATTGCCTATTATATGAAGCTGGCCTATAATAACTGGCATAAGGAAACAGTGCACGACGACGCCATTCAGGGCGAGCTCACCAATATTACAGATGGGCAGCTCACCTTTACCAATACGCCGTATGTACGGCAGCATCGCCCCAATGAAAGCCGTGAACGGGATCGTGACCGTGGTGGTTATGGCGATTACCGCAATAAAAGAGGCCAGAAATTCCAGGGCCGGGGCGGGCGCGATAACCGCGATGGCGGCGGCGGACGTGATAACCGCAACGACCGGGGCGGCAAGTTCAAAAAGAGATACAAATAAACAACGTAAGCCAGAAGTTCAATTGGGAGATCTTGGTTGTAGAATACAGAGAAGAAATTTTGAGATTTCGGGACGTTGAGATTTGTTTAAGCGCAGAACCTAAATGAAATCTCAAAATCGCTAAATCTCAAAACTAGAAATTTGAAATTCAGGGCTCCTGCCAGTAGGCGGGAAGACAGTAAAATAAAGAATAAATAAAACCCCGACAGTAAAAGCTATTGTCGGGGTTTTATATTTGCACCTTAATACTCCCAGGCCACCCCAGGGTAACAAAAACAAGCATAAGTATCTATGAATTCTTTTGAAGTCATCGGCGGCAAAAAATTAAAAGGTGAAATTGTTCCACAGGGCGCAAAGAATGAAGCACTGCAGATCATCAGTGCCGTATTGCTTTCACCCGAGAAAATTACCATAACCAATATACCCGACATCTTAGATGTAAACCTGCTTATTGAATTGCTGGGCGAAATGAATGTAAAGATCGAACGCCCGCAACGCGATACCTGCATCTTTCAGGCCGATGATGTGAACATAGATTACCTGCGCAGCGACGCCTATAAACAGAAAAGCGGTCGCCTGCGAGGCTCCGTTATGCTTGCCGGCCCCATGCTGGCCCGCTTCAGAAAAGCCTATATTCCCAAACCTGGTGGCGATAAAATAGGCCGCCGCCGGCTCGATACTCATATCATCGGATTCGAAAAACTGGGCGCCTCATTCAACTACCTGCCCGAAGACGGCTTTTTTGAACTGCAAGCGCCAAACCTGAAAGGCACTTACCTGATGCTCGATGAACCTTCGGTAACCGGAACCGCCAACATCATTATGGCTGCCGTCATGGCCAAAGGCACTACCACCATCTATAACGCCGCCTGCGAACCCTATATACAGCAGTTGTGCAAAATGCTTAACCGCATGGGTGCAAAGATCAGCGGTATCGGCAGCAACCTGCTCAACATAGAAGGCGTACAGTCATTACATGGAACCGAACACCGGATGTTGCCAGATATGATCGAGATCGGCTCTTTTATTGGACTGGCGGCGATGACGCAAAGCGATATAACCATCAAAAATGCCGGCATCGAACACCTTGGCATTATACCGGAAAAATTCAGGCAGCTGGGCATACAACTGCAATTTGAAGGCGACGATATTCATGTGCCCGCCCAGGAAGTATATGAAATTCAAACCTTCCTCGATGGTTCGGTGCTCACCATTTACGATCATCCATGGCCCGGTTTTACGCCAGACCTGCTGAGCATTGTGCTGGTTGTTGCCACCCAGGCCCGTGGCAGTGTGCTGATCCATCAAAAAATGTTCGAAAGCCGATTGTTCTTTGTAGATAAACTGATTGATATGGGCGCTCAGATCATTCTCTGCGATCCGCACCGCGCCGCCGTAATTGGCCTGGGCCGGGAACAAAACCTGCGGGGCATTCAAATGAGCAGCCCCGATATCAGGGCCGGGGTATCGCTGCTGATTGCCGCCCTCAGTGCCGACGGAAAAAGCGTGATCCAGAATATTGAACAGATAGACCGCGGTTACCAGTATATCGACAAACGCCTGCAACAGCTGGGAGCAGATATAAAACGAATATAAAAACCGGTGAAGTTTAAACGGACGGAGCCAACGGCCGCCGCAAACCACAAACCACAAACGACAAACCACAAACCGTTCATGTTTCAACCAAAAAATAAGATAATAATCATTACCGCTCCTTCCGGCGCGGGTAAAACCTCCATCACCCATTTCTTATTGAAGAAATTTCCGCAGCTGGCTTTTTCAATATCTGCGGCTACCCGTAAAAGACGCGAAAACGAAACAGAAGGGAAGGATTATTATTTTATGGCTGAAGAAGAATTTAACCAAAAGATCCAGCACAATGAGTTTGTAGAGTGGGAAATGGTGTATGAAGGCAAGAAATATGGAACACTGAAATCGGAGCTGGAACGCATTTGGAACAATCAACAGGTACCCGTACTGGACATTGATGTAAAAGGCGCCATTCACGTACAACAACAGTTCCCCGATACTACCCTGTCGATCTTTGTAGATCCCCCTTCTGTAGATGAATTGAAGCGCCGGTTGAGTTCCAGGGGTACCGAAACAGAAGAAAGCCTGCAGCAAAGGATCAATAAGGCCTCGTACGAAATATCGTTTAAACATCACTTTACGGCAATAATTCTGAACGACAACCTCGAGCGGGCCTGCCAGCAGGCGCAGCAAGTAGTTCAGCAGTTCCTTGAAAGCTGACCCTTTTTTTATATTTTCGTACCCGAACTATGGATTTTCTTACCATTATAGGCATTTGCATTGGCATAGCCTTTTTGTTGGTCGCCTATTTTGCTGGTATTGAGGTAGCTTTTACCTCAGCTAACCGGCTGAATATAGAATTGAAAAAGAAGCAGGGCGCCAGCAGTGGTATATTGTTATCCAACCTGTTCGACAATCCCTCCCGTTTTATAGGCACCAATGTAGTAGGATTCAGCTTTTTTCTCACCATCGTCATATTATTAGGGTCTGAGTTCTGGAATGAGGTTCTCAACTGGTACAAAATGGATTTTTCCAGTCGTTCATTCATAACCTTTTTCCGGCTGATCGTCGAGATCATTCTCTCCTGGCTAATAATCATCCTGTTGGGCGAGTGTATTCCCAAAGCCATTTTCAAGGCTAAAAGCGACTCCCTGCTTTCCTTTTCAGCCCGTATTGGCCTGCTGGGTTTGTTCGACTCCTTATTTTACTGGATAGCCGCCGCCTTCGTGAAGCTGTCGATCTTCATTTTGAATGTGATCTTTGACATGCGCATCGACAAACGCAAGGAACCTTTCTCGCGCAGCGACCTCGATCACTTTTTTCAGCAAACCAACGAGAATAACAGTGATAGCGCCGAAATGAACACGGAACTGTTCGAAAACGCCCTGTCATTACCTAAGATCAAGGTACGGGAGTGCCTGGTGCCCCGTAAAGAAATTGAAGCAATAGAGCTGAATATGACGGTGGAGGATGCCCGCAAAAAGTTTATTGCAACCAAGCTGAGCAAACTTATTGTATATGGTGGAAATATTGATCAGATACTCGGTTATATTCATCAGCTCGATCTGTTCAAACAACCTGACCATATCAAAGAGATCCTGCTGCCTATTCCGGCCATCCCCGAAAGTATGAGCGCCACCGACCTCATCAATAAATTTACCCGCGAACGCAAAAGTATTGCCTGGGTTGTTGATGAATTTGGCGGAACCGCCGGTATCGTTACCATGGAGGACCTGCTGGAAGAGATCTTTGGGGAAATCAAGGACGAATACGATGTGGAAGAGTTTGAAGAGAAAATGATCTCGGAAGATGAATATATTTTGTCGGGCCGCCTTGAGCTGGACTATCTTGTAGAAAAATACAAGCTCGAGTTCCCTGAAAACGATTCCGAGACCCTTTCGGGTTTTATCATTCACCAGCACGAAACCATCCCCCGGTTGAAAGAACGCATCATCATCGGCAATTATGAATTCGAGATCCTGAATGTGAGCGATACCCGTATTGAAATGGTCCGTCTCAAGATCCTCAAGTAATACGATCCAACAACGGCCGGCAAACAAAACAAGTCCGCCAGCTGCCTCCTGCAAACCGGGAATCTGCCCTCCGTTTATCTTAAATTTCACAAGTAAATCATTTCCAAGCACCCTGCCTTTCCACTGATCATTTCAGTCCCTTAACAAGCTTTCTGTTGATTCCAATTTGATAAGCCTTAAATTTGCCCCGCTTTTACTATTTTTCAGAACTTATGCGATCCTATGGCGATGACCTTTTTAGAAAGAAGGAGTAATGATAGCGAGATGACCTTTATCGATCATCTCGAGGAACTACGCTGGCACATCATGCGGTCTGTGCTGGCCATATTAGTGGCGGCAATAGTAATTTTTATCAATATCGACTGGGTATTTGATAATGTGGTAATGGGACCTGTACGCAATAATTTCGTGTCGTACCGGGTACTATGCGACTTCAGCCATTTCCTGCATATCGGAGATGCGCTTTGTATGCCCCCTATTCCACCCGGGTATAAATTACTGGGTAATACGGTTAGCGGACCCTTTATGTCGGCCATTCAAATTGGCATCATCGGCGGGTTCATATTTGCCTTTCCTTACATTTTCTGGGAGTTCTGGAAGTTCGTAAAACCGGCCTTATCACCCAAGGAATTGAAATACTCCCGCAACGCTATCTTCTTTGTTAGCCTCTGTTTCTTCCTGGGAGCCGCCTTTGGTTATTTTGTGCTGGGCCCCTTTACTTTTAATTTTCTGGCCAATTTTACCCTGGGTAAATCGCAGCTGTATGAATACAAACCTGCGCTGGGCGATTACATCGATAACCTGGTGAATATCATCCTGGGCTGCGGTATTGCGTTTGAACTGCCCGTGCTGTCTTATGTTTTGACAAAAGTGGGCTTAATTACACCGCAGTTCCTTAGCACCTACCGCAAATACGCCTATGTAGCGATCCTGATGATAGCGGCGATCATTACCCCTTCGCCTGACTGGACCAGCCAGATGATCGTATTTTTACCGCTGGTGTTCTTATATGAATTAAGCATCATCGTTTCTAAACGCGTGTACAAAAAGGAACAGGAAGAAGAGGATAACTGGCAATAAAAGCTATAGATAACCGTATAAATAGTTAATATAAACAATATATGTTCGATCTCTCAAAACCAATAGCTATCGGTAGCGATCATGCCGGATTTGAGTATAAAGAAGCTATTGTAAAATGGTTAACGGAAAAAGGCTATCAGGTTAGCGACAAAGGCGTTGATGTCAATAAATCGGTTGATTATCCCGATTATGCGCATCCCGTTGCCGAATCAGTTGAAAAAGGTGAAGCGGCATTTGGTATTTTACTATGCGGAAGCGCTAACGGGGTTTGTATCACCGCCAATAAACACCAGGGCATCCGGGCCGGTTTGTCGTTTGAAACAGAAGTAGCCAGGTTGATCCGCCAGCATAATGATGCCAACGTGATTTGTATTCCTGCCCGTTTTGTGTCGCTGGAATATGCCAAACAAATGCTGGAGATCTTTATCGCCACCCCATTTGAAGGCGGCCGTCACCAGACAAGGGTTAACAAAATAGCCTGCGTTTAGGCGATTTTGGATTTTGGGATTTTGAGATTTTGAGATTTTGCGATTTTGCGATTTTTGGAATTACGCAAGCTTAAGTCTTCGATAAATTTCTAAAAACGGCTCTGCTATTGCGGGGCCGTTTTTGCAAATGCCTTATCCCGCGCCACGTCAGTGTTATTTGCTATTTCGGCTATATTTGGCGAGTTTGCAGTACAAATAAAAAAGCCTCCCCGAGGGGAGGCCCCATTGACCAGTAAGTTATTTTACCAACCTAATACATAGGCGAAAATCAGCGGCGCTACAATGGTAGCGTCACTTTCCACGATGTATTTAGGGGTATTGATATCCAGTTTACCCCAGGTGATCTTTTCATTGGGAACCGCGCCGGAATACGAACCGTAGGATGTGGTAGAGTCGGAGATCTGGCAGAAATAGTTCCAGAAAGGAACATCATGCCATTCCAGGTCCTGGTACATCATTGGCACCACGCAGATGGGGAAATCACCGGCAATGCCACCCCCGATCTGGAAGAAGCCTACGCCCTTACCCGCACTGTTGTTCCGGTACCAGTCGGCCAGCCATACCATATACTCAATACCACTCTTCATGGTACTAGCCTTGATCTCATTTTTAATTACATAGGAAGCGAAAATATTACCCAGCGTGCTGTCTTCCCAGCCGCCCACCACAATGGGCAGGTTCTTTTCGGCAGCTGCGATCATCCAGCTGTCTTTCGTATTGATCTGGTAATTTTTTTCCATTACCTTACTCAATAAGAGTTTATACATGAACTCATGCGGAAAATAACGCTCACCATTGGCATCGGCATCTTTCCACAGTTTAACTATATTATGCTGAATACTGCGAAAAGCCTCTTCTTCTGGTATGCAGGTATCGGTAACGCGGTTCAAGCCCTGCTCCAGTAATTCCCATTCCTGCTGCGGGGTAAGGTCGCGGTAATTGGGAATACGTTTATAATGGTCATGAGCCACCAGGTTCATGATATCTTCCTCGAGGTTGGCGCCGGTGCAGCTGATAATATGCACTTTATCCTGACGGATCATTTCGGCCAATGAAACACCCAGTTCAGCCGTGCTCATAGCACCAGCCAGCGTAACCATCATTTTTCCACCTTCCAGTAAATGGGTTTCATATCCTTTAGCAGCATCTACCAGCGCAGCTGCATTGAAATGCCGGTAATGATGCTGTATGAATTGCGAAATGGGACCTTTGCTCATGGTAGTTTTTTTGTGGCGGCAAAGGTAGGGAATCAGGAATCAATTGGCAATAGACAAGGGACAATTGGCAAAAGGCAAACCGGGAACAGGTTACAGCTTATAAGGTTCGGCTTCACGGTCTGTAATTTAACCCTGGCCACAAACAGTCCTATATACCTGGAACTTGAATTCCAGGAAACTTAGGCCAAAAAACCGGCTACCAACAATTAAGGCCCCTGAAAAATCAGGAGCCTTTTCTTTCCAACTAAAACCAACTATAAGAAAAACCTTAGTTATCAACTTGTTTCTTTTCCTTTTTAAAAGTGTCCCAGCCGAAATTGCCATTCGACTTCAATATTACCTTGTGATCACTGTTCTCGAGGGTGAGGTAATACACATTCTCATTATTATTGGCTATTTCAAAAAGATCGGTGATCCAGTATTTACTGTAATTTTTCTTAACATCGGTAAGCAGATTCATGGGCAGCTGGCTGGAAAGTATATTACGGGTTACACCCAACAACTGGCCTTCCTGCGAATAATAGGCATACACAACCTGCTCATTCAATGTAAAAGTGACTTTTACGTAATCTTTTGCACTAACCCATTGCACATGCTGTGCACCAGCGAAATCTTTTTGGAATGACTTAAGGATTTTGTCACTTACTTCTTCATTACCGTTGGCAAATGCACTGCTGATGGCGGTTATAAAAATAAATACGCCTAGGAGAATTTTGTTTTTCATGATGCTAATGTTTGCTTTTGATTTAATTGATACCAGGCAATATGATGCATCCTGGCTATATGGACGCCAGCCCGGTTGATCTTAATTTTTTAAATTATTGTTTTAAGAGGTATGAATTATATGTAGCAGCTTTCCTACAATTGTTACAGGTACTGGAAGGATCTTTTTTAAATTATGTTTTCGGGGACTCATTTATTGAGCAACGGGGCTTACATGCTGCTATAAACGAAGCTAAAAACTTTTTCATGGCTATACTTTTTAAGTGACTAATGCTGTTGCTTTATTGATTAGTCGACACAAAAGTAAAAGAGGTTACACTTCGGCCACGAAAATTATGACTAATGGCGTGCATCGTTCAAACACATTAAACAAAACCGGATCACGATTGTTACAAACTTGAGCCAAACTGAAGCTGGCAAAGGGTTGTATGTGAAAGTTTAAAAAATTCATAAAACCAGGTTAACCGATCGTTAAAATGGAATTGTGGAAACGAGGCAGCCTGAAAATGCTGGATATTATTTGTTCTTTTTTCTGTTTTTTCTGCGTAAACCCGCCGTAAAACATTATATTGTCATACTAACAAATCATAGCCTTTGAACTACCTGGCGCACGCATATTTATCTTTCAACCAACCAGCCATTTTGGCCGGCAACCTGTTGGGTGATTTTGTAAAAGGAAAGCAGGTGAACCAGTTTCCGGATGATGTACGGAAGGGAATTTTACTGCACCGCGCCATTGATTCTTTTACTGATGAACATCCGGCTACAAGAGAGGCGAAGATCATCTTCAAACCATATTACCGTTTATATAGCGCTGCTTTTATTGACGTAAGCTATGATCATTTTCTGGCCAACGACTGGCAGCAATTTACCGACGATTCCTTACAGGAATTCTCTCAACAGGTATATCTGTCGCTGGATAAATACCGGGATGTATTTCCCGAACCTTTCAAGCAGGTATTCCCCTATATGAAGCAATATAACTGGCTCTATAATTATCGCAACCGGTCGGGCATAGAGCGCAGTTTTGCCGGCGTGGTACACCGGTCGCAATATTTAACAGATAGCCAAACAGCTTTTAAATTATTTGAAGACAATTATCACAAGCTGCAGCAGTACTATGCAGATTTCTTTCCCGCCCTGCATCGCTTCACCTTGAATACATTAGAAAAAATGTAAAGCAGGGGTTAAAATCTTTTAAAAACTTATTCACGCCGAAGGAATTTTTCTTTCCCGATCGTTTAATGAGTACAAAGTGTTAGCAGCGAATCCTGTTAACTTTTATTTTTGCCGATTAATTACAAACGCTTGCGCTGGAGGCCGGTGGCCATACAACGCATTACGTGTATGATGCCGTCTTACACCTAAAATATTACGAAGATGAAGCAGTTGGTGGTTTTGTTTATTGGATTAACCATGATCTCCGCAACCGTAGATGCCCAGTTCAAAGCGCCGGCATTGGACAAATCGCCGATGGACGTGAGTTATTTTCCGGTTAATTTTCCAATTTTAAAGATCCAGAATAAAGCCACAGAACCGTTGTTAGCGCGGGTTTTATACAGCAGGCCGCAAAAAAACGGCCGCAGCGTATTTGGCGACCTCATCGAATATGGACAGATCTGGCGGCTGGGCGCCAACGAATGCACTGAAATTGAACTGTATAAAGATGTAAAAATTGATAATGCCCGCCTTAAAAAGGGCAGGTACAGCCTGTATGCCATCCCCTATCAGGATAAATGGACGCTGATCTTTAACAGAGAAACCGATATTTGGGGCGCTTTTCAGTACGACGACAAAAAGGATGTGTTGCGCACGGAGGTAAAACTGGAAAAACAACAGGAACCCATCGAGGCCTTTACATTGCTTTTCGATAAAACCGATTCCGGAGCCAATATGATCATGGCCTGGGACAATGTAAAAGCCACTTTGCCGATCACCTTTATAAAATAACATCATGTTTCAAACCAGGCAGTTTTCCAAGCTTTGCTGTTTAGTATGGATTTTAGCTATTGTGGCGGGTTGTGATCAGCATGCTGGCTCAAGCGATAACACCGTAACCATTAACCCGAATGTAACTACCAATAAACCTGTTGAAAAGGATCCGCAGCCTGGATTGGATAAATCTCCCATGGATATGGCCTATTATCCGGTTGATTATCCCAAACTGAAAATGTCGGGCAGTGTAACCGAACCGCTGGTCGCCCGCGTTATTTACAGCAGGCCGCAAAAAAATCATCGTACTATATTTGGCGACATCATTCAATATGGTTCCCCCTGGCGCCTGGGCGCTAACGAAGCCTCAGAGATCGAATTCTTCAGGGATGTGGTGATCACTGAAAAAAAAGTACAGAAAGGCCGTTATGTTATCTATTGCATTCCCCAGCCAAATAACTGGACGGTTATACTGAACAGCGATCTGTACACCTGGGGCCTGAAGATCGACACTGCCAAAGACGAATATAAATTTACCATCCCGGTTGTAAAAACACGTTTCCCCTATGAGCTGTTTACCATGGAATTTGAAAAGGCCGATAAAGGCATGCAGTTGGTCATGGAATGGGACAGTGTAAGGGCAAATCTGCCTATCACCTGGTAAGAAATGCAGGATTTTGACGTTTCTATATCTCGGGACTTTGCGGTTAATCGGTAGTTCAACTGAAATAGCTCAAATCCTGAAACATCGAAAATCAGAAATAGTCTTATCTTGTTCTTATGTGTGGCATTGCTGGTATTATAACCGATCAGAAAGAGCTGTTATCCGTTCAACACCTGAAGAAAATGACCGGGGCGCTCGCCCATCGCGGTCCCGACGGTGAAGCCAGCTGGATCAATGCCAACCATACTACCGGCTTTGGCCATCGCCGTTTATCTATTATCGACCTGGGGCCTGCCGGCGCACAACCCATGCATTATCTGAACCGGTACACGATCGTTCACAATGGAGAAGTTTACAATTACCCTGAAATAAGAAGTTGCTTACAGCAAAAAGGATATAAGTTTCAAAGCCAGTCTGACACGGAAGTGATATTGGCAGCTTATGATTGTTACAAGGCAAACTGCCTGCAATATTTCGATGGCATGTTTGCTTTTGCCATTTGGGATGAGCAGGAACAAAGCCTGTTTGCGGCCCGCGACCGTTTCGGAGAAAAACCATTTTATTATTATTTCGATGGCGACCAATTTATGTTTGCCAGTGAAATGAAAGCCCTTTGGGCGGCTGGTATTGAAAAGCAGATCAATGAAAAAATGCTTTTCAACTATTTCACCCTGGGGTATACGCAAAACCCGGCTAATGGCGAAGAGACCTTTTATATGGGTATTAATAAACTGCCTGCCCGTTCATATCTTCAATACCATCTACCCGGGCGCCATTTAAGCCGGTCGCTGTACTGGAACATTGACGTTGATTTCAGGAATGAATCAATGACCGACCAGCAGGCAATAACGCAGTTCAATGAATTGTTCTGCCTGTCGGTACAAAGAAGATTGCGGAGCGATGTTCCCATTGGCACCTCATTAAGCGGTGGCCTCGACAGTTCCTCGGTGCTCGCCGGCATTCAATCCATAGCGCCGGGGATATACAAAACATTCTCGGCCATATTTCCCGGATTCAAACATGACGAATCAGCCTGGATCAGAAAAGTAGCCGGCCATTACGGTGCAGAAAATTATACCGTTCAACCCAATGCCGACGGGGTGATCCATGATTTTGAAAAAATATGTTACCACCAGGAAGAGCCATTCCAATCGGCCAGCGTTGCGGCACAATACTATGTGTATGAATTGGCGCGCCAACAGCAGGTTCCCGTTTTACTCGACGGCCAGGGCGCCGATGAAATACTCGCGGGATATCATAAATATTATCACTGGTACTGGCAGCAATTGTTCAGGGAGAACAGGAAGAACCTTCAGCATGAATTGCGTTATGCCCGTGCGCGTGGCATAACCGCTCCCTGGGGCGTAAAAAATAAACTGGCAGCGGCCATGCCCGGGTATGCGGGCTGGTTCCTGCGACGCCAAAGGGCCCGCCAGCAGCAGCAGGCGCCCGATCTTGACCCGGCATTCATTAACGAGTACGGCGAATCGTATTACGATATTGCCCATTTTGACGATCTCAATAATATTCTTTATTACAACACCTTTGTTAACGGACTGGAAGAATTGTTACGGTATGCCGACAGAAATGCGATGGCTTTTGGCATAGAAGTGCGGCTGCCCTTTCTGCAACATGAGCTTGTACAGCACCTGTTTTCCTTACCGGCCAGTTTCAAGATCAGGGATGGTTATACCAAATGGTTGTTACGGAAAGGCATGGAAGAAAAACTGCCGGCCGGCCTCGCCTGGCGAACAGATAAGATAGGATTTGAACCACCCCAGCAGCAATGGATGCACGATGCCCGCTTGCAGGAATATATTATCGAAGCGAAGCGAAAGCTGTTTAAACAGGGGATCCTCAAAGAACAGGCCTTACATAAAAAAATTCAGCCGCTTGAGGCCCATGCGGCTGATAATTATGACTGGCGCTACCTTGTAGCCGGACAGTTACTGTGCTGAAATTTATAAAAACACCCCGGGAGCTTTGGCTTGTGTGACCGGGCCAGGCCCTCAGGGTGATTGAAAACCGTTTATACTTTTCTGTATTTTTCAGTTAACTGGCTGTTGCCGTCAACATCCACCTTCAGCGTATACCAATGCGTCTTATCTTCCAGCTTGATATAATAAGCGATTAAACCACCGTGTGTAACTTCAGTTACCCCAAACATTTTTTTGCGGGGATTTTCTTTATTGATCTTATTAAGGATATATAGTGGAAGCAATTGCGGATTGTAGTAACGAATGGAGCTGATCATATTCCCATCTTTGTCGTAGTTCACCTTTGCCCGAATGCCGCCGCTTACAAAGCTAACTGCATAATACTTGGGGAATTCTTCCCAGCGTACCTCCTGTACACCGGTAAAGGTTTCATTAAATGCTTTTAAAACTTTCTCGTTCGGATCAAAAGGATCGAATGCGAAGGCGCTTCCTGTAACCAGCGCGGCGAATACAATGGCTATCACTTTTTTCATGGCGTATACTTTTAAGCTTGATTGATGAACCAAAAGTATAGCGGATAAGAGGCGAAGTCAAGATAATTAGTACCGGCGGAGGCTTCATGACAAGAACTACGAACATTTTCGCACATTTGTATCAGGTACGCATTTAAAGCAGTCGCCGCAAATGCACGCCCATACAGCATTTGCAAAATGTTACAGGGAATTTCAACTTTCAGGTTAAGCTTCTGTTAAACTGGAAATAAGGAATGAACAAACGGATAAAAGCCGTACAACAGGCCGTGGAACGGCTTTTTTTGAGGAAGTACGGCGAAGCAGAGCTGGTTTTAATTCCGCATCTTTGCACCATATCAATGGCCATACATTAAAGCATTTACAGATCAGCTATATACTTCGGCCAAATAACAATAAAAAAACTACAGATGAAACCAGGAACAAAATGCATTCATGCCGGCGCTGAACCTGATCCATCAACCGGAGCTATAATGACCCCCATTTACCAGACTTCCACTTTTGTGCAAGCCGCACCCGGTAAGCATAAAGGGTTTGAATATGCCCGCTCCCAGAACCCTACGCGGTTCGCACTCGAAGAAGCCCTGGCTGTTATTGAAAATGGAAAATACGGGCTCGCCTTCAGCAGTGGCGTGGCAGCTACTGATGCCGTTCTGAAATTGTTACAGCCTGGTGACGAAGTTATTGCCGCCAACGATATGTATGGCGGTACTTACCGGCTTTTCACCAGGGTGTTCGAAAAATTCGGCATTCGCTTTCATTATATTAACATGCAGCAGGCTGAAAACATTCAATCATATGTAAATAAGAACACAAAACTTATCTGGACAGAAACGCCTACCAATCCACTGATCAATATTGTTGACATTGCAGCCGTAGCGGCGATTGCCAAAGCCAATAACATATTGTTGTGTGTCGACAATACCTTCGCTTCTCCTTATCTGCAAAATCCGCTTGACCTGGGTGCAGATATCGTTATGCACTCGGCTACCAAGTACCTGGGCGGCCACAGTGATGTTATCCAGGGCGCGCTGGTGATGAATGATCAGGCGCTCCGCGACCAGTTGTACTTCATTCAAAAAAGCTGCGGTGCCGTGCCCGGCCCCATGGATTGCTTCCTGGTATTACGTGGTATAAAAACACTGCATGTACGCATGCAAAGGCATTGTGAGAATGGTGAAAAAATAGCCCATTTCCTGCGCAATCATCCAAAAGTAGGACATGTTTACTGGTGTGGTTTCGATGATCATCCCGGGTATACCGTTGCCAAAAAACAAATGCGTGGATTTGGCGGCATGATCAGTTTTACATTACAGGACGACAGTGTTGAAACAGCCATGACTTTACTATCATCAACCAAAGTATTTTCCCTGGCTGAAAGCCTGGGCGGCGTGGAATCGCTGATCAATCATCCGGCTACCATGACCCACGCTTCTATACCCCGCGAAGAGCGATTAAAGAACGGATTGAGTGATTCGCTGATCCGGTTGAGCGTTGGCATCGAAGATGCAGAGGACCTTATAGATGATCTTAAAGCGGCTATAGGATAATCGCAGATTTTTCAATAATGAAATACAATGAAGCAGCCATCTTTGAAGGATTTTTTAAACCGCAAAACGGAGGAATATAATCAGCCTTCGTTCATTAAAGATGATCCTGTTTCCATACCACATCTATTTTCCCAAAAACCCGACATAGAGATCGCCGGTTTTTTTGCGGCCATCTTTGCCTGGGGTAACCGCACCATTATCATTAAAAAATCGCAGGAACTGATGCAGGCGATGGATATGGCGCCGCATCAGTTCGTTTTACAGCATCACGAGAACGACCTGAAAAAACTGCTGTCCTTCAAACACCGCACGTTCAACACCACGGATCTGCTATACTTCGTAGAATTCTTAAAGTTCCATTATTCCAAATATACCAGCCTCGAAACTGCATTTACGCGCGGCATGCAGAAAAACGATACCAGCATTGAAAACGGATTGGCGGGTTTCCACCATTACTTTTTTTCCCTGCAAGATGTACCTGCCCGCACCCGCAAACACATAGCAACGCCTGAAAAGAATTCAACGTGCAAGCGGCTGAATATGTTCTTACGCTGGATGGTGAGGCAGGACAATAGCGGTGTTGATTTCGGTATCTGGAAAACGATAAGGCCTGCGCAACTTATTTGCCCTATCGACTTACATGTGGCCCGGGTAGCGAAACGCTTTAACCTCTTGCCCAGAAAACAGATCGACTGGCAGGCAGCGCTTGAATTAACCAGCCACCTCCGTACACTCGACCCTGATGATCCCGTTAAATATGATTTTGCTTTATTCGGGCTCGGCGTGGTAGAGAAATTCTAACAAATCAAATGGGTCAAAAGGGGTCAAGAGAGCCAAATGGGTCAAAGGAGTCACAAGAGTCAAAAGAGTCAAAGGAGTCACATAAGACTAGCCATATGACTGCTTTGACTACTGACTAATTTGACTTATCTCGTATTAAACTTTCTCAGATTATAAATAAACGAAAGCAGGAAGTATTGCTGCAATACCTCCGTTTGCCGGTCTTCAATATATGTTTGGGTAATGCTGCGCGATACGCCTGCATTCTGCCGTAAAATATCATATACGGCCAGCCGTACAATAGCCTGCTGCTTTTTAAATAACTGGCAATTCACAGCAGCACTCCACATGGTAACGCTTTTGTTAAATCCAGGGGCGATCTGGCTGTTATAGCTGTATTGCAGGTTGTTTTCCAGGATCAGCCATTTTGGTTCATTCCAGAAGGCGCTTAAACCGAATGTTTTGGTATTGAACGAGGCAGCCTGCACGGATTCTGATGAATAGCTTGTTTTATTAAACCGGATATTAAAGGATGGCATTACGCTCAACTGTTGTTTATAAGTAAAATTCAGCCCGATTGACTGCGAGAAACTATAGGCATTGGAAGTGATGCTTACGCGGTTGACAAATGTATTATTCCGGTTAAAGTATCCATTGCTGCCCAGGTTCATTCGAAGCAGCATATCTCTTTTTTTGAGGGTGAGGCTGTATTGCAGGTTGCCCGACATACCCAAATTGCCATTTACATTCACCGGCTGGCTGTATTGTTTACCTACATCATCGAACCAGTTCTGATAAATGATCTGGTTTTGGGTCGTGTTGAGGCTTAAACCGGTAAACCAGTAATTATTTCCTTTTGATTCACGCACCTGCACATTTACGTTATGGTAAAAAGAGGGACGCAGATCGGGATTACCCAACTGTACATATAATGGGTTGCTGTTATCAGGTACCGGTTGCAATTGTTGTATAGAGGGCTGCTGGCTGCGGCCATTGTAGAAAATAGCCACGTTGCCGGTTTTGCTAAAGTTATACCCAATGTTTGCAGAGGGTGTGATGTTTATATACTGCTGTTGCAATAATTCGCCGCTGGTGATCGTGTAATTATCCTGCTTCATGAACTGGATCCCCGACCCGATGGATGCCCGGTACTCGTTTTTATTGAATGTAATACTCAGGTCAGGCGTATGCGTTTCATTGATGTTACGAAAGGCATTGGTAAAAGCCGTGTCTTCCAGGTCATATTTTCCGGTTACTGAATTGAACCGGTTGGTGTTCTTGTCTGAAAAACTATTGTTGCGTGCGTAATTATATCTGACTATAGCATTGATGTATTCGGTCAGCGGCTCGGCATAGGTAGCTGTAAATGTTACGCCTGTACCCTTGTTGGTCATATTGCTGCGTTGATTCACCACATCTATGCTATCGAGGATGCCATTTTTATAAAAATCGTTTTGTCCGATATTATCATCGACAGATACCTGATCGTTATAATTGTACGTTAAACCCAGTGTAAGCCCACGCCCCTGTTTCCTGAAACGATGACTTAGGAAAAACTCGGTGCTGATATTTTTTCCATCGCCGGTTGTGCTGAACGTGTTCTCACTGGTATTGATCAATTGGCTGCCCTTCCCCCTTGATGCCGCTACTTTGCTGTTCACGGCATCACTTGTGTTCGTGTTCACATACGAATTAATGTGAATTTCAGTCAGTGTATCGATGGTGTAACTGGCATTGAGAGAAAGCCGGTGATTGCCGTAATCATTTGTGCTGTTGTTATCGGCATTGTAGAAAAAAGTAGTATCCGGTAACCTGTTTTCCCTTTGTGTTTTTGAAATGTTATCGGTGTGACTGTTGTTATAAAAATAGCTGCCATTCAATTTGAGCTGCTGGCCAATACTTTCACTGAAGTTCAAACCACCCGAAGCGGCCCGGGTCAGGCCGCCCCCGCCCCCATCGAGGGTACTGCGGCTATTCGAAATATCAAAACCCTCCCCTGAAATACTGCCGCGGTTGGTATTGTTGGCATTGCCGATAAGACTGAATTGTTTGGCTCCATTAAAAAAGTTAACCATAGCCGAGCCCTCATACCTTTCATTGGTGCCATAACCCGCGCTCACCCTGCCAAACCAGCCTTTTTGCGCCTCTTTGCGCAACGTAAGATTTATCGCCAGGTCTTCGTTGCCATTGCTGGTCTTATTAAAGCGTGCCTCCCTGCTTTTATTATCTACTACCTGCAGTTTATCAATGATATCTTTAGGCAGGTTCTTGAGCGCGATTTTCGGATCACCACCAAAGAATTCCCTTCCATCTACCATGATTTTCGACACCTTCTTCCCATTGATGGTAACATTACCATCTTTATCTACATCAACGCCCGGCAATTGTTTTAACAGGTCTTCAACCATTGCATTCGGCATCGTCTTAAAGGAAGAAACATTGAACTCAAGCGTATCGGGTTTTACTGACACCGGCGGGCGTAAGGCTGTAACGGTAACCGCTTTTAATTCGTTAAATGCCTTTACCAGTAAGATGGTATCAAGCAGTAGCTCTTTCTTATCGGCAGTCAGCTTTATTAACCGGGAAAAAACATCGTATCCCCGGTGCGTAATGACGATGGTACAATGGGTATTTAATGGGATATTATTAACAGTAAATTCGCCCTTGCGGGTGGTTAAAGCATAATTAACTAATGAAGAATCTGAGCTAAGATAAACAGCTACTGAAGTGGATTCAAGCGAACGGCGGGTTAATGAATCTGTCACCGTACCTTTAACGGTACCATAACGCGTACGCTGTGCCTGAACACAGGTACTCAGAAACAGTAAGCATGCAATTATCCCAGCACTCCAACGCATATCCGGAGAATAAGGTTAAAATGTACAATGAAGTGAGGGTCTTTGTTACTGGAATTCACCATTCGCTCCTGGTGCATCCCTTTGTAAAAATAGTCATTTGGGGGCAGAAGAAATTAGCGGCCGGTAAATATTTATTCGGGTGACTTTCGCTGTAGTTGCACTGGATATTTTTTTAATATGCAATAAATTTATTTACATAATTATGCCATTATCTGAAGAAAATATTCCCTTTATACAGGATCAGTTGAGTGGCGATTTTAACCTTCCTCTCACAAATGATAAGCAGCAGCTTACCGATGCCCTGTCAGCAGCGGTAAACCAGTTGATACAAACTGATTTTGCACGGCTTATCAACATCTTGTACCGGATAGATATTTCAGAAAAAACCCTGAAAGAGACCCTTGAAAGACAGGCCGGTCAGGATGCGGGGCAGTTGATTGCCGGCCTTATCATAGAAAGGCAGCTGCAGAAATTAAAACTGCGGGCACAATTCAAACCGCCGGAGAATATTCCGGATGACGATAAATGGTGAATAATTCCTAAGTTCGCTACATGAACCTGATAGAGGTAGCCAATTCGAAGCAGGCACGTGCGTTTATTGACCTGCCAAAAAGACTATATAAAGACGATCCGAACTGGATTTGCCCATTGGACAGTGATGTGGAAGCCGTTTTTGACCCTTCCCATAATGTTTTTTTTTCGCATGGCATTTGTAACCGCTGGCTGCTGACCGATAAAAACGGTCAGGTGATTGGCAGGATAGCCGCCTTTATAAATTATGAAAAGGCACATAAGAACCCGCAGCCAACCGGCGGGGTAGGCTTTTTTGAGTGCATCCGCGACGAAAAAGCGGCTTTCCTGTTGCTCGATACAGCCAAATCCTGGCTGAAAAGCAAAGGCATGCAAGCAATGGACGGCCCTATTAATTTTGGGGAAAATGACAAATATTGGGGATTGCTGATCCATGGCTTTAAGCCCCCAAGCCTGGGGATGAACTATAACCCTTCCTACTACAAAGACTTTTTTGAAGCATACGGCTTTACAAAACTGTATGACCAGTTTACCAATTTTTTAGACGCCACCACTCCATTACCCGAACGCTTCACCCGCATTGCCGACTGGGTAATGAAGAAACCCGGCTACGAATTCCGGCATTTCCATAAATCACGGTTCGATCAATTTGCTGCCGATTTCAGGGAGATCTACAATGACGCCTGGAGCGACTTTGAGAACTTCACCCCCATTGAAATGGGCACCATAAAAGAATCTTTCCGGCAAATGAAGGCTATTATGGATGAGCGCATCATCTGGTTCGCCTATTATAAGAACGAGCCTATCGCCGTCGTACTTTGTTTACCCGATGTAAACCAGGTATTAAAACACGTGCATGGCAAACTGAACCTCTGGGGTAAACTAAAATTCTTCTGGTATTCGAAAACAAAAACCGTTGACCGGCTCCGGATCATTATCATGGGTTGCAAAAAAAGATTTCAGAACCATGGTATTGAATCGGCGCTTATCCGCTGTTTACAACTGGAGGTATTGCCCCGGAATACCATTACCGGCGTGGAGTTGGCCTGGGTGGGCGATTTCAACGACAAAATGATTGCCCTGCATGAAGCCACCGGCGCCAAACAGGACAAAATACACCGTACTTACAGGTATATATTCAGTTAACGGGCTGACCAGTTAACTGCTTATCCCGTTAACTGGTTAACTTTTAAACATGAGGTCCTTTACCTTCTCTTTATCTTCTTTTTCTTTTTTAAGATCGAACATGGTTCCAAAAACCCTGTCCCAGATCGTGGTGCTAACGCCATAGCCCTTATTCTCGTCTTTATAATGATGCAGGTGGTGGTTGCGCCATAGGGGTTTCATCCATTTAAAAGGCGGGTTCCAGGCATGAATGGCATAATGCATACTGCCGTATAATAAGTAGCCGAGAATAAAGCCGGGGAAGAACATAAATACATTGGTTCCCATAACCAGGTACATCAACGAAAATATAGCAGAAGCCATGATAATACTGGGAACCGGCGGCAGAAATAACCGTTGTTTGTCGCGCGGGTAATGATGGTGATTACCATGCATTGTGTACACAAACTTTTGCACCCGTGGATTTTCACTTACCCAATGGTACAGGAAACGGTGGGCAATATATTCAAAGAAGGTCCAAAAGAGCAGCGCTCCTATAAATGTAAGGGTAATACGTAAAGGAGAAAAACCATGATGGTCATGGCTGTAATAAAGCATGTAAATGATCACCGGTATGTACATACCCCAAATAACCAGGGGATGTGTTTTGGTGAGCATCTCAAGGTATTGGTTCTGAAACAATCTCGCTTGACCCTTATTGTGTATCTTCTCAAATTTCATAACCCGGTAGTTGATGGCAAAATTACATAGTTTCTTCAAAAATATTGTCCGTTGCCCCATTCTCTTTCAACAACCGGTAATGTTTACCCAGTGACACCCCTAGCGAATACTGCCGGTACGGCAGCTCGTATTTTTCCGCATATTTTTTTAACAATCCGGTTACTTCAGGATAATATATATGATTCACATTCGGGAAAAGATGATGCGCCACATGATAGTTGAAACAACCCATGAAAAACCGGATGAACCAGTTGTCATTGGAAATATCATTCGTGGTATATAACATATGCATCATCCAGTTATGGGGCAGGCTGTTTTTCTCATCGGGCAATGGAAACGCTGAACTGGTATTTGCGTGCGGACTTAACAGCACCATCAGTGAAAATACACTGGCGGTAAACAGCATGATCACAAAGCCGGCAATCACCTGTGTCCAGGGAACATGCAATACCAATTTAGGCAATACAATAAGATAAAACAGAAAAACTGCCTTGAATACAAACAGCTTTATATATTCAATAGTCGGTATACTGATCAATTTCCAGATGGTCTTTCGCTTATTAAAGAAGTCCTTAAAATCCCGTACCAGCAGCCAGTTAAACAGGTATAAGGGATACAGCAAAGGCAGGTAAATGTGCTGATACCGGTGAATATGCAAGGCATTGCCTGTGGGAAAGATCCGGGCCAGCTTACTTTGTTCAATATCTGTATCCCATCCATTCACATTAGGATAATTATGATGGAATCGGATATGCCGCTGACGCCATACATAACTGTTCGCGCCCATGAGATCGAACAGGTAAACGTACCACTGATTTAATTTCCTGCTGTTAAAGATGGTGCCATGCACTGCATCATGAATAATATTTAAAAATATCATGACCAGGATAACACCTAATAAGAAATACGCGGAGTAAAATACGGCGAGCTGCTTTCCAGCAACCAGGATACTTAAGTAGACAAAAAAATACAGGGCGGGGAACAAAACAGCTTTTAGCAAAATATTGCCCCGTCGTTTCGGTTCCAATTGCTGTACAAGATTACTCACATCCTGCCGCAATTGATGAAAGATGGCATCATCGCCACTTTTCGCATAGCGTGGTTTGGTTACCTTTTCCATTGGTAATCGCTTTTAGATCAAATCCTTTCTTGGTTAATTACTTGCCAGGGTACCGTTTAGTAGGAAAAGTTGGTGCACCGCTTATAACAACCTCTTTGCGCTAAAAAGGTTCAATGAAAAAGAAAAAATATTTCAGGGATAGATCATTTATTTAATAAATGAAGCAGGAACACGGGAAGATTGTAATATAAACCAGCATTACTTTATTAACTCATTGACAGTAGTCAACACATATCTCTTTTGACGCAGGTAATGGATCAATTGGGGCAACTGGTGATAAAATTTATCTGTACGTACAGGAGCTGTGCCTATATGCAGTAATAAAATAAAACCATTCAGGCCGGTAGCATTTCGCCGCTCATAGTTTATAATTGAATCTAATATCGAAGCGCTGCTGCGATAATTCTTCATATCAGGCGTTGTGTAATCGGCATTGCTGTAGGTACCAGGTGTAAAATTTACCAGTTGTATGCCCTGTTGCTTCGACCAGGCAGCTATAGAATCATTATACCACTCAAAAGGCGGCAAAAAGACGGATGCATCTTTCCGGTTAATGCCATAAGCCTGCATGGCAATATAATTTCGGTTCAGATCGCTGTTGAATTCTTCTTTCGTGACAAGTAAACTGTCACGCCGGCGCCAGTCGTTATACAGCAGGTGTTCATCGGAGTGAGGCCCCAGGTAATGCCCCTGTTTTTTCAACAAACCGATCACTTGTTTATGATCCGGGTTACGATAAAACCGCCCGGTAAAGAAAAACGAAGCTTTTATTCTTTGCTCTTGCAGCAATCGCGCAATATATTCGGCGCCATCACCATATTCATCGCCGGTAAAGACCAGCGCCAGTTTTTTTTTACCGGAATCGCCCCGGATAATCGCACCCTGCTCATAAGTGAACGGCTTTAGTGAAGCGCTTTTGGCGTTTTTCTGCCCACCGGCTTCTTTGGCAGCCAGCAAATAGATAAGCGAAGCCGTTCCATCCATGGTAGGTTCATTGGTCGAATAGTCTCCATAATCATCATGATATACAACCAGGTCGCTTTGAAAGGCAGCATATTCATCAGGTTCATTCAAAGTAATGCCTATAAGATTTTTATAAATATTTCCATAAACAGGTCCATCCACCAATCCGCCATCAATGGGATATTTACCCAAATGCGTGAAAGCAGAATGCGGATCCACGGGCGTATCGCCCCAGGCCGGCAAACCATAAACCATACTCGTTCCCCAGGGGTTACAGCCAAAGAGCCAGTCAAAATTAGCCTGCTCCAGTTCGCTGTAGAGGGCATCGCCGCTAAGCTGGCGGTACCAATAACATTGGATGGCAAAGGATGTTGTTAAATTGTTGCTGCACCAGATAAACGGAATTCCCCGATAAAATGCATTCTGTTTAGCTTTTCGCCAAACCAGTTCGATCCCCTGCTTATAATAGCCGGTTAACGCTGCTTTTTCTTGGCCGCCCAATTGCCTGGCCAGCTCATAATGGCCCACATTGATAAAGGGGTACCACTGGTAATGCCGGGCCGTATCTTTGCCCAGCCAGGGTGTAATGGTCTCCGCTTTGGCATATTTGTAAGCAGCCGATAGATGCTTTTTATTGGCAGCATTCATTGAATAGATAGAAGCGCCTGCCAGCTCCATGTCGTCTGTCCAGTTATCCTCCTCATAAAAATAAGGCGAACGCCCGGGTGCCGTTTGGCAAACGCCTGGCTTTGCCTGGCCCAGCGCCCAAGCCGAAAGCGCCCTGCTTTCTAAAAGCGTATCGCCGAAAAGCACAGCGCCCAAAGCAAACGCACTCGCAAATTTTCCGGCAGTAGATGCTACCCCGGTCGACCGGTTCTTATACTTGCCAAAACCCTGGGGCTGTCCTGTACAGAAATAGACCGGCCGTTCATACCCTCGGCCATAAAAACTGTCCTGCCGCGGTATACGCATGCCCTGGTGATCGCGGTCGTCGGCGATCTGGTTAAACAACCAGTCTTTCTGCGGATGCATTTTCAATAACCAGTTCAGGCCCCAGCGGGCTTCATCGAGCACATCGGCCTGCATATTTTTTCCCGGCAACCCGTTTGCCAGGTGGCCATCGCCAAATACCTGGGGGAAGTCGCGGCCGGCGGCCAGCAAATGCCAGGTGGCATTGGCCGAGGTAGTTACATATTGCAGGTAGTCAGAGGCGTCGTGCCAGCCACCGCTGGCATCAATACGGGTGCTATCTGGCATGGGCCCATACAAGGTATAGCCATCATGGGTATGACAACTATCTTTCAAAAAGGGATTATATCCACTGCGTTGCTGGCGCATATACCGCAAACAGAAATCAGCACTGCCTTTATACACATCGTTCCCGATGGTAAATTCCGGTGAAGAAGCACCGCCTGCCCTGATGACATACCGGCCAGGCCGGGAAAAAGCTGTGAAGTTCAGGCGGCAGGTCTGGCTAAAAGGGCCATAGGCGCCAAATGCCTTGCCGGCTTTTCCTGTAAACACTGTTTTCCCGCTGGCTACGTCAACAACGGTAAAATCAGTTATGGCGTTTTTTCCTTTACTGCACCACACGGCTACCTTCAGACTACCGGGTTGATAGCCCAACAAATTAATGCGCACCCAGCTGTTCTGCTCCGTTTGTGCTGCTGCGAAAAAACCAGTTAGTTGTAATAGTATAATTACCAGCGAAAGCGTGCTCTTCTTCACCATTATATTTTAATTACTGTAATCAAATTGAAAGGCGCTCAGGTCGGGCACATGTTTTCTTTTCCTGCCGAGCTCATACTGATAAATAATATTGCCAACTTCTTTAAAAAAAGGATAGCCGGTTTGTTCATATTCATATTTGTCGTCGTTCAACACCCCATCACTATTTACATAGATGTTGCCGCTCAGCATGAATTCGACCTTGTTCTTGAAGTCAACGATATAGGCAACGTCGGTGAGGAAGCCATAGGACCAGCCGGTTTTATTAAATACCCTTATGTAAGGCGGGATCTTGCTGCGCCATGCCTTGAACATAAAGAACTTGGTATAACTGTCGAAGAACTCGGTTGTGTCATAACGTGGATAATCGCTTTCAGAAGGTAATTGGCTCATATAACGGTGCAGGAACCTGTAATCATCGGGCTGTAACTGAAACCGCTTTTCCGCAGGTACTGCATCGGGGAATAAAGCTGCCTGCAATACCTGCTGCATATCTTCGAGTGGAAAATTATTATGGGTAGTAAAGTCAAAGGGTGCATTTATTAAACTGTCGTTCCTGTTATAGTGCGCCCGGCCAATGGCTATCTTCTTCTTAAAATTAAAGGGCACAGGGCTGAAGGCAGGCAACTGTGCATATAACACACTATCGCCCTGCACAAAACGAATCGGATTGGTATGCCGGTTCTCATCCTCGTTCATGGCCACAAACCGGCGGGTGATGCGCGTATCCCGGTAGCCCATCTGCCACAATCGTTCATTCAACCGTTGCTGGCCTACAAATTCATACAGGCGGTTATAGGCATCGTTATCGCTCACCAGGAAGATCTTTTTCACATAATGAGCTACAGATGGCAGGTAGTTGGCCGCACTGCTGTCATATCGCACTTTGGTTTGCCGGCGGTAAGCGCTGTCGGTGATCATGGTGGTGTATTTGTTCACCCCATAGCTGCTCAATGTATTTATCTTCTCCAGGGCTAATAAGGCGGTAGGCAGTTTAACCATGGAAGCCGGGTTAAAGTATTCGTTGCGGTTCACCCGGAAAAAGTAATTGGTAAAATGCGGCTTGTTCTTTTTATCGCGGTCAATCTTTGTATATATAAGCTGGTAATGGAAGGTGTCGGGTTGGTTCAGAATATCCTTTAAAAAGGGGGAGGCCTGCTGCCGGATCAACTGTTCAAGCCATTTATCCGTTTTGGCTTGTGCCCATCCAACACAAGCGACTGCCAACAATACCATTACTAACACCAATTGTTTCATGGGCAAAAGTTACAAACAAATGAAACCGGGCAATAATTTTTTATACCGCATATTCCTGCAAGGCTGGCCACTTTCCACTCGCCACTTGCCACTTGCCCTTTTTATCAACTTTTCTACTACATTGCATGCTCTAAAAATACTGCCACATGAAACTTGTTTCTTATCTCAGCGAAGGTCACGACCGTGTAGCCATACTGGTAGACGGGTTATTATACGATGCCGAAGTTTTACACCCCGATCTGCCTCAGAATATGAGTATGTTCCTTAGTTATTGGGATGATGCCTGTTCTATGGCGCTGGGCGGAGAAATGATGATCAGGGAAGGTAAAATTCCAAAAAGCAAAGGCTTTGCGTATGACAGCGCCACTATCCTGGCGCCGGTTCCTTTCCCAACATCCTGCCGCGATGGCTATGCTTTCAGGCAACACGTGGAGGCGGCCCGCCGTAACCGGAAAGCTCCTATGATCCCTGAATTTGATCAATACCCCATCTTCTATTTTACCAATCATCACAGCATTCAGGGACCGGGTAACATTCAATGTATGCCCGATCATTTTGAAAAGCTCGACTTTGAACTGGAAGTCGCCATTGTCGTTTGCAAACACGGCCGCAACATCAGGGCAGAGGAGGCTGATGATTACATTGGCGGATTAATGATCATGAACGATATGAGCGCCCGCCGCCTGCAAATGGAAGAAATGCTACTGAACCTCGGGCCCGCCAAAGGAAAAGATTTTTCTACCGTGATCGGTCCCTGGCTGGTAACTTTAGATGAATTGCAACAATATGAAGTGCCGGCCCCGGAAGGCCACACCGGTACGAACTATAACCTTCGGATGCAATGCCGTGTGAATGGCAAACAGGTGAGCGATGGTAATATGAAAGACATGAACTGGACCTTTGCCGAGATCATTGAGAGGGCGTCTTATGGCGTTGATCTCTATCCCGGCGATGTCATTGGCAGCGGCACTGTAGGTACCGGTTGTTTCCTGGAATTGAATGGAACCGGTAAACTGAACGATCCTGACTACCAGGAACAATGGCTGCAGGCCGGCGATGTGGTGGAAATGGAAATAGACGGGCTGGGCATACTCAGCAATACGATCGTTGCCGAAGAGGATGATTATTCTATTCTGGCGAGAAAGAAGGCCCTGTAAAATCCGGTACACTATATTTATTAGCAAATCACCACATAAGCATATTTGTATTTCATGATCATCGATTTAAAAGATCTTACAACGGTTCAGCGCCAGAATTACCTGCAGCACGCCATAGCGCCGCGGCCCATCTGCTTTGCCAGCACGGTGGATAAAGCAGGTGCAGTGAACCTGAGCCCATTCAGCTTTTTTAATCTTTTCTCTTCTAACCCGCCGATCGTGATCTTTTCGCCATCGCGCCGGGTACGCGATAATACTACTAAACACACCCTGCAAAATGTAATGGAAGTGCCCGAAGTGGTGATCCACATTGTAGATTACGATATGGTACACCAGGCCAGCCTGTCGAGTTGCGAGTTCCCTAAAGAAGTGAATGAATTTGTAAAAGCCGGTTTTACGGCCGAACCCGCTACCCTGGTAAAACCGCCCATGGTAAAAGAAAGCAAGGTAAAAATGGAATGCCGGGTGCAGGAAATAAAAGCCCTGGGCACCGAGGGCGGTGCGGGCAACCTCGTCATTTGTGAAGTGCTGCGTTTGCATATTGCCGATGACATTTTGAACGAAAACAAACAGATCGATCAGCGGAAATTACATCATGTGGCCCGCCTGGGTGGCGACTGGTATTGCCGGGTAGATGAAACCAATCTTTTCCAGGTAGAAAAACCCAATACCCAATTGGGCATTGGTATCGATGCCCTGCCGGCACCCATCAGGAACAGCCGGATACTTACCGGTAATAACCTGGCCCAGTTGGGCAATGTGCATGAAATGCCGGTCATTGATCCTGCATTCGACGATGTGCAGCTGAAAAATATTTTTCAATACTACTCACTCAATCCGGCCGATATGGAAGCCGAATTGCATATGTATGCCCAAAAACTGCTCAACGAAGGCAAAGTACGGGAGGCCTGGCAGGTGCTGCTGGCGCTGGATTGATGTTACAGCTTACAAGTTGCAGTTTCCAGGGACACCCCATATACAACGGCTGGTGCATTTCTGGGGCCTTGAAGCCTGAAACCTGCAACTTACCACCCCGGTTGGTTGTGTGCCTGGTAACAAGTACCTTTGCACCCGCATTTGCAATTATATGAGCACACAACATTTGTCTGAACAGGAAATTATCCGACGCGAAAAATTACAGGAATTACAAAAGCTGGGTATCGATCCTTACCCCGCCCCATTGTACCCCGTTAACACTACTGCAGCCCACATAAAGGCAAATTACAAGGGTGAAGAGAACAAAGCCGACTTTGCCGATGTATGCCTGGCTGGCCGTATCATGAGCATCCGCGACATGGGTAAAGCTTCTTTTGCCAAATTACAGGATAGCAGCGGCAGCATTCAGTTGTATATAAAACGCGACGATATCAGTTCCGGTGACGACAAAACGCTGTATGATAAAATCTGGAAACACCTTACCGATATCGGCGACATTATTGGGGTGAAAGGATATGTTTTCACCACCAAGACCGGTGAAACCTCTGTGCATGTTACCGAACTTACCTTCCTTACCAAATCGTTGAAACCATTACCGATCGTTAAGGAAAAAGAAGGTGAAACCTTCGACGCAGTAACCGATCCGGAATTCCGTTACCGCCAGCGTTATGTTGACCTCATCATCAACCCGCAGGTAAAGGACACCTTCCTGAAACGCAGCCAGCTGATCAATACCATCCGGGACTTCTTAAATGCCCAGGGCGCCCTGGAAGTGGATACACCGGTATTGCAATCCATTCCCGGCGGTGCAGCCGCCCGCCCTTTTGTGACGCATCACAATGCGCTGGACGTGCCATTTTATTTGCGTATAGCCAATGAGCTGTACCTGAAACGCCTGATCGTAGGCGGGTTCGACTGGGTATATGAGTTCAGCCGCAACTTCCGCAATGAAGGTATGGACCGCACCCATAATCCTGAGTTTACCGTCCTCGAATGGTACACTGCCTACAAAGATTATTTCTGGATGATGGAGATCACCGAACAACTGTTCGAAAAAATAGCCCTGGCCTTACACGGCACTACCACCGTTAAAGTTGGAAATAAAGAAATAAACTTCAAAGCACCCTTTAAACGCATTAGTATCTATGATGCCATTAAAGAACATACAGGCATCGACGTAAGCAACTTGGATGAAGCAGGTTTAAGAGAAGTATGCAAACAACTGCACATCCATACCGAAGCGAGTATGGGCAAAGGAAAACTGATCGATGAGCTCTTCGGTTCAAAATGCGAGGAGCATTATGTGCAACCAACATTTATCATCGATTATCCTATTGAAATGAGCCCGCTTACCAAAAAACACCGCAGCAAAGCCGGACTGGTAGAACGCTTTGAACTGATGGTAAATGGCAAAGAGATCGCCAATGCTTACAGTGAGCTGAATGACCCCATCGACCAGCGCGAGCGTTTTGAAGAGCAGGCTGAATTATTGAAACGCGGTGATGATGAAGCTATGTATATCGACAACGATTTTCTGCGTGCACTTGAATACGGTATGCCGCCTACATCAGGCATTGGTATTGGCATCGACCGCCTGGTCATGCTGATGACCAATCAGCCCAGCATCCAGGACGTACTACTGTTCCCGCAAATGCGGCCCGAAAAGACCGGAGAATAAGCACTGACACAGTGCTCACTTTCATTATAGATGAGTTTTAAAAATAACCGAAGCAGCAGGCGTTCGTTCCTGTTATTTCGGTTATTTTTTTAGGCATCTTTTCCGCCCATTCTTTTTGCCCATAACTAGTACTTCCGAAACGTCCCGATATGCCGGGACGTTTTTTCTGCTTTTACAGAAAGAGATCGGGCATTAGCTTTCCGCCGGGATTCACGGCATAGTGGTCGAAATTGCTGATACCATGCTGCATCAGAATGTCTTCATCAATAAAGAAATTACCGGTACATTCGGCAGCCGGCCGTTGCAGGATATAATAAGCGGCATCAGCTACTATTTCCGGCTTGCGGCTTCTTTGCACCATCACATCGCCCCCTACAATATTCTGAATGGCGGCGGTGGCAATGGTAGTTTTGGGCCACAGGGCATTTACGCCTATCCGGTGCGGCTTTAATTCTTCAGCCAGTCCCAACACGATCATACTCATGCCATACTTACTGATGGTATAGGCCAGGAAGCGGCCAAACCATTCGGGATTTAAATTCAACGGGGGCGACAAATTCAAGATATGCGCATTACTACTTTGTTTCAAGGCGGGTAAACAGGCCTTACTCATAAAAAAGGTGCCACGGACATTTATATCATGCATCAGGTCCCAGCGTTTTGGCTCCATTTGTTCTGTTGGCAACAGGTTTATGGCGCTGGCATTATTGACCAGGATATCCAAACCGCCCAACTGCTCCACAGTTGTTTTTACTGCCTGCTCAATACTTTCTTCAGAGCGAATATCGCCCTGAATAGGAACCACCTTGCCGGCGCCGGCTTTTGTGATCTCTTCCGCTGCAGAATAAATGGTTCCTTCCAGTTTGGGATGAGGTTCAACCGTTTTGCCTACGATGGCAATTTCGGCGCCATCGGCTGCTAAACGCATAGCAATCGCTTTCCCTATGCCTCGAGAACCACCTGTAATGAGTACTTTCCTTCCCTTGAACTGCATAGTGTTGTTGTTTTTTCGGTGAATCAATTCGTAATGCGACTTACAATTTATTCTAATTCAGTGTCAAATTGAAACTTAAAGTACAAGCACCTGCAACAATACGTAGTTTTACTATTTCACAGGTAATTTCTGAAATGTATAAATCAAGCGTTTGTTCGCTTGCAATTCAACTATTTTAACAATATGTTTGTAATCGTCAAGTTTGATTGATTACAAGAACACCAATATCCAAACAAAAAACCTGATCCAACAATCCAAGAAAAACCGACCAAGATCCTGAAAGACCAATCCCGTTGCAAGCGGGAGATCCAAGATCCAAAGAAAGACCAGTAAAACCAATGTTCCTGAAAACCGTACAGTTCCTGAATCATTCAATCGAGACAAACAAAAATCCAGATCCGCTTAATCCAGGCATCCTTTGAAAATGATTTAAAATTTGTACCTCCTGATGAACCCTGTTCCTTCTTGGTAAGGTTTAGTACAAACTTTTTAAACAGTCCCGGAATACCTCCGGGATTGTTTCTTTTTATACCTGTGTCATCGCCTGGCTTCAGGCCCGGTTTCATTGCAAAAAAGAAGGTGAGCCCCGGTACGGAACCCACCCTTATAAACTTCTTAAGTTATTAACGGCCTGTTAATGTGCATCTGCAACGATCACCGGCTTCTTCTTGAACTTCTGCAAATAGATCACCGGTATAGCCAAGAGTACAAAGATCCCGATCAGCATGTACATATGGTCATATGTCACCAGCATGGTTTGTCTGATAATATTTCCTTCCATCATGCGATCGCTGGCCTGCTGCGCTTCCAGTAAAGAATATCCCTTGCCCATTAACAACTGCACCAGGCCTTCCTTACGTTGCACATAAGCGGGATTAAAGGGATTGGTGTTACCCAAAAGCGCTGTGCGCACCTCGGCCGACTTAACGTGGATAAGCGTGGTTAAAATGGCCACGCCGAAAGAACCGCCTAACTGCCGCATCATATTGTTCAAGCCGGTTCCCTGCCCTATTTGTTTGCCCTGAAGCCCCTGTACCGCCAATGTGGTCAATGGAACAAAGAGAATGGCCATTCCGATACCCCGGATGATCAGAGGCCAGAAGAAATCGCCGGTGCCTGATTCGAGGGTACTGTTTGATAACATCCAGCAGAATACAAAGAACAAAAAGAATCCGCCGGTAGCCATATACTGGGCCGGAACACCGCGCTTCAGCATGGCGCCTACAAAGGGCATCATTAAAATGGTAGCCAGTCCACCAGGTAATAAGATCAGCCCGGTTTGCAGGGCGGTAAAATGTAAGAGGTTCTGACAAAATACGGGGAATATAAACACTGATCCGTATAAAGCGAATCCGAGGGCGAATGAAGTAATGGTACCTATTGCAAAGCTCCGGTTCTTCAGGATACGAAAATCCACTACCGGGTGATCGGTACTTAACTCGCGCCAGATAAAACCAATTACCGCCATGATGGTCGTGATCGTAAGCACGGTGATATAAGGTGTTTCAAACCAGTCTTCGGTTTCCCCTTTCTCCAGCACTACCTGTAAACTACCCACGCCAATCGCCAGCAAAAGGATACCCCACCAGTCGATCGGTTTTCCCTTCGCAAACATAGGCGACTCCCGCACAAACATCGATACGAGAAATGCGGCAATTGCGCCTACCGGAATATTTACATAGAAGATATACCGCCAGTTGGTATTGTCAACAATATAGCCCCCGATGGTAGGGCCGAGTGTAGGTCCTACAACTGCACCTAAACCAAACAGGGCTGTTGCCATTCCTATTTCCTCGCGGGGCCAGGTCTCCATCAAAATGGCCTGCGCGGTAGACAATAAGCCGCCACCGGCCAGGCCTTGCAGCAACCTGTACAGGATCAGTTCGGTGAGTGTGCCTGCTTGTCCGCACAAATAAGAAGCCACTGTGAAGATGAGGATGGAGGCCAGAAAATAATTCTTTCTGCCAAAGCGATCACCCAACCAGCCCGACATGGGCAATACAATTACGTTGGCCACGGCATAACCGGTCACCAGCCAGCCGGCATCTTCCAGGGTAGCACCCAGGTTGCCCATAATATCGGGCAGGGCCACATTCACAATGGTGGTGTCAATCAACTCCAGCAAAGAAGCCATGATCACGGTAATGGTAATGATCCATTTCCTAAATCCTTGTTCTGCCATTCTTAATATTTTAATATGCTTAACACGGAAGGCTTGCTCAGTCCAGCCGCTATGCCCTCCTTCAAAGGGCTTTTATGAAACTAAGCCGCGGCGGCATGCTGAAAGCCTAATGTTTAACGTAACATTGAATACCGGCAATTATAGCGGCGTTTTAACCTCCGGCTTCAGCATTGAGCCTTCCACTTTTATGATTTCCTGGTATCCACCACCACTTTGGCACTCATGCCCGGGCGCAAACGGCTTACAAATTCCGTATCTGCTTTTTCGAGCTTAATCCGAACCGGTATGCGTTGTACCACTTTTACGAAGTTGCCGGTAGCATTATCGGGCGGCAGTAATGAGAATTTGGCGCCGGTTGCACCTGCAAATGATTCCACCGTACCGTTTATCGGATGACCGGCAAATGCATCTACATTGATATGCACCGTCTGGCCGACTTTGATATTTTCAATTTGCGTTTCTTTAAAATTCGCGGTCAAATACAATCCATTGTCGTTGACGATTGAAAAGAGGGACTGACCAGCCTGTACCAATTGGCCCGGTTGAATGGTTTTTTTGGAAACGATACCATCCGTAGGAGCTGTAATAACTGTATAGCTTAACTGCAATTTGGCATAATCGATATCTGCCTCGCGCAAGCCGATGTTCGAGGCAGTGGCCTGTACCTGCTGACGGTTGGTGCTTACTTTTTCAGTGATCACCGGAACCTGTGTTTCTGCAGCATGCAGAGCAGCTTCTGCCGCATCTTTCTCGGCTTTGGCCGCATCAAACTGCGCCTTGGTGATGGCATGATCTTCGTAAAGGGCCTGATAGCGTTTAAAGTCTTCGTTTGCTTTCCACACGCGTACTTCGGCTGTTTTAATATTTGCCTGTGCAGTGGCAATGCCGGTTCTGGCTTCGGCTACTGCGTATTGTGATACATTCACCGATTGTTTGGCCACGGCCAGCGCAGCTTCGGCCTGCTTCAGCTTGATCTGGAAATCGCGGTCGTCCAGCACTACCAGGGTATCCCCTGCTTTTACAAACTGGTTATCGGTAAAACGGATCTCTTTGACATAGCCGCTGACCCTGGTCACTACCGGACTGATATCGGCATCTATTTGTGCATTGTCTGTTTCTTCATGGCTCTTACCATAAAAATATTCTTTGGCCGTAAAGGCCAGGGCGCCAACTAATACCAGCCCCAAAATGATCGGGAAAATGATCTTTTTTCCTTTACTCTTTTTTGCTTCGCTCATACAATATCTCTTTAATGCTTTTTTAAATGGTTAGGGTTGAATATGTCCGGTTGTTTTCAAAAGGGTATAATAAGCGGCGGTAGCATCGGCTTTGGCCAGCTCGAGGTTCAACCGTGATTCATACAACAGGGTTTGTGCATCTATCCGGTCAGTAGTGGTAGCCAGGTTGTTCTTGAACTTCGATTCGGTTATCCGTTCGTTTTCCGTGGCCTGAACCACCGCGTCGTTCAATAATTTTATTTTTTCCAAAGCCTGTTGGTATTGGGTATAGGATTTATTCACATCCATTTTCACGCGGTCGGTAAGAATATCGCGGCTCGCAGCTACTTCCTGCTTTTGTAAGTTGGCCTCTGATAATCTGTTCTTGTTCTTGAAGAAACCGGTAATGTCCCAGCTTGCATTTACGCCTACAACAAAAGGCGCCAGGTAGGTAGATCCTTTGGGAAACAACGCTTTTGTAGGGTTAATGTAATACAGGTTACCGCCAACGCCTACCGTAGGCAATTTTTCATCGTGCACCTTTTTGATATTCACTTCGGCCAGTTTGTTCTGATAATTCAGCGAACCGAATTCCTTTCTATCTTGCAGGGCCTGCTTCATATAAACTTCCGGTCTTTCTGTGATGTCCAGCTTATAAACTACGTCCTGTACCTGTATGGTTGTACTATCTGGCAGACCCAGCAAGATATTCAGGTTATAATTCACCACTTTGCGGGTATTATCTAATTCAATCTGTTGCAATTGTATGTTTGACTTTTGCAGCTGAAAGCGCAATACATCGTTCCTGGTTGCCAAGCCCTGGCTTTCAAACTTCTTTATCTCTGTCAATTTCTGATCCACATCTTCCAGGTTTTGCGCTACTATTTTCTGGTTCTGCTGGATCTTATAGAAGTTGATATAGGCATTGATAACATTGTATACAATTTCATCCCTGTCGCTTTCTGCATTCAGCTTACTGCTTTGGATCAGCAGGTTGGCCGATTCACGTGCATAGCGAAAACGATGGCCGGCGAAGATGGGCTGGTTAATGCTCACGGTTGCCTGGTACAAGGTGTTATCAAAGGGAAACTTTATGCTCTTGGGATCTGAACCGTCTGCCGAAGGCAGGGCAAAATTCCGCTGTAACATCAGGGCATGACTATAACCTGCGCTTACTTTGGCGGTGGGCAATGATTCATCTTTGGCCTGCTCCAGTTGGGAGACCGCCTGCTCGATCTTATTTTGCGACAGCTTCAGTTGTTTGCTATTCTGCACGCCCAGCTTAACCGCTTCTTCCAAACTGATCGTCCGGCTTTGCGCACCGGCGGAAAAAATGCTCAGTAATAAGGCTAATCCCGAAACTATTTTCTTTTTCAAGTTCATGCGATCTATATATTAAATGTTATTCTTCATTTTTAATGTCCAGGTGCGCCCGCATCATTTGTTTCAAATGTGTTTTTAACCGCGGAGCGATCTTTTTGCGAAAACTCGGTTCATCTGTTTCATCGACTTTCATCAGGCGGCAATACAAGGTTTTTGAGTTCACGATCTGGGTAAGGGTGCCAAACATACTCGCCATGGTAAATTCTATATCCACCTTACGAAATACTTTCTTCTTCTGCCCATCGGTGATCACCTTTTTTATCTGCTCCAGGTTTCGCAGCTTGATATTGATAATGAGCTCTTTTATTTCCGTTGACCGGCTGTGATTGTATTGCTGCGACATGATGCAATGGAACCGGTAATTGTTCATTATCTTATCCACATAAAACTCAACCACACGGTCTATTTTGTCCCAGGGAGTAAGGGTTTGATCCTTACTTAATTCTTCCAGTATACCCAGCGTGTAGCCGGCCCTGTCTTCGATCAATGCTTCCAGTAACTTTTCTTTTGATCCGAAGTAATAAGAGATCATGGCAAGATTAACGTTAGCGAGTTGCGCAATATCCCGCACAGAAGTCCCATCAAATCCATTTTCTGCAAACAGTTGCTCTGCAACCGAGAGGATGTGTGTCCTTTTATCTACTTTTTCCGTGAGTGACATATAAGATCTTTCTTTTGGGGACCCAAAATTAAACAAACGTTTAAATTAAACAAACGTTTAAGTAATTTCAGGACAGTGATTTTCTACACACCGTTGCAAAACGGCAACGGTGCACCGATACGAATGTTTGAGAAAAACTACCATTAGCAGATTGATTTAAAAGCAGATGGATGGAATTCACTGCAAGCGATGCGCGTGTGAAAAAAGGCGCGACCAATTTTTTCCAATAACAATTAAATAACAAAAGCAGGCCTTGCAAAAACCGGCAGAGCGGTTCCCGGCGTTTAAAAAGGATAGAGCAGGCTGACTATTTTAATGCGCCTGTTGCTAATATGGTTACACTAACAACTGTAAGGTTATTTATATCAATTGAACGCTAAGCACCTCGCGCCCCGGCGGGCATTCGCCACCCGGATCTTAAATTTTAGTGGCCCTGAGCGAACCTGATTGGTTGATCATTTTATACGCAACCAATGAATTCGAGCTGTTAGTGCCCGCCCCATTTCAGCGGTGTGCAAGTTTGCATAGTAACCAGGCAAGCTCAAATGATCCGCACCATAAAGGTTTACCAGCCATCTAAAACCGCTGGAACCCGCGCCCCATCAGCGCAGGAACATTATTCACGGTTTTTTGAAGTAAGCTGAAAATTTTAATTCAAATCACATAATAAATGAAACGTATTATCGTTTCAATGGTGTTTATACAAGTTCTGGTTGACTGCATGCCATTTTCTATAACCTGGTTCCAGGAGCAATATGGAAGAAAGGATGTAAAAGCGGAGCTTAGGTTATAACTTCAGTCACTTAGTTCTCATTTAATAATATCAGGGTATGAACCGGCTTCTCTAAGCCGGTTTTCTTATTTAATAACATTCATCTGTTCAGGGGGTACCGTATCATTGACTTCCCGGCTAATTTAAAAATTTGCCGCCCTTGAAAAAGGGCGGCCTTTTGCCCTATGCACTATTTAACCCCTATTAGAGACTTTTGAAAAAAATATCATTATGTATGCTGAAAACAGTAATCGAATGTTCCACTGACTTTAATGAAAATGGCTCCTGGCAACAGCAGCCTGATGTATAACACCGTCTGCTTTAATTTTCTTAATAAATGGGGAATAAATTATAAAAGAATCAAGGGCAGCGTGCAAAAAGAAATCAGCCATAGTATGTTCGGCTAACAGGAACAGGTTCGGTTCAGTTTTCATAGTTAAAGGCTTTCTTAAGGCAACGATGTGTGCGCATTGCTGACTTTATGTATCAAAGATATTCAACCGTCAAATACAACACAATAGCATTATTACTAAGGGCCATCCATACGTACATGTCACCGTTAGTTGATGAAATTACCAGTATGTACAAACACGTTACCCCAGGCCTATGGCATCAATTACTTAAATGATCCATTTACCAAACCTGTAATCACAATTAGCCCAGGCATTAACGTTGCCATTAAAAATTGTATTAAAGAATAATTGCCTTTGATCATAACCCATGTATCTACACGATCAGCAACCACAATCACGACATTCCGCCAATGTTATACCGTCTGCTACATGCAACCAATAAAAAAACCCGCCCCTTACAAGGCGGGTTAAATGTTGGTAGCACAAATATCATTACTATGCTTAAGTGTACAGCTTAAGCAATGACACCGTTTATTATTGTTAGTATTACAAATATTATAGTTGTCATCAGGCAAGATCCATATAAGGCTTGTTCTGCAGTATGTTCTCAATTTCATCCATCACCTGGGCCGTTAACAAAGGCAGCACAGTCATTGCTTTCAGGTTCTCCCGCAACTGTTCAGCTTTGGTAGCACCCAGAATGGCGGTAGTTACATGTGGGTTCTTGATAGTCCAGGCAATGGCCAGTGCCGCTAAAGAAACGTTTAATTGTTTTGCCAACACTGCCAGCTGTTTTACCTTTTTTATTTTTTCATCCTGGATCCATCTCTCCTTCAACCAGCCAAAGCCTGCAATGGCCAGGCGCGACTCTTCCGGTATACCGTCATTATACTTACCGGTTAAAAAGCCGGCAGCCAGCGGGCTCCAGATGGTAGTTCCCAAACCCACATTTTGAAATACCGGCAGATAATCCATTTCCATTTTATAGCGTTCGAACATATTGTACTGGGGTTGCTCCATAGCAGGGCCGATCAGGCAATACTGTTGCGCCACCCGGTGCGCTTCCATGATCTCGGCGCCACTCCACTGACTGGTTCCCCAATACAGGATCTTTCCCTGCTGTATAAGATTGTGCATCGTCCATACCACTTCTTCAATAGGCACGGCAGGGTCGGGACGATGACAGAAATAAAGGTCCAGGTAATCGAGCTGCAGCCTTTCCAGCGCCTCATGGCAGGCTTCCACCATATGCTTTCTGCTGAGCCCCGTTTGATTGGGTTTCGCAGCCTTGCCGCGGGTACCAAAAAATACTTTAGATGAAACCACGTAGGAACTGCGGTCCCAATTCTTTTTCTTCAATACCCGCCCCATCATTTTCTCACTTTCGCCGCCTGCGTAACCTTCCGCATTATCAAAAAAATTAATACCCGCATCGTATGAAATTCCCATCAATGCATCTGCTATACTATCGTCAATTTGTTTGTGAAAAGTTACCCAGCTGCCAAAGGAAAGAACACTCAACTGTAATCCTGATCGTCCAAGTCTTCTATATTCCATATAGTTTTGTTTAGACTTCAAATGTAAGGGTTGTAGCAGGTAAATCAATCGGCAATAGAAAGGGAAAATGGAGCAACGATCAATAGGCAGGGGCAATCGTTTATCAACTCGTAGCTGATGGTGAATGGCTGGTGCGGGTTCTATGAACTTACTTATTCCGGCAGGCCATTGCTGGGCACGAGCATGGGGCCCGAGCTGCTATAGAAAGTGTAGGAGGTGAGATTTTGTGCGGCCCGCAAACCGTTTTTAGCAAAAATTATCTTATCACGCTGGTATACATGGGCCGGCTTATCGGTATAAAATTCCTGCTTGTCCTGATCCCACCACAACTCCTGCGTACGCAGCGTATCGCCATTCTTGATACTTTGCACCAGCACACTGTCGCGCAACAACACTTTGTGATCATATTCCACATATTTGGCATAGCGGGCATCGAGCGTACTTTCTATAACGGTACTGTCGTCATAAAAATCAACATGTAATGTGCGCGGAAACTCCAGGTAGGGAGAATCGGCCTGCACCCGTAGCATATAGGGCGAAGTGAGTTTGGCCTTCGTAATGCCCGACTGGCTCATGTAGCTTTCCACATCTTTAGCTTCTTCAACAGCTATTTTCTTTTTGAAAAGCTGGTCTACCACAGCCTGGTCATTTTCACAGGCAGCAAACACAAAAAAACAACCCATTAACAGGGCTGCGGTGAGAAAATGATATGTCCTGATGGTTCTTCGCATATATAACGGGCTATCACCTGGTTCTGTCACACATTATTGTGTTCGCTGATAGCAAAAAGGCCCTTGAAAATAAGGTCAGGGTCTGCAAATATCCTGTTTTTCAAATGATACACAAAATAGGGCGCATCGCCCCCGGTTAACACCACGTTAAAGTTCCCATAGCGTTCTGCGTAGGCATCTATCATGCCATCGATCTCTTTGGCCATTCCCAGGATTACGCCGCTGAGTATATTCGTACGGGTATCATACCCTATCAGGGGCAGGTTCCAGTCTTTTTCAACCAGGGGCAGTTTGGCCGTAAAAAGTTTCAGCGACTTGAACCGCATTTCCATTCCGGGCGAAATTCCCCCGCCCAGAAATTCTTTGTATTTATTAACGAAGTTGTAGGTGATAGCGCTGCCCAATCCGATGATCAGGTTGTTATGATCGGGAAAAAGGTCAACGGCGGCCACCATCAGCGCCAGGCGGTCGGCCCCGATATCCTGGGGTTTACCCACCGGTGTTGTAATGGGGATCTTCGACTGATGCGATAATTTATGGAAGCGGGAAGCCGCAGCCAGCAACTGTTCGAGGCCGGGATTGTGATTTACAACAGAAGAAAGAATTGATTTGGCAGGTTTATATTGCTCGATCAGCTGTTTAATGGTGTCATTGCTATCATTTTCAAGTACCAGTACTTTTTGTAGTTCCCTGTTCTCAAAAACAGCACATTTCAACCGGGTATTGCCGAAATCAAAGCATAACGTTGTTGCCAAACTGAATGTATTTTAACGTTTTCCTGGATCAAATACCGGATGAAGAAATGCGATTTTTTTCTTTTTGCCAAAAAAGATTGCAGAATGATTCGGGTGCGCCACTCCATCGCCGCAAACACTATGGAAACGGGACAGGCGCTTTCGGGCGCAGACGAAAAATTTACTTATCGATATCGAAATCAAAGGCTGACAGATTTCTGAAGTGACCGTTCAATTTTACTTTTTCCTTCAGCTGCTCCATTTCCAGCAACATGGGCAATACTTTCTGCAAATGCCTTTTCATATATTCCTGCCTTTGCAGTTCTTTCATGAGCCCCAGCAGTTCATATTCTTCCTCGAGCGACAAACCGGCATGATGCCCTACGTCATAGGTTTTTAATTCTTCTTCGGGCTTTTTGAAATCTTTTGAAATATTCAGCAGACGATGCATTTGTTTTACCCCGCTCACCACTTTTTGCATCAGATCGCGGCTGCCGGCATCATCATTTTCGGGATAATTCACAATGGCGCCGCTATATAATTTATCCGGAACCTGTTTTATCACCTCCAGGATGCGGAAAATGCGCAAACCTTCGGTTTTAATGTCCATTTCCCCATTTTCGTATGTTTGAACAATGTCGCTGACCTGCACCAGGGTGCCCAATTCCTGCAGGCGGTTATTTACAACAGAAGGGATGCCAAAAGACTTCTTGCCTTCGAAACATTCAGTAATCAATTGCTTATAGCGGGGTTCAAAAATGTGGAGATGCACCTTTTCACCCGGAAAAACTACAATGCTCAAGGGGAAAATCGGAATGAAATTAGTCATAATAAATACACGTTTTGCAATCTAACACAATGTTTTTAAACCTGTAAAATATATTCCACATTCAGCTACATTTGCAGGGCATATTGCATTCCTAAATAACAATGTATTTAAATAAAAGTTATGAAAATTTCGGGATTTATTATTATACGAAATGCAGTAATTAATGATTATCCCGTAACGGAAGCTATACGTTCTGTATTACCACTTGTAGATGAAATGATCGTGAGTATTGGTGACAGTGAAGATGATACACTTGGGCTCATTCAATCCATTGCTTCTGACAAGATCCGTATTGTACATTCAGTGTGGGACCCGGCGCTGCGTAAAGGCGGACAGGTATTGGCCGTAGAGACCGATAAAGCGCTTGCACAGATTTCGCCGGATGCCGACTGGGCATTTTACATTCAGGCCGATGAGGTGGTGCATGAAAAATATTATCCGGCCATTCTGGATGCTGCCCGGAAATATAAAGATCAAAAAGAGGTGGAAGGGCTGCTGTTCAAATACACCCATTTTTACGGTACGTATGATTATGTGGGTGATAGCCGCCGCTGGTATAACCGGGAGATCCGCATCATCCGCAATGATAAAACCATTCATTCCTATAAAGACGCCCAGGGCTTCCGCAAAGATGGCCGTAAGCTGAATGTGAAATTGATCGACGCCCATATTTTTCATTATGGCTGGGTAAAAAGCCCCAAGCAAATGCTGCAGAAGCAAAAGAACCTTGGAAAATTCTGGCGTACCGATGAAGAGTGGGAACAGTTCCTCACCGGGTCAGACTTCTGGGATTTCAACAATGAATTCGATTCCCTGGCAAAATATACCGAAACCCATCCGGCGGTCATGCAGGAAAGGATCAAAAAACAGAACTGGAAAGTTGAAATGGATATCAGCCGCAAACGCTTTTCCTTTAAGAACCGTATCCTGTATTATATAGAGAAAGCAACCGGCAGGCGCCTCTTCGATTACAAAAATTATAAGATCTTGCGGTAATCCAGTATCGGTAGAACCGACGCCCATATAAAAAAAAATTCAATGAATTCGATTACAGCAGTAATCATCACACATAACGAAGCCCGGAATATTCAACGCTGCCTGGCATCACTGCAAACGGTAGCCGACGAAATCATCGTCGTAGATTCTTTTTCAACAGATGATACGGTTGCTATCTGCCGGCAACACGGGGCCATTGTAAAACAACAGGCCTGGCTGGGATTCGGTCCGCAAAAAAATCTCGGCATTCAACTGGCCAGCCACGAATATATCCTTTCCTTAGACGCCGATGAAGCGTTGGATGATGAACTGAAAGCAAGTATACGCACCGCTAAAAACCAGGGCTTGCAGGGCATGTACGATTTTACCCGCCTGAATTATTATTACGGTAAATTTTTACGGCATGGTGTTGAGTATCCCGATTACAAGATCAGGTTATTTCCGAAAAGCAAAGTGCGCTGGAATGATGAGCTGGTACATGAAACCCTGCTGTTATCGCCGGGTCTGTCTCAACACCGGCTAAAAGGCCATTTGCTGCATTATACGTATTTTACCATCCAGGAACATGTTGCCAAGGCAAACAAGTACACCAACCTGGGCGCTGAACTGAATTTCAAAAAAGGAAAAAAGGTAAGCTGGGGCAAGATCATCTTCGGACCACTGGCCACCTTTTTGCAGGCATATATCTTTAAGCGCGGTTTTTTAGATGGCGGACATGGATTTATTGTTGCAGCTTTCCATGCATATGGTGCTTTTATGAAGTATACCAAAATATGGCAGTTGCAGCAGGAAAAGAAATAGCTGAAGCCCATCACCCTTAAACGATCGTAACAGATGAAACCAACACCATCGAGCACATTACTTATTTCCACCTACAACTGGCCGGAGGCATTGGAACAAACCCTGCTAAGCGTTAAACGCCAGGTGCTGTTGCCTGATGAAGTAATTATTGCCGATGATGGTTCAAAGCAACCAACCCGGGAACTAATAAGCAGGTTTCAGGCAGATTTTCCGGTTCCCTTACATCATGTATGGCATCCTGATGAAGGTTTCAAACTAGGCCAGATCCGGAACAAAGCGATTGCCAGCGCAACCCGCGATTACCTCATTCAAATTGACGGCGATCTCATTCTGCATCCATCGTTTGTTAAAGATCATCTAACAGCAGCCCGTCCCGGTCATTTCATTGGCGGCAGCCGCGTCCTGCTCAGCGAAGAATTGTCGAAGCGGATCCTGAAAAGCAAAAACCAACAGATCTCTTTATTCGATAAAGGTGTGCGAAATAAGCTCAATGCCCTGCATGCCCCGGCTATAGCCCATTTTATTGAACTGTTCAAAAAAGAGAAGGGCCTGTATAATTTAAGGGGCTGCAATATGTCCTTCTGGCGCGATGACCTTATCCTGGTGAATGGCTATAATGAAGCCATCACCGGCTGGGGCCGGGAAGATACTGAACTGGTTATTCGGTTATATAACAGGGGTATAAAGCGCGTGTACTTTAAATTGCAGGGAATTGTATACCATCTCTACCACAAAGAGTATGACCGTACCAGTGTTTTGAAGAATGATGCGGTGGTACAGGAAGCTATAGAAACCAATTCGATCTGGTGCAATACAGGCATCGCTCAATATTTGTAATACGCTATAGAACATGCACATGCAGGCCTCCGTCAACTGGCAGCAGTTGCTGGAACAAATACAAGCTGGATCACCAAAAGCCATTTCCCGGTGTTTATCACTGGTTGAAAATGAAGTGCCGGGTTTTGACCGTTTCCTGGCCACATTGCCAATTAATGAACATACACAGATCATTGGCATTACGGGTCCACCGGGGGCAGGCAAAAGCACCCTTACCGACGCCCTCATCGGCGAACTGGTAACAGCCCAAAAAAAGGTAGCCGTCTTATGTGTTGATCCATCCTCCCCTTTCAATATGGGCGCCCTGCTGGGCGACCGCATCCGGATGAGCGAATGGTACAGCCATCCGAATGTGTTTATCCGCTCCCTGGCCACCAGGGGCTCTCTGGGCGGACTGCATCCCAAGATCATCGAGCTGACCGAAGTATTAAAAGCCGCCCCTTTCGATTTTATCGTCATTGAAACCGTTGGCGTAGGGCAAAGTGAAGTTGAAATTGCCGGACTGGCCGATCTTACCGTAGTAGTGCTGGTGCCTGAAGCTGGCGATGAAGTGCAAACCATGAAAGCCGGCCTTATGGAAATTGCCGATATTTTTGTAGTGAATAAAGCCGACAGGCCCGATGCAGATACGTTTTACAGAAACCTGAAATTAATGTTGCAGCCGGCTTTCCATGCGGTAGCAATTGATATTCCGGTCATAAAGACCATAGCCTCGCAAAAACAGGGCGTTCACGAACTGTTTGAAGCTATTGGCACCGGCCTTAAACATGTGCAGGCAACAGAAAAGAAATTCAGGCTGCTGGCTGATAAAGCGTATTATCTCTTACAGAAGCATCGCATGAAAGACATTCGGAAAGAGGATTTGCTGGCGGCTATTCAACAGGAAAATATCACCAATGTTTATTCGTTTATAACCAGGTTCTATTAAAAATCCGTTCGATCAAGTTATGCATATTTTGTATTGCACTTTTGGGAATCGTTTTTCGAATCATTTGCAGGCTGCATTTTCAGCCATGTCGTTCCTGCAACAGCCTAATGAAATAAAGTCGATCAACGTTATCACAGATGCGGCACCGTTCTATAAACACTTATCCGATCATGCGAACATTATTCCGGTTACCCCTGAGAAAATAAAAGAATGGAAAGGACCGCAGGATTTCTTCTGGCGTGTTAAAATAAAAGCCATTCAGCATATAGCCAATATGTATGCAGGCCAACCGGTCATATATTGCGATACAGATACCTTCCTCTACAATAACATCTCTACCCTAAAGGCCGAACTACTGGGCGGAAAAGCGTACATGCATGAAGACGAGGGAGCTTTATCAACCCTTACCGATAAAACCAGCAAAAGGACCTGGCGTGCCCTGAAAGGAAAGACATACGCTAACATAGAAATGAAACCTACCGACCATATGTGGAATGCCGGTGTGGTTGCGAGTCCCAATAACAAGAACGGAAAAGACATTGACCTCGCGCTGCAGATCTGCGATGAAATGTGCGCAGATGGTGTGCCTTTCAGGCTGGTAGAACAATACTCGCTGTCGCTGGCCCTGCATCACACCTATACCCTTGGTGACGCCACTCCCTGGATCGCCCACTACTGGCGGAATAAGGAAGATTGGAATCCCTTCATTCTGGAATGGATAGCCGAACAACAGTTCAAGGGCTATAATTTCGAAGAAATGCTGCACAATTTCTCCCAACTCGATCTCGGCCAGGTGCCGGTGATCATTAAAAGAAAATACACGGCTGTTAAATGGCACCGGGCCGTTGACTGGCTCTTCCCGCCCACGAACCATAAATATGTGAAGCGCAACATGTAGTTTAATGCATCCGCGAGGCTGCAATACCTTCAGGGAAAGAAGTCAGTTCGGTAATAAGAAGTGTGCTTATTGATTATTTCTCCACCACCGGTAACCAATATAACCCATGATCAACAGTGGAGTGAGGCCCAGGTAGATAATGCCGGCATTGAGGGCCTTGGCAGGCTTTTCGCCCAGTTGCTGGGCGGTTTTGGTGCAAATAGAGCACTGCGCCTGCAGATCGGCGGGCAGTATACTTAACAGTATGAAAAACAGGAATAATATCAGGCATCCTCTTGTCATGGCATTTCAATTACCATGCAAAAATACGACGAAAATGAATTCCGCCACCCACTTATCAACACCCGGCGACGTACGCCAATAATACCAGGGCAGTGCTGGCAGCTTCTATAAGCCATGCTGCCAGTCCGGGAATTCATTCAGTTTGTTTAACCATCTGAATGAACTGTTACCAGATCCCTTAAACAATCAGGCAGTCGCTATTGTCGGCTGGGGTTGTCAGCAAAAGCTTTCTCCCAGCTATCGATGTATACTACAGCGGTGGAGGAAGCGCGGTCGTGCCATTTGGCGCCAAACAAGAAGGAAAGGCTATCGAAAGGAATCAGGCGGGCCAGCGTTCGCAGGAAGATCCTGCCGGTCGATAAGCTTACCCCGTCACTGACAACTGCTGACCCGGTGGCCATTTTTCCCAAAGTTTGCCGAAAGATAGCTTCCGAGATAAAACAATAGGCTAAATAACTTGTGAACATCATGATCTGCATCGCCAGTTCCACGTAATGAACGGCATATTCATTTTGCCAAAACACACGTGCAAACAATATATTCTGGAGCATGAACAACCAGAAAGGCGCCAGAAACAACATGTCTAACAGGTAATGAGCAAAGCGATGTCCGGCTGAGGTAAATGTTACATAATCGTACTCCTGTAAATTCACCTTTTCAACCCGCTTTTCCGGTTTATATATGATCAGCAATACAGCCAGGGCTATCTCTGCCAGATTGCGAAAATAAAAGAGTAAGATCTGGCCGATGCCGCTCATGCGTGCCGAAAAGATCACTGTTCGTAACACAGTCACAGGAAATATCATGATCACCTTCATAACAAATAGAAATCTGAGTATGGCATACGCGCGATCTTTCGCAGCTGCATCAATGTTACTTAATGATCTGATAGCCAAAACCAGCACAAAACAATTTAACAATAAGGCGGTCATTACGCCTGCCAGGTTCAATACACTGGATGCATCCGTTAAATGAATGTCGCCGCTTATTAAGTGACTGTAATATTTGAACTTTAAAGTTTCCTGAAGGACTATAATTCCAAGTACACACCAGGCGATCTTTTTCTTTTGTTTATTCATAGCATAATGGATTAACGCTTGTATAAATAGCTGCCTTTTTAAGCAATTCGGTTGATTGAATTTATTGTGATGTCACCTACTGGCTGCTGCTGTCTCCGGCAATTCAGCAAAAGCTTTTTCCCAGCTGTCGATATATACCACGGCGGTGGAGGAAGCCCGGTCATGCCAGTTGGCCCCGAACAGGAATGAAATACTATTGAAGGGGATCAGGCGGGCCAGCGTGCGCAGGAAAATGCGCCCGGGCGTTAATGGCGCACCGTCGCTCACCACACATGAGCTCGTGATCATTTTTCCAAAGGTTTGCCCGAAAACGACTTCCGAGAAAAAACAATACAAAAGATAACTCCCACCGTAAAGCAGTTGTATCAGCCAGGCATCCTCGTGCGCTGAATACATCCATTGCAACACCGACAGTGTTATAGGAAGTAAAAACAGAGCATCGAGTATATAGTGTAAAAACCGGTGACCGGTAGTAGTGAATGCCACCATATCGTACTCCTGCAAATTCACCTGTGTTACCTGTTTTTCAGGTTTGTTATTGATCAGTAACACCAACAGCATGATGCCCCAAAGATCAACGAACACGGTTATAAAGGTGTGCCAGTTGGCGGTGTACAGATATTTGGCATAGGTGATCCGCGAATAGATCACCAACGGATAATTCGCTACGGCTCCTGCCACATATATATACCGGAAAAGCGCATATGTGCGATCACGTAATTTCAGATCTGTGCTGGCCAGGGCCATTATTCCCAGGATGAAAATAGCCAGTTCTATCAAAGCACCCAGGGCTGTCCTGGTTAAATTGAAGATGGTAGCGTAATCGCCGGAAACATCATTCTTTAACAGCAGTTTGATGTAAGGGATTGTTTGTATGAAGGAGATCACTAGAAAGGCCAGGGTAAGCCATATAGTTACGAGGGTAGACCTTTTCATAAGATGAACGGTTCGGTGGCCTACAAAATAGCAATTTTATTTTCTGTATCAAATAAAAAAGGGACCACCGGCGGGTGATCCCTGATATAAGTCTTAAAAAGTCAATTATGCTTCTGCCTTCATTGACTTAGCCTGTTTCTTTCTTTCCTCTTCATTGAGTATGGTCTTACGCATACGAATGAAGTTCGGCGTAACCTCAATACACTCATCGTGTTGAATGTATTCCATACATTCTTCGAGGGTGAGCTGGATCTTCGGCGCAATGTTGGTGGCTGCATCGCTACCACTGGCGCGCATGTTGGTGAGCTTTTTTCCTTCGGTAATTTGAACTACCAGGTCGCCTGGTTTAATATGCTCCCCAATGATCTGACCGGCATAGATCTCTTCACCTGGATCGATAAAGAATGAACCTCTGTCCTGCAGTTTATCGAGAGAATAACCGGTGGCCGTTCCGTTTTCTTTTGCCAGTAATACACCGTTGTTGCGGCCGGGGATCACACCTTTCCAGGGTTTGTATTCGCTGAAGCGGTGCGCCATTACGGCTTCACCTTGTGTATTGGTAAGCATTTGCGTACGTAAACCGATCAAACCACGTGAAGGGATCTCGAACTCCAGGTGTTGCATTTCACCCTTGGTTTCCATCACCAGCATTTCGCCCTTACGTCGGGTTACCAGGTCAATTACTTTTGAAGCAAATTCCTGCGGTACATCCACTACCAGTATTTCGTACGGCTCGCTTTTCTTTCCATTGATCTCTTTCACAATTACCTGGGGCTGACCCACAGTTAACTCGTATCCTTCCCGGCGCATGGTCTCGATCAATACGCCCAGGTGCAGGATACCACGGCCGTATACCACGAAGGCATCGCCGCCATCACTATCTACCACTCTTAATGCCAGGTTCTTTTCTGTTTCTTTCATCAGGCGGTCGCGCAGGTGACGGCTGGTAACGAACTTTCCATCTTTACCATAGAAAGGTGAGTTGTTGATGGAAAACAACATGTTCATGGTAGGCTCATCAACACTGATAACCGGTAATGCTTCAGGATTTTCGAAGTCAGCAATGGTATCGCCAATATTGAATCCTTCAATACCAACTACGGCGCACAGGTCGCCGGCCACTACTTCAGTTACTTTTTTCTTGCCCATGCCTTCAAACACATACAGTTCTTTTACACGGGTCTTTTTTATGCTGCCATCACCCTGTACCAGGGAAATGGGCTGACCTTCTTTTATAACGCCGCGCGATACTCTGCCCACCGCAATACGGCCAAGGAAAGAGGAGTAATCAAGAGAAGTGATCTGCATTTGCAGGGTGCCTTCGCTTACTTTTGGGGGTGGTACATGTTTCAAAATACCATCCAGCAAAGGGTTGATATTATCGCATGGTGTTAATGAATCGTTGAACCAGCCGTTTCTGCCGCTACCGTAATAGGTAGGGAAATCAAGCTGTTCCTCGGTAGCATCGAGGTTGAAAAATAATTCGAATACGGCATCATGCACTTCATCGGGACGGCAGTTTGGCTTATCCACTTTATTGATGATCACAATGGGCCGCAAATTCAGTTGCAACGCTTTTTGTAATACAAAGCGGGTTTGCGGCATAGGCCCTTCAAAGGCATCTACCAGCAAACACACACCATCGGCCATTTTCAGTACACGTTCTACTTCACCACCAAAGTCGGCGTGGCCAGGGGTATCGATCACATTAATTTTTACGTCTTTGTATGTTACCGCTGCGTTCTTGCTGAAGATGGTGATACCTCTTTCTCTTTCCAGATCATTACTGTCCATGATCAGATCACCAGTTTCCTGGTTGTCACGAAACACTTTGGTAGCGTGTAAGATCTTGTCTACCAGGGTAGTTTTTCCGTGGTCTACGTGGGCAATAATGGCGATGTTTCTGATATTCATAAATTCCTTTTTCCTGAACGGAATTGCTTTTTTAAATTCTTAATAATGAATGCCTTAAAATGCTTTATAAATAGCAATGGCAAACGAGGCGCAAAGGTACGCTAAATCACCGGGCGGGGCAAGCAAAAGGAGAAACTTTATGTATAATTAATTAACGTTTATAAAGGTTTATATGGGCTCAATAACACCTATAAACCCTGAGAAAAGAACCTCTTAGATCATCGCGCCCAGCTAACCAGGTAGCAGTCACCTGATTATGCCCTGGCAATGCCGCCAATAACCGGTGCACGGCCTCATATGTAAAAAGTAATCCATATAAAAACCGGCCAGCTTACAAGTTAGAAAGTCAGATTGCGGCCGGCGCAGGGGCTTGCCCTTAATAACCACTGAGCCAAACCTATACGCTGACGGCTGTTGGTTTAAAAGAACCTGCGAATGATACTTAGGATAACCGTTATCAGAACACTAAACAGGATCATGGTGGTGATGGGAAAATAAATGCGGAAATTCTCTTTTTCAATACGGATATCGCCCGGCAGGTGGCCGATCCAATGCAGTTTGTCGTGAAAGAAATAGATGATACACCCTATTACCACCACGGCGCCCCCAATAAGCATGATATACTTGCCGGTATCCGAATTCATAAAAAACCCATTTAATTACTACCAATGCTTTTACAGGAAATAAAAAGCTGTTAATTTCAACACCAAATTTACGGTATGCGTAAAATAAAATGGGCCCTGCTTATTCCGGCGATCCTGATCATTGTCTACCTGCTGGGGCCAAACCCTTCAACCCCCGTTTATTCCAACGTTATGCCGGCCGTTCCGGCTGAACCTGCAGCCCTGGTGAATTATATTCAGCAGCAGGAAGCGGCCCACAAAATAAAACCCGATAATGAGGCCCGGGTTGTATGGGCAAATGATTCCCTGAAAAATAAGACGGAGTATGCCCTGGTATACCTGCACGGCTTTACCGCCTCCCAGGGCGAAGGCGACCCGGTTCACCGCGACCTGGCCAAAAAATTCGGTTGCAACTTGTATTTATCCCGGCTGGCTGAGCATGGCATAGATACCACCGAACCCATGGTGAATTTAACCGCCGATAATTACTGGGAAACGGCCAAACAGGCTTATGCTATTGGTAAACAACTGGGCAATAAAGTCATCCTCGTTGGTACTTCCACCGGCGGCACCCTGGCCCTGAAGCTGGCGGCAGAATACCCCGAAGTACATGCGTTAATTCTGATGTCGCCCAATATTGCCATCAACGATCCTACCGCCTGGATCTTGAATAATCCATGGGGTTTACAAATAGCCAGACTGGTAACCGGTTCAAAATACCTCGATTCAGAAGATAAACGGGAAGCGTATCGTAAATACTGGACCTATCATTATCGTATTGAAGCGGCAGTTAACCTGGAAGAACTGCTGGAAACAAGCATGCATAAAAAAACATTTGAACGGGTGAAACAGCCTACGCTTACCTTGTATTACTATAAAGACCAGGTGCACCAGGATAGCACCGTGAAAGTAAGCGCTATTAAAGAAATGTTTGCCCAGCTGGGTACGCCGGCCGATAAAAAACGGGAAGTGGCCATGCCTAATACCGGTGACCACGTTATTGGTTCTTCTATCAGGTCGAATGATATCGCCGGTGTTAAAAGAGAAACAGAACGCTTTATGACAGAAGTGCTGGGCATACAGCCACTATAAACAATGTGCTGATGGGCTCAATGCTTTGATCCTGCATGTCTTTCTTCCTATACTCACCCTTTACTATATCAAAATGGCTGGCCACCAATTAGTGACCAGCCATTTTTTTTGTTTCGCTTTATTACTGTTTACCATCTGTTGTCTCTTCGATTGTTATTTCTGTCGTTCCTGTCATAACGATCATTCCGGTCGTATCTCTCGGTTGCAGATGATCTAACTACCACCTTACCGTTCCGGTTGATATCCAGATTGATCAATTGTGCAGGTGAAACCATCATGGTGCTGTTGTACATTACTTCTGTCCTTTTTCTGAAGCCTATGCTTTCGGTCTTGTAAATAGTGATGCTGTGATTACCTGGGCGAATATTATCCATAACAAAGGTATTATCCAGGTTGTACAGGGTACCATCGATCTTGATCTGCATCTTCATTGCACGATAGTTATTAGAGACCGCTATTTTAGAAGTTTTAGGACCAGGAGCAGCAAAAGTGGTAATACTGAACAATACAGCGATAAGTGTAAAGATCTTTTTCATATACTGTTTCCTCCATTGTTTTATACAGTAATAGATGGCTTTCTATGCAGGTTGTTTACTAAGGGACTGTTAAAGGGAAAACATATTAATGAACACTGCCATGGTTTTAATCCGTGACACGGTTGAACAATAAGGCAAAAAAAAAATGGCCCCTGTAGTGGGGCCATTATCACGTGGTATAGAGTTTAGCGTTTGTATCTGCCATCCCGGTCGTAGTCACGGCCATAATCGCGGTCCCGCCCATAGTCCCTGTCGCGTCCATAATCTCTGTCACGACGGTCATTCCGGTCGAAGCGGGTATCAACAAATACCCTTTCATTGCGATTGATGTTAATGGTCAGCATTTCCCAGGGTTTAACCATCATAACATTGCTGTAAACCCTTTGTGGACGTCTCCTGAACATTCCGTAATTATCTACTTTGTACACTTCAATGCGGTGACGGCCCGAACGGATATTATCCATCACAAAACCATTCTGATTGATGTTATACTGTTTACCATCGATAAATACCTGGATGAACTGGTTGCTATTACTGCGAATAGTCATTTTACTATCATTGGGGTAAGGATCGGCGGCAAAAGCTGTTACAGTGAACAGGATAGCGGCAAGCGTAAAGATCTTTTTCATATACTGTTTCCTCCATTTGTTTTATACAGTAATAGATGGATAACAGCTTCCGTCGTTTACAAACGGTATGTTAAAGACTAACGATCGTTTTTGTTCTCTGTATTGACAACTTATTGGCAGTAATAAGGTTTGTTTTATTTGCTCCTGTCGAACTCTTCCAGGACCTGCATTTCGCCCTGGCAGAGTTTCACTTTCATCCACTTCTTTTCATCCTGCAGGTTCACGATATATGCGATGGGATACTCGGGTACCTGTATTTCCTGTATAACATGAATCTTATAGTCGTAGTAAACACTTTTTACCTGGCCGCGTATATTGCGCGGCATCCGGTTCTCTTCATAATACTTCATCGTAAAACTAAGGTCACCGCGGCTGTTGTATACAACGCGGTGTTGCACACTGTCGCGGATGAACACCGCTACATAGCTGTCTTTGTTGCTATGCCATACAGCATCATGCACATCGCCATAACGGCTTACAAAATCACGCATAGCCTTTACGTTGATGTCATTCAAATAATGGTTTGGCGCTTTGGCCGGTGATTTTGACGAACTAATTTTAGCGGCAACCAGTGCCTGGCCCGTATCCTGTGAGTAGGCGAAGCCCGATAATACCACGAAGGAAATACTTGTGGCGATCATTAATTTTTTCATTGCTATACTTTTACATGGGTTAAACAATCCCTCGCAATTTATTTGCTTACAGAGGGATTTATATTAAAATGGTATTGCTGCCCTTCACATGATAAGCTTCGTTCCTACGCTTGACTAGTTCAATAAAATTTTTACAGGTCCCTTTTGCGCCTGATCCGCTCCTGTACAGCATTTGCAAAATGTTTCACCAGGTTACTTATTTACGGTTAAGGTTATGTTAATTGGGAGTTATGGAAAACCATGTGTATACGTAAACTTCATCATGTATACCCAACGCTTTTCAATTCCGGTGCATAAACGCTTACTGATTAATTATATTGGAGAGAGCATAAATTTTACTGGCTGAACAGGCACCCATAAAAGCCCGCCGGCCTCAAACCTGCGTTACATCAAGGATTCTTCCCGCCTCGTCAAACAAATACTGTACAGCCGGCTACATTGATTTGCTTTGTTACAGGAATTACGTCACCCATTTTCTTAACCTAAAACTGTCATTTATGCAACGCAGCTTAATTAAAACCGCATACACAGCGGTCTTTACAGTTACAATTCTCCTTTTACAGGCATTCACGGCAAAAGCAGGCGGCGAAGGCTTCCAGATCTATCTGAATAATAAATTGATCCTGGAGCAATCGGGCCGCCAGTTCACTTTACAAAATCTTCCATTAGACAAAGCAAACATGAACGATGAGCTGGTGATCTATTATTACAGCTGTGCCGACAAAGGCAAGGCCAGATCTATTGCTATTAAGGATGATAAAGGAAACATTATCAAAGAGTGGAAATTCGGCGATGCCAACGGTCCGCGCGCAGGCATGAAGATACCAGTAAAGGAATTATTACAGTTTGAAAAAAGCTATGCGAATAGCAGTATCAGTTTGGTCTATATTTCTCAACAACAGCCCAATGGCCGGCCGCTGTCTGCCCTGCTGTTTACCAGCAAAAGCACTACCTGGCGCCATCAACAGGAATCATGGCCCGTTTGGCAGCTGGCATTCGTAAGATAAAACGATAAATGAATGCATGTTTTAAAATGCCACAAGCTGCAAGCGACAGGCCACACCGCATACGTTTTATGTATATGAACCGGAAGCCTGTTGCCTGCAGCTTGCAGCTACATGCTGATCTTTATAACCCTCTACCTGTTCTGACAACTGATCTTAAAGCGTCTTTCTGTACTCCTGCGTTACTTCCATTTCGCCATCACTGACCTGTACATGCTTGAAGCTATGGTCATCTTCAAGATGAACGATGTACGCAACAGGCTTTAGCGGCTGATGGACTTCTTCAACCAGGGTGATCGAATAATCGTAATACTGCCTTTTTACGACATCCCTTACATCGCGCGGCAGGTTATTTTCTCCATACTGCTTGATCGTGTAAACATAAACGCCCCGCTGATTGTACACTGTTCGGCAATGGCTGTTCTTTTTGTCCATGTACTTCACTACAAAGCCGGTTTCAACTTCCGTCCAATCGGCCTCTTTAGCCGATTGGTCTCTTTTCAAAAAATCACGCATTACCCTAATAGGTACCCTGTTCATGTTACGTGAATTCATGGTCAAAGAGTTCATATTATCCGTTAATATGGGACGGCTGGCCTGTTGCGCAGCTGCGGGCCCGGCCATTCCTACGAACACCAGGCAGCTTGTTATCAGTAACTTTTTCATGGCTGTACTTTTTTATTTAGAATGGAACTTCTGAAGGCAAAGCAACTTAATTATTGCCCAGCCATCTTTTTAAATTAGATGAACCCAACGGCTTTTCGGCAATCGGATAAAAAATGGCAACTATGGCGTTCGGCTGGTAAAATGGTTGTTTGTCGAAATTGGTGTATATCAGGAAAAGAAAGAAGGCCTGTCGCCTGAGATAATAAAAACATAAAACGGAAAGGGACCGGTTTGCATACACAAAAACCTGTCATGACCACCGGGGCTATTATCTTTGCCTTTTGTAACCTTGTAACATGCAGCGAAAGATCATATATCTCATAAATCCTATTTCCGGTACCAAAGGAAAATCTTCTTTGAAAGAGTTGATTGCCCGTGAGACCCAAAAACGCCAGATCCCCTTTGAAATATTACCCACCGCCGCCGATGGTAATTATGACCTTGTAAAAGAAAAAATCTTAGCAGAACAGGTAACAGATGTGGTGATCTGCGGCGGGGATGGAACCGTGAACCAGGTGGTAAATGCCCTGGCTGCAACCGCTGTACAGTTCGGTATCATACCTATGGGTTCAGGTAATGGACTGGCACTGGCAGCCGGCATTCCCAAAGCCAGCGCGAAAGCCCTGGAAGTTGTTTTTACCGGCAAAGCCATTTTGACGGACGGTTTTATGGTAAATGACGATTTCGCCTGTATGCTGTGCGGACTGGGTTTTGATGCCCAGGTGGCGCATGAATTTGCCGATCAGCCCAAACGCGGTTTAGGCACTTATGCCTCGCTTACCACGCGTCATTTTTTTAGCGCCAGGCCATACCCCTTCCGCATCATTGCCAATAAGCTCGAATTCACTACCGAGGCTTATTTCCTGAGCGTTGCCAACAGCAACCAGTTCGGCAATAATTTCACTATTGCCCCGCAAGCCATCCTAAGCGATGGATTACTGGACGTGGTGATCGTAAAAAAGATCGCCAAACCATTACTGCTTTTAACGGTACTGCGGCAGGTGCTGGCCGGCAGGATCAAACGCATCGAAAACTCGATGAATTCGCCTGTCATTTATTTTCAAACGGATGAATTGTTTATCAGCAACCCTGCAGAAGCGCCTATTCATATCGATGGCGAGCCCTGGGTTTGTCAACGGCAATTACACATCAGGGTATTACCACAATTTTTTAAGCTGATACACGCGGCTAACGTATCGTAAGAGCATGTGAACTGCTTATCAACTGTTTAAAGAAGGCAAATGTTCGTTGGTTGCCCGAGCTGCCAAGTGCATTCGCAATATCCTTCTTTTCACTTTTCGTCAAATGAAAATTCAAGGCAGCCCGTGCATCCTGCTTTTCGGGAATGTATTGAAAGCAAACATTGTAAAAGTAATTGCCCATCATCGAATGAGCCAGTCCCATGAGGTCATTCTGGTTATATTCCTGCATTTTATACCAGTTGTATTCCAGCAGCAACATGGGCTTGGTGGCGAGTTCGGTAATATTGGTTGATTCATACGGATGTTCCCAGCCGCCCGTCTTCCGGTCGCGGATAGTGATCAACACCACTCCGGCCGTGTTCGCCCGGATCCATTGCTGAAACACCTGGATGAACCGAAGCGCCGTTTCCTGGCCATAATTATCGCGGATCCCTGCATCCATTACATCTATCACCGGGTCGCTGGGCAGCCATACATTGGGTAATACGTAAGGAAAAGTAGCATTCATTCGCAGGGCAGTAAGCATCCGCAGGTTCAGCGGGTCCTGTTTGGCGAAAAGGGCCTGGTAGTCTACTGCATCGGGCTCGGCTTCCATCACGTGGATGCTATCATATGCCGGCCGCATTAAAAAGCTCATGGGTTGAGTGCTCACAATCATCTTACGGCCATCACGCGTTACTACAGAATTGAACAACATCAGGGGTATGCGCGCATTTCTTTCATCGTCGTACCAGTCTTTCAGTTGCTTGTTCAGCATGCCGCGCGTATTGGCATTCAGCTTCTGCTCAAATGCATACCCGCGGTCTTTGATATATTCATACGGACCAACCTTGAACCGCTGTGCCGGCGCCGCCAGATCGCGGGCCACAAACGAAGTAAATAACGGATTCAGCAGGTCATTTGAAATATCGTTGAGGTATTGTTTATTCTGCAGATTAATGGGTTGCCCTGCTGCCCGGGCCCTGCTTAGTTCCCGGAAATAGGAAGCGCCCAGCATACCCCCCGAAGCACCGGTAATGAGCACCGTTTTATTCATCAATTCGCCATTGGTTAAACTATCGAGGTGCTGCAGCACATTCATCGTAAACGTAGCGCTGCGGTTACCACCGCCACTGGTTGTGATCACAAACATCAATGGCTTTGCTTCGGTTTGTTTCTTTTTCCAATTCTCCAGGATGGAGATCATTTGCTTTTTATCGTGCTGCATGCGCTCAGGCGAACACAACGACAGCAATGTTTCGGCTGTATATAATGGGCGTTGCTCTTTGTTCTTATAATTTAATCCATACGCCTTATTGCTGGGATCAATTATTTCGTAGCGGTATAAGAGGTTTGTTATGAGGAATAATACGATCAGAAAAGGAATGCTCCAGCTTTGCAGGAAATACGAAAAAGCGCCTGAAACGGCGATCAATATGGCGAAAAACAAGGTAATGCCTGCAGCGGCGGGCAGCTGGAACAAGGGGTTATCTAACCAAAATCCCAGGAGAATTAGCCCAATAAAGGCAAGAAAAATGGAAACCACCGCAGCAAAGTGATGGCGGCTAAAGATCGTTTCTATAAACTCCCGGCTGTAATGTGATACGTCACGCACTTTTTTGAGTTTGAACAGGGCACTCAGGTACCATTCCACTTTTATCAGCCGGCTGTGATTGAGCCTTGTTTCGTCTTTTTTAAACTGCGCCTTGAATAATTGCGGATTACTGATCACCGGTGTAAGGCGGCGGATGATATTTTTATCGGCCCTGAAAAAATAGAACAGGGAAACTACCACGATCACGATCAATCCGATCACAAAGCCCACTACCAGCAGGGCGATTTCGCCAAAGGACATCAACTCTTTATAACGCTCAAATACCACTGCCTTTATGAAATAAAAGATGAGAAAAACCAGTGGTATGACCCCATTATTGATGCAGTACTTCAAAAAAGGATTTGAGGTGGTGGCTAAAAACCGGAAATGACGGCTGAATAAGATAAAAGTGGTAATGTTCCAGCTCATTATAAATACGCCAATGGCCATACCCACAAAAAGGGCAGCCACCATACTTACATTACCCAGGTATTCGGGGGCCAGGTACAGGGAATCGGCGCCGAAGGCCTTCATAAAAGTGCCGTTCACCGTACTGAACAATACGAACCAGAAGATCAGCAGCACCTGAAATTTCTTGAAGTGCAGCATAACCAACTGAACTGGAAAAGAATGATATAATCCTTTCAAAAAAAGTTTCATACAGACCCGGGCATTAGAATGGTGTTGGACGCAGGAACCAGGTAAACCGGTCTCATCCCCAATTTACTATAAAACGAAAAGACAGTGCCAAGATTATGAAGGTTGCTTAAAAGATGGCTGCCGGGTGAGAAATAACATGGCGACCAGGCTAAGCACCAACAACATTCCCGTAATCTGATGTAATTGTGCCATCCACTCGAAGGTTCCCCAGCGATTGGGAATTATGCCGGTACTGGTTAACACTGAAAAAATACCCAATAAAACCTGTATGATCACCAGTATGAGCGGCCAGCGCCGGGCCTGGCCGAAGAGGACGCTTACCGGTTTTACCTGGAAAACTTTAACAGAATAAATTATTATTAAAATTAATAACGCGTATGCCAGTCCCCGGTGAACGAAATGAATAGTGATCTTATTTTCGAAAAAATTAAGCATTACCGGCTTTTCTTTCAGCAAACCATCGGGCACCCAACTGCCGTTGATGGTTGGCCAGGTAGGCGCAGCAGTAGCAGCCTTATGACCGGCCATTAAAGCGCCGAAGACCAATTGCACGAAAAGTAAAATGGTAAGTGCCCATGACCAACGGTAGAGCGATGGATGGTTTGCTCTTTTTTGAGCCGGGATCTTTATGCGCAAACCCAGCCAGAAAGCATAAGCGATCAGCGCAAGGGCAAAAACAAAGTGCATGGCCAGGCGGGTTGGACGAACGTATACGGCGTCACCGGTAAGGCCGCTGGCTACCATGATCCAGCCGATTGCACCCTGTAAAGCGCCGAACAAAAAAAGGATCAGGAGGGGGCTCACCATGTCTTTTTTAATATATTTTTTTGCCAGCAGGTATACAAATCCCACGACAAATGCCACGGCGATCAACCGGGCCCAAAGGCGGTGAAACCACTCCCAGAAAAAAATGAATTTGAAATCAGTGAGGGTGAAGCCGGTATTCAATAACCGGTATTGGGGCGTTTGCTGGTATTTATTGAATTCCAGCTGCCATTGTTGTTCATTCAGCGGAGGCAATGCGCCGGTGACCACATTCCATTCGGTGATGGAAAGCCCGGAACCGGTGAGGCGGGTGACGCCGCCCAATACCACCTGCACCAATAACATGATCACCCCTAAAAATATCCAGTTCGCGACTGCCTTGTTGGCACGTTGTTCAAGAGATATGGTATTCATTGCGCCGCAAAGGTAGTCAATGTGATAATGTGATAATTCGATAATTTAATAATGGAATACAGGCTCAAGAAGGTTGAGATTAATGATCGATCTTGCGCCTCGCCGCCCGGCCCTTCCGCCTTCCGCCCTCTGTATTCCATCAGCACATCAGCACATCAGCAAATTAGCACATTGGTCTGCCTCCAGCCCTCTGTATCCTGTATTCCATCAGCACATCAGCACATTAGCAAATTAGCACATTGGGTTACTGCGCTACTTTAATATATCCCCAGCCTTCGTGTTGCCTGGCCACAATCTCATAAATGGCATCAGGAACAACGTCAACGCCGGCTACAAGCTGGCTTTTATCAACATTATTCCGCTTCATGGTAGCCGCACAAACTTTAAATCTGGCCCTGTTGTTACTGCTCAATTCCAGGATGGCATCGGCGATGGTCGATTGGTCTTTCATCACCATGCCAAGGGCATCGCTATAAATAGCTACTTCCAGCTGGGCGTCGGGCCGGGCCTGGGAAATGCCCTTAAGCTGCCTGATAACCGTTTTATGGGCAGCCGTATCTCCACTGGTAATATCAAAAATCACTTTGTAAGCCGCCAGGTCAGCAGCTTTATTTTTGTTTGATGCAGCTCTGTTCTTGGCATTTTGCGCCAGGATGCAAGCAGGTAAAAACGCAAAAACAACTATTAATAAACTATACTTATACATACGGGCGGTTTTAAATTTAAAGAGGATGGTTGATTTTTATTTCGGTTCCGTTTTCAGCGACCGTTGAATAGGATCAAAAGGACCGAACTTATGCTGTTGTTCTGAAAAACTGTCTGCATAGGGTCCAAAAGGATAATCAATGGGTTTGGTTTGCTTTTTCGGCCAGTCCATCGAAAGGTCTTTATACGGGTGGGGCTGGGCATTTATAAAGGCAGCCACATCCCAGGCCTGCTCTTCCGACAACTGCGATTGACCGTGCGAAACACCAAATGGCATATTGTCCTTTACATAACCGGCCATTCTAGATAACCGGTACAGGCCGGCGCCGATATTATAACTATCAGGCCCCCACAGCGGCGGATAGAGATAACCGATACCTGTAACAGTATCGGGTTTACCAGCTCCATTGGCGCCATGACAAAGCTGGCATTTGTCAATAAATACCATTTTTCCCTTAGCGGGATCAGCCGGGCGGTCGAGATTTTTCAAGGCAGTGATACCGGAGCCCAGTGGCTTTTTGCCTTTCGGTACATTCGTGCCTAACCAGTGCATATAAGCTACAATGGCCCGCATTTCGCGACTATTACTATCCAGGGTCTTGCCATTGAGGCTTCTTTCGAGGCAATCGTTTACCCGCTTTTCAATAGTTTCAACCGAACCGCTGCGGTCGCGGTATTTGGGATAGGTGGCCGAAACAGCGCCATAATTATTTCCCCAGGGTTTAGTGCCTGCGGCGAGGTGGCAATTCTGGCAATTCATGCCATTGGAGATCTGGGCTACCTTCCCCTTGGGTCCCAGGTAAAAAGCGGTGCGAGCAATAAGATCACGGCCATAACGTATTTGATCACCTGCTGCGTCGTGGGGTATTGTGGCCGTATCGGGGGCCTGCCAGGGCATTTCCGGTTCGTCTGCCGCGGCCACTATGGCTTTTTGTTGTATACTTCCCGGTTTGCGCTGATAAACATTCAGCCAAACAAGGGAAGGAACACCGATCGCCAGGATCCCAATTACCAGTTTACGGTTCATAATAGCAAGCAACAGATGTCGGTCAATGTGCATACCGGGCAACATGATCACCCGATATGCAGCATATAACCTGGTAAATGAGGGGTTTAAGAAATATGAAGTACGTTAACGAGCGTATTCATTAACCGGCAAAGCAATAGGTACAGCCTTTTTCCTGTGCACGGCCCAGGGCCCATACGCCCGAAGGAACTACCTGGATATTGGGCAACACACCGGCCAGCCATTCTTTCTTAACGGTTTCGGCATCCATATTCATCGCTTCTGCCGCTACTGCACTGTAAACAGTTATTGCCATATTGCACACGCAGAACATAACGCCATTGTCCTGTAACTGGTTAATAGCAATGGGCACAGCTCCAATACCTGGTATTTTATAATCTTCCTTGGGTTTCCAAAATGGATTTTGGGTTGCCGGTTCTTTGGTGACAGGATCATGTGCTTTGAACAATTCACCCATCTTGTATTTAGCCCACAGATCACTCTGCAGTGCATAAGGGATAGCATCATGCCGCAGCACCACTACCACACTGCAGTCTTTTTCAGGCGTTCCGGTAGCGGCATTGGTAAGCAAAAAGACTTTTGGCCATGCAAATGGCATTAATTCATGAGGTTGTGTAGCATCGAATACAATGCGATGTTTCCCTTTTATTTTATTGAACCAGGCTTCTACATCGGCAAATTCATGTTCCGGATGTTCAGGTGCTGCCTGCACCTGAAAAGGCGTTAAAGAAACGGTACCCAAAGCAGCTGCACCAGCGGCGAGTTTTCCCAAAAAGTCGCGGCGCGATTCAGCATTTAAATTGTTGGTTTGCATATACAGCCATTTTTGGTGATAGAAGATGAAATAGTAAGAACTCAACTACTTATTAAAGTGTAGTTAACATGGTAAACCAATATGTATACAGGTAAGGAAGTATGGGCCGGTAAACTGCCGGCATGCAACATAGATTCAACGCATTCATGGAGTAGGCCAATGCATCGCAACATCCCTGGCGTTGGTACAAATAATAATTCCCTAATGTTAAAATCCCCAATAATGGTTATTCAGTAGATAGGAGACGGCTGGGTTCTACAGGAGTTCTTGCAGTATAATAATTGACTGGATGAGGTTCACTAATGCAAAGCCGTATTAGAAGGGATCTCCGCTCGGTTGGTCTGTTTCAGGAAGAACATTAAATCCTGATTAAAGATACTTATTCTATATATAAGCCCCCAAATTAATGTGGCAATTTTTCGCGCAGCAGCCCGTATACCCAGGTGCCTGCTATAGCGCTTAATAAGGTAACGATGATCACTGTGGCGCCTGTTCCAATTAAGGCATACAGCGGCCCCGGACAGGCCCCGGTTAATGCCCAGCCCGCACCAAATAACAGTCCGCCATAGATTTGTCCTTTATTGAATTGCTTGGGATGCAATTCAATAGGCTCACCATACATAGTTTTTACTTTGAACTTTTTGATCAGCCATACAGAACTGATCCCTGTTGCCACAGCAGTTCCAATGACCCCATACATATGAAAACTTTGCAGGCGGAACATTTCCTGGATGCGGAACCACGATATTACTTCTGCTTTTACCAACACTATTCCAAACAAAGATCCCGCCACCAGGTATTTTATCGAATGCCACCACGGATGTTGCATCTGCGATTCATTGATACAAATGGTATCTAATGAACGTACTTCAAAATCGGTATTCGTTTCTTTTATTGTAGATTTCGTTACAATGTCTTTCGTTTCCATGCAGCAGGTTTTACAGGTTCAATACGATTGGGATCAGGAGATTGGCGGTGACAAAACCACCGGCCATGAAACAACAGGTAGCCACCAGGGATGGCCATTGGAGGTTCGAAAGGCCCATAATGGCATGACCCGAAGTACAACCGCCGGCGTAACGGGTACCAAATCCTACAAGGAACCCGCCTGCAACCATTAATATAAACCCACGAACCGTAAATAAAGAAGGCCAGTTAAACAGATCCAATGGGACCAGGGAGGAATAATTACGAATATTATACTCTTCCAATTCGGTTTGCAGTCGGGGGTTTACAGCAATGGGTTCACCACGATCTAACCAATTGGCAGCAATAATGGCTCCCAACAAAATACCTGCTACAAAAAACAGGTTCCAGCTTTCTTTGCGCCAGTTGTATTTGAAAAATGGAATATCAGCCGGAATGCAGGCCGCGCAAATATGCCGCAATGAAGAAGATACACCGAATGCTTTATTACCCATGATCAACAGCAGCGGCACTACCAGCCCGATCAACGGACCTGCCACATACCAGGGCCAGGGTTCTTTTATCCATTCCCAGAATTGCATGATGACTAATTTTTGTAAATATGGTGCTTTCATAAAAAAAGCTGTGCGACATAAATCACACAGCTATAAGTTAGCGAAATTTCACGTTATTAGTTCACATTAAAGCATAGTGGTCGGACAAACATAATCCGTTACCGGAAACCTGCCCGATTCTTTGATGGCTTTGAAACCGCCTTTTATATCTATTAAGTTATCAAAGCCCCTGGCTTTTAAAATAGAAATAAAGATCATTGAGCGGTAGCCGCCTGCACAATGAACATAACCCGTTTTGTTTTTATCTACCTGGTGCATACTATCGTTTATAAAATCGAGGCTGGCATTGATGGCGCCTTTAACATGCTCTGCATCGTACTCGCTTTTTTTACGTACATCCAACACATTTATATCGGGATTGGCTTCATAAACGGTTGCGAGTTCCTGGGCACTGATGGAAGTAATGGTATCAATTTCTTTACCGGCTTTTTGCCATGCATTGATACCCCCTGCCAGGTAACCAATGGCATTATCATAACCTACACGGGCCAGGCGGGTAACTACTTCTTCCTGTCGGCCGGGTTCTGCCACTATTAATATCGCCTGTTTTATATCAGGAATAAGCGCCCCTACCCAGGGTGCGAAATTGCCATCGATGCCAATATTGATTGAATTGGGAATAAAACCCTTTGCAAATTGCTGCGGATCGCGGGTATCCAGGATAAGCGCATTGGTTTCATTGGCAGCGGCCTCAAATGCCTCTACACCCAATGGATGTGTTCCTTTTTTTATTACTTCCGTAATACTTTCATATCCCTGTTTGTTCAATTGCACGTTCAGCGGGAAATATTGCGGCGGGGCGGTTAAGCCGGCAGTAACTTCCTGAATGAATGCTGACCTGCTCATATCGGCGCGCAACGCATAATTGGTTGCTTTCTGATGACCTAAGGTATCAGTAGTTTCTTTACTCATGTTCTTGCCACAGGCGCTGCCGGCGCCATGGGCCGGGTAAACAATTACCGAATCAGGCAATGGCATGATCTTACTGCGCAATGAATCATATAACAGACCGGCCAGATCTTCCTGCGTAATATGATTGGCTTTTTGTGCCAGATCAGGACGGCCAACATCTCCTATGAACAAGGTGTCGCCACTGAAGAGGGCAACTTCTTTACCCGCTTCATCCTTTAGCAGGTAACAGCTGCTTTCCATCGTATGGCCCGGCGTATGCAGCACCGTAAAACTTAGTTTCCCCAATTTAAAAACCTCACCATCCTGCGCTATATGCGCATTGAATGAGGGTGTAGCTGTGGGTCCATACACAATGGTGGCTCCGGTAGCTTTTGCCAGATCAAGGTGACCCGACACAAAATCAGCATGAAAGTGAGTTTCAAAAACATACTTTATGGTAGCGCCGTTACGTGCAGCTTTTTGTACATATGGTTCTATTTCCCGCAACGGGTCTATTACCACAGCTTCGCCTTCACTTTCTATATAATATGCACCCTGCGCCAGACAACCGGTATAAATTTGTTCTATCTTCATATCAATGCTGTTTAAATGATCAACGCAATTTCTGTTATATGGTTTTAATAGAGTATGACTTTTATCACAGAGCAACCTAATGGTATACAGAATTCTTACGGAAAGAATAATTCATGTACCAAAATAAACAGTCCTATCGCCAGCACAAACCAGCCAAATCCCTTCTTTAAGTGCTGCCCGGGAATTTTCTCGCTTAAAGCAGACCCTGCAAAAATGCCGGCTATAGCAATACCGGTAAATACCAGTAACTGCATCCAGTGAATGGTATAGTGCGGCAGGGTACTGAAAAAGCCAAAGAAAGAACTGATCGCCATAATGGTCAATGATGAGCCAACCGCTATCTTCATAGGCAGGCGGCTGATGAGCACCAGGGCCGGAATGATCAAAAACCCGCCGCCTGCGCCCAGCAAACCGGTAATGGCGCCAACAAACAATCCCTGCACTAATAACCAGCCCGTTCTTTCTTTACGCCCGGGCGACACAGGCGGTTTAACCGCCGAGCGGATCATTGATATGGCAGCTGCCAGCATTAACAGGGCAAAGAGCAGCATTAAAAAAACAGCTTTGTCAATATTCAGTTCACCAATGGAAAATAAATGATCGGGAATGGCCGGCAACAGAAAGTGACGTACCAGGAAAACAGACAACAGGGAAGGCAAACCGAAAGAAAGTACTACATGAAAGTCGATCAGTTTTTTCGCATAGGCACGCACACTGCCGATGAGGCTGCAGCTTCCTACTACAAATAAGGAATAAGTAGTGGCCAGTACCGGATGCACATGCAGGAGGTACACAAAAACCGGTACAGTAAGTATGGATCCCCCGGCCCCAATTAAGCCTAACGATACGCCAATAAAAACGGCTGCTAAATAACCGGCTATTTCCATGTAAGTAAACATTCGATAATCAAAACAAACAGGTTTTAATGATCATGTGCAGTTAACCGGGTATTGGCATACTGGATCATGTGACCATTTCATGAAGGTGCGTTAAAATAAAAATGCCAAAGGTGACGAAGGTCACAGTAAGCCTGATTGTAGTCATACCGGATAGACTAATACCATTTCCGCAGGGAGATTGATTTTCTAAGCTTTCGGCCTATTTATTAAGCTGTATTAACACAACCGGAATAAATTTTCAACAGTCTTTAAAACAACCCGGTTACAATTGAATAATTTCAATAGCGTTCCTGTGCAGTTTTACCTTGCCGAATTGTTCCATTTTTTTCAGCAGCCTTGAAACCACCTCGCGGGAAGAATTCAGTTCATTGGCAATTTCCTGGTGATTAATGGTGATCAGGTTCGTGCGCATGGTATCCTGGTGTTTTTTGAGGTAGAACTCCAACCGCTCATCCATGCCGCGGAAAGCGATGTGATCAATGGTGCTTAACAATTCTTCAAAGCGCGCGCGGTAGGTTCCGATAACAAAATGATTCCAGCTTTTGTACTTACCCATCCATTCCTCCATAAAATGCAATGGAATGGCAATTATTTCAGTGTCTTTTACCGCCTTTGCCATTATGGCACTTCGTTTATGCTCCGCTGCGCACACCATCGACAATGCGCATGCCTGACCGGGTTGCAGATAGTACATGAAAAACTCATTACCATCATCGTCTTCCCGGTAGATTTTAACCAGCCCGTTCAGGATCAGCATGGTTGAACGGAAATACTGGCCTGTACGCATCAATGGCTCCTCCGTTTTATAATAACGGATCTCGCCCTGCTCCTGGATCTCACGTTGCAATTCTTTTTCAAAAGCGGGGAACAGCTGATTTATTGCGTTTATTTCCATAATGGGAATGTGATGTGTAAAAAAACAAAGTTGGTAAATAAAATTTAAATACAGGCATGCCTTATTTTTGAGCCAAATAAAACCAATTGCTTAAAGTATTTTACCAAACTGAACTTGTTGAGGCTGGCTGCGATGAGGCTGGCCGGGGATGTTTGGCCGGACCCGTGTTTGCCGCTGCTGTTATTCTGCCCGAGGGATTTTACCACGAAAAGCTGAATGATTCGAAGCAGGTGAATGAAGAGGACCGGTATGAATTAAGAAGTTTTATTGAAAAAAATGCCATTTGCTACCAGGTTGCCATGGTAGATCATGAAGAAATTGACCGCATCAACATTCTGAACGCTTCCTTCAAGGCCATGCACCTGGCCATTGGCAAACTGCAGAAAAAAGCGCAATTCCTCATCATCGACGGCAACCGGTTCACCAAATACAAGCGCGTGCCGCACCAATGTATTGTGCAGGGCGATGCGTCTTATGCGTCTATTGCGGCCGCCAGCATTCTGGCGAAAACCTATCGCGACGACTTTATGCGAAACCTGCACAATGAATTCCCGGAATACAAATGGATCACCAACAAAGGCTATGGCACGCCGGAACACCGGAGGGCGATCGGTGCCTTTGGCTTAACGCCCTATCATCGCCGCTCCTTCCAATGCACCTCCAACCAGCTGGAACTGGATATGTAACAATGACTAGAGCATTTCGGGAAAAAAATGCAATTTTCTTTCTTCCCACTCATTTCTTAAAATACTGAAGTAAATGGAATCGCGCCGCCGGTTGTCGTGCATCAGCATGTGACTGCGTAAAACGCCTTCAGGTTTCATGCCCACTTTTAACAAGGCGGCTTTGGACCGCTCATTCAGGTTATCTGTCTTTATTTCCACCCGCTCTATCTTCATCACTTCAAATGCAAAGGAAAACAGGGCGAATTTTGCCTGGCGGTTCACGCCGGTTCCTATAAACGAAGTGCCGAGCCAGGTACTTCCTACTTCAAGCCTTTTGTCATAAAAGGAAATATTCAGGTAGCTGGTACAGCCGCACACTTCATTGGAATGTTTGTCAATAACAACAAAGGGCATTCTTACTTCCTGCTCGCGCTCACGCAACAGTTGCTGCATCCATCGGCTCAGCTCCTGCTCCTGGCTGAGGTCATGGGTAAAATACTTCCATATCTCTTTGTCTTTGGTGAGCGGCAGTAACAGATCTATGTCCTGCGGCGTCATCAAACGCAACAGCACCCGCGGTGTTTCCAGGGTAAAATGGTCGGGAAAGAATTTCTGATATTCACTTTTCGTAGCAGTCATATTATTGTAAACGTTTCTTTTATTTTTTTGAGGTTGGGACTGTTGTTGAGCTTCGGATTATTCCTGAGGTCGGGCTTACCGGCGCCCTGTGGTGTATTTGGTTATCAAATTATCACATTATCACATTGCTTTCCCATTCACCCGCTCCCTGCCGAATTAGAACAGGCTCGTCACCGGTACAATCGACAACGGTAGAAGGCACCATACCTCCAATGCCGCCATCTGCCACCACATCTACCAGCTTTTCAAAATTATCGTGCATGAGCTCAGGATCGGTATATTCTTCTACCATGTTTCCCGGCAATGTAGTGCTTAATATCGGATGCCCCAGTTCTTTTACAATAGTTCGTGCGACCAGGTTATCGGGAATGCGTAAACCGATCGTATTTTTTTTGCTTTGCAAAATTTTAGGTACTTCCCTGCTGGCGGGTAAAATAAAGGTATACGGACCCGGCAAATAATGTTTTAACATGCGGTACATGGGTGTGCTGATGCTTTTTGTATAACGACTCAGGTCACTCAGATCGTAACAAACAAACGACAGTTGCGCTTTTTGCGGGTCGATGTTTTTAATGCGACAAATACGCTCGATGGCCTTATGCTGAAAAATATCACAGCCCAATCCATATATAGTATCAGTAGGATAAATAATTATTCCGCCTTTCGACAAAACATTTACGATGGTTGAAATGTTTCGCGGTTGTGGATTTTCAGGATGAAGATGTAACAACATAACGGCAAATTATAGTTTTTAACGTTAGACACATAACCATAACGGCAAAATATGCGCCCGGGGTTACACATGTCATTATTTATATAAATGTTAAAGCCGCTTATGTATTAGGAACTTCTTTATACAGTGTACATGAATTTAATATTAAATTTGCGCAAACTTATTTCATGCAATTACAACCTGTTGACCGCGTTGACTCTATCAGCGCCGAAGATTTTCAGCAGCGTTACTATCTGCCACTGAAACCAGTAGTTATTACCGACCTGGCCAGGGAATGGCCGGCGTTTACAAAGTGGAACTGGGCTTATTTTAAGGAAATAGTGGGTAGTAAGAAAGTAGGACTGTACAACAACATTAAAAGTGATGCCTATACCCCCATCAACACCGCCGATGATTACAAAACATTTGGCGAATACGTTGATATGATCAGTAAGGGGCCGGCCGGATGGCGTATTTTCCTTTTCAACATATTCGATCATGCCCCGCAGCTGACCGAGGATTTTACCTGGCCCGATCACCTGATGAAAGGCTTTGTAAAAAAATATCCCATGTTGTTTGTGGGTGGCGCTACCAGCATTACCCATATGCACTTCGATATCGACATGTCGCACATTCTGCATACCCAGTTCGTTGGACGCAAAAAAGTGTTACTCTTCCCATTCGAAGAACAGCATAAGTTATACAGGAAGCCATTCGAAGTGTTAAGCCTTGCGGATTTTTCTAACTATAACCAGAATGGACGGCCCGACTATACCCAATTCCCCGCATTGAAGCTGGCGAAAGGTTACGAAGTGATCCTTAACCATGGCGACACACTTTTCATGCCTGCCGGTTACTGGCATCATATGGAATACCTCGATAGCGGCTTTGCCATGAGCTTAAGAGCATTGCAATCTTCCATCGGTGGCAAGCTAAAGGGCGCCTGGAATTTGTTCGGCATGCGGAATATTGACACACTGATGAAGAAAACAGCGCCGAAGTGGTGGTATGAATATAAAAAGACAAGCCTTTTAAAGGCAGCCGAAAAAGAAATGGAAGCAGCCGACTTCAAATAAGGAGGATGGATTTTTTAATTATGGTTTGATCCAACTTAAGAAATTGGATATGTGGCTCAGACATTAAAAAATTTTAAAAAAAATATTGATTTTTAACAAAACTGTCTTTATTTTTACCGCGCTATGTGCTGAATTAATATTCTCACCGGCAGCGCAATCAGTAAGTAATCCAATCTCCCGTTTTCCAACCATCCAATTTCCGTTAACCCTCCAATTTCCAAATAAATACTGAACTTATATTTCTAGGTACGGATATAGATTTGTTCGTACTAAATATTGTCCGCCACCCTTTTTAATTATCTCTGTTACCGTGTTGCCGCAATTGTGATCAGAAACTGCAAAAGAAAAGATTGTACCAATAACTGAAACTAACTGCTTTTACTCCTGTATCAGCAGCCAATATTTCATTCACTTTTCGTAAAAAGGGGATAGTCCCGGGTATCTGAGGTTGATCAACCTTATGCCTGATGCAATCTCCTTCGCTATATATCCAGGCTGTCCATCATCCATTGAACCCCGTCTTCATTAAAATTTATAGATCAATATATTGCTAACTTCTTTCTTTTTGTGGTTTCAGAGGTAAGCACAGGCCGGCGATATCCATCGCTGGCTCCTTTTTTTAATAGACCACTGCTCTACAAATTATGCACCTAACTTAGCATAGAGGATACAGTCATATTTCCATAAAGCACAGCTTTCTTTCTAAAGCTTATGCCTCGCGCTTTGAAGGCGATTTTTTTGCAAGAAACTGCTTACTAACTGCCACCAATGGCCTTTCTATATAAATATATACCAGGTAGCCGGCTGTTACAGTAACGGTAAACAAAATGAAGGCGAACAGGTATGGGTTATACGCAATGCCTAGCCGTTTCAGGCACATGGCGGTTCCGCTTAATGTAAATGGATGGAAGAGGTATAAAGAATAAGATGAATTTCCTGCTTCGAGCAACAACTTCTTTATACGCGATCTACTTCCTTTAATAAACCCTTCCAGGTTTAAAAAGCCGGTAAATACCATCAGCATGGGAATACCCCAAAGCCAGGCCCTGCTCTCCTGCTGACCGGGCACATGAAAGTACATTTCTGCCACCAGCAGTAAAACGCCCAGGATACAAAGGACCAGGCCCATGGCGGTATTGGGTCTGATGATCTTTTTATTGAACAAATAAAAAATGCCCATGCCGTACACAAACTCCAGGAAGAGGTTGCTGGTCAAAAAATGGAAGGTATGGCCGGGGTAAGCGAAGAGCAGCCCGGCAGCTGCCATGATCACCAATAAAACGGAAGATAATTGCATGGCTTTATACGTGCCCCTGTGAATAAGCAAGCCAAACAGTATATAAAAAACAAACTCATAACTGAGTGTCCACCCGTTTGAATTGAGATACCTTTTGCCGTTGGGAATTAAAGTATAGGAGGCCCAGATGCTGGTTTCACCGCCCGAAGTATTGATGATCTCGGGTCTATAAAGAAAAATGATCAGCCCGATAGTGGTCGTAAGCCAGTACAGCGGAAGGATCCTTCTCACCCTGTGCATCATAAACTGGCCAAAATTCATCTCACGCCCAATCGTTGATACGCACATGATATACCCTGAAATGATAAAGAACAGGTCGACCCCTGCCTCGCCGATGGTAAATCCTTTTAAGGCATCGTTCCCATACTGTGCACCTTTGATAGAAATGTGCAACAATACTACCAACAGTGCAGCAAAACCCCGCATGATCTGAACAGATTCAATATTAGCATCCTGCTTATTATGTCTTGAATGCTGCAAGGGTAATGTTTCTTTCATAGTAGGTGGTCAGGGTACTGGTATTATTTTCCGGCAGAAAAAGAAAAACCAGCGCGAAAAGATCCTATTCATTACTGAATGTAAATCGCGCTGGTATTACAGGTTATTGACTAAGCAATGGTCCAGGTTTCTTTGCCCCTTAACAGTTTGTCAAGGTTTCCTTTACCCTTCGCCATTACATCTTCGATCTGCAATTGCATTACGTCTTCATAACATGCCCGGTCGGTTTCATAGAACACGCCAAACGGACGTGGCAAATGTCCTTCTACCCGTGGATCATCGAACATCCTGACCAGGATCTGCGCTTTGTAGAAATCCCTTTCATCATGCACCCAGAGGTCAGCGGTAGATGCTCCTTCATTCAGGTCAACGATCACCGGCTTGAACCCATCGAGCTTGATGCCTTTATCCTGTTTGGCGCCAAAGACCAACGGTTTGCCATGTTCCAGGAAAAGGGTGTTATCCGGTTTGCTTGCTTTTTCTGTGAAGACCTCAAAAGCTCCATCGTTAAAGATGTTACAGTTCTGATAGATCTCGAGAAAAGAAGCGCCTTTATGTTTGTGGCTTCTGATCAATGCTTCCTGCAAATGTTTGGGATCACGGTCCATACTGCGGGCAATAAAAGTTGCATCGGCGCCCATGGCCAATGCCAGGGGATTGAACGGATGGTCGATACTGCCGTATGGCGTTGACTTCGTTACTTTATTTTCTTCCGAAGTCGGAGAATACTGGCCTTTGGTTAATCCGTAGATCTGGTTATTGAACAACATCACATTCACATCGAAATTGCGGCGCAGGAGGTGAATGGTATGGTTACCTCCGATACTCAAACCATCCCCATCACCGGTAACGATCCATACACTCAATTCGGGACGGGTTGCTTTTAATCCACTGGCAATGGCGGTAGCCCGGCCATGGATCGAGTGCATACCATAGGTATTCATATAATAAGGGAAGCGGCTGCTGCAGCCGATACCAGAAATGATCACAATGTTCTCTTTGGGAATTCCCAAACCCGGCATGATCTTTTGCACCTGTGCCAAAATGGAATAATCCCCACAGCCAGGACACCAACGTACCTCCTGGTCGGTGGCAAAATCTTTTGGTGTAAGCGCTGGCGCTGTTATTTCACTCATAGTTATATAATTAATGCAAAATTATCGGAATAACCAACAAGGAACAAGCTTTATTGATTGCGGGAATTGTTAATATGACAATACGCTGACCGTTGATCATACAATGCCCGGTTTAGGTGCGGATATCTTGCTGAATTCGTACATTCAACACCTAAAACCGCCTAACATGCAAAGACTTATGGTTTGTATTTGCCTGTTCATCACCCTCGGGGTGGCAGGACAAAACAAACAGCCTGTTACTGTTACAGATATGCTGAAAATCAGATCCATCGGCAGTGTTACCCTTTCACCCGACGGCAGTAAAGCAGCTTTTACGGTTACAGCTATTGAAAATGATGGAGAAAGTAAATTGGATTATAAATATGTTACCCAGGTATGGATGGTGCCAACCGATGGTAATACAGCGCCGCGGCAAATGACCACCGGCAAAGAAAATGCATCGCAGCCGGCTTGGAGCCCCGATGGCAAACAACTGGCCTTTAGCCGCACGGTAGACGGTAAGAACCAGCTATTCCTGCTTTCCCTTGATGGGGGTGAAGCAATACAGCTCACCAAATATAAATACGGCGCCACGGCACCCAAATGGAGTCCCGATGGAAAACAGCTCCTGTTTGCTACTTATATTCCCCTGGCCGACCTGTTAAAAGATTCCATCCTGAATCCCCATAAAAAAATACCCAACTGGCCTATTGAGAAACCAGGCTTCAATAATAATGAACAGTTGAAACCCGCGACAGCAAAAGCCAATCCTGATGGCACCCTGGAGGAAGTAAGGGCCTACCTCAACAACAATGTGGTTGATAAAAAAGCACGGGTCATCAATAAACTCAATTTCCAGGATGAGCTTAACATTAATGCCGAGCTCGGCTTTGTTCACTTCTTCGTTACCGGTACGCACGCCGGCGATACACCCAAACTGGTGACGCCTGGATTCTATTCTTTCAATTCTGCCGAGTTTACGCCCGACGGCAAACAACTTGTTTTATCGGCACATATAGATTCATTACAACATCCCAACCGCTCGCAGGAAAATGAGCTCTATATAGCCAATGCCGATGGTAGTGGTCTGCGTAAGTTGCTAGGCAAAGAAAATATGGCTTACTCTGCTCCTGCCATTTCTCCATCCGGTAAATGGCTTGCTTTTCAGATCGCTGAAGAATCATGGGTTACGGTTCCCAAGCTGGCCATTATGCCGCTGAATGGCACTGAAAAAGATATGATCATTATACCCTTCGACCGTACAAAGGGAAATTTTACCTGGAGCACCGATGAAAAATACCTCTACTTCAACGCACCGAGCAATGGCGGCTTTCCACTGTACCAGGTGAATATAAAGACCAAACAGGTTGAACAATTAACTGATTATAATTCGGGCATCAGCAGTTTTGATGTGGTTAATAACAAACTGGTTTTTGTTAAGACCGAAGTGGCCAATCCTTTTGAATTATACCTGGCAGATGCCAATGCAAAGAACGCGCGCCGCATCAGCGACTTCAATGATTTTTGGGTGCGAAGCAAAGAACTCTCCTTCCCCGAAAAGAAAACCTTTACCAACGATAAGGGAATGACGATCGAGTATTGGGTGATGAAACCGGCCCATTACCAGCCGGGAAAAAAATATCCTTTGTTGCTCGAAATACATGGTGGGCCATCTGCCATGTGGGGCCCTGGTGAAAGCAGCATGTGGCACGAATACCAATTCTTCTGCAATAAAGGGTATGGCGTTGTGTATTGCAATCCGCGTGGCAGCGGCGGTTATGGCGAAAGCTTTTTGCGCGCCAATATCAACGATTGGGGCAAAGGCCCTTCCAGCGACGTTTTAACGGCTTTAGATAAAACGGTAGCCGAAGGCTGGGCCGATACTTCAAAACTGGCCATTACCGGTGGCTCTTACGCTGGTTACCTGGTGGCCTGGATCATCGCCCATGACCACCGGTTCAAAGCAGCCTGTTCGCAACGCGGTGTATATGATCTCAACACTTTCTTTGGCGAAGGCAATGCCTGGCGGCTGGTGCCAAATTATTTTGGCGGTTATCCCTGGGAACCGGCTGCAAAAGCCAATCTCGAACGGGAATCGCCTATTACCTATGTTCACAACATAAAGACGCCATATATCATCTTTCACGGCGATAATGACCGGCGCACCGGCTTTGTAGAAAGTGAAATGATGTACCGCAGCCTGAAAGTATTAGGCCGCCCGGTTGAATATGTACGGCATCCCAATGCATCGCATGAAATTACCCGCAGCGGCGACAACCGGCAGCGCATAGATCAAATGTTGCGCACCTGGGAATTTTTTGAAAGGTGGATTAAATAAAACGCCTTATTTTTCGGGGATCGAATGCAAGCCCGCTGTTTGGCAGGCCCCATGTTTTATTAAATATATGTCACTGTGAATAATAAGCTAGTACTTTATGGCTTACCGGTATTGGTATTACTGGTAATATTTTTTCCATTGTTCCAGGTCAATTACGCTTACCTCGACGATTTTCACCAATTATGGTATAATGAAAAAGGCGCTACATACAATATCTGGTTCACCCATGGCCGGGTGATCGGCGGGCTGTTAATGGATAAAGCATTCACTTCTATTAATACCATTGACGCAGTGAGATTATACCGTATCCTTTCTGTAGCAGGATGGGCGCTGGCCCTTTATGTGTACGTACGGGTGGCCATTCAATGGGCGCGCTTCAATTTAATAGATAACCGGCTGGTGCTCATAAGCGCAGTATACATCGCGTGCAGCCTTTCGGTGGCCATTGCCAACGGATGGGGCGGTACCTGTTTTGAAATTTGCCTGACATTCATAGCAGGCCTTTTAAGCGGGCATTTGTTCTATGCGCAATTGAGAAAACACAAACGCTACCTGGCCATACCCATTCCCATGCAATTACTGATCCTGCTGTTAGGGGTTATCTCGCTCTTCATTTACCAGATTGGCATTGGCATGTTCCTGATCCCCTTCTTCCTTCATTTCAACAGCAGGCGCTTTGAAAAACCCGACCGCTTTATCATTAGCGGGGTTGTTGGCTTCCTGGTAGTTGTAGCAGTGTATTACCTGTTGTATAAATTGCATTTGAAGATCGAAGGCATTGATGAACCCGAGCGGGCCAATTTAACCTTTAACATTTTGAAGAAGATCTCATTCTTCGTGGGCGTGCCTACCGCACAGGCCTTCAGCTTTAATTTCCTGTTCAATCTGAGCAGCATTATTTCGCAGGTATTTTACATCCTGGCCATAGCAGTGTGGGTACTGTATTCCTTCCTCACCCATCGTAATAAGCCGGTCATTAGTAAGGTCATTTATATCGCTGGCACATTTGCATTACTTATGTTGATCTACCTGCCGGTGATGGCAACGGTTGAAAATTACTCTTCTTACAGGTCTATGCTGGCATTGAACCTGGCAGTGATGTTAATGCTAAGTAATATGATCATTGAATGGATCAAAAACAGCAGCTGGAAGAACGCGTTTGCGGTTGGCGCCATGATCGTATTTGCAGGTTTTGGTTTTTATAATTTCCGCTATAATTTTCTGAAGCCGGTTGTAAAAGAATACCAGGTGGTGAGAACCTATATCGAAAAAAATTACAGGCCGGGGATCAACAAGGTTTATTTTCTGCGGCCGCCTGAAAAATTATACAAGGATCATTATGGCATACATTATTACCGCGATGAATTTGGTGTGCCTTTAACGTTCAAAGACTGGGTGCCTGTACCTTTTGTAAAACAGGTGATCTATGAGATCACCCATGACAAAAGCATAGCACAAAAAACGGAAGTGGTGATGTTCAACGATGATGATGCAGTTTCCTTTAATCAACAGGTGGCATTACAGGAAGCGAATACAATGGCCATTGATGTGCCCGCCCTGTTCAACCATGCAGTGAAGCAATAGCGTAAAATTCAGTTCATATAAAAACGAAAATGCCGCATTATGAAAGTACTCACTTTATAATGCGGCATATTGATGTATGTCAAATTACTTAAGCAGCACATAGACCCCCAGCTGACCTACCCGGTTAAAATAATCCCGGTTATCATTCTTGGTGATGTCAGACAGGCCGGCATTGTAGCGGCCAAAAAAGCCCAACATATTGGTTACCTGGAAACCGGCGCCAAACGAGATTCCAGCTTCTACCTTTTTATAATACTCGTCCACTTCTACTTTGTCGCCATCATTTTTTGCATTCGCTGACAACATAAACCCTAGTTGCGGACCAAACTCAACATAGAAATGTCTTACCGGGTAAAACTGGATCATAACAGGAACCTGGATATAACTCAGCGCCAGGGTATATTCTTCATTGCCAACCATGTATTGCTGGCCCTGACCCGAATACAGTATTTCAGGTTGAATAGCCCACCGGGCATTGAACTTGCTATTTATTAAGAAGCCGAAATGACCACTCAACCGATTATCACCATTCATACCAGATACATCCGAAATATTCAATCCACCTTTTATCCCGGGAGTAACTCTTTGGGCCTGTACGCCGGCGGCCATGATACAGAGAAAACCAAGGGCTAAAACATATTTTTTCATGTTTGAAGGTATTTATTGCCCTACTGGTTTTCAAAGCTTGTGCCAGATTACGGCTTGCAGGTTGGCAGACCTGTTAATCAATTCAATAAATTAGAAGTAAGAAAGAAGATATATGGATCTGGATCAGTTCATTGACAAATTCTGAACAACGCCCATATTGACGGTGTTCAATTGTTGCTGTTGCTTCGATACATATTCATTGAACCTGCTCATCACAGAATCAGGCAATGGTACCGATGGCGGAAATGTCTGTTGCAGTGGATTCACCTGTTTTCCATTCTTCCAGAAACGATAACATACATGTGGACCTGTAGCCAGCCCGGTGCTGCCCACATAGCCAATGATCTGGCCCTGGCGCACGCTTTGTCCGGCCCGTACAGCCTGCTTGCTCATATGCAGGTATTGGGTCATATAGGTATCGTCGTGTTTTATCTTTACGTAATTCCCATTGTTGCCGGTATAGTCAGACTCTATGACCATTCCATCGCCGGTAGCAATAATGGGTGTTCCTTGCGGTGCGGCATAATCAGTACCTAGGTGGGTCTTCCATCTTTTCTGCACCGGATGAAAACGTCTCAATGAATATCCGGAAGTAATGTGGCTGAATTTTATAGGCGCTTTTAAAAAGGATTTGCGCAAGCTTCTTCCCTTTTCATCATAGTAGTCACCGGCATCTGTTGTATCGGGCCGATAATAAAAGGCATAGAACTTTTCGCCATTGTGGGAGAAAACAGCAGATTGTATTGCGCCGGTTTCAACAGGTTCATCCTTTATATAGCGCTGTTCGTACAATACTTTAAAGTAATCGCCATCATGAATAGCATAGAAATCGACAGTATAAGCGTACATGTCGGCCAGTTTCATCGCCAGTGCGGGATCGGTGCCTGACTTTTGAAAGGTTTCATATAAGGATCCATTAATGATACCCGAAGCTGTTTCAAGCCGGGCGGTAACCTGGCGTTTACCGGTTACTACCGATACTGAATCGCGCAGGTCGTATAGAACATAATCAATGGCGTTAGGCTGGTATACGAAATAACAAACCTTATTCAAGGTATCTTTTGTAGAAAAAACAGTGTATTGCGAGCCGGCTCTCATTTTACGTACATCGTATACGTATTTCGATTTCTCCTGCAGTTTCGCAATGGTACTTTTATCGATATTATATAATTCGAGAATAGAGGCCAGGTACTCATTTTTCTGGATCACACTTTCAGTTACATTAAAAGAATCCAGGGCCAGTCCGAACCGGCGGGGAATAATAACAGTAGAATCCTTTTTTGCCTGGGGTGCCTTTTCGCCGGGCAAAGAAAGGTTCAAACTGCTCAATACAATTACCGCCACAATTAATATGGCCATAAGTGAAAAAGCAATGCCCCAATCCCTGTGTGTAAACATATATGTTTAGATGCCGGTTTTGTTAAGCGGCTTTTTAGCGCAAAAACAATGCCCGGCGCTGTTTTGACGTATGACTTTTTTATTTCATTTTACAGTCAGGCAATTACAATCGCTAATTAAGCATGATATATGCCCCACCGGTATCAAGCCATGCAATTGACATGAATCGTAAAAATACGGTTCAATTCTCTGCTTAAACGTTTCATGAACCAATAGGAACGAATGCAGTTCCTTTCTTATTGACCAATTTCCGGTTTTTAGAAATGAATTAACAATGGCATTACACCACATTCCTGCTGAAGGGTAAGAGGGAAAGTTCTACCAATTTCAGATGTTGGCGCGCAAAGGGAATTCCTATAATAGTGATAAATAAAATGGCTGCAAAGAACAGGTGCACCAGCGAGGTATATAATCCACCACAGAGTAGCCAGATAATATTGCAAAAAAACGACAGGCAACCGCTTCCACCTTCCTTGGGAACAATGATTTTGCCAAAGGGCCATAAAACAACCCCGGCCAATTTAAAGCATTGTAAACCCCAAGGTAAACCGACAATAGAAATACATAATACAAATCCACCCACTACATAGCCAAGCGCAGCCGCCAGCCCGCCAAGTAAAAGCCAGATGATATTACCAAGTAAATTCATAACGCTGTTTGTACTGAATGTTTGAGAACAGGCCGATTGTTTTGTAAAATAAGAAAAAAGAATGGTTATAAGCAATGGGCCTGCAAATTCAAAAGACAGATTTAACTGGCAAGCATAGCCTGCGTTCATCCGGCTCATGCATTGATGTCATACGGCGGTTGGCGGAATGCCGGCTGCCATATACAGGCAGTTCTGGTATGAAAATTTAAGTATTAGGAAATATAACATGTAAACAAATGCCTACCCTTCAGTGGCATATCGGTTGTTCAGGTTTCCATTACAAAGAATGGAAAGAGGTATTTTACCCAAAGGGAATGCCGCAGCGTTTATGGCTCGACTATTATTGCCAGCATTTTAATACGCTGGAGCTGAACGTAACTTTTTACCGCTTCCCTCAATTTTCATTTTTGCAAAACTGGTATCAAAAAACACCTTCACATTTTTCTTTTGCAGTTAAAGCGCCGCGCCTCATTACCCATTACAAAAAATTCCATGATAGCATTTCTTTGCTGAACGATTTTTATAACACCACACAGAAAGGATTGCAGGAAAAATTAGCCTGTGTTTTATTTCAGTTACCTGCGCAAATGACCTTTACAGAAGACCTGTTACAAAAGATCGTAGCGGCCCTCAGTGCTTCATTTATTAATGTAGTTGAGTTTCGCCATGCCAGCTGGTGGCAGCCCCGGGTGTATGATGTGCTTTCAAAGCATCGCATTTGCTTTTGCAGCATCAGTCACCCGCTCTTACCTGATGATGTAATTACAAATACGGATCTTGTCTATTACCGCTTTCATGGCGTGCCTGATCTGTATTACTCTGCCTATGAGGAAAGCTTCCTGGAAAAAGTGACCACGGCTATAAAAAAAGCTAAACAAGTGAAGCAGGCATTCGTATACTTTAATAATACGGCACAAACCTGGGCAATACAAAATGCGCGTTACGTACAAGCGCTTGCATCAAAATAATGCTATACGTTTTGCAACTATTTGCCGCTAATCTTTATAAGCAGGCGGGTGTTATAAATTTTCAACTGGAAAAAACGCACTACATGTAATCATGTAGGATGTTCACTTGATTTATGCTAAGAAATTGGCAAGAAGATATCCTCAATTGTCTTTTTCACATTTTTAGTCATTAATTTGCTGCGCATTTTTATACGAAGTCTTGGTTAAGGTTCTGAAACATTTTCGATCTGTACGACTATTTTTAATGTAATGGTACCCTGTGAACAATTTTTTGTGTAATTAAAATCCCTTTGTATGAAGAGCCTGATACAATTACCTCACCCAATACCATCCACTCAAACCGTAGTAACACAACCTGTTCCTCTTCACCGCCTGATTGATCAACTAATGGTAGGCCTTTTACCACTTGTAACCGGTAAAAAGAGTTTTATTATTAATGACGTCGACCAAACATTCCAACTTCAGGCCGATGAAGATCTGCTGGCCTATGTGCTGGGCAACCTGTTAAGCGGTGCCATTAATGGTACAGAAAATGTATGCATCCGGGTGGAGGCGGTTTGTAATAAAGAAGGAGTGCATATTCGGGTTCGTAATAATGGCAGTTATTTCTACAGTACTGTGTCGAATGGGTTTTCGCATGTGGTACAGGCTGCCCGGCAACTAGGCGGCAATATCAGCATCTACAACCAGCACAATGAGGGAACCACCCTTACTTTCTCCATGGCTGCACCGGTTCAAACCTATTGCTAAAAACGAATTATTGTTTTTAGAAAAAATTTGTTTCAACTTATTTAATGCACTCTATAAAATAAAAAATCCTCCCGATGCATCGGGAGGATCGGTATTTTAACCTAACAGGATTAATAACGATTATTGTAGCTGTTGTTGCGGCTAAAAGAACGCTTTTCGTTGCCACCACGCTCTTCACGGGGACGAGCTTCGGCAACTTTGATCTCCCTGCCTTCAACTCTACCACCATCCAGCTCAGCAATAGCTTTTCTGGCAGCTTCATCATTAGGCATTTCAACAAATCCAAATCCACGGCTTTTGCCAGTGAACTTATCGGTAATTACGCGGGCAGAACTTACTTCGCCGTATTCAGCAAAAAAGCCTTCCAAATCATCATCTGTTACGTTGAAACTTAAATTAGACACGTAAATGTTCATACTACTAACTAAAATTGGTTAAAAAAATTAAAATGGATCTGAGGTAAAGCAGGGAGTAAAGGAAGACTAACAACTATTAGCAGAAATGCGTAGCGAGATATATCGTTCACTTACCATATGCTATTATCACTCAAATATGATCACAAAGATACTCTATTCACACTGAATTACAATGTTTAAAACGGCTCATGCCTACGTTAATTTATTTTAACGCAGGTTTTACTGAACAAAAACATCAAATGATCATGAAGATAGCCCATGAACCGGAACAAACAGCCTGGTATTAGTACCAGGAAGCAAGAGGGCACGAAGCAGAAAGTAAGAAGTTCGCGAATTTCTTAACGCTTACTTCATGATCTTTACTTCCGATCTTAAACCCGGTGCTTTCATTTAAACCGAATCCAGTATCTTGTATTTCTGTCTTTAACCCCATTTCACTAGCTAAAACATCAACTGCTATGTTTTTCAAAAAGAAATTTACGGTTGCCGGCACATTGGTTGCCCTGGTAGTATTAGGCATTGCAGCCAGCGCCCCCGCCGATCCCTCCTACAAAAACCTCAAGATCCTGCCCAAAAATATCAGTCACGAGGAGCTGGACAGCGTAATGCATCAGTTCAATCGCTCCCTGGGGGTAAAATGTAATTTTTGTCACGCTCCGCAGAAAGAGAATGCCCGCAAGCTCGATTTCGCCAGCGATGAAAAAGGAGAGAAAAACATCACCCGCGATATGATGCGGATGACCGACCGCATTAACAGGAAATTCTTTAAGTACAAAAAAGACGATCAACACCCTATTCCACCGGTGGGATGTATGACCTGCCATAATGGAAGTCCGCACCCCGAAGCAATGGCGCCCAAAGAAGAAAAGAAAGAAGAAAAGAAGACGCCGCCTCCTGCGCAGCAGCAAACCGGTAAATAATTCAGAACATCGTTTAGCTGTAATTTATATCTCATCCGGCTTTTACAGTTAGCAACTTTTTCGGGCCCGGTTTGTATACATAGAAGCTATAGACAAACCGGGCTTATTCTTTTCCAGCCCTAAGCTCATTTCTCATAATATATGGGCTTCCAGGGGTATACCTGCTCTAACGGCTTTTTATAAAGGGATCTACGGAAACGTTTACGTTAGATAAAAGCAAATGATTTCTCCTATAAGGTTTGCCTTTCCGGCCTGCGCTTTGCGATCCCCTGAAATAATTTGATAATTTTCATTTTTCCCGATCCCCTCCCGCCTATTTGCAATTTGACTACTTTTGCAACCTTATCTATCTGATATGAGTGCACAACTATTTGACTTTGGCATGATTGGCTTAGGCGTTATGGGCCGGAATTTTCTGCTCAATATGGCCGACCATGGTTTTAAAGTGATCGGGTTCGACAAAGACAACCAGAAGACTTCAGCCCTGGAATCAGCCGCCACCGCGGGTACTACAGTAAAAGGCGTTGTTTCCTTACAGGATATGATCAATCAGCTGGCCGTTCCCCGTAAGATCATGATGCTTGTTCCCGCCGGAAAACCGGTTGATGATGTCATTGAAAGCCTCTTGCCCCTGGTGCAGCAAGGCGATATCATTATCGACGGTGGTAACAGTCATTATACCGATACCTTAAGACGGGTGGCTTATCTGCAGCAAAAAGGCATTCATTTCATGGGCATCGGCGTTTCAGGTGGTGAACAGGGCGCCCGTACCGGCCCCAGCATCATGCCCGGAGGCGATCCTGAAGCTTATCCGCATGTTCAACCCATGCTCGAAGCCGTTGCCGCCAAGGTTGATGCTGTTCCCTGCGTTGCCCACCTGGGCAAAGGCGCTGCGGGCCACTACGTTAAAATGGTGCACAATGGTATTGAATATGCCATCATGCAGCTGATCAGCGAGTGTTATGATCTCCTGCACCGCGGCCTGGGTTTAACAAATGATGAACTGCACGCTATTTTTGATAACTGGAACAAAGGCGAACTGCGCTCCTTTCTCATTGAAATTACAGCCGACATATTTTTACAGTCCGACGATAAAACGCCCAACCGCCTCGTTGATATGATTCTTGACAAAGCGGGGGCTAAAGGCACCGGCAAATGGACCTCTCAGGACGCCATGGACCTGGGTGTAGCCATTCCTACCATCGATATGGCAGTTACCATGCGTAATTTATCGGCCATAAAAGCAGAACGGGTACAGGCTTCCGCACTGTATCCTGCTGCCAATACCGGTTTAATAGGGTTACCCAAAGAACAATTTATCAAACAGGTACAGGATGCCCTGGTATTTGCGACCATTATCAGCTACGCGCAGGGCCTGGCATTACTGCATAAAGCGGGCACAGACCTGGATATGCAGATCCCCATGCCGCAGGTGGTAAGTGTTTGGCGCGGCGGCTGTATCATTCGATCTGTACTGCTCGAGCTTTTTGGAAACGCCTTTGCACTGAACCCTCAGTTGTCAAATTTGTTATTAGATGCTGAGATAGCCAAAATATTACAGGCCAAAGCCGCCGGTATCAGGGCAGTAGCTGCGCTGGCTATTCAGCATAGCATACCAGCCGGAGCTTTAATGAGTGCGCTGAGCTATTTTGATTCATATCGTAGCAAACAACTGCCCATTAACCTGCTGCAGGCGCAACGCGACTATTTTGGCGCGCACACTTACCAACGTATCGACCAGGAAGGAAGCTTCCATACCGAGTGGGCTAAGATCTAATTGTGCAGATTGGGATCGCGTTAAGAAATTCATGACGCCCGAAGGGCAGATTGAAGGAACGTAAAAAAGCTATTTTAATTCAGAATATGACAAACCATAAATGTCCGCCGGCCTCATTGCTATTCATTTTTGGTGGCAGTGGCGATTTAAATCAGCGTAAACTTTCTCCCGCTTTATACAACCTGTTCATCGATAACTGGATGCCTGAGAAATTCCACATCGTTGGCATCGGCAGAACGGCCTATACCGACGATAGCTTCAGGAAACATTTGCAAGATGGCATTCAACAGTTCTCCCGCCGCAAAGGCGATCAGAACGGTAAATGGCAGGAATTTCAAAAACACATCTCCTACCTGCCCATGGATGTAGGCAATGATGCCGATTATCAAAAAATTGCCGACATCGTAAAACAAAAAGAACAGGAATTCGGCGAGCATCCCAACGTTATTTTTTATATGTCGGTAGCCCCGCACCTGGTGCCGCAGATCGCCAGCAAACTGGGGCCGTTAAATATATGTCATGATACCAAATGCACCCGCATCGTGGTTGAAAAGCCATTCGGTCATGACCTCAAGAGCGCTCATGAATTAAATGAGCTGCTCACTTCAATGTTCGATGAAACGCAGATCTATCGCATCGATCACTACCTGGGTAAAGAAACGGTTCAAAACATCCTGGCGCTGCGTTTTGCCAATGCCCTGTTTGAACCCATCTGGAACAGGAATTACATCGATCACATTCAAATAACCGCGGCCGAGACCGTTGGCCTTGAAAACCGCGGCGATTATTATGAACGTTCCGGCGCCCTACGCGATATGGTGCAGAACCATATTCTGCAGCTGCTGTGTATGATCGCTATGGAAGCGCCCGTATCGTTTGATGCGAATGAGATCCGTAATAAAAAAGTAGATGTATTGAACGCGATTCGCAAATACACTAAAGAAGAAGTACATAAATATGCGGTAAGAGGTCAGTATTCAGACGGCTGGATGCAGGGGAAAAAAGTACCGGGGTATCGCAATGAAGAAAAAATTAACCCCAATTCACCTACGGATACTTTTGCGGCGGTGAAATTCTACATCGATAACTGGCGCTGGCAGGATGTGCCTTTTTATGTGCGTACCGGCAAACGCTTACATGAAAAGTCAACCATCATCACCATCCAGTTCAAACAGGCGCCCAATTTTGCCTTTCCACCGGAAGCGGCTTTAACGTGGCGGCCCAACAGGCTTACCATCAGCATTCAACCGCAAATGGATATCCGCTTACGCTTCCAGGCTAAACGCCCGGGGCAAACGATGACCCTGAACCCGGTTGATATGATCTTCAATTATAAAGACACTTATGGGGATGATGATCCCGAAGCATATGAAACCCTGTTGCTCGACGTTATGGAAGGCAACGCTACCCTGTTCATGCGCAGCGACCAGGTAGAAGCCGCCTGGAAAGTAGTGATGCCCATCCAGGAAGCCTGGGAAAGCAGAACACCGGTTGATTTTCCAAATTATTCGCCCGACAGCTGGGGACCCGAAGATGCAGAAGCACTCATCGCCCGCGATGGCCGCAACTGGATCTCTTTACCGGTAGCCCACCAGGGAGTTCAGGCGGGCGTATAAAACAGTCACCAGTTACCAGTCGCCGGTTACCGGTAACTGGTAACCGGCAACATTTCCTTTATACCGAAAGCTGGAATAAATAATCAGAACCAGAATTTAGAATTCAACATGCTCCATATATACAAGTCTCCCCAAGAACTAAGTGCCGCCCTCGCCGAGTGGATCACCCAAACTATTGAAAGCACCCTGCAGCAACGGGAGCGTTTCACCTGGGTGGTAACTGGTGGTAATTCACCCAAACAATTGTATGAATTACTGGCGGCCAGTCCTTTCAGGGAACGTATCGACTGGAGCAAAATGCATATTTTCTGGGGCGATGAGCGGGCCGTGCCCTTCACCGATAGCCGCAACAATGCAAAAATGACCTTTGAACATTTGCTGAACAAGGTACCCGTAGTACGCGAGCAGGTGCATATTATGAACACAGATCTGCCTCCGGCCGGTTCGGCAAAAGCCTATGAAGACCTGTTGCACGAATATTTTAAGGACGATGGCCCCAGCTTCGACCTGGTGCTGAATGGCATGGGCGACGATGGGCATACCTTATCGTTGTTCCCCCATACCCCAGTCATACACGAAAAACAAGCCTGGGTTCAATCATTCTACCTCGAAGCCCAGCAAATGCACCGCATCACTTTAACAGCCCCGCTTGTAAACAGGGCCCGTAAAATAGCCTTCATCACCTTCGGGGCGAACAAAGCAAATGCCCTGTATGAAGTATTAAAAGGAGCCCCAAACGCAGACCAGTTTCCTTCTCAGCTCATTCAGCCTGCCAGCGGCGAATTACACTGGTTTGTTGATGAAGCCGCCGCCAGCCGGATACAATAATCATTTAACTTTCAGCAGAATACGGTTTATAATATACCGGCAGCTTAATATTTTGGCTTCTTTTTGCCTGATTTGGATATATTTTTGCCTTAATACATAGGGGAAAAAGCAAAAAGAGCGTTTTGATATATAGTTATTGAGATGTTAACATCGAAGCCAGACGCACAAATCAGGTGTAGGGACGAAAGCTTGCCAGTTATGATCTTGCAAGCCGGGTATGCTATTGCCCTGCCATCTTCTTATGTTTACCACTGCTTATTTGGTTCAAATAATTGGTTCTCAACAGATCCAGATGTACTGTTCCCTATTATTTACCCATTTAAAACAATGACAGCATGACTAAACTCGTAACTATCATTGTTCCGGTACATAATGAAAGGGATAATGTAGCCATCATGGCCAAAACCGTTAAGCGCATATTTACAGAGCTGCCTTACCGGTATAACCTTCTTTTTGTGGATGATGGCAGCAGTGACAATACCTTGCCCGAGGTCAAAAAGCTGGCTGCACAGGATGAAAATATCCGGTACATTTCATTTTCACGCAATTTCGGCCACCAGGCCGCTATCAAGGCGGGGTTAGACAAAGCCGATGGGGACTGTGTAATTACCATGGATGGCGATATGCAACACCCACCTCATTTGATTCCGCTCCTGCTCGAAAAATGGACAGCAGGATATGATGTTGTATATACTGTTCGTAAGGAAGATAAAAACCTGCCTTTCTTAAAAAGAGCCACCTCGAACCTTTTTTACCGGGTGCTGAACTGGCTCAGCGATATACAGCTCGAAAAAGGAACTGCCGATTTCAGGTTAATGAACCGGAACGTAGTAAATGTGCTAAAGAGCCTTGAAGAGTTTGAACCCTTCTTCCGAGGGCTCGTAAAATGGGCCGGGTTTAAGCAACTGCCGGTTGAATACCAACCCGACCAGCGTAAATCAGGCGCCTCGAAATACACTTCCAAAAAAATGATCCGGTTTGCCTTACAGGGTATAACCTCATTCAGTATAAGGCCATTATATGCAGCCACCTATATTGGTTTTACATTTGCAGCATTGTCTACACTGTATATCCCATATGCGCTGTATAGCTATTACTTCGGTTATACCATCTCCGGTTGGACCTCCGTGATAGTTACCATTATATTTTTCGGCGGCCTGCAACTAATGATCCTGGGCATTATTGGTATTTACCTGGGCAAGCTGTTCATGCAAAACAAACACCGACCTGTTTACATAGTAAAAGAATCTAACATCCATGAGCCGTCAGCGATACATATTGATGAGTTTTGACGTTGAGGAATTTGATATGCCTTTGGAGTATGGTCAAAACCTCACCCTGGAAGAACAAATGGAAACCGGCTTCAAAGGGCTGGAAGCTACCATGCCCGTGATCAGCGGCGCAGACGTATCCTGTACTTTTTTTACTACCGCCAATTTTGCCAGCTGGTATCCCGCCAGCATACAGCAACTGGTGCACAAACATGAAGTAGCATCTCATACTTTCTATCATTCCCATTATAAAACCGAAGACCTTTTACAAAGCAGGCTTACCCTGGAAAGTATTACCGGCCAGCCTGTATACGGCTTAAGAATGCCGCGATTGAAAAAAGTGCCGATGGAGCATGTTATTGAAGCCGGCTACAGCTACGATTCTTCGGTAAATCCCACCTGGATACCGGGTCGATATAATGATCTTTCCCTGCCCAGAACGGTGTATTATGATAAGAATATGTTGCGTATACCGGCCACGGTAAGTCCACGCATGCGCATACCGTTGTTTTGGCTGGCTTTTAAGAATATGCCCTACAGCTTTTTTAAATACCTGGCCATTCAATCGCTGCGCAAGGACGGTTACCTGTGTTTATATTTTCATCCCTGGGAGTTTATCGACATCTGGGAATTTAAATTACCGGGTTACGCCAAAAGATGGTCAGGCGAAAAACTACAACAACGTTTATACCGCCTTATTAAAGACCTGCAAGCAGAGGGCGATTTCACCACCATGTGGCAAATGGTGACGGAAACAAAGTCATTAGCCTCCCGGCAGCTCAACCAGTCAGGAAACGCCGCCAACGCTTATAAGAAAGCGCCGATTACAAAATAACGGGGCAGGCCCATCAACTAAAAAAAGCTGTGATCATTTCATTGGTCAGCGTTCTTTCGCCTTTTGTCCAGATAGCATTGGGCGGTGGAAATTCATTGCGGTTATAGCCACCATGATTCTTGAAATCAAATACAGCATGGCAATAGCTGTCTATGATGAGTGCGCACCGCTGCCAGTCTTTTGACCAGATGATCCGGATAGTTCCCTTCCGTTGTTCATCAGGCACTTCTTCTGCATTGTAAATATGCAAGGCATCGAGGATGGTCAGCTTTCCCGTGCCCGGCTCTACATCGACGGCATAAAAATAACCGGTATCGGTATCGTCCTCAAATACAACGCCGTAATTGCTTTCATCGATCATACATTCAACGAATGTATCTTCACCCGCAGTAAAGGCCTGCTCCCTCAATAGATATCCGTTCATGCAAGAAAATTAAGAAGCAAAAGGTATTATCATTTGGCATCTACAGAGTCATATACGATCACCTTGCTCCATAAGTGTGAGTAATCTTCAACAAATTTCAGGTGAATAGGATCTACCTGGTAGCTTTGCTGATCAGCTGCATTGTCAAACATGGTAAACCAGGAAATAGCATAGGAACGGTCAATGACCTCGCGGTTGGTATCTGCCGGTTGGCCAATATGAAAGGTCTTAATGGTCTTTACTTTAGATAATTTTTGAAGACCTTCGATCAGTTTGGCGCGATCTTCCTTGCTACCGGCATTCTTTAACCAGAAATAAACGTGATGTATGAACTTATTTTCGATCATAGCGGAATCCCCTTTTTCTGCTAAGGTAACCAATCCGCCGGCAACCATCGCTTTTCCGATATTGCTGATAAATTCACGTCTTGTTGACATATAATTGGTTTTGGTAAAGCTAAGAAAAGTTTTCGGCCGCCCCCTTGCACAATTGAATGTTCAGCCGATTTAATAATGCATTAGTTAGCGTATCTGCGGAAAAGCAATGCCGGTGATCTTGCGGTATACATCTACGGCATAGAGATCGGTCATGCCCGCAATGAAATCAACCACCGATTGAATGTCGTTATACAGTTTTTTGGGATCGCCCGTAATTACAAATTGCTGCGAGATCAGCTGCAACAGCTTCTGCGATTTGGCCGACCCGGGATTGATCACGGCGGCAAAAAACTCCTGCAGCAGGCCTCCAATGACATTATACCCCGCAATTTCAATTTCCACTACCGACCGGTGGTTGTAAATATGTTCAATGGAGAACGCATCAATGGTTTTTATCAATTGCTTTTCTGTTTCAGGCAAATAATCGATCAATGCATGTTGCAAAGTTCCCTGTAATAAAGCCTCTTCATTTTGCATGAACACGGTGGTTACCCGATTCAACAACAGGTTGATCAGTTTCGCGCGCAGGAACTGCACCCTTTGGTTGTGATCGTTAATATCATTGAACACCTGCTCAACGCGTTCGCGGGCATCGTACCCTTCTTCATTATTGAAGAAGGCCAGGAACAGCTCTTTAATGGTATCTATGGAAATGATATTCAGCCGGTGCGCATCTTCAAAATCAATGATGCGGTAACAGATATCATCAGCCGCTTCTACCAGGTACACGAAAGGGTGACGGGCATAAATATTTTTGGAAGCATCCAGCTGGGGAATGCCCAGGTCCCCGGCAATATGCCTGTAGGTTTCAATTTCCGAATCAAAGAAGCCCGACTTTTTTGTTACCAGCCGTTGTTTATTAAATCCGTTGAGGGAATCAGCCGGGTATTTGATAATGGAGGCCAGCGTGGTATAGGTTAAGCGGAAACCACCCGGTGTTTTCTCATTAAAGCTATGGGTAAGGGTTCTGAAAGCATTGGCATTTCCCTCGAAAAAAAGAAAATCCCGTTGCTGGTTCTCGCTCAGCAGCTCGGAAAACTGCTGTTTTTCTGATCCCTGAAGGTTCCGGAAAAAAGTTCGAATGGCGTCTTCCCCCGAATGCCCGAATGGCGGGTTGCCAATATCGTGGGCCAGGCAACCGGCTGCAATTACGGAAGGCAATTCGTATTTGTAAAACTCCCTGAAATTGTCATCCTCATCACGATACTTCTGAGCGATGGCATCCCCTACGGCTTTGCCCAGCGAACGGCCTACAGAAGCCACTTCAAGGCTATGCGTTAAGCGATTATGCACAAACACAGGCCCGGGCAGGGGGAAGACCTGGGTCTTGTTTTGGAGCCGCCTGAAAGCCGATGAAAATATCAGCCGGTCATAATCGCGCAGAAAGGAAGTACGGATGGCATCGCTATAAGCCGTTTTATGCTCAGAACCGCTTCTTTTGGTACTGTAGAGTTGTTGCCATTTCATGGCGGCAAAAATAACCGAAAAACAGCGAGGGACCGTATTACCGGCTGCCTTTTGCAAACTGCTGGGGCTGAACCTTACACAACCAAATTTTGGTTTTAAAAACCTGTAATAATTGGTACAAACCCTTAGAATATTTACAAAACCAAACTGATTTTTGACAAAAGCTAGAAAAAATGCATGGCAGATATTATATTCAAACTGAATATTGCGTAAAAATTCAACCTATGCGTATCGTACCCTTAGTCAACAGTTTGTTTATCGTGTGTCTTTTGGCTGTAATTACCTCTTTAGTGATCATGGTAACCCGTACAGGTTATATTGATAAAGTATCCCATACCTGTTTTATACTGATGTCTACAGCCGGTTTTCTCTTACTGGCCCGTGCTGCTTTTAATTCAGACGAAGAGGGTGGAAAAGCATAAAAAAAACCTTCTGCCCATTGGCAAAAGGTTTTCGATGTGCCGTCCCGAGAATATATTAAAGCGGATACCTGTTTTCACCGGTAAGCTTTGCAGCAATACGGCGTTTGGCCTCCTTGCTGTTAAAAGGTTCAACCTTTGTAAAGCGTTTTAATCCCAGTAACATCATCCGTTGCTCGTCGCCGTCGGCGAAAGCATTGATAGCGTTTTTACCATGCTTGTTAATAATGTCGGCGGCATCGTACAACCAGGTCCTGGTGATATCCAGTTCATAGGCAACCGCTGATTCGCCTTTGCGTTCAGCCAGTTTCATTACGCGTAACAGGGCGCTTTCAGCCACGAAGGTCTGAATGGCCATATCGGCGATATGCATTAAGATCTCCTGTTCGTGTTCAATCTTCATCATCAGCTTTTGCACGGCAGCACCGGCCGTTAAGAGGATCGCCTTTTTAAAATTGGCAATTATCTTTTTCTCTTTGGCAAACGCTTCTTCATCAGCCCCACTGCCAAAATCAGGAATGCTCATTAACTCCTTTTGCACATTCATGGCGGCCGTCATCAGGTCTAAACGCCCTTTCATGGCGCGTTTCAGCACCATATCAACGGTCAGCAGACGGTTGATCTCATTGGTTCCTTCATAGATCCTGTTGATGCGGCTGTCGCGGTATGCTTTCGAAATAACATATTCATCGCTGTACCCGTTACCGCCATGGATCTGTACGCCTTCATCTACTACAAGGTCGAGCATTTCGCTGCCAAATACTTTTAACATGGCGCATTCAATAGCATACTCTTCAGCGCCGCCCAGCACAGCTTCGCTGAATGGTTTGCCGGCCGACAGCAATTCATGCTCTTTGTCGTCGACCCATTTGGCCGTACGATACAGGGCGCTTTCGCATACCCACATGGCAATGGCCATTTCAGCCAGTTTATTTTTGATAGCGCCAAAAGAAGCGATCGGTGTTTTAAACTGTTCGCGGGTATTCGCATATTGGATCGTGGTGGAAGTAGCCCGCTTGGCGCCGCCCAATGCGGCAGCAGCTAATTTGAGGCGGCCAATGTTCAGAATATTGAAGGCAATGACATGGCCTCTGCCAACCTCGCCCAAGAGGTTTTCTACCGGCACTTTGCAGTCCTGGAAATATAACTGAACGGTTGACGAACCTTTAATACCCATTTTATGCTCTTCGGCGCCCTGGGTAAAGCCTTCGAATCCTCGTTCAACTATAAAAGCAGAGAATTTATCGCCGTCGATCTTGGCAAAAACGGTATACACATCGGCAAAACCGCCATTGGTGATCCAGCATTTTTGTCCGTTCAGGAGATAATATTTTCCATCGTCGCTGAGCTTCGCTGTTGTTTTAGCGCCCAGGGCATCACTGCCGCTATTCGGTTCTGTGAGGCCATAAGCGCCTTTCCATTCACCGGTAGCGAGTTTTGGAATATATTTTTCTTTTTGCTGCTCATTGCCAAAGTACAGGATAGGCAAGGTGCCAATACCCATATGCGCAGAAACCGCCACAGAGAAAGAAAAGCCGCCGCCCAGCGCTTCACTTACCAGGTTGGAAGTAATGAAATCTTTACCCAGTCCGCCGTACTGTTCTGGTATGGAGGCGCCCAGTAAACCCTGTTCGCCGGCTTTGGTTACCAGGGAGGGCATGAGACCCGGTTCCAGTTTATCGATGCGCTCGAGAATGGGTAAAACCTCTGCGTCGAGGAAAGAAGCGCACATATCTTTAACCATCTGCTGTTCTTCGGAAAAATCTTCGGGGATGAAGGTCTCAAAGGGAGAGCTTTCTTTTATCAGCCATTCGCCACCTTTGAGTATATTATTTTGTTGTGTGGTGGTGCTCATATAACTGTGTTTATGTTGGGTAAAATATTGTTGCAATCGTTTGAAAAGCCGGTAGCTGGTAGTAAATGAATAGTAGGCTCGCGGTCCTACTTCTGTTTATTACCCCCTGCGTATGTTACTTGAGGTTATCATATACGATCTGTAGCACTTCCCGGCATACGTCTATCCTGTCTGGTGATACCCCTTCCAGCGCTTCATTGAGGGTTTCATTGGCCAGCTCCATGGTTTGCTCCTGCAGCTTCTGTGCCTGTTTGGTCAAATAGATCAGGTTCATCCTGCGGTCCGATTCAGACGATACTCTTTTCACCAACTGCAGTTTTTCCAGGTTATCTACCAGGCGGGTAATGCTGGGTTTATCCCTGAATGAAGCATTGCCTAATTCCTGCTGACTGATGCCATCCTGTTTCCATAAATGATATAACACGCTCCATTGTTCAATGGTTAAGTTAAGGTTGGCCGCGTTAAACTTCTTTTGCAAGCGCCGGGCTATAGCAGTTGATGCCTTTCCTGTGATAAAGCTGTATAATTCGCCTCTCTTGAATTGGTTGTTTGACATATAGTTGTTTATACAACTATCCAAATCTAGCAATTTCCGGCCATTTAAACAATTTTTTAGCCCACAAAATTTGATGCCGGTTAAATTTATGAGGTGCAGCCGGCGCTCCTGCGGGCTCCGTTGGGCAGCTACTAGTTTATTTTTATTTTATCGTAAGAGCAAACGATTGAAAATGAATAAACTAACAAAAAACAACCGCTGAAATATGCACAAGTTTACATGGTAATAAAAGGCTTTTTCTCTTGAAAAAAGTTCTATTCTGTTGAGGACGCAATCATTTTCATGGAACGCCATGCTGGTTTCATGCAGGCAACGGTTTCTTTGGTAAAAGAGGAAATTCTTTAGTATTGATAGTTTCCTTTCTTGAAACGGGTACGCTTTGCATGAAGGAAGTTGTTTTTCTTTCAGAAAAAGAAATGGTTTATTGAAATAAGTTTTTTCTCGCGAAAAGAGTTCTTGTTTTGTGCTCCTGTCTGTGTTTATGCAGGCACCAATTATATTAAAACCATATCAGGAGCTTTCATAAAAACGGGGTATTTCTCAGGAAGAAAGCGGTGTTTTTCTCCAAAAGGACTTTTTGCTATTGAGAAAAAACTTTTATTTCCACATGTCCTTCTTGCGTTGGCTGAACAATACATTTACGAAAACCTGGGCCAGGCATCTAAAGTACATATCCTGATCGCACAAACGATCTGATACTTTATGCGGTACGGCGGGAACCGGGTTGTTCATTAATCCCTATATTGTAACTAATTTCGAGCCTCATGCAAAAGGCCTTTCTTCCATACCGGTCATCGCAAATACATTACTGCTGGTTTGGCGCCGGGGAGAAGATCGTCCTTTGTTTGCATGGCTATGGCGAATCAAAAGAATCCTTTCTGTTCCTGGAAAAAGCGCTGTCTGCTGCATACACCGTAATAGCTATCGACCTGCCCTTCCATGGAGAGACCCAATGGCATGAGGGGCTGCTGTTTTCAACCGCAGATCTTGTAGCCATCACCCAAGCATTGCTGGTAAAACATGGTTCAGAAAAAACCCGCTTAACCCTGCTTGGTTACAGTATGGGCGGCCGCGTTGCCTTGCAATTGTTGCAACTTATTCCCGGTAAAATTGAGAAGCTGGTCTTGCTGGCGCCGGATGGATTGAAAGTGAATTTCTGGTACTGGCTCGCTACCCAAACTTTTATTGGTAACCGCCTGTTCGCCTTTACCATGAAACATCCTGCCTGGTTCTTCTCTTTGTTACAGGCAGGTAACCGGCTGCAACTGATCAATCAAAGTGTGTTGAAGTTCACCCGCTATTATATTCACGATACCCGCGTGCGCAGATTATTATATGAACGCTGGACGGGCATGCGTGCTATTAAACCCGATCTTGCATACATAAAAAAGCTAATTAAAACCCATCAGCTGCCTGTTCGCTTATTGTACGGGCAATACGACCGCATCATCAGGCATGAACGGGGAGAAAAATTTCGCAAGGGTATTGAATCTTTCTGTACGTTGCATATAATTCAGACAGGCCACCAGGTATTACAGGAAAAACATGCGTATCAGATCCTGCAATTAATACAATCTTAAAATCTATTTCCAAATCCAATTGAATGATGCCGCTTTTCTTTTTCCTGTTCTTTTTGCTGATGGTAGTATATGCAGTGCTGATAGCGTATTATCATAGTGCATGGAATAAACTTCCGGAATTTGTATTACCTGAAAGGCCGGCCGCTGTTTTCATCTCGGTGATCATTGCCGCCCGCAATGAAGAAAAGAATATTCCTCAGTTGTTACAATCATTACAGGATCAGCGATATCCGAAATCGCTGTACGAGGTCATCATCATCGACGATCATTCAACCGACAATACCTGGGCTTTATTACAGGAGCATCGTTTTGATGAGCTGCAGCTGAAAGCACTTCAACTACAGGATTATTTGGAAGACAGAAGCCCGGTAGCTTCCTACAAGAAAAAAGCCATTGAAACCGGCATTCGTACAGCGACCGGGCAATTGATCGTAACTACCGATGCCGATTGCCGTTTTGATGCCCGCTGGCTGCAGACCATGGCATCCTTCTACGAAATGAATGCAGCCAAATTCATTGCAGCGCCGGTGACCTTTTACCACAAGCACTCTTTACTATCGGTTTTCCAATCCCTTGATTTTTTAACCCTGCAGGGTATTACCGCCGCATCGGTGTATAAACGGTTTCACAGCATGTGTAATGGCGCCAACCTCGCTTATGAAAGAGCGGCATTTTACGAAGTGGGTGGTTTTAACAATATCGACGCCATTGCTTCGGGCGACGATATGCTGCTGATGCATAAAATATTCAAACAGTATCCGCAGCAGGTATATTACCTGAAAAACCGGTACGCAATAGTAACTACAGAACCTGCTGCCAACTGGAAGCAATTCTTTCATCAGCGCATTCGATGGGCCAGTAAGGCCGACCGGTACGACGATAAACGCATCTTCTGGGTCTTGCTGCTCGTATACCTGCTGAATGTATGTTTTCTCGCAGGAGCCATTGCTGCCTTCTGGAAAAGCACCTGGGCTTTTCTGGTACTGCTGTTCTTACTGGCTAAGGTGTTGATCGAATTTCCTTTTGTAAATTCCGTAGCCATCTTTTTTGGTCAGCAAAAGTTAATGAAGTACTTTCCTTTTTTACAACCCCTGCATATTGGTTATACGATCATTGCAGGCTGGTTGGGAAAATTCGGGCATTACGATTGGAAGGGAAGAAGAATTAAAAAGTAACCTATTTTAAATTAGATGACGTTCCCGGTTACAGGTTGCCAGTTTCAAAGCTCCCTGTAGCCTGCAACCTCTAACCTGTAACATAATGAACTCTGCCACCACAAGAACCACCTGGCGGCGACTTAAGCGAAACAAAGGCGCACTGATTGGTATCACCATTATTGTTCTGGCTATTCTGGTAGCTCTATTTGCTTACCTGATAGCGCCGGATGGCTCGCCCAATGCCAACAGAATGGTGGTGGAAATAGGCGGTCAAAAACCAGGTTACACCCAATTATTCCTTCAGTTACCCCGGGAAAGAAAAATACGATCTGCATCTTTTGCCACCCGCCTGCTCTTTGGTGAGGAAGACAAATACCAGTATATACCTATTCAAAGTATTCAACAGCAGAAAGACAGTATCATCATTCAGCAATATATTGATGAAGGTATTACAGAAAGAGTTGCCTTACCGCTGTATCAAACGCGGTGGCAGGAAGGCGCAGCTTCCGGCCCCTTCAAGGTCATTACTAAAAAGTTCCACCTGGGAACCGACAAATATGGCCGCGATATTCTCAGCCGCTTGCTGGTAGGCGTTCGGGTAAGTCTGGGCGTTGGTCTGGTGACCGTGCTTATTTCATTAAGTATTGGCGTATTGCTGGGTGCGCTGGCCGGTTATTTCAGGGGCCGCACCGATGATGCCATTATGTGGTTCATTAACGTTATTTGGAGCATTCCCACCCTCTTGCTTGTTTTTGCCATCACATTAATATTGGGCAAAGGTTTTTGGCAGGTGTTTGTTGCAATAGGATTAACCATGTGGGTAAGTGTGGCGCGGATCATTCGTGGGCAGGTGCTGAGCGTACGGGAGCTTGAATATGTAGAAGCGGCCAAAGCGCTCGGCTTTTCACATACCCGGATCATTACGCGGCATGTACTGCCCAATGTAATGGGCCCGGTGATGGTAGTAGCGGCTTCAAATTTTGCCTCAGCGATCGTTATTGAAGCAGGTTTGAGCTTCCTGGGGGTTGGCGTTCAGCCACCACAACCCAGCTGGGGACTTATGATCAAAGAGAACTACAATTTCATTATTACACATAACCCGATGCTGGCGCTCGCGCCCGGATTTGCCATTATGATATTGGTGCTGGCATTTAATATGCTTGGCAATGGCTTGCGCGATGCCTTACAGGTGAAGGAATAGTAAGGTTCCAGTTACCGGTTACCTGTTGCCCGGCCATTTATTGCGGGCTCGCTACCGCTTTAAGTGATCCGTTTTTGCAGACTGCGTTCCTTGTAATTATATTTCCCCGGTAACTGGTACCAGGTAACCGGTAACTGTATTTATCTTCCTTATTTTGCAGAATAGCGGTAGCTACCTTTCCATTGATTGGTATTGCAGGTCTTAGAGGTCACCAAAACATCTACAATACAGGTTGTACCCGCAGGTGTATTATTAATAGTAAAACTGTTTGAAGCTAAAGCATTATCGAGTGTAGTCGTAAAATAAGGTGTTGTATTACCTCCTTCAGTCCTTGCAGAAACGGTTATGGAAGCGCCGCTTACAGGCATGGCCTCAACATTTACAACCAAAGGAAAAGAAGTACCAGGAGCCGGGGGATCAATAGTTCCGTTAGCAGGAATGGTGGTTACTTTTATTTCTGATTCTCCACATCTGTTATTACCGCCATCATCTTTTTTCTTTTTACAACCAACGGTTACCGTGAGCGCAAGTATTGTGGCCAAACCAAACAGGACAATTTTTTTCATAAGAGGTAAAGATATTTGTTGAAAAAATACATTATATAACGCTACAGACAAACCGTTGTGTATAAATGCATACTGAAAATAGCGCCTACTGCGTAAAAACCTGCACATTACGGCTGAAGCTTTCTTCAAGGGAAATGAACGTTTCGGTTCGTTCAATTCCTTTTATCTTCTGTAATTCATCGTGTAACACAAACCGTAATTGATTAATATCTTTACATACTATTTCAGCAAACATGCTGTAATTACCTGTTGTATAATTTAACCGTACAATTTCGGGGATGCGCTGCAGTTCTTTGGCTACGGAATCATACAGGGAGCTTTTCTCAAGATATATGCCAATAAACGCAATGACGTCGTATCCGAGCGCTTTTAGGTCCACATTTAATTTTGTACCTTTGACAATACCCGCTTCCTGCAATTTTTTTATACGTACATGGATGGTACCTCCGGAAACGAAAAGCTTCTTACCCAGATCTGCATAGGAAATTTCTGCATTGTCCATCATTTCGTGGATTATCTGCAGGTCCAGTTTATCTAAATTCAATTTAGCTGCCATTTTTGCAATCGTTTTTTTACAAATTTCAACTAAGTGTGCAAATATTTATATATTGTCGAAACTTTCAAAATTTTTCTTGAATAATTTACAACAATACTGCCTATTTCTTTAATATTGCTATGAAATAGCTCTTTAAACAGCGAAATATACTGTGGGGTGATGGAACTTTGGCAGACATGCCCTCTTGTCTCGAGGGTGGGGAATACTGGTTCGCCAGGAAGGACAAATTACGCTCTTAGCGTGGCTAACTACCCCGTGGAGGTTCGAATCCTCCTCCTACAGCAGCTTTTTACACGTTTTTATCTTGTGGAGTGATGGAACTTTGGCAGACATGCCCTCTTGTCTCGGGGGTGGGGAGTTCGGGATAAACGTGGTGTAATGCCGGCTTAAGCAATTAGGCCGACTGGGGTTGACCACCACAGAATTGCGCCATGGCTAACTGCCCCGTGGAGGTTCGAATCCTCCCTCTACAGCGAATCAGGGCCTTTCCGGTGAACCGGGAAAGCTTTGTTGTTTTAATGCATGCCTGTCGTTTTTAGCTGCTAAACACCTTCTGCATTTGGCTCTTTCATTCGGATCAGTAACCCCCTTTTTGACACTTCCGTATTTTGGCTGGCGCTTTCCTTCCGATCAGTATCCCTCTTTTCGGGCGGCATTTCATTCGTCATCCGTAACCCTCTTCGCAGCCCATTCCGCATTCCAGCTGGCGCTTTCTTTCCGGATTCCTAACCGTCTTTCCAGCCCATTACGCATTCCAGCTGGCGGTTTTCCTTCCCGATCAGTATCCCCCTTTTTATCCGCTTTCCAGCCCTTACCCATCCGGTCTTTTTTCCATTCATTTTTCTCGCCTATTTTTGCCGCTTCATGGGTCAGAAAAAATTACAACGTTTTGCAGAAGTAAGCACATTCCCCAATGTGTTGCAATACCCCGAGAACATGCCGGGCAACTGGAAGAACTTTTTCCATAACAGCAACCCAATCACGCTTGAACTGGCCTGTGGCAAGGGAGAGTATGCCGTGGGTTTGGGCCGCTTGTTTCCCCAGCGCAATTTCCTGGGCGTAGACCTCAAAGGCAACCGCATTTGGGTGGGCGCCAAAAAAGCCCTGCAGGAGAACCTGGGCAATGTTGGTTTCCTGCGCACCCAGATCGACCGCATTGGCACTTATTTCGAACCGGGAGAAGTATCAGAAATATGGCTCACCTTCCCTGATCCGCAGCTAAGGACTTCCAAAGCCAGGAAAAGATTGACCCACCCCAAATTCCTGCGGCTGTATCAACAAATAATGAAACCGGGTGGTTATGTGCACCTGAAAACCGATTCGCCCAGTTTGTACCGGTTCACCAAATGGGTGATCGAGCTGTATGACCTGCCACTGATCGAGGATATTGACAATGTATATGCGAATGGACCGGTAAGCGAAGTATTGCAAATTAAAACGCATTACGAAAGCCTCGACATTGCACAGAGCAACAGGGTACATTATTTACAGTTCATGCTGCCGGCCACGCCGCTGCCGGATAAGGAAAGTGCTTTAAAAATCTTATTGCTTGAAGAAGAAGCTGACCGAAGGAGTTGATTTCTATTATAACGAACAGGGGTATATCGTGCTTACGGCTCAATACCACCTCGAAAGAGGCTATTGTTGTGGAAATGGATGCCGGCACTGCCCGTTTGAATATGTGAATGTTCCCGAGCCGCGCAAAACTCAGTTGCTCGATCAACAGAAACAAGATGGCACCTCGCAAAAAAAACAGTAAGCCCGTCAGGGAAAAACTGACCACGGTAAATCCTTCCGGCCAGAAGGATCATTCATTTTTTGAGCTGGTTTTTGAAGTGGCCCGTCAGATACCCAAAGGACGCGTTACCTCCTATGGCGCTATTGCTTCCTGCCTCGGCACCAAATTATCGGCCCGCATGGTAGGCTGGGCTATGCATGCCGCTGGTTCCGCCAAACCCAAAGTGCCCGCCCACCGGGTGGTGAACCGCAATGGCATGTTAACCGGTAAACATCATTTCAACCCGCCTTCGAAAATGGAAGAACAATTGAAGAAAGAAGGCGTGAAAGTTAAAAATGACGTGGTAGTTGATTTCAAGAAACTGTTCTGGGATCCGTCTACGGAGCTGTAACCGCAACCCGTAAACCGGTGATGGACAGTGGTGAGTCGCAAATTAACAGTCGCCCTTCGGGAATCGACCAATAACAATGACCTCGCCAGTTAAATCCTGAATTGTCAACGGTCAACAGAAGACGTCCATAGCGATCAGCAAGGGCCATCATGAAACGTCAAACTACAAACCACAAACCACAAACTAACCCCGTTGCCTTTATGCCATTTTTTACAATTCAATCATCGCCTTAATAACACCCGTTTCCGGCTTCAGCCAGCTGGCAAATTCAGTTTTTACATTATCGAACAAGACCCGGTGCGTGATATAAGTAGCTGGGTTTACCAATCCTTTCTTCATGCTTTGCATTACCAGGTCAAAATCTTCTTTGGTAGCATTGCGGCTGCTCATTAATGTAGCTTCGCGCTTATGGAATTCAGGATGTGAAAAGCTGATCTCATTCTTTTGCAAACCCACCAGTACATAACGGGCGCCATGCGCCATATACTGAAAAGCATTATTGATGGCCTTCAAACTTCCGGTGGCATCAATGACCACAGTAGGCATATCATTGCCGGTTATTTCCTGCAAACGTTTCATCACATCTTCGGTTGCAGCATTGATGGTAAAGGCCACCTGCAATTTTTCGCGGCAGAAGTTTAGCCGCTGTTCATTAATGTCCATGGCAATGACATGTGCACCTGCAATGCGGGCAAATTCCATAATGCCCAGACCAATAGGTCCGGCGCCGATCACCAGCACATATTCACCCGGTCGCACAGCCGCCCGGCGTACGCCATGCGCGCCGATCGCCAGCGGTTCAACCAGCGCCAGCTCATCATAGCTCAATCCATCACCATGCAGTAAAGAATAAGACGGAACTACGAGGTATTCGCGCATACCGCCGTCAACATGCACACCGCATACATTGATGCTTGTGCAGCAATTGGGTTTACCACTTCGGCAGGCAATACATTTTCCACAATTAAAGTATGGAATAATGGTAACGGCTTCACCCGGGGTAAAACCTGGTGCATCGCCCGATACGTATTCAGCAGCCAGTTCATGGCCCAAAATGCGGGGATAGTTGAAAAAAGGCTGCGTGCCTTCATACGCATGCAGGTCGGTGCCACAAATGCCTATGCGCTTTATCCTAAGCAGGGATTGATTTTCTTTAACCACTGGTGGCTGACCATCCTGGTAGGCCAACTGGCCCGGTGTGATACAAACTAATTGCTTCATTATATAGAATTTCTTATCGTCAATCGGGAACCTCGCATAATCGAGGCTAGTGGTGAATGGCTGACCGGGTTTATTTTCATAACTCACTAATTTTTGGCAGCACTGCCTCTTTTCCCTACCCGCAACTCTTCTACGCGCCTTTCTTAACTCAACAACTCAATAATTTATAAACTTTATCCACCGGGCAACTTAACTTACCCCTTCCAACCTTTTCACCTCTTCACTATTAAGATTCAGCAACACAATGATATTTGCTTTGCGCGGGGTGAAGATCAGGATGACCAATAAATGAAAAAGGGCCAATGCAAAGAAGGCATAGTTGCTGGTCATGATAAAACCAATACCAGCCAGTATACCCGGCGCTTCTATCATTGCCCACCACAAAATACAGGCTGTTTTATATAAAGCCATCCTCTTCTCTCCTGATTCAATGCTGTTACGCGCGGCCATCATTTTTTTCTTAAACAGCTGAAAGCCGGCCGCCAGGCATACAGTAGAGATCAAAATACAAACAACCTGGAAGGCCCTTTGTACCGATTCGTCCATGGCAGGAAAACCTTGCTTCACCAGGATCAGCGAAACAATATTAAAGGCAGCCATACCACTGAGTAAGGCAATATGCACGATCCTTAATGTTGTGAATGCGTTTTGCATAGTGAATGGTCAATGGTGAATTACTAATATCGCTGAGCCCGGCATCGCTTTCTTAATAGCCCGTTAATACAAGTTCTAGTAATACGGACTGATCATCAAATACACCAATACGCCGGTTACCGAAACGTATAACCATACGGGCCAGGTAATGCGGGCCAGTTTAACGTGTTTACCCCATTCACCTATTAACGCTCTGTAAGCGGTATATAATATAAAAGGAAGAATAATCCCTGCTAACGGAATATGAGTGCCAAGTATAATGTAGTAAAAGGTTCTTTTGGAACCAACCAATGCTTTCTCTGCTTCTGTAACGAGCCCGTCATGGTCTATATCACCAAAGCGGGTATCGCCGGCGAGTAAGTGATGGCAGATATAGGATACCAGGAAAATAACTGATAATACCAATGCGGTGATCATAATACGCTTATGCAGCAGGTATTTTCCCTGCCTGACGACCATTAATCCAGCCAGTAACAACAGGCTTACCATCGAATTTAGGATCGCATTCAACTTGGCAAACACATGCACATCGAAGCCCAGGTCAACATCCAGCTTTATGCGGCTCAGTGCGGATACAGCAACGAATACTACCAAAGAAAATATAAGGATGAGCCAATTGGCTTTTTTATCATTTTTTGCCAGAACAGGAGGAAGCATACTATGAAAATTTGGGTTCTTTAGCAGGTTTGCGGGTGATCCATACAAATAATATTACCGCCACAATAACGGCAATATAAATAGGCCACAGTCCCTTTAACTGGGCTAAAACCGGCGAAGACTCGTTCTTGTCTTTTTCCAGCATCAACAGGGTGATATCTTCTGCCAGCTTTGATAAAGCGGCCGTATCAAGGCCATCATAATAACCCCTGATAACGCCTTTTTTGTCGAGCACCACAAATTTGGAGGTATGAATAAAGTTCGAATCAACCCCTTCTCCATCCTGGAGACCAAGCTTAACCTCGTTCAGTGCAAAATCATAGATGGCTTTTTTAGGTCCGGTGAGCATCCACCATACATCGGGGTTTACGCCAAAATGATCGGCGTATCTTTTTAAAGCGGCCACCGAATCCCTTTCTGGATCTACACTGAACGATACAAAATGAACAAATGAAGTGTCGATCCTTTTCCTTACATCTTTCATCTTCAGGGCGTCCTGCAGGCCCTTCATATTCTTAGTAAGAAAGGGGCAAATGGAAGGACAATGGGTGAAGAAGTAATCGGCTACTACAATCTTACCACGCAGGTCATGTAGTGATACAGAATCACCCAGCTGATTTGTAAGCCTGATATCGGCCACCTGGTGCCAGATGGTATCGCTTACTTTTTTACCGTTCTTAACCGTTTCAACGATATCGTCGGGATAGTAACGCGGCGGCATATGAATGGCATCGCGGCTTACACCCTTTACAATAAAGTAGCTGAGAAGCGGCAATATGATTGCTATACACAGTCCTAATAATGCTTTCTGACTCACGATCTTTTCTTTTGCTGCGCAAAGTTACCGCACGAGGCAATGCCATGCAGCTTTTTATTTGAATATAACACATTTATGTATTTCCCATTTGAAGCCTTTTCGTGCCCGCTTCAAGGATGGTTTATAATTGCTTGTCCATTAACCGGTTCTGCCAAAAGCAAAGAACCACCGCTGAAGCAGCGATGGTTCTTTTTTATATCACATTTAGCAGTAAAGTCGATTAATGTAACTTACCAGGCTCCTGGGTTCCGCCGTCATGCTTTTCTTCACCATGACCATGCGGTTTTGGCGCCGGGGCTTTTTCCTTGCTGTGGTCTAAATAATGTCTGTCGTAGGTATTACGCAGGTTCTTGTAAGAATTTCCATCCCACAAAAAGGCGGTAATGAACCAGATGAACAGCAGCGCAGGAATAGAAATGGTGAGGATCATATTCCTGATCTCATGACGCAAGTGCATGAATTCAGCAATAATGAAAAATGCCTTGGCCAATGTAAGCACGATGAATACCCCATTGAGCATGTACTTTACCAGCTCGGGATTTGAGAACGACATAGAGTAATAGCCGATAGCCAGTACAAGCTCAAATAAAGTTATGTATAGAAGGATGCGGAAAGTTCTCCAGATCGCTTTTCTGTCGAAAGTATGCTGCTCGTCGTGAGGGTGGTGATGTTCTGCTGCATGTGCGTTTGCCATAATCACAATATTATATGTAAATCAATAAACTGTCTACAATGTACGTCCTGAAGTTGAATCCATCAACTAGAACAGGTAAAAACAGGTAAATACAAATACCCATACCAGGTCAACGAAGTGCCAGTAGAGACCAGCTTTCTCGATCATCAGGTAATGGCCTCTTCTGTCAAACACCCCTTTCCAGGTCATGATGAACATGATGATGTTGATCACAACACCCGACAATACGTGAAAACCGTGGAAACCGGTGATGGTAAAGAAGAAATTGGTGAAGTTGGTAGAAGCTTGCGTACCGTCGATATTCGGGAACGGATTAGAACCCCACCAGGCGCCCTGGTGATAAAGGTGCGTCCACTCCCATGCCTGGCAACCCAGGAAAGCAGCACCACCGAGGATGGTCCAGCCTAACCATTTCAATACGCCTTTTCTATCCATTTCATGGCCAGCGCCTACAGCCAGTACCATGGTTACCGAACTCATGATCAGAATAAAGGTCATCAAGCTCACGAATGCCAGGGGAATATTCATTTCACCAATGACGGGGAAAGACCTGAACACGTGGTTGGGATCGGGCCATGAATTGGTTGAAAACCGGATGGTACCGTACGAAATCAAGAATGCGCCAAAAGTAAAAGCATCACTCATCAAAAAATACCACATCATCAGCTTTCCATACTCCACTTTAAATGGACTCTTTCCTCCTGACCACATGCTTTGATTAGCCGTTGCTACTTGTGCCATGTTGCTATTTTAGTATTAGTAGTTCTGCAATTATAATTTAAACAAAAAGAACACGAATAAATAAACCCATAACAGGTCTACAAAATGCCAGTAGGTGCTCATTACTTCTACCGGTACTGAATTATAATTCCTGATGCGCGCGCTGAATGCCTTAATGAACATCACGATCAATGCAATGATGCCACCCAATACGTGCACCGCGTGCAATCCGAAAATAACATATAAGAACTGGCCTGCGCCGGTTGATCCTTTCATTTTGGTGCCGGCTTCCCACAACTGCGAAAACCCGATCAGCTGCATGGCAATAAAGGCCAACCCCAATATCATTGTAACCGTTAACAAGCGGCGGTACTGTTGCATACTGCGTTCCTTGAACGATTTCAGGCCCCATTGCATAGTAAAGCTGCTGATCAGCATAACAGCTGTTGAATAATAAAAGAGCTGCGGCATTTGCACGGTGGTAAAACCAGCCATACTGCCTTTTACAATATAGGCACTGGTTAAACCGGCAAACATCATAATGATGCTGCCTATGCCTATCCACAAGGTGAATTTGTGGGGATGTATTTTTTTTCGTTGCGTACTCACTGCTTCGGTCATCACTGTTTTTAAATTTTATGTTTCGTCATTATGAATCGGCCCTTCCTGCCTCATCAATTTTTCAACTAGCCTAGTTTATCTGCCAAAAGCGCCAAAAGAACCACCGGCAGATAGATATAACTTGTAAACATTACCCGGCGCGCTGCCTTCTTTTCCATTTCACGATACAACCTGATGCTTTGCCAAAGCATGTAGAGGTTAGCGGCCAATACGATCCAAAAGCTGATCATGCCACTCATTCCAACCAGGTAAGGCAGTGTTCCAACCGGAATCAATACCAATGAGTAGATGATCGATTGAACGGCGGAATACTTCGTGGGGCCTTCCACAGATGGCATCAGTTTAAAACCGGCATTCGAGTAATCCTTGTGCGCGATCCAGGCTATTGCCCAGAAGTGCGGGAACTGCCAGAAAAACTGGATGGCAAAAAGCACCCAACCGCCTGCGCTTAGCTCATCCTGTCCTGCGGCCCAGCCAATTAAACAGGGCAAAGCACCTGGTACAGCACCTAACAATACTGATACTGCGCTCACTTTCTTTAAGGGCGTATACATATAGGCGTACACAAACCAGCTGAACAGGGCCAGCCCGGCAGAAAGCCAGTTAAAGAAATAGCCCAGGATGAATAATCCGGCGGCAACAGCAATGATGGCAAATGCCCAGGCTTCAGCCGGTTGCATTCTTCCGGCGGCCACAGGCCTTTTGGAAGTGCGCAACATCATCGCATCGGTATCTTTTTCTACTACCTGGTTTACAGCATTGGCGCTGCCGGTTACCAGCAGGCCACCTATAAACAAGAGGATAATATGCAGCCAGTCGTATTCAACAACTTTCGGCGCCAGCAGGTAACTGATAACAGCAGAGAATACGACCATGAAGCTGAGGCTGAACTTAATCAGCATCATATAATCCTTTACCTTACCGGCTATATTTAAAGAACTCTGTTGCTTCACGGTTATCTGCTGCATCTATTGTTAATAATTTAAGTGATCGATCACTTGTAGTCATTGGCACATTAGCAAATCAGCTAATTAGCATATGCTCCCATTAGTGCTTCGATTCATTCGGTCCGATCGGCTCGGTTTGAGGAATGAAATCGCGTCCATCCTTGCTATAGTCATAAGCCCAGCGATGAACTTCAGGTATTTCACCTTCCCAGTTACCGTGGCCGGGGTGGATGGGGGTAGTCCACTCCAGGGTGGTAGCATCCCATGGATTCAGGGTGGTCACTTTTCTACCCTTCCAAATGGAGTAGAAGAAGTTGAACACGAACAGCAGCTGCAATGCGAATACGATCATTGCCACTGTAGAAATGAACCTGTTCAGATCAGCGAACTGGTTGAATGAAGACCAGTTGCTGTAATCGAGGTAACGGCGGGGCATACCAGCCAGACCTTCGTAGTGCATTGGCCAGAAGATCAGGTAAGCGCCAATCAGCGTTCCCCAGAAGTGGATGTATGCCATGGTATTATTCATAAAACGGCCATACATTTTGGGGAACCAGTGGTAAATACCGGCGAACATTCCGAAAAAGGCCGATACACCCATTACTATATGGAAGTGCGCGATCACAAAATAAGTATCGTGCAGGTGAATATCCAATGTAGAGTTACCCAGGAAGATACCTGTTAAACCACCAGAGATGAATAGGCTCACAAAACCCAATGCGAACAGCATACCCGGGGTAAACTTGATATTTGCTTTCCAGATGGTAGTTAACCAGTTGAACACTTTGATGGCAGAGGGTACCGCGATCAACAGAGTCAACAGTACGAATACCGAGCCCAGGAATGGATTCAAACCGGTTACGAACATGTGGTGCGCCCAAACCAGGAAGGCAAGGATGGTGATGGCGAACAGGGAGCCCACCATGGCCATATAACCAAAGATCGGTTTGCGCGAGTTCACTGATAAGATCTCAGAGGCCATACCCATCGCAGGCAACAGGATGATGTATACCTCGGGGTGACCCAGGAACCAGAACAGGTGCTGGTACAGGATAGCGCTACCACCTTCATTAGGTAATGCCTGGTTAGTAGCGGCAATATAAATATCTGACAGGTAGAAGCTGGTGCCGGCGTGACGATCGAACAGCAACAGGATGAAACCTGATAATAATACAGGGAAAGATAAGATACCTAAAACCGCAGTAAAGAACAGGGCCCAGATGGTCAACGGCAAACGGGTCATGCTCATACCTTTGGTACGCAGGTTCAATACAGTAGAAACGTAGTTCAAACCACCGAGTAAGGAAGATACCACGAACATGGCCATAGCGGTGATCCACAGGTCCATACCGGTTTTAGAACCAGGTGAAGCATCACCCAGGGCGCTCAATGGCGGGTAGGCAGTCCAACCACCGCTGAACGGACCGGTTTGAATGAACAGGGAAGACAACATAACGATGCTACCGCCGAAGAAGAACCAGTACGACAGCATGTTCATCATGGGAGAAGCCATATCACGGGCGCCGCATTGCAGAGGGATGAGGAAGTTGGCGAATGTACCGCTCAAACCACCTGTTAATACGAAGAACACCAGGATGGTACCGTGCATGGTCACCAGGGCATAATAATTCTCAGGGGTGATCTTTCCACCTCTGGCCCAGTTGCCCAGAATATCTTCCAGCCAGGGGAAAGTCTGGTCGGGATATCCCAATTGCAAACGGAACAGCACCGACATCAAACCACCGATGATCGCCCAGATCATACCAGTGATCAGGAATTGCTTTGCAATGATCTTATGATCCTGGCTGAATATATATTTTGTAATGAACGACTGGTGGTGATGATGCGCGCCATGCTCATCGTGATGCACTTCATGCGTTGTTATTACTTCTGCGTGACCGTGACTCATTGTATCTTTTTTTGTAAGTCGTAATTAATCTGTTTCGAATTTGACCTATTTATGTGCTGCTACCAGGTTTCCTTTGGGTACTACCGCACCAGCTCCTGCAGCTGCAGTATCTGCCGGCTGTGCAGCAGGTGCAGGTTGCGCACCAGGTTCAGTGATCGCAGGATCACCCGCTTTTGTAGGCGCCTTGTAACCAGGCTGTTGTTTCGCCCGCCATAAAACAAACTCATCGCGGGTTACTACTTTAATAAGCCCTTTCATTGAATAGTGGCCGTTACCACACATTTGATCGCAGGCAATCTCATATTCAAAATTGGGATTATTGGTAATTTTTTTCATTTCCTCTGTAGTATACTTAGGAGTAAACCACATAGTTGTTGGCGTACCTGGAACGGCATCCATTTTCATGCGGAAATGAGGCAGACCCACGTCATGGATCACATCGCGTGAATTGATGATGAGTTTCACCGGTTGATCTTTGATCAGGTACATAGCCGATGTTTGAATAATATCATCATATCCGGTGGGGTCGGCTTTCAGGTTCTGAACACCATTGGGCGTTTCCATGGTAGAATCTTTCCACAGCATGCCGAGGATATTGCCATCGGCTTCATCGATCATGCGGAAATATTTCTTACCAAACACATTGTCCTTGCCGGGATAGCGATAGATCCAACCAAACTGGCGGCCGGTGATCTCTACCTGCATTGCGTTAGCAGGCGCTTCGCCGGTGATCTTGAACCAGTAATACAAACCGAAACCTACCAGGGTACACAGGGCAATAGCAGGAACGGTTGTCCATAAAACTTCCAGTTTGTTGTTATGGGGATAATAGAAAGCTCTTCTTTTATCGCTGTATTGGTATTTATAAGCGAACCAGAATAATAAGATCTGCGTAATGAAAAACACAATACCGGTAATGAGCAATGTAATCTTCAGCATGGTATCGATGTTCTCGCCGTGCTCGGAAGCTGAAGGATAGGGCATCAGTGTTTTATGATACAACGCTTTGTTGCACCAGTATACCCCGATCAGACCCAGCACCAGGAACACTACCATCAGGAAGCCATTGATCTTGTTATTTTGTTCGAAGGACTTTTTTTCTCCTTTTAATACGGAGACATACTCACTCGCCTTGGCTATCTGAAATGTTATCAGAAACCCAAGCGCCAGAATAGCTAACAAAAATAATCCGGTAGTTGTCATGATCTTTCAATAATTTTTATACTATCGAAACTAAGTTCGTTGTTTTATAAGTATCACACCTGTGTTGCCGGTTAGGTATGATGGATAATACTTTCTTTGATGAACGGATGATTTTTGGCAACCAGCGGCGCTTTTGTCAAAGCATTTCCTACTGCATACAGTATCAGCCCTACAAAGCCGGCAGCCACACCAAAATCGAACAGGTTCAGGGTAACATGATCAGGGAACAGGCTGGCGTGGATCATTTGATAGAAATCCAACCAGTGACCGAATATGATCAGGATCGCCATAAACGTAACCGTAGTATAGTTTCTTTTTGATCCCCGGCGCATTAATATTAATAAAGGAGCCAGGAAGTTTATACAGAACATAAACCAGTACAGGCCAGTGTACGGACCACTGTGGTTCTTGCTGGTTACGCGCGATTTGAAATAAACAGTTTCTTCAGGAATGTTTGCATACCAGATAAGCATGTATTGTGCAAACCACAGGTATGTCCAGAAGATTGAGAAAGCGAACATGAATTTACCGAGGTCATGGATATGTTCTTCGTTGGCAAACTCCAGGTAACCCTGGTTTTTGAGGAACACCACAAACAGGGTGATGAGGGCCATACCGCTCACAAAAGTACTGGCGAAAGTATACCAGCTATACATGGTAGAATACCAGTGTGCATCAATACTCATTAACCAGAACCAGGGCGTAACAGACATTACTGTCAACGCAAACCATACGATGAAGATGGCAGCCCAAACGGTATTTTTGAAGATATATCTGCGGCCAGTTTCAGGATCACCCAGGGGCGCATTGTCGGTTTCCCGGGATAACTGGCGCATTTTATAACCCAGTACGATCCACAAACCAATGGTAAGGATGGTCCAGGTAATGAAAAATCCTTTATTCAAAAAGGCTGATTTGCCTTCCAGGATCTTATCACCGTGTGGGTGCAGCCAGTGATAAACATGGGGGTCAACAGTGACCAGGCATATTAATACTATAAAGGCTATAATACCCAAAGGAATAACTGCAACAGAAATGGCTTCTGTAACCCGTCCGAAAGTCAGTTGCCAGCCCCCCATAGCCAGGGTAGTGGCGCAAAGGAAAAACATGGCAGCGTTGGTTACCAGCAAAAAGAATACGCTGTTCTGCAACATGGTAGCCCAAAATCTTGCCGGATGTTCACCGGTTCCGTATAAGAAAAAACCGATGATAACAGATAAAATGCCGACTCCCATCAAAGCCAAAGACCAGGTTCTGTATCGTGCGGGGATGGCGAAAACTTCTTTAATAGCCATTATCAGTAATTTATATGTTCTGTGTTCGTATCAGTTATTTTTTTGTTGTATCAGCAACGGGTTGAGCGCCTGTGCCCGGACCAGTACCCGGATCTTTTACAGCGGCAGCAGAATCAGCCGGTTGAGCCGGGGTTGCCGCTGCAGCTTGCTGCTTGCCACCACCTTGTTTTGATTTCACATAGTGAATGATCATCCAGCGTTGTGTAGTGCTCAGCTGAGAAGCATAACTTCCCATCTGCCCTCTGCCATAAGTAACAGAATACATCATCTGGCCTTCAGGCATATTTTCATATTTGGCCTGGCCAACCAGTTTGGCAGGAGCTGCTGCGTACGGTCCATTGCCACCATTGTACAGGGGGCCATTACCATCAAGCGCAGTACCATGGCAAATACCGCAGTTAACAAGATATAAACGTTCTGCTTCTTTCATCTGAACGGCATTCAACGCTGGTAAAGGATTAGCGATCTGCATAGATGCAATGTAGTTGGCAGTGTCGCCAGCTTTATCTGCCAGCAGTGGGAAAGGCAGTAATTCGTTGCGTTTGATAGTACCAACTACCGGCATGCGGTTATAATTAATACCCTGCTTCGCGAGTGTATCTATAGGCGCATAGGTTTCGATGGCCCGGCTATAACCCATATCAGGCATATACACGCGGCCCGGACTTCTACGTACGTCACTGCAACTCCAAACTATCACAGCCATCACTAAAACAGAAATAATTGATAATTTTTTCATCTTTAAGTATTCAGATATTATGCAGAAACAGTTTCGCTTTGACCTTCAACAAACAATTTTTGTTCTTTATCGTATCTGCCTAACCACCAGCCGGTTTCGGCATTCTGTACATTCACTTCTGTGGCGCCAAGACCGGTAAGGAATGAACTAACTTCACTTTCGTTTGTCTTACTGGTTAACTCAATAACCATTACAAACTTATCATCGGTAGCACGCAGGTGGAAGTGATGCTTTTTTACAAAAGGTGCTAACTGGCACAGGTACATGAAAGTGATCACCATACCCACGCAGGAGCACAATACGGTAAACTCAAAAGTGATAGGTATCCACGCTGGTAATGCGAAATGCGGTTTACCACCAACGTTCAACGGAAAGTCTGCAGTAAATACCCATGTCATGAATGATAACATGGAAGTAGTACCAAAAATGGCGTATAAGAATCCGGCTGTGTGCAGGCTGGTATCCCTTAATCCCATGGCTTTGTCTAAGCCGTGGATGGGAAATGGGGTATACACATCATGCAGTTTATAACCTGATTTGCGTACTTTTTTAACGGCATCAAATAACGGCCCCTCATCATCAAAACAACCAACAACAAATTTTTTAACAGCCATATAAAGATTTTGATAGTTCTTATTTCGGATTTCTGTAATTCTATATTTCCTTTCTATCGTAACTATTAATGATGGTCGTGATGAACCTCATTATAGAAATGCTCAGTACTTTCCTTTTCAATATGATACATATTCTTCTTGTAGCTTTCACCTGATTTCTTCAGGATGTGCTTGATCTCAGCCACCGCAATTACGGGGAAGAATTTCGAGAACAGGAAGTAGCAGGTGAAGAACAAACCGAAGGTACCCAGGTAGAAACCGATTTCCCAGATAGTAGGTGCATAGTAAGTACTCCAGCTACTGGGCAGGTAATCGCGGTAGATAGAAGTAACAATGATCACAAAACGTTCGAACCACATACCGATGTTTACGATCACCGACATGAAGAAGGTAACGACCAGGTTGCGGCGCAGTTTCCGGAACCAGAAGATCTGCGGAGAGATCACGTTACATCCCATCATCAGCCAGTAGCTCCAGCCATAAGGGCTGAACAGGTTCAACCTGTTTTGAGCGAATGCCCAGCCTTCATTCGGGTTTTGACCATACCATGATATGAACAACTCGGTCAGGTAGGCAACACCTACAATAGAACCGGTCAATACGATTACTTTGTTCATCACCTCGATGTGCTCGATAGTGATATATTCTTCGAGGTTCAGCACCTTACGGCTGATCAACAGCAGGGTTTGCACCATCGCAAAGCCCGAGAAGATGGCACCCGCAACGAAGTAAGGCGGGAAGATGGTGGTGTGCCAGCCTGGAATAACGGAAGTGGCGAAGTCGAAAGATACCACCGTGTGCACTGATAATACCAGGGGGGTACTCATACCAGCCAGTACCAGTGATAAACTTTCATGGCGTTGCCAGTGTTTGGTAGAACCAGTCCACCCGAATGACAGCAGACCATACATAAATTTACGCCATTTCAACCGGGCGCGGTCACGTACGGTAGCGAGGTCAGGGATCAAACCAGAATACCAGAACAATAATGATACAGTGAAATATGTAGAGATCGCGAATACGTCCCACAACAGCGGTGAGTTAAAGTTTACCCATAACGGACCGCGGGTATTGGCATAAGGAAGTACGAAGAAGGCCATCCAAACGCGACCCATGTGCCAGATCGGGAACTGACCGGCGCACATTACCGCAAAGATGGTCATCGCTTCAGCGGCGCGGTTCACCCCTGTTCTCCATCCCTGGCGGAACAGCAAGAGGATCGCCGAGATCAGTGTACCGGCGTGACCGATACCCACCCACCATACGAAGTTGGTGATATCCCAGCCCCAACCGATTGTTTTGTTCAGGTTCCACTGACCTACCCCATAGGTTACCTCCCGGTAAATTGAATACACACCAAAAAGTAACAAACCAACTGAGATAAGAAAACCGATCCACCAGAGGCGGGTTGGGTTTGCTTCAATAGGACGCACAATATCTTCCGTTACCTGGTGATAATTCTTATCATTTTCTACCAGCGGAGGTCTTACTTGCGATTCGTATCTTAATAATGCCATGTTATATGCTTTTAGCTATTACCTTCCTGCCTTCGGCCGGAAAAATGTTAGCCGGGAAATTTATATGTCTGTGGTGAGTGGTTCACCTTTCAAACTCTTTTTTAACCTCTAACTTACTTATGTTCTGCGCCATGTTCAACGGCAGGGGTATGGGTTGAACCACTAACACTGGTTCCCAGTACACCGCCATTGCTGATCTCATGTGAATTTCTCACTTTGGCCAGATAGTTCACATTCGGCATAGTGTGAATTTCTTCCAGCGCGAAGTAAATACGGTTATCGTTCTCTTTCCGTGTTTTGAAGATCGCGCTATCTGTATTGTTCACATTACCGAACACGATAGCATCAGCTGAACATGCCTGCTGACAGGCAGTCTGGAAATCGCTATCCTGTAAAGGACGGTTTGCTTTTTTAGCTTCCAGTTTACCAGCTTGTGCTCTTTGTACGCAGAATGAACATTTTTCCATTACACCGCGGCTGCGAACCGTAACATCGGGGTTCAGCACCATACGGGTAAGATCATCGTTCATCATCAGCACTACATCGTCGAGGTTTCCTTCATCAACCAGCGGTTGTTGGTTGTTTTGGAAGCTGTCGGCGCCGGTATAATCGGCCCAGTTGAAACGACGTACTTTATAAGGACAGTTATTGGCGCAATAACGGGTACCGATACAGCGGTTGTAAGCCATCATGTTGATACCTTCAGCACTGTGGTGCGTAGCAGCCACCGGACATACGTTTTCGCAAGGCGCGTTGTCGCAGTGCTGGCACAGCATCGGCTGGAATACCGTTTGAATGCTTTCCGCATCATCGGGATTACCACTGAAGTAACGGTCGATACGCAACCAGTGCATATCGTGGTAACGCATTACCTCATGTTTACCTACGATTGGAACGTTGTTCTCGATATGACAGGCTACCACACAGGCACCGCAACCGAAACAGCTGTTCAGGTCGATGCTCATGCCCCATTTGATGCCCGGACGCTCGTACACGGGATAAAGGGTGCCCTCTTTCTCAAATTTCTCGAGACCGCCGAAATTCTTCAGTTCAGCAGCTCTTTCGTTGCGAACGATCGCAGGTTCTTTTTTATATTCATCCAGCGATACTTCACGGATAACAGAATGGCGGCCTTCGTAGCTGTTATGTGTTTGTGCCTGGGCAACTTTGTAAAAATCGCCGGTTTTGGACACTTCAGCCATTCCACTCCATTCAAAGGTTGCACCGTTGAAGTTCAAAAACGGATAGGCGTTCTTACCTAAAGTACCGCCATCAGCAGCCATTACAGCGCGGCCCACACCTTTATCGCGGCCGTAACCAACGGCGATCGCAATGGTATTTTCCTGTGTACCCGGAACTACTATAATAGGAAGTTCTACTTCTTTACCACGAACTTTAACCTTGATAACAGGCTTCTTTACATTAACCTCGTAGTCATCGGCAGATCCTCTGTCGTTCAGATCGATGCCAAACAGTTTTTTGGCCACTACGGGCGATACGATCGCATAGTTATCCCAGCTTACGCGCGTGATAGGATCGGGCAGTTCGAGCAACCAGGGGTTGTTCGCTTGTTTACCATCACCAACACCCACTTTTTGATAGATCACCACTTCATACTCACTGTTCTTTTTCATGGCGTTGGCCGCGGAAACTGCCTGGGCTACTGCAGCACCATTGAAGCCGCCAGCGCCCGTATCTGCAGCAGGGGTTTCAATTACACCGTCCTGCAATGCTTTATTGAATGTGTTCTGGCTGCCTAATTTTGCGATCCAGAAGTTCTTCAGGTAAACATCCCAACGGGTGTTATTGCCCGCCCAGTTCAACAATGACTGTTCAAAAGGTCTTGACTCGAACAGCGGATTGATAGTAGGCTGTATCAGGCTCACATGACCGGCTTTCGGTTCAGCATCACCCCAGCTTTCGAGGAAGTGAGGAGCCGGTAATACATATTTACACAATTGAGTTGTTTCGTCTCTTCTGTCGTTAAAAGAAACAGACAGTTTAACGGCTTTCAACCCTTTCTTGAAACGTTCTGCGTCGAAATATTCGTAAGCAGGATTGGCGCCATAGATCAGCAGGGCTCCTACCCGGCCGGCTTCCATATCCTGAACCAGGGCAACCATTTCGCTGTCAACACCCTGGTGCATCAGAATGGGGGCCGCCCAGCTGATGGTAGAACCGTAGGCACCGATGGCTTCGTTGATGGCGTTTACAATGATCTGAACCTGTGTATTGTTGCTGCCGCTTATCACCAGGCCTTTGCCCCTGTTGGCAACCAGGTCTTTAGCCGCTTTTTCAATTCCTGCTTTCAATTTGCCAGTAACGCCTGCAGCACCCTGGCCGTTCACAGCGCTTAATAAAGCAGCTGCCACGATACCTGCCTCAGAAGGGCGGTGTACAAAACGCTCGTCGGCAGCAGCACCGGTGGTGCTCATCATGCTTTCGAACTGGTAGTGTTTGCTCATGTCTAACTTCGTCTCCGTAACCTTACGGTTCTTGCTGTAGCCATGCTGGAATTCAACAGGGCTCAACCAGGTACACAGGAAGTCAGCGCCAAGGCTCACTATAGTTTGTGCATTTTCGAAATTGTAAGAAGGGATAGCACGTTTGCCAAAAGTAGCTTCGTTGGCCAGTAACATCCCGCTGTAAGAAACGGCATCGAACTGAACGTGCTTGCTGTTGGGGTATTTTGCTAAGAATTCTGCGATAACCTGTTTGGTAGAAGGCGAATTGATGGTAGAAGTTAATAATACCAGCTGACCACCGCCGATGGCGGCTAAAGCGCCCTTGATATCGCGGTCAATTACTTCGTAACTCGTAGCTGAGTTGTTTGCCATCGGATGGCGTAAACGGGCTGTATCATACAGATCGAGCACCGAAGCCTGCATCCGGGCTGAAGAACCACCTTTAGTGAAAGTGGAAAGGGTATTACCTTCTAATTTAATGGGACGTCCGTCGCGCACTTTGGCTACAACCGGAATTGCTTCACCGCCACTCACATAAGTAGTAGCATAGTAATCAGCAACGCCAGGCACCATATCCTGCGGCTTATTTACATAGGGGATCGCCTTTCTAACCTTAGTTTCGCAACTGGCTGCGGCGATTGCGGCCGCTGTACTAAAACCAAGATATTTCAAAAAGTCTCTACGGGAGGCAGGACTGGTTTCCAATCCTTTTTTATCTGCACTTTCAAACGGCAATTCTTCCTTGAATTCGTTCGAAATCGTCTTTTCATAGGCCTCACTGTTATTGAGCTCTCCGAAACTCTGCCAGTACTTTTTATTAGCCATTTATCTTTTGATTTGAAAATTTGATAATTCAATAATTTGATAATGTAACCATCAGAATTTTATACGGCTGCATGATCAAATATTACATCTAAACGGGTTAAGAAACTCATCAGCACATTAGCAAATCGGCACATTAGCACATTGCTATTAGTAGTGACATTTTTGACACTCTAATCCACCGATATCATTCACTGTTACACTATCTCTCTTGCCTTCTTTGATCTCGTCGTGATATTTTTTATAGATGCTGTAGAACTTATTGCCTTCTTCGCCCTTACCGCCAAAGTTAACTTTAGTCGTGCGGTGACAGTTGATACACCAGCCCATGCTCAGGTCGGCAATTTGTTTTACTTCATCCATTTTCTGAATGTCGCCGTGGCAGGTTTGACATTGTACCTTACCAGCATTCACGTGTTGCGCGTGGCTGAAATATACGTGATCAGGCAGGTTGTGAATTTTGATCCACTGAACTTCTGAACCTTTACCGCTGTATGTTTTGGTAGCGGGGTTCCAGCCGGCAGCTGCATAGATCTTTTGAATTTCTGCAGTTCCGTTCACTTCAGTACCATCTTCGCGGAACAGTTTACCGGCGCTGCCAGTATATTCACTGATGGTCATGTGACAGTTCATACAAACATTCACCGAAGGAATGTTGGCATGTTTACCTTCCATAGCACCACCGTGGCAATACAAACAGCTGATCTGGTTTTGACCTGCGTGTACCTTATGTGAGTAGTAGATCGGTTGTTCTGGTTGATAGTTTGTACTGCGGCCTAAACCGATAGCACCTTTCACTATATAATATCCGCCAACTACGAAAAGGATCAGCGTTAAGATAGTGATGTAAGATTTGTTGCGATAGAATGGGATCGGCTCGTAAGAAGGAACACCCTCTCTGTCGTCGGCCAGCTTTTTAAGATTGCTGTTCACCTGCAACATGATCAATGCAACAATGGCAAGGATCAGAGTGAGTACGCCATACAGGATCGAGTTATCACTTTCACCCATCACCTGGGCACCTGATGCTCCCTGTGGTGTGCCTGTTGAGGCAGTGGGCGGGCCGGCTTTGAATGTTTTCTCTACGTAATCAATTACGGCATCGATCTCTTTTTCTGACAATGATGGAAACGGCGTCATTACCGTACCGCCATACTTTTGCTTCAACCCTTGGGTATAGGGATCAGAAGCCATAAACTTAGCCGGATTATGAACCCAGTCGTAAAGTTTTTTACGATCAGTCCAGGGGCCACGTGTTGTTACTCCACCTAATGCCGGGCCGGTAAGATCTTTGAACACAGCGTGACAAGAAGCACAGTTATCCTGGAATATTGCTCTACCATCCTGGGCTAAAATCTTATTTCCGAACGACAATAGTAAAAAGAACAATGCACTGAAGAGGGTTCGCTTAACGTTTGCTCTATGATCAATCATATTGTTGGATATGATGAAATTATGTGGAAAAATTTCCCGAATTGGGTGCAAAAATAAGTCAGGAAATTAACAAAATCACAACCTGTTTAAAATTTTTTTAATGCAGGCTGGGCGCGGGTTTCAGCCGATTTTACCCCCTCTGTTAAAACGGTTCAGTCAGAAATGTCATGCTTTTGTCAATGTGACAACTAACTATTTCAACACAGGTAAATTGACTTTTCTTCACCCCAAATTTTTCCTGCACTTTTGCGTTCATGTTTCAACGGCTGAAACAAAAATGGAACGTATCTGGCACCCAGTTATTTTTAATACTGTGTGTTTTTGCTGTTACCGGCACAACCACCGCCTGGTTAACGAGGCAGGTGACTATATGGTTACAGCTGAACGCATCCTCTTTTTGGTACTGGGCCATTAAGATCGGTATCCTGCTCTTCGGCTACCAGGTACTAATTCTTCTCTTCTCCATTCCTTTCGGACAATTCAATTTTTTCTGGAAGTATGAAAAGAAGATCCTTCAACGGATGAAACTAATCGGTAACAGGTCAACAGATAATGATAACTCCCCGAATAAGAACTTAAACGTAGATATTAATAATATGCAGACTATTAACGTTGCCATCTTTGCATCGGGTACAGGAACGAATGCGCAAAAGCTCATTGATCATTTCCGGCAACAATCCCAAATTAAAATAGCATTAATTGTTTGCAACAAACCAGGCGCTGGCGTATTATCAATTGCACAAAGAGAAAATATTCCCACTTTATTAATAGAGAAGGAACAGTTCTTTCGCGGCAATGCCTACGTCGACGAAATAAAACAACATAATGTAAATTTTATTGTACTCGCAGGCTTTTTATGGAAAGTTCCCCTTGCATTGATCCAGGCGTATTCCCAACGTATTATTAACATACATCCCGCCCTGTTGCCCAAGTATGGCGGTAAAGGTATGTATGGCCGCTTTGTTCATGAAGCAGTGATCGCTGCCAAAGACAAGGAAAGTGGTATCAGCATTCATTATGTTGATGAATTGTACGACCACGGGAAACTCATCTTCCAGGCACGCTGCACTGTCGATGAAAACGACAATGCCGACACACTGGCCGAAAAGATCCATGCACTGGAACATGAGCATTATCCCCTCATTGTTGAGAAACTGATCCGCGAACTGCAAAATCGCCGTTAAAATTGGCCGGTTTGTATATATGTCATTTTCTTGCAGTAATATCACAATCTTAATTACACCAGCTTGATCTTAAAACGGTACATAATTCTGATTTTACTGGTTTCCTGTTCGTTTACCACCCTTTGCCAGGTACAAATACAGGTTAAAGGGAAAGTATTCGATATGACACAACAGATCCCGTTGGCATCGGTGAGTGTAATGAGCACAGGCGGCACAGGAACGAGCACCGATTCGCTGGGCCGGTATTCGCTGTATGTAAGGGATACCGACTCCATCTGGTTCTCTTACCTCGGCAAAGGCACGCCCAAATATCCCGTAGCAGGGATCCCCAATCAGCAGAACTTTGAAATTTCCCTGCATGTAAATGTTACTGAACTAAAACCCATTATGGTAAAGCAGCGGAATTACCATCTCGATTCTCTTGCCAACCGCGAAGAATACGCTAAAGCATTCAATTATAAAAAGCCCGGCCTCGGCATCGTTACCCCCACCACCCAAAATGCAGCCGTGGGTGTTGACCTTGACCAGCTAATAGACGTATTTAACTTCCGCAAGAACCGGCGTATGGCGGCATTCAGGGACCGGTTGATCCTGGAAGAAAAAGAAAAGTTCATTGATCACCGATTCAGCCGGCCATTGGTGGTGCGCCTTACGGGGCTGCGCGGCGCCGAGTTGGATACCTTCATGAAACGCTACCGCCCCGATCTCGTATTTATAGAAACCGCTACTGACTACGAACTGCAATCTTATATTAAGCAGAGCTTTGAAAAATACACGAAGTTGAAGCAAATTATGGGCGAGTTGAGAAAGGAAGACTAACCGGTCACCAGTTACCGCTTGCCGGTTTTCAAAACGCTTATTCCGTCACAGAGGATGACAATGGGCACACTGTTACCTCAATGGCGCTGCAGTAAGCCTGTATTACCCGGTAACTTCAAAAACATGTATTGTTATCTGGTAACCGGTGACCCTATTTCCCGGTCGTCTGAACCATGAAACACCTAACTGCTTTCCGGCGATCCGGCAACCGGTAAGTTTTCCATGCCTTGATTTTTTTTCAATTATAGTATTATCTTCCATTCTAAATATTTCATGTAACCATGAGAAAGCTCGCCAGCACAATTTCAGTTATCCTGCTTGGTATTACCATTGGTTTTTGCCAGTCGAATCATTCCAATTCCGTTAACCACTCTGGCCATCCTGTTTTGAGTATGGCAACGAGCCCTGAAGCCAGTGGATTTTCATCGAAGCGGTTGGCGCGCATTGATACTGCATTACAGGAGTATGTTGACAAGGGAAGAATTAACGGAGCCGTGGCGATGATCGTGCATGAAGGCAAGATCGTATATTATAAAAATTTTGGCTACAACGACATTGATACCAAAGCGCCGCTACCCAAAGATGGCATCTTCCGCATTGCCTCTCAAACTAAAGCTATTACCAGCGTAGCCGTGATGATGTTATATGAAGAAGGAAAATTCATGCTGGACGATCCTATTTCAAACTTCATCCCCGAGTTTAAAAACCCCAGGGTGATCGATAAATATAATAAAGCAGACACTACCTATACGACCGTTCCCGCCAAACGCGAGATCACCATTCGCGATCTGCTTACACATACCAGTGGACTAGGGTATGCACAGATCGGTTCTGCAGAAGCGAAAGCTATTTATGCCAAGGCTGGCGTAGTTGGCGGAATTGGAGTTCCTAACTATATCCTCGCCGAGAAAATGAAGATCCTCGGCACGCTTCCGCTTTTTCATCAGCCCGGAGAAAAGTTCACCTATGGTTTGAATACTGATGTATTGGGTTACCTGGTAGAAGTGGTATCGGGCATGAGCCTGAAGGATTTTTTTCACAAACGCATTTTTGAGCCTTTAGGCATGAAGGACACTTACTTTTATTTGCCGGCCGACAAACAAAAACGGCTGGTCATGCTGTATACCGAAGACAGCGCCACCAAAAAGCTGGTAAAAATGAATGAAAGAGTGAACGTGGTAAATGAAATGTTCCGCGATTACCCCAATATGAAAGGCACATACTATTCAGGCGGCGCCGGCCTGTCCTCTACCATTTATGATTATGCCATTTTTCTGCAAATGCTATTGAACGGCGGTGAATACAATGGCAAACGCTTGCTCAGCCATAACAGTGTTCGCATGATGACGATGAATCAGATCGGCGATATCAGCCGCGGTCCCAACAAGTTCGGACTGGGCTTCGGTATAACGACTGAAAAAGGCAGCGCTGTATTGCCCACACAGGAAGGCACTTTCGAATGGGGTGGTATGTTTTCCACTACCTATTGGGTAGATCCCAAAGAAAAACTGATCGGATTACTTTACCGCAACATCTGGCCTACGAGTTGGGGCAATCTTGGCAACCTGTATAAAGTGCTTGTTTACCAGGCCATGAATTATTAATGAAGCACACTGCAGAATGGCCATACCACCGCTAACGGTAAAGTAAGATCGGCAACCGTTACAGTTAAAGATGCTGTAACGTGTATACTTTATGAGCTTTGCCGGAAATAAGTGACATACTTTACCTACACGATAAATATATTAATGAAAAACTCATTGTATATTTCAGATTGAAAATGTATGATATGGATCAATTGAACCTCGGCATCGGAACCCGTTTACAACACCGGCAACACGGCCCCGGTGTAATTGTAGGTATCAGATACGCAACCTACCTCATTTCTTTTATTCATCATGGCATTAAAGAGATTGATAAAAATGATAGTCATCTCGAAGAGATAATTCCTGAAAATGTTACCGCAGAAATAGAAACGCACAGTGATGTAGAACGATCACTTTTAAAGATATTGCGCTTATGGGGCGGCTTCCAGGAGATCGTTCCATTGGGCGATCGCTGGAAAGGCGGCACCATGATATTGCAACCGGCCGATAAAACCCAGAAAGGAAAAGACATTCCCATCGATGTGTTCTTTCACAAGATCGTGATGCTGCGCGACCGCCTGCGGGTGCTGGAACAGCAGATCAATGCGCATAAACAATTGAGCGACGAAGACAAAGTGAACCTGCAGCAATACATTACCCGTATCTATGGTTCATTGACCACCTTTAATGTGTTGTTCAGGAATAAAGAGCAATGGTTTGTTGGGGAAAAAGGCGCCACAACAGATTAATGGTGGCACAAGATTTTAACTGTTATTAAAAAAGACAGTTATGGACAGATTAGAAATTAAAGGCAACTGGAATAAGTGGAAAGGAAAGATCAAGCAAGCCTTTGGCAACTTAACTGACGATGATATTAAGTATGAAGAAGGCAAAGATGACGAATGGCTGGGCCGTATGCAGGAAAAGACTGGTAAAACCAGGGACGACCTGGTTAAATGGCTGAAATCGCTTGATTAATCACTTATTCAACTATAGAAAAAAGAAGGAGCCATAAGGCCCCTTCTTTTTTTGTACAGATACAAAACCAACCAAAATAAAACATTGATTATTTGCAGCTGACCGCGCTCGAATGTTCCGCCGGGGGCGGCTCCGCGACCAGCTGTATATGCCGACGCTTAAACTTCCCAGGAATTAATAACCTGGCCTGTTGGGCGTATCTTTTATTTTGCCAGAATCTTTGGTACGGCTGTTATCCTGGTTAGAACCTGTAACCGGAGGTTGCGGATAAGCGTTGGCCGGATCTACATGATGTACCGAACTGGCTGAATCTGAACTTTGCTGATCATGGGCCGTGGTACTATCATAGCCCTGCGCATCTTTCGATACGCCGTCGTCTTTGGATGCTCCGTCATTTGCACAATACATTAAGCCGCACATGCTCAACGCGAACAGCATGTGAAAAAAGTAATTGGTCTTTTTCATAAGAATCCATTTCTCACAATATCTTAAATAATCATTCCAGCCCCCGTTGGGCGCGGCTTTCAGCGGCCATTATGCTGTGGAAATTTGTCAACAGTACTGCTTGTATCCGAATGCCCGTGAGGGTGCAATACAACGATTCATCCGCATTCATGGCTCAATGGATCAGGCGGTTATAGAGATTTTTTATCATGAGCGCCCCGCAAAAAAACGCAATGAAAAATGTAAAAATGGTTGCCTAATTTTAAACGACTATGAGAAAATTACTAACGGCCTTATTCCTGCTGGCAGGCATCGCTGGCACCGGCCAAACCAACTGCGATATACTTATTAGAAACGGCCGCATTATCGACGGTACGGGCAACTCCTGGTTTTATGGCGATGTAGCTGTTGCGGGCGGCAAGATCCTGGCCGTTGGAAAGCTTACCGATTACGCTGCCCCAAAGATCATTGATGCCAACAAAATGATCATTGCCCCGGGGTTCATTGATGTGCACGGACATATTGAAGGCGGTATTTTTCAATGGCCCACAGCCGATAATTATATATACGATGGCGTAACCACTGTTATTACGGGCAATTGCGGCGGCTCTTCTTCCAACCTCAAAGAGTTTTTTTATCGTATCGACAGCTTACATCCTTCCATCAACGTAGCTTCTTTAATGGGACATAACACTGTTCGCCAGCAGGTGATGCAGCGCGATAACCGCTTACCGACTGCAGCTGAACAACAACAAATGGAATCGCTGGTAGAAGAAGCCATGAAACAGGGTGCAGTGGGCATCAGCACCGGCCTTATTTATATTCCCGGCACTTTTGCCAACACCGAGGAAGTGGTAGCACTCGCAAAAGCAGCATCCAAATACAATGGCATCTACGCGTCGCATATTCGCAATGAAGAAAGCAAGGCGGTTGATGCCATTAATGAAGCCATCAATATCGGCCGGTCGGCAAACATTCCCGTGCAGATCTCGCATTTTAAGATCGGTGGTAAGGCCAATTGGGGCACCAGCCATATTACCTTAGGACTTGTTCAGCAGGCGCGGCAGGAAGGCTGGGATGTGACCATTGATCAATATCCTTACACGGCCAGCAGTACCAACCTGGGCGTACGCCTGCCCGACTGGGCCTTTGCCGGTGGTAATGATTCTTTGATCGCCCGCTTGCATAACCCCCGAATAAGGGCGCAGATCAAAAAAGAAATGCTCGACCAGCTTCGTAATTACAAATTCAAAAATTACAGTTATTGTGTGGTGGCCAATTATTCGGCCGACAGCAGCTATAACGGCAAAAGCATTACCGAGATCAACAAACTGATCGGGCGCAAATCAAAAGCGGCGCAGGAAGCCGAAACCATTATGGATATGGTGGAAAAAGGCGGCGCACAGATGGTGTACCACAGCATGAATGAAGAAGATGTGAAATACATAATGCGCTACCCGTTTTGCATGACCGGGGCAGATGCCGGCGTTCCTGTACCTGGTAAAGGCATGCCGCATCCAAGAGGCTATGGCACTAATGCCCGCGTTTTGGGTAAATATGTGCGGGAAGAAAAAGTGATCACGCTGGAAGAAGCCATCCGGCGAATGACCTCACTGGCCGCACAAAAATTTCAGCTTAAAGACCGTGGACTCCTGAAAGAAGGTATGGCTGCAGACATTGTGATCTTTGATGACAAAACGGTAAGCGATCATGCCACCTTCGATAAGCCGCACCAGTATTCAACCGGCTTTCATTATGTGTTGGTGAACGGGCAGTTAGTGGTGGAAAACGGCAAACATACCGGAGTGAGGAGCGGGGTGGCGTTGTATGGGCCGGCGTATAATAAGTAAGTCGAGTTCAGCTTAAAAGTTTCAGGTTACAGAGAAATAGAGTTACCGGTTACCAGGTGCCGGTTGCCGGGAGTTAAAACGCAGCTACGCGCCGGCGCAGTACCCGACAACCGGGAACTGGAATTTTTACCACTGTATAACTTGTCAATTGCCAGTTGTCTATTGCGAATTGGTTACTAACTTTACCCCCATGAAGCTGATTCTACTCTTGTTATTTCCAATATCATTGCTGGCCCAGCAACAATTTACGCAGGAAGAAATTACGCGCTGGCAGCAACAGGCAAAACAGGTGACTATTATCCGCGACAAATGGGGCATTCCCCATATCTATGGCAAAACCGACGCCGACTGCGTTTTTGGCTTACTGTATGCACAGTGCGAAGACGATTTCAAAAGAGTAGAAAATAATTACATCGATATCTTAGGCAGAAGCGCCGAAGTGCAGGGCGAAAAAGCGTTGTATAACGACCTGTACACGCGCCTGCTGATCGATTCAGTCGGAGCGAAAAGAGATTATATCCGCAGTCCGGATTCGTTAAAAAAACTTCTCAATGCGTTTGCCGATGGCATCAATTATTACCTGTATAAACATCCAACGGTAAAACCCGCCTTGCTTCGCCGCTTTGAGCCCTGGTTCCATTTAATGTGGACCGACGGCAGCATTGCAGCCATCCAAAGTGGCGGCCTCTCGATCGACGAATTGAAAAAGTTCTATACCAGTGATACAACGGCTACGGTATTCACCAAAAGAATAGAAGAGGAAGAAGCCACCGGTTCCAATGGCTTTGCGCTGGCCCCCGCCCGTACAGCATCGGGCAATGCCATTTTATATATCAATCCGCATGTAAGTTTTTATCTCCGGCCCGAAGTACATGTGATCAGCGAAGAAGGGCTGAATGCATATGGAGCCGTTACCTGGGGACAGCTCTTCGTGTACCAGGGTTTTAACGAGCATTGCGGCTGGATGCATACCTCCGGTTATTCAGACGTAGCCGACCTCTATGCATTAAAGACGCTCAATAAAGACGGAAAGCTAATGTACGAGTATGATAAAAGGAACATACCGGTAATGCAACGTGCAATCACCTTGAATTATAAAGATGGCGACAGCATAAAAACAAAAACCATCAATACCTGGTATACGCATCACGGTCCGGTCATGGGCAGCCGCGACGGTCAATGGCTCAGTGTAAAAGCAGTGAACCGGTCGATGAAAGCCTTGATCCAATCCTGGCAACGCACGAAAGCAACCGGCTTCGAGTCATTTAAAAAGAGTATGGAGTTATTGTCGAACGCATCGAACAATACGGTGTTTGCCGACGACAAAGGGAATATTGCCTACTGGCATGGCAATTTTATTCCCCGCCGCGATACAACGCTCGACTGGTCGAAGCCGGTGGATGGCAGTTCACGCGCGTCTGTCTGGCAGGGATTCCACCGGCTGGATCAAACCATTCACCTTTACAACCCGGCAAGCGGATTCATTCAAAACTGTAATTCAACGCCATATAATGCTGCAGGCAGCAGCAGTCCGAAAAAAGGAGATTATCCCCGGTATATGGCTACCGAACCGGAAAACTTTCGCGGAATAACAGCTGCCCGTTTGCTGGAAAAAGCAAAAAAGTTTACGATCGATTCAATGATCGCTGCAGGTTACAATACTACACTGGCAGCTTTTGAAGATTTGATACCAGCGCTGGTAAACGGTTATGAAAAAGACCTTTCAAAGAACGATTCTATTTATATAAAGCTGGTGGAACCCATAAGCGTGCTTAAGAATTGGGACTTGAAGGCAGGCGTCAATTCCGTCGCCACCACATTGGCCATTGAGTGGATCCAAAAATTACAGACATTGATCAACCAGGTTCGGGTGAATGGTAAAGAAGTGGATATGGTTACCCGTGTGCATGAATATGCAAGCACGGCATCGATCTCAGAGTTGGCCGGCACCTTGTTATCTGTCGTTAATGAATTGACTGGCAGGTATGGCACGTGGAAAACCAGCTGGGGAACCATCAACCGGTACCAGCGGTTGACCGGCAAACTGCAGGAAACTTATGACGATAACAAGCCAAGCCTGCCCGTGGGTATGGCAGCCTCTACCTGGGGTTGTTTGCCATCGTTTGTTAGCCGGTACAATGCTGGCAACAAAAAAAGATATGGCTACAATGGCAACAGCTTTGTATGCGCCATTGAATTTGGCAAAAAGATAAAGGCGAAATCATTATTGACGGGCGGTGAAAGCGGCAATCCCGCCTCCAAGCATTTCGGCGATCAGGCCGAAATGTACACCAAAGGCATTTTTAAAGATGTTTTGTTTTATAAGGACGATGTAATGAAGAACATGGAGCGGAAGTATTATCCGGGGGAGTGAGTTGCGTTGCTCACCAAACTCATACAATACATTAATAACTTAACAACCTTTTCACTGCTTCCGGCAACCTCGACTTCGCAAGGAAATTGTTCTCGAGTTCCAGGTTAAACGGAATGGGTGTATCAAGGGATGCGCAGCGCAATACCGGCGCATCGAGCAATTCAAAACAATGCTCCCCTATCCAGGCTGCTATTTCACCGCCTATACCACCGGTCAATGTATCCTCATGCAAGACCAGCACCCGGCCGGTTCGGCTAACCGCTGCCCTGATGGCTTCATAATCGAGCGGTAACAAACTGCGAAGGTCTAATATATCTATTGAAACTTCAGGATGTGCGGCCGCATAGTCTTCTGCCCAAATAACGCCTTGTCCATACGTTATAATACTTATATCGTCACCCGAACGTACATGCCGGGCTTTGCCTATTTCCGTTTCAAAATACCCATCGGGCACATCGCCACTTACGCTTCTGTACAGCGCCTTATGCTCAAAGAACAATACGGGGTTGGGATCATTGATAGCTGCTATCAACAGTCCCTTTGCGTCTGCTGGCGTTGATGGATACACAACTTTCAGACCCGGCGTATGCACGAACCAGGCTTCATTGGTTTGTGAGTGGAATGGTCCCGCCCCTACCCCCGCGCCACAGGGCATGCGAATGACCACATTCGCCGGCTGCCCCCAGCGGTAATGGATCTTGGCCAGGTTATTTACAATTTGCGTGAAACCCATGGTTACAAAATCGGCAAACTGCATTTCTATCATACTTCTGAATCCCTGCAGGCTAAGGCCCAACGCTGCGCCGATAATAGCACTTTCGCACAAGGGCGTATTGCGCACCCGGTCTTTTCCAAACTCATCTAAAAAGCCTTCTGTTATCTTAAATACGCCACCATATTCTGCAATATCCTGTCCCATCAATACCAGGTTATCATGCCGCTGCATGCTTTGCCGCAGCCCGTCTTTAATGGCGTCAATAAAACGATGGTTAGAAACAGGTCCTTCCGGTTCCCTGATCTTTATTTCGGAAGGCGCATATACATCCTGCAATTCCTTTCCGGTATCAATGATCATAGGCTTGGCATTAAAGCCTATAGTGCATTCTACGTCAATATAATCTTTCAGATCCTGATGAATGCTATCGATCACTTCCTGGGTAAGCACTTGTTTCGACAGCAGGAATTTTTCGAAGTTCTTGATGGGATCTTTCATTTCCCATACTTCAAACAAATACTGGGGAACATATTTGGTGCCGCTCGCTTCTTCATGGCCGCGCATGCGAAAGGTGGCGCATTCAACCATATAAGGCCGGCTGTTTTCAAGGCAGTATTTCTTTACACCTTTAATGGTATCATAAACGCTCAGTAAATTATTGCCGTCGATCTTTACCCCGTCAATACCATAACCACGGGCTTTTTCTACCAGCGCTTCGCAGCGGTATTGCTCATGCACGGGCGTGCTGAGTGCATAGCCATTATTTTCTATCACAAAGATCACGGGCAAGTCCCACACCGCAGCTACATTCACGGCTTCATGAAAATCGCCTTCACTGGTTCCGCCTTCGCCGGTAAACACTACCACTACTTTATTCTCTTTGCGAAGTTTATTGGCCAGGGCAATACCATCTGCAATCCCTAACTGCGGACCCAGGTGCGAGATCATGCCACAAATATAATGCTGTGCATTTCCAAAGTGAAAGCTGCGTTCGCGCCCTTTACTATACCCGCTTTGATTGCCCTGCCATTGCATTAACAGTTTATGCAGCGGCATATGCCGGCTGGTAAATACGCCCAGGTTGCGATGCAGGGGCAAGATCCACTCGTCTTCTTCCAATGCCTGGGTAACACCCACGGCAATGGCCTCCTGCCCTATTCCACTAAACCATTTTGAAATTTTACCCTGCCGCAACAACACGAGCATCTTTTCTTCGATCATCCGGGGCAATAACAGGCTCTTATAAAAATGAACCAGTTGATCGTGCGTCAAATCTTTGCTATCGAAGTGCATACAATACGGTAATAAAATAGTGTACCATGAAGTTAACGCAAATCGAATATCCGCGGAGGGCGGCGTCTATTCTTTTTCATCGCTTTTTTCTTTATATAACAGCGAGGTAACAATCGACAGCAGCAGGCTGAACAAGAGCGCCCACCAGAACCCGTCAACATGGAAGCCTTTGATGAACTTATCCGCCAGCAAGATGATCAGGGCATTGATGACAAATAAAAAAAGCCCTAACGTGACAACGGTAATGGGAAAGGTGATCAAAATAAGAATGGGCTTTATAATGGCATTCAAAATTGCCAGTACGATCGCCAGCACGATAGCCGTTGTGAACGCATCTATTTGCACCCCATTTAAAATATACGATAATCCAAATGCAACAATGGAGGTTACAACGATACGCATCAGAAAATTCATGAGAATAGAGATTTTGTGTATAAATCGGGTGAGGTTGATTTGATGATGCGGCCCAAAGAAAGTATGACCATTTCTGATTTTGAGATTTATCGATTTGCGATCTGCTCAGATTTAAACGCTCCAATTAATCGCAGAATCTCTAAACCCCGAAATCGCTCAATCTCTCACCGCCTCTCGATCTATGAAAAGCTACATTGCCTAAACGACCACCAGTTCATAAAATTCCTCCTTCACCAGGTACTTATTCGCCAGTTCCTGCAGCTCTTTGGCCGTTATATTCTTGATGATCTGCACACCCCGCTCAAAATAGCCTTCCTCCACATTGTTCAGGATCATATTCTTCCAGCGCCCTATCACTTGGAAGGGGCCATCCAGGTCGCCCAGGATGCTGCCGATCATCGAATTGCGCGTCATCATTAATTCTTCGTCGTCTATCAGCTCTTCCCGCAATGACTCCATTTCATAATAAATTTCCTTCACGGTATCTGCCGTTACGTCGCGGCCGGCTTCGGTACTCACCATCCAGCCGCTTTCGCTGGTGAAATTCAACAGGTAACTATATATACCATATGTATAGCCTTTTTCTTCGCGGATATTGCCCATTAAGCGGGAACCAAAGAAGCCGCCGAGCACATTGTTCAACACCAGCACTTTCTGAAAATCGGGGTGCAGGCGGTTGGGAAAAGGGCGGGCAATACGAATCGCACTCTGCACACCATTGGGATCATTCAGGATCTCATATTTTTTCTGCGTTGCCGGCTGTAATGGATGTTGAACAGTTGCTGCGAAGCTGGCAGAACGCGGCTTTAATGGCAGGTTACCAAAATATTTTTCCAGTGTTTCTATAATATCTTTAGGCAGTTTTCCCGCTACAAAAATTACACAGCGGCCCTCCTTATAGTAATTGTTATAGAAATTGACCACGTCTTCGCGCTGTACGGCTGCATAATCATCCAGCTCCATATACTTTCCATACGGGTGATTTTCACCAAACAAATAGGCATCGATCAGGCGGCCGGCCACAAACTCGCATTTCTGCAGGTTCACCTTTAAGCGCTGCTGCGCATTCTGCACATAAATGTTCATTTCCTCCTGCGGAAAAATGGAGTCCTGTACAAGTTCTGCTACTACAGGCAATAATTCATTGATATGTTTGCCTAAAGTGTGCAGGGTCAGCTCTGCCGTTTCATTATAACAGGTGCGGTTAAGGTATGCGCCATAATACTCGAAATGTTCATTTATTTCAAAAGCATTGCGCTTACTGGTGCCGTTCTTGATGAGGAAATTGGTAGCAGCCGCCACAGCCTTTTTCTTTTCCCACCAGTTACCGGCATAAAAAACCCAATTCACCATTAAGGTATCTTCATTTCCCAGATCAACCGCATACACTTCTACACCATTGGTGAGCGTATGTTTTTTACAGGCCGGCAATTGTATATCAAATGCAACCGGATCTATTATTTTCGGAGCGATGGTTCTATTAAGCATAATTCGTTTAGTCGTCTTTTTAATCTTCAATTAATTCTCACTATAATATTTCAGCGTACTGCTGTTATTGGGATTGAATATTTTCTGACTGTATTTTAAAATATCATCTCCGGTTACTGAGAAATATTTATCCCTGTCGGCGTTAAAGAGGTTTACATCGCCCAGCAATTCATAGAAAGCCAGGTTGTTGGCCCGGGTAAGCACGCTCATGTCTTCAAATGCAAGCGTAGCTTCGGTCTTGTTCTTTATTTTGGTGAGCTCTTTTTCGCTGATGCCGCCCGCTTTCAGCTTTTCAATTTCTTCATTAATGGCCTTTTCTGCGTCCTCCATTTTTACGCCTTTTACCAGCTTTCCTTCAACCGCCAGCAAACCTCTGTCAACCGTTCCAAAATGATAACATTCTATTTGGCTGAACAGCTGCTTTTCTTTTACCAGCTTCTGGTACAGGCGGGAAGAACCGCCACCGCCCAACACTTCGGTAATAAGGTCAGCTACATAATACCCATGATCGAGGCGGTCATCCATATGCCATACCTTATAAAGGGCATCCAACGGTACATTGGCTTTCACCTCCATAACGCGCGCTTCATTTTGCACCGGCTCGTTAGGGATCTGCCGAATGTATTTATCACCGGAAGGGATATCGCCAAACCATTTTTCAGCCAGCTGCCGTACCTTATCGGTCTTCACATGACCCGCCACCACCAAAATGGCGTTTACGGGGCGATAATGTTTAAAAAAGAAATTCTTTACATCCTGCAGGCGGGCATTTTCAATATGCGATAATTCTTTGCCGATCGTCATCCAGCGGTAAGGATGTTGCTTATAGGCCATTTCACGCAACTTAAACCATACATCACCGTAGGGTTTGTTAATATAATGCTCTTTGAATTCTTCAATAACCACTTTGCGTTGTACCTCCAGGCTCTTTTCACTGAAGGCCAGCGACAACATGCGGTCACTTTCCAGCCAGAATGCTGTTTCCAGGTTTTCGGCCGGCAGCTGAATATAATAGTTGGTTACATCGTTGCTGGTGTAGGCATTGTTTTCGCCGCCCGCCATTTGCAGGGGCGTTTCAAAATCGTCGATATTCCCCGAGCCACCGAACATCAGGTGCTCGAACAAATGCGCAAAACCCGTTTTATTTGGATCTTCATCTTTGGCCCCTACGTCGTACATAACATTCAATACTGCCATGGGAGTGGAATGATCTTCATGTACTATAACCCGTAAACCATTCGAAAGCGTGAATTTTTCAAATTGTATCATATGCCGTTTTTGCTTTTAAAATTGGGCCAGACCTGTAAGGTGGACGGAGGCGTGCTTCATTAGTCATTAAAGTTCACCTGACAGGTCCACATTTCCAGATTACCCGGCCTGGAGTGCCTGGCCCCTTTATCCGGGAGCGCTTGAACCAACTGCAAATGCTATGGTGCAGCTTACAGGTTTGCCTGCCTCTGGCTACAAATTAACGACAAGTTGAGGTATTTGGTTGAAAGTGATTTGATAAAAGCAGTTTAGCGCCCCGTGAGAATGTTTTTGACCTTCATGGTAAGCACCACCGGCCCTTCCTTCCGCAAAACCAGGATCTTAAGCCGCTCACCCGGGGTTTGCATCAGATTTTTATAGGTTTGAATATTGTTACTGAAGTTATTGGCAACCGCCATGATCACATCCCCTGGTTTGAACCCGGCCTGCTCGGCGGGCGACTCAGGCATAATATCCACCACCTGGATCTCCCCATCTACCACATACATGCCCAAACCGGTGTAGGAATAATCAAACGCCTCTTTATAATGGGTATTGGGCGTCATATAAATATCCTTTTTTTCATAATTGATGATCAGGTTGAACCGGCGCAACAGGTCGTTTCCGATCAGTCCGGCCAACGAGGGGTAAGCCGTCACATTGAACTCATCGTCAAATATATAGGTAGGCACATTTTTGAATTTATAGGGCCCCACCTGCATTTGTTTTATAACTCCCTGTTTCATAGGGGCTTTTCCACCCAATCCTTCTGCCTGGGTGGCATACCATTTACGCTTGGGTTTTACAAAATTGCTGTCGCTCACGAAGTCGGCCGACAGCAGCAGGCACATGCCGGCGCCGGTATCAAAATAGAACCTTGAGGTCAGCTGCCGGTTGTCGCGGATGGTAGATTGCATTATTGGGATCGTATTGATCAGGGGCTTCAGTAAAAAGCCGCCCCGCGGGTATTTGATCGTGCCTTTGGTGTATACAGAGATCTTCAGGCTGTCATAATCAACGCCCACAATGTACCTCGATAAAAAGCTCAATCCGATGATGCCGTCTATTTTCTCCCCATAGGCGCTGGTCAAAACATCATAATCATTAATATGAAAATCAAGGTTCTCTACAGTCAAACCCGGCAGATGAAGTTGTTGCCGGTAGGCGAAAAATACCCGCCGTACGCCCGCAATACCGCGAATGGTGCGGTCGCTTAACCTCGTTTCCAGTTTTAAATAATCAGCGGTGGAAGAATCAAGCGAAATACCACCACTGCCTGTATCCAGGATGAAATTAAGCGTATCGGGAAAATTGCTCAGCTGGGCTTTGATAGTAATAATGCCGCCGGTAAGTAATCTGAAGGGGAATTTGGCAATCAGTTTGGCCGGGGGCGGAATAAACTCTTCCTGGGCCCTGGCAAACCTGACTGAGATCAATAGCAGTAGTAACAAGGGTATGGTCAACAATCGCATGGAAGCAGGTTTAATAAATGTTGCTCGGTGCCGATACTGGCCAGCCGGCCCAATAGCTTTGGAAGGCCAATCGCCGAAAAACACCCATTGATTCGGCTCTTCGCATTTCCGGCTTTTCTGGCTATATCCGTTTTCGGCCTGCATTGTCAAATGTTTGAATGCAGTTAGTAAGATAAAATAATTATGTGAAATTGGTAAACCATTGGAATAAAAACACATAAATGGTCGTTACCAACTGCTCAATTACGAATAGGGGTGTATAAACATCCTTCCTATTTGCAGATATACGATTCGTTCTGAACCGATCGTTTAGTACTTTTGTTGCTACAATAAATTTTTATGCATCTGGATGAGCTCTACGCCAAGGCCCTGAATTTTGATATGCTGACCGTCGAGGAAGGAATGTACCTGTTTGAACAAGCCCCATTGACAGAACTGATGTTTGTAGCCAATGAGTTGCGTAAAAAACAAGTTCCCCATGGAAAAGTTACCTGGCAAATAGATCGTAACGTAAATACCACTAACGTATGTATTGCCAATTGTAAGTTCTGTAACTTCTTTCGCATACCCGGCCACAAGGATGCTTATATCACCGATCTTGCTACCTATAAGAAGAAAATTGAAGAAACCATCCGCTGGGGTGGCGATCAGTTATTGCTGCAGGGTGGCCATCACCCCGAACTGGGTTTACAGTTTTATGTTGACCTGTTCAAACAATTAAAACAGCTGTACCCGAGCATTAAGCTGCATACTTTAGGCCCCCCTGAAATTGCCCATATTACCAAACTCGAAAAATCGACCCACCGCGAAGTTTTGACCGCTTTAAAAGAAGCGGGTATGGACAGCCTGCCGGGCGCCGGCGCCGAGATCCTGGTCGATCGCGTACGCCGCCTCATCTCCAAAGGAAAATGCGGCTCGCAGGAGTGGCTCGATATAATGCATGAAGCCCATAAACTGAACATTACCACCTCGGGCACCATGATGTTCGGGCATGTGGAAACACTGCGCGAACGTTTTGAGCACCTGGTGAAGATCAGGGAGGTACAGGCTAAAAAACCAGCCGAAGCTAAAGGTTTCCTGGCCTTCATTCCCTGGACCTTCCAGGATGTGGATACCCTGCTTACCAGGATCCGCGGTGTACATAATCTTACCACGCCCGATGAATATATTCGCATGATCGCCATTAGCCGGATCATGCTGCCCAACGTGAAGAATATCCAGGCTTCCTGGCTCACTGTTGGTAAACAAACCGCCCAAATTTGTTTGCATGCCGGCGCTAATGATTTCGGCAGTATTATGTTGGAAGAAAATGTGGTAAGCGCTGCTGGTGCACCGCACCGATTTACCTACAAAAGCATACAAAACGCTATTCGCGAAGCGGGTTTTGAACCGCAATTGCGCAACCAACAGTACGAATGGCGCGAATTACCGGCGTATATCGAGGAGCAAGTGATAGACTATTAGGTAGAATCACTTTAAAGTGTAACATATTACCACCTAAGGAACGGTTCCAGGGTGCAGGTTACAGGTTTGAGGTGCTCGCTGTCAGCCGTTTCCGGTTGCCGGGGCTTCAATTTCAAAGTGCAAGCTTTTTGCTTTCAGTTTGCGGTTTATGGCTGTTTTCCGGGATACTGAAAGCGGCAATGAATTTCCCTGTAACCTGAAACCTGTAACACTTTCTTACCACTTTATTTGTTCATCCTGGCCAGCGGCCGTACCCAAAGCATAAAATCATGAAGAATTACCCTTATTTATGATAAAAAACAAGGGTTGATGTTCAATACAAACTATATTTATCAGTTATATATTGGGTAGGTTTGTATCCTTTAAATCCATGAAGAGTCCTGTTCGAAAACTGGTCAGAATTGCTGTCGTGCTGCTTGCCGCTGTGCTGCTGTTTAATTTCTTCGGTTATTACATGATTCATCTGTCGTCGAAACAGAATGAACAAATGGTAAAACTGGTGAACATAAGCGGGCAGCAACAAACTTTTGGCCAGATCATTACCAAGGACGTATTGCTTCTTACCAACAGCCGCCTGCCCGAACCGGAACAACAAAACATCCGGGAACAACTTAAACAAGCTACCGACTCTTTTCTCGTTTGCAACCAGCTTTTACGCAATAAAATAAAGATCGTAAAGGATGAACCGGTTACCGCCGACCTCCTGGAAATCACCCGCGACCTTACCAATGCCCAAACTCATTTTAAGGCTATTGTTGCTGTAGCGCAGGAAGTGCAGCAGGCTGATAGTGAGCTGCTGGCCATCAATGGCTCCCTGTATAAACAACAGATCTTGTACAGCGAAAGAAAGTTCTTTGCGCTGATGAACCAGGTAGTGCAGCGGTACACGGAACTGGTAACAGAAAGAATAGAAGCGTCGTCAACTATCAATACCGGTAAATTCATTTCGCTCATCGTTGCCCTCATTTGCCTTATTTTCCTGGTGATCGATCCGCTGTTGCGCAGCAACAGAAAGAACTTTGAAGCCCTGCAAACGGCCCGGAATGCCCTGCTGCGCGAGAAGAAATACCTCTCTTCCATCCTTAATTCACAAACAAACTATGTTATCCGTATAGACCGCAACGGAAACTTTACGTATGCCAATCCGCAATTCTTGAAAGTCTTCGGCTATACTGAAAGTGAAGTACTGGGTGTTCCCTTTTATACGACCATTCATCCCAAAGACCTGCACCGCTGCCAGGAAGTAGCCGACCAATGCTGGTTAAACCCGGGCACAGTTTTCAAGCTGCTGATCAAAAAATCTATCAAACAAACGAACAGTTTTCAGTGGACCGACTGGGAATTCATTGCCTTGCAGAATGAGGATGGGGTTTCGGAGATCCAGGGCATTGGCGTAAATGTTACCGAAAAAGTAATTGCCGAACAGGCGCTGCAAAACAGTGAACAGAAATTCCGCCTGCTGGCAGAACATGCCGAAGATATAATTTCGGTAAGCAGTCCCGAAGGTATCTTTCAATATGTATCTCCATCGGTTGAAAAAGCCCTGGGATATTATCGCGAAGAAATGGAAGGCCATTCCATAACGGAATTCGTTCACCCGGATGATGTGTTTGCCTTTACCCCGCATAAAGGCAGTGTGGCCATGAACAGGATCGATAACCTCACCTTGCGCTACCGCATTCAAACCAAAAACAAGGAATATATCTGGCTCGAAAGCATCTTAAAACCGGTGAAGGAAAACAAGCAGGTTGTGAAGATCATCACTACTTCCCGTAACATTACCGAACAAAAGAAAGCCGAGGCAGAACGCGAGCAGCTGCTGTCGGATGTTAAGCAGTCTGAAGAACTGTTGCGCACCATTATCAATTCTACGCCCGACTGGATATTCATCAAAGATCCTAACCACCGCTTCCTGCTGATCAACCAGGCCTGCGCCGACTCCCTGCGTAAAACGCCCAAGGAAATTATTGGCAAAGACGACCTCGAAGTTGGCTTTCCCGTTGAATATGTTAAAGGAGATCCTTCCCGCGGGATACGCGGTTTCTGGGCCGATGACGATGAAGTGGTGCGTTCCGGCAAAGTGATCTACATTCCCGAAGAACCGAATTTTTCCAATGGCCAGCTGAATACGATGAGCACGGTAAAAGTACCGCTGAAAGATGCAGATGGCAATGTATGGGGCGTGTTAGGGTTTGTACATAATATTACCCCGCTGAAAAAGGTAGAAGAAAACCTGCGCCGCAAAGACCAGTTGCTGCAGGCAGTGGCCGAAGCAACGCATTTGCTCATAAGTAATAATAACCTCGATCAGGCCATTGGCGAAGCGATTCAGTTGCTGGGCATGAAAATGCAGGTCGATAACCTGAACGTTTACAAAAATGAATACATACTAACAGAAGATAAATGGTATACCAGCAGGTTGTGGCAATGGGAAAGTGCCGGCGATGAACTGATCTACCGTACGCCTGATTTTCAGAACAAAGAGATAAACATCAGATCGCCGCTATTTCAAACCCTCATCAACGAGGAAATATATTGCAGCCATGTGAGGCATATGCAGGATGCTGAACTACGGTCTTTTTACGAAGAAAGAGGTGTTAAAACAGCTGCAGTACTGCCTGTGTTCACCATGCATTATTTCTGGGGCTTTGTAGCGTTCAGCGATTGCACGCAGGAACGCGACTGGACGATCACCGAATTCAGCATTCTGCAATCATTTGCCGCCACCCTGGCCGCGGCCATCGAGCGTAAGCAAATGGAGCAGGAACTGGTGATGGCGAAAGACATGGCCGAAACAGCCAACCAGGCCAAAAGCGAATTCATGGCCAATATGAGTCATGAACTGCGTACGCCTATGAATGGCATCATTGGTTTTACCGATCTTGTGCTTACCACAAACTTGCAACACAGTCAACGGGATTACCTGGAGAACGTAAAGAAATCGGCTTACGGCCTGCTTGATATTATCAACGACATTCTCGATTTCTCAAAACTGGAAGCCGGTAAACTGCATATCGATAATACCAGCTTCAGAATAGATGAACTGGTGGAAGAGACCATCGATATGCTCACGGTAAAGGCTTTTGAAAAAAAGCTGGAAATGGTTTGTCATATCGATCCATTATTGCCCAGCCGGGTTAGTGGCGACCCCGTTCGGATCCGCCAGATCTTCGTGAACCTCCTGGGCAATGCCATTAAATTTACCCAGCAGGGCGAAATATTCGTGTCGCTTAAAAAAGCTGGCAACGTTTACGTAAAGGACAACAAAAAGTTTATTGATATTCATTTGTCGGTACGCGATACGGGGATTGGCATCTCGCAAGAAAAACTGGTAAAAATATTCGACAGCTTTACGCAGGCCGACTCTTCAACCACCCGCAAATATGGTGGTACCGGCTTAGGCCTCACTATTTCAAAAAGTTTAGCCGAGCTGATGGATGGCAGCTTACAGGTAGAGAGTGAAGCCGGCAGTGGCAGTACATTCACCCTGCGCTTACCGCTGCAAATTGTAAATATAGAACCGCAGATTACAAGTGTTTACCGGCCACCTTTGCAAAAAGTGCTGGTCATCGATGACAATGCAAGCAACCGCTGGCTGATGCAGGAGATCTTCCGGTATTTTGGCATTGCGTGTGAAACAGCTTCCAGCGGACAGGAGGCATTGACCATCCTGCAACGGATCCGCCAGCAGGCAGAGCCACTGGATCTTATTCTTACCGATCACCACATGCCCGAAATGGATGGTATACAGCTGGTGCAGGAGATCAGGAATATGCCAAGCAATTTTGCACAGCCAGTGATCATGATGCTTTCTTCGATGGAAAAAAATATGGTACAGCGGCAGGCAGAAGAATTGGGCATCCATAGTTTCTTATCAAAACCCGTTAAACTCTATGAGCTATATGCAATGCTTTCGGCTATGTTCACTACCGGGAAACAACAACCGGCTAAGATAAATGCTATTCCTACGATTGAAAAAATAACCGGCGCCGCCACGATCATGGTGGTGGAAGATGAACCCATCAACATGATGCTGATCACAGAGGTGCTGGGGAAAATGGGATTTGCCGTTATTAAAGCTACCAATGGCAAACAGGCGCTGGAACTGTTACAGGAACAGGACCCGCAGCTGATCTTTATGGATGTAAACATGCCCGAAATGGATGGCTTCACCACCACCCGCCTCATCAGGCAATTGCCTGAGCCGCACAGCCTCATTCCGGTGATTGCACTCACTGCCGATGCCATGCAGGGCGATAAAGAAAAATGCATTGAATCAGGCATGAATGATTATATCTCCAAACCTTTCAAACTGGAAGAAATAGAAGCTGTACTGAAAAAGCGCATGTTATTGGTGTAACAACACGGAAGCCGGAGGCAGGAAACCGGAAGTCAATGGCCGCAAGCTCCTTGGCTAAATTTTAACAACCAACCCGTAATATTCTTACAACTTCTGCGACCCATTATTTGTCTTAATTGTCGTAAATTCAGGAAATGAACAAACAGCAAACTTCGACCTCATTGATATTTTGCGTACTGATGGATATCATTGGTTACGCAACATACACCATTCCCTTCTTAGGTGAATTTGGTGATATCATTTGGGCGCCCATTTCTGCGCTCATTTTCTACCGCACTTTTGGTGGTTGGAAAGGCGCCTTTGGCGGATTGTTCAACTTTGTGGAAGAGCTGATGCCGGGGCTTGACTTCATCCCCAGTTTCACCATCATGTGGTTCATGCAACGCTTAAAAAAACCACAGCAGATCAAGACCATCAAATTAAATTGATCTTAGCATTCAAATAATCAAAACGTCAAATGAGTCAGTCAAATGTCGTATGTATTTGACTATCTGACTTATTTGACTTCTTTGACTCATTTGACCCCTTTGACTCATTCACTCCTTTCATCCGGTCACAAAGCGGTATCCTACTCCTTTGATGGTAATTATTTCCAGCAGATCATCTTCTTTCAGATAACTGCGCAATTTAGTGATGTAAACATCGAGGTTGCGCGAGTTAAAAAAGGAATCATTGCCCCAGAGCAGATTCAGAATGTCTTTGCGGTCAATGATCCGGTCGCGGTTCTCGTATAAGATTTTCAGCAATTCACTTTCGCGGAAAGATAGTTTTCGCACTTCATGGTAACCCGACAGCACCTGCCGGGTTACATGAAAGCTGTATTTGCCAATTTGTAAGATGTCTTTCGCATTGGTGACAGGCACCCCTTGCTGCCTGATGCGCAATGCATTTTCAATGCGCACGATCAATTCCTCCATGCTGAAGGGTTTGCGAATATAATCATTGCCCCCGATCGAGAACCCTTTTACCAGGTCGTCGGTTTGCGTTTTGGCGGTGAGAAAAATAATAGGTACCGTAGGATTTAGCTCGCGTATCTCGCTGGCAATGGTGAATCCGTCCTTATGCGGCAGCATAACATCCAGCACGCATACATCCGGGTTCAGTTGCCTGAAAACAGGCAATACATTCGTGCCGTCGCTTTCCATCACCACCTCGTAGTGACGGCTTTCCAGGCTCTCCTTTACAATTTTACCCAGGAACAATTCATCTTCTACATAAAGCACCTTGGTCTTATTCATGAAGCTGCAGGCAGTTTTATAATGAACCGGCTTCCAACACCGGGTTTACTTTCCACATCAATACTACCGGCATGCCGCTGAATAACATACGCTACATAGCTCAATCCCAACCCATAGCCTTTTACATTATGGGTATTACCAGCAGGCACGCGGAAAAACTTATCGAATATCTTTTTATGATATTCTGCAGGAATACCAATGCCATTGTCAGTAACATAGAGCTGAATGCGGTCGTTCTCATCCTTTAGCTCAATCTGTATGGAGGGATCATCCCTGCTATACTTCAAAGCATTGTCGAGTAAATTAAAGAGCACACTGGTAATATGCAGCCGGTCTGCTTCCACTTCAAAATGATTTCCCTGCAACTGCAGGTTTACCTGCGCTTTGTACTTTTCAAATTGCAGTTTCATGGAATTAACTACTTCCCTGATCAACACAGCCAGATCAACGGTTTCTTCCTTTAACTCAACCTGGTGCTTTTCAAACATCGACAGTTTCAATACTTTATCAACAAGGAATGATAAGCGCTGTAACTCGTTCGAAGAAATGGCCAGGTATTCTTTTGTTTTCCCGGGATCCTGTAATGCATCAAAATTCCGTAAAGCTTCGATGGCCACACTTACCGTAGCAATAGGCGTTTTCAGCTCATGCGTAATATTGCTTATGAAATCGTTCTTTATCTGGGTGAGCTTTCGTTGTTGAACCAGGCTCCTTAGCAACAGCGTAAACGAAAAGACCGTAAGCCCTACCAGCAATAAGGAGATCAGGATCTGCGACCAGATCTTCCGTAATACAAACGCAGTTGTGTTCGAAATCTCCAGGCGGTAGGTTACCGGCTTATTGAAACCAATAGTGATCGTATTCTCCGTTTCGAAGGGTGGCGGAGGATACAGCGTATCGTTTATTGCAAGTTTAGCTTTATGGCTGCTTATGGAAAAGGGGATGGAAATCCTTTCTTCTTTGAGGATCTGCGCATAACCAGCCGTTAATTCTTTTATGCTGATGCTGTCTTGCAGCGAATCGACCCGGCTTAATACCTTTACAAGTCCCTGGCCCGGTCCATCTCTGAAGACATGAATTTCCTCAATGGAATCGGCGGGCAAACCCTCGCGTACAAACTGCGCATTTTTCTGCGTAACCAATACCCGCACCCTGTCTTTACTGCGCGAAGTATCCAACATCCTTTTCCGCATTACGTCCATCATTCCAATTGCGCTCCGATGCGGCACCCTGAAATGAAAATTCGTATTGAAATTGGAATCCAACTTCAGCTTTTCCACCCTTACACGCTGCACCGCTTCACGGAAAAATACATTGGTGCGAAAAACAAGGTCTTGTTTTTCTTCCCGGAATGTTTTTACCAGCCAGTAAACCTGGAAACCTGTTACAGCTATTATAGCCAGTAACATTAAAACAACCGGTAAATACAAGCGGCGCCTGTTCATATGTTACAAAAGTAGCCGTTTACTGTGCACCCGTTGAATCTTTTTAACCTTAATTAACATTAAACCAAGGTGTTTTAACCTGCTGCCTTTACTGACTGCGCTAGTTTTGAAACAAATAAATGTATATGAAAACAATATATTTCCTGGCTGGCTTTTTTCTGGCCATACAGTCGCAGGCACAGCAACAAAGCGGCCGTGTAGTGTATGAGTTTACCCGTCAAATGCAGCTTAGGGTAGCGGCTGCACCGGGAGGAGCGGAACATACCCCGCCGCCGCCACGTGCCCATGTTATTAAGCTGGAAGTGCTTTTCGGTAACAACCAGCTCCTGCGCCGGCCGCTGGAAGACAATACCTTGAATGATTTCGCCGGTAATGAAAACGGCATTCAGATCCGTGCGTTCGGCATGGGTGATGATGATATTACGTGGTGCAATTTTATGGAAGGCCGCAAAGTGGAACAAAAGGAGTTTGCCACAAAACTATACCTGGTTACGGACAGCATTCGCAAACTACACTGGAAATTAAGCGGCGAATCGCGTAATATACTGGGTTACACCTGCCAGCAGGCAACGACCTCACGGGTCAGCAAACGAAGTATGATCTCGATGGAGAACGGCGTTATGACCCGAAAAGAAATTCCCGACACCAGCCAGGTGAGTGTTTGGTTCACAACTGCTATTCCTGTACCTGCGGGGCCTGATTATGAAGGCCAGCTACCTGGCCTGATCTTACAGATCGATATCAATAACAACACCATCTTCAGGGCTATTGAAATTTCCGCAAAAGCCGATCTGGCAGCCATTAAAGAACCCAAAAAGGGGAAGAAACTTACAGCAGAGGAATTCAATAAAGAACGGGAAAAAACAATGGCCGAAATGCAACGTGATGGGGGTGGTAAAAGGGTTATGCACATTGGAAATTAATGTGCATCGCTTAGCCATAACTTCTTTGCTTTAGCACTTGCCCACAATCATGAAACATGGTGATGGCCATCATAGATTAAGTGAAAAAATCATTCTACTTTCATAGTGGTTTTTCATAGGATATTGGATTAACACAGGGCTGGATGTCTATCCGGCCCTTTATATTTCTAACAGGTTGTAGGTTATCAATTCCCTATAAACGATGAAAAACTTATCGCAAATCAATAATTATTTAAACAAGCATTTCTGTGATGGCCGTCATAGATTTTATGCTTTTATCGTAGTACTTTCATTTCGGTTTTTCATAGGATATTGGATTAATACGGGGCTGGATGTCTATCCGGCCCTTCTTTATTAAATTGTTACCTTAGTCGCGCGACAGCACCAATGCATTATACGGTCCAAGGTTGATCGCAGCACTGAACTCCTGACCATCGCGCTTACTTTCAAATGTTTCGGCTTCCAGCGCTGGCGTATCAGTAAACGATTCGTCATACCCTTTCCAATCGCTGTTAAAACGCACTTTCCAAACGCCTTCTTCCGGCACACCGATCACATAGTCTTTGTGTTCTTTATTCGCAAAATTCAACACTACAATGGTACTGTCTTTCGGACCGCCATCATACCAGCGATGGAAGGCAATTACTTTCTCTTCATGATTTACATGAATGATCTTTGTATGTTGCCCGGTAAGGCCTTTGGTTAAGCCGTCGATGTTACGCCGCAAGCGGATGCAATCGCGATATAAACGGGCTATTCCCTTGAAACTGGAGAACTTTGACCAGTCGAGCGGTTTGGTATCATCAAATTGTTCATCTTCAACAAACTCCTGGCCCTGGAATATCATGGGAATGCCGGCGCAGGTAAATATCAGTACAGCGCCCAGCACCGATCGTTTTTTAGCAAACCAACCTTGTGGATCTTCCGGATCTATCTCTTCCGGCACACGCGACTTTCCATTAGCCACATCATCGTGTGATTCGGTATAGATCACCCTTTGTAAAGCATCGCCATTGAAATTGTGCATGATGGCGTATTCAATATGGTTCATGTCGCGGTGTGCATCGTCTGGTACTTTCAATACACCCCGCACATTAAATGTAAATCCCGGATCCCATTGGGTATTAAAGCCTTCTCCGCCTTCTTCTTCTTTTTTGGTGATCCATTCATTGTTTTGCAGGTCTTCTGCGATCATGATCTTCCACGGATACCGTGCTTTCACTTCTTCATTGATCCATCGCATGAGGGTCCAGCCTTCGGGCAGGTCGGCTTCGGGCAGATTTTTACCATGTACATTGCGAACAAATAACAGCGCATCGGTACGCAAGCCATCGATGTGATAATCTTCGAGCCACATTAAAGCATTGTCACGCAGGTATTGCCTTACTTCTGGCCGGCCATAATCCGGCCGGGTATGCCCCCAGGGCGTTTCCGCCCGCCAGTCCTGGTAGAAGTAAATGCCGCCAAGACCGTTCTCACTCCAGCCATCAAACTGCCACAGGTCCAGGTCTGAAGGACCAAAGTGATTGTATACGACATCCAGTATAACAGCAATGCCCAGCTCATGCGCTGCGTTTATCAGTTCTTTAAAACCCTTTATGCCACCATAATCCGATTCAATCGCAAATGGGTGTGATAAATTATATCCCCAGGAAAAACCACCGGGGAATTCTGTGGTCGGCATAATTTCAATGGCATTTATGCCCAGGGCTTTTAAATAACCCAATCTTTGCCTGGCCGTTTCAAAAGTGCCTGGCTTACCGTCTTCTTTTACATTGAAAGTGCCTATATGCATTTCATAGATCACCAGCTCATTCCAGGCAGGCATCTGGAAATCGTGGTCGGTCCATTCAAAATGCGGATCGGTAATAATAGAATTGCCCGCCGAATTGGTTACTTCGCGGGCATAGGGATCATTGCGGTACAGGAGCTCGTCCTTCTGAGTTTGTATGATGTATTTATATTGATTGCTAACCACAGCGTCCTGAATATTCAGGCCCCAATAACCATTGCCTTCATGGGTCATCGGGTGTTTCTTCTTCGACCAGTTATTGAAATCGCCGGTAACAAATACTTTTTTGGCGTGCGGAGCCCAAACCCGGAAGAAAACACCGTTTTCATGTGGTATTGAACCCATACCTTGTATATTCACTGCCGGCGCTGCCAGCGTTGCGCTTTTTTTCGACATGGTAGTACTGTTTGAATTTTCAATGTTTAACCTATGCAATTTTGCTACCATGCCCGCCTGCCGCTGTTCATGTATGAAAACCAGCTTGTATGCTATCTTTTAATGATACGTATACCACCGCCATCTTCATCGCGGCCGTGTAAGCCATTCTTTGTTAAACTATAAGTAACACTCAGCAGGAAGTAACGTTGCAGGTTGGTTACCCGTTTGTCTTCGATATAATTCTGACTGGAACTACGGCTTACGCCAATATTCTGCTTTAACAGGTCGAAAGCCGATAGCTTAATTTCTCCGCGGTTAAAGCGCAGGAACTGTTTGCTGATAAATGCATTCCATAGCGGCACTTTTGTGTTAAACCCACTGGCCCGCTGGCTGTTGATGGCATATGTAAATTCGGTATTGAAGAAAAAGCGCCTCGGCAGTTGCCAGTTGATCTCAGCACGGTATTGCTGGTTTAAATACTCCGTATTCAGCGATCGCTGTAAGCCATATTGCGTGCGGTAATAATTCACGCCGGCAGACAAGGAAAGATCGAGCTTTTCTGTTGCATTGATATCTAACCGGAGCTCCGGACCCATCGTTATGGTGCTGATCATGTTTTCAGCATCGTTGATGAATGTGCTGTATTTGGTACAGTTACCATTGGTACTCATATTCACTGTGCCTTTCAGGAAACGCAGCGGTAAACCCAGGTGTATTGAACCGGAAAGATCATAGGCCCCATTGACATTCACCGGCCGCGTGGTTTTTACCCCAAGGGAATCGATCGTATCGGCATCAACGATCTTATTATCCGTTCTGCGCAGGTTGAGAAAAGCAAAGAGGTTGCGGTTCCTGAATGGATTCACTGAAAAATAATTCAACTGCACCGAATGCGTTAGCTCCTGTTGCAAGCCGGCATTACCCGCTTTAATATTCAACGGGTCGCTGTTATCGGGAACCGGTTGCAATTGGGAAACCGTAGGTTGTTTGGTGCTGGTGGTATAATTTAACCGCAGGTTACGGAATTTAGTAAAATTGTATTGTAGCCTGGCGTTGGGCAAAAGGTTATGAAATGTTTTGTTGATAAGAGAATCCATACTCTTGGTGATACTATTCCCTTCCAGCTCAGCCTGCTGCCAGTTCACCCCAACCGATGCATTGAATTTCCTTTGCTGCAAACGCCAACGCAAACCTGCTGAATAATAACCATACTCATTTTTATAATTATTGGTAAGCAGGTCGTTCAGTTTGTTGAACTTACCACTAATGGGATCATAATCATAAGTCGTTTTTTGCGCAGTGCTTTTGCTATTGCTCGAAGCCAGACTTAATTCTAACAATGATCTTTTAAAAACCGGTTCTGTATATACCAGGCGGGCCGTATAACTGTTTAGATCGCTGCTGTTGGTATTGTGCTGGCTGATAGAGTCTGTTCTTATTACTGTACCCCTGGTGTTCCGGTAGGTGTTTATAGATTGTAACCTGCCGTCTCCATCGCTCGCGTTCAGGCTGTTCTGTAAGCTCAGGGAAATTGTTCTGCCCGCACGGCGGAATTTTTTACGGAATAACAGATCGTTTTGAAAATTATAGCCCTTGCTGCTTGTTTCGTTGTTACTGAAACCGCTGCTGCCCGGGATCTGGGTAAGCGACCAGCTATCATAATCGCTCACCGATGAATTACTTGTTTGCTGATATCCCAGGGAAGGAGAGATTTTTATGGAATGAAAAGAATCTAGTTGAATATCAGCACCCAGGTTTAGCTTATGACTGTTATTTAGATTTTTTGTAAAGGCATTCTGATTATAATGGTACGATGAATCAGGCAAAAAGTATAAGCGCTGAATATGACTTTCGGTATTGGGATTATACCGGTTATAAAAATAGTTGCTGGTGAACTGGGTCTTATTACCAATGAGATCATTGTAATTTAAACCACCACCCCAAATAGTCTTTATGCCATTGTTATCATCCTGGTTGTTGGCACCATCGTTCCTCAGACTAAGCTGCAATCCGCCCCCGCCGGCCTGTTGCATATTGCCCATGCCATTATTAAAGCTCAGCATATCTATAAATGAGAACCCTTCTGCATTTGTATTGTTGCCCATACCGATCACGGAGAACTGGCGGGCGCCCTTAAATGAATTTACATTGAACCTGCCCTCATACCTGTCATTGGTACCGCCGCCGGCCGTCACTTTACCGAACATCCCCTTATTCTTGTCTTTCTTTAATTTCAGGTTAATCGTCTTTTCGCTATTGCCATCATCAAAACCCGTTAACTGCGCCTGATCACTCATTTTGTCATATACCTGTACTTTCTCTACGGCATCGGCCGGCAGGTTGCGTGTGGCTATTTTCGGATCCTTGCCAAAGAACTCTTTGCCATCAACCAACACCTTTTTTACTTCCTGGCCCTGCGCTTTTACGGTTCCGTCTTTTTCCACTTTAATGCCCGGCATTTTCTTCAGCAATTGTTCAACGGTAGCATTCGGCACAGTCTTAAAAGAACCGGCATTATATTGTACTGTATCATCCAATAGAGTTACCGGCGGCGCTTCTGCCTGAACGGTCACTTCCTGCAGTACCCGGCTAACATCATTCATGATGATATTGCCCAGGCTAACGACTCTATGCGAATCGTCGATGGCGAACAGCCTGCTGGTATTATGGTAGCTTACATGGGTGATCAATAAGCGGTATTCACCATTGAGCAAGCCGGTGATCTCAAACTGCCCTTTACTATCCGACATCGTGAAAGATACCAGGGAAGAATCTTTTCGCTGTAATAAGGTAACCGTAGCAGCCAAAACCGGCTGCTTCGACAGGGTATCATAGACAAGGCCTTTTACTGTGCCCTTTTGTTGTGCCCATGATAATGAAAATAAAAAGCAGGTGAGGATCAGTAGGTAGCCATGTTTCATACAGAATATATTTTCGCAATTCAAGGTGGCTACGAAAATATTCTGAGGCGCCGGCAATGAAGGTTAAGCAGGGTTGGTTTAATGTTAATGAAGGTTAATGTTTCTGCTACAAGTAATAAGGGTTTACCAGCAGTCCGCTAAGAATCTGGGATATGCTGCCGGGCTATTTTACCGGATAATTTTTAAATTACACTGCACAATAAAAAGTCGCTTTGCCCGTTACACTAGTCGGCTTATTCTATTAATTCTTAACAATTCAAGACCAATGAAAAAGAATCCAATGTACTATGATGTACACCGTGCGAAAATTCACAAGACCATCTACCGCCCTTCTTCCAACATCGTTCGTTTTGTTAAAACTTTGTTAGCAGTTGTTATGCTGGGCAATTCACCCATCAGCAGCCCTGCTCCCGTAAGAAGAAAGCTCCATTAAGAACCAGTTACAATTTATTATAACGCATAGCATTACCTCTGAAACCACAATGTAAGTATGTGCTAGTCCCTTCCCGACAAACCGGGAGGGGATTTTTTTATGGCTTCGGCTTAAACAGCTGTGCCACACTTTAAAAGTGTGGCACAGCTCAGCCGCAATTTTTTAGCCGCAGCCATCATTGCCGTGAGCCGGGCATTATGATACCGCCGCCCCCGTTATTATTCCGCTCTATTTGGCGTTCTATATTGCGCGGTAACCTGGGACCGCCCTGGCGTTGCTGCTGACCGGCACCAGCCCGGTTAAGGTTATAAGTAAAGGTGAGCATAAAGTACCGGCGCAATACATTTACGCGGGTATCCTGTACCTTACCATCCGTTACGGTACGGGAAATACTTTGGTTCTGGTTCAACAGGTCGTTCACCGAGAATTTTAACTCCCCATTCTTCTTTTTAAACAGCTGATAGGCCAGGCTGCTATTCCATAAAGGAATGCTTTGGTTGAAGCCATCGGCCCGGCCGGTATTGATGTAGTAATCAAAATCGGTTGACAGTACCAGGCTCTTGAGGAAAGTATAGCTGATGTCGGCTGAATATGTTTGGGTAAAGTATTCATTATTTTGTTTTGATAACTGCGAGTAGGTAGCCTTATTATAGGCAACACTGGCATTTAAGCCCATGATCAGGGCATCTTTAATATTCAGGTTGATACCGGCTGTTTGGGTAACTGTAAAAGTATTGGTAACGTTTTGCTTCTGGAACAGGATATTCACATCGCGGTTATACACGACAGAGTTATTGAAATTCAGGCTGCTTCCTTTCAGTTTTCCCTGCAAAGGCAAACCAAATGTTATAAATGAAGAGGTGTTGTATGACCCGTTCAGGTTAACCGGTACAATGTATTGCGATGCTGAAGGGAAAGTGTCGTATCCCTCATACTTCTCCCTTATTTCAGGACGCAGGGAATCGATGCTGTTGGCAATCTTATTATGCGTATTGCTGAAATTGATGTTAATCGACAGGAATTTAAAGCTCACCGCATCAAAAGTATTGTAATTAAGGTTTACGTTATGCGTAAACTCCTGCCGCAGGGACGGATTCCCGTTCGTTACTGATAAAATATTCGATGCATCAGGAACCTCCTGCAATTGATTTACGGATGGCTGATTGGTACGGCCCCGGTAATACAAGCGTAAGTTCTTTGAGCGGCTGAACTGGTAGCTGAAATTGGCTGTAGGAAAGAGGTTGGTGTATGTTTGTTTTATCGTAGTGTCGCCATACTGGGCGCGATCGTTATAATTATTCAGTTCGGAATGCTCAACGGCTGCACCAATTTGCCAGCTGTACATTTTATTTTGTACGCGGAAGTTGGCGCCCCCCCGATGGGCAATGAAATCATTTTCAAAATAATTGGTCTGGGCTTTGTTAACGATATCATATTTAAGCGAACCGGTATTGAAATCATAGGCATCGCGGTCGCTGGTGCTATGCCGGTTGGTATACGCATAGTTAAGTTCTATTAACTTATTGCTGCCAATCGGTTCAGTATAAGAAGTACTAAGCACGTTATTCATTGATCTGGTCTTCTGAGACGACCTGAAATTCTGATTGATTATGCTAGTTAAATTGCCCTGTGCATCATAGGAGCGAAAAGGTGATTCCGTGGTGCCATTTCCATCACTGTTACTGATGCTGTTGTTCAGGCCAACGGTTAACGTACGGCCCGGCTTACGAAACCGGCGGCGATACAACAAGTTATTATTCAGGTTAATACCGTCGCGCACATTCGAATTTATGTTTGTGCCTTCATTGGCCAGAAAATCAACGGTGTTTATAGAACGGGTAAACAAGGTATCGTATGAATATGAATCGGAGTGCTGTAAGACCAGGTTCGGGGTATACAAGAGGGAGTTCATGGAGTCGATATAATATTCAAATCGCAGATTGAACCGGTGATTCTCGTTTCTTGCGTTTGAAAAGATATCCTCATGCTGAAAGATAACGGAGTCGCCGTCTATCGTTTGTTCGGTAAGGCTTTGCTGTTCTTTCCGGTTATCACTGGTTGAAAAGAAATAGCTGCCGGTCACATCCACTTTACTGCCCCATTTATCGCTGTAGTTAATTCCGGCATTGGTAGCTTTGGTAATACCGTTATTGCCGCTGCCGAAGCCACCGCCACCGCCAAAACCACCAAATCCGCGCCCACCGCCACCACGGCCACCACTGCCGCCGCCAAAGCCACCACCTCCACCACCAAAGCCACCGCCACCAGCGCCGCCGCCCCCGCGTGAACCAAAACCACCCATTGTGCCAACAATGTCGTTAAAGGAAAAAGTAGACCTGTTCAGGTTGTTCGACCCGGCCAGTACTGATATACGGCGATCGTTATCGAAGCGGTTGAACATAGCGCTGGCCTGGTAGCGCTCATTGTCGCCGGCGCCCACTGAAAAGCGGCCGAAATACCCTTTGCGTTTGTCTTTCTTCAATTTAATGTTGATCGTTTTTGACCGGCTGCCATCGTCTATCCGGGTGAATTTCGCCTGGTCGCTCATATCATCAAACACCTGTACCGATTCGATCATATCGGCAGTAATATTCTTGGTCGCCATTTTAGGATCGGTACCAAAAAATTCCTTTCCATCAACATATACTTTCTGCACATCTTCGCCCTGCGCTTTTACATTGCCGTCTTTATCTACCTGCACACCCGGTAATTTTTTTAACAGGTCTTCGGCTGTAGAATTGGGCTTTGTTTTAAAGGCATCGGCCTTGAATTCAACTGTATCTTTTTTTACTACTATTGGCGGCGCCTCAACGATCACTTCCTGCAGCATGTTCTCTTTCTTACTCATGTAAACAGTCCCTAACTGTACATTGGGTGCTTCGCTTGTAATACTGAATTTTATGTATTTTGGAGTATAGCCCTGATAGCTGATCATTAAACGATAGTTACCGGCAGCGAGGTTTTTGATCCTGAATTCCCCCCTGGTATCGGCCAGGGTATACGACACAACAGTTGTATCAGTAGCATGAAGCACGGTAACGGTAGCATCTACCAGATTGTCAACGAAAACACTATCGTATAATTTTCCCTGAATGCTACCCGAAACATTTTGGGCATACCCAGCGGATGCAAATACGAACGCTAAAGTGATCAGGGTAAAAAACTTTTTCATGTATGGGTTTGATATTACAATATAAACTTTTAGACGCCACCCTGCAGGCAAACTTGTGCAAACAAAGATCGTCCTGAAAAGTTCATCCTCTGGATAAGTTAGTGGCGCCTGTTTATTAAAAAATGCCACGATCAGCACATTTTCAATGCAAATCGTGGCACTTCGTTTATTCCTGGTAACACATCTTTACTTAAGTAATGTAAACCAGGACTTTATTAACTGAACAGATATTCCACATCCTCTCGGGTAAGCGATTTAACAAAGCCTTCATCGTCTGTGATGAGGTCCTTGGCTAACAGTCGCTTTTTATCCTGCAGCTGCAGGATCTTGTCTTCAATGGTGTCTTTACAGATCATGCGATAGGCAAAGATATTCTTCGTTTGGCCGATACGATGCGTGCGGTCAATCGCCTGCTGTTCAACGGCGGGGTTCCACCATGGATCAACGATGTATACATAATCGGCAGCCGTCAGGTTCAAACCCACACCACCGGCTTTTAAGGAGATCAGGAATACACGGCAGTTATCATCGTTCTGGAAACGTTGAATAGCCCGCTCGCGGTCAATAGCAGAAGTACTTCCGTCGAAATACTCATAATCAACTTCCAGCTCTTTCAATTTTTCCTTGATGAGGGCCAGCATACCCAGGAACTGGGAGAACACCAGCGCTTTGTGGTTACTGATATTTTCCGTGATCTCGCGGCCAAGCTCTTCCAGTTTTATGGAATGGTTTGGAAACTTTTCCGCTTCATTCAAAATGGCGGGTGAATCACAGATCTGCCGCAGTTTCATCAAACCTTGCAGGATGGTCAACTGGGAGCGTTGGATCCCCTGCTGTTCGATGGTGCCCATGATCTTGTCGCGGAAATCATTGCGATAGGCATCATAGATGGCCTGTTGCTCCGATTCCATTTCGCAGAACAGGATCGTCTCAATTTTATCGGGCAGGTCTTTTGCTACCTGCTCCTTGGTACGGCGCAAAATGAAAGGATATAATAATTTACGCAAATGGTCTTTACGATCGGCCTCACCGAATTTATCGATCGGTATCGCAAATTCCTGGCGGAAGAATTCAACGCTGCCGAGCATCCCCGGGTTCAGAAAGTTCATCTGCGCGAAAATATCGAATGTATTATTCTGCAAGGGGGTACCGCTCAAACAGATCCTGTTCTTGGACTGTAACAGGCAGGCTGCCTTGGTAACCTTACTGCTGGGATTTTTGATCGCCTGCGATTCATCGAGCACCACATAATCAAATGGAATTTCCACTAATAATTTTATATCGCTGCGTAAAGTGCCGTAAGTGGTAATGATGATCTCGGCGCTCATGAACTGTTCCTTGCCTCTTGTTCTTTCCCCACCATGATGTATGTAATAGGTAAGCGAAGGCGTAAACTTCTTGATCTCATTTTCCCAGTTGAACATCAGTGTGGTTGGACAAACCACCAACGCCCTTAATTTGCCCTGGCTGGTTCTGTAATAATTCAGGTACGATAAAGCCTGTACGGTTTTACCCAAACCCATATCGTCAGCCAGGATACCGCCCCAGCCTATTTCGCTGAGGTAATGCAGCCAGTGATACCCGTGTTCCTGGTATGGCCGCAATACATTTTGCAGGTGTTCAGGAAGCGGTATCTCTTTTATCTTGTTGAAACTTTTTAATTGTTCATATTTCTCTTCAAGCTTTAGTACCAGCTCTTCTTCACTGCGGTTATCGTACAGCTCGTCAATAACGCTCATGTGGTATTTCGACAGGCGCAATTGGTTTTGCTTGCCTTCCCCTACCCTGAACAGCAGTGAATATTTTTTGATCCATTCTTCGGGAAGAATACCCAGCGTTCCATCGTTCAGTTGCACGAACTGCTGCCGGTTGGCCAGTGCTTTCTTTACATCGGCGATGGTCACTTTTTGATCGCCAAACACAATATCAACCCGCGCATCGAACCAGTCGGTATTGCTGCTGATATGAATTTTTGTTTGCGGACGGGCAGTATTGAAGCGGAAGTTCTTCAGCGCGTCAAATCCATATACCGGGATCTTCAATTCCTTCATGGCGTCAACAAACAAAAAGAACCAGTTATTCTTTAATACATCACTGCCTTTCAGCGCCAGCTGCTGGCCGCCTTCCGGTCTGATAAATCCTGAGTGCAGGTTTTCCAGCTTCTTGATGAACTGTAACTCTTTTTCTTTATTCCGGTGAACGATCACCACTCTTTCGGTATCAGGGATCACCAGCTCGTCTTTACCACCGGGTTTCGTTTCAAATCCTTTGTAAGAGAACAGCGGTTGAAATACCAGGTAATCGCCTTTTTCCTGTAATACCACGCGTTTTTCAGGATCGCCGTCTTTAACCTCACTTACCAGCGACGTGTCAAACTCAACATGGTAATCTTTCGTAAGAGGCAATACCATTTTGCGCAATTGCTCGGGCCAGTCGGTTTTCGAATACACGAGCTTTCCTTTTCCATGGAACTGCGTTACCAGGCCAACATCTTCCGGTTTATCCCACAAAAACAGGTTGTCATTATAGAAGAAAAGCAAACTGCTATTGATGCCGTTCTCGCTGATGTTTACGTGTTGTCCGTTCAGCTTTACCCAGCATTCGATCTCATAGCTGTTCTTACCGGCAATTATTTTAAAGTATGGAGAAATAAAGTCGGTTACAATGCCAGCGGTGTGCAGGTTCTCCGTTTTGAAAACCTTTTTACCGTTCAGATAGAACACGAATGGGTTTGCAGCAATATCTGCAAACAGTTTTTTCAGCTTGGGATGCAGGTATTCCACCATAAGCGCCTTGGTCTCTTCAGGCAGGTCATCTTCCTCATGGTGAATGATATTCTCCCATATTCCGCTAAAGGGTGAATTGCGGTTAAGGTACTTGGTTACTTCCACATCCTGCATCTTCCGCAGCTGGGGAATCATTTGCCGGTCGTTCTCGGCATATACCTCCAGGTTAATGAACTTGGAGAGATCGAGCTTTTCTACCTTGCCGGCGAACTGGGTGGCTTCTTCATTTATTTCCCCGCTGATAGCATCAATGGAAAAGCCTGGATAACTTTCATAATTGAAATTAAACACCACGCCCAGGCGTTGCGTAAACGTGCTTGTTTTTTCCGGTTCTTCTACCGCTACAGTTTCAGCCGCATCAGGCACTTCGGTCACTACCGGTTTCGGTTTTGAGCGGGCGGCATCCTGCGGTGCTATGCGTTTAATGGAAGGATCCAGCACCCGCAAAAAAGGTTTGCCGTCTTTATAAGTAAATTCAAACTTGCCATCAAGGTTATCGCTGAGTGTATAACCATAGGCTTCGAGTAATTTATTTTTCTCTTTATCCCAGTTGCGGATGCTGTCGAAATAAAAAGGTCCATAAGCATTCAGCAATTGTAGAAATACGATCACCTTGGGCAAACAGAGCGGATGCAGGCGATCTTCATAATTACAACTGGTATCAAAATTTCTTTCTTCGTTCTTACGGATCACTACTTTCCAGGGCGTACCATCGATGGTTACAGTAGCTTTCACTACTTCATCCTGTGCATATTCAATATCTGCACGTTGGGTGCGCAGGTATTTTTCGGCTTCCGTATAGGTTTCCGGTGAACACAGCAACCGTAATGTTTTCAAATCGATGAATTTCATCTTCAATACGGTATGCTTCTGATCGTAGTCCACCTTCTCAGTCTTCAGCATATTCTTATCCAACATTTCCTGCAGTTGAATAAGCGCTGCCGCTTCGTGGCGGCAAATATCACCGAGGTTATAAGGGCAGGCGCAACGAACCGACAGGGTTCGCGAGTCCTTAAACTTCTGTATGTTTACTTTGTAATAAGTTGTATAACTATCATCTTTAACCCGGAAGGTTACAGAATCAAGGAGTTCATCATAGTCCACCAGTTCTACATATCCGATGGCGTGTATCTTCTTTCCCCTACGGATCACTTCATCAGTTCCATTGGTGTACACATATTTAATAAGATGAGGTAGTGCCATGCTTTGTTTTAATTTCCAAATCTCTGATTAGATATTAGCAGTCTGAATTTCAAGTTGGCAGTTTCCAGTTGGCAGTTACAACCCTTAAAATTTTACAGGTTTATATTATAATAATCAGGCTGTCAAAAAATTCAACGAAACTGCAAACTGCCCACTGCGAACTGCCATCTGTTCAAAAAAGGGCAATCTGCAAAAGTAAAGGAAAAAAGGTGAGCTTATAAAGAAAAAAACGATCTTAAACAAAATTAATATGGCGCGCGTTTGCATCGCGATGTCGGAAATAACCGGTTAACAGGCTTTTATAAACAGCTGATAAAATAATTTGTTTACTTACTGCCTAAAATCACCAATAAATAGTGATCCTGATCAAGAAGCCAATTAAAAGCAAATAGCTGGAACACACCTTGAAAGATGTGTTAAAATAGTATTATTTTCTGACCTGCCCGCGCGCTCTAAGATGGATGAGCCCTGACTTTCGATCATTTTGCCTCCTTTAAAATTGCCCTGATTTTTGATAAACAATTATTGGTACAGGCTTTGTCTAATTATAACTTTGTTAGCACCTAAGCCTGAAAAATAACTACAATGAACCTTTTTTTGCGTTTATTGATCATTCTATTATTCGCCTCCCAGTCTTCTGTAGGTCAGAAGTTGAAAAAAGCCGATAAAGTTATGATTACCAACCTGCAGGCACATATCTCGTACCTGTCGGATGATAAGCTGGAAGGCAGACGGGCGGGCACTAACGGCGAAAAACTGGCAAGCGAATACATCAGCAATGAGTTTAAGAAGGCCGGTCTGGAACCTAAAGGCGAACAGGGCTGGCTGCAGCCTTTTGAGATTTATGACGGCAAACAGATCAACCCTTCTACCTTACTATTCATTAATGACCGCGAGCTTAAACTGAACGACGAATATTTTCCTTTTGTGTTTTGTCCGGAAGCAAGCCTTACGGCAGCTGTATCGCCTGCGGTGAAGGAACAGGGTGTACCCTGGTTCAATGACCTGAAAGATCTTATTGAAGAGAATAAGGATAACCCGCATTTTGATCTTGCGACAGCTATAAAAACCATTGCGGGCAAAGCTGCTGAAAAAGGCGCTACAGCCTTGTTTGTATATAACAGCTCGGGCATAGCCGATAACCTGCAATTCGACGCTAAAGACAATTCCCGTCCACTTTCTATACCGGTTGTTTATTTAACACCGAAGGCCGGCAAGCAATATCTGGCCGATGAATCGGCAACACTCGATATAAGGTTAAAAACAGTTATCAGCGATAAAAAAAGAACGGGCAATAATGTCATTGGCATGATCAATAACGGCGCGCCCACCACGATCATTTTTGGCGCACATTATGATCACCTTGGTTATGGTGAAGATGGCAACAGTATGCTGCGCAGCGGTGAAAAGCAGATCCACAACGGCGCCGACGATAATGCCAGCGGAACCGCCGCGCTTATTGAACTGGCCAGGCTGCTGAAGTTGTCAAAGAATAAAAACAACAACTATCTGTTTATCGCCTTCTCCGGCGAAGAGCTGGGCCTGTTCGGTTCAAAATATTTTACCGAACATCCTACTGTGAGCCTGCAAACGGTGAACTATATGGTGAATATGGATATGGTAGGCAGGTTGAACGATAGCAATAAAACGATCACCATTGGCGGCTATGGCACCTCTCCCAGCTGGCCCGGCGTATTTACCGCCTTAAGCAAACAGAAGTACTTTACACCTAAATATGACTCCAGTGGCGTGGGCCCAAGTGATCACACTTCGTTTTACTTAAAGAATATTCCGGTGCTATTCTTCTTTACGGGTTTGCACAGCGATTACCATAAACCCACCGACGATCCTAACAAGATCAATTACACCGGGGAACTGTTCATTATCAAATACATTGAAAGCCTGGTAGCCCAAACCAATACCAAAGGCAAACTGGCTTTTCAAAAAACGCGTGAACCGGCCACCACTACGTCGGCCCGTTTCAATGTTACTCTTGGCATCATGCCCGATTATACGTTTTCAGGCAGCGGTGTGCGCGTAGACGGTGTAAGCGATGGGCGGCCGGCCCAAAAAGCAGGCATTCAAACCGGGGACATAATTATACAATTGGGTACCTATGACACCAATAACCTGGAAAGCTACATGCAGGCTTTATCGAAATTCCATAAGGGCGATAAAACAACCGTGAAGTATAAAAGAGGCGAAGAATTGAAAGAAGGCTCCGTTGAATTCTAAGTTTTATACCTTTATGGCAATATAATGGCATGAAACTTAAGCTCGACCTGGATGATCTGGCCAATGATTTTTTCGACAATACCCGTTTGATTGGTATTGTAGCACCCCTGAAAAGTTACCAGTTCTGCTGGCACCTGAATCATTTACTGCATTTTGATTTTCGCATCAACAACGATATAGAGATCCAGCTGCATAAAAAAAAGCGACACTATTATTTCTCTGTGTTTGAATACCGTGAACCACTGGGCAGCCTGGTACACTATTTATATAACAACCAGTACGACGGCGAATACCTGCTGCCCGAATTCAGGCACCTTGATTTTTTATGGCTGATGAAAGGCGATACTGTGCCTGATGCACTCTTCCAGCAAATATTAAATTCCGTTAAAACCATCTCCGGTGTTCAACTGGTGATGGAGCTTACCAATGAGAAGATCAAGAATAAAGGGCACCTGATATTCTAATGTCATAATTGCTGATGTGCTGATGTGCTAATTTGATAATTAAAACAATTGTCGGTTACAACTTAGGGGGTTCAGGTTACAAGGCTCAATTTTCGGGCACCCCTGCAATGCTTAACATGCTGCAATAAGGTCCCCTGTAACCTGCTACTTGTAACCTGTAACAGCTTTAAAACTTGCTTATATGTGGAAAGAAGAAAACAACAAACTCTACCGGAAGTTTGAATTCAAAAATTTCTCCGAAGCATTTGCCTTTATGACCCGGGTAGCGCTGGAGGCAGAAAAAATGGACCACCATCCTTTATGGACCAACGTATGGAACCAGGTGGAAGTTTGGTTAAGCACGCACAGCGCCGGCGATGTGGTTACTGATAAAGACCACCAGCTGGCAAAAAAGATCGACGCCCTGGTTTAACAAAGCTATAAATCAGAAAAGCCATCCCCTTTAGAGAGATGGCTTTTATTTATTTGTAGTGCCTGACGGTATTAACCGTTCATGCTTGCTAAAAATTCATAGTTGTCTTTTGTACCGCGCATCCGTTTCAGCAATTCGTTCATGGCTTCTTCCGTATTCATATCGGTAAGATACACGCGCAGGAGGTTCATCCTTTGTAATACATCGCGCTCCAGCAAGAGATCATCACGGCGGGTAGAAGATGCTACCAGGTCAATGGCAGGGAATACGCGCTTGTTGGCCAGGCGGCGGTCGAGCTGTAACTCCATGTTACCGGTACCTTTGAACTCTTCAAAGATCACCTCATCCATTTTGGAACCGGTATCGATCAGGGCAGTGGCTATTATGGTCAGGGAGCCGCCATTTTCAATTTTACGGGCAGCACCAAAGAATTGTTTGGGTTTTTGCATCGCGTTCGCTTCCACACCACCAGATAATACTTTACCTGAGGCGGGCGCTACCGTATTATGGGCGCGGGCAAGGCGGGTGATGGAGTCTAACAGAATAACTACATCATGTCCGCACTCTACCAGGCGCTTGGCCTTTTGCAGGGCAATGGTAGATACTTTAACGTGTTTCTCTGCGGGTTCGTCGAAGGTAGAAGCAATTACTTCAGCACGTACGCTGCGTTCCATATCGGTAACCTCTTCCGGACGCTCATCTACCAACACCACCATCAAATAACATTCGGGGTGATTGGCGGCAATGGCGTTCGCCACTTCTTTCAGCAATACGGTTTTACCGGTTTTAGGCTGAGCCACGATCAATCCGCGTTGTCCCTTACCAATGGGCGTGAATATGTCCATGATACGGGTGCTGTATTGATTCGATTGGGTGAACAGGTTCAGCTTTTCGTAAGGGAACAATGGCGTGAGGTAATCGAAAGGAACCCGGTCACGCACTTCTTCGGGTTGTTTACCGTTGATCGTTTCTACTTTCAACAAGGCGAAATATTTCTCACCTTCTTTTGGCGGACGAACAGCGCCGAAGATGGTGTCGCCGGTCTTTAAGCCAAATAATTTTATCTGAGAAGGAGAAACATAAATATCATCGGGGGAAGACAGGTAGTTGTAATCTGAAGAGCGGAGGAAGCCATATCCGTCGGGCATCATTTCTAAAACCCCTTCTGCCATAATAACGCCGTCAAACTCAATATTAAAAGCAGATTCGCGGCGATGGGGATATGATTTTTGCTGCTGTTCTACGGAAGGTTGTGGTTCTGCGATGCGCTCGTGGTCATGGGCGATCATGGTGTTGTTATCTTCTTCATCATCTTCGTCATCCCTTCCTGTAATTACCGGAATATCATCTTCATCGTTATCATCATTCATTACCGGTAATATGGGGGTAACTTCTTCCTCTTCTTCCGGCTCTGGTTTCTTGCGCCCTTTCTTTGCCGGAGCTGATTTTTCAATCATTTTCTTTTTGGGCGCTTCCTTCTTCATCTCTTTACGTACTGGTTTCTCATCACCACTTACCACATCAGCTTCTTCTGTTGCGTTAGCAGTAGTTGTTTTTACTACTCTTTTACGTTTACCTTTATCATCAGCTGTTCCATTCTTTACTGCACTTGCCATCACAGCCTGCTTATCGAGGATTTTATATACTAGTTCCTGTTTGTCTAATTTTTTTGCGTTGGGTATTTTTAACTGTTCAGCAATATCTAACAGTTCTGGAACGAGCATGTCGTTCAATTGCAAAATGTCATACATAAAATAACTTGTGAGTTAACACCTTAATCAGACGAGCAAACTTTGTTCGTTGAAAAAACGTTTGAAAATTGAAATGAGTTTATATGCGTGGAATGAGATTAACTGATGAGCTTTGTGAGTATCGGGTATGACTTATCAGCCCTATTCCAAACACAATAATACGCCAAATTTACAAAAAGCAAAAATTTTTGGGTTTGATCCCGCTTTTCTGTCACTATTTTAACCCCGATTGCATATATTCAGGGCTCATGGGCTACTTTTTCTTGCCGGCCAGGTCCTCCTTGTTCTTTTCTCTTCGCTGCGGCACCTTTAAATGATATGATCTACAACCAGGCTTTTTGAGGAATATGCAAATTCGATTCCAGCCTATTTTGAATTTGCTTCCACAAATATTATAAAAAATTATTTACATAATAATCAACCGGTTGCTTTTAAGGCATATTTTTTATGGCATGGTTCACCAATAGCCATAAACAGCAACTCCGCAGCTGCGCAATGCGGCCATTATAGCTGTGTATAATTTATTGCTAAAGATCAATAAAGGCATACCACAGGTAAGGGCTTACTCTTATAAGCGAGGCCGTTTTATACAGCTGCCGTATTCTCATTGACGTTGCATGTTCCATCAACAATGAAACGAAGCAAAAGAAGACCAGCAAAGCCTGCTATAGTCCGTTAACAAACGAATAACCATGAAGGTTAAGTGAACCAGCATTTATCAACAGCTATATACAGCCGCTTTCCATTTTTTTATAGTAAAGAGAACGATGAACCAGAAGTGCTGAAAAAGAGATCCCTGTGCAAATAACGCACAGGGATCTGAATTAGTTTATTAAAGGAAAGCTAAAATCTTCAATTCTACAATTTCCGCTTCTTTTTGCCTGCCGGCTTAAGCGGGCCTTGCAAGCCGAAGCTGGCAGGCATAGCCTCTTATCTACTGCTTATTGCTCTATTGAATTATGCACCACCAGTTTGCCTTCTTCATAAAAAGGCAGCACATTCGCGATATCCGGCGTAAGGCAATACCGGATATCTTTCTCCAGCCCGAAATTAGTTAGCCGCTGGTAATGGGTTGCGTTTTTTTCTTTTATGAAGCCGTACATGTCGCTTTTTGCGTTGCGGTACAACGTCTCCGCAATACCTGAACTGTCGCAGTTGATGGTAAAATGATCTTTAACCTGGTGAATCACCGCCCCGGCGAATAACATATCTTCCATATTCACCCTGTCTTTCCAGGCGGCGCAACCCAGTAATACCGGTTGCTGTTGCTGTATCAGATAATCACACACGGCCGACAGGTTGGGAAAAGAACCGGTGATGATATGGCCGGCGCCGCGCTCCAATGCCATATGCAATAATTTAGTGCCATTGGTAGTGGTTAACACCAGGGTTTTACCACCGATAAATTCTTTGGAATATTCAAAGGGTGAATTGCCATATTCCAGGCCCTCGGCAATTTTACCATCCCGCTCCCCCGCCGTGATCGCTTCAATTTTCCTGCCCAGTTCAATACACTTGGCTACGCTGTCGACAGGGATAATACATTTGGCGCCATTATACAGGGCGGTAGCAATGGTTGATGTGGCGCGAAAGACATCAATGATCACTACTATTGTATGGTTGATATCGTAAAGATCAAGTAAGGCAGGAGACGGAGATGTGTATAGAGTCGGTTTGCTGTTTGACATAGTTAAATTAAACCGCAAAAATACTTAAATCAATTGGCAATGGACAATTGGCAATTGGCAAAATTTTACGGGTATAGAATGCTTCATTTGCAAACGCTTTCTTATTTATCGGCGGTCGATCGTTTGCCTACTGTCTGTTGTTATTTCCCGGGCTATTGGGTTTTGTCGAGCACGTGTTGCCATTTGTTGCTTTCAGCATATTCTTTGATCAACTGGTTCCGTTGTTCCAACAGTTTCTCGAGATAGCCCGTGAGGTAAATACCGCCAATAAATTTGCCCAATCCACCATAAGGCGCTTCATAGTTGAAGATATCGATCATCAGTGTGCCGTTCTCTATTGCCTTGAAATGATGTTCATGCTTCATCTTTTTAAAATCGCCTTTTTTCATTTCGTCGGTAAAGGAGAATGGTCTTTCCATGGAAGTGATCTGCACCTGCAACACCCTGGTCTTCATCAGGTGTTTGGCTTTCCAGGTCACCGTTTCATTGAGGTTTATCAGTCCCATGACGGTTCCGGCTACAGCCTGTTCGCGGTAATTGGCCATTGATTTCTTATGCAGTTCTATGCTACGGCTCAGATCAAAAACCCTTTCAATAGGTGCGGCAATAAAGGTTGTTAAATGGATAATAGGCATATAGGGACGTACATATTTAAAAAACCTGCCCTCCTTGCAGCAAGAAGTACGCCAAGTGTATGAATACTGGTTACAGGTTTCAGGTTACATCTTACAAGAACCCATATTCGGGAACCCTGTAATATGTCAGCGTATTGAGTGGCTATAACCTGCTACCTGTAACTTGTAACTGGCTTTGGGCTGATTAAGAAGTAACCAGGTACCCCTTATTCGATTTAAACAAAGGGAAACTTCACCACTTTTGCTTTCAACAGTTTGTCCCGCACGCCGATGAAAATCTCCGAATCCAGGGCAGCATGGTTAAGATCAACATAACCCATGCCGATGGCTTTTTGCAAACTGGGCGCCTGGGTGCCGGAGGTAACAAATCCTATTTTATTGCCCGAGGCATCTTTAATGTCGTAGTGGTGGCGGGGAATACCTTTGTCAACCATTTCGAAGCCAACCAGTTTACGGGTAATACCGGCCGCCTTTTGTTTTTCCAGAATGGCACGGGCCGTAAAATCCTTCGTGAACTTGGTGATCCAGCCCAGGCCCGCTTCCAATGGCGAAGTGGTATCATCAATGTCGTTTCCATACAGGCAGAAACCCATTTCAAGCCTTAAGGTATCGCGGGCGCCCAAACCAATGGGTTTTAAACCCTGCGGTGCTCCCAGGTTAAAGATGGCATCCCATACCTTTTCAGCACTGCCATCCTTGTCTTCAAAATAGATTTCCACCCCGCCGGCGCCGGTATAACCGGTAGCGCTGATCAATACGTTATCAACGCCGGCAAATTTGCCTTTGGCGAATGTGTAGTATTTTAAATTAAGTATATCTATATCGGTAAGCGGTTGCAGCAATTTGGTAGCGTTAGGGCCCTGGATGGCCAGCAGGCAGGTTTTATCGGAGATGTTATGCATCTCCACGTTTTTGTCGTTGAACCGGGAGATCCAGTTCCAGTCTTTTTCTATGTTGCTGGCATTTACCACCAGCATATACACTTTATTTTCCTCGATGCAATACACCAGCAGATCGTCTACAATACCACCCTCTTCATTGGGCAAACAGCTGTACTGGGCTTTGCCGGCGGTTAATTTGGAAGCATCGTTGGAGGTGACGCGTTGAATAAGGTCCAATGCATGTTCTCCTTTCAGAATGAACTCGCCCATATGGCTTACGTCAAAAACGCCGGCATTGTTTCTAACAGCAGCATGTTCATCATTGATACCACTATAGGAGATGGGCATATTGTACCCGGCAAATTCAGCCATTTTAGCCCCAAGGGCAATGTGCTTCTGCGTAAAAGGCGTGTTCTTCATACAGTTTATGTAGTTTTTGTTAGGCCGCAAAAATAAGGGAATAAGGCTTAGAGGAAAGGCATAGCGGAATAAAGCAACAAGGCAACGAGAAAACCCTCGAGGGGGTATAAAAGCGATAAGGCGACGAGATGGCCGGATCCAGGGCCTTTTCCCCTTTTTGCCTGGCCGGCTTTTTTACTTTGCCATTCCTGTGGCCTCGCTGCCTTGCCCCTGCGCTTTTATGCCTCGTTGCCTTTGTGGTTTTATGCCTGGCCCGGCTTCTTCGTTGCCGCTCATTGCCTTCATGCGTTTTTGCCTTTATGGCTGGTTGCCTTTGTGCCTTTGTGCCTTCTGCCCTTAAATAAAAAGGGCCCTCAAAAGGGCCCCTGTTGTTCCAACTTCAACCCCGCCTGCTTCCGGCTACCGGATAACAGGGCGGCGGGGAGGTCTATTGTATCTTTTTCATGGCTGGTGCTCTCAGGCATTTACTTTATAACTGGCGAACCGTGTCGAAAACAAAGTGGCCGGTTCTTCTTCATTCATAGCAGCGCTCGCGCTGGACGAAGCGGCGTTCTTAACTGGCGTAGAATCAGCTTTCTTTTCAGGAGCCTGCCTGCGGTAACGATAACCACTGGTAGTGTCCACAACCGGGTTATCATCGTTTCTCCGGTTACGGCGGTCCCTTCTCTCTTCTCTCTTTATACGCTCCTCTACATTGTCTTCATCGCTGCGGTTTTCCCGCTCTTTATATTCTCCTCTTTGTAGGGCTTCCGGGTCGAGCTTATCCACTTGCTTGGGGCCATCGGGCGTCATGATATATTCTTTACCTGCTTCCACCCAATAGGTGCGGTCCCAGTTATCTTCAATATCGAAACCACCGCGGTGATTATAACGCACTTCAAACCAGTCGTATCTTGAAATGCTTTTGTCAAGGAAGAATCTTTTACCAACCGGTACCTGTAAGATCAGCAATACCTGCTGATTGCGCCAACGTTCATTTTTACTGATGGAAAATCCTTTGGGCAGGTATAAAACGCTGTCCAGCTGATACGTTTGAAAATTGATCTTTTCTGCAATGTTCCTCGCCACCACCGGGTTCTTGCCGCGGCTGAATTTAACTTTTGTCAGCTGAAAATTGTTGTCATTACTTTTCACTACATCAATGCGAACGGTATTGAGCATAATGCTGTCGAGATTGGCGCCGAATAAAGGAGCATCGCCATCCCAGTCGAACCAGTCATTGCTGTAATAGCGGTAGTTGATATTACTGGTAGTCACATCCAGGTACAGTTTATTGTTGGCAGGTTGCATAAGAGCCACATTCTCTTCAACAAAATTCCTCGACTTAAAACTGCGGATCACCGAACCGGTAAGCATGGCGGCGCTTACAATACCAACAAACCATAAAGTGCCGAATACATACCCGAGGTAATGATTTTTAGAACGCACACCCATGATGCGGCGGATGAGCCAGGTGATCAATGCTACTACCGGCACACCCAGGAATAATATTACAGATACCCAGGCCAGTGAATTCTGCCAGAACCCTTCGAGCAGGAATTCTTTGAAGGACATCACGGGCACGCCCCCGAAAAGCAATCCCATCAAAGCACCGAACAGGGCCAGGGCCACAATACCAACAACAAACAGGAAGAAAGCTTTGAATAATACGCCAATGATATGAGCGATACCGCTGCCGGCACTTCGGGCCGTGGTAGACGCTTCCGTTGTAAAGGTCTTCACCCTTTCACTCTGGCTGAATTGCCTGGCACGGTCGCCAAATTGCTGGGCAGTTTGTTTAACTTCGTTTCCCCAGTTCTGCGCTCTTGATCTGAAACTCTCCAGGTCTTCTTTTACGGTATCACGAATAGAGTTCAGATCGACCCGCTCCCCCCGCATTTCCAATTTTTCGGCGGCGGTAACGGCAATAGGCACTGCAATCCACAAAACAATATAACTCACAAACAAAGTGCTGCCTAAGGAGCCGGTCACCACGCGTGGACCGATCCAGAAATCTATATCACCCCACCACCAGTTAAAAGGGCCAGACAATAACCCGATGATCAGCGGCAATGCGAAGATCAGGCGCGGCACCCAGGTGCTGATATTGAAATAAGCAGCCAAACCACCACACACACCTGCAATTACCTTATCATCGCTGCTCCTGTATAATCTTTTTGTAATATTTGATTGTATAGACTGGGATGGAACGGCCACCCATAAGATGAGGTAAACAAGCACCCCGGTTCCTCCTGTGAAAAGCAACACCACGAAAATGATGCGCATGATCACGGGATCAATATTGAAGTAATTGGCCAAACCGCTACATACACCGGCAATTATTTTATCATCTGCATTACGTACCAGGCGGCCGCGGGTAACATAATTAGGTCCCTGGCTGGTTTGTGACTGTTGAGAAGAACTTTGCTGCTGGCCGGCGCTGGCTCCGGTGGGCTGGCTGCCGCCGTTAATGTTTGTACCTGTCTCGGCTTCAAAGTCTTCCGGGCGGCCCATGCTGGTCATCACGGCGTGCACATCTTCATCGGTAATGCAGGTAACATCTTTCTTCAATCTTTCTGAAAACAGTTCGGCAATACGGCTTTCGATGTCATTGATAATTTCATCACGGCCTTCCTCATTTGCAAAATACCTTCGCAAGCTATCGATGTATTGCTTTAATATTTCAAAAGCAGTCTCCTCTATAGGAATCACCCTGCCCTGGAAATTTATATTTATAACCTTTTTCATGGTGTGTAGTGTTTGTTGGTTGAAGTTTTAAGTGTTGGGTTGGGTTGTTTCGCTTGGATATGTGGAACTTTCTGTTGTGTTATTCGAATTGACTGATGAGGTCAGCGATTCGCGTTTACTGGCCAGCGTATTTACAGCATTGGCCAGCTCATTCCAGGTTGTTTCCAGTTCTTTAAAGAACTCTTCGCCTTTGGGTGTAAGGGAAAAGTATTTGCGGGGAGGGCCCGAATTACTCTCAACCCATCGGTAGGTGAGCATTTCTGCATTCTTTAACCGGGTTAACAAAGGGTAAAGGGTACCCTCCAGGATCTGGAGATTGGCACCTCTCATTTCATCCACAATATCACTCGGGTAAGCTTCCCCGCGGCGAATGATTGAGAGAATGCAAAACTCCAGGATCCCTTTCCGCATCTGACTTTGGGTGTTCTCGATATTCATGGCTATTCTTTTTCTGACAGGCAGATGGCCTGTTTTATGTTGCTGTTATTTGAATTGTTAATGACTATCATGGGCTCTGCTTTAATGATCTGGTATAAACCTGATAATTGAAAAATATGCTCCAGGGGCATGGCCGGCCGTTGCCCTTTAATGGTTATCGCATTATCCTTTTCTTCGGCCATCAATACTACCCTCTTTCCGTTGCCTTTTTTATCTGCCCAGTTATATGGTTTACCACCGAAGATCACCACTTCGGCCGGACTGCCCTTCTGGTGGCTGCTGTCGATACCCAGCGTAAAAAGGGCGAGAAACATGGCTATAATAATTGCGATTGGCATGGCTGTTTGTGAAGCCGGGTTTATTTCCCTTTCACAATACAAATATAGGGAGGATTTTAGTACTATGCAACACATAGTACCAACTTAATTATGGTAATATCCATTCAATGCTAATCAGCTTAACCAGTGATTACTGATTTACAATCAGTTACATACTAAACTGTCTGCGGCAAAATAATAATGATTGGATGAATGGCAGAAAAATGCGGATAAATGGGCAAAAGTCTCGATCAGAAAGCTTAATTCTCAAATAAATCAGGGGACTATCGAATCGCAACCGCGGCCGGTCCGGAAGCTGCAACCGGGGCAATAAGCTGATCTTACGTGGACATAACAGGGGGGACCTCACATCGATCGTAAAGGAGCTTCACAGGAAGTGTGCCCCTGCCAGCTCCTGGTCAGCCGCTTGTTAAGTCCTCATCAGGCCTTGTTGATTCTTCTATCAGTCCTAATTAAAAACGAGAGCGGATAAACCGCCTTTTAAAGGCCGTTTATCCGCTCCAATATTGATTTTCAGTAAATTAACGAAGGGTGCACACATTTTGCACCTGCAGGCGCCCATTCCCCTCGACTTTCAGATCGAGCGACCTGGTTTGCTGATCCTGGCCGGTGAAATTTATTTTCAACTCATTCGTGCCGGGCTTCAGTGGTATCCTGGTATATAATATTGTGTGCGGCAAACTCTGCCAGTTGCGGGTATCGGCTTTTTCTGAAACGAAATTGAAGACCTGTATAGCCGCCGCCATGGCTTCTTTTTCATTCTTGTTCTTATCGTCTTTTTTCGGCCGCGCCGCTGCTTCTGCCAGCTTTTTAATGGCCAGCCGGCTCAGGGTTTTAGCCATATCTTTCAAGAACCGTTCTTTCAGCGTGGCAAAAGCAAGGTCATTGATATTCTCCGCTTTTTCAAACTGGAACTGCGCATTATTAACAGTGACCGTACCCTGGGTATAATAAACCGGTTGCTCGAGGTATTTTGGAAAAGCAACCCGCAAAGAGCGGATGTCGGATGCTTTAATATCATCCTTCTTAAGGCTGCTATTTAAAATAAAGGGCACTTGCAGTGAGCCGGTAGCGTCGGTGAACATAAAATTACCGACCGCGTCCTTGGTGAGGGAAAAGAAGAAATTCTGCTCCTGCTTAACAGGGGCCAGGCCATTTTCCCAGAAGAGCACCAATTCACCGCCCCCGGCATTGGCCGCAGCTTGTAAAGAAGTATTCAGCAGCTTTGAATAGCGCTGCACTTCATCTAAAAAACCATTGGCCGCCGCGGTACGTAGTAGATCCTGTTTCAATTGCTCAGGCAGGTGAACGCCATACCAGTTATTATCATTCTTTAAAAATATATCCACTGCATTCCGGTAAGCGATAAAAGCATTGTTCATATCGCCGCTCTGCTCATATATGATGCCTTGCAGCATGAGCGAAAAAGCATCATCTGAATACCGGTTGTCTTTATTGCCGGTCTTATCCTGCTGCGCATAACTGCGCAGGGAGATCCGCCGGGCTTCTACCAGCGCTTCATTGCTCTGCCCAAGTCCCAGGTAATTCAGCGACTTGTAATAATGCACCATGAACTTCTCAAAATCTTCGCCTTTGTAGGTTTCCATCATGGGGTTCAGCAGGGTGCCGAGCGCTATATCCTGTACCGAAGTGCGGGCATCTTCGATGAAAAGATCCGCTTCGTTAAAGAACAGGTTGCTGCTATCATATTGTTTCAGCAGATGGGCCATTTTACCTTTTTCGAAAAGGTAGAGCAGGCGGTTGCGTTTACGCAGCAGCAGTTTGTTCTGATCAATGGACTGATAAGCTTTATCGAACTGGTTATTTACCACCTGATCGTAATAACTGCCAATGCGATTATTGTAGGTTGCGCAGGAGTTTAACAAGAGCATTGGACATACAATGGCCAATGCTCTTATCATATGTTTTACTGATAAAACCATGCCGGTGATAATTGCAGGTTATCTGCTGTTGAAGTCAATTAGTTTTTCACAAATTTGGCAATCTTCTTATCCCCTATCCATACCACTTCATTGCTTTGAATGTTGGTGAGCTCCAGATCGATCTGGTAGTAAACTACTTTCTTGCGTTTTTGAGAATCAACGATGGAGTTGATAGAACCTTGCAGAATATAATCGGCGCCTTGTTCAAGGCCAAACTTTTTCATGCTTGAAGCAGAAGCATTGGTCTGCTGGTCGGCTTTTTCAGCACGCAGCTCATCTCTTTTTTTACCGCCCTGTACCAAACGCACTCTGCCTGATTTAATAAAAGATTGCTCTACATCCTTCACAAAGGTTTCAGCCTCGATATGCTCATGGCTTTTATTGGTAACGAAGCCAACGATAACTACCGGTTTTTGTCCGCCATGCGCTTCCTGGTGATCGCCTAACCATCTTTCTCTTAACACGGTCTCTATCATTTGTTCTGCTACCAGGCGCGAATCGGTATTGTTCCAGCGGCCGCTGAGGTCAACCTGTTCCTGTGGGTCAATACGGGTAACTTTATGTGAACAGGACAAACTCATACCGGCTACAACCAGGGCCATAACGGCCAGATAAACTCTTTTCATTTTGCTTATTTTAAAAGGGAAGATTGACTATTTATTGAGTTGATTTTTTTTCGGCGTGCAATTTACAGGGGATTGCGCATTCCGTTCATACAATTACACGGGCGGAATATATTACCGGGTCAATAACCAGCCTACTGTTGCGGCTGTTGCGGCCAGCGGCACGAGATTCCAGTAATTACGGTTCCAACCGGGGCGGTAAACGCGATAGGGGTGATAGTAATAGCCATAATTACGGGAATATACCGGGTAGTAGTAACCATAACCACGCGAATAACCAGGGTAGTTATAGCCATACTCGTTATAGTACCAGCCGTAACCGTTGCGGGCTCTTTCCATACGCAATTCGCGCCTGAAAGCGCGGCGTTGCTCCCGGGCGGCCTGCCTGTCGGCCATCCAGTCAATGGCTTTATATGTTTCCTGGGGAGTAGTGCCGTGCCAGCTGTTGATTGAATCAGCCATGCTTACATATTTTGCCTGGCTCACCATGTAATCGGGATTCTGATCGGGGGCAAGGGTGGTTTGCGACATACCCCACGTGGCTATGAGTATAGCCAGCGAAAGCAGTAACAAGTTATAGCGTACAGTTCTTTTCATTTGATAGGTGTTTAAAGTGATGTATTATTAACGAAAAAGCTTATGTTTTAATTATTCCGGCGCCTGTTTGAATAACTAATTTTCATGAGACTAAAATAATCAGCAATCTGTTAAGCAGGGGTTAAATAAAAAGCCCCGATGTACGGGGCTCTTAATCAGATATTTATTTTTTCAGACCAATTTCCCTTAATCGTTCATCGAGATATTCACCGGCAGTAGCATCCGGAAAAGACTTCGGATGTTTGTCATCGATACAACTATCAAGACAAGCTAAGCTCATATCGCTTTTCGGATGCAGGAAGAAAGGAATGGAATATCTCGAAGTATTCCACATTTCCCTTGGGGGATTTACGACCCTGTGCGTAGTAGATTTCAGTTTATTATTGGTAAGGCGTTGCAACATATCGCCCACATTCACCACGATCTGTTCGGGCAGGGAGGTTACCGGCACCCATTCATTTTGTTTGGTGAGGATCTGCAAGCCATCTGCCGATGCACCTACCAGTAAGGTGATTAAATTGATATCTTCATGTTGTTCGGCGCGGATGGCTGATTTTGGCTCCTCTGTAATGGGCGGATAGTGGATCGCCCGCAAAATGGAATTACCATTATGTATGTAGTTGTCGAAATAATGCTCATCAAGACCCAGGTACAAGGCGATGGCCTGTAATAAAGCCTTACCCGATTTTTCAAATGCCCGGTAGGCTCTGGTAAAAGTGGCATTGAACTCCGGTACATCACCCACCTGTACATTATCGGGATATTCACTTTTAATGGGGTCATTATCGTCAACGATCTGGCCGAACTGAAAGAACTCTTTCAGATCCGGTGCATCACTGCCTTTGGCATGTTCTTTACCGAAGGACGTATACCCACGCTGACCGGCCAGACCGGGTATTTCATATTTCTTTTTAGCATCGGCCGGCAGGGCGAAAAACTGTTGCACATACTTGTACAGATCGGCTATCAGCTCATCGGGAATACCATGATTTTTTACTGCTACAAAACCAACGTCTTCATACGCTTTACCCAGTTGATTAACGAATGCTTGCTTCAGCTGCGGGTCGCCTGATAAAAAATCGGCGAGATTAACTACAGGTATTGCCATAAAAATTAATTAATTCGGTTTACAATGAATTACCTCAAACGCGGCAGGACATACAATTTACAAAACAGTATATCCCCCACAAAATTTAAGGTATAATTTCTGGCAAAAGCTGTAAGTACTTCAGGTACGTCTGTCACAGTTAGCCGACCCCGACAAACGAAGCGGGGCGCACTTAGTTTTTGGAACTTTTATTAACGGCCAGCTCCTGTTCGTACGGTGAGATATCCATAATGGCATAACGTTTTACTCCGTTGATCAATACTTCATCCAACACATTGACCAGGTTTTCATAATTCGATTCAGGTGTTGGTTTTATCATTAATAAAAGCTCCTTGCGGTTACCGGGTTTTACCCGGTCGAGTGCGGCCTGTTTGTTCCTTACGATTTCCCCCAGGCCTTCACGTACCGAATAATTGGTAATGCCATAAGTGTTGTTTGTAAGCGCATCGCCTAATTCGCCATGATAATAAAATACTTTATTGTCTTTAAGCGGTATAACCGTGAGCGCATTACTTAAACCCACATTCATTGAGTCTTTGCTGTCTTTTGGCATGATCAGGTCCGTTACCCGCGGGTCAGACATGGTAGTGGTAAAAATGAAAAAAGTAATGAGCAAAAAACCAAGGTCAACCATGGGAGTTAAGTCAACCTTGGTGCTTAATTTTCTACTTCTGCGCACACCGGGTTTGTCTCCGGTTGCACCGGGGATGTTAATTTCAGCCATAACTATTTGGTTTGATTATAAGATGCAGTGGCACAATTTTTCCATATATAATGTTGTAAGTCAGAGAGCTGACTGACTGAGGTCAGGATTATAGTGAGAGAGCGATAGTACATTTAATCATCAAAAAAGAAAAAGCATGAAAACACTGGTAGTTCCTACCGATTTTTCGTCTGTCTCTGTCAATGCGCTCAATTATGCGGTTGACATGGCACAGGCCATTAATGCGGGTATAGTGTTACTGCATGTGTACAATGTACCGGTGACTTTTACAGACGTGCCTACCGCACCTGTAAACACTGTATCTGTTGAAGAAATGAAACGCACCGCTGAAGAGCGGCTGGAAGAGATAAAACGAAACCTGGTAACCACTACTTCGGGCAGCATTCAGGTATATTCGGAAGCGCGGCTGGGCGAAACCGTTGAAGAACTGGAACAGCTCTGCCGATCGGTAGAGCCTCTGGCCGTTGTTATGGGCAGCCACGGCGCTACAGGTCTCGAACGAATGATCATGGGCAGCACGACAATAACTGCCATGCGCCAGTTAAAATGCCCCGTCATTGTGGTACCTCCCGGTACTACTTACCATGGTATTAAAAAGATCGGACTTGCCTGTGATTTTGAAAATGTAGTTCAAACAATACCGGTAACCTATATCAGGAATATAGTTAAGGAGTTCGGGGCAGACCTGTATGTTTTAAATGTGCAGGATAAAGAAGATGAAGAACGGGAGTTGGCCGAACATACTCTGGATACAACTTATCTCGACGCAACGCTCGATGATGTTAAACCCATTTATGTTCCATTGACCGGTAAAGATGTGGTAGAAACTATTAATGTCTTTGCCGAACATAATAACCTCGACCTGGTAATGGTCATTCCCAAGAAGCACCGTTTCCTCGACCGGTTATTTCATAAGAGTCAAAGCCGTGAATTGATCGACCATGCACATATACCCATCGTTTCTATCCATGAATAGATCCCAAAGCAAAACGGTGGTCTCTGAAAAATCAGGGACCACCGTTTTTTTATAGCTGGCGAAGATCTTAGAACTCAGCGTTCTTGGGCGTTCTTGGGAAAGCGATCACATCGCGGATATTGGTCATGCCGGTCACAAACAATACCATGCGTTCGAAACCCAGTCCAAACCCCGCATGTGGAACAGAACCGAAACGGCGGGTATCGAGGTACCACCACATTTCTTCAACAGGGATATGCATTTCCTTCATTCGTTCAGTAAGTCTTTCCAGGCGTTCCTCCCTTTGTGAGCCGCCTACTATTTCACCAATACCCGGCGCCAGGATATCCATAGCGGCTACGGTTTTACCATCGTCGTTCTGGCGCATGTAAAATGCCTTGATCTCTTTGGGATAGTTGGTAACGATCACCGGTTTCTTAAAATGCTTTTCTACCAGGTAACGCTCATGCTCACTTTGCATATCGATGCCCCATTTCACTTCGTACTGGAATTTCTTCTTCTTGTACGCGGGTGAGTTGAGTAAGATATCGATGGCCTCCGTATAAGTGATGCGCTCGAAATTATTGTTCATTACAAACTCCAGCTTTTCTATGAGGCCCATTTCGCTGCGTTTGTCCTGCGGCAGAGCTTTTTCTTCTTCAGCCAGGCGTTGGGCCAGGAAATCCAGGTCTTCGCGATTATGTTCCATAGCATACCGGATGATGTATTTAATGAACTCTTCTGCCAGGTTCATATTGTCTTCTAGATCGTAAAAGGCCATTTCTGGCTCTATCATCCAGAACTCGGCGAGGTGGCGCGCGGTATTGGAGTTTTCAGCCCGGAAAGTGGGCCCGAATGTATAGATCTCACTAAAGGCCATGGCAGCAAGTTCCCCTTCCAGCTGACCGCTCACGGTCAGGTTGGTGCTGCGGCCAAAGAAATCTTCTTTAAAGTTTATAGAACCATCTTCGTTGCGGGGCGGATTGTCGAACGGCAGGGTGGTTACGCGGAACATTTCACCAGCGCCTTCTGCATCGCTGGCGGTAACGATGGGGGTATGAATGTATACAAAACCCTTTTCGTTAAAGAACTGGTGAATGGCAAAAGCCAGTGCATGGCGCACCCGGAATACGGCGCCAAACGTATTGGTACGAAAACGCAGGTGGGCGATCTCGCGTAAGAACTCGAGACTGTGTTTTTTAGGTTGCAGGGGGAATTTCTCTGCATCGCTATCGCCTAATATTTCAAGCGACCTGGCTTTGATCTCCATTTTCTGGCCCTTGCCCAAGGAAGGTACGGCTTCTCCGGTCACTTTTAAAGAAGCGCCGGTAGTGATGCGTTTGAGGGTATTTTCGTCCAACATGCCCAGCTCAACTACTATCTGCAGATTATTATTCGTACTGCCGTCGTTCAGTGCTATAAACTGGTTGTTACGAAAAGTACGTACCCAACCCATTACTGTTACTTCCTGACCGGTAGCCTCACTGGCCAGCAGATCTTTAACTTTTACCCGTTTGTTGAACATATCCTATAAGTTTTTAAGGTTCCCTGGCAGCTTTGGCGCCGAAGGACGGCAAAGATAAGTATTGGCCGAAGTTTGGGAGATGAAATAAAACGTATAAAAAATAATTGAACCCCTAATGAATGTTAGGTAGTTATTGCCACCGCACAAAACCTGCGGGGCGCGGGGAAAACGGTGAGGGCTGGCAGTGATGACTGTTGATCGGGAACCGGGAACCGGCAACTGGGAAACGGCGATTGGGAACTGGAAAGACCGGCGACTGGAAACCGGTAGCTGGTAACTGGAAAGACCGGCGACTGGGAACTGGAAAGACCGGCGACTGGGAACCGGTAACTGGTAACTGGAAAGACCGATAACCAGCAACTGGCAAAGCTCTTGTATTTTTGCTGCTATGAAAATCGCCTTCTTCTCCACCCAATCATACGACCGCGAATATTTCACGCGCTATAATACCGGCCACGAGTTGTTATTCCTGGAAGCGCCGTTAAACGAACACACAATTACCCTGGCAACCGGCTGTAAGGCTGTTTGTGCCTTTGTGAACGACACGCTGAATGCCGCTGTGATAAAAGGACTGGCGGAGGCTGGCATCCGGCTTATTGCGATGCGGTCGGCGGGTTATAATAATGTTGACCTGGCCGCAGCAGCAGCGCATCAGATCAGCGTGGTGCGGGTACCCGCCTATTCGCCCCATGCCGTGGCCGAACATGCAGTGGCGCTTATCTGTACGCTGAACCGGAAAACCCATAAGGCCTATAACCGCGTACGCGAAGGCAATTTTTCCCTGGAAAAACTGACCGGCTTTGATCTGTATGGAAAAACCATCGGCGTGATAGGCACGGGTAAAATCGGCGAGGTATTTTGTGAGATCATGAAAGGCTTCGGCTGCCGGGTACTGGCATTTGACCTGGTAGCAAATAGAACACTGGAAGCAAAAGGCATTGAATACCTGCCGTTGGTCAAACTATTGCCGCAATGCGATATCATTTCCCTGCATTGCCCGCTTACCGAGCAAACGCGGCATATCATCAATGCGGATACAATAGTTATGATGAAAACGGGGGTTATGCTCATCAATACCAGCCGTGGCGCCCTCATAGATACCGGCGCCGTGATCCAGGCCTTAAAAACGGGACAGATCCGGTACCTGGGCATCGATGTATATGAACAGGAAGAAAAGCTCTTTTTTCATAACCTGTCAGAAGAGATCATCCAGGATGACGATATTATGCGCTTAATGAGCTTCCCCAATGTATTGGTCACAAGCCACCAGGGATTCTTCACCGATGAAGCCCTTACCCAGATCGCACAAACGACATTACAAAATATCAATGATTTTGAAGCGGGCAAACAGCTGGTAAATAAAGTAGTGTAACCGGCAAGCCCTGCTAAGGTTCCTTCCCATGCCAGGCAAACGCGACACCAGCTGCCGTAAAGAACCGGCCAGCATATTGGATAATGTCATGTATACATTTATTCCATTAATTCCTTATTTTCGATTGTCTGATCCATCATTTTACCTTAACGACATTGCCACATGAAAAAACTGGTTGCCTTGTGCATGGCCATTTATATTGCCTGCAGCTTTTCCCTCGCCCAATCTTCAGAAGTAAAGATTGCCAGTCCCGACAAAACAATACAGGTTAGCTGCCGCCTCGATGCGGAAGGCAAGCCCACCTATTCGGTTCAATATAAAAACAGCATGGTACTGGAGCCTTCGCAGCTGGGGCTTGTATGTGCCGATGGCGATTTCTCAAAAGCCCTTACCCAAACCAGCGTTGCGCCTGTTTCTATGGTTAACGATACATACCAGCTCGTTAGCGGCAAACGCCAGAACATCCGGTACAGCGCCAACCGGCAGGTGATCCATTACAAAAATGCAGCCGGCGGGCTAATGGATATTATCTGGCAGGTGAGTAACGATGGTGTCGCCTTCCGTTATTATTTTCCCGGCACTAAGGCCGAAGCTAAAAAAGTAGATACCGAATATACCTCCTTTCACTTACCGGCAGCCGCTAAGGGATGGCTGCAGCCAATGAGTGTAGCCAAAACCGGCTGGGAAAAAGTGAATCCCTGTTACGAAGAATTTTATGAGAAAGAGATAAAGGCAGGCACGCCGTCACCCCTGAAAGCAGGCTGGGTATATCCCGCTTTGTTTCAATCGGCCGGTCACTGGCTGCTGATCACCGAGGCAGATCTGGATGGAAGCTGGTGCGCCACCAAACTGGATAATGATTCTGCAAGCAGCAATTATCGCATAGCTTTTCCCGATGCGCGCGAAGTATTTCCGGGTGGTGGATTAAAACCTCAGGCGATGCTGCCCTGGTATTCGCCCTGGCGTGTAATAACCATTGGCAGCCTGGCTACCATTATTGAGTCAACGCTGGGCACCGACCTGGCCAAACCCGTGGCCTCCCATCAAAACTATTCATTTGCCAAAGCAGGCAAATCGGCCTGGAGCTGGGCTTTGCTGAAAGACGATTCAACCGTTTATGCAGTACAAAAACGCTTTATTGATTATGCGGCTGATATGAACTGGCAGTACTGCTTAATTGATGCCGACTGGGATACAAAGATTGGCTATGATAGCATGCAGCTCCTCGTCAATTATGCCAAACAGAAAAATGTGGGCATCTGGTTATGGTATAATTCGGCCGGAAGCTGGAACACAACGCCTTACCATCCCCGTAATAAATTGCTAACACATGAAGACCGGGTAAAGGAATTCAGCAGACTGCAGAAAATGGGCGTTGCCGGCACCAAGATCGACTTTTTTGGCGGTGACGGTCAGTCGATGATCCGGTACTACATCGACATTTTGCAGGATGCCGCCGCACACCAGTTAATGGTAAATTTTCACGGGGCCACCCTGCCGCGCGGATGGCAGCGGACCTGGCCTAATTTGATGAGCGCAGAAGCCATCAGGGGTTTCGAATACATTACCTTCGGCCAGAAAGATGCCAACGAAGAACCCACCCACGCGGCCATGCTGCCATTTACCCGCAATGCGTTCGACCCCATGGATTTCACACCGATGAGTCTTTATAAAATTCCGCGGATCAACCGGCAAACAACTCCTGCTTTTGAACTGGCTTTATCCGTTTTGTTCCTGTCGGGCGCACAGCATTTTGCCGAAATTCCGGAAGGAATGGCACAGATGCCGGTGCATGTGAAAGATTTCCTGCGAAAACTGCCTACCGGCTGGGATGACGTGAAATTCATCGATGGCTTTCCCGGCCAGTTTGTCGCCATTGCCCGGAAATCGGGCAGCAAATGGTATATCGCAGGCATTAACGGAGCGGCCGGTGAAAAAACGCTGACCCTTGACCCGGGTGTTTTCAAAGCGAAAAAAGCGACCCGCCTGATAAACAGCAAGGGCAACAGCTACATTGATCAGCAAATAATAACCCTTACGCCCGGAAAAAAAGAAACAATTACCATGGCCGCCCATGACGGGTTTGTGATGGTGCTGGAATAATTGAACAAAAGACCGCTCAAAGTGTATAAGGTGGGCCGTTCATCCGTCAGTTGCGGATGGGTGGTTCACCTTATTGCTTTAATATTTTACTCATATCGTAAATGCCGGCCCGGTGAAATCGGTAAATTTGCGCTCTTGTTCAAACCCTTTTGCTTAGGTAAAAGGGTATTTTAGTAATGGTGAAGACGATACATATTGCATTAGTAGGAAATCCAAACAGCGGCAAAAGCTCCCTGTTCAATGTTTTAACCGGCCTGAACCAGAAAGTTGGCAACTTTCCGGGTGTAACGGTAGACAAAAAAGTAGGTACCTGTCAATTGTCAGATGACCTAAGCGCCTCTATTATTGACCTGCCGGGTACGTACAGCTTGTACCCGCGTCGGGAAGATGAGTGGGTAGCTTACCGTGTCTTGATGCAACAGGACAAAGATGTGGTGCCTCCCGAAATGGTAGTATTAATTGCAGATGCCAGCAACCTGAAGCGGAATCTCCTATTTGCTTCCCAGATCATAGACCTGAAAATTCCGGTGGTAGTGGGTTTAACGATGATGGATATCGCCCGCCACAAAGACATTCAGATAGATGTGGCCGAACTGGAGAGAGAGCTGGGCGTACCGGTAATTCCCATTAACCCGCGTAAGAACAAGGGAATTCAGGCTTTAAAGAAAGCGATTGAACAAACGGCGCTGGAGCTTTACAAAGCACCGGTGCGCGACTTTATCAATAATGAAGCCCTCGCTCCTGCCGCCATTGGCAGTGTAAAAGAGTTGATCCCCCATTTGAGCGACTACAAAGCCATTCATTACCTCATCAACCATGAATCGTTCTCGCTTAACAGCGGCCTGCAGGATAAAATAGAATCCATTGAACAGGTTAACAACTTTAACCATACGAAAACGCAGGCAGAAGAAATTTTACAACGGTATCAACGGATTGGCGCCATTCTTAAACAATCGGTTTCTGAACCATCGCCCCTGAAAAAAACCCTGTTCACCGAAAAGCTGGATAATGTATTCCTGCACCGGCGTTGGGGCTATCTTATTTTACTGGCTGTATTATTCCTTTTATTTCAAAGTGTGTTCTGGCTGGCAGAATATCCCATGAATATTATCGACTGGGGCTTTGGGGAAGTAAGCGGTTGGTTGAGTAAAGTAATACCGGCCGGCTGGTTTTCTGATCTGTTAATAAACGGTCTCTGGGCCGGATTGGGCGGGATCCTGGTATTCATTCCGCAGATCATGATCCTTTTTGGTTTGGTCACCATACTGGAAGATACCGGTTACATGGCCCGCATCAGCTTTTTGACAGATAAGCTGATGCGTAAGGTAGGATTGAACGGTAAAAGTGTAATGCCTATGATCAGTGGGTTCGCCTGTGCCGTACCTGCGATCATGAGCGCCCGCAATATTGAAAATAAAAAGGAAAGACTACTTACCATACTGGTTACCCCTTTAATGAGCTGCAGCGCCCGCCTGCCGGTTTATACCATCTTGATCGGACTGGTAATTCCTAAAAAAATGTTCCTGGGCTTTTTGGGCCTGCAGGGGCTGGTGATGATGGGATTGTATTTGCTGGGCCCCCTCATGTCGATGCTGGTTTCATACATTGCCCGTTTCTTTATTAACATTAAGGAGAAAAGCTTTTTCATTTTGGAGCTGCCCGTTTACCGCGCCCCACGCTGGAAGAACGTGCTGGTAACCATGGTGAGTAAGGCCAAGATCTTTGTGTTTGATGCCGGTAAGGTGATCATGGTCATCAGTTTGATCTTATGGGCATTGAGCACTTATGGTCCCAAAGACAAAATGAATAATGTGGAAGCGCGTTATGCACAGCAGATACAACAACATCCGGAACAGGAAGCTGAGCTTACCCGCCTGAAGAATACTGAGCTTTTACAAAACTCCTATGCAGGTATCCTGGGCCGTAGTATAGAGCCGGTGATTGAACCGCTGGGCTACGACTGGAAAATTGGGATTGCACTGATCACATCTTTTGCCGCCCGGGAGGTTTTTGTAGGCACTATGGCCACATTGTATAGTGTTGAAGGGGGCGATGATGCAGATGAGACCACGCTGATGGAGAAAATGCATGCAGCTGTTTGGCCCGATGGAACCAAGGTGTATACCCTGGCAACCGGTATTTCCCTCATGATCTTTTATGCTTTTGCCATGCAATGTATGAGCACACTCGCTATTGTTAAAAGGGAAACCCGTAGCTGGAAGTGGCCCCTGATCCAATTGATATATATGACAGGCCTGGCCTATATCATTAGCTTTATTGCATATCAACTACTGAAATAATTATTTCGAGATTTTCGATTTTGAGATTTCGAGATTTGAGATCAAATGATCTTAAAATAAAAAAGGGCTCGCGAAAAAGCCCCTTCTGTTTTGTCCAATCCATGAAAAATAAACCGTCCTGATAATTACTTTATGCTATCGTAAATGGCATTATTCTCTAGAATAGTAGATTTTATACGTGTATTTCACTTGCTGCGTTTGAACCAACGACTCCGTTAACGACCAAATAACAATTCCAGGCTATCAGCTATCATACACATATATATGACGCCATACTGTATAAAAGGTTTGTTATGAAAACCTTAAAAGGCAATTGCAATGGTTACCAGATAGTGTCAGATTGAAAGGAGATGTAATGAGCGAAAGGCTAATATATTTTTCCTTTAAGCCGATTTTAATTTGAGCCTTGTTATAGTCCTACCAGTTTACTTCGTTTTTCGAGCATAACGGTCGATCGCCAAACGCCATGCAGTTGTGCAATGCGCTCGCGATATCCTATATAGCGGAAACCACACTGTTCATGCAGATGAATACTCGCCCGGTTCTCTTCATGGATCACACTTAATAAAGACCATATGCCATTGCGTTCGCTGGCATTGATCAGTTCAACCAGTAAGGTTCTGCCGATCCCTTTTCGCTGGTGCTGCTGATGAACATACACACTTACTTCTGCCACGCCGCTGTAACAAGACCTGGTTGAAACGGGCGCCAGGGCAGCCCAGCCTGCCACTTCATGATCAATAACGGCCACCAATCTCGAGTGCGGCAGGTATTTTTTGTCAAAGCCGTTCCAGTCGGGCACCGCTGTTTCGAAGGTAGCCATTCCGGAAGCAATGCCATAGCCATATATTTCCAGTACCTGACTGGCATGTTCCTGCAGCATTGGTATCAGCGAGATCATATAGCTAATATAAAAAACAGACGGCTACATGCGTGCAAAATTGAGGGGGAATTTATATACGGCTTAACCGTTCCGCGGCCATTTCTAGGGTTTCTTCTTTTTTGCCAAAACAAAAGCGAACCACCTTGTTATCGGTCCCATCCTGGTAAAAGGCAGAAACCGGTATAACTGCGACCCCGAACTCTTTTGTAATGCGGATGGCAAATTCCTTATCACTTTCATCGCTGATACGGTCATACTGAGCGCAGATAAAGTAACTGCCCTTACTATCCAGCATGGTGAACCGCGTGTTTTTCATCAGTTGCAGAAAATAGTCGCGCTTTTGCTGAAAAAAGGAGCCAAGTGATAAATAAGCGTCTTTATTCCCGAGAAAGGTGGCGAGTGCAACCTGGGAAGGGGTATGGCAGCTAAAGCAATTGAACTGGTGTACTTTGCGGAATTCACTGGTGAAAGGCTCCGGGGCAATGCAATATCCCAGTTTCCAGCCGGTGCAATGGTACAGTTTTCCGAATGAAAAGCATACAAAACTGCGTTGGGCCAGATCAGGATATCTCAAAATGGACTGGTGTTTTACATTATCAAAAACGATATGCTCATATACCTCATCAGAAACAATAATAATATTTGTATTCTGCACCAGCTTGCGCAACTGCTGAATGTCTTCTTCCCGCAGCACAGCCCCTGTTGGATTGTGCGGTGAGTTCAACAGGATCATCCTCGTTTTAGGGGTGATCTGCTGACGCACCTTTTCCCAGTTGATCTTATACTCCGGAAATTGCAGATCGATGCGAACCGGAATAGCACCGTTCACAATGATATTAGGAATATAACTATCATAACCAGGCTCAAAAACAATGACCTCATCGCCGGCTTGTAAAACGGTAGTAAGTGCTGTATAAAGGGCATAGGTTCCGCCCGGTGTAACAGTTATTTCGGTATCAGGATTAATGGAGCTATTGTATAAAAAATCAATTTTTTCAGCAATGGCCTCCCGCAACGGCATCCAGCCGGGCATGGGCGAATATTGGTTATATCCATTGCTCATGGCCTCGCTTACCAGGGCGGTCAATTCAGCGCTCATGGGAAAATCGGGAAATCCCTGGCCCAGGTTTACGGCTTTATATTCGGTGGCCAAACCGCTCATGACGGTAAAAATGGTAGTTCCTACTGCAGGTAACTTGGATCTTATTTGAAGATGGCTCAATGTGAAAATTTAAACTGGTGGCAAAAATTATTGCTTTCCCTTAACCTGCTCACGGGCTTTGGCCGGCAGGCTGCCGACAATAAGATCGAAAGAATCATCGATCCATTCCTTAAGCAGCGCATTGGATACGCTTCCATCAACCACAATTGTATTCCAATGCTTTTTATTCATATGATAGCCCGGTTGAACGCAGTCGTACCGCTCGCGCAATTCTATTGCTTTTTCAGGATCACATTTAACGTTAAACTGTAATGTGTCTGAATCCAGGCTGCATATGAGAAAGATCTTACCACCCACTTTATATACCAGGGTATCTGGTCCGAAGGGAAAAGTTTCTTCAACAGCGGGTTTTGATAAACAGTATTCGCGCAGAGATTCAATGTCCATACCGCTTCACTTTATGGGTTGAAAAATGGCTCGCTATTAATGTATTATTGCTTGATCTCGATATTGTCGGCAGTGATCAGCTCTTCACCGGTCATTCGCAGGTAAACCTGGGCTACCGTGACCACGTCTTTCTGACAATAGTTAACAATGCGCGCCAGATCCTTTTCTTTCCAGTACACCTGCCATACCATGCTGCCATCAATATCATCTTTAGGTGTGGGAATGCCCAGGGTACAGGCAAGCAGGTTCAGCGACGTAAATGTCTTATAATCCCCGAAACGCCACAGATCCATGGTATCGAGGTGGTTTATTTCCCAGGGCTTTTTACCACGCGTATTGAGAATGGCGGGTAAAGGAATATTATGGATGATCATTCGCCTGCAAAGGAATGGGAAGTCGAATTCTTTACCATTGTGGGCGCATAAACATTTATTGGCATCAGTAGCCCAGCGTTTGAGCATGTCGGCAAACTGCAACAACACTTCTTTCTCATCTTCGCCACAAAAAGATTTTATGATCAGCTTTTTAGCAGGATGATAGCCCTGGATAATGCCACAGCTGATACAAACTATTTTACCAAATTCGGAATATATGCCGGCGCGGTTGTAAATGGTTTCTATCGTTTCTTCTTCTTTATTGCGGATCAGGTAGGCCGCTTTCAGATCCCACAGCGCCTTCCATTCAGCAGGCATTTTATCGTAGCAATCGTATTGCGGAACGGTTTCAATATCGAGAAAAAGAATATTATTGAGTGTAACCATATTAATTTGAAGATGCATTCAAACGCTGCATTTTCAATTTCAAATTAGCACATTATTATTAAAGAAACTTATCTCCCTTATTCCTTTTCACCTCGGAAACATACTCTTTAATGTCCTGTTCTTTTTCTCTTTTGCAGATCAGCAGCACATCATTCGTATCTACGACAATGAAATCTTCCATTCCCTGCAACAATACGAGCTTGTTTTCCGGCGTATGGATCATACAGCCCTGCGTATCAAAGACAATAACATTCCCGCCACCCAAAGCATTGTTCATTTCGTCTTTGCCGAGGTTTTCCCAGGCGCTGTTCCAGCTTCCCAGGTCGCTCCAGCCAAAGGAGGAGGGAATAACATATACGTTGTCGGCCTTTTCCATGATGCCAAAATCGATCGAAATATTCGTGCAAAGGGGGTACACGCGTTGTAATGCCGGAATTTCTTCGGTGGTATTGAAAGAGGCTCTTTCCGCTTCAAACACATCGTACATTTCAGGCAGGTATTTTTCAAAGGCAGCGATAATGTTTTTTACCTGCCATACGAATATGCCGGCATTCCAGAGAAACTCACCGCTGGCAATAAAGGTCTTTGCCAGTTCCAGGTTAGGCTTTTCCGTGAAGGTCTTTACTTTATAAACATTGTCGCTTACGGCCTGTTGTTCATACTGAATGTAGCCATAACCTGTATTGGGATAAGTTGGCTTTATACCCAGGGTTACCAGCGCGTTATGTTCGCCCACAAAACCCAGCGCTTCAAAACAAACCTTATTAAAGGCCACCGGATCAAGGATCAGGTGATCAGACGGGGCTATAATAAGTGAGGCCTGCGGATCGAGCTCATGCAGTTTATAGGAGATATAAGCAATACAGGGCGCTGTATTCTTGCGGGAAGGCTCGCCCAGGATATTTTGTAATGGCAATTGGGGCAATTGCTTTTTTACAATGTTAATATACTCATTGGAGGTAACTACATAAATATTTTCAGCCGGAATAAAGGCAGCAAACCGGTCATACGTAGCCTGGATCAGTGTTTTACCGGTATTCAGTATATCCAGGAACTGTTTTGGGTAATTTGTACGGCTCATAGGCCAGAAACGACTGCCTATTCCACCCGCCATAATAGCTACGTAAGTATGTTTGTTCATTTTCTAAAAATTATCCTTCGGCTAAGCCAGGAGTGATGTTCGTTTAATGCTTGATGTGACCAACGCTTTCGATAACGAAAGATTGACAATATTATCGATAAAGTTACAATCTGGCTAAATTACTATTCTAAATGAGCCCTTCCCTGATCAGGTCATGCAAATGGATAAACCCGAGGTATGCTCCATCGCCGGTAACAACCACCAGCTGGTTAATATCAAACTTGCGCAAACGATCAAGTGCTTCTACAGCCAGCGCATCGGCGGTGATCGTTTTCGGATTAAGCGTCATTATTTCTTTGGCAGTTACACTGTCCAGCGGGATGTTCTTTTCGAGCATACGCCGCAGGTCACCGTCGGTAATGATGCCCAGCAGGCGATTGTTATCATCAGTTACGGCTGTTGTGCCCAGTCGCTTTTTTGAGATCTCGACAATCACCTCTTTCAAAGAGGCCGAAGCTGCCACATGGGGTTTTTCGTTGTTTACATAAAGGTCGGAAACATGCAGGTACAATTTTTTACCAAGCGTGCCACCGGGATGGAAGCGGGCAAAATCTTCAGAAGTAAAGCCTTTCAATTCCATCAGGGACACCGCAATGGCATCGCCCATTACCAATTGAGCCGTCGTGCTGGATGTAGGGGCCAGGTTGTTTGGACAAGCCTCCTGCGACACGGTGGTGTTTAATACGATGCCCGACTGGCGTGCCAGAAAGGATGCGGTATTACCTACCATACCGATCAGAATATTCCCGAAATTCCTGACCAGCGGCACCAAAACTTTTATTTCAGGGCTTTCGCCACTTTTGCTGATGATCATTACAACGTCTTCCTGCTGGATCATACCCAGGTCGCCATGGATGGCATCGGCTGCATGTAGAAAAACAGCTGGTGTACCGGTGGAGTTTAATGTAGCTACCAGCTTCTGCGCAATCAAAGCGCTCTTTCCAATGCCACTGATCACCAATCGCCCCTTAGTTTCATAGATAGCTTTCACAGCCTTCTCGAAATCGTCGTTCACCATGGTTTGCAACGATGCAATCGCCTCCGCTTCCAACCCTATGGTTCGAAGCGCAACAGATTTAATATCAATGGCAGACACTGTAGACATATTAAGGCGCAAACCTACTTGAAAATGTTAATTACACAAAGCTTTATGCCTTTTCAAGTAACATACGTTTGTTAAAATAGTTAAGAAAGGCTTACCATCAACTTTCGATCCGCTGATCACTAACGCAAGAGACATTATTTATCAGAAGCTTATACAAACATTAACAATTTTACGTTTATTCAGTCAGGCAGTTTATGTGTTGCCCTGGTTTACTATAAGCACCGGCCAAAATGCAGGCTGTATAACACTTAAACAGGTTTTTAAATATGATGAATTGGGCATTAAAAGGTTGGCATAACAACAAAAATGAATTAAATTCGCATCCCTTTACAAGATGCCTGTTACATCTTTATCCTAATGGCCTGATTTAAACCCATTCAACTGACGATTTGCTAAAGGGCAACTTTAACCATTATTGCTGTTTCAACACGGCAATAAGCAGGCAGGTAATTAAATTCTGAAACAATCTGTGCGAAGGAAACACTTTGAGCAATGTCAACCACATCTAAAAAAATACCGTCAAAAACGGCAAAAGTTCAGAAAGACAATTCAGTAGCAAAGAAAAAAGCAGCAAACTCTTCTTCTACTATTTCCAGCGCTTCTTTACATCAAGCTCTCCAGGAGCAATTTGGATTCGACTCATTTAAAGGCAACCAGGAAGCCATCATTAAAAGTTTATTATCAGGAAAAGATACGTTTGTAATAAAGCCTACCGGTGGTGGTAAAAGCTTGTGTTATCAGCTGCCAGCCATCATCAGCGAGGGTGTGGCGATCATTATCAGCCCATTGATTGCGTTGATGAAAAACCAGGTCGACCTGGTACGCAGTTATAGCAGCAAAGATGATGTAGCGCATTTTCTTAACTCCACCTTAACAAAAAAAGAAATTCGCGAAGTACATGATGATCTGCTGAGCGGTCGCACCAAAATGTTATATGTTGCGCCCGAGACCCTCACCAAGCAGGAAAACCTGGAATTCTTCTCTGATCTGAAACTTTCTTTTTTTGCTGTTGACGAAGCGCATTGTATTTCGGAGTGGGGACATGATTTCCGCCCTGAATACAGAAGATTGCGGGAGATGATGACGCAGATCAATCCGGATATACCCGTTATTGCATTAACTGCCACCGCTACGCCTAAAGTGCAAAGCGATATCATCAAGAACCTGGGATTGAAAGAACCGGAGATCTTCATTTCTTCTTTTAACCGCCCCAACCTGTATTACGAAATACAGCCCAAGATCAAGAAAGATCAAACTATCAAAAATATAGTGCGTTTCATTGTACAAATGAAAGGCAAAAGCGGTATCATTTATACATTGAACCGCAAGACCACCGAAGAGCTGGCCGACATGCTGATGGCCAATGGCATTAAAGCCGTTGCTTATCACGCCGGTCTCGACAGCAAGCTGCGTGCAGAGCGCCAGGACCTTTTCCTGAATGAAGATGTTCAGGTGATCGTGGCGACGATCGCCTTTGGAATGGGAATCGACAAACCGGATATCCGTTTTGTAATTCACTTCAATATTCCAAAAAGCATCGAGAATTATTACCAGGAAACCGGCCGTGCCGGCCGTGATGGCCTGGAGGGAAAATGTATCCTGTATTATTCCCATAAAGACGTATCGAAGCTTGAGCATTTGATGCGCGACAAGCCCCTCAGCGAACGTGAGGTGGGCGCACAGCTTATCAGCGAAACCGTAGCCTACGCCGAAAGCGGCGTATGCCGCCGGAAGATCCTCATGAGCTATTTTGGGGAAGAATATACAGAGAAGAATTGCGGACAATGCGATAACTGCTTACATCCCAAAGAGCAGGTAGAAGCCAAAGACAATGTGGTGAAGGTATTGAAAGTGATCAAAGCGCTGGACGAACGTTTTGCCTCTGACTATGTGGTGAATATTATAATTGGACGGTTAACGCCCAATATCGCCATGTACCGCCATGAAGGCCTTGCTGAGTTCGGCATTGGCAATGATCAGCCAGACCATTACTGGAATTCGCTGATCAGGCAAATGTTGCTCGAAAATTTGTTGAGCAAGGATATTGAAGATTACGGTGTACTGAAAATAACGAAGGCCGGCGATGCCTTTGGCAAAAAGCCCAAATCGTTCAAGATCGTATTGAACAATTTGTACGAAGAGGCCAATGCCGATGATGATGAAGGATCCGAAGCAGCCACCGGCGCAGCAGCTGATGAAAAGCTGTTTGAAATGCTGAAAGAACTTCGTCAGAAAGAGGCCAAACGGAAATCGCTGCCCCCATTCGTGATCTTTCTCGAAACCTCATTGCAGGATATGGCAACCCTGTATCCTACTACACTGGAAGAACTGGAAAAATGCCAGGGTGTAAGTAAAGGCAAAGCCATTCGTTATGGCAAACCCTTTATAGAACTGGTAGCCCGCTATGTTGCCGAGAACAACATTGTGCGTCCCGATGATTTTGTGATGAAGAGTGTGGTAAACAAGAGCGGCAATAAAGTATATATCATTCAGCAGACAGATAAAAAGATCCCGCTGGAAGTAATTGCCAAGAACAAAGGATGGCGCATGGATGAAATGCTGGAAGAAATGGAAACCATTGCAGCCAGCGGCACCAAGCTGAACCTTGATTACGCCATTGCAGAAATGTTGGACGAGAATGAGCAGGAAGAAATCATTGAGTATTTCAAAGGCTGCGAAACCTCGTCGCTGCAGGTGGCTTTGGAAGAACTGTCGGAGCACAGTTTTACCTGGGAACAGTTGAAGATCATGCGGATCAAATTCCTGGCCCAGTACGGCATGTAGAACAGTGCTGTCTTAATCATATTGAAATGTATGCCCGTTCATAGCGGTAGCATACATTTTTTATTTTATGGCCTGCCCAGGCAATGACCATTCATCGAACATTGGCGGCATTTAATCGAAATAAAAGGCATATTTAGCTACTATTTAATACTTTGAGCTATGTAATCCCCGTTTAGGATTGAGTTATTTAATATAACCCCTGAACGGTAAATTTAATCCTGATGAAAACCATCGTACTTATGGGCATTTCATGCCTGTTGCTGGTGGGCGTGTATGGTGTGATGAATAAGGAGCAAGCAGTCAGCAACGCATTATCCTTCAACCAGAGCAATGGAGCCGTTTCGCCCATTGACACGGAAGACAGGGATAATAAAACCAAGGTCTTACCTACTGATATCGCTGAGCATAAAACGTCTGCTTCAAATACCCTCGACGATAGCCACTGGATCGATGATCCTCTTTTTGAAAAGGCGGCTGAATCAGACCTGATCACAGATAGCGAGGTTGACCTGGCTCCGCAGACCAGGGCCGATCCGGAAACTATAAAAACAGCGCCCCAGGGCGAGGAAAATCTTACCGCGCCAACACCTGAAATAAAACAGCTGATACTGGAATTAGAACCTGACAGTGCTGCCGGAAAACAAATTCCTGTGGAAGTGATATAGTTTGAACAGTTAAGACAAATCAACAATAAAGAAACTGCAATAAGGGCATGAATAATGAATAAGCCGATAGCAGCCGCCAGCGGGCGGTTGCTTTTTTTTGTAAAATAAATGGCGGAAAAGGAATTTCTTTTACAAGTTTTTGCCATTTTGTTAGGAATATCCCCTATTTTTGCTGCCCGATTTAATAGTGCGGTATCCGCCACGGCGAAAAAGGAATGAAAATCGAAACAGTGCGGTATCCGCCAGCGGCGGAAAAGGACTGAAAATAAATGGTGCGGTAGCTCAGTCGGTAGAGCAAAGGACTGAAAATCCTTGTGTCGGCGGTTCGATCCCGCCCCACACCACGAAGGCCTCTGATGACAATCAGAGGCTTTTTTATTTAATGTATTTCGTATACATCCTCTATTCTGTTTCCTCAGGAAAAACGTACGTTGGCTATTCCAACAACGTCGAAAGACGCCTTCACGAACATAATGTCACTGAATCTTCTGGATTTACTCTTCGATACAGACCCTGGACGCTTATTCGAACAGAACAATATTCAAGTAAACAGGAAGCCAGGACAAGAGAAAAATTTTTAAATACCGGAAGAGGAAGAGAAGAAGTAAAACTTTATGTGGCCACATATTTAAATCTACCGGGTGCGGTATCCGCCGCGGCGGAAAAGGATTGAAAATCCTTGTGTCGGCGGTTCGATCCCGCCCCACACCACGAAGGCCTCTGATGACAATCAGAGGCTTTTTTATTTAATCTATAAAAATCATCAGCGGTTTTTAGAATTGATAGGTATCGCAATTCCATCTCTCCAGGCCTCCACAAAGCCCGGCTTCCAGGGCCGTTCATGACGCTTTTTTCGTGTTCCAACAATATCTACAGCCCCGACAGCCACCTATGTGTACACCTGTGTATCAGGATACTTGTTTTCCCTTATTTCGCGATTTCCTCTTTCTGATATTTTGTTATTAAGTGTCGCATCTACGTTCAAAATGCGATGAAATCCGTAATATCCTGTACCCTTGTCTGTTTATTTGTAGCAGTCAGTATGACCGCCTCTGCTACAAATTATTTTGTAGACCCCTCTTCCGCTGGTGCCAACCAGGGAACATTTACAAATCCCTGGAGATCTATTGATGATATTCCCTGGGCCATTAATTACTTCTCCCCTGGTGACACCGTTTTTTTCAAACGTGGACAGCAATACACGGGCACACTTTCTATCAACAGCTCTGGCAGCGCCGGCGCTCCTATCGTGTTCATGCCCTATGGCACAGGTCATGCCCCCGTTTTCCAATACAACATGGTCAATAACACCGAGCCCCTGGTCTACAACCGCGTTATCATCCGGCTGAACCAGGTGAATCATATAGTGATTGATGGTTTTGAACTTACAGACGTTACTATTCCTGAAACCGACCACCATGTAACCGCCAATGTTGGTTATGGGGTGTACATCTATAAGGGAGCTGGCAATAACGGTTCGAATAACCTTATTAAAAACCTTACCATATCGCGCTTAGGCTCGGGCGTATGTATCGATGGCGGAAGTCATAATACAATCACCGATTGCTCCATCCGCAATTTGCGGATGATCCTCAATACACCCGATATCATGTGGGATGATTTCGGCGCCATGGGCATAATGGTTGGCGGTTCAGATAATACCATCACCCACAATCAAATTCATGATTGCTGGAGCAACAGCTATGATTACCAGATCGATGGCGGTGCCATCGAAATGTATGGCCCGGTATGCAACAACAAGATATTATACAATACCGCCAGTGAAAACCTGGGATTTATGGAATTCGGCAGCGGTTCTGGCGGACAAGCGCTCAATAATCTTGTTGGTTACAATTTATTAGTCAACAATGGCCATGTATTCTGGATCAACTCTAGCCATGTATATAGCCTCGATGTTCGCAATCTGGAATTCTTCAATAACAATATTGTAGAAACCCATGCGCCCCGCATTGCAGATATCAGGAACCTAATAGGCATTATGTCAACACCTTCGGTTGCGAATGTGCTCACCATGAAGAACAATATTTTCTGGATCAAAACTTCTTCCAACATTACCGATCCGGTAACACAGCCCTTTAACGGACCTCAGCTCATCCACCAAAATAACCTGTTCCACATGAACGGGGGCAGCCTTGGTTATACCCTGGATGCTACAGAACAACATCTCAATCCCGCCCTGGCATTGTTCACAGACATCAGTTCTTCAGGCAATCCTTTGTTATGGGATTACAACCTGCAACCAACGGCTACGGCCATCAATTTCGGCCAGCACACGGGCATTCATAAAGACTTCTTTGGCCAGGCGGTTCCCTTGGGCGGCGCTCCCGATGCCGGCATTGCAGAAAGTATTGCCATTGTTCTTCCTCTGAAGATCTTATCCTGCCGCGGCTGGAAAAACGCTCATGGAAACATGATAGAATGGGAAACTACCAGTGCTTCCGCCGATCACTTTGACATTGAAAAGAACACCGGAGGAAATAATTTTAAGACCATTGCGAAGATCCCGCATAAAACGACTTCCGGTGCAGCATCCGTTATCTACCAGTTCACTGATAACGAGGTCACCAATGAAATACAGCATTACCGTATCAAAGCAGTTGTACCCGGTAATGCAGCCCTGTATTCCAGGATCATCAGTATAAAGACCAGTGCTTCCCCAGATCAAATACTTGCTTCCCCCAACCCTGCCCGCGATTATGTATTCGTCAAAGCACCCGGCAATGATCTTCTTGATAAAGAGTTGGTGCTGCTTAACATGGCCGGTATGGTTATAAAAAAAGAAAGGTTACAGGAAGCCGGCAGCCAGGTGAGGCTGAACGTAAGCAAGCTCTCTCAAGGGGCTTATATTCTCAAACTGATAGATCATAAAACCGGCAGGTCACAAAGCACCCGCTTTACAAAATAATGCATGGCTAATAGAAAGCAGTTGCTTAAATAGGCCATATCCATACGCTGAAATAAACTGCCTGGCGATTTAACGATAGTTGTAATCGCCTTTTTGTTGATTACTCAAGCAGCTTCAGCAAAGCGATGTTCCGCAAGTAATAAGCTACTATTAGCATCATTTAAAAAGTAGGGCGTGAGAGATTCGAACTCCCTGTGTTTCGGATGTACCAGATTTACAGTCTGGTGTAACGCCGCCATCGTTACCGACGCCCCATGAAATATCAATTTGTTTTACGCTGTATCCGCCAGTTGCGGATGCAGCATTTCTTGCGGAGAGCAAAGGAATCGAACCTTCATCCCATCGTTAAATGAGAAACATCTTAGCAGGATGCCGCAGCAAACCAATATCTGCCTACTCTCCTTCCTGTTGAAACCACACGGCCAGGCATAGCAGTAGCCCCTGTGAGACTCGAACTCACACTATACTGTTTCTAAGACAGCAGCCTCTCCCATTGGGCTAAGGGGCTAAAAACAAAAAGCCCTTCAAGTGTTTACCTGAAGGGCTTATGCGTATATAAGTGTAATTATTTCTTAACTCTTATTCGCAGGAACATAACTGCCCTTCAGCTCGTTGCTATAGCAACTGAGTGATAATGACAGTAAATATGAGGTAGTGCGAATCATAGAGCAAAGCTAGTAAGAATATTGATAACAAAAAAACATCGATGAATATTTTCTTTTTTTACAAAACAACAAACTCAATTTTACTCTCAGCTTACATTATATAATAATAATTCTCCTGGCGCTTGTCTTCGGGCAGATCCTGATCGTGCAGCAGTTGCTTCAGATCTTTTTCTATCGTCCTTGCAATGGCCGTCATCGGGGTATCAGTTGGTTTATTCTCAAATGGATCCTGTAAGTGGATCGCCATCTTTTCTATCAGTAAGAAACAAGCGCTGATGGCTACTACCAAAGGCACTTCCAGGAAACCGAAATAATCGATCACGCCAAAAGGAAGCATGCTGATAAATAACATCAATGAAAAATGGATATATAAACTATATGTAGCCGGGAATACGGTATTCTTTATGCGTTCACATTTTCCCATGTTATCGCAAAAACGGGTGAGGGTACGGTCGATCTCGATCTGCTGGTAACGGTTTATATACCCCTCTTCCAGGGCACGGCGCATGTCACGCGCCTGCTGATCGATCAAAGCCATAGGTACATTACTGAAGCGGCTGCAATGTTCCAGGTCTTTACGGCTGAGGAATTTCTCCAGTCCGGCCGTTGCATTCAAACGGCGAAGGCTTTGTCCCAGGGCGTAATTCCACGCGATCTGCCTGCGGATCATGCGTTGCCGCAGTTGATGCACTTCATCTTCTTCATATTGACTTTCAGTAAAACTGAGTATCTGCCGTGCAAGGGTACGCGAATCGTTCACAATGGCGCCCCATACTTGCCGTGCCTCCCACCAGCGATCATATGCCTGGTTACTTCTGAAACCCAGCAGTAATGAAATGACCGTACCTAATATAGCCGGCACCGCCAATGGTATACTGATGGGCACCACCAGGAACAGTTCATGTATAATGGCAATAGACAAACTATACAACAGTATAAAGATCAGTTCTACCTTAACTTTTCCAAACACATAGCCAATCGGTATATTCTTTTTTAGTAACATCAAATGTTCATTTAGCGTTCTGAATTAAACTACAGTTGTTATTTAGCCAGTCATTATAATAATTGTGTTCCCCGCAGCATGTGGTCGTTGTTCTTAGATCAACTTGTTGCATTCAGCAATTTCAACAGCGCGATTGCTTCTTCTTCTACTGCTGTTATTTCGGGCAGGGTAACAATGCGGCGTTTTGACTTGAATTGTCTTAAGAGAGGAACCCGGCTTTTTTTGAACATGAGGTCGGGGTTTACACTATCGGGATGCACCTGCCTGAAGTCATATTGATCGGGATATACAATAAGATCAATATCATTTGCATCTACGAAATTTCTGAACACAGCCGGTGTGTTTCCATATAAATGTTTGAAAACAATGCTGTTCACCTGCTTTGGATATTGCTGTTTCAATTGTTTGCAGTTGTTTCTGAAAGCATCTGTTAACAGATCATGGTATGGCTGCCGCTGTTTTCTTATCAGGTCGTTCACAAAAAAAGGCATCTGAAAAGCGTGGAACATGGTGATATTTAAAACCTGCTCGCCCATGGTATGAATGGCCTTTTCTGCAAGATCAAATGAGGCAGGTGAGAAATCGGTGGGTACCAATACATTGCGCATACTGTAATCATTAAATTAACAATGAAGTTTACAGATACAAAGCTTGCACAATAGTATTAGAAGCTCCTAAGAGGTACTTAAGAATGCATTAAAAAGGAAATAAGAATCGGATTAGAAAATATTAGCTCCCTGCATTTAGCATGATCTCCACAGTGGTTCCCCTTCCTTCTTCCGACTTTATTACCAACTCACCCTTATGCAGCCGTACTATATTACGTGCCAGGGGCAGTCCGATGCCATAACCCTCGAAACGGTTTGTATTGGAGGCCCGGTAAAAAGGATCGAACACATATTTAAGTTCAGAGGCGGGAATACCAATGCCCTGGTCTACTATTCCTATCCTGATCTTTTGCTTTACAGCCTGCAGGGAAAGTTGTACGGGGCGGTCATTGCTATACTTACAGGCGTTCATGACAATATTGGTAACGGCCAGTTTCAATAAATGGTAATTGCCTTCCACTGAAAGCTCCTGTTCGTTGAGGGGCAGTTCGCCAAAATGTAATTGAACCTGGTTTTTGGGATCCAGCTCATCTACTGCCTGTTTTACTTCACATAATAATTCATCCATTCTAACCAGGCTGCGGCGTTGTTTCTTGCCATCGAAACCGCTTTGGGCAAGCGCGAGCAGGCTGCTGGTAAGGTGATCGAGTTTACCCGCTTCGTTCAGGATCACCTGTAAGCTTTGCCGGTATTCTTCGTTGGTGCGGGCTTTTTTCAGCGCAATGTCGGCTTCGCCCATAATAGTGGTAAGCGGTGTGCGTAATTCATGCGACGCGTTGCTTACAAAATTGTTCTGGGTTTCAAAAGCCGTTTGAAGGCGGTCGAGCATGGTATTGAATGTATGCGCCAGCTCCGTCATTTCATCCTTTCCCTTATTCGTTTCCAGCCGCAGGTGCAGGTTATGTGCACTGATGTCCTGCACTTTCATGATCAGCTGGCGCAATGGTTGAAAGGTTTTACGGCTGAAGAAAATGCCCACGGTGAATACCAGTAAGACCCCCACGATAAAGGTGGCTACCTTCGCCCGGGCCAGGGTATATAATAACCGGTTCGCATATTCGTTTACGGCTGATTTTATCACCAGGTATTTTTTGCCATCGTCATGATATAAGATACCTGCATAATGCACCTTGTTCTTTTCTATGTATATGGTCTTCCCCTGCCCTTCTATTACGCGCCAGTAAAATGATTGCGGCAGTCCGGTCACTTTAGGTTCAATGGTATTGGCAGCTGAATCCCAGGTGAGCAGGTATTCCTGTTCTTTGGGCAGCACCTCGAGGTACTGGCGCCGCAATTCATGGTAAGTGGCCGTAGATACTTTATTCTGTTCAAAACGCAGCTTGGCAGCTACCCTTACCCGCAGTTCAAGGCGTTTAAGGAAATCGTTAGATGCAAACCGGCTTACGAAATAATAGGTGGTAAAGCTCAGGAAAAGGATCAGCAAGGCGGTGAGCACGGTAAAAAGCAATGCGGTTTGTGTTTGGATCTTCAACGGTATTAGCTTTTTTTATCTTCTTTAAGAATGTAACCCATGCCTATCATGGTATGGATCAGTTTCTGCGAAGGATTGGAATCTATTTTCTTGCGCAGGTAATTCACATAAACATCCACTACATTGGTGCTCATGTTAAAATCTATTCCCCACACATTTTCGAGCAGCTCCATGCGGGTCAGTACCCGTCCGCGATTCAATAACATAAATTCGAGCAGGCGGTACTCAGTAGCGGTAAGGTTCACCGGTTCGCCATTTAAAGTGGCCGCGCGGGTACTGGTATTCAGCGTAAGATTTCCTATTTGCAGCAGATCACTCTGGCCATTATTGCCCGGGGTCTTTCGCCGCACCAATGTTCTGATGCGTGCTTCCAGCTCGGCAAAATGAAATGGTTTTACCAGGTAGTCATCGGCGCCACTGTCGAGGCCGGCCACAATGTTCTCTGTTGTGCCAAGGGCAGTCAGCATCAGGATGGGGGTGTCGATCTGCTGACGGCGCAATTGTTTGCATAATTGCATGCCATTCAGGCCTGGCAGCATAATGTCGAGAATGATCACGTCGAACTGGTTCTTCGTCGCCATTTCATGACCAATCAGCCCATCCGGCGCCACTGTAACCTCATTTCCAGCCTCTTTCAGTCCCTTATTAAGCATACTTGCCAATGCAGCCTCGTCCTCAACGATTAGAATCTTCATCCAGAATGTATTTGGGTGCAGCAAAAATAACCACGAAGCTTGAAAACCGGTAAAAACCTGCGATTTCCGGCCGATTATAACATTTTCGAATGAAGCATCCCATTAAATAATATCCACGGCTTTTACCGTAACGGTGAATGTTTTTTAAGGATTCTCGAACGAAGATTTACATATTCAATTTCTTGTGAATCACTGGTTTTAATAGGGTTATAGTTGATTATACCTAATATCTTTGTATCATCAATCAAGGCAACATGGCAATCCGCATCTTAATTACTGGGGGTACTTTCGATAAGGAATACAATGAGCTGAACGGGGAGTTGTATTTTAAGGACACCCACATGAATGAACTGCTTACATTGGGAAGAAGCCGCCTGGCAGTTAACATCAAGACCCTCATGATGATCGATAGCCTTGAAATGACTGCTGAACACCGCAACTATATTGCAGAAGAATGCCAGTTATGCAATGAAGATAAGATCGTTATTACGCACGGCACAGATACCATGGCTGAGACCGCCCGTGTACTGGCCAAAAAAGTTACCGGCAAGACCATCGTGTTGACCGGCGCCATGATCCCTATTAAATTCGGTAGCTCCGACGGTCTGTTTAACCTGGGCAGCGCGCTGGCCTTTGTTCAATCCCTGCCACCCGGCGTGTATGTTGCCATGAATGGCCGGTATTTTAACTGGGATAACGTACGCAAAAACCGCCAGACCGGTATTTTTGAAGAGTTGAAACAGGTTAGTACGAGCGCAGACTAGCCGTGCATGGCTTTTGAAGTAGTGTCCTTACATGCACTTTCACCTTCCTGTTTCAAAACAGATCTCCTACATTTTTTTCGGTGGTAAACTAAAAGCTACCGCTTCATGTTCGAAATGACCTTTATGAGAACCATCGCAAAATGGTTTATTTTGCGACATACCACAACGGCAAATTGAAATTACTTCGCGGCCGCCGAGGTCGTACACATTTCCATTTTTATCTACGATCTCAAAATCACCTTCTACCCGTAATGAACCATTGCTGTTGACTGTAATCTTAGTTGTTGCCATTATTTACAAATGAATTTGACCGCAATATAAAAGGAAAAAGATTACCCGGGAAAGATGTGTAGAATGCGCACTTCCCATATAATGCAAGAGAACTGTGCCACAACTCAATAAACGGTTTCTATGACAGTTTCATTTCCATTAAAAACAAAACGGTCGCCTGCCCTTTTGTTAAGCAGCAGCTTTGCCAGCGGGGCCATGGGTGAAAGAAAGATCACCGGCCTGCCATCTATTATTTGTTTGCCTAAACCGGCTCCAAGGAAAAAGATCAGATCCTTGCATTCGATACAAGCGCCTGTAACAGCCGCGGTATAAACAATATCTGTCTTAACCTCATGCAACAAAGCCAATTCCTTTAATTGCTGGGCCAGTTGTTTTGAATGCATCTCTTTTTCCAGCTGGTTCATCGCCCTCGCTGTTTCGTATTTATCTCCTGCAGAACTTTTATCCTCATTATTCGCCGCTTCCTGGGCATTATCAATAATGGTTTTGGCAGCCGCTATACGTTGCTCAATGAGTTGTTGAGCAGCCAGTTTCAGCGTATTCTTGAAAGCTATTTTGTGTATATCAGTCACCCCGCTAAAGTAAGCAAACTACCCAATATCACAGGCGCTCCACCGTTCAGCTGCATTTGTTAAAATAATCTAAAAACAGCCGGCTGCTCACCTTCCACTTATGCAAATGAAAATGAGAACGCATCCTGTATAAAACAACTCTTTATGAACACCCTGAACAAGCTGTTTGGCAGCTGCCTGTTGATTTTGGGCGCCACGACTTTCATGTACTCTAAAAAACCGGTTGAAGTTACAAGGTCGCCAACGGCTTTTGCCCCTAAGAAAATACAGGTTGCCGTCTTGCTGGATGTAAGCAATAGCATGGACGGACTTATTGGCCAGGCAAAGGCCCAATTATGGAATATGGTCAGCGTATTGGGAAAAGCCACCTGTAATGATGCTGCCCCCGAGATTGAACTTGCCTTGTATGAATATGGCCGGCCCGCCAATGATGCACGCACCGGTTATGTGAAACAGATCAATTATTTCACGAAGGACCTCGATGAAGTTTCACGCAATTTGTTCAGGTTAACCACCAATGGCGGCGATGAATACTGCGGGCATGTAATGTATACGTCCCTCACGAACCTCGAGTGGGACAGCAATCCGGATAACTATAAAGTGATCTTTATTGCCGGTAATGAAGATTTTTTACAGGGCGATATCTCTTATACAAAAGCCTGTGCAGAAGCCAAAAAGAAAGGGGTGATCATTAACACCATTTATTGTGGCGACAGAAACCAGGGCATTCGCGAACACTGGAACCTCGGTGGTGAGTGTGGCGGCGGCAGCTTTACCAATATCAATCAGAACGCAGAAATGGTTGATATTCCTACTCCGTACGACAATGAATTGTTTGCGTTGAACAACCGGTTGAACAGTACTTATATTGGCTATGGCCGTTCAGGAAAAGAAGCTTCTTCAAAACAGGCTGAGGTTGACAACCTGAATTACAGCATGAATAAATCGGCGGCGGCCAAACGGGTTGCTGTAAAAGGGAAAAAACAATTGTATAATAATTCCAGTTGGGACCTGGTGGATGCCAGTCAGAGCGACCCGGCCATTCTGGAGAAAGTGGAACTGGCTACCCTGCCCGATTCGTTGAAAACAAAAAGCCGTGCTGAAATAAAACAGATCGTAACAACGAAAAGCCAGGAACGCACGGCCATTCAAAAAGAGATCGCCACGGTTTCAGCAAAAAGAGAGGCTTTTATTGCCACTGAAAAAACACGCAGCACAACAAAGGGCCATGAGCCGACACTAGAAAGTGAAATTGAAAAAATAATCAGGCAACAGGCTAAGAAATACAACCTCGTTATTCAGTAATCAGCAAGGACGGTTCTCAGTATAAAAAAAGCGGAGATAGTTATTGAACTGTCTCCGCTGATCTTTTATAACGATAATTTAAAATGGCAGATCGTCGTCGCCGGCCGAAGTCGTTGTTTCAAATGTTCCGGGCAGATTGTTATTATAACCGTTATTATCGGGCACTGCGCCACCCGCTTTTTTAGCAACCATTTTCCAGGCTTTTACATCCGTGTACCAACGGCCATTATATTCGCGGCTTTCCACATCAAAGGAAACATCCACCAGATCGCCGGGTTTAAAACTTCCCATATCTATTTTATCGCCCCACACAGCGATACATACTTTTTTAGGATAAGTGTCGCCGGTTTCCAGGATAAACTCCTGCTTTTTCCAGGTTCCGTTTTTTCCCTGGCCAGATTGAACCGGTAAAAATTGCACAATTTTGCCGCTGATATCCATAATTAATATTTTCTTATTGTCGTCATCAAAGGTATGTTTACCATTGTCATTTTCTAAAAATGTTACTACACAATTTTTTAACAGTCATCTTCTCCATCATCATCATCGTAGTGGTCTTTAAGCCCCAGTTCTTTACAGGTGCACCATTCATTAAAGGGGCAGGAAGGCGGGTCGTATGAGCAGAATTCAATGGTCTCGAAACCGTTTTCTACAATGGCTACTTTCTTCTCGAGCACACTGATCAGCAGGCTGTATTTTTGGGGAATGGGTAATTTATCGGGCATTTCTACCCCAATATTCCAGGTGAATAACAACTTTTCAAAAGCCAGGCTCAGGGCCTCCATTTGCACCGGAGTTAATTTTTCCACCGGGGGAAATTGCTCTTTCTGCAAACCGCAATAGTAGCTGAAATCATGCTCAGGTTCATTTTCCAGCCAGCGTTCTACTTCCTCAAAATAGCGCTCAATGGCTTCCAGATCATTTTCACCCGATGCAGCTGAGTAAGTTTGTTCTTCCCGGCACGCTTCGGCAATATCCGAAAGAAGATGGTTAATATAGGACTGCATAGATTAAATGTCAATTATGTTTGCATAATTGTATTTTACTAATAGATTGAAATAACAACCGTTTCAGTCGAAGGGTCTAATTCGGATGCGGCTCTTTGGAATATACCCGGTTGCAGAAAGATTGTACTATACCCCATACCGTTATATTCCGGAGTAATATATTATTCGGAAAGTTAATTAATTCCTGCAATAAAAAAAGCCCCGATCTTAAATCGGGACTTCAATTGTTTTTTTAATTATAATTTTCGTTCAGGCTGCCATTCGGTGATGGATCTGGTCGCCAATAGCTTCAGCTACATGTGGCGGAATCGTATAAGCGGCAGCACCCCGGTCAATGGCAGTTAATCGTTTCTGTACCGGATGCCATCCAAAAATGTACACAGGACTTCCATTTACACTTACCCGGTATTGTGTTTCGCTTGTGTAGGTTTGAAATGAAGTGGCTTTTACAAAAAACGGAATTTCATCTACCACCATTTCAAACTCCTCGGTTCTCGTTGCATGCTTTTTGGCTTTCATTATTGAACCCTCCTTTTAAATGTAATGAATACGGTAATTTCCCAACAACTATGCCGGAATGGCCCTCGTTTGCCAGGCCATAAAACCGTACTTTTTCACATTTACCAGAAAAGGTTCAAGATAAATGCATTAACCCTTAGGCCCCAGGAAGCCGGGTACATTGATAACCATATGTGAAAATTAATTAGGAACCGCGCTGGGCACGACCGGCCACCCTTGTTGATTTAGCAGCGCCTTTACTGTTACTTTTTCCTTTGCTGGGAATGGGAGATTGTTTGCCTGTAGCAGGGTTGCCTTTCTTTTTGTCTTTATTCTTATTCGTGTTAAACAGTGACATAAATTCAATTTTAATCTGTAAAGTTACAAAAGCTGCAGAAAATCGAATTCCGCCTCAGGAAGTGTTCAATATAACGAAATGTTTACTATAAAACGTATCTGCCGCAACTGCATGAAGCAGAATTAGGAATATTTTATAAAACAAAAAGTCATCCTGCAACAGATGACTTTCCCTTTTTTCATGGCCACATCTTTACTGATAACGTAAAACGCCACCGAAAACCGCCGACACACAAATCCCTTCGTATGCGCTTATTAACGCCCGTTATTCCATAATCATTTGTAACTCAGTTAATAACAACCTTTTGCCGACAAATATTCGGTAACACCGAGCAAATTTACGATAAATTTCTTAAAACATTCGTGTTGTCAGAATTTTATTCAGAAATACACTACTTTTACAGAAAATTCATCGGAATGGATGTTGTTTTAGATAATACCGACTTACAGATCCTTGATCGCATGCAGGCCAATGCCCGCATTTCAAATGCCGATCTGGCCCGCGAATTAAACATGGCTCCTTCTGCCGTGTTAGAGCGGGTAAAAAAGCTGGAGCAGAAAAAAGTGATCCAGGGGTACACGACCCAGATCAATCCAGCCACTATTCAGCAAAAATTGCTGGCATTTATTTTTATCCGTTCTTCGGAAGGTTTTACCTGCAGCAGCAATACCGCCCAGGCATTAGCGGCTATTCCTGAAGTGCAGGAAGTACATCATATTGCCGGTGAAGATTGTTACCTAATTAAAGTTCGTACCGCTGATTCTTCCTCGCTGATGACCCTTATGCGCAACCAGCTGCAAAAGATCCCTAACATAGCATCCACGAAGACAACCATCGTGCTGGAAACCGTGAAAGAGCAACAACAATTGGTGATTCCTAAAATTTAAGTGTATGTCGATTCCTGCAAAGAAAAACGCTTCTCCTGTAATGGTCGTAATTGCCTTTGCCACGGTATACCTCGTGTGGGGCTCAACGTATTTTTTCATACAACGCGCCATTGAACATTTTCCGCCTTTTATCCTGGGTGCTATCCGTTTCATTATTGCGGGTGGATTATTACTGGGCTGGGGCGCTTTACGGGGAGAAAAGTTATTTAACTGGTCGCACATAAAACCGGCCTTGGTCAGCGGCTTTCTGATGTTATTCATTGGCAATGGCGCCGTTATCTGGGCCGAACAGTCACTCGCCAGCTCACTGGTAGCCGTACTCGTTTCATCGGCCCCCATCTGGTTCGTTGTGCTGGATAAACCCAAATGGAAGGAGAACCTTACCAGCCGCCCCACGATCATCGGATTGATCGTAGGATTTATTGGCGTGATCCTCCTGTTCAGCGAACAGGCCAGCAAAGCCCTGGGCGCAGGTAAAGGCCATGAGGTCATCGGTTTGATCGTACTGATCATCGGCGCCATGAGCTGGGCCGGCGGTTCACTATATAGCAAGTACAAATCAACATCTACTTCAGCAACCGTTAATACGGCCTGGCAAATGCTGGCGGCGGGTTTGGCGTTTTTGCCCGGTAGCTTTCTAAATGACGAGTGGAGTGGCTTTCAATTGCAGGAAGTTACAGCCAGTTCCTGGTTTTCGCTGATATACCTCATCACCATGGGTTCACTGGCAGGCTTCAGTGCTTATGTATGGTTATTGCAGGTGCGCCCCGCCACACAGGTAAGTACCTATGCTTATGTAAACCCGGTAGTGGCTGTTCTCTTAGGCGTCTTTTTCGCCGGTGAACACATGACCATTCTACAAATAGCCGGGCTGGCAGTGATCCTCTTAAGCGTATTGCTGATAAACCTGGCTAAATACCGCAAAGAACAAGGATCGGCGACGGATGCATCTGCTGCTGTAAAAAACAAAGCGCTGATGTCATCGAGACAAAAAACGGTAAACGCTTAAACGCAAAAAAAGTCAGGGACGCACACCGCCAAAGAACCATAGCTAAAAGATTGGTTATAAATATGCAGCCGGCAGGTCGCTCTTCTACAGGAAGCAGCCTGCCGGTTTTCGTTTATTATAAATGTTAATTCCATCAGCCAATGCCTCCTGCTGAATGGTATAATTTGAAAATAATAGGGCTTATTACTATTTTTATCGCTGTACCATATATTAGCTTTTTTAACATTCAACCAGTGCCGGCCAATTATTAATCTCTGATCTATGAAAAAAGGAATAAAAATCTTCTGGTGGGTCTTTTTCAGCGGACTGCTATTAGGTGTTCTGCTTATTGTTTCTGCCAACATCGGTTTATTGGGCAAAATGCCTTCCATTAAAGAGTTATCAAATCCCACTGCGCTTATTGCCAGCCAGGTATATGCCGAAGACGGCAGCCTCATTGGTAAATACCTGATCGAAGACCGTATTAATGTTGAATATAAGGAGATCAGTCCACAGGTGATGAATGCCCTCGTGGCCACCGAGGATGAACGTTTTTTTAAACACAATGGCATCGACGGACGGTCGCTGATGCGGTCGCTGGCATCATTTGGAACCAGCGGTGGCGCCAGTACCATCACGATGCAAACGGCCAAGAACCTCTTTACCGAAGACTGGAGTACGAGCAGTATTTTCACCCGCATGACGCAAAAGCTGAAGGAAGCTATCATTGCGGTTAAACTCGAACGCAATTTTTCAAAGGAAGAGATCATAACCCTGTATTTAAATACCGTTGCCTTCAGCGATAATGTGTATGGCATCAGGAATGCAGCCTATACATTTTTTCAAAAAGCGCCAGGTGAGCTTTCTACTTCAGAAGCAGCTGTACTTGTGGGTATGTTAAAAGGCAACCAGATATACAATCCGCGTAAGCACCCTGAAAGATCAAAAGAAAGAAGGAATGTGGTGCTGCAGCAAATGGTTCGCAATGGCTACCTCACTCCTGCAGAAGCCGCTGCATTGGGTAAAGAGCCGATTAAATTGAATTATAGAAAACTGAACGAAAATACCGGCCTGGCGCCTTATTTCCGCGGCGTTTTGGGCGAAGAATTAAAGAAATGGTGCAAAGAGCATGAGAACCCCGCTACAGGCAAGCCTTATAATTTATATAAAGATGGATTGAAAATTTATACCACCATCAATCCCCGCATGCAACAGTATGCTGAAGAAGCCGTGGCCAAACACATCAGCAAGATGCAGAAGATACTGGTGGCGCAAAAGAACGTTAAGAGCGGCGCCGTATGGAAGGAACATGAAAATGTGCTGGAAGCAGCGATGAAACAAAGCGATCGCTGGAAGAACATGAAAAAAGAAGGCATCAGTGATGATGAGATCCGCAAATCATTTTTTGTAAAAACCGACATGAGCGTTTTTGCGTGGAACGAAAAGCGGGAGATTGATACGGTAATGACGCCTTATGACAGTATTAAATATAGCCGCGCCATCTTGCAGGCCGGTTTCATGGCCATGGATCCGCAAACCGGCGCCATTAAAGCATGGGTGGGCGGTATCGATTTCAAGACATTTAAATTCGATCACGTAAACCTCAATACCAAACGCCAGGTAGGCAGTACGATCAAACCCTTATTGTATGGACTGGCCATTGAGAACGGTGGCTTTACCCCCAACACGCCGGTGGAAGATGTACAGCAGCATTTTGAAGGATTTGGGAATGTACCCGCCACAACCGCTTCCTGCTCTAATCAAACCGTGCCCATGGCAGAGGCCCTGGCCCAATCGCGCAACTGTGCTACCGCCTATATCATGAAGCAATTAGGCAATAAGGGCAATGATGCAGCCGTACGCTTTGTTGAATTCCTGAAGAATGTTGGCGTGCAAACAAATATTGAACCGGTACCAGCCATTTGCCTGGGTAGTGGTGAAACTTCGCTGTATGAAATGATGCATGCATACAGCATGTTCCCCTCCGGCGGTTTTTCGGTAAAACCAATGTATATCACCCGTATTGAAGATAAGAATGGTAACATTTTGCAATCATTTACGGCCGAACGCAAAGAAGTGATCAGCGCAGTGACCTCTTATAACGTTATTAACATGATGCAGGGCGTTATGAAATTCGGTACCGGCCGGCGCGCTGCCAGCTACGGCATAAACATTTCGAATGTTGCCGGTAAAACAGGTACCACCAACGATAACAGTGATGCCTGGTTTATGGGTTATACACCCCAATTATTGTGTGGGGTATGGACGGGATGCGATGACCGTTTCATTCGCTTCAGCAGCACGGCAGTGGGCCAGGGTTCTTCGTTGGCCTTACCCGTTTGGGCATTATTTTATGCAAGTTGTGTAAAAGACAAAACCCTCGGGCTCGATAGCAGGATGGCCTTTGTGAAACCAGACGGTGTGGTCACCGATTCATTACCCGACTGGACCAAAATGCGGCCGGCCAATGCCGAAGACAGTGTTGAACAGGTGGATGCTTCTAAAGCAAGTGAATATTAACAGCTAATAAAAAGTGTGTGAGGGCCGACTAACGATTTTTAGTCGGCCCTTTCTTTTTACCCAGTACCTTTATCAAAACAACCCGCACGGATGAGCCTTACAGAGAAAATATTGTTTCTGTCGTTTGGATTGCTGCTTATTATTTTCATCTCCGTTGGCTATTTAAATAAAAGCGATGCATTAAAACTGCTAAGAGATAAATATGATGCAGCCCTGGCAGGCGATGACCGCGAAGCGGCCATAGCAGCCGGCCAGGCATATTACCGTTCCTTACGTGGGGGTGATCCAACGCCTGAAGATGAAATGACCATTCTTAAAGATGTGGCGCATTTGCATGAACGGGAAGACCCCGGCGAAAGCCGGCCGTTGTAACAACTACATATGCAGTTTATAAGTCACTAAGGGGCCTTGGGGCCTGGCAACCCATTCAACCTCACGCCACAGCCACTGTAAGCTTTGCCATTATACTTCAACGCCACCTTGTATTCATACCAGTTATCGCTCATGCCGTCGCTGCAGAATTGTGGAGTAATAGCTATTTCCAGGGAATCGGTACCGCGTAAAGTGTTGATAATATATTGCCCGTTTTGTTGCTGCGCCTCCACATAGGGAAATACGGCAGGTTGACTACTATCTACCTGTAAAAAGCTGATGTCTTTTTCTTTATCCATCTCCATTAACCAGAAGGGTTCATTCCCCAGGGCAAAAAAATCAATGCCTTCCGCCTTCTTTTCCATCCAGGCTATATTATCAGCGCCGATCATCTTCCGGTTAAGATAACTGTTTTGGTACAACGCCAGCGGGGCGCCGCTATTACTTAATTCATGTAAGCCTTTACTGGTCACCGCAAATCGCTTCATAACCACATTGTTCACCAGCAATTGCAACTGATCGTTAGTGGTTAACCAGCGACCTTCGATCTCCACTGGAGCGGCCTCTTTTCCAAGGAATTCATCTTTCAAATGAAAGCTAAAATCCGCTAAAAAAAGCGCCCTGCGACTGATATTACGGCAATCGGCACAGGGTATTATTCCGGTATAATAACCCGGAACAAAGGACGTAGGCGTGTCCTGTTCCTCGCTTTCAATAACAGTTGTTGTAAATGGGGTATCGCGGGAAAAACCACTATCGGTTGTTTCGGGTAAGGGTGCTGGTGCAGGAACTTTGCAGGCTACAATAACCAGCATAAACAGGCCAAAACAGAATTTCATTGTATATTATTTTTCAAAAGGAACGCCCCTGGCTTATATAGCAGAATGCGTTTATACGGATAACATGTTGTCACTATCCGTACAAAGAATGGGCCGTTGTTGAATAAAAGAAAACTAACTGGTGGTAGTTTTTATGAGTGGTTGAAATAAAATGAGATGTGGATCCTACAATTAAAACATCATGGCTTTTAAATAAAAGGAAGGGTACGGATCGTGTAGAATTTGCCTTTCTAAAATAAGGCCCATCCTGCTCAGCTTGCTTTGCCCTTGTGTTCCCAATACTCTTTCACAATCCTGCCATCTGACATTTGCCGGAGCCGCCTTGTAAAGCGTTCGCCTTTGATCTGGCCGGTATTATCCTTCCGGCCAAGCAGCAATACAATGGCATCCCCCTCTCTGTCGGTTTTAAATGCCAGGTCGTAGTGATTGCAATGCGTTTCAATGAATGAAGAGGGTTGGTACTTCTTGCGTAGAATTTTTAAAACAGGTTCTTCCAGCTCCATAGTTTTGAATTTTAAACATGACCAAATGATTTTCATTTTCATAGTTGGTGAGGGCCTGCTACATTACCGTTATATATGTCATCAATATCCGAATCTGGCTTGCACGGTCAGGAGGGAGTGGTTAGGTTGTTATCTGGGCAGGTCTGGGAAGGGTCTTAAAAAATGATGTACGCTTACGTTTTTAAATTGGCTAAAATAATAATGCCAGTTTGCTACCGTCTAAAACCATAAAAAAATGCACCAATTTTTTCGCACACATGCAAAAACGTGGCATATGTTGTACATATAAGGGAAAGGATTTAGCGAATAAGGTGGGTAACATACGAACATACGTTTGCAGCAATGTATATATGGAAGCGTACGGATTTGCTTTAAAAATTATAGCAGGTATATACTGATAAAAAATTGTTGGGGAGAGCAGTGTCCGCGTCATGCGGATGATCCTGGCGTTTTAAAGTTACAACTTTGCAGTTTAAAAAAGCATCAGGCCTGTACTAACTTTTAAAAGGGACCCAAGAATTTATCAAAAATCAATTCGGGCGGCTATGTGTTTAAAAGAGAAGCGTATACTATTGCCATTACCAGATCGTTTAATTTCAACTTTTTGCCCATTACACCCGTTAAAAAATACGTACTTTAATCAACCATGGACTATCTGAAGAAGTATAAAAGCTTTCTGTACAGTTACTATTTAAGTTCCGGGGTACGTATTACCGCAGGGGTGATCCTGCCTGCGGTCGTTTTCAGTTTTTTCGATATGCTGGCCCATGGTGTGGCAGTATCGCTTGGTGCCATGTGTGTAAGCGGCACTGACAATCCCGGCCCCATTCACCACCGCCGCAATGGAATGCTCATTTGCCTGTTGTTTCTGGTGGTAGTAGCTTCTTTGACCAGTTTGGCCGCCTCCTACCCTGTTATGCTGGGTATTCTCATCACCGTTTTTTGTTTTGTTTTTTCTATGATCGGGGTATATGGCAGCCGTGCTATTTCCATCGGAGTGTCGGCCCTGCTGATCATGGTATTGCAGATCGGGCATCCTGGCCAGGGCAGGGATGTGCTTATTCAGGCAGCCTACATTTTACTGGGCGGCTTATGGTATACGGGTTTAAGTTTATTGCTTCACCGGTTCGCCCCTTATCGCCTGGCGCAGCAAGCCCTGGGCGAATGTATAGCGGCTACCGCCAATTACGTTCGCATTCGCGCGCTCTTTTATGACAATACATCCGACTTCGATAAAGCCTACCGGCAAATGATCGAGCAGCAGGTAATCGTTCACCAGGAACAGGAACTGGTGCGCGAACTATTATTTAAAAGCCGTTATATCGTAAAGGAATCTACCAATACCGGCCGCACCCTGCTGATCCTTTTCAGAAGCCTGGTAGATCTGTTCGAAAAGATAATAACCACCTACCACGACGACTACAAGGAACTGCACGAAAAATTTGCCGATACCGAGATCTTGAGCCGCTACCGGGAACTTATAATGCTCCTGGCTGCCGAACTCGACGACATCAGTATTGCCGTAAAAAGCGGCCGCCGGTCTCGCGAGACCAGTACCCTGGCCAATGCCATCAAAGAAACGCGCCGCTATTATATTGAAATGCGGAATAAAAAAAGAACGCCCGAGACCCTGGAATACTTTATTGCCCTGCGGAATATCCTGAGCAATATAGAAGATATAGCCAACCGCATTCACAGTCTGCATTTATATACTTCCTACCGCCATAAGGCTGCTACGGTTACTGAACCCGATGACTACGATAAGTTTGTACAGCGGCAGGACTTCAGCTTCAAAGTGCTTACCGATAACCTGAGCCTTCAATCAAACTATTTCAGGCATTCTCTGCGGGTAAGCCTGGCCACGCTGGCCGGCTATATTATTTCACAATACCTGCAGGTGGGGCACAACTACTGGATATTACTTACCATCATTGTAATCTTAAAACCCAACTACAGCCTCACTAAAAAACGGAATTTCGAAAGGTTGTTCGGGACCATCGCCGGGGCCGTGGCCGGATTGATCATTCTCTACTTTATAAAAGATAAAACGGTGCTATTCGTGATCATGCTGCTGCTGGCGCTGGGAACCTATAGCCTGTTGCGAACCAATTATATGCTTAGCGTTATATTTATGACGCCTTATGTGCTGCTCATCTTTCAGTTGCTTTATAATACCCCCATCAAGAATGTGCTTACCGACCGCCTGCTCGATACCAGTATTGGCTCGGCCATTGCCTTTATTGCCAATTTACTGCTGGTGCCGGTTTGGGAGCACGAACAGATCTCCGGTTATATTGCCACCGCTATTGAGAAGAACACCGCCTGGTTTAAGACCGTAGTCGCCAATTTTATGGGCAAACCGGTATTACCTACAGAATACCGCGTAAGCCGTAAAGAAGCATTTGTTGCCCTGGGTAATTTATCAGATGCTTTTACCCGCATGCTGGCCGAGCCAAAATGGCAACAAAAGAATATGACCCTGGTTCATCAGTTTGTGGTGTTTAACCACCTGCTTACTTCCCATATAGCCACGCTTTCGCATTTCGGTCAGCAGTTCGCAGCCATCAATGCCACCAAAGATTTTATACCGGTGATCAATTATATTGAAACGGAATTGAACGCTGCCAAAGCGCTTATAAGTGGGGAAGAAATTTCCGGTGAATCGGCGAGGCCCGCGAACTGGCAGCAGATCGATAAGCGGGTGACCACGCTCATGTTGAATCGCCAGAAAGAATTACAACAGGGATTAACAGATACCGACACCCGCAGATTGCTGCTGGAAGTGAAATCGCTTACCGATGAATTCAGGATCATTCACGACGTTACAGCCGATATCAAAAAATCGAGTCTGCAATTAAAAGAAGCCACCAGCTAATGCAGGCCGGCGCCAACTTCCTATCTTGATAAGGTGCTAATAACCGCATAAAATAGACAAAATGGCAAGGTGTGTAGTCAAAACAAAAATGGCTGTGCGGCGAATGCTCGTCCACCACCGGTCTTGCGTTAGCAGGTGCCGGTCATGTGATACTTAAATGCCGCGAGCCATTGACCATTCACCATTGACCATTGCATTTTGCGGGGTTTTCTTTTTTACCTGCGAGCGCACAAAACCGTGTTTCTTAGCCGAAATATGCTTATTTTTACTTATACATGAGGGTTGGGAACCAGTCCTAAACCCCATGCAGTGGAGATTTTCCCGCGCAACAATGTAATGTATTGGTTAGGTTCTGAATATGCTGAGAAGTACCCGTCAGTTTGTTTCGCTTTAATTGAATCAACAGCTAACTATTACATGAAACAAAAGCTAATGTGCATTCTGTTCATCGATGATGATGAACCCACCAATTTCTTAAACAAATTACTGGTTGAAGAAATGAATTGCGCCCATCACGTAGAGGTTGTCTCCAGTGGAACTGAAGCTTTGGAATACTTAACCGGTACAGGTTCCTTCGGCAATGGCAAAGAACATCCCCGGCCCGACCTGATCTTCCTGGATATCAACATGCCCGGTATGGATGGCTGGGAGTTCCTGCAACATTATGAAAAACTGCCTTCTCATCAAAAGGCGAATATCGTGATGGTCATGCTTACCACCTCTTTAAACCCTGACGATGAAAAAGCAGCCCAGGAGAACATTGAGATCGCCGGCTTTGAAAATAAACCATTACAACCGGAGATGATCCAAAAAATATTAAGCCGGTATTTTCCGGAAAATGCTTAACCGCAGTTCGATCGTTGCTATGAAAGATCCCAATGAAATATTGCTGGAAAACGAAAAAGCTTTCAAATCTCTATTTGAACATGCTACTATCAGTATTCTTGTAACCGATGAAAACGGCGATATTATCCTGGTAAATCCCAATGCCGAAAAATTATTTGGGTATAGCAAGGAAGAACTGAGCGGCCAGTCCATTGAAATACTCATTCCCGAACCCTTAAAAGATATTCACCGGCAATACCGCCAGCAGTACTTCAAAGCGCCCAAAGCCCGGCCCATGGGGCTGGGAAAAGACCTTTTCGCCCGCGATAAGAACGGCCGCACCTTCCAGGTAGAGATCAGTTTAGGTTATTATAAACTGGGCGATAAAAAAATGGCTGTTGCCTTTATCACCGATGTAACGGAAAGAAAAAAAGCGGAAGCCATCCTGCGATCGAGCGAAGAAACCACGCGGCTCATTATGAACTCTGCCCTCGATGCCATTGTATGTATTGACACGGAGGGCTGCATCACCGTATGGAATCCGCAGGCTGAAAAAACATTTGGCTGGAAGGAAAGCGAGGTAAAAGGCAGCCGTTTGTCTGAGACCATTATTCCAATTCAATACCGTGCTTTACACGAAGCCGGAATGAAACGGTATTTATCCACCGGCCAGCATAAGGTCTTGAACCAACTTATAGAAGTAACAGCGCTGAACCGCCAGGGCAAAGAATTTCCTGTTGAACTAACAATAATCCCAATGCGCCAGCAGGACAAGGATTTCTTTTGTGCGTTCATCCGCGACATTACCGAACGAAAGGAGGCGGAACAAAGGCAAAAAGAATATGCGGAGGACCTTAAACGCAAGAACATTGAGCTGGAACAATTTGCCTATGTGGCATCTCACGACCTGCAGGAACCGCTGCGCACCGTTTCAGGTTTTGTAGAGCTGCTGAAGCGGCACTATAAAGATCATACCGATGAAAATGTAGCAAAGTATATTAACTACATCACAGATGCTTCTGACCGGATGCGGCGCCTGGTGCAGGACCTGCTGGATTATTCCCGCCTGGGCCGTGAACGCATTTTGGAACCGATCAACTGCAACCAGGTAGTGCAGGAAGTGTTGAGCGACCTTACTATTGCTATCCAGGAAAGCCAGGCGGTAATTCATGTTGATCCGCTTCCCGTTATTTCGGGTTATGCCACCGAAATGAAACAACTTTTTCAAAACCTGATCAGCAACTCTATTAAATTCAGAAAACCGGGCGAACCAGCCCTTATCAGGATAGCCGCAACACCTAAAGAAGATCACTGGCAGTTCATGGTGAGTGACAATGGGATTGGTATTGATGAAAAGTACTGGGACCGCATTTTCATTATCTTCCAGCGCCTACACACGAAAAATGAATATGAGGGCACCGGCATTGGCCTGGCGCATTGTAAAAAGATAGCTGAATTGCATAATGGCCGTATCTGGGTTGAGTCGACGCCTGGTGAGGGAAGCAGCTTTTATTTTACCATTAAGAAAAGAAGTACAGACAGCTGGGATAAAGCAGCAGGCGGTACTAAATAACCAGGGGAGAATCTGTGCCCGCTACGCACTATTGCATACTTTCATCACTGTCTTTCTCTTTTGTTATTCCTTTAATCGGGCAATTACCTGTTTAATAAGTTCCGGTTCATAGCCTTTCTGCAAGAGGAAGTCGGTGGTTTTGGCCATTTTTACGAACAGGTTCACACCTTGGCCGGTCACCGATTTCCATTTTTGTTCGGCCAGCTTGTGCAGGGTTTTCTCATAGTCTGCCGCATCTATTTCTTTCATGGCCCTATTTATACAATAAGTACTTACCTGCTTTTGCTTCAGGGCATGAATGATCTTTACGCGGCCCCATTGCTTCATGCGAAACTTTCCGCCGGCAAATTGAATGGCAAACCGCTCTTCGTTCAGATAATCTTCTTCGATCAACTGCGCGAGCGATTCTTCTACCATTTGCTTGCGTAAGCCAAATGAATACAGCTTTTCTTTCGCCTCCGCATGACAGCGCTCCTGGTAGGCACAATAATGCCGGAGCTTTTGTAATGCTTGTTCTTTAGTTAATTGTTGCTTTCGCTGGAGCATGGTGAATGGTCAATGGTGAATGGTCAATGGTCAGCCGGCAATTCAAAAGTTACCGGTTGCCAGTTTCCAGTTGCCGGGTTTTATTATTGTATGCTAACTTCAACTTGTATTGCCTGGTAACTGGTAAACGGTAACCGGTACTGGTAACTGGTAACTGGTAACCTGTAACACTTAGTTTGTGATCTATAAGATCATTCTTCTATCCTATCTAAACACCCATACTCATTCTTCAGCAGATCATCGTAAAAATCTGCCTTTTTGAACAGGTTGTCGAATACCTTTACGCCTCCTTCCCGGGTAATATCCAGGTCATACATAATGCACGACAGCACAATGTTCTGGTTCTGGCAGCTCAACACCAGGCTGTTCGTACGATAGTTTTCCTGCAACAGGAACTGGTAAAGCGGTTTTATTTTCAGCGCATCCTGTGGCAGCTGGCATAAATAAGCATCGCCTACCACAAAGAAGTTTTCGGCATTGTAACTGATCTTGATCTTGGCACTGCCTTCCCGCACTTCCCAACGGTTCACGCCATCGCGGGCCAGCTTAATGTCTTTTCCCAGCTCCTTTAAAATATCTTCAATGGTCTTGGCAGCGCCAGTAGGCACTACTTCCTGCTCGGGCATTTGAGGCAATTTAACCTCGGTGCCACAGGCTGGACAGTATTTTTCTGAATCAATATTCTCAGGTAAGACCAGGTAGTCGCAACTATGGCAGCGGGTGCTGCTCACCCCTTTATGCGGTGCATATAACTGCAGGGCCTGGCGCAGGTAATTTACCGGTAAGGCGAAACCCAGGTTATCGCCACCCTGTACCTTGAAGGAGTTTACACCAATGACCTCGCCACTCGTATTTACCAGCGGGCCACCGCTGTTACCGGGATTGATAGCAGCATCTATCTGAATGAATTTAAGGCCGTCGCGAATGCGGTCAACTTTCGAGATCACCCCCTGCGTAGCAGAGTAATTAAACCCATAAGGGTGACCGATGGCAACCACCTCATCACCGTCTTTCAGCGCTTCATAAGTGCCGAGGCGGATGGCGGGGATGTCGACATTGGCCGGACTTTGTAAAAAAGCCAGGTCGTGTTTGCGGTCGGTATACCATACACGAGATAATGTCTTGTCGAATGATTTTCCGGCGATTGTTACTTCGGCATTGTCCTGCACCACGTGATCATTGGTTACGATCACATCATATTCCTTTACATAAAAGCCGGTTCCGGTACCGGTTTGTGTAGCTATTTGAATGATGGCGGGATGAAACTGCCCTATTATATCCTGAACCATTGTATATTTTTTATACCCTTAGGTCTGTCATATGTCGGCCTGAGGCCAGCGAAAGTGAGGCACACCTAAAGTAGAATTAGTTTGAATCGAAATTTAGGAAAGTGATCTCCGTACTAAAGCTGCTGTTGAAGCTTACCAGGCTGTTGAATTTCAGGGTATCCATCCTGAACAACAGCTTGGGATATTTGGGTTGCCAGGCGCTTATGATCTCTTCAATCCTTTCGCGAATAGCTTCGGGGTTAAATTGATTCTGCTGTGCATCGTAATACGGTACGCTAAACCCAAGCGCTTCGAAATATGCCCGATAGTTGATCTGCATATATAATAAGATCAGGTCGCTCAGCGGTTTGGGTAAACTGTAGGAATACTGGCTGAAAGAAAGCGCGTACTCCATTACATTATTGGCAATGTTCGGATAATTATTATCGCGGTACCAGACCACATTCTGCGCCGCGCCGTTGATGGCATCTACTACCGTTTGGTGGTGCTGCGGAACAACGATCGCGAATGTATGTTTGGAGCGGAACAGGAAGGGATATACTTCCTCTTTGGTCTTGGCGGCCAGTTTCTTAAAGCCTTCGATCATGCCCAGGTTACGCTCAGTGGTTTGCTTTTCATCTTTGCGGTAATAGATCTCTACGATCTTTTCCAGTTCGTTCAGCAGTTTACCATCCGGACAGATCAGGTAATCGATGCGGAATGCCAGTGATAAGAGCAGGTACGCAATGCCGCCTGAGAACTTATCGGCGTCTAAAGTGACAATATAATCAAGTGTTTCCCTGATCCAGTTCATCATGAAATTGTATTTCACTTCTTTCTCTGCTTCAGGAAGGGGAATAATATGTTCCGTATCTACGGTTTGCAGGGCGGCAAATTCCTGTACCAGCAGGTCGTCGAGTTTATCCGCTTTGATGGCCAGTTCTTTCAGCCCATAATAGAGTTTATTGGGATTGGCGGCTTTTATGTCACTGTCGAAACGCATACACAAGCGGTCGTTGTCGAGGGCATAGCGGCTGTAGTAAAGGGTAAAATTCATTTCGAGGAGCCGGCGCATAACGGGCACGCTGGGTTGCGGCATCCTGGCCAGGGTTATTTCAGCCTTTAAACTTTCCCTGTCAAATTCGCCGCGAACGATCTTGGATCCCTGGTAAAGCTGGAAGGTGCCGCCGTCATTATTTCGGTTCAGGATCACATTGCCCTTTTTATCGTCGGCCAGGTAATCAAAAAATGCCGCAATACTATCTGAATAGGACTGTTGTTTAAAGAGGTTGTCGGCATCGGTCCAACGGCGCACTTTTTCTACCGTTTTGTTATTATCGGAATAGCGGCCAAAAGAGATATCCGGGTTCTCCGGTTTCTTTCTACCACGTCCGAAAAGCTTGTCGAACATATAAGGTTTTATTGTTTTTAAGGTTACTGTATAACGCTAAAAGCTTAAGGTTTAAGGCTTAATGCGGCATTCCGCATTTTACGGCGGCCACCCGAAGGAAGGCGTTTTTCGCTGTGGCCTTACCTTCCGCCTTTAGCCTTCAGCGTTTTGCATAGGGCGTTCTGCTTTAACGAAAGCATCACCATTATAAGTATAAGTATTATATGGGAAAACTGCCTTAACCACACGGCTGTTACATTCCTCCTGACATTTCCCGTTTTGTGGCAAAACGGTCGCAGCAGCCTGCCTGATAATTCTCTACGGTTTGAAAAGCGGTACCATTGAAACCAGCACCAGATACACATTTCAGGGACCGGTTTTTCGATACCGTTGGCAGGCAAGTTAGGATATTTGTGGATTTCGTGTTTTAAAAAAAGCGGGTAATTTATTCAGTCAGAACCCTATATTTGCTCAAATCTTAATCAGTTATATGAAGTTTATCGTTTCATCTTCGGCTTTATTGAAACAATTACAACAGATTAGTGGGGTGATCAATGCCAATACGGTGCTGCCGATCCTGGAAGATTTTTTGTTTGATGTACAAAAAAATCAACTGTCGGTTGTAGCCACCGATCTGGAAACGGTAATGAAAATTCAACTGGAAGTAGAGGCGAAAGAAAGCGGCCGTGTTTGTATTCCCGCTAAAATACTGATGGATTCTTTAAAGAACATTCCCGAGCAACCACTTACTTTTAATATCGACAAGAATTATGCGGTTGAAATAACCAGCGATAACGGTAAGTATAAAGTAATGGGTGAAAACCCCGATAACTTCCCGAAAGATCCGGTAGCCGATGATACGAATTCGTTTACTATTACCTCGGCTGCTCTGGTAACCGCTATCAACAAAACGCTTTTTGCCGTTAGTAACGATGACCTGCGTCCCGCGATGACCGGGGTATTTTTTGAAATGGATAAAAAAGGACTTCAATTCGTTGCCACCGATGCCCACCGGCTGGTGCGGTATAAACGCGTAGATGTTAGCTGTCCGAAAACCGATTCACTGATCGTTCCGAAAAAACCGCTTACCTTGTTAAAGGCGGCCATGCCGGTAAATGAAGATGAGCTTACCATCAGTTATAACAGCAATCACCTGTTTGTAACCCATGGTACAACACAGTTAAGCTGCCGGCTCATCGATGCTCGCTTCCCCGATTATAAAGTAGTTATTCCTTCTGATAATCCTTATAAATTAACGGTTAACCGCACCGATTTTCAGGGTGCTTTACGCCGGGTGGGTATCTTCAGTAATAAAAGTACCAACCAGGTGGTATTGAGCATTAGCGGCAGCCAGTTGCAGTTAACGGCCCAGGATATTGACTTTTCATTTGAGGGTAATGAGCGCATGAAATGTCAGTACAATGGAGAAGATCTGCAGATCGCCTTTAATGCCAAATTCCTGATCGAAATGCTGGGTGCTACCGATACAGAAGATGTAACCGTCGAGTTATCCACTTCTACCAAAGCTGGTATCATAAGACCAGGAGACCAGGAGGAGAATGAAGAATTACTTATGTTGGTGATGCCATTAATGTTGAACACCTGATCGCTATTTTTATATATTGTTATTATTACATACAGCAAGAACCCGGCGAATGGCCGGGTTTTTCTTTTTAGCATGGCAAAAAATTAATGCATCATTTAAAAGACCGCGCTACCCTAAAACTTTTTTTCTGGATCGATTAATAATTAAACCGGTCGGCGAAAAAGTAGCGTTGCCTTAAAAGTTTTTTGCCAGCCATTTAATTTCACTACAGGCCTCAAAACATTTTTTCTGGCCCAATTTATAGGTTTTTGACGGCAAAAATTTTTTTGTGACCCATTTAATGCGGTCACATGATCAAAAAAGGATTTTCTGAGCCGGAAAAAAATTAACCCGGTAACAAAGTGTTTTTTGTGACGATCTAAATTTTCCATGGCCTGAAAACTTTTTAGCTGAGCCATTTTAAGAATTAGATGATATGAAAAAAAGTAAAATGGTCCTGAAAAATGTTGACGGGTACCTGCAGAAAGCTTTCGGTCCGAAAAAATGGATAAAATACTTCTGAAAAAAACAAAAAGGGCTGATCCATTCATTTTTCCAAGTATTTAATTAGTTATACGATGGCTAAAATTTATATATGCGCGGGAAGCGTTAAAACAGGCTGTTGAAAAATTTCACCGGCGCCGCAAGCGGGATTTTCTATGTAAATTGATGGTACAAAACGATGTCTGCCATGGACGCTTTCATGCAATTTTGGGAGAATATTGCCCCCTGGCAACGGATGGCCATCCTGATGGGCGGAATGATCTTTTTCTGGCTGATCGAAGGCTACTATCCCCTCTTTACATTTTCCTGGAAACGATATAAACATGCCGCGGTAAACCTCGTCTTTCTGGCAACCACCGTTATACTCAATATCATTTTAGGGGCTATTACGATCGTAGCCTGTAAATGGGTTACCGACCATGATTTTGGCTTATTGAATATCATCGAGCTGCCGCTATGGGTCGATATTATTTTGGCGCTGCTGTTTATGGACTTCTTTGCGCAGTATGCACCGCACTATATGATGCATAAGGTCAAATTCATGTGGAAGTTCCATATGATCCATCACAGCGATACCAAGGTAGATGTTACCACCGGCACGCGGCATCATCCTGGCGAATGGATCTTCCGGGAATGTTTTACGATCATTGGGGTGTATTTGATCGGGCTTTCCATCGGCATGTATTTCCTGTACCGGAGTATGTCGGCCATTTTTACACATTTCAACCACGCCAATATCCGGGTGCCTCTCTGGCTCGATAAACCCATCAGCTGGATCTTTGTATCGCCCAATATGCACAAGGTGCACCACCATTATAAACGTCCCTACACAGATACCAACTACGCGAATATCTTTTCCTTATGGGACCGCCTCTTTGGCACTTTTGCCTATACCGACCCGAAACAACTAAAGTACGGGCTCGATGTCTTAGATGACAAAACAGATGAAAGTCTTTCCTATCAACTTAAGTTACCCTTCAATAAGAATGTGAAAACAGACTATTGAACGGGTTTGTGGTTTGTAGTTTGTCGTTTGTGGTTGCTTAAGATTCGGACCGCCCGAGTAATGGCGGGCTGCTGCAATAAAAGAACCACAAACCACAACCCATAAACCACAAACTCATTATTTATAGGCACCCCCCTGCAATAAAAGAATCACAAACAACAAACCATAGACCATAAACCATAAACTAATTATCTTTATTCCGATGAAAAAAATTGCAATGATCCCGGCCCGCTATGCGGCAACCCGGTTTCCTGCCAAATTGATGCAGTTACTCGGGAATAAGACAGTTATCCGGCACACCTATGACAATACGGTAGCCACCGGTTTGTTTGATGAAGTATGGGTGGTCACTGATAGTGAAATTATTTATAATGAAATCGTTTCTAACGGCGGCAAGGCCTGCATGAGCCGTCAGCAGCATGAAAGCGGCAGTGACCGCATAGCCGAAGCAGTCGCTGATATCGAAACAGATATCGTGGTGAATGTACAGGGCGATGAGCCATTTGTAAAAAAAGAACCGCTGCAAAAACTATTAAAGGTATTTGAAGGGGAGGCCGGCCAAAAGGTTCAGGTGGCATCATTGATGCAGGTATTGAAAGAACCACAATTCATTGCCGATCCCAATTATGTGAAAGTGGCGGTTGATAAAAACATGAACTCCCTCTTCTTCAGCAGAAGTATCATTCCTTATCCCCGCAATAATGAAGCGGTGATCACCTATTATGAACATATTGGTGTATATGCTTTCCGTAAAGAAGCGCTGATGAGCTTTACTACCTGGCCGATGACCCCGCTGGAAGCCGCTGAAAAAATCGAATGCCTCCGCTACCTTGAAAATGGCATACCATTGAAAATGGTAGTAACGGAATATATGGGTGTTGAAATAGACACCCCGGAAGACCTCGAAAGAGCGGCAAGGCTGCTAAAATGATTATAGAGGTCTGGCACTTCGCATATTAAGCAAGAGAAAGTGTGCCACACCTTCTAACTAAATTTAACCTACAACATGACGCAACCATTATGGGGCATTGACCTGGGCGGAACCAAGATTGAAGGCGCGATCGTTCCTTCCCTGGATAATCCCAAGCCTATTCTCAGGACCCGCATCGATACAGAAGGCCATAAAGGATACGATCACATCGTTGGCCAGATAGATAAACTGGTTCAAATGATGAAGCAGCAATCGGGTTTGGAACCAACCCGGATCGGGCTGGGCACACCCGGTGTGCTGGACCCGATCCTGCAAACCATGAAAAATTGCAACAGCACGGCCCTGAACGGTCAGCCCCTGCAAAAAGACCTGGAAGCAAAACTGGGACTTCCCTGTGTGCTGGCCAATGACGCCAATTGTTTTGCCCTCGCTGAAACGCATTGGGGGGTGGTAAAAGAAAAAGCACCCGATGCCCGGATGGTATTCGGCATCATTATGGGAACCGGTGTTGGCGGTGGTATTGTGATGAATGGACAGGTTTGGAATGGTAAACACGGCATTGGTGGTGAATGGGGCCATAATTTTCTCGATGAATCCGGCGGTGCCTGTTATTGCGGCAAGACCGGTTGCGTGGAAACGGTATTGTCGGGCCCAGGTCTGCAGCGGTATTATAAAAGTATTACCGGGTCGATGCTTTCCTTAAAGGATATCCTGGCGCATGCCCTGCAGGGTAATGATGCGGCTGCTGTTAAGACGATCGACCGGCTGAACCATTTTTTTGGAAAGGCCGTTTCCGTTATTACCAATATGCTCGATCCCGATGTCATTGTAGTAGGTGGCGGGGTCGGAAATATCGACAGCATTTACACATCCGGGGTGGAAGCGCTGAAAAAATTCATCTTCAATAACCGCATCGATGTGCAAATTTTAAAACCGAGCCTGGGCGACAGCGCCGGCGTATTTGGCGCCGCGGCATTGGTAGCCTAGCCTAAATTATAAAGCGCCCGGATGATCCGGGCGCTTTTTTTATAAACTCATTTCCTGAATGATCGATATTCCCTCTTTGCCTTTCCCTGCTGCCTATTGCCTTTATGCCTCTATCCCTCTCTTTAAGCCAACACCGTGATCAACGACTTGATAATGGCGCCGAGCTTTACCCCTTCGAGGATGCGGCTTTCAGAACCTCCATGTTGTAAGATTGACTGCTCATGGGAAGTAATGCACATTTCACACCCATTGATCGATGAGATCACCAGGCTTACCAGTTCAAAGAATTCTTTGCCCAGCACCGGGTTCATCATGATGCTCATTTTGATACCAGCCGGGGTATTGGTATAATAATCTTTCTTCGTGAAGTGACGGAACCGGTAGAAAATATTGTTTGCGTTCATCAGGGATGTGCACGAAACGATCTCGGCCAGTTCAGCTTCTGTAGCACCTGCTTCCTGGGCCTGTGCACGGAATGCTTCTTTCAGCAGATCAAACTTTTCATTCACGGCTACGGAATATGCCAGCAACAACGCTTCCTTTTTGTTCAGGTATTGCGTATTGTTCAGCACATTGCTCACATTGATCTTCAGATCCTTGATATATTTCGATTCTACCTGCAACAGTTGTTGCGCAGTAGCAGAAGGACTATAGTCGGGTATTTGCAGATCATTCAACATATTGGTGAAGGTCTCATTCTGTATTACTACCTGGCTCATATTTTTCCTTTTGTTTTAAAGTAAGGGACCGGCCAAACATCGCATCCGTTTAGCCGGCCCCATTGCGTTTAGCAAATACGCTGAAAAATCAGTTCATGCTTAATTGCGTAGTCAGGGTTTCCTGACCTTTCTGCCAGTTACAGGGGCAAAGTTCGTCTGTTTGCAAAGCATCCAGCACCCGAACCACTTCCTGTACATTACGGCCTACATTCAGGTCATACACACTTACCCAACGCACAATGCCCTGTGGGTCGATGATGAAGGTAGCGCGGTAAGCGATCTTCTCGTCGTTATCTAAAATACCCAGTTCTTCTGCCAGTGATTTTGAAGTATCGGCCAGCATGGGGAATTTCAGATCGCGCAGGTCAGCGTGATCCCTTCTCCAGGCAGCATGCACAAATTCTGAATCGGTTGAAGCACCGATCAAAATAGCATCCCTGTCGGTGAACTCACTGTGTTTTTTGTTGAATTCTGCAATCTCCGTAGGACACACGAAAGTGAAATCTTTGGGCCACCAGAACATTACTGTCCATTTACCTTTTGCAGTAGCGTACTCATTGGTGATATCGATAAACTCTTTGCCTTTCTCAATAGATACTACCGCTTTCTTCTTAAATGCTGGGAACTGGGTTCCAATTGACAACACTTTATTACTCATATTTTGAATTGATTTTTTACAATTTTTGATTAATCCTCAACTACCAGGGGCAACCGCCCACCGGGCTCAATAAAAATGTATACCACCGCTATAACGTGGGTTTGCATTCCGCACTAAGCGTTCTGCATTAAGTTTTATTTGGCTGGGAAGCAATCGATGCCCGCAAGGGGGCGTTGGTTTGGACCGCGAAATTGCCGAAAAAATCTTATAGATTTTTATAGGATTATTCTATAAAGTGATAGATTTTATCTATGTAGGTGAAGTGTCAGCTTTGCTGATTCATTACGGTCACTGTCGTCGCCGCTTGTGTAACCGTATCATATAGCAAAATGCCTTCGCTGTCGTTTTCTAACCGGGCAATTTGAGAGCCCTTTTCGTCCCATACCGCTGAATTACCAGCGCATTCACCATCTTCGCATATACCCACACTATTCACCATTAAAACCGTCATCCCGTAAGTATGCGCCACTTCGCTTAATCGCGCTGCTGCCTTTTCAACACCTTTAGCGGTTTTAGCCACACTGGCGAGGTAAAGATCTGCGCCGGTATTGCCGGCTTTTTCTGCATGTTCGGGAACAGATATCTCATAACAAATGGCCAAAGCAATATGAGTATTGTTGATAATTAAACCGGGCAAATTAATGCCGGGAATAAAGAAGGGATCTTCATCAGCATGCAAATACATTTTTGAATTTACCTGCGGCGGATGGCCTGGTTGAAATAATACCATACTAATGTGAATCCCTTGCTCACCTTTCGTGGGCAGTCCGGCACCAATGATCAACTGCTTCTCATTGCTGAGTTGTTGAAAAATGGCAAGGCGGCTATCTGTTGCATCCGTTGCCAGTTGTTTGCATAATGAAGGTTCATACCCCGTCAGCGATAATTCGGGGAAAACAATCAGCCCGGCCCCATTTGCCGCGGCCTGTTCAATAAACTGTGTATGCCGGGTGATATTATATGGCATATCGCCGCGGGCCGGTCTTGTTTGGGCTAACGCTATTTTCATTGATAAGTTTTACTTTTTCAAACTTAAGTTACAAAAGGCCTTTCTTTCCTGTATATCGAAAAAAAAATAATTAGATTTAAAGAAGCCCAACACATATATACCAAAACACGATTGCTTATGAAACCCTTAATGGTACTGTTGACCGGCTTAATGCCTTTTACCCTGCTGGCGCAGCAGCCAGGTTACAAAGAACCCTACAGGCCGCAATTTCATTTTACACCCCGGCAAAACTGGATGAACGATCCCAATGGCCTTGTATATCACAAAGGCGAATACCATTTGTTCTATCAATATAATCCGATGGGAAATACCTGGGGACATATGAGTTGGGGACATGCCGTTAGTTCAGACCTGGTGCACTGGCAACATCTTCCAGTTGCCATTGCGGAAGATGATAAAAACATGATCTTTTCCGGCAGTTGTGTAGTGGATAAGAACAATACCAGCGGCTTCCGGAAAAAAGCGGGTCAAATTCCCCTGGTTGCCATTTATACAGCCCATATCATTCGCGATACGTCAAAACGCGACGACTACCTGCAAAACCAGCATCTGGCCTATAGCCTGGATGATGGCCATAGCTGGACAAAATATGAAGGCAATCCGGTGCTCGACCTGAATAAAAAAGATTTTCGCGACCCCAAAGTGTTCTGGCATGTACCTACTAAAAAATGGATCATGGCCACTGTTTTGCCGCAAGAACATATAGTTCAGTTCCATAGTTCTGCCGACCTGAAGTCCTGGTCGCATTTGAGCGATTTCGGTCCGGCCGGCGATACCAATGGCATTTGGGAATGCCCCGATCTCTTACAGGTACCCATTGCCGGGCAAGCCGGCAAAAGCAAATGGGTGCTCATCAATTCGCAACAGTACACCATGCAATACTTCGTGGGTGAATTCGACGGCACCCGTTTTCTCAACGAAACCCCAGCCGACACTATCCTGCGCCCTGATTATGGACCCGATTTTTATGCCGGTATCACTTATAATAATTTACCTGCCGGTCATGATCCGGTTCTCATAGGCTGGGCAAACAGCTGGAAATACGGCGAATCGATCCCTACTTCTCCCTGGCGAAGCGCTTTTTCACTGCCCCGCTCTTTGCAACTAAAAAAAACCGGCAATACCTGGTCGCTGCTGCAGGAACCGGTGAGAAAATTGCAGGCCTTACGCGGACAGCTCATTGAATGGAAAAATCAGCCCCTTTCGGGGCAGATGGTTTTTCCCGCCAAAGGCCAGGTGATTGAACTGGAGGCAGAACTGGTGCCTGCCAAAAACGACATTTGTGGCATCCGGCTGGCTGCCGATGGCGGAAGATCACTGGTGATTGGCTACGATGTGGACCTGCAAAGACTCTACATTGACCGGTCAAAAGCTGGCGACACCTCGTTCAATAAGCAGTTTGCTGCCGTACATTACGCGGCGGCCCGGGTGCCCTTGCAAGATGGCAGATTGCGCTTACACATACTTTTCGACAAAAGTATTGTAGAGGTATTTGCCAATGAAGGCGCCACGGTGTTAACAGCCCAGCTGTTTCCTGATCCCGCCGCAAACGGGATCCAATTTTTCAGCGAAAAAGGTGGCGCCCTGGTTACTACGGCGAAATGCTGGCCATTGCGTTCGGCCTGGAAATAGCGAGTGGTTTGTGCCGAGTGAAGAAAGCGAATTCGCCAGGTCGCTGGCTGTCACCGGCAATATTCTGCTTATACCGGGCGTTCCATAATAACGGCCTGTTAGCTACCTGCTACCGGCCATTAGCCGTTCCGGCGGGAAAATTTTGGTAATTGTCAATTGCCTATTGCCAATTGATTCCGACCTTCGCACGGCTAAATCACAGTATCTTTTAAAAATCGTTTAGCGTAAGCATATGAAGTTCAGAAACTTTAAAATGGTCAGCTTTGTTATTTATGGCCGAGGCAGTTTTAACCAGCTCGATGAAATTTTAGCTCCACATAGAAAAGGCGATGCGCCGATGATCTTTTTAGTAGATCATTTTTTTGAAAAAGGCGCCGCTACCGGCGACGGCAAACCGTTGGTGAACCGTATTCCCCTGCGCGGTAAAGACAAGATCATTTTTGCCGATGTTACCTACGAACCAAAAACCACCCAGGTAGATAAACTCGCTAAACAATTAAAAGATGAGTTTGGAACGGTGAGCGGTATTATTGGTATTGGCGGCGGTTCTACCCTCGACCTGGCCAAGGCCGTTTCTTTGATGATGAATAACCCCGGTTCTTCAGCCGATTACCAGGGCTGGGACCTGGTAAAATTCCCCGGCGTATATAAAGCCGGCATTCCTACCCTCAGTGGAACCGGAGCCGAAGTTTCGCGAACAACGGTATTAACCGGCCCTACCCGCAAACTGGGTATGAATTCTGACTTCACCCCTTTCGACCAGATCGTTCTGGATCCTGAATTAATAGCCAATGCACCCGTTAACCAGCGTTTTTATACGGGTATGGATTGTTATATCCATTGCATAGAAAGTTTGCAGGGCACTTACCTGAATGAGTTCAGCAAATCATATGGTGAAAAAGCATTGAATCTTTGCCAGTATATATTCCTCGATAAAGACAAGTGGGACGAAGAATGCGACGATAAACTGATGATGGCTTCCTATGCCGGCGGTATGAGCATCGCTTATTCACAGGTAGGCGTTGCCCATGCAGTGAGTTATGGATTAAGCTATTTACTGGGTACCAAACATGGTGTTGGCAATTGTATCGTGATGAACCACCTGGAACCTTACTATCCCGAAGGTGTAGCTGAATTCAAAAGAATGGTTGAAAAGAATAAGATCGATATTCCCGTTGGAATTTGTAAAGGCTTAACCGACGAACAGTTCGATACCATGATCAATGTGTCGCTGGGCATGAAACCCCTCTGGGAAAATGCACTGGGTAAAGATTGGGAAAAGATCATGACCCGTGAAAAACTGCGCGCATTGTACGAGAAGCTGTAAGTATCAGGTGTTTGACAGGTACCGCGCGACAAAAAAAATAGGCCACACGTTTTTATTAATAATAATATAACCTGGCTGCCAATGGCAGCAAAAGAACGGAGCTGCATCTTGCACTCCGTTTTTTTTATTAGCATCCCGGCTTCCTAAAGGGGGCTATGTCCCTGCCACATTCCGCTTTATACGTTCAAAACCTGTCACGTTGAATTATCACGAGCGGAGCCAGGCCCTGAAATAGCGTTGGGCGTTTTTGGCGTCAGGCGTTCGGCGAGTGGTGTTGAGCGTTGGGCCGTGCGTGTTGAGCGTTTTGGCGTTAAGCATTCAGCGTTGGGCGTTGAGCGTTTCACGTTTTTCCGTAAATTCACTCAAAACCTTTTTATATGAAAAAAATCGTATTGGGCCTTAGCTTGCTCGTAGCAGTGATCTCATCACAGGCGCAGGAAAAATATGTACCGGCCATTAAACAGGGTACCAAACTCGGTTACTCGGCCGGGATAAATGGCCAGAACTTTACCGTGTCTTTCTCCATCGATTCAATGACGGCAGATTATGTAAAACTGGGTTGGAATGTGGATGGTTATGGCAGCGGTACCTGGGTCATGCGGAATAAATCACTGGAAAGCGGTACCCGTGGTTATTGGGGCCAGCCTTCACCGGGCGCTACCGAGGACATGGCAGACGATCAAACTGTATTGCTGTTCTCAAAAGCACAATGGCAAAGCCTGCAAAAGGAAAACAAAATAACATTCGATCAGCAAACATTTACGGTTAAAAAACCCGGAGAACAGCAGCAACTAAAACTCGATGGCAAATTGGTAGATGCATACTATCTCGAAAACCCCAATGGTTCTACCAAACTCTGGATTCTCAACAATGCGGCATCACCGGTATTATTAAAAATAGAAGGCAATACCCTCGGCGCCGACCTCGCTATCAGTTCCGTAGAATAAGCCAGATCAGGCATACTCTTGTGACGCGTTTTACTAATTTGACTGATTTGACTCTTTTGACTGTTTTGACTGCTTTTCACTGGCAGGATTATTGACAGTTAAACAAGGTATTTTCAGCCACTTACCTGGCTGCCGCTATTGTTTTTCAGTTTTTTTAGTCATTTTTGTTTTATGAGTCCACAGAAGTACCTGCGTTATCTGATGTTACCTTCTTTGTTCGGTACCGACCGAACCAAAGAAATTTTGCAGGTGAATCCTACCGTCATTCCCCAGCGCGAAGAAGCAAAGGAGGTAAAAATATTTGTACATGAATACAATGCCAGCTCCATCCAGGAATATGGGGTGGAAAGCGCATTGGAGTGTTTGCATTGCCAGGATAATGATTACGTGAGTTGGATCAATATTGACGGCCTCCGCAAAAATGATGTGGAAACCATTTGCAATGGTTATGGCATTCACCCGCTGGTGATAGAGGATATCCTGAGTATTAACCAACGTCCGAAGATGGATGAAGTGGATAATATTCTCTTCTGCCTGTTAAACATGTTATATTTCAACGAGCAGAAAAAATCAGTAGAAACGGAACAGATCAGTATAATCCTGGGTAAAAATTTTGTGCTTTCCTTCCAGGAAGATGCCAGCCGCGATGTTTTCCCGCCTATCAGAACAAGGCTCAAGATCAACAATGCCAAAATAAGGCAACGCGGTGCCGATTACCTGTGTTATTCGCTGCTCGATATGATCGTAGACAACTATTTTATCGTCATGGAGAAGGTCGGGGAGCAAATTGAGATCGTGGAAGAGGAAGTGGTCCGCAGCAGCAATACCCGCTCGCTGGCCCGCATTAACCAGCTGCGCAAAGAACTGATCGTATTAAAAAGGAATTTTGCGCCGGTACGCGATCTGCTGAATGGCATTATCCGCAGTGAAAGTGAATTACTCGAAGACCGCCATACCAAGTATTATAAAGACGTATATGATCATATTGTACAAGCCTATGATCTCAGTGAGAACTACCGCGATATAATTATGAGTATGCAGGATCTCTATTTAAATAATGTGAACCTGCGCATGAATGAGGTCATGAAGGTAATGGCCATTGTGACCTGTTTACTGGCGCCTGCAACCGTGATCGGCGGTATCTTCGGAATGAACTTCGATATCATTCCCTACATCCATAACCGTTGGGGATTTTTTATTGCCGTGGGCTTAATGCTGCTGATCCCCCTCTGGATGTTGTATTTTTTCCGAAAAAGAGGTTGGTTTTAACAATTAGACCCTCCATATATTACTGGCAAGTTGTAAATTCAGCCACTTAACAGCAAAATTTGTATACATGCCCTCGAATCGCCGACATTTCTTAAAACAAATTGGCGGACTGGCAGCCAGTTATGGCGCTGCTTCCGCAGGTTTATCTTTTATTTCTCCTGACCAGGAGGATATTGAACCAGCTACCAAACCATTATTTTTTACGATTTCCCTTGCCCAATGGTCGTTGCATAAAAAGTTATGGGCAAAAGAAATGGACAACCTCGATTTTCCAGGAATGGCCAAAAATACTTTTGGCATCAGCGTGGTGGAATATGTGAACCAGTTTTTCAAAGACAAGGCAAAAGATGAAAAATACCTGGCAGAGCTATTGAAACGCTGTAAAGACAATGGGGTTAAAAATCACCTGATCATGTGCGATGGTGAAGGTGACCTGGGCGACCTGGATGCTGCCAAAAGAAAGCAGGCCGTGGAAAATCATTACAAGTGGGTGGATGCTGCCAAATTCCTGGGCTGTACCACCATCCGGGTAAATGCGTACGGACAAGGCAGCGCCGAAGAGGTACAAAAAGCCGCGATTGAAGGCTTAAGCCAATTGGGCGAATATGCCGCCAAAACCGGCATCAATGTCATTGTAGAAAATCATGGTGGTTATACCTCCAATGGTGAGTGGCTGGCCAATGTAATGAAAGGCGTTAACCGGAAAAACGTAGGCACGCTGCCCGATTTTGGTAATTTCTGTATCAAACGGGAAGGCGGCGCGTTATGGGGCGCGAAATGTATAGAAGAATACGACCGCTATAAAGGAGTTGCCGAGATGATGCCCTTTGCCAAAGGCGTAAGCGCCAAAGCCCATGATTTTGATGAACAGGGCAACTGCATTGAAACAGACTATGTGAAAATGCTGAAAGTGGTAAAAGACGCCGGCTTCAAAGGTTATATGGGCATTGAATATGAAGGCGAAAAATTAAGTGAAGAAGAAGGCATCAAAAAAACAAAAGCCCTGCTCGAACGGGTAGGAAGAAGAATTTAGAGATTTCTGATTTCGAGATTTGCGATTTTGGGATTTAGAGATTTTGGGATTTTAAATCTCTAAATCTCAAAATCAGAAATCAGCAATCGCTATAATGCATTTGAGATGTTGGTAAAATACGAGGATCGAAGATGATCGCGAAGCCTGCGATTAAATAAAATCCCGAAATCAAGAAATCAGAAATCGCTATAATGCATTTGAGATATCGGTAAAATACGAGGATCGAAGATGATCGCGAAGCCTGCGATTAAATAAAATCTCAAAATCAGAAATCAGCAACCGATCAGTAGCTTGTTTCGTCCAGCTTTACTTTGCCCTTAAAGGTCCAGAATACAAAGGAGGTATAGGTAGCCACTAACGGCGTGCCTATTAAAGCAATGATCAATAAGATCTTCATGGTCTTAGCCGATGCCGCCGCATTGTGCACGGTAATACTGTTAGCCGGATTATCTCTCGAATACAACAAATAAGGAAATACTTCCAGGGCCACCATTATCAACAGTAAGGCAATGGTAACGGCTGAACTTATAAAGGCAAAACGGTATTTACCAATTTTCAATTGCCGGGGAATATTGGCAATCGCCAGTACCATCAATACAGGAATAATAAATGAAGATGGATGCGCTCTGAAAAAATCACCCAGATGTGGAATATATAATAAGGTGTATAAAGTAGTGATCACAAAACTTAATACAAAAAAGATGATGAACTGGCGGGCCAGGATATACAATTTGGTATATAACCTGTTCTCTGTTTTCATCACCAGGTAAATAGCGCCATGCATCATGAACAGGGCCAGGGTTGTAATGGCCACCATGATAGAAAAGAAATTGAAGAACGATAACCAGTCGCCATTGAATTCCTTTTGTTCATTCAAAGAAATGCCCAGGGCTACATTCCCCAGCATCAGTCCGAGCGATAACGATATAGTGATAGAAGCTACGCAATACACTACATCCCAGGTCTTACGCCATAATTTACCGGGTTCCTTACTTCTGAATTCGATAGCCACACCGCGAAAGATGAGACCCACGAGAAAGATCATGAAGGGAACATAAAAAGCGGAGAAAATAGCGGCATAGGCCACGGGGAAACCGGCAAACAAAGCGCCCCCGCCGATCACCAGCCACACTTCGTTGCCATCCCATACAGGACCGATCGCATTCAATGCAATCCGCCGGCTGAGTTCTTTATTTAACAGGAGGTGTAAAGCGCCGGCGCCCAGGTCGAAGCCGTCGAGAATAGCATAACCACTGATCACCGCGCCAAAAACCAGATACCACCAAACGTTATAATCGATACCTAAGAATGTTTCCATTGTTATAGTTTATGCAGCGTGTACAATTGATTTTGAGATTTTGGGTTTAAGATTTTGCGTTTAAATCACGAAATCGCGCCATCGAAAAATCAGAAATTTACTGATGGTGGTCCATGATGGGGTTATCTCTTTTTCTGCCTTCCTCAATATCTTCTTTTGTACCATGATCAACCGGTCCATGCACAATTTTCTTGTTCAATAAATAAAGGAACAGCACAAATAATAACATATACACGACCGTGAACAATACAAGGGAAAATATGATCTGGTTGGCCGTCACGGTTTTCGACAGGGCATCGGAAGTTCTCAGCAATCCATACACCACCCAAGGCTGGCGGCCCATTTCAGCGGCAAACCAGCCGGTTTGATTGGCGATCTGCGGCGCCAGCACCGCCCATACAAAAACCCACATCAGCCATCGCTTTTCGAATAATTTTTTTCTATAGCTCAACCACGATGCATATACGGTGAGGGCGATCAGGAACATGCCGATGGCCACCATGATGTGATAGAACTGGAATATAGCATTTACCTGGGTAGGTCTTTCATCAGGTTTGAAAGCATTCAGGCCTTTCACCGGTTTATTAAAATCACCCTGCGTCAAAAACGATAGTCCGCCGGGTATCTTTATCCCGGTTACTTCTTGTGTTTTGTTATTAACATAGCCCAGTAAGAACATATCGGCCACCGCCATGGAATCATAATGTCCTTCAAGCGCAGCGAGTTTGGCCGGCTGGTGTTTATACACTACATCGGCGCTGCGGTGACCTGCAAAGAGCTGCAGCAGTGAAAATACAGTTCCTGCAACCAGTGCTATTTTAAAAGAGGGTTTGGCAATTTCGAGGTGTTTGTTCTTCAAAATATACCAGGCATTAACACTCAGCACGAGGAAAATACCGGCCAGAAAAGCCGCTATCCATACATGTATGAGCCTATCCACGCTGGATGGATTGAATACCATGGCCCAGAAATCGGTGATCTCGGCGCGCGCCTCCAGGTCTTTTCCCACAATATGATAACCTGCGGGCGTTTGTTGCCAGGAGTTGGCCACCACGATCCAGATGGCCGAGAACATGGAACCGAGGAACACCATCAGGGTTGAAAAGAAATGTACTTTGGAGCTTACGCGGTTCCAGCCGAAAATAAGTATTCCCAAAAAGCCCGATTCCAGCGCAAAAGCAAAAATACCTTCGGCTGCCAGGGCGCTGCCAAAGATATCCCCCACGTATTTTGAATAGGTAGCCCAGTTGGTGCCGAATTCAAATTCCATTATAATGCCGGTAGCAACTCCAATACCGAAGATGAGCGCAAAGATTCTGATCCAGAAACGGGTGATCTGCTCATACATTTTATTACCCGTTTTAAGATAGAGACCTTCAAAGATCACGAGCAATAAACCAAGACCAATACTTAAAGGCGGATAGATATAGTGAAAGGCAATGGTAAAGGCGAATTGTATACGCGCTAATATTTCTACGTCCATGTTGACGGTTTTAGTTTCTTTAGTAGAATCAAGTGTGCCAGAGTCAGAATGATCGTGGCCTGAGTAAATCTGGCACAAATACCGGTGTTTAAGATGTGCGGGATAAGTGTGGCACACCCCGGCAAGCAGGCAGGCAATAAGTCAGATTAAAAAAAGCCGCCCCGATATGATCAAGACGGCTTCGTTAATTATTTTCTTTTAAAGATAGGAACAGTACTGCAGGGCTCGCCATACATTATGCTTTTGGCTACCGGCATCAATTTTTTGGTGATGGCCAGGTAGGCAAACTCACCAATGGGGATATCGCCACATCCTTTTACAACAATTCTTTTATCAACGAATGGTGCGGTATCAATGGCTTCTATGCGTTGCACAAAAAGTTGTTGCCGGGCTGTATTTTCATCGCCAAAAATAATGTTTGTGGCAACCGGCTGCAGGTATGAACCAACCAGCATGTAAGCCCACATGGGAATGATGGCATCTGCTGTACAGGTAACTGCTACTACTTTATTCTGGTAAATACTCCAATCGAAATTTTGTAAGGCGGTACGAAACTCTTTCTCCTTCAGGATCAGTTCCATGAACAAATGCGGTTTCAGGTCGAAGACCGCGAAATCTTCGGTAGGATAATAAGTTTCAAGGTCAACGGTGACCAATTGGCTTTGTGCGACCTTATTTACAATTTCTTCACTCATAATACTCCGTTTTCACTGAACAGGAGCAAAGTTAATACGGAAAGTTGAAAACTGGGCAGCGCCTGCCCCGATAAAATCGCGGATTATTCGTTGATAAAATAGCCCTGACTATATTACATATCAATAAGATAGAGGATTTTTCTGCGTAAAAAAGCAAATGGGGCTGATAAGTTTCCTTATCAACCCCATCGACATTATTAATTTTTAACTTAGAAAGTCAAGTTATTAACTAAAAAAACTTGATCCTGTTATCCTTGATATTGGCCGATTTCTTCATTATTTCAATCGCTCTGTAACCGATCATCGTACCCATTTGCTGTTGCATTGCGGCTTGTTGTGCTTTGGCATCGAAGTTCGGATTAGGAACAGCAGAAACATTGTCTACTTTGATCACGAATACACCAATTTCACCTTTGATGGGCGGAGAAACTTTTGTCTGGTATTCTTTATTAAAGGCGGCACCCAACACTTTCAACTCGTTACCAACATTTGGTATAAAGCTGCTGTTGAAAACAATACTATCGGCTTTCATTACCTGCTGGCCGGTAGCTTGTGCTACAGCTTCCAGGGTTGAAGCATTGCCGATCTTTTTGATAATGTTTTCTGCTTTCTTAATATTACGGACTTTATACTCAACCAATGGACGGGCTTTTTCAACAGACATAGTTCCTTTTTCCGAAACAGCTGTAACGGCCGGTACTACATATTTATCACCTACCAGGAATGGATGCTCGGCCACATCGCCTTTTTTAGCATCGTTAAATGCCCAGCGGATCAGTTCGCGTGATTCACCCAATCCCATGATCATGAAATCACTTTCTTTAACGTCGCTCGGGAATTTATTCAGTTTTCTTTTGGTAGCATTTTCATCAAATGCTTTCAGTGAACGGCTTTCCGCTGCAAACTGTGCTGCCATGCCGCTTGCGCTGTTTACGGTTTCATCGCTTGGAACAACCGGGCGGCTCAGGTAAGCAATCTTATAGGCAGTTTCAAATTTCTTCTGGCTCAGTACTTCTATATAATGGTAACCGCTATAGGAAGCGTTTTCTACTTTTACAACTTTTTTATCGCCGGGATTGCCATAGAAGATCACTTCAGCAAATTCCTTGCTCAGGTTAGAGAACTGCATGGAAGTGAATTCATATTCACCCTGTTTGTCTTTACTTCCGGCATCATCACTGTATTTAACTACCATGCTGTCGAAGCTGGCGCCGCCTTTGATAGCAGTTTCAATGCTGTCGATCAGTTTTTTTGCAGCACTGTCGGTTCTTGTTTGACCCTGCTGATCGGCGATCTTTATCAATATATGACGGCATTTAACGCTGTCGGGCATATTGCGGCGGCCAACCATTTTAGCCAGGGTATAGTTAGGGCCGTCGAGGTAAGGACCAAACACCTGGCCATCGGCCAACCGGCGAAGGGTATCGGCATTTGACATTTGCATGCGGCTGCTCAATACATACCCATCGAAGAACGGCGTTTCGCTGGAGTTGGTGGCCAGTACATTTTGAATGTCGGCCGGTGTGGCGGCTGCAGCCAGTGCATCTTTTTGTGCGGCTACATTATTATATACAGCCTGGCTGTCGGCACTGCTGGGAGCAGCATCGAAAGTCACATACATCAGGCTGCGTTCATTTTCCTGTTTATACAGCTCTTTATGTTTTTCAACATATTCTTTGATGTCCTCGTCAGTTAACTTGATGGTGGAATCAGGAATAGAAGAATACGGAACATTTACATAGGAGATAGAAGCACGCTGGCTGTTTTCAGCATTGTTCTTTTCGAGCAGCCACTTGGGAACGTACATGCTTTTTCCGAGCAGGGAAGTAAATTTTTCGCGCTGACGGCTCTTTTCGAGGGCCGGAACAAATTCACCCCAAAAGCTGTTGTACTGGGGCGTATTTTTTTTCAGCGAGCGGATGGCCTGGTAAGCCATTTGTGCATTATATACACCGGTTGAATCGGTAAATTGTTGTCTTAACATTTGGGGTGGGTTAGCACCATATAATAGATCACCCACTTCTTTGTCAGATACGGTAATGCCCAGCTTTTTGTATTCGTCGGCCATCAACGCGTCCTCAACGAATTCGTTCCACAGGCTTTCACGGATCTGGTTACGCAGCTGGTCATTTACGGGGTAGTTCTGCGCACGGTAGTTTTCTTCGGCCATTTTGTAGCGTTGCTCAAAGTCGCGCACGTCGATACTGGTACCATTTACTTTTCCAAGGGTCGTATTGTTACCGCGGAACAAACCTCCGCCTCCTCCTTGCAGGGCATCCTGTACGATAAAGGCGATAAGGGCTAACGCAATCGCTGCGATAATGATCCACGCAGCTTTGTCGCGGATGGTTTGAATAACTGACATATTATAGGTATACCTCTTTTTATAAGGATGGCAAAAATAGGAGAAAAAAGTTTATGAACAAACTGTGGAAAACCACTCAAAACCAGCATCGAGTAAAGGTTTTAACAGTTCACAGGGATGTGAACAACCACTGAATTAAGGTGAACGACACTTCAGATATTACAGCTGCGTACTGCTGGCAATCTTTCCGTGGAACAGTGTCGTGAAAACAGTGCTAACATCAAAAGGGCATAACCCGGAAATTATGTGGGTAACCCCGGTTTTTGCACATCGATTTTAGTGGATACTTGGCCTATAAGTTTCGGTGAATAGTTTTCCCTAGACCCCGCTGTATACAAACCCTTAGTTATTAGACCTCCATTCACAGACTTTTTATGTTCCGACACCGTTCTATTTTTCCCGGCGCTTTTTATTCCACCAGAGTGGAAAACTGCGTAGAACCCTTGCCCCGTAACAATTGTTTAATGTTGATAGAAAGTGGAAAAACGTGGATAACCAGGTTGTTGTAACTTTACCAAATTTCGCGGCTTTCATTTTATCCACGAATCCACAGCCGTAATAATAATAGGTTATTTATAAAAAAATAGAATTAATATAAATACTATGGAAGATATCCACGTAGCTAATGCGAGAAAAAATGTGGCGAAGGCCGGGTTCCTCGACATTGACATTGATCCCACCCTGGATTTGTTTCATGAAATTGAACGTTTGAAAAAAGAAAAAAATGCCATCCTGCTCGCGCACTATTACCAGGAGCCCGATATTCAGGATGTGGCTGATTATATCGGGGATAGTTTGGGTTTGGCGCAGAAAGCAGAAAAAACCGATGCTGATATCATTGTTTTTGCCGGTGTGCATTTCATGGCCGAAACGGCGAAGATCCTGAATCCCAGTAAAAAAGTCCTGCTGCCCGACCTGAATGCGGGTTGTTCACTGGCCGACAGTGCCCCGGCCGACCTGTTCAGAAAGTTCAAAGAGCAGCACCCCGACCATATCGTGATCTCTTACATCAATTGTACGGCCGAGATCAAGGCCCTGAGCGATATCATTGTGACTTCCAGCAATGCGGAAAAGATCGTTGAAAGTGTGCCCCGCGATCAAAAGATCATTTTTGCGCCCGACAAAAACCTGGGTTCATACCTGGTGAAAAAAACGGGCCGCGATATGGTTTTGTGGAATGGGGCCTGTATGGTACATGAGATCTTCAGCCTGGAAAAGATCACCAAACTGAAAACCCGCCACCCGAACGCCAAATTCATTGCCCACCCGGAATGTGAAGAAGCGGTTTTACGGCTGGCCGATTATATCGGTTCCACCACCGGTTTGCTGAAATACACCCAGCAAAGCGACGCTAAGGAATTCATTGTTGCCACTGAAACCGGTATTCTGCACCAGATGCAAAAGGCTTCACCGGATAAGACCTTCATTCCGGCGCCGCCCAATAACAGCTGTGCCTGCAATGACTGTCCACACATGAAACTCAACACCTTGGAAAAGTTGTACCTGTGCATGGAATATGAGACACCGGAGATCCTGATGAATGAGGATTTGCGCATTGCGGCCAAGAAGCCAATTGATAGAATGCTGGAAATCAGCGCGCAGTATGGTTTATAAAGCATCATCTTAACGGATTCTTACACTCCCTTGTTTCAGTTTGCAACGGGCAGTTGGCGATTGCAAAATACCTACTGCCAGCTTGTATCTGGAGGGATTGCTATTGATAGTGAGGCAAATAGTTCGGAAATCTGTGAATTATCATGTGAATAACCTATGAATAACCGGCTATTTCGTAACAACGGCTGTTAGGTTCGGTGTTTTTGACCGGAAAGGTTTTTATGAAATAGCAAAAAAACGATATTTGCGGCATGGCAGAAGATTTGAGCATTGTGCAGGGCACAAAAGAAGAAAAATACCAGTCGGTAATCCCCCAAATAAAAGCATTGATCGAAGGCGAGCCCGACCTGGTGGCGAACCTGGCCAATATCGTAGCAGCGCTGATGGAACAGTTCGGCTGGCTATGGGTTGGTTTTTACCTGGTGAAAGAAAACCAGTTGGTGTTGGCGCCATTCCAGGGACCGGTAGCCTGTACCCGCATCAGGAAAGGCAGAGGGGTTTGCGGAACAAGTTGGGAAAAAGCCCAAACGATCATTGTGCCCGATGTAGAAAAGTTCCCGGGTCATATTGCCTGCAGCAGCAGGTCACGGTCAGAGATTGTGGTACCGATCATTCGTGATAACAAAGTGATGGGAGTGTTGGATGTAGACAGTGCAGAGTTAGGCGCATTTGATGAGGCTGATAAACATTTCCTGGAAGAGATCGTGAATCTCATCATTTTTGAATAAGTCAACAATTGCTTCGCATTTATGAAACGTAGAAACTTTATCCAACTGGCAGCCACGACTACTTCAGCATTAGCTGCCGGCAACCTCGCTTTCGGCTTCCCTGGTAAGGCAGCTAAAAAGGAATTATATGAGTGGCGTGAGTATGAGATCCATTTTGGTGGAAGTCAGAGTGCTTTACATACTTACCTGGAAAAAGCACTGATCCCTGCTTTTAATAAATTCGGCGTAAAGCACGTAGGCGTTTTTAAGGAAACCGGTAAAACCGAGCCGCCAAAAGTATATGTGCTTATTGCTTATCCTTCGTTTGAGGATTACACTAGCATCAATGAGAAAGTAAAGGCAGATAATGACTACCGGCAGAACAGCGCCAGCTGGGATAAGATGCCGGCAGACAAGCCGGTTTACAATCGTTTCAATACTTCTTTATTGATTGCATTTGATGGATTGCCTGTCATGAAAGTTCCCGCCAAAGAACAACGCATTTTCGAATTGAGAACTTATGAAGGTTACAATGAAGATGCCGTTAAAAGAAAGATCAAGATGTTTAACGATGAAGAGTTCCCTATCTTTTATAAAACAAAGCTAACGCCAGTATTTTTTGGTGAAGCTATTGCGGGGCCCAATCTTCCATGCCTAACGTATATGATCACCTTCAGGAATATGGAAGAGCGGGATAAGAACTGGGCGGCATTTGGGGCAGATGCAGATTGGAAGCGGGTTTCATCGGATCCGCAATACGCAAACACGGTTTCGAATATCCGAAGGGTGTTTTTAGAACCACTCCCCTATTCACAGGTTTAGTATAATCTTTACTTTTTATTGGCAATTCCTGTTTTCAGTAAGCGCTGGAAAAAAAGTATATTACATGAAGGTGTGAGAAGAAAGAAGCAGGTATATTTTAATTATTTAGTGTAAATAGAAGCTATGTTATTCCTCGAACTTATTCATTTTATCGTTAATATATTTTTTGTTGCTAATAGAAAGAGGATCTTACAGAATACATCTGGCGAAACGCAAAGTGTAGCGGAAATCTTTAAGAGCCGGAGGCAGAGAAAGATTTCCGCCACATAACGTGGAAAATTATCTTCCCATATATACCATTAATATTTGCACATCGCTTGGATTTACTCCACTGATCCGGCTGGCCTGACCCAGCGTACGCGGTTTGATCTTTTTGAATTTCTGCATAGCTTCAGCCGATAGAGAATTGATGCGATCGTAATCGAAATTATCCGGGATCAACAGATCTTCCAGTTGATTCATTCGTTTTACGAGTTCTTTTTCTTTTTCTATATATACATTGTATTTGATCTGGATGTCGGCTTGTTCAATGACCTCTTCAGTAAAACCGGTGAGCGCCTGTTTGATTTTTGGCAGACCCTTGATCATGGCTTCGAGGGTGATATTCGGACGCAACAAAACCTGGAGGGCTTTTTGTTTTTGGGGTAATGGAGCAGAATTATTTTCAGCCAGGAAGGAATCTGCTTCACCTGGCTCCAGCGAAATATCTTTAAGAATATCTTTTATTTTTTCAACACCTTCTTTTTTGCTGATCACTTTGTCCATTCTCTCCTGGGAGGCGAGGCCAAGCCGGTAGCTTAATTCGGTCAGCCGAAGATCCGCGTTATCCTGGCGAAGGATGGTTCTGAATTCGGCGCGGCTGGTGAACATGCGGTAAGGTTCTTCGGTTCCTTTGCTGATAAGATCATCGATAAGCACCCCGATATAGGCATCACTTCTTTTCAAAACCACCGCGTCTAATTCCTTGGCTTTTTGATGCGCATTGATGCCTGCCATCAAACCCTGGCAGGCGGCTTCTTCGTAGCCGGTGGTACCGTTGATCTGTCCGGCGAAAAATAGATTTTGGATCAGTTTTGTTTCCAGCGAGTGAGTTAATTGTGTTGGTGGAAAATAGTCGTATTCGATGGCATAACCGGGGCGAAAGACGCGAACGTTTTCAAATCCCGCTACCTGCCGCAATGCAGCGATCTGTACTTCTTCGGGAAGGGAAGTGGAAAAGCCATTGACATAGATCTCAACCGTGTTCCAGCCCTCGGGTTCCACAAAAAGCTGGTGTCTTTCGCGTTCAGCAAAGCGGTTGATCTTGTCTTCAATGCTGGGGCAATATCTTGGACCGGTTCCTTCAATTCTACCGGCATACATAGGACTCCTGTCGAAACCAGTTTTTAAAATATCATGTACTTTCTGGCTGGTATAAGTGATCCAGCAGCTTCTTTGTTCGACCGGTTTTTTAGTATCGGTGAAAGAGAAACCTACGATCTCATCGTCGCCTTTTTGTTCTTCCATTTTTGAATAGTCGAGGCTGCGACCATCGATGCGGGGAGGTGTACCGGTTTTAAGGCGGTCACTTTCAAAGCCGAGTTCAACCAGTTGTTCGGTGATACCGGTGGCTGCTTTTTCAGCTACGCGGCCGCCGCCGAATTGCTTTTCGCCGATGTGAATGATACCATTCAGGAAGGTACCGTTAGTAAGAACAACTGCTTTGGATCTTATTTCATGACCGAGGCCGGTAACGACACCACAGGCACGGCCATCTTTAATGATCAGGGAGCGAACCATATCCTGATAGAAGTCAACATTAGGAGTCCGTTCTAATAATTCTCTCCAGGTGGCGGCAAATAACATACGGTCATTTTGTGCGCGGGGGCTCCACATGGCCGGGCCTTTGGAAAGGTTGAGCATGCGAAACTGGATCATGCTTGTGTCAGTGACGATGCCGGAGTATCCGCCCATGGCATCGATCTCACGCACGATCTGTCCTTTAGCAATACCACCCATGGCCGGGTTACAACTCATTTGGGCGATGGTTTGCATATTCATGGTTACTAGCAGAACCTTTGAACCAAGGTTGGCGGCTGCTGCGGCTGCTTCGCAACCCGCATGACCTGCCCCTACAACTATAATATCGTATTCTGGAAACATGGTGCAAAATTAAAGGAAGGACGGGAAGGGGTAAAAAGAGAAAAGTTATGGTAAGGGTAAATAAGGAGTGAAAGTAAGCATGACAGCTGGAAGATCGTTCTGCTGATAGAAATGGGTTGCCTTTTGGAAAGTCATTCGTCCGGGCGGGGGAAATATTATGCTTCGGAAGGCGGAGGCTTTTCTTTGGCCGGTGCTGTCAGTAATGTGAGTGGACTTGTGATTTACTTTAACCGGGGCGTCTGACCAACCCAATGACGGAGGTTCCTAACCGTTCAGGTTGGTCATCGGTTTGATGGGAGCTGTCATAAATCTTATTGAAGTTGTAATTACCTCAGTGGGTTGTCATTAACCTAATCACATAGGGTATAATCCTGATGGTTTACATTACCAGATCGATTGGTTAGCTCATGAATCTGGCGGTACCCACCATCAAACACATGGGTTACTGCATCGAACTGTCGGTGCGTCATGAAAATAGGTGTACCTCATTAAAATTATTTGTTGTCCCATGGACCAGGTCTATTTTGTCGTTAAGCTGAGTGGCTGGGTTCAATTGGTGAATGAAGGCTTCAAACAGTTGTGAATTTGTTGAAGGTTGAGCGAAGGAATTGAATGTTGGCAGCTTCCTGATGAGTGGAAACTTCGGACCGGTGTGTCGTATAAGTTCCTTCCAGGTGCAGAGCTCAAATGGATGGGTTTTTGTCGGATCCTGGTAGGCAAGTTGATTTAATAATTGTGTTAATCCAATGGTCGAGGTTGTTGAGTCATTAAACTATAGGCAGTCTATCCACCTTTCAAGAATCAGATGTTTTCGGGTTTAGGAATGTCCGGTGGGCAAATCGAACAAATCCGGTTGCATATTGGGAGAATGTGAGACGACTTGTGTTTATTTACAACGTTTGAACCTGGCTAGTTTAATGCCTTTCCCCTTTATTTTGATGTTATAAAGCAACACCCGAATAATTTGCTTAGCCGAATCAGATCTTTAATGGAATAATCCTTCTTACCGTTATTGTCTCATCTGTTTGATCTGACCCGGTTGTGAGACCCGCATCTCTGGAAACTGAATGTTCCACGTGGAACCATGAGTGTTCCAATCTGCTTAAGCGTGCCGCGATGTTGAATCTCTTTTACCAGGTATTTGCCCTATATGTGTTCACTTCGCGAGATTGTAGGAGTATGATGCACTTGATTAAAGAGACGTCTTTATTAAGGAGCTACGATCATTCGTGGCAATCTCGGTTTATGGTAAATAAGAAGATTTCGTGTTAGCGTTATGCGGTTAAATGAACTGAACCTTATGGGTGGCGTTTGGTTCAGTAAGATTAAGGGATATTGTACTGCTCAGTTTGCTAGTTATGTGTTTGATAGATATTTTGTCATTCTTTGCGGGAATTGTGCCCTTCTCTACTCCCCTTCAAAGCTTTTCTAATATCCAACGTTGTTTTGGCGGTGGCAAAATTCTAAGGATCAGGGGTAAACTGTGTGCTTATTCAATTGTGGCTGGTTTGGCTTACCTACCTCATACTCCATAACGTGGCCTGGCGCCCTAAAGTTGTAAACACTTCAACCTTTTAGCCCGGGTGAGCTTGGGATATACCTTTCAATCGGGTTTAGCTATCTGGCTAGCTTATAAATTATCTAAACCCTCAGATAGGCCTTTCCTGCAGGTTCTGCCAGGACGGATTGCCCTATCTGCCTGAGCTTCCAAATCACTTTGATTCCTGGCTATCTCTTTCCTCGAGGATACTCTAAGTCCATGTGTCTCCAATCGCTTTCTCTTAACCGGGGACTGCCTTGGAGTAATTATTCTTTAATTTACCTCCTACAACTTGACTGTTCAGCGGTTATCCTGGTGCACAAAGCCCCGTAAAGGCTGTTAGCCAAAGGTTTTGGTTTCCTGGCAGGGATCGAGTTCTTTAAGTGGACCAAGGGATAGAGGCTTCTTCCTATTCTTGGAGTTGAAAGAGAAAGGAGCCTGGGGCGGATACAGTCAGAATGCTTTTGAAAAAGATTGAACTCACTTTACAACAGACGTCCAGAATTCAAGTTTTCCATCCACTTAAAGCCTGTAGCAGGGGTAAACCTGGTATGAACCTTTCTCAGCGCGTTTGGGCTGGCTCAATAACTTTCTAAAACACTTTGACCATTTTGCGGAAGCTGATTTGGAGTATACTTTTCCCTGACGGTTAAGCCTACCTTTCCAGGTGTTCAAATCATCTTCTCTCACTAGAGGCTAATCGTTATGCCTTTTCCAGAGTTTTAATCTGCCTTCTCAGGTACCAAGTCACCATATCCCTTCAGCCGCGCTGTTAGGAGTATACCTTTTCGAGAGGGTTAAGGCTGGCTCTCGCAGGTTCCAATCATCTTCCTTCACTTGAGGCTAATCTACGGTATACCTTTTCGAGAGGTTTAACCTGCCTTCTCAGGTACCAAATCACCATTCCTTTTAGCGGGGCTGATTGGTGTATACCTTTCACGAGGGTTAAGCAACCTTTCCAGGTTTCCATCAATATTCACGCTCTGGAGGCTAACCCCCCTTTCCCAGAGATTTAACCTACTTTCCCATGTTCCCGAATCTCCTTATCTCTTTAGCGAAGCTGGTTAGGAGTATACCTTTCCCACGGATTGAGCACCTTTCCAGGTTTCCAAGTCATATTCCCGCACTGGGTGTAACCTACAGTATGCTTTTTCAGAGGTCAAACCCACCTTACCAAGTTTAAAATCACCAAGTCCCTCGGGCAGGGCTGATTAGTGTATACCTTTCACGAGGGTTAAGCTACCCTTCCAGATTTCCGTCATATTTACGCACTGGAGGCTAACCCCTTTACCAGGGGATTTTAACCTACTTTCCCCTGTTCCCGAATCACCTAATCTCTATAGCGGGGCTGGTTAGGAGTATACTTTTCCTAAGGATTAGGCACCTTTCAGGTTTCCAACTCATATTGCCGCACTGGGGCTAAGCTGCGGTATGCCTTTTCACGAGGGTTCACCTATCTTCCTAAGTTCCCCAATTCACCATATCCATTTACATGGAGCCAACTTCTCGGAATATCTTCCCCGGTTTGCCTACCTCCCGTTAATCTCTATCTTGATATCCCCATGCACGTAGCGCAGCCAAGACTCATAGTCAAAGGTTATTTCGCTTAGGGAGTAAGCATTAACATTCCCTGGAAGGCTAGTGAGTCCAGCGAGTACCGGCTATCTATACTGCTTCCGGCCAACGGAAGAGACTTAATCTCATGTGCAGTTACCTTAAAGTGCACTGACTTCTTTGTTTCACTTGGGCTGAGGAGGCGCTTTCGGTTCAATTCGCTAATCGGGGATTTATGAGGGTATTTTTATTAGAGTACTATTCAAGCCATAGGATCATCGAAATTCAGTAAAGCCGTTTACCTAATCGTGTTGAGTCCATCGTTCCACGTGGAACATACTGTGGAAATGGCGGCCTACAGATAGCTACAACTGTACAATTTTATGTATAAATACACGGAAAGTAACCCGGTGCATTGGGCAGATCAATCAATAGGGGAAAGGTATTCCTGTATTATTTGCTATCCGAAAGCGGCCAGTATCCATGAGACGCAGGGAGATGTATCATGCGGTCTGGCGCACCGCAGCTTCTGGCCTTGCACCGGTAGATTAGATCATTTTGTAGGGCAAGCTGGGGAAGTCGCATAAGCTACGATAAGGAAGTTGGCTGGAAATGGAGAGGACAGAGGCATTCAACGTGGTTCCTGCCTGCAACGGTTGAACATTGGTCGCTTGTCCGCCGTTCGTATTAAACATCTTGTAAGCGTTCATACTGTTCAATTTCCATATTGCAACCATTGATGGGTGACCCCTCGCTGTCCGAAAAAATCAAAATAAATAATAAGCCGGGGAGGCTCGACCGGTCAGACAGGCAAGATGTTGAACCAGCAACTTAAACCCTTTACCAACAGCCTGGTAGCTAGTGGAATGCGGACTGCTTACATGCCAAATGATGAGCTAACACGTTTCGAGTGGTGTGCTGATTTTTGTGTTTCAATTAATCCGGCCGGAACGGCCAGCCTCACTCAAGTCCCTGTTATCTGGCTTATCAATTATTTGCTTTCGAGCTGTAGTACTGTAGATATTTGTCCTCCGCCTTCCGCATGAGCTCTTCTTCCTTTTTGGTTTTGTCCTTATAACCACATAAATGCAGGGCGCCATGAAAGATCACTCTTAAAAGTTCCTGCTTGACAGGGACCTTATACGTTTGAGCATTATCCTTAACCCTATCAACACTTATATATATTTCGCCGATAACAGCATTTGGTTTTTCGGATAGATCAAACGTGATGATGTCGGTAAAATAGTTGTGCTGCAGGTGCTGTTTATTGATCTCTAATAGGTATTCATCTGAACAGAATATGTATCGCAGTTGTTCCAGTTTGGTCTTCTCCTTCCTGAAGAGATCGCGGATAACTTCCTTAACAAGGGTACGTTGAGAAAAAGATACAGTCGCTAAGAAATGAAATTGAATGGGAGGAATGTTAAGATTATGCATTTTTCGAAATTCGTAACTGTCATTAATTAATACAAAGCTACATTTGTTGTCTATAGAATTATGAAACGATTATCAGAAATAGAAACAGGAACCGTTGCCCGGATACTTTCTTTTGAGAATAATGACCTCTTTTTAAAACTCATGGAAATGGGTTGTGTACCGGGGGAATTGGTTAAGGTAGAACAGGTTGCTCCGCTCGGCGATCCCATCTCAATTATTGTAGCTGGTTATAACCTGAGCTTGCGATTAAATGAGGCCGATAATATTTTTGTAGAAGAACTGGGATGACCCTAAACCAATCCTGTTCCTTTAAAGCTTCTCTGTTTACCTTCCAGCTGATTATCAGCCCTCCGTTCAATCAGCAATACTGCCGGTGTTCATTCGCCAGACGACTTGTATATTCCAATTTTTCCTTCTCTCTTTTGCCGCTGGCTACAAGCAATTTTCCCTGTCATGGCCACCGCCTTGATTCCATCGAAAGCCTCCCTCCTTTCATAAGAAATAATCCCGTTCATAATCCCGACTTCATAAAAACGAATCCCGTTTTCTAAGGCAATGAATCTGTTTCTTTGCAGAAATTATTATCGCAACGCCCAATTAATTCAGGAACTTTAAAAGCGGGGAATTATTAGCACTATGAAAGTTGGACTCTATTTCGGCTCATTCAATCCTATTCATCATGGTCATTTGATCATTGCGAATTACATGTTGCAACATACCGATCTCGATCAGATCTGGCTGGTGGTTTCTCCCCAAAATCCATTTAAACAATCGTCCAGTTTACTCAATTCCTACAACCGTCTTAACCTCGTTCAACTGGCCATAGAACCAGAACCGAAATTGAAAGCCAGCGATATCGAATTCCGCCTGCCGCAACCTTCCTATACAGTAAATACACTGGCGTACTTACAGGAAAAATATCCCACCCACCAGTTCGCCATCATAATGGGCAGCGACAGCTTTGAAAACCTTTCCAAATGGAAAAACTATGAATTCATCCTGCAGCACTGCCCGATCTTTGTCTACCGGCGGCCAGGTCATGAAGTCATCAATAATTTTGCAGCAGGAAATATTACGATTCTCGATGCGCCCCTGTTGCAGATATCAGCCACCCATATCCGCAATAATATCCGGCAGGGAAAATCAATCCGCTACCTCGTACCTGATAAAGTGCTCGAAGAAATAGAAAGAAATAACTACTATCGATAACATATAAACGTAGTTGGTTTATAGACGGTTCTATCGATTAGAAATCCACTAAGGCACTTGTCCGTTTACAATTTTGAGATCCTGCCGGTCTTGAACTGCATACCCTGAAAACGAACGCATGAGAAAAATTTTGAACCTGTTTATATTATGAAAAAAATTATTATATCTTCATGGCTCCTGGTGATTTTTATTTCCTTATCAGCCCAACCGATCGATCACAAATTGCAGCAAAAGATCCGGCACCTGGTGAAGGATCTTCACGGCGACATTGGCGTATATGTAAAAAACTTGCGTACCGGAAAAATTGCCCAGTTCAACGCCGATACGTTATTTCCGACTGCCAGCATGGTGAAGGTGCCTATCTTAATAGGTATTCAGGATAAAATAGCCAAAGGTCAGCTCGACTATCACCAGCAACTTGAATACAAAGATTCACTCTACTATGCTGGTGAAGATATTCTGGGTTCATTTAAGAACGGTGAGAAAATAGGATTGCATAAAGTGCTTATGCTGATGCTTACCACCAGCGACAATACCGCCAGCCTGTGGCTGCAAAGCCTGGCCGGCACCGGTACGCGTATCAATGAAATACTCGATTCCCTGGGAATGAAATACACCAGAGTAAACTCAAGAACGCCCGGCCGCGAAACCAACCGGCAACAATACGGGTGGGGACAAACAACGCCGCGTGAAATGGGTACCCTGATGGAAAAGATCTACCGCGGTGAAGTGATCAGCAAACAAGCCAGCGAAAAAATGATCCGCCTGCTGGGCAGAAATTATAATGATGAACAAGCCATTGCGGAGATTCCACCGTACATATTTGTGGCTTCCAAAAATGGTTGTGTAAATGCATCGCGCAGTGAAATATTATTGGTGATGGCGCCGCATGGTCCATATATATTCTCAGTGGAAACGAAAAACCTGAAAGACCAGAGCTGGGATAACACCAATGAAGCCTGGGTGCTGACGCGCCGGCTTTCGGCTCTCTGCTGGAATTATTTTGAGCCGCGATCGCGCTGGAAACCATCCTTATAACTCGTCGAATGAGGCAGTTTGCCTAAATTGTGAAATTTCCGGGATTTGAATACAACTGAATGATCCTTCTTCGCCATATACCTTTTTTGAAAGCGGTCTTTATCCATAGTGTTTCTGCCTTTGGCGGACCACAAGGTCATTTTGGTATGGTGATGAAGACCTTCGTTCATCGCCGGCATGATGTGACGGAACAGGAACTGCTGGAATATAATTCTTTTTGTCAGCTGCTGCCCGGCGCTTCTTCTACACAAGTGCTAACCCTCATCGGTTATAAAAGGGGCGGCATTCCACTGGCCATCCTGACATTGCTTATCTGGATCTCACCTGCCTGTATCCTGATGGGCGCGTTTTCCTTTCTGCTCGAATTTTTCGACAGTAAGTCCATGAGCAATGGCATCTTTAAATTTATTCAACCCATGGCGGTCGGTTTTCTCGCTTTTGCCGCCACCCGCTCTTTCAAACTGGCCATACATAATAATATAACCCGTATTATTATGGTGATAAGTACTATCACCACCTACTTTCTGTTCAAATCGCCGTGGATCTTTCCCATCTTGTTAATAGCCGGGGGCTTTGTTACCAATCTGAGTGATAAACGTATTCCCGAAAAAGCGCAACCGGTAAAAAAAATAAAATGGGGGAATATCTGGTTATTCGCCATCATCTTTTTACTGGCCGGGGTGGTGAGTGAATTAGCCAGAAAAAATGACTGGCCCAATCGTCGCCCCCTGAACCTGTTTGAAAATACCTACCGCTTCGGGAGCCTGGTCTTCGGTGGCGGACAGGTACTCATTCCCATGATGTACGAACAATATGTTGAACGTCCCAAGTCGCCAGTCGTTATCCGAAAGAACCTGAATAAGAAAGGCAATGTGATCAGCATCGAGCGTGATGATTTTTACACTGGCGCGGGTATCGTCCGTGCCATACCCGGACCTGTATTTTCCATTTCTTCTTTTATGGGCGGCATGGCCATGAAAGATAAAGGCACCCTCTGGCAGCTACTTGGTTGTTTAATTGGCTCCATTGCGATCTTTTTGCCAAGCGCCCTGCTGGTCTTATTCTTTTTTCCCATCTGGCATAACCTGCAGCGCTACGTAATCGTATACCGGGCATTGGAAGGCATCAATGCCGTGGTCGTTGGTATTATGGTGGCTGGTACCATTTATATGATGCGCGATATTTCAGTGATCGGTTTCCGAACCGTTAGTATCATAAACCTTGGCGTCATCCTGGGAACCTGGCTGCTGCTGAATTTCACCCGCATTCCCTCCCCCATCATTGTATTGATCTGCTTACTGCTCGGATGGGCGTTCCAGATAGGATAATGGCAGAACGCAAACATGAAGCATTCAGCTTTTCATATTTGGTTTTATGTAATTTCAGGTCCCGACTTTAAAATTGCTATTCCCGCCCATTTTTAGTAAATTACGATAGACTGGCTCCCCCATTTTATCCGCACTTTATACAATACTGAGCAGTTATAAGAACTGATGCTTCCAAGCTGTAGCTTCACGTGCAACAAAAGCAATGAGTTTATGAGGCGCATATTACTATATTATCTGTTGCTTATTTTAAGTCCATGGCCATTGTATGCGCAAAAAGTACTTTCCATAAAAATCGATGCTACCATTAACCCGGCTTCGGCAGATTTTATCCATCGCGCCATCGACGTGGCGCAGAAAGAACAGGCCAGCTGTTTGCTCATTCATTTAAATACGCCGGGTGGATTATTGAAAAGTACGCGGGCCATTGTAAGCGACATCCTGCAATCGCCGGTACCCATTGTTGTATATGTATCACCCGGCGGTGCCCATGCAGGATCGGCTGGTGTGTTTATCACAATGGCGGCTCATATTGCCGCCATGGCGCCCGGTACCAATATTGGCGCTGCTCACCCGGTAAGCAGCCATGGTGAAATGGATACGATCATGAGCGCCAAAGCTACCAACGATGCTATCGCTTTTATCAAATCCATTGCCGCCAAACGGGCGCGCAATGCAGCCTGGGCTGCAGAGGCCGTTAAGAACAGCGTATCACTAACAGAGTCGGAAGCGTTGGAATATAATGTCATTAATCTGATCGCTTCCAGCGAGCAGGAGTTGCTGAGCAATATTGATGGCCGAACCATTACCGTTAGTTCCGGTACTGTTACACTTCATACAAAAAATGCAACTACCCGTTCACTCGAAATGGGCTGGGGCGAAAAGATGCTGAACATACTCAGTGATCCCAATGTAGCTTATATCTTATTCCTGCTCGGGTTGTACGGGCTCATTTTTGAATTATACAGTCCGGGTGCTATTTTCCCTGGTATCATTGGCGGCATTTCTATCATCCTCGCGCTCTACACCATGCATACCTTGCCCGTGAATTATGCCGGCCTGGCGCTGATCGTTTTTGGCGTTATCCTTTTTCTGCTCGAAATAAAAATCGTGAGTCATGGCCTCTTAGGCATAGGTGGCGTGATATCGCTACTGCTCGGCTCCATGATGCTCATTCGAACCGATGAAACCTGGGCCGTGGCTGATCTGTCGTGGAGCGTGATTCTAACGGCGGTTGGGGTAAGTGCACTCTTTTTTCTCTTTGTCATAGGTATGGGATTAAAGGCCCAGCGTGCAAAACCAGCCATGGGCCTGGAAGCTATGATAGGTGAAGTAGGTCAGTCATTAAGTGAATTGAATCCTGCCGGCACCGTACGCATGCATGGTGAGATCTGGAAAGCGATCTCAGCAAGTGGTTTTATCCCTGAAGGAAAAAAGGTGATCGTGACCGGCATGTTGAATTGGACCCTGCAGGTAGAACCCTATAATGAATCATCAGTATAAACGCGTTATAATATGAACACATTACCTTTCTCCGCTTCGGCCATTGTTTTAGTGCTGTTCCTGATCTTTGTGTTATCCAGCGCCATTCGCATTCTGCGTGAATACGAGCGGGGCGTTGTCTTCAGATTGGGCCGCCTCGTTTCGGTACGCGGGCCGGGGCTCATTCTATTAATACCGGTGATTGATAAAATGGTGAAAGTAAGCCTGCGCACGGTCGTAATGGATGTTCCGCCACAGGATATCATTACAGAAGACAATGTTTCCATAAAAGTAAATGCCGTGGTGTACTTCCGGGTACTGCAACCCCAAAAGGCCATTGTTGAAGTAGAGAATTACCTGGTGGCCACTTCCCAATTCTCTCAAACTACGCTGCGCAGTGTGTTGGGACAATCAGAACTGGATGATCTTTTGTCGCAGCGGGAAAAAATAAACCAGAAACTACAGCAGATCATCGATACCCATACCGAACCCTGGGGCATTAAAGTGTCGAATGTGGAAGTAAAACAAATTGACCTGCCCCAGGAAATGCAGCGTGCCATGGCCAGGCAGGCAGAAGCGGAACGCGAACGCCGATCGAAGGTCATTGCAGCAGAAGGTGAGTTCCAGGCATCGCAACGGCTGGCAGATGCGGCCCGCATTTTGAGCGATCAGCCCAGCGCCCTTACGCTGAGATACCTGCAAACCCTGCGGGAGATCGCTACTGAAAATAATTCAACCACCATATTCCCGGTGCCTATCGATCTGGTTAAGCCCTTTTTAAATCTTGAGAAAGGAAAGGATTAATTAATGGATTCTTATTATTAACCTATATTTAATAACCCCATATCCTATATAAAATTTATTAATTTCCTGCCATAAACAGGGGCCTAATCTTTTATTTAATGACCCCTATACACTAACTTCATAATGGTATTTTCGACCATTATTAAATAATTGATGCTTACCGCCGGTCGCTTGCCAGCGTATTAACTAATAAAGCACAAAACCGGATCATGAGTGCAGAACATCAACGACTTGCGGTTAATTCCACGAGGAAGATTCCTTTGGAGCAATGGGGACCGTATTTAAGTGAAAGACAGTGGGGAACTGTTCGCGAAGATTTTAGTCAGAATAACGATGCCTGGAATTATTTTACCCATGACCAGGCGCGCTTTCGTGCATATAGATGGGGTGAAGATGGGATAGCAGGGATTTCCGATTTCTTTCAAAACCTGTGTTTTGCCATTACCGTCTGGAATGGAAAAGATCCTATTTTGAAAGAACGCCTGTTTGGACTGGGCAACTACGAAGGCAATCATGGCGAGGATGTAAAAGAGCTCTATTACTACCTCGACAATTTGCCAACCCATTATTACATGGAGTATTTGTACAAATATCCACAACAGAAATTTCCATACGACGATCTGTTGTCGGTGAACAGGCAACGCTCCCGCACCGAGCCCGAATATGAAATTCTCGATACAGGTATTTTTAATAACAATGAATATTTTGATGTACACGTAACCTATGCGAAACACAATTCGCGGGATATCAGCATCAGGATCAATATTCATAACCATCATACCAAATCGGCGGAAATAACGCTTTTGCCTACCCTCTGGTTTTACAACCGCTGGAGCCATGATACATCCAAGAAAAAACCTTCCATTACCTGGCGCAATAAAAATGTGGTAAAGGCAAATCATCACCGGCTCGGAACTTACTATTTATATTTTCAACAGCCGAATGATATTCTCTTCACCGAAAATGAAACGAATTTTGAAAAAGTGAACGGCAAACCCAATTTGTCGCCATTCACTAAAGATGCGTTTCATGATGCCATCATCAAAGGCGAAAATATAAGCGCCCTGCGTCAAAAGAAATCGGGAACCAAGTTTGCGCCTGTTTATAAATTACGCATTCACGGCGGCCGCTCCGAAACCGTTTACCTCCGCTTAAGCCATAAGCCAATAGAGAATCCTTTTGCGCCCGGCTTTGAAGACATCTTTAAATTGCGTAAGCAGGAAGCCGATGATTTCTATGCCAGGGTGCTGGCCAATACAAAAGTGCCCGGCCTCGCAAAGATCCAACGGCGGGCGCTGGCCGGTTTATTGTGGAGCAAACAATACTATCATTTTGATGTGGAACGCTGGCTCACTACCAGCGACGGAATAACGCCGCCAAGCACATCCCGCTTACATGGCAGGAACCACGACTGGAAACACCTCAAGAACCAGGATATCATTTGCATGCCCGACAAATGGGAATATCCCTGGTATGCGGCCTGGGACCTGGCTTTTCAGTGTATTCCCATGGCCATGGTTGACCCCGTATTTGCCAAACACCAGCTCACGCTCATCATGCGCGAATGGTATATGAAACCCGACGGGCAGTTACCGGCCTATGAATGGAACTTCAGTGATGTGAACCCGCCCGTGCAGGCATGGGCGGCCATGGAAGTCTATCGCATTGAAAAATTGCAGACCGGCAAAGGCGACATTCCTTTCCTGAAACGCATTTTCCAAAAGCTTATCATCAACTTTACCTGGTGGATAAACCGCAAGGATTCGAATGGAAACAACATGTTCCAGGGCGGATTCCTTGGCCTGGATAACATCGGTGTATTCAATCGCAGCCATCTTGTGCATAACGATATGGAACTGGAGCAGGCAGATGGAACGAGCTGGATGGGCATGTATGCGCTGAATATGATGGACATGGCGCTGGAGATCGCCATGCACGATATCTCATTCGAAGACACAGCCACCAAATTCTTTGAGCATTTTGTGATGATTGCCGAGGCGTTGAATGAACAGGGCATGTGGAACCAGGAAGATAAATTCTTTTATGATACATTATCCATAGCCGGTTCTGAACCCCTGCATTTACGCATCTTTTCCATAGTAGGTTTGACCTCCTTGTTTGCAGTGTCGACCATCGAAAAAAGAATGCTCGATAAACTGGATGATTTCAGAAAACGGATCACCTGGTTTGAAAATTACCGGAAGAAGAACAACCGGTTCTGGCCAAACGAAGAACGAAGTGACGGCAAAACCATTTTGTTATCGCTGGTACCCAAAGAACGGCTGGTATTCCTCTTGCAACGGTTATTGGATGAAACGCAGTTCCTATCACCCTGGGGCATACGCGCTTTGTCGAAATACCACGAGAAGAATCCATTCTCTGTCAATATCCGCGGCATAGAATACAAGATCCAATATGAACCCGGGGATTCTACTTCGGATATGTTTGGTGGAAATTCAAACTGGCGCGGCCCGTTGTGGATGCCCATCAATTATATCATCATTCAATCTATCCGCCACTTTGGAGAATTTTATGGCAATGAGCTGGAGGTCGAATGTCCGATCGGTTCAGGCAATAAAATGAATTTGATACAGGTGGCCGAAGAGTTGACGCGCAGGCTGATCACACTGTTCCAGCCCAACCAGCATGGCAAGCGGCCGGCACATGGCGCCTACAGTTGGTTCTATCAACGTTCCGAAAATGCAGACCTGGTATTGTTCTATGAGTATTTTCATGGTGAAACCGGGGCCGGACTGGGCGCCAGCCATCAAACCGGTTGGACCGCACTGGTAGCGGAGCTGGTGCATTCATTATCAGAGAAGCAATACTTCACCGAAGAACCGGCGCCTGCTGATAAGCAGTAAGGCACAGCTGCATTGCCTGCACCCAACCTAACTTTTATCCAATAAAAAATAGATGCCCGGATGATCTGCTAGCATAGCAGGATCATCCGGGCTTTTTCAATTAATTGGTTTTCTTCGCTTTTTATAACCGGTGCCGGAGCAAGGACAGCGCCGTTCCCCACTATTCCCCATGGCATAAACATTGCAAAAATGTAATAGTAAACAATATACAAACACAAAAGGGATAGCTATGAAGAAAGTATATGCAGTAGTTCCGGCTTTCCTTTTTGTATTCGCATCAGTATGTGCCCAGAACGATTCTGCAAGCCTACGTGTCGATACAGTTCCCTTACAACAGCCGGAAATAAACGTAAATGAGAAACCGAAAGAGGTTTACAAAATGAACTGGGCCGCCGATATACCGGTGACCGCCACCGGAACTTTATGGTCGTTATATGCATTCACCAAGATCTATAGCAAAGATCCAACAGATGAAGAAACTGTTCTTGCCCTGAACAGGTCAGATGTAAATCGTTTTGACCGCAGAGGTATACGGCCATACAATAAGAAAGTGGATGATATCAGCTATCTCCCCTTCTACGGATCGATGCCTGTGCCTGTATTTTTCTTATTCGATAAAGCAATGAGAAAAGATATTGCAAAGCTATCATTCCTGTACCTCGAAGCCATGTCGATAACCGGCTTATTGTATACCGGGTCAACCTACTTCACCAACAGGTACCGGCCTTATGTTTACCATGAAGAAACGCCATTGGATTATCGTACAAGAGGCGGTGGCAAAAATTCATTTTATGCAGGGCACGTAGCTCTGGTGGCCACATCTACCTTCTTCTTCGCCCAGGTATGGGCCGACTACCATCCACACTCCAAAGCAAAATGGGTATGGTATGGACTGGCAGGTGCAGCTACCGGCGCAACAGCCTGGTGGCGTCACCGCGGTGGCTTACACTTTCCGTCAGATATCCTGCTGGGTTTAACCCAGGGTACCTTGACCGGCATACTGGTACCAAAGCTGCACAAAACCAAATTGATCAAAAATCCGAATCTCTCGATCACTCCGTTCACCGGGTTATCGCATGGATTGTCGGTAAGATATAAGCTGCAATAATAAAGAAACAAAGGTGTGGCACACTTTCGGCAAACAGGCAAACAAAGTGTGTCATACCTGTTGCAGCAAGAGAGGAAATTACATTACAGAAAACTCTATTGGAAATTCAACGATCCCCGACACATTGCATAATGCGTTGGGGATTAATTCTAATGCCATAAACACTTCGGCAGGTGCATCAAAAGGAGGTCTGATACCCCAACGGGCAGCGGGAACAAATCCAAATTTTGGAAAATAATGTTCATGCCCGAAAACAAAAACGTCGGTATAATCCAGCGCTGTAGCTTTTTGCAAACCAGCAGCGATCATCTTTGAGCCGATACCTCTTTTTTGCCAGGCAGGATGCACTACCATAGAGGTTAAACCCAGACTTTGATGCCGGTAGTCGCCATTTGTGATCGTTATCTGGGAAAATAAAATATATCCGATTAATTCATTATCTGAATATGCAACCAATGATAATTCAGGAATGAAGTGGGGACTCTGGCGAACCTGATCAACCAATCTGGCTTCATTTTCCTGCCCAAACACCAATGTATTGAGCTCATGAATTTCATCTATGTCGGCCGGTTGCTCAGGCCGGATTGAAATATTCATTGTATTAGCATTACATAAGTTATTATACAAATTACGCACCACATCAGGCGGTCAATAACCAACAACTCCGATTGCTATTAAATAAGATAACGAAAGAGATCGCTTAGTTGTATATCAAAATCGAAGATTTTGTTAATGCCGCGTGAATGCACCTATTATATACGGGAGGAAACCTTCTATAGATCATAACGAATTGTGAAATACGGCAGGGGTCATAGCTCGAGCGCAGCCACTGCCTTTGAATAATCATATTGCAGGTCTTCATGCAGGTTCGACAGCGTTTTATTGATCTTCTGCAGCTGCCCCTTATACAAATTGGCAATGATGGGATTCTTTTCAATGGGAATGCCGGAGGCTTTAATGGATTGACAAAAATAGATCAGCAGATCGATGGTGACCTGTGAAGATCCTGTGTACCGGATATGCGTATTAATATTCTTTAGGATCTTTCGCAGCGTCTTCTTTACAAAATACAAATTGCTGTAGTTGACCTGGGCAAATTGTTCATCTACTTCCTTCTTAACCGATTCTACATAACCAGCCTCATCGTGCGCTTCGAAGAGCAGGTAGGTCAACAGCTCCTTATTTTCCTTTTTATATTTTGCCAGCCGCAGGCAAAGGTCAGTCAGTGCTTCCACCGGCAGGGTCACTAACTCCTGCTTTAATTCATGAACAGATGCGCTTCTCATAAACACAAAAATAACCCTGTTGGCGATAGGCACAATGATTACCTTTGATCCACTAATTTAATATCATGTCAACGCTTACCATTACAACTATACAAAGCGATTTGCATTGGGAAGACAAGACCGCCAATCTGCAAATGTTCGAAGAAAAAATAAAACAGTTGCAACAGCGCACAGAAGTGGTGATACTGCCGGAAATGTTCAGCACCGGCTTTAGTATGCAGCCGGAAAAGCTGGCCGAGACAATGGATGGTCCTACGGTGACCTGGATGAAAAAACTGGCAGCCGAAAAAAAGATCATCCTCACCGGTAGTTTGATCATTGAAGATGCAGGCAATTACTATAACCGGCTTATATGGATGTTGCCTAACGGGCAATATGGCTTTTATGACAAACGCCATTTGTTTGGCTATGCTCAGGAAGACCAGTTTTATTCGCCGGGCAATAAACGATTGATCGCTTCCGTAAAAGGCTGGAAGATCAACCTGCTTATATGTTATGACCTGCGTTTCCCGGTATGGAGCAGGCAAAAACCGGCGGCCTCCTCCCTGGCCGACCTGGTAGCTTCGGAAATGGAAGCGCATGATTTCCCGGTAGCGCCCCCACAGGAAGCGGGTTCATCAGTTACAGAAAGTATGCCCGAATATGACGTATTGATCTATGTGGCCAACTGGCCCGAAAAACGGAATCATGCCTGGAAAACATTATTGCAGGCAAGGGCCATCGAAAACCAGTGTTACGTGATTGGCGTGAACCGCGTAGGCAACGATGGCAATGGCATCTATTACAGCGGGGATAGCATGATCGTAGATGCCCTGGGAACCGTGTTGTATACCAAAGCCGAAGCCGAAGATGTTTTCACCATCACCCTGGAAAAAGCAGCACTGGAAGAGGTAAGGAATAAACTGCCCTTCCTGAAAGATGCCGACCGGTTTATCATAGCATAATAACGAGGTATGCGGCAATTTAAAAGTGCGGCACAGTTATATGTTTCACCAACCAAACTGAACAAAGCAAAGCATGTCTACAGCATACACGAATGGAAAAATTTTCACAGGCCATCTCATAGAAGAAAACAAAGCGGTATTAACGGATAATGATGTGATCCTGGCACTGGTGAACGCAGATGAGATTCCTTCCCACTACCGTATAGAAGACCTGAAAGGGTTTACCCTGGCGCCGGCCTTCGTTGATCTGCAGATCTACGGCGGCCATGGAAAACTCTTCTCCCAGGAATTAAGCGTAGAATCACTGAAGGCAACTTATGAGTATTGTCTCTTTGGCGGCTGTACCCATTTTATGATCACCATGGCCACCAACCGCATTGAAAAATTCCTGCAGGGTTTTGAAGTGGTTCGGGCTTATTGGAACGAGGGGGGCAAGGGCCTGCTTGGCCTGCACCTCGAGGGTCCATACATCAATCCGGTAAAAAGAGGTGCGCACCTCGAAGCCTGTGTAAAAAAGCCTTCCATTGAAGAGGTGAACATGTTATTGCAAAAAGGCGAAGGCATCTTTAAAATGATGACCCTGGCGCCGGAACAGTGCGATGCCGCTGTTATTGAGCTGTTGATGAAACACAACATCATTGTATCAGCCGGGCATAGCAATGCTACCTATCAGCAGGCGATGGATGCATTTAATAAAGGCATACCAGCAGCCACACACTTATATAACGCCATGAGCCCATTACAACACCGGGAACCGGGTATGGTGGGTGCTATTATGAATCACCCGCAGGTAATGAGCAGTATTGTATGCGATGGCGTACATGTGGATTATGCAGCTGTGCAGATCGCAAAAAAGATGCTGAACCAACGCCTGTTCTTTATTACCGATGCTGTTGCGGAAACCACCACCGGTGAATACCAGCACCTGTTCCGGGGCGACCGGTATGCATTGCCCGATGGTACTTTATCAGGTTCGGCGCTTACCATGCTGCAGTGTGTAAAAAATGCGGTTGCTCATGCCGGTATTGAACTGGAAGAAGCCTTGCGGATGGCAGCTGCTTATCCGGCCCAATTGCTTGCCGGTAAAAAGTTGGGTAAGATAGAAAAGGGCTATCGCACTGATTTTGTAGTGTTTGATAATGACCTCGAATTGCAACGGGTTTATTGCTGAACGATCCCGATCTTGTTCTTGTGCATGATCATCCGGCGAATGACAGCCGCTTTGGGGTCGATGCCCCGGAGAATGGTCTCGCGCGTCGGCGACACCTGGATATCGGGGATGATACCACGGCCCTCCTGCACAAGGTTTTTATCCATCACCAGTCTGAACTTAGGGAGCCGGAAACGCACTTTCGTATTAGGCAGGGTTACATCGGGGATCATCCAGGCTGAATTGCCATAAGCGCCTCCACCCGTTTCTTCCCCGATCACTTTCACATTCTGCTGGCCTTGCAGCGCTTTCACAAACAGCGTGGTGGCCGAAAAAGAGTTGCCACCGGTAACCAGGTAAATATTGCCATTGAAATGATGCCGCTTTTTGGGGCGGAAATAATGGCGCTCAAAGTACCCGAAATGATAGCGCCCGTCTTTCTCCTTATGCGTTACAAACTGCATGAGCGACCAGTAAAAGGGCTGCCAGGAAATGTATTTACGATATTTACTGCTTCTGCGAATCGCATATAAGGAATCGGCCAGCTTGAATTTCTTATCGGCCAGGTAGCGGGTCAACAAGGTAGAAATACCTGCATCGCCGCCACCGTTCGTACGAACGTCTACCACCAGGTGCTGGATCTTACGCCGGTCCAGCTCCCGGAAAGCCTGGCGGAAAAATGACCTTAATTTATTTCCCCGGGCAAAGGTATGAACCGTCATGTATGCGCTCGACAGCGTGGTATCGATCTGTACGTACCGCGCCTTCCAGGTAAAATGGCGCGGGTTCTCTTTGGAAGCTTTGAGTGCCTGACCCGATTTATCAAGCTTCGCCGATGTATCGTCATCTTTTACCGACGGATCGAATACCGGCACGCTAACAGTCTGTTCAGTGCCGGTGCTATCGAGATAGGTAACCTGTATCTGGTCTTTTAAGCCAATTAAATTCCGGTACAGGCTTCCAAAAGCACCGCTATTGCTAAGGCTTTGGTATTTGCCATTGATGCTGTTGCCATCGCCCGAAATATAATTCAGGAAAGTATCGGTAAGCTTGCGCACACTATAGCCATCGATGGCGGTAACCAGGGTACCGTATTTCAGGATGGAGTCTTTTCTGTTGATATTTGCCGTTATGGCCATTGAATCGCCCCATACCTTAAAGCTCAGCGGGAACATCTTTAATTTGGCTGTATCGATGTACCTGCCATATTGTTTCGAATATCTGACCGCCGTATGCCCGCAATGGATCTTGCTTACCACATAGGAAAGCACATTGCGGAATTGCAATTCGGTCATGGAATCGGTGAGGCGGTGAAAGCCTTCATCGAAATAACGATCCATGCTGTCTTTCGAAGTAAACCAGTACAGGCTGGGGTGTGACTCTTCCAGCACACCACGAAAGACCTTGTAATCCTTTTCTAATTGTTTTTTGGTAAAGGTGCGCTGGGGATTATAGGATTGCCGGGATGCAGAACAACCAATAAGGCAGGTAATTGCTACAATAAAGCCTACATACGAGATCTTCTGCATCATGCTATCACCGGTTTATTTTTTGAAGGCGTTCCATCCCTGCGCAGTAATGGAATGCGTTTGACCGCCTTTGGTATTGATTTTCAAGCCATCAGCTGCATCGGTCATGTAACCGATCACACTGATCTGTTCATTTAAAACGATCTTTTCATAATCTGATTGTGACATCGTGAACAGTAATTCATAGTCTTCGCCCCCGCTCAATGCACAGGCGGTGGGGTCTATTTCAAATTTAAAGGCTGCCTTGCGCATTTCTTCTGCAATGGGCAATTTTTCCTCATACAATACGCAACCAAGCTGACTTTGTTCACAAATGTGCAGGATTTCAGAACTGAGGCCGTCGCTGACGTCCATCATGGCCGTGGGCACAATATTCTGGGTTTCCAGGAACTCGATAATGTCTTTCCGGGCTTCTGGCTTTAACAAGCGGCCAATGACATAACTTTCCCCTTCCAGGTCGGGTTGTACCTGCGGATGTTCGAGGTAGATCTGTTTTTCGCGTTCCAGGAACAGTAAACCCACATAGGCGGCACCCAGGTCACCGCTGCAGCAGATCAGATCGCCTTTCTGGGCAGTATTCCTTCTTACATATTTCCCCGGTGTTACTTCACCAATGGCAGTCACAGAGATCACAAAGCCCTTTTGGGAAGAACTGGTGTCGCCGCCGATCAGGTCGACTCCATATTTTTCACAGGCGGCATAAATGCCCTCATAGAACTCACTGATCGCCTCCACGCTGAAGCGGTTGCTGAACCCGATGCTTACCGTGATCTGGGTAGGCGTGGCGTTCATGGCATAGATATCACTTATGTTAACCACCACACTTTTATAGCCCAGGTGTTTCAGGGGGGTGTACATCAGGTCGAAATGAATGCCTTCGATCAGGAGGTCGGTGGTGATAACGGTTTGTTTTCCAAAATGATCGATGATGGCGGCATCGTCGCCCACGCCAACAATGGAAGAAGCGTTCTGAAGTTCTATATTTCTGGTCAAATGTTGAATTAACCCGAATTCACCCAGTGAACTTACTTCTGTTCTGCTTTCGCTCATGGTGCTGATATGAAATTATCTATTGAAATAAATAGCAATACCTGCCACGCTGATCAGAAACTTCCTGTAACGGGGCAGGCAGGTATTAAGACCAATAAAGTTATTGAATTATTCGGCAGGCCGAAAGCGCCTGATTACGCTTTATCGTTCACCCATTTTAACATATCGTCATGTATTTTTCCATTGGAAGCGGCGATATGCGGTTGATAAGGCGAATAATACTTGCCTTCGAAATCGGTCACTTTACCACCGGCTTCTTCCACGATCAGGAAACCTGCAGCGCTGTCCCATGCCTGTAGCTTATGTTCATAAAAACCGTCGAAACGGCCGGCGGCCACCCAGCAAAGGTCCATAGCCGCTGAACCCAGGCGGCGTACAGGAATGCCGGCGCGGATGAAGCGGGAAAATGCTTCCAGCGGACCATTGGGCTGATTGATATATGTATAGGGGAAACCGGTCACGAGGCAGGATTTCATGAGATCGCTCTGAACGCTAACATGAATGGGTTCGCCGTTCAGCGAAGCACCTTTTCCCTTCTCGGCAAAATAATATTCTTTTATAAACGGGTTCAGCACAGCGCCCATGATCATGGTGCCATTGTGCTCGAGGCCAATAGAAACGCAGCAAATGGGAATACCATGGGCAAAGTTCACCGTGCCATCAATGGGGTCGATGATCCATTTGTACTCGCTGTCCATAATGATCTCGCCCGCTTCCTCACTCATAATATAATGATCGGGGAACTGCTGTTTGATCGTTTCGAGAATGGCTTTCTCGGAAGCATGGTCAGCTTCGGTCACCAGGTTGTTTACACCTTCTTTATTGCTGATCAGCAAGGTGGTAGAATTAAAATAATGCTGCAGCACCTTGGCGCCCGCTTCTGTGGCGTTTATTAAAGTTTCTTTTAACATGGCGCAAAGATAGGGATACCGGGTGCAGGTTACAAGTAGCAGGTTGTTACCGGGTAACCGCCAGGCAGTAACTTGAAACCTGAATCCTGGAACCTGCAACTCTTAATGATTTCTATCCTATTTTGCAGTATGCTGCTGTCTGTTATTATAGTTAACTATAATGTGAAATACTTTCTCGAACAGTGCCTATGCTCGGTGCGGAAAGCTATCGGCGAAATGCGGGTAGCCACCGGCGAGCGCAATGTGGAGGTTTTGGTTGTAGACAATAATTCAACAGACGGAAGCATCGAATACCTCCAACACCGCTTTCCCTTTGTACAGTTCATAAAGAATTCAGTGAATTTGGGTTTTTCAAAGGCCAATAACCAGGCGCTGCAAAAAGCCACTGGAAAATATATTCTCTTCCTGAACCCTGATACCATTTTGCCGGAAGACGCTTTTACGAAATGCATCACATTTATGGAAACTACAACGGATGCCGGCGCCCTCGGCGTTCAGATGATCGATGGTATGGGGCAGTTCCTGAAAGAATCCAAGCGGGGCTTTCCTTCTTTATGGGTGTCTTTTTGCAAAATGAGCGGCTTAACGCGCTGGTTCCCTGGTTCTAAAATTTTTGCGCGCTATTACATGGGACACCTGAGTAACCAGCAGGTAAACAAGGTGGATATTTTGTCCGGTGCATTTTTAATGGTGAAACAATCGCTGCTCCACAAAACCGGGGGCTTTGATGAGCAGTTCTTTATGTATGGCGAAGATATTGACCTCAGTTACCGCCTACAGCAAACCGGTTATCATAATTACTATTTGCCCGATTGTACCATTATACATTTCAAAGGAGAAAGCACCCGAAAAGACAATAAATACGTGCGGCTTTTTTATAAGGCTATGGTGCAATTCGTACAGAAACATTTTCATGGCGAACTGGCCTGGTTCTATACCGGCTTGCTGGAGGCGGTGATCTGGTTACGCGCAGCCCTAACCTTTGTGAGCAGGGAGCACCAGGAACGGTCGGTCAAATATGAGGGCAAACCGCGTTTTTTCCTGGCAGGAGATGAAAAAAGCGCCAAGGAAGTTCGTTCAGTACTTTCCTCTTTCCCGGATTATTCGATCACCGCTAAGCCCGAAGAGGCGCGGGAATGGATCTTTTGTGAAGGCGCTTCCTGTTCTTTCCGGCAGATCATAGAGCAATTGAAGTCCTGCCCCAGCTGGTTGAAACCGTTTATCCATGCCGGTGGAACATATACCATTGTTGGAAGTCATTCAAAAGATCAACGGGGTTATGTGATTGTGATGGAGTAATGTCAGTCTGAGCGGCTGTTTTTTAATTTTCCGTTTACCGTACAGCCTAATCTTTGCAAAATGTGCAATATATCATGCTAAAAACCTTTAATTTTGGTTATGCCTGACCAAACGGGCAACTAATTAATGGCCCTAATTGATATCTCTTTACCCAGGTCCGTTGCCAGAGCGTTGCGTTTGCCTGAGAAGTCACCAAGGCGGCAGCAGATCAAGGTGCTAAAGAAATTGCTGAAGAAAGCCCGGTTTACCGAATTCGGTCAAAAATACCGGTTCGACGAGATCCTATTGAGTAAACACGCTGGGAAAAAATTCCAGCAGCTGGTCCCTACCTATGATTATAACAAGATTTATACTGAATGGTGGCATAAAACACTGGAAGGGAAAAGGGACATCTGCTGGCCTGGAAAGATCAAATATTTCGCCCTCAGTTCGGGAACTTCCGAATCTGCCAGTAAATATATACCCATCACCAATGACCTGATGCGTGGCAACCGCATCGTGATGATCAAGCAATTACTTTCTCTACGCACCTATCACGATATTCCTGTTAAAAGTATTGGTAAAGGCTGGTTAATGCTGGGCGGCAGCACCGACCTGCAAAAAGGCCCCGGTTACTATGCCGGCGACCTCAGCGGCATTACCGCCAAAAAAGTGCCTTTCTGGTTTTCTCCCTTCTATAAGCCAGGTAAAAAAATTGCCCGTACCCGCGACTGGAACAGTAAGATTGAAGCCATTGTTGAAGAAGCGCCCAACTGGGACATTGGTTTTGTGGTAGGAGTACCGGCCTGGATACAAATGTGTATGGAAAAGATCATTGAGCGGTACCAGCTCAATTCCATTCACGATATGTGGCCAAACCTGGCATTTTTCGTTCACGGCGGCGTTTCATTTGAACCATATAAAAAAGGATTCAATAAACTGGTGGCCAAACCGCTTACATTTATTGAGACCTATCTCGCTTCGGAAGGGTTTATCGCTTACCAGGACCGCCAAACCTCCAAAGGCATGCGGCTGGCCCTGAACGATCATATCTTCTTCGAGTTTGTACCTTTCAATAACGACAATTTCGACGCAGATGGTAACCTGGTAGCAAATCCCGAAGCGCTGATGATCCACCAGGTTGAAGAAGGGAAAGACTATGCGATCCTCCTTAGCACTACCGCCGGCGCCTGGCGCTATTTGATTGGCGACACGGTCCGGTTTGTTGATAAAGAACGTTGTGAAATAATCATTACAGGCCGCACCAAACACTTTTTAAGTCTGGTTGGCGAACACCTGAGTGTTGATAACATGAACAAAGCCATTAAGCTGGCCAGTGAGGAAATGAATTTGAATATTCCCGAATACACCGTAGCTGGTGTACCTCATGGTTTGTTCTTTGCACATGAATGGTGGATCGCCTGCGATGATGCCGTAGATAAAGAATTACTTCGCCAGAAAATAGACAACTGCCTGAAGGTACTGAACGACGATTACGCAGTAGAAAGGAACAGTGCACTGAAGGAAGTATACCTGAACGTATTACCTGTTTCAAAATTTATGGAGTTTATGCACCTCAAAGGAAAGATCGGTGGTCAACATAAATTTCCACGCGTAATGAAAGGCAAGATGTTCGAAGACTGGAGCAGGTTCGTTGAAACGGGTACTATTTGATGATCCATATGGTCATGGCTAATGGTATGATCCAGGTCCCTGAATCAACAATCCTCTCTTTATATGCAATTTGTTTTCCTACCTTGCGTTCACGTATATAAACCGGAATATTTATAAGGATCTAAGCATGTGGCAAGCCATAATAAGTGGGTTAACGCTGGGATGTATTCTTGCTCTCTCTGTTGGGCCTGTAATATTTACCATCATAAAGCAAAGTTTAAATAATGGCCATACCGGCGGGTTATGTTTTGTAGCGGGAGTATGGTTGAGTGATATCATTCTGGTCGTAATAAGTAATGCCTTTTCGGCCTTTGTATCAGAACTGCTGGAGTATAAAAACGTGATCGGTTATATCGGCAGCGGCTTCCTCGTAGCTGTAGGGATCTATTATCTTTTCTTTAAAAAAGTGACCCTTCGCACCGATGCCGATGGCAATGCCCTGAAATTTGGAAAGTTTGAAATCCTCAAGATCCTTTCCAGCGGCTTTTTTTTAAATACCTTAAATCCCAGCGTGTTTATTTTCTGGCTGGGTACCGCAACCGCTTTTTCAAAATATACCTTTAACCAGCGACTGCTTATATTTTCCGTTTGCCTTGCCGTTAATATTGCCGCTGATATATTAAAAGTAATGCTGGCAGGTAAATTACGCAACAAGCTAACGCTTCATAACATTTCCCTGATCAATAAAATTTCTGGGGTCATTCTCGCGGGATTCGGAATAGCCCTTTTTTATGGAACCTATTTCCTTTCTGATAAGATCAATTAAAGCGCTGGCGCGGTTTAACAAATCATTAGTGAAATAACAAAAAGGCCCTCTGTAACTTGTTACCGAATGAAACAAGCTTTACTTTTAATACTACTGGTATCATTAGCAGAAGTGACCTTATCGCAGCCCTCGGATTTTATCGTTCTCAAAAAACATAATAACCGCACTTTAAAGACCTACTATCCCGGCGCTTTCATTTCCGCCGTAACCCACAACGGCTTTACCATAAATGGTTATATAAAAGAGATCCGGCACGATTCCATCATTATTCAACAACAGGAGCGGCAATTGAAAGCGACCGATTTTGGTACTACGCTCGATACCATGGCTTATACGATCGGGCTAGATTACCGGGAGATTAAAAAGTTTCAATTTACCCGTCAATATACCTGGGGCCGGAAAAAGGGTTTTGCCCAGGTGACATTGCCTGCACTCATGAAAGTGGGTGGACTGGGGTTTATCTTCCTGGAACTCGTGAATACTGCATACCGCAAAGAATCCGTTTCTGCCAATAATAAAGTAGTTCCGTTGACCATTGCCGCCGGAGTGGCAGCTACCGGCTTTGCCATCACCTACTTTCAGAACAGGGCCGATAAAGCGGGTGGAAAATATAAAGTGGTATATGTGAAAAATTCCCCATGAGAAAATATCCCACCGGGTAATGACGTTAGGGATCAATAATCAAAATTGTATCTTGCAGGCCAAAGCTGTTCCCTACTCATGTCAACTAAAACGAAAGAAAAAGCCCTTCGCATCTGGCGCATCATCAAGAGGACTTTGCTCTTTCTTTTTCTATTACAGTTATTTTATATTCTTCTCTTAAAGTGGGTCGACCCGCCTTTTACCCTAACCCAGTTGGGTAGCTTATTTTCCGGAAATGGTTTGAAAAGGGATTATGTGCAGATGAAAGAAGTTTCATCTTATGCACGTTTGTCTTTTATTGCTGCTGAAGACCAGCTCTTCCCCGATCACAATGGTTTCGACTGGAAAAGTATTAACAAGGCGATGGAGTACAATAAAAAGAAACCGAACCGCATTAAAGGTGCTTCCACCATCAGCCAGCAGGTAGCTAAAAATGTGTTTTTGTGGCAGGGCCGCAGCTGGTTTCGCAAAGGCATGGAAGTATATTTCACCTTTATGATAGAACTGATGTGGGGGAAGAACCGAATCATGGAAATGTACCTCAACGTTTCAGAAATGGGTCCGGGTATATTTGGCATTGAAGCCGCCGCTCAAAAATATTTTAAGAAGCCGGCAAAAAAGCTCACTCGCCAGGAGGCCGCCATGATCGCCTCGTGTATGCCCAATCCCAAAAAGTACACGGTAAAACCATTATCCCGCTATGTTGCCAACCGCTATCCCTGGGTAATGAAGCAAATGGCTTTTCTGCAGAACGACCCCGATATTCAACGGATATTGCAATGATCATAACACGCACAATTCAAATTCAGTGCTGTTGATGGTGGGGAAACCGGGCAAAACCGATCCGATGCAGAGCCGGGCTGTATATTCCGCATTCCCAATGTCTGAGGGAACCTTAACCTGAAGTGTATGGGCGCTGCTCTGCAGGTTTTTTACTGTAGTGCCGGTATTAATAATCGTTTTCACGTCGCCGTTTTCGTAAAGCACCAGCCAGATAGGCGTTTCACAATAAGCGGCTTGTTGGAAATAAGCCTTGTAATGTTCCGGAACACTCAGTTTTGTACTGATCTCGATAAGGCGTTTTTCGAGATTGGTGCATTTCATGTCGGTGAACAATACCCGCGAAAAAGAATAGAAATGTGTTTGTACACCATCCTTCGGAAAAGGCCATCCATGTGGTTTGAAGAGCCTGCGGAAATAATCATTATCATCCGGCACATCCATATACACTTCCCTGCCGATCAGTGAATCTTCCACGGCCCACATATTAAAATTATTCCGGCGGTAATAGGCGGAGTTCAACGAAAAAGCAGGCAAGCCTGTGTAAAACCAGTACTTGGAAGCACGCTGATACGTATCAATAAATACAACCGGTAAGCTGCCGGCCTGTTGACGTATTTCGTTTGTCCATGTACGGTTTCCATGGAACTCGTTCCGCTTTATCCAGGAAACAGGCGGGAACCACCACATTAAATAGAGACGTATAAACAGAACTAATAATAAGGTAATCGGAAGGCTTCGGTACAACCATTTCTGCCATTGGTAATGCTGCACCAGGTACCGGTGGCTTAAGACCATTAAGGGGATGAAGGCTGCTACGGTCCAGTTGGCTTCTACCCGCCCTTTATAGGTACTTATAAGAAATATTATATAGATCCCGATCAGCGAATACTGCATGGCCTTTTCAAGATAAGTAAGGGGCCGGTAGCGGAATGCCGCCCAAAGCAGGAACCAGCCGATGACCGGTCCGGCAAAAGCAATTTGTGCCACTATATATTCCGTGGTAAAAGCGAACCGGTAACTGGATGCATTTCTTTCGAAAAGATGATATTGTACCGACGGAAAATCATGCTGGTACTGCCAGTACAAATGCGGCGCAAACAACAGCAGGGAAATGGCCCCGGCCAGCCAGGTATATTTATTGGCAAATAATTTCAGGTTCGACAGAAGAACCAGTGCGATCACCAGCACACCATGATACTTGCTGTATAACATACAGGCCATGCAAAAGCCCAGGAGCAGCGCATTTGCCAGGTTGGTCTTTTGCAAAAATTGCTGGTAGAGCCAGAAAAACAATACCACAAAAAATAATAAAGGCGTATCAGGAACCGCCAGCATGCCGCCGATCTGGGCAGCGGCAATGGATAAGGCGATCGCATAAAAAAGGCGATCGTCTTTTTTGTAAGTAAGTTGCTGAACGAAAAAAATGGTGGCGGTGTTCAGCAATATGATAAAGATGCGAACACCCAGTTCATTGGGAAAAATAGCATATCCTGCTTTAACCAATGCTGCGATCATTGGTGGATGATCGAAATAGCCCCAATCTAAAAAACGACTATACACCCAGTAATAAGCTTCATCATCGAATAGTTCAGTATTGACAGCTTGTACAATACTTATTATAAACCACCCGATGTAAAATAACAATCGATGATCCATTGCAGCGCGTTTTGCCTACTACAACAACATAGCAACTATAAAAACTGTTCTACTTCAGAAATAAATCATTCACCGCCTGAATGCCTTTTTGTAACCGTTCATCATAATTCCCTGAGATCTCCACCCAGGGTACAGATTGATTCGAGAGAATAGTCTTGTAAATACTATATAACTGTTTGCGCGGTTCAAGGTCGGGATACTCGCGTAAAGCATCCTTTGTCCAGGGCAGATCAATATTGCATAAAAGGTATAAATCATATTTCCTTTTTGTAATCTGATCAAGTATCCAGGGATGGCACTTGCCAAATACAAATTCACACCATACTTTCATTACATACTGATCTGTGTCAATAAAAAGCAGTTTTGACGCTTTCGCTTTTTCGATATAGCTTTCTTCCAGTGCCAACTGGCCTTTGGCAATGGTGAGCAGGTCATCATAGGTATAGTTAGTCCCATACTGCAGCAGATATTCCCGGGCATATTCAGGCACCCAACTGGTCTTATAATATGCGGCCAGCTGTTCACTCAAGGTACTTTTCCCCGTTGATTCCGGACCTATGACAACTATCTTTTTCATTCCCCCTATTTTAACTTCAAATTCCTGGCGCGTTTTTTCCATTCCAGCAATCCGAATACGGCCATTATAAACAGAACAAAATAAAAGACACTGGTAAACACATATTGCTTCACAAAATATAATGGAATGGAGGCGATATTGGTCGCGATCCACCAGTACCAGCTTTCAACCTTCTTTTTGGCCATAAGCCACATGCCCGTGAATGCGGTTGCGGAAGCGAAGGCATCGGCCCAGGGAATGGTGGCCGAATAAAATGCATGCTTAAGCCAGGTCAGTGCGCTGAAGATGGCAATATAAAAAAAGGCAAAGAACAGCAGCTGTTGCATCCATTCACGGCGGGTTGAAAATTGTACAGTTACCACGTAATGATGCTGCTTGTCTTTTTTCAGCCACAGGATCCAGCCGTAAATGCTCATGATGGTGTAGTAGAGGTTAACGCTCGCTTCGCCATACAGGCTGCCCTCCACACTCAGAAATATATAAATGACGGTACTGATGAGTCCCACGGGATATACCCAGATGTTCTCAATGCGGGAGAACCATACGCTTGCTATTCCTGCAAATACAGCGATGTATTCGGGCAGCGTGGTATTGCGCATACCGTCGACAAATTGCTTTACAATTTCTTCGTATGTCATGCTGTAAAAAAGCGCAAGATAGTTCTATTGCCCTATAATTACCAGCGGGCATTTTCTGCACTTTGATGGCGGTTTCCGATCTTTGGCCATTAAAATTTTATCCATTGAGTTATTTTACCAATAAGACCGTTTGGATCACCGGCGCCTCTTCGGGCATTGGCGAAGCGCTTACCTATGAACTGGCGAAACAGGGGGCCAGGATCATTATTTCGGCCCGGCGTGCCGAGGAATTGAAACGGGTGCAGCAACAGGCTGGCACAGCCAATATCTATGTGCTGCCGCTCGATCTGGAAGCTGCAGCTTCTTTCCCCCCAAAGGTAGAAGAAGCCATTGCCGCATTTTCACAGATCGATATTATGATCCATAACGGCGGCATCAGCCAGCGGTCTACGGTAAAAGACACCCTGCCTGCCGTGCAGCGGAAGGTAATGGAAGTGGATTATTTCAGCTATATAGAACTCACCAGGTTATTATTGCCGCACATGCAGCAGCGCAAAACCGGCCAGTTTGTGGTGATCAGCAGTGTAATGGGAAAAATAGGAACGCCCATGCGTTCGGCATATGCCGCTGCCAAACATGCCCTGCATGGCTTTTTTGATTGTTTACGGGCCGAGGTATGGAAGGATAATATCAAGGTCACCCTGATCCTGCCGGGTTATATCCGTACCCAGGTTTCTTTAAATGCGGTTACTGCTACGGGCGGGAAGTTGAATGAGCTGGGTAAGAATATTGGACATGGATTTCCGGCTGATAAAACGGCTCAACAAATAATACGCGCTGTTCAAAAGGGAAAATTTGAAAAATTTGTGGGGCGGCCATTATCACAGGAATGGATGGCCTTACATCTGATGCGGTTATTCCCAACGATGGCCATAAAGATCTTTAAAAATGCCGTACCGCAATAGTGCCGTCGTACAGTTCACAAAACTTTTTAAGGTTCTTCAATCCTTCGCTGATCTGGGCGTCTAGGTTTTTATGCAGCATATACCCTATTAAACGGCCTACGGGGTATGGCAGCGCTCCGAAATTCTGCCAGGTTACTTTGGTTTCATCGGAGCCCCATTCTTCAAAAAGCCAGTTATCACGGGCGATGGTTCTTACCGGTTTTATAAATTCAAGATCAAAGTGAATATGCCTGTCATCAATATCGCGCAGGGTGAGGCTGCCTGTGCCGATCTTAGTTCCTTTCCATGAATATTTGTGCCCGGGTCTTTTCGCAAGTCCCGTAATGGAGTTGTCTTTGCCGGCACCCTTTGGATGCCATGAGTTCCACAGAATATGATTTTGGAAGTCAGCCACTTTATCCATTACAAAATCACATGGCTTTTTTATGATGGCTGATTTCTCTATAAAGTACCCGTTTGGTAAAAACAGGGCGATGATCAACAGTAGCACCGTCACTACCACCAATGCGCCCAAAATATACAGTACGGTCATAAACCCGCTGTTTTATTGAATTTACTGCATTCCTGCTACACCGCCAAGTTGGGCTTATAAAAAGGCATGTTTAAAGATCGAAGCGAACCGTTGCAGTAGTGTAAAACAGGTTACCGGCTTCCTGCACAGACTGGCCATTGGCTGCAATTACATTTTGCGGAAGAACATATGCAGGTGTTATAATGATGTTCATGTTGCCGATGCCATAAATGACCGGACAGCTTAGCTCATACGACAAAAGGCTGAAACGGCTGCTGCTGGCAGTTACTGTTTGTTCGCCAACCGGTAAGAACAGGAATCTTTTTTGTTGCAGCCATGTTTTGGTAAACCGCTGGGTACCAAAATAGCTGTAGGCAGCAGGAGCGATCACGATCACGCCTCTCTTGCCAACAGAGTCGATGCGGAAGGAATGATCGATCCCGGCATACAGGCCAAGATCAGTTTTATCACTGAATTTTGCATCGGCGCCGCCGTATATACCAAGAATTTTATTGGTTTGGATCAGGTTAAAGCCCGCTTGTCCCTTTAGCACCGATTGCACCAGACTTATATCGGAATTATAAAAAAAGCGGGATCCGAAGATATTCCCCCTGAAATTTTCTTTTTTGTTTTTGAATTTATAGCCGGCTTCAACCGTGGTGGCCGCATAAGTGGTGGCTGCTGCATTATTAACAAAAATGAAATTGGAGAAAAGGTACAATCCACTGCGAAAAGTAATGCCAACAAACGGATAAATACCCCGGCTTTTCAGGCTGTCGGTTCGGCCATAATAATTAAGGCCTGAATTAAAAGAAACCCCGGTTGTAAGTGTTATTTTCTTTTTGGTCGTAATCGAATCTGCCTGCTGCGCCTGTAGTGTTATAGTAAGAAGCGCCAGCAAAAGAAGGGTAGTTAGTTTTTTCATAACACGAATTCAAGTGCGGAGGTAATAAACCCTCCCGGTACCGTACCGGGAAGGTTTCGTTATCAATAGGGCAATTATTGCTTGCTGGTATTTACCGAAGTCTCATTGCTCACTGCTGTAGAAGATGATACTGAGGTATTGGAAGCTGTTTCTTTTACAACACTCGCTGTGTTGGCGGTAGTTGATCTTACTTTACCGGCGGTTTGCCGGGTTTTTGTAAGGGCGCTCTCTTTTGTATGTTGAACTTTTTCAACGGCAGCACTACTCACGGTTTCTGTTGCCTGGCTATTGGCTGCGGCGTTTACTGAAACGGCTTTATCAGTGCCTGCAGCTACACCTACGGCATTATCACTCGTTAGGGCAGCTGCTGATGTGCCTGAATTGCCTTGTACAGTAGCGCCGGCATTTACGTGCACGGCGTTATTCTGAGTAGTATTGGCTACGCCTTTTTTGGTTGCAGCCACTGTATTCGCTGTCACTGATCTTGTTGTGTTCACTGTTTGTTGCGAACTGCTTTGAACAGCGGTACGGGTTTGGTGAAGGGCTGCGCCCGCACCACTGGTATTAATACTGGTAGCAGACCGCAGGGTGGCTGAAGTGCTAGCGCCCAGGCCAAGCTGTGCTTTTGAAACGGTGGTGATCATAGCCGCTGCTGCAGTAGTAATAAACAGGATCTGTACTTTCATAAATCTTGATTTTAGTTAAATAAATAGTTGTTTTTGGGTTATGACATAACTTGCCCTTTCAACCGGCGGCATCGAAAAAACGCTGCTGGTTAAAACAAATCAATGCCATTAAAATTTTAGCTGTTCAGATAAGGGGGTAAAACCCGGGGCGGTACGATTAGTACTGCTGTAGTTCTTGTTTGACGATTTCAGCGGATAATGGTTTAATCGAAAAACGGTCAACCCCGATCAAAGGTCCTTCTCAATCACAATCTCTGACTTCACCTATGTACAAAAAAAGACCTTCCCTTTTGGGGAAGGTTTAAAATACACGTTAAATATGTTAACAGAATAAATTATTCTGCTTCTGCCACTACCTCTTTAACTTCAGGGATCATCCGCTTCATCATGCCTTCGATACCTGCTTTTAAAGTGATCATCGATGATGGGCAACCACTGCAGGAACCCTGCAACATGAGGTTTACAACACCGTCGCTATAGCTTTTGAACTGAATGGCGCCGCCATCCATTTCTACAGCCGGTTTTACATAGTTCTCCAGCAATTCTTTGATCCGCTTAACCACATCATCGTCATCAGCAGCCACTATATTGGTGCTTTCCTGTTTAATGGTAGCGATCTCTTCTTCATTGATCACCACTTTATTTTCTTCCAGGTATTCTTTTAAGAACTGACGAATGGTAGGAATGACATCATTCCATTCGGTTTCAGCCGTTTTTGTAAGCGTTACAAAGTTGCTGGCAATAAATACTGCTTTTATAAAGGGGAAACCAAAGAGTTCGGTAGCCAGCGGCGAAGGCTTGGCATTTTCCACATCCGGAAAATCGATGCTTTTGCCCGGGTACAATAACTTATTGGCCACAAACTTCATGGTTTCCGGGTTAGGCGTCATTTCAGTATAAATACTAATGACAGGATTTCCTGTTTTGATCATGATACTTCCTTCTTTTAAGTTGATTACAAAAATAACAAATGCCTGCTGCAATTGTTTCTTATTTTGAAAATCTTTAGACCGTGAAGGATAAACCCGGTGAACGGGCAACGGAAGCCAGCAGGCAGAAAAGGGGCCGAAGGGATCAAATGAGGAGGAGCCGGACCTTTAGTGATCGCAATCGTCCTCATGGGCGTGGTTATGCACCCGGCAGGCCCTGAAGTTCATTAAATGAGCGGTTACGATCATCAATACGGCAAAGGGCAGGATCCACAACTGGTATTGATGCCATATTTGCTTGGCGATCAGGCCGGTAATACCCAGGGCGAAAATGATGATGGGAACGGTGCTGTGATGATGCTTTTTATAACCATGGCGCAGGGAATAGATGCCGATGCCCATGGCCAGCAGGATCATAAAATATTCAAAAGCTTCATTTTCAATGATGTTTATGCCTAAAACAGGCAAACTGGTTAACACAAGGGGCAAGATAGCACAATGGATAGCGCAGGCCAGAGAAGCCGCCACACCCATCGCATCCCAGTTTACTCTAAAATTCATGGCCCGAAGATAAGAAGTAAATCGAATCACATGCAACTTTGTTGCAAAAAGATTCGTTATAAAATAAATTCATTGACAGCGAAACGGGTAGCCGTACCTTTGTTGCCTGAAAAATTATAGATGATATGCGCCGGAAACTGATCTTTTATATTGGCTTTTTTGTGGTTTTGGTAATCGCTTTTTATGTGGCTCTTACCCAGGTAATACCGGGTTATGGCGAAGTGAAGTTGCCGGTGGTGAATCGGGTTCAACCTTTCAGCTTTACCAATCAGGATGGGCAGTTGGTGACCGAGCGCCATATGGAAGGCAAGGTGTATGTGGCAGAGTATTTTTTTACCACCTGTCCCAGTATTTGCCCCATGCTGAACACTAATATGAAAAAGGTCTACGATGCCTATAAAGACGAGCCCGGTTTCATGATCCTGTCGCACACCGTAGACCCTGATACCGATAATCCGGCGCGGTTAAAATGGTATGCCGACAGTATGAAAGTGAATACACAAAAATGGGTTTTTGTAACAGGCAGAAAAGACAGCCTGTACCAGGCCGCCCGCAACAGCTATTTGCTCGATGATCCAAAGAACAACCTGCAAAACCTCAATGACCAGTTCCTGCATACGCAGTTTTTTGCACTGGTCGACCGTACCGGGCGCGTGCGGAAAATATATGACGGGTTAAAAAAAGACGAAATAGAAGAATTGAAAACAGATATAAAGCGGTTGTTGAAGGAAAGAAATACGCAGGAACGATTTTCTAACAATATGTTCGGCAGTTAAATACTGCGATGTTTAATGTTTTTAATGATGGAAGCGCAGATAGACGAAATACTTCGCAAAAATCAATTGAGTGTGACCGGTAGCCGTAAGCGGATCCTGGAACTGTTCCTAATGAGCAACGGGGCGCTTGCGCATGGCGATATTGAGAAGAAGACCGGTGAAAAATTCGACCGCGTTACAGTCTATCGTACCCTGCAAACCTTTCTGGAAAAAGGCATCATCCACTCTATACCCACTCCTGATAATTCGGTATTATACGCGCTTTGCAAAGATGATTGCAGCGAAGGCCATCACCACGATAATCATGTGCACTTTATTTGCTCCATATGCGGCAAAACCATTTGCCTCGCCGATGTAACGGTTCCTGAAGTTAAATTGCCCGTTGGCTTTTTGCCACATGAATACCAGATGGTGGTAACGGGTCTGTGTAAGGAATGCCGTTAAAAAATTGACCGCCGTCATTAAGTTCAGATCTCCGGTTGTCCGGTAACGGTGTATCGGCTGATCAGCGTGTATCGCGGTATTACCTAACCGGACTTAATAAATTTTTGCAACAACTAACCCGGCTGATTACAGGACAATCAAAAGCATTTACTAAATATCAAAGCTTAATCAATTTTGCTTAGATGAAACGAAACGTTGGGGCGGTTTAATTGTGGCGGGATAGACAGTTTTAACAAATCGTTAAATGCCTCAAAAAACAAAGCCCCGATGTAGAAACACCGGGACTTTTGGTTAAGGCTCTGATTAGTAGCTATTTTATGATGTCGGGTAGCGTAACTACCTTATCAATATACATTTAGTGTTACAAATATAATAGAATGAATTAATATTTCGCATACCATGAACTGGGTATTTTTTTTCCGGCTAGGGATGAACGTTTAGTTTGTCCATCTCGGCCTTTACAAATTGCATTAACTGCTTAATGTAATCCGGCGAAAAATTAAATACAAGTCCGGCTGCACTGTACAGTTCCGGCAATGTTCGGGTACCTCCCAGTTGCAAGGCATTTACATAGTTGTTTATGGCAGCTGTTTTGTCTTTCCTGAATTGCATCCACAAACCAATGGCGCCTAATTGGGCAATTCCATATTCAATATAGTACAAGGGAACTTCAAACAGGTGTAGCTGTCGCTGCCACGCATAAGTTCGGTATTCCGAAAGCCCGTCAAAGTCAATTACAGGGCTTGAGAATTCATTCAGGATCTCCATCCATTTTGCTGCTCTTTCTTCCACGGTATGGTTGGGATTCTCATATACCCAGTGTTGGAATTTATCAATGGTGGCAATCCATGGGAAGATGGTGATCACTCTTTCCAGCTGGTGCTCTTTTGCCCGGATGAGATCCTCTTCTTTATCGAAGAAAACATCCCAGGCATCCATGCTGAATAATTCCATCGTCATGCTGGCCACCTCGGCAATCTCCATAGGGTATTCTTTAAAAGAGGTTAACTCCAATGGATGGGCGAGAAACGAATGTACCGCGTGGCCGCCTTCGTGCACCATGGTAGTAACATCGCTCATTTGTCCGGCCGCATTCATAAAAATAAACGGGGCGCCTGTTTCAGCCAGCGGGCAATTATAGCCGCCTGGTGCTTTACCCTTCCGGCTATCGAGGTCGAGGTGTTTCATTTCACCCATTTTGCGCAGGCAATTGGCAAAGAAGGGATGCACCCGGTCAAAACACTGAATGCTTTTTTCCAATAATTCATTGCCTGAACTGAACGGGTTGAGTGGCTGAACGCCTTCCGGCTCTGCTTCCGAATCCCAGGGGCGTAAAGTAGGCAGGTTCAGTTTTTTCTTTTTCCGTTCGTTGATCACATTTACCAGCGGCAGAATATGTTGTTTAACCGCTTCATGAAACTGGAAGCAGTCTTCTTTTGTATAATCGAAGCGGCCCAGCTCTTTGAATTTATAATCACGATAGTTTTCAAAGCCGGCATTGATCGCTACCTGGTGTCTTTTGCGGATCAACTGCGTATACAGGTCGTTGAGTGCTTCTTTATCCTGCAGTCTGCGTTCGTTTATTTTACGGTAAACGCTTTCGCGCAAGTTGCGGTCATGGCTTTCAAGGAATTTGGAAGCCTGTTGCAAGGTGTATTCCTTACCGTTTACTTCAACCGTCATTTTACCGGCAATGGTCCCAAACTGCTGCGCCAGTACAGCCAGTTCAGATTGCAGGGGAATATTTTCTTCCCGGAACAGCTCGATGCTTTTTCGAACACTGCGCAGGTAGGTAAAATATTTTTTCTGATCAAGCTCCGTTACAAAGGGGCTTTCAACCAGTTTTTTATTCAGTTTATCAGCATAGGGCTGAATTTTGGGTTGTATTTCTGTTACAAAAAATACAAATGCCTCTTCCAGCGCCTTGTTCTCGGTATCGCAGGTCATTTTGATCTGGCGCCAGCAGGCGTCTTCGCTTACCACCGCTTCCAGCTCACTCATATCGTGCAGCCATTTTTCCAGGTCAGCTTTTGACTGAATGGGCCTGTCGAGTAAATTTTTAAAATAAGGTTCAAGATTGTCCCAGGTAGTTACGGTAAAATCTGCCGGTAAAAAGTGCCGGGGCAATTTTTTTATGTCTGCAGTATAATTCATTGGATCACTTTTTTAAAATAAGAAAGCTACAAACTTCAGGTAATAAAACCAGCAGCCTGTAGCTTTAGTTTATTAAAGTTTGCTAAATTACTTTTTGGCGTCTTTTTTAGGAGCCGCTTTCTTTTTAGCTGGTGCTTCTTCAGGAGCATCACCCTCTTCCTTTTTGGCTTTAGGGGCTGCTTTTTTCTTGGCAGCAGCTTCTTTCTTTTCTTCACCGTCGCTTTCGCCTTCCTCTTTTTTGGCTTTGGGCGCTGCTTTTTTCTTGGGAGCCGCTTCTTTCTTTTCTTCTTCGCCTGCTGCCTCTTTTTCCTTTTTAGCAGCTTTAGGCTTTTCATCTTTTGCGGCAGCCGCAGTTTCTTCCACTACAACTGCTTCTTCTACCTGTTCTTCCTCAGGAGCCGCTTCTCTTAGTTTGATCTCAATATTATTAGATTTCAGTACGCCAAACCACTTCACCATTTTCTTCATATCGCTGGAGTATACGCGGTCGAAATCGAGGTCGGGATATACTTTCTCGAAATACTTTTTAACAGCTGCATTGTCTTTTTCATCAGGTGTTTTTTCACCGCTCTGATCCATGGCAGTGAAAATATCTACCAGGTTTACATTGTCCCGAACTGTATATACTTCAATGCTTTCAAGATGAGAAAAGTTATGCACCCTGCTTGAAACAAATTTTGTGCTTTTGTCTTCCAGTGACCGTACAATAGCGCCATCAGATTTACTGCTCACCAATTCGAATAATCCTGGTAAACCCGTTACAGCAACAATTTTAGCGTATTCCATATCAATACAAATTTTTTAAGGAGTTGCAAGATAATCTGAATTTGGCAAACGCTGTTCCAAAATACGCTGAAAGATAGGCGGTGGGCCTGACAGACCCGGGATTCCGGCCGCCGGGCGATTATTTTAGGGCAATAGCCGGCCTGAACAGCCGCATGGGGCGGCATTTTGGCCAATTGGGCACTTTTCCTGCTTTTTTGCATTCAGGCCAATAATTTTTTCAACTGCGCAGGTTTTTACCCGAAGCGGCATCCAATCAATTATACGATTACATTAAACTAAATCTCATAGCATGAAAAAAGCGACCTTATTGCTGGCGATTGCCATAACCGGTGTTTTAGCCGTACATGCCCAGGGCGGCGGGGGCGGTTTCCGCCGTACTCCTGAAGAAAGATTAAAGATGGTCAAAGAAAAACTGACCGATCTCAAACTAAACTCAGAGCAGACCACTAAAAGCGACAGCGCCTTTATAGACTATTTCAGAGCTCAGCAAAAGGTATTTGAAGAAATGCGGGCAGGCGGTGGCGCCCCTGACCGGGAAGCGATCCGCGAGAAAATGATGAAACTGGCCGGTGAACGCGATGAAAAGCTCAAAAAAATCTTTACCGAAGATCAATACAAGAAGTGGAAAGATGAAATAGAGCCCACAACCCGTCCGCAACGCGGTGGGGGTGGTGGCGGCAACCGCGGCGGCGGTAGCAATAATTAATGGCTTTGATGCACACGTTATAGGATGTACCCCGGTAGTTTCATATTATCGGGGTTTTTTATTGGTGAATGGTCAATCGTCAATGGGCCTCTCACTATTTTAACTGGCTAACCCTTTGTATTCCCTGTATTTCATCAGCACATTAGCAAATCAGCACATTAGCACATTAGCACATTAGCACATCAGCAAATCAGCACATTGCCTCACTGCCCCATCCATTGCTTAAAGGCGGCGGCATTTTCCTGGCTGATAATAATATCTTCCGTCACCAGCGGCGTTACTTCCAGCAAGAGCTTGCTTTTGGGATAGGTCTTGATCCGTTTGATGGCGCTCATATTCACCAGGTATTTTCGGTTAACCCGGTAAAAAACGGCTGGATCCACCTGGGTCTCAATATCGGCCAGCGATTGATCCATGATAAATTTCTGTCCGGCGCTATCAACCATGCAAACCAGCTTATGCGTGGCATAGAAGTAAGCTATCTCTTCCGTTTTAATACTGATATAATCGGTTCCCCGTTTTACCAGGAACCGCTTTTTATAACCGCCCTGGGGCTGTGCCAGCGGCCAGTTGGCCAGCGCCTGGTAGTTGGCCGTAAAATGCTGTTTCAGCTTTTGGTACTTGTTAAGGGCCGCTTCCAGCTTTTCTGGTTTTACCGGCTTCAGCAGATAATCGATACTGTTATACTCAAACGCTTCCTGCCAGTATTCGTCATAAGCTGTGATAAAAATAACGGGACATTCAATATTTATGTGTTCAAAGATCTTAAACGACAGGCCATCACTGAGCTCAATATCCATAAAGATCAATTCCGGGCTGGCATGTTCCCGCAACCACTCAATAGCTTCCTGCACACTGCCCAGCACCACCTCAACCGTTACCGGTTGATCTGTTAAGGCCAGTAAACTCAGCAGTTTTTCCGCTGCCGGTTTCTCATCTTCAATAATGACACATTTCATTTGAAAATTATTTATTGTGTTCAGCCAGTTGGCCGCTGGCCAGGCTGGCCGGAACTCAGGTTTCAGGATTATGCAATTTTTAGCACCGGTAGCGATACGGTGAAATCACTCCCTGACTCCATCACACTGATCTCTTTGCTGGTGGTTAGTTTATAACGTTCGCCCAGGTTATATAAACCAATACGCGAAGACGTTTTTCTTAATATTTTTTTCCGCACCTGGTTGTGGATGATCAATTCATCGTTTTGCATGTCGATGGTAATTACCAAAGGAATGGCATCTGAGAATTCATTGTGCTTAATGGCATTCTCTACCAAAATCTGCAACGAAATGGGTGGGATAAGGTATTGTTCAAACAGTGCCGGGTTGATATTCACCTGTAATTGCACCGCCTGTTCAAAGCGGATCTTCAGCAAAGAAAAATAGTCGTTTAAAAATAGCATTTCTTCATGAAGCAGCACCAATTCACGGGCTTTGTTTTGAAGTATATAACGATAAACATCGGCCAGGTTATCATTGAAGCGCCGTGCTTTCGGCGGATCTTTTTCAATAAGGTGCGACAAGGCGTTGAGCGAATTGAAGATGAAATGCGGGTCTATCTGGTTTTTGAGCGCTTCCAATTCCGCTTCTGCCCGGGCCCTTTCCAGCTGTTCTTTTTTTAGTTTTTCAGTTTCCGCTTCACGCACCAAAAAAACGGTTTCATAAATATGCGTGATGAACAGCACGCAGATCATGATAACAAGGGTGGTGGTGGTGATGGTATCCCAATTCACTTTTCCATCATTAAAGATCTGATACCAGATCACCAGCAGCAAAGCGCTGATGGGTATCGTATAGAACGACACCGATAGCACAAGCACGGCAATTTTACGGACCGGTTTATTGAACCAGTCGAAATAACTGCGTAAAGTGAAAAGCAAAAAGCGGTTCCCTTCCCAGATCAGAAAGGCAATACCGATCGTAAAAAGAATACTGAGTTTAACTTTCCATGGCGAGAATTCCTGTTGATTGATCATGCCGGTGACCAAAGGAATAACCACACCAAAGGCAGGGATAAGGATCACCCTGAAACCGATATCGTTTAACCGGTCGGCGCCTGTTGTTTTTTTGATCGGCTTATTAGTACTATTTATCGCCTGCTTTTCCAGCCTGATTCCTTTTTAGTTGCGGGCGTAAAAATTAGCAAATAGATTTGAAATAACCTTAAAAACCTGTTAGGGCTAAGTATTTATCAGCCATGAGAAAAAGGTTATACGATCAATCCCTGCTTAGCCGCTAACAGTGTTTTTCAAAAATGATATGCTTATGATAATGCCTGTAATTAACTGGTGGGCTGTTCTGGTTGCCGGGATCTCTTCATTTGTTGTTGGGGGCATATGGTATTCGCCGGGTTTATTTGGGAAGGCATGGATGAAGGACAATAATTTTACGGAAGAACAGATCAGGAAAGGTGGTAATAAGGGAAAGATCTTTGGGTATACCCTCATCTTCTCCTTATTGATGGCTGCTAACCTTGCCATGTTCCTGGCTACGCCGGCAGATTGTCCGGCCCAATGTGCTCCCAAAGCCGATATTGCCTGGGGCGCCACAGCGGGTTTCCTGGCCGGCATCTGGACCTTCTGCGCAATTGCGATCCATAGCCTTTTCGAATTCAAGTCGTGGCGGTTGATATTTATTAATGGGTTTTATAGTGTTGTGGCACTGGTCTTGATGGGGGCAATTATTGGAGCGTGGCGTTAGTCGGATGCAAAGAAATTAAAACAAATTCATATGTCAACTATCGATTGGAGCCGGTTTGTTGTACGCATTAATGTAAGTGCACCGGTTGAAACTTTATACCGGGCGTGGACGACCCGCAATGGTATGGAAAGCTGGTTTGTTCGCCTGAGTGAGTATAAGCAGAAAAATGGCGAAGAAAAAGACAGGGATGAGCAGGTGACTGTAGGCGATACCTATAAATGGCTATGGCATGGTTATCCTGACACATCTGTTGAATACGGGCAGGTGCTGGAGGCGAATAACAAAGACCTTTTTAAGTTCAGCTTCGGCAAAGCGGGCAATTGTACCGTTCGAATCAAGAACGAAGAGGGCGAACATATCGTCGAGCTGGTACAGGAAGACATACCCACCGATGATGCAGGAAAACAAAATTTCCATGTGGGCTGCAAAACCGGCTGGACCTTTTACCTGGCCAATTTGAAGTCGATCGTAGAAGGGGGCATTGATCTGCGGAATAAGAACCTGCAACTGAAGGAGATGTTGAATAGTTAGTCGCGGAACCATGACCGGCTGGAAAGATATACCATCAACAAAACGTCCCGCTCCTTACAGGGCGGGACGTTTTGTTGATCGATGTTCAACTAATTATTTGGTCCGCGTAAAGGTGATCTCCATGGTCTTGAATTCCTGGCCGTCCTGCATCATAAACATTTCCATTTTTTGGGTGTTGTCGTTCACTACCGAAAAAGTTTGTTTAACATCCATTTCCTTGCCTGTCATGGGGTCGGTAGTTTTGCCTTTGAGCGTGGCTGTTTTGGTAGCATTATCCCAGGGCCCTTCCATATACATAATGCCGGTTCCCATATTGTCTATCCAGGTGCTGACGAGCATTTTCCGGGCATTGTCCCAGCCCAGTGTGCCCAATCCCTCAAACGGCTGGCCCATCATATTACCGGTGTGGGTGCTTTGCTGGTAGCGGCCGCCCATCACCATTTTATTTACACAGGTTGCGGTACTTTTAGAGGGTGCTGCACCAGGCTGCATCCAGAAGGTAACATCTTCTTTCCATTTTCCATCCCATTTGGCCATCATCTTATGCACCTCGCCAGGCGTCATGTAATCGGCCCAGGCCTTCTGTTGATCCTGTGATTGGGCACTGGCAGTAAAACTATTGATGACAAATAGTACGGCGGAAGCCGTGACGGCAAGTTTTTTCATAACTGTTAGTTTTTATAAAAATACATTATCAAAAAAAGCGCCAATGTGAAAACTGATCAATATCAACTAATAGCAGGACGAAGCCGGATTGCGGCAGGATGAAAAGCCTCCATAGTTCAAACCTTTGTACCTTCAATACACCATTCAAAACCCTGCATTTATGGGAAGAACAATTTGTTTTATCGGGCTGCTGCTAACATGTATGCATGTGTCATTTGCACAACAAGCCGCCTGGTCGGGAAAAGAATTCAAACCGCTCTTTGGTTTATCCGGTTTATGGAAAATGGATACCCCACGCGGCGCCTTATACGAAGCATGGGACACAATGAACGATAGCCTGCTTTCCGGCCGCAGCTTCCGGGTCAAAGGCAGCGATACCATGGTACTTGAACAGGTGACCATTTCTTTCCAGGACAATGCCATTTTTTACACGCCGGTTGTACATGATCAGAATGATCATCAGCCCGTTGTTTTTAAGCTGATATCGTACAATAATAACCGCTATGTATTTGAGAATGCCGCACACGTTTATCCGCAGCGGGTAATTTATGAGCTGGTCTCAGCATCCATTTTACGCGCACGCATAGAGGGTAGTAAAAATGGCAGGGAAATGGGGTCGGATTTTGTTTATAGTCGAGTGAAGTGAACATTGAACGAATAATTTCCTGCCAGCCACTTGCTATTGTCTACTTTCTTTTAATCAGGGAACTGCGAACTATCGATATTCGGAATGATCCGCAGGGCGTTCTTATAATATATTTTCTTCAGAATGGCGTCAGGAAGCCCCATGCCATACATGGCCCAGAAAGCGTGGTATTTTTTATGGTAAGGGAAATACTCGTCTTCTGTTTCCAGCACCCTGAAATAGGTCGCATATTCTTCCGGCACCCAGCTGTCTTTCCCGAATAGGATGCGATCCTGGTATTTCTCAAAGAACTGACGAGCCATCCGGGGCTGGCGGCCAAGCTCTGCGATCACAGCGCCGAATTCTACTACTACGTTTGGCATTTCATCCAACAATTTTCCCAGCTTCGGCAGGTTATTGGGGTACCAGCCAAAATGGGCCGCGATAAAAGTAGTGCGCCGGTGTTTTTTAAACATGCGGTGTTGTTCTTCGATCAATACTTCCCAGGGAGCCGGATCGGTATCGCTTCTTTTGCGCGCGGGATGCGACGTGATCTCGAGCCAGCGTTCGTTGTGCTCATCTTCCGGATCCCAGAAAGGTTTGGGATCGGCAGTATGTATAAGTACCGGGATCTTTAATTCACCACATTTCGCCCAAATGGGATCGAGCCGCGGATCATCTACAGATACCCGTTTGCCCGTATTGTCTTTTACGGAAAGCCCGAGGTTTTTAAAGACTTTCAATCCATTGGCGCCATACTTCACATCTTCTTCCAGTTGCTTTACGGCTTTTTCCGTCCAGCCCGGTTCACCGACGCCATTAAAATTTACATTCGCAAAAACAATAAATCGTTTTGGACTGGTTGAGCGGATATTGTCGATCTTGTTTTGAAGCCTGCTTCCATTATCGCCGCTGAGGTTTACCATCACTGCCATATTCAGCTTATCCATTTCTTTTTCCAGGTTCCTGAGATCGCCTGCTGACATACTGCGCTGGTGGTTGTGCACATCGATAAACGGAAAACGGGAGCGGCTTACTTTATGCTCCGGCACTACCAGCGTAGAGGTGGGTGAATATTTTTCAAAATCCATATGCGCCGTTTGCGCAATGGCCGCGGAGAGGCTCAAAATGGCGCTGGCCAGAACTGTCAGCTTCTTCATGCAAGGAATTTTTGCCAAATTAGAAGCATTTGGCAAAAATGAAAAACCGGTGGTAACAAAAAACAGTTCAAAGTTCACAGTTCACAGTTTTTTGTTTGCCGGTCTCGGCTTAACAATCCCTTATTAAGGGCTGGTTGCCTATTGCCATTCGATTCAATCCAGCTTCATTTTGTATTTGTCGGCATATTTATTTATCCAGTCGTAGAGGCGGAACACATCTTCTTTTCTGAACAATTGCGTGCCGGGGTTCATGGTTGCTGCGGTTCCGCAGGCTACGCCAAAGCGCACCACTTCTGACAAGGATTTCCCTTGTTCGAGCATCCATATCATCCCTGCCACCATACTATCGCCGGCTCCTACGGTGCTTTGTTTTTTTACAGTGGGGGTGGGAACATGTTCACAGCCATCGCGGCTAACCATCAGGGCGCCCGAAGGGCCCATGGAAACCACCATTACCTCGCAACGGCCCGCTTTAATGACCTCCATGGCCGCATCATCCACTTCATTTACTTCCAGGTGTTCTTTACCCACCAGCGCACATAACTCGGTTAAATTGGGTTTTAACAGGTACGCGCCTTCTTTGGCTGCCAGCTGTAAAGGTTGGCCAGAGGTATCTATGATATAGCGGGCATTCAGCTTTTTCACCACTTTGGCCAACTGTCCGAAAAAGTTTTCTGGTAAACCCGGAGGCAGGCTGCCGCTGGCCACAATACAACTTGGCCGGGGTTCCAACTGCTGCAGTAACTCGAAGCAGGATTCGGCTTCTTCCTCTGAAAGCGAAGCGCCGGGCATAACAAAACGGTATTGTGAATTGGTAGTTGTTTCGCGTACTACAATGTTCTCGCGGGTCTCGTGTTTTACAGGGATACTTTTAAAATTGATCTGCCGCGCGGTAAGATAGTTTTCAATGAGTTTGCCATTCATGCCGCCGGAAGGAAACACCGCCAGCGATGTGCCTCCCAGTTCTTTTATAGCTTTACTGATGTTAATACCGCCACCACCCGCTTCTGCAATGAGTTCGCCGCAACGCATTTTTTTCTCCGGCACCAGTTTATCAACAACCGTACTTTTGTCAACCGCCGGATTCATTGTTATTGTAACGATCATATGATTGTTTTTGTAGTTAAGCCTGTAAACCCTGCAATGCAGTCAGGATCCGTTCCCGCAATACATCATACGTTGTATAACCAGATGCCAGCATCATATACTTCGATTCATTTACCTGCAATAATACTGCCGGGTAACCGGTTACCTGCAATTGCCGGCACACACTGAATTCATGATAGGCTTTTTCCTTATATGCCGGATCTTTTAGCAGGCTATAAAATTCATCAGCTGGTATTGCATATTTCTGCAGTAAATGCCTGTAGGCTTCGTTGTCGCACAGGTCTCGCCCTTCGTATTGTAAGGCATATTGCAGATCGGCTGCAAATGCGACCTGCCGGCCGGGATGAAATTCTTTAAATATACACAACGCAATGGCCGGCTTTTCAGAGTTTGGAAACCAGTCGCTCAACCCGGGGTTCTTTATATGCCATAGAAAATCATCCCCAAATGCGGCACCTGTAAGCGATGAAACTGTTTTACAATTATTCAGGAAATACTCAGCCATCACACTGATGGGTTTGGGTGTTTCAGGAAGGATCATACCACCCGAGAGCACTTCGAAATCTGCCTTGTCAGTAAAGTCTTTGGCAATTTGTTCCATAACCGGACTGAATCCGTAACACCAGTTGCAATAAGCGTCATAACAGTATATGATCACAGGCTTCATAATACTGTGAAATTACAGCATACTTTCAATATCAAATAAAAACGGCCATCTATGTACATCACAGATAGCCGTTTACAATAGCGGTCCTTATATCAGTAACTCTGCTTATTTTTTTCGTTTGCGGTAGATCATGATCGCTTCTTCGGTTGAATTCTTTCCGGTGTTAACCAGTCCTTTCAGCGTAAGGTTATTTTCATCAACGCCGATCACCACGAATACTTTTGCATCGTTGCCGGTGGCTTCATTTAACTTAAGCACGGTTGGCCTTCTTTCGTCCACCACTCTTTTGCCCAATTCATATTTCACTTCTTTAACCAGTTCTTCCTTGAGATTCCATTTGTATTGTTTTATTTCATTGGTGCAGCCGGTTCTGTTGCTACCGTAATAGGTTTTAGCATTGTAATCAGGAAGCAATTCCATTTGCTGGTCTTTTCTGCATTCATCAAATTCCCAGAAAGCATCTGAAGAACGATAGCCATCTTTATTGAGATCAACGGGTCTTTTGAATTTAACGGACTGGAGTATCCACACACCCGTAAATTGAGAAGTGTCGTATTGCGCGTACAGGGTGACGATAAATAAAAAGCAAATGATGCAGCATGCCAAAATTCGTTTCATAGTATAAGATTAAGGGTATAATTACAGAAACGAGTTTCTGTAAAAAGAACGCCGAAAGATCAAAAATATTTCTGTAAAAGTGAAATGTTTAGGTAAAAACCTTTAGCAATCATTTACTAATCAATGCCTCCCGCAGGCAGATGAGATCATTCTACCCGTATTATAGGAAATTATCAAGCGTTGCAACTTTAGCTGGTAAATAAAAAGATCCTCCCGGGCATCGGGAGGATCTCGATATAAAAAAATAAAGTTCTGTCAGTTACCTCTTTCCGGACGTCCGCCGCCAAATGAACCGCGGCCACCGCCGTTGTTGCCTCCGCTAAAGGATCTAGGTCCGGCACCCCTTTCGCCACCACCGCTGTTACCACCGCTGAAAGATCTTGGGCCGGCCCCTCTTTCACCGCCGCCGTTGCCACGTGGCATCGACATATTCCCTTGCGGCATACTGGGGCGGCTGCGCGGTTCAAAACCCCTGTTGCCGCCGAAATTACCCCGGTTGCCGGAAGAAGGTTCATAACTGCGTTGGGGCATTGACCGGTTCTGGTCGAAGTTTCTTGGTTCGAAACTTCTTGGTTGCCGGTTTTCCAGTTGCTCAGCCCGGTTATATTGGCGGGGCCGAACATTATCGTTGTCCCTGTCTCTGGTACCAAATGATTGTGAATTAAACCGTTCCCGGATATTTTGTTGAGGCTGAGTAGTGGTCCTGCTATTATTATCCGGCCGGTTCCAGGTTCTGTTGTTATCGTCTGTACGGCTCCAGTTCCTGTTCACACGATTTTCGGGGTTCGAGAACCGGTCGCGGTCAAATGCGCCATTCCGTTGTTGATCGGTGCTTCTTCTATTGAAATCAAAGCGTTGATCTCTATCGCCTCCGCGGTTATCATTGCCAAAGCGCCGGTTATTGGCAAAATCTGAACGGTTGCCCCCATAGCGGCTATTGCGATATGGCTCGTAGCTGCGCGGGTTGTTCCTGGTTACTATGCCGCTTCTGTTGCGATAAATATTGTTGTTAACATAATAGTTGTTTACCACAGTTACATTGTTGTATTGGCGGTACGATCGGTAGCTGTTATAGCCATAATATCCGCCGCGGTAATGGTAAGAAGGCCCATAATAGCAGGGGCGATACACCCGTGGTCCCCACCAGCCGCCATAACCCCAATAACCCCAGGGATTGCCAAAACCTATGCTAACATTGAACCAGTCATAACCGAATCCAACGCCGAAGCCCCAGCCAAACCAGGGATTGTAACGGATGCCGAATCCCCAGGTGTAGGGACGCGGATAATAATAATGACCATACCAGGGGCGGTAATAATAACCGGTTCCATATACAACGGTTGGTCCGTAAACATAAGCATTCAGATAACCGGGTGTATAACCCATGTATACATAGTCGGGCGTTACATCATAGATGTAAACATATTTCATATAGTACACCGGGTAACGGGGCGGAATAAGTGCTACCGCATAAGGGCGGTTTATACAAACCGTCCAGGGGCCAACTGCATTGCCCGATTCGAACCAGATCCCGTTATCAACAGAATAGTACCTGCCTCTCCAGCGGATCACCGACACCGGTGAATTGGTGGCATAATACATGTCAGTTCCTTCTATCGCTTCCCAGGCAGGGTCGCCATCGTATTCCACATCGGCCCTTACTTTATTGCGTTCTACTTTTGCGGTCTGCGGCACCTGCGCATCGGCAATGGCGTCATTGGCTTCTTCTGTTCCGGCTACACTGGCCAGCACATTATCTTTAGGCGATCCTTTCGGGATCTTTGCAAAATCGGCCGGTAGCTGGTCGGCTGCAACATACTCCCAGTTGCCGCTGAGGGTTTTTGAACGGTACCAGCGGCCCGAAAGCAACACATAATACTGTTGCGAGTTGATGTCCATAAAAATGTCGTTCTCCGAATTGGACACATACAACAAGCCGGTTTGGGGCAGGGGCGCAAAATTAGCTTCCCCTTTCGACTGGATCAATTCTGCGGGTTCAGTGGTCACCACAATATTGTAGATCGTATTGTCGTCGGTTTCTTTGCCTTCAGCCGGATTTTTTTTATCGGCTTCCTTGATCGCAGATTCGATCTTCCCGAGGTTGGAAGGAATGTTTGTGATCAGTTTATAAGGACCTGTAGCAGCAGGCGCCGTATACCAGTGTTTACCGCCATACAGGTAAAAACGGTCGTCGCGATTCTTCACCAGCACAAAAGGGGTATTCACCACTGCTTCAACGCCCCATTCCTTATTGGTTTGAAGTTTTGGCGTGCCATCAATAGAAACCAAAATGGATGGAACATTGGTGTAAATGACTTTTGGTGGTGTGTTGTTGATCTGACTGGCCAGGGCAGTTTGCTGTTTGTTCAGCTCAAGGGACTGTTGCAGATCGCTGAGCGGGAATGAAATGTTCCAGGAAGAAACTTTTTCTTCCATGGTATTGGCTATTTCTTCCAGTTTATCGTCACTGTTTTCCCCGGGGAGTTTGATGTTAGTGATATACATCGATTGAACCTGTACCTGGGCACCTGTGGTTGCAGTAGTGGCTTTTAACCAGGCTACGCCAAAAACAGGCTCCGATTTACCACTTTCCAATACCGAGATGGCAGCATGCGCCTTCAAATTATTATTGGCAAATGAATCGGGTTGCCATTGATACAGTTTAATGATGGCTCCATCTGAAGTCGTAGCTGTTTTGGGCCAGCTCTCCTGCGCCATCACCAGGTGCGTGATCATGCTACCCAGCAATACCGCCACCAGTGTAAAGATCTTCATATAGGGAAGTTTATTGTTTGAGTAAAGTTTAGAACGGGGAAATCTTTTATTAAGTTACTACCATTAGACGGCAGTTTTCGGTAAGGTTTGGGAAATATCTTCACTTTGACAAAATATTAGACAAAACAACTGTTAAAGGGACGGTTCTGCCATAATAAATTAATGACTTTTTAACAAGGCGCTTATTCCGCCACTGTCATATAGGCTTTTACGTGTATTTTTGAGCGCGTTATGAAAAAACGGAACAACCTTTTTATTGCCCTGGAGGGGATCGATGGCAGCGGAAAAAGCACCCAGACGAAGTTATTGATGGAACAATTGGCCGGGCAGGGCCATAAAGTATACAGCACTTTTGAGCCTACGGATAATACCATTGGTAAACTCATCAGAGATATTCTGAAAGGAAATGCCAAAGCGGATCACCGCGTTATTGCCGGATTGTTCGTAGCAGACCGCCTGGATCATTTATTAAATGAGACATATGGTATCGTCAAAAAACTTGAAGAAGGATACACCGTGATCTGTGACCGCTATTGTTTTTCTTCCTATGCATACCAGGGCGCACACATGAATATGGACTGGGTAATCCAGGCCAACGCCATGAGCGCCGGGATCCTTCGGCCCGATGTCAATATTTTTATCGATGTTTCTCCCGAAATAAGTATGCAGCGCCTGCATAGCAACCGCGATAATATCGAGCTGTTCGAAACCCTCGAAAACCTGCAGCTGGTGCGGGCCAAGTATATGGAAGCGTTCGAGAAATTAAGCGCTGTTGAAAATATTTTTATCGTTGATGGCAATCGCAGGCCTGATCTCATTGCCGGAGATATCTGGAATAAAGTGGCGTCGATGCTGAAGTCATAACAGCTGGCAGACCGGTAAATCATCTGGCAAACTTCATGGGGTATTTTGCCCTGATCTGCCCTTTGGCTATTTTCTCCAGTTTTCCCTGAAATAGTTTGCGGGTGAGCGGTTTCAGGTAGTCAAGGTATAGGATGCCTTCGGTATGATCGTATTCGTGTTGGATCATACGGGCTGTGGCGCCATAAAAGGTCTTTTTTTGCGGTTCAAAGGCCCGGTTCACATATTCCATGGTAATGCTCCAGGCGCGATTTACGCGGCCTGAAAGAGCCGGTATACTCAGGCAACCCTCTTCATCGATCCAGGTTTCTTCCGATTCGTCAACTATGGTGGCATTTATAAATGTTTCTACGATGCCGGTATCGTCGGGATGAAAGAATTCTTTTCTTTCATCGTCTGTCATTTTATCGAAAGTTGTTTTACTGTCAACCAGGAATAAACGTACGGGAACATTTACCTGTGGCGCTGCCAGTCCGCAGCCATTGGCGCCGTACATGGTTTCCCATATATTGTCGATAAGGCTTTGAAGCCCGGGATAGCCGGCTTCAATCGCCTGGCATTTTTCTCTCAAAACGGAATGGCCATAAGATAAGATGGGCAGTTGCATAATGTATCGTTTTTAGAAGTGTGCCATCGCCAGCTGGTTGATGGCACACGTACACACCTAAGAGATCTAATGCGCTTCGAGCCAGTTGATGCCTGAGCCTACTTCTGCTTCAACAGGAACTTCGTTTGGCAGGGGCAGGGCCTTACGCATACAATCAAGTATGATCGGTTTGATGGTCTCCACTTCTTCTTTCACTGCATCAAAAACCAACTCGTCATGCACCTGCAGGATCATTTTTGATTCAAATTTATGTTTGCGGAATTCATGATAGATGCTGACCATGGCCAGTTTGATCATATCTGCTGCGGTTCCCTGGATGGGCGAATTGATGGCATTTCGCTCGGCAAAACCACGAACCGTAAAATTGCTGGAATTAATATCCCGCAGCCAGCGTTTACGGCCCATGATGGTTTGTACAAAGCCATTTTCCCGGGCGAAGTTGATGGTATCATCCATGTACTTCTGAATGCCGAAGAACTGCTTTTTATAATTGTCGATGATCTCCTTGGCTTCGGTCCTGCTGATTCCCAGGTTATCGGCCAGGCCAAAAGCGCCCTGGCCGTATATGATACCGAAGTTCACGCTCTTGGCCTTGTAACGTTGTTCCTTGGTCACGGCTGATTCTTCAACACCATATACTTTGGCGGCAGTGGCCGTGTGAATATCCACTCCTTTTTTAAAGGCCTCGCACATGGCGGGATCACCGCTGATACCGGCCACAATGCGTAATTCGATTTGCGAATAGTCGGCAGAGATGAGCACCCGGTTACTATCCCGGGGAATAAAGGCCTTACGGATCTCGCGGCCCCTTTCTGTACGAATAGGGATGTTCTGCAGATTCGGGTTATTACTGGCCAGGCGGCCTGTTACGGCAACGGACTGTGCATAGGAGGTGTGCACTCGGCCCGTCTTTCGATTGATCAGCTCCGGCAGGCTATCTACATAGGTTGATTTAAGTTTCGTCAGTTCGCGGAACACCAAAATATCTTCCACGATCTTGTTCTGATGCGCGAGTTTCATCAAGACATCCTCGCCGGTGGCATACTGACCGGTTTTGGTTTTCCTGGCTTTCGGGTCGAGCTTCAGCTTTTCAAAAAGCACTTCGCCTAACTGGCGGGGAGAAGCGAGATTGAACTTTATGCCTGCCTGTTCGTACACACGGTCTTCCGCCAGGGCGGCTTCCCGCTCCAGCTCTTTTGAATAGTCGCGCAGAAAATCCACATCTACTTTTACACCTTCATATTCCATGTCCATCAACACTTTTGCCAATGGATTTTCTACTTCGTAAAATACTTTTTCTACTTCGCGGCTTTTCAGCAGTGGTGTCAATACCTGTTTCAGCTGTAAGGTAATATCGGCGTCTTCTGCGGCATAGTCGCTGATCTTTTCAATCGGCACATCGCGCATGTTCAACTGGTTCTTGCCTTTTTTGCCGATCAGTTCTTCTATATGCACGGGCTCATAACCGAGAAAGCGGGCGCTGAGCATATCCATACTGCGCTTGCCATCGGGCTCAATAACATAATGCGCGAGCATGGTATCGAAGGTTTCACCCTTTAATTCATAACCGTACCATTTCAAGACCAGCATATCGTATTTCAGGTTCTGTCCGATCCACAGTACGTCTTTCCTGTTAAAGACGGGTTCAAAATGCTTCAAGATCTTTTGGGTGGCAACCTGGTCGGGCGGACAGGGAATATAATATGCTTCGCCGGGTTTGAACGAAAAACTCATACCTACCAGCTCTACATCGTTGGCATCCATGCCGGTTGTTTCGGTATCGAAACAGATCTCTTTTTCTTCGAGCAATTCTTTTACCAGGCTTGTGATGGCCTCTTCTTCCTGCAAGGTGCGGTACTGGTGGGCGGTATTGCGAATGTTCCTGCCTGCAGGCATTATTTCGCCATCTATGGCGCGCTCTTCGTCTGTAGCCGCTTCTTCCGTTTTTAATGCTTTGGTTTCCGCCTTTGTTTTTCCTGATTCTACCGCATTGCCAAACAGATCAGTTTGAACGCCCTGGGGCACTGCGCCGGGAACGATAGAAAGTTCTTCGCCCAGCACCCGTTTGGCAACGGTCTTGAATTCCAGTTCAATAAAGATCTCTTTCAGCAGGTCGCGGTTCCATTCTTTTAACCGGAAATCTTCTTCATGAAATTCTATGGGTACATCGGTGATGATGGTAGCGAGTTTTTTTGAAAGGATGGCAGCGTTCTTTCCATTGCGTACTTTCTCGCCCAAAGCCCCTTTAATTTTATCGGCATTTTCCAGCACATTCTCCAGCGTGCCGTATTCATTCAACAGTTTGGCTGCTGTTTTTTCACCTACGCCTGCAATACCGGGAATATTATCCACGGCATCACCCATTAAGCCCAGGATATCAACTACCTGGTGCACTTCTTTGATATTCCACTTTTCACAAACTTCCTTTGCGCCGAGGATCTCGGCCTCGCTGCCCTGGTAACCGGGTTTGTAGATCTTAATATTGCCATCTACGAGCTGGCCATAATCTTTGTCAGGCGTAACCATATATACGAGGTAACCGGCAGCTGCACCTTTTTTGCTGAGGGTGCCAATAACATCGTCTGCTTCGTAACCATCTACTTCCAGCACGGGGATGTTGAAACCGCGAATGAGTTTTTTTATATCGGGAATGGCTGCCAGCAGGTCTTCAGGCGCATCCTGGCGGTTGGCTTTATAATCGGTAAATTCGGTATGCCGTTCAGTGGGCGCCTGCGTATCAAAACAAACGGCCATATGGGTAGGCTTCTGGTTATTGATGAGGTCGAGCAGGGTATTGATAAAGCCAAACTGGGCGTTGGTATTCTTCCCTTTTGAGGTAATACGCGGGTTGCGGATAAGTGCATAATAGGCACGGAAAATAAGTGCCATGGCATCGAGCAAAAAAACTTTCTTATCAGGTGATTGATTCTCCATATTAGTTCCTCCGATTAATTTTCACGATGCCCGAAGTTAGGAACTATGATGCTAAAAAAATTGGTTAATTAGCCCATCGGCCCGATAGTTATACCGGTATAATCCCGATGGCTAATTAACCTAATATTGGAATCTTCTTCACCCCGGAAGGTTATGAAGAATTATTATATATCCTAATGGTCTTTGTTGGATCAATGAGAAGCAGCTGCCTGTGCTTTATGGGCAACCTGCGATATATGGGAAGTACCGGCATCTGCCTGTTGCAGGGGTTCCTCTTTTACGAAAGCTACCAGGTACAGGGCAAATGCCAGGCAGGCAAATGCGAAAAGGTTAAACAGACGGCGTTGTATGCGTCGGCTTTTCATTGAAAAAGACATTGGGTTTAGGGGTTCGTTTTGAACGTCATAAAAACGGGGCAATGTGGATAATAGTGTGTTATATACATTCTTTTTTTGACCGGCATATTAGCCCTTCATTTCCTGCAATTGTTTTTGCAGCGAGAACATTTCATCGCGTAAGCGGGCTGCTTCCATGAAATCGAGATCGCGCGCTGCTTTTTCCATTTCCTTTTTGGTTTTGGCAATGGCTTTTTCCATTTGTGGAATGGTTTTATATACGACCTGTTCTTCCGCTGCGGTTGTTACCAGATCTTCACTGGGCGCGATCGCATATGGATTCGCGGGATCATATCCTTTAATATCCAGCACCGATGTTTGGGCAAACACCTGGTCACGCGATTTTTTAACTGTCTTTGGCACAATACCATGCAGGGTATTATGGGCGATCTGCTTTTCGCGGCGGCGGTTGGTTTCATCAATTGTGCGCTGCATGCTTTCCGTCATGTTGTCTGCATAAAAGATCACGAGGCCGTCAACATTACGGGCGGCGCGGCCGGCAGTCTGGGTCAGCGATTTCTCATTCCGCAGAAAACCTTCTTTATCGGCATCGAGGATGGCTACCAGTGATACTTCCGGCAGATCGAGTCCTTCCCGCAGGAGGTTTACGCCTACCAGTACATCAATTTCGCCCAGGCGCAGCTGACGTAATATCTCTACACGTTCCAGCGTATCTACTTCACTGTGAATGTATTTTGATTTTATATTGATGCGGTGCAGGTATTTGTCCATTTCCTCCGCCATGCGTTTGGTGAGGGTGGTAACCAGTACCCGGTCGCCCTTTTTAACGCGTTTGTCAATTTCGTCGAGCAGGTCATCGATCTGGTTCACGCTGGGGCGGATCTCGATGGGCGGATCCAGCAATCCGGTAGGCCTTACTACCTGTTCTACGACTATACCATCGGTCTTTTCCAGCTCGTAATCGCCGGGAGTGGCGGAAACAAAGATGGTTTGGTTGAGCATAGACTCAAATTCATGAAAGTTCAGCGGCCGGTTATCGAGTGCTGATGGCAGGCGGAAACCATAATCAACCAGTACCAGTTTACGGCTTCTGTCGCCACCGTACATGCCACTTACCTGTGGAACCGTTTGATGGCTTTCATCTATTACGCATAGAAAATCTTTCGGGAAATAATCCAGCAAACAGAAGGGCCGGGTGCCGGGATAGCGGCGGTCAAAGAAACGGGAATAGTTCTCTACCCCATTACAATAGCCCAGCTCGCGGATCATTTCCACATCATAATTCACCCGTTCGCTAAGGCGCTGCGCTTCTATGAATTTGCCCACACTTTTAAAATAAGCCACCTGGGCGGCGCATTCATCCTGGATCTCGGCCAGGATCTGCTGTATCATATCCTTGGGCGCCAGGTAGAGGTTAGCCGGGAAAATGGCGGCATTCTCAACCATCCCAATGCGCTTATTGGTCTTTATATCAATGCTTTCGATGGTTTCTATTTCATCGCCAAAGAAGGTGATGCGGTACCCGAAATCAACATAGGGCAGGTTAATATCCACGGTATCGCCTTGCACCCGGAAATTACCGCGGTTAAAATCCACCTGGCTGCGCATGTACAGTGAATTGACGAGGGCATGCAGGAAACCCTGGCGGGAAATGACCTGTCCCTGGTGAATGCGGATAATGCCGTTCTCAAACTCGGCGGGGTTACCGATACCATAGATACAGCTTACCGACGCTACTACGATGATATCCCTGCGGCCACTGAGCAGTTCCGTGGTAGCCTGCAGGCGCAGTTTGTCCAATTCTTCGTTGATACTCAGGTCCTTTTCAATATAGGTATCGCTTACGGGCATGTAAGCCTCGGGCTGGTAATAATCATAATAGCTAACAAAATAGCCCACTGCATTTTCCGGGAAGAACTGTTTGAACTCCCCATACAACTGGGCCACCAGGGTTTTATTATGGGTAAGCACCAGGGTGGGTTTTTGCACCTGTTGAATAACATTGGCGATGGTAAAAGTTTTACCAGAGCCGGTTACCCCCAGCAGGGTCTGATACTTTTCACCATCCTGCAGTCCGGCCACCAGCTGCCGGATAGCTTCCGGCTGGTCGCCGGCTGGTTGATATGGAGCATGTAATTTAAAAGCCATAATATAATGTAGGTAAGGAACTGGTAAATTTCGTGCTTTGAGGGAAAGCTACAAAACCAACTGTACAAATTTACCACCTTGCCCTCTCTAAAGTTGTACTTTGGAAAGAGCAGGATTTATATTAAACGATTTCGTCTTTTAAATGTTCAGGCCTGAATTGATTTCGGGATTTTGAGATTTGGGCATTTTGGGATTTAGGCAACATTCAGGGTTACAAAAAATCTCAGGATCACTGAATCTCAAATACCAATATTTCGTTGTCTCAAAACGTCATCTTACTTATCGGATAAATGTTGCGTTGTTGGCTGATCGCCAAAGCAAGGTTAAATTTTCCGGTTGAGGTAGGTTGTGTAATCGGGAATATTGACCATATATTCTTCCATCATCAGCGGTGAGGTAAGAATAAAATCTGCTGTAGCCCGGTCGTTGGCAACAATACAATTCCAGGCGATGGCTACCCGTAATAAAGCTTTTACATCGCTATCGTGGGGTTGTGCTTCCATGGGATCCCAAAAAAATATGAGTACGTCTATATCGCCACCGGCAATGAGGGCGCCTATCTGCTGATCGCCGCCCAAAGGCCCGCTGAGCAAGGCTTTTACCGGACGGTCAAGGGCATTCTCAAGCAGTTTACCGGTAGTTCCGGTAGCAATCAATTCGTGCCGGGCCAACACAGTCTTATTAAACTCTGCCCATTCAATCAGGTCTTTCTTCTTGTTGTCATGTGCTACCAAAGCAATTCGTTTACGGGCGTTTAGTTTTCTGACTTTAAGCATAAACTGGTGTTCTTGATTGTGTTTTATGTATCGGGAACAAGGTAATTGACTTTTGAAAAACTTTAACTGCTCTGCTTGAATTTTATTACATGCAATTTCGTTTTCCACATTCGGGCACAGTAATTGTTAATAGTGAAGTTCTTGAAAGTTGACCCATTAAGTTCATGAAGAAAGGCGTATTGGTATATTTATTATGCCTGCTTGTGCACGTATGTACAGCGCAGGAAGAACCAACGGTATCACCGTTGGCCAATCATTTTCCTGTTGATACCTCCACGTATATTGCCGATCTTACTGTAAGCATTCGTGAAAATGCTAAAGTCGTTTTAAACTGGAAGCAGCCGGAAGATACCACCTTTACGTTTGCCACTATCGAAAGAAGCAGTGGTGGTCGCAGTTATGAGGTGGTAGCGGTATTGAAGCAAAGCGACATTAAGCCCGAAAATGAATGGATAGATGATGCACCGGCTAAGGGACGCAGTTTGTACAGGGTTCGGTTTTCGGGTAAGAGTGGTTTGCAATTGGCTTTCTCGAAAGCGGTAGAGGCATTGATAGCGGGTGATATTTCTTTTCGTTTTTATCCTAATCCGGTAGATAATATATTAATAGTACGGTCTGAAGCCCTGCTCGATGTACAGGTGCTTGACGCAACCGGCAAACAAAGGATCGGGATGAATAATTTGCAGGGATTACAAACCATTAATGTTTCTACACTTGAAAAGGGCATTTATTTTCTACGCATAAATAATCATACGACGGGCCTGATCACCCAGGAAAAACTGTTGAAGAACTAGGCCATAAGCATCATACAGGTTATGCTCAACCGATGCTAGCAGCTTTTGCGCCCATATTTTCAAAAATGTCAATAACTTTCCTGACCGGTATGGCTGCGGATCGCCGGTAAGGCAGATGACCCTGTGTATTTTATTGATTTTCTTTCTTTTATAGTCATAAATAAAGTCTGTATTTATACGCAAAAACAGCTACTAAATCTCCCAAATACCTTGGTATTTTTACTATTACCACAAAATGGTATTGCAGATATCAGAATTCCCCACTATTTTTACCTCGGTTTTTCATAGGATATTGGATTTTAAAAGCGGGGTTGAATTTCTATTCAGACCCCTTTTTTATTTTATGGACCTTCCGCATAAATCTACCCGCCGGAAAAGTACTTTCCCGATATCTGGGAAGCATAATACTGCAGTTTTGGCCAACGCTTTTCCTCAGTCCTGACCATATCACCAGATTACACACGCCTTTCACTATGCGACCACCTTCGTCCCTGAGTGATGGAGCCCTGGGCTGCCCCTACATGGATAGAAACAAGTTTATGCACCATTAGCTATTATCCTGGAAGTCAGGATCAATCAACCGTAAATCGCACTGACACCGTTTATTGAACAGACCCGGTAAATCTCCCGGGTAGAGCTGTTTGCAATTGCAAATAGGGTGTTTTGAATTTGTACGGTATGGTTTGCAATTGCAAATGGGGTGTTTTGAATTTGTACCGTATGGTTTGCAATTGCAAACGGGGTGTTTCAAATTTGTACAGTATGGTTTGCAATTGCAAACGGGGTGTTTCAAATTTGTACGGTATGGTTTGCAATTGCAAACGGGGTGTTTTGAATTTGTACGGTATGGTTTGCAATTGCAAATGGGGTGTTTCAAATTTGTACGGTATGGTTTGCAATTGCAAACGGGGTGTTTCAAATCTGTTAGGCCTTCGAATTTGAAATGATCTGGGTTGAAAATCAGATTTCAGCCTAATAGTTTCTTGCAAAAAAAATCGTCCCGGTGAAGCCGGGACGATCTACTTACTAACCCATATAAATTCAACTGAACCTGGAAACAAATTGAATGGGCAAATGTGAAAAGCCTCTTAGCCGGTTTTCACATTAGGCCGATTGTTGCATTTCTTTGATCTTTTCTCTGATCCTCGTTTCAATTTCATTTGATAATTCAGGATTGTCGATCAGTAATTGCTTCACCGCATCACGTCCCTGGCCGAGTTTATCAGAGTTATAGCTGAACCAGCTTCCGCTTTTATTTACGATACCCAGTTCCACGCCCATATCGAGAATTTCACCGGTCTTTGAAATGCCTTCGCCGAACACGATATCAAACTCTGCGGCGCGGAATGGAGGAGCTACTTTATTTTTTACCACTTTTACTTTAACCCGGTTCCCGATGGCTTCATCACCGTCCTTGATCTGTGCGGTACGGCGAATATCCAGTCGAACCGAAGCGTAGAACTTCAGGGCGTTACCACCAGTAGTGGTTTCGGGGTTACCGAACATAACGCCGATCTTTTCGCGCAGCTGGTTGATGAAAATGCAAATGGTATTTGTTTTATTAATAGTGGCCGTGAGCTTACGCAGCGCTTGTGACATCAAACGGGCTTGTAAACCCATTTTGCTGTCACCCATTTCACCTTCCAGCTCGCCTTTTGGAACCAGGGCAGCCACCGAGTCGATCACTACTACATCGAGCGCGCCTGATAAGATCAGCCGGTCGGCTATTTCAAGGGCTTGCTCACCGTAGTCGGGTTGCGAAATGAGCAGGTTATCTACGTCTACACCGAGTTTTTTAGCATAGAGGCTGTCAAAAGCATGTTCCGCATCGATGATGGCGCACATGCCGCCTTTTTTCTGTGCTTCCGCAATAACATGTATTGCGATGGTTGTTTTACCGGAAGATTCAGGTCCATAGATCTCAACAATACGGCCTTTTGGTAAACCGCCCACTCCGAGGGCTGTATCCAGGCCAATAGAGCCGGATGAGATCACTTCAATGGGATCCTGCGACTTCTCATTCATCATCATCACACTTCCCTTACCAAAATCTTTCTCGATTTTATCTATAGTAAGCTTTAGCGCTTTGGCTTTTTCATTATCTGCCATAATGGGTTGTTTTTTTAGTCTTTCAAATTTACCGATTGCCAAATGTAGAGAAAATTATATTATCAACACTAATTATTTTAGTATTTGTGGACTAATTATTTTGGTTACCGTTTCCGGTTGCCCCGTCCTATAATTCGGAATCATTCATTATCGGAGACGTTATCATTGCTGACGCAGCATCGTAATTGTAAACCACTGATTTTTATAGGAGACTTTTACATTTCAGCGGGCGCCTGGCAACGGGCGCCGGTAACTGGTAACAACAAAAAACCCTGCCAGCGCGACGTAGCAGGGTTACCCACATGAAATTTCTAAAGAAAACTACTTCAGGAAAAGGCAATGGCTGAAACCATGTGGGCTAACAAAGTGACAATAATTCCTGATTCAAATCAATACCACTTAGTGGTATTTTTTGTGCCGCTTGGCTTATATAATCATTAATTACATTTATATCCCGGCTCAGGGTCAATGGCATGACAATCTGATCATTAGAGCGCTCACCATTCCGCATCTGTCAGGCATATTGAAAGGCTTACCGGCGCTTTCGGATGAAAGCTGGCCTCAATGGCAATTTTGTCATCCGCCTCCGGAATGAATGCGTTGAACGATAGGATATATACGCCTATAAGCTTCCGTTAGTATTGCGCGTTTTTGCTGTTCGAGCCGCGGTTTAACCGGCCATCAGAAGTTATTAAAGCAGCTTTACATGACTGGTATTGCACGCCCAAAGGTTGCAGAGGCCAAAAAAATACTTATAACGCAGACTGCAATAGCGGCGTCAGGTAAAAAAATTTATTAAAACGATCTTAAATTCGGCCTTTATTTAAATAAGAAAGGGGGATAATTGTTTTGATCAATACCTTTGCGGCTGCCAGGCACAATCCTTGCTTATGGGTGGCCGGAAAGTGAATGGATAGTGAGGGTCTGGGTAACAATTAAAACAACATACAATATGAAATGTAAACAGGTGTTATTTACAGGGCTTTCTTCGCTGTTGCTTTTTTCCTGTGTCAGCTCAAAAAAATATAAAGGTGAAGTAGCAAAGTACAATGAGCTGAGTGGTAATTATACGAAACTGCAGGGTGACCTGAAAAGCTGCGAAGACGCAAAAGCTGAATACGCCCGTAACAAATCAGCCCTGGAAAATGAGATCGCCAGCCTCAAAAAACAAAACGAATTCTTAAAAGAGAACAATACGCAGGCTTTGAAACAACTGCAGGACCTGTCAGTTATTTCATCTTCACAGGCCGAAAGCATTAAGAAATCACTGGAGAACATTGGTGCAAAAGACGCCTATATCCAGGACCTGCAAGCTTCTATGGCGCGTAAGGATTCTTTAAATATGGCCCTGGTGATGAACCTGAAAGGCGCCATAGGTAACCTGGCCGATGAAGATATCAATATCAAAGTTGACAAAGGTGTGGTATATATCGACATCTCCGATAAACTGTTATTCAACAGCGGTAGTTATGTAATAACACCCAAAGCAACTGAAGTGCTCGGTAAAGTAGCCAAGGTATTACAGAACCAACCCGATATCGAATTCATGGTGGAAGGCCACACCGATAACGTAAAATTTGCCAAAGGCGTTCTGCTCGACAACTGGGATCTGAGCGTGCACCGCGCCACTGCTGTCGTACGTGTATTGCAAAACCAATACGGGTTGAACCCCGCGCATATCGCAGCTGCAGGCCGCGGTGAATATTTACCGGTAGCGCCAAACGATACGCCTGCCGGCCGTGCCGCTAACCGCAGAACAAGGATCGTGATCCTGCCTCAGCTCGATCAGTTCTTCAAACTGCTGGAGCCTAAAAAATCATAAAAGTTCTTATCAGAATAGTTCAGGGCTGTCCTCACCGCAGGCAGCCCTTTTCTTTTGCATTTATGAATATGTCCTGCGGTTATCGTTTTAAGTGATTTTACCTAAGAAATATTCGATCATATTTAATTTTAATCAACAAAGCCGGCCATAATTTCTCTAATCCCCATGAATGTGATAATTTGTCTGCCTGTCGATCATTTTTCCAGGTAGGATGCGTTTGTGTAAACTCACCCTGTAGAAAATGCCCGAACCGGTTGTATGAAACACGTCAGATGGCTTTTGTTGACTGCCCTTCTTGTCTACGGCTGTTTGCCTGTTTGCCTGGCAAAGGATAAACCATTGAGCAGAGTAGCTGCCCGCAACGGTGTGCTCGATCTTCGTGCGGTGAATTTACAGGACCAGCAGATCTCTTTAGTCGGTGAATGGCAGTTTTACTGGCATCGCTTATTGCAGCCGGGTGATCCATTGTCCACGGCGCCAGATCTTATAAACTATCCTTCGCTTTGGAATACCGTTCAGCTGCATGGCCAACACTTACCCGTGGAAGGCTATGCCACCTATGCGCTCACCATTCTATTGCCTGAAAAGCGGCCCCAACTGGCATTGCTGATGCCGGATGTTTACTGTTCCTACAGGATGTTCATTAACGATTCACTGCTGTTATTCAATGGCCGGCCGGATACATCTGCGCGAAACGCCATTCCTTTCTGGAGTACGCAAACTGTCAATCTTCCTGCTGCTGCTGATACATTGCATGTGCTGTTACAGGTTGCCAATTTCTGGCATACGAAAGGCGGTACCTACAAACAACCGGTTATCGGCGAAAGCAGGAAACTTTTTTTAAGCCTGCAGCGCGACAAAGCCTATGACCTGCTGCTGGCCGGCTGTTTGCTCATGGGCGGCTTGTTCTTTTTCGGGTTTTATGCATTTGGCAGCCGCGATAAAGCCATTCTTTATTTTTCGCTTTTCTGTATAGTGTACAGTTACCGTATGGTTGGTACAAGCCTGTATGTCTTACATTCCGTTTTTCCCAACCTGAGCTGGTTTCTGACCATTCGTCTCGAATATTTAAGTCTTATTCTCGGTGTAGCCCTGTTCTCCCGTTATTTTCAAAGTGTATACCCGAAAGATGCAAACCGCTTCATCGTGGATGCGGTGGTGTATATCTGCCTGTTCTATGCATTGGTTATCCTGGTAACGCCCCCCTGGATCTTTACCAAAGGCATAGTGCCATTCCTCGTCGTGATGTTCCTGTATATCGGCTTCGCATTTTATTCCTGCATCAGGGCTGTTAAGTACAAAAGGGTGGGCGCAGTGTTTGCACTCATGAGCTGTGGTGTTATGTTGTTGGTGTTCCTGATCATCAATCTGCATTATTTTCAGATGCTCCATACTGAAAAGTGGATCGTATTTACCGGCTACGTCTTATTCTTCTTTTTACAATCGCTGGTACTCTCCCACCGCTTTGCCTATGCGCTTCGCAAAGCGGCCAATGAAGCAAAGCAGGGCTTGAACGCCAAAACGGAATTCCTTAGCACCATGTCGCACGAGATACGAACGCCATTGAACGTGGTGATCGGTATGGCGCACATCTTGTTGCGGAATACACCCCGCAAAGACCAGGAAAAGAACCTGAATGTATTGTTGTTTTCTGCCAATAATCTGCTGTCGATCGTAAACGATATTCTCGATTATAATAAGATTGAAGCCGGCAAGGTGAATTTTGAAATGATCCCCATGGATATCGGCAGTATTGCGCAGCATATTACAGGTGGCCTTGGCAGCAAGGCCGTTGAAAAAAAGATCACTTTAAATGCAGCGGTCGATAGCCAGATCACCCGGAAAATTATTGGCGACCCTACCCGTACCTCGCAGGTGATCTTTAACCTGGTACAAAACGCCATCAAGTTCACCGAAGTGGGTTCTGTGCATTTATCGATCCATGCAGAGAAAATAACCGAAGACAAGATAACGCTGACTTTTATGGTTGCTGATACCGGTATTGGCATCGCACCGGAAAAGCAGCAGTTGATCTTTGACCGGTTTACCCAGGCCGATTCATCCACCTCCCGTAGTTATGGAGGAACCGGCCTCGGATTGGCCATTACCAAACGCATCCTGGAGCTACAGGGCGTTACATTGAACCTGAGCAGTGAGCCGGGAAAAGGGTCTGTTTTTTATTTTACCCAGACCTTTGCGCTCAGCGATGAACCGGCAGGTGTTGATATAGCTGACCATAAAACGGTTGTTCCCGAAAAACAATTACAGGATGTTTCCATTTTAGTGGTGGAAGACAATCCTTTTAATATCATGGTAGCGCAGTCATTGCTTGAACGCAGCGGCGCTGTGGTAGAAGTAGCCACGAATGGAGAAGAAGCACTGGAGAAGATCCTGCCGGGCAAATACCGCATTGTTTTAATGGACCTGAACATGCCTGTTATGGATGGCTTCGAGGCTACCCGCCGCTTACGTGCCCGCGGCCTTAGCTTACCGGTCATTGCATTGACCGCCAGTTTGCCTGCCGAAGTAGAAAAGGATGTAGCAAGTGCCGGACTCACCGATATTGTCGTAAAGCCATTCAACCCCGATGAGCTCTTCCGCGTGTTATTGAAACACCTCAAATAAGCGCCCAAAGCAGGAAGGCACAAAATTTTTTGTGATAGGCCAGCTACCTATTTTTGCATCTTAAAATAGTTATTATGAAATGGATCGGACGGCGCGAAAGCTCAAATGTTGAAGACCGCAGGGGCTTTTCAGGCGGCGGTCTGGCTGTAGGCGGTGGTATTATCGGCGTTATTGTCCTTTTAGTGAAGCTGTTTCTGGGTGGAGACGCTGCTGAAATTCCCCAGGCACTGCCACAACAGGGGCCGGCCCAGGAAATGAGTGCGGAAGAACAGAAACTGGATGATGAAAGAGCGAGCTTTATAAAAGTAGTGCTGGCGGATACGGAAGATGTGTGGAACAAATTATTCTCAGCATCGGGCGAATCATATGTGGAACCTACCCTGGTCCTTTTCAGACAATCGGTACAAAGCGCCTGCGGAATGGCAGGATCAGCCACCGGACCTTTCTATTGCCCCGGCGATCAAAAAGTATATATCGACCTGTCCTTCTTTGAAGATATGCAAAACCATTTACATGCACCCGGCGATTTTGCCATGGCCTATGTGGTTGCGCATGAAGTGGGCCACCATATTCAAAAACTGAATGGCACCAGCGATAAAATGCATCGGTTAAGGCAGCAGTTAAGTGAGGAAGAATACAATAAATATTCCGTAAAGCTGGAATTGCAGGCCGATTTCCTGGCCGGGGTATGGGCGCATCATGCGCAGCGTATGAAGAACATTCTTGAAGAAAATGATATCGAGGAAGCCCTGAATGCGGCCAATGCCATTGGCGACGATCGCCTGCAAAAACAGGCCCAGGGAAGGGTTGTACCTGAATCGTTTACCCACGGCACTTCTGCCCAGCGGATGTACTGGTTTAAAAAAGGGTTTGAAACCGGCGACCTGAGCCAGGGCAATACTTTTAGAGATCCTTCACTGAATTGATTTCGAGATTTTGGGATTTCTGGATTTTGAGATTTTAGTTGAGGCTGCATCATAACAAATCTCAAAATCTCAAAATCCCGAAATCAGCAATCCCGGGTGGCATTATTTTTTAAGGTAACTGTTATATGAGACCGTTTACCTTACTATTAAGCATTTGGGTACTGTCTTGTAATGGCTCCCCTGGCAATAATTTACCCACCTACGACAGTACAAAAGCCGAAAAAAAAGATACTGCTATTGCACAAGCGCCACAGTCGCAACCGGATACTACCAAACTGGGCGGATTGTGGTTTCTGCAACCCGTGCTGGCATCCGATACAGCTACCGGTAAAATTCCCCGGCTGGAATTTAACCTGGAAACCAAGCGGTTTACCGGTAATACCGGTTGCAACAATATGAACGGGAGTTTTGACTTTACCGATTCTACCCTGCAATTCAATCAGCGGATCGTTACTACTAAAATGGCCTGCATTGGCTATAATGAAAAAGCATTCCTGGAAAACCTGTTGCGTACAAACAGCTACAGATTGCAGAATGGCATCCTGATCCTTTTATTCAATCAAACCGAGATCTCCCGCTGGACGCGCAAGGTAGCTCCGAAACCGGTGATCAATAAAACCTGATCCCCGGCCTTGTTCATGCTTTTTTCAAACCCGTGGGTCTGATCTGATCAATGAGGAAAGAGCTGAGAAATAACCAGGTTGAACCAATGCAAAAGCCGGCGATCACGTCTGTAAAATAGTGTACCCGCAAATAGATGCGGCTAAAACCTATGCCCAGGAGCAATGCGATCACCAAGATTAATAGTGTCCATTTCAATACCGGTTTGGGCCTTTCTTCCCGCCAGATGATGATCATCAGCAAGCCATAAAAACATACGCTCATGAAAGCATGGCCGCTGGGAAAACTCAGTCCGCGCGCTGGTTCCAGTAAGGGGATCAGGGGGCGATGGCGGTTAAATAATAATTTCAGTCCCAGCATGATGAGCACACTGCTGAGCGCAATAGCGCTCACCTTGATAGAGTACCGTCCTCTTTTCCGGATCAGGAAATAAAAGCATAAAAGAAGATTGGCAGGTATCAAAAAGTAATGGGAACCAAAGAAAGTTATGAACTCCATTAACCGGGTCATATTATCATTGACCAGGGAATGAGCAAAAGCAAAGGCCCTTTCATCGGCGCCGGTTTTATCGAGATAAAAAACCCGGTAAGCAATAAACAAAAACAGCAGGAGGCTAACGGTAAAAACAATGAGCAGGATGATCAGTTCTTTAGAAAGAATGACCACTTTATCGGCTACTTTTTTTTCCTGGGGCGACAGATCCGTTTGTGCCATAGCTAAATTATTATTACCGTTAATCTGCGGCTTTACTCACCTGTAACCAATCGCGGTACGATAAAGCCGCTTTTATTTCAGTATAAGAAAAAGCATCACCCAGTTTTTCCTTGAGCGGTGTCAACGTAATGTTCTCACCATTCAATGCTTCTACGGCCTGAAGTATAACAGCTAATTTATCGGCTGCCACCATATCCTTAATATCAATCTCTCCGGTGCTTATAAACGGTATCAGGTGACCTTCGATCGTAGATGGGGCCAGATTCCGGATGGCTGCTATTTCCCTCAGATCCTTACCTTCCTTAAACAATTGCAGACTTATGCGGTTCGATTCGCCTCTTTGGGCTTTGACAGGTTTTGATTCCGCCTCTGCTATTGTTTGTATGTTTTCCGATCTTTTATTTTCTTCTACCTGCGCTAACAGATCCGCTGCTTTAACCCCTTTTACCAATCCATCAATGATTTGCAGGGCCTGTTGTAATTGCTGTTTTTTTCGCTGTGGCAACAGCAGCAGCTGCTGCAGGGTAGAAACATATTTTTTTGCCTTGGGTTTTACTTTAATAGCGGCTATATGGTCTTTGATGGAAGTTTCCATGACATCCATAGCCTGTAAAAAGTAAGCGCTTCCTGCCATAACCCGTTGCTGAAGGAACTGATAGCCGTCCTCCGGGGCCCTGGGCAACAACTGCTCCAGTTGCCGCGTGAATTTATCGGCCATTTCCTGCTGTTTTAACACGGCGTCCAATAGCTCTTTGGCCCATAACACGCAGGTGTTTTTATCGGGGATTTGCCTGCTTTCGTACCCTTCAAAATGCATTTGCATTCCTTCGGCCAGCTTTAGCCAGTCAAAAGTTAACACCAGGGAGCGGGTTAAGAATATTTCCTGCTCACGCTGTAATTCCTGTGCCAACTGGTCTTCTTCTCTTTCAAGCCGGGTGAACGCAAGCACCCGTTCATCGGTATTGATACTGCCGGGATGAATGCGGGAATAAAGTACCAGTCCGCTCAGGGAGGTCAGGCGGCTAAGCGCAACATATACCTGTCCGGGCGCAAAGGATGCCCCGGCATCGATGATCGCTTTTTCAAATGTAAGGCCCTGGCTTTTGTGAATGGTGATGGCCCAGGCCAGCCGGATGGGATACTGTTTAAAAGAACCCACCTCCTCCTCTTCTATTTTATCTTCTTCATTATTATACTGGTAGCGGATGTTCTGCCAGGTTTCTTTTTCCAGCAGCATCTCATGTTCATCGCCCTCCAGCCTGACATATATTTCTTCACCGGCAATACGGGACACGGTGGCAATTTTGCCATTGAAAAATCTTCTTGATTCACCCTTATCATTCTTTATGAACATGATCTGGGCGCCTGCTTTCAATGGCAATAGCTGGTCGGCGGGAAAAGCCCGCTCATTGAAATCACCGCTCACTTCGGCGCGAAATTCGATCAATTCACCAGGCAGCCTGTTCAGCTGTTGCTGGTTGATCGTATCCGCCCTCGCGTTATGGGTGGTAAGGGTGATGTAATTTTCATTTTCTGCCCTTTCGTAACCGGGCAGGTAGTGTTTATGCAGCAGGTTCAGGTCTTCGTCGGTCGTTGTATTGTTCCGGATATTATTCAACACACTGATAAACTCCTGTTCATGCTGGCGGTAGATCTTTTTCAGTTCCAGGTACAAGGGTGGTTTTTGCTGCAGGGCCTGCGCTTCAAAAAAGAAGGGACTGCGGTAATATTGCCGTAAAACATCCCATTCTTCGCTTTTAGTTACCGGAGGCAATTGAAACAGGTCGCCGATATAAAGCATCTGCACGCCGCCGAAAGGCTCCCACTGCTTTCTTCTTACATGGCGCAGGATGCAATCGATCTCGTCGAGAATATCGGCCCGCAACATACTCACCTCGTCGATGATGAGTAGTTCCAGTTCCTGCAGCAGCCGTTTTTTGTCGTTGTTCAGCCGCAGGTTGGTCAACAGGGTATGCGGGGTGTTAAAGGAACTGTTGCTGTTCCAGCCGCTTTGATGAACGGGAATAAAAGAGCCATGAGGGAGCTGAAAAAAAGAGTGTAAGGTGACACCGCCGGCATTGATGGCCGCCACGCCGGTAGGCGCCACTACGGCCAGTTTTTTAAAGGTATTATCGCGGATATATTTTAAAAAAGTGGTTTTGCCGGTGCCCGCTTTTCCGGTCAGGAAAAGGTGGCGGTTTGTTTGATTCACAAACCGAACAGCCAGTTGAAAAAGTACATTGGATGTATCGGTAGAAAAAGCCATAACACCTCTTTGCGGCAAGATAAGTAATGAAGGAAGAAGGACAATGATTTTATGATATAAAGCAAGTTCCTTAAAGGGCAACAAATAATCATTTTTAAAATATCTGTTTCCTACGTGTAATTGTCAGTTTTTTTAAAACCGGCATGTGGAAAGTCATATTTTCCGGCCTGAAATCGGCAATTTTTGCCTTTTTATATTATTTAGATCACAAAAATTGAGGAGAATTGATTTTTTATGGGTCAAGTCAAATTTTTGGGGGATGAGGTAGTTAAGCATAGATTTTCTGGAGTCTGAATAGGAAGAAATTAATGTCCCGAACTCCCCGTGCAGAAGATCTAAAGGCTTTAATTTTTGCATTGAAGGATTCGGCAGAAGCGTTGGTACTTCTGTTATTAAAGTAATTCAATATACTTTCGTAGTGAGTTTCAATGGAGCGGTACACGGCTCTAAAAGATTCAATTCCTGCATCTTCAACCTCATTGAACCATAAGGCCAATCGTTTAAACGCCTGCTCTTTACAGGTGCAGTAACGGAAGATGTCGGCGAGCTTCATATACATATCATAGGCATTCTTTA
>NZ_JAFFJX010000020.1 GCF_016924755.1 Longitalea arenae | reverse complement strand
TGTCCCTGCTGGTAAAAAATAGCCTAACAATTCTTTTTCCTGGTCCTTTTCCAATGTTTCTTGTCCGTTTTATTAGGCTGCAAAACAACAACTTTCTCCTAAATCCCCCAATTTTTCAACCTGATCCCAGACTGTATACCAGCGAAACGGCCTCATTCAGTCGGGCGGTTCGAACTCCAAGGGTATATCGAACCAATTATTTCCCGCTTTTGTACAATGTCACCGTATAGGCGCTCCAAGTTCATCGGGTTTTGCAATCCTGAATTTAAAAGGCCGTCGAAGTCTACAGGTGTTTGTGTTGAACTGGCCAGTTTCCCAATAGCTTTTCGATTTAATAATAATGCGTTTCATTTAAATAAGCGACTAATATTTTACTTCACACTTTTGAGAATATATTGAGTCTATCTCTGCCTTTTGTATTCTCCGCTCATGAAATAGTTGCTCGTACTTTTCAGATTCGTTACTTTCTATTTTGACTTGAACTACATTAATTCCGAATTTTTCAGGAGGAGTTGCCGGGAAAGATGTATAAACAAATAAAGTATCCTTTTCAATTTTATAATATATCGTTGGATCAAGCACCCTAAAATAAAAGTCCTCGCTTTCTTTTAGCCCGACACATAAGTCTTCTTTCATGCTCAAAAAATAAGCGCAGTACTAAGTCCCTTTACTATACGATGGAAATATAGCTTGCCTTGAGAGGTTTCCAAAGTTTGACTACCTGCCTTCGCAGAAAGATCCAAATCGTTGCAAAACGAATTACTAATAATGATTGCCATCAAAATCAAATTCAACAATTTCATATCTTTTTTAATGATCCATGAAATAAGGAAAGACCAGCAGTATTTAGTCTATCTGCAACGACATTATAACCAACTAAATAATTTCCCGTAGAGATTGCGGTAGCAACTTACGATTAAGACGTTATGCGCCTGAGCTTTAGTTGTCAACCTCTTCTTGTCCTTAACTGATCGAAAATATATTGCATATTCGCCAAGGCACTTGCACTGATTGTGGTATGTAGATATTCAGTAAGGTAGAAATTGATTAACGTCAGGCGTATCTTATTATTTCCGTAAATTGATTCGTCAACATCCAGATGTTATTCCAATAATTTACATTAGGTGACCAAAATGGTTGATTCATATTGCTTGCATACATGGAATAGTAAAGCCTTAAGCCTCTATCTGGATTATCGATTGGCGCGGTTCCATTGGGATCATCGGAACGAATGCCTCTGAAGGAGTTAACCTGTACGGGCAGCGTGTTCGCTATTTTTGCTGTTTTGCGGCTGTCACATGTAATACATGAGTTTTGTTCAGCTGCTTTTTTACATGATATTGCCATCAGAATCGCAGGCAGAAGCCAGCACATTACTCTTTTCATAGATAAGTGATATAGTTTAAGAAATAGATTTTCATAGTTATCCGAATAAAGCTGCTTACATTACGCTGCAATCCCTATCCAGGTAAAGAGAAACAATTGTTTCTCCATTGGTTGGGAGCGCAAACCAGGATTCGCTAAAAAGTAGTGTAGAAATTAAAACCTGTTCACAATGGGCAGAATCACTCTGCATTCGGAGGTATAAAAGGGCTATCCGTGTAATGATTAGTTTTGAATGCATATAATATGCGTTACGCGAAACCGATTAGTTAACAAAAATGAGCAAACGATTTCACGCAGCAAAGAAGAGTTTTACAGACGTGCTGTTTAGCCAATAGGCTTGTAGATTTAGCCGATAACTGTGTAAATGACTGCTTTAAAATCGAAAGAAATCAGGCGGTTAAAAGACTAAAAGAAAGCAAATAATAATACACTTGTATGAAAGTTACATTTTGTGTTCCTTGTTGTTATTAAGCACGTTGTGCTAATATTGAAAATGAAGCATTTGAATCCGATTAGCTGCCTATGCAAATGTGAGTTCGTGCTTAAATATCGAGCATATCATTCTCCAAACACTCGACTTGACAGCTATTCTACCCGTTCGGTAACGGGATCAGGTTTTTCACCAAGAAATTCTACCCAGGTCTTCTTTATGCAAGGATAATGTTTGGCGGCTTCAGCAAGATTCATGAAAGCAATGAGATTGCTTTCAAACCTTTTGGCGGTTGTAGCATCTTTTAATGCACCCTCATCTGTAAATTCTTTATGCGCCATAGCTAATGAAAACATATCTGGAAAAACCCTAGCACCAAGATGCTCAAGAGGAATCCTGAGCGCCCACAGCCCGCGATTACCACCAACCATGGAAGGGGAAGCAGACATCAATAAGGCATGCCGTTCATTGAACGGTTGTGGGCGAAACCGTGAAACCCAGTCAATCACATTTTTCAAAACTCCAGGCACTGAACCGTTATATTCCGGGGAAGAAATGATGAATGCATCGTTTGCCAAAAGCCGTTTCCTGAATTCAGTTGCACCAGTCGGAGTCGCAGTAGTTTCCAAATCCTGGTTGAAAGAAGGACAGTCAAATTCACTCATGCTTGCAAGATCCACTTTACCATTATTCTTCTCTATTATGTTTGCGGCTAAATTAATTAAACGCGTATTATACGACTCCTTTCTTAACGATGCCGAAAAAAGAAGGAAGTTCATCTTCTCCGTTTGACGAAAATGTTGTTGATCCATTTTTACGCTCATTTGATAAATTCAATAATATAATGTCCATTTTCCAGCCTATGTGAGAGAAAGGCAGAAATTGAATTCTTAAGGTACAACTTTCGGAGATGCTTTCAAACCATTACCTGTCTTTTGTAGCTCTGCCTGGAAGCGCATCTTTTCAGTCTGCATGGCCGGGCTTAATATCAACCATTAGAGCCATAATTAATTGACAATCAAAAATCGATCATTTTTGCGAAGCAACAGAATGGGCGATTGCAGAATAGCAGCAAACAAATAAACCCATTTCTTAAACCAGTTTAAGCAGACAAATAACTCTTGTGTGGAACTTTGTAGATATAAAATGTTTAATTTATGATAAAGTCAATCAAGCATCGTTTAGATGTGTGGAAAGAAGAACCATTATACTGGGAGCAAATCGCTGCCATGGATCAAAGGCTGTATGGTTCTTCAATACCCAGATCATTGATAGAGCTGATCAAGATCAGGGTTTCTCAAATCAACAAATGTGTTTTTTGTATAGATTATCATACCCATGAAGCTTTAAAAACAGGAGAGCTGCCGCGCAGGATCTTTGCGCTTTCCGCATGGGAAGAAAGTGTGCTCTTTAATGAAATTGAAAAAACGGCCCTTCGTCTGGCAGAGGAAATAACACATATTTCAGTACATGGCGTTTCTGATGAAACTTATGAAAAGCTAAAAGCGCATTTTAACACAAAGGAAATAGCCGATCTAATTGTACTGGTATGTCATATCAATTTTATGAACCGGGTGGGTATTTCTACGAAAACAATACCCGTTTAATGTGACGTTATGTAATTTTTAATGGGTTAAAATAACAAGTTATGACAACAAAGATGCCTAAAACTGTCGCCGGTATTAAAATACCTGACAGTATTATTGCCCGTCAGGCTACGGAATTATTGCTCGAACATGGAAGCGAATTTTTGTATAACCATTCCTTGCGTACGTTTTTATTTGCTTCTTTAAATGGCGAGCAAAGAAAGTTCATGTATGATCCTGAACTCTTGTATGTCAGCGCGGCTTTTCATGATCTGGGGCTTACTTCATATTACGGTAGTCCGGATAAATGTTTTGAGGTAGACGGGGCGAATGCAGCCCGTGAATTTCTCAAAAGCCATGGAATGCCGAAGCAAACATTACAGCTCGTATGGGATGCTATTGCCTTGCATACGATACCTGGGGTTGCGCCCCATAAGGAGGCAGAAGTTGCATTATTAAATTATGGTGTGGCTCTGGATGTTGTTGGCAGGGGATATGACCAGTTGTCTGCAGAAAACAGGGAAGAAATCGTTAGAGAATTTCCACGCTGACTTTAAGAAGAAGATTATTCCTACATTTTTTCAAGGGTTCAAACACAAACCTGAAACCACTTATGGTACGATCAATGCCGACATCTGTGCCTTCATGATACCGAATTTTGAAAGAAAGAACTTCTGCGACGCTATTGTTCATTGGCCATGGAGCGAGTAACCTGTGCCAATCAGACCAGGGGATACTGCGGCACGTCCTTTTAATGCAACTTATTTATCTGCGGTCATCCCCTTTCTTAGTTTTCTTTCGTTTCCACTAATAACAATGATGTTACTATACATTTGGATATTTGTAACAGCTATGTTCTCAGGCAGCCCATTACTTGATATTTCCCAGTTCTGAGCTTCTGTATTTCTTCTGTATACACCGTCCCATTGTGCTGCTAAAAGTGTGTTGCCGGTTTTAATCACATCAAATGTATACAATTGAGCAGGTAATCCGGCTTGCATACTATGCCAGGTTTGTCCCTTGTCAAAAGATGAAAATAGCTCATTATACACCATTGCATAGATTGCCTTATTGTCTGAACTGATGTTATGCAAAGCGCCATTTAATAAGATTTTCCTCCACTCTTTTTTCCCGATTGGTGAGGCAAAGGCACCTTGATTTGTAGCAATGTAAATACTTCCATCAAAAGTTGTTATACCATTAACTTGTAGCGCCGTATTTCCATATTCTAATTCCCATTGATTGAGCAAGTCGTTATAGGAATAAAGCCCCGAATTCGTTGCTGCGTAGAGCCTATTTTTTATTTCGGCAAGTTTTCGGATTGTCAGGTTATCCAGACCAATATTTAGTTTTGTCCAGCTTTTTCCTTCGTCCTTCGTCCGGAAAATACCTCCTAACTGTGTGCCTACATATATGTGGTCTTTAAAGAACAGTAAAGCACCCATATTATTTTCTATTAATTGTTTGTCGGTGCCAATATTAAGCCACTTGTCTTCCTGTGTATTGAAAAAGTACAATCCACTATCTTTTGAGATAAGTGCAAGTTTGTTTCCCGAAACGGCAATTCCACCCAAACCAATATTAACTGTTGATGGCAATCCTGAGCTTTTGTCATGCCAGGTTAATCCGTTATCATAAGAAAAATAGACCACGCCACTCGAATAGTTGATTAACCGAAAATCATTGTACAAAAGGGATTTTGTATTTTTTCCGGTTTGTCCAAAACAAACGCTTAGGATAATTAAAACCACTACAACCAAATGTCTTGGTGCTGCTGGCAGTTCCATACTCTATTTGTTTAAAAGGATGTCAATTAATCAACTTCATAGACTAAAGTTAAATCACTCCTTCCTTAACTCCATGTTCGCGGGTCCCATTTATCTTGTTTAATCCCTCAATGACTTTTTTTGTATCATTGCAACTACTTCAACTTCCGTTGATGCAATTTTGGGTATTCCTGGACTTCATAGATTATGGTTTTGATTGGTTTAAAGTTGACGGTCAAATTACATATAACGCATATCGGATCCGGCATTCGCTTTTCCTCTGCCTGGTAGGTTTCATAAATTCGGATAGTGCATGGATGAATATCACTTTCTTTTGCTCCGCAACGTGAAAAGGTGAAAAACACTTTTCTATGGATCATTATAAAATGTTACCTTGGAACTAACTGAAACGGTCACCCCGGTAAAAAGACCGTATAACATCATGGCCTACATGTATTTTATTCCATACTCTCAGTTTAGACTTTGATTATTTTAAATCCTATCTGAAAGCAAACAATGTTTTCACTATCATTAACCATAAACTTTGCATTATGAAAAAAACCATTCTGCTTCGAGCCACGGTCTTTTTATTCTTTGCAATCACCTTCATCCAAACCATGTATGCGCAAAACGTACGAAAATTTATGTTTGACAAGAATGGTGATACGCTGCATTTCCTGGAATACCGGCCTTCAGGCCACAGCATCGCAGGCAATACCCACAAGTATCCTATGATCATATTTCTTCATGGCATAGGAGAACGTAGTAATAATGGTGCAGACCTTTTTGACATTGACAACTTCGGACCGGCCCGTCAGGTAGCCATTGGCAATATCATGAAATATACCTGGGCCGGAGTTACCGATACCTTTATTGTTCTGTCACCCATGAGCAGGACAAGCCGCCCCGGTGATGCCAGCATAGGGCATTGGTATACTGACTACGTGGACTCTATTATAGCCTATGCGAAACGAACTTTAAAAGTAGATACTAACCGGATTTACCTTACTGGTTTAAGTATGGGTGGAGGAGGCACCCAGCATTATTTATCCATGGCACCGGGCAATGCTAAAAAACTGGCGGCTGCAGCACCCATTTGCTCGCCTTCTCACTACGCCATTCCTGGCTATGCACCAAGTGGTCAATTTGAATCGTATGTCCGCGCCGCGAATTTACCTTACTGGGCCTTTCATGCAAAGGATGATTCAATAGCTCCTTATCGTTCAGATGAAGCAGCAGTGGAGCGCATAAATGGGGTTCACCCTTCCAACCCACTCCCTCCACCTGCTGTAAAGGCATTGATGACGCTCTGGCAAACCGGCGGACATAATGTATGGGGCCGTGTCTATGACAGCAGCCTTGCCACAGGCGGATATGAAGGTATCGTCAATATCTACGAATGGTTTCTGGGCCAAAATAAAAGTCTTGCGGTAAATGTATTACCCCTCGCTAATGCAGGCAGCGATTACAGCATTCATGCAAACCCCGGAATGACCAGGCTAACTGGGGCGGCATCCACTGATGCAGATGGCAGCATTGTCCGGTATGTATGGAAAGTAGTCAGCAAACCCGCCGGTGCGAACATTTCTTTTACAAGTGCTTTTGGCCCCAGTAGTCAAACCGATGTTACAGGTCTCACTGTAACGGGGCAATATAAATTTGAGCTGAATGTTGTTGATAACAGGGCGTCCATCGACAAAGACACCATTATTATCACCGTAGTGGCGGGCACTAATACTCCACCAGTAGCGAGTGCAGGAACCGACAAGGTAATCACTTTGCCAACGAACGCAGTGCAGGTAAGCAGCAGTGCATCTACAGATACAGACGGATTCATTGCCGGACGCCTCTGGAGTTTCATTGATGGGCCCGGAACTTATACGATCTCGAATCAATTTGTAACATCTCCTACAATCTCCAATCTCGTAGCTGGTGTATACCGTTTCCAGGTTCAGGTCAGGGACAACGAGCTTACGTATGACTGGGATACCGTAACGATCACGGTTAATTCTTCAGCATTTGCAGTGCGGCTTTCCGATGAAACTGTTGCGAACGATAATTCGAAGCTTAAAACATTAACAATTTCCAGTTATCCCAATCCTGCACAAAAGCTGGTCAACCTAAGACTGAGTGGTAAGGAAACCGGACAGTTAACGATCAGGGTGTATGACGTGAATGGAGCACTCATCAGAAACGAATCTTCTAACAAACAGGGAGCATTATTCCAGAAGAGCGTTAATGTCGCCGGTTTAAAGACGGGGTTATATTACGTTGAGATAAAACTAAACGGGAAAAGATATACCACCACATTTATAAAAGAATAAACCCATCCCTTAAAATGGATTGCATCCACCATGCGATGCAATCCATTTTGCTTTCTCAGAAGCCATCAGCAAACATTAGTTCGCTGCCAATTCTATGATATGCAACGTGTAAACGAATGAAACACCTTCGGATCCCGTATTATTTTTAAGTATTCAGTTTTGTCAGCAGGATTTGGCTACAACAATGAGTGATTCAGCTACATCGGCGCATTCTCCATACTTCAACTTTGTGGTAATCATTAACAATTAAATGTTTTAAAAATGAGCACTAAAAAAGTATGGTTTGTTACCGGAGCATCCAAAGGTCTTGGCTTAAGCCTCGTGAAAAGACTGCTGAATGAAGGCTATAAAGTAGCAGCTACCTCAAGAACTGTGGAAAGCCTGAAAAAAGAAGTTGGATCTTCCGAAAACTTTCTTCCCCTGGAAGTAAATGTAGTAGACGAAAAAAGTGTAAACGACGGCATTACAAAGACGCTTGCCGTATTCGGAAGCATAGACGTTGTCGTCAACAATGCAGGTTACGGTCAATTGGGAACCCTGGAAGAGCTGAGCGACAAGGAGTCCCGTGAAAACTTTGATGCCAATATATTCGGGTTACTGAATGTTATCAGAAATGTTATGCCTCATTTTCGCAACAAAAGGTCAGGGCAATTTATTAACATCTCTTCTATTGCGGGATTTGAAGGCCAATTTCCGGGCTGGGGTATTTACAACGCCACTAAATTTGCGGTTGCCGGATTAAGCGAAGCTTTGGCAGCGGAGACGAAATCTATGGGAATTACCACTACGGTTGTTTATCCTGGCTATTTCAAAACCAATTTTTTGCTTAAGGGATCGCTGCGCTTCGCCGAAAAACCGATCGCAGATTATAAGGAAGCCAGGGAACTTGACCGGGCACATATTGAAGATATTCCTGGCAACCAGCCGGGCGATCCGGAAAAGGCTGCGCTTGCCTTTATTAAACTAGCGGAAAGTCAAAATCCGCCACTACATTTCTTTATGGGTAGCGACTCGTACGGAATGGCGAACAATAAAATGGAAGCGTTAAAAAATGAGCTGAGCGCCAATGAAGCATTAAGTAAGTCAACAGATTATTAATTTAGCTAAACAAGATAGAGCTAATAAAAACCAGCTCTATCTTTATTATACTTATGAAAAAGAAAGCCATTCATACATTCAATACCATCAGCGAATTTCATAAGATAAGTAATTTGCCAAAACCCGAACATCCGTTGGTAAGCCTGGTGGATTATGGGTTGGTTGAATACCAGACCGACGAAAAGGAAATCAGCTGGGTGCAAAACTTTTATTCAATCGGATTGAAACGGAACATTCAGGGCAAGTTCCGTTATGGGCAGCAACAGTACGATTTTGATGAGGGACTGATGTCATTTGTTGCACCGGGACAGGTAGTTCACCTAACCATCGAAAAACAAAAAGAAAGGCCGACAGGCATACTGCTGTTTATCGATCCGGAATTTTTATGGAATACGCCGTTAACTACAAAGATCAAACAATACGAGTTTTTTGGCTACGGGGTCAATGAGGCATTATTTATGTCTGAGAAAGAAGAGACCATTATCACGGAACTGATGCAACAAATTCAGCGGGAATATCATTCCAACATCGATAAATTCAGTCAGAGCATTATCATTGCTCAAATTGAACTGCTCCTCAATTATTGCGAACGATTTTATCAAAGACAGTTCATTACCCGTAAAAAAAGCAGCCACCAGATACTGGAAAGGCTGGAGAAAATACTAGATGATTGCTTTAATAGTGATGATCTGATTGAGAAAGGCTTACCCAGTGCGCAGCAGATCGCGGGCTTATTGAATGTGTCACCTAACTACCTCGGCAGTTTATTAAAGTCCTTAACAGGACAATCGACACAACATCACATTCACAATAAACTCATCGATAAAGCCAAAGAAAAATTATCCACGACCAATCTGTCGGTAAGCGAAATAGCTTATGAACTTGGCTTTGAACACTCACAATCGTTCAGCAAACTGTTCAAGAGCAAAACCAATCTATCCCCGTTGGAGTTCCGGCAATCATTCAATTAAAAATGTGGTTCTTGATGGATAGTCGAGGGTTGAATGTGGGATACCGTACCTATTAAAGTGACTGCGCCCAATTGCCCTTTTTAGCGATCACTTATTCATCGACAGTAGCAGAACTCACATATACGGCTTCATCTCATCTTCAATATCCTGCCGCAAGGCCATTAACTTCTTCGCATAATGCTCCATTTCAATAGCAGCGGGTGTTTCTGGTACCCATTTGGGAACAGGCACTGTTTTGCCATTATCATCCACCGCCGCGAATACCATCACACAATGAGTGGTTTTTACCTTGTCTTTACGACGTGGGTTGCCAGCCTGCACATTGATCGCGATATGCATACTGGAGTTACCCGTATAAATGATAGTAGCCGTAATCTCCACCATATCCCCAATAGAAATGGGTTTGAAGAAACGGATACCACCCACATATACGGTGACACAATATTGTCCGCTCCAATTGGCTGCACAGGCATAACCTGCCTGGTCAATCCATTTCATTACAGCGCCTCCATGTACTTTACCGCCAAAATTAACGTCAGAAGGTTCCGCCAGGAAGCGGAGCGTTACAGAATTGCTGGCACTTTCAATCATCCAATCAGATTTTGACAGGCAAATTAAAGCTCTTCCTGCTTGTTTGCAACTACCAACCCATTAATTATGTTAAGGGACGGCTGCCAATTGTTTGAATTTTACAAAAAGCTGTTTGTTTCTCGTTAACACCACCCCTGTTTGCCTGATAACTTTGCCTCAACAAAAATTATCAATTATGAACACAGCAAAAGAAAAGATTGAAAATACAACAACCATCGAGCAAACAAAGGAATACATTGGTATGTGGGTGACGGCAGATGGTTATATCCGGCATGAATTGTTGCCAAACAACAGATATGATGAAGCAAGAGGCAGCCGCAAGAGCGCCTACCAGGGAAGCTATTGGATAAAAGGCAATCACATTGATTACAAAGACGATACCGGCTTTACAGCAGATGGTGAATTTATCAATGGCGTATTATACCATGCCGGTATGGTGCTGTATAAACAGTCGTAAAGTAAAATTGCATATTTGCGCTAGGTATTATACTATGAGGCCCTGGTTGTTTTTCCGACAATTATCATATTGTTTTACGCTAAATACCCATAAGCAGGTATGAACTCATTGCCCAAACAAATAAATCCGGAAATCTTTTCAGATCTTCTTAGAGAATGATCCGAATTATTATATCTTTGATTCATCAGAGAGGACAACGTGGATGCATTTCCGCCTTGTCCTTTTTTTATACCCCTAAAATCACATCCAACCTATACAGCGAAGGACGCATATAGCCTGGATGAAAAAATCCGTCAAATGAAAGCGCACGTGCTTATCACATTCCTATTCCTATGTATTCACTGCAGTGCCCAGGGACCCCATCACATGCTCCTGGCTAATCGTCTCCCTACTGACAGCAGCAGTAAAACGAGTATGGGCCAGCGCATCTACAATGATACTATTTCGGCGCACCCCTCAACGTCATATACCCAACTGATCTATCAAAAAAGGGAACACATAAAAGCAGCCCCCGGCACTAAGTCCGTTCTATTCAACAAAACGGGCCAAAAATTATACGCCATGAACCTCGAGGGCATGAGCATCTATGAATTTGACCAGGCCAGCAGAATGATACAACGGGAATTTAAATTCAAACCCACGGAAGGTACCGGCTGGGATTATGAAACCAATAAACCCATGCCAAGCTTTGAGGAAAAGCCGGTAGAGGCCTGCCTCAGTCATGACGACAAATTACTTTGGGTTTCGCTGCATAATGCGGCAAGCATTGTACCTATTCCTACAGAACCGCTCAGTGCTTACAAGACAGACAGCTCCACTAAAAAATGGAAACGAAAAAAGGTCTATATAGAATATACCGGTTCTACGATCAAAGATTCAATACAGGTACCGGTTGTTGCTACAGGCCTTACCCCAAAAATTATTGCCCGTACGGCAGACAGCAAACATCTGCTGGTAAGCAACTGGCATTCCCATAGCGTGAGCGTGTTAGCTACAGATACTGCAGCCTTCCCCTATGCGAAAACGGTGAACACCCTTCCGGTTTCTGCCATTCCAAGAGGGATTGTGGTAGATGACCAGCGGAAAAGATCCTATGTAGCCATCATGGGCGGTGCCAGCATTGCTGTCATAAACAATGATACCTGGGTTAAGGAATCGGAGATCCCCGTTGCATCCAATCCACGTCATATCGTATTAGCCAATAATGGCCGGCTGTTGGTCTCTTACAACAGGCTGGCGAGAATTGCCTGTATTGATCCCATAAGCGGCAAAACATTGTTTACCGCCGCTACCCCAGCACAACCCCGTACCATTGCGCTTTCTAAGAACAACAAGTTCTTATTTGTAACCTGCTATAGCAGCGACAAAGTAGAAGTGTTCAAGATTAATGATAACAGCTTCACCCGGCTGGCGTCTCTTTCCTGCAAAGGGCACCCTGTAGGTGTGGATATTTTCGAAGACGACAACAAACTGGAAGCCTGGGTATGTAGTTACAATAATGGAACGATCAATATATTTTCTTTTGCAAAAAAATAAACGGACGATTGCTGCCATGTGTTAAGTCAAACTGTGCGTTGCTGGCGCTGATACCAGCTCAGCGCTTCTTTTTCATGTTGCTTTACCCAGGCAGCTTTTTCATCGTTATAAGCCAGTGAGTCATTCCTATGAAGCTGTGCTGCCCGCCTTTTTTCGGCTTCGTAGGCCCGGGCAATGGCCGCATGCGCTTTCAGATAATCCCTGAATGCCAAATGGCGTGTAATGGCCTCAAATCCTTTTTCAAAAAAATGAAGGTGGATCAAACGTTTACCTGCCGGGTTCGTATAAGTACAGAAACGCCGGCCTTTTATCCCAAACTCACCGTGCCATTTATATCCCAGTTCCTCAATCTGCTTTCTTTGATCATCCAGTAATACAAGGCTGTTTACAATAGGGATCAGGTCGATAACCGGTTTTGCAGCCAGCCCCGGGACAGACGTAGAACCGATATGCTCAACAGCGTTGCAATTCTCCCCCAGTGAATTTTTTAGTTGAACTGAAATCTCCTGCGCCATTTTCTGCCAATCCGGATTATAGGTCTCAATTTCAACATGATGTGGTGTTATACCTGCTTCTTCAGCTGAAAATTTATAGCTCATATCAATAAAATTATAAAATGCCGCTTAATGATCAATATAATGAATGTATTGCACTGGCCGCCATTCATTGATAGCCATTATTCGTAAGACCGGCAAAAAAACGCTGTAAAGCAATAAAGCCGTATTTTGCAATGATTTCAATCGTTCATATTAGAATCACATTAAAAAATTGAAATGGCCAAAAAGCTGGATCTGTTCAAAGCCTTTTTTAATAGTGAAAAAGCAGGAGGTTTTGTTTTAATTGCCTGCACATGCGCTTCTCTTCTTATTTCGAATACCCAATTTGCCAGCGGTTACACCGATTTCTGGCATACCAAATTAAGCGTACCATTTCTCCCCCTCACATTCAGCATCGAACATTGGATAAACGATGGCTTAATGACCATCTTCTTTCTGCTTATAGGATTGGAAATTGAACGGGAGCTATATGTAGGGGAACTGTCGATACTTAAAAATGCTTTGCTTCCCATATTTGCAGCGATCGGTGGAATGGTCGTTCCCGCTTTGATCCATTTTTCATTGAATGCAGGTACCGTTACACAAAGTGGTTTTGGCATTCCCATGGCTACTGATATCGCATTTGCGTTAGGTATTCTATCGCTGGCGGGCCGCTCAGTGCCGGTTTCCCTGAAAGTTTTTCTTACCGCACTGGCCATCATAGACGACCTGGGCGCCATTACCGTCATAGCCCTGTTTTATACGAAAGGCTTTTCATGGATGTACTTTGCAGGCGCCATGCTTTTGTTTCTGTTGCTTTTTATTTTGGGCAAGAAGAAAATAAACAACCTGTTTATTTATCTATTAGGAGGCGTTGTATTATGGTACTTGATGCTTAAGTCAGGTGTACATGCCACCATTGCAGGCGTACTGCTGGCTTTTGCGATCCCCTTTCATAAAGACGATTCAAAGAACATCTCTTATAAATTGCAGCATTTTTTACATTTACCTGTCGCCTTCATCATTCTTCCCATTTTTGCCCTGGCAAATACCGCCATCGTGTTTCCCAAAGATCTTGTCTCCGGCTTTTCAAGCAATAACTCCCTGGGGATATTTCTCGGTTTGTTTGCAGGTAAGTTTATTGGCATCTTCCTCTTCTCTTTTTTGTCGGTAAAAGCAAAGCTCACCTCTCTTTCAAATACGATCAGCTGGCTCTCCCTGGCCGGTGTGGCATTTTTAGGGGGCATTGGTTTCACGATGAGTATTTTCATTACCAATCTGGCTTTTGACGATGTAACGATCATTAACAATTCCAAGATCGCCATCCTTGTGGGCTCCCTCCTCGCTTCGGTCACCGGCATTGTAGTGCTTAAACGGAAACACAGATAAAGCAGGTCATTGGCCGGCTGGCATAATTATGGTATTACAAATACTAAAATTATTAGTACATGCAAACCAATAATAACAACAACAATACTAATAAAGGAAATGCGATCAAAGATCCTGACAACTGGACAACCGGCAACGAACCGATGACAGAGGCGCAACGATCTTACTTACATACCCTGGCGGGTGAAGCGGGGGTGGAAATCGATGAGAACATGACAAAAGCCGAAGCGTCGAAGAAAATTGAAGAGTTGCAGGAACTTACCGGCAGAGGCAAGGAAGACCAGGATCGTAGCTAATTCATTTTCAGCACAGCCAGCCCGCGTGGCCGCAAGGTATTAGGCACGGGTAATTGAACCGGTTCATCCCATTCCTGTAAGCCAAAGCCTTCAACAATACGCAATACGTGCAAATAATTATAATTGGCGAGATTCGAATCCAGATTGGCGTGTTGGGAAACCACATACAACAACTGGTCATTGCTGCTGGTAGCCAATGAAACGCATTGACTAGTGGTATATGTACCGAAATATCCGTTGTAGGACGGTCCGCTTTGCTTGAGCGTGAGCTCGGCTGTTTTGCGCGGGCTGCGGGCATTGGTTATATCGAACATGCTTACGGAATTGTCGATGGTGTTGGCAGTGAATAACTGGTTATTCATATTGTTTGAGCAAAATCGGCTGCAGCCAGGCCGGGCATAGGCATTACCCGCATGCGTTAATGCTCCCGTGCTCGTGTTCATATCGTAGAAACTGAATTGGGCCGAGAACGGAAAGGCCACATACAATACATTTTGCCGCCAGCTCTGACATAAGCCCAGGGCTCCCGGCAGATCGGCCTCGAAAGCCGGTGCATCATGTCCGGCTTTTAAAACCCCATCGCTGCCAATAGAGAAAAGATTCATACGCACGGCTGGTGGTACATAATCAAATCCCCAGGCATTTGTACCATAAACAAAAGCGCCGGTGCGCGACACGAACACCTGTCCGGGCGAGATACCATCGCGCACTTCAAATTTGCTCACCTGCTGCAGCGATCCATCGCCTCTTAAAGCGAAAACAGAATAGTTCGGAGCCGATGATGATGGCAGTACAGGATGATTGCTTTTATTCAGCACGATCACATATTGTTGCCAAATGTCGATGCTTACAGGGGTTTCGCCACCTGAAGGAAAGGGAGCGCCGGGTACCAGTTTTAAAGTACCGTCTGACTGGATGGCAAACACCGAGATCGTATTATCACCCGAGTTAACGGTCAGCAGGAACCGTTTATCATTCGATAACCGTACTTCCTGATCTGAATTAAAGGAACCGGCATTTTCACTATTGGGTATGCCGGCGCCGCCCGTATAAAAGGGACCTTCTTTCATCAGCACCGGGTGGCCATCCTGGTACACCCGGTAGCCGATAATGGCATTCTGTCCTTTTTGATAATTATTTGTCTGGATGTAGATTATATCGGAAATATTCCCGGCAATATGCTCTTCACCGGGTTTATAGCTGCCACTATATTCATTCAACGCATTCTTATCACAGGCAACCAGTAAACAGATGATAGCCCATAGGGCGGCATGCACAGATGCCGGGATTTGCTTGTACATAGGCGTGATTGCTTTTATTAAGCTATCCCCGAACCTACAATTTAGATACCAACATCAGAAAATAGCGCCTGCAAGCACATATTTCGTCAATGAGCACCAGCCAATACCGTTCGTCCGTAGAATTTTTTACCCGTTCTTCATGCAAATTGCATTGGCTATATTTGCTAAACCCCCTGCCGATACAATCTCCAGTACCAATAGGATATTCAATTGAAAATTTTTCAAAAAGCCAAACGACAATGCCGCGTCATAAAAAAAACATAAAACTGCTGATCATTTCCGTTTTCTGCTGTATAAACATCATTAAAGCACAACTGCAAAAAGGCACTACCATGTGGGGAGGCAATCTTCTCGGCGGGTATATTCAAACGGATAATGCCGGCGAGTTAAGTGTATTTTTGTCACCTAAAGTGGCCCGGTTCATCGGGAACGGATTGGCGCTGGGCGCTTATGCCAACCTCGGTTTGGCCCGCTCTTACCAAGTAGCTATCGAATGGACCTACCAGGCGGGTGTTTTGGGCCGTTATTATTTTGGAAAGAACGCGGAGAATGTATCAGGGAATGGCCGCTTATTCGCAGAGGGCAATGCAGGTTATGGCGGAACTACCATTGCGGAGATCTCTTCTTCGGGTATCAACCTGGGCATTGGCCCGGGCTTCGCTTATTTTATCAGGGAGAATGCATCCGTTGAAGGCATCATAAAATATGATGCGTTTCTCAGGTCAGGCAATGAAGACGCCATCAACGAGATCAGGTTTGGTTTGGGTTTTCAGCTCTATCTATCGCCCCGTAAGCAAAAACGGATGAAGCAAACTTCATCTGCATTTTAACTTATTATCCTCATTTACGTGTATGAAAAACAAATACATTTTATTCGGGATGCTGCATCTACTGCTGTTGTTCAGCGCTTCCTCCTGTAAAAAGAAAGATACGGCGGTAACCGGCTCACTTGCACAATCGCCGCGTGTGGTAAAAGAAGGCCTGGAATTTCCCTGGGAAATAATCTGGGGTGACGATGATCATATCTGGATGACGGAAAGAACCGGCAGGATCTCCCGCATCGATCCAGACGATGGAAATACAGTGTTCAGTTTCACGATCGATGAGGTGCAGGCCATGGGCGAAGGCGGACTGCTTGGTATGGCGCTGCATCCTTCCTTTTCCACCAATGGTTTCCTCTATGTTGTATACAACTATGAAAGCCCCGCTGGTTACAAAGAAAAGCTTGTACGTTATACGTTTAACAACAATTCGCTGGCCGATCCCCTGGTATTACTGGATGGCATACCTGCTGCCGGGCTTCACAACGGTTCCCGGTTATGGATCACCGATGAAGCTGCGCCCAAGATCTTTATGACTACCGGCGAAGCAGGCGAGCAGGCATCCGCGCAAAAAACGAATACGTTGAGTGGAAAGGTGCTGCGCCTGAATATAGATGGAAGCATTCCGGCAGATAATCCGTTCCCGAATGATCCGGTATGGAGTTATGGGCACCGCAATCCCCAGGGCCTGGTGATGGCCAATAACCTGCTTTATTCCTCCGAACATGGGCCCGGTGTGGAAGACGAGATCAACATTATTGAAAAGGGCCGCAATTACGGCTGGCCGATTGTGTTAGGTCCCTGCGATGTTGATGAGGGACGCTTTTGTAAAGAGGCAAATGTAAAAACGCCTTTATGGAGCAGCGGTAGAGGCACCATTGCGGCCTCGGGACTGGAATACTATGGTAAAGATCTGATACCGGCATGGAAAAACTCCCTGTTAATGGCCACCCTGAAGGATGAAACCTTATGGCAGTTCCAGTTGGATGCCACCGGGCAACATGTAATGAAGGTGGCTATTTATTTAAGGGGCAGCTTTGGAAGGCTGCGGGACATCTGCATTTCGCCCCAGGGAAAAGTATATATCTGTACGTCCAATGGCAATAATGACAAGCTGATCGAGATCAGCGGATAATTCATCACATAATCGCGCTTCAGAGCCGGCTTACGGTTTTCTCCGCATCCACTGGTACATTCCTGCGAAGTTCGTAACTTAGGAGTATGATGATCTACGAACAGACTATGATGCAGGAGCTGCAGCTTTGGCAGCGGAAGATGATGCGGAAGCCCGGGATCATGAACAGGCTTTCCAAATCAGCGCAGGACAAGATCAACAGCCTGATACCGGAAAAAGTGCATCAGGCCATTACAGTGGCGATCAAACAAATGATCCGTGGTGTTTTGTTCGGCGCCAGATGGACGACCCGCAATAAAAAAATGCTGCTTTCTTTAGAAGAGGGCGACCAGCTCGTTGAAGAAAAGATCAGGTTATACCGCAATACCGCTGCTGTGGAAGGCGCGGTCACCGGGGCCGGCGGGCTCCTGCTGGGCCTGGCCGATTTCCCCCTTTTAATTGCCATCAAGATCAAATTGCTTTTCGAGATCGCAGCTACCTACGGTTATCCGGTGAACAATTATAAAGAACGCGTGTTCATTTTGCATATTTTCCAGCTTGCATTCTCTTCAGCCAAACACAGAAGAAATGTATTTCTATCCATGAAGGACTGGGATGAAAAATCGAAACACCTGCCAGAAGACATTCACCAGTTCGAATGGCGGCCTTTCCAGCAGGAATACCGGGATTATATCGACCTGGCTAAAATGGCGCAATTAATACCCGTTATAGGCGCACCGGTGGGCGCCCTGGTAAATTACAGGCTGATCCGTAAACTGGGTTATACCGCGAAAATGGCTTATCATATGCGCTGGGCCGAAGCAAGGCATTTGATCTGATAGACTCTGCAGTTTGCGCCAAGCTTCTAACGGATACAAGCAGGTTTACTTTGCCACGGCGATCTTAACCTTCTTATTCTTGATCTTTTCGTCTTTGATCAAATGCAGGGTATGGTTTGCTTTGGATTTACGCACGGCCACAAATGAAAAGAAGTCCTTTACTTCGATCAGGCCGATATCCTCTTTTTTCAGCTGACCTTTATTGGTGAAGAAACCTACAATGTCCACCTTGTTCACTTTGTCTTTTTTACCCGCTGAAATAAATAAAGTGGTCCAGTCCGGTTTCCTGGGCACTACAGGTGTGTCGGGCAGCTGGATAAGATCCGGTGCTGGCGTAATATATTCAGGAAGTCTTTCATGCGGCGCCAGTATTAAAATCGCTGTTCCGCTCGCTTCCATGCGCGCCGTACGACCATTGCGGTGCGTGAAAGATTCTTCTGAGTTGGGAAGCTGGTAGTGTACTATGTAACGGATATTCGGAATATCGAGCCCACGGGCAGCCAGATCGGTGCAGATCAAAACATTTGCGCTGCCATTCCTGAATTTGCACAAAGCGGCGTCCCGTTCCTGCTGCTCCATGGCGCCATGATAAAATACATTCACAATGCCATTCTCTTTCAGATAGGCGCTCGCCTCCTCTACAAATTCGCGTTGGTTGCAAAATACAATGGTAGAACGGTTGCCCAATGCACAGATCAACCTGAATAAAGTGTTGGATTTATCCTTATCATCGCTCCAAACCATTTGAACCGTGAGGGCGGCAGCCTTTTCACCTGTTAAGAAATTAAGTTTCACAGGCTGTTGCAAGCCGACAAACGCCGGCACCTCCAGGGCTTCTGTAGCAGAAGTAAGCATCCTTTTCTTCAGCGCCGGCAGTGAGCCGATAATAAAAGACATTTCTTCTTCAAAACCCTGTTCAAGCGATTTATCAAACTCATCCAGCACAAGGGTCTCAATATGGTTGGTGATAATATTACCGCGCCGGATATGATCGGCCAGGCGGCCCGGTGTGCCCACGATCAGCGCAGGCGCCTGCTTCAGGTTATTTTCCTCAGTTTCCCGTAGATGACCGCCATAACAACAGGTGATCTTAAAACCGGTTCCCATTCTTTTAAACACCTGTTCAATTTGCAGGGCCAGTTCTCGCGAAGGCACAATAATCATTGCCTGGGTAAACTTCTTGTGTTTATCCAAGAGTTGTGCAACCGGCAGCAGGAAGGCAAGCGTTTTACCGGAGCCGGTATCTGCGAGCAATATTATTTCATTTTCGGTTTTATTGGCTTTTAGGGATGCTTCCTGCATGGCATTCAATGCCTCGATCTGTAAATTGCTAAGCGAGTCCTCAATGGAAAAGGAAGATTTGTGCATTTGGCAAAAGTACGGTATTCTGCGTACGCAGCAGCTTTCCCTCGCGCTGCCTACATTTGCATAGAACAATTCTTTAACGATGGAACTATTATTCAGCAACATCCAACGGCATATATCACTTTCTGAAGAGGATAAACATATTATAAGTTCTTTCTGGACCATTAAACGGCTGAACCGGGGTGAACATTTGCTGTCAGCAGGGTCGGTTTGCAGGTATGATGCTTTTGTGCTGGAAGGAAGCCTGAAAGGGTATATTACCGACGCTGACACAGGCAGGGAGGAAATCGTATTCCTGGCCGTTGCAGACTGGTGGGCTTCTGACCTGGAGAGCTTTCATACCCAGCATGCCAGCAGTTTGAATATTACCGCTATTACGCCGGCAACCGTAGCGCTGATCAGCCTTCCGGCATTCAATGAACTGCTTGAAAAGCTGCCCAAACTGGAAAAGTATTTCCGCATCATACTTCAATACCATGTCACGGCCCTGTTAAGACGCATTTATTACCGCAATGCGCACGACGCAAAGAGCCGGTACAAAACATTCCTGCAACAATACCCCGCTTTACAGGAACAAATTCCGCAATACCTCATTGCGTCTTACCTGGGTATTTCTGCTGAAATGCTGAGTAAGATCAGGGCCCAAAAAGACCTTTGACCATTTCTTGAACCAGTTCAAGATTTTTCAATCAGGCCTTGCGGAGATTTGCTGGTAATAAAAAAGCGAACTATGAAAATATTAAACGTACAATCCAGCGCCAGCATAGAGCGTTCACTCAGCAGAAAACTTTCAGCCCATTTTCTGAACGGTCTTCAACAACGCATTGATCATTTTGACATCGAAGAACTGGACCTTGTTAAAAACCCGCCCCCACTGATGACGCCCGATTGGATCGCAGGCGCCTTCTCGAAAAGCGAACTTACCGAACAACAACGATTGGCTTTAGCGCGATCAGATGAATATATCCGGCAGATCGTGGAAGCCGACCTCATCGTGATCGGTACCCCTATGTACAATTATGGAATGCCTGCGGCCCTCAAGGCCTGGTTCGATCAGATCGCCCGGATCAATAAAACATTTTCCTTCGACCTTTCCCGCGGCGATTTTCCAATAGCCCCTATATTAAATGGAAAGAAACTGATCTTGTTCACATCCTGCGGCGAATTTGATTTTCAGAAAGGGGGCGCCCGGGAAGCGCATAATCATTTGGTTCCCCATATTAAAAGCTGTGCACATTACCTGGGTGTAGATGCTGAAAAAGATTTTTACCATATTGGTATTGAATACCAGGAATTCAGGGATAACAGACACGAACAATCCAAAAGCAAAGCATTTGAAGCCATCCCGGATCTAATTAACCACGTTTTAAGTGATTACGCGGTGTTAAAAAAAGCTGTAAATTCCACACTAAAGCCAGCTACATGAGAAATATCTTTATATTACCAATAGCTGCTACCTTAGTGGCCTTTAATCAACCATCCCCTACTATGGATACTTTTAAATGGCCGGGAGGCATACAGGCTCCTGTGGCGGAAAAAGAAGCTAAAGTGTTTGTGGCGCATGGCGATCAGCGTATCGATAATTATTACTGGCTGAACCAGCGTGAGAATCCGAAAGTACTGAGTTATCTGAATGCAGAGAATGCTTACCTGGATACCGTAATGAGTGGCACAAAAGAACTCCGGGAAAAACTTTTCCAGGAAATGAAAAGCCGCATCAAGGAAAAAGACGAATCCCTGCCTTATAAAGACAATGGTTACTGGTATTATACCCGCTATGAGGAAGGCAAACAGTATCCCGTTTTCTGCCGCAAAAAAGAAAGCCTGGAAGCGCCCGAAGAGATTTTGCTCGACCAGAATATCATGGCCGAAGGTTTTAAATATTATTCCATTGGCGGGCGGGCCGTCAGCGATAACAATGAGCTGCTGGCCTTCACCGTAGATTCTGTAAGCAGAAGGCTTTATGGCCTGCAGGTAAAGAACCTCGTAACAGGTGCCATCTATCCCGAGACCATTCCCAATGTGGAAGGCAATTATATTGTTTGGGCTGCCGATAATAAAACTATTTTCTATGTTAAGAAGGATGTGACCACCCTGCTCGGTTACCAGGTGTGGCGGCATGAACTGGGTACCGATCCGGCTAAAGATGTGATGGTGTTCGAAGAAAAAGACAATCGTTTCTACATTGGCGTATACCGCACCAAGTCGAAGAAATATATCAGCATCTTTTCCAACATGAACCAGGTATCCACTGAATTTCGCTTACTGGAAGCGGCGCAGCCTACCGGGTTATTTAAGATCTTTGAACCGCGGAAAGAGAACTTCCAATACAGCATTGAACATTTCGATGACAGGTTTTATGTTCTCACCGACTGGGACGCGCCGAACTTCCGCCTGATGCAAACCCCGGAAGCAAAAACAGGTAAAAAGAACTGGAAAGAAGTGATAGCGCACCGCAAGGATGTATATATTTCGAACATGCTGGTATTTAAGAACCACCTGGTACTGGGAGAAGTGAAAGACGCCCTCAACCAACTTCGGGTCATCGATCAAACCAGTAAAGAAGATTATTATATTTCCTTTCCGGAAACCGTTTTTGCCGCTTTCCAGCACATCAACCCTGATTACAATACCAATCTCCTTCGCTTTTCTTATACGTCCATGACCACGCCCGGCTCCATTTATGATTTCAATATGGATACCAGGGAACGTGTGTTAAAAAAACAAACGGAAGTGCTGGGTGGATTCAAACAGGAAGATTATGCGGCTGAACGCTTATGGGCCACCGTCAGGGACGGCGTTAAAGTGCCCATTTCACTGGTATATAAAAAGGGGATGAAAAAAGATGGCAGCAACCCTTTGTTATTGTATGCATATGGTTCCTACGGCGCCAGTATGTCGCCTGGTTTTAACAGTAATATCATCAGCCTGCTCGACCGGGGTTTTATCTATGCCATTGCGCATGTGCGGGGCGGACAGGAATTGGGCCGCCATTGGTACGACCAGGGGCATATGTTCAATAAGAAGAATACCTTTTACGATTTTATCGATTGCGGCGAATTTCTGATCAAAGAGCAATATACTTCGAAAGAACACCTCTATGCCCAGGGAGGCAGCGCCGGCGGATTGCTGATGGGCGCCATCGTGAATATGCGCCCCGACCTATGGAACGGCGTGATCGCTGATGTGCCTTTCGTTGATGTGATCACCACCATGTCGGACCCCAGCATACCGCTGACCACCGGTGAATACAAAGAATGGGGCAACCCGGCCGTGAAGGAAGAGTATTCTTATATGAAGTCCTATTCTCCCTATGATAATGTAGAAAAAAAGGCTTATCCCAATATGCTGGTAACAACCGGACTGCACGATTCGCAGGTACAGTATTTTGAGCCCGCCAAATGGGTGGCCAAATTGCGGGAACTGAAAACCGATAACAATAAATTGCTGTTCAAGATCAATATGGATGCAGGCCATGGCGGCGCTTCAGGCCGTTTTGATTATCTGAAAGACAAGGCCTGGCAATATGCATTCCTGCTGGCACTGGAGGGAAAGCTGGAGTGATGAGCGGCCAGGCAGGTCTGCAGTCATTACATGCCTGGTGAGGCAGGGATCGGCGCAAGGCTACGCATCAGGAAATCGATTGCGCCTGCCGTAGCATTTTTTTTTGCATTAAGTGTTGCAAAAACGATTATTTCAGTAGTATATTACATTTTTTTTCGTTATTTACCGGAATGTGTAAATCCATATCCCTAAAAACTGATTGAAAATGCCCAAGACCCTATGTTTTCTGCTGCTTGCCGGCTTGCAGCTGTTTATGTTTTCCGGATTGGCCCAAACGAATACAGTCATTAAAGGAACAGTACTTCACCCCGTAGATGATTTCATAATTATTTCAACAGACGGTTTGTTGGGTAACAGGGCAGACTCTGTGCTCGTGAGCGATTCCGGATACTTCAAACAGGAAATTAACGTCGGAACGGGAAACTACGTCACTATAACTTTTTCAAACCAGGACTTGCGTTTTCCTGTGTTGCCTGGAGACACCATAGATCTAACGCTTGACGAATCGCTTTTGACATATAATCTCACGAGCAATAATCTTCAGCGAAAAAAGGAAATAACAGCAGTGATCGACAATTCAGCCCTGTTCGATGGCAGGCTTGAGGAGATTAATGCTGCTGCTGAAAAAAGATCAGACAGTTTACTGAATGTTGTTTACAACCAGCAGTTAAAAGACTTTCTACAACGAATTCAACAGCCTTCTCCCCATATAAAAGAAACAATTCTTGAAATATACTATAGGCATTTGACGTACTGGCTTTCGTATAACCCGGTTTGCGCGCTGAAACCGAATGAAAAAATAATCGGTAAAGAGTTGTATAATAAATTCGCTTCGCTTCTCCCTTCAGACCAGGAATACCTTACCCTGAACGAAGCGTTGTTTTACACGTCAGACTATTACCGCAGCTTTTTGCTGCAATTAAAAAATATAGATCCCCTTCTTGCAAAAACCATACAGGCAGATAGCACGCGCCTGAACAATCCCGTTGATCACCAGGTACAATACCAAACAATCATAAACGATGTTCAAATTCCGGTGATCAGGGACTGGCTGATGATGCACTACATTAAGAATACATACCGGGGCGGTGCTTATGCAGATGCCCTCCGGTTGTCCGACGAATACAAATCTCTTTGCCATGATACCGCCATTAAGGAAAGGATAAAAAGTATGGACCTGGAATTTGCACGGCTTAAGAATGGCAACCAGGCTCCTGATTTTACCCTGGAAGATCTGAACGGCAACAAAGTTTCCCTTTCCGACTTTAAGGGCAAATGGGTTTATCTTAATTTCTGGTCAGTGAACAATGGGGCCTGTACAGGTGATTTTTTGAAGTACGACGCTATCATCAACGAAAAGTATAATGGTAAAAACATCGTGTTCCTTAACATATGTTTTGAAAGAGATGCGTATAAATGGCGAAAAATGGTGAACGACCTGCAGATCGCCGGTGTACATCTAATTGCCAGGGGATGGACCAACCTCCAAATCTGCAAAGACTATCAGGCTGATGCCCTGCCCCGGACCTTTTTGATAGATAAAGCAGGTAACATAAATAATAATCAACTTCCGCTCGCGGCTTTGGCTCGATTTGATTCGTCCATAATAAACGAATGGTTAGAATAACAGCCCGGACCTGAAACTGGTGGATGTAAAGGCTTGCCCGGCGGTGCCGAAATGAAGCAGGTACAACGAATGTTGTAACTGCTTTTTTTTATTTATTCAAGGCTTACACAAAAATCTCTTTTTATTATATATAATGTAATCAGTATATTTCAATACCAAAAAGTTACCCATAGAATTGATTGCTTTGATCCGCACAGCAAGCCAACCAACCACAGTCGCACGAATCGATGAAATCCGCCCGGGGTAAGTAACACTAAAATAAAAACACCATGAACAATCAACAAAACCACCCATCACCAGCCGGCATCATGCAGATCGGCACCGGCTTCTGGGCTTCAAAAGTTCTTTTGAGCGCTGTGAAATTCAAGATCTTTACAATACTGGCAGAAAGAAGATCAATGTCGGCTTTCGAAATTAAATCACATGCAGGTTTTAACTGTACCAACAGAAATGTATATGACTATTTGGATACGCTTACCGGGTTGGGATTTTTAAACCGGGAGGGTATTTTAGAAACGGCACAATATTCAAACAGTATCGATACGGAGTTTTTCCTGGATGAAAAGAAACCATCCTACATCGGGGGAATGCTCGAAATGTTGAACAACAGGTTGTACGGTTTTTGGGGCAATTTAGAATCTGGTTTGCTTACCGGACATCCGCAAAACGAGGCAAAGCAAGGAGACAATCTATTTGAAAAGCTGTATGCAGATGCCGACCGGTTAAAGGAATTTATACATGCAATGAGTGGCATTCAAATGGGTGGCTTTATGGCTTTAGCGCAAAAGTTTGATTTTTCAAAAGCCAGATCCCTGGTTGACATTGGAGGCTCTGCCGGTTTGCTTTCATTGATGGTAGCCCGGCACCATCCGCACCTCTCCTGTATCAGCTGGGATTTGCCTGTAGTTGCCCCAATCGCCAATGAAACAATTCAAAAGTTCCAACTGCAAGACCGGGTCAAAGTCGCCAACGGTGATTTCTTTAAAGACCCATTTCCCGAGGCAGATATTATCACGATGGGCAATATTCTACATGACTGGGATGAAGAAACGAAACTGATGCTTATGAAAAAAGCATACAATGCTTTACCGGAGGGCGGCGCATTTGTGGTTATTGAGAGTATAATTGATGATGAGCGCAAAGAAAATGTATTTGGAATGCTGATGAGTATAAACATGTTGATAGAAACAGGAACCGGGTTCGATTACACCCATGCTGATTTTAATAAATGGGCCAGGCAGGTTGGTTTTAAATCAACCACCTTGTTGCCGTTAGCCGGGCCCACCAGTGCTGCGATAGCGTATAAATAAAATACAGGCCCCAACGCTGTCGTCGGGGCCTGTATTTATGTGAAGCAATACGCTATTTCGATGTGATCTTTGCTACCGCTAATTTTGTTTTCCCAAATAAACGATCGGTTTTACCAACCATGTACATGTCCTGCCCGATCACTGAACTGTGGCGGGGCATGGCTGTTGGCACCTCGGCATTGGAGAAAAATAATTTGCGTTGGTATTTTCCGGTCACTTCATCCAGACTCACTATAAAACAATCAGATTTTCTGAAGCTGGAGATCGTTCTCACCTTCTGGCCCGGCTGCGACACGCTGGCGTTCTTCGGACTGTCATTGAAAAACACATGGATCTGGTTCTTCGATTGAACTGCTCCAAAGCCCGCATAAAAAGGCCTTGATCCGGAATCAAAGAAACCACCACCAAAAGTAATGGAAGCCCCGGTTCCGCCGGATCCATTGGAATAACGGATCACTTCCCGCTGTGATTTAGGCATGATCTGCAGCCAGCTGATATTATTGGTGGCATCGATCTTACACATCATTACTTCACCACAGTCATAAACATAATTGGTGTAGTAAGTCCACCGGCCGGGCATGCCATTCGTACCGGGCGTATAGGAAGAACTGGTATAAGTGAACTGGTGGTAATTCTCCGCCAGCAGCACCAGGCCGTTATCAGACGTGTAAAAAATATTCCGGAATTTCATATACTTGGAAAAACCTTCGCCTTCATCTTTGATCTTTGCCAGTTTTTCCCTTTCCTTTCTTTCCGCTCTGCTGTCATTATCTTTATCGTCATCGTCTTCTTCGGTCTCTCCGTTATCAGTTGTCAATAACGAATAATTGATCTCTTTTTCAGCGGTGCTGATGACCTTGCCCGAGGAAGGATCGATGCGTTGCACCAGCAACCCATTGGTAGTTCCTCTTTTTTCTTTACTGTAGAAACTGGCCAGCACCAGGTCTTTTCCTTTGCCCAGCATCAGTTTGGTATTCGTGAGCCATTTACCATTGATATTGGTATTGATCTCCGTTTGCTGTTTGCCTTTATCATCATAAATACGGATACTATAATTGGCAAAGTCGAGGAATTTTTCTTTCTTCTTTTTACCTTCCTGGTATTCGAATACCCGTCCTACCAGGATGATCTTCTTGTCTGTAGTGTATAATACATCTTCCAGTTGGTAGGTCTTCGCTTCAAACTCGTTGGTGATGGTAGCCGGTTTGGTAGTCGCTTTCAGGTTTTTATCGAACTCCTGCACCTGGTAGGTATTTTTTTCCTTGCTGGAAACGGTACTAATGAGAACGATACGGGTAGAATCTGCATTGGGGATAAGCTTGAAATTTATCTCATCTTTCTTTTCCTCTTTCAGGAAACTGGTGATGGGCTTGAACGACTCAGTGAGCTCGCCGGTTGACTTATCTACTTCCGCGGCAAAAATCTCCAGGGCCCTGTCGCTCTTGTGGTATTCCGACGCGATCATCAGTAATTTATCCCGGAATGCAAAAAAAGTTTCAAACTCTTTTCCTCTCAACTCTTTGTTGAAATCAGTTCTGTACACTTCCTGCAGGTTCTTGTCTAATTTCACGAGGGAAGCAGATTCCCGCATGGAAGCGCCAATAACGAAATAGGCTTTTAAAGCAAGGTGGTCTTCCTGTAAATATACACCACTTGCGTCGGTGTATACTACGCTGATGCTATTGCTTCCTTTTTTAAGTTTGAATTCATCACCCCAGGTGATAGATTGTTTCTGGGCGCTGGCAGAAATACCCAGGGCTGTAACAGCCAATACAAAACAGGCTTTTAACATATTGATTAAGTAAGGGTTTATAAGTACACACGACAACTTCGCTACGTGCTAAAGATAATAAAACAGTCTGAATCCTGCCAGTGCCCTCATTGCATCCGGGCCGCCATAGCCCCAATTAACTTTAATTTATGACGCAGTTCTTCCGTCCACGATAAACCGATGCACAGCCGCATGTTATGCTCAAACTGCTTTTGCAAAGTGAATAAGCGGCCTGGTGCAATGCTGATCTTTTGTTTGATGGTGCGGTCAAACAGTTCCGTTGTATTGATCTTTTTATTGAATTCTACCCATAAAGCAAGCCCGCCCTGTGGCTGGCTGGTTTTGGTGCCTTCCGGAAAATATTCGGCTATTGCCTGCATATATTGCTGGCAATTGCTTTTTAAGGTCAGCCGCAGTTTGCGAAGGTGATTATCATAGCGGCCATTGGCCAAAAAATTGGCCACTGCTTCCTGCGTGATAGTTGCGGAGGAGATGGCGTGTGCCAGTTTCAATTTGAGTATTTGCTCTTTATATCTGCCAGCTGCTACCCAACCTACCCGGTAACCAGGGGCCAGGGTCTTGGAAAAAGAACTGCATAGTAAGACATTGCCTTCCTTATCAAAGGACTTGCAGCAGGATGGACGTTGTGTTCCAAAATACAGGTCGCCATAGATATCATCCTCGATCAGTGGAATGCGGTGTTTTGCCAATAGCCTTACCACCTCCTGTTTATGTTCATCGGGCATACAACTGCCTAAAGGTGTATTGAAATTAGGCACCAGCAGGCAAAGATCGATCTTTGAAACTATTTTTCGCAAAGCGTCCACTTCAATACCGGTCGTTGGATGTGTCGGCAGCTCAAGCACTTTTAATCCCATACTTAATGCCAGTTGTAATATTCCGGAATAACAGGGGCTTTCCACTGCGATGGTATCACCCCGTTTGGCCAGGGCCATCATACAAAAGGATAATGCGTTCATACCGCCGGCAGTTGTTACCAGGTCATCTTCATGCAGTTTACCGCCCCAATACATAGATCGTGCGGCGATCATTCGTCGCAATTTTTCATTTCCCTGCAACGGTTCGTAGCCGCTGCCACTGTCTTTAAGCCTGCGGGTTGCTTGTATGATCTCCTTATTCAGTTTTGATGAAGGCAACAATTCACCCGCAGCTACGCCAATCGAAAACAGGGTAAGATCTGTTCTTCCCATGGTGTTATATACTTTCGCCATCAGGTCTTTAGGCTCTCTAGGAGTGCTTTGTAATGGCCGGCTAACAGCGGGAAGTGGCAGTCGCTGATAAGGTAAGGGGCTTACAAAATACCCTGATTGTGGTTTCGGCGCTATAAGTGACTGCGCTTCCAGCTCCAGGAATACCCTTTTGGCAGTATTCATACTGATACCATACTGCTGGCATAACATTCTCACCGAAGGCAGGCGATCGCCTGTTTTTAACACCTTATTCCTGATGAGGCTGGCAATCTTGTTGGAGATCTCCCTGTATAAAAACGCATGCTGCATGCGTAAAGATAACTGTGTCCATTAAAAAACCGAAAACTGAGGCTGTAGCTATTCAACCCAGGCATTTATTTTTACATCCTAAATAGCGGACTATGTCAGTTGTAACTATCAGAACAGGTAAAGAGTTTATGGATGTTACCATGATCCATCAATTTTTGAGCACAGCATCTTATTGGGCGAAAGGCATCTCCTATGTTATGGTAGACCGATCGTTGACGCATTCTTTCTGTATTGGCGCATTCGTTGACAATAAACAGGTGGCATTTGGACGGGTGATCACTGATTATTATACATTCGGTTGGTTTGCCGATTTCTTTGTTTTACCCGAATACCGCGGACAGGGCATTTCAAAAAAAATGCTGGCTCATATTATGGAACAACCCTGGTCGAAGCGGCTGAGAAGGAAAATGCTGAACACAAGGGATGCGCATGGTTTATACCGTCAGTTTCAATTTAAGGAACTCGGCAATCCATCCTTTCTGTTGGAGGTATATAACCCGGATGCGCATCTTCAGGAAATCAATTCGCTTTGACAATAAAGCAGCAGCAGTTTAATGTTCTATCATGTATTAGCTGGTGAAGAACAAATGATTCCCGTTCCATATTGGCAATAAGCGGCCCTTCAATTTTTTTGATACCACCTACTAAAGGACCATATAAGATATACATTAAACCGTTCTGTTTAAGCAGTGATCTTAGAATGACAGCTTCGGCAGTAATTGATCTCTTTGTCCAGAAAAGATTTATATTAAAAGCAAAGACCTTATCATATTTCTTTTTATGATCCTGCAACTGCAGCAGGTCCAGGCTAAGTAATTTCACTTTGTTATCTGCTATAGCAGCTGCATTCCGTTTGCAGGCTTTATCAATGGCTGATGCGGACCGGTCAATAGCGGTAACCGACCCCGTTTTTAACAGGGGGATGATCTGCTCAATGGCCAGCCCTACCCCACATCCTATTTCAAGCACCTGGTGATCCGGTTGGAGATCCATAAGCGACAATGCCCAGCTAAAGCGATCGTTCGGTTTCATGCTCAGTTTTTTCATTGGTTAAGGCAAAAATTTAGGCGTGCCCATATCGAGGGGTCCGCTGGAAGGCCAGGGACCATCGGGAATAATGAGTTCCATATGCGGCCAGGCAAGCCAGTTGTTACGCGGCATAGCGGCGGCCGTAACGAGGTTTGTCAATACAATATGCATATCATCCAAACGCCAGACATCTTCGTTTGGATCATCGTTGGCGCCCGCAGAGGCGGCCATGGCTTCCTGGCCTGTGCGCGATAACACGACGGTAGAACAGGGCGGGCTCCAGCAACCGAGTCCGCCAAATACGGCTTGCAATCTGGCTGCCACTTCAATGCCGCCGACCGAGTCCATCGTAACGGCGCAGGCAACCGGCTTGCCAAAGAAGGCAGGTGTATTTTCGAAGGCAGTCATTACTTCTACGAATCGCTGCAGCGGGGAGCTCCAGTTATTCCAGTATACGCCGGTCACCACCAGGAAAGCGTCGGAAACGACAAGCAGCTCATACACTTCCCTGATCGTTGGCATCGGGTCGGTAAGCGTTAACAAGCCTGCCTGTTGTTGCAGTTCATTAACGAGCAGTTGTGCAGCCCGGCTGGCCACCGCACCTGAATTACCGGCTGCACCACGCAAGGAGCCATTGATGAGGAGGATATTCATTGCAGGAGTCATTATAACTAACTAATAAACATCAAATATAACCAGCTTTATTGGTTGTGGAAACCACTTCCTGCATCTACCTCATTAATAAAAATAGCAGGGCCGTTCACAAAGCTTGTGAACCGGGTGCTGTTGGTATGTTACACCGAAGGTTCAATGGCGCTGCAGCCTGGAACGGCTACTGGGTAGTATCGCCCGCCGCCCGGTTCATGTTGGCTTGCTGAACGAATTTATTCAACCTGGTCTGGTTCCTGGCTATCCTCTTTTTTATGGTTCTTATTTCCTTGTCCAATTTATTGACCCTTTCGGTTTCCCTCCGCGCAGTTTTCGCATCGCGCCTGGCCTCACTGGCATTTTGATCAGCTCTTTTGGCCAGCCTTTTATTTCGCGGATCATCACTCAACCTGTCTGCCGCAGCTACATTTTCACTGGCAGACCTATGTGCTTTGGCAACAGCTTCCTGTTTGCTCATCATTTTGAGGTCGAGCTCGCTTTGCAGTTCTTTCAGCCTGGCTGAATCTGCCTCGATCTTTGATACCAGTGAAAGCGAATCGGCAGTGCTCTTTTGGGCAATTACAGGTAAGCATACAAGCAATAAACCAATCAAGTTCAAAAACAACAGCTTTTGCATAATGTACTTTTAAATGTTCAATTAATTTGTTGAAAGGATAGTTATCAAAGTACAAATCCTGTTTTATAGCGTACCCGATCGATCAAAGCCGTACCAGGAAGGAATTAAAGGATGTTTAGAAAGGTTGAAACAAAGGTAATCAATTCTATTTGAGCATCTGCAGATCCGGCCTGCACTGCCGCCGGATCTGGTCAAGGAGCATCAAAACCTGGGGTCGAAGTTAAAACAGATGGGATTCGATAATGCTACCATATTCCCGCTTAAGGCCATGGATGCGGGCACTTCCGGATAGGGTGTTACCGGTCCTTCCACGGTAACCCGGTAATATGTACGGCCTGCTGTTGTCGGTGTATCGGTAAATTCTATTACAGCTTCTTTACCGGTTGTTTTATAGGTACCGAATGCGTTGCCATTCTTCACCACATTGATGGTGTAGCTTGAATCGGTGGCGGTTTTACCTGTAAGTTGTACGCGGAATGTAACCGGCTTGCCGCCTGGTTTTGCATTATCACCCATCATCATATCCATCTTGCCATCCTGGTCAAGGTCGGCATAGAATTCAACGCGGGGCGCATAAGGGTTGGCGCTAACCGATACCCGCCCATTGGTAAGTGCATCAACAACCGCCTGGGACGTACGGGCGGTAGCATATACCCAGGTCGTAGGCGTTCCTACATAATTGGCGGCAGCCTGTTTGCTGTTGGGTGTTGCCTTATCGGGCGATTCGGGTGTGCCATGATGCGCATCACTTCCTCCCCTGCCGGTGATCTTGCGGCCAGAAGAAAGCATATCGTCCCAGATCAACAGCGCATTTACATTTTTTGACCATACACAGGAGTTCCATACTTCCATAGATTTGATCATGTCATAGGAAAAACCGAAGTGATCTTTGGGACCCATAGGATGGTTGGCCGACAAATGAATGCCAAGTTCTTTTACTACAGATTGGATCACATGGTCGCGTTGATCACGCACAAAATACAGACGTTGGTGATCATAGGGTTTGGCAGAAAACACATTGCCATGTCCGCGGGTGGTTGTCCATTCAGCGCCATATAACAGCAATACATCGGCAGATCTGAATTCCGGATCGGCCCAGGTATGATTGGCCACATCCCCATCAACATGGTTGTCGTGGTCGGTAATGCACACATAATCTACACCCACCGATCTTGAAAAAGCTAAAATCTTTGCAACCGGATTATTAGATGATTCTTTACTGTGGCGGGAATGGAGGTGCAGATCCCCCTTTAACCACAGGCCTCCCGTAAGCGGCGCAACAGGTGGTATCGTTTTTATTTCTTTGAATGCCCAGGGATCTTTACGATTTGATCGCTTTACTGTGTCAGACTGGCCCCAGGCCGTGCTGCCCATAAAGGCAATTAAACCCATCAGCAGCCACGAATAAATTCCAGCCATCACCCGGCTCTTTGTCTTGTCATTATTACGCTTCATATCAGTTTGTTCCTTTTCCATTGTGTTTTATGTTTAGCGATGCAGTTTCTTTGGGGCTGCAAATTATTAAGGGTTTACAGGAAAGCACATTAAGAAATTATTACATGGCGGCGCAAGGTGTTTGCTGCCACGGACAATCCAACGCACAACAAATAGGCCAATAAAAGCGTTCTTTCCCTTTATTATATCCATACCCTATTACCGATCATGAACTGCAAGACCTTCTTTTCCTGGTGTATCCTTTTGGTTGTTTTATTTGTTACGGCCTGTTCCGAAGCGGAAAAGCCGGTAACAAAGGAAGAAGCGGCGAAGATAGCCACCGCATTGCAAAACGCCATCGCCAATCGCAATACCGGTTTACTCAATAACCTGCTATCGCCGGAGCTTCTTCAAAAAAGGATCATGGAACAGGCTGACAACAAACTGAGCCGCTCAGAAGTATCCGCCACCCTGGGTTCACTGAAATCCGGCGACTTTGGACGCCAGATCGTAAAGAACCTGGGACAAACCGGCACCTACGAACTGGTAAAACAATATGAAAAAAATAACCGTCAGCATCTTGTCTTCCGCATGTACGATGAACAGCTTAATTACCACGACTTCGAGCTGGTTAAAATAAGAGACGAGGTGAAGATCGCAGACATCTTTATTTACGTTACGGGGGAGAACCTGAGCACTACCTATGCGCAAACCCTGATATCAATGAAGGAAGAAGCGGCCTCGACAGTTGACAAGAAAGACGCCAACATGATGCAGTTAATGAGAAAGTACATTAATGACAAGGAGTTTGAAAAAGCCAATAAGATCTATCAATCGCTCCCGGCCGTGCTTAAGAAACAAAAGATCTACAGGATCATTTATACCCAAATTGCCAGCGGCCTGGGAACAGACGAATACCTCACTTCGCTGAACGATTTTCAAAAAGACTACCCCGAGTCTACCAATATGTACCTGCTGATGATGGATGCCTATTATCTGAAAAAAGATTATGCAGGCACCATGCGCTGTATAAATGGACTGGATTCACTGATAAACAAGGATCCTTTCCTGGATTATTACCGTGCCCTGATCTATAAAGAAACTGAAGATACTGCCAACCAACTGGTGCACCTGGAGAAACTGCATGAAAACCTGCCTGGTTTTGGCCCCGGCACGCTTGAACTTATTAACCGTTATGTAGAAGACAAACAATGGGAAAAGGCAGTGCCCCTTACAAAAGCGTACAGCAATACTAAAAATGCCAACAACGAGGTGATTGAAAGCCTGTACGAGCTGTACCCCGACTTTAAGAAGAAAATGGAAACAGAGTGATTGGGCGGTTTGCGGTTTACAGTTCTCAGTTGGCAGTTCTCAGTTCTCAGTCCTCAGTTCGCAGTTGGCAACAACAATAGGCAACAGGCAATAAACCTATGGGCAGTAAAAACAATAAGCAGTTAGCAGTTGGCAACCACAATGGGCAACAGGCAATAAACCAATGGGCAATAAAAACAATTAGCAGGGGCAGTTGGCAATAGGTGCGAGAATTAAACGAATGGCAGAGAAAAATAAAAAGCCCCGGACCCATGGATCGCATTCCAGCAGGTTCGGGGCTTTTGCTTTCGTTAATCGAAGTCAAAAAGGTCTGACAGAAACCCGCCCTTCCTTTTCTTTTTATAATTGGGATGATGCGGGTCTTTATACGAATCATAGCCCTTATGTTCATCGCGGTAGCGATCAGTATCGTCGAAGGTGGCGCCAGCCTGAGATGATTTTTCAATGATCTTGTCCAGTTCACCCCGATCGAGCCAAATACCCCGGCATTTGGGACAATAATCAATTTCAACGCCTTGCCTTTCTGTCATAACAAGGACTTCGTTACAATTAGGACAATTCATATACAAATGATTTACATTAAACTTAAAAACCTTTTATCTATTAAATCATTGTGCCACATTAGAAGCGTATTAAAATACCATGAGCATATAACGGTTTACTAAATAATGGAACTAAGGCATTTATGACATATAAAAATTCGGCAATAAAAAAACGGGAAAAACACCCTTTTCCTGCACTCCGATTCTTTGTATCCTGTGCACCTGTAATAAAAGGCCTGAATTTCTCAATTAGCCCAAATGGATGTAAAAAACCAAAACCTGGAAATGGAAAAGTTCCATTTCGAAAAGAACAAATACGAGCGGGACCTTCAGCTCAGAGAACGGGAACTTACCATAAGAGAAAACGAACTAAAAACAAATCGTTCAAAGGTTACCCCTACGCATGTAGCTATATATGTTGCACTGGTTGGTGTAATAGGCACCTGCGTAGTAGCTTTGCTTCAGGGGTACACAAACATCAAACTGGAAAGGCAAAAATTCGAATCGGAGATCATTTTAAAAGTAGCCACATCGGACAGTATCGAGCGGAATAAAAAGAACCTGGAATTCATGTTGAAAGCAGGATTTATCACCGATGAACAGGGCAAGATCAATAAACTGGTTAAAGATGCCAATTTTGATCTTAAAATTCAGACTGAAAAAAGAATTGATGTGCATAACGAACTTCCTCCCAAATCGCTATCCGAAGTGTATGTTTGCCACTCCGCTACAAGCCTTGCTTATCATAACAGCATGTGCCGAGGATTAAAAAGATGCGCAGACAGAATAGATGTAATGACAATTGAAGAAGCTAAGAAAACCGGCCATCGAAAGCCATGTAGCTTTTGCTATAAATAAAGACGCTGTTATCCGCCGTATCTATAACATGCGCTTTGCTCTTTGCCTCTCTGCACTATAAGCCGGCGCATTCACTAAAGAGCTTTGTCCCATTATCAGCCCTCATTTAACTACCCTCACTTCGATCAATTTCCCTGAAATTTGTACCTGGTACAAATTAATTAAGCATGAACATTTACCAGCAAGTGATCGCATTACCGGAAAAGCCAAGAGGCTTCCATTTGATAACACGGGAAGTGGTGCAGGCATTACCCGCCATGGCGAACATTACAACCGGTTTTTGCCAGGTTTTCATTCAGCACACTTCTGCATCGCTCACTATTAATGAAAATGCGGATCCTACCGTTCGTATCGACTTTGAAACCTTCTTCAACAAAACGGTCAGGGAGAATGATCCCGATTACAAACACGATTATGAGGGTGCAGATGATATGCCGGCGCATTTAAAAGCATCCATGCTTGGCTGCTCGGTAATGATCCCCATTCGTAAAGGACAACTGGCGCTTGGCACCTGGCAGGGCATATATTTATGCGAGCACAGAAACCACGGCGGCCGGCGCAACCTGGTGATCACAGCATGGGGACAATAACCCAGTAAAGATTTCAGCGCTCAAACGTATTTCGCTTACCTGGTTTATCAATTACACACGAAGGCCCCAAATTTGTAGCATTACATAAAAATGTAAACCATGAATGAATTAATTAACCAGATAGTTGAGAAAACAGGCATTCCTGCTGATAAAGCCCAACAGGTATTAGGTGTTGTTGCCGGTTATGTTAAACAAAAATTTCCGCAGTTTGGGGGGCAGATCGATTCGGTATTAGGCGGTGGCGGCCAACAGTCAGGCAATACCGGCAGCGGTAATCCTTTGGGCGACCTTGGTAGTAAACTCGGTTTTTAAGGCAATCATTTCATTTATTCACCCTTTTTCCTGGCTAATTGACAGTGTCGGTTAGCCAGGAACTTTTATGGGTATTATGCTAAATAGAAGCGGTTAAACCGGAACGTAGCGGAGTTTCTACAAAATAAGACCCGGCCTCATCCCTTTCCTTGGCAGCCAGTGTATCTGCCAGTAATTTGATCTGGTCTCTTATTTCCTGCAAATCGCTGATGGTTGATCCGTATTCCAGGGCCAGCGCGAATTTCCTCATCTCATGGATAACAATAGTGCGTAGCTGTGCTGCTGTAAATTGCTGTAAACGGGTTTCCATATAGGTCTTTTCCCTTTTATTTGCAATTGTCGTTCCAGCAACACTTTAATCATCATTCGGGTGAAGACATTTTGTCCAGTACCCAAAAATTTGCTGAATGATCTCCTGCAACTGCTGACTGTCATCAGGTTTTTTAAAAAAGCCCTGTACCGTTAGCTTGTATGCATCATCAATATGCCTCGGATTGTCGGTAGTAGTGAGAAAGATAAAAGGAATTGATTTTTTCCGGAGATAATCATTGCCATGAATTTTACGCCCCAGTTCTATGCCATCCATTAAAGGCATATTAATGTCACAGAGAATGATAAATGGCTTGTCCCTGGTATCCATTAAATAATCGAGCGCCTGCTGTCCATTGTCTAAATAGATCAGCTCATTCGGTATTCCACATTTCCGGATGGCGTTTGTGATAAAAAAACGGTCGTCCTCATCGTCTTCAACAATGAGAATTGGCCTGCCTGGCTGTTTTTTCATGTTCTTTCAATTAATGTTGGCTGCTCGCTGGTATACAAAGTTAATTTTTAAGCCGGTTTTCGTGGCACCGGTTTCGCATAATTATACACATGACGACAGCCCATAGGCAAGAAGACCCCCTGTTTGACGCCCGGTTGTTTGAAGAGTTCTATGGCGGGCAGCCACAGGCCATTCTGTGGTTCAGCCCTGTTTGGTCAGATGATGGACAGCACATTGACGACTTTGCCTTCACCTATGCCAACCAGGAAGGCCTTGAATACCTGAAAGTGACCCCCGCCCAGTTTGAAGGCCTTACCGTTCGCAACTCCCCTACTTTATCACCCGAATTGCGTATCCAGGTCTTTGAAGAAATGAAGTGGGTGTATGAGACGGATAAGAAGTCTGCAACTGCTATTTTTAATTCCGCCCTCAATAAACATGCGCGGGTACTTCGCAGCAAGCTCCGCGGCGGTATACTTACCGTAGTGCAGGACGTTACGCATGAAAAAAAAATGATCGCAACCCTGCAGGCCCAGAAATCGTCGCTTGAAGAGAGCACCCGCCAGCTACAGCAGCAAAAAAACCTGATCGATAACATTTTAAAGAACACGTCTAACGGTATTTGCGTAACCCGCGCCGTCCGCAACGAGGAGGGAATGGTCATTGACGCCGTCATGATCATGGCAAATGACGCTGCCCTCCAGGCCACCGGTTTTCCGCGCGAATTCTTCATCAACAAACAGGTCACCGAACTTCAAGCCGGCATTACAGAAACCGAATACTACCAGGGCTGCCTGAGGACACTCGAGACTGGAAAACCTTTTATCTGGCAACATATGGTGGAACCTACCGGCAAATGGATAGAGGCTACGGTTTCCAGGCTCGATCTGAACCACCTGATCCATGTATTTACAGACATCACCCCGGTAAAGCAGGTACAGCTTCAAATTGAGCAATCTGCCAACACCCTGAAATCGGTATTTGATGCCGCTCAAACCGGCATGGCGCTGCTGGATCCTGAATATGATGAAAAAAATGAACTTGCCGACTTTCGTTTCGTGCTGGTGAACGCAACCATTTCAAACCTGGTGCATCAACCACCTTCTGCTCTTGTAGGCCAGCTTGCCAGCAAATGGTTCCCCGGCTATTTGTCAACCGGCGCTTTCTCAATGTACCGGAATACCTTCCTAACGGGACAGAAACAGCGCCGCGAATTGCATTATGATGTAGATGGGCTCGACCATTATCTTGACCTGCAGTGCATCAAACTCAATAACCAGCTGCTGGTCTGCCTCTCTGACCATACCATCATTCGCAAATCGCAGTTGAAGCTGGAACAAACCGTTGCCTCGCTGGCGCAGTCGAACCGTTACCTCGAAGACTTTGCACATGCAGCCTCGCACGATATGAAAGAACCGTTGCGAAAGATCCTGCTGTTCACCGATCAGTTAAAAAGCAGCGTTGGCTCGGCAATAGGCGCTGAAGGGCTGCGTATTGTAAACCGGATCGAATTATCCGCCAGGCACCTGAACGATTTTGTACGGGACCTGCTTAGTTTTTCCTACATAAGCCAGCAACGACTTGTAAGAAATACGATCGACCTCAATGAAATAATGCGGACAGTGCTTGCCGCACTGGATCTTAGCATTGCAGAAAAACAGGCGCAGATCACCGTTGAGACATTGCCGGTGGTACAGGGAAATGCCCGGCAATTTGAACAGTTATTCCAGAACCTCATTAGTAATTCGCTCAAATACAGCCGCCACAATACCCAACCGGTGATTACCGTACGCAGCCGTGCCGCCGATGAAGCGCTTGTGGCAAGCAGATTACCCGGAAATTATAAAGAACAACAACATTACCTTATAGAAGTGATCGATAATGGCATTGGGTTCCACCAACATTATGCCGAACAGATCTTCGATATGTTCGAACGCTTGCATACGAAATCGCAATATACCGGAACAGGTATTGGGCTGGCCATCGCGCGTAAAGTTGCTGAAAACCATCAGGGCGCCATATGGGCAGAAAGCGAACCAGGCAAAGGCGCCACCTTTTTCGTGCTTTTGCCTGCGGTGCACCAGCCTGTACAAACCTGATCTGCTCTCATACGCGAACAAAAAAGAAACCGGCATGTCGAAGAAAGGCATGCTTACTGTGCGATCCGGCTCTTAAAAGCGATCCCGACCAAAACGCAATGATTTTATAACGTTAAACAGGTGGTTATGCTGAGCCCTGCATTTTACTTAGGATTATTCCTGCTGGTAGCACCCTGGCAGGAAAACGTGTACAAGACCAAGAGAGAAAAAATGGTGAGCCAGCAAATTGAACGCCGGGGTGTAAAAGATCCCGTTGTGCTGAAAGCCATGCGCACCGTGAACCGCCATGAATTTGTACCGGCCGACCAAATTAAGAATGCTTATGAAGACCGGCCGCTGCCCATCGGTTATGGACAAACCATCTCGCAGCCATACATCGTGGCTTATATGACAGAAGTGATAAAACCACAATCGCATTTTAAAGTGCTGGAGATCGGCACCGGCTCGGGCTACCAGGCCGCGATTCTTTCAGCCATCGTAAAAGAAGTATATACCATCGAGATCGTTCCTGAACTGGGCAGGTCAGCCACTGAACGGTTGACCTCCAGGTATAAAAATGTGCAGGTAAAAACGGCCGACGGTTATAATGGCTGGAAAGAACATGCCCCATACGATGCCATTGTTGTAACGGCTGCCGCAGAACATATACCGCCGCCATTGATCGGTCAATTGAAAGATGGTGGTAAAATGGTGATCCCGGTCGGCTCCTCCTTTTTAACCCAGATGCTGATACTGGTGGAAAAGAAAAATGGATCTACTACAAGCAGGAACCTGCTGCCGGTAGCCTTTGTTCCCCTCACCAGGAAGAAAACCGAATGAAAGCCTTCTTTGACATGCACAGCACGCCTAATTCAGCTGATCTTTTATCTACCCGGTTAATGCTGTCGCTGGGAATCCTGTCTGCGGCCATCATTGCCTTTCAACTGGCGCTTATGCAGGTATTATCCATTGTACAATGGCATCACTTCGCCTATATGGTCATTTCAGTGGCCATGCTTGGTTTTGGCGCCGCCGGCACGGTACTCGCTTTTTTCAGGCAGCACCTGCTGAACCATATCCGTTGGTGGCTGCCCCTGTTGATGATCAGCTGTGGTATTAGCATGTGCCTGGTAATGTATCTTTCCCAGCTTTCTTTTATCCGCTTCGACTCCTATATGCTGTTTGCCAACTATACGCATATCGGCCGTTTGCTGCTGACCTATCTCCTGTTCTTTATTCCATTTTTGCTGGGGGCGCTTGCCATCGGCCTGATGTTCGATCACTATGTGGTTTATATCGGTAAAGTGTATTTCGCCAACCTTTGCGGATCGGCCGTTGGCGGCTTGTTGTTACTTGCATTGCTGTGGTTCTTATTTCCGAACCGCTTAGCAGCTGTGATTTCCTGCTTGCCGGTAATAGCGGGCATAATGATCATTCCGGGAAAACCCCAACGCACAAAAACATTGCGTTTCTTTGCATTGCTTGCGTGCATTGTAAGCGGCTTTTCCATCGCTTTCCCGCCCACTTTACACTTATCGCAGTTCAAAGATCTTAGCAAAACCCTCTTGCTGCCGGAAGCCACCCTAAAAATGGAGAGAACAAGCCCTTATGGACCCATACAAGCCATTTCATCGCCTGTGTTACGGTATGCACCGGGCATGAGCCTTGCCGCAGAAGAAGCAGTGAGCGCCAGCACAGCCATGTTTATAAATGGCGACTGGCTGGGCGCCGTTGCCGGGTATAATAAAGCGGATACGGCATTCGTGCTGCACAACACCAGTTTCGATCTTCCTTACAAAATGGCGCCGAAAAAAACTGTATTGGTGCTGCAAGCCGGTACCGGGCTGGAAGTAGCGCATGCCCTTAGCCGTAATGCGGCCAATATCGTGGCCATTGAACCCAATGCCATACTTATTGAAGCATTAAAGCATACATTGGCGGCAGACAACGACTCACTTTATTTTCATCCCGCAGTGACCGTGCGCAAGGTAGAACCCCGCATTTTTTTATTGACCGATACAGCACATTATGACCTCATCAGCTTGCCCATGGCCGGTAGTTTTGGCGGCTCGGCGGGATTATATGCCCTGCACCAGCAATATTTATTAACAAAGGAAGCATTTCTGCACATGTGGCCGCGCTTGCAGCCGGCCGGCGCCATCAGCATCAGCGCCTGGATGGATTACCCCGTACGCCATCCGCTGAAGCTGGCAGCCACCCTGGCCGAAGTACTGGAAGAACTGAATATAAAACAACCCCAACAACATGTTGCCGCCATCCGGAGCTGGAGCACCATCAGTTTTGTAATCACCAAAACCGCACTCACGGCAACGGCCATTCAAAACATCCGGCAATTCTGTAACCAATGGCAATTTGACCCCGTATTGCTGCCAGGTCTGCAACCGGAAGAAAGAGCCCGCTACCACTTGTTGCAGGACAGCAGTTTCTTTCAGTATATAGATGCGATCTTCTCACGCGACAGAAACGCCTTATACGCCAGCTATGACTTTAATATTAAACCGGCCACAGACCGCCGCCCCTATTTTGCACAATTCATCCGCTGGAAAAATCTCTCCCACCTCGCTGCCAATTTCGGCAACCGCTCCATTCCATTCTTTGAGATCGGTTACCTGCTGGTAGTGATCACACTGGTGCAGATCGCGGTCGTTTCGTTTGTGCTCGTACTGCTACCCCTGTTCCGGCGGGGCTGGAAAGGAAAACATAAAGGCTCGGTATTGCTATACTTTGGAGGCATTGGCCTCGGTTATATGTTCGTAGAAATGGTTTTCATACAACACCTCACTTTTTATTTCGGTCAGCCTGTATATGCAGCAGCGGCGGTCATCACCGCCCTCCTGCTTTTTTCCGGAGCCGGCAGTTATATGGCTGGTCGCTTTGCCCAAAATAAAAAAGCCATGATGCGCATCGTTATGGCCATCATTGTACTTCTTGTTATATATGCTGCGGTATTGATGCCCCTGCTGCAGCAAACCATGCAGGCAGTTATGCCTGTAAAGATCGGGATCGTGTTATTACTGACAGGGCCACTGGCATTTTGCATGGGTATTCCTTTTCCGGCAGCACTGTCATGGCTTGCCCGTTCAGCAGCAAGCGAAATTCCCTGGGCCTGGGGCCTGAACGGTTGCGTTTCTGTGATCAGCACCGCCCTGGCCACTATAATAACCGTTGAAGCAGGTTCAGGCCTGGTATTATGGCTGGCAGCCCTGGCCTATTGCATGCCGTTGATCGTTTGCAGCCGTTGGGATCAAGAGGCAGTATAACAGTTTCTTAACGCAGCAATCCCTGCATAACGGTGTCTTATAAGGTTACACAATCTTAAACCATGAAACCTTTCCTTATCATCCCGCTGTTCATATACATATATTCTATAATAGGCTGTGAGAAAAAAGGGGCTGACCAGCCGGAACCAATCCCTTTACAGGTAGAGGAGGTCACCAGTACCAATGATACATTACAGCCGGTAATAACCATTCCAACCGGTATTAGCTTGCAGCCTACCAGGCCGGTGGCCAATTATCCCTTCGATTGGGAAAACGCGCACCAGATGCCGGTGCCTGCCGGCAAAGCTCCCGTACCTGTTCCATGGAGCGAACAGGCCATCAGAAATTACGATCCCGGCTTGCGCTTTGATTATAAGAAAAGCGATGGCTGGGAACTCGTATATAATAATTTTACAGATGTCATTGAATTTGATAATCGCGTATTTATTTTATATAATAAATTCCGCGGGCTCTTGCGATACTATCTCTATAACACAAGACCCGGCAACCCGGCGGTAGACAGCTACCAATCACTTATAAACGAGATCTGGTTATCGCAGCCAATGAGTACGCCCCTGCTGAATTATGCCGGCCAGTTCATAGTTGATCTTGATGCCAATGCCCGTTCTGCTTCCCTCATTGAGCCCTGGCCGATCCGTGAAGGTGGATGGTATATTACTCAATTTGAACTGGCCTATGACCAGCAGATTACCACTTACACTTCCCGGGACTGTGGTATTGCCTTTACGCTGGCCTTTGCCCGGGTGGATGAGCTTTCGATAAACAATACGCCTGCCAGGAACAAAAATATCTACCTGGAAAAACCGGGACTGCGATTTACCAGTAGTGCAGCGCTGGGACCTGCCATTGGGGAAAACATGCAGGCACATGTGAAATCGATCCAGGGATTTAATGAGCTCTCTGGATTATTGCCGGCTGCAACCATTAACAATCTGCGGCAAGCGATCAATGACAGTACTGCAGGAAATATCCTCAGCGCTACCCTGTCGCCCGGCCTGAATCTGGCTGATTGCAAGCTTAACCTTACGGTTTTATTCAGGCAACATCAGAACCTGGTTGGCTGGATTCCGGCGATCAATTTTCCGGCGCCGGGTACCGATAGCAGGTTGGGTGTGGGATTGAGTCCTTTATTCAATGAACCGGCAGGGATCTTTTACCTGGCAAAAAAACCGGTGATCAAACACACTACCATTAATGGTGATCTTCGTGAGCAATATGCACTCGATGTGTCTTCTATCGAGTATATCATCAACCCATTTACCCGGGCATATGCCGATATCCGCCGTTTCCGCCAGGAGATCGTTGCGGTTGAATCAACGAATACGCGGAATTTGACAGAAGCAAAAATGTATAAAGGAAAGATCTTAAAAGCATCCGCGCCTATCCACGCGCTGGGCGTGCGTGTTTCCTTTGAAGTGGTTCCTAAAAATGGCAGCGCCCCGGTCAGGATCATCAAGACCTTCAAGGCCAATATCGTGGAGGGATAATTTATTTGTTCAAAAATTACAGATTACACTGATTTTAGCGAAATTGGCGGATCATAAGTTCGCCGCATGATGCTTGATGCCCTGGTCAATACACTTACTAAATATGTTACTTTAAGCCCGGAAGAAGTAGATATTATCGAATCGCTTTTTATCTTCAGAAGCTTTCGTAAACGCCAATATATTTTGCAGGAAGGCGAAATAGCCAGGTTTGAGACATTTATTGTAAAAGGCGTGACCAGAACCTTTGAAGTGGATGAAAAAGGACAGGAACATGTTTTACAATTTGGCCTGGAAGACTGGTGGATCGGTGATCTTTACAGCTTTCTTACAGAAACGCCTACCAAAAGCAATATTGATTGTCTCGAAGATACCCAGGTTTACCAGATCACCAAACCGAACCTGGAGATCCTGTATGAAAGGGTTCCGAAAATGGAACGACATTTCCGCATCGTCATTCAAAATGCATATATCGCATCTATCAAAAGAGTTGCCTCCTCCCTCGCAAAAACGGCCACCGAACGGTATCTTGATTTCACGACGCAATACCCGCAAATTGAACAAAGAGTACCTAACCATCAGATTGCGTCCTACCTTGGAATTACAGCCCAAAGTTTAAGCAGGATCAGATCGCAGGCACACAAAAAGCAACAGTAACATTATTCGCCGGCATTTTAATTACCATAGGTTAATTTTTTTCATTATCGTGGGTGATTGGCCGGCCTTCTTCTTTTCAGAAATTTTGTGATAACAAAATATAGCATGTATGAAGAGAATGATCTTTTATACCGATCGATCCATAGCTCCATTTTTATTACGTCTTTTTCTGGCGCTGGTCCTTTTTCCCCATGGCGCCCAAAAACTTCTCGGCTGGTTTAATGGCCAGGGCTTTGCAGCATCCATGGCTTATTTTACCGACACCGTTCATTTACCCTGGCTCATTGGCTTCATTGTTATCATTATAGAATTCTTTGGTCCCCTGTTCCTGCTTTTTGGCTTTGCCGTCAGGCTTTGGAGTATTGCCATTGCAATCGTAATGGCAGGCATTATTCTGACACATTTTACCGATTACTTTTTCATGAACTGGTTTGGCCATCAAAAAACGGAAGGCATGGAATTCTTCCTGTTGGTTATAGGTATGACCGGCGCATTGATCTATTCGGGCGCCGGACGTTATTCTATTGATGCCGGGTACCTGAAGCGGCCCCTGGCTTAAGCGGCAAAGCATTACATTAAAAAAGGTGAAGCTTTTGAAAAGGTTCACCTTTAGCCTTATTCTTATGTTATATCACTTAGACCCCGGCCAGCTTAATGCCGGTTTGGGTAAAAACGATCTTCCGGTTCTTGTACAAATTACCGGTGGTCATTTTAAAGGTCTTTTTACTCATGCCAAAGAAAGAATAAATTTCTTCAGGATTCGATTTATCATTGTAAGGCAGATAGCCGTTGTTCTCCTGTAAAAGCCGCATCACTTTCCCCGCTTCATCTTCTACGCGCTGATAGCCCATTTTTCCGGTGCCCACATCTATCTTATTATTTTCCCGTATATTCTTGATATACCCTTTCAGCTGGTCGCCCTCGGTAATTTCCTGGTAAATATCATTGAAATGCAATACACCCGTATGGCGGTTGTTAATGATCACCACGTAACCAATATCTGTGCGGCGGTATACCAGTAAATCAACCGCGTCCTGCTCTTTTACCGTTAATTCTTCATTGCTCAAAAAAGGTTCAATCTTTTCCGAGGCAGCCACGCGGCCGGTCATTTCATCGAGGTATATTTTTACGATATATTCCCCGCCTACCCGCATGCCCATCAGCTGCTTCGATTTCGGCACAAACAGGTCCTTCATCAATCCCCAATCCATAAAAGCGCCCTGTTTGGTTACCGATACTACCGGCAGTTTAACAATATCGCCAACAATGCCTTTTGGCCGCTGGGTAGTGGCAATCAGCCGGTCCTCCGAATCGTGATAAACAAATACTTTCAGCACATCTCCTACCTTCACTCCATGCGGCACAAAGCGTTTGGGCAACAATACCACGTCCTTATCTTCACCCAGGTACATTCCGAAGTCGAATGTCCGGGCCACCCGCAAGGTATTATACTCCCCCACTCTGATCTTACTGTTTGCCATGTATTTGTGTATTTTCTGCAAAGAACGAGAAAAAAATCGGCAATTTTCGATCAGCGCTTTCTTCCAGGGAAAATGTGCCAAAAAAGAAAACGTTTCTGGAAACATCCAGTTGATTAGTAGTTCTTTTTTTCCGAACTTAGTATTCTTCGGTTATGCCCTGTTATATCCCGGGTAAGCGGCCTCGATCTGGGTTGTGTTAACCTTATTAATGTATTGCCAATTACATTGACTATGAACCTTAATTCCTATTACCAAAGATCACTTCTTTTGCCTTCATTCATCCCTCTTCTCTTTTTATGGATATTCATTGAGGCATCTGCTTATATCCAACTAATTGCCAGGAACCCATCTTAACAGCCATTCATCATAACTTAAAAAAACAATCATTTATGAGACAGGTATTTACTTTTCTTCTGGTATTCGCATGTTATTTGTCGGGTGCCCAGGAAATTATTGTTGAAAAATGGACGCCTGTAAATACCTCGCGGTATTATTGGGGCATGACCTACCTGCCGGTTGACTATAATAACACCACGGCCCCTTTTCCGCTAATTGTATTTGCCCATGGGCTGGGTGAATCGTACGAAGGCACGGCCGACAGTACAGATGTGCCGGCTCGGCTCTATCGAACAGGTATTCCCAAATATCTAAACAGCGGGAACAATATTCCTTTTCTTGTTTTTGCGCCCCAAACGGCAAACGGACAATGGAACAATGATGACATATTTAAAATGATCAACGCTTTTAAGGGCAAATACCGCGTGGACCCTGACCGCATATATTTCACCGGTATTAGTATGGGCGGCCGTGCAATTATGAAATACCTGATTGAAAAACCGAACCCCGCTGACAGCATTGCTGCAGTGGCGCCCGTATCGATGCATTATGAAGTTCGCGATTCAACCATATGGAAAACATTCTCGAGATGGAAGCCTAAAAAGACCATGCTCGTCATGGGTACTGGCGACAATGCCGCCCCCTATTACAGATACACGAACAGTATCAGGTACAAAGACTCTATTAACTCCAACGGCGGTAGTGCGACTTTAAAGGCTGTTCCAGGCGGGCACTATGCCGCTGTGTGGGATTCTGTTTATTACAAAGTAACCAAGGTGGCCGATACACTTGATATCTACAGCTGGTTATTGCAGCACAGGGCACGCCCGGTTGTTTCTCCAAACAGGGTAAAGATCGAAAAATGGATCCCTGAAAACACCAACCGGTATTACTGGGGTATGACTTATTTTCCCAACAATTACCAAAGCTCAGACAGCGCTTATCCGCTGATCATTTACCTGCATGGCGCCGGACAGGGCTATCAGCAATCCGGCTCGGCCGACAGTACCGACATACCATACTACATGTATAATACAGGCCTGCCCCAATATCTTGCTTTGGGCAATGATATTCCCTTCCTGGTATTTGCACCACAATCGCGCATTGGACAATGGGACCTGCATGACCTGAACAAGATCATCAACTCTTTTAAAGGCAGGTACCGCGTTGACCGTAACCGTGTTTATCTTACAGGCGTAAGTATGGGCGCCCGCTCCCTGATAAAGTATTTTCTGGAAACGCCTGCTTATTCAGACAGCATACGAGCGGCTGCACCGCTTGGAACGCATTATATGCCATCCGATTCAACGCACTATAATTTGTCTGATAACTGGGCAGGTAAAAAAATATGGACAACAGTAGGTATAAACGATACAGTTAATGCCAGGTATCAAAATTGTGTCCGGATCACTGACTCCGTTAACGCAAATGGCGGAGAAGCCTGGCTTACTTCCGTTCCCAATGCAGGTCATGATGATGCCGTATGGAATAATGTATACCATAAAAGGACAAAGTTCCGCGATTCACTGGATTTGTACGCCTGGTTATTGCAATACACGCTTAGTCCGGCAAGTCCCCCTGCCACCACGAAAAGCATATTGATAGACGTGGGCAACCCGAATTATACGACCACTGACAGTGGAGGTGTAAAATGGAATAATATTACCAGTGGTTCGCCGGGCGTTTGGATCAGCTCGGTAATGGATACTGCCGGCGTAACACATAACCTGTCTATAAGCGCCGATAAACGGCCGGGCGGCACCTATGGCAGTCCCACTGATCTATCAGTAAACTCAAATGGCATTAATAGCAGCGTGGGAAAATACCCTGCAAGTGCGGTGCGAGACAATATCTACTTCCATCCTTCCGCGGGCATAGTAACCCTCACCTTCAGTATTCCTGCCGGTAAAAAAGCCGATATTACCTTTTGGGGCACCCGGGAAGGTACCGGGCCCCGCATCCTGCAGGTACGTAAGGCAGGCGATTCCATTTGGAAAGAGTATGATGGCGCCTACAACCACACACTGACCAATAATGCCACCTTTACCGGTTGTTATGGCACCCAGCTTATCGAGGCCAGAACCAAGACAGGAAGCAGTTTTGGTCATATTTCTGTTATAGAAATTGCCCTGCGCGATTCGGCCAGCACCTTGAGGACTGCGCAATCACTTATTGCAAGTCGCCTCTCAGTGCCGGTTAATAATATCCTGGATAATACCGTAAAGTTGTTGAATAATCCGGCTAAAGAACAGGCCGTATTGCAGATCAGCAATGAACTGACCGGAAGAATGCAAATAACCGTTATCAATAGCGAAGGTAAATTGGTAAGAAGCTTTTTTACCCATAAACAAACAGGTTTTTTGAGCACGGTGATCAATACAAGCGGACTTAAAACAGGCAATTACTTCATACAAATAAAATTGGCTAAACTGCATACTACCCGCCAGTTAATGGTCATCAAATAACACCTAAAAAAGAAGTATTTAAAAGGCCGCCATTTTGCGGCCTTTTTTTATGCAACAGTTCCTCACAGAAAGTTCAATACCCAAAAACCAGTAACCTTCCCCTGGAAACCCGTAATTTTTTTCCCGTTTCCATAAATGCATTTCCCGATAGCGTAAAGACGACAATTAATAGACGAATAGTTTTGCGCTCTGAAACAACACAGGTTGGTCAGACTATTGGACTGTTATTTAATTATTCGCCAGAACCCTATTATTTGCTATGAACTGTTTAATCAAACTGCGCAGCCTTTTCCTGGTTGCTGTTTTTGGATCTCTTGCTCTTCTTCTTTCGCCGGCACTTTTAGCCCAGACAAATCTGCCGAAAGGAATAATTTCCGGACAGATCACTACTGCCGACAACGAGCCTGCGGAAAGCGTGGCCGTACAACTGGCAGGTACAGAAAAAATGACCCTTACCTCCGAAACAGGTTTTTATATTTTTAAAAACCTGCCCGCCGGAACTTACCACGTAAACGTAACCGTGAAAGGATATAAATCCCTTGAGACCACGGTGGTGCTGGCAGAGAACGGCAAACAAAATAATATTTCCTTTAAACTGGAACTGTCCGATGCGCAGCTGGCCGAAGTAGTGGTTAGCTCCGGCGGCCGATATAAGGTAGATCGCGTTTCATCTTCACTCCGCTTGCAAAGTCCAATCCTGGAAACGCCCCAAAATATACAGGTGATCAGTAAACGAACACTGGCCGATCAACAGGTGTTTGATATTGTTGATGGTATTACCCGCAACGTAAGTGGCGCAACCCGTATGGGTCACTGGGACAACCAGTATGCCAACATCCGCATGCGTGGTTCCAAGATCCCTGCTTTCCGCAATGGCATGAACATCGAGGCCAGCTGGGGCCCTACTGCCGAAGATGCAGCCATGATCGAGAATATTGAGTTTGTAAAAGGTCCCGCCGGTTTTATGCTGGCGGCCGGCGAACCTGGTGGTTTTTATAATGTAGTGACCAAAAAACCTACGGGCATGAATCATCAGTCAGTTACTTTCAGTGCCGGCAGCTTCAGCACCTATCGCGCCGCCGTTGACCTGGATGGAAAACTGAGCAAGGATGGCCGTTTACTGTACCGCCTTAACCTCGCCGGACAGCAAAAAGATTATTTCACCAAATACAATTTCAATAACCGTGTACTGGTAGCCCCGGTGATCAAATACATGATCGACGACAAAACCTCGGTGACCTTTGAATACAGCTACCAGGCCATTAAATACCTCAGCAACGGAAACTATTCCTTCTCCAAAATAAAGCTGGCCGACGAAGGTGTGGCGAATGATTTCTTCTATGGCGATCCTTCGCTGGCACCCGGCAAGATCAAAGATCACAGCGTGTATGTATACCTCAATCACCAGCTCAACGACCACTGGAAAGCACATGCCCAGGTGGCTTATTTCAACTTCAGTATGATCGCTAACTCGGTGTGGCCTTCTTACCTGGACTCAGCAGGTAATATGCGACGCGCATTCAGCATCGGTGATGAGGCCGGCGAGAACCGCTTTGCGCAAATGTCGTTCAGCGGTGAGGAAAGAACGGGCAGTATCCGTCATCGTATTCTTGCCGGCGTTGATTTTGGTAACAAAAAATTCTGGGGCGATTTCCGTCAGTTCTCACCCAATCTCCGTTTCGACCGGGTAAGAAAACCAGATGGCACTACCGAAGAAAGGGTATTTAATATTTATAATCCCATTTATGGATTGCCAGCCGATTCCATTCCTCAAATTGACCGTTCGGTGAATCTCCGTACAAGGGCAGGCGCTACTGTATATGCTACCGTTACCAATTACGGCTCTGCTTATGTACAGGATGAGTTGGGATTCCTGAACAACAAACTGCGTTTGTCACTTGGTTTGCGGTTCACCTATGCCGAAACAGTTGGTAAAACAAAAGCGGCTGATGTGAAAGATCATGTATTCTCGCCGCGCGCCGGACTTAGCTTTTCCATCGACAAACAAACTTCAGTTTATGCATTGTACGACCAGTCCTTTGTTCCGGTTTCAGGCACTGATTATTTCGGAAATGCCTTCAAACCCATCAAAGGCAACGATTTAGAGTTCGGGATCAAAAAAGAATGGTTCGGCGGCCGCTGGGTAAGCAGCGCCACGGTATACCAGATCGATCGCGTGAATGCGCTCACCCCGGATACCGATCCCACACACACCAATGGCTCTACCACTTTCCAGGTACAGCTGGGAGAAACGAGATCTAAGGGAGTGGAAGTAGACCTAAATGGAGAATTGGCGAAAGGATTGAACCTGGTAATGAACTACGCTTATACCAGCTCGAAAATAACGAAAGAATCGCCCAATCAAACTACGAAGACTGTAGGGAATGTAACGCCCAATACCGTAGGTCATATTACCAATGGCTGGTTATCTTACCGCTTTACCGGCGGAGCGCTGAACGGTATCGGCCTGAATGGCGGCATTCAATGGCTGGCAGAGCGATATACCGGCACTACGCAAACGCCCAACATGCCAAATTATTTCCGGGCAGATGCAGGTATTTCTTATCAGAAAAACAAAATGGGGCTGTCGCTGCTGGTGAATAACCTGCTCGATGCACAACGCCTGCTCACGGCCGGCTCTCTGGATACGAATCCGGCTTCAAAAACCACCTTTTACAGCTATATAGTGGAACCACGCCGTAACCTGAGAATGTCGATCACCTATAAACTGTAAGTGCTACCACATATGCGTTACCAACCCATTTCCACATCACCAAAAGCCGCTGCACGCAGGAAAAGCGGCAAATCCCTGTTCCGTACCATTAACGACTGGTTGCACCTGTGGCTGGGCCTGATTTCCGGTTCGATCGTTTTCATCGTTAGCATAACCGGCTGTATCTATTGCTTTCAAAAAGAGATCAGCAGCCTCACGCAACCCTACCAGTTTGTTACCGCAGAACCAAAACCTTACCTGAGCCCTTCTGTGCTAAAGAAGATCGCTGAGCAACACCAGTTCGGCGATAAGGCAGGAAAACCCGGTTCGGTTATCAATGCGGTTCAGTATCCTGGTAAAGGCAAGGCGGCCATTGCCACCTACCGCGACAAAAAAACGGGTTACATGATGATCTACATGAACCCCTATTCCGGTGAAGTGCTGAAAGCAAAAGCGCTGGAAAAAGATTTTTTCCGCATCATACTCATGGGTCACTTTAACTTGTGGTTGCCGCGCGAAATAGGTCAGCAGATTGTAAGTTGGAGCACACTGATCTTTATTTTCCTGCTTATCTCGGGATTGATCATGTGGTGGCCAAAGAACCTGCGGAAAGCGAATGTAAATAAGAGCTTTAAAATAAAATGGAAAGCCACGTTCAGGCGGGTGAATTACGACCTGCACAATGTGCTGGGCTTTTATGTGCTCATCGGCGCACTGATCATTGCCATCACTGGTATTTACTTCGGATTTAAATGGGTGCCCAAATCAATTTACTGGGTTGCTTCCGGCGGCAAAAAAATGCCGGACAGAAGAGCGACGGTATTTTCCGATACCACGAATGTTCCGGTGCAAACGGCCCTGTATTCACCTGAAGACAGCGTGTGGCATAACATGAACCGGCTGCATAAAGGCCAGGGCAGTTTGCAGATCACCTTCGCCCATAAATTCAGTGATGTTATTGCTGCTTCGCACAACCCCGAAGATGGCACTTATTACAAGAACCTTACGCGGTACTTCGACCGCTACTCGCTGAAGGAAATCCCTGGCAAAAGCATATTCAACAAACCGTATGAGGAAGGCAGCACAGCCGATAAGCTCATAAGAATGAACTATGATATTCATGTGGGCGCTATTGGCGGCATTACCGGCAAGATCATCGCTTTCCTCATCAGCCTGGTATCGGGCAGTTTACCCATCACCGGTTTTATTATCTGGTTTGGAAAAAAACGAAAAGCTAAAAAGCCTGCTGTTAAACAGAAAGCTGTGGTGAGAGAATTGGAATTGGCTTAGAATAAGTTATTCAGTTATTCAGTTCAGCCTCGCGACTATATTTAACTTAATAACTTAGGAACTTAAGAACTCAGGAACTCAATAACTGAATAACTTATGAACACAGGAACTCATAACTCAGGAACTTAATACTAAATAACTTTTTTTACTCTGTACGTAAAGTCTTCACCGGATTGGCAATAGCCGTTTTAATGCATTGCAGACTGATCAGTCCCAGGGCCATGGCCGAAACAGCGCCCAATACCAGCAAATAGGGAACAATATCCTGTTGAATACGATAAGCAAAATTTTGTAAAAAATGTTCGGTGGAAAAATAAGCCAAAGGCCAGGCAATAGCATTGGCCACAATGATGAGGAACGCATATTCTTTCAGGAACAGTAAAATAATATTAGCGGCCCGGGCGCCCAACACTTTACGAATGGCAATCTCCTTCATTCGCTTGTTGAGCGTAAACGCCACCAGACCCAATATCCCCAAAAGCACAATGATCAAATTAAGCGCTGTAGCCACCTCAGCCGCCGTTTTTAATTGCAGCTCCGACCTATACATAGCCTGGAATTTATCATCCATAAACGTATAATCGAACGGTGCATTCGGCAGCATCGACTTCCATTTGCTTCTTATAACATCCATGGTGGTAGACAGATCACCTGCCTGCAGTTTAACTACCAGGTACCTGTATGTATTCGAGTTCCTGACATATGAAAATCCCACAGGCCCGATGGCTTCCTGCAGGGAAGAAAAATTGTAATCACCGATCACACCAGTGATCGTCGTTGGTCCGCCCGGCGTCTCGATCTTCCGGCCAACCGCATTTTCGGTGCTAAGTCCCAGTTGTTTTACAGCCGTTTCGTTCAATACAGTACCAGACCTTTCATTAGCAAAAAAAGACCCTGCTTTTACCGGTATGCCAAATGTTTTTGCATAATCCTCATCCACAGAAGACCAGGGCAAACTCACCTGTTTTTGCGCGCTGGATTCTTTCGGCGGATATAAGATAATGCGGCCATAGGGGGTGCTTTCCGGCAGATCAAAAGCCAATGAAACGCTTTTTACATGCGGCACCTGTAACAATTGCTGCTTCACCGTTTCCATTTTTGCAACACCTGCTGAATCCCACTGCTTTGGGAAGGCCGTTATCACAAGCAATTGGTCTTTGTTATAGCCCAGATCTTTATTGAAAATGTAAGTGACCTGTTTCGACAGGTTCAGGGCGCAGATGAACACCAGCATGGCTAGTGAGAACTGGACAACCACCAGGGCGCGCTTCAGGCCAAGGCTCCCTTTGGCAGTATCCAGCTTGCCTTTTACGGCATGGATCAGGTTGATAGCACTCAGCACAAAGGCAGGATAGATACCGGCCAGGATCCCAATAGCAAAAACAAGCAATGCAAAGAGGAAATAGGTTGCCCCTTCAAATTGCCAGAAAGACGGCAGTGTTGAATTTAACACCTTCGAAAAAACCGGAATCAGCAGCTGATAGCAGAAAACAGAAAAAACGGCGGCAATACCTGTAAGCATCAATGACTCTAAAAGAAACTGCCCGATCACCTGCTTCCTCGCACTGCCAAATGTTTTGCGCAGGCCAATTTCTTTTAACCGGTAAGTAGAAGTGCCAATATTGATATTTACAAAATTGATGATCACCATTAATAAAATGAAACCGGCGATCAGCGTCAGCACGAAACACATTTTCTTCACAGCACCATTGTTATCATTAAGATAATAATCTTTCACCGGCACTGCGTTTGAAGAAAGGTTCTTCCAGATGAAATCTGACGAATATTTTTTTAACAGCCTGTTCAAAGCGTCAATTACCGAACTGTGTTTTACCCCCGGCTTCAATTCAATAAAGCTGATCTCATTGGGAAAGTCCCAGGGCAACGAAGGATCACCTATTTGATAATACCGGCTGCCGGTGGTAGGCACATACACACTATAAGAATTACCCAATAAATGGGTTACAGAGTTGAAAGGGATATCTTTCAATACGGCACTTACCATATAATCCTGGGTAATGCCGGCAACCGTTGTCTGAATATTGGTCGTTTTACCAATAGCGTCGGTTGTTCCGAATAATTTGCGGGCAAGCGTTTCCGTAATTACCGCGGAACTGCTGTTGGGAAATGCATTGTTCTTGTCTCCATACAGCAGTGGAAAGCCATACATGGCAACTAGCGTGGTATCACATATGGCGATATCTTCCTTAAAATGTTTATCACCCGCCGATACTACATTGGTAACGGGGTTATACCTGAAATAGTTGGCAACCAGGTCGGGATATTCCTCCTTTACAGCTTTTGCCAGGGGAGAAATGGACGTGAGCTCGGACCCGAGATCCTTTTCTTTCCAAATGGTCTTAAGATAATACTGTCGCTCTACATTCCGGAGATCACTGTTCACCCTTTGCTGGTTCATTACATATACTCCAATGATCATGGAGAAAGTAATGCCAATGGATAAACATAAAACATTGATGGCTGAAAATAACCGGTGTTTGGTAAAGTGGCGGAAGGCAATAACGAAGTAATTTTTAAGCATGTCACATTCGATTAAAAGTTTATTTCCCCGGGCCAGGTTTATCAGGCGACAAGAGGCATGCCAGACTGAAAATCCCTGTGGGGTAAGCCTTCCTTCAGCTGCCAGAGAAAAAAGGTGTACGAAAACGTACACCTGGTGTCCGCTTTCAATGTTGTTCGGCAGACAATACTCATTAAATTGCAGGCTATGGCGACTAAAATTGCACAAATTTTGGGCAGGTTCGGGCTAGATTGGTTCATACTTTCGATCATTGGCATGATCATCTTAGCCTCACAATTCCCGGGGCCTGGCATTGCGAAAGGGCCATTCTCCATTTCATCCCTGGCCAATATAGGTGTCTCTTTTATTTTCTTTTTTTATGGTTTGAAACTGAACCGCCAGAAACTGGTGGCCGGGTTAAGCAACTGGCGCCTGCATCTGTTAGTACAGGCATGTACGTTTATCCTGTTCCCGGCAGTATTGTTGTTATTCCGGCCCTGGCTTAACCAGGGGGAGACGGCAGTATTATGGCTGGGCAGTTTTTTCCTGGCGGCTTTGCCTTCCACAGTTTCTTCATCGGTAGTAATGGTATCGATTGCCCATGGCAATATTCCGGCCGCCATTTTCAATGCCAGCATTTCCAGTTTGCTGGGTATCGTTCTTACACCAGCCTGGATGGCACTGGCCACTGGGGACAATAACCATCATATTGACATGAGCGATGTAGTGATAAAATTGTTGTTACAGATCCTCTTGCCGGTAGTGGCAGGTTTGCTGTTGAACCCAACGCGTTTAGGCCAGTTAGCAGGAAAATACAATAAGCAGTTAAAGTATTTCGATCAGCTTACCATACTCGCAATTGTTTATACGGCTTTCAGTGAATCGTTCAGTCAGCATATGTTCAGCACCCTCGGTGTGGGCGAGTTATTTATACTGGGCGCCTGTTTACTGGGCTTGTTCTTCTTTGTATATCTTATTACCGGGAGTATAACCCGCTTACTTCATTTCAACCGGGAAGACAGGATCACCGCTACCTTCTGCGGCTCTAAAAAATCACTGGTGCATGGCACCGTAATGGCCAAAGTGATATTTATGAACAGTCCGCTCATGGGCATCCTGCTTCTGCCCATTATGTTGTATCATGCATTGCAACTTATTGCAGTAAGTATCATAGCACAAGGCATGTCGCGGCGAAGATAAACAGTCTTGCGCTCATTGATCCTTTTCCAAAGGCCGGATCACCTTGCAGGGATTACCGGCGGCAAAAACGTCGGCCGGAATATCTTTGGTAACTACGCTTCCCGCGCCGATAACTGACCGGTCGCCGATGTTCACACCCGGACAAATAACCGCACTGCCTCCTATCCATACATCTTCGCCGATAGTTATTGGTTTGGCATATTCCAGCCCGGAAGCGCGTTCTTTATAATTGATAGGATGAGTCGCCGTATAAATTTGTACGTTAGGGCCAAACAGGGTTCTGCTGCCAATGGTCACCTGCATTACATCCAGGATCACACAGTTGAAATTGAAGAATACATTGCGGCCCAGCTTGATATTATAGCCATAGTCGCAGTAAAAGGGCGGTTGCAGCCAAAGCCCATCGGCGGCGTTGGGTAGAAGCTCTTTTAAGATCCGGCTGCGTTCTTCCGGCTCATCTTCCCGGGTATCATTTAGTGCTTTGATGAGCAGCCGGGCCTGCAGTCTTTCTGCGGAAAGCTGGGGATCGAGCGCATTATAGAGCTCACCGGCCAGCATTTTTTCTTTTTCGGTTTTCATGATGGAAATTTACTGTAAAAATTGTGCCTGTGAAATGAGCATCAGATGATAGAATATTCATCAAAATCGGTATGCTAAACGACCATATCGTTCCATGCTGTTATTTCATCGTTGAACGAAATAAATTCAACTGTTTATGCTTGATTGCAGGCTACACATAAAAAAGGTATGTTACCGTGGATAACATACCTTTTCCATTATTTTAAAAACCAGCTTTTAGCCGAAATACTGCTTTTTCCAGGCATCGAATGCAGCCTGGTATTTTTCTTGGGCAGGTGCAATGATCTGCTCTGCCTTTTCTATCGCATCCAGGTTAAACCGGGTCTTCAGCCACTTCTTAAAGTTTTTCGCATAATCACTGGGTGTATGATCTGCATCTTTATAAAAACTGACATTCCTGTATACTATCGGCTCTACATCGAGGGTAAGCAATTGCAATAAACCTTTTATATTCTCGGCAACTATGAATTCCCCGCCTTCATCTCCAAAAAGAACAACGGGTAACCTGTGCAAACCAACGGTATTTTCATATTGCCATAAAGCATAAAATGAACCGCTGCCATTTGCCTGGGCGAAAGGCATCAACCTGCCAAGAAAGGCAGGCTCATTTGACCATCCGTTCTTCAATCCGCTTTTGTCGTCATATTGCAGACCGAAGCCCTGTGCATAACTCTCAAATCCCGCTTCGTCCTGAAATTCCAATAACTGGCTCAATGCTTCCGGGACCGCTTTCCCATCGAAATTTTTCGAAAATTCCTGTAAAGTTGCCATAGAATCAGATTTAAAATATGCATCCTTAAACGAAGTTGGTATTGCATTATTTTAAAAAAAAGGAAGATTTGCGAGCATAGGCAGACGTTACCCTACTGTCAGCGGCGCTGAGATAGCGTCTATCTTGTTTGCCTGATGCGGACATCGAAAATATACTAAACATGTATGAAAGAATTCCGAGTCAGCAAACCGGAAAAGACCGAAGGCCTGGCTCAGCTTCCACCTCCCTGCGGATCTTGCCTAATGCGGTTCGCGCCTGTCTTGCCTTTGGCAAATTTCTCGTTCAGCGCCTGCTCCGCCCTTGGCGGATTTTGCATTCTGGCGCCTTTCCCGCCCTGGGCAGATGTCGCGTTTCTCAAATGCCTTCTGCGCAAAAAAAAGCGGTACACACCTGGCTTTCGCCGGCATGTACCGCGGGGTGAGCAGATTTACAATTCTCAGGTTCTCTTGTGAAATAAGTATGCTAGTTATGAATAGGGTACCGGAAATTCCAGGTCATCAATTTCTGCGGCCAGTATTCACCACTCACCATATGCCGGTTTTTCATGTATTGCTTGTTCTGCAGGAAGGCTTAATTAGCAAAAAGCGACTCAAGTTTTTTATTCAGCGTTTCACCCCGTAACCCGGTTGCAATGATCTTTCCGGCGGGATCGATCAGGAAACTGGCTGGCACGGCACGGATGCCATATAATACGGCCACCTCATTGTTCCAACCTTTCAGATCAGACACCTGTGTCCAGGGCAGGGCGTCTTTCTCGACAGCTTTCAGCCAATAGTCTTTATTATTATCCAATGATACACTAAGAATATCGAATCCTTTGGCCTTGTACAGTTGATATTGTTTCAGCAGATTGGGGTTTTCGGCACGGCAGGGACCGCACCAGCTGGCCCAGAACTCTACCAGTACATAGCGGCCTTTATAATCGGTAAGCTGCACTGGTTTACCATCCGGTGTACTTTGCGTAAAGTTTTGCGCAGGTTTTCCTTCTTCTACTTTACTCAACAGGTCAATGCGGGCGGCAATTTCTTTTCCAACATTGGTTGCTTTAATAGACGCATCGAGCCCGTTGAACAGTTTAATGCTATTGGCCAGCGTATTGGTGCTGGTATAGGCCAGCAATTCCTTCGCAGCTATATAACTCTTCGGGTGGTCGGCAATATATTGGTGCCTTGCTTTGAATTCCCAGTTGTACTGGCTATCGGCTTTGGCCTGAAGTTCCTTCGCGGCAACCGTGTCGCCAGCCTGCTTCAGCTCATAGGCTTTTTGAAAAAGCGCGATGGTCCTTTTACGGTTATCCATTAACTGTTGATTGAAGGCTTCAAATTCCTGTACAACACCTTTACCGGTCACTTTCGTATTGTACATGGAATCAGCGTCGCCGGTTACCATAATGGGCGTATTCTCAATATACAGGTCAACCTTTACCCTGAACGTTTTGGAAAATATAAAGCCGGGCACGGGCTCGTTCACATGCCCTTTAAAAGTAAATGCACCATTTTTAACTTTTGCCGTATCGGTTTTGGAAGAACCGAGTGTGCCGTAATTCAGGTATACCACACTATCGGTAAAATGGGCCACTTTTGCATTTATAATGAATTGCGGGGCTTTCTTTTGCGCCAGGGCACTGTTCGTTATCAACAGGAATAAGGCAGCTTTTAACAAGGCTCGTCTCATGATTTGTGTTTAATATTCTTTAAATAAATTATTTCTTGACTGTTACATCAACCGGTGTACCCGGTATGCCAGTATATCTCTTAAGGATCTCACCTGTTTTGCCGGTACTGATATCCAGGAAGTATATGGTTCCCTCAACGCCTGCGATCAAAGTATTTTCATCATCAGCCAGCTTGATCATGGAGACTTCTTTGCCGCCAAAATCGGTCGTGAGTGGTCTGAACTCCTGGTTAAGCGGATTGTACCGGTAGATCTTATCTCCGGAAGTAAAATAAAATATCTCCTTTTTGGTACCTGTCCATTTCGTGTTCGGAGTGATCAGTGCAGGCTGCGCAAATGCGCGTTTATACCCTGGCGACAGTTCTATGAATCCTTTAAAAGCAGCGCTAAACTGTATTTCATACAGGGCGCCATCGCCTGACCTGCCAAAGGCAAAACAGTTATTGTCATTCAGCTGTTGAAAATGCAGCAGATCCAGCTGAACGTTCCTGGGGTCGAAAGCAGTCACATTTGTTACCTGGTAACCGGTTCCTATATAAGCAGGCGAACCGAAATTGGTAAACGCCACAAATTGTTTCCGGTTTTTATCATATCCCAGGAAGTAAGGCATTACGCCGTTAAATGCCATCCGTTTATACAGCTCGTAATCACCAGCGGCAGGCACGCCAAAATAGCCATAGATATCACTGCCATAATAGGTTTGCCAGGAACCAATGTATAATTTGCCATTAATCACGCCGCGCAGAACACCATCCTGCGAAGTCTCCAGGTAACCGGGTTTCGCAATAGCAGGCACATCAAAAAAGTTCTTACGCAGGGTTTTCATCTCCAACAATGTGCTCGTATTCAGGTGCACACCACCGTCATTGGAGCCATTGAACGTTACCCAGTAACCTAATTGAGGAACCGGTGAAATAAATTGCTTTATGAGATCTATGACCTGTAACGGTTCGCCAGGCAGATCGCTGCCATGCAGGGCCTGATAAATCCGAGACAATACGGTACTGTCGGGTTTCACAAAACTCAACTGCGAAGTATTGCCTTCCTGGCTTAGCACCAGGGTGCCCACAGAGAACTGGGTACGGCCGGCAATCTTGAACTGCTGGAAATATTTCATTCCGTTCGAACTATCAGTTACTGTCAGCCGCACCCCATATACACCGGGCTGCAGCGAAAAAATAAAATTCAGGGGGCTGCCGGTGAGGTCAATGGAACGGGCCTCTGCAGGAATATCGATCCGCCAGTGGTATCCAAACTTCGCACTGGGATCCGTGCTCTTAATAGTGGGTTGAATAACGAGGGTATCGCCCAGAAATACATTATAAAAGGTATCGAGGTTGCTTATCTCCGGTTTTGCAAGCGGGTGATAATCATAATTGCCTTTATCTTTATAACAGGCCAGCTGCAGCAGCGCAAAGGCAGTGAGCATAGCCAGGATTGATCGCTTCATTGAATTTTTTTTAAGCAGTTACTTAAATCACATCTTTTCCATTCTCATCTACAAAATAAAAAGTGCCGCTGTTTGGATTTTTCCGGTACAGCATCTTTTTGTCGGGTGTTCCTGAATAATAAAAATTATAGTTGCCATCCGGTCTTTCCTGGATCTCATAACCTTTATCGGGATTGTTGGCGATCCATGTTTTGGGATTGGCGAGCAGGGCTTTGAACCTGTCATTATAGTATATTCGAATGGGTGTTGCCAATGGATCTGTGGTAACATCCTCGGTAGTGGCGGCCAGCCTGAACAACTGATGCTTCACTATTGAATAATTTCCGCCGGGGCATTGATCCCACCATTTCGGTTTTTCAAGCCTGTTCGAAAACACGATGCGCGCTGTGAGCAGCTGTGTTAAACCGGTATTGAGATCCCCGGTAGGCACCAGTTGAATGGTAAGGGAATAACTGCGATCCAGGAGCATGGTGTCGGCACTATACAGGATCACTGGCATAAATGCGCTACCAGAATCGGCCGGAAACAAATACTGGTCTTTTAAAGGTTCATAATGTTTATTCACCTCAGCACTCGTACTGGAGTCGATCACTTTTACTGCATAAGCCATGGCCCTGTTGACCCGGTTGCCTGAAATCCGAAGCGGCACCCAGATGGTATCCTTTGCTTTTTCAGGATGATAGGCAAAAGAGTATAAGAGGCTGTCCTTATAGCCATAAGGCTCCAGGTTAAAATAAATATTATTCCCGGGGTTATTAAAAGTGGATAATTCTTCTTTCCGGCAGGCTGTCATCAGCAGAACAGCCGCCATTGCAATGATCATAATTCTGTTCATAAAACCTGCGGTTGTTTAACGTTGACCAAATTCAATTTCATTATCCGGCAGCGGCATTACAAAAACCTTGTCAGAAGGTGGTATATTACTGCCACCCACAGGGCCGGTAATAAACCTGTTCAGTCTTTTGTACATATAGAACAGCTGGCCTTCGCCGTACATTTCCTTCCTAGCTTCCATTACCAGTTCGTTCATTAACTCTTCCTTATTGGCTGGCTTCACATCCGTTTGTATACCCCGGTTCTTCCTTACGGTATTCAGGTATAACAAAGCATTCACCGGGTCTGTATCGTATGCGCTTTCGGAAGCGATATAATAAATTTCACTAAGCCGAAGGGCGGGCAATACGAAGTAATGCCGGTTCTGGTCGTTATCGCGTTTATACTTTTGCAATTCATAAAAATCGATGGAAGAACCGCCTAACACAGCATTGAACCAATGTTTGTAACGCAGGTCGTCGCCACCTCCGCCTGAGATCTGGTACATGCCTTCGCAGGTATTCTTTTCTACGATCAGTCCTTTCACGCCCGTATTGAAACGAGCGCTCAGCGTATCTTCCAAATGCGGCGCATACCAGGCAAAGACCAGCTCCTTATATAATATCCGGTCTTTTTTCTGTGGATCAGCATTGATGAAATCATTGGTGGTTGTCCAGGGGAACTTGTTTGAATTGATCACTTCAAGAGCGTTGCGCAATGCCTCACTCTTTTTATCCATATACAGGTTAACCCTCGCCAGCTCACCGCAAATAGCATAATAGTTCATGCGGTGCCGCCTGTTCTGCAGGAACATGCTGGCAGATGATTCTTCGGTAGAGGGCACGTCGGTATTATACCCTACTTTATAACCAGCCGTAACAATAGGATCCACGGGCCTGGTGAGTTCCTTTGCCTGTTCCAGGTCGGTGGCGATCTTTGTCAATACCTCTGATACGGCCGACAACCCGGTAACACTGTTTGAAAACTCAGTAACGTAAGGAATGGCCTTCGCTGATGGATTACTGCTGAAAGAAGGAGCAAACAACCGCAGCAGATCAAAATGCAGGAAAGCGCGCAGGGCCAGCGCTTCTCCCCTGATCAGCTGACGACGGTCTGGCGTTAAAATACCTCCCTGCGATTCCAGGTTTTTCAGTAACAGATTACAATTGGCAATGGCATTGTATAAACCTCCCCAGATGGTATCTTTTTTCGCTATAAAGAAACGGTCATTGTAATTATAATTGACGGTTTGCCTGTAATGCAACCAGTCATCCCCCGGTATTGAATAATTCTGCGCCAGCACATCGGGCAAACCGCCGGTAAGCTCAAATCCATACAGGTTCATATTCGAGCACCTTGAATAAATGCCTGTCAGGGCTTCTTCAAACCCTTCCGGCGATTTAAAAAGTTCCTCTTCCGATACCTGTGATACGGGACTTACATCCAGCCATTTTTTACACGACGATAATGTCAGTGCGACAATCGCGAACCAAATAATATTTTTCATATCCCAGATTTAAAGGCTTGTTTGAATTGAAAATGTAAAACTTCTGGCAAAGGGATAATCGATCCCGCGCTCCGCTTTCATGGATCCCCAGCGCCAGATATCATTCATGGTAAAGGCAGCCCGCAGATTACGCATGGCCAGTTTGCTGTAGATCCGTTTGTCAAAATCGTATGACAGGTACACCGATTGCAGTTCCAGGGCATTGTCTTTTTGAATAAAACGATCCGATACAAAGGTCTTATCGGTAGAACGAATGTCTTTGTACAGGGCTTTATCGCCCGGTTTTTTCCATCGGTCGGCCAACACCCTGCTGTCGACATTATTGCGGGGATCGGCATTTTCAATCCTGTCGACCAGGGTTTGGTTATATTCTTTGCCTCCGAATTTGGTATAGAACATCACGTTCAGCAAAAAGCGCTTGTAAGAAATGTTCGGTCCAAAATATCCATAGGCAAATGGCGTATTGTCGGCAACCGGCACCACATCCTTTACATCCCAGGTATAGGTCAATGTGCCGTCTCTTTTTATATACAGCTCTTTTCCATTCTCAGGATCGATACCATATGAAGGAACGGCGTAGATCGTATTCAATGACTCTCCTTCGCGGTAACGCAGTAAAGGGGTTGACTGGTAATTCTTTGTTTGTTCGTTGTCTATTTTATCATTGTAGGCTTTGAGCGCATTGGAGATCTTCACGATCTTGTTATCGTTGCGCGCCATATTGGCTATGATGTTCACCGTGAGGTCGCGGTTTTTGTAAGCCGTAACTTTCAGGTTCAATTCAACCCCGGTATTTTTCATATCGCCCAGGTTTTCCTTGTACGAGCTGAAACCGGTGGAAGGGGGCAGTATGATATCGGCCAGCAATCCATGCGTGAGCTTCTGATAATACCTGGCGCTTACGAAGAGTTTGTCGCGGAAAAGGCCAAGGTCTATGCCCACATCATAGTTATCCGTCTTTTGCCACTTCAGCCCTTCATTGCCATAAGTGGTCACTACGGCCCCTATCCCGGTAGAATACCAGTTGCTGGTATAGTAATCATAGGTGGTTTTTGATTGGTAGGGCTCAAATTTCACCTCACCGGTTAATCCTGTGCTGGCACGGAGGCGCAGTGTACTGAATGCGCTGTTCAGCATAAAGTCTTCCTTATGCACATTCCATCCAAGCCCCAATGACCAGAAAGGCGCTGTTTTATTGTCATTGCCGAATTTGGAAGAACCATCTAAACGGGCCGAGAGATCGGCCATATATTTGTTGCGGTAACTATAGTTCACCGACAGGAAAGAACCGAACAGTCTTTCCAGTGCATAAGCTCCAACAGGTGAACTGTTTTGTGCATAACTGTTGGCAAACTCGATATTACTGAAGCGGTCGTTAGAAAAACCAATGGCCGTGATCGATTTTACATCGGTGCTGTAGGTGCGCATATTTACCCCGGCGGCCAGGTTAATGAAATGATCGCCCAGTTGCTTATTGTAATTAAGCGTTAAATTACCGTCAAAGGCATTTTCGTCGTTCGTACTGTAAAAGTAACTGCCGCGCTCGCGCAACCTGTTGGTCGGATAGTTGAAGAACTCATTGCTTAGCGGCGATTTAAAACGATCGGTAGTGTATTTCCGTTTTGTAATACTGGCCAGACCGCGTAACCGCAAGGCACTGGTGATATTCCAGTCGGCCGTAAACGCATCGATGATCTCGATGTATCGTGTTTTGTCGAAACTGCTGAGGGTGCCATTATACATGGGGTTCAGCACGTTCTGCGTTCTGTACTGGCTGCTGTCGGATAATTTGGTATCTATTACCCAACTGTCAACTGCCTGCAGTATATGTCCGTTTGAATCGGTTTTCGGGTAGTATGGATTCATGGCCACAAAGCTCGCGAAGCTGCCATAAGGCGACTCATTGCCTGTGACCTGCGTAACAGTAAGGGTATTTCTGAAGATGAATTTTTTATTGGGCGCATAGGAGATCACCGATCCCAGGCCATAGCGGTCGCGGCCCGATCCTTTCATTACGCCGGGCTGGGTTTGGTACCGCAGATCGATGCCATACCGGACAGTTGCATTACCGCCTTCCAGGTACAATGAATTCTTATGACCAACCGCTGTTCTTACGGGTTGCGATAACCAATAGGTGTTCACACCCGCTAACACGTTGGCCTTTTTCTGATAGAACAATTCTTCCTGTTCATCGAGGCTGCGGTCGCTAACCGCCTCATACAAACCGGCCAGTCTTTCGTATTCCAGTTTTTCAGCGGCATTCAATAAGCGATATTCCGTTAGATCGGGCGCAGAAACGGTAGCGTCATAACTGTAGTTCACCTGCAACCTGCCTTCCTGCGGCGCTTTTGTCGTGATCACCAATACGCCGTTGGCAGCCCGCGAACCATATACAGCAGTAGCTGCAGCGTCTTTCAACAGGGTGATCGTTTGCACGCGGGTCACATCCAGGTCAAACACTTTTTCAACACTTACTTCAAAACCATCGAGTATAAAGGTGGGCAGGTTAATATTGCCCGAAAGATTGTTACGGGTCAGCACTTCGCCGCTTCCTGTAGGCAGGGAAGCAGAACCCCGCACATTGATCTTTGGAAGGGCATTGGGATTAGAACCGAGTATATTACTTTGTGCTACCTGGAACGAGGGGTCATAGGCCTGGATGCTTTGCAGCATATTGGTAGGATTGATGCGCCTCAACTCATCTCCCGTTACGGTAACCGCATTACCGGTAAAACTTTCTTTTTTGATCTGCTGGTATCCGGTGATCACCACATCGGCCATGGGATCCTTATTTGCTTTCAACCTCACCGAAACAGGAAGGCCTGCTTTCGCAGTTAGCTGCTGGTTTTCGAATCCCACATAACTGATCAACAACACAGCGCCTGCTTTTGAGCGGATAGAGAAATCACCATTGGCATCGGTGCTGGTCCCTGTCTGGCTTCCCTTGATCAATATATTGGCGCCCACTACCGGCGTGCCGGAGGCTTCATTAATTACTTTCCCGCGCACCTCAATTAATGGAATGGTATCCCTTAACACAGTTATGGGCGCAGGTACTTCCTTTCTTTCATTTACCACAACAGTCTTGTTCACGATACTGTATGTAACCGGCTGGGCTGCAAATACCTGATCAAGCACTTCTTTCAGACTCCTGTTCTTAACATCAAGGCTTACGGGATGTGTTTTCTGCAACAGGCGTGTGTTGTAAAAAAATACAAAGCCCGTTTGCTTTTTTATGTCCCTGAAAAGTTTCTGCAAGGACGCGTTTTCCCTTGAAATGGTAACGGTTTGCGAAAAGCCCGCTGCAGCAACCTGTAAGAAGCCCGCCAATATGAAAACAGCGGTTAACTTCATAACCAGAATAGTTTTGGACCTTGCCCGCTGTGGTATACGCACAGCTTGGCAAAGAATGGTAAAAATCATACTTTTAAAGTTGGGTAAACAAATAACAGTTTCGACGCTTTTACAGAGTTTGCCCAAAATCAGCCGGTTGCGCGCCAACGCTTCCGGCTTCATTCTTTATGGCAGTCAGTGGACGATAGTTCAGGTCTTTCCCATGTTAGTGTGCGTTTTGGTTTTGTGAACAATCTGGTTTAGCAGTTTCTCATAAGTCAGTACCTTTTATGGTAATACAGTTATTTTCCTTCCTTCTATTTTGCAATGCACATTGCTGAGTTCTAAGATCTTAATTACTTCATCAATATTGCTGTTACGGGGTATTTCCCCTTCAAACTTTTCTGCCGGTACTTTTCCGGCATATGCGATGGTCACATCATACCACCTCGCTATTTCGCGCATGACGGTTTCCACATCGGCATTTGCAAATTGAAAGCGGCCGTTCTTCCAGGCCACTGCTTCTTCCACATCGGCGTGTTCATCAACGATCATTTGTCCATCCTTAGCCACCCGTGCCTGCTGACCCGGTTTCATAAAGGCGCGGAGTTTGGAACTCACCATCGTTACAGCCCCTTCCACCAGCGTTGTATTGATGGAAGCTTCATCGGTATACGCCTTGATATTGAATTGTGTTCCAAACACTTCAACCTGGGTTCTTTCGCCGGCAGCCGCTGATGGATTGATCAATACCTTAAAAGGCATTTTCTTTCCACCACCTGCCATTGGAACGGAGGCTACCTCGAAGTAGGCCTCGCCTGTTAATTCTACTACCCGTTCGTTACCTGTGAAGCCGGCGGGAAAGCGCAATGAGGAGACCGCATTCAACCATACTTTTGTTCCATCTGGTAAGTTCACCTGATATTGACCGCCGCGCGGGGTGCTGATGGTATTCCAGGCAACGGCATCCTGATTACCGTTGTTACCGGATGTATACACCAGCTCGCCATCCTGCTTCTTCAACACGATGGTTTTCCCCTGCTGCGAAAGGGCTCCATTGGCAGCACTGTCGAGTACGATCACCGAACCATCGGCCAGCGTAAGCAACGCTTTATTCCCACCTGGCGTCACAGGTTTTGTTCCGGGTTTAGGGGTTTCAACTATTTGGGGTACGGATCTTTTATTGCTAAACATGAAATAGCCACCAGTTGCCATCAGGAACATAGTTCCTGCAGCTGCCCACCACACTCTTGTTCTGCGCCAGACCGGTATTGGCTTTTTTATGGTTTCAGCAGTAAGCATATCGTTTATGTTGCGGTATATTCTTTCGCCCGCAAGCATTTCGGCATCCTCCGTTAAAGGATTGTATATTTTGTTGCGCCGTTCATTGTACCAGCCTTCCACCCATTTTTTTTCTTCTTCTGTACAGGTGCCGAGGCGGTAACGTTGTAACAGGTCGCTAAACTGATTTGCATCCATTGTCAAGTCATTCATTCAGGTTAAGGCAATATTTGATTAGGCAGGTCCTTATATATGTCGGAAAAAAAGAAGGGAGGTGGTAGAAAAAAACAGGTTTTTTTTAAAAAAACTTATTTGCAGATAAAAGTTGCGGCAATCAGCATTGCCAGAGAGGCATCGCCCAGGTGCGATTTGAGGATCTTTAAGGCGAGATAGATCTGTTTCTTTACAGTTTCTTCAGAGATCTGCAACCGGTCGGCAATTTCCCGGTGCGTTAGATGTTCCTGGCGGCTCAGGCGGAATACTTCACGCATTTTACCCGGCATTTTCTCCATAAGCTGATCAATATTCGCTGCGAGGTCGCGGGCATACAGCTCTTCTTCTATCGTAGGTATGGCATGATGCTCCGCCAGATAGCTGGTGAAATCTTCGAGGTATCCCCCCTGGATCATCTCCTTTTCAATGCGATCTATACATTGATAACGAACGGCAGTTTGTAGATAAGCTTTGAGAGAAGAAGTTACCGACAGGACTTGTCTTCGTTTCCAGAGAGAAATAAACAATTCCTGTACACAATCTTCTGCTTCCCCCTGCGAGCGCAGCACATTCATAGCCTCACGGAACAACGATTTCCAGTAACGTTGGTAGATGGCAGTAAATGCCTTCTGGTCGTCGTGCGTAAGCTGTTGCAGTAAGAACTGGTCTGTATGTTGAACGTAATCAGTAGCCTGCATTCACCCTTTCATGAGAAACGTTGAAATTACAATAAAAATGATATAATAATTATTATCGCTTATACACATCCTTGCTAAACAATGCTAAAACAGGGAAAACACTTAGTAATTAAACTATAATAAGCGTTCTCCATCAGGTAGCGCTCATTTTTTGCCACCATCCTGACATAGGGTTGACAGTAAGCACCTGCTTCTTTGCACTACAAAAAACAGGTAACATGCATAAACTTGATCTTACCAAAACATACAAAGCCTACTTCACTGCAAAGGTGCAACCCGAACTGGTAAATATTGAAAGCGCTCGTTTTATTTCCATCCAGGGAAAAGGTGATCCATCGGGCCCTGCCTTTGCCGACAATATTGCAGCGTTATATGCAATGGCTTATACCATCAAATTCATGTATAAAGCGCAGAACAATGACTTTGTTGTTTCAAAACTGGAAGCACTGTGGTGGTTCGATGACAATAAATATAAAAGCACGTCTATCGAAACCGCCCCTACTGAAATACCCAGAAGCGAATGGGAATACCGGTTACTGATCAGGATGCCTGAATTTGTAACGGTAAATGATATTGATACAGCAAGAGAAATAGTAAGGACAAAGAAAAACCGTCCACTGGCCGAACAGGTAAGTTATTTCAGGATGACGGAGGGCAAATCGATCCAGGTATTGCATATTGGTCCATTTTCAACAGAGCCCGAGACACTGAAAAAGATCGCCGCATTCTCGGAACTACACAAGCTGGCCCAAAACGGCTTGCACCATGAAATATACCTGTCGGATTTTAGAAAAACACCACCTGAGAAATTAAGAACAATTCTAAGGGAGCCGGTAAAATAAAAAAGCGTTCCGATCGGGTGATCGGAACGCCTATTTTCTATTGTACCGGATTACTGCTTCTTAGCTTGCAGATCGAGCTCGATATTTACCTTTTCTGAAATGAATTTATCACCCAGGGTTTTATTATTGCCGTATCGCATTTGCCATTGCGTGCGGTCAATATCAAAATTGGAGGTAGCCTTCAGGGTATTGCCGTCCAGATCGACCCTGGCCGGAAAACTTATGTTCTTTGTTACATCTCTTAAAGTAAAATTACCGCTTACCGTAAAGTTGGCGCCATCCACGATTGAAGTATCCGTACCACTCGGCGTATATGGCTGCACGCCGGTTATTTCGAACCTGGCCGTTCCAAATTTATTGGCGTCAAAAAAGTCACCGCTCATCAGGTGCGGCCGCAATTTTGAGTCAAACATGCCACCTTTTTGTTCGAGATCCATTGATTTGATATCAATGGTAAAACTGCCGCCGGTGATCTGGTTATTGGCTACAGCCACTGAACCGGAAGATAATTTAAACTTCCCGGGATGGTTCTTACCTACACCATGCCCAACGAACCGCACGCGCGAGGCCGCAGTGTCAACCGTAAATTGCGTTCCCTTCGCTTCGGCCGTTTCTTGTTTTTCCTGGATACTAGCGTTATCTCCTTTGGGCGCGCTATCGCCACAGGAAGAAATAATTGCGATTAAACCGGCGATCATCAGATATCCTTTAAGTTTCATACTGTTTTGATTTTATGATTACTTGATTATCATAGCTGGTATATATAGTTATGGTAAGGGTTCCGTCAATAAGTGTGCAAAAATCAGACCCTGCAACCGCCAATGCATTAATCTAAATGCAGTGTAAATGGTCCTGTTGGCCAATAGAAAGTAATAAACAATTAAGGCTGCCGGTGGCAGCCTTAATTGTTTACATCGCTGATATCTTCTTACCAGTTCTTCTCCTGCTCTTCATTCAATCTTTCCAGTTGAACTGTTGGCGGGGTTCGCCAATTCTTATCGTATCGTACAAAAAATGCGAGCCAGCCAGTCCTTGCCAGCCGCATTAAATAAGGTTGTGCAGCAATCAGCAATACGGAGTTAAAGACCATCCAGTAAAAGAACCGGTTGTCTTGCAGGGAAAAACCGATCAATATCCACCAGGCCACGAAGGTAGCTACACTCAACGCTACAGTCACAGCGTAACTAACATAACTGGAACCATAATAAAAGCCCACTTCAATATTGAAGGGTTGTTTGCATACAGCACATTCCCGGCTCATCTTCATGGTCTTCCGCAAAACATAAGGGTTTTTGTTCTCAAACATATCGCCCCGCCTGCAGCGTGGGCATTTGCACTTCAACAGACTTAGTAATAATCCGGGCCTTCTGTCATCTGCTGTTATATCAACTTCATTGATATTGTTAACCTTGTTAATTACAAAACTTGCTTCCATATACTAATTTTCTTTTGTTACCTGTTGTTTTCTGAATACTTCCGGAGTAACCCCCACATATTTTTTAAAGAATTTCGAAAAGTAGGAATTATCCATAAACCGCAGCTCGTTTGCTATCTGGGAAATACTCAACCGCGCATTCACGAGCAAACGTTTTGCTTCCAGCAGGATCCGGTCCCTGATCAATTCACCGGCCGAACGGCCCGTTACATCTTTGCAAAGGGCATTCAAATGGTTCGGTGTTATATACAAGAGGGCCGCATACTCCTTCGTCAACTTCTTTTCTTTATAATACTGGTCAATGAGTTTTTGAAAATTCCGCAATACCACCGTGTTATAATTATTTGATATCGGAATGGCGTCTCCCCCACTATAACGGCTTACGAGAATGAACAACTGAACGAGGGTGGCTCTTACCAGGTCGTCTTTTAACGCTGCATTGGAATTACCCTCCCTGACGATGGTTTCCAGGATCGCTGTTATTTCCGGTCTGGCGTTCTCGGGGATATCAATCACCTGCTCCTGCGCAATGCCTGAAAAGAAATTGAACTGTTGCAAATAACGCGCATTAGCTAAAAAATCGTTGATGTAAGGTTCAGAAAAGTTAACAATAAAGCCATCCGGCTGATCTTCAAAATGCCAGCTATGTACCTGCCCTGGCGTCATAAAATAGATCTGTCCGCCCCTTACCGGAAAATGCACAAAGTCGATGGAATGACTGCCTGAACCGCCTGAAAAATAAACCAGCTGATAAAATGAATGCTTATGCGGGAAGCGCAGGTTCTTATGTTCTTCCAAATAATGCAGAAAATGATCGGCTATAAAGTCCTTTGGTGAGAACCGCGATTCCTTCAGCGTATTTATATCATATACAGGCAGGGGATGTTTTAACATTGCCTTTGTTTATACCACAAAGCTATAAAAGGTATACTAGGAACAAGGGTGATTTTTATGGGTTTTATGGTAGTTTTTACCGGTTGGGCAGTAAAGCATTGATCAGAAGACTGAAGATGTGTTGCCGATGCACAGTTCCGCGCTATTGATGGCGAGTCGGGCCCGCGACCGGTTATTTGATTATGAAAGATAAGGACGGCGACCATAAACTTGCTTTCACCTTTAAAATAATTTACTCATAATATAAAGGCCCTGGCGATCCGCGCGCGGCTTTCTTTGTTTTTTTGACATTTATATTTTAAGAACCACAAATAATCTAATACGTATATAACTATACCCCATCAACAGCCGAGATAGTTGGCAATGCTAACAGGACGGTACAGGTTGCTTTGTAAGCCTGCAATAACTTACATTTAGTTTACTGGAAAATATTTGCAAATAGTATCCACAGACGAAGCCGAAAATCTTAAGAGTAGGCATCCATCCATTAAACGCTTGCTTATTATGAAAAAACAAACACTAACGCTTGCATTGCTTGTTTTTTCAACCGCTGCTATGCTTGCTGCTGCAGGTTGTAAAAAACAGGTTGAACAAACACCAGAACAGGATCAGGAAATTGAACGATCACCCACCCCAGAAGCTTCCGGAGAAGTATTTGTTACCAATGGCACCTGGACTGCCCGGGTGAACGGTGTAACACGGTACACGGGTACCGATTACATCGCAGCCATTCAGGCCGCCTGTAACAATCTTACGGCCGGACGAACTTCCAAAGAGACAGTTACCATTAAAAATTCTGGCAGTTCGGGTAATTCCGGCGGTGCTATCAAAGCCGTTAATATTCCCAGTTACACCATTGTTGATTTTGCAGGCACCACATTCAACTGTAACAGCAATGACCTGCTCATTGTACCGGTACAGGGCGACCGGAAAACCCAGATTGAAGTAAGAAACCTCCGCGTTACAGGTAATCCGCGGTATGGGATATGGTTCAAGGGTTGTACCAATATGATCCTGAGCAATATTACCATGTCACTTACAGCAGGTCTGGGCATCCGGGTAGACCACAGTACCGCCGCCACCCGCAACCTAACCATCAACGGTAATATCAACATCACCGGTTCTGGCACTCATGCCATCGAGACCTATGGTGTTGATGGATTTAACATTGGCAACGTAACCTGTAACAATACCGGTGGTTGTGCTGTACTGCTGAACCAGAGCAGAAACGGCAGTGTAGGCACCGTCACGGGCAGTTACAATAACAACGGCGGTGGTTATGCTACTTTCCGGGTGGCTAACAACAATGGCCCTAATGTAACCTGCGCCAAGGTATATTCTCGCAACAGTGGACGCGGCTTCTTCAGTGTTTCCGGCAGCAATGGCACCACGGTAACTACTGTAGATATTGCCAATTCCACCAGCCATGGCATTTTCCTGGAAGATGCTTCCAATACGCGGGTGAATGCAGGTACCGTTTCTGGTGGCCATCCCAATGTGCAGCACGTACGAACCTCCAGCTGCCGAACAGCAGTGAATGGCCAGGTGTATACAGCCGCCAATGGTTCCTGGTAATTGATTATTCAACCACATAGGCAGCTTTACAAGCAGTTTGTCACATAAAGTACACATGTAACAGACCCGGCGCCTTCTTGTGCCTATGTGGTTTTTTAAAAACTTTTTTATGTTTCGATGGATATGGAGCACATCTGTATGGCTGGTTTTTGCCTGCGATCACCCGGTGGAGCACATGGCTGCAGCAAGACCCATCAGGGATAGCGTTCAACAGTACCCCACAGTTTTACCCCAGCCTTTGATTGATTATCTAACGGTACATTTACCGCAATGGCGCCTCGTTGGAAAGAGTGATTACAGTAAAACCTGGTGGTCTTTTTACGACAGCAGCTCCAATCCCTGCTGGGCGCGCACCGACATCAATGATGACCGCCTGGCCGATTATGCCTGCTTGTTGAAGAAAGACAGCTTGGTACAACTGGTCATTTGTCTGGGTACTTCCAGTCATTCCTTTGTGCATTACAATATAACATTTCTCCAGGCGTATGATACAAAAGAACCAAGGCTGCTGCACGGTGTAGCTGTTGCCCCGCCCGCCCGCATTGATGTGGCTGTACCCCGCCTGCAATCACTGATACTTAGATCGAATGGATTTGCCCTGCTCGAATTGGAACAACGCTCCTGCCTCTATTACTCGCAAAACGATCGATTACAAACATTCAACATGAAATGAAACGAAACATCCGCAGATACCTGTTGCTCATTACAATCTTTATCCGGCTGGCTCACTGCACGACCCACGAGGCAGGCACCCAGGTAAGGGATATTGATGGCCATGTCTACAATACCATTACCATCGGAAACAAAGTATGGATGGCTGAAAACCTGCGGGTGACCCGGTATCGCAATGGAGAACCCATTCCACTTATTGAAGATAGCTCCGCCTGGAGCACCAGCACTGCCGGCGCTTACTGCCATTACAACAATGACACAAACAACCTGGCCCTTTATGGCCGCCTTTATAACTGGTACGCTATAAACGACAGCCGGAGCATAGCTCCGGAAGGCTGGCATATACCTACCGACGAAGAAATTGCCGACCTGGTAAGTTTCCTGGAAACGAACCCGGCTTCCGCGCAAAAATTAAAAGTAAAGGGTTTGGGCGGTTACCGTTTCTGCAATGGCGGCAGCTACCATACGATCGACTTTAATGGTTACTGGTGGTCGGGAACACGGAGTTATGAGCTCTATGACTGGAGCAGCCGCCTGTTTACGGGTTTTGCAGATGTACAACGGAATCGTTATGAAAGCAATTACGGGTTATCGGTGCGTTGCATAAAAGATTAACCCTTCACCAGCTTTCCCTTTGCTTGCTAATTAATAAACCGCCTAAAATCAGCATGCTAACTGGCATGTACACCTCCTTTTTATATACACAATATTTAAATATCAATTGTACTCACAAAAGCATTTAATTTTGCAGTTCCGAATGCTAATCATTCCTATCAAAACTTACACGAACAGGTACAAGGTATGAAGGAGCCCATTTATTGAGTAAGCGCCTCACTTTAAAAGACCTCAACCATGAAACTATCCAATGAAGATCTGCAGAAGATCGCACAGGTAAAAGCAATACTTGAAAATGAATACCGTTTAACAAACACCCATGCACAACTGGCAAGGCGGGTACGCACCAACGAAAGTAAATTGCGTAAGGGTTTTAAACTGGTCAATAACAAAACAATCAATGAATACCTTATTGAAATACGCATCGGGAAAGCGAAAGAAATGCTCGAAACAACCGATGAACCGGTAAAAGCGGTTGCTGTTAAAGTGGGTTATGATGTGAGCAACCTGGTAAAACAATTTAAGAAAACAACCGGCATGCCGCCGCTGGCATGGAGAAAGAAACATGCCGGTAACAAATTTCCCTCGATCCTCCTTTAAGTAAAATGTAAGAAAAACCGGATTTGCCATGATTTTAACCGGAATCGCCTCTTTTCAAGCTGTAAATTGCACATGGAATTTAAAAAGCCGGGTATTTTTTCTTACGCTTCCACTTGTTCATAAAGCTCCAACATTGTTAAATCCTTCTTCTCGGGAAAGCGCATAAGCTCAATTCATTTATTATATATTGATAAATGTAGCATGGCGGTAAATAGCCGTGCAGGTAAACCTTTTTGCTATGAAAAAAGACACGTTAAGTAGCAGCTACTTGGCTCAGCCCGTTATTGTTCAAAAGCCAATCGCATTTTCCTGGTTAAGGAAAGAACTGATCATAGAAATTATTTGCTGCCTGTTAATACTGTTATTTATTTATTCTGCATTAAGTAAGCTGTCGGATTACGATCGATTTACCGTTCAATTAAGCAAATCGCCTTACATCACTACATACGCAGCACTGATTAGCTGGAGCATTCCTGCCATCGAGATGCTGATCGCTTTATTCCTGGTCATAAAAAGAACCCGGCTCGTGGGATTATATGCCTCCTTTTTCCTGATGAGCCTGTTCACTGCTTATTTGATCGTCATGCTGAACTTCAGTTATTACATCCCCTGTTCCTGCGGGGGCGTATTGGAAAATTTATCCTGGAATCAGCATATATTATTCAACAGTTTCTTTATAGTAATTGCTGCTGCAGCATCCATTATGCAGCATAAACATATTTACGCGTAAGTTAGGGGTTACCGAAAACCTAAAACAGAGTAGGTATAAATCAACTAAAATTTACTGTTTTGACTAAAACAGAAAGTGTTTATGAAAAAAGTAAAATTATCATTAGCTGCTTTAACACTGGTATTAGCTATTGCAGGAACGACAATGGCCAATAAAGTTCAAAAAAAATCTGATTTGTGCAGTGAGGTAGATCCTAAGGGTACACAATGTATCGGGGGCCTGGCATTTTGTTGTATAGACGATAACAGCGGCAAAACCGTATTGCAACCAATTAACTAATTTCTTGTTCTAACCATCGGCAAATGCCGGTGGTTAGATCTTTATTTATTATGAATAATAAGAAGCCTGCACTGATCTTACTCACATTATTATTTTCAGCATTCGCAATAATCACTTTACTGGCATTCCTTGCAAAAACCACGAATGACAAGAAAAACGGCTTTAAGCGAAAGCTACTTACCACTGTTTTAAAGACCCAAAAACAGCTTACATTTCCTTCCGCTATTGGTGAAATAATAGGATCAGAAGCGGAAGCCATCTATTTTCAAGGCAGTACCCCCTACCTGGTTCACCAGACAAGCCCTGCGCTGGACGCGCTTAAAACCATCACCCTGCCCATAGCGCCTATCCTAAGAACGAACTCAAACATTCGAATGCTCCTAAATGGTCGCCATATTTATATCTCCAACAGGAACCTGCCCGGGATGCTGGACTATCACCTAGACTCCGGGACTATTGCCAGTTATAAGCTTGAAAAATTCTATGGCAAAGAAACCAATCTGGCAAAAGATCAGTTTATTATAAGAACAACGAAAGATCCGGCTTTTATTAAGATCAATCTAAAAAATAAGCATTCAACCATTGAAGATCGTTTCAGTGAAAGTAATGGAGCCGGCGCCTTTGCCACCGACGGCAGCCTATACTACGATTCAACCACCCACCTGGTATGTTATACGTATTTTTATCAAAACGGATTCATTTGCATGGATACGAACCTGAACTTAAAACTTACAGCGAGGACCATCGACACGCTTACCAGAAGAGAAGTAAAAGTAGCCCATGTAGGATCATCTTATACCATGCAGCAACCGCCGCGCTTTGTTAATACCCTGGGCGCCGTAGCTGCCGGGAACCTGTTCTTACAATCAATGTTACAGGCCGACAATGAATATCCGTTGGATTTTACTGAAAATACCGTAATTGATATATACGGCTTAATAGATGGCTCCTATAAAGGCAGCTTTTATATTCCGCCTTACAAGGGCAAAAAAACCTATCAATTCCATGTAATTGATAAAACGCTCTATGCCATCTACGGTAAAACTGTCGTCATGTACGATCTGGGTTTTATTCCTGATCTTTGATGACCAGCACCTGTACCTGCCTTTCTTCCCAATGAAGCTGTAAGCCATATTTTTTCAGCGCTTCGTTTACCGAATTGACATCGTTCATTTCTGCCTGCAGAACAATATCAACGTTACCAGTAAGGCCGGTTTCATCAAATATGATTTTATCCTGCATGTAATGCTGGATCATTCCCGCAAACCTGGCAAAAGGATAGTTGATCACCGTGATACCACCCGTATTATACACGAGCTTCCGAGGCGCTGATTTGTCTGCCCAAAAATGAAAATCCTTTTCGGCCCGCAATACCAAACATTTTTGCGAACGATAATCCTGAAATGCATTATATCCGAAATAATTCTTTAACTCATCGCGCATGATCTTCAGAATATCCTTCTGTTTATCTGCAGGAACAGTTAATTCATAACAATAGGTGTTATTCAATTTCCATTCCTCCCAGTAAACGTCTTTAGGAACGGTGAATTTTTCCGGATGGGCCGATTCAATGACCGTTCTGTTATATGGCACCGCATTTACGGAATCGCCAAAGGCGATCTGGTATAACAAGATGACCGGAAGATTTTTGGCGTTAACTTTTGTCCACCCGCTCCTGCTGGGATGCAGATAAGAAGTAGTTACGCCTTTCAGATGTTTCGTAAGTGTCGAACTGTACATCACATTGCCGCTATCCATCTCAAGCGCCGCAGCCAGAAGGGGCTTCCCCCTGTCAATTAAAACCTCTTTTTCCTTGTTGCGTACCTGTAAGCTTTTTTTGGCGATAAAATCACTCAGGTTCTGCTCTGTAATTTGTGACTCGTCGGTAATGGCTTTTATATACCCCTGATCATCTAACCAAACATAGGTGGAAACCTCTTTGATTTGAAAATATTTTACAAACTTCCGGTTTATGGCGCAAGGCAAAACCATGGCCTTATTAGCTTTTGATCTGGTTTCGTAAAACTGCTTTGCTTTTAGAAAACCATCTGTTGCAACCATCAGCACCTGCAGCTTATTCCCGAACTTCTTCTGTAATGCTTCAATTTTAGGAATGGCCGCAATGCAGGGAGCGCAGAATGTTCCCCAGAAATCGACAATAACAAACTTGCCACGCAGATCAGTCAATGCCAGTTTTTCATTTTTGTAATTGATCAGTGTATCGAATGTAAAATCAGGACATAACTGGTTAATATGCGGCCCATTTGAGTCAGCGGTAGCCGGCTGTGCGCTGCTTTCACTGGTAAACAAAAACAGGAAACAGAACGACAGAAGTATACTTTTCATATGTATACACTTTAAAGTTAGCATGAATTATGAGGCAGGGAATTTTAAAAAGGGGCACGGACCAACAAAAGATCCGTGCCGTAGCGCTGCTCTGAATCAACCAAGTATCTTTATGGTTTGTATTTTATCTTACATTCTGCGGCATCCCCGTTAAACTAATTACATCAGGCGGGATCGGCAATGCATATTTAGGATCGTTAGGCGGTAATGTATATGACTGCCCCTTTAATTTCCTGGTTAAAATAATATTAGCGCCTTCACTGTTCAACCTCCGCAAATCGATCCATCGCAAACCGCGGAATGGCGTTTCTTTTCTCCTTTCAGCCAGTATCAGGTTCAGCGCTTCGCTGGCATTGCCTGCCGTGAAAGGAACAAAAAAGCCGGTTTTGATCCGTTTACTCATCAATGCATTCAGGTCGCTCATAGCGGCGCTAACGTTCCCCGTGCGGGCATAACACTCTGCCCTGGTCAGGTATACTTCATCTGTAGCAATGCCACCAAAAGTTCTGCTGACACCAATCCGAGCACCGCCTGTGTAGGTACCATTAAAGTATAACTGGCCCGCTGTATTTGCTCTATAAAGGATCTTCTTTCTAAGATCATTGAGATCATAACTTTGGTAAAGCGTTGAATCAACTATATGGGTATTGGGTAAGAGAACAGAAGTCTCAATGGATGTCATAAAAATCACTTCCCTGTTTACCTGTGGTATGGGAAATTGGGCATTGGCGTTAAGCGTATTATAATCCAGTAACGAATCGTATAATTTCAAACACAGATCAGCATATTTCAATGCATTGCCAAAATCCTGCTTCACCAGGTATACTCTTGACAACAGCGCGTAAGCCGCTGGTTTGGATGGACGTGTTTTGTATAACGGAACATCCGGCAGATGATCTACACTACTTTGCAGATCGCTCAGGATCTGGTCATAGGTCTGCTGCAAACTCGACCTCACAGACACTTCGTTGGGATCGGCATTCAATCGAAGGGGAATGCCGGGATTGTCGGGAAAAGTCAAACTATACGGTTTTGCAAACAATTGCGAAAGATTGAAAAAAGCTTCGCCCCTATAAAAGAGGGCACTGCCCTTTACATTGTTCCAGGCGGATGTATTATAATCCTGCTGTCCCACTTTGTCAATCCCTTCTAAAGCGATATTTGCATAAAAAACCTGGGCATAAGAGTTATTCCAATTATATTGGTCACTGATGAGACCGCTATATATATCGCCGGCCCAAACATACGCATTCCGGTTTATCGACGACCAGCTTTCCCACAGCGTATCGGTCAGATAATAATTATCGGCACTGATCTCGCCCAGTGAAGGGCGATTGTCATTCATGATCGTCACATTATCTAACAAAGCCTGAAAATCTTCAATAGAGGTAGGCACATCCAATGCTTTGTCCGACTTCACCTCTATCCAGTCCTTCTTGCAGGAAATCATAACTACACTTGCAAAAACAAACGTTATAATTTTATAATTAAGCATGTGCGGATTTTTTTGTTAAACACAGAAATTGGTTATAGCAAGGTATTTTGCTTTTTAAAAATCAATTTTTGCACCCAGTGTTATATTGCGGGCCTGGGGCAGCAATTGAGCATCTGCATTCGGAAGGGCGTCGGGATCAATACCGAATTTATTCGCCCGCCACAGGATGCCAACATTATTGATGTTACAATAAACATGAAGGTTCTGACAACGCAGCCTTGTCCATTTTGCCTTATCAAAATCGTAGGCTATTACAATATCCTGCAACCGGATATGATCTGCTTTTTGCACCAATACTTCAGATAATGTATAAAACAGGTCCCTGGTATTTCCTGCCGTTGGATACTGACCAGGTATAGATGGTATATTGGTAATGGCTTCATCCCCTGGCTTTTGCCATCTCTCGGTGAAATCCTTGTTTGCGGCCCACCAATTAACAAATTGTCCATAATTAACGGAAGGCTTTCTGAAGAAATGCCCGAACTTATAGGTGATATTCACTGACAAAGAGATATTGTTCCAGTGAAAATCGTTTCTAAAGGCGCCTATTGTGGGCGGATTCACCGGACCGTTATAGATCAACTCGGCGTGCGTGGTGTTATTGAGGATATCACTGTAATTACTTGTCTTTACTTTGTTCAGGACGCCCAACGGATCGCCGGTAGTGGGATCCAGCCCTCCCCATACAAAACTGTAAATACCCAGCACGGGAAAACCATTATATGGCGTCATACCATTGGGGATATCGCCACTTCCCTGCTGCGCTATGATCACAGGGTGAAATGTTCTGGTATAATTTGTTACCTTATCCGTTGCATGGCTGAATAAAACGGTTGCACTCCAGGAGAGTTTGTTGTTTAATATCTTTCCAGTCAATTGTACATCCACGCCCCGTCCCTTGATATTCGCCATATTGCCCCTGAAACTGGTTAGTCCCGTAGTAGGATCCATGACAGCATCCCCGATAATGTCATTTCCCTTTTTGGAAAAGTATTCAATGGTTCCAGATAAAACATTCTTCTTCAAAGAAAAAACAACCCCTGCATTGAACATATTCAATCGTTCCCATTTGAGCTCGGGATTGGGTGGGTTAATAACTGTTGCTCCGGTAGCCGTTGTATAAGTTACAGGCGCATACCGCAGCGTTGTATAAGCGGTTTGTCCTTTATTAATGTTTCCGTTATAGCCATAGGTGGCCCGCACTGCCAACTGATCGAACAGATCTGTCTCGAAAAATCCCTCGCGGTTAACATTCCATTTAACGCCCAGCGACCATAAGGGTACGATCCGTTGATTACTCTTTATGCCGAAATAATTGGTGTTATCGAACCGCCCGCTGGCTGAAAGAACATACCGGTCGTTATACGTGTAGGATGCATTCGCATAATAAGACAGGTATCTGTCGAGAGTGCCTGTTACAGTACGCGGATAAGGTATCACTAAAGCCGTTGAAGCCGGATTGGTTGGGAACCTGGTCACATAATCCATCACCTGCGTGTTAATGGTTTCATCGTTATATCCATATAACCGGCTTTGACTGCTTTGCCTTTCCAGTTGCTTTACCTCAAATCCACCGATCATACTCAGCCTGTGTTGTTGCCATTTCTGGTTAAAGTTCAGTTGGGCTCTACCGGTATGGCCTTCCAGTTCTGATAAGCTTTGGTCGAGAATGCCTCCTAATGGAACAGGATATTTCACAGTACCGGATGGATTATAATACTTGTTTATAAGATCGCGGGTAAAATAGGTTTCCTGATTCATCAGGTTATTCCCTTTTCTTATCTGCTTTTCATACTGGTATTTCAATTCTATATTAAAGTGGCTGCTGAATGTTTTCCTGATCTCAAGATTTACTCTGTTATAATGCTGGCGGCTCGTATTATCTGCCAGGTTCAGCTCATCAACCGGGCGGTACTGCCAATCGAGAAAACCCTGGCTCTCTTTTAATGCTTTGTAGGTAGCCTGGAATCCAAAATTTACCGGAAGCGCATAGCCATTCTCATCTACCAGTTGCGCGTAAGGATAATATTTTCTACCGGTCAGAGAGACCAGGTCGTTTAAGCCTGGATTATTATTGGCAAGCTTCATATTGGTATAAAGCAGTGCCGTATTAATATCAAGGTTCTTAAATGGCGTAAAATTATGTGAAGCATTTATTGAATACCGGTCGAACCCGTTATTAACAAAATTACTTTGGTCCTTATCATAACTTAATGACAGAAAATACCGGGAATTATTTCCGCCGCCTGAAATAGATAAGGAATTCTGCAGTAATACCTTGCTCCTTAAAAAGTATTTATCGAACGCATCGGTTAAATTATATTGCTTAAGGTTTTCAATTTGCTGATCTGCCTCGGCAGCGGAGATTGACCCGTTCCTTTTTTTGATCAAGAGTTCCACTACGGGGGTTAAAGGAAATTTGTTAGCACTGTTTTCCGCAGTTGTGTACCATCCTTTGGAAAAAAACGTTTTCTCCGCCTCGATAAAATCTTCTGATGACATCAACGGGAAATAATTCAGGTCGGGCCTGGCCCCCATCGTAATGTTCGTATTAAAATGCACTTGCGGTGGCGTGTTGGAGTTTCCCTTTTTTGTGGTGATCACAATTACGCCATTGGCAGACCTGACCCCATAGATAGATGCAGCCGCCGCATCGCGCAAAATCGTGATCGATTCTATGGTGTTCGGGTTAATATTGGTGATATCACCGTCATATGGAAAATTGTCCAATACGATCAGTGGTTGTACTTCGGCAAATATCGTACTGCGTCCGCGGATATTCAGCGTGGGTTGATCTGTTTTGCTGTTACGGTAAAAAGCCAGTCCGCTGGCCACCCCCTCGAGGCGGGAAAGCACATCGTAGGATGCGCTGCGGTTCAATAATTTATTATCTATTTGAACAAAAGAACCGGTGGCCCTTTCTTTTGGGATCGACTGATAACCGGTATATACCGAAACGGAAACGGCCGCCAATTCACTTTCTACCAGTTTCAGCTGTATTGCAATGACGGAACGTCCATCTACCTTAATAATCTGCGACTCAAAGCCCAGGTAAGAGATCTCGAGTGTTGCATCTTCTTCCACTCCTCTTAACTCAAAAAATCCTTCTGCGTTGGTAACACCACCAATAGCTGTGCCCTTTACCTTCACATTGGCGCCGGCCAGGGGCTCGCCTTTATGATTCAGCACTTTTCCTTTAACCTCGCCCGGCGGCGGCATTTTCTCATCAATAGGTGTTTTATGTTCCACCGGCTCTTTTTTCCGGGAGATGATGATGGTATTATTTGCTATATGATAGCTGAGCTGCTGATCTTTAAGCGCCAGGTTCAAAGCTTCTTCCAGCGCAGCATTTTTTACATGTAAGCTCACTTTTTTGGCGCCTTTGATAACATCGGCGGTGTACAGAAATGTATAACCGGTTTGCTGTCTGATGGCTGTAAATACTTTTTCCAGCAATATATTATTGCCTGAAAATGTAACGGTTTGGGAAAGGCCAGCCGCCTGTACATGGAGAAAGGTAATGGTTAAAATAATCGCTGTCAACTTCATAACTCGCCAGGTTTGTTTACACGCAACAATTTCAAAACAGTTAATGGTATTAGCGGCTGTATAGGAAATAACAGCACGCAGGTAATTGCGAAAATGCATACCTTAGTTGTTGAAAGGTTTGATAATAGGATTTTAATCAGTCATGTTATGGCCTTTTTCGGCCGGTGTGTTTCGTGGACGCGCCGGCTTTTTTATGGCCCGGCGTTAATTGGGAGAACCTGGATCAGAATGATGAATGTAAGTAAGTGTAGTTGGGATGTTTAAATGGTTCATATGGTTTTACATTTAAATGGCATTAACCAAGCTGCCGTTAAAGAATAAAGGACCGAAGAAAATAAGTTCAGCTCTGTATTTTGATTAGTTGCTACAGTACGATCAGTTTTTTACCTTCAATGCGAAAATGAACATCGCCGGTGGTGAGCTCCAGCATTTTCAACAGTTCCGACAACATTATATTGCGTTTTATATCACCTATAAATGGTGCCGTTGGTTTCGCTCCGGCATACACACCTCGATATTATACCAGTTTGCCAATTCGCGCATCACGAGCGTTATATCGGCATGGTCAAAATGGAAAAAGCCGTTCTTCCAGGCGATCACCCCTTCTGTATTTACATCGCTTACTACTTTTGTATTGCCATTGCTCACCCGGGCCTGCTGGCCAGGTTTCAATAAAGTTTCTTTATTGATTTGCTTTACCTTCACCGATCCTTCGAGCAAAGTGGTCTTAATATCCATCTCATCGTGATATGCCCTGATATTGAAATGTGTTCCCAACACCTGCACATCCATTGCCTGCCCCTGCTGACCGCTTGTATGCACCAGGAAAGGCTTGCTGTCATCATGCGCTACTTCAAAATACACTTCGCCGGTTACTTCAACCTTCCTTTCACGGCCATTGAAGGTAACCGGATACCGGATGGTTGCGCCGGTGTTCAGCCAAACCTTACTGCCATCGGCTAAGACCATAGCATAGGTTTCACCGTTCTTTGTACTTAACGTATTGTATAATACCTCGTTTTGTGCATCGCTGCCCTGCTGGTACCTGAGCCCTGCTTTCGTATTCACCACTGCTGCTACCCCCTGTAATGCCACTTGTCCAAGCACGGTGCTATCCAACACCACTGTTTTTCCATTGGCCAGGGTCAACGACGCTTTTGTTTTACCCGGAGCAACATCGTGTTCAATGACCGGATCGGTTTTTTCAGTCTTTCGTTGCGTAATGGTATCACCTCCTGACTGGCGGTTGTAGAACCAGAAAAAGGAAGCAGCAGCCAGTACAAGAACTGCTGCTGCTTTTGTTGCTACATCTCGAAACAACTTCCATTGCCATTGCCTTTTTATGCTTGTGCGCTCTCCGATAGCCACGCGTTGAAAAAAGAGATCCCTGGCGCCTGCTACATCCACTTCATTGGCCTCTTTCAATTTGTTACGCAGGTATGTAGGGTCTCGAAGGTCCTCCAATAATTTACGTTTCTCTGCAGTCGAAAGCCATTGTTGCAGGTCTGAACTTTCTTCCGAAGAAAGTTCTTCGCCGGTAATTACTTTACAAAGTATCTCATTGATGCGGCTATTGTCCTGCATTTACACTTGCTTTTGCAGAGATATTGAACAGATCTCTGATGAAAAAACGGTTAATAAAAGGGTACGGGCTATAATTATACGAACCAACAAAAGTTTTGTACCAGTGTACCAGATAAATTTTTAAAAAAAGTTTGCGGAACAGCGTTAGCTAATATAATAGGCCTTTTATAGATGTGTAATAAATACCGGTGGGAATTATGTAAAAAGAAAGCGGCTTGGCAAAGAACCTGATCATATGTGAATTTTAGAACCTGCCATTTCCATCTGCAGCGCCGTCAGCAAAACCAGGATCACAATTGTTTCTACCCCAAGCGTTAAGCGGATCGCTTTCATCGCCGCCGCATTCGTATTGCGGATGGTATTTTCAGAGAGATTCAGCATTTGCGCTATTTCCGTTCTGCTATAGCCATCGAGATAGGTGAGCTTAAAGACCTGCTGCATTCTTTCAGGCAGCTGATTGATACGTTCGTATAACATTTGCACTAACTCTGCTTCCTGGTATTTTCTTTCAATCACATTTTCATGTATGATCTCCGCTTTGCTAAGTTGGTTCTCTATTTTAGTTCTCAGCTTATCTCTGCGCAAATAATCAATACAGGAATTTTTTATGATCGTATACAGATATACCTGTAGATGAGCCATGGTCGAAAAGGAATGTTCCTGCGACCAAAGTTTAATAAACGATTCAGTAACAATATCCCGGGCTTCTTCAGCGTCGCCAGCCATACTTTTTGCAAACAGAAATAATTTCCGGTAAAGTTTATCATATAGCTCGCTGAACGCCTCGCGATCCTTGTTCATGACCCGTTGCATAATTTGCTCATCTGTCATACAAATCAGAAAATAAGGTATGGCACCAAGTTATATATCCCCTTTCTTAAAATCAAATAATTCATCGCCTTTCTTACCAAACATATCTCGGTTAATCATATTGTTGATGTTAGTAAGCGCTTTACCAGTGTTATGACTTTATACTTCTTGACGAAAATCAATGAATAAACAGGTCCGCTGTGCGGAAAAAAAGTCAACTACTGACATGTCAACGAATGACATGATAATTTAAAAATCGTACTTTTTATTTGAACCACAAATTGGTACAGTAGAAATGCGGCAGCGAAATAATAAATAATTTTAATACCTACATTAGAGGAGAACGGGCCTTGCGGCAAGCCGGTCAGCGGATCAGCACAAAACTTCCCCGTTTAACAATCACTTTTCCGGTATAGTCAACAGCCTGCACCATATACACAAATGTTTGCGACGACTGCTTCAAACCGCTAATGGTTCCATCCCATCCCTTGTACGCCTGGCTGGTGCTGTATACCAGCTGACCCCAGCGATTGTAGATGCGGAAAAAGTTCAATTGTTTTACGCCAGCCATGATCGGCCTGATCACATCATTGCGGCCATCGCCATTGGGCGTGAAGCCGGAAGGCACGAAGATGTCGGCACCGGTTTTGAAGATCTTTACCGTTAGTGTATCTGAACCGCTGCAACCGGCCATTGTTCTTGCTGTAGCTATATATGTAATGGCGGCCGGTGCATTAAGATCGTATACTGCAAGCGGATCGGCAATAGTGGTATTGCTTAAATAAGAAGAGGGCGTCCATTCCCAGTTATTGGCATTGCGGTCGTTTACCGTTGCATTGAACTGTAAAGGCTGGCTGAATACAACGGCCGTATCATTGCCCGCCTCTACTATAATTGGATCGGTTACATATATATGAAATGTATCTTGCGATGGATTGGGACAGCCGGTATTGGTTACAGTGAGCACTACATCAGATGTCACCTGTGGTGTAGCTGTAGCCGTCAGCGGGAAGGGTGCAGCAGGCACCACCCCGCTGCCGCCGGGCGATAATGGCACATTGGAACTCCACGCATAATTGGTGCCGGTAGTGATGGTGGCATTCAGCAGAGCCGATTTGCCATGGCATATTTCAGTTGAATCCGGATCGATCCTTGCAGCCGGGGCCGGCACATTATAGAACCTGATCGTTGCCACATCACTGGTATCGCCGGGGCAAACCCCGCTTTTCACAATGGACCGGAAGTAGCTTGTTCTCGTAACCGCGCCCGCCTGAAGGCTTGTATTGGTATTAACGGGCGTTACATTGCTCCAGCTGCTATTATCATAAGACAACTGCCAGTTCAATACTGCGCCGGTATTATTATTCAATGAAAGTTTTGGATTTAGGTTCTCGCCGAGGCAAACATTGGTTAGGTCGGGGCTTATGCTGCCACCATCTGATTTAGGATCTACCGTAATAAAAGCGGCATGGGCGGTATCAATGGTGCAGGCATTGCCATTTTGCACCAGGGCGGCGAAGCGTGTTGAAGCAGTAAGGTTCTGTGCGGTATAGCGGTTGGCGGCAACCGGAATTTCCTGCCAGCCCGCACCATCGGTAGCCGACAGCCATTTCAAAATGGTTCCCCGTTCATCGGCAATTGATAAGGGGCAGTTATTGATGCCGGCGCACACTGTAGTATCGCTCATGATCCTTCCTGCTTCCGTTGGTGGCGTGGTGTTTACATGTATTGTATCGCGGAGATCGGCGCAACCATTTACCTCATGACTTGTAATAAAGCCGCCACCCGGACCAACTGTTACATTGATAATATTTGAATGGGCGCCTGAGTTGATCGTCCAGCCGGCGGGCACCGTCCACGCATAGGTAGCGCCCGCCAGGGCAGGCACTGAATATTCGATGGTGGTATTGGTGCAGGCGACGGTTTTGCCGCTGATCTCGAGGCCGGCGCACACATTGCGCAAGGCTACATACGCATACGCGAAATGCGCGCCTGGTGTGCAATTATCAGCTTCAAAAGTAAGCGTAACCTGCCGGCCGCGGTAGGCAGAAAGATCAAAGGTCACTTCCGTCCAGCCTTTTGTCCATACATCATATAACAAAGTGCCGCCCTGGTTATTGTTCCCTGAAAAGGACAGAAAAGGAACCGGGCTGTTGGTGAATCCATTGGCCAGTGCAGCGGCAGAATCGAGGGTGGCGCCGGTACTGGTGCCACCACCGGGGGCATTATCAAATGTAGGCAGATAATAACCGGGCGATGCGCAGGTGATGATACTATCCTGGGTGCTTAGCGTAGCCCTGAACATGGGCTGCTCGCTCGAATTATGGGTTCCGTTTTCCAGCACCATGGCGTATGCATAGGTCATAGTATAGGGAACAGTGGCAGGCCCCGCAGGCACATCGATGGTGTATGAGACGGCCCTCGTAAACCCGCCCGGACTTCGCCCGCCCTGCTGCAGGTCACGGGAGGTGGAGGTTGATCCAAGCTTGATAGAATAATTGTATGCATACCCATTAATAGTAGGAATGGTGGGAAAAAAGCCATAGGGATCACTGGTGGCGGCTGTGATCACCTGGATGCCGGTAGTGCCGATGGAATATTCAGGAATATTGGTAAGCCCTGCATTTGGAGCAGGATAGCTTTGGTTTTGTCCCCCCATCAGGCCGGTCCTCGCTGACCAGAATGACAGATCACCTGTACCAAAATTGATGTTGGTTGGACAGGTCTGCATTTGTGAAAAACCGCAAAGTGCTACCAATATTGCAGCAAAGCAGAGTAAATATTTCATCATGTTTTGATAGGGGGTCCAAATAAAGTCCTGTATCCTTTAGTACGATAATTATCCTGTACTGGTTGGTCTTCAATCTAATAAAACAGTATTTCAAAAAGAAGAGACCCGTTGCCGGGGCCTGCCCGGTTGCACAAAAAAGAAAAGGTTATAGCATTTTTATAGTGTAGATAAATATACATGTAAAAAGAACAATTTCCATGTATTCATGGGCGGGATGCCAGAAAGTAAAGGTCAGTTTACAAAACAAGCCTGCGGCGATTGGTATAAATAGCTGAAATCAATCATCTTGTACTGTGGTTGCCGGGCATGCGCTGGCATAAATCCGAGGGCTCACTTTTTCTTTTTCGATGCTTTGGCTCTTTTATTAAAATCGAGCGCCAGTTGCACCCAATGATCCAGCTTCGTTTTCGTTTTCAATACAGCGGCATCTACAAAAACATAACCTTTCATTATTTTGCCGGTAAAATCCATGGCAGTGCATCCTTCCATCTCCATGGCCTTATCATACACTGCGGGATCGAGCCTTACCATGATGCGCTCCCGTTCAACACCAATACACATTTTCTCATTGACCATAAAACACAATCCGCCGAACATCTTTTTCTCCTCCACATTGTCGTGCGTGAGTGATATTATTTCCCGCACCCTGTCTGCTAATTTTTCATTGTAGGCCATACTCCTGGTTATGATTTGCGCTTTCTAAGATAGCATAAAAAATCCGTCCCGGGCAGCCGGGACGGATTCAACAACATTGGCCGGTACGGCTCAATATTTAATATTATTGATATTGTATATAAAGCGGCCTGGGTTTCTCAGCCAGTACTTCTTCAGGCGATAACATATGGCTGCCCGGTTTGCGAATATCGTTCTTGTAAAACAATTTATAACCGGAGAACTGCACAGGCTCTCTCCAAACATAGGCCTTGTAGCTGTCATGTTTAAGAGATGGTTCGCCCCAGCCATCCATATCAATGATGATCTGCACTTCGGGCCTTAACTTAATGTTCTTGTAGTTAGTGACCATGTTCTGGGTGAAGCGGTGAACCACCAGCATCTTGGGTGGCAGGTTATTCGCCTTTGTAAGATTGGCGAGGTATTCAGTAACAAAATTTATATCGCTTGCATCCATGGTGCCTATCACAGCGCCCGGCCGCTTTCCTGTTTTCATGGAAAATTCAGGATCGATACCCAGGTGTACATGTGGCATCTTCAGGTATTTTTCCAGCAGCGGGATTTCAGCCTGCACATTGCTGAAGCCAACCTGCACATCGAGGTAAACGAGTGCATTGATACGGGCAGCCATACCCAATATTGAATCAATTTGCTTAAACGGCATGCGCAAACGGTATTTGCCGTCTCTGCCCGGACTCCCCTGTGCAGTTACAGCTATATAATGTAAAGCGGGCTGTACGGGCGTAGAAGGGTCGGCGGTTTCCCATTTTTTTACGTCTGCAGCCAGTTTTGCCAGCATCTCGTCTGGTGGATATTCACCCAGGATACCCATTTGCTTCGAATACAGGTTGCCATAATAAGCCACTACCCTTTTAAAAGGAAGAACAGCACCTGGTAACGGATAAGGACCTTTTACCGGCCAACGTCCAGATGTATCGCCATTGGCCATTTCAGCCAGTTTGCGATCATACAGGGCGGTATCCAATGTAGTCGGGATCCTGGTCTCGGTTTCTTTGGTTGACGCGGCTTCTTTTGTGTTGGTAACGCCCGTTGAATCTATCGCTTTGGCGTTGGTGGTATTGGCCTCTCCGCTGGAGCAGGCATGCATTACAAACGGTAAACAGGCTGCTACTACCAGGCGTCCTGACCGGTTAATCCAGGTTATTGATTTCATTGCTTTGTGATACGATTTTGTGCTTTATTCTAAAGGTCAATTAGCGGGCGAAAATAAGTCAAAACATGTGACCAAAGTAATGCCTTCATAACTTTTCAGCATACTGCAACACACTATGACGAGGCGCTACCGGTTAACCCTTAGAAACGTACATTAATAACTTTTAGTGTTCTGGCAGCAATGAACTTTAACTGGCAGCGGAACCTAAAGCAAAACCCCATCCGCTATAAGCAAATGGGGTTTATTATATCTTTTATCGCCGGTTACGGTTACTTGGGTAATGACTTCATTTTTTCCCGATGCAAGTTTGATTCTTCGAGTTTCTTAAGTTGAAATGCACCTAATTTAACGTTACTCAACCTTTCCGCTATGGTTAGATTGACTTTTTGATCAAAAATGCTTTTCTTCTTTTTTGTCTTTTTCATACATCAGAGTTAAACGTTTTTTCTTTTAATTAGAAAGGCATTGATTATCATATTTTTGCGAAACGGAACAAACTCAAAGCCATCTTCCGTTTCAGCATATATTTTCAATTTTTTTTGCCAGCTCATCCGGGTTCAAACCAACTGCCATTCTATAAAGCCTTGTGCGTTCTTTCGTGCTGCCTCGAAAATAGATTAATCGCTCAGGGTATTTGTTAGTATATATCTCTACAACCTTTGCAAGAGTAGACAGAACTTTATTTCTACCCCCATTATTGCTGATAGTTAAATCATCAATTTCACCATCTTCATTAATATCTCCAAAAGCTAAATTATAAACGAACGGTACTGCTGACGGTATAAATGCAATTCTTTTATTTATAACTCTTTTCTCCCCCACACTTAAAAACTCAAATACTCCTAAATCTTTCGTAACATCAAGATCTGAATATATTTCATAATTCATATCCAGAAAAAGTACTCAATATTCCACACAAAATCACTCAGGCATTACCGTAACCAATATTTATTGTCATCCATCAATTTTATAAAGGCAATATCTATACTCTATTTCGTTAAATTTCATCTGTAAGTTATCTCATCACCAGGCTGGCGTTTTGCCGGTTCCCGCCGTCAAAAAAGGGCTGTTTCCAATCTTTTTCTCAAAATACCCATCTCCACGCTTAACTTTTTAGCAGGTGTCAACCCATTGAACCCCACATTAATACATTATAGCCTGTAGCAGTAAGGGTTTTAGCGTATCCGGCTTTTTCCCAGCGCCTATTGCAGATGTAAAATAACTTGTGTAGTTTTAAAAAAACCCACACATTATGAAAACCCGATTGCTTACTCTTATACTCGCCACCGTAGCCGTTCCTGCGCTCGCGCAGCAACCTACGAATTCAACGGTAAAGTATGTGAATGCAAAACAAACAGTTGCGCCCACACCGGCACAACCTATGATCAATTTTGCAAATCAGAAAGTACAGATCGATTCAATAGTTAGCGCAACAGACGCCAGCGTTTACATGGACCATGCTTCCTTCAGAGGCAAGGCACGCGAAGGTAAATACTGGGTAGAACTGTTCTACAGTAAAAGCACAAAAGAGGTACTGAAAGCCAATTACGTGTTCACCACCGATTCGCTGAACTTCAGCAGATGTTATTATTTCAAAGGCAATAACGTAAACAAGATCTTTGATAATAATACTACTAATTATTATCAGGTTGGTAACGTGATATTAACTGAGCAGGGCACCGTTGCCAATCCTGCCGTCTCAAAGAAGTTCAATGAACTGATCGTGGATACTTTCCAGGCTTTATATTCAGGTTTGTTCCCTTAATAGTTTATAGTTTCAACTACTGATCGCTTTAGTCGCTGTTATCTGAATCGAAAATTATTCGCTGCTTTTGCCCAGACTCGCAAGAAATTGTAGATGCTTGCAGGTTTGGGCAAGTCATTTATAGGAGGATATAAAAGCTTATATGCCTTCGAGCCGGCATATAAGCCTTTAACATTGTACAACCATCTTATTTACCCAGAATATCTATCGATGCCACGGAGAGTCCGGCCGATCTTGCCTGTAATTTTATATTCCCTGGTTTTCCGTTCGACTGGATCACTGCCAGGCATAATCCATTGAATGCTTTCCGCTCACTCGCCTTGAACGATTCCAGACTGGTTTGATCACCATTATCAACACCTGCAATAAAGCCTGCGCCATTAAGCGTAAACTGGATCTTATTCGCCGCAGCCGGAACCAGGTTGCCATCTTTATCAACCACTTTTACCGTTATAAAAGACAGGTCCCTGCCATTGGCCTGGATGACCGGCCGGTCTGCTTCCAATACGATCCGCGCGGGAGCGCCTGCCGTTTTGATCACTCTGGTGGCCACCACTTTGCCCGCTTTCCTCGACACCGCTTCTACCCTGCCGGCTTCATATTGCACCCGCCACATAACATGCAGCTCATCGCCTGTTTTTCTTTTCACGCCTTGTGATCTTCCATTGATGAACAGCTCCACTTCATCGGCATTGTTATAATAAGCCCACATATCGATGGTTTGTCCCGGCTGCCAGTTCCAGTGGGGAAACAAATGCAATACATTTTTTGTGGTAAATAAACTTTGATACAAATAGTAAACATCCTTGGGAAAACCGGCCAGGTCTACAATACCAAAATAAGAACTGCGCGCCGGCCAGGGATAGGGCGTTGGTTCACCAATATAATCAAAACCGGTCCACACAAACATACCGCTGATGCTTTCATGTTTCAGGAATGTTTTCAAGGTAGCCAAATGAGAAGAACCCCAGGGTGTAAAACAATTTTCATAAGCTGAACAGGTAAGATCGGGGTTGGCATTCGCTACGGGCAGGTCCCACCGTTGTGGCCAGATGCGCGCACTGTCTGACGGCATATCATAATGCCCCCTTGTTTGTAATGCAGACACCGATTCGGTCACTATAAATGGCTTGCGGCCCCATTTCTTTTGCACCGAATCAGGCGGCCAGTGCTCATGATGATAATTATATCCCACCAGTTCATTGATACCCGTTTGCAACAACTGGTTCGAAGCGCTTACCTCGTTATTCGCCGTAACCGTAGGACGGTCATCGAGACTGCGCACAATGGCCTGCATGGTTCGCAAATAAGCCCGTCCTGAGGTATCTCCCTCTTTGGGCCATTGCTCGAGTATTTCGTTACCCACGCTCCATATAAATACCGACGGATGGTTGCGATCACGCAGCAGTTGATCTTTCAGGTCTTTCTGATACCATTCGTCAAAATCATTACTGTAATCATATTGGGTTTTACTGCGCTTCCACATATCGAAAACTTCATCCATTACAATAAAGCCCATTTTATCGCACAGGTCGAGCAATTCCGGCGCCGGAGGGTTATGCGAAGTACGGATCCCGTTTACGCCCATGCCCTTCATGATCTGCAGCTGCCGTTCCAGCGCCCGTGTATTGATGGCGGTTCCCAAACAACCCAGGTCATGGTGATTACATACCCCCACGATCTTCACCCGTTTACCATTCAGAAAAAATCCTTTATCAACATCAAACTGGTAATTGCGGATCCCGAAGACAGTGGTGTACTCGTCGGTTGTTTTTCCTTTGCAAATGATCTTTGTAACGGCTTTATACAAGTATGGATTCTCAATGCTCCACAATGCGGGCGATCTAATAGTGAATGTTTGCATGGTGGTTTGTAAAGCACCTACATGCAAATTCTTTTGCGTTTGCGTGGCTACCGGCGTACCCGCTGCATTAAGGATCGTTGTTGTTACATCGCAAAGATCGCCCGTTCCGCAGACGGTTGTCGTGATATTCACTTTGGCAGAAGCAGCAGAAACAACCGGCGTATTAACATAAGTTCCCCAATTATCAACAAAGGTGCTGCCGGTCTTTACCAGCCAAACATGTCGATAGATGCCGCTACCGCTGTACCAACGGCTGTTCGGTTGTTTGCTATTGTCTACCTTAACTGCAATGACGTTTTTTTCGTTACCATACTTCAGGTAAGGCGTAAGATCGTAGCGGAAAGAAATATAGCCGTTCGGCCGTACGCCGAAAGAATGACCGTTGATGAACACTTCACTATTACAGTACACGCCATCGAAATCGATAAAGATGTTTTTACCCTTATCGCTGGCCGGCAATGTAAATGTTTTCCGGTACCAGCCCAGTCCACCCCGTAAAGCGCCCCCGCCGGTTCCGGTGGCACTGGTGGAATCGAAGGGCAATTCAATGCTCCAGTCATGCGGCAGGTTCAACTTTCGCCAGGAAGCATCGTCAAAACCGGTGCTCTTGGCCTGGGGCAGATCCCCGAGGTGAAAAGTCCAATTCTTATCAAAATCCTCCCGTACGCGGGCAGGTTGTGCATGAAGGGAATTACAAAGACAATAGAGGAAACAGGTAACAAGCAGGGAAATTTTTCGAAACTGCATGGCAATCTTTTCTGGTATGGTGACGGTTTATCTATTAACGGGCGTGAAATTACAGTTCCCATGGCAATATAATAGTAGCCAAATGTTTCCAAAAAGGGGTGTTTATGTTACTCAATATCGGGAACCGGGAACAAGACACCGCCAAACAAGAGGTAAGCCCATAAGAGGGTCCAGACAATATTAAATACCTGTGCCGCTATAAATGCCAGCGCCGGCCGCCCGCCTTCCGTTTTTACCAGCTCGGTAAACCGGGCTTCCAATCCAATAGAAACAAAGGCCAGGGCAAACCACAGCGTGCGTAAACCTTTTAAGGGAGCAGCTACACTTTTAGTGACAGCGGTTGGAATCAGGAAGGAAAAGATCAGCGAAGCGGCTATAAAACCAAGCACAAACTTGGGAAAACGTTCCCACACGACGCCCAGGCCGGGTTTGCCGGCAGTTTGTTGGCTTGGATCTTTTTTATAGGTCCACCAAAGCG
>NZ_JAFFJX010000019.1 GCF_016924755.1 Longitalea arenae | reverse complement strand
CAGAAGTACCAACGCTTCTGCCGAATCCTTCAATGCAAAAATTAAAGCCTTTAGATCTTCTGCACGGGGAGTTCGAGACATTAATTTCTTCCTATTCAGACTCCAGAAAATCTATGCTTAACTACCTCATCCCCCAAAAATTTGACTTGATCCACAGTCTGGCCGCTGGTTTCAGCGGACAAAAAAACAGGACAAGAGGAAGAAAATCCGTCTTGTCCTGTCTGGTGACCCTGTCAGGATTCAAACCTGAAACCTTTTGATCCGTAGTCAAATGCTCTATTCAATTGAGCTACAGGGCCATTTTGTTCCTATTCAGTTGAACCACAAGGGTTAATTTCCTGAATGGGCGGCAAAAATAAACATATTTGCTATTCACTCCAAAATAAATCAGCTGATTTACCTGTTTTTTCATTCATTTTTTAACAGGCGCCAGCTTGCTGGCCCCCTCTGCCACAATTCCTTTCCCCTCTCCACAACTCCCTGATATTCCCTACCTTGCACTGGCATGCCAAATGCATTTACGCTTTAAAGGTCCATTATGAAAATTCAATGCTGGTCAATCGGTAAAAACCATGAATCCTATGTGAAAGAAGGCATAGAGGAATTTACTGCCCGCTTATCAAGATACTTTCCGGTGGAATGGAACCTCATTCCAACGCCAAAAAATGCCGGTATGCTCAGTGAAATGGACCTGAAGAAAAAAGAAGGTGAAACCATTCTCGAATGGCTCAAAAAAGACGATTACCTGGTGCTGCTCGATGAACGGGGCAAATCCTTTACTTCCCCTGAACTGGCTGAGTTTTTACAGGCCCGCGCCAATGAAAGTGTCAAAACCCTCATTTTCCTCATCGGTGGCGTTTACGGCGTTGATGAGGCCATAGTAAAAAGGGCGAATACCAAATGGTCCCTCTCAAAACTGGTCTTTCCGCACCAACTGGTGCGTTTGATCCTGGCCGAACAATTATACCGCGCCTGCACCATCATTCGCAATGAGAAATATCATCATAGTTAAAGGACAATGCTTTCCAGCCCAACAGACTGCGTTCACCATCCATCTTCATAACCGGCTTATTTCTGTTCATGGTTCCCCCGCTTAAAGCAATGCTTCTTTAATCGGGCCCCGTGATTGCTGAAATAACAAAGGGAAACGGTTCATTACAAGTTAGTTTCGGTTTGTTGCAGCCCCAAACACCATCTGCTAAACGCCCCATTAATAGTTTGAAACGGTACGCTAAAAACTATTAACGACCTATTTCGAGCTATAAACCATACGCCATAAACTCTGAGGCCCGTTTCGAGCTCGAAACTGTACGCCACAAACTCCTGGTGGCCCTTTTCTAGCAATAAACCATGTGCTAAAAACTATTAACGACCCATTTCAAACTATTAACCATACGCCACAAACTCCTGGAGGCCTGTTTCGAGCTATAAACCATACGTCATAAACTCTTCTTTTTACAATAACACATCAAAATAATAGATCCTTTCCCGCTTCGCCGATCCGCCAAAAATGCCCAGTCCATTTTCAACATTGCCCGAAGGCGACACCAGCTGGTTCGCAGGCACCGAGCCAAAATCTGTTTTGTATTTCTCGTATAACTTCAAATAATTGTACAATTCCTTACTTACCGATTTCAATTGCAGCCGCACCCTGCCTTTTTGCTTGGGGTCAACGAAGAATTGTTTATCTATAAAAACCCGGGTCGTATACTGTATGCCATTACATACGGCATCGGAAAAAAAGATGCGCCGGAATGGATTGGTCAGTTTATCAATACGCGCATTGTCCGACTGATCATCTTCGGTATGTAAATACAAACGCGTGAATTTATTCAAGCCAACTGTATCTCTTAACAGCGTAACACCGGGCGTATTTTTTACGGTCTCATACAATTCCCTGCCCGCCTGTGTATCATAACTGTAGCGCTTGCCCTGGTAGTAAAAAAAATGATTGTTCCTTACCTGTTCTTTTACTGCTTCAATAACGTAATATTCTTCATGATTCAACGAATCCTTCCAGGTGATAGTGGCCGACAGCACCTCTTTTCCATGGTAATTTGTAGAGATAGTATCTACGCTGAGCAGGCGGGGAAATAGCGGAATATGCGTCGACGCCTGCACCAGTCCCAATGTGGGGTGATTGATCTCTATCTTATAAGTCGTATTGGCCTTGAACCTTTTTTTGTTGGTGAAAACCGAGGTGGGGTTGTTCACATATTGCAGGGAATAATTCGGTTGCAGGATCCAGCTCATCGTATTGGTTTCAGTAAGGGTTACCGTGGCATCGTTTACTTTTTCAAAACGGATCAGGCTGCCATTTTCAACTTTGATGGTTTTGCCAATAGGTATCTTAACCGAATCAAGCGCCGTGATCTCTGCCAGTACGACCAGCTTGCCGTCTTCGAACTGATCGCTCGAAAAATGCTTCTTACAGGCGCAAAGCAAAAGCGCCGGTATCATCAGGCAGGTTAAGTAATTATATGGTAAGCTGTTTTTCATATTATTCAAAACGCCACCGTATACGATATGTACGGTGTTACTTTAAAATACTGGTATTTGGTGGTTACCACCAATGATCGTTTGCCCAGGGTTCCTTCGAGGTCATACACGTACTGACTCGGCGAACCATATATGTTATAAACGCCCGCCGTTACGCGGGAGCGGACATTTTTCCCCAGCTTATGATATTGGCTGGCTGATACATCGAGCCGGTGATAGGGCAGGGTGCGGTACATTTTCGAGAGGGAAGAATTATAGATCAACCGGTATTCTTTGGGCGCCAGCGGATCCCTGATCTGTTGCGCATCATCGAAATCAGGATATACCTGATTGGGCAGGCTGTACACATCGCCGGTAGCAAACATCCAGAAAGCTGAAAAGCTCCAGTGTTCATTATACTTAAAAGTAGCGGCTGCATTGATCTCGTGGCGGCGGTCGTATTTAAAAGGAAATTTCGCACCATTGTTTATGCCCACGAAGCGGCGCCAGTTCCACGATAAGGTATAACTCAGGTGTAAATACCATTTGTCGCTGATCCGCTCTGCTTTTGTTTCCAGTCCATAACTCCAGCCCTTACCCAGTTGTACATTGTGACCCCAGTCGGCCGTATTCAGGAACAGGTTCTTGCCCTCGGCATAATTCGTCACATTCCGCATTTGCTTGTAGTATACATCGGCATGCAAACTCAGCTTTTTATGATTGCGGTAACTGTAACCAAGATTTATCATGTCGCTTTCTTCGGGGTTAAGCTCACCTGTACTGGGCACCCAGGCATCACTGTTAATGCCCATGTATGGATTGGTCACCATGTGCAGGTATTGGGTCATGTGATTATAGGAGAGATCAAACTGATGACGTTGATCGAATTTATAAACGGCAAAGAAACGAGGCTGCCAGGCGGTATATTTAAAATCTTTGTGCTGGTAAAACGAAACGCGCAGTCCGGGCCGGAAGAACCATCGCTCATTAGGCCTGAATTCATTTTCATAAAACAATACCATTTCACTGAAGGAAAGGGGTGGGAAGGCATTGAAGTCGCCGGGCCTGTCCATAAACTCGGCAGATACATTGGTATCGAAGGGCCTGATACGCGTGTAGGCTGCCTTGCCGCCAATATTGAACCGCAGGTGATTGCTGGCGGAAAATTCCAGTGCGGTCCGGATATTATATTGCCGCATCGAAGAATAGGTATTGTACACCCGGTTTTGCACCAGGTGACCGGTGCTGTCGTACAATTTATACCGGAAGCCGGCAATATTATCGTAGTTGCTTATATTAACAGAAGAGTTGATGAACGCACGGGCACTGAGCAACCGGTTCCAGTTGAGGGTAGCCGCTTTATTACCCCAGCGTTGCTGGTTATTCGTATAGTTTTGATGTAATTGCAATTCATCGTTCCCCGCATAAGCATTCACCATGATCTTGTCTCTTTTACCTACCCATTGGGTGTACTTCACATGCAGGTCGTAAAAGTTAACGCTGATGCCGGATCTAAGCATCCGCAGGATCGGGTTGATCCAGCTTTGGCGAAAAGAGACCATGATCGATGAACGGTCTTTTTTTATAGGTCCTTCCAGGGTAAAAGAACCTGCCAGTAAGCCGGCATTCGCTTCGCCCTGCCAGCGTTGCATATTGCCGTCTTTGGTCATTACATCAATGACCGACGATAAACCGCCGCCATACCTGGCCGGAAAATTCTTTTTATACAGGTACATCGACTTCAGCGAGGTCTTATTCGCTATGGAAAGCGTACCCAGTAAATGCGTGGGGTTGAAAATCGGGTTTCCATCGAGCAAAAAGATGTTCTGGTCAGGACTGCCACCGCGTACCAGCATGCCATAGGTGATCTCGGGAATATTTTTCACCCCGGGATCGAGATAGAAGGAACGCAATGCATCTGATTCACCGAGGATGATATCATAGGAACTGGCTTCTTTCGCTGCTTTGTTCTCTTCGGTTTCCGCCATGGTGGGCGCCGAGGTAACTGTTACTTCCTTAATATCGCTTTTAGGTGTCAGGTGAACATCTATACGCGTATTCGCTTTGAGATCGATCTCCATTTTGCGGGTGTCGTAGCCGGCATAAGACAGGTAAATGATATTTTTTCCTTCGGGAAGTAATAAAGTGTAATAGCCGTGATTATTCGAATAACTGCCCCGTTGCCGCGCTGGTTGCCAGATCGTAGCATCCGCCAGCGGCTCACCACTGATTGTTTCGCGAATAATGCCATAAACGGAATACCAGCTGACAAAAAGATCTTCGGCTATTGGGGTGGGAGAGGGCGTAACAATAAGCTTATTGTTTTTTTCGAGCAGGTGGATCTTCTGTCCCGCTAATACCTGCTGCAGTACCGAACTAATGGTTGCGGGCGATCCTTGCAGGTTGATGATCCTGCCGGTGTCTAAAGAATTAGCCGCATATTCAATGATAATAGGGCCATGTGTATTGATGTCTTCGAGAAATTGTTTAACAGAACCTTGCTGAAAAGATGGGGTATAGGAACGCGTGAATAAACCGACCCGTTGGGCCTGGGTCAATTGAATACTACTAAGCAGCACAACCAATATACAGAACAGTCTTTTCATGCTATAACTCAAGCTATAGCCCGCAGTTCACCGGTGTTTTTACGTCCAAAAGCTACAAAGAACTAATTTAATTCCGATAAAATACGATTTTATCGTTTTCTTTTTTCGTTTGCAGGCCGGTGATCAGGCTGATCTCTTCCAGCACCTGTTCTATTGGTTGATTATTAAATGCTACGGTGATATGAATGGTTTCTGCCCCGGGCGAAAGACCGGGCGCCAGTTCAATGGCAATGCCATAATAGTCTGCAAGATCCTGCAAGGCTTTTGGCAGCGTGGTATTGTTAAAGGAGAGCTTACCCGTTTTCCAGGCAATATAATTGGAGTCGGCAACAGGCTCCTGGAAAAACTGTTCGTTCGTTAGTATGGCTCTTTGTCCTTTCGTGAGCATCACCTGTTGATGCTTTTTAATATCGGTTACATCCACTTTGCCGCTGACAACGACCACTTCTTCCCTAGGCCTGGTGGCATTCACCAGGAATGAAGTGCCCAGCACTTTAATTTCTGCATGGCCGGTAGTAACTAAAAACGGCTGATGCTCATTATGTTGAACGGTGAAGAATGCCTCGCCGCTCAATTTTACCCGGCGTTCTTCTTTGTCGAATACTTTTAAATATTTTATGGAGCTTCCTTTACGTACAGTCACAACAGAATGGTCGGGCAGGGTGATAATGGCGTTTTTGTCGGTAGCCGCCACTGTTTGCCATTGGGCCTGGCGGTACCACCAGTATCCACCTAAAGAAATACAAACCAGGATCAAAATGGCAGCGGCTAATTTTGAACGCGACGCAAAGAGCGGGATGATTGCGTGGAAAGGGATCTTTTCCCGAACGGCCGGGCGGGCGATCTTTTCATCCAGTTTCCGCCAGGCCAGGTCGGCGCGAAAGCCTGGGTTTGCCAGTAAAGGCCCGCTTTTTTCCCAAATGCGTTGCATATCCTCATACTCCTGCCGGCAGGCAGCATCCGATTGCAGCCATTGCTGTAATTCTTCCACCTCCTGTGGCGTTGCTAGGCCTTGCAGTTCTTTGGCGATCAGATTAAGTATGTGTTCTTTTTGATTCATTCAATCGTCCTGTTGTAATAACATTAAATTGAGGGTTACCCCTACTTATGACGTCAAAAACCAGAAAATTATGCAGGCAATTATGATCAGGCCCTGTTTTTGCCTGATGTAGGACCGCAAAATTTTAAGCGCTTTACCCATTTGGTTCTCAACCGTTTTTACGGAAATGCCGAGGGAATCGCCGATCTGTTTATAAGTAAGGTTGCTGACCCGGCTCAACACGAAGACCTCACGGCACTTGGGCGGCAGCCTGTCGAGCGCATCTTTTAAGAGGGTATCAAAGTCGGTTTCCTTCGTGGGCGGCTGCGGGCGTTCGGCTGGTGTTTCAACAATTTCCTGCTCGTTCACCTCACCCAATACCGTCTTTTGCTTTTTTTCCTGGAAGCTCAGGCAGTTATTACGAACGGCCGTATATAAGTACCAGGTGAGCTCTTCAGACCCAATGAGATTTTGCTTTTTCTCCCAAACGCGCAAAAAGGTTTCCTGAACAATATCCTCACAGCTATGCGGCTCTTTTACAATGGTAAAAGCATACTTGCACAGCGGTTCGTAATGTTTATAAAAGCTTTCCTGGAATTTCCGGTATAATTGTTCAGGCGCCTGCATAACCGTTTACGGGAATCATTTCATTAAATGTAATAAAAAGATACAATGGTTAAGGTAAAAGGATGGCGCCACAAGATACATGTTAGCCGTCAATGTGCAATAACCGTATGAAACTCATTGCAGATTATCCTGGTAACATGCCCCAAACGCCGTTGTGATAAAAAAAGAACTTATATATACAGGTTATCTGTTAGTAGATGCAAGTTTTACCAAACTTTTTTTGGACCTATGCTTTAATGATCGATATTCGTTCCGTTAGTTACACATGTATAAAGGGGATTATTAATAACTGCAAATAAATTTCATCACCTGGTAGCGCGGACAGGGGATGACAAGTACTGAGGAATGAAACATAATTTTCAGGATAGGTCTCTTTTACAGGAATTTAAAAGAGGGGATACACATGCGTTCAAGACCGTGTATGATATGTTTTTCCCAAGCCTTTGTTTCTTCGCAAAGCGATTGGTTGACAACGAGGGGGAAGGAGAAGATATTGCGGCTGATAGTTTTGTGAAATTGTTGAACCGCTACGATTCCTTCGATAGTATTGCAAATATTAAAGCATTTTTATACATTACCACCCGTAATGCCTGCCTGAATTACCTGCGCCATACCCAACGGCAACATTCCTCGAAAAAAGAGCTGAACAGGATCCAGGATAAGATCGATCAGCATGCATTGAGTTTGATTGTTCATGCAGAAGTGCTGCGCGAAGTGGAGTATGAAATTGAACAACTGCCCAACCGCTGTAAAGAAATATTCAAGCTGATCTACTATGAACGCCGGTCGGCCGATGATATCGCTGAAATGCTTGGCATTTCCATCAATACCGTTTGGGTACAAAGAGCCAAGGCGATCCAGTTAATACGTACCAACCTGTTAAAGAAGGGGATGCTGTCTGCCCTCTTATGCTTTTTGGCTATGAATAGTGAATCCTGAATGGTGAATCGGTGATCCGCAGATAGTTGCAGTTTCAGGTTACCCGTTTCAGGGGCCTTAAAATATTTGCATCCCATTTATTATTCAGCCGGCTGCTACCGAAGCCCCGGGACCTGCAACCTGGAACCGCATCGCTGTGAATCACCGCAATTATTTCGACATTCTATAAAGGAAGCTCCCGGAAACGGTGTTTCTATATCAGGCTACATTATGGACACAGCAATGAATTTTTCAGACATGGACGATGCGGATTATTTCGCCGCGTTGCTGCTGAAGCAGTTACGGCAGGAAATAACCGATGAGGAATTGCAATACCTCGAGGCATGGAAAGCAAGCCATCCTTCGTTTGCGCAGGCAAGTGAGTCCGTAAATGACAGCGAGCGATTACTGGCCGACCTGCAGGACATGAAACAGATCGATATGGAGGGCTGGTGGCAGAAGATCAGTGCGCAGGTGGAAATCACAAAAAAGCCGGTTCCTTTTTACCGCCGCTGGTATGCCTATGCTGCAGCTGCTATGGTCTTACTGATCGCAGGAGCCGTTACCTGGCAATACTGGCCGGCTGAAAAACCGGCACAGGCTGAAACCACACCATTTGAACCGGCCTCATTGAATATGTCGCCGGGAGGTAATAAAGCAATACTCACCCTGGCGAACGGCCGGGTGATCGATGTAGGCAATGCAGATACCGGAAAACTGGCGCTCGATGCGAACCGGAATGTGATAAAGGTGCAGGACGGCGCCCTAAAATATGAAAGTACAGGCTTTCATGAACGGGCCGATCAACAGCTTTGGGCAGCCTGGAATCTCCTCACCCCCTACAACAAATTAAGCACACCGCGCGGCGGTCAATACAGTCTTGAACTGCCTGATGGCAGTAAAGTTTGGTTGAATGCCGCTTCGTCCATTACATTTCCTACACATTTTTTAGCGCGTGAAAGGCGTGTCACCATCACCGGTGAGGTATATTTCGAAGTGGCCGCCGTTACAGACGCGGATAAAGCTAATACCCCCTTTATTGTAACCGTTGAAGATCCTGCAGGGAAAGACCTGGCAAATGTAGAAGTGCTGGGAACCCGGTTCAATATTATGGCCTATGGCGACGAGCAGGCGGTTAAAACAACTTTGTTGAATGGAAAGGTAAAAGTATCAGTTCCTCATGCTGGTACGGCCGCAAACACTGCTTTGCTAATGCCGGGACAACAGGCGCTGATCCCGCAGGCGGGGAACAGCAACAGCAATGCAATGAAGGTGATCGATGTGGACGACCTGGAAGCTGCCTTTGCCTGGAAGAATGGGTATATTTCCTTAAAAGATACCGACATCCGATCGATTATGCGCATCCTTTCGCGCTGGTATAATGTTGAAATAGGATATGAAGGTAAAACCCCTGATTATAGATTCGGTGGTGCTATTTCCCGCAAAGTAAATCTCTCCACGGTGCTTAAAACGCTCGAATACGGCGGCGTTCACTTCAAAATTGAAAATAACAAGATCATTGTATTGCCATAGCAGATGAGTGGTAAGTGGTGAATGGTGGCTGGGCAGCCGCGCAGCTTTCGCACAAGTAATTGGTAAGTCGCAAATAGCGGGTATGGGCAGCAGCTGGTGATTGGTGCGCATAAAAAATGCGCCGGTTTTGAACCAATTGAACAACCGGATATGATGTTCGGAAAGAGCGAGCGATTAAGTTGGCCATGCAAACCCTCACAATAGCATGCATTGGCTTAACCAATTTCCGGTAATTCGAATATGTGATCATTGCCGGCGCAGTATAGCACTATTCATACAACACCATGATAAACCTTATCTTATGAAATGTAGACCTTTAAATGAATGTTATTAAGCTGACTGGTATAATCAATCGTTTGAACAGGTAGTATACGGCAGATAGCTAGTGACGGATGGGAACCGGATCATACGCGCGTATAACAATTATCATCACCTGAAAAACGCTTCTATAAAGTTACAATGTCCTTGATAAGCCCTCCAAATTTCATAGCTAAAAACATTTTGCCAAAAAAGCGAAAATTAAATATTTTTTTTACGTCAATATGTATTCACAAACCACAAACAATAAACTATTCCGGATTTTCCTTCGTTCGCGCCCTTGCCGTTATATGATAATACTTCTTGAACGCCTTCGAGAAAGCACTTAAGTTCGTATATCCTACCTCTTCAGCTACCTGCGAAACCGAATATCTTTTGCCCGATAAGAGCTGCCAGGCCTTTTCCATGCGGATATCGCGCAAATAATCGGCCGGACTGCTATGATACAGTTGCTGGAACCCGGTCTTTAGTTTATAGTCGTTCAGGCCTGTCAATTGTGTCAATTCCTTTATCGTCCATTCCTGTTTTAGATTTTCTTCCATTTTGGTTCTTGCCATAAATATCGCCTGCGCTTCCTGCATCGTAAGGTTCACCGGTTCCCATACCGGATGCTCAGAGATGTTCTCGAGACATAAATGCAATAGGGTAAGTGATCTCGTGTGCAGGGCGGCTGTTGACCGTTTGCCGGATTGTATCAGTTGATGCACATGCGTGAGCAGGGAACGGTTGGCCACCTGGTTCACCGGAACTAGCATGGCCGGTTGCTGGTGTAAAACTTTTTTCTGAAAATCATTCATTAAAACTAAAGGTGGCAGTTTTTGCGACAGCACATATACCGGGAAATGAATATCCACAGAAAAATATACACCCGCGTTCTGAAAATAAAGCCGGTTGTTCTGAAAAGGAATATACAACAGGTTATACCCCTGTTCATAGAAGACCAGGTTACCCAGTCCCTCAATATGATATTGGATATGATTAACTAGGTGAAAGCGTAATTTTATTAAAGGCTCATACTCCATCATCGTGAAGGTGCAGCCGCGGTTCAACAGAAAGTGCTGCAGGCGAATGAATACCCCATTACTCTGTATCTGCTGAAACAATACATGTCCGAAGTTCCCCGATGCGGCAACAGCCGATGCGCCGGGAACCAGATAGCCATTCAATGCGGTCGGAAGTTGATCAGTAAAGGCCAGTTCTTTTAAATTATCAGCAATCAGTTTTATTTGCATACCTAGCAATGATTTAATGGGCTATTTATTCACACACTGATCCGGATGCTATGCAGTTACGACAATAGCATCTGCGTTAACAGCTGAACTGTTATGTTCTTTGAATAAAACAGCGACCTGTAAATGATAACCAGTCAGGTGAAACACCTGGCGCCATACGTTAGTAATAATTCCGCTATGCAGTGCTATCATCAGGCCCCATTGCGGGATGTTGTAGGTATGCTATATATGCACGAAGAGAAAGCGACTGCACCAGCTAAAGGTAAGGGAATTTTCCCCCAATCAATTATGAAATCGGATTTAATATTTTGCAAATTATAACAGTATATAACAGCCGTTTTTTTAACTGATGGCCGTGAAAAAGGATGACGCTTTTGACGTTTATCGCCAAACAATGCTTGATCCTTTCCCGTATTCATCTTCCCTCAAAGGCGATTTCAGAAGACAGTCCATCACCTTTATCCATTGCCCTGATTTTTTTTAAAAAAAAGTCATTGCAGCGCTTCGTGCCGCCTCTGCAGGAGCATTTCAATCATGTATAATCGATTCATATGGAGTATTTATGTAATCTTTGCCGGGGGCTGGTCCCGGAATTAAATAGAGGGGGTTTACACGCTTACGATATCATTCCACAAGGTTCGTTTGGGTAATGCTTTGCCCAATTTGGGGTTGCATGGCCTAAATGGGGCGTTTATATATCTTTTTTCTAACTGTTTATGATAAAAAATGCAGCAATAGCCATATGAAATATTACAAAAAAAACGGAACGCTGTTTGAGACAATATCCGGCACAATTGTACCGTGCTCGTCTTCTGACCTGAAACATCGAATGTTAGCCGACCAGCCTCAGTACATGCTCTCTGATCACCATGTTCCTAAATTTAAAAGTAAATACTAAAAATACCTGATTATGGCGCGTTCAAAACCCAGCACTACCCGCTCAAACCGGCAAGATGTAGCAGCGGCGGTACCTGCCAATGGAAAGATCACTCCAGCTAAAAAGAAAGCTAAGTTCATAGTAGAAGAAGAAACGGAGGGCACCCAGCGTCAGCTGAACGGTGTACTCGACTCCCGTGAGCTGTTGCATGTGCTTACACAGGTGAAGAATGGCAATTTCAGTGTGCGGATGCCCATCGACCAGGTGGGGCTGAGCGGTAAGATCTGCGATACGCTCAATGAGATCATTTCGCTCAATGAGAAAATGATGATGGAGTTTACCCGCGCCGGTAATACCATTGGTAAACAGGGTAAGCTGAACCAGCGTATCGAGCTGCCGAACGCGCGCGGCGCCTGGCGAACCGGCGTTGAATCGCTGAATATCCTGATCTCCGACCTCGTGCATCCCACCATCGAGATCGCCGATGTGATCAGCTCGGTGGCAAAAGGGAACCTGTCGAAAGAAATGCCGCTCGAAATAGGCGGTCACGTATTGCAGGGAGAATTCGCCACCATTGCCAAGGAGGTGAACGACATGGTGAAACAGCTGAACCTCTTCTCCATGGAGGTGACCCGCGTGGCGCGCGAAGTAGGTTCGGAAGGTAAACTGGGCGGCCAGGCGAAAGTAAAAGGGGTAGGCGGGGTATGGAAAGACCTGACCGACTCCGTGAACCAGATGGCCAGTAACCTGACGGTGCAGGTACGTAACATCGCCGAGGTGACCACGGCGGTGGCAAAAGGCGACCTGTCGAAAAAGATCACGGTAGACGTAAAAGGGGAGATCCTGGAGCTGAAGAATACCATCAATACGATGGTGGATCAGCTGAACTCTTTCTCCAGTGAGGTAACCCGGGTGGCGCTGGAAGTAGGTACCGAAGGTAAACTGGGTGGGCAGGCGCAGGTAAAAGGGGTTGCCGGAACCTGGAAAGACCTTACCGACTCGGTGAACCAGATGGCCAGTAACCTTACCGGCCAGGTGCGGAACATCGCCGAGGTGACTACCGCGGTGGCAAAGGGTGACCTGAGCCGTAAGATCACGGTAGACGTAAAAGGTGAGATCCTGGAGTTGAAAAATACGATCAATACCATGGTGGACCAGCTGAACTCTTTCTCGGCCGAGGTAACGCGTGTGGCGCGTGAAGTAGGTTCGGAAGGTAAGCTGGGCGGCCAGGCAAAAATAAAAGGGGTAGGTGGGGTATGGAAAGACCTTACCGACTCGGTGAACCAGATGGCCAGTAACCTTACCGGCCAGGTGCGGAACATCGCCGAGGTGACTACCGCGGTGGCAAAGGGTGACCTGAGCCGCAAGATCACGGTAGACGTAAGGGGTGAGATCTTAGAGCTTAAAAATACCATCAATACGATGGTTGACCAGCTGAACTCGTTCTCTTCTGAGGTAACCCGTGTGGCCCTGGAAGTAGGTACCGAAGGTAAACTGGGCGGACAGGCACAGGTAAAAGGGGTAGCCGGAACCTGGAAGGACCTTACCGACTCGGTGAACCAGATGGCCAGTAACCTTACCGGCCAGGTACGTAACATCGCGGAGGTAACCACCGCCGTGGCAAAGGGTGACCTTAGCCGTAAGATCACCGTGGATGTGCGAGGTGAGATCCTGGAGCTTAAAAATACCATCAACACGATGGTGGACCAGCTGAACTCTTTTGGTTCGGAAGTAACACGCGTGGCGCGTGAGGTGGGTTCAGAAGGTAAACTGGGCGGACAGGCCGACGTGCCTGGTGTTGGCGGAACCTGGAAAGACTTAACGGATAGCGTAAATAAAATGGCGAGTAACCTTACCGGCCAGGTGCGTAACATCGCTGAAGTTACCACCGCGGTGGCGAACGGTGACCTTAGCCGGAAGATCGATGTGGATGTAAAAGGCGAGATCCTCGAGTTGAAGAACACCATCAATACGATGGTGGACCAGCTGCGCGGTTTCGCTTCGGAAGTAACGCGTGTGGCGCGCGAAGTGGGTTCGGAAGGTAAACTGGGTGGCCAGGCCGAAGTACGTGGTGTGGCCGGAACCTGGAAAGACCTTACCGATTCGGTGAATATGATGGCCAGTAACCTTACCGGCCAGGTACGTAATATTGCCGAGGTGACCACGGCGGTGGCGAAGGGTGACCTTAGCCGTAAGATCACCGTGGACGTGCGCGGTGAGATCCTGGAGCTCAAAAATACCATCAATACGATGGTGGACCAGCTGAACGGTTTCGCATCCGAGGTAACGCGTGTGGCGCGTGAAGTGGGATCGGAAGGTAAGCTGGGCGGTCAGGCCGACGTACCGGGTGTGGCCGGAACCTGGAAAGACTTAACGGATAGCGTAAATAAAATGGCGAGTAACCTTACCTCGCAGGTGCGTAACATCGCTGAAGTTACCACCGCGGTGGCGAATGGTGACCTTAGCCGCAAGATCGATGTGAATGTAAAAGGCGAGATCCTGGAGCTGAAGAATACCATCAATACGATGGTGGACCAGCTGCGCGGTTTCGCGTCGGAAGTAACGCGTGTGGCGCGTGAAGTAGGTACGGAAGGTAAACTGGGTGGACAGGCGAACGTACCGGGTGTGGCCGGTACTTGGAAAGACCTTACCGACTCGGTAAACCAGATGGCCGGTAATCTTACCGCCCAGGTGCGTAATATTGCCGAGGTGGCCATTGCGGTGGCGAACGGTGACATGTCAAAGAAGATCACGGTGGACGTACGCGGTGAGATCCTGCAGCTGAAAGAAACCCTGAACACGATGGTGGACCAGCTGCGTGCCTTCGCATCTGAAGTAACGCGTGTGGCGCGGGAGGTAGGTACCGATGGTAAACTGGGCGGTCAGGCCTTTGTGCCTGGTGTGGCCGGAACCTGGAAAGACCTTACCGACTCCGTGAACCAGATGACCGGTAACCTTACCGACCAGGTGCGTAACATTGCTGAAGTGACCAAGGCGGTGGCCAGCGGCGACCTTTCGAAGACCGTGGCCATCGACGTAAAAGGCGAGATCCTCGATCTGAAGAATACCATCAATACGATGGTGGACCAGCTGCGTGGTTTCGCATCGGAAGTAACGCGTGTGGCGCGCGAGGTAGGTACCGAAGGTAAACTGGGTGGCCAGGCCGAAGTACGTGGTGTGGCCGGAACCTGGAAAGACCTTACCGATAGTGTGAACATGATGGCCAGTAACCTTACCAACCAGGTGCGTGGTATCGCCAAGGTGGTGACCGCCGTGGCAACCGGTAACCTGAAACAGAAACTGACCATTGTATCGCGTGGTGAGGTAGCGCAGCTGATCGATACCATCAACGAAATGATCGATACGCTGGCCACCTTTGCCGACCAGGTAACTACGGTGGCCCGCGAGGTGGGTGTTGAAGGGCGTTTGGGCGGTCAGGCCAGTGTGCCTGGTGCGAGCGGTATCTGGAAGAACCTTACCGAGAACGTGAACCAGCTGGCGCAGAACCTTACCACCCAGGTGCGGTCAATCTCTGAAGTGGCGTCGGCGGTAACGAAAGGTGACCTTACCCGAACCATTCGCGTGGAAGCGAAAGGCGAGGTGGAAGCCCTGAAAGATACCATCAACCAGATGATCACCAACCTGCGCGAAACAACATTACGTAACCAGGAGCAGGACTGGCTGAAATCGAACCTGGCCAAATTCGGTCAGATGTTGCAGGGCCAGCGCGACCTGAAAACAGTAACGCAGAAAATATTATCAGAGCTGGCGCGGGTAGTAAGTGCGCATTTCGGCGCCTTCTATATCCTGAAACAGGAAGAAGACAGCCAGCACGTAAAACTGAGCCTCTTTGCCGCTTATGGTTATAAATCAGACAAGAACTTCCAGACCGAATTCTCCATTGGCGAAGGGCTGGTAGGGCAGGTGGCCTTTGAAAAAGAAAGGATCATCCTCTCCAATGTACCGGCCAATTACATCCGCATCAGTTCTGCATTAGGTAAAGCCAAACCAGCCAACGTGATCATCCTGCCGGTATTGTTCGAGAACAACGTGAAAGCGGTTATTGAGCTGGCCTCGCTGGATACTTTCAGCCAAACCCACCTCGACTTCCTGAGCCAGTTAACGGAAAGTATCGGTATCGTGTTGAACACCATCGAAGCGAATACCCGTACCGAAGAACTGCTGGCCCAGTCGCAATCACTGGCCAGTGAGCTGAAAGTACAACAGGAAGAGCTGCGCAGGACCAACGATGAGCTGCAGGATAAAGCGCTGCTGCTGGTTAAACAGAAGAACGAAGTGGAAGCCAAGAACAAGGAAGTGGAAGAAGCCCGCCGCTCGCTGGAAGAAAAAGCAGAACAGTTAACACTTACCTCGAAGTATAAATCAGAGTTCCTGGCGAATATGTCGCACGAGCTGCGTACGCCATTGAACAGTTTGCTCATCCTGGCGCAGCAGCTGTATGAGAATGCCGAAGGCAATTTAACGGAGAAGCAGATCCGTTATGCGAAAACCATTCACTCCTGCGGTGATGACCTCATACAACTGATCAATGATATCCTCGATCTGTCGAAGATCGAATCAGGGTTCATTACCGCCAATATTGCGCCGGTACGTTTCTTCGAGATCACTTCATTTGTGGAAACAACCTTCAAGCCTATTGCAGAAGCACGTCATCTGCGCTTTACCATAGAAACAGATACCCGCCTGCCGGAAACCATGGAAACCGATATACAACGGTTGAACCAGATCCTGAAGAACCTGTTGTCGAACTCCTTCAAGTTTACTGAGAAAGGGGAGGTGAAGCTGAAGATCTATGAAGCCAACCGCAACTGGAAACCCGGCAATACATCACTCGATACGGCCCAGCGCGTGGTAGCTTTTGCCATCAACGATACCGGTATCGGTATCCCGCTGGAAAAACAAAGCATCATCTTTGAGGCCTTCCAGCAGGCAGAAGGAAGCACCAGCCGTAAATATGGTGGAACGGGCCTGGGATTATCCATCAGCCGCGGTTTAACCGAACTGTTAGGCGGTACCATTGAGCTGGATAGTACACCGGGTCAGGGAAGTACATTCACCCTCTTCCTGCCCATCGAAAATGTGTCGGGCGTGGTGACCCGCGAAGCGCCGGCCAACCTTTCAGAGTACCAGTACCAGTTAGGAACCGATAGCGGGGAAATCGATACCCTGCTCAATTCGATCCGTGTTACCGGCGAAGGCGCAGATGCAAGCGGCCTGCATATCGTAAGCGAAATGATCAACGATACCGGCGACGACCGCAACAATGTGCAGCCAAATGAAAAAGCGATCCTGATCGTGGAAGACGATATCCGCTTTGGCAAGATCATTATAGAAAAGGCGCATCAGTACGGGTTAAAAGCCATTGTAGCCACCAACTACATCGAAGTGTTCGACTTTATCAACCGCTTTACGCCGATTGCCATCACCCTCGATGTGAAGCTGCCCGATACCAGCGGCTGGAAAGTGATGGAGCTCCTGCGTAATGACCTTAGTTACCGGCATATACCCATTCATTTGATCTCGGGTGAAGAGAACCGGGCACTGGCATTAAAACGCGGTGCCCGCAGTTTCCGGTTAAAACCATTGGACAATGAATCGCTCAATGACCTCTTCGATGACATTATAGCCTTCAACAAAAAAGAGGTGAAGCAGATCCTTGTTGTAGAGGATAATGAGGTAGATGCCTCGCAGATCGTTAAATTGCTGAGCTCCGATAATATGCAGGTAACGCTGGCCGAAACCGGTGAAAAAGCCATGCATGATATCAATAGCAAAGATTTCGATTGCATCATCCTCGATTACTCCCTGCCCGACCTGCCGGGAAATGAGGTGGTTAAGCAGGTGGCTGAAAATAAACCCAGGCTTACGCCGATAATTATGTATTCAGCCAAGGAGTTCAATAAAAAAGAATTGCAGCAGCTGAACAATGTATCCAGTAAAATTCTGCTGAAAGGGGTAAATTCACTGGAACACCTGCTCGAAGAGACCATCCTGCACCTGCACATCAACCACAAAGACCTGCAGGCCGACAAGCGGAAGATCATTGAGAATATCCGGAAGAAAGAAGATATTCTTACCGGCAAAAATATTCTGGTGGTAGACGATGATGTGAGGAACCTCTTCGCACTAACAACGGTATTTGAGCGTTATAATATCAATGTGATCACGGCCGAGAGTGGTAAGGAGGCCATAAATATCATCAGGGAAGACAATCCGAAAATTGATATGGTGCTGATGGATATCATGATGCCTGAAATGGACGGTTATGAGACCACCCAAAAAATACGGCGGGAGCATAAGAACAGTACCTTGCCGATCATAGCTGTTACGGCTAAAGCGATGAAAGGCGACAGACAGAAATGTATAGAAGCAGGTGCGTCGGATTATATTACCAAACCCTTAAAGATCGATCAATTACTTTCATTAATGAGAGTATGGTTCTATAAATAAGTAGTAAGCGTGCTTTTTGTATTTTCATTAGCAGATTAACACATTAGCAAATTAGCACATTGACCTTTTATGCGTCCAAAAATTCTGTTAGTTGATGACCGCGAAGATAATTTGATGTCTATGGAAGCCATTCTGGCTCCCGATGGATATGCTCTTGTTAAGGCCAGCTCAGGTAGCCAGGCATTGAAGATCTTGTTGAGTGAAATTGACTTTGCGCTTATCTTGATGGATGTGAAAATGCCCAACCTGAACGGATTTGAAACGGCAGCGCTTATCTATGAACGCGAAAAACTGAAACATATTCCCATCATATTTATTACCGCCAATAACTATGGTGAAGAGAATATCTACAAGGGGTACCGGATGGGGGCGATAGACTATATTTATAAACCCATCAATTCAGACCTCTTGCGGGCAAAAGTGAGCGTGCTCGTTGATCTGTACCGGAAAAACCACCGGCTCATAGAGCAGGAAAAGCGGCTTACCATAATCAACCGGAACCTCGAAATGGAAGTGACTGAACGAAAAGCCTCCGAAGAGCGGGTGAAAGAGCTGAACCGGCAGCTGCTCGAAAATATTGCCCTGCTGGAATCGGCCAACCGCGACCTCGACCGTTTTGCGTTCATGGCCTCCCACGACCTGCAGGAACCATTGCGTAAGATCCGCACATTTAGCGATCTCCTGTTTGTAAAGTACCAGTCGGTGCTCGATAACCCGGCAGTAAATTATATTAACCGGATTCAGAACGCCGCTGTGCGCATGCAAACGCTGATCAGCGATATCCTGGCCTTCTCGCGGATAAATAATGAAAAAGATACATTTGTTCATTACAATCTCAATCTTATTCTGCAGGAGGCGATGGATGAACTGGATGCAACCATCCAGGAAAAAAAGGCCAGTATCCAAATCCAGGAACTGCCTTCGATCGATGTGAACCCCGGGCTTATGCGCCCGCTTTTTGAGAACCTGCTGAGCAATGCGTTGAAGTATAGCAAAAAAGATGAACATCCGGTGATCGATATCCGGTCAGAAATTATCACTGCCACCACCTCCAACAAGGAACCCGTAAAATACTGCCGCATCTATGTACAGGACAATGGCATCGGCTTCGACCAGGTATATGCCGAACAGATCTTCGATATGTTCAGGCGCCTGCATGTACATAGTGAGTTTGAAGGCACGGGTATTGGACTGACCCTTTGTAAAAAGATCGTTGAAAAGCACAACGGATTTATTTCGGTGCAAAGCAAGGTGAACAAAGGATCTACCTTTATCATTTCATTGCCCGTACATCAGCCGAACGTTGAAAGTAGTGGTAACACACAGGAGGATGATCCTACATTATTGATGTTAGGGAAAAAATAAGGAAGAGTTTAGTTTATGGTTTGTGGTTTGTAGTTTGTGGTTCTTTAAAGGCTGGCCGCCGAATAATGGCAGGCTTCCCGGATGTCGAATCAACAATAAACTACAAACCACAAACTACAAACTACAAACCGTTTATTGTGGGTTAAGCACGAACATGGAGCGGGGTGGAAAGTACAGTACTTTTTTCCAGTCGATGCTGAATATCTTCTCAAGAATAGCTTTTAATTCCGTTAACGTATGCGGTTTGATCGCATACAAATTCGATCCCTCGCGGTAACAAAACTCAATATTTTGCAGATCACTTAACGAAGAGTATACGATAATGGGAATGGAATCGTATTTCTTGTTAGCCCTGATCTCGCGCAGACATTGTCTTCCATCCTTGCACGGCATTAACAGGTCAAGAAAGACGATATCCGGATTATTTTCGTCCAACAGTTTAAAGAGAATATCGCCGTTCTCTGCCCTTGATAAGATCACCTTAAATGAAAGTTCTTCAATTGCCAGTGAAAAGATCAGGTAGTCTTCGTCGTCATCCTCAGCGATTAGTACATTTGTTGGATACTGATTATAAAAACTCATATATTTTTATTTTTAACCTGCCTTTATATCTTTGGGCAGGAACCTCTAAACCTTATCAGCACTTCTTCAATGCATAAAGCAATAAAATACGACAAAAAAGGAATACCGAAAATACAATCAAAAACCCAAAGGTGGAATACAATTTTTAGGTTATTGCATAATAAAAACAGTACAGTATGCAGGTAGAATCCAGGTATATTATATTGTTTTACGACCATAGCGAGAACGTACTGCCTATGAAACAGTTGTTGCAACATCTCCCTGAACCTGTTGAAGCAGATTTTGTGGAGAATTTTCAACAACTCTTGTTTCACATTGAAAACAGGCTTCCGGATCTTATTATCGTGTATGTTAATGATCCGAAAAAGGGCTATATCGATCGCCTGAAAAGCCTGCGGGTAAATAACGGGATGGATGAGATCCCCGTTTATGTGTTCAACGAATTACCCGACAAACAAACCATCATTGATCTTATGAATTAATGCCTCCTGAGAGTTGAGGAAGGTGTTATATTGAGTAGGGTGTCATCCATTTGGGTGATACCCTATTCTTTTAAAGTAACAGTTACAGGTTCCATGTTACAGGTTACAGGGGGGAGAAAATGCAAAAGGCAATTTCGCAAGAAATTGCCTTTTGCATTGTGTGTTACAGCGTTGGGGTTTCCCTGCAACCTGAAACTTGTAACTCTAAAAATGCCAGCGCACAAATGCTTCCATGGCGGCATATTTTGTAAGTCCTAACTGGGCATACAGGTTGGCGGTATTGGCGTTCCTGTCTTCAGCCCTTTGCCAGAACTCGCGGCTGTCGCTTCCCTGGAAGGGGACCATATCTTTTTGCGACTGGTGAATGAAAATGCCAAAACGCTTTTTCATTACCTGGTCGGGGCTCATAGGAATGGCCATTTCAATTTCACTCAGGTCCCATTCCTGCCAGGCGCCTTTGTACAACCAAACCCAGCAATCTTTCACCCATTCATCACCGGCTGCTTTTATGCGGCGTAATGATTCAAATACGATATCGAGACAAACCTTATGGGTGCCATGCGGATCGGCCAGATCGCCGGCGCAATAGATCTGGTGCGGTTTTATAGAACGTAATAATTCTATAGTAAGTATTACATCTTCTTCACCCATTGGTTTCTTTTCAATGGTGCCTGTTTCATAGAAAGGCAGGTTCTGGAAGTGGATGTTCTCGTCTTTTATACCTACATAACGGCAGGTTGCTTTGGCTTCGCAACGGCGGATCAGTCCTTTTACCGACCTGATCTCGGGGGTATCTATCTGGTTCGACTTCTTGAACCGCAGGTATTGCCGGGCCTGTTCCAGTATGGCTTTTGATTTTTTGCTGTCGACCCCGAACATATCTTCAAAACCTACCGCAAAATCCATGAAGCGGGTAACGAACTCATCGGTTACTGCAATATTACCCGATGTTTGGTAGGCAACATGTACATCATGTCCCTGATCGTGCAGGCGCTGGAAAGTGCCACCCATGGAAATGATATCATCATCGGGGTGGGGGCTGAAGATCACACAACGCTTCGGATAGGGTTTTGTACGTTCAGGATGGTTGGGCAAATGCAGGTCGGGTTTGCCGCCCGGCCAGCCGGTAATGCTGTCACGCAGCATATAATAGACCTGCAGGTTGATCTCATAGGCATCGCCTTTTTCCACCAGCAGATCGCCCAGACCATTGTCACGGTAATCGATATTGGTTAAGCTCAATAAAGGTTTATTCACTTTCAGGGCCATATTCACCACCGCTTTGCGGATCATCTTGGGTGTCCACTCAAGATCGCCGGTAAGCCAGGGTGATTTATAGCGGGTGAGCTCTGCAGCTGCGGCTTCATCTAAAATGAATAAACTTTCATTATGCTGTTGTAATAAAGAGGCCGGTATTTGTTCTGTAACATTATCTTCCACGGCTTTTTGAACAACGGCAGCTTTCGCCGGTCCCCAGGCCATTAATAAAATGCGCTTGGCTTTGAGAATAGAACTGATGCCCATGGTAATGGCGAGGCGGGGCACTTCTGAAATATTGGCGAATTCATGTGAATTGGCAATGCGGGTAGAAGTGTCCAATGTAACCAGCCGGGTGCGGGAGCCGATGCTGGAACCGGGTTCATTAAAACCGATATGTCCATTGTTGCCAATGCCCAGTACCTGCAGGTCGATGCCACCGGCATCTTCGATCATGCGCTCGTATTCCAGGCAATGCGCTTTGATCTTTTCCTTGGGAACTTCACCATTGGGTATATGAATGTTCTTTGGATCGATATCAATATGATCGAACAGATGCGTATGCATAAAGCGATTATAACTTTGCAGCGCATCGTTCTCAATGGGATAATATTCATCCAGGTTAAAAGAGATCACATTTTTAAAGGACAATCCTTCTTCCTTGTGCATTCTTACCAGTTCGGCATACATGGAACGCGGTGTTGAACCGGTTGCAAGGCCTAATACACAGGGCAGGCCGGCCGCTTGTTTGTTGCGGATGAGATCGGCTATTTCCCTGGCGGCGAATTTTGAACCTTCTTTTAGATCGGGATAAATACGTACTGGTATCTTCTCAAACGAATCAACCATGCTCATAAATAATCGGTTTTTATAGTTGCGCTAAATTAAAGTTATTTCCAATATTCGTAGGGAAATGCGGTTGTTTTCGGGTAGAAAATAAGCAAACGATTGTTTTTAGCTAAGTGTGCCACACTTTGGAGATGTTGCACACTTAACAAGTTTACTCAAAAGCTTTATTGTAATTCGCTCCCCATAAAACGTATCGTTTGGTTTGCACCTGCAGGCGTTTTTCGAAATCTTCCCAATTGCGTTTTTCTGCCGGGCTCCATAAAACTTCACTCAATGCACTCAAGCGCGGAAATATCATATACTCCACTTTCTTTGTATTCTTCATGTATTCGGTCCATACATTGCCCTGTGCACCCAGGATATATTTGCTTTCATCGGCACTTAATTCTTTAGGCAATGGCTCATAGCTGTAAGTTTCCTTTACCGGAGTATAACCACCAATGGTTACAGAATCTTCCTGTTTGGTTTGCGAATGATCGAGGTAAACGAAGTTACCGGGCGTCATGATCACATCGTGTTTTTGTTTGGCTGCCTGAATACCACCTTCTTCGCCGCGCCAGCTCATTACCACCGCATTAGGCGCGAGACCGCCTTCCAGGATCTCATCCCAGCCGATCATGGTCTTGCCCTTGCTGTTGATATATTTTTCCATGCGCTGCACGAAATAGCTCTGCAGTTCATGTTCATCTTTCAGTTTGTTATCGGCCATTCTCTTCTGGCATTTAGGACATTTCTTCCAGCTGTCCTTCGGACATTCATCACCACCGATATGTACATATTTGGCGGGGAATAAAGGCATTACCTCATCGAGCACATTTTGTAAAAAGGTAAAGACCGTATCATTACCTGCACAAAATACATCGTTGAAAACGCCCCAGGTTTGTTGTACCTGGTACGGGCCGCCGGTGCAGCCCAGGTGGGGGTAGGCGGTAAGTGCTGCAGATGCGTGACCGGGCATTTCTATTTCAGGAATGACCGTGATATAGCGTTTGGTGGCATAATCTACTATTTCCTTCACTTCTTTCTGTGTATAGAATCCACCATAACGCAGGCTATCGTTGCCTGTACCCGGATAACGGCCAATGATGGTGCCATTGCGCCAGGCGCCCACCTTAGTAAGATTGGGATATTTTTTGATCTCGATGCGCCAGCCCTGGTCATCTGTTAAATGCCAGTGGAAATAATTCATTTTATGCAGCGCGATATAATCGATGTAACGTTTTACAAAACTCAATGGAGCAAAGTGGCGGCTAACATCCAGGTGAAGGCCGCGGTATTGAAAGCGGGGATGATCTTTTATAGTGACATATGCTACAGGTAAGGAATTTGCTTTTTCCGTTGGTAATAATTGCAGCAGTGTTTGTACGCCATAGAAAGTGCCGGTTGCATTATCGCCGCCGATGTATACGCCTTTGGCATTAATTTCCATATTATAAGCACCGGGAACAGGATGATCGAGCCGGTCGAAATTCAGGCGGATGCCAGGTGTTTTACCTGCTTTTTTGGTAATGGGCAGGGTAAAGCCATAGATCTGTTTGAGGTAATCATTCAAAAAACTGGCTGAATTTTCAAGCCCTGATCCTTCCAGGATGATCGGCGTTTTAGCGGTGATCACAAACTGGCCGGCGGTCTCCGGCATCTTCAGTTCAACAGGCTGGGGGATGATGTTTACCTGGGCATACATACTCATACTCAGGAATAAAGAGGCAATGAACCAAACTTTTTTCATAATGCATAAATGATTAATACCCTTTGGCACTTACTAGTGTCAAAACCGGGTGTTTTGTAATGAAAATAAATGAAGTACACCTGCTGGTGTTCAGCCTGGTCTTAAGTGTTGAGAATGTAATGGCTGTGCATCAGCCAACAACAGAGAGAGCGCAATTTACGTTGAAAAGTTGAAAGTTGATACAGTTGATAAGGTTGATAAAGCTGATAAGGACATGCTTATAAATTAAAAAGCGTGACACGGTTTTTAACCATGGCACGCTTAACGGGTAATTCTTTATCAGCTTTTAATGAAAGCAGCTTATTTTAACACCGGAAGAATGATAGCGCTGCTATTGGTTCCATCATGATGGATGCGGATAGTGGCTTTCTGAAAATCGCTGTCACTGCATTCGTAAATGTTTACAAACTTTTGTGGATTGCGGTCAGCGAGCGGAAACCAGCTGCTTTGCACCTGGATCATAAGACGGTGTCCTTTTTTAAAAGTATGCGCAACATCAGGCAATTCAAATTTTACCCGTTCAATTTTGTTGGGTTTGAACGCTTCCGGTGTGGTGAAACTTTTGCGGAAGCGGCCGCGCATGATCTCGCCGCGTACCAGCATCTGGTATCCTCCCATAGGATAGGCGCCGCCTGCATCGCGGCTTTGGTTTACCGTAGCACCCGGATATTTGAAGTCATCAGGGAACACATCGATTACTTTAACAACAAAATCAGCATCTGTTGTGGAAATGCTGGTCAGCAGATCGGCTACTACCGTACCTGCCAGCGTAAGATCATCATTCAAGACCTCCGTTTCAAAAGTCAGTACATCCGGGCGGCGGCTGGCAAAGCGCTGATCATCGGTCATATAATCGCGGGTACGCGTAAAATGCACATCTTCTGTATAAGGAACCGGATGTGCCGGATCGCTGATGTATTCACTGAAACTGTTTTTCGCGGTTAGTTTTTGCCAGGACAGCTTGCCGCCCGGTTGCAGGTAAATGGGCTCGTCTTTTTTAGCGGCCAGCGGCCATGTTTCACAATGTTTCCATTCATTGGAGCCGGTGAAGAATACGGTGGCTTCTGCGATTTTCGGCATTTCGCCTTTTCCTTTCAGGTAATAATTAAAGAAGGGGATCTCGATATTATTCTGGTACCATATACTGGTATTGGAGCCAAATTGCACGTTGCCCAGATGTGTTCCATCTGATGTAATCCATTGGCCATGCCACCACGGACCCATCACCAGTCTGTTATTGTTTTTTGCTTTTTGTTCAATGGCCTGATAGGTTCTCCAGGCGCCAAAACAATCTTCTGCATCATTAGTGCCGCCAACAACGAGCGTGGCAACAGAAGCAGGTATATGATTTACGAAGTTCCTGATATTACGGGCTTGCCACCACTCGTCATAATTGGGATGCGCATACAGGTCTTTCCAGAACTGCAGGCTGTCGCCGGTTAGTTTTCTGAAATTTTGTAAAGCGCCGATGCGTAAATAAGATTCATAATTATCATTAGCCGGAATACGGATAGCATTGCGCGGAGCCACTTTGTAAGGTACCGGGCGAGGGTAACCAAAGCCACCGCTATAGAAAGCGAATGCGTCCATTAAAAAGAACGCACCGTTGTGATGAAAATCATCACCTATAAACCAGTCTGTAACCGGCGCCTGGGGGCTTGCTGCTTTTAATGCCGGATGACCGCTCATAGCGGCCATGGTGGAATAAAAACCGGGGTATGATCCACCCATTACCCCTACATTGCCATTATTGTTCTCAATGTTTTTTATCAGCCAGTCGATGGTATCATAACTATCGCTTGCTTCATCAATATCCTGGGCTGTTTTTTTGTTAGGGTTGAATGGGCGTACATCAACAAAGGTTCCTTCGCTCATCCAGCGGCCGCGCACGTCCTGGGTTACAATGATATAATTTTCCCGGGCATAATAACGGGTATAGCGTTCCCAGAGGCCCGCGTTAAAATTATTCTCTCCATACGGACGACATGAATACGGTGTACGGGTTATTAATATTGGATGTTTTTCGCTGGCGTCTTTCGGAATATAAATAGAGGTGAACAGCTTTGTGCCATCCCGCATGGGAATGTACACTTCTTTCTTTGTATAGTTGTCGCGGATCCAGGCTGAATCCTGCTCGTGCTGAGCATTGACAGAAACCAGTAAATGTAAAGCAAAAATTAAAAGAAATAATTTTCTCATGTTTAGCGCTTAATTTAGATGCTTAAATGTAAGGTGAAAAGTTAACAAGTTAACCACTTAACCAGTTAACCCGTCAACCTGAAAACTTATTAACTTAAAAGACCATGTCAACGCGCAGGAAATTTTTACAGACATCATTCCTTGGATCATTGGGACTGTTCGCCGGAAAAAAAATGATGGCCCAGTCAGCAGGCAGCTATCCTACCATTAAAAACGAACCTATTGTTTTATCTACCTGGGATTTTGGCAAGGCGGCCAATGCCGAAGCCTGGACTATCCTGGGTAAGGGCGGGCGTGCATTGGATGCCGTTGAGGCGGGTGTAAAGATCCCTGAAGCAGATCCCAATAATCAATCGGTGGGTTATGGTGGTTTGCCCGACCGCGATGGCCGGGTTACCCTCGATGCCTGCATCATGGATGAATTCTATAACTGTGGCTCCGTCATGTGCCTCGAGCATGTCAAGCACCCGATTTCGGTTGCCCGCCTGGTTATGGAAAAAACACCGCATGTGATCCTGACGGGTGATGGCGCCCTGCAATTTGCGCTGGCCAATGGTTTTCAAAAGGAGAACCTCCTGACGCCGGAAAGTGAAAAAGCCTGGAAGGAATGGTTAAAGACCTCGAAATACGAACCCATCATTAATATAGAGAACAAGCTGCATAAACCAGCGCCCGGCGGCGAGATGCCCGGTGGCCCGAATAATCATGATACCATTGGAATGATTGCCATGGATGCCAATGGCAATTGCAGCGGCGCCTGCACCACCAGTGGTATGGCCTTCAAAATGCGGGGCCGGGTAGGGGATTCACCGGTAATTGGCGCCGGTTTATATGTTGATAATGAAATAGGCGCTGCCACGGCAACCGGGGTAGGCGAAGAAGTGATCCGCATTGTAGGTTCTCACCTGGTAGTAGAATTGATGCGGCAGGGCCTGGCGCCGGAAGCCGCCTGTAAAAAAGCGGTTGAACGCATTATCAGGCGCAATCCTGCCAAAGCAAAAACTGTGCAGATCGGTTTTATTGCCCTTAATAAAAAAGGACAATACGGCGGCTATGCTTTGCAGAAAGGGTTTACGTATGCTGTCAAAACCGGGAAAGAAGAGAAATTAGTTCAGGCAAAGAGTATATACTGATCGGTTACCGGTTACCGGTTACCAGTTGCCGGTTACCAGTTACCAGTTACCGGTTACCAGTTACGCTGCCGCGCTTAAAACTCGCTATTAAATACAAGTTTAATGTCGCGCGGATAAAAAAGTAAGGACTAGCCGGGTTTAAGGAACAACAAACCATAAACTCGTTCATTTAAAGTAATTCTATGTTATTAGAAGTATGTGCCTTTAATCTACAATCTTCAGTCATTGCGGAACGCGCCGGTGCAAAACGGGTAGAACTCTGCGAGAACCCGGCTGATGGCGGCACTACGCCTTCTTATGGAACCATTAAACAAACCCGCGAAAAGATCAGCATTGCTCTATACCCCATCATCAGGCCCCGGGGTGGTAACTTTTTTTATGATGAGGAAGAGTTTGCGATCATAAAACAGGATATTCTCTTGTGTAAACAGTTGGGCTGCGATGGTATTTCAACAGGGGTGCACAAACTAAATGGCGAGATAGATACCGAACGTTTAAAGCGGATCGTAGAATGGGCTTACCCGATGGGCGTAACCTGTCACCGTGTCTTCGATGCCACACCAGATCCTATGCACGCGCTCGAGCAAATTATTGAGTGCGGATGTGAGCGTGTTTTAACGAGTGGACAAAGATCGACTGCTCCCGAAGGTATGGCTCTGCTAGGGCAACTGGTGCAACAGGCTGCCGGCCGCATCATCATTATGCCCGGTGCCGGTGTACGCTCTGCCAATATTCAATCGCTGATCGAAGGAACAGGCGCTACTGAATTTCATACCTCTGCAAGAATTACTGCGCCCGACCCCGTCACCTTCCGCAATCCCGCCATTCTCGATGCAGGTCCATGGTATATTGCCAATGAAGAGGAATTGAAGAAGATCCTGGAGGTTTTGAATAAGGCCGGGGCGAGTTGACGGGTTGATAAGGTGTATAGAGTTGATAAGTCGTTGGCGAGTTGATAAGGTTATAGAGTCATTAAAGGTTAGTGGACGGGTTGATAGAATTGATAAGGTATTTGACGAGTTGATAAGGTGTATAGACTCATTAAAGGTTATTGGACGGGTTGATAGAATTGATAAGGTATTTGACGAGTTGATAAGGTGTATAGAGTCATTAAAGGTTAGTGGACGGGTTGATAGACTTGATGTAGCAGTTGGACGATGCGCTTAAGTTTGCGAACTGCCAACTGCTAACTGAGAACTATGAACTGTGAACTGCCTATTAGTTTATCGATTGATTTTTCCGGATTTTCACTAACATGCCGATATGCCCGAAGAGTGGAAAGATCCGTACGCCCTGGTTCCATTCACCCGTGTTCTTAAAGGCAAAGCCCTGCAGGAGTTCAAAGCGTACATTTTTACCCCCGACATTCAATCCAAAATAAGGCTCATAATACCAACGGTGATCATTGAAGGGTTCATCTCCTTTGAAGCCTTTATACGAGAAGTAATTGATGCGCAAGCCGAACACGCCGTCGAGGCGAAAGCTGCCTAACCGTTTATCAATAGCCGAGCGTTGAATTTGCAGGAAGCTCCGGGTAAAATCTCCCTCCAGCCCCATTTTATTCTTTTCATTACTGCCGCTGCTCATGCCCAGGTAAAAGCTTGTAACGCCATTGTTCCGGTTGGGATTGGTTTGGATGCCGAGCGAGAATTCGGCTTCCCGGCTGCCATAATCGTCGTTTTCGCCCGAGGGCAGCGTGCCGGCCCATGCATTTACACTGATGTTTTTTGTCAAGGCCAACCCGCCTTTTGCGGCGATGCCGGGCGAACCGAACAAAACCCCAAGCTGTCCTTCGCCTGCCCTGCTATAGGCCGTTGTGTTCATGGTAGGTGGAACATAACTGTAAATAGGTGGTTTACAGGAAAAGAGGGTATAACAGGTACCCACCATGCAGACGATCTTTTTCATATGCAGTGTTTTGGGATCGAAAGGTAAATACATTATCAAAATTGAACAATTGTGTGGAAAAGAAAAGCCCCGGCCTGGCTAGCCGGGGCTGATAAATATTGTTGAATCCTTACCTGGTCCTGGTTCCCAGCCAGCGCTTCCTGAATTCGAGCGTTTCTTTCGTTACCGGTAAACCGCTTTGCTCAAAGGTCATGAGGACAAAGGCCGGGTTTTCCGCAAGCGTCATCTGTGCTTCTTTCATCTCACTGCGGTGTTTATACACTATAGCAATTACATCACCCGGTTTATGGTTGTTCAGTATTTCACTGATCCCGGCGGTGCTGGTAACCGGTTTGCCATCCAGTTGCACGATCTCATCATCAAAATCCAGTCCGGCATTATAGAGCGGGCTACCTGTCACTGTATTGCTGCTGATGATGGCCGAACCTTCTTTAAATTGCACCTGGCCGATCCAGGCTTTACCCGCAAATTGTTTTTTCAGCGATATACCTGCTTTCTCCAGCAGCGGCGCATAGTCGAAAGACTCGTGACCGTTGATGTATTTTGTAAAGAAGTCAGCAGCAAAATTTTTGTCATGGGTTAGTTCTGCCAGCGCAGTTTCCAGTGCCGCAACCGTATAGGGGATCTCCGGTTTCCCGAATCGTTTCCATAAGGCCGTCATATAATCATCTAAAGAGAGCTGGTATTTTGTGCGCAACAGCAGGTCGAGCGCCAGGGCGATAGCGCCGCCATAGGGATAATAAGAGCTGTACATATTGCTGTAATTGGCTCTGTCAACTGAAACTCCTGCATCCACAAACACGGCATGGCGGCTCATGTCTACCGGGGAAAAGCGTTTGGCGCCGGCTGCATTCTCCTTAGCATTTATCAAACCGGCCAGTGAGAACATCAATGCTTCTATGGGCTTCAAGCCTGCGCGGCAAAGCGAGAGTTCGCCATAGTATTGGGTGAATCCCTCTGCACACCACAGCTCATGGCTCATATTGCTTTTTTCAAAATTGAAAGGTTCCAGGGTCTTCGGACGAATGCGTTCTACGTTCCAGCAATGGAAGAACTCATGGGCAAAAACGCCCAGCAGGTTATTGCTGCCATCGAACTGATTGGGAATGCTGATCATGGTCGAATTGCGGTGCTCCATACCGTCGTCTTCCACATATGGATTGATACTGGTGATAAAAGTATAGGTGCCAAAATCAAATGCCGGCACCTCGCCAAAGATGGCCTGTTCTTCTTCCGTTATCCGTTTTATCTTGACGGCAAATGCAGCGGCCAGGGAATCTGTTGCAGTCGCTTCCAGCGCCAGGCGGAATGTAAATTGGTGGCCATTCGGATTTTTAAGGGTCCATTCATTCCAGCGCAGGTTGCCGATCTTGGTGGGGCAATCCATGAAGTATTGTAAACCGGGCGCTGTAAATTCAAGCGGGTTGCCGGTCGGTTTCAACTGGGTGGCGATCGTCCAATTTTTATCAGCAGGCAGCTTGAAGCGAATGGAGATGGGGGCTTTGTCATATCCTTTGATCCAAAGGAAAGCGGAAGGCATGTTCAAATGAATGCTGCTTTGATCGATGCCTGAATAAGTGCCATCCGGATGGGCTGCATACAATGTATAATCGACTCTTACAAAACCGCTTTGTCTGGGCACTTCATAAACATCACCGTCGACCCGGTTGATCGTTATGGTTTTACCCTGCTGATCAAATGCCTTTACATCGTATACATTTTTGCCAAACTCATGGGTGGCGTAACGGCCGGGCGAAGAACGGCTCATGCGGAACTGGGCTTTGCCTGCTGGCAGTCCCGTAGCAGTGAGGCTGATCTGTGCTTCATGATGTACAATATTGGGAAAAGAAACTACATAATTGATCTTTTGGGCATAGCTATGCGAAAACCATAGCAGGGTGAGGGACAGGAAGATTCTTTTTGTCATAATCACAAGGTAGGGGAAAATGGGGCAATGGTCAAAGGGGGCAAAGCAGTCAAATGGGTCAATGGCGAATGGTGAATGGTCAAAGGAGTCAGAGCAGTCAAATGGGTCAATGGCAAATGGTGAATGGTCAATGGTCAAAAGAGTCGGAGCAGTCAAATCAGTCAAATTAGTCAAAGCAGTCAAATGGGTCAATGGTGAATGTAGCCTTCTGTCTTCCGCCTTTTTGATTAAATTTGATATAAATGAAGCTTTCTATGACCGATCGTGAACTACAATTTATGCAGGCGGCTGTAGATCTTGCGCGGCAAGGTATGAACAATGGGGTAGGCGGGCCCTTCGGATGTATTATTGTAAAAGGTGATAGGATCGTGGGTAAAGGTTGTAATAGCGTGGCCAGCTCCAATGATCCTACGGCCCATGCAGAAGTGGTGGCTATTCGTGACGCCTGCAAAAATTTGCAAAGCTTTCAACTCACCGATTGCGAAATATATACTTCCTGCGAACCCTGTCCCATGTGTATGGGCGCTATATACTGGGCTCGTCCAAAAGTAGTGTATTATGGTGCTACCCGGCACGATGCGGCCGCCGTCGGTTTCGATGATTCGCTTATTTACAAAGAACTTACCTCGCCATTACACGACCGGATAATCGAAATGGTAAATCTTGGGCGCGACCATGCAGGTAAAGTGTTTCAAGAATGGAATGAGAAGCCGGATAAGATCGTTTATTAGTTGATAGGGTGTAGGGTTGATTAGTTGACAGATTTGATGGAGTTGATGAGTTGATGGAGAGTTGATCGAGCGTTGATGGGAGTCGATAAAGGAGTCGATAAAGTAGTTGACAAAGGAGTTGACTGGCCGAAACGTTTAGGTTTGAGAGCTGCGAACTGCCAACTGCGAATTGCCAACTGCGAATTGCCAACTGCGAAACTGCCAACTGTAAACTGCCAACTGTAAACTGCCAACTATAATCTGCTAATGACCATGTAAGCTAAAATGATGATGATAAGCACAAAGGCAATGGAGACATATACCCAGAAGTTATTGTTGATCCGTCTTTTTTCGCGGCGTTCTTTCTTTTGCCGGATATACTGATGTAATTCTTTATTCAGCTGATCAACATATCCTTCCAGCTTTTTATTGCCGGCCATTTGCTGCAAACCTTCTACGGCCTCATTTTCAAAGTCATTGTCAACCATCCACATTTCCACCTCATGTTTCTCCTGGTCCGACAGCTTGCCGCTCAGGTAGTCCATCAACTTCTGGTTATCAATATCTTTATTGCTATTGGATAATATGTTCAGTAGATCGTTATTCATTGTTCATGTCGTCAATGTATTATCATTTAGACCGGCCATTTCAGGAATGGTTTAGTTTTCGCTCCATCAGGATCTTTAAATTCCTTTTGCCGTTCTGGATATAGCTTTTGACCTGCATGAGCGTAAAGCCCGTAATATCGGCAATTTCATTGTACGACCGTTTATCAAGATAAAACAAAGTTACGCACTGTTTTTGTTCTTTGTTCAGTTCCTGCAGGCAATCATTCATCAGCTCCAACTGGCGGTCTTTTTCGAGGTGGGGCGCCAGTCCGCTCTCCTCTTCCTGGGGAATAGCCATTTCGTCCCTGATCTCGGCCGGGCTGCGGGCCTGTTTGTCGCGCAGCTTCATGAGGCAATGGTTCTTGGCCACCATGTACAGCCAGCTTTTAAAGTATTCTACTTTGTATTTATGCAGTTCGGTAATGGCTTTTAAAAATACCTGCTGAACACAATCTTTTGCTTCTTCCTCATTTTTCAGGTATTTCATGCACACGCCTAGTAATAAGAGCGTATACCGTTGCAGTAAGATCCCCAGCCAGTGGTTGTCGCGACTGGTATAAAAGGAGTTGAGCAATTGCTGATCGCTGATATGTGAATTAGGGTCTGGTTTCACTATGCGAAAATGCGTTTTTCTTATTACTAAGATGCATGCCGTTCAAAATTTCACAAAATAAATGCGATTGTTTTAAACGATGGAAATGCTACTTTATTGAGTGGCCGCCTGGATGTTTGCCGTTTACAGCTGCCAGGGGCTCTTGCAGTTTGCCGGTTCTCCATGGCCGCTTTTTAGTATTTTGCCCCCAAATTAAAGAGAGCTATGTCATACGCAGTATGCAAAGTGCCGGTAGCGCCTTTACGGGCCGAGGCGGCGCATAAAAGTGAAATGATCAGCCAGTTGTTGCTCGCAGAAGCCGCCCTTATCCTGGAAGAAGCAAAAGATTTTATCAAAGTGCAGTGCCTGTACGATGGGTATGAAGGCTGGTGTCAGCGGAGCCAGCTCGCGCTTATTGATAGCTGGTCGAAGAACAATGATGCGCAATATTATACTTCTGCATGGATTAATACCATCTCTATTAACCATAAAACAGCGCATATTCCATTGGGAATACCGGTGCTGAATGCGCATGAGCTGCAGCGGCTGTCGGGCGTCTTACAGCTCGATTACCTCGACGCTGCGACCTGGGATGCGAATGGCGCCAAACCGGCGCCGGAGAAGATCCGCGAAAGGGCTGAATTATTTTTGAATACGCCCTATTTGTGGGGCGGACGATCTGTATTTGGCGTCGACTGCAGCGGCTTCACGCAAATGGTATTCCGGTTCTTTAACATGCCGCTGCTGCGCGATGCGTACTTACAGGCCACACAGGGCGAAGTGGTAGGTTTTCTGCAGGAAGCGCGTTGTGGCGACCTGGCATTTTTTGACAATGCAGAAGGCCGCATTACACATGTTGGCATTTTGCTCAACGATCATGAGATCATTCATGCTTCAGGGAATGTGCGGATCGATAAAATTGATAATGCGGGTATCGTTAATGTAGAGACCGGCGTAAGAACCCATCAACTGCGCATCATTAAACGCTACTTTTGAGCAATGTGCTAATTAGCTAATGTGCTGATGTGCTAATGAATACAAATGCAAATAGCTGTTGCTATGCAACAGCTATTTGCATTCAATTAGCAAATCAGCTAATCAGCACATTAGCTAATTATTTTCTGAAGTTTTCTTTGTACAGTTTCACCGCGTCTTCAATGATCGCGAGTGCTTTGGCTTTATCGCCGAACTCGTTTACCTGTACCGTTTTATTTTCAAGTGTTTTATACTCCTGGAAGAAGTGGCGTAATTCATCAAAGAAATGCGGTGGTATTTCCTCAATATTGTTATAGTGTTTTACGCTGGGGTCATTAGCAGCTACTGCAATGATCTTATCGTCGGCATCGCCGCCATCGATCATTTGCATTACGCCAATTACTTTGGCTTCCATTAAACACAAGGCCTGTACGGGCTGAGAAGTGATCACCAGTATATCAAGTGGATCTTTATCGTCGCCATAGGTTTGCGGAATAAACCCATAATTACACGGATAATAGAAAGAAGAATAGATGATACGGTCGAGCTTTAACAAGCCGCTGTCTTTATCGATTTCATATTTAGCCCTGGAACCCTGCGGAATCTCAATGACTGCATTTACAATCCGTGGAGCCTGATCACCAGGAGGCACGCCATGCCAGGGATGGGAAACAGTTATCATATTGTGTTTAAAATTTAAGCAAATCTATAATAAGTTCTGTTTCATATGGCAAAACGCATGTAGTATCCTTTCGGCTCTATACGGCATGAAGTACATTATATCGCCATCTCGCAGGATAATAATGTTTTTCTTAAGCAAACGTTGAGAAGGTGGTAAACCAGCTCCAACTCTGGGCAGCTTACCTTAAGCGGTCCGGGCGCAAAGTAAACCAATTATAAAACATCCGGCAATATTTACTCAGGCTTCTGAAGGCAAAGGCTGCCGGTTGCTCCGTACAAATGTATTTCTGACATAAAAACCTGGAATATCTGCCCGATTCCGGTCCTAAACCCCGCTAGTAAATATTGTTCCAGGGTCGCCTACATTTTTATGACCGATTTCAGATCAACCAGCCAGCTATCCTGGCGGCGAACGATCCGCAGGGTAGTGGTATCAGCCGGATTGGAAGTATGGTAATAGTTGTATTGGACAGTGGAATCGTTTTCCGAGGTAATTGCCACCGGCCTGATGGCGGCGCTTTTGTACTGGCTTTTTTCTTTGCTGCTCAATTGTTTATAATTAGCCTGTTGTTTTTCGAACAGCAAGAGATTGGTAGAATCCTTCAGGAGGTAAAATGCCGCTTTATCGTAATCTCCATCCAATGAAGCACGGATGAACTGGGTGCCGGCCTCCTGCGCATTCTCGGCTTTTTTGAATTCCTCTTCGCCGCCCGAATTACAGGATAAAGCAGCCAACATGCAAAAACTGGCAATTAATTTCTTCATAATCAACAAAAATAAACACAAAGGGGCATATGTAGCAGCTTTTTTGATCCCTTTGTGTTAGTGGAAACCTGTTTGAAACTGGCTGCAAAGGGAAAGAAGCAGGAGATAGGAAGTGGGAAGTACGGCGTTTAGTGTAAAATTGAATAACAGAGATCCCCATTATGCGAGGTGGTAGGAAGTAGGGTGTAAGAACTATTTGATAAGATCAGTGTTTGTGAGTTCAAAAAATGCGATTCAGCAAGGTTGGAAGCAGGATGTAAGGAGGGTCTAATATAAAGGATGGGGTATGAAGTTCGTAAACCTCATACCTCATCCTTCTTACCTCGGGAATTATTTGCGATCGCGCCAGTGTTGCTGCGGATGCTGGTCCTGCGGATTCTCGCGATTATCGCGGTCGTAGGCCTTGATAATGGCTTTTACCAGCCGGTGACGTACAACGTCTTCTTCATCCAGCTCAATATGGGCGATACCATCAATATTTTTCAGGATCCGCGCGGCTTTTTCCAGGCCACTGCGTTGATTTTTCGGCAGGTCGATCTGCGTTAAATCACCGGTAATAATGGCTTTGGCATTCGCGCCGATACGGGTGAGGAACATCTTTAACTGAAGATCGGTCGAGTTCTGGGCTTCATCCAATATGATGAATGCATTATCCAGCGTACGTCCGCGCATATAGGCGAGGGGAGCGATCTCAATAACGCGGGTGCTCATATAATACCCCAGTTTGTCGGCGGGGATCATATCGTCGAGCGCATCATATAAGGGGCGCAGATACGGGTCGATCTTTTCTTTCAGGTCACCAGGCAGAAAACCCAGGCTTTCGCCTGCTTCCACGGCGGGACGGGTAAGAATGATCTTTTTGACCATTTTGTTCTTCAGGGCCCTTACAGCCAGGGCTACAGCGGTATAGGTTTTACCAGTACCGGCGGGGCCGATCGCAAACACGATATCATTCTTTTCGGCTACCTGCACCAACCTTTTCTGGTTAATGGTGCGGGCCCTTACTGTTTTGCCGTTGGGACCAAAAACAAGGATGTCGTTGGGATTGCGGTCGATAAAATTGTCAACTGTTTCGGCATCGTCGCCGCCCAGGATCTGCTCAAAATAGTTCTCGCTCATGTGGCCATTGCGCTCCAGGTATTGAACGATCAATTCAATTTTTTCCTTGGCGCTTTCCACCTGCTCCGGCGAACCGCTCAATTTTATTTGCGTTCCTCGTGAAAGAATTTTTAAAAGCGGGAATTTCTTTTTGAGAATATCCAGTTTTCCGTTGTTGACACCGAAAAACTCTATAGGGTTTACAGTTTCAAGGCTAATGATAGTTTCTGTCAAGTCGCTTCAATTTAAGTTTCACAAATACAGGATACCGTCCTGATATCTTCTTATGGCATCTATTCCAAATATAATTATTTAGAACTGCATTTTCGTAAAGTTACTTATACACAACATGTGGAAAATCGAAATTGTTGTGGCTTTTTCGTTAAATAATTGCCCGTGATTTTGCATGCTCATATGCTGGAGAAAATAGCGTTCAATAACCGGGAACAACAATGGCCTATATGAAAAAAGTCCCGGTTTACCGGGACTTTTTTCATTATGATAGTAAGTGGTTAGCACTTATTTGCTTCGCTTTGTTTCTACTATTTTTACCGGAATTCCATCTTTGTAGGTATACTCTGTGCAATGCTCCAGGATATTCGGCTCACTTACGTCTTTTGAGCAGATCTTGGTCAGCTGGCTGCCAGTGTAAAAATATTCATTAAGAGGAGCTCCGGTCATATAGGGCAGGGTAGCAGTGCGTGGTTTTGAGTCGCCGTTATAAGACCACATCGGGAAAATGAACGGCACTTTTTTCTGTTGACGGGCATCTACTTCCCAGTTATCGTTATCGAATTGCAATACTCTGCCGGGCGTGCTGATCTTTTGCAGCTTGTCGCCATTGTAAGAGTAAGTCCAGGTATCCGTTTCCTGACCGCCACCGAAAGGTACTACCTGTACAGTGGTGATCTGTCCGCTGGAATTAAAGTTATATACCAGGTCATATTCTTTCTGAACAGATACGGCGCCGCTGCCGCTTACGCGTGCAAAGAATTTTTCAATCTTTACTTCCTTTACTTTTTTCTTGGTTATGAAAGCAGGATTGGGCATAAATGGCAGGCCGGGGTGTGAAGAAAGATAGAAGTTGATACCTGCATAGTAATTGCTGGTGCTGAAATCAAAGAAATCATCTGCACCGGCGGCTACAGTCTTGCTGTTTACAGGTGACTGTGAAGAAACTTTGGAATAAACTTTTTTGGCACCACCATTGGCATCGGTAATGGTATTTCCATCAGCCGATAAGCTCAATGACATTTTCGAAGCATCTGGCTCATAGTGTACCAGTTCACTGCCATTAAGGGTAAATGGTAAGAACTTGGCTTTGCTGGGAAAATAAACAAAAACAGCTGGATTACTTTGTCCGCTTGCGCTTACTAACAGGCTATCCTTTTGGTCCTGGGTTTTCCATACTCCTTCAACCTTGCTTTGGCCAAAGCTGACTGCGGAGATGATGAGCAGAAGTGTGGTTAGGGAACACTTACTTATCATAGAACGGTTTTTAAAATTGATTGATAAAAATAATTGAAACCATATTGTTTTAAAAGTTCACATTTCAATTCGTTTAGGGGCGCTGGTTTTATCCGGCGGGGCATCCCGGATATTCCGGAAACCCTTGGTTGCACTTATCATGGACCATTTTTCACTTGTAAAGTTGTTACAGTTTTTTTAGGGCTATCGAATGAATATTATCTTTTTAGTTAATGATTAATGTCGGTTATAAAGAGCTTCTGTTAACAGTTTGGTTTATATAAGTTACCGCAATAACCGGCCTAGCCGATATTTATGCGGCGCCTGTTACGCTGAATGAGCCACTAAAATTGAATGATGAATGGTGCCTGTAATTAACACCTTGTTGCAGTAGAACCGCTACACAGGGCCTGGCTATTGTACATTGTACAGAAAGTAGATTTTTATTCATCATAGGGTATTAGTAAGCTGCGGCAAATTAGTAAATTAACTAATTTAAAAACAGGTAAAATGGTTTTTTATTATTAAAAGATACTGTTATTATTAATAGATTACATACAAAGCTCGCGGAATAATACTTATTCCACAGTAAAGATATAACGCAGAATTTAAAACGGCAGTATATCAAAATTGAAATATGTTACAACATTTTGCACTGTATAGACGGCTATTCCGTTCATTTTTAATACCCAAAACGGAAGGGGCTTTCTATTAAAAAGCGCCTACCAGTTCTCTTTGTTCTGCTTACCCGCCCTGATCATTTGCCCGTAATCCCATCCTTTACCCAGGGCGATCAGCGTGCGGCTAAGCCGGTTGGTCCTGGTAGCTTCGGTTTTGGCGCTATCGATCCATTTGCTGAAATAAAGCTGATGGCTTTTCGGTAACTTATTGAAATGTGCCTGGGCATCGGGATCTTCCTGCAAACATTCTAGTAATTCTGCGTTTATCGGCACTTCGGCTTTATCTTCCTGTAACTGTACTTTTACCATCGCGCCTTTACGTTTTCCAATGCCTTTTCGCATAACGGCATTCACAGGCAGAATAAAATTGCCGGCGCCCATCGGCATTAGTGCCACTGCTTGAATGGGAAAATTGTCCAGTTTACCTTTTACGCGGAAGATCTTCTTATTTCCGGGCTTTATCTTCTGTGCCAGATCAGCCGGAATTTCAAGGTAGGTCCAGCCGGTCTTTTCACCCTGCTGTTCAAATTGGAGAAGTTTGGTGGTAAACGAAACCATGATGCTAATATATAATTTTTCCCCTTGCCCCTAAAAAGGGGCGCATGATCCAGGCTCCAGTAACGGGTTAACCGTGCCACGGTTTCATACCGTGACACGGTTTTGAATTGCTAATTGAAGATGCGTCTTGATCCTATCGTTTAATGATCTTTAACGTCTGACGTTTATTGCGCTGTTCAATTTGTACAGTATAAGTTCCCAGTTGCAACCGCTGCCCGATCTGGGTCTTGAATTGTCCATTCCCTTTTTCTACCAGCCTTCCCAACTGATCATACACCAGGTATTTGAAATCGCCGGGGGCTTTTATCACAAATACATTGCTGCTGGGATTGGGCGCAATGCTGATGTTGCCTGCCGCGGTAGTGCTAAGTTCACTAGTAGCAGTAACCACTGCTGCACAACTAACACCGCTAACAGCCGCAGGCCCTGTAATGCTGATGTTATCGATATTGGCCAAACCGCCACTGCCGTTGGCTTGCAGCCGGATATCGGTATTGCCGCTATTGAGGTTTACAACGGATGAGGCGGTAGACCAGTTCGTCCAGTCGGTAGTAGCCGGGAAACTGATCGACGAAGTTACGGTGCTGCCATTGAGCAGGAGACTCGCAGGCCGATCGCTGCCGCTGCCATTCGCATAACGCCAGCTGATGGTATAACTACCAGCCGCAGGCGCTATTATCCGCCAGTTAATACCGCTTCCTGCAGCATTGTTGCTGTTGCAAAAGCCGGTGCCGGTAAATCCGGCATTGTTGTTATCGATGGTGCCATCTACACTGCAAAAGCCGTTCGTGTTTTCCTGGATGGTAACTGTTGTGCCACTGCTGCCGCCCGGGAAATAGATATTGGGTACCGGAGGCGCAGCCATATCGCCGCCCAGGTAAAAACCAGGGTGCGGTGGCTGGTTATAGGCCGCATTCTGCCAGGCAATGGCAACGCGGTATTGCGGATCGTGCATGAGGGTATAGATCCTGTTCGTGGCCACCGAGGTCGTTGTGAAGATACGCAGGGCGCTATTGTCGCTTGTTCTCAGCACCACTTCTTCCCGCCAATCGCCCAGCAGATCACCCGAGAGGGCAGGTGTGGCCTTGGTGCCATTGTTCGATGCGCAGCCACTGGCTGTTAAGAGGGTGCTGGCGCTGCTGCTGCTGTAATTCCATTTGCTGATGGTGATATTATCAAGCAGTTCCCGTTGCAGGTCGGCATCCCACCAAACAGCAAAGTTTATAGACGGTTTGGAAGTGGTGATGCTGGTGCCCGTACAGGTATACAGGTTACCGCGCGATGCCCACATTTCATAACCTTTGTAACGGGGATCAATGTCTGCTGCCAAACCACGGCCTACATCGGTAGATGCTTCAGCAACAGTAAAAATGCGGGCGCCCGTTCTGGCATCGATCAGGGCCGCACCTATCTGGCCATTGCTGCCCGGTGATTCATAAGGCTGCCAGATCTCCTGGCCCGGCCGGTCGGGGTTCATATCGCTCATGTGCAGGGCATCGCCATGGCCCAATCCGTTTACCCACATGCCACTGCCATTATCATTAACAGCACTGGAGCCATTGAACACTTCGTCACGGCCATCGCCATCGGCATCGCCCACGGTCATCTGGTGGTTACCCTGACCCGCATACGCGCTGTTGCCTGATGTATTGCTGTCAAAGGTCCAGCGATGGGTGAGCGAACCATTGCGCCAGTCCCAGGCTACCCGCACCAAACGCGTGTAATAACCGCGGCCAAAGACCATACTGGGGCGCTGACCATCCACGTAGGCTACAGCCGCAATAAAACGGTCGATCCGGTTTCCATAATTATCACCCCAACCGGATACTGTGCCGCGGGCCGGTAAATAGTTGGTGGTTGCCATGGCGGCGCCTGTTTGTCCGTTAAAGACAGTGAGGTATTCGGGACCGGTGAGAATATAACCGCTGCTATTGCGGTGGTCGGCGCTGGCGCTGCCGATCACCGTGCCCACGCCATCAACCGTGCCATCGGCTGTTTTGCAGGCCAGCTCTGCCCTGCCATCGCCGTCGAAATCATAGACCAGGAATTGCGTATAATGCGCGCCGGCGCGTATGTTCCGGCCCAGGTTGATGCGCCAGAGGCGCGTGCCGTTCATTTGATAAGCATCGAGATATACGTTACCGGTATATCCCGATTGGGAATTGTCCTTGGCATTGGAAGGATCCCATTTGACAACAAATTCATAATCGCCGTCACCATCCAGGTCGCCCACGCTGCAGTCATTTACATGGTAGGTGTACGATTCACCGGAAGGCGTAGTGCCGCCAGCCGGGATCTGCAGGGGAATGTTCAGGTAATTTTGCGACCATACACTGGCCGGCTCTGACGCTGCCTGCTCTACACCATTGATCACCGGGCGAACTGTATAAGTGCTGTTGGTGGAAATGTTGTCGGTGTAATTGGTTGAGTTGGTAATAGGGCTGGCATTCAGCAGGGTAGTATTGCGGTACACGTTGAACCCTATACCGGCCGGATCATTTCCAAACAAGCGCCAGCCTATATATACCTGGCTGCTGCTGGTGCGAACGGCTACCACGCCGCGGTTCAACCTTTCCATTTGCTTTTGGGCAGTGGCCCGGCCCGGCGAAAGAGAAAAACACAAGAGCAGGAAAAATAAAGTGGCGTTGGTTCTTTTAACCACGCTGGTGCGAAAAGGGCATACAATGCCCCTGTTCGCTAAGGGAGTAAATGCGGACTTCATATGGCTGTTTTTTAGTTAGAAAATCATCGGGATGATCTTTTTCCAACTGGTTGGGTTGCTGGCAATCGTTGTATACACCGGGAAGTACGGATAGATAAGGAAGTTAGTTTCAGGAAGCGGCAAAACCATCCTGAACTTACCGGTTGCCGGTTAGCAGGAACCGGGTTGCCGGTTCAGGTTGCTGGCTGAGGCCATAAGAGTGGTCTGACTTTCTTTCCTGAACTTGTAACCTTGAACCTGTGCCTTGTGAACTTTCACGGTGGTAATTATTTAAAATAGCATAATACATGCTTGGTTGAACCGGCTTACTTTTGCACTACAAACAAAAACACATGAGAGTATATACTGCCCTGTTGATCCTGTTTTTTCCGGCGCTTTTGATGGCCCAGGTTGATATAAGCCAGCATATAGTGCCCGGCCGAAGCAATAGTACCCGGCAACAGCAAAAGCCTTATGTGATCCTGATCTCGGCTGATGGATTTCGCAACGATTTTGCCGACAAGTTCCAGGCAAAACACCTGCAGCAATTGCGCAGCAGCGGGGTAGCGGCCAAAGGGTTGATCCCTTCTTATCCTTCATTGACCTTTCCCAATCACTATACGCTCGTGACCGGTTTATATCCGGCTCATCACGGTTTGGTTGATAACACTTTTTACGATAAAAAAAGAAAGGAGCTCTATCGTCTCGGAAACCGCAAAGCGGTGGAGGATAGCAGTTGGTATGGCGGTACACCACTTTGGGTATTGGCTGAACAGCAGCAGATGATAACAGCCAGTTTTTACTGGGTAGGTTCTGAAGCTGCCGTTAAAGGCATTCGGCCAACCTATTATTATCGCTATAATGATTCTATTGATATTGATACCCGTATTCAGGCAGTCAAAGAATGGTTGCTGCTGCCCGAAGATAAGCGGCCGCACCTGATCACCTTTTATCTGCCCCAGGTAGATCATGAAGCGCATATGTATGGTACTGACGCCCCGCAGACAGAAGAAGCCGTACATTTTGTAGATGAAAGCATCGGGAAACTGGTACGTATGACAGATTCCTTAAAGCTGCCGGTGAATTATATTTTCCTGAGCGACCATGGCATGATCAACGCCGATACGGTAAACCTGCTGCCCATGCCGGCAGCCATCGATACCAGTAAATTCAAGGTGCCGGATGGTGATGTGTTGGTGCACCTCTATGCATATGATACCAATGATGTAGCGGATGCTTACCAGGCTTTGAAACAGCAGGCAGTTGATTACGATGTGTACCGGGCGAAAGAAGTTCCCGCCCGCTGGCATTACGGTGCTTCAGACGATTGGTATCAAAGGATCGGCGACATTATCCTGGTGCCGCGGGCGCCAAAGTCGTTCAGTTTCCGCAAGCGCCGCTATCAACTCGCGGGTAAACATGGATTCGATAACGCCCTTCCTGAAATGCAGGCTACATTCTATGCATGGGGACCTGCATTCAGGAAACAACAACAGATAGCTGCCTTTGAAAACGTGCATGTGTATCCACTCATCGCAAAAATTCTGGGTTTGAACATTACTGAAAAGATCGATGGTTCGTTGAAGGTATTGAAGCCGATCTTGAAGTAAAAAGGCTGTTTATGTTTACAGTTGCGGGAAAGCACCGGAAGTATTCAGGTGGTTTCTCATTGGCAACCGGTGTTGTTCTCCCTGTACCCTGTAACTTGTAAGGGCTATTTTTCCCTTCGCACTCTTTTTGCATCACCCGTCTTACATGTCAGAACTATGCGAGAATCTATCCTCATTATAGGCGCGGGTGTTGCCGGATTAATGGCTGCCCGCAAATTATCAGCGGCCCAACATCCGGTGACGGTGCTCGAAGCCAGCGACCGCCTCGGCGGCAGGATCCATTCCATACAACCGCCGGGTTTTCTGAAGCCCATTGAAGCGGGCGCCGAATTCATTCATGGCCGGCTTTCGCTGACCCTGCAATTATTGAAAGAGGCCGGGGGAAGCTATCAGCCGGTTACGGGGAAAATGATCCGGGTAAAGGATGGAAAATGGCAGGTACAGGAAGAATTTATAGAAGGTTGGGATGAACTGATCCACCGCATGGCTGCCCTGCAATCAGATATGACGCTGGCCGATTTCCTGCAGCAATATTTTCACGAAGAAAAATACGGGTTGCTTCGCCAATCGGCACAGCGATTTGCCGAAGGCTTTGATGTGGCCGATATGCACCAGGTAAGCGTGCTGGGTTTAAGGGATGAATGGAAACATGAAGACGAGGAACAGTTCCGGATTCCCGGCGGTTATCTGCAGGTGGTAGATTACCTGCAACATGGCAGTACAGCGAATGGTTGTGTAATACATACTGCCTGTACCGTAAAAACCATCCGCTGGCAGGCCGGTCAGGTGGAAGCCATTACTGCCGATGGAAAGATCTTTTCTGCCCAAAAAGCGATCATCACCGTACCCCTGGGTGTATTACTGGCCGACGTTTCGCATGCAACGGCTATTGCCTTTGAACCTGAGATCGATGCATATAAGCAGGCCTTGCAGCAAATAGGGTTTGGAACAGTGGTAAAGGTAATGCTGCAGTTCGCCCATCCGTTCTGGCTGGAATATGACAAGGAGATCGGCTTTTTATTCAGCGAAGAATTGATCCCCACCTGGTGGACCCAGCTGCCGGATGCCGAGCCGGTCCTCACGGGCTGGGTGGGCGGACCGCCAGCCACCGGGTTCAAAGATCTGGATAATGCAACGATCATTGAACAGGCATTGCAATCCCTGGCCAGGATCTTTTCTATTTCTTTCGATCAATTGAAGTCTTTGTTAACCGCTTCCCATGTTGCCCGATGGCAAACGAATGAGTACAGCCTGGGCGCCTATAGCTACAATAAGTTATTTACGACCGAAGCCCGGAAATTACTGAACGAACCCATACAAAATACCTTGTTCTTTGCCGGTGAAGCTATTTATGATGGTATCAATGGAGGTACCGTTGAAGCGGCATTGCGTTCGGCAGACGAGGTGGGTAAGTTAATCAGCTGATGGTTAAAACCGCTAGCCGAAACTCGCTTAATTAGCGGACTAAGGGCATCGTAGATTTACTATCTACAATTTAACTTTAACAGATTATTACAAGTGGCAGCATTTTTGTTATAGAGTGGTCGACTAATTGTAACCTATGAAGAAGATTGGTGAGGCAACCTATCTGATAGTAGCGGATGTTTTTCGTTATGTTCATTTTTCCATCCGTTCTTTATTTTTTTTCTGTAGCAGATCATCTATCGTACATGAAGAACAATCTTCTTTAAGGAAGCGCTATTCCGGGAATAGGGTCTTCTTTAGTCATGCCTTTTTCGCTTTTCCCCCTTTAAAATGTTCAACAGGTATTCCATTGATATGGCATAGTCGTATTACAGCGTATCTGTTCAAGTCTTTTGTTTAATCCATACTCCTTTCCTCGGGCGTAGCGGCCTTGATTGTCGGCATACTGGCTTGCTACGCCCATTTAGTTAACTGTATCATTTACACGTAAGCGGCGCATTTGTACTCATAATACCCTTTAGCTACTAACATGCAAAACGCAGGGAGATAAACTCTCTGCGTTTTTTTGTTGAGCTGTGCGCTGCTGCGATTAGAGTAAAAATATATGCTCAGTGTTTATTTGCTTAAAAATCCATCAATACCGATATAGATGCAGGAAGCCACAAAAGTGGTAATTAAGAACAGTACAAACGTGATCAATGCTATTTCTTCATAATGTTTATATACATCCTTATTTCCACTGTATCTGTTTGCCGGTTTCATAGTCCTAAGTTTAGACTATTATAATTAAAAAGGATGCCTCGTCAGGGTAATATTGATCTTCAATAACTTAGCCTAAAGAAGTGGGGAAAAGGAGTACTGGTTCCGTAGAAATTTAACGCCAATGTGATGATATTATGGTCCCGGGTAAAGTGAGCGCAAAACAAAAGGCTATTTAGCCAGGCAATACTGATAAAGCCGGCGATACGCCTGCATGCAGGTAGCCTGAAAGTATTGTTATAAGGGGAGAAGCAGGTGCATACCTTACCCTTCATTAAACACCGGAAAAAATCCTGTTTAAAGCCGAGGTTTACACCTAAACCATCGAACCGACTGTTAACTGGCAATATAGACCTGGTGCTCCCGCCAAACGGGACCAGGTTTCGAGGGGGGAAAGGATCCCATAGCTATCAGGAGGTAGCGGTGATACGTTACATGCTGCGCAGCTCTTCCTCTATCAGGTCATGAAAAGTGGTCTCTTTCTCGATTACCCAATTTGGTAGCTGTTGCGGCAGTATTTTCCAGGCTTCTTGTTCTTTTTGCATGCGGAACAGGATGCGGTTGCCCCTGTCGTCGCTTACATCCACCGTAAATTGCCCTTCGTTGTGGCCACCTAATTTCCTGAAGTTAAATTCCTTCAACCTTCCATTCACTTTCACCAACTTGGTGAAGTGTATATTTTTCTTTACTTCAATTCGCATAGTCCAAAAAATGTAACAAGTGAAACACAAAGGTAAAAGCAATTCTCATGCTATAATTAGAAAAAAATCCTAATTAATGAAATTTATCCGCCCAAGATCGCTCCACAGCTGCGTTTTAAATAGCAGTCCCTGTTTTTTGATCGCGGACAAGCTGAAAACGGTATTACCATAGTTGTAAAAATTTTTACCCAAATAGCATTAGAGCGTGTACCACCCAGTTAGAAACTGCGTGGCCATGCTGCGCACAGCTGTTTAAAACATCTTTGCTTTTATCTTTTTGTCGTGCCCGTACACGTCGTCTCTGAAGTTCAAACGGCCGGTTTCGTCTACCCAGGCGGTATAATACGTAATGAACACTTCCGCCTTATTTTTCAGCTTTACGACCTTTTGTTCTGTACCGCTCATAGCTGCTGCTATTTTGCCACTGTCCCAGTCGGGATCATTGCGTAAGAGATACTCTGCCATTTTTTGGGCATCGGCCAGCCGGATACAGCCATGGCTGAACGCCCTTTTGTTCCTGCTGAATAAACTTTTGGCCGGGGTGTCGTGCAGGTAAATATCGAAGCTGTTTGGGAACAGGAATTTCACCTTACCCAATGAATTTTTCTCGCCCGGCAACTGCCTGATATCGGGGATGCCGTCGCCGTCTTTATCGCCCTGGTCTTCCATTTCATTTTTTGCGAGGTATTCCGGGTCTTTTTCGATCTCGGGTAATATTTCATTAACTACAATACGCGGCGGAATATTCCAGTAGGGCGCAAATACGATCTGGTTCATGGTGCCGGTAAATTGCATGGTGCTGTGCCCTTCTTTACCTACCACCACATTCATATCAAAGACCTTGCGGCCATTTTCCATGACATGTAAATTGAATTCGGGGATATTGACCAGGATAAGGGTACCATTCGATTGATTCGGCATCCAGCGCATACGGCCCAGGTTGATCAGTAACTGCTCAATGCGGTCACGCACAGACACATTCATTTCCTTAATGAGATCTTTAGTTAAGGTACCAGTGGGCTTCAGGCCGAACCGTTCCTGGTAATTGGTAATGCCCTGGGCAAGCGTGTCATTGAATATGGCCGAGGTATCGTGAGTAGGCAGATCGCCGGTGATGGCCAGGTATTTTTTGATAAGGATGACATTGGGACTGGAATCGCCTCTTTTCAGGGGTTTATCAGCGGGCGCAATGGCCGGCCAGCCGCCTTTTTTATGAATATCGACATATTTCTGTAACTGGTCTTTCAATGCCTTATAATTGGCATTAATGTCTTCGAAATATTTATTGTCTTTATGCTTTTTAGACAACAGGGAGTCAGCCAGTTGAATAGGATCTGCCTTTTTAAAGGGCACGAACCTTTCCAGCTCTTTGCGCTTTACATAACCTTTTTCAAAATTCTTCAGGGCGTATTTCATTAAACTTTCTGTCAGTTGCAATTCGGTTCGCAGGAAGGTCTTGTTACTGGCGCTTACCACAAGCGTGTCGCCCAGCAAGCGGTTCATCTGTTTTTCCAGCGGCCTGTTGTGCATAGTGGTATCACCGGAATAAGTGACATAATGATCGAAAAGGTTCCAGAAAGCCTGCGCTTCTTCAGTAAACCCTTCGCTGGTGAACCAGGCGAACTGGTAATTGCGGGCGTTGTAAAAACTGATCATGCGCCGGGAAACCGAGTCGGGCACCGAGTCGCGAACAATATAGTCAACCAGGGCGGTGCTGTCTAAAAACAGGTCGCTATAAGAATTCTCCTTGGTGATGCTATAATCGCGGGAGGAAATGTTCTTTGATCCGCCTTTTGCGCCGCCGTTGCCATCAGCTTCATTCTCGTTCTCGGCAGTATTGCCGCAGGCAGCCAAAAGTATGGCCACCAGCGGTATATAAAAGATGTATTTCATGTGTCATGCTAATGAAATTTTGTACCATCAATGGTTGTTCAATTGTTCTTCGTTTAACCCTTCCCCCACAAGCGGTTAACAACTAAGAAGATCACTTTCAATTTTTTACCACCTGACTTAAATGGCATGTGCTGTAGAAAAAGTTCTACAGCTACCGAAATGGCTGCTTTGGAAGCGTATCTTTAGGATACAAAACACATCATATGAGAAAACTTCTGGTCCTTGGTATTTCCCTCTGCCAGCTCCTTTCCCTCGAGGCACAACAAACACAAAAACCGCCCCTGCATGCTAAAAACTGGATGGCCATCACCGGTAAACCACTGGCTGCCACAGCCGGCGCTGCCATCTTTCAAAAAGGCGGCAATGCAGTGGATGCAGCATGCGCCATGATTGCAGCCACCTGCACCATGTGGGATGTACTCAGCTGGGGTGGGGAAACCCAGGCCCTGATCTATAATCCTAAGACCGGCAAAGTGATCGGCATAAATGCGTTGGGGGTTGCGCCCACGGGAGCCACCACTGCATTCTTTAAAGAGAAAGGTTTGCATTATCCGCCGGAATATGGACCGCTTTCGGCGGTAACACCTGGCACACCCGGCGGCATCTGCACCATGCTGGCCGAATACGGAACCATGAGTTTAAAAGAAGTACTGGCGCCAGCGATGCAATTGGCGGCTGGTTATCCTATTGAAGCGCAAACCGCGAACAGCATCGAACGCGGCAAGGACCGCATCAAACAATGGCCCTATTCAAAAGCAGTCTTTCTGCCCCATGCCGGCCAGGAGCGGGAAGCGCCCGAAGCCGGCGAGATCTTTAAACAAAGCGATCTGTATGAAACGCTGCGCAAAATGGTAGAAGCAGAACAGCAGGCGCTGAAAAAAGGAAAGAGCCGGAAAGAAGCGATCTACGCCGCCAATGCGCGCTTCTATACCGGTGATATTGCCAAAGAATTTGTGCGGGGCTGTAAAGAGCAGGGCGGTTTAATAACGGAAGAAGATCTGGCCCGCTGGAAAGTGCAGATTGAAGAACCGGTGAGCATCAATTATAAAGGCATTGAGGTGTATAAATTACAGCAATGGACGCAAGGGCCGGCCATGTTGCAGGCCCTGAACATCCTGGAGAATTTTGATCTGAAAAGCATGGGCTATAATTCGGCCCGTTATATTCATACGGTAACCCAGGCCATGCAACTGGCTTTTGCCGACCGCGATTTTTATTATGGCGATCCATATGTTGGTCCCAGGGAACCGATGAAAGGATTGCTTTCGAAGGAATATGCAAAGGAGCGGGCGAAGCTGATCGATCCTGCCAAAAATCTCACACCCGCAATGCCGGGCGACCCATACCCATTTGAAGGCGGTTCAAACCCTTTCAGCCATTATTTGCAACGGTGGAAAAGCGATAAACCGCTGGCGGCAGCGCCCATTGATGAAAAATACCTTGAGCAGGTATGGCGGGGCACCACTTCAGTGGAAGCGGCCGACTCGGCTGGCTGGGTGGTTTCGGTTACCCCCAGTGGCGGCTGGCTGCCCGCCTGTATTGCCGGCCGTACCGGTATTGGTATGAGTCAGCGGATGCAAAGTTTTGTACTGGATTCGGTGTTGAACCCTTTTAATGTGCTTGAGCCGGGCAAAAGGCCGCGGGTAACGCTTACCCCTACACTGGCGCTGAAAGATGGGAAACCCTACCTGTCATTCGCCGTGCAGGGTGGCGATACCCAGGATCAGAACCTGCTGCAGTTCTTTCTGAATGTAACTGAATTTGGCATGACTGTTCAGGAAGCGGTGGAAGCAGCCAATGTGAATACCTATCAATTGTACCTGTCGCTGGGTGGGGAAGACCGTAAACCTAAACCCGGCTCTATCCTGTTGAACAGCAACACACCCGATTGGATCCGCCGTGAATTGATAAAGATGGGTTATAAACTGAGTTTTGAAGATCGTACATCCGGTCCAGTGAATGCCATTTACTTCGATCGCAAACATGGCAGTTTATGGGGCGGATCAAGTAATCATGGTGAAGATTATGGGGTAGGGTGGTAGGTAAATCGTAGAAAATAAACTACATATCATAAGTTTTAATATGTTGCTCAGGCAGGCGCGGCAGTGGCACAATTTTGTTGTTGATATATATACAAAGTAATTATTGAGGTATTGAAAAGTGAGTAAGAAATCTGGATGCTGAAGGAATTCAATCAAAAATAACGCATGGAAGAATAGAGATGTGGTAGCACGCCGGGTGCCGGGTAGGCATCCGGCTTTTTTTATGCCCCCACCCCCAGAAGGGGACTTAAAATACCCCCTATACGGGCCGCAGGTTAAAACTCTTTTTCTTTTAACACTGCACTGCGTTGGATCATGGCTCGTTGCAGCAATTCTTTTTCGGTATCCCCTATATTCAACAAGCGGGCGATGCGTGATAGCAGTTGTTCTTCTTCAAAACTGATATTGTTATCACCGGTACACAATTCAAGACACCAGGAAAACAAAGCAAGCGTGTGGGTTGGCTTGATAATGCTGATCAGATATTTCAGATAACCTTCTTCATCGGTGATCTGGTCTTTATACGATTTATACTTTTGCATTTCATCCCGGAAATTGAGTTTTTTGTGGATATCCAGGCTTACCATTTTATCAGAGATAATATCCAGCTCAGATTCCTTGAATGCACCATCTTTCATACAACAATAATAGAACAAATGACAAATGCCCTCTTCGGGGGCTTTCAGCAAACCAGTGTACATAGCTTCTTGTTTTTGTGTGAGCAAAATTATTCAACTATAATGCCAGTACTCATTCATTTAAGACGCGCAATTTTTACCGTACAATGAAAAACGATGAACGTGAATCAAAATGTTTAACCGGTTTCCGGCTGCAACCGCTAACGCAGCTGTTGATAAAGAAATTTACGATTTTAGCAGCAAATGCCGTTGCGAATGCATCAATTTATTATATTTACTTCCTGGCGGTACACCAGGTATAGCGTTCAGATCTGATACGATGCACTGCAAGACCAGGTTCATTTTGCTATAGCTTTTCCCCCAAACCTTATCGCCCAACATGTAATCCTGCGAGCTCATCTCCGCAAAGCTTTATCCCCCTTTAACATTTCATGTCAATTTTAATTATGCCCATGACCCTGTCGCCCCGTAACCAGGATGTCCTTACCGAGTTTAAGCAAGGCAGCTACTTCGCCGTTAGCGCATTGTATGACGAACACTATTTCCTGTTAACCGATTTTGCCCGGCAGTTGATCGTTCAGGAAACGGAAGCGCATTTTATTGTTCAGGAAACGTTGATAAAATTATTCCTTATGCGCGACCGCTTCAATACAATGGCTGACATCAAGGCTTTTCTGTATATAACGGTACGCAACACCTGTTTCGCTTATACCAGGGCGGAACAAATGGAAGCAACGGCGGCGGAAGCCAGCTGGTTAGAACAAGCGCTACATACAAATGCGCGGTTCGATGATGAAGCCGTTCGTCTGGCTGCGCTTTGCCAGTTGCAACAACAGGTAATGGAGCTGCCTGGACCGGAGCAAACTGTATTCAGGGCTATCTTTTGCGATCGCCTTACAATGCCTGCTGCAGCCGAACAGCTGGGGCTTTCACCGATGATGGTGTCGCAGCATCGCATTAACGCCATCCGGTTATTGCGTGAAAGACTGGCAGCGGCCGAACTATTTGCCATCCCTCTCTTTATTTATTTTGTTGCCGTTTATTGCAGGCATACAAGTTGGTGAGTTATTCAGGACGTATACGAAGGAATGAACTTAATAACTTAGGAACTAATAAACTGGGATTCAATAAATATAAAACTCCTCTTTAATAAATGTTTCCCTTACAATACATGTCTTTACTTACTTTTTAGCATAAACGTTTGTAAGTTTCAAAACTTTTTCAGTACATTAGGAATTCAATCTGCTGTTAAATAATCCTGTACATGAAGAAAGACCTGAATGAATGCCGTTGAAAGGCAGTAGGGAGCGAACGCTATAATAGTAAGAACGTACCTGTTAAAAAGTCTTCTACCATTGCTTGTGAACATTACAAACGGAATGCACGAATCATAGCAACTCATTTCCGCGCCCGTCATCGTACAGTGTGTCCGCTTTTGGCGAACGCGGCTTACGTTTATGTACCTGGTTGAGAGACTGGTACGTAAAACTTATATTTTAACGGCATAAACCTTAAACTAAAATGGGTGCTGAAACAGACCATGTCCTGCTACAATTGCTAAGAACCTCTGACCCACAAGGGTTTAAAGCGTTATTTCAAAGGTATTACAAAACGCTTTGTATACAGGCGTACCTGTTATTACAGGATGAAGGAGAAGCGGAAGACCTGGTGCAGGATGTTTTTGTAAAATTTTGGCAGGAACGAAAATTTGAAATTATACAACAGTCGTTGGGATCTTACCTCACTACCATGGTGAAACACGCTGCTTTAAATGTATTAAAGCATAAGAGCAGGATCAACCGCAAAGAGAGAACTTACCAGGAGCGTATAGACATCATTGAAAATACCCATGTCATGGAGATCCAGGAAACGGCCCAAATGGTGCAGAATGTTATTGCCCAGTTACCGGAGCAATGCAAACGTATCTTTGAGCTGGTTTGCGTGGAAGGCAAAAAGTACCAGGAAGCAGCTTTTATTACCGGTGTAACCGTTAATACGGTTAAAACCCAGCTGCGGCGGGCATTTGCAAAACTCCGTGAAAGTCTGCGCGACTATTATTATTTTACCGGTTTGTCACCCGTTTTATATATTTTATTGTCTTAATGTATTACACCCCCTGATGTTTGATTTATACTTGCCATGAACAATTATATTGATATGAATGATGTCGAGCAACTCATAATAGATAAACTGACGGGCCAGATCGGTGAGGAGGATGATCAACGTCTTTCGGCGCTGATCGCCCGGCACCAGGAGGTTGAGCAATTATGGCAGCAAATGCAACAGGTGTATGCTATGCGCAAGGCAGTAAGCTTTGACAAATTTAATGTCGACAATGCCTGGCAGGCTATACAACAAAGGGTGAATCTTCCTGAAGTGGCAGCAGAACCGGTTACTGATACCGTTGCAATTCCAGTACGCCGCCCACAACCTTTATGGTTGCGTTACAGTGTTGCCGCTGTTATCGCAGGCATTATCATCGTATCGCTCTACTTTATAGCAAGCCTTGATCGATCGCAGGGAATGGCCGGTAAAAATATTCAGATCAAACTGGCCAACGGTAATATTGTACATACCCATGCACAGGATTCACTCAGTCGATGGATGCAGCAGGCCCGGAATGCGAACATTGATCCCGGTGCCTGGAATCTACTTACGGTGCCTGCCGGTAAGAGCTATGCTTTTCAATTGGCCGATGGCAGCAAAGTTTGGCTGAATGCGGTATCTGAACTCCGGTTCCCCCTGTTGTTCACCCGCGCAGAACGCCTGGTTGAATTAAAAGGGGAAGCATATTTTAAGGTGGCGCACAATGCCAGTCAGCCTTTTACCGTGCAGGTAAATGGCTTAACGGTAAAAGCCCTGGGAACAGCCTTTAATATCAGGTCATATAATAAAGAGTATACCGCTATTTCGCTGGTGACCGGATCGGTTGCTGTTGAGAATGCTTCCGGCGAACGTATCATTTTATCACCCGGTGAAGGGGTGGTAGTGGAAGACCGTAATGGCCAATTGCAGAAAATATCATTCGATGAAGCCACGGTCCTGGGCTGGATGCAGGGCCTGTATTATTTCAATAATGAAAAACTGCAGCAGATTGCCGCTGTAGCAGAAAGATGGTTCGATATAGATGTTCAGTTAGATGATCCTTCCCTGGCCGGTTTGCACTTCTCCGGTGCTATGGACCGCAATAAACCAGTGAACGCTTTCTTCAGTATGCTGGCCTCTTCCGGCGATATCCGTTATGAATTAGCGGATGGCAGGGTTATAATTTCCCGTAAATAATCTCCTGGTTTTTTTTAACAATGCTGTTACTGCTTTCAGGTAACAGATGCAATCCTGTATGCTTTGCAATCATTCCTGCAACCTGTAACCTGTAACACATGCCTGTGAGCAATAAACCATAACTCACATCAGTAGCCTGCAGCGCCGGCAAGCGGCGACTGGTAAGCGGTTACTTTTCGATTGTTTGTATGAGTGGTGATGAATGAAAAAAATAAAAATAAGATAATAGTTGTCACCCGTTTCAAACGAATGCTTGTCTAAATAGTATAACCGTTATCAAAAAACTAATTGTAGTATGAGATTTCCCTCCGGACATTGTCCCCGCAATATCCGGGTAATGAGATTGTTTTGGATATCCATCACTGTTGTGGTTATTCTTTCAACATTACCCCTTTCCGTACTGGCCGATCCTGCGCAGGAATTTAAAATAACGTTCCGGTCTAAACGTACTGCATTGGGTGAAGTCTTCAGTGAGATCCGCCGGCAAACCGGCTTTGTGGTTTTTTATAGCAACGACCTCTTTAATGATAAAGAAAAGATCAGTGTGAATTTTGTTGAAGCCGGGCTCGATGAAGTGATGCGGAGCCTCTTGCGCGGCCGGTCCCTGGGATACAGGATCACCGATAATTTCATTATCATCATCAGGTCCATTGACAAGAAGAAAGAAAGTAAAGCTACGGTGGTGAATCCTGCTTTACGCGCTGAAAGCGATTCATTGCCATCCCGCATATTAAAAGGAAAAGTAAGCGGCAAAGAGGAGGATGCACCCCTGGGCCAGGTATCAGTAGAGAACCTGGGCGATCACAAAGGCGTATTCACCAATGGCAAAGGTGAATTTACGCTCCATGCGCAACCGGGTGACAGCATCCGGTTTTCGTACGTGGGTAAAGCGCCCCGGGTGGTCTTGTTCAAAGGACAATCCTTTTTAAGTATAGAACTTACCAACGAAGAAGAGCGCGTGCTTTCTGAAGTGATCGTTACGGGATTTCAGAATATCGACAAAAACAAATTTGCAGGCGCTGCTGCACGCTTGAAAGCCGATGAGATCAAATTGCAGGGCGTTGCTGATGTGAGCAGGATGCTGGAAGGTCGTGCCGCCGGCGTTTCCATTCAAAACGTTTCGGGCACCTTTGGCACCGCGCCCAAAATAAGGGTACGCGGCGCTACCTCTATTAACGGTGATAACAAACCGCTGTGGGTCGTTGATGGGGTAGTGCTGGAAGATATCGTGAACATCTCCAATGATCAATTATCGAGCGGTGATCCCACCACCTTGCTGGGATCGGCAGTAGCCGGTTTAAATGCCAACGATATTGAAAGCTTTGATATCCTGAAAGATGCTTCAGCTACTGCATTGTATGGCGCCCGCGCTATGAACGGGGTTGTAGTGATCACGACCAAACGAGGCAGGGCAGGCAAGGTGGCGGTGAATTATACCGGCAATTACAGCACCCAGCTTAAGCCGGTATATAACAACTTCAATATTATGAACTCGGCACAGCAAATGTCGGTGCTGGCTGAGCTGGAACGGAAAGGGATCTTAAGTCCTAATATCCTGGATGGTGCTGACTATGGTGTATATGGAAAAATGTATGACCTGATGAATGGGGAAAACGGCCAGTTTCCCTTGGAGAACACTGTTGAAGCGCGCAAGGCATTTTTGACCCGGTATGCGATGGCGAATACCGACTGGTTCGATGTGCTCTTCCGCAACAATTTTGTGCAGGAACATTCGCTCAGTATCTCTTCCGGTACCGAGAAATCGCAATCCTATTTTTCAACCAGTTTTTACGGCGATGATGGCTGGACGATCGCCGATCGCGTGAACCGCTATACGCTGAATTATCGGAACAACTATAAATTCAACGATCGCCTGTCGGCCGGATTTGCCACTGTGGGATCTGTGCGTCAGCAGCGCGCGCCCGGTGCACTGGCCAGGAACAGCAACCCGGTAGAAGGAAAATTTGACCGTGATTTTGATATCAATCCCTTCAGTTATGCATTGAATACCAGCCGTACCATTACCCCCTATGACGAAGCGGGTAACCGGGAATATTTCAGAATGAATTTTGCACCCTTTAATATTATCAGTGAGCTGGAGAACAATTACCTCGACCTGAACCTGATCGATCTGCGCCTGCAGGGCGATCTGTCGTACAGGATACTCAAAGACCTGAAATATGAATTTGTAGGCGCTGTTCGCTATGTTAGATCTACCCGCGAACATATGATCACGGAACACGCGAATATGGCCGAAGCATACCGGTCGGCCAGTACATCAACCATCAGGCGTAATAATAAATTCCTGTATCGCAACCCAGATGATCCCGAAGCGCAACCAGAGGTGGTCTTGCCTTATGGTGGTTTTTATAACCGTACAGAAGATATGCTGCAGAACTATGATTTCCGCAATAGTTTAACCTATTCAAAGATCTTTAAAGAAAAACATACCATCAATATCCTGGCCGGTCAACAGGTGAAATATGCCGACCGCCAGAATTTCTCTAATACCGGCTACGGATATCAATATGAAAATGGCGGAACCCCATTTACAGATTTCCGCATTCTGAAACAGAACATAGAAAATAATTTTCCGTATTACGGTATGAGCCGGGATTACGATCGCTTCGTGGCATTTTATGCATCGGGTAATTACTCGTATGATCTGAAGTACAACCTTACCAGCACTATTCGCTATGATGGTTCCAACAGGTTGGGACAATCGAAGCGGGCCCGCTGGCTGCCTACCTGGAGCGTGGCCGGGTCGTGGAATGTGGATCAGGAAGCATTTATGGAGGCGTTTCCCTGGACCGATTACCTGACGCTGCGCGCCAGTTATGGCTTAACGGCCAGTATGGGACCTGCTACCAATTCCAGTATTGTACTCAAGAATATCAATACCCGCCGCCCTTTTCTTACAGAAGTTGAGTCGGTCATTCAACTGGCCAACCTGGAGAATGCTGATCTTACCTGGGAGAAATTATATACAACGAACCTGGGACTGGATGCCGGTTTATTCAAACGCCGGCTGACCATGAGCCTGGATGTTTACCGGCGCCGAAGCTTCGACCTTATCAGCCGCATAAAAACATCTGGTATAGGAGGAGAAACACCCAAGGCCGCGAATTATGCCGATATGGAGTCGAAAGGACTGGAACTGCTGCTGGGCGGTGAGCTGATCAAACAGAAGCACTGGGGCTGGCGGTTGAACTGCACCTTTGGTTATAACACGACAAAGATCACGAATGCGCAAAACAACCCGCTCATCTTCGACCTGGTGCTGGCAGAAGGGGGCAACCGGGAAGGTTACCCCGTAAGAAGTCTATTTTCCCTGAACTATAAAGGACTTGATCACAGGACCGGTAAACCCACTTTTACCGATCAAACGGGGAAGATCAGTTCTGATGTTTACCTGCAGGATGATAAGATCGATTACCTCGTTCATGAAGGTCCGGTAGATCCTACCATTACCGGTGGCGTATCAAATACCTTTCATTACAAGGGTTTTTCGCTGAACGTATTTGTTACCTACCAGGCGGGCAACAGGATCCGCTTATACCCGGCTTTTCAAACGCGTTACTCCGATATGGATGCCATGCCAAAGGAATTTACCGATCGCTGGATCGCGCCGGGGGATGAACTATACACCGATGTGCCTTCCATCCTGGATGCATTTTCCTTATCGCAACTGGGAGGCGCCTATCCATACAACAATTATAACTATTCAACGCAGCGGGTGGCCAAGGGGGATTTCATTCGCCTGAAGACTGTATCGCTGAGCTGGCAGGTGCAATCGAACTGGGTAAAGAAAACAGGGGTGAACAACCTGTTACTGACAGCAGCCGCTACCAATCCCTGGCTGATCTATGCTGACGATAAACTGAAGGGGCAGGACCCTGAGTTCTTTAATGCGGGTGGTGTGGCGCAGCCCATTCAAAAACAGGTAACGCTATCGTTGAAGGTTGGTATTTAATTGACGGAGGTGCAGATTACAGGTTACAAATTGCAAGGAAATGCAATCACTATAACCCTGTAACCTGAAACCTGAAACTTGTAACAGATTGAATCATGGAAAAGACATTACTATACGCATCAGTCATACTACTAATGGGAGTTGCCAGTTGTAAAAAATTCCTGGAACAGCCACCGGATAACCGGGCGGTATTGAACTCACCGGAGAAAGTAGCGCAATTACTGGGAACGGCTTACCCGCAGGCCAATTACATGGCATTCAGTGAATCCATTTCAGATAATGTGGCCGATAAAGGAATTGGCACGCTCGATCGTACCAATATCGATCCCTATAATTTTAAAGATGTAGCCAATAACGAAGAAGACTCGCCCGAGTTTTACTGGAATGCCTGTTATAAAGCGATCGCTGCAGCGAATCAGGCGCTGGAAGTATGTGTAAATGCAAAAGATGCGCAGAATTATTCTGCCCAGAAAGGAGAAGCCCTGCTTTGCCGCGCATACGCGCATTTTATGCTGGTGACCTTTTTCTCCAAAGTATATGATCCGGCAACTGCGGGCGCTGATCCGGGTATTCCCTATGTACTTAAGCCGGAGAAAGTGGTTTTTGAACAATATGAAAGAAAAACGGTGCAGTATGTGTATGAGATGATCGAAAAAGACCTCACAGAAGGATTGCCATTGATCGATGATAAGTTTTACAGTGTGCCCCGGTACCATTTTAACAAGGCGGCGGCGCATGCATTTGCCACCCGTTTTTATTTATTCAAACGCCAATACAATAAAGTGCTGGAGCATGCAGCAAAGGTTTTTCCCAACAACAATGTAATAGCCATGCTGCGGCCCTGGAACACCGAATACCGCATCCTTACCTATAATGAATTGTGGGCGCGTTACGCCAAAGCCACAGAAGCCGCCAACCTGTTGATCGCAGAAACCCGGTCGCTCTGGGGCCGCAATTACATTGGCATTCGCTATGGACTGGATGCGCAGAAGTCAAACGAGATCCTGCTGGCCGCCAATGTAACCGGTGGCACGCGGGTCTTCCGGTACCAGTTGTATACAATAGGCACCAACAATTATTTCTTACCCAAGGTGAACGAATACTTTGTTCGTGAGTCAGTCAATGCCGAGATCGGCTACCCCTATGTGATGGTGCCTTTGTTAACCGCCGAGGAAGTGCTGTTCAATCGGGCCGAGGCCAATGTGCTGCTGAATAATATCAATGATGTAATAAAGGATATGAACGACTATGCCAGCACGCGTATTTACAATTACAATGCAGCCACCCATACGATCACGGCGAACAGGCTCCGGTCCTTTTACAGAACCAATGATCTGCAGCAGGCTGCGCTCACTGCCGTGATGGAATTTAAACGGGCTGAGTTTGTGCAGGAAGGCATGCGATGGTTCGATCTGCTTCGCTACAAAGTGCCGGTGGTACATCCAACGGCGGAAGGCGAAACGCTTATGCTGAAAGCGGATGATCCGATGCGGGTATTTCAGATCCCCGACGTGGCAAAGCGGGCGGGTATTGCGCAAAATCCCAGATGAACCAATGGGCAATAGGCAAGGTGCAACAGGCAATAGGCAATGGGCAAGGAGCAACAGGCAATAGGCAATGGGCAATAGGCAATAAGCAATGGGCAATCGATGATCGACAACTATACGTTTAAAACTTACGCATGATATGAAAAAACTCATTATATTTTTTTTGATCCTCCTGGTGCTCGGATGCAAGAAATCAGAGGACCTAGGTACGGTGGATGATATTCCTGGTTTAGGGGGCGATACCTGGGTAAAAGGTCCCATCGACCACTGGATCTACGACTATCTGACAAAACCCTTTAACATATCAGTGAAGTATAAGTGGGATCAGTTTGAACTGGAGTTAAATAAGAACCTGATCCCACCGCGGGAAGAAAAGATAATCCCGGTCATGGAAGCGGTAAAGAAGGTCTGGATCGATACCTATATCGCCGAAGCGGGGGAAGTGTTTGTGAAAACCTATTGTCCAAAATTCTTTGTGTTGTGCGGCAGCGCCAGCTGGAATACCGATGGTACCATCACCCTGGGCACCGCAGAGGGCGGCCGCAAGATCGTGCTGTATGTATTGAACGATTTCAGGACCAAAGGCATGCCGGGTTATGTGCCTTCCGATTCAGCCAACGTAAAGCAAATGTTTCATACAATAGAACACGAGTTTGGTCATATCCTTCATCAGAATGTGTTGTACGCCGACGATTTCAAACGGATCACACCCGGTTTTTACACAGCCAACTGGAACAATGTGTCTGACAACGCTGCCCGGCGGGATGGATTTGTTACAGCTTATGCAATGAGTGCGCCTGACGAAGACTTTGTAGAAATGATCTCGATGATGCTTATAGAAGGGCGCGCTGGATTCGATAAGATCGTACACTCCATTCCGGCCGGTACCAGCCAGAACGGCATTACCCAGGCAGATGCCAGGGCCAAACTTCGCAAGAAGGAAGCAATGGTGGTGGCGTATTTCAAGGATGTGTGGGGCATCGACTTTTATTCATTGCAGAAGCGGGTGCGCGGAGCGGTGGATAGTTTGATCAAGTAGTAATAGAGTTAAAAGAATATTAGCCTTTCGGCTAGATGAGGTATAACATTCGCGAACTCTTCACCATTGACCATTCACCATTCACCATTGACCATTCACAGCATGATTATGAAAAAGATACTATACATAATAACTGTACTATCCATCATTGCTTCCTGTAGCAAAGAAAGGGCCGCCTTTGACAAAGATGTAGACGACCGCATCAATGAGCAGTTGTCGCAATACCAATCTATCATTACCAGTGCTGCAGATGGGTGGACGGCCACGCTGATCACCAGGCTGGGCAATACCTATAGTTTTTATATAAGGTTCAATGAAAACAACCGGGTATTTATGTATTGTGATCTTGACACCACTACGGCAGCTGTATTAAAAGAAAGCAGCTACCGCCTGAAGTCATTGCAACAGCCCTGCCTACTGTTTGATACCTATTCCTATATCCACATGCTGGCTGATCCCGATGCCCGCGTGAATGGTGGATATTTCGGCGGTGGCTTGTTATCTGATTTTGAATTTTCGCTCGATACCTGCACGGCAGACAGCATCCGGCTCACCGGCCGCTTTAATGGCAGTAAGGCGGTCTTTCGCAAAGCATCACCGCAGGACCGTGCCGCCTGGGAAAACAAAGAGGTGCGCAAAAGCATGACCGCACTGGCAAACCTGAAGAAGATCCTGCATTATTTCAAACGCTTTAATTATAATGGGATTGAATATGAGATACAAATAAATACAGTATTCAAAACGGCGGTCATCACCTGGAAAGATGCCTCCGGAACAATACATACCGTTACCACGCCCTATTATTTTTCAGCCGGCGGCATTCAATTCAATAACTCCCTGGTCAACGCCGATAAAACGATCAATGGTTTTTCCATTACCGGATTTAATGCTGCCACAAACAGCTTACAAATAAAAATTAATAATACAGATGCCCATATAACCGGAGCCACCAGGCCGGTAAAACCAGATGTACAGGCCGGAAGGCGTTGGTGGCTCTGGGGCGCCAATGCCCAGAGTTACTGGTATTCGAGAGATGGCTTTCATGCAGATGGAGTAGATGATGCCTTTAATGTGAAGTCGCTGCAGACAGACAGCTCGGAGTATTACTACTTTACCTATTGGCCGGGCGTTCAACCTCCCACAGGAGCAGCATTTGATGCGCTGATCCCATTTTATTATGTTCCGGCAATCGATGACCTGGATTATATCTACGGCACTTCGCCCAGGGTCAGTTTTCAGTCAGACGGCCGGGTCATGTTCACTTACAATGGAGATCTCACTGTTGGGCCCTATCCGGTTACCGGACCCGCTTTTAAAACGAAAGAACAATTTTATAGCACGAGTGGATACTGGTTCGTTCAAACCGGTGAGAACAGTTATGACATGGTGAGTGCGAAAGATGCCAAAGCCTGGATCAGCTGGCAACGCTAAGGCCCGAGGCACAAAACTTAAAACATTGTGTTTCCTATTTAAAACCTGCCGGTGATTCGGCCCTGTGAAAACGAATATAGAGAAGGCATAAAGGCAACGAGGTACAAAGGCAACAGGAATTCAATCATTCAAGAATGGCCATGCTGAGCTAACTACTCAGTATGAAACTGGAAACAGCTGACTGGTGACCGGTAAAAGGTGACTGGTAAACTGTTACTGGCCATCTATTGCTTCGACTGAACGGTATAAATAAAATGATCTCTGTAAATACAAAATAACTGCTCCATGAGAAATGGCTACTCATACCGGGTTATACGACACATAGGCTGTTTGTTGCTGATCCTGTTTACAGCTTTACAGGAACCAAAAGCACAAATGGATATTTCCATTGGCACCGGAACCACCGGTAATGCAGACGATGAATATCCCTGTCCGATCCAAGACTGGTTTGAAGGCGCACGCTCCCAATATCTCTACCTGGCTTCTGAACTATCGGCAGCAGGTATGGGACCCGGAACCATCCAATCCATTAAATTCAATGTGCTCAGCCTGAACGCCGCCGGTGTAACCGAAAACCTGGTCATAAAGATCGGCGGAACTACGGTAGCTACCTTGTCAACGGATAGCTGGGACAATTTCACGACTACGCCCGTTGAAACATCACCGGTAGATTACCAGGCGGTAGCAGGTTCCAATGTGTTCAGTTTCCCAACGCCGTTTTTCTGGAATGGTACCGATAATATCCTAATCGAAATATGTAATGGTGATCCCGGTAATGCTACAGGCATCTGGTATACAGCAAATCCTGCCATTGCCTGGACCACCGGTCTTTCTTTTAACGGTTCCCATAGCGTCATCGCCGATAACCTCGGCTCCATGTGTGGCACTACCGAAACTGATGATGAAGGAAATCAGACATCGCGACCGGATATTATTTTTTCCTGGACGCCAGCGAATGCCTGTACGGGTAAACCCAATGCAGGCACAGCCGGCAGTTCCTTAACCAATGTATGCCTGGGGCAAAATTTCACTTTACATCTAAGCGGCCAAACCATCGCTTCAGGCATCTCTTACAAATGGCAGTCATCAACCAATAATGCAAACTGGACCGATATTCCGGGCGCCACGCTATCAACACATACAACCGGTCAAAGTACAACCCATTGGTACCGGGCCATTGTGACCTGCGCCAGTGGCGGCCAGTCAGACACCTCAACAGCTGTGCAGGTGATATCGCCGGCTCTGGTGCAGGGCGTCTTTACCATCAATAGCGCCCAGGTGACCGGTGGCACCAATTTTCAAAGCTTCAATGATGCAGTGAATTTCATCAAGTGTGGTATCAGTGGACCGGTGGTGTTCAATGTAGTTTCGAATAGCGGTCCTTACGCCGAACAGCTGACCATTCCGTTTATTGGCGGTTCCTCGGCGGTGAATACCATTACCTTCAACGGAAATGGAACTACACTTTTATACAATACATCGGATGCCAACAACCGCACCGGTATAATTCTCAACGGCGCCAAACATATTATTTTAGACAGTGTGCAGGTAGACGTATCCGGTGGTACTTATGGCTGGGGTATTTTACTCACCAATAAAGCCGACAGCAATATCATTCGAAGATGCGTGGTGAATACCAACAGCTCGGCATCCACGACGAATTATGCCGGCATCCTGATTAACGGGTCGGCAACAGCCAGCTCCGTTTCGGGTAATAATGGTAATGGCAACCTGATCATTGGCAATACGGTTACAGGCGGTTATTACGGAATAGTGGCTTATGGCAGCACCAGTGCCTTTAATACAGGGAATATTATAGAAAAGAATATCCTGCGTGATCAGTACAGCTATTTCATTTACAGTTTTGGCAATACCAATTTACTGATATCAGGTAATGATGTGTCGCGGCCTTCGCGTTCATCAGTTACCACCGCTTATGGGATCTATGCAAGTTCTACAATAAGAACTAAAATCGAAAAGAACAGGATCCATAATCTGTTCGATGGGGCTACCGGCAGCGGATCAACGGCCTATTGTATTTATATAGCCGGTTCAGGTTCATCCGCCGCAGAACCTAACCTGGCTGCAAATAACCTCATCTATAATATCAACAACGGGTCGGGAACTATCTATGGCATTTATTCACCCGGTTATAATAATTGGAATTTTTATCACAATACCATTGTGCTGGATGATGCGGCAGCAACCGCTGGCAGCACCTATGGCTGTTATGCCTATGGTACCGAAGTGTATGTGAAGAATAACCTGGTGTATATTACGCGGGCAGGAACGGGAACAAAATATGGTATGTACTTCGGTGACGCAGGGGTAACAAGTTCTGCCAACAATGATCTGTATATAAATGCACCCGGTGGTACCAATAATTTCGGTTATTACACGACTGCCTGGTCAACCATGGCGGGCTGGCAGGGCACCGGCTTTGATATCAACAGTGTGTCGGTTGATCCTCTGTTTGTAAATGCGGGCGTCGGCAATTACCGGCCTACCAATGTATTCCTCGACAATATGGGGGCTGCAGCCGGCATCATGAGCGATATCTTCAATGCTGCCCGCAGTGCCACTTCACCGGATATTGGCGCCATTGAATTCAGTTCGACTGCCTGTACCACGCCACCAGTGCCCGGTACGATCACCAGCACTGCCAACCCGGTTTGTGCGGGCACCGGATTTTCTTTAAGCCTTACCGGCGGTACGGCAGGTGCAGGCCAAAGCTACCAATGGCAATTTTCTACCGACAATGTGACCTATACAAATATTACCGGCGCCATAAACGCCGTTTACGCCACTTCGCAAACCAGCAGTACCTGGTACCGCGTAGCCGTTAGCTGCGGTGGCAACACGGTATTATCGGCGCCCCTGCAGGTAAATACAACTGCAGTTTCCTATGCAACCCTGCCGTTTACGGAAAGCTTTGAAGGGCCCTGGATAAATGGTTGCGATACGCGGGATATTCCAAATAATTTCTGGCGAAGCAAACCCGGCACGGGCAATAATTCCTGGCGCCGGTACGATGATGGGGCATCTGCTGCATGGGCCGGTCCGAATGCGGGTGCTTACAACCCGGCGGCTACCCATGGGCTTTACTCAGCCCGCTTCCATAGCTTCAACGCCCCGCAGGGTGCACAAGGCTCCCTCGATTTCTATGTGAACTGTAATACCGGAGTTCCTACCAAACGTTTGCGCTTCGATTATATCAATACATCCGGCAGCGACAGTATGGAAGTATTGCTATCGACCGACGGCGGCCTGACCTTTACTTACCTGGGCGGCTATAAGATCAATGGCAGCTGGGACAGGAAAGTGCTCACCTTTACCGCTTCTTCGGCTACAACGGTCATCCGCTTTCGCTCAACAGCCGATTTTGGCGGTTCGGATATCGGTATCGATAACCTCTCGATGTACAACCTGGAAGATTGTTCAGGCACACCGGTGCCGGGCACTACCGTGTCGAGCCATACGATGGTATGTGCGGGTACGCCGTTCAGCCTGAGCGTGAACGGGCTGCCATTACAGAATGGGCTAAGCTACCAGTGGCAATCATCACCGGATAACGTTAGCTGGACAAACGTATCCAATGCCACCGGTGAAACCCTGAATACTTCGCAAACAGCCAATACCTGGTACCGGATGATGGTGAGCTGTGTCAATGGCAACCAGTCAGCCCCTTCAGTACCTGTGCTGGTGCCCATGCGTGCGCCGGTATATGCGCCATTGCCATATGCAGAAAGTTTTGAAAATACCTGGGGCAATGGTTGCGATACCCGCGATATACCCAATGATTTCTGGGTGAACAACCCGGCCACGGGCGACGCTTCGTGGCGGCGGCAGGACGATGGCGCCTCCGCTAACTGGACCTCTACCAATGGGGGGTATACGCCCGTAGCTGCACAGGGCACTTTTTCTGCCCGCTTCCACAGTTTTAATGCCGATGATGGTGATCAGGGCAAGTTCGACCTGCATATCAATGCCAGCACCGGCGCGCCCAACAAACGACTGACCTTTAGTTATATCAATACAAGCGGTGATGACAGTTTAACTGTATTGGTGTCGCTGAACGGCGGTACCAGCTTTACCCGGCTCGATTCCATCACCCGCCGTTCTGCATGGACGCAAAAAGTGCTGTTCTTTAATAGCAGTTCGGCGAATACCATTATCCGCTTCCAGGCTACATCCGACTTTGGCGCTACCGATATTGGCGTGGATGATATTCTGGTGGCGGAATGGCCCGATTGCGCAGGCGCACCCAATGCCGGTACTGCTACTGCATCTGCCACTACGGTTTGTATAGAACCATTTACCCTGAATGCAACAGGTATCAGCACCGGTAATGGCATCAGTTACCAATGGGAACGATCAACCGATAGTTTGAACTGGACGCCCATACCTGGTGCAACCAACCTTTCACATACAACATCGCAGGTAGGCACCCATTGGTACCGCCTGGTTTCTACCTGTGCATTGAGCAGCACGTCGTCGAATGCACAACCGGTTAAAGTGATTTCACCCACACCCGTATCAGGCGTGTTTACTATTGATAATACTTTACCAACAGGCGGCATCAACTTCAATTCCTTCAACGAGGCCTATAATCATATTAAATGCGGGATCAATGGACCTGTCTTGTTTAATGTAAAAACAGGTACGGGTACCTACAATGAGCAGTTGATCATGACAGCAGTGCCTGGAGCATCGGCCGTTAATACCGTTACCTTTAAAGGGATGGGCAGCGCCGTGCTTGGCTTTGCTTCCACCAATACCAACGAACGCGCGGTCATTAAACTGAAAGGCACCCGCTATATCATTATCGATAGCCTGAATATAAATGCCAGTCTGGGTACCTATGGGTACGGAGTGCAACTGATGTCCAACACCGACTCCAACGTGGTGAAGAACTGTAATATCGTGTTGTCTGCTACTTCCACCACGCAAAATTTTGCCGGTATCGTAGTCAATGGGTCCGATGCAGGTCCCGTGGCTACTGGCGCTGTTTTGAGCGATTACAATGAGTTCAATGGCAACACCATCACCGGCGGTTATTATGGCATTACGCTGGCGGCCACTTTTAATAATGGCGCCAATGGGAATAATAAGATCATTAAGAATACCATCAAAGATTTCTATTCCATTGGCATTTATGTTGCCGGCAGTTATGCAACCATCATTGAGAAGAATGTTATCAGCCGGCCTGCGCGTACCAGTGTCACAGATTTCTATGGTATCTATTTTACAACAGAAAAAAATGCCGGTTGTACCGTTTCCAAGAACCGCATTTTTAATCCCTTTGGCGGCGCGCCTAACAGTACGGCTGCTTTTTATGGTATCAACTTCAATAATTCCAGCGGTTCAACCGGTGGTACGAACAATGAAAATATTGTCAGCAATAACCTGGTCTACGATGTGAATGGGAATGGACTGGCCTATGGTATCATGAATACCGGATCGGGTTATGCCTGGTATTTCCATAACACCATTTCCCTGGATAATATAACGGCTACTGCTACGGCTGCCACCAGGGGATTCTATCAAACCACTACAGCCGGTGGCATCTTCTTCTACAATAACAATATTTCCATTACACGCGGCGGTACCGGTACTAAGTATTGTATTTACCTGGGAGCGAACCTGCCTGCGGGCGCCGATAACAATAACTATTACATCAATGCTGCGGCAGGTACCAACGCATTGGGCTTTTATAATGCAGCGCAGGCGCAGATCAATAACTGGAGAACAGCCACTGGTTTAGACGCCCATTCACTGGCCATCACGCCCGCTTTCGTTGATCCGGCTGCCGGCAACTTTACACCGGGCAATGCCGGCATCGATAATAAAGGAACCGGTATTGGCATAAACGATGATATCAACGATCAGCCGCGCAGCACCACTACGCCGGATATCGGCGCTTATGAATTTACGCCATCCCCCTGTTCTGTTCCGCTGGTAAATGGTACGGTGACTATTACGCCGGATACCATTTGCCAGTACAATCCCGTATACCTGCATGTGAATATCGGGGCATTTGGGGCCGGACAAACATTCCAGTGGCAGCAGGCAAAATTGTTGACCGGGCCTTATCTCAACCTAGGTACGCCGATGCTCACACCGGATACCACGATCATGGCCGATACGACCAGTTACTTCCGTGTACAAATATCCTGTGGCGCCAATACCGTATATACTGACACGGTGCAGCTGGTTGTGAATCCCGTGCTGCCCAGCGGAACCTACACGATCAATAAAAACGGACAAAGCAGCTACGTGCCTGGTAAACCAGGTGGTAATTTCCTCTCATTTGCTGATGCAAAGGCGGCCATGGGCTGTGGTATCGGCGGTGCGATCGTCTTCAATGTAGAACCAGCATCAGGACCCTATACCGAGCAATTGATCCTCGACAGTATACCAGGTACTTCGGCCATCAATACGATTACGTTTAATGGCAATGGCAATACACTCACTTTCAATGCTACGGCCAACGGTCAGCGGGCCGTGATCAAACTCAACGGCGCCGACCATATCATTTTCGACAGCCTGGTGATTGAAGCCGGTGGCGGTACCTACGGGTATGGTGTACAGCTGATCAATAATGCCGATTCAAATACTTTCCGCAAGTGTTCCATCAATACGGCTCTAACAGCAACCAGTAGCAGCTATGCAGGTATTGTAATAAATGCATCCCATACCGGCGCCGTTTCAACCGGTGCTACGCTCTGCGATGGCAACCTGTTTGACCGCAACACCATTACCGGTGGTTACTATGGAATTACCCTCGTGGGCAATACCGCTACGGCCGGGTTCCTGAACAACAATAGCTTTACCAATAATACTATACAGGATTTCTATAATTATGGATTGTATATAACGGGCACCAACTTTACGACCATTGCAAAGAATACCTTTACCCGGGCGGCCAGAACCAATACCGCTACCAGCGTGTATGGTATTTATGTAACGGCAGCCCCCAGCAACCGCTTACATATTTCAAAGAACCGGTTTACGAAATTCTTTGGGGGCATTGCTGCCAATACCGCTGCTTTCTATGGTATTTATCATAATGGCGAAGATGCTGCCAATGCAGATACGGTCAGCAATAACCTCTTTTATGCGCTGGAAGGCAACGGCCCCATTTATGCGCTGTACAATACCGGGTCGAATAATGTCTGGTATTACCATAATACCATTTCTATTGACAATACCGCCAGTACCGCCAGCGGCGTCAGTGTGGGATTCTATCAAACCACTACGGCCACCGGTATCCAGTTTGTTGATAATATCGTTACCATCAGCCGCGGCGGTAATGGTGCCAAACACGCCATTTATCTGAATGCGGCCAACAGTGAAGTATTATCCAACAACAATAACCTGTATGTGAGCGGCGCCAATGCCCATGTGGGCTTTTATACAGCCAACCGTACGAGTCTGGCCGACTGGGTCACTGCCTCCGGTCAGGACGCAAATTCATTAAGCGCTAACCCGCTGTATACCGATATGAATGCCGGGGATTATAAACCAATGTTAGCGGCTTTGGATAATAAGGGAACAGCAGTAAACATAACCACAGATATAGTGGATGTGGTGCGTTCAGGCACTACGCCTGATATCGGCGCCTATGAATTTGCACCGCTGCCTTGTCAAACCCCACCGGTGGCAGGCACCGCCCTGGTAACACCATCCACCGGCTTGTGCCTCGAAATGCCGATCGAATTAACCGTGACCGGCCATTCACCCCTGGGTGCGATCACTTTCCAATGGCAGTCATCACCCGATGGTACCAGCTGGACGGACATCAGCCCGGTACAATACTTCCCGGAATTTAAGACAAAAGCCGGTTTAAGCACCTGGTATCGCGCAGCAGTTACCTGTATTAACAATACCGTGTATACAGCACCGGTACAGGTTACCCTGAACAATATTCTGCTCACCGGCACCTATACCATCGATCCGGCGGCAGGGCCTGTACCGAATAATTTCACTTCCTTCCAGGCAGCGGTAGATGCGTTATTATGTGGTATTACCGGACCGGTTGTGTTCAATGTAGCGGCTGGAACCTACAATGAACAGATCCGCATCCCTTATATCCCCAATACCTCGGCCGTGAATACGGTGACCTTCCAGAGCGCGAATGGCGTAGCCAGCTCAGTGAACCTGAGTTTTGATGCAACGGCTACAGCTAATTACACCCTGAAGCTTGACAGCGCCCGGCATTTCATTTTCAAAAACCTGAGTTTCTCAGGTACCAATGTAACAAACGGCAGGGTAGTGGAACTCGCCAACACAGCTTCCTACAATAGCATTGTGAACTGTATCATAACAGCGCCGGTGGCTACCGTAGCTTCCAATAATTTATCAGGTATTTATGCCCATCAATTGAAGGGAACAAATAATGTGATCAGGGGCAATACGATCAGCAATGGCTCCACCGGGATTCACTTTACAGGAACGGGTACCGGCGCTGGTCTTACACCCGATCATGTAATCGATAGTAATACTGTCAGCGGCGCCTGGCAGTACGGGATCTACGCTGCCAATATCAAACGTGTGCAGCTCAATAAAAATACCGTCAATGTAAACGGACCGGTGAATGCTTCTGCCTATGGCATCTATGCAACAGATTGCGATTCTGCTTATACGGTAACCGGTAACCATATCAATATCAAAGATGCAACTACCATTGTATATGGTTTGGCGCTTATCAATTGCGATACCTCCACCAGCGCTTATGGTAAGCTGGCAAATAATATAGTGACCGCTGTAACCAATAACGCCGGAACCTTGTATGGTTTGTATCTGTCGGCATCACCCGGCGTATCTGTAAAGAACAATGTGGTAGCTATCAATACAACAAGTCCGGGCTCTTATGGGATCTACCATAACAATTTCAGCCTGGCCGATTATTTCAATAACAGCGTTCACAGTACATCAGCCACAACAACCAATAACCATGCAATGTACCTGTTGAATACCACGGCTACCCGCATTCAGTTGCGTAATAATATCTTCTCGGCAAAAGGTGGTGGCGTGGCGCTCTTTGTTAACAATAGCAGTCAGTCACTCACCAGTGAATACAATATGTTGTATACTACCGGGACCACCCTGGTGCAAAGGGCCAATCCAGCGGGAACATTTGCTACACTGCCCGACTGGAAAACCGGTTCCTATTGGGATACCTGGTCTATCAGTCATGCCCCTGCCTTTATAAGCGATGCTGATCTGCGGCCCGATCTTACCAATCCTGATGTTTGGGCCATGCATGGCCGTGGGGTGCAGATTACCGGTAATGACCGGGATATTGATAATAATCCCCGGCCTGTAACACTTACAGCAGGTGTGCCCGACTTAGGCGCCTGGGAATTCTTCCCAACGGCTTTGCCAACGGTGTTGACCGCTATACCGGCTACACCTGCAGCCAATCAACAACAAACATTTATGTATGGAACCGATACGGTGATGAAGATCACCTGGGGACCCACTGCACCGGTTTCCCTGGAAGCACGCCGCTTCTCGGGCGTAGTGCCTGCAGGCTTGCAACCCCGCCCGGATTCCATGTTCTTCTATACCAAATTAGATATTCCCGGCGGTGGTAATTACGACTACAATATGGAACTGTTCTACCTGGATCCATGGCAGGGCTCCATACCAGACCAGTACCAGCTGGGATTGGGAAAAACAACGGTGTCGAACGCCTGGGTAGTCGGTTTCAGCAGCCGCGTGGATGTATTGAAACGGAAGATCACCCAAAACTCCGTGAACTACCTCGACCGCTTCACCGGATTGATAAATCCATATGCACCGCCGGTATTGCCGGAAAAAGACAGTTCAAACCGCGGCAAACGCTTCTGGGTAGGTTATCAGCGCAGTTATGATTTCAACCCGGGCACCAATTCACAGGAAATGGTGATCTATATGAGCACGACCGATCAGCCGGCCAATGTGCAGATCCGCATCAATGGAACCAATTGGGTGCGCAATTATACCATTGCGCCGTTTACGACAAGAGCGTCAGACTTTATGCCGAAGACCGGTTTGGATGATGCGCGCCTGATTGATGAAGGATTGTACAACCGTGGTATCAGCATTGTGAGCGATGTGCCGATCACGGCCTATGCACATATTTTCGCCAGTGCCAATTCCGGCGCTACCATGTTATTCCCGGTTGGTGTTTGGGGTTATGAATATTATTCGCTGAACAACCGGCAGAACTACAGCACCACCGGCGCTTACACGACCATTATGGTGCTGGCCGACAAGAATAATACAGTGGTAGAGATCACGCCTTCGGTGCCCACCCTGGGCGGCAGACCTGCCAATGTACCCTTCCGCATCACATTAAATGCCGGGGAAGTGTACCAGGTGCTGGGCGCCATGCAAAGCGGCAGTGAAGGCTACGATCTCACCGGTTCCATTATAAAATCAGTGCCCAATGCCAATAACGAATGCCATGCCATAGGCGTGTTCACAGGCAGCTCGCGTACAGGGATGGCTTGCGGCAATAACACCGGCTCTTCGGGTGACCTCTTCCTGCAACAAACTTTCCCTTATTCGGCCTGGGGTAAGACCTACCTCACAGCGCCTGCTTCTACCAGTGGTAATATCAGTACGCTGATGACGAATATCTACAGGATCCTTGTAAAAGATCCGGCCACGGTAGTTAAACGGAATAATATTCCTTTCCTGCCAACCCAATTGATCAATAACAGATACTATCAATATGAAAGTAATACAGCAGACATTATTACCGCTGATAAGCCGGTTACCGTGGTACAGTATATGGCCTCCTCGGGCAGTTGTCCCAATACCAGCGGCAACGGTGATCCGGAAAGCAATATATTAAGTCCATTGGAACAGGCCATCAATGGCTTCTCAGGATTCTATCGAAACAACCGCGATGCCATCACCCTGAATTATTTAACACTGATCCTTCCGGATGGCGGTATGAACTCCCTGAAGATCGACGGTATTCCCTGGTCTGCGATACCTGCTGCTGACAAATACAGTTATGCGCACTCGCAGCCTGGTTATACGGTGGCTATTAAGCGATGGCCGGCCGGGGCCGGACAAAGCTCCGTGGAATCTGATTCTGCCTACCTGGGACTGGTGTATGGATTGGGCAGTGTTGAAAGTTATGGTTACAACGTGGGTACCATGGTGAAGACCCTGCAGGGTTTGGGCACCATTGCCAATACATTGAACAATGGCAACAAAGCAGATTACACCTGCGCCGGAACCCCATTCCGCTTTACCGGTTACCTGCCGTTCATACCCAACACACTCACCTGGAGATTCAGCCGTGTACCGGGTCTCTCGCCGAATGCAGATGTAACAGTGAATACACCGGTGCCCAGCGATAGCATCATGATCAACGGAGTGAAGAACTATGTGTTCCCGCTGAACCAGGATTACAGGTTTGCCAATCCGGGTGTATATACCATCGAGATCGTGTATGATCATCCGGATATCGAAAGCTGTGACCATACCGGCCGCGATCTGATCTATGTACAGGTGGTGCCGGCGCCTAAGGCGGATTTTGCGGTAAACTTCCCTGGTTGCGTAAAAGAACTGGCTGAATTCACCGGTGAATCAATAGCGCAGAACGGCATTGCCGTAAACCAGTGGAAATGGGAATTCCATGATGGCAGCAAGGCCAATGGCCAGCAGGTGACCTTCCGCTATAACACAGCAGGTACTTACACCGAAAAATTACAATCCATTACGGCCGATGGCTGCGTAGGCGATACAACCAAAGAGATCGTCGTGAATCCGATCCCGCTCCTTACCGTTCATTCGGTGACCGTATGCAGCGGTGCCGATACCACGCTGACAGTAGAAAATCCCGCAGCAGGCGCTACCTACACCTGGTATGCTTCGCCCAACGGCGGAACCGCTATAGGAACCGGACCCTCCTTATCATTGACCAATATAACAAGCGGCGCCGATTACTATGTGCAGCAAACGGCTGCCAGCGGCTGCAGTTCGGAAATGACAAAAGTATCTGTCAGCGTGCAAAGCGCCATTCTGCGGCCGGTAGCGACGGTTGATTCTGTGGCATCGAACCTGGTGCGTTTCAAATGGAATGCCGTGCCAGGCGCTACCGCTTACCAGGTCTCGCTCGACAACGGCAATAACTGGTCAGCACCAAGTTCAGGCGCTACCGGATTAACGCATACGGTAGGCGGACTACAAGCCCTGCAAACGGTGACCATCATGGTGAAAGCGTTGAGCGCTTGTGTGGAAAGTATATCTGCCCCCGTTTCGCAACAGGTGTTACCGGATGGTGTGTTCATCCCGAACAGCTTTACCCCGAATGGCGATGGATTGAACGATGTGTTGAAGGTGTACGGGTACAAGATCAGGGAACTGAAGCTGATGGTATTTAACCAGTGGGGCGAGAAATTATTTGAATCGGCTGATCAAAGCAGGGGCTGGGATGGAACCTATAAAGGCAAGCTGCAGCCAAGTGGCGTATATATGTACGTGTGCCGCATGATACTCACAGATGGAACGGTGATGGATAAGAAGGGTTCGATCAATCTTATAAGATAGGCAGAAAGGCATAGAGGCAAAGAGGCAAGGGGAATTCTGTTAATTAAAATGCATTAGCATATGGTGAGCAATTTTGAACATATACTGGGAAGGCGACTGCTATTGGGACTGGTGTTACTGTTGAGCAGCGTATGGGGATCAGCGCAGGCAGTATCGAACCGGGGCACCGAGTTCTGGGTAGGTTATGGGCATCACCAGTTCATGGAACAGGGATCGAACGATATGAATATGGTATTGTACCTGAGTGCCGAAGATCAACCTGCTACCGTTACGGTAACGCTCGACAGCAGCGGGCCTTTTTTCAATACCTGGTGGCGGAAAACATATACCATACCCGCTTTTAGCGTCATTGCTTCCGACATTATCCCGAAAGGTCCGGTGAATGTGCCGGCGGCAAGCGGTGATCCATTGAGCGATCCTAACTATGATGCACGGCTGTTTTCCGATCCGCCGCCAGCGGGAAGCGGTGGGGCAGGCGTGTTCCGGAAAAAAGGGATACATATTGAAAGCAATGTACCGATCGTTGCCTACGCCCATATTTATGGTTCCACTTCTTCCGGCGCTACCATGCTGCTGCCGGTCACTGCCTGGGGATATTCCTACGTGTCATTGAACAGCCGCCAGAGTTATGCCAGCAATTGTTACAACTGGATGTATGTGATAGCCAGTAAAGATAATACGGTGATACAGGTTACCCCTTCGGTGCAAACCCGGGCGCAGGATAAAACTGGGCTGCAGCCTGGTGTTACCACTACCATTACCTTAATGAAGGGACAGATCTACCAGGTGGTAGGCGCCAATGACGGGGCTGATGCAAATGGAAATGGCGGAAATGCCGGAACCGGCAAAGAGCTAACGGGCACCATCGTTCGATCCATGGCCAATGGCGCGAACGATTGCAATCCCATCGCTGTCTTTGCAGGCAGCAGCCGCACCGCTAATCCGGCTTCCTGTGGCACCGGTGGGGGCGATAATGATAACCAGCAGCTCTTTCCGCGGCATGCCTGGGGCAAGCGCTATCTCACGGCGCCTTTCTCAGGATCCGGTACGCCTTTGTCCTTTGCCAGAAGTTTGTATAAAGTGGCCGTGAGTGACCCTGCTACCATAGTACGCGTGAATAACCAACTGATCACGGCGCCGCCACTCAATGCCACCCTGGTGAACGGGAATTACTATGTATATGAAAGTGCAACAGCCGATCTTATTGAAGCCGATAAACCTATTGAAGTAATGCAGTTCATGACCGGTGGCGGCTGCCTGGGCAACGGCGGCCTGGGCGACCCGGAAATGGTCGTGCTGAGCCCGGTGGAGCAGGCCATCAAACGCGTGGGTTTCTTCCGGAATAATAAAGAATCTATCCAGGTGAATTATGTGACCGTGGTAGTGCCTACGGCGGGATTAACTTCCTTGCGCATCGATAACAGCGCTGCCTTCACTTCCTATGCGCATCCCAATATGCCTGGCTATTCAGTCGCCATCAGGCGATGGGATTGCCCATTACCGCCGGCAGCGCCATTAGGGCAATGTATGGTCACCTGCGATTCGGCATTTACGGGTATTACGTATGGACTGGGAAGTGTGGAAAGCTATGCCTATAACGTGGGTACTTACCTGAATAACCTGAATGCGGTGGGCAGTGTGCATAACCAGCCCGATACCGCCAATGGTGGAAAGAACAGCCATCCATTTACCTGTGTAAATACGCCGGTAAAATTGTCGGCCCTCATCCGTTATCAGCCATTGAAGCTGGTATGGAATCTCAGCAGCTTGGGCGCTATTGTTAGCCCCAATGCCGATGTGACCCTGGATCCGGCTTCAACTGCCTATAATGGCACCGAAACCATCAATGGCATCACTTACTATAAATACACGCTGCCAGGCGAGTATAACTTCAATACACCTGGCACCTATACCATACCTATCCGGTCAACCAGCCTTTCGCTCGATAATTGTAATAACACCGAAGAGTTAAAGATCTCTGTTGAAGTGAAGCCAAGGCCTACGGCCGATTTTAGCTTCTCGCATCCTACCGGCTGTATAAAAGATGCGGTTGCATTCAGCGGGCCGGCTGCTACCGGCGCTTATACGATCGCACAATGGCGCTGGACCTTTGCCGATGGCAGTAAGGACGGCGCCCAGAACCCTTCCAGATTATTAGCTGCTGCCGGAACACAGAACGTACACCTGGAAGTAGTTACCGGTGATGGTTGTGTGGCCGATGTAAGCAAACCGATCACCGTTTATGCGCCTCCGGTAACCACCCTGAGCGCGATACCGCCGGCCATTTGTGAGGATGGCAGTATCACCTTTACTGAAACTTCATCCTATGGCGGGCCTGCGCCGGTGAATACCTGGTATTGGGATCTTGGCAATAATACAACGGTCACTGCCACTACAGGTGATCCGCAAACCGCCGTGTATCCTGTTTATGGAACTTACACGGTTAAACATGTAGTGAAAGTGAGCAATGCCTGTGTGAGTGATACGGCAATGCTGCCGGTCACGGTATATGCCAAACCGCGGCCGGGGTTCAGTTACCCGGCTGGTTGTTTACCCGATAATGGCCTTGTTCAATTTACCGATACTACTAAAGTTCCGGATGGACAAACACTGAGCAGTTGGAACTGGCATTTCGGCGATCCCAATGCAACAGCGGCGAACCCAAATATTTCCACGCTGAAGGATCCGTCGCACACCTATGGTTTTGGTAATTATAATATACAGCTCAGCGTAACCACTGCGAATGGCTGTACAAAAGATATTACGGTGCCGGCGACCTTCAGCTTACGGCCCAAATTAAGCTATTCATCACTGCGCGCCGTTTGCGGCAGTATCGCTTCTTCGATCTCGGTGGCCACCGCTACGGTTACCAATGGCGTTCCGGGAACAGGCGTATACAGCGGTCCTGGTACCGCAGCAAACGGCAGCTTTCAGCCATCCGTAGCAGGCCCGGGTACACATACGATCACATACACATTTACCACCACTGGCGGATGTACGGAATCGATAAGCAGTGTCATTACCGTTTATCCAAAGCCGGTAGCGGCATTTACGGCCGATGGCGATATCTGTTTGAACCAGGCAGCCACGATCACCGACCAGTCGACCATAGCATCAGGCGCCATTAGTGCATGGCGTTGGAATTTCGGTGACGGCAACTGGGTTACCCGCACCAATGGCAATGCTTTTACCCATACTTGGTCAGCATACAACACGTATTCTGTAAAGCTGGTAGCAGTAAGTGATCAGGGGTGCACCAGTGATACAGCCACCCGCATGGTGACGGTACATCCGCTGCCGGTAGCTGCATTCAGTTTACCAGCAGCGGTATGTATGCCGGGTGGTGCGGCTGATCTTACAAACGCTTCTACAGTAGCCGATCAGTCGGCACTTGCCTATACCTGGGATTTTGGCGATAACAGTGCGGTATCGCATGCTGTGAATGCCAGTCATGTATATGCCACTGGCGGATCATATACGGTTCAGCTTACAGCTACTTCCGCCTGGGGCTGTAGCAGCCAGGCATCGAAAATATTAAACGCATTCTTCGATAAACCAGTCGCAGCCTTTACCGTAGCGCCTGATACCCTGTGCCAGGGCGCCGATAATGTCTTCAACGATGAAAGTATTACCAGTAACAGTCCCATTCAGCAATGGCGTTGGGATTTTGGTGACGGCAGTTCTTCCACTGTACAGGACCCGGTGAAACGATATAAGCTACCGGGTACCTATACGGTGCAGCTGCAGGTGACCACCAGCGTTGGTTGCATGTCGCAACCTGTTACTAAAAACGTGGTGGTGTATCTGCAGCCGGTGATCGATGCCGGTCCATCCTTCACGGTGCCGCAGGGAACGGTGGTGCAGTTCAATCCCACCGCCAATGATTCAACGGTGCTCACATTTAACTGGTCGCCCGGGACGGGACTGAATAATGCCAATGTATTACGCCCCCTGCTACAGGCGATGGCCGATGCCACCTATACGCTCACTGCGCTGGGTGAAGGGCAGTGCACCGCATCCGATCAGCTGACAGTTAAAATATTGAAGCCGGTAAAGATCCCGAACGTGTTTTCGCCAAATGGTGACGGCATTCATGATACCTGGAATATCACGAACCTGAGCGATTATCCGGGCGCCACTGTGGAGGTTTTCAATCGTTATGGACAACGCGTATTTTATTCGGCCGGATATGGAAAGCCATGGGATGGTACGGTGGGTGGCAAGTTGTTGCCCATGGCTACTTACTACTATGTGATCCATTTGAAGAGCGGGTTTGTTCCCCGTACCGGTTCTGTGACGATCGTGAAGTAAGGGGGCGTTGGCCGGTGCTCCATTCGTAAAAGATAATATTGATCATAAACAAAACTGTATGCAATGAGAAAAAGTATTATTCTGTTAATCGCGGTTTGTTTAGGCGCGCACTTCGTGAAAGCACAGGTGGATCCGCATTTTTCGCAATATTACGTTTATCCCGCCTGGCTCAATCCGGCGCTTACCGGCGCTTTTGACGGCGATTACCGCATTTCCGGTATCTACCGGTCGCAATGGGGAAATATCAGCAGTCCGTTCACAACGCCCGGTATTGCAGTTGATTTCACGACTAATAAAAATTCCAATTTCGGCGCCAATGTATTGAACCAAACTGCCGGTGACGGAGGGTACAATTATCTCACCGCTTATGGCAGCTACGCCTATAATGGCGTACGTTTCGGCCCACAGGAATATCATCGCGTGGTAATGGGTTTGCAGATCGGCGTTATACAGCGGCGGTTCAACCGGTCTAAACTTTCCTTTGGCGACCAGTGGAACCCGATCACCGGTTACAACCCGGGCGCTACTTCAGCCGAATCGTTCAGCAGAACATCATCCACCTCTTTTGATGCAGCTGCCGGCATCCTTTATTACGACGCAGAGCCGGGAAAGAAACTGAATCTGTTTGGCGGTTTTTCCGCAGCGCACCTCACGCGTCCGGATGATCATTTCAGTGCTGGGGGTAATGCCCGCCTGCCGATGCGGTTTACCGCACATGCTGGCGTACGTATAACCTTATCTGATGTACTTAGTTTAACCCCGAATATTTTATACCTGAAGCAGGGCACGGCTACCGAAAAAATGGCGGGGGCATATGCCCGCTTGATTGCAGCGCCCGGAACGGATCTGATGCTGGGTGCGAACTACCGCTTTAAAGATGCTTTATCACCTTATGTAGGGTTTGCCCATAAAAATATAGTGCTGGGAGTGAGTTATGATGTGAATACCTCCGACCTGGGGAAAATGGCCAATGGGTCGAACAGCTTTGAGATCTCATTATCCTTTATTGGAAGAAGATCAGTTAAAACACCAGAAGTAGAGTTCGTCTGTCCGCGCTTATAGTCATAGGTACACCAATGTCCTGGAAACCTGGCGGTTGGTGTCTACCAACCGCTTCCTTAAAAAAACAATGCCCTGATAATAAATACACACACACACACACACACACGATTGCTGCCTATGAAAAACCATGGTTTTGTGAACATTAAACTTAACACATGAAGAAGATCTTTGCCACCGGCATTATCGGTTGCTGTATGTTGGCAGCCAAAGCCCAGTTTACATATGATTACTTGCGGGCTGCAGATAATTATTATAAAAAAGCCGATTATTTTTCCGCAGCCCGCTATTATGAGAAATACCTGGGTGTAGCCGACCATAAATTAAAAAAGGAAGAATATAGTCCGTATACCGTGCCCTCCTCCGCCGTTAAAAAGAACAAAACGCCGCTGAGCAGCCGCCAGCAGGCGCTGTATCGCATAGCAGAAAGTTACCGCCTGTTGCACGATCATGCGAAAGCAGCCACCTATTATGGAAAAACACTGGAAGCCGGCGGCGGCGAATTTCCGCTGGCCCGGTATTACTATGCCGTGGAGCTGCGGGCGCTGGCGAGTTATGAGCAGGCGGAAAAGGAATTGAACCTTTTTCTTGATGAACATACAGCCGAAGATCAATACACGGAATCAGCGAAGAAAGAACTGATGAGCCTGCGCTTCATTCAAACCCAGTTAAAAAAGAAAGACCTGAAACTCTACCAGGTGCAGAAAGCCGGTACGCCCCTCAATACGGAAGGCGCTAATTATGCACCGGTATGGTTGAACAAAAATACTTTATTGTTCACTTCTACCCGGGCAGATAGTTTGGCGGGTAAGCACCAATCACATGTAAACCGGGTATACACAGCAGCTGTGACGGAAGGAATTGCCGGCGACATAAAAGCCCTGCCTTTGCCCCAGGCTGGCAGCATGCACCAGGGGGTGGTGAGTGTAACACCCGATGGTAATACCCTCTTCCTGACCCGGTGGATGATCACGGGCGGAAAAAAAGTTTCGGGCATCTACAGCAGCCGCAAAACCGGCAATGGCTGGAGCGAACCGGTATTGCTCGACAGCATCATCAATACCCCTGGTTATAGTGCGCAACAACCATTTGTAATGCCCGATGGCAAACACTTGTTGTATGCCAGCGATAAACCCGGCGGCGCCGGTGGCTTTGATCTCTGGTTGGCGGAACTGGATGAAAACGGTAAACCCGTTAAAACCGTCAATCTGGGTGAGCAGATCAACTCTGCAGCCGATGAACAGGCGCCTTATTATCATCTGCCTTCAGCTACGCTTGTCTTCTCGGGCAACGGCCGCATTGGCATGGGAGGATTCGATTTCTTTTACAGCAAAGGGGCAATAGATAAATGGCAAACACCTGTCAACTTCGGCTACCCGGTCAATTCAGTCAGGGACGATATCTATCTGGTAAGCAGGGGCGGTGCGCGGAATATACTGGAAGATGTATGGTTAAGCTCTGACCGCGAAGCTGCCTGCTGCCTGGAACTCTTTTATTTAAAAAAGATCCAGCCGAAAAAACTGGTGAGCGGCACGGTGGTATCCTGTGAAGATAAAATGCCGCTGGCCGGGGTCACAGTCAGGATTATAGATACTATCCAGCACAAAACAGTGCATACGCAAACAACCGCCGGCGATGGTAGCTATTCCTTTACGCTCGACGAGTTTCAACCTTTAAAAGCAGAGGCTTCTGTGAGCGGGTACAGCAATGGTTCTTTGCCCTTTTATACACCAGGCGATGAAGAAGCGCAATTACTGATCAACCCTGCCATTTGCCTGGTCAAAGATGTGCCGCCGATGGAAAAAGCGGTGGTCCTTGACAATGTGTATTATGATTTTGACAAAGCAAGCCTCAAAGCAGGTGCGCAAACATCGCTGGATAAACTGGCCGCCCTGTTACATGCCCACCCTGAAATTACCATCGAGCTCAGCGCGCATACCGATAATAAAGGTAGTGAAGCGTATAACCAACGCCTGTCAGAGGCCCGGGCCCGCGCCTGTGTGGCTTACCTCATCAGCAAAGGCATTGATAAGAACCGTCTGCGGGCAAAAGGATATGGTTCTGCCCGGCCCATTGCGCCGAATGCGAATGAAGATGGCAGCGATAATCCGGAAGGAAGGCAGTTGAATAGAAGGACGGAGTTTAAGGTCGTGGAAAGGGCTGGTGGCGAGTAGTAAGTAGCTGATCAAAAAAACGTAACACATGAAAAAGCTTATAACATGCTGTTGGGTGATTGCCTGCCTGCACGCCCAGTCACAACAGAAACCGCATTACACGCAATATATTCTCAACCAATATATCGTTAACCCGGCGCTGACGGGCATTGAGAACTATACCGATATAAAGGTCAGTCACCGGCATCAATGGGCGGGGCTGCAGGATGCGCCTGTAACCTCGTATGTAACATTACATACGCCTATCAATAAAACGGATTACCGCACTACGCCTACCTCTTTTGATATGCCGGGCGAAAACCCGCGCGGACAACGGTACTGGGAAGAATATACTGCTGCAGCGCCGCATCATGGCGTGGGGTTGCAGGTGATCAATGACCGCACCGGCCCCCTGAATTATTTTTCTGCTTATGGCACTTATGCGTATCATTTAGGCATAAGCGCCCGAACGAGCCTGGCCGCAGGTTTTGGCGCGGGAATTACCAGTGTCGGCTTAAATACCAATAAACTCGATTTTGGAACGGTGCAGGTAGATCCGGCGGTTTACAATAATGGCATGATCAATACCCTGAAGCCCGATTTTATGGCAGGTTTGTACCTCTATTCGGCTGATTATTTTATCGGCTTCTCTGCCCAGCAGATCATTCCACAGAAACTAAGCTTTGCCGATAATGCGGTTACAACCAGTAATGGAAAAACGATCCCTCATTTGTTTGCTACAGCAGGCTACCGGTTTCTGCTGGGCGAAGAATTTAACCTGATCCCCTCAGTAATGGTGAAATATGTAAACCCCCTGCCCACGCAGCTCGATATCAACGCCAAGCTTCAATATAGAGATGTGGCCTGGTTTGGCGCAGGTTACCGGCAAGATGACGGCTTTGCCGGGATGCTGGGGGTGAACATTGGCCACAGATTCAACATCGGCTATTCTTATGACTATACCACATCGGGGTTGAATATCGTAAGCAAAGGATCCCATGAGATCATGGTGGGTTTCCTGCTCGGTAATAAATACGACGATGGCTGTCCGCGTAACGTATGGTGAACGCAAAACTTTGATCCGCAGTTTTTTTCATCACAAACATCAAAATAAAAACAAGAACATGAAACGCACAAACCAATGGAGCCTGCACCATTTCTTTTATTACATGCTGGCTGTAGCCTTAACGATTAGCGCCTGTAAAAAAGGAGATACGGGGCCGCAGGGTGAAAAAGGCGACAAAGGCGATAAAGGTGACACCGGCCAAACCGGCCAGCCAGGTAGTAAAGGGGATCCCGGAACCGCCAATGTACAGTACTCTGCCTGGCTCGACCTGGCTTTTACCCTTGACCAGGGCAGCAATGTGTATTTTACGCAGATCAATGAACCGAAAGTCACCGATGAGCTGTTGTCGAACGGTGAAATAAAAGTATATGTAAACCTGGGTACGCCGGCTAATAAAGTAATAACCGCATTGCCATACCGCTCAGGCAATGCCGTGATCACGCCTTTTTTCGCCACAGGTATTATTGAACTGAATGCGAATGGTAATGCGTCTACATTTACTGATCCGGCAAATGGCAATAAGTTCCTGCAATACCGGTATATCCTTGTTCCCGGCGGTACACATGTTCGCATGAACAAACAGATCGACTGGAATAATTACGAAGAAGTGAAAGCTCATTTAGGCCTGAAAGATTAAAGATATTGAACGGTGTCAGGGTCCTGGACCCTGGCACGGTATGAAAAACTAAGGTAACACGTAACGGCATTTAAGCTGGTATGGGCAGTGCTTTTTCTCGTGCGTTACGTTTGGGCCCCGGCGATATCGCCGGGGTTTTCCTTTTAACGGGATATCCGGGCAGGGTATAGGTATTTATATTTAAAGTTGCTACAACCTTTATGGCTTTTATCTGTAGCCGCTACTCCTGCTCGTTATTGATGTAACCGGACAACCTGGCTGCTTACAAATAAAATAACCGTAGCATATAGTCAGGTTGTTGCGGTGACAATATCCATTTTGGATACCGGTCTGGGCATATGATGTGTGCGGTCTGTTTATCTGAAAATACCTGTTTATGAACTCTCTTTTTAAAAGGATCAATATCTTCCTGAAGGTTAATGAAAAAACCATTGATACTTACTTTAATGCCAATGATCCGGCGCCGGTGTACAAACGCCAGCTCAGCCTGGAGTTCGAGGAATACCTCATGAACCATGCGCCCAGTATCAAGAGATATTCATCTGTTACTTATAAATTAACCTGCGTAAACGAATCAGATAAAGTTTTTACCGAGCCCCTCGTGCATGCCATTCGACGCCATTTTTCGCTGAAGAAATCTATTCGCGAAGCCGAGTTTAAAAAGTTCAAGCGGCGTAACTGGATGCTGCTGGTGCTCAGTTTGATCGTGGTCATGTTGTTCCAGGGCTTAATGCCGCTGATCTTTAATGTGGAGCATCGCATCCATTCTGCCTTCAGCAATGCGCTCGATGTGTTCAGCTGGGTAATACTTTGGAAGCCTATTGAAAAACTCATTTTTTACTGGAATCCCTTTCTCAAAGAGATCTCCATTTTTGATAAACTGATCACTGCACCAATTATAATCGTAAGCGGGCAGGATGAGTGGAAACCGGTTGGAAATGTAGCATGATAAAAATGGCTTTTATATCATTCCTCGGATTGCTGCTGATGAAGGTTTCGGCTTTTGGTCAATCAGAAATAAACCTTGAGCAATATCATGTGGTTAGTCCGGGACAACCCGGCCTGTATATGCCGCTAATGCAATATCAGCATGCGAGGAACTGGTATGCCGAAGCGCGGTATAACTATGAAGATGCAGAAACCTTCTCGCTTTACCTGGGTAAAGCGTTTACCGGGGGCAATGCGCTGAACTATTCTTTCATACCCATGTTCGGTGGGTCGCTGGGACGGTTCAAAGGCCTGTCAACCGGTTTGAACATCGATATGGAATACGACAAGTTCTTTTTTTCTTCCCAATCACAGTACTCTGTACCAACCGATGGATACGAGCAATATTTCCTGTACAGTTGGTCTGAGCTGGGGTACCAGGGTTTACGATGGTTATATGCCGGCGTATCGGTTCAACATACCCATGACCGTGCTGCAGGGAATGTATGGCAGCCGGGCATGATGATGGGATTCAGCTTCAAACGTTTTACCATTCCCGTATATACTTTCGAGCCGTTTACCAGTAACAGGAATTTTATTGTTGGTGTAACCATGACCTGGAAGCACCATAAAAAGAAACAAGCTTATCCCGTTGTAAAAAGCGATGCAGCGGCGCTAAACAGCACTGGCTTGAACAAGCGGTAATGATAGTGGTATAATTAACCGAAAGCTGATATGTTAAATATATTATAGGACAGGTAACTATAGGACAGGAGGGCCACCCCGCTTTTGCGGGGTGGCATTTTTATGGGATGCAGTGATTGAGAAGGACGTAACTATATACAAAAAAAACGCCCCTTAGAGGGGCGTTTACATGAGCATATAGTATTGGTTCGTGAGTAACGTTTATATTCCCAAACCTGCCTTCACTTTTTCGAAAAGCGACTTTTTGCCTTGTTTCTGGCGGGGGTTATAGTATTGTTCAACCCGTTTCATGATGCTGGCCATTTTATCGGGGCTGAAAGAGGTTTTAACCACATAGTCCAGCGCGCCATATTGCAGGGCTTCCCGGGCCACCTGGCTGTTTTCCTGTCCGGAAATAATGTACACCATGATATGGGAGTCGAATGCCTTGATCTGTTTTAGCACTTCAATGCCGTTTTTGCCTTCCATATTATAATCCATAAATATAAGCGCAGGCTGTTCTTTGATCTCACCCAGACATTCGTCGCCGGCGTTATATGAAGTAATGTTGGTATACCCCAGGTTACGCAGGAACTGTTCATACAGGGACAGGCAAAAAATATCATCATCCACTATATAGATCTTCATGTCAGGATAATTGGCCATGGTTATAATATTTGATATATGACAAAACGCGGTAGGGACGGGCGTATTGCCGTTTATGCAAGTGGAAAAACAAAACTAATACTTGTACCCGCCGGCTGATAGGGGTTTGTGCTTACCGGCCCTAACCGGACTTCCGGTCAATCAATGACGATCGGTTGTACATAGTGATTGTCGCCATAACGGATGGCTACTTTATAGATGCCTCTGGGAATATACCAGGGAAGCTGCACCGTATGGGTGGAGTGGAAATCGGTATGGTTGAGGAAGTGTTTATAAACCTGCTCGCCATTGAGGGAATACAGGTGAACGGTGAAAACGCATTCGTCTATGTTGTAGAGTTGTAGCCAGAATTTTTTCTGGGTGACCAGGTTAGGGTAGACAGTAATGCGTGGTACGCGTTTTTTCAAACGGTCATCGGTTGTAGGCAAGGTGCTCATAGGAGATTTAGGATAATGCTATTTGTTGTGCGCGATGAAGTTAATACTTATCCAGATTGGTAACAAGCGTATACATACGCTGTTTTTGCACAAATAACGAACCTGCCTGCCTGTTATATTAAATAAAAATTAGAATGTTATTAGTTGTTGGCGGCGAAACGCCGGTATTTACCATACAATATGGTTTATTTACTGAAGCCATTGCATAATTCACTGGTCAGGGCCGATCTATTAATTATTTTATAATACGAACCTGCCAGCCGGCAATGTTTTTCTTTGCCAGGTATTGCTGGAAACGCGAGATCAATGTTGTGCCACCTGATAAATAGAAAGTGGCATTTTGCCAGGCCAGCCAGCAATTGGGATGCATATCTTCCATCCATTGGATCGCATTCAATGCAGGTTCCTGCGGCATTTCCGGAACACTGTCTACCAGCAGTTTTAACATCGACAGCACAGCTTCATACTCGGGATGTAATTCCAAAATACCGAAGTATTCATGATCGTTCTGCAGGGCAATTGTTTTTAATGCATTGAAAAGTTCCACACTGCTTTCATCGCCTACAAAGAAATGGTGTGTTGCCTGTTTGTTATACAACTGTTTTGACGTTATGTAATGTAGTAGCTCATTTTCTTCTGTAACCGGCACATCGCTGTTCATGGCTGCTTCCGGCTCGGCATTATTGATTGGCCTGGAAATATCAAACATGCTATTCTATTTTGTTTACGGAACAGATAATTTACCTTTACAAAAGTAGAAAGGGGATTCCTGCGCTTTTTTATACGATACGGATAAATATTTACATCAAACGGATTTTATGGGTGTACATGTATTTGACGAATTGGGGCGAGAATATTATGTAGGCGATGTGTTTTCGAATGAAATGGTAGAACAGCCGCTGGTCACAGAAAGACGTGAGGTGTATACCTTTCCTATCGGCAATGCGGAGATGGTACAGCTGGCTTTCTCTGGTATATACATCGTGTATGGAGATATGCTGCTGAACAAGACCCAGCGGTTGCGGTATGAAATAACCGGCGAAATAGATATGGTGGAAATGCATTTTACCCTGCAGGGCAATGGCCAGATGATGAACCTGGCATCCGGAAAAGAGCATCACTTTAAAGCCAATCAACACAATCTTCATTATACCCCTTTGTTCAGCGGGATCGGCCAATACGGCGGCGTTCTCAATAAGTATAAATTCTTCGAGGTGCATTTTACCAAACGTTTTTTCTTTGAACTGGCAAAAGAAAGCTGCCCCTCGCTGATGCATTTTGCCGAAATGATCGCCAGTGGTGAGGAAATTGATCTCAGCCGGGAGAACATGCCTATTTCCTTTGCCATGCACCAATGTATAAATGATATTATGAATGCCAACTTTACCGGAAGGTTAAAGTTGCTGTACCTGCAATCGAAATGTATTGAGCTGCTCACCCTGCAATCGCAGATGTATGAAGATGCCATCCGGTCGGCACCGGCCGCTTCCTGTATCATAAAACCGGGGCATGATACCGATAGTATCTATTTTGCCCGGGAATACCTGATGCAGCATGCTGCGCAGCCTCCTTCCTTAAGCGAGCTGGCTAAAATTGCCGGGATCAATGAATTCAAACTGAAGCAGGGATTTAAAGCCTTGTTCAATAATACCGTGTTTGGGTATCTTACCGATTATAAACTCAACCAGGCCAGGGAACTGATCGTGGGTGATATTCCTATTAAAGAGGTGGCTGACAGGCTGGGTTATTCTTCCGTACAACATTTCAACAGCGCCTTCCGTAAAAAGTTTGGTATGCCGCCGGGAAAGGTGAGGAAGAAATAAGCAATGTGATAATGTGATAATGTGATAATTTGATAATGTGATAATGAAATTCACGTCAACTGGTTAAATTTTAACTGTCCAGCATGTCCATCACTATAAAAAGAATATACGAACCGGTAGGAGCTAAAGATGGTTACCGCGTCCTTGTGGATCGTTTATGGCCACGGGGTATCAGCAAAGAGGAAGCCCATGTAGATACCTGGTTAAAAGAGGTGGCGCCGTCTACCGAACTGCGGAAATGGTTTCATAACGGAGAAGGCAGCTTTGCTGAATTTAAAAAGAAATACCTGGCTGAATTGAAGCAAAATCCCGCCCTGCAAGACTTAAGATCATTGTATAAAGAACATAAAAAACTGACCTTGCTCTATGCGGCCAAAGATGAAGAGCAGAACCATGCGCAGATCCTGGCTGAATTATTAGGTTCTTGAAATTTAATTATTCAGTTGTTCAGTTAATAACTTACAAACTCATGAACTCAATAATTAAGGAACTTAAGAACTCAATAATTTAGGAACTGAATAACTTAAGAACTCAATAACTTTTGTAACCTCCAGATCTGAATATACGGAAAGCAATTGCCGGCACAGCAATCACCTGGTTTTTGGTTCACCCGGCCACAATCGCACCAGAATTGCTGGTTGGCCATCAGCATGTAATTGTCGAGCCCCCTTGCCATTCCTTTAACGATCTTCACCGGTCCATTCGCCTGCATGACCTCCCAACCATATTTGCCGGGGACTTCCTCCAGCTTATTGTTTACAAAAAAGCGCCAGGGATGTTTGTGCGTTTGATCGGCCCAATAAGCCCTTAATTCAGCGGTATTGCGGTGATCGAGCGTCAAAAGCGCTGCATGATAGCCATCGCATACCGAGACCAGGAAAACGCTGAAGCCGCGTTCTTTGCCTACCCGTGCAAGCAGGGTATTCCATAAACTTTTTTCCATGGCTACAGGCTGCAGTCCACGCGAAACAGGGTCGGCCTTGGTAATAGGAACCCATTCACCTTTGCGGATGGCCAAAAAGCGTACGGTATCATAACTGCGGATATAGTAACTATCCCGAAGCCTTTTGGCCAGCGCAGTAATATCATTGTTATGAAAATTACCATTTAATACGGCCCTGCGGCTGTATAAACTATCAGGTATGCTCGATTCACCAAAGAGGAGATAGTCTAACCCCGCCCGCACGGTATTGATACATTTATGGCGAAAGCCGGGCCGCCAGTTCGAATCTTTGGGTTGCTCTTTTAAGGAAGCATTGGCGATAAAGAATTGTTTGATGCGTTCAACGTCTTCTGCAGAAAATAAAGGCGTTCTTCGGTTTGGATCTTTTATGGGGGAGGCCGGCTTTATATTGCCAGGGCTGTTTCCGGGCGACCAGATGGCGCCGGAAAGAACAGCTACTATAACAGGCAACAAAACCAGTGTTTGTAATTTCATAAGGTTATTTGGGTTTGGCAGGTATAGCAATCCTATAACGCTGCTGGCAGCAGGATTCATGCAGCTCCGGCTATAATTTTTTTAACTGCTACATGAAACCATTCACTGGCCGGCCATTTACAATTTATAGTTGGAAACAGCCCCGCGAAATTAATAACCTGCAACCGTTGTGCAATCGCATTACTGCAGGTATTTTTATAAAAGGCTATCGATCTTCGCCCGGATACCCTGTTTCTCCTTTTGTGTTTTGGCCAGGGCATACGCCTCCTGATAGTTCGATATAGCCTGCTTGTTGTCGAGGTCGCGGTACAATTCACCCAGGAGCAGATAATAAAAATGATTCTTATTGGCGGGCAGTTGCAGGGCTTCCTGCAGGGCCAGTTCTTTGCCCCGGGCTTTATACAATGCGAAGATGCGGTTCAGGGCTACTACAGGTGAGTAATTGATCAGCAGCAGCTGATCGTACAGGTGCAGGATGTTTTGCCATTTTTCGGCACTGTCTTCCTTTATACAATGCCAGTAAGCGATGCCAGCTTCCAGGTGGTAAGAGCTTATTTCATCGCCCTGGGCGGAGCTATTGAGGAACTGAATGCCCTGGTTGATCAGGGCGGTATCCCACAGGTCGGTGTCTTGCTGTTCGTATAAGATCAGCGTATCGTCGTTGCTTTCGCGGGCGTTAAAGCGTGAAGCATGAAAACTCATGAGGGCCAGCAGGGCATTTGTCCTGGGCCGGTTGGTGCGTTCATATTCTATCAGCATACCGCCCAGGCGCATGGCTTCCAGGCAGAGGTCTTTGCGCAGAATAGTGTTTTCGGTTTGGGAATAATAGCCTTCGCTGAAAAGCAGGTAAATGATGTGCAGTACATTGTCGAGCCGGTTGTCCAGTTCCCGGTCGCTGAGTGTATTGTCGATCGGAATTAACTGTACTTTTTCATGGCGCAGTTTTTCCTTGGCCCTGAAAAGCCGTTTATTGATGGTTTCTTTATTGGTTAAAAATGCTTCGGCGATCTCATCGATGCCAAAACCGCAAAGGATGCGTAAGGCCAGGCCGATCTGCGCTTCACTGGCAATGGCGGGATTGCAAATGGCGAAGAGCATTTGCAGCTGACTGTCTTTAATATTCTGTTGGGAAAAATTCACCGGATCTGGTTCTGCATTTATGGGTTGCTGCGCTTTTATTTCAGGAACTACTTTTTGTTCGTAGATCTTATGCCGCCTGAAATGATACAAAGTTTTCTGTTTGGCAACGGCATATAACCAGGCAGCGGGATTGGGAGGCAGGCCATTCATGCCCCAGGTTTCCGAGGCCACCAGGAAGGTTTCACTCACGATATCTTCTGCCAGCTCGATATGTTCCAGACCAAACTGTTTACTGATTACCGCCACCATTTTGGCAAACTCCTGCTGGAACAAATGCTTTAATGATTCCTGTTCTTTTTCCATAGAAGATTAATAATTCAACCGTGCCACGGTTCAACACCGGGCACGGTTACGGCCTAATGTCTTATTGATATATTGGGCGCACTTCAACACTGCCATCGGCATCGAGGGCCGGACAACCATGCGCCAGCGTGAGTGCTTCTTCCATATTCTCTGCCTTAACGGTCATGAAGCTGCCCAGGCGTTCCCTGATCTCTACGAAGGGACCATCGGTTATTACACCGCCTGGTTTCAACACTTTCCCTTCGGTTGCAAGCCGTAAGCCGGTAGCGCCTAATTTTCCCTGTGCGGCAATACCGCCTACCCAGTCCTGCCATTTTTTGGTAAGCGCCTGCATTTCTTTGGGCGAAACATTGCTGTAATCGTAACTGGGCTGACGAAAGATGAACATGAATTCTTTCATAACATTTGTTTTTATAGCACGCTGTAAGCGCGACAAGTTAGTGTAAAATGGTGAATGGTGAATGGTCAATGGTGAATGGTGAATGGTCAATGGTGAATGGTCATTGGTGATTCGCAAACATGCCCGGTGTATACATGCCTACAGCGGCCGGGTTGGGGAAGGCAATGTTTACCCGGTTGTAACTGTTGATGGCGATCACCGCAAAGGTGAGGTCGATCAATTCTTCTTCCGAGAATTGTTGAAGCGTTTGCTCATAAATGGCTTCGTCTATATGGCTGCCATTTAAACGGGTCAATGCTTCTGCCCAGGCCAGGGCGGCGCGTTCCCGTTCACTGTAAAAAGGCGCTTCCCGCCATGCATCGAGTACAAAAAGCCGTTGGGGATTCTCTCCTTCGGCCAGCAGGTCTTTCGAGTGCATATCGAGACAGAATGCGCAACCATTGATCTGTGATACGCGGAAATAAAGCAGGTGTAATAAGGATTGTTCTACCGGTGATTTGCCCAGGTAAGCACCAAGGCTGTTCAATGCTTTCAATGCCCGTTGTCCTTTCTCCATTACATTGATCGGCTGTTTCATTTCGTTCGATTTTATCATTATTAATGTTTGTTTATACTTTAATAATGACCGGGACGAACGGGATTGGACAAGTACCTGCAGTTTTTTTTAAATTTTTTCCTGGCCCTTATCTTTCAGCCTTTTGTAGAATGCAAATGACCGGCTGCCTGTTTTCCGTGCAGCCGGTCATTGTAGTATTTAATGATCTTTATCTGTCCAGTTCCTCGTTGATGGAAAAGGAGACCACCATTTGGTCGGCTTCCAGCCGGGCAAAATCTGCCTTTTTTACAGCCGCCGTAAAAGTTGATTCCGTTATCTGGTGGCGAACGATCAACCACTCAGGAACATAGCCGGGCACGTCCACATTAATTGTAAGGGTTACTTCCCGGTTTTCATCGCCGCCTGGTTTATTTTGATTGTCCATATCTAATGTACCATAAATATAGTGCCACGCGTGCCCGTACTGCTATATTTCTTTTAGCTGTAACCGGTAAGGGCCTACAAGGTCTTCTCCATAAAAATAGCGCCGGGGACGGGGTTGAACCGGTAGGCTTCAATTTCATAAAAACCGGCTGATCGATATAATTTAATAGCTGCCTGCATGGAAGGAACCGTATCGAGGCGAATGGAACGATAGCCTAATGCTTTGGCAGCGCTTACTGCCTGCTGTAATAATTGCTGACCGAGCTGGCGTCCCCGGTAACGCGGATCCACAAACATTCTTTTCAGTTCAGCGACGGTTGCATCAATTTTGCGCACCCCGGCACAGGCAATGGCTTTGTCGCCATCATACACCAGCAACAGCACACCCTTAGGGTCATTGTATTCTGTGGCGATCTCTGCCAGTTCCCGGTCAAGGTCCTGGAAGTTGAGTTCAAAATCGAGCGACTGAACATATTGCAGGAATAATTGTTTTCCATTTTCAAAATCCCGGATGGTAGCTGCTTTCTTCAGAATAAGTTCCTGGCTCCTGGTCATCGTTTATGTTTTCTAATGCAAAGATATAATGAACAGGGAAGCAGGAACAGGAGCAGACTGCGAAGAATAGAGTGGATCAGATGAAAGGACCCCATCATTGAATGGTGAATGCATAGTGAATAAATACAATGTCACAGCTGGTATCTGATTTTATGTTTCCATTATATCAAATCAGCAGTGCTGCAACAACCGTTAATACAGAATTAATTATATTGCTTTGACGTAAGACAAGTTAGTGCGTTAAATATAAACTGATATGCAACCTATAAAGATCGCTACCGCCCAGTTCGAACACCACAGTAATGATAAAGCGTATAACCTTCGTATAATCCGTGAATTGGCCGCCCAGGCAAGATCACAGGGCGCCAAGGTGATCGCCTTTCATGAATGTTCCATAACGGGATATACCTTTGCCCGGCATTTGAACAAAGCGGAATTGACGGCAGTTGCGGAATTAATCCCTGAAGGAGAAAGTATCCAGGCGCTTACTCAGATAGCCGCCGAACTCGATATGGTGATCCTCGCCGGCCTGTTTGAAAAAACAGCTGACGGCAAATTGTACAAGGCATATGTATGTGTCGATGCATCCGGATTGGTGGCTAAATACCGGAAATTGCATCCTTTCATTAATCCCCACCTTACGCCTGGTGATTCCTATGTGGTGTTCGATCTCTTCGGCTGGAAGTGCGGCATCCTGATCTGCTACGATAATAATATTATTGAAAATGTAAGGGCTACCACTTTATTGGGCGCCGATATCATATTCATGCCCCATGTTACCATGTGCACGCCTTCGCCCCGGCCGGGCGCAGGTTTTGTTGACCCGGCGCTGTGGTTTAAAAGGGAAGAAGATCCTACTTCGCTGCGCGCTGAATTCGATGGACTGAAAGGCCGGAGCTGGTTGATGAAATGGTTGCCCGCGCGTGCTTACGACAATGGCGTATATGTCGTTTTTTCAAATCCGATCGGGATGGATGACGATCAATTGAAAAATGGCTGTTCCATGATCCTGGATCCTTTTGGCGATGTGATCGCTGAATGCCGGGCTTTGGGCAACGATCTTGGTATCGCTACGCTCACCCCGGAGAAATTGAAACAGGCCGGTGCATACCGGTATAAAAATGCGCGGCGTCCGGAATTATACGGCGATATTATCGCTGCAGCACATAGTTCTGTTCAAAAAGTAGCCTGGCTGAAGGAGCAGTGATCTTTTTCAGGCGGTGATGTTATTCACCTGCTGTAACATCTCGCCGATGGTAATGCCCGATTCCCTGCTTTTGATCAGGCTCTTTACTGCATTGTCGTTTAAATTCTTTTCGGTATTGATCAGCGCATCGAATACACTGCCTGAACTAAATCCGGGCAGGGCTTCAGCCGCCTGGTCAAACAATTGGGCGGCCTCTTTATCCTTTTTCCCGCCATTGGCAATTTGTTCCGCCGTAAGCAGGGCCGTCTTCAATAATTGCAATTTATCGTGCTCGATTTTATCGGCATTCCTGGCTATATATTCTACCACTTCATGCACGTAGTTAGAGGTTAACGCATCGCGGGTAAGCGGATGCTGGCCGATGATGGACGATTTTTTCTTTTTGTCGGCCGGCGCTTCTATTTCTATATAGGCAATGTCGAAATTTTGATCATCTGCTTCCTTTATAGATTCAAGGGTGTCGAACTCTTTAAAAATTAGTTCTTGGTTGATAGCCTGCACTAAGACTTTTGCATTGTCATAAGCATCCCGGTAGGTGCCGGGTTGACCGATCTGGCTGAATAACAAAGTAGCAAACCGTTCGGCCACAAAACAGTTTATCTCTTTTTTGCAGGAGATCAGGACAATAGGCGCTGCTGTGTTTTGCCTTCCTGCAATGATCTCGCGGGCGAGCGTAAAGGTTTCGCAGGCATTGAAGAAGACCAGTTTGGCGTTTTTGAGATTAATATTTACCAGGTCAGCCATTTGCTTTGACTCCAGCTTGTGATTGTCTGTAAGCTGCAGGCATCCATTCTTCCCATGTCCGGAAAAATAAAAGATGTCGATGCGCCGGCCATACTTTTGAAAATTCAGAACAAGGCGCTGTATATCGAAGATCTCATCCTTGATGTAATAAAGTTTGTCGCTGAATACCAGCTCCTGCAAAAGATCAGAGATCTTCATGGCTTCTTCAGACAAATTTGGAATTGTATTCTCCATGCTATTGCAAAAAGCGGTATAAAAAGTTGGCTTTGCCATGGTGGTTAATTTATTGAAGTAATGCTTTGAGGGTAGCGGAAGCATAGGGCGAAACTTTGATCGCATTTTTGAATTTAGCCATGGCCGCCGGCCTGCCGAAATAATCCTGGTCGGCGCCATCGAGGTCGAGCGTGTCGAGATAATCAAACAAGGCCGGGTCTTTATACATCACCTGCATGATCTCTACCGACATCATTTCCTGCAGTCGTTCGTCATCAGCCTGCACTTCCGAAGCCATACCATCTTTGGTAGGCATTGTGCGGAACCATTGCGAAACAAATTTGCCGATGCCCAGGAAACTTACCGATGCTTCTTCGGCGGGTTCCAGCGCAAGCGCAAAGATCTCGTCGGAGATGTCGAGGGCCGCACTGGCTTTCAGGGAACCATTGCCGTAATACTTTTTATAACCCGGATACTCGATGCCGCCGCTGCGGAACAATGCCTGTCGTACCGCTTCAGCCTGCTTCCAGGTGCCCCTGTATTTTTTATCGATCAGTTGCTGACGGTTATATAAGATCCACAAGGCTGCTGCCGCTGCAATTTGCGGGGTTGCTGATGAAGTGCCGCCGCCGGTTCGCGAGAAACGGTATTTATGATCAGGATTGTTATTAGCCCATGCCAGGTTGGGCGTATAAGCGGCCAGCGCTGTTTGCATCGCCCGTTCCGGTCCCCAGTTGCCCTGCATGGTATCACCGCCTTCAGAACGCAGTTTCATTTCTTCTTCATTGGCGGCAAAATCGTAGGGCTTTTCATTGTAACATACACCGCAGGCAGCAATGACCCGGTCGAACCGCGCAGGATACATGACGGCTTTGGGCGTTAGCTTGCTGATGCCTCTTGTCCAGTTATTACCAGCCGCGGTAACCATCACTACCCCTGCTTCATAGGCTTTGTTCACTGCCTGGGCTACGCGCCGGGTAGGGTAACCAGCCATGGACATGGTGATCACTTCACAGCCCATTTCCACGGCGTATTCAATGCCTCGTGCCACATCATTTGCATTGAAGGCATTGTACACTGTATCGCATATGCGAATGGGAACTATTTTGGCAAAAGGGATGCCGCCGAAAAATCCTTCATACCCGGCATAGGAATCTGTTTTCCGGATATAATTACCTGCCAGTATGGCCAGTGTGGCTGAACCATGTCCATCCTGTTCCAATGGTTTTATCCGGTTGCGCAGAAGATCCGTTCCTTTATTACCCGCTTCTCCGTTCACAAAGCTCGTTCCTGCATCGGCCAAAATGAATTTTGGCGTAGCGGGGTGGGAGGGAATATAACCTGTATCAATATGGGCTATCCGGATCATGTTGTCAGGTACATTGTCGAGATCGTGTGATAATTTGAGTTCCTTCTTTACCCGCTCTGCTGCCTGGCGAAGTTGCGAGTGCTGATCATCGAGGTGCCAGATAAATTCATCGATGCCCAGGTTATTAGGCGGTTTGGGCCAGCCCGGCATATAACTATTTTCCCCAAAAGATTTTGACAGCGGTGTTTCTTTGAGGTATTTGCTTTTTATATCCGGCTCTACAAAGACTGCCGGGTGCGCTGCTTTCAGTTCAAAATATTCTTTATAGGCACTATCCCAGGCAGGCGATGATCCATCGCGGGCTTTTGTCAGATAGATGGGAGCTGCCGCCGCTTCATCGCGTTTGATGTTCGAGGCAGGTTCGTAACCTGCTTTAACGGTGGCCTGGCTATTGCCGAAGTCAACGATGATATTTTCTGCGGCGATGGGCTCAGCCGTATGGTGCGCGGGGTCAAAAAAGCTGAACTGGCTATTCGTTTTGCCGGTCTGTAATATCCTTTCTTTGAGGAAGAGGTTGGCGCCCGAACCGTAGGCTTTGATGGTGGGGTGTTGTATTTTCGGGATGAGTTGCAGGATCTTTTCATGCCAGTCTTCATAACTGGCGATCTCTTTATTCGTCATAAGTACCTTTCTCAGGGTGCTCGTGAACAAACCAAAGCCATCCCATTCGCAGGCTTTTTCTTCGTCGCGGCAGGCAGCCATTAAGAGGATACTGGCAGGTATATCTTCTTTTACGACCCGCGGCCGGTGGGTGGCTGCATAATATTCTTCTTTATGTTTTTGTGCAGTGGGAAAAGTGATCTCTTTAGGCGCGAAACGCTGAACCAGTTTCATTTTATTATAGATCTCAGCCATTAACCCTTCCACTTCGGCGTCTTTTTGTGAGTCGATGACCTTCACGGCAGATTCGCTATGGCAGCTATCCGCAATTACCAGGATGCGAACCCCTTTTGCAAATTGGCTGAAATGTTCCCATAATTCATCATCAACGAACTGCCGGTCATAGAGGCACCAGGTTTCATCTACCTCATCCGGTTCGTCCAGGTTCAGATCCCTGATCTGTCCGCCATGCCCGGAATAGGTGATCAGCAGGAAATCGCCGCTTTTTAAAGTTTCCTGGTAGTGTACAAGGTATTTTTTGAGGTTGGCCGAGCTGGGCATTTCTGAATTGGGACTACCGGAGGATAATAATAGTTTACGATCGGTGATGCCGGCTTTTTCTGCCATTTCACTATAAAAAAGCGCATCATTTTCGCAGCAGTAGAGTTGGCCGTTCCAGCCTGAATAGTGATTGGGATCTACTTTGTTGAGGCCAATATGAAGGGAGCAGGCGTTAGGCATATGGTATTGTATTAAATGGGTAAATCAATGATTGAAAATCAGGGTAGGCTTGCTTGCGAACAGCGGGATTTTAACTATCGAGATTACAAAGATTTCAGGGGATAAAAACAGGTGTTTTTCACGTATTTTTCGTTGTTTGTACCTAACAGGATACCACGGGCTGGTTCGGGATTGAGAATGTTTAATCGACGGTTCACGATAAAAAGAATATCCACGAAAATGTACAGGGTTTTCAGGAACAATGATAAGCGGTATGGCGTAGATGCTGAATTAAGCGATATTGTAGCATTCAGTTGCTCAAATTGCTCATATGAAGTATAGCTTAATTTTTTTTTTATTACTCCTGCGCTTCGAGATGTTAATGGCCCAGGGATATCTGCCGAAAATAGAACCCTGCCAGTGTTTTATAAAAGTGGATACAGCACTGATCTCCCAATGCGGTTATTTAGTAGTTCCTGAGAACCGGCAGCAACCGGCGGGCAGAACCGTAAAGCTGCCATTTGTTTATTTGCGAAAGAATGTTTCCGACTCAAATATAATACTCTATACTACGGGCGGACCCGGGTATAGCACCATTGCTAATTTTACGGAGATCACGGCAAGATCAGACTTCTTTCAATTTGGCGGTTTCATCATCTTTGATCAGCGAGGTTCAAAGAAATCAATTCCCTGCCTCGACTGTCCGGAAGTCATCGCTGCCAATATCAGGGCCTATAAACAAAACCTGCGGAAAGACAGTGTGCAATTAGCGGCTGTTCGGCAATGCAGGGAAAGGCTGGCAGCAAAGGGGATCGATCTTTCCGCCTATAATACGATCGAGAGTGCAGCAGATATCAATGACCTGCGCCGGGCTTTACAACTACCCGCACTACATTTATTCGGCATGTCGTACAGTGGCGGGCTGATGCTTACCGTTGCCCGAAACCATCCGGAGACTGTGAAAACGCTTATTCTGAATTCTCCTTTACCGGGTTATACCAATTATGAAGAAGAGGCATTGTTCAATACCAATGAAGCCCTTGACAAGGTCTTTGAAAATTGCGAAGCCGATTCAACAGATAAAAATGTATACGGTAAGCTGCGCGAGCGGTTTCTCCGCTACTTTAGCGGAATTACCGGCAAAACCTTTACGATCAGGTACAGAGAAAAGGACAGTTTACAGGACCTGACAATCAATTATACCAAGAAAGAGCTATTGGATGCTATTCGGAACCGGTTGAACCGGTGGCAGCTAAGCACGGTACCTTTTGTAATGAATGAAATGATCAATGGCCGGCATGAAGTGTATGTAAAAGAGATCCTGGATGGCGTGTTTAAAGGCGATCAGGCATTGTCGCATGGGATGCGGTATTCCATTTATTGTACGGAGCAGATCGCTTATGCGCGTAAGGAGCTGGTAAAACGCCAGGAAGCGATCCTGCCCTGGCTTGCAGGGGCTGCCTTTAACAATGTAGATCATGCGATCTGTGATTGCTGGAAGGTGAAGCCCGAACCTGCGATCGCGAAAACACCTGTTTATTCAAACATTCCCGCAATTATTGCAGCAGGTGATGTAGATCCCTGGTGCAGGCCCTTCTATAACCGGTTAATTAAACGCTACATGCCCAATAGCCAGATCCTGATCGTGCATGATCAGGGGCATCTGCCTTCGTTTTATGTAAATGGAGTAGATTACCTGCAGCAGTTTATGCGCGACCCCTTTAAGAAAATGGTTGCCTCGAAAGGTGTAACAATTGAATGAACGGCGGGTTGATCAGGTTGTTTTTGCGCATTTGTCGTCACCTGTTCGAATACTATGCAGCAGAAATTGAACCCGGTCGGCAACGGGCGCCAGGGGAAGCAGAATGGTCTCATAATTAAGTTTAGTATACAATGCCTGCATGGTATTGAAAGTAGCCATCGCTTCCTCAGGCGATTGTTTTCTTTCCGCGTCCTGGGTATAGATGTCGGGCCAAGGCGGCGCCAGGAAGACCCGGTGGTTATAACGGAATGTATGAGCCGCATTTTCGATATGGGGCGGTACCGGTAATTTATTCAGGAGCAGGAAGCCCATGACGTCGGGAATGCCGCGGTCGAAGAGAACGGGATGCTGCAGTAGCTGCGCTTCACGGTAAGAACGCAGATCCCAGCATAACATGAGGTCCGCAAAGGCGGCAGGATTGCTCCAGGGCAGGGCAGAACCGCCGATGGCCAGTTGATCCTGGATGATGGAGCGGCCGGCTTCCGGCATGCAGGCGATGCCTTGTTTGGCAAGTGCAGCCAAAAGGGATGTTTTACCGGAGCCGGGGCCACCGGAGACGATATACAAGTTATGATTATCAGGCATATAAAAGTTTTTGGCGGCTGTTGGCAGCCGGCAGGTTCTGGACTATAGTTTCTGGATAAAAGCTAAACGAAGGAGGAGCTGTTTTTAGGTAGAAAGAATGGGAGAAGTGCAGGCAGGAGGGGGAGTGATGGGTAGGATCAAAGGTATGAAAAAACACCAGAAAGAACGCACGATCTCCCGCGCGGATATTACTTCAAAATATTGAATTAAAAATGGTTATGTAGAAAAAATATTCGAACTAAATTTTTCTGATTTTTTTGTCAGTTTAATTGCTACCCCTATTTTTGCCCCGGAGAGATGGCAGAGCGGTCGAATGCGGCGGTCTTGAAAACCGTTGACTGTAACAGGTCCGGGGGTTCGAATCCCTCTCTCTCCGCTGGATACCATATCAAATCGTATTAAAGGGTTCATAAAACGCTGGTTTTGTGGACCCTTTTCAATTTTTCACCACAAATCGATTCAAATCGAATCAAACGGGGATCAAGTCAAATTTTTGGGGGATGAGGTAGTTAAGCATAGATTTTCTGGAGTCTGAATAGGAAGAAATTAATGTCCCGAACTCCCCGTGCAGAAGATCTAAAGGCTTTAATTTTTGCATTGAAGGATTCGGCAGAAGCGTTGGTACTTCTGTTATTAAAGTAATTCAATATACTTTCGTAGTGAGTTTCAATGGAGCGGTACACGGTTCTAAAAGATTCAATTCCTGCATCTTCAACCTCATTGAACCATAAGGCCAATCGTTTAAACGCCTGCTCTTTACAGGTGCAGTAACGGAAGATGTCGGCGAGCTTCATATACATATCATAGGCATTCTTTATTGCTGGATAACGATCAAACATCAGGGTTGCCCGCTGCTTCTGAGAAGGCGTCCAACAATCTTTATGCTTGAATAACAGGTAGCGGCTGCGTGCCAGTAATTGTTTGGGAGAATCGCCATTGGGCAATAAGTGAGGTATGTAAGGAATGCCTTGTTTTTTGGCCCGGGCAATTTGCTCATTTTCTTCATCTATAGCCTGCCAGCGGTGTTTGATACGGATTTCCTGAACAGCCTCTGTAGCCAGTTGTTGTACATGGAAACGGTCTACGACCCGGTGTGTATAAGGGAAACAACGTTTTACAATCAGATGCATACCAGCTGCCATATCCAAAGTCACCTCTTGCACCCGTTGTCTCAATCGCTTGTTTATGCGTTGTAATACTTCGATCACCTTGTCTGCCTGGGTGCTTTTGATCATGGCAACAATGGCGCCTTTACGACCTTTGGCTTCTTTATTGGTGACCACGGTGTAGAGTTCATCATTGGACAATGCAGTCTCATCAATACTTAAATGAGTGCCCATATTCTTCTCAAAAAGCATCCATT
>NZ_JAFFJX010000018.1 GCF_016924755.1 Longitalea arenae | reverse complement strand
TAGTCTAACAGACATTGTAAAGCCTTCCTAAAACTGTTTATGTTTAATGAACCGCCGTATGCCGAACGGCACGTACGGTGGTGTGAGAGGACAGTAAGGGAAGTAATCCCTTACTTCCTACTCGATAGCTTGTGGGTTACGATCAGCCAGGCAGTTTACTTGTTGCCTTTATGCCTGGCAGCCTCTTTTAACTAACGCCATCAGTAGTTACTTTTTTGTCGATCTTGCCTATCAGCCCCTGTAACACTTTACCCGGACCGCATTCTGTAAAATGGGTGCCGCCATCAGTGATCATGGTCTTGATGCTTTGGGTCCATTTAACAGCACTTGTGAGCTGATCGATGAGATTTTGTTTAATATCTTCTTTATTGCCAACGGCTTTTGCCACAACGTTTTGATAAACAGGGCAATTGGGATGATAGAATGTAATGGCCTCTATCGCCTTCGACAATTCAGCTTTGGCAGGCTCCATTAAGGGGGAGTGGAATGCGCCGCTCACCGGTAATACCAGTGCCCGTTTGGCGCCAGCTGCTTTCAGCCGCTCAATTGCCACTTCAATGCCTTTAATGGTACCGCTGATCACGAGCTGGCCCGGACAATTATAATTAGCCGGAACTACCACTTCATTGGTCTCTGCCTGTACCTGGGCACAGATCTCTTCTACTTTGGCATCATCGAGGCCTAATACGGCTGCCATGGTAGAAGGATTGGTCTCGCAGGCTTTTTGCATGGCCTGCGCCCGTACGCTTACCAGTTTTAATCCATCTTCAAAACTCAATACACCGTTGGCCACTAAAGCCGAAAACTCACCCAGTGAATGCCCGGCAACCATTTCAGGTCGTGCATTATCAATACTTTTAAAGGCAATAACGGAATGAAGAAAAATGGCGGGCTGGGTTACCCTGGTCTGCTTCAGATCTTCTTCAGTGCCGTTAAACATGATGTCCGAAATACGAAACCCCACGATCTCATTTGCCTGTTCAAATAATCTTTTTGCAAAAGCGCTGTTTTCATAGTGTTCTTTTCCCATCCCCGGAAACTGAGAACCCTGGCCGGGGAACACAAAAGCATGTGTCATAATGTAAAAAGGGGTTTAAAAAACAAAAATGCCACAAAGGTTTTAACTATCCAAAAAAGAAGTAGGAAGTCTGAGGTCAAGATTCTGAGATCTGAAATCAGCAGTTTGAAATTCGATATCAAAGTTCGATGGCTGAGATCTAAAGTCTGAAGTGAGGTAATACATCAAGGTCTTCTCACATCCGGCTTCCGTTTTCCAGCCCAATTTAGCCTCCGGCCTTCCGTATTCGTTAATGTAATTTGCTGGAAATTAATTTGGTAAATTCACTGCGCGTTTCGTTTTTCTCGAATTCGCCCCAGAAAGCCGATGTTGTGGTCACCGAATTTTGTTTTTGCACACCCCGCATCATCATACAAAGGTGGGATGCTTCAATGACCACTGCTACGCCCAGGGGTTGCAGGGTTTCTTTTATGGCATCGAGGATTTGTGTAGTCAGCCGTTCCTGTACCTGTAAGCGCCGGGCATATACATCCACCACCCGGGCAAGTTTACTAAGGCCTGTAATATATCCATTAGGAATATAAGCTATATGCGCTTTTCCGAAAAAAGGAAGAATATGATGCTCGCACAGGCTGTACAGTTCAATATCTTTCACCAGGATCATTTCACTTACACTTTCCTTGAACTTGGCTGAATTTAAAATGGCCCTTGCATCCATTTCATAACCTTGCATCATGAATTGCATCGCTTTCGCCACCCTTTCCGGTGTTTTCACCAAACCTTCCCTTTCAGGATCTTCCCCCAGCAACGACAGTGTTTCGCGGTAATGGTGTATTAGCTCCGGCATGATTTTATCGTTGTAGTGATCAATTTTTTTGTAGGCCATTTCCGTTGATTTAGTTTATATATCTTAATGCTGAAGTATGCAACGTGTAACGATAGCTGAGAATGATGGGTTGCTGCTATGCCGGATACTCCACAAAATTTCTTTCAGTTTCATACAATCGTACCTGCAGGTCGAGCTGCGGATCAATCTTTTCACGCAAGAGATCATAGATCACCAGGCAAATATTTTCTGCCGTTGGGTTCAGCGTTTTAAAATATTCCGTATCCAGGTTAAGGTTCTTATGATCAAATTTTTCCAGCACATGATCCCTGATGAGGTCGCTTAATAGTTTCAAGTCCATCACATAACCTGTTTCCGGATCAGGTACACCGGTCACCTTTACTATTAATTCATAGTTATGCCCATGGAAACTGGGATTATTGCATTTTCCAAACACGGCATCGTTCTTAGCCATATCCCAGGCAGGATTATATAAGCGGTGAGCCGCATTAAAATGTTCCTTTCGGTAAACAGCTACTTTCTTGCTCATGTTATTAAAATACAAGTGTTAACGCCTAAAGCACCAATTATAACAGGTTGGTGTTGTGATTGTTCGGGGTATTTAACGGCTATTCGCCAAAATACTCTACAAAAATGCGGGGTGTTTCATAGAGTTTGATGCCATGTAATTGCACCCCGGCTGGTAAATTAGGTTGAAGCTGTCGCCAGATGGCAATAGCCAGGTTTTCGGTTGAACAAAGCTGATCCTTCATGAATGGCACATCCACATTCAGGTTCTTGTGATCCAATTGTTCAATAACATATGTATTGATGATCCGGCTCAGTTCCTTTACATCACATACAAACCCGGTGTCGGCACTGGGCCGGCCTTTTACGGTAACATACAATTCGTAATTATGACCATGCCAGTTCTCATTGGCGCATTTGCCAAAAACGATCTCGTTCTGCTCCTTGCTCCACTGGGGGTTATACAGTTTATGGGCCGCATTAAAATGTTCAACACGAGTCAGATACACCATTGTTGTCCTGAAAATTTGCCGCAAAGGTAATATATCTGCGGTTTATAGTGGTACCCATCCCGACAAGGCCGGATTAATCCGTCTCAAACCGGGATATTCTATTTGCGATCAGGCCCTTAGCTTTGCAGTATGGAGATTCTATTAATAGCCGCTACCAATCTTGAAATTCAGCCCACGATCAATTATCTGGCCGACCAGAATTTACTGATCGGCAATAATAAGTTCGAGTTGCTGATCACCGGCATCGGCAGTATGAGCACCGCTTACTGGCTCACCAAAACGATCGGCAAAAAGCGTCCTGATCTGCTTATCCAGGCAGGCGTAGGAGGCAGTTTTTCCGACAAATACCCGCCCGGCAGTCTTGTGCTAGTGCAGGAAGAAGTGACCGGCGATCTGGGCGTAGAAGAGAATGATGAGTTTAAAGATGTGTTCGATATGGGGCTTCCGCAAATCAGCGATCCCTATACGGGCAAAAGCCTGGTGAATGAACATCTTGAATTACTGCAACGGTTCAACCTGCCCCTGGTAAAAGCGGTTACCATCAGCGAGATCAGTACACGCCCGGTTCGCATTCAGCAGCTGCAACAAAAGTATCAGCCGGTTGTTGAATCCATGGAAGGCGCTGCTTTTCATTATATAGCACTGATGGAAAAAATCCCATATTTACAATTGCGCGCCGTATCGAATTTTGTGGGCGAACGCGATAAATCGAAATGGAAGATGAAGGAAGCGATCCAGTTATTGAATGAAAAGTTGATAAAAATGGTGTCTGGTGAATTGTAGAACATGATGGTATATAAAAATGCGTTGCATGTTCCAGGTTTCAGGTTGCAAGGAAAAACAAACCTGTAACCTGCAACTTGTAACCTGTAAATTATTGTTAGAAGTACAAACAAAGAATTTAAAACCAATGACGCTAACGTTAGGATTCTCCCCCTGCCCCAATGACACTTTCATCTTTGATGCGCTGGTAAATAATAAAATCGATACGGAAGGTTTAACCGTGGAACCCGTGCTGGAAGACGTGCAAACGCTGAACGAATGGGCATTGCAGGGCCGGCTCGATATAACCAAGATCAGTTATGGCGTATTGCCATTGTTGCTCGATAAATATATCGTTTTGAATGCGGGTGGCGCCCTGGGAAAAGGCGTAGGTCCCTTGTTAATAACGAAACAGGCAGGTGCTGATGCCAAAGCGGTAAATGATATGACCATTGCCATTCCGGGAGAACACACTACTGCACACATGTTATTCTCGCTGGCTTATCCCCAGGCTACGAAGAAGAAATTCATGATCTTCTCTGCCATTGAAGATGCCGTGTTGAATGAACAGGTAGATGCCGGTGTTATCATTCATGAGAACCGTTTCACCTATCAACAAAGGGGATTGCATAAACTGGTTGACCTGGGCGAATACTGGGAACAACAAACCGGTAACCCCATTCCGCTCGGCGGCATCGTAATAAAGAAAAGTATTGACAGGGCCCTGCAACAAAAAGTAGATACCCTTATTAAACGGAGCCTTGAATACGCATTCAAAAATTACCCGCAGATAACCGATTATGTACAACAACATTCACAGGAAATGAGCGAACATGTAATGCGGCAACATATCGATCTGTATGTGAATAACTATTCCCTGCAATTAGGACCCGACGGCAAAGCGGCGGTAAATACTTTTTTGGATATTTACAAACAATTGAAGAACGTAAATACCCGTGAAAAAGAGATCTTTTTGCAACCGGGTTAAATATGGTATATCCTTTGCTGAATCCCCGGCGATGTACATTGAACCGGGCGATTGATTTGTATGCGGGCGTCAGCAGTGCCGCACTGTAAAAGTAATTATATGAAAAAAGTTTCCCTTGGTTTCGCCTTATTAACATTGGTTTCCTGTAGCAGCATCACCCACAAGAACAAAGGCAAAAAATATTTTGCAGACCTGTTAAAGGATGTGGATAAGATCCAGCTGAAGTTCTTTAATCACGGTGATACACTTGCTGAAACTATTACCGACGCATCGGAGATCAATATCTACAAAGAACTGATCAATGGTAAACGGGATACCAAACAAAAGATCAAATGCGATTCTACCGGTCAGATCATTTATATAAGCAAGAACGAGATCGTGCTGCAAGCCTGGTTCTCTTCCCGGGCATCGGGCAGTAAATACGACAGGGCCTGTGTTACTTATGCTGATGCTACAGATCATTATGGTTCTGCTTTAACGCTCAAAGGTGGCCAGGATATCGACGATTACTATTATAAATTGCGCAGTACCGCCATTAGAATGGCCCAGCATTAAAAAATATTTTAATCTGATCTTGTTTTATGGGATCTGATGCCTTCAAGGGGCCAGGGCTGTCTTTTCAATGAGAAGACAGCCTTTTTTCTTTTTATAGCAACCGGAAAATTTTTTAAAAATTATTCTTCCCGCCTTGTCACAAAACGAATGATCCCGGATCATAGGTAAGAACAAATTAAATGCATATGGACACTCCATTTCTTACCCCTATTGAAAAGCCTAAAGGCTTTCTTGCGAAATTCCTTTATTTCTATTCCAAAAAGAAAATAGGCAAGGTAATGACCCCATTAAAGGTAATGGTGAATAGGTTGCCCTTTAGCTTTGCTGTATTTGCCGGAAAGATCAGCCAGCTGGATAAAAAATTACAGTTACCAGCCGAAACAGTTATGCTTGTGAGGCAAAAAGTGGCAGAGATCAATGTCTGTCTTTTTTGTATCGATATCGGGCGGGCTAAAACCATAGAATCATCCATGGATCAGGCAAAATTCGATGCGCTGAGTGCCTATGAGACCAGCAGCCTTTTTACCAAAAAGGAAAAAGTCTTATTGGATTTTGTGACACGCCTGGCCCGCGACCGGAAAATGGAAAAAGACTTATTCGACGAACTGGCTAGATATTATGATGAGCGATCGATATGTGAGATCATCTGGATAACAGCTACTGAATTTTATTATAACATTACCAACATAGGGCTTAATGTGCATTCAGATATGTTATGTGACATTGCCAAAATGAGAAAAAGGCAAAAAGCCTTATGATCCTGTTCTCACCTTTAGCTTGTCAGGGTTTCGAACCAGTAACATGCGGCTAATAAGGTTGTTATCCCATTCGAAATACTGGATGGAATCCAGTTCCCGGTTGTCTCTGCGGAGTATCAGCAGTGCTGGTACTCCGTTTACAAATACGGGCATGTACTCATATTCTTCACCCTGATCTTTCACCAGCTGTATCACCCCAAAGAGGAATTTTTGAACTCTATCAAAACCAACAATGGGTTTAATGGCAGTTGTTCGTTTGCCACCTCCATCACTGTAAAGCTCGATATCGCTGCGAAGGAGCTGTTCCAATGAAGAGCGGTCCTGGTTAACGACAGATCGAACAAATGCTTCCAACAGGTCATTGTGTTTTGCAGAATCGATCGGGAGCTGCGAACTACGGCCCAATTTGTCATAGGAACGATGTAAGGTTTGGCGGCAGTTATCTATGGAAAGCCCTGTCAGCTCTGCTATATAACTATACTCCTCTGAAAAGCTTTCGCGTAAGATGAAAACCGCCCTTTCTACCGGGTTAAGCTTTTCAAGGAGGAATAGCAGGCCATATTCTATTGTAGGCATATCAGCGGTAGCTTCAAAACTAATATATGGTTCAGGCAGCCATGTGCCTGTATAGGTCTCTCTCATCAGTTTCAGCTCATGGAGGCGTTTTATGCAATTATTGACAGTCATGCGGGCCATATAAGCTTTAGGCGTTCTCACATGTTCTGTACGTATCCATTTTTCATATACGTCCTGCACAATATCCTCGGCTTCTTCCACTTCGCCAAGCATACTGTATGCTATTTTGAAAAGGTAAGGTCGCAGTTCCAGGACTTCGGTGGTTATTTCCATGGCTGTTTTAAAAAGGATGGACAAAGCTATCGAAAAAACGGTTTGCTTGCCGATGCTTCCAAAGCGGGCGCATCGATCTCAGGAGAAAATTGCAAATATGGGCTGCACCGGATGCCGCTATCTGAAGCTCAGCGGTCCAGGGCTTTTTTATAGGTTTCCAAACAACGCTTGCGCGCCATTTCATGATCAACTATCGGTTGCGGGTAGCTGAGCGTTTCATATTCGGGTACCCACTTTCTGATATATTGCAGTTGCCCATCGAACTTCTTAGCTTGTACATGGGGATTAAAAATGCGGAAATAGGGCGCTGCATCGCAACCGCAGCCGGCAGCCCATTGCCAGTTGCCATTGTTGCTGGCCAGTTCATAATCCAGCAGCTTTTCAGCAAAATAGGCTTCGCCCCAGCGCCAGTCGATGAGTAGATGTTTGACCAGGAAGGAAGCGGTGATCATCCGCACGCGATTGTGCATAAAACCGGTGGCATTTAATTCACGCATGCCCGCATCTACGATGGGGTAGCCGGTATTGCCTTCGCACCAGCGGGCAAACTCATCTTCATTATTGCGCCATTTAATAAAGTCATATTCGGCTTTAAAGGCCTTCCCCTGTCCCACATGCGGAAAATGCCAGAGGATCATTTGAAAGAAATCGCGCCAGATCAGTTCTGTCAGAAAGGTTTCATTGAGCTGTTGCGCTTTTTGCGCCAGTTGCCGTACACTGATAGTGCCAAAACGAAGGTGGATACCTGCATGGCTGGTGCCTTCAATGGCCGGGAAATTGCGGAGTTTATCGTATTGCTCAATAATGCGGTCATCGATATCTACCGGTGGAAAGGGAATGCCTGTTCCTGTAAAACCGATTGATCTTAATGAGGGAATCTCTTTGCCTGCCTGCTGGTAAAAATTACCGGTGTATTTTTCGGTGGGATAGCTTTTGATATAAAAGTCATCCAATTTGGCTTTCCATTTTTTGCTGTAAGGGGTGAATACGGTATAAGGCCGTCCGTCATCTTTTATCACTTCACTCTTTTCAAAGATCACCTGGTCTTTGTAGGTATGCAATGCAATGGCATGTTGCTGCAGTAAGGCCGCTATACTGTCATCCCGTTCGCGGGCATAGGGTTCATAATCGTGATTGGTGAATACTTTTTCGATATGGTATTCTTTGATCAGCTTTTTAAAAGCATTGATTGGGGTGTCGTGGTATACTTGCAATGAGGTTCCCAGTTCCGCCAGTTGCTGTTGAAGCGCACGCAGGGTGTTATGGATGAATTCAACCCGGCGATCCGTTTTTGACGGCAACTGGTTTAAGATATTCGTGTCGAAAATGAAGATGGGTAATACGGGATGATTGCTTTTCAAGGCATGATAAAGCCCCGCATTATCGTGTAACCTTAGATCACGGCGTAGCCAGAATATATTAATCGCTTGTTTGATCTTTTAAATGAAGTTTTTTGCGGTTGCTAAGGGAAATTGGCAATAAGCAATGGACAACTGAATCGTTTCTTTTTACCCATGCCTATTGTCTATTGCTTATTGTTCGTTGGCTACAAATTTTTTATGCAAGTCTGCAACCAGCCTATTCGTATATACTTTCTTCCCAAACCGGCCCACCCACCTGATGCCATACAACGCATTGGTCAGAAATACTTCATTGGCGGCTTCCAGGTCCTGGGGGGTACATATTTTTTCATGTACTGTATAACCCGCTTTGGGCAGAGCCGTCAATAAATAGTTTCGCATGACCCCTGCCACACCGCCTTCAGCTAAAGGAGGTGTATAAATGCTGTTCTGATGAATGTAAAAGACATTCGAAATGGTGCCATCGCAAATACGGCCATGCGTATTCAGTACGAGGCAGTCAGTCAACTGATGTTGCCGGGCATATTGCGCAGCCATTACATAGGGCAGGTAGTTGTTTGATTTAAGGTTGGCCAACTGATCAACGCTTTTTTGTACGGTTGCACAAACATCAATGGTTAAACCTACCTCATTCAGGGCCAGGTAATCGCTGGAAAGCGGTTCGGCCTGAACAATGATCGATGCATGTGGTTCCTCGGCGCTGAACAAGGTGCCATTCCCGCGGAAGACCGTGATTCGCACCCGCACTGCCCCTTCCAAATTATTGCGGCTGCAGAGATCCAAGATGATCTGGATAAGATAATCGGGCGTATAATGTTCGGGCAGCTGCATCTGTAATAGTTCCAGTCCATGGTTCATTCGCTCCATATGCAGGTCGAACAGGGGCATTTTCCCATCTACTACTTTAATGGTCTCAAACAAGCCGTCGCCAAAGCGCAGTCCCCGGTTGCCCGCGGAGACGATAGGAGTGTCTGCGGGGATAATCGCTTCATTATAAAACAACCAGCTGTTCATCTGGTGAAGTTCCGGAAAGAATGTAATATAACAATGCCAATTAAGACAGGGCGGGTTCGGGTCTTAGCCGTATTTGCTTCGCCCCTGGTCCGCTAATGAGTTGTTGATGTACGCCAGGCCTTCCAATCGTTTCCCGTAGATGTCCCGTATCTTAATAGGAACGGCTTATATACGGGACATCTACGGAACATGTACGAAATAAGTACGGGATATTACCGGAGCTGGTGCGAAGCGAACCCGGTTCTGGGGTTAGCCAGAAGGCAATTAAAGGGCAGACCAAATCCGCTAAGTGTAGTCAGCCAAGAGGGGGCACAAACGAAGCTGCGGATGGGGTGAGCAAAAAAAATCCGTTCCGATGGAACCGGAACGGATTTACAGACATTTGACTGATGGAACAGCGTTACTGATGAACAAAGATCAAATCACACGTTCTGATCTATAATGCCGTTTTTCACCGCATACATAACCAGTCCGGCCATTGATTTGGCGCCGGTTTTGGTTTTGAGTTTGTCGCGGATGGCTTCAACGGTACGGGGGCTGATCTCAACGATATCAGCAATTTCCTTGGTGGTCTTTTCTTCACACATAAGCTTTAAGACCCTGATCTCTTTTTCGGATAAGTTTACATCCTGTGGTCCGGCTACATCTGTGCGTTTGGTACGCAAACCAGTTAGTAAAGCCTTGTTGGTAAGCTCATTAAAAAAGAATTCCTGTTCATAACAGGTTTTAATGGCCTGGTAAATGGTTTCCGAATCGGAGTTCTTGGTGAGGTAAGAATTGGCACCGATCTCCATGAGTTTACTGATCATTGAATGATCATTGTGCATGGAAAGAATGATCACTTTTGCTTCTGGCCGAAGTTTGCGAATCTCAGGCAGTGTTTGAATGCCATCCATAATAGGCATCTGAATGTCCAGTAAAATAATGTCTGGTTCAATGTGTCTGAGCAGGTTCAGCAGCTGCATGCCGTTGTCGGCTTCGGCGATGAGCTCTACGTCCCTTTTAGCAGCCAGGGCTGTACGAACGCCGGCCCTGAATAGGGCATGGTCGTCGGCAATAGCTACTTTAATAACGCCTTCGGTGTCAGGTTTTTTCATGCGGGTTGTATTTTTTAATAAGATAAGGGATTGAAAATGTCTGTTTACACTACTTCAATTTTCGCCCCCAAAATCTTAAATTTTCGTGACAAATACTATAGCAGTTTTACGAAATTATACTATTTCGGAATATACGTAAAACAAATTACAGGGTAAGTTTACGATGGCTAAATGTATATCATACCCTATTGGTATGTGAATATTACTAGTTTGACGGGTAAAAACCGAATAAATAAAATAGGGCAATTGTTCTCTTGTTCACATTCTTATCCACAGCTATTTTTGGTGCCAAGTTGATTGACGGGGATTGGCAACCTCGTATCGTCCAGAGTCCTTTAATTCAACCGTCCAAAAGTCATTCTAATATCCAATGAATACCGGCGAAATCCAATGTCAATCAACTTTTTTTAGCCTTTTACTCAATTAGTCAATACACTGACCCTGTAAAAACACGTTTTCATCCATTCCCTGCATCATCTGTAAACCTTTGAAAACAGCGTACCCGTATCAATTCCTGGGAAAGGCCTGGCTGTTTTGGCTCGTATTAATCCCTAGCTTATGGAATCTTTTTCAGAGCCTTATCACAAACCTAAGTTCCTCTGAAAGTATTAAACGTTGTTGGTTAGAGCTGTGTGTAAAATTTACTATGCCTGCTTTTTTTGCGTGCTACCGGTACGGCAATTAAAAGGCAGGTATTTTTCTTTTTATCATTTATCTTTTCCCTATATGAGACACATTGTGGATAAGATCGTGATGGTGAAAATTATTGTTACCGGTTGCCGGGTCCCGGTTGCCGGGCAAAAAAATCAGAGCGCTCGACTGCAGGTAGAATGATCGCATTCAAGGCCTGGTAACTGGTGACCGGTAACAGGCAACTGTCATCCAATAACTTGAATGCAACCTGCTTTGCCAATTATCAATTTCAAATTGCTTATTGTTTATTGGTTAAGCTGCGCCTGCATTCTTTTCACCCGGTCTTCGAGTTTTTCCGATGTTAGATTTTCCCGCATACTATCCACTTTTATCGGAAAACAGAAGGGGGTTAACTGCTGTGGAAAAGTAATTATGATCTTCGATCCCCGGATGCGTTCCAACATATTACGAAGTCGTATTTCTTCCATCTGCTGATCGAATACTTCCTGGTAAGATTGGCGTAATAGTAAATTGCCGGGCTCATATTCTGAAAATACATTGAATAACAACGATGCGGAAGATTGTAAATGCCGCGCTTTTTTCTGCTCCCCCGGATAACCCTGGAAGATCAATCCGCCAATAACGGCTATATCGCGGAATTTTCGTTTCGCCATTTCTGTTGCATTTGCACTGCGTTGTATATCAGTAACTAAATGATCGGCGGTGAACAACTCATACACATTGGTATCGTCTACCGGGATCGGTTGATCGCTCAGGAGTTCGAAGCCATAATCATTCATGGCAAATGAAAATGTTATGGGCGTTATCCGGCTGATGCGCCAGGCCAGGATCGCTGCCATGGCTTCATGCACCAGCCTGCCTTCGAATGGATACACAAACAGGTGATACCCGTCTTTGGTCTCAATTTGTTCAATCAGCAGTTCATTGGCCCCCGGAACATGGGAGAGTTGATGCTGAAGGGTGAATAATGGTTGTAAAACCTGCAGTTCAATATCTGGCGAATGGCGAATGGTCAATGGTGAATGGGACTTCTGAGCTCCGGTCCCCGGCTTCCGGCTTCCGGCCTCCGGTTTCATATCCCGGGCTTCTTCAAACTTTTCCCTCAGCTTCTTGCCCAAATTGGCGCTCAATGGCATGCGGCCGCCCTGCCAGCTTGGTACAATAGACTTTTTTGCATTTGATTTTCTGACCAGTGCGGTCATATCCTTGATGGTCACCAGCTCGAGGTTGCGCCCCGCCAGGGTAAATACTTCGCCGGGTGAGAGCCGGGTAATGAACCCTTCTTCTATTACCCCGATAAATCCACCACTGATGAATTTCACTTTCATCATGGCTTCGCTTACAATGGTGCCGATATGCATCCGGTGCCGCATCGCTATCCGGCGGCTGGTGATGCGGTATACATCGTCTATGATCTCTATCTTTTTATATTCATCATACTGTTGCAATGCGTTGCCGCCGGTTGTAATGAATTCGAGGATGGCCATCCATTCATTGTGGGTAAGTTCGCGGTAACAATAGGTTGACCGGATCTCATCAAACAGCAGTTCAGGGCGGAACCCATCTGAAATAGCCAGGGTGCTGAGGTATTGGATCAGCACATCAAAACACAGGAGCATGGGTTCGCGGCTTTCAATAAAGGTTTCTTCCACGGCCTTTTTTAAGGCAGCGGCTTCTACCAGCTCCAGTGAATGGGTGGGCAGAAAATAGATCTTGCTTACGTCGCCCGGACTGTGGCCGCTTCGGCCGGCACGTTGTAAAAAGCGGGCAACGCCTTTCGGCGATCCTACCTGTATAACGGTTTCCACCGGTCGAAAGTCAACTCCCAGGTCAAGGCTGGCCGTACACACCACCGCTTTCAGCCGGCCAGTGTGCAGGGCTTCTTCTACCCAGATGCGCAATTCCTGTTCAATACTGCCATGGTGCAGGGCAATGGCGCCAGCCAGGTCGGGCGCTGCATTTAAGAGGGCCTGGTACCACTGCTCGCTCATACCCCTGGTATTTATAAAGATCAGGGTAGTGCGGCTGCTGTTTAATATAGGTAGTACTTTATGAATGAGTTTGAGCCCAAGGTGACCGGCCCAGGGATATTTTTCAATTTCATCGGGAATGATGGATTCAATGACCACGTCTTTGCGGATATTGGCTTTCACGGTGGCGGCGGCCGCAGCATCTGTACCGTCAGCCGGCTGATCAGCATTTCTTTCTTCACGCTGCCCGCCTGTTGCCGGGGCATTATATAATACCGGAGCAAGCAGTACCTCTTTCGCCTGATCGAGATTGCCGATGGTTGCCGAGATGCCCCAAACCTGCAATGCGCAATGGGCAATCGGCAATGTACCATCCTCCCTTCCGTGTTCTTCGCTGTTGGTTAACTGCCGGTTTTTTGGCCGCCTCAAACCGGCAAGTCTCGAGACGGCTAACTCTACCTGAACCCCTCTTTTAGAACCGATCAATTCATGCCATTCGTCAACGGCCATGATCTTGAGGGTTTCAAAGACCGCCGGGTAGCCTTTTTGCGCCAGTAGCAGGTGCAGGCTTTCGGGCGTGATGATCAATACTTCGGGCATGCGGCGCTTTTGGCGCTGCCGTTCGCTGATCTCAGTATCGCCATTGCGGATGCCCACCTTCCATGCCATGCCCAGCTCATTGATAACTTCTTCCATGGCCCGCCCAATGTCTTTGGCCAGGGCGCGCAAGGGCGTGATCCATAATAACTGCAATCCATTATTAGCTTTTGATCTCCAGTTATCAGGATGGTGATTGATGAAGTCGATGAGGGCGCCTAAAAAAACGGAAAAGGTTTTACCGCAGCCCGTAGGCGCATTTACCAGTCCGCTTTTTCCATTAATAATATGTTGCCAGGTCTCTTCCTGGAATGTAAAAGGATGGAGGCCTTTGTTTGCCAGCCAGTCACCAATGATCTTATATCCGGTAGTAGTTTGAAGCCTCATAACACAGGGGCAAACCGAAAGCCCTATGCTTACCCGGCTGCCTTTCCCTTTGGGTGGTAATTTAGTGATTTTTCGGCCTTCTGCCTTCCGCCTTTCAGGGATGGTGCCGGTTTCCCTATTTTGGAAGAATTGCTCCAATAATGGGAATTGACTACCGCTTATTACATGTTTATACCAGTTGACTAAGTGGATTTATTTAAAAATAATACATGGTTCTAAGTGTATTAAATACAGCTAATTCGGGAGGATTCCTTCTTATGGCAAGGTGAACGGATATAAAATTTTCATGATCTGGCCCGGGATTGGTTGACTAGTGCGCGCAACTCAACCCTCGACCCGCATGAAATCGCATTTTCGTACCCGCACCTGTATCCGTTGGATATGGGTGATGAGCCTGGTGGTATGTACCATCCGGCAGGTTTCCGCTCAATGCCCCGCAGGCAGTATTGTTAATACTGCCGGTACTTATAACAATGGCCAAACCGTATGTATCACCACCGGTTTTAGCGGTTCCATTCAATTGAATAACGGGGCTACCATGGTTGTGGCCAACGGCGGTAACTATACCGGTGACCTGAATACCAACCAAGGATCAACCATCCAGGTACAGGCAGGCGGACGCCTTGCACCTAACCAGGCCAATAGCTTTTCGGCCAGCCTTTCGAATAATGGTATTGTAGTGATGAATAGCGTGTCACTGAACAATGGCGCTGCCATCACCAATAGCGGCAGCTTCACCTGGGCCAGCAACTGGAACCAGAACAATACCATCGCCGTGTCAAATACCGCCTGTGGCACCATGACCTTCAGCCAGGGCACCAATCTTGGCAGCAATGCGGTCATTACCAATAATGGCGTTTTGCATTTTTCGCAAAGCCTCACTACCAGCAGCGGAACGACCATCAATAACCGGGGCCGGGTAAATGTCATGGGGGATATTAACATCTCGGGTACATTCTATAACCAAAACATAGCTGTTTTCCGGGGTGGGAATAACAATATCAGCAGCGGTAACAGCATCGATTCCCTGGTTAATCTGGGGGAGATCACGGTTACCGGCAGTATAACCAGTTCCATCGGCACCCGCAATGAAGGGTTGGTAGTGGTGAATGGCTCTTATACGATCAATGGCGATAACTTTAGAATAAATAACAGCGATGCGCAGCTGCGAATAGGCGGTGCACTGAGCAACAATGGCGTGATACGCGGAAACGGGAGTTTACATGTAGCCGGTGGGGTAAATAATAACCAGACCATTAGCGGCATTAACGGAGCCAACCGGTTAACTGTTAATCAGAATTTGCCGGGCACTACCCAGCACCTGACGGTGAATACTTCCCTGGCCGCCGCCGATACAAGTACATACACGCCCACCATGGCCAATCCCGATGCCTGCACGGTGCTGCCCGTAAGACTTTCACCCTTGCAGGCTGCTTACTATAACGGCCAGGTACAACTGAACTGGCTTGCTTACGCAGAAACCGATGTACGTTCCTTTACCATTGAATACAGCCGGGATGGCCGGTTCTTTAGCCCTGCGGGTGAAATGACGGCTGCCGGCTCTAATGACTGGTCCACACCTTATGTGTACATGCATGCTCCGGCTGTTGGCGGCACTGTTTTTTACAGAGTTCGTTTAACAGCGCTGGATGGAAATATGTATTACACCAATATGGTAGTGGTAAAAACAGGGAATACTTTATTGCCCAGCAAGGCGGTGTTCCCTAATCCTTTTACAGAGATCCTGCAAATAAGTATGCAACTGGAGAAAGCCGGAAAAATTCAGGTGGCGCTGTTCGATGCGGGTGGCCGATTGGTACGAAAGCAACAACATACAGGAATGTTGGGCAGAAATACCATTGTCATCAGTGATCTGTCGGCGCTGCCCACCGGTTCTTATCTGCTGCAGATCAAAGCAGGCGAACATACTTCGTTCGAAAAACTGATCAAATGATGTATTACGAGGGTTTTTGCACACAGGCTCCCCGCTATGCGGGGAGTTTTTTATTAACCAAGGTTTCAGCCTGCCGCAAAAATGCCAGAGATCAATTATCCGTTGCAAGTTGCAGGATACAGGTTACAGCAACCTGTAATTACACGTACATTAGCGGTTGCCTATAATCTTTTGCTTCTACAATTTTTTCAGATACTCAAGCACCGCCTTTCTTTCCTCTTCCGTTAATTTATCACCGAAGGTATGTCCATAATTGCCATAGCCTGGCAGGTCGGTATTGTAAATGGACTTGCCGCCGGGCGCCTGCTCTTTGGTGTATTTCCAGCCTAACTTCTCATAATCATATTCCGGTTTGTCGAAGTTCCGGCCCCAGTATTTTGGCCGCAGATCACTGTTGAGCAGGGCTTCGAGCGTTGGTACGGATCCGTTATGCAGAAATGGTGCTGTTATCCAGATGCCATCGAGTGGTGGCGCAATATAACCCATGAATGGCTCCAGCCGGGCGGGATGATCGCCGGTAGTGAACCAGCTTTGATTGAACCAGTTCACAAACTGCGGGCTTGAATAATTGTTCTTGTACAACAGCGAATCGGTTTGAATAATGGCTTGCGGGATCAACAGGTTGGGATAGGTTTCATGGTCTCCGTAGGTGCCATGGCAACCGGAACATTTCTTATTGAAGATCGTTTCTCCGGCTGTGGCAAGCGTGTTATCGATGGTGCCCGGGTATTTGGGCGGTTCCAGCGAATAAATATAGGCCAGCAGATCGGGCATGTGGGTATCTACTTCCTGCGATTCGGCTGTGTCATTTACTGTAAGGAGATTGGATGCCATTAAGAAGCGGCCAAAATCACCGCGGCCGAATCCATTATAGAACATAGCGTTCTTTTTCTTCAGCAGCCACCATGGCGGCACATCCGAAGGAATAACGCCGTCGGGAATATCCAACTGTGCATCCGGATTCCATTTAAAAGTGATGGGGTCGCGATGTGCTACCAGTACGGCAGCCAGCCGGTCGGCCGCATTTACGCCCCTGATCTCGGTGATCAGATAAGGACTGATCTTTTTGGCCACGTCGATAAACGGTTTGGCGGCCCTGTATTTGTTGGGCGCCGTAAGTTTCAGCAGGCTTTCCACTTTTTTAAGCCGGTTCACGTTGAGCTTTTCGTTGGCGGTAAAATCAATGAAAGTATTGCCTAAGCCCATGATCAGTTTATCGTCGAAGACCTGTGCATGACATTGCATGCAATTTGGAGCTACGAGTATTTCGCCGTTGTTGGCGGTAACGGCGGTATATTCGTGTGAGATATCGGCATTTTTGCCGGTTCGTTCCAGGTAATTGGTTTTGTTCTTACCCATACCCAGGATCCAGATGTTATAAGGCATACCGCCTTTCACATAATCACCGGTAGTCAGGTATTCGTATCCTTTTTGTGCATCGCCCCCAGTGCGTTGTGCGCTGGGCGGAATATGAACCGGCTCATAGTCGCCGTCGGTCAGTACTCCCGTAAAAGCAACACCACTGGCTACTATCAGTGCCAGCACCCCCATCCATTTTTTCATCTGAACATTTTTATTGTCATTTTGCCAGATGAAACTTACCAGGCCAACATCTTCAGATCCGCAGCTGGATTTGAAAATGATGTCATGGACGTCTCACTCGCGCAGGAATTATTCTCCAAATTTACGAATTTGAAATTTGGCATCCGTGGCAGTTCACCGTCCATCACTTGCCATACAACTGCAACATTTTCTTCAGATCATCCAACGTATTGATATCTTCCGGTGTTTTATCGGTTCGCCAGCGGCTGATGCGGGGAAAGCGAAGGGCCACGCCTGATTTGTGGCGGTTGCTGGCGGCTATGCCTTCGAAGGCAATTTCAAACACCAGTTCGGGTTTTACGGTGCGCACCGGTCCGAACTTCTCTAGAGAATTCCTTTTTACAAATGCGTCTACCTGGGCAAATTCTTTATCTGTCAATCCCGAATAAGCTTTGGTGAAGGGAACCAGTTTGTCGCCGTCTTTTACTGCAAAAGTATAATCGGTATACAGGTTGCTGCGGCGGCCGGCTCCTTTCTGGGCATATACCATTACCGCATCGATGGTGAGCGGGTCGATCTTCCATTTCCACCAATCGCCCCGGCGGCGGCCTACCTGGTAAGCAGATGATCTTCTTTTTAACATCAGTCCTTCGCTGTTGATGTTCCGGCTTTGTTCGCGAATGGTGGTTAATTCATCCCAATCGGTGAAAGAAACGACCGGTGATAATTGGATAAAAGGCAGTTGCAGTGACAGCACCAATTCTTCAAGGGCGGCCCGGCGCTCACGCAAAGCCAGGTGCCGGATGTCTTCGCCATTCAATTCCAGCAGGTCATAGGCAAAGAGTCCTACGGGCGCTTCCTGCAAATGTTTTTTGGTAATGTTCTTGCGCCCGATGCGGGTTTGCAGTACATTGAAATTAAGCACCTGTCCATCATGGTAAGGTAAGATCTCGCCATCGATCACCGTGCCGTTTGGCAATTTGTTTTGCAGGATGCTGAATTCGGGGAACTTTTCTGTGATAAGGTCTTCGCCCCGGCTCCATACGAATAACTGGTCATTCCTTTTTATGATCTGCCCTCTTATGCCGTCCCATTTCCATTCGGCCTGCCAGTCTGCCGGTTCGCCTAATTCAGGCAAAGCATCTTCCAGCGCATAGGCGAGGTAGAAAGGGTAGGGCTTTGAATGATCTGTCTGGGTTAGCTGTTCGCTTAACAGTTCGGTGAATGTAGTACTAGCGGGATCCCAGTTACCGCTGATGCGATGGGCAATGGTATTGGGCTCCAGCTGAACCGTACGGGCCAGGGCATTCACCATCAGTTTTTGGGATACGCCTACCCGGAAAGTGCCCGACAGCAATTTATTGAACACAAAGCGGTCCCGGCTGCTTAATTCGAGCCAGGATTGCAGGATGAATAGTTTCTTTTCCGCCTCGGGTGCTTTTTCCAGTTGCTGAAATTTTTCAACGTAATAGTGCAGTGGCTGGCCGATGGTATGGGCCCCTTCCGTGGAATGAGTGGAAGCGCTTTTTTCAGGGATCAACAAGGCGATGGTTTCCGACAGATCACCTACGGTATGATAACATTCCTGGAAAAGCCACATGGGCAAGCCAATAAGTTCTGTGCACCATACGGCGAGCTGCGTGCCGCTAACGGCGCGGCGTGGCCGCCTTCCGCTGAAAAGGGCGATCACCCACACTTTATCTTTTTCATTGGCATGCGCGAAATAGCCGGACAAAGCTTCCAGCTTTTCATTTGTTTTTGTGCTTGTACCTAACCTGAATAATAATTGCGCGAAGGAAGCCATACCCCCAACCATAGCCCCAGCCTCTAAAGGGGTGTTAGTATCTTCCAGGCTGATATTGGGAGTACGTTCAGGCATGTTAACGATTTTTGTATATAGATAAATGGTATAGAGTTCATTTACAAAGGAGCAAATTCATCCTCTCCGCCAGCTGGCGGAGGCGGGGGTGAGTTCCCTTCTTCGTCCCCCTTCAGGGGGTCGGCGGGTGCACCTTCCTCTTCTTCGCCAAATTCCGTTTTCACTTCTGCAGCAGATATGCCTATCTCAATCAGATATCGGCTGAAAGCTGATTGAAACCCATGGGTAATATACACTTTCTGTGCCCCGGTTGCTTTTACAGATTGCAGGAGACCGTTCCAGTCGGCATGATCGCTTAATGCAAAACCGGCATCTGCATTGCGGCGGCGCTGGTGGCCGCGCACCTGCATCCAGCCACTGCATATGCCGGTGCTCGCCGATGGAAATCGCCGCATCCATAAGCTGCCGTCTGCAGAAGGTGGCGCCAGTACTACATGACCCCGATAGCTTTCTTTGGGAATCTCGGGCGTAACACGTTGTATCGCCGGTAATTTCCAGCCGGCCTGTAACAGCGTTTCGTGTACATTCCAGATAGCGCCATGGGCGTAAATAGTACCGGTAACTTCGCCTAAAGCTTTTAACAATCGCTGTGCTTTGCCGAGGCTATACCCGATCAGGACAGAGGTTTTGCCGGCTACCTGGTTATTGCGGATCCAGTTTTGTATCTCTTGAAACAGCTCGTCCTGTGGCTTCCAGTTATAGATAGGTAAGCCGAAAGTGGATTCTGAAATAAATGTATGGCAGGGGATAGGTTCAAAGATGCCGCTAATGCCATCGGCTTCGGTTTTATAGTCACCGCTCACCACCCATACTTCTCCTTTGTATTCCACCCGCACCTGTGATGAACCGATGATATGCCCCGCCGGATGCAGAGAAACAGTGACTTCATTCATGGTTATTTTTTCATTCCATGCTACCGGCTGGTAGTGGTTGGGCCCCAGGCGCAGTTGTAATAATGGCAACGTATCGTGATGGCATAAATAGGCCTGGCTGCCGGCGCGCGCATGATCGCTATGGGCATGGGTGATCACCGCTTTATCAACCGGTTGCCAGGGGTCAATGTAGAACTGTCCCGCCTCACAATAGAGGCCTTTATCTGTAAAAGATATTAGTGGCATTAGAATGCATTTGGTGGCCGGTTACCGGTTTCCAGTTACCGGGAACACATCTATTCCTTAAGCAAAAAAGCCGTGCCACGGTTTTATCCATGATACGGCTTTCCCCGGTACCCGGGAACTGGCAACTGGTAACTAATAAACTGTCTTCACCACACCATCTACCTTCTTCACAAAGTAGAGTTTTTTGTTCTCGAAATAATCGAGGGTCATGGTGGTTTTATTGATAACAGGCTGAATATCGAATTCGCCAAAGAGCATGTATTTTTTATCGCTCAGGCTGGAACCTATATTACTGCCATAGAGTTTCAATAAATGCGCAAAGTGATAGATTGTTTCAAAGCCACGGAAAACCATATCCGATGGGCGGGAATAAAATGTATTCTTGAAGTTTTCGTATACTGATGATGCGAGTTTGTTGGTGGGCGCTACGTAGAACGGTGTGCTGTAGATCACTTCCAGGTTCTTGAACTGCGATCTTTCAAAATCTATTCCGTCCCAGGTAGGCATACCAATGACCACATTGGGCGTGCCGGCTGTACTGGAGAGGGCCAGTTGCTGGCAAAGATTTCTGCCAAAGGATTCGTCAAGGCTGCCCGCCAGGCAGATATTGGCTTTTTCCTCGTCGAGATACAGCTTTAGTTTGTCTGCGGTGAAATTGTCATCTAACGTAACGTATTTAAGCTTCAGCTTTACAGCGGTTGTTTTTTCAAAGTCTGTAAAGTAATTGCGGATGCGGTCTTCCTGTACGCCTTTCTTTCTGAAGACGATGATATCCTGTAAAGAATAATTCTTTTGCAGGAAGCGGTAAATGCCTGTGCAATGTGTTGCCAGGGTTGAATTCAGAATAACGTAATGGGGATTATTGGTAATGCCTGCATCGCTTGGTGAAGTTGCATTGATAAAAGGAATATCCAATGCAGCGGCAACACCCGCCAATTTTACGATCTCATTGGCATTAACCTGGCCAATGATGAGGTCTGTGCCCTTAAATGCTTCGCTGTTCAGGATGGAGTCCAGCTGCTGGGCCGGCGCTTTGATGTCATATACATGAACTTCCAGTTGAACACCTTCTTTTTGTAAGGAATCGATGGCCAGTTCGGCGCCTTCCCAGAATTCCAATCCGGCGCTGGATTGTTTAGGAAAGGTTTTATTATCGTACCGGTAATTGCCGGCCATATCGAAAGCGGAATCAAGATACAATGGAGTGAAGATCGCGATCTGCTGACGGCTGGAATCTGTTAACACAGTGGCCGGCATTGTTTGTGCCGGTTGTGTTGGCTGAGCCGGTTGTACTGTTGGTGTTGTTTGAGCTGCTACGGGTGCTACCCAGGCCAGGACAAGGCATGAAAGTACTGATATGAACCATTTTTTCATCATAGGGAATGCTTTATATACTAACTGTTGAGTTGTCATTATAATACGCACGCCTCGCGAATTTCAATGTTACCGGTTACCAGTTGCCGGGAAAACCGGTAACTGGTAACCGGCGACCGGTAACAACTAAAAGACGCCTACTCCCATTCTATAGTTGCAGGTGGTTTACTGCTGATATCGTAGACCACCCGGTTGATACCTCTAACGTTATTAATGATATCAGTCGAAATATGTGCCAAAAATTCATAAGGCAGGTGCGCCCAGTCGGCGGTCATGCCATCTACAGAGGTTACAGCACGTAAAGCTACAGTGTATTCATAGGTTCTTTCGTCGCCCATAACGCCTACGCTCTTAACGGGCAGTAAGATAGCGCCTGCCTGCCAGACCTGGTCGTAGAGCTTATGCTCTTTCAAACCCTGAACGTAACGGTGGTCGGCTTCCTGCAGTAATTGTACTTTTTCAGGGGTGATCTCGCCCAGGATGCGGATTGCCAGGCCCGGACCGGGGAAAGGATGGCGGTGCAGGAGGTCAGCAGGTATACCCAGTTCATGTCCTACCCGGCGCACCTCATCTTTGAACAGGAAACGCAGGGGTTCTACCAGTTCGAGGTGCATGATATCGGGCAAACCACCTACGTTGTGGTGCGATTTGATGGTGACTGAAGGGCCATGCACGGAAACGCTTTCAATTACATCAGGGTAAATGGTTCCCTGGCCCAGCAGTTCAACGCCTTCGAAGGCTTTGGCTTCCTGCTGAAAGACCTCAATGAAGAGGCGGCCGATGGTCTTGCGTTTGGCTTCGGGGTCGGTCTTGCCTTTCAGCTCGTCGTAAAAAAGTTGTTTGGCATTTACGCCTTTTACGTTCAGACCAATGGTCTTATAGGTGTCAAGCACCTGTTCAAACTCGTTTTTGCGCAGCACGCCATTGTCAACAAAAATGCCGTACAGATTATTACCGATGGCCCGGTGGATCAATGTTGCAGCGACGGTTGAATCTACGCCACCGCTCAGGGCCATGATCACTTTGCGGTTGCCGATCTGTTTTTTGAGATCGTTTACCGTATCGGTGATAAAGTGGGCGGGGGTCCAGCTTTGCTGGCAGCCGCAAATATTTACGAGAAAGTTCTTAATGATCTTTTTTCCTTCCACGGAGTGATATACCTCGGGGTGGAACTGAACACAGTAGAGGGGATTGGCTTCGCCGTTTTTTTTGAACGCCGCAAAGGGAATGCTGTCGGTGGTAGCAAGTACATTGAACCCTTCGGGCATTTGCAGTACCGAATCGCTATGGCTCATCCAAACCTGCGACTGGTCCATCACATCTTTCAATAATACATCGTCGGTCTGCTTGTGCATGAGGGCGCGGCCGTATTCACGTTTGTTACTTTTGGCTACTTGTCCGCCAAACTGTTTGGCAGTTAGCTGGGCGCCATAGCAAACGCCCAGTAAGGGCAGTTGCTGGTGCAGTGCTTTTACATCTACTTCCGGGGCTTTGGGATCGTTCACGGAAAAAGGTGAACCCGAGAGGATTATACCTTTCAGCGAAGGATCAAATTCAACTTTTTTGTGATAGGGAATAATTTCGCAATAAACGTTGGCCTCCCGGACGGCCCTGGCAATCAATTGAGTGTACTGACTGCCGAAATCGAGAATAAGAATCTTTTCCGTCATGGTGGTGCGAAGGTAAGAAAAAGCACCCGCAAAGGCAACGAGCCAGAAAGAGGGTTTCAGGTCACAAGTTGCAGGTTCCAGGGTTTTGCGGATCAAACGTGGCTATGGAAAGATCTCTGGTTCCCATACCCTGTAACCCGAAACCGGGAACCTGGAGCCGGCGACCAGTACCCGGTAACCGGCAACTGGTAACTGGCCTCCGGTAACTGGTAACCGGCAACCGGCAACTGGTAACTGGCGTCCGGTAACTGGTAACCGGTAACCGGCAACTGGTAACCGGTAACTGGTAACCGGCAACTGGTAACCGGTAAACCGGTAACCCGGTCAAATTATAGTAATCCACTATTTGTCAAGGGCTTACTGTAACATTTTAGCGCATTCAGCGTCAAATGCTGGAAAAACCGGTTATATTGTAAAACGTAATCAAACTAAACCTCTAATTATGAAGCATTGGGCCGTCTTGCTCTTTTTAACAACCGCACTGGCAGCTGGTTGCCGCTATACCGGGAAAAGAATTAAGGGAAATGGCGAAGTAACTACCGAAACCAGGAATCTCAGCAGCTTTTCCGGGGTGGCATCGTATGGTTTCTTTGACGTATATGTGGCTGTCGGCAGCCCAGCCTCGGTAAAGATCGAAGCAGAAAGTAATCTCCTGCCTTATATCGAGACCTTCGTAGAAGACGGCACCTTAAAAGTACGTACCCGCAAAAGCATCTGGCTGCGCACCCGCGAGACCATTAAAGTATTTGTTACAGCTCCCAGTTATAATAAAATATATTCCATCGGTTCAGGTGATATCATCGGGCAAACGCCGATCACCGATCCTGCCAAAATGAGCTTAAAAGTGCAGGGCAACGGAAATATCAAACTGGATGTGGATGCGCCTGAGATCAAAGCCGAATTAACCGGTAATGGCGGCATTCAGTTAAAGGGACAGTCCAGGCGCTTTGACTGTAAACTGCAGGGTAATGGTAATTTAAAAGCTTTTGATCTGATGACGGAAGAAACCAAAGTGAATATTCTCGGTAATGCCGACGCTGAAGTGTTTGCGAGTGTAAAACTCGATGTTTCGGTGGGTGGTAATGGCAATGTTCGATATAAAGGCAATGCACAGCCTTCTACCCATATTACCGGTAATGGCAGTATTACCCAGGTGAAATAGTTATACAAACCATTTATTCTAACCATTTAACCAGCCTTAGTATGAAAAAAAGAATCTTTTATTTGTTGTTCTGCATAGCAGCATTCCAGTCCTGCATGTGGGATGGCGACCGCATCGAGGGGAATGGCAATATAACCACAGTGAACAAATCACTGGGCGATTTCACCGGTGTTGAACTGCATGGCAATTATGACGTGTACCTTACGGAGGGTAGTCCGGCCGCCGTAAAAATAGAAGCGGATGAGAACTTACAACAGCATATACAATTGCGGGTAGTAAACGGAACATTGAAGCTGGAAACAACGGATGATGTACGGTTAAAGTCAGAGAAAGGGATCAAGATCTACATCACTTCGCCCCAATACAACAAGATCGAGGTGAGCAGTGCGGGCGCGGTTACCTCACAATCAAAGATCAGTGCTGATGGGCCAATGAGAATAGCCTGCTCCGGCGCTGGTGCGCTGAAACTGGACGTAGATGCTCCTGAGATCACTACCAGTATTTCGGGCGCCGGAAATATCGACCTGAGCGGTGAAACGAAAAAATTCAACGGAGATGTGAGTGGCTTAGGTAATATAAGCGCCCTTAACTTACTCACAGAAGAAGCCGATCTCACGATCTCAGGTACCGGTAGTATAGAAATATACGCCAGTGTAAAGCTGACGGCCAATATTTCAGGCGCCGGAAACGTAAAATATAAAGGAGATGCGCAGGTAAGCCGCAATGTTACGGGGGCCGGGAATATAGAGAAAGTTCAATAAGTTGTTCAGTTATTAAGTCATTAAGTTATTCAGTTCTATAAGAACGTTAACCTATGAACTTATGAATTGAATAACTTAATAACTGCTTATAAATCCACATACTTCACTCTTATCCAGATATCCCTGTTTCTTCCCTTATCGTCCGTACAGGAGATTTTAACGGGACCTTCCTCCGGTATAAAGAACTGGCGGTTAAACGCATCGCCGGCTTTATAGAACTGGTTATTGATATACCAGAACACTTTATGTACATCGTTGCCCACATTACAGGATAACTGTAAAGGTTCAGGATGTTTCTTGCTGATAAAATATTCTGAGCCATTGCGGGGCGAGGTGATGGCTGGTCCACCTTCTTTGAATACCCGCTCACAGGCGGGGTTATGCGGCGGCATTTTTTCATATACCAGGTGCCGTTCTTCGTAATAGCGTTGCATGTCGGGCGATACCACCCGGAACAGCTTTTTCTTATAGCCATCTGCCGGCTGGCAGGTCTTACAATATGAGATCTTATTGTCGCCCGAGATAGCCACTTCCTGTATATTATCGCAAAGCTGACTGGTAGAAATAAGCGGAATGAAATAATCGGTCACCGTATGCTTACAATTGGCGCCGGGTGGTAAACCGGTTTCAGAACATACCATCCTTATATCACAGTCTTGCGGTTGGGTGAACCATTGTTCATCACTGTCATAATCGATCGTATTGAATATTTTGAAGAGCAGGGGCGTGGCAATATTGGCGCCGCTTAGTTCCGGAATACCCAGGGCCGAGAAATTGCCGGTCCAGACACCTACGGTATATTTTCTGTTATACCCAATACTCCAGGCATCGCGGCGGCCATAGGAAGTGCCGGTCTTCCAGGCGATCTTGGGCATGTGCTCGGTGCTTTGCCAGTTGAGCGGGAAATCGGGCCGGTTCACTTTCGATAAGATCTCATTGATCATAAAGGTGGCGGCGGCACTTAAGATCTTTTCGCCCTGGCCTGGCGCTTCGAATGCTTCCTGGGTATATTTCGGCGGAATATAACGGCCATTGTTGGCAAACAGCGAATACATGCCGGTTAATTCTTCGAGGCTGGCGCCGCAACCGCCCAGGATCATGGAAAGCCCCAGCTTGCTCTGGTCTTTTTTGATCTGTTGGAACTGACAGGCCGCCAGTTTATCGATGAACGGATCTTTGCCCAGCCATTGCAATCCTTTTACCGCCGGAATATTCAGGGAATGCTCGAGCGCATACTCCATGGTTACATACCCGTTGAACTGTTTGTCGTAATTCTCCGGCGCATAACCGTTATAATTTACGGCCACGTCGGTGATAATGGCTTTGGGTGTCATTAAACCCTGATCAATGCAAAGGCCGTATAACAGCGGCTTTAAGGTGCTGCCCGGCTGGCGAATGGCTTTGGCGCCGTTCACCTGCCCCGCATCGATGGTGTCTTTGAAATTGGCGGAACCTACATAGGTGATCACTTTATGTGTTTGGTTATCGATAATGATCACGGCTGCATTGCGGATATTTTTTAACGTGAGAATGCGGGCATAATCGGCCACCAGTTTTTCCGTTTTTAACTGGGTATTCAGTTCAATATTGGTTCTGATGATATCGCCGCCCTGTTGTTTCAGTTTCCAGGCAAAATGCGGCATTAACTGCGGAACGGTTCCGCGGGTAGCAGTTAATGGCTCACTAAGGGCATCGGTGATCTCTTTTTGGGTGAACACCTTTTCCCTGGCAAAATATTGCAGCCAGCGGTTGCGTTCCTGCACAATGCGGTCGTTGTGTTTTCCCATCACCAGAGAAGAAGGCCGGTTGGGGATAATGGATAGGGCTGTTATCTCGGCCAGGGATAAGTGATCGGGATTCTTTTTAAAGTACAGGATCGATGCCGATTTTACCCCTTCAATATTACCGCCATAGGGCACCAGGTTCAGGTAGAGCTGCAGGATCTCGTTCTTGCTGTACTTCCATTCAAGTTGCAGTGCCCGGAACATTTCGATCATCTTATTGAAATAGGTCCTGCTTTTGGGTTCCAGGGCGCGGGCTACCTGCATGGTAATGGTGGAAGCGCCGGAGGTTCGTTTCCAGCGGAAAATGTTTTTTACAAATGCGCGGCTGATGGCCAGGGCATTAACACCGGGATGCGAATAAAAATATTTATCTTCTTTTTCAATAATGGTTTTGCGCAGGAGCGGTGAAATTTCATCGAGCTCGGTCTTCATGCGCCATTTTTCATCTTTTGTGAGAAAAGCATGTACCACTTCGCCTTTGCTATCGGTAATGATGGTGGAGTATTCTACTTTATCGGGAAGCGGAAATACCCAGTTAAGGGAGAAAAATAAAATGGCAAACACACAAGCGGCAAGGAAAATCCTTTGGAGCCATCTGTAGCCAATGCGGGCGTAACGATGTCGTGGCTGCCACCTTAGCATGTGGTTAAAAAATTGTTTTATGATTTTTCCGGCTGGGGTTTTCATGTGTGTTATATCACCAAGGTCAGGCACTTTAATAACAAATTAACAGGCTGGGTGAATAAATTGATTGTACCTTTCTGTTACAAATCAATGCTATGGCTTTGTCAAGCCTTCCTCCTTAGTTTCCTTGCTAATTTCCGGTTTATTTTCAACCAACAAAAGAACGCTATAATATTTATATTCCTTTTTGTATTTTAACGCCCGCAACCCTGCCTGGATTGTCCTTCGGAACGGGTGGGCCCTAACTTCTCTAATACTTTAACCCTATATGCGTAAGCCACTGATCGCGCTGGTTACAATCGGCGTATTTGTAGTGAGTATCATAGCCGCCTGTAACCGAAGCGCTGTTTCCCTGAGTTATACCAATGCCAAAGGGGAAGTGCAATCCCTCGGTAACCTGGTGTTCCGTTTTGATAAATCCCTTGTTCCTGATTCGCTTCTAAATAACTGGGATTCTACTGAGTATATTTCCTTCGAACCAAAAATTGCCGGCCGGTTCCGCTGGGAACATCCAGATGAACTGGTTTTCTCGCCGGCACAACCTTTCTCGCCGGCTACTACCTATCAGGCCACCTTGCGTGGCGACCTGCTCGATCATAGCAAATACGGCAAGCTCGACAAAAGCGAGGAGATCAAATTCTATACACCTTACCTGCAACTGGATAATACCAACGTGACCTGGATGCTGGCCGACCAGCATTCAACAACGGCTTATCCGCAGATGGACCTGTATTTTAACTATGCAATCAGTCCGGCTACCATTAAAGACAAGATGAAACTGGAGCTCGGTGGCAAAGCCCTTAACTACACCATTATCACAGAAGGTACCGACAGCCGGGTCTCCCTGCGCATTGCCGGACTGAAACTGGAAGATAAAGACCTGGAGGCTAAGCTGAGTTTCGACAAAGGCCTGGTGCCTGATGGTGGGGTGAATGGAACCAGGGAAGCGATCGAGAATAAAGTCTTTATTCCTTCTCCGTATAATCTAACGATCAATGATGTAACTGCCGAACATGATGGCTTGACCGGAAAAGTGTTTGTTCGCACGAGCCAACAGGTGCTCATGGAAAATATTTCTTCCCTGATCCGTTTTAACCCGGCGGTAAAATTCAGTGTTGAACAAACCGAAGATGGCTTTTCGGTAAGCAGTGAGAATTTTGACGCCGATAAAAGTTATGTTTTCACCATCGCCAAAGGACTGCGCGGCCGTATTGGTGGTGTACTGCGGGAGCAATATGATAACAATGTCGCTTTTGGCGAATTAGAACCTTCTTTACGTTTTGGCAATAGCAAGGCTGTGTACCTGAGCGCTCTCGGTAACCAGCATATTGAAGTGCGCATCACCAATATACCGAAGGTAAAAGTGATCGTTTCCAAAATTTATGAAAGCAATCTGCTGGCGGCACAACGGTATGGGTACAGCCCAAAAGATGCAAGAGGAGAAAGCAGCGGAGAAGAAGACTACTATGAAGGAGATTATTACGACAACAGTGATGTTTCTTTCGGCGATGTGATCTACGAACAGGAGATCGATACCCGCTCATTGCCCAGATATGGCAGCAGCCGCTTATTCAGTTTTAATGTAGAAGACCGCCTGCCCGATTTCAAAGGCATCTATCATATCAAAATGCGCTCGGCCACGGATTACTGGATCAGCGACAGCCGGTTCATTTCCAAATCAGATCTCGGGTTGATCGCCCGGGAAGGAAAAGATAAACTCTTTGTATTTGCCAACTCCATCAAAACGGCGCAGCCGGTGAACGGTATGAATGTAGTGGTGTATGGTAATAATAACCAGGTGTTGGGAAGCGGCGCTACCAATGCAGATGGTGTGGCCGAAGTGGCGTTCTCGCGCAAGGAATTCGCCGGCTTTAAACCAGCCATGATCATTGCCAAAACAGCCAATGATTTTAACTACCTGCCTTTCAGCAGTACCAGGGTAAATACCTCCCGCTTTGAGGTAGGTGGTAAACGCAGCAACAGTACCGGACTCGACGCATTTATTTATGCGGAACGCGATATTTACCGGCCGGGCGAAAAAGTGAATTTTGCCGTTCTGCTGCGCGACCGCCAGTGGAAGTCGCCGGGTGAACTGCCGGTAAAAATGAAGTTCCTGCTGCCCAATGGTAAAGAGTTAAAAAGTTTCCGCAAAACACTGAATGCGCAGGGCGCTACCGATGGCGATGTAGATATTGCTGAATCGGCTATAACGGGTAGTTATACACTTGAAGTGTATACATCCAACGACGTGCTGCTGGCCAGTAAGAATTTCAGTATTGAAGAGTTTGTGCCGGATCGTATTAAGGTAACGGCGAAACTGGATAAAAATGCCCTGGAGCCCGGGCAAACCGCTGTCTTTTCTATCAATGCTGTTAACTTTTTTGGACCACCGGCGGCCAACCGGAATTATGAGACCGAGATCCAGACGAGTGCCGCTTATTTCAGTCCGAAAAAATACAGCAAGTTTGACTTTAGTATAGAAAACCAGGGTATGTCTTTCGACAAAGCTGTGAACGAAGGCAGTACAGATGAAAATGGAAATGCGAAACAAAGCTTTGAAGTGCCTGCCTTGTTTGCTAACAAGGGCTTATTGAAAACCACCTTCTATGCAACGGTCTTTGATGAAACAGGCCGCCCGGTGAGCCGCAGCGCTACTGCCAATATCTATACGCAAAAAGTGTTCTTTGGCGTAGGCAGCGATGGTTATTGGTATTATCCGTTGAACCAGCAGGTGAAGTTCCCGATCATTGCGTTGAATAAAGACGAGCAGGTGTTAACCGGAGCCCGCGCTGAAGTAAAGGTGATCAAACATGAATACCGTACGGTACTTTCCAAAAGCGGCGATTATTTCAGGTATGAATCGCAAAAAGATGATAAGATAGTGGCTGAGCAAACGATTACCGTAAGTGGTGAAACGGCCTCTTATGCTTTTGTACCCCGTTCGCCTGGCCAGTATGAACTGCGCGTGGCGACCCCCGGATCCAGCAGTTATGTAAGCAAGAGCTTCTATAGTTATGGCTTCTGGGGCGGTGAAAACACATCATTTGAAGTAAATACCGAAGGAAATATCGATATAGAAGCAGACAAATCTTCTTACCAGGCCGGTGATAACGCCAAACTCCTGTTCAAGACGCCATTCAGCGGCCGGATGCTGGTTACGATGGAAACGGATAAAGTCGTTTCTTACCAGTATGTAAATGTAGAGAACCGCACTGCTTCCGTTGATCTGAAAGTTTCGGCAGAACATTTACCGAATGTGTATGTTACAGCAACGCTCATTAAACCGCACGAGGTAAGTGAAATACCATTGACAGTAGCGCATGGTTATAAAAGTTTGAAGGTGGAAGAAAAAAGCCGCAAGATAAATGTAGAGATCGTTGCGCAAAAGTCGGTTCGCTCCCGTACGCACCAAAAGGTGACGGTGAAAGCTGCCGCCAACAGTTTTATAACACTGGCCGCCGTTGATAATGGCGTTTTGCAGATAACGGATTTCAAAACACCGGATCCCTACAATCATTTCTATGCGCCAAAAGCGCTGGAAGTAAACGGTTATGACCTTTATCCGCTCCTGTTCCCCGAACTGAAAGCAACGCTAAGCAGTACGGGGGGTGATGGTGACCTGGAAATGAACAAGCGTACCAATCCCATGCCAGCTAAACGTTTTAAGATCGTTTCATACTGGAGCGGTTCTACTAAAACCGGTATGAGTGGTGAGGCGGAGTTTGAATTCGATATTCCGCAGTTCAGCGGTGAAGTAAGATTGATGGCTGTCGCTTATAAAGATGAAAGCTTTGGCAGTGGCGAAGCGGCCATGACAGTAGCTGATCCGCTGGTCTTAAGTACGGCTTTGCCGCGTTTCTTAAGTCCGGGCGATACGGTGACCGTGCCCGTTACGATCACCAATACCACTAAAAACGCCGCATCGGCCACTGCTACCCTGCATGTGAGTGGTCCGTTAAATTTACTGGGCGATAAACAGCAATCCCTGTCCGTCAGCGGCAATAGCGAAGGCCAGGCTGTTTTCCAGTTGGTGGCGTCGCCTGCCGTAAGCGCCGGAAAAGTTAAAGTGGAAGTGCAGGGCATGGGTGAAAAGTTCACAGACGAAACAGAGATCAGCATAAGACCAGCTTCGCCTTTACAGGTGGTAACCGGCAGTGGATCCTTCACTGGCGGCAATGGGCAACGCATCAATATTACGCTGAATGATTTTTTGCCAAACAGCACCGATTACCAACTGGTGGTAAGCCGTAATCCGGCGCTGGAACTGGGCAAGCAGTTGCGCTACCTGGTTGAATATCCGTATGGCTGCACCGAGCAAACCGTTTCTATTGCCTTCCCGCAATTGTATTTCGGCGACCTGGCCGATCAGCTGCATAGCAATAAAGAGAACAAATCATCTGCCAACTGGAATGTGCTGGAAGCTATCCGTAAGATCAAATTGCGCCAGCTGTATAATGGCGCCATTACCTTATGGGATGGTGAGGGCTCTGAAGACTGGTGGGCGACGGTGTATGCAGGTCATTTCCTGCTGGAAGCCCAGAAAGCGGGTTTTGAAGTAGATAAGAATGTCTTAAATGGTATTCTCAACTACATGAACAACCGGTTGAAGAATAAAGAGACCATTTTATACTATTACAATCAATCGCAAAAGAAGAAAATAGCGCCTAAGGAAGTTGCGTATAGCTTATATGTGCTGGCGCTGGCCGGTAAACCCAATGTGAGCGCCATGAACTATTACAAGGCCAATCCCATGCTGCTGAGCCTTGATAGCAAATACCTGCTGAGCGTAGCCTATGCAGTGGCTGGCGATAAAGCGAAGTTTAAAGAGTTGCTGCCCGCTTCATTTAGTGGAGAAGTATCGGTTGCACAAACCGGTGGCAGCTATTACTCCGAGATCCGCGATGAGGCCATTTCCCTGAATGCTTTGCTGGATGCCGATCCGTCAAATGCGCAAATACCGGTGATGGCAAAACATGTGGCTGATAAATTGAAACAGCGGAGCTGGTACAGTACGCAGGAGTGTTCATTCAGTTTTCTATCATTGGGCAAAATGGCCCGGGCAGCGAACAAGGCAACGGTTACTGCCGATGTAAAAGTGAATGGTAAAACGGTGGGCAGTGTAGCCGGCAGTCCCTTAAAGTTAACGGCCAAACAATTGGGCGGTACGAATATTGAGTTAAGTTCAAAAGGGGAAGGCCGCCTGTATTATTACTGGCAAAGTGAAGGCATCAGCACCAGTGGTAACTATAAGGAAGAAGACAATTTCATCAAGGTGCGCCGCCGCTTCTTTGACCGCTATGGCCGTTCTGTTGATGGCAATAGCTTTATGCAAAATGACCTCATAGTCGTTCAGATCACACTTGAAAAGGCCTACAGCGGTGATGTTGATAATGTGGCGATCTCGGACATTCTGCCGGCCGGCTTTGAGATCGAGAACCCACGTACCAAAGAGATCCCGGGGATGGAATGGATCAAGGATGCTTCAACGCCTACTGCGCTCGATGTGCGGGATGATCGCATTAATTTGTTCGATGATCTGAGAAGCAGCCGCAAAGTGTATTATTATGCGGTGCGCGCTGTGTCGCCCGGAAACTATAAAATGGGCCCTGTAAGCGCTGAAGCCATGTATAATGGCGAATACCATTCTTACAATGGCGGCGGAGTGATCAGGGTGAACAGGAAGTAGGAACTGAGAAATTCAGAGATTTCGGGATTTAGAGATTTTGAGATTTATCGGAAAGTTCAAACTTTAGCAAATCACAAAATCTCTAAATCTCAAAATCAGAAATTGATTTTTCCGATATTTGTTCATACCCATTCCACAACAATGCCAGCGCCTTTACTTCAAATAAATAACCTGCAGGTTGATTTTGTTACTGAGATCGGGACCACGACGGCTGTAAAGGAGGTGTCGTTTAGCGTTGCCCGTGGCGAGATCGTCGCCATCGTAGGCGAGTCGGGCTCGGGTAAATCGGTCACTTCATTGTCGATTTTGCAGTTATTGCCCAAGCCACCGGCGCGGTATACCAATGGGGAGATCCTGTTTTCGGCCGATGGCAATAATACCGTGAACTTATTAACGCAAACCCCGCAGCAGCTGCAGGAGCTTCGTGGCAACCAGATCGCGATGATCTTCCAGGAGCCCATGAGCTCCCTGAACCCGGTATTCACCTGCGGTCACCAGGTACAGGAAGCCTTGCGCCAGCATTTGAAGATCAGTAAACAGGAAGCAAAGCAAAAAACGATCGACCTGTTCAGGCAGGTGCGATTGCCCAATCCGGAACAATTATTCAGGCGCTATCCGCATCAGTTGAGTGGTGGACAAAAACAGCGCGTAATGATCGCGATGGCGATGAGTTGTGAACCGGCTTTACTGATCTGTGACGAGCCAACCACCGCATTGGATGTTACGGTGCAAAAGACCATTCTGCAACTGATCAGGGAATTGCAGCAAAGCCGCCAGATGGGCGTCATCTTTATTACCCATGACCTGGGTGTAGTGGCGGAAGTGGCTGACCGGGCCATTGTTATGTACCGCGGTGAAATCGTGGAGGCGGGCACGGTACGAAAGATCTTCAATAATCCGCAGCATCCTTATACGAAAGGGTTACTGGCCTGCAGGCCGGTGTTGCATCCTAAAGGAGAGCGCCTGCCCATCGTAAGCGATTTCCTGGAACAAAACCGTCCGTTTGACCTAAACCGTTATACACCGGCTGCGCAGCCTGTTGCGAAAACGCAGGAACCGCTGCCCGCAAAGCGGCCCTTTATCCAGGTTAACCAGCTGAATGTATGGTTCCCCGCTAAGAAGAACCTGTTGGGCAAGCCAGTAGAATATGTAAAGGCGGTTGATAATATCGGCTTTGAGATCTATAAGGGAGAAACCCTGGGACTGGTCGGTGAATCGGGCTGTGGGAAAACAACCCTTGGCAGAACCTTACTGGGTTTGATACCGCCAACCTCCGGTTCGGTGTTGTATGATGGTACCGACCTGTCGGCCATCGATGCCCAAACCATGAAGCAAATGCGCAAGGATATCCAGATCATTTTTCAGGATCCCTATTCTTCGCTCAATCCAAGGCTGACCATTGGGGCTGCTATTGCAGAACCGCTCAAGGTGCACCATATTATTTCCACCAGCCAGGGAAGAAAGGACCGCGTTGTTGAACTACTGGAAAAAGTAAATCTGAAACCGGAACATTTTAACCGGTATCCGCACGAGTTTTCGGGTGGCCAACGTCAACGGATCGTCATTGCGCGGGCATTGGCGCTGAACCCGGAGTTCATCGTTTGTGATGAATCGGTGTCGGCCCTGGATGTAAGCGTGCAGGCGCAGGTGTTAAACCTCCTGAACGACCTGAAAGCCGAAATGGGGTTTACCATTGTTTTTATTTCACACGATCTGTCGGTCGTACGATATATCAGTGACCGTATAATGGTGATGAACAAAGGAAGGATCGAGGAGATCGGGGATGCTGAGCAGGTGTATTTTCATCCGCAGAAAGAATATACCAGGCAGTTAATTGCGTCTATTCCAAAAGGATTGTAGGGTTTATGGTTTTTTGTTTATGGTTCTTTTGCCGGGCATTCCTATTGTTAGAATTCCTCGTTTTGAGCCAACTAAAAACCATAAACCATAAACCATAAACTATTAAAAGCAGCTATCTCTGAGCATCTGCATATACACTTCACCTTTTTCCCTTGCAAATTGAATGTTTCTTTCCGGAATAGCTTCGGCATTGCCATAAAATTTTATCGCTTTCCTGATCTCGTCTTCGCGTAGTAAATGCAGCATGGGATATATCGACCGGTTGGTATAATTGGCCGGGTCATCGGGAGCGCTGTTCTCGAACCGGTATAAGGGATGAAAGGTAGCCAGCTGATAAATGCCTTCATATTTCTTTTGGATCAAGAGCTTTTCGGCAAATGCAACCAATTGCAGGTATTCTTCAAATTCGGCGAAAGCGTTGGGAAAAATAAGCAGGGTAGTGGCAATTGACCTGTCCCTGTCGAGCCGTTTACATTCCTGCAGTATAAGATCCCGGGCATCTGTTCGTTTGCTGTTGAATGCTACCTGGTAATGGATGGTGTTATTTTTAAATTCCCGGTTGGCGAAGGGACAGAAGTTTAATCCTATCACTACTTTTTGTATCCATTGTTTTGTTTGGGTAATTACCGTTTGTTCATCTGCCATTCCGTAAAGTTAGGCAAGGTGTGCCACACTTTCAACGTGTGGCACCCTGTATCAACTTGTTAACGTATCAACTTTTTCAACTAATCCCGGTACCGCTGGCTCTTCACCATTTCCGACAAATAATTGCGGTATAAACTATAGGAGCGCGCATCATAAAATACAGAGGCGCTGCTGCGGCGGGCATACAACATTTCCTTCAGCATTTTTTGTAATTGTTCTTTTACCGGTTTGTCATTCGCCAGTTTCCGCTCCTCTTCTACAGCGGTAAAGTCGTCATTCTTCAGATCTATCACCTCTGCTTTTTCCGGTATCAGTCCTGCCGATGCTACCTGCCAGGTGATGTCATCGCGCATGCGTTTGTATTTGAAGAAATATACATAGCCTTTTTTGTTTTCGTAGGCTACCGGCAGTTTGTCGAGAAAGATCAGGGTGTCGATCTTGTCGTAATTGCTAAGGGATTGCACGATCAAACTTCTTGCTATGTCGAGCTGGGTCTTGTATTGTTTAGGAAATTTGTCGGTCTTTTTCATTGTTTCCAGGTCCATATACAGCTCACTGCGGTATTCATCGAGCTGTGCATACTTCAGGAACAGGGAGTCGGGCACTTTATAATTGTTGCGCAGCAGAAGAATGAAGGTATTGTATAGCAAACGGCGGTCCTGGGTCGATTGCAGTTGTTCGAAGAAGCTTGGTACACCGGGATTCTTAGTATAAAATGGTAACAACAGGGTGGCATACCGGTCCAGCTCAGCATTGCCGGCATCCGAAGGACGGTCTTCCTCTTCATCGCTGGCATAGAATGAAACGGAGGGCCCGGCTTCTTTACGGGCGGCTTTTTCCATATTGGCCTTGTTCTCTTTGGCCAGCTGTTTTTTCAGCAATTGTTTCGCCTCCAGGTAGATCTTTGGGAAACTGCTTTCATAATCTGCTGCTTTCAGATACCCGCTGTCTACCATGGTTACCAGTAAATTCATAATGTCATTACGGTAGTCGTCGATATTCATCAGTTGCAGGATGTCGGGGAAGATATGCTTTGTGAGCGCGAGCGTATCGAATAAGGGCGACCAGCGGCCATAGTACATATTCTTTCGGCCAGTCTTTCCGGCGACGGTATGATCTGCATAGCCGGAAGGCAGCCTGTAGGGCCGCGCATACGAGTAATCTTCGTCCATGATCGGCGGTTCCTGCAGCACCAGGTCTTTAAACGCCAGGAAGGCTGCTTTCGTCCGTTGGTGCAGCAATGCATTTAAGATAGCATTCTGCCAGTCGGCCGTATCTTTTACTTTCCAGTATAATTGCTGCAGGTAAGGGGCAATGGTGCTGTCATTCAATTTGCCCAGGCTTTCGATGAAATGTCTTTTCAACAGCAGGTAATCTTTCATTGACCAGTTAAGGGAATCAATGGCTTTCTTCAGCAGCGGAACATCCTGTGCGTCGTAGGCGACCTGGTACAGCGATTTGCGGGCTTTTTTCACCACCAGGGAATCTTTGCTGAAGAGATCGTTCATGAACCGGCTGGTTTTTTTAACAAACAGCGATTCACCTTTCAGCGTATCTGCCGGTTTAAAGCTGGCAAAGAAACTGGAGAGTAAAGCGCTTTTATGGCTGAAGGTATCGGTTAAGGTAGAGATACTGAAAAAATGTCCCTTATTGTAAAACAGCTTGGCGATGATCAGCCGGCTGCTGTTGGTATCTGTCAACTGCAGGTCGCGGCAGCGCATGCCGTTGGGCAGGGTGTATTCCTTGTTTTGTTTAATGATAAAGGTGCTGTCGGCAAACCAGGTGTTCACGGTGGCGTTCTTCCAGAGTGTGGTGCTGTCTTTTTTATAACTGTATGGCGGCACTTTGTAATGCATCACCAGGATCTTTTCGCCAATGGTGTCGTTGCCGATCAGCCTGGTGCCAAAAGGGGGCAAATGATCATCGTCTTTATCGTCATCTACGATACCGTTCGAAAGTTGTATCCAGTCTTCCATTCCGACCGTTTCATTTTTTTTGCCAGCTTCTGTATATACCGGGGAGGTGACGCTGATCTTCAGGGTGGTATCAGTATGTTCATTCGCTGCCGGGTAAAACCAGGGCGTAATGGAAAAAGATTGCAGGAAGCGCTGGATGCCGGGATGGTCGTCTTTGTAACTGGCAACAATGGCGTAGTACACGGGTCCTTTGATCACATATTTTACGCTGCTGAAGCTGCCGTCCTTATGTTTGAATTTGCTTTCGAGGCCGGGATAACCGTTGACCGTCACAAAGCGGCGGCTAAGCTGTTTATCAATAAAGTCGCTATAACCATAACTTTCATCCATGAGGTTCAACTCAAAGCTGTCTTCTTCAATAAAGGAATAATTGTGCAGGTTGGCTTTCATGATCAGGTAACTGTCGCCGGTAGCTGCATCGCGGGCAGCATATTCCATTCTGTCGGTACCAAAACCATTGTCCTTTAACAGGGCAGGGGCGTGGGGCAGTTGAACGCTGAATCCGCCGGTAGGCGGCTGCCAGGTGAGCCAGTTGGCGGCGGGATATTCCTTCAGGCGAATGGACCCGAAGAATTCCTGCGCTTCATTGCCTGTACTGATGTATTCGCCATTGCCGCTCATTTTAAACAGGATGACCTCGAAGGGCGTAACAAAGATCTGGTAATGCTGGTGATCGCCGCGGCGGGTGCGGTTAATGATGTCGAGCCCTTTGTACCCGTTCCTGGTGATCGATGTTTTCTTCAGGATCTTGCCGGGAATATTTTCATATAAGAGGCTGTCGATCTTTTTGAACACCTGGTCACTGCTATGACCCCAGGCGAGACTGTTCGTTTTTATGCGGGTGACCATATAATAAGCGCCATTCACCATGTCGGCGTATTGCACCACATCCATCCCGTTCCAGTCGGTAAAGCGGTAGAACTTTTTGCCGGGTATCGATACGGTATAAAAGCCATCGTCGCAGGTTTGGGTAGTGAATGGATGATTGATCCTGATCCTGTCTACGGTTTCTTTTTGATGGCTGTTGCGGCTGTCCATGCGGATCGGGCGCATGGTATAGCCTTTTTGGCGCAATAGTTCAATTACGCCGCGTTTGCCGGGTAAATGCGCAGCGCCCACGCCTACAAAAAGCGACATTTTTTTAATAATGGAGTCGATGGAATTCGCCTGGATCTCATTGCGTTTATAGAGGAACTTTTCCTGGAAGGCATCGGAGAAAACAGTGAGGCTTTCGAGGGAATCGAGCAGGTCGAGATCGCCTTTGCGGTAGGCATCCTCCACTTTTTTGGGATTGGTCATCATGCCTTCATAATCGTAGCTTCTTTTTTTCTTGTTCTGGTCGCGTAGCATGGCCTTGTAGGCTTCCATGACCAGCTTTTCACTTTCCTGGAAATTCTCTACTCCACTCACCCGTTTACCCAGTTTCTTGCCGGTCTGGAAAATATACATGTCGAGGAAAGTGTCTTCTTCAAAATCGTCTGACTGCCGTCCGTAGGTGCGGTATAACATCCCATTGATCATGGAAGGTTCTACCGCCAGCGCTGCCTTGATGGCTTCTTCGTACCGGTCGATAGCGAAGGTGGTAATGCGCATGTGGTCTGATGGCCATTCCCAGCGGTTTGAATACAGGTTCATTAATCCGGCGTTGCTGCGGCGGCCGCGGAAGAAAACAGACTGGCTGTAATCATCCTGCCAGCTTTCGGGATTTGTTTCCAGGGCTACTACGTCGGCGCTTTTGATGGCGGTGTAAAAGGAATCGCCCAGGTGAAAAGCCAGTTTATCACTGACGTGCATGGTACCGAAGAGGTAGGATGGCTTTTTGAGGCCATTGCCACTGATCTCCCACAATAAGCTCGGGTATTTTTTGGAGGCAGGTTTGGGAACTATGGAGGCAGGATGTGGCGGAGCCGGTTTCGGTTTGTTGCCCGACTGTTGCGCCATCGATGGCATAACGATCGCCAGCAGCAGAACAGGCAGCAAGAGGATACATTTTCTCATACTTGTTCAATAATTAGTGACCGGTGATCTTCTCAGGTCTGTTGTTTTAAGGCGCAATAAGGAAGTTGTCTGCAGGCACTGATCCCTCTTTATAAATTTCGTAATAATATGGCAAATCTTAACGGGTAAATTCAATCAGCGGTTGCGGGTTCACCGGTCGGTTGTACAAAAAAGCCGGAGCTGCCGGCTGCGGGCAGGGTTAGTGAAATTCCGCGCAAGGGCAAGCGGCAAGCAGCACCGGGCAACCGGCAACTGGCAACCGGTAACTGGTAACCGGCGACTGGTAACTGGTAACTGGTAACCGGCACCCGGTAACCGGCAACTGGTAACCGGTAACTGGTAACTGGTAACTGGTAACTGGTAACCGGTAACTGGTAAGCAGTTTCCTGTAGCGGCCGATAATTCTATCATATTATCGATTTTTAAATTTGGGAACCGCCTTTTTTTTAATTACCTTTGCCCGCTCGAATTTTAGCTTACATGATCAAACCTGGTGCCGTAAGACCTCGTTTGTATCGGAACTCACCCCCCGATGTACCCTGTTCTTACTCCCCTTGTTCGATTCATGTGGCACTTAAAAACAGTTAAAAATACACATGAAACTTTCACAGTTCCGGTTCGATTTACCACTTAACCTTATTGCCCAGCACCCTACAAAAAGACGTGAAGATGCACGTTTAATGGTTGTGCATCGCAGCACCGGTCAGATAGAGAATAAACATTTCCGCGACATCATGGATTACTTTGATGATAAGGACGTGTTCGTAGTGAACAATACCAAAGTATTTCCTGCCCGCATGTATGGGCGGAAAGAGAAAACAGGGGCGAAAATTGAGGTGTTCCTGCTGCGTGAATTAAACAAACCCAACCGGCTCTGGGATGTGATTGTAGATCCGGCCCGTAAAATCCGGGTTGGTAATAAACTTTATTTTGGCGAGAACGATGAACTGATCGCAGAAGTGATCGATAACACCACTTCCCGCGGAAGAACCATTCGCTTTTTGTGGGATGGTACCGATGAAGAGTTCCGCAATATGCTCGAATTCCTGGGTGAAACCCCATTGCCGAAATATATCAAACGCAAACCTGAAGCAGAAGATAAAGAACGCTATCAAACCGTGTACGCCAAGCATGAAGGAGCCGTGGCTGCGCCTACTGCCGGTTTGCACTTCAGCATCGAGCTGATCAAACGTTTGGAAATTAAAGGTATTCGTTTTGCCGAGGTGACCCTGCATACAGGCCTGGGTACCTTCCGACCCATTGAAGTGGAAGACCTCAGCAAACACAAAATGGATGCTGAATACTATAAGATCGATGAGCTCTCCTGCAAGATCGTGAACAAAGCGATCGAAGGCAAACACCGTATTTGTTCTATCGGAACCACCACCATGCGGGCCATCGAAAGCTCTTATACTGCTGAAAAGTTGTTGAAGCCTTCTGAGGGCTGGACGAACATCTTCATCCATCCGCCTTACCAGTTCAATATTGCCGATTCACTGGTTACCAACCTGCACCTGCCCAAAACCAGTCTGCTGATCATGGTTTGTGCTTTTGCCGGTTATGACCTGGCGATGGAAGCTTATAAAAAGGCTATTAAGGACAAATACCGTTTCTTCAGCTATGGCGATGCCATGCTGGTGCTGTAGTCGATTAGCTGATTTGCTGATGTGCTGATTTGCTAATGAAATGCAGGGATAAATAAGAAAATAAATATAGGCCGGCAGCTTCTTAGATGAGGTTGCCGGCTTTTTTCTTGAAAGCGGTAGCTCGTGGATTGGCTGGCAGGGCTGGCTTTGGCTCTCGCGCTGGGCTCTAAATAATCTGATCTTTTCCTGCTCGATCCTTACTACTCGCAACGAGCATCTGTCCAAACCTGCCACTTCTAATTTTGCCAACTGTCTTCGTTCTGTTATCGTTTAAACTTACAGGTATAGGTGCGCCCGCCATTGTAGGTAAATGCTTTGAACCGGTTGGTGCCGGTGAATTGCATATCATCAAAGTATTCAGAAATGACATCCTGGGTTTGAAAGCTGACCACGGTTATAAACAGTCCCCGGATCTGCGTATCCTGCTGCCAGTCGCGCCGGATGTCCCAGCTGCCTTCATAAACCTGGCCCTGGTCATTCACATAGGTTACATCGCCGGATGATTCAAACGTAAAGCGGCCGTTTGTAAAATTGGGCCTGTCGCCACTGCCAATGCCAAAGCGGTTCACGTCGTATAACTCCCAGGTACCGCCCACGAGGCGTCTTTCATAACTTTTCAAAAAGTCTTTGCTGCAGCCTGACAGCAACATGGTAATAGGGATGACCGTAAGGTAAAGTTTCTTCATATGTAAGTTTTTTAGTGGTGGAGTAACAAGATGATCCGGTTCTGTTACAAAGGTGGCTGTCCTGGCTGTGAAGTAGCTATTCGTGCAAATGCATTTAACTTAATATTCAGCTAAATTGCTGGTGAACCGGCAATGGTCAGGCGGAAATGGCGCGCGGTCTTTGAGATCAATCGACGGTTTTTGCCGCCGGAAATTTATTCCCCATTGTCCTTTGCCGATTGCCCGTTTATTAATGCAAACAAGTAAATTTGGTGATAAGTACGTTTTATGAAAGAACTACTCACACTTTTGATAAACCTAACTTGCTTTGCCTTGATCAGTTGCGCACAAAACGTCATTCCCTTATACCCTGATTCCATTCCTAATGCCAGACAGGTTCCTGATGAAGAAAATAGCCAGACCGATGAGAAGGGCATTCTCCGCATTTATAAAGTAAGCCGGCCAACGCTCACGGTATATCAGGCGCCGAAAGAAAAAGCAAATGGCGCAGCAGTGATCGTTATACCGGGCGGTGGTTACCGCCTGCTGGCAGCCGGCCACGAAGGCCATGATGTAGCCAAACGTTTTAATGAAATGGGCGTAACGGCTTTTGTGCTGAAATACCGCTTGCCCAGCGATCTAACAATGGTGAATAAGGAAATAGGTCCTGTTCAGGATGCACAAAGGGCGATCCAACTGGTGCGTGAGCATGCAAAAGACTGGGGCATCGATAAAGACAGGGTAGGTATTATTGGCTTTTCTGCCGGCGGCCACCTTGCCTCCACAGCGGGCACTCATTTCAATCATGCGTATATTAAAGTGGGCAAAAAGACGAACCTGCGGCCCGATTTCATGATCCTGATCTACCCGGTGATCAGTTTTGCGGATAGCATTACCCATATGGGATCGCGTGAGCATTTATTAGGCAATGAGCCTTCGGCCGAAAAGAAGCAGGAATACTCCAATGAATTGCAGGTCACCAAAAAAACACCGCCTACTTACCTCGTGCATGCGGAGGACGATCAAACCGTTAAAGTGCAGAATATGCTCCTGTTTGCTACGGCCCTGCAAAAGAATAAAGTGCCCTTCGATTTCTACCTGTATGAAAAAGGCGGACATGGCTTTGGCATGAATAACCCTACCAGTGATGTAAAGTGGATGGACCTGGTGCAGGAATGGATGGATAAAAGCGGCTGGCTGAAACGCCAGTGAGCAATTAGCTGATGTGCTGATGTGCTGATGTGCTGATTGAATACAGTTCCGATAATCAAGGGGATTGGGGGTGCGCTTGGCGCAATGTGATAATTTGATAATGTGATAATGGAATACAGTTCCGATAATTAACAAGACCTGGGGTGCGCTTCGCGCAAGTTAAATAAGGAGACTTTTCAAGAAATAAAAAGCCGGTACTATCTTTCGAGATTACCGGCTTTTTATTACGCGTTCACTATCGGCGAACCCTAGCAGCCACTCACTATTTACTGCTCGCTACTCCAAACCAAACAAGCCCTTATTCAACAATTGCAGGGTTTGGGTTTTGTACGAAGAAGGAACGAGCATCGATACGTTGTGTTTGCTGCCACCATAACTTACCATGCGAACCGGTATGGGTTTCAATGCTTCGAATAACTTGCTCAGGATGTCCTGGGTCTGTGCAATTTCATTACCCACTACAGAAATGATGGTGTGATTGTCTTCCGTAGTAATGGTGCCGAATGGTTCCAGCTCTTTTACGATAGAGGTTAAGTTACCGCCATGATCGATCGTTACCGATACTGCTACTTCAGAAGTAGTGATCATATCGATAGAGGTGCGGTATTTTTCAAACACTTCAAAGATCTTTCTGAGAAAGCCATACGCCAACAGCATGCGGCTGCTCTTGATATTGACAACAATAATACCGTCTTTGGCGGCTACAGCTTTCACGCCAACGGAACCTGCTTCCTGCGTAATGGTAGTACCTATCGCTTCAGGCTGCATGGTGTTCAGTAATTTTACCGGAACCTTTTGTTGCTGGGCAGGCCAGATGCAGGTTGGGTGTAATATTTTAGCGCCGAAATAAGCGAGCTCGGCTGCTTCTTCAAAGCTCAGCTGTTCAATAGGAACTGTTTTCTTAACGATACGCGGATCGTTGTTGTGCATACCGTCGATATCGGTCCAGATCTCACAAACAGAACCGTTCACCGCTGCAGCTATCAGCGATGCGGTATAATCGCTGCCACCGCGTTTCAGGTTATCCACTTCACCGCGGGCGTTACGGCAGATATAACCTTGTGTAATGAATAATTTCTTCTTGCTGTTTTCCTGCAAAATGCGGCCCAGCTTTACTTTGATCGTGCTCAGCTGCGGTTCATCCTGGGCATCGATGGTCATGAACTCCAGCGCCGGCAACAGCATATGATCTATGCCTTTTTCGTCGAGGTAAACGCTGAATAATTTGGTAGAAAGCAACTCACCCTGCGCCAGGATATCCTTGCTAAGCGCTTCGCTGAATGAGATCTTCAATATGATGTTGAGGAATTCGAAATGCTCAGATACGATGCTCTTGGCCTTGGCATATGCCTTATCGGTCTTCACCAGTTCCTTGATAAAAGACTGGTAATGGGCTTCCAACTTGTCGATCAGTTCTTTGGCCTGGTCACGGTTGCCAGCTGCCATGGCTTCGCCAATAGCTACCAGTGCATTGGTGGTGCCGCTTAATGCGCTCAGCACTACAATACGTGGCTCGCTGTCGTCTTTCGTTATCAGTTGCGCTACCTGGTGCATCCGATCGGGTTTGCCTACCGAGGTACCACCAAACTTCATGATTTTCATTTGGGAATATTTATTTAGGGCTGCAAAGATAAGGTGCAAACAGTTACCAGTTGCTGGTTTCCGGTTACCACTTCAGCGTTGCGCCTTATAAGTTCAAGGTTACATGGCTACCTGCCGTATTGATTTTTCCTGTAACCTGCAACCTGCACCTTGTAACAATTGGTTTATAACTTAACACCAAACCGTTCTCCCAGCGCATTAAGATCATTTGCTACCGCCTCCAGCAACGGAATGCCTTCTTTGAAACGAACCGCTTCCATCTCGCGCTCGGGATCACCGGGGATCAGTACTTTTTCTTCGCCTTTCACCGGTTTGGCACTGCGGAAACGCCTGATCCATTTGTCCATATGTTCTTTGAAATCACTGGCGGGGCGGAATGCATCCACGCGCATGGCGCCAAAGAAATGACCGATGCCTTTACCCGGCATGCCGGTGGGCATGGGCACATAAGCCGGAAAGGGAGGAACCCAGGGCCCGTAATTGGCGCCGCTGAGTACGGCTGAAAAGATATCGACCACGGCACCCAGCGCATATCCCTTATGGCTGCCATGCTCCCGGTCGCCGCCCAGCGGCAGCAGCGCGCCGCCGGTTTTCAGCTCGTGGGCGTTGGTGCTCGCCTTACCTTCTTTATCCTGGATCCAGCCCAGCGGGGCTTCCAGGTTCTTCCGTTGCAGGATCTCCAGTTTGCCATTGGCGGCAGTGGTGGTGGCCAGGTCGGCCACAAAAGCAGGCTCTTCACCGGCCGGGATGCTTACGCAAATGGGATTGGTGCCCAGCAGGCGTTCGGTTGAAAAAGTGGGCGCCACCAGTGGACTGGCATTGGTCATGGCCAGGCCGATCATGTCATATTCGAGGGCCATCATGGCGTGATAGCCGGCAATCCCAAAGTGATTACTGTTCTGTACACTGACCCAGCCGGTGCCTACATTTTTGGCCTTCTCGATGGCTACCTGCATGGCAAAGGGCGCCACTACGAGCCCTAATCCACTATCCCCATCCACTACGGCGGTAGAAGGTGTTTCATGAATGATCCTGATCACCGGTTTGGCATTCACCCTTTTGGCTTCCCAGAGGCGAACATAACCGCTGAGGCGGGCAACGCCATGGGAATCAATGCCGCGCAAGTCGGCGCTCAATAAAACTTCGGTGGCGAGTTCGGCCTGTTCAGGCGGACAGCCGATCTGTTGAAATACCAGGTTGGTAAAATTGAATAACTGTTGGTACGAGTATATTTTTTCAGCCATGGTGCAAAGAAAGTCCTTTTCTGTTGCAAATGGATCGTTCAGTTACCAGTTCCTGCAGGCGTATTCCATTAGCAAATCAGCACATTAGCAAATCAGCAAATTAGTCACTAGCCGATCAGCACATCATGCTTTTAGTTTCATATTCACGGGGTCCCAGTGAATGACCCTTTTCTGGTAATAGCTGTCATTGGCGGCCAGGCAGGGCGCTGCGGCCCGGAAAGCAAATTCAGGTCCTTCATTGGCCATCGTGCCATTGCGAATAGCGTCGAAGAAATTCGTGAAATGATCGAGGTGATCGCTATAGCCATCATGCACCTTATATTTTACCGGCGCCTTTTCCGGACGTTTATGATCTTCTTTCGTCCAGCGCTCATTGTATTGTTTTTTCAGTTCCTCCTGCATGCTGGTAGGATAAGTGTTCAGGGCATCATAACCGCCGATGCCCGGCGCCTTCGGTAACATACTGTGCGTTACCGTAAAGCCATTGCCTTCCAGCTCGATCATCCCTTCCGTACCATAGAGGCGGATCATACTCTTATTACCGCCACCGCTGATGAAGTTCACCCGTAACATGAGTTGAAAAGCAGGATGCGCCTTTGTTTGCGGATAATCCATAATGGCCGTCATTACATCCGGTACATCGCGGCCATCTTTCCAATAAGATAGTTGTCCGCTCGATACAATGCGGGTAGGGCCATTGCTATCGGTGATCATATGCACGCCTGACAGCAGATGTACGAACAGATCGCCGGCCATACCAGTGCCGAAAGCTTTGTAATTGCGCCACCAGAAAAACTTTTTGGGGTCGAAGGCCATCTGGGGCATTCCGTTCAGGTAGCGCCGCCAGTCCACTGTTTGCGGACTGGCATCCGTGGGCATGGTATATTCCCAGGCGCCGATCGCGCTTTGCCGGTCGTAGGTGGCTTCTACACAATTAAGCGCACCGATTTCGCCGGCTTTATATAATTCTTTTGCTTTGATATAGGCAATACTGCTTACCCGCTGGCTGCCCACCTGCATCACTTTTTTACTCAGTCGCTGCGCGCCGATCAATGGCAGGCCTTCCCAGATCTTATGCACCATCGGCTTTTCGCAATACACGTGTTTATTCTTGCGAAATGCTTCGGTGGCTATCCGAGCATGCCAGTGATCGCTGGTGGCAATGATCACGGCATCAATGTCTTTTTTATTTAATAATTCGCGGTAATCCTGAGTGGTGAATAAAGAGCTGCCATGTAATTCCTTCATCCGCTCGAGCCGGCCGGTATACAGGTCGCAGGCGCCGGCCAGTTCAACGCCCGGTACTTTGAGGGCTGTCTGAAGATCCTGGTGCCCCATAATGCCTGTGCCAATAATGCCTATGCGAATGGCGTCATTGGCACTGATGCGCTTTTCATACCGGATGATGCGTTCTTCCAGTGTTTCTTCATTGGCTTTGGCGATGGAGGCAAAGGGACTGGCAGACAGCATCGCAGCGGAAGCTGTTAACTGCTTTAAGAATCTGCGGCGGGTAGATGCGTAATCTCTTTTTGACATAGAGTTAAGGTTGATTAGTTGACAAGTTGATGAGGTTCATGAATCGATCCATTACAATTTCAGGTTTCGGGTTATTTGGGACCTACCGGTTGCCGGCTACATGTATCATGGCTTGTTCAGTCCTTTGCCGGTTGCAGGCGGGATTCAGCAGTTCGGCAGATCGTGCGTTTAGTGTTTGGCTGTTTTCGCAAAAACCAAACCACAAACAATTTTCTTTGCTTATACTGAATAAATTAATAACTGCACGTTTCTTGCTGAGTACCCGCCAATAAGATCGATGCTGCGAAAAGGTGACTGAAGTTACAGATAATTAAAGATTTTTTTTCAGCCGGTAAAGTATATTTACAACTATGAAGGTTAAGGCCGTACTTCTTTGTTTACTTGTTTTTTTACAATATGATACAGAAGCGCAGCCGCGCCGGGAAGATATTTATAGCGATTTTGTGCTATATAAAAAGCGGCAACTATTATTAAAAGACCTGCACGAGAATGTAGTGGGCAAGGCGTTTTTAGCGCCACTCGACAGTAATACCGAAGATAAGTATGAAGCTGCCTGCCGGGCCATTGTTCAGTTCATGCTCGACAATGATACCACCCAACAGGGCATTACCCAGTTATTTGTTCACTACGATGCGCTGCAATATGATACCAAACGGGCCATGCTTGAAGCCGTGTATGGCATGTATCCACATCAATACATTCAAAGCATTCAATTGTTACTGGCGAAGGAATCCAATCCCTTTCTGTTTGCCATGGCAGCGGTGTATAGCCTGCGATACGATTCATCAACCGCCAATACCGCCACGATTCGAAAAAGGATCAGGGAGCAATTCCCTAATTACGGCCATATTCCGGTGCTGTTCGAATTGGATAAATACCTGAATAGCTATACCCACTATAAAGCGCCTGCCGTGAACGACCTGGTGGAATTGTTCCGCTATCAACAGGTAGTAAAGAAGAAGGTCATTTATTCCTTTCAACGCCATAATCGCGATTATGCCGGACTGGCCATTGTACAAAATGCCGATGGCAGTTTTATGCGTCATGCCGATGGCCGCCTGATGATGATTGAGCAACTGGCGCGTGCTGCTTCGGGCATGCCCTATTTTATTCCCGATGGCAATACGCCACAGGGTGTATACAGCATTCAGGGCACTGCGGTCACGTATAATAAACTAATTGGCCCTACGCCAAACCTGCAGCTGGTAATGCCTTATGAAAGAAAATGGACAAGTTACTTTCATGCCGGCGACAGTGTGGTGTATACGCCCAACTTTGATGCGTTATGGTCTTATTTGCAATTGCTGCCGCCCGCGCTGCGGAATTTCAGTTCCCTTACAGAAGCATTTTATGCCGGTAAGATCGGCCGCAATTCCATCATCGCGCACGGCACTACCATCGACCCGGAGTATTTCAGGAACAAACCCTGGTATCCGCTAACGCCTACGATGGGTTGTTTGTGCGCCAAGGAATTATGGAATACATCGAATGGCCGCCTGCTGGTAAGTGATCAGTTCAACCTGGTGAGCGCTTTTAGTGCTACCACTGGCAACAGGGGGTATTTGTATGTGATTGATATCGATGATCAGCGGAAGCCGGTGAGCAGGTTTGAGATTGAAAGACTGGTGAAGGAGTTTGAGAACAAGTTCAAAGTTAATAGTTCAAAGTTCTAAGTTCACTGTTACCAGTTGCCGGTTACCAGTTCCCGGTTGCCGGTTACCAGTTACCGGTTACCAGTTCCCGGTTGCCGGTTACCAGTTACCGGTTACCTTTTGCCGGTTGCCGGTTACCAGTTACCGGTTACCAGTTGCCGGTTACCCGTATTGCGGGCTCGCAGCTTTCTTATTGTCTTCTGCAGGTTCATGATCGCCCGCATGCCCATAAGATCGTGAATTGACAATGCACAAAAAAGCCGGCAACTTCATTACGATGTTACCGGCTTATTCTAATTATTATTCTTCACTATCGGAACTGCATTTCATAGCACATTAGCAAATCAGCACATTGGCACATTGACTAAAATGGCAGATCATCTACAGGCTCATTAAAGCCACCGCTGCCAGATGATGATGTTGGGGCACTGCTTCTTTGCGTGGGCGCTGAATACTGACTGGCGCCGCCGCTATAGTCTCCCCCACCGCTGCCGCCTTCAGGACGGCCACCCAATAATTGTATTGACACAACGCGCAGGGTAAGTGAAGCGCCATATGTTCCATCTTGTTTGGTAAATGTTCTTATTTCGGGGTTTCCTTCTACGTATACCTGGGTGCCTTTGCGCAGGTAAGGCGCAATGCCGGTCCGGTCGCTCCAGTAAGCACAATCCACCCAAATGGTCTTGTCTTTCTGGTTACCCTGGGCATCACGAAACCTTTCTGTGTGCGCTACCGTAAAATTCATTACCGTTTTCCCATTCACATTGTTGGTAACACAATCTTTACCCAGGTTGCCGATTACTTGTAACTTGATCATACTTAATAAATTTAGCGTCGTACTTAAATATTGTTTTGTGGGGCAAATTAAAGAATAATATGCTAATGTGCTGATTTGCTGATGTGCTAATTAAATGCAAGCTCAATTATTAACAGCACTGCAAATGCGTAGTAATTACAATATTGACCATTAGCACATTAGCAAATTAGCAAATTAGCTCATTGGTTATTCGTTGCGTGCAGATCCTGGCTCAATCAGTCTTCCGAAGAAGATCGAGTTTAAGAACAATTTGGTTCCGCCCAGCCAGAACGCCCTGAAATTCGGATTGTCGGCAATGGAGATCACGCGGCCATAACCCAGCGTGTTCACCAGAACAGCCGCTGAATTCTTTATGGCATTATAGTTTTCCTTTGTTACAAAACCACTTTGCAAAGGTTTATCGCCATACACGAGCGGATTTGAATAGGGATTTTTATTCCGTTCGGGGTAAACAGCATTGGCTTTGAACAGATCGATATACGGCTGGTTGTAGCCGTAAGCAAGCGGATGGCTTAGATCGGTGATGGCCCTGAAGATGGCGCCATTCATTCTTTGTGCGCCAAGCCGGTATTCACGTTCTATATAAGGGATTTGTTTCGCGCTGTCTTCTTTTGCCTTTTTAAAGCTTACCGTGGTCAGTCCGTTTTGTGCGGCCCATTGAACCGCTTCTTCAGTAACGATGAAAGTACCGCCGGCCTGGATCCAGTTACGGAGCTTTTCTTTGTCGAGGTTATTATACGTGCCGCCAACCATGATGAGGGTATTGTAGCGGGTGAGATCGATCCGGTTAAAGACCGGCACTTCGAGCTGGGTAGCCGGAATATTAAAATGCTGGTCGAGCAGGAACCAGATCTCGCCGGCATCGGTAGCATTCACACCGGTACCGGTGAGCAAAGCGATGGAAGGTTGTGCTACCGGCCGCATTCGGTGGCTGCCCAGGTCGCTGCCGCTGCTCGCGCTGCCGGTATGGAGGGAATAGATTGTAATACCGTTTTGTTCTGCTGCTGTTTTTACCTGCTGGTATATTTTACCGGCATCCATCGTTTGTGTTGTTACCGGAATAAAAATAGCGCCGTAATTGAATCTGCGCCTGCCATCATGAACCGCTATGTCGAAAGGAGCAGATGCTGCCCGCGTCATAATACCTGCCTGCTGTAATGCATACAAGGCGCGGGGCGCATAATATTCATCCCATTCAAACAGGTATCCATAGCTGCTTTTATCACCCACAACGCTTCCGGTGGGTTGTATGGCTTTGTCGACTTTCGTACCCAACAGCGAGTTATTGTAACGGCCCGCATTTAATTCAGCATAGGGTAATCCAAAGGCGAGGGGTAAGGTCCAGGCGGTAATGTCGTAAAACAGGCTGTCTTTATAATTGAGTGTTTTATCGAAGATGGCCCTGATCACGCGGTATTGCGCCTGATGGGCGGGCACCACAAAGGCATTTCCTTTTTCGAAAGCAGTACCATCTGCCTGTAAAGCGGTATTCAGTTCATATACGTCGATCTGCTGGCGTCTTAACATATCAACGAACAAAGCCGTTTTACTGCGGTCGCGGCCACTGCCGAAAACATAGGCTTTTATGGGAGTGGTGGCGGCTTCGGCGAGGGCGTTCTTATAAAAATCGCGCTGGTAGCTAAGGAATTCTTTGCGTAAAACGTTGGCGCCTTCGAGGGTAGAAAGGGTAGTGGTGAACTGATTTTTGATCGTGAACGGAAAACGCAGGGTACCATGTTCTGTTTCCTGGGCATGCCCCCGCGAGGAAGCCTGTTCGAAGAGGATGCCGATGGCGCCATTTATATCGGGGTAGGTGGAACCTTTACCGTAATAAAAATCATCATAGTTCTCTTTGGTAAAATACAGGGAGCCGATGCGGTCGAGGAAGGCTGCATGAAATGCACCGAGTTTACCAGTAAGTTCCTGGTTGCCGGCCGGGGTCAATGGATTTACGCGCGAGGGTACCCCTGGTTGGAAGAAGAAAGTGGCATTGCTGCCCTGTTCATGATGGTCGGTCAAAATATTTGGTTTCCATTTATGAAACCATTCCAGCCTGTTGCGGCTTTCCACATGCACCAATGGCAGCCAGTCGCGGTTCAGGTCGAACCAGTAATGGTTGAAACGGCCACCGGGCCATACTTCATTGAACTCGCGGCTATTGGGATCGGTTACCAGGTTCTTGCTTTTGTGCTGGTTCACCCAGGTGGAGAAGCGTTGTAAACCATCCGGATTAAAGGAAGGGTCGAAAAGAATGACGGTTTTTTGCAAAAGCGCATCGATCTGTTTGCCCTGTGCGGCTGCCAGGTAATAGGCGCTTACCAGGGCGGCGTTGGCCCCGCTCGATTCATTGCCATGGATGGAATGACCAATATACACGACGATGGGCATATTGTCGATATTGAGGCCGGCCGACCGTTGGGGATCGCTTAGCTGAAGATGTTGTTCGCGGATGGCTTCGAGCCGCTGGTGATTTTGCGGCGAAGTAATGATCAGCAGCACTTGCGGCCGGTTCTCATAGGTAAAGCCCATCCGCTCCAGTTTGATACGCTCAGGAGCGGCCGCTGCTACCGCGTACATATAATTCACCAGGCGGTCATGGGTCACATGCCATTCGCCGGGCTCATGGTAAATGATATCCCTGGGTTTGGGAATGGCTGTATTGTAGGTAATGCTGTCGGGAAGATAATAAGCAAGGTCCTGCGCAGGGGCGGTATGTATTGAAAATATTATACAAGCCACCATCATCCAGATCCGGGTGCAGGCATCATGTTTTCTCATAATGACTCTAAAGTTTGGTGATAGAAGTTAGGATGGAAGATAAGACAAGAATTTCGGGGTTTTGCGATTTTGGGGATCTAATGGCTTCGCCTTTCAACTATTTGAGCCCTTTGCTGTTATTAGCCCTGTTGGCCGGTTGGGAAACCGGATAACCGGCAGCCCGTCGGCCCTGGTTCCTCCCTTTGAGCCATTAATCGTATATTTGCAAGCTTAATTTTTTTATGATATGAGCCGTAAAGGAAAAGTTTTGGTGGCAATGAGTGGCGGTATCGACAGTACCGTTACCGCCCTGATGCTCAACGATCAGGGTTATGAGGTGGTGGGCATTACCATGAAAACATGGGATTATGCCACCAGTGGCGGCGGCAAAAAGGAAACCGGCTGTTGTAATATCGATTCTTTCAACGATGCCCGCATGGCTGCTGTGCAGCACGGGTTTCCGCACTATATCCTGGATATCCGCGATGAGTTCGGCGATTTTGTGATCGAGAATTTTGTAGATGAATACCTGGCAGGGCGTACACCCAATCCCTGTGTAATGTGCAATACGCATATTAAATGGCGCGCCCTCTTAAAGCGGGCCGATGCATTGGGCTGCGACTATATTGCCACTGGTCACTACGCCAATGTGCACCAGCATGAGAATGGCAGGTATTATATCAGCAAAGGGGTAGATGAGACCAAAGACCAGAGTTATGTATTATGGGGCCTGCAGCAAGACCTGCTGAGCCGCACGCTGTTGCCGCTGGGTACTTATCATAAAACGGCCATCCGCCAGATGGCGCTCGATTATGGTTACCCAGAATTGGCGAAGAAGAGCGAGAGCTATGAAATTTGCTTTGTGCCCGATAATGATTACCGGGGCTTTTTGAAGCGAAGGGTTGATGGACTGGAAGAAAAAGTCCTGGGCGGCAATTTTGTAGATAAGACCGGTAAAGTGTTGGGCAAACATAAAGGCTATCCCTTCTATACCATTGGCCAGCGCAAAGGCCTGGATATCACTTTTGGCAAACCGGTGTATGTTACCAATATCATTCCCGAAACCAATACGGTGATGCTGGGAGAGGAAGATGACCTGAACCGCCAGGATATGCTGGTTAGTAAGATCAACTGGATCAAGTACGATGGCATAAGCGATGGCATGGAAGCGATCACCAAGATCCGGTATAAAGATAAAGGCGCGTTGGCCAGCCTGTACAACCATGAAAAAGGCGTGCAGGTACAGTTCTCGCATTACGCCAAAGGCATTGCGCCCGGCCAGAGCGCGGTGTTTTATGAAGGCGATGATGTGATCGGCGGCGGCGTGATCCAACGGGGACAATTAGCCTGATTTTCAGGCAATAAATAATTACTGATCAACGTTACAACCATTCGCCACACGGCGGATGGTTTTTTTAGTTTTGGGCTGCAACTTAAACACCTCCATGGTTGTCCTGTAACAAAGTAGCTGTTTTACAAACTGTTGTATGAAGAAATATTTATTTACTGTTATAACTGCCGGTGTCGTTCTATTAGCTATCCAGTTAAGCGGATGTGAAAAGAAAACAGATAATATCAGTTCCGATGCGGTTACAGATTATCTGAACCTGCAAACGGGTAAATATATTTTATACCGCTACGATTCACTCCGCTTTGTAGATCATGATCAAAGAGATACCATTGTCAGCTACCAGGCAAAAGATATCGTGGAAGGACAGCTGACAGATAATCTGGGCCGTGCCGGCTGGCGCATCGTTCGCTACCTGCGCGACTTTAACAGCACCAACGATAACGACTGGAAACCACTGCTCACATACCATGTGATCCCTTCCGCGCAGAATATTGAAATGAATGAGTCCAATTTCAGGTATGTGAAACTGGTAATACCGGTAAAAGACGGCGTTAGCTGGCGGGGTAATGGCTATTTGCCAGATAATCCGTATGAAGGCGTGTATGATTTCAGTAATGACCAGGATATCCGCACCTGGGATTATACCTACCACGATGTAGGCGCTTCATTGACGTTGAACAATAAAACATACGACAGCACCATTACCGTTGTGCAGATCGCCGATTCAACCAATCTGCCCCTGGAGCCTGGCGTATCCGCTTCCAAAACATACTGGGTGGAGAAATATGCAAAAAATATCGGCCTCGTATATAAAGAAGTGGCCGTTTGGGAATACCAGCCACCTACAACCGTTTCGGGTTACCTGACCGGATTTGGCGTAACAATGACCATCATGGATCATAATTAATCGCGTGCCGGTTACACTGAAGGCTATCTACCATTAACAATAACCGCCATGAAAAAATTAGCTACGCTGCTGGTATTGCTGATCGCAGGTACCGGTTTTACGCAAGCTCAATTCTCCCGTTACATTGTACAGTTTACCGATAAAAAAGGATCTGCCTATACATTGGCTAACCCCTCGGCCTTTCTCTCATCAAAAGCAATGGCCCGCAGGTTGAGGTACAATATAAGTTACGATTCAACCGACCTGCCGCTGAGCGCCGCTTATCTCGACAGCATCCGCAGCATTCCGAATGTTGCTATAATAAACGTCTCAAAATGGTTGAACCAGGTATTGATCACGACCACGGATGCCAATGCGCTTGCGAGGATCAACGCATTTCCATTTGTAAAGAAAACGAACGGCATTGCGCCAAGAAAAAACACCGGTCATAATGGCCTCTCGGGAACCCTGGCCACTAAAGCAGCAGCTCCGGCGCCGGCAAGGGAATTGACGGGCCAGACAGGCGTTACGGCATTGGCTTATGGTAAAATGTATGATCAGATCCGTGTTCATCATGGCGACTGGCTGCATCAAATGGGTTTTACCGGCCGCGGTATGACCATAGCGGTGCTGGATGCCGGTTTCCTGAATTACCTCAGCAACCCGGCATTCGACAGTGTTCGGTTACAGGGGAGGGTATTAGGTACCTGGGATTTCGTAAAGAACGAAACCAGTGTGGATGAAGACTATTTTCACGGCGCCAATGTTTTTTCCCTGCTGGCAGCTAACCGGCCGGGCATAATGATAGGAACCGCACCCCACGCCAGCTATTGGTTGTTGCGTACAGAAGACGTTGACACCGAATATCCGGTGGAAGAACAGAACTGGCTGGCAGCAGCTGAATTTGCCGACAGCGCGGGTGTTGATATGATCTCCTGTTCATTGGGATATAACGTATTTGAGAACCCGATCTTCGATTACTCCTATGCGGAACGTAATGGTAAAACGGCCATGATATCGCTGGGTGCTGATCTTGCAGCGAAAAAAGGGATCCTGGTCGTAGTGGCGGCCGGTAACAGCGGCCATTATTCCAATGAGTTGAAATATGTGGGTGTTCCGGCAGATGCCGAACATGTACTGACTGTTGGCTCCGTTGATATCAATGGCATTATTGGCAATACCAGTTGCCTGGGACCAAACGGCGCCGGTTTATTAAAACCGAATGTGGTGGCCGTGGGCGTGAATGCATGGGTAGCCAATCCCCTCAACTGGGAACCGGAGACCGGTACCGGCACTTCCTATGCCTGCCCGAATATGGCCGGCCTCAGTGCCTGCCTATGGCAGGTATTCCCTGAGTTCAGCAATATGCAGATCATGGATGCGCTGCAACAGAGCGCCAGTCAATCGGCCAATCCCGATTTCCGGTATGGTTATGGTTTACCGAATATGAAAAAAGCGGTTGCGCTGCTTACCAAACAATACGCAACGGCCAGCACCGCTTTTAATAATTGTATTGTATCGGTAAACTGGAGAAGCAAGGATGATACCAGCAGCCTGTATACCATACAACGGAAATTGCCAGGGGAGACCGGTTTCTCCACCATTGGCCAGTTAGCGTCCGTCTCACCATCGTTTAAAGCAAATAGTTATGAATACAGGGATACGTTAAAAGCTGCCGGCGGACCTGTTCATTACCGCATACTGCAGGCTATGCGCTCTACAGATACTGTTTTTGAAATAGCCAGTTTACAGCAAGCCATTCATACTGTCTGTTTCCCGGATAATACATTAATGACAATGCCCAGTCCCTTCGACCAACAACTGCAGGTAGTAGTGAATACACCGGAGGCCATCGATAATATGGGCATTCAGATAAGCGATATGCGCGGCCGCATCGTTTATGCCAGAAAGATCGCCAAGCCGGCGGGTTATTACAGTACAACGGTAATGGCCCCGGGCTGGAGCCCCGGCATTTATGAGATCATTCTGTACAATAATAACAAGCGGATCTACAGCCGCAAGGTGTTGAAGAAATAAAGCTTAGCTTTTTTGAAACAGCGCGCCAAAGAGGGTATCGGCTTTTTGATCGTAACCGGTAAATAAGTTTGTCTGCAGCAATTGCAGCGAATGCCGGTCCTGGATGAACTGCACCACTTCTTCATTTTCTTTTTTGAATACTGAGCAGGTACAATACAACAGAAAGCCGCCTGGTCTTAATGCGGCAAGGGCATGTTGCACTATCTTTTTTTGCAGGGCGCTGTAGCGGTCGACCTGTACATGATCGAAATAATATAATTGTTCCGGGGTGCGGCTCCAGGTGCCTGCACCGGTGCAGGGTACATCGGTGATGATAATGTCGAATGTTGACGGATGATCGATCGGGGCAGCAGATAGATCACCAGTAAAAGAATGGTAGTTCCTAATGCCTGCGGCCGCAAACCGTTTTTCCAGATTAATAAGAATCGATTTCCTAAGATCAGAAACCGTGAGGTCGATGCGGTTAAAAATATCGCTGGCAAGGATAGATTTGCCGCCGCTGGCTGCACAGGCGTCCCATAGCTTCAGTGTTTTGGCGCTCTGGCCCGTTGAGCTCCGAATAAGTTCCATCAATTCGCCGATCCGCTGGGAACTGTAATCCTGGATCACGGCTTCGCGATCGGTTTCGATGATCGTATCTATTTTCGACGCATTGGGCAGGGCAAGGCAGGAACTGTTCAAAACGCGGAAGGGAATAGCTGCCTCGTGCAGTTTGCTTTTTACGGCTGCTTCCTTACCGGGGCGCAGGCGGAGGAAAAGATCAGGCTGGGTGAAGAAGGAAGCGTTAAAGGCGGTTTGGTCCATACCGGCGCTCAGTTCATTGGTCCAGGGAAATACCTCCTGTATGGTAACCGGGGCCAGTGTGTCGTTTATTAGTTGGAATTTTTGCGGTAAGGATCCGTGCGCCTGTTCATTCCACGCCGGTTTCAGGTGCTGCAGGAGCTCATTGGGTTCTGGACTGCAGAAAAAGAGTCCGGTCAGGATCCGCTGTTCCAGCGGCAGTTGGGGCAGGGCTTTGCCCAGGCGGAAAAAGGCATAACAGAGATGTGCAATATTCTTCCGGTCCCGGGAACCGAACTTTTTATACTGGCTGAAAAAAGATTTTATAAAACTCCCGAACGGTACACTGCCGTCGTACTGTTGCAGCAACTGCACCGCCGTGTTCAGGTGGGAGAAGTATTTCATACGGTTTGCAAGATACTGTAAAAGGCAAAGAGGCATAGAGAAAAGGCAAAGAGCCAAAGAGGTATAGAGAGTAAAGGCAACAAGGAAAGGCGGCAAAACGGCAAAGAGGCAACAAGGCGAGGAGGCGAGAAGGCAAAAGGTAACAAGGCACAGAGGCAACAAGGCACAGAGGTAAATCGGCAACTAGGAAAGGCAAGAAGGCATAGAGGCGAAAAGGCGACAAAAGGCAAAAAGGCGAGGAGGCAAAAAGACACAGAGGCAATGAAGCCCAAAAGCAGCGGTTTAAAGTCGCTTATTAATTTGACAAATTGACGAGCCATTCAACATTGCCCATTCACCATTGACCGCGATAAACGAGAGAGCCCCTGTTTGTGCAGGAGCTCTTGTATTTTTGCCCATTGCCAACTGCCCATTGCCCATTGACCGCTATAAACCCCTGTTTGTGCAGGAGCTCTTGTATTTTTGCCCATTGCCAACTGCCCATTGACCATTGACCATTGACTCCAATAAACGAGAGAGCCCCTGTTTTGCAGGAGCTCTTTGTATTTTTACCAATTGCGAATTGCCAATTGATTTTACAGTTCCAACAAAGTCTTAACCGGATCCTTTCCAAACAATAAGAGCTCGGGATTTTCGAGCAATTCTTTTACGCGCACCAGGAAGCTTACAGACTCACGGCCATCGATAATGCGGTGGTCATAACTTAAAGCCAGGTACATCATGGGTTTAATAACTACCTGTCCGTTAATGGCCATCGGGCGCTCCTGGATCTTGTGCATGCCCAGGATGGCGCTTTGGGGCAGGTTGATGATGGGCGTGCTCATTAAGGAGCCAAACACCCCACCGTTGGTAATGGTGAAGGTGCCACCGGTGAGCTCCTCCATTGATAATTTGTTGTCTCTTGCTTTACCGGCCAGTTCTATCACTTTCTTCTCGATCTCGGCCATGCTGAGGCTTTCTACATTGCGGATAACGGGAACGGTCAGGCCGCGGGGGGTAGATACGGCTACAGAAATATCGGCATAGTCATGGTAAACCAGCTGATCGCCGTCGATATAGGCGTTCACTGCAGGCCATTCCTGTAATGCGATGGCGCAGGCTTTGGCAAAAAAGCTCATGAAACCGAGGTTTACGCCATGGGCTTCCTTGAATTTATCTTTGAACTTGCTGCGGATCTCCATGATGCGGCTCATGTCTACCTCATTGAAGGTAGTGAGCATGGCCGTTGTATTTTTAGCTTCTACCAGGCGGCGGCTGATGGTCTTGCGCAGCTGGCTCATTTTCTCCCTTCTTTCATCGCGGCTGAACAGCGGTTTACCGCCGGTCACTTTACCGGGATTGGAGAGGGCGGCCAGTACATCGTTCTTTACGATCTTACCGCTGAATCCGCTTGGCGTAACTGATTTGGGATCAACTTTTTTATCGGCAATGATGGCAGCAGCGACCGGGGTCGCTTTTACATCATTAGATACAGCTGTTACAGGCGCCTGAGAGGTCTGCGTAGCAGGAGCCTGGGGCTTCTGCCCTCCGGCTTCTGACTTTGTTTCTTTAGCCGGCGTTCCGTTGGAGTCTGCTTTCTCTGGTTTGGCTGCTGATTCATCAATAGTAGCCAGTACGTCGCCAATTTGAAGGGTATCGCCTTCCTGGGCGGATTGTTTCAAAACGCCTGCTTTTTCAGCGTTTACTTCAAAAGTGGCTTTTTCGCTTTCCAGTTCAGCGATCACTTCATCACGTTCAACATAATCTCCACTGTTCTTTACCCATTTTAATAAAGTAACCTCGCTAATGGATTCTCCAACTGTCGGAACTTTTATATCTATCATAAAAAACGTTTCTTATTTATCGTCAATGGTGAATGGTGAATAGCTCACCACATTTGAAATTAATGACTGATCTTATGCTGCCGGATCTTCTATCTTCTACCCTCTGCTTATATTGAAAATGCTGTTTCAATGATCTCTGCCTGTTCCTGTGCATGTACTTTGGCATAACCGGTAGCGGTGGCAGCGCTTGGCTGGCGGCTGATCACGCCGTAGTTGATGCTCTTCAGGTTCATTTGCAGGAAGGAGGCGGCGCCCATGTTCAGCGGTTCTTCCTGAACCCAGAACCAGGTGGCCTTATTGTATTTGCGGTACAGTTCTTCCAGTTGTTTAACAGGTAAAGGATATAACTGTTCAAGCCGTACAATGGCGGTATCTTTCTTGTTTTCTTTTTGCTGGCGTTCTGCGAGGTCGAAATAAACTTTACCGCTGCAGAATAATACTTTCCGTACCCGGCCGGCATCGTCTGCAAAGGTATCGTCGATCACTTCCTTGAATCCGCCGCTGGTGAACTCCCGGGTGGCCGAATAAGTGCCGGCATGACGCAGGTTGGCTTTGGGTGAGAAGTTGATCAATGGTTTGCGGAAAGGCCATGCCAGCTGGCGGCGCAGGGCGTGGAAGAAGTTGGCAGCCGTGGTGATATTGGTGATCACCATATTTTGTTCGGCGCACATTTGTAAAAAGCGTTCCATGCGGGCGCTGCTATGTTCGGGACCCTGTCCTTCATAACCGTGGGGCAATAACATGGTGACGCCGTTCATGCGGTTCCATTTTTGCTCTCCGGCCGAAATGAACTGGTCGATCATGGTTTGGGCGCCGTTACAGAAATCGCCGAACTGGGCTTCCCATAATACCAGGGCATTGGGGTTGGCCAGCGCGTAACCGTACTCAAAACCCAGTACGCCATATTCGCTCAGTAAAGAGTTGTATATCCTGAATTCGCCTTTGGCATCGGGGATCTGGCTCAACCTGCTGTACGCTTTGTCGGTATTTTCGTCGCGCAGTACAGCGTGGCGGTGCGAGAAAGTGCCGCGGCGTACATCCTGTCCGCTCATGCGCACATCCTTGCCTTCGAGTAAAAGGCTGCCGTAAGCCAGCAATTCTCCGGTTGCCCAGTCGATCTTGCCTTCGTCGTTATATAATTTTACTTTATCCTGGATGATCTTTTCTACCTTTTTCAATGGTTTGAAATCGGCGGGCCATTTCATGAGGGCTTCGAATACTTTTTTGAAGCTGGCTTCATCGATGGCGGTATCAGGCGATTTGTCGAAATCGTCTTCAGTGGCCTTGCGCAGGCTCTTCCAGTCCAATTCCGGCTGCTGGTAATGGTAGGGAAGGGGATTCTGCTTTATTTCATCGAGGCGTTCCTGCAGGTCGGCCCAGAATTTCTTTTCCATTTCCTTGGCCAGGTCTTTCGCATCCGGTTCGCCGTTCTCGAGCAGGTAGTTGGTGTACACTTCCCGCGGGTTGGCGTGTTTTTCGATCAGCTGGTAAAGATGCGGCTGGGTGAATTTCGGATCGTCGCCTTCATTGTGGCCATGGCGGCGGTAACAAACCATATCGATGAACACATCTGAATTGAATTCCTGGCGGTAGCGGGTGGCTATTTCAACGCATTTCACTACCGCTTCTGCATCATCGCCGTTTACGTGTAATACGGGCGCCTGTATCATGGCGGCCAGTGAAGTACAGTAATCGGAGCTGCGGGCATCTTCAAAGTCGGTGGTGAAACCGATCTGGTTATTGATCACGAAGTGAATGGTACCGCCGGTATAGTAACCGTCGAGGTCGCTCATCTGCAGCACTTCGTATACCACACCCTGGCCGGCAACAGAGGCGTCACCGTGGATGAGTATGGGTAATATTTTGTCGAAATCACTTTTGTACAATACATCGGCTTTTGCCCGGGCGAAGCCAACCACTACGGGGTCAACGGCTTCCAGGTGCGATGGGTTGGGCATCAGCTTCAGGTGAATGGTCTTGCCATCGGCTGTTTGCACTTCACTGCCATAACCCATGTGGTATTTTACGTCGCCGCTACCCATGGTTTGGTCGAGTTTGGCGGTGCCTTCAAATTCACTGAAGATCTGCTCATAGGTTTTACCCATGATGTTGGCCAGAACGTTCAGGCGGCCGCGGTGGGCCATACCGATCACTACTTCCTGTACGTCGTTATTGGCGGCCGTGGTAATGATCTCGTCGAGGGCGGCTATAGTGGTTTCACCACCTTCCAGTGAGAAACGTTTTTGACCGATATATTTGGTGTGAAGGAATTTTTCGAAGATAACGCCCTGGTTCAGTTTTTCCAGGATGCGTTTTTTCTTGTTGATGGGTAATGGCCGGGTGAAGTTCCGTTCCATTTCATTGGTAAGCCAGTCAACTTTCTTTTGATCGCTGATATATTTGAACTCGATACCTACATGCGATGCATAGGTCTTTTGCAGGTGCTGCAAAATGTTGCGCAGGGTAGTGGTACCCAGCCCGATCATATTGCCTGCATTAAAGGTTTTATCGAGATCAGCTTCGGTAAAACCAAAGAACCCAAGGTCGAGGTTTGCGCCCCGGTCCTTACGCGGACGGATGGGATTGGTTTTAGCAATCAGGTGGCCTTTGTTGCGGTAACCGAGAATGAGGCGGTAGGCGCCTACTTCTTTTTTCCAGTCGAAACTTTCGGCAGTGGCGCCGCTTGTTTCGGGGGCTGTTGTTGCGGTACCGTTTGTCCCGTTTTTGCCTTGTCCCACGGCAAAGTCAAATCCTTCAAAAAATTTTTTCAGGTCGGGATCAACACTGTTTGGGTCTCGTAAGAAATCCTGATACAGGTTTTCAATAAAGGCCGGGTGGGAACTGGTGATATACGAAAAATCCTTCATGAGGATGCAATTGAAACTTAAAGTGTATTGAGTTATTTAAAATCGGGGTACAAATATCGGTCAAAAAAGGTAGGAACGGAAGCCAAATTATCTGAATTTGTGTTTTTTGACACTATAAACAAGGGCAGGCCGCTAAAACCTGCAAGGGGCGGATGTTTTGCCTTGTAAAGTTCCTGAAAATTTGCAACCTTGCTATTGCTCCGCCGGTAATTGGAGTTGGTAACTGCCAACTTCAACTGCGAACTGCCAACTGGCACAAGCTAACCGGCTGTATTTCATGAAAAACGGTGATGCGTCAAGATTTTTACCGTTTTATTTTTCTTTTTGTGGTGCAAATTGTTACCTTTGCATCCCCGAAAATTATTCGGATTTAAACTTTGGAACGAAATGGCAAATCATAAGGCTACCAAAAAAGACGTGCGTCAAGCCGCTAAAAGACGTGAAAGAAATAAGTATTACGGTAAAACTACCCGTAATGCCATCCGTGATCTGAAAGCACTCAAGACTGGCACTGAGGCTACCAAAGAATTCCCTGAAGTAGCTTCTATGATAGATAAATTAGCTAAAAGAGGTATTATCCATAAGAATAAAGCCGCTAACCTGAAAAGCAAGCTGGCTAAAAAGATCAATACCCTTGCGAAATAAGTGGTAATTGGCTGAGGTCTCTCTGTTGAGTCCCATAGCGAATTACAATTATCTCGAATAATATTATTTTTTTTGTTTTTTCCTCCCGTTCGCGCGGGAGGTTTTTTTATTTCCCGAAATCGAGGCCGGAAGCCGGAAGTTGGAACCCAAGGCCAGGGTCAGAAGCCGGAAGCCAAGATCAGCCGTTGGAAGAGGTCAGCCGCCGGAAGGTAGAAGATCGAGCGCCGGTGATATCGTTACGGTAGCGGAATTGTACCCAAATAGTAGAATAATAGTTCAGGGTATTGTACGGAAAAGCTCCAGGTAACTGCACAAAAGCTTGTGCGTATGAGCTATTCCAGAGCTATCCTAGAGCTATTCCAGAGCTATCTCAGTGCTATGGGAGGGCATATTTACCGCTGCCCACTTGCTACCGCCTTCCCCGTTAACTGGTACCCGCTAACTGCTAACATTCCTTATATTTAGCCCCTAACAGCCACACTATGAGAATATTGCTACTTATTCTATTCCCATTTTCTCTTTTCAGCCAGTCGATTCTCACCAAATTCGAGCAAAGCCAGGGCAGAGAAACGCCCACTTACCAGGAGATCATCAGCTGGTGGCAAAAACTCGACAGCCGCTCTGCTTTGGTAAAAATGCGCACCATGGGCCCCTCCGATGCCGGTTTTCCCCTGCACCTGGTAGTAGTGTCAGGCGACGGCGATTTCGACCTGGCCAGCCTGCGCCGGAAGAATAAACGCATCATTCTCATCAATAACGGCATTCACCCTGGTGAACCCGATGGCATCGACGCCAGCATGCTGCTGGTGCGTGACATGGTGACCCAAAAGATAAAGCTGCCGGCGAATGTAGTGCTGGCCATTATCCCGGTATATAATATTGGCGGCTGTTTGAACCGCAGTCCCTGGTACCGCGCCGATCAGAACGGCCCGGCCGCCTTTGGTTCGCGCGGAAATTCTCAGAACCTCGATCTTAACCGCGACTTCATAAAATGCGATTCCAAAGAAGCCCGCTCCTTTGCCGCTATCTTTCACGAATGCGATCCCGATGTGTTCATCGATAACCATGTAAGCAACGGGGCCGATTACCAGCATGTGATGACGCTGCTGGCCACCCAGCATTCTAAAATGGGCGGTGTAATGGGGGAATATTTGCATGACCGCTTTGAGCCCGGCTTGTACAAACTGATGAAGGAAAAGGGCTACGACCTGGTGCCCTATGTTGATTTTGCCGGTAATACGCCGGATGCCGGTTTAACCGCCTATTTCGATGGCCCGCGTTACAGCAGCGGTTATGCCACCTTGTGGCATAGTTTTGCGTTCGTGCCAGAAACGCATATGCTAAAACCCTACGACCAGCGGGTAAAAGCTACCTATGCGCTGATGGAATCGTTCATAGCGTTCACATCGGTGAACAGTGCTGCCATCAAACAATTACGAACCGAGGCTAAAAATAATGACCGGGCGGCCGGCGCTTTCCCCGTCAGCTGGAAACTGGATACCAGCCGTCAGGAACAGGTGCTTTTTAAAGGTTATGAGGCCGGTTATAAGAACAGCGAGGTATCGGGACTGCCCAGGCTTTATTACGACAGAACCAAACCCTATGAGAAGCAATTGCCTTACTATAACTTTTATATACCCAAAACCACTATTCAAAAACCTGCTGCCTATATCGTTCCCCAGGGCTGGTGGAAGGTGATCGAGCTGTTGAAGCTAAACAAGGTGCGGATGGTGCCCTTATCAAAAGATACCAGCATCACCGTGGAAGTATATCGCATTGAAGACTACAAGACCCTGCCCCGGCAATACGAAATGCACCACCTGAATACCGAGGTGGTGGTGAGTAAAAAGAAGCAGTTAGTACATTGCAGAAAAGGAGATTATTACATTCCATTGAACCAGGAAGCGGATCGTTTTCTGGTAACGGTGCTGGAACCGCAGGCCGATGATTCTTACTTTGCCTGGAATTATTTTGATGCCATCCTGAGCCGCAAAGAAGGGTACAGTCCTTATGCGTTTGAAGACTTGGCGGCCCAATACCTGCATGAACACCCGGAACTTAAAAAGCAATTGGATGAAAAACGGGCCAGCGATTCGGTGTTTGCCAAAAGCGCTTCGGCCCAACTCGATTTCGTTTACAGGAATTCTCCCTACTTTGAACCGGATCATATGAAGTACCCGGTGTATAGAGTTCCTTAGTTATTCAGTTCCTGAGTTTATAAGTTATTCAGTTAAATAAAGTGAGTTTGAATAACTGAATAACTGTGAACTTAAAACTTAAGATGGCGTACCGTTAGCCCATCATTGATCAGCTGTTTCAACGAATCGATGCCAATGCGTACATGCCGTTCTACAAAATTGGCGGTAACCTTTTTGTCGCTTTCCTCGGTTTTGACGCCTTCCGGCACCATGGGCGAATCGCTTACCAGTAAGAGCGCGCCCGTAGGGATCTTATTATAAAAGCCTACTGAAAAGATGGTGGCGGTTTCCATATCTATGGCCATTGCCCTGATCTTTTGCAGGTATTCCTTGAAATGGTCGTCATGCTCCCAAACCCGGCGGTTGGTAGAGTATACGGTGCCCGTCCAGTAGTCGACCCCATAGTCACGAATAGTCGTAGACACCGCTTTTTGCAGGGCGAATGCCGGCAGAGCGGGAACTTCGGGTGGAAAATAGTCATTGGAAGTACCTTCGCCCCGGATAGCTGCAATGGGTAAAATAAGGTCGCCGATATTATTGCGTTTTTTGAGTCCCCCGCATTTACCCAGGAACAAAGTGGCTTTGGGTTCAATGGCGGTCAGGAGGTCCATTACGGTAGCCGCCGTGGGGCTACCCATTCCGAAATTGATGATGGTGATATTTTCTGCAGTAGCGCATTGCATGGGACGGTCGATGCCGGTAATGGGAACATCGTTCCATTCGGCAAACATCTTTACATAGTTGCTGAAATTGGTAAGCAGGATGTATTCACCAAAATTGTCCAGGGTTTCTCCGGTGTAACGGGGCAGCCAGTTCTTAACTATTTCTTCTTTTGTTTTCATCTTATTATTTCCTTCTTTTTATTGGGTCAATCGTTATCCCGGCAGGGATTGCCGTGCAGGTGGGGTTGCGCTTCAGTTAGGTTCATCAATAAATTTCGTTTATTTTAGGCAAAACGAGCAGTTTTTTAGTAATAACAAATAGTAAAGCCGGTAGTTTATAACTTGCGCCTTCTGTATAACAAATAGTAGTTTTGATGCCATGATCAGGATTGAGTATCCTTCTTTCCCATTCCGTTTAAAAAAGGAAGAAGAGAAAGAATTTATTTTTGATGAATGCCGCCGGCAATGGTTGCGCTTAACTCCTGAAGAATGGGTGCGCCAGAATTTTCTGCAGTATTTATTACAGGTGAAAAAATATCCGGCTGCCTTAACGGCCGTTGAAAAAGAGATCAGGCTCGGGGAGTTAAGGAAAAGGTTCGATATTCTCATCTATGATGGCCAGCATAAGCCCTGGCTGATGGTGGAATGTAAGGGCATGGAAGTGCCTTTGAGCGATGAGGTGTTGCAGCAGGTATTGCGCTATAACATGGCTGTACCGGTTCCTTACCTGGTGATCACCAATGGATCGGCCTGTTTTGCATATATTAGAAAAAACAACCAGCTGCAAATGCTTGAGTCCTTGCCAGCCTTTGGAATTTAAGTTGTTATTAACGCTTTTTATGCTTTCTTTAGCGCAACCAATAACTCGTTTATGGATGAAAAGATCCATGAGAAAATTGAAGCGCTGACCCGCCGTATTCAGGAGTTATCGCGGCAACAAACTGCCATTAGTGAACAGCTGGTACAATTGATCGATGAACTGCATGCATTAAAGCTGTCAATAAATGATCGTTCACCTGGGGCTCCTTCCGGCGAACAAGTCGAGGTAAAAACGGTAGAGGTCATTGAAGTCATTGAGGCGCCTCACCGGGCGCTTGCTCAACCGCCGGCTCCGCCGCGCCCACCGGCAAGAACTTCTGCACCCCGATCCCGCTCCAGCTCCTCTTTTGAAGAATTCATCGGCAAGAATGTCGCCAGCAAGGTAGGCATACTGGTTACTATTATCGGTATTTTCATTGGCGCCAAATACGCCATAGAACATAATATGGTAAGCCCGCTGATCCGGGTCATCAATGGCTATCTTGCCGGAGCCGCATTGATCGGCGTTGCGCTATGGCTAAAGAAAAAATATGAGGCCTATAGCAGTGTGTTAATGGGGGGCGGACTGGCAGTAATGTATTTCATTACCTATACCGCATACAGTTTTTACCAGTTGATGCCGCAACTGGCTGCTTTCGCCCTGATGCTGGTGGTAACTGCAGGTACCGTATATGCGGCATTCTTATACAACCGGGTTATCATTGCCCACCTGGCGCAGGTGGGTGCTTACGCCATTCCATTTTTGTTAAGCGATAATTCCGGCCGTTATGCCGTTTTCTTTGCTTATGTGGCCTTCATCAACACGGGTATACTCCTCGTTTCACTGCGCAAATACTGGAAGTCCTTGTTCTATTCGGCATTTATACTTACCTGGATCATTTATATCAGCTGGTATATTTTCAACTTCCGGTATGCAGATCATACATTCATTGCATGGACCTACCTTTCTGTTTTCTTTCTGATCTTTTATGCCACTTTCCTGGGCTATAAGATCATAAAAAGAGAACAGTATGGTTTTTCTGATCTGTTGATCCTGCTAAGCAATGCTTTTATTTTCTACGGTTTTGGCTATGATCTCATTACCCAGGATGCCAGCAGCAATTATGCCGGGCTCTTCACTATTGTGAATGCGGGCATTCATTTAACAGTGAGCCAGTTGATCCGGCGTTTAGAGCTGGCCGACCGGTCGCTGTACTACCTCATCCTGGGATTGGTGATCGTGTTTGGTACCATTGCGGTGCCGGTGCAGCTCGATGGCAACTGGGTCACGCTATTATGGACAGCCGAGGCGGTATTGGTATTTGTGATCGGCCGTACCCGGCAGGCCCCGGCTTATGAAATGCTGGGAGCGGGGCTGGCTGTTTTGAGCTTTTTAAGCCTGGTGCATGACTGGTTTCAACATACAAGAGACTTTACTTTTCCCGATAAGGGGGCTATTAATCCTTTTATAAATATTGTGTTTGTCACCGGTTTGCTGATAGCGGCAGCCCAGGCGGCGATCATCTATTATGATCGCCATAAAAAATACCGGTCGGTTTTAGCACCTGGCAGTTTATACCTTCGGTTTTATAATTATTTGCTGCCCGCTGTTTTCATAATCACGGCCTATTTTATTTTTCACATCGAGATCAATGGGTATTTCAGGCAGCTGGAAAAACCGGGGCCCGTTTATGATGTGTTCTATGGGGTATGGAACAGCCCTGTTAGCGCCTTTGCATTTATCGTACTCTTGTTGTATTCGATGGTATTTACGATCACGCTGATGATGATCAATCAGCGATGGGTGGGCAGTAAGTTGCTCGGAATATCCTCCCTTGCCGGTCTTGCTTTAATGATGATCATTGTAGTGGCGCAGGCCCTGCCGTTGCTGAACGAACTCACGCGGGTTTATTTCCAGAAAGGCTGGGGAAGCTTTGGTCCGCTTGATTTTTTGAGCCGCTATATTCTTATGGCCATTACCGCGGTGCTGCTTTATACCGGCCAGCAGGCCACCAGGGAATTTGTACAGGAACCGGTGGTAAAAAAAGCATATACGCTTCTCGTATATGGGATGGTGTTGGCTTTTGTAAGTGCAGAATACCTGTGCTGGACGGCCGCTTCAGGCGCCGACAAACAGTATAAACTTGGATTGAGCATTCTGTGGGGGTTGTACGCCATGATGCTGATCGTGCTGGGCATTCGAGGAAAACAAAAACATTTGCGGCTGGCCGCCATAACGCTTTTCCTGGTTACATTGATCAAGTTGTTCCTGTATGACCTGGCCGGTTCGGGCACTATCACCAAAACAGTATCCTTTATTTCACTCGGTGTGTTGTTACTGGTGATGTCTTTTTTGTATAACAAGTATAAGGATGTGTTATTTGGGGAAGCGGCAAAACCAGAAGATAAGCAGGGAAATAATTAAATAGTTAACCGTGCCAGGGTTTTGCACCCGGCACGGTTTTGTGATTATTCTTTAGTCCATTCGATCGTCGTGTTTTCGTAATGTTTCATTTCATCGATGTTATTATAAAATGGCCTTACCAGGCTGAGAAAAGGCATAAAGTCGGCGCTTTTTCTAAAACCATTCAAATGATCCTCCATCGAGGTCCAGTGAATGATCACGATATACCGGTTGGGTTCTTCCTTACCATGAATGATTTTATAACCCAAACAATAGGGGGATGCTTTCAGGTATTTGCCTGCATTGGTATAGGCCTGTTCAAAATCCTTTTGCTGACCGGTGGCAAGATTATACCGGATGATCTCAACGGAATGATCCTTTTTCGTTTCCATATGTTTGTTATTGTTTTGTGCACAAGTGGAATTTACCATGAGTGTTGCTGTTAAAAAAAGAAGACAGGTTAGAAATCTCATACGCTTTTGATTTTGGGCGTTCAAGTTAGCGGCTATCATTGGGGCAAACAATAACTTACCGGAAAGTAAGCCCGGCCGGCAGTTTCTTTAGTAATTTGCAGAAACAGTTTTCCTATGATCAAACTCCACGATAAAACTTTTACCTGCCCCGTTGATGTAACCCTCCATTTTATTGGCGGTAAGTGGAAGCTGCTGATATTATCGCATCTGCATCAGTTCGAGAAAAAAGGGTTCAGTGAGATCCGGGATAACCTGCCGGGCGTATCGGAGAAAATGTTAAGCCAGCAGTTAAAGGAACTGGAGCGGGATAAACTAATTGAAAAGAAAGTGCTTTCTGAAAAGCCTTACCGGGTTGAATACCGTTTAACCGGTTTCGGAAGATCGCTGTCGCCTTTATATACTTTTATCAGTGAATGGGGCATTGGGTATCTGAAAGAGAATGGCATTGATTATATCAAGGACCAGGACTTGTATAAGTAAGACCTGAAAAAGAAAAATTCTATCCAGTGGTGGAGGGGGTTCAGAATATAAGTCTGTTTCGAAGGTAGTTAGCAGCGAGTTGTTGGGTAAAGTCTTTATGGGGTAACAATCGTCCAAATCAATTTTGATATTTAATGCTATGATACAACAGATCAGGTTCTGGTTAAATGGTTCATGTATTAAAAATGTAAAATGTATTTATTTTGATAATCATTGATTTATAAGTAAAATAAAAGCTCCCACCCGGTAGGGATGGGAGCTTTCGAGTAATGACTTAGTCAGCTTTACGGGAAGATACCCAGCTCAGCATAGCTGGTACCTACTTTATTGATGGCTACCACGTAGGCGGCTGTACGCATATCGGGGATTTGCGGATTGCTTTTCCATACCTCCATGATCTCACGGGTAGCGGTGATCATGGTCTCCTCCAATCCACTGCGAACCAGATCCACCTCTTCGGGACCATGCAGGATCAATTCTTTTTCTTTGCCATTTACTTTTTTGCCGGTCAACTCTTCGATTTGACCGAGTATATGGGTGTTCAGGTTTTCTGTAAATCGTTTTTCCATCCGGCCATAACGCACATGGCTAAGGTTTTTCAGCCATTCAAAATACGATACAGTTACACCGCCGGCATTGAGGTACATATCGGGTACCACCAGGATGCCTCTTTTAGCGAAGATCTCATCTGCCTCCGGCGTGAGCGGTCCATTTGCAGCTTCACCGATGATCTTGGCTTTTACATTGGGGGCATTCTGACCGGTGACCACGGCCTCCAGTGCTGCCGGAATGAGGATATCACATTCCATTTCCAGCGCATCGGTATTCTTGGCAAAATTGGTGCTGCCGGGAAAGTTGAGGATAGAACCTTTGGTTTTGCGGTGCTCAACCACTTTATCAATATCCAGTCCATCTAGGTTGAAGATAGCGCCTTCGTATTCACTTAAGCCTACGATCTTAGCCCCATGGTCCTGGAAGAATTTGGCGGTATGATAACCTACATTGCCCAATCCCTGTACCACTACACGTTTGCCTGCCACACCAACCGGTAAACCCAGTTTGTCCATCACATCTTTCATGGAACATACTTCACGCAGGCCAAAGAAAACACCCAGTCCGGTCGCTTCCCGGCGGCCACGGACGCCACCCTGGGTAACAGGTTTCCCTGTTACACAACCCAGTGCATCTATTTCGCCGGGGCGCATGCTCGTATACGTGTCAACGATCCAGGCCATTTCGCGTTCACCGGTGCCATAGTCAGGCGCGGGTACGTCGATGCCGGGGCCAATGAAATTCTTCTTAATTAATTCTGATGTATAGCGCCGGGTGATCTTTTCGAGTTCATACGGCGTATATTTTTTGGGATCGATGGTGATACCTCCTTTAGCGCCGGCAAATGGCACATTCACAATGGCGCATTTGTAGGTCATGAGGGCGGCAAGGGCCATTACCTCATCGAGGTTTACTGACAGGGCAAAACGAATCCCGCCTTTACAAGGCAGTTTGTGATGAGAGTGTTGCACGCGATAAGCTTTGATCACTTCGATCTTATCGCCAATTTTAACCGGGAAATGCATGCGGTATACGGCATTGCATTGTTTGATCTGTTCCAGGATGCCGGGATCCCAGGTGGTGAATTGCGCGGCTTTATCGAAGCTCTTTTCCACCGCGCCAAAAAAACTGTAATCTGACATGACTAGCTGTTTTTGTTTATGTATTGAGCAGTATATGACAAGTTATTGGTAAATGGCTGGTGGTTGGTGCGACTCAACCGCATTCACTCCACCGGATTCATTTACTTCGTTAAATTCAAACAACAGTAGCTACCGTCGTAAAAGATCATCTGAACCTCATCACCAACAATTCTTTTCAAATAAATTTGGTCAGGCGGCACATAAGTTTGTGAGCAATCCTACTCGCTACTTACTACTAACCATTAACCGTTCTTCTCCAGTTTGGTGATCTTTCTGTCGAGCCGGATCACGTACAGGAACAAACCCACCAAAATAGTAACGGCTACCACCAGTACAACATAGATCTTGCCGCCAGCATATAAACCGGTACGCGTTTGGTCAACATGGTTCACTGAATCCTGGGCATTCGCCAGTAAATGGAAAAATAAAACGATCAGGGTTACAATTAGTTGCTTCATACTAAAAATTATGCAGAATGTTTTTTCTCTTCCAGTAATCGAACGCGCAGCCTGAGGGTAGAGATCCAGGTAGACAGAAGTATCCAGCCCAGCACGCCGGGCCAGAACACGAGGCGCATAGTAGCATCGAGGCTGCTGCCACCAAGGCCGGGATTTCCTTCAGATCCTTTTCCGCCGGGGTGCAGTGATTCTGTGAGCCGCGGTAAGATCAGGATCATGGGGATATAAATAAAATATGCGAATATGTTATAAACTGCCGCCACCCGGCCTCTTTTATCCATATCAGGCATCGAATTGCGCAATACAAAATAGGCCACATAGATCAGGAGGGCAATGGCTGCTCCGATCTGTTTTGGATCGTTGCTCCATGCTGCCCCCCAGGTGTATTGGGCCCAAATGGCGCCGGTGATCAAACCGAGCACACCCAAGACCGTTCCGGTGCGGGCAAATTCGGTGGCGTAAATGTCGTAAGTGGGATTGGGATTGCGCAGGTATTTGATAGAATAATACAGGGAAACCGTAATTAAAGCCAGCTGGCTGAACCACATAGGCACATGAAAGAAGAAATTGCGCATGCTTTCGTAGAGGTTACTGCTGGCATAGGCTGTTTCGTACGGAAGGGGGATCAAAAGACCTGCAATAAAAGTATAGATCAGTAATACAATGCTTAGTATTTTCCACCAGTACTGGCGCATAGAGTCCTGTAGTTTGTTGAATGATCACTGGTACCTGAAAGCAATCGTACGACCCAATGATCCAAAATAGGTGGGGCAAAATTAGGGGAAAAGAACTTAAATAGAAGGTTGTTTATGTTTCCTGCGGGTTATGTGAATGAAAGTGGCCTCCGGCAAAAATTAGTTACCAGTTACCGGTTACCGGTTTCCGGCGACGCCCAACTGGCAGTGGCAACGGCTGACCTCCTTCGACCGGCGACTGGTAACTGGCAACCGGTGACTGTTTTAGTCTTTCCACAAAAAAGGGAACAAGATGATTGCCAGGGCGATCACTAATACATCAAGACCTGCGAGCAGCAAAATGATCTGCCAAAGGCCGGCCTGAATGACATCGGCAAAGGCAGTGTTCGACATGCGCATCAGCAGGAGCACCTGGGGAATGATCAGCGGGAAACCCAAAATGGCCATCAGGGCTGCGCCCTGGCGGGCGCGTGCCGCTATGGCAGCGAGAAAAGTAAATACAAGGCTTAAACTACAGCCACCCAAACAAACAAAACCTACAAAACGCAAGGGATTCTGTAAGGGATTACCCATCAGCAACTGAAATAAGAGCAGGCTCACAATACTCATGACCACCATTAATCCGGCATTGAACAATAATTTCGAGAGCACGAAATCCCGCGCGCCGGCTACCGTATAAAAATAAAGCATGCGGCCCTGACTTTCCTGCAGAAAACTCTTGGCGACCGCATTCACACAAATGAACAGCTGGATCATCCAGAACAATCCATTCCATACTTTTTCTTCGGGCTGACCCATCGCCAGGTACAATACAAAGATGGTAGATGCTACATACAGCAGGATCCCGTAAAAAGTGTATTGCTGGCGCACTTCAAGCAGGATATCTTTTTTAATAAGGGTAAGTATATGGTTCAAGTCTTCGGTTTTAATGTTGCTTTTTCTTACTAGCAGGCGTTTGTGGTTTGTAGTTTGTGGTTTGTGGTTCTTTATTCTTTGGACGCGTTATTGTTTTTCGGCATTCTTCTTTTTCGACACATTTCTTTATCGGCATTCCTCTTTTTCGATATTCCTGTATCCGGCATTCTTCTTTTTCCACTTTCCACTTCCTCAACTTTTAAACTTTCCACTTTCTCAGATTTTTAACTTTTCTCTACTTTCTCAACTTTTTAACTTTTCTACCAGTCAACCCGTCAACTCATAATAACACTTCCTGCATCTGGGTTCGTACATGTCTTTTTCGCCGAGCAGCACCTGGGTCTTATCGGCTTTTTTACGAAAGGAATAATTGGCAATATGACCGCATTTCACGCAAATGGCGTGCAGTTTCGTAATAAAATCGGCTTTTGATAACAGAAAGGGCATTTGTCCGAATGGTTTACCCTTATAATCCATGTCCAAACCGGCCACAATGACCCTTATACCCTTTAAGGCCAGCTGGTCGCAAACATCCGGTAACTGATCATCGAAAAATTGAGCCTCATCAACACCTATCACATCGGCATCTCCATGCAATAATAATATGGTTTGGGAGTTATCAATAGGTGTACTGAGAATGGCGTTTTCATCATGTGAGATGATGTTCTGCGCATCATAGCGCACATCCATCTTAGGCTTAAAGATTTCTACCCGCAGGTTGGCGATCTTTGCCCGTTTTAGTCTCCGGATCAATTCTTCTGTTTTTCCGGAAAACATAGACCCGCAAATCACTTCAATACTGCCCCGGCGTTCACCCGATATATTAGGTTCTATAAACATGTTAACGGAAATAGGTACAATAATTGTTAACTTTATCAATTAGCTCTAACCATCAATCAATTAACTCTAACCATAAAAAAGTACCCGCTTATTATGGAACGTTTAGCACAACTTATTGGCAAATTAAATGAACAATTTGCACAAAATGCCGATCCGTTTCAACTATTAGTGACAACTCAATTAATTGAAACAGAATTGGTACAGATGTCAACGTCCACTCACCGGCCTGTCAACTCGAGCAAAGTGGCAGTGGTGATGCCGGCGGCTAATGGTCATAGCTATCAGAACCGGCATATACAGCAGCGGGAAGAAAAAACTACCCAAACGCCTCCAAAAACAGTGGCCGAACCCGTTGTAGTAGAAACACCACCGGTAGCGGTACAGGAAGCGCCGGAAGAATTACCGGTTGTAGTGCCAACACCGGTTGTGGAAATGAATGGCGCCAGCCAGCCTGTGGAAAAAAATGGCAATGGCCATCATTATGAAAGCCAAAAGGCTGAGAATGGATGGAAGTTTGATCCCCTCCGCGAAATTCCTACCCTGGCCCATCAGCAGGCAGTTAAAGAACTGAACGAGGTGATGGCTTCGAAAGAAGCGTCCCTTAACGAAAAGTTAAAAGAAGAGGTGAAAGAAGTAGCGCATGTGCTGAACGATGCGCCGGTTCGCGACTTGCGCCGGGCGATCGGCATCAACGACCGCTTTGTCTTCATCAGCGAGCTTTTCCGCAACGACGAAGTAATGTATGAACGCAGTATAAAAACGATCAACAGTTTTCGCATACTGCCCGAAGCCCAGTACTGGATCGAAAGGGAATTAAAAGTAAAACTGGGCTGGGATGAGAACAAAGAAAGCACCCGCCATTTTTATCAGCTGGTCAAAAGACGGTTCTCCTGAATATAATGCATTACCATGTCAGTGGCGCCTTTCTTATTATATACATAATTACGGGCAGCCTGGCAGCTTGCTTCCCAGGCACTGGTATTCATCAGTAAATGATCACATGTTTTTTCCAGTTCAAGCGCTGTATTAATCACAAAAGCGCCGCCCTGTTCTACCAGTTCAACAGCTTCGATGTACTTATCATATACCGGCCCAAATACCACCGGTTTGCCATACACGGCGGCTTCCAGTACATTGTGTACGCCATCATCGCCAAAGCCACCGCCTACATAGGTAATAGTAGCATATTTATACAGTTTAGATAACATGCCGATATTGTCAATGATAAGCGTATTCGGCGGTTCTATATTCAGCTGCCGGTTCCGTGGAATGGGCACCGGGGAACTGCCGGGAACGCTAAGCTTTGAATAGCGTACACTGCGTTTGAATAATTTCTCTATCTCTTTGAGGTGCTCTTCGGTTATTTCATGCGGTGCGATAATGAATTTTATTTCCGGGTGGCTATTCGCATAATGATCCATTTCCTCTTCATCTTCGGGCCAGGTGCTGCCAGCCACAATGACCGCGCTGTCGCCGCAAAATTCAGCGATCTTATCTACCGGTTCAAACTGTTCGGCGATCTGCACCACGCGGTCGAACCGCGTATCGCCGCTGATGGTCACATTATTGGTAAACCCGATGGTGCCCAGTAATTGTTTACTGGCCGGGGTTTGTACAAAGAGGTGATTGAAGCTTTCCAGCATGTACCAGTGCAACCGGCCATACCATTTAAAAAAAGGCTGGTCTTTCCGAAAGATGCCGGATACCAGCAGCAGCGGGATCTGCTTTTTCTTCAATTCTGTTAAGTAATAGAACCAGTATTCGTATTTGATCCAAACCACCAGGTCGGGTTGTACGAGGTTGATGAACCTGCGGGCATTGGTTTTGGAATCCATGGGCAGGTATAATACATAATCAGCGCCGGAATTATTTTTACGAACTTCATAACCGCTGGGGGAGAAGAAGGTCAGTAAAACCCTCGCGTTCGGATATTGCCGTCTGATGGCCTCCAGCACCGGCCGGCCCTGTTCAAATTCACCCAGGGAAGAGCAATGCATCCACACAAGCGGGGAGTGGCCCTGGGGCGCGTGGCTAGTGGCAAGCGGCGAGTGGGGGCCCGCGGTTTTACCTTCGCCTGCCGCTTTCTGCCTTTCGCCTTCGGTCTTCCGCCTCAGGCCTTCCGCGTTCTGTAATTTCAGCCAGATATCCTCCCGGCCATTGAGCCATAAACGGGCCTTGGGATTCCAGAGTGAAGTAATACGGATGCCGATTGAGTATAAAAACAAAAAGATATTATAAATAAACAGGTGCACGGTAATAATTTGAATTCAGAGAACAAATGTCGTTTTTATCGCCAGAATTGACAAAAAGGGCAAATTAGCGGTTTTATAGAAGTTAACCGAAGAAAAACAGATTTCACGGGGCACTGAATATACACCACAATAAATCTGCATATGGTTATGTATGCGCTGTTTCAGGGCATTCCGCTTTCGGATAGGCTTGCTCACTCCATTTTTTTGCAGTACGTTTGTGCCCATTTAATTTAAAAAAAGGAATTGATATGCAGCCCATTCAGATGGTTGATCTCAAGCAGCAGTACGCAAAGATAAAACCTGAGGTAGATGCAGCTATTGCAGACGTAATAAACAGCACCGCTTTCATTCATGGAAAAGCGGTTCAGGACTTTGCTGCCGGCTTGAGTAAATACCTGGGCGTAAAGCATGTTATTCCCTGTGCCAATGGAACAGACGCCCTGCAGATAGCCTTAATGGCATTGGACCTGCAGCCCGGCGACGAAGTGATCACCCCCTCTTTTACTTTCATTGCCACTACCGAAGTAATTGCCCTGCTGCAATTGAAACCGGTGTTTGTAGAGGTAGATGCCAAAACATTCTGTATTGATCCCGTAGCTATTGAAAAGGCCATTACGCCTAAAACAAAAGCCATCATCCCGGTTCATTTATATGGACAGGCTGCCAACATGGAAGCCATTCTGGAAATTGCCAGCCGGCATAAGATTGCAGTCATTGAAGACAATGCACAGGCGATCGGTGGGGATATAACCCTGAGCGATGGCACCACCAAAAAGACCGGCACATTGGGTACGATTGGCACCACTTCTTTTTTCCCCTCGAAGAACCTGGGCTGCTTTGGTGATGGCGGCGCCATTTTTACCAACGATGACCAGCTGGCTGAAGTTTTGCGTATGATTGCCAACCACGGCATGAAAAAAAGATATTACCATGAACGCGTTGGCTGCAACAGCCGGCTCGATACCATACAGGCCGCTATATTAAATGTGAAGCTGCCGCACCTCGATGAATATATTGAAGCACGCCGCAGCGCTGCTGATTTTTACGACAAAGCTTTTGCCGGCAACCCGAAGATCACGGTTCCTTACAGAGCGCCTTACAGCAACCACGTTTTCCATCAATATACTTTGTTGCTCCAGGGTGTTGACCGTGATGCCCTTCACCAGTTTTTGGCTGGCCATGGTATTCCGTCCATGATCTATTATCCCGTACCGGCTCATCGCCAGAAAATGTTCGAGGCTTTTGGTGGTGCCAAAATTGAGTTGAAAACTACCGACTGGCTCACCGAACGCGTAATATCCCTTCCTATGCATACCGAATTAAGCGTGGAACAACTCCAGTTTATTACCGGTAAGGTATTGGAGTTTATTGGTCAACAGTAATTATTTCAGGAACCATTAAAACAACCGTAAATGAAAATCGCTGTCGTAGGCACAGGGTACGTTGGATTGGTAACGGGCACCTGCTTTGCTGAAACTGGTAACGATGTTACCTGCGTTGATATAGATAAATCTAAAGTAGAAAAACTTTCTGCCGGCCAGATCACTATCTACGAACCCGGACTGGAAAAATTATTCCTGCGTAATCTCAAAGAAGAGCGCTTACGCTTCACCACCAGCTTATACGAAGGGGTAAAGGAAGCAGAGATCATTTTCCTGGCATTGCCAACACCGCCCGGTGAAGATGGAAGTGCCGACCTGAAATACGTTTTGGGAGTGGCCAAAGACCTGGGCGAGCTTATGACCGATTATAAAGTAGTGGTAGATAAAAGTACGGTGCCGGTTGGTACTGCTGAAAAAGTACATGCCGCTATTGCCAAAACATTTGTAGGTGATTTTGATGTGGTGTCGAATCCCGAGTTCCTCCGCGAAGGGGTAGCCGTTGAAGATTTCATGAAACCCGACCGCGTGGTGATCGGCGCCTCTTCTGAAAGGGCCCGTAAAGTAATGGGTGAATTGTATGCACCCTTCGTTCGTTCGGGTAACCCCATCATTTATATGGATGTTCGCTCTGCCGAGCTTACCAAATATGCCGCCAATTCATTCCTGGCTACCAAAATATCCTTCATGAATGAAATCGCCCAGCTCTGTGAGCGCCTGGGCGCCGATGTGGATATGGTTCGCCGTGGTATTGGCAGCGACGACCGCATTGGAAAACGTTTCCTGTTTCCCGGCATCGGTTATGGCGGAAGCTGTTTCCCCAAGGATGTACAGGCGTTGGTAAGATCATCTACTGAAGTTGGCTATGATTTCCAGATCCTGAATGCCGTGATGGATGTGAATGAAAAACAAAAACTGCACCTGCTTCCCAAGATCAAAAGATTCTTCAAGAATGATCTGAAAGGAAAAAGGTTTGCTTTGTGGGGACTGGCGTTCAAACCCAATACCGATGATATTCGTGAGGCGCCGGCTTTATATATGATCGATGAACTGCTAAAAGCAGGCGCTGTGGTATGTGCGTATGACCCCGAGGCCGTTAACAATGTGCGCGCTTTATTGGGTAATAAGATCGAATATGCTGAAAACCAGTACGATTGCCTCGAGGGCGCCGATGCATTGATCATTGCCACCGAATGGAACGAGTTTCGCACGCCAAACTTCCTGAAGATCGTAACTGCGTTAAAGAACAAAGTGATCTTCGATGGCCGTAACCTGTTTGAAACTGATGCAATAAAAGAGTTAGGATTCTATTATGAAAGTGTGGGCCGCGCAGTAGCTGAACCAGCGAATGGTGTTAAAAACAAATAAATAACCTCATGGCAAGAAAAAGAGTGCTTATCACCGGGGCAGCCGGTTTCCTTGGTTCTCATTTGTGCGATCGCTTTATCAAAGAAGGTTTTCATGTTATCGGCATGGATAACCTGATCACGGGTGACCTGCGCAATATTGAACACTTATTCAAGCTGGAACAGTTTGAGTTTTATCATCACGATGTTTCGAAGTTCATTCATGTTCCCGGCGACCTGCATTATATTTTGCACTTTGCTTCTCCTGCCAGTCCGATCGATTACCTGAAGATCCCTATTCAAACGCTGAAAGTAGGCTCATTGGGAACCCATAACTGCCTGGGGCTTGCCAAAGCAAAAGGCGCCCGCATCCTGGTAGCTTCTACTTCGGAAATATATGGCGATCCCCTGGTGCATCCGCAAAATGAAGAATACTGGGGCAATGTAAACCCGGTTGGCCCCAGGGGCGTATACGATGAAGCCAAACGTTTTCAGGAAGCGATGACCATGGCTTATCATACCTTTCACGGTGTTGAGACCCGCATAGTACGGATCTTCAATACGTATGGTCCGCGCATGCGATTGAACGACGGCCGCGCCCTGCCTGCATTTATTGGCCAGGCCTTACGCGGGGAAGATCTTACCGTCTTCGGCGATGGCTCACAAACCAGGAGCTTCTGTTATGTAGACGATCTTATTGAAGGAATATACCGGTTACTGCTGAGCGATTATCATTTGCCGGTGAATGTTGGTAACCCCGATGAGATATCATTGAAAGAATTTGCCGAAGAGATCATTAAACTTACCGGCACTACCCAAAAGATCGTACATAAGCCTCTGCCGGTTGACGATCCCAAACAAAGGCAGCCGGATATCACGCGGGCAAAAGAGGTGTTGGGCTGGACGCCGAAAGTGAGCCGATCAGAAGGACTGAAAGTGACCTACGAATACTTTAAATCATTGCCCAAGGAAGAATGGTTCAAGCAACCGAAAGAGTTCCAGGCAAAGAAATAATCTCCCGGCCAATGGGAGCGACTGGTTGAATTTAAATAAGTTTATTTGTTATTTGGTGTTTGGTATTGAAGTATATTCACCATTGACCGTTCACCATTGACAATAATTGAATATACTATGAGTGCCGTTTCAAAAACGATCATGATCACCGGTGGGGCCGGTTTTATAGGTTCCCATGTGGTGAGATTGTTTGTAAACAAGTACCCCGATTATCTGATAGTGAATGCCGATGCGTTGACCTATGCCGGCAACCTCGAGAATCTGAAAGACGTGCAGCATGCTGCCAATTACCGCTTCGAAAAAGCGGATATTACCGATAGCGGCAGTATAGAGGCGCTGTTTGAAAAATATGCATTTGACGCCGTGATCCACCTGGCGGCAGAAAGCCATGTCGACCGTTCCATCCTGGATCCCCTGGCATTTGTTAAGACCAATGTATTGGGCACTGCCAACCTGCTGCACATCAGCCGGAAATACTGGGATCAATCACCCGGTAAAATGGCGGGAAAACGTTTCTATCACGTGTCCACCGATGAAGTATATGGTTCGCTGGGCGAAGAAGGGTTCTTCACGGAAGAAACGGCTTACGATCCGCGTTCCCCATATTCCGCCTCCAAAGCTTCTTCGGACCATTTTGTAATGGCCTGGTACCACACCTATGGTTTGCCGGTGGTCATGAGCAATTGCAGCAACAATTACGGCTCATATCATTTCCCGGAAAAACTGATCCCCTTAATGATCAATAATATTAAAAACAATAAACCTTTACCGGTATACGGCAAGGGTGAAAATGTACGCGACTGGTTGTTCGTGGAAGACCATGCCCGGGCCATCGATCTGATCTTTCACCAGGGGAAAACAGGTGATAAGTACAATGTGGGCGGCTTTAACGAATGGAAGAATATCGACCTCGTTCATCTGTTATGTAAAATAATGGATGCCAAGCTGGGCAGGCCAGAAGGTACATCTGCCAAATTGATCACATATGTAAAAGACCGGCCGGGCCACGACCTGCGCTATGCCATCGATGCCACCAAACTGAATAAAGAACTGGGCTGGAAACCATCCCTGCAGTTTGAAGAAGGCCTGGAAAAAACAGTGGACTGGTACCTGCAAAACGAAGATTGGATAAAACATGTAACTTCGGGCGATTATCAGCATTATTATGAAGAGCAATACGCTAAACGCTGATATGCTAATGTGATAATTAGCTCATCCGGCGAAGGCCGGTACAGGTTGTGCTAATTGAACAGGACTTAAAATCTACAATATCTAATGGCTTTTATTGACACAGGCATTCCGGGTTTACTGGTTTTTGAACCAATGGTATTTGATGATAGCCGTGGTTATTTTTACGAAGCATATAACCAGAAGATTTTTGGTGGTGCAGGTATAGAAACCAAGTTCGTGCAGGATAATCAATCCCGCTCCACCTATGGAGTGATCAGGGGATTACATTACCAGATCCCGCCATATGCCCAGGCTAAACTGATAAGGGTTTTAGTGGGCGCCATCCTCGACGTGGCAGTTGATATCCGCAAAGGCTCACCTACCTTTGGAAAGGTCTTTGCCATTGAGTTATCTGCTGCCAATAAAAAGCAATTGTATATCCCCGCCGGTTTTGCACACGGCTTCTCGGTACTCAGCGATACCGCTGAAGTATTGTATAAATGCGATCAGTTTTATCATAAGGCCAGTGAACATGGCATTTTATATAATGATCCGGTCTTACAAATAGACTGGAAAGTACCATTGGAAAACGCCATTGTATCGGAGAAGGACCAGGTACTGCCGCTATTCGCTGATTGTGTCAATCCTTTTGAGTTTAACGGATAATCTTGTATATGTCGCAACCAGTTATTATCGTTACCGGCGCCAACGGACAGCTAGGGCAGGAGTTGCGGGTATTGGCCGCTGCTTATCCTGCTTTTCAATTCGTTTTTACCACCCGGGAAGATATGCCGGTAAATGATGAGGCCGCCATTCAAAAACTGTTTGCTGAACATACACCTGCTTATTGTATAAACTGTGCAGCCTATACCGCCGTTGATAAAGCGGAATCGGAACAGGAGGCTGCCTACAGCATCAATGCAGAAGGTCCCCGTTTGCTGGCCACTGCCTGTAAAACCTATAATACCCGCTTCATTCATATTTCAACCGATTATGTATTCAACGGCCAGTCGCCGGCGCCTTATACCGAAGATGCGCCTACGGATCCCGTGAACCTCTATGGCGCTTCTAAATTAAAAGGCGAAGAGCTTTGTATGGCTGCCGACCCCGCAGCTGTTATCATAAGAACCGCCTGGGTGTATTCTTCCTTTGGTAAGAACTTTGTAAAAACAATGATGAAACTGATGCAGGAAAGGCCTGCGATCAATGTTGTGAACGACCAGATCGGGGCGCCTACCTATGCCGCCGACCTGGCGAATTGCATCATGCACATCATTGCCAATAGTCAGTTGTCGGCCGGCAGCTGGGTACCCGGTATTTATCATTACTGTAACCGGGGCAAGATCAGCTGGTACGATTTTGCCGTTGCGATAAAAGAGATGACAAACAGTGCCTGCGTGGTAAATCCAATCCCGACGGCACAATATCCCACTCCGGCTAAAAGACCTGCATTCTCTTTGTTGGATACCACCAAATTGCAAAAGACATTTCATTGCACGATCCCCGCCTGGAAAGATTCCCTGCAAAAATGTTTGCAGCTGCTCGCCTGATACAATCATACTGGGGCGGTGCGCAGCATGATACCTTGAAGGGGATAAAAGAAATCCCCCCGGTGGAGCCGGGGGGACCTGGTTTCCGTACTGAGGATATTACTTATTTGATGGCTGTTATGGCTGTGCCGCCGTGTTTGCTTTCCGTTTTTACAATGCCGAAGCCTGGTGCGAACCATTCTGTTCCTTCCATATTAAATGGCATTCCAACGCCCATCGTTTTTATAGTGATTTTGCTCTTAAACGTGATCTTGAAACAGTCCCAGGTGCCCGCAGTGGTCGTAACACTTTCTTTGCCCACGACAGAACGGTCGCTGGTAACCATATGTACGTTCTGTTTCATCCCTGAGTTGTCTATCGACATGTCTAAAGTGGCATCTTTTAATTTGTCGCCGGCTTTCATGTTCACCGGATATTCAATATAGATCTTATCGGCTTTTACATCTGCCTTGGCAAACTGTTCCTGCTGCGCCTGGGGCAATTGCATTTTCATATCAACCATCATGACCCCGTTGTTACAAACGATCTCACTATGCCCTTTGGCAATTGATTTGCCTTTTTTACTGAACATCTCAGAATTGACCGTTGCTGTAGTGTTGCCGCCGCTGTTGTTGACATTTGATACGGTGTATACCTGTTTGCCATTGGGCTGACCTTTTTTATCGTAGATGGTCATTTCAATGGTCTTGTCTTTCTGAAGTAAGTAAAAGGTGTTGCAATCCTGACCCAGACTGGCGTTTGAAAGGAGGCCGCAGCAGGCGGCCATTAAAAAGATCGATCGCATAGTAGTTAGTTTTGGTGTTACAGGTTAAAGCAAAGTAACAACCAAAATAAGTACCAGATAATACCCTTTTAGTGGTAAATTGACCGGTGCAACAGCAATGTTCTCTATTGTTTTCTTCTGAAGGGCGTCATACGGTTAACGATCTCTTTGATCACCGTATCGAATTTTTGCAATTGATCGGGGCGGCAGATGGCCCTTACTTTTTGAAAATGGTGGAAGGTAACGATATCGAGTTTTTTCTGCAGTTCGGCAATTTCATTACTGCGTTGCACTAACACAGAGTCAGAAGGATTGGGTTGGTTCAGCAGATCGAAGAAGTTTTTTTTCGCAGCACGCATGGAATCCATTACCGGCTTTTGAATAGCCATCACAGAATCGCGCAGTTTCCAGTAGGCAGCTTCCTGGGCGGCATCAAATCTCATCTGGTCTACCATGAACTGGCCCATTCTTTTTTTACCCGCATCACGGCCTTCATCCCGGTTGGGTTTTTTTATCCAGTAAATAGAAAGCGTGGCAATATTGGTCAACAGTAAGATCGCTACAAGTACCAACAGCCATTTTTGTCGGGGAGGCCTCATCATGGTTCCAGCAGATTTTCATTATATACAGGATATACGGCTGCCGGATAATCAGCAGCTACCAGCTGTCCTGATTCTATAGTACTGCCGGCAGTAGTTCCCTGTTCCCACATTTTCAACACAGTGGTAGCATTAACAATAAGTATAACAGCTGCAATCGCCAAAGCCAGCACGGGCTTTGTAAGCCAGCGGCCGAGCGGACCGCCCTGGTCAAATTCCTGCTCCATCCTTCCTTTCAGGCGGGTATACATAAAGTCAGGCGCTTTCGCCCGCTGTATGCCATCCAGGCTGCTCAGCACTGCATCTATCCGGGAGTCGTTATTTGGATCGATTGACATAAATCTAATTTACGATGTAAACTTATACATTTGACGCTAATAAATCGCAAATCCTTCGAAACGCTCACCTGCCTTGTGAATTATTCTGTTGATAATGTTTTTCAAGCAGTTTGCGCAGGTTTTGCCGGGCCCTGAACAAGAGCGATTCCACCGCAGATACCGACAATTGCATAACATCGGCGATCTCCTGGTAACTCAATTCCTCCGTTTTATGTAAGGTAAAAGCTACTTTCTGATTTTCAGGCAGTTGATCAATCATTTTAAACAGGAGGGCCGCCTGCTCCTTACGGTCGAGGGCTACCCCGGGATGTTGAAAATCAACAGGTTCATGAATCAGTTCATCATTGGGGCCAAAAAGGCTGGTAATGAAGGCAAAACGCTTTTTTCGCTTGCGGCTGCGGATATGGTCCAGCGCCTTTGTAGTGGTAATTCGGTAGATCCAGGTCGACAACCGGGCATCACCCTTGAACTGATCGATAGAACGGTAGACCTGGATAAAGACCTCCTGGGCAACATCCTCGGCATCTTCACTGTTCTGAACGATCCCAATGGCCGTATTAAATACAAGGTCCTGATAGTTTTCTACCAATTTTTTAAATGCCCCTTCATCTCCTTCGCGGAGTCGTTGTATCAGTTCCAGTTCGTTCAAAAAGACGGCCTTTTAGTGTTTGCGCCTACAACTTACGAAATCATTCGATATGGTGGGGTAAAACCGGATAAGCCATCCATAAGCGGGCTTCTAACGGTTTTACAGCCGGATGACACGGTTAGTTGCCCTGCACCCAATAATCTTTTTGTGGCGATTTGGATAAATTTTAAATTTGCACCCACCTTTTAAGAAAGGGGATCCGTTCTTAAATAGTCTGCCCGATAGTATAATGGTAGTACGACAGATTCTGGCTCTGTATGTAGGGGTTCGAGCCCTCTTCGGGCAACAAAGGGCTTAAGATATTAAATATCAATAGCTTAAGCCTTTTTTTTCTCTCTGCAGTTTTGTAGCAATTTTTTAAACCGGAACAAAATCCGGAACACTTTTAAAAAATTGCACAATGAAGATTCAATTAGGTAATGGCTGCGCCCGCAGCGAAATCAAGGTAACCCCCAAAAACTGAGATACCGATCCCTATCTATTAAGGAAAAAGACAGGGAAATATTCGTTCAGAAAGGAAGAAGCGATCGGGCAAGAAAATTCCAATTCGAGCCGGCTTAAATGAGATTAAAGATCTTTCTCAACGCCAGCTAGCGGCCCGGGCTCTCATAGAGACAGAAAAAGATAAAGTTGATATTCAGCTATATAACCCCATTACCGGGAAATACCACCCGTCGATTAGCAGTACTTTTTTATGATCTTTCATTATTTCAAATCTAAGTTAAAAATACAGTTTAATCGCGTCGCCAATAGTCAATCTTACTAAAGTTCCTAAATAAGCTTTGGAAAAGAGTAGTAATATTACTACCTTTGTTTGCGACTCTACCCCTGATTTTATAAACCATAAAGATCTTTGAAAAATGAAGTATAGCGAATTACATCGCCTAATTAAAAGAAACGGGTGGGTTCATATCCGTACTGAAGGGAGCCATTATATTTATGAAAAGGACGGCAAGAGATATCCCGTACCAAATCATGGCTCAAAAGAAATTGGAAAAGGATTACAAAAGAAAATCGAAAAGGAACTGGGGTTGAAATAGTGCCCCTTCCTTTCTGCTTTCTGAACCAAATAAATGTATGTATGAAAATCGTAAATGTAACAATCGAAAAAACCAAAGACCATTATAGCGCCTTTACGGACAATTTGGAAGGTATTTATGGAGGGGGCGATACTCCTGAAGAAGCTATAAAATCTATTGTTGAATCAATCAAACTATTCAAAAAACATAACAAACTAAGCAATATACCGGCTATTTTAAAAGGAGAATATAAAATTGTCTATAAATTTGATACAGAGAGCTTGTTGAATTACTATCAAAAGGTTTTCACAAAAAGCGCTCTAGAGCATCTTACAGGTATAAACCAACGCCAGTTACAACACTATAGCAGTGGATTAAAGAAGCCCAGGCCTGCTCAAAAGAAAAAAATTGAAGAGGCCTTACATCAATTAGGCAGTGAGCTACTAGCTGTGCACTTATAATCAGTCGAGAATCGTAATAGAAAACACGCTTTAAAAGCCTTGATATTTGTCGGGGCTTTTTTTTATTATCAAAAATAGAAATTCTTTGTCCATTTGCTTCTTTACCTTTATTCTTCCACCTAATTTCCCTGAGCCAGGCAAAAGCTAAAAGATACAAGACAATAATCGCTTCCATTTTAACCAAAAAAATGGTTGCGGAGTGTAAAGATGCAACGCTATTTTTCTTCGGATAAACCAAGTCAATCATCGGCACATAAAAAGTAGTCATTGTTAAAATGGATCCTATAATTGCACTATAATACCAATGGTTCCCACCATAATAGATTCCATTTTACTGATACCCTGCAGTACAAGACTGGAAAAGAAAGTGTTTAACAGAACAACTGGGAATCCTGCACCGAAGCTGATCACTATCATTTTCCAAAAATCAAAACTTTGATAATGAACGAGCAAAATGAAAATAAAAAGATAAAGGAGCAAAAATTGAAGCAAAAATAAAAAACACTCCTGCTACAAGCCTTATGTGAGGCAGCTTAAGTAAATGTTCAAGCATAATTAGGCTTTTTCGAAGTTACTTTATTAATTTAAAACTGTTAAAATTACCTGTACGTGGACATTACTTTTACTTTTACTGAAAGCTTTTCCATAACGGGGTTATTGAATATAGCGCAGTAAAGCCTCCTTTGGGGAGGCTTTATACTTACGCTAAAATCTTCGTTCCATTTCAAAATTTTACTCCGTAGGCAAAGCGTCTGCACAGTATCTATTGAAGTACCATTTGTGTCTTTTTTTATTGAGCACTAATACATCAGCCGGTAAACCTACGGATTGTGGGTTTTTTTCAGCTTCAATACCTATTAAGCAAACCATCTTTTCTTTGACATTAATAAAATTGGTAAAAAGTGTGCGATGGCTGAGCAAGTATTGAATAATATTATCAGCTATTCCAATAAAAGGGAACCCATAGCGATTATCTGAAAGTATATGCGGCTTTTCTACTACAACATAGCCGCTAGGGTGTTTATTAAGGATAAAATTCATCACCTTGTAGACGGGCAATCCTTTATCATAAGAAATGTATGAGCGAGGTGCTTACAACAGAAAACACACATTAGAGAACTACCTGTGTGAGGATAAGCCGGAAGCTACTGCCTGGGGGCGGTACGTGCCTTCTAAAATACTGGTACGCAACATTTAAAGAAAGTAGAAATAGACAAAGAAAATGGAGGCGGAAAACGGATGCTGGGAATACCCACTGTGATCGACAGGCTAATTACCGAGTCAATAGCCCAATGGTTAAGCCCACTGTATGAAGGAGAGTTCTCCGAACATAGCTATGGGTTTAGAGAGAACCGGAATGCTCATCAGGCCGTGTATCAGGCACAAACAAACCTGAACGATGGCCGTGAATGGGTAGTGGAGTTGGACCTGGATAAGTTTTTCGATCGGGTGAACCACGACAGGCTAATGTCGTTGCTTGCCCGAAAGATAACTGACAAGCGAACGCTGAAATTATTGCGGGCATACCTGAATTGCGGAATGATGGAAAACGGGGTAGTAAGGGAGCGCAAGGAAGGTACCCCGCAAGGCAGCCCGCTATCGCCGCTGATGAGCAACATTGTTTTGAATGAACTGGACAAAGAACTAGAGGCAAGAGGCCACCGGTATGTACGGTATTGCGATGACTGTAGCATCTACGTGAAAAGTGAGAAGTCAGCGACGCGCGTGCTGGCAACAATCACGGAGTTCATTGAGAAAAAGCTAAAGTTAAAAGTAAACCGCACAAAGAGTAAAGTAAGTCGTCCAATGGAGAGCACGTTACTGGGTTTTTCTTTCTATCGTAGCAAACAAGTCTGGGAGTACGGATTGCCCCCAAGTCGGTGAGAAAGATAAAAGAAAAGATGAAGACTTTAACGCAACGTAAGGCCCCTGGTAAAGTGAAAGACAAGATCACGAAGATAGAGGCTACAATCGTTGGATGGGTGAACTACTTTATAATAGCCAAAGCCAAATACAGAATGGAAGATCTGGATGGCTGGGTTAGAATGCGTCTACGAATGGGTTTATGGAAACAATGGAAAAAGCCGGCAACACGGTAGAGGAACCTGAAAAGACTAGGAATCAACGTTAGACAAGCTATTGAATGGGGCGGAAGCAGTAAAGGATACTGTCGCATCGCGCGAAGTGCCATTCTGTGTAGGGCCTTGAACAACGATTACTTTACCCAACAAGGGTACATAGGGTTCGCAAATCACTATTACTGGAAAACAACTCACCAAACAAAGTTATTTTAACAAACCGCCGTATACGGAACCGTACGTACGGTGGTGTGAGAGGCGCACCGTGAGCGATTGGCTCACGGCCGCCTACTCGATTCGATTAGAGGCCGGGGGCTACCGGTCCCACCAAACCCGGTCTGTCAGCCGGGCCGATTGCATGTCCTGCGGGTTCGAAGTAAGCTCTACCTGCGGGTACAACAAACGGCGGGGAATCTCCGATAATGCATTCGGCACCTTGGCCAGCTGCGGATAACCGGTGCGGCGCCAGTCGTTAAAATTCTCAATAGAAAAAAAGTTGGCGATCTTCTTTTCCTCCATGATCCGTTGCAGCGCATTACCGGCCGTGAGCGTACCGCGGCTTGCCAGGTAGGTATTCATATCCGCCTCGCTTACGCCCAGCTTGCTCATATGCGATCGGATGGCTTCCTGGTAAATGGGCTGCGCGGCTGCAAAACCCGATTTGATCAGGGTGGCCTCAGCCTTCAGGAACAGGGCTTCAGAATAATTGAACACATACACCGGTGAACCGGCCATGCCGGCGGCTTCTCCCAGTAATGAATAAACATCCAGGCTGCCGCTGATATTCACCGACCCGATGGGCCGCCCATTGTATAAACCGGTTTGTTTGGCTTTGGCCACGAGCTGCTGTAAACGCGGATCCTTCCTTGCCACCAGGGTATCTACACAGGCCGATGACAATACCAGGGTGGATACCGGCAGCATGGTAATGTACCTGGGATTTTCTTCGCCCGCCCCGCCGGGATATTCCATTTTCAGATCATCGCTGTTCGCCTGCATGCCGTTCTGTAATGCGGCTAAAACCAGTTCGGCCTGCGCCTCCGCCGTATAACCCGGCGCTTTGGTAAGATGGATATAATACCGTGCCTTTAAGGTGTAGGCCAGCCTTTTCCATTTATCCATATTGCCCTGGTAGAAATAATCATCCTTGCCGGGTTTAATAACAGCGCTCTTGTTGATATCGCTGATGCCCTCATCGAGTAGCTGCTGAATGGTCTTATAGATGTTTTCCTGGGAATCGTATGCCGGCTGCAGATTGTTGCTGCCATTAAAAGCCTCTGTATAGGGAATATCGCCCCAGTAGTCGGTGGCAATGCCCAGGCAAAAAGCGCTTAAGATCTTCGCTATGCCTGCATAATTGAAATTGCCATTCGCCGTGGCTTTATCGTTCATTACTTTGAGGTTGTTCAGGCTGGTTACATAAATATTCCGCCAGGTGTCATCCAGATCCACATTGAAAAGCCAGTAAGTGCCATGATTGGGTACCGGCTGGTTCAGCGCTACATTCTGCATATAGTGATTCACCAGGGTGGCCGCCAGCCCGCCGGTGCCGGCGCCGCCGGTCAGTACGCTGGCCAGGTTCAGCTCCACCGGCGACAGGATCAATGCTTCCTGCACACTGAGCGGATTATTGGGATCGTTGTTAACGTCGATGAATTTTTTACAGCCGCTTACAACCAATATACAAATGGCCGCAAAAAGAAGATATGTTTTACTGCGCATGATGAACGTGTTTAAAGGATCAATGGAATGGTTACAAACCAAGTTTCAAACTGATATTGAATGAGCGGGCAGTTGGTGTGGAAAAAGAATACATGCCCAGCGATCCGTTTGAAGAACCGAAGGAATTGGTCTCGGGATCGCCGCCGGTAAAGTGCGGACTATGGATCCACAGGTTCCTGCCGGTAAGGGTGAGGGAAGCCGATCTAAGCGGTGTTTTCTCTATCAGTTTCGATGGCAGCACATAACCAATGCTCACGTTGCGAAGTTTAAGATAGGTGGCATCCTGGATAACCGATTCCAGCACTCCTGATAACTGCCGCCAGTAATCCTGGCCTTTTACCGGAACTGTGTTGGGTTTGTTATCAACAATACTGATGCCTTCTACCACACGCACATCGCGGTCTTCGGTCACTTTGGGCGTGCCATAAAAATAACCATATCCATCTACGTTATTTTCTGTAACGCCGCCTTTTTTCATATCAAAAAAGAAGCTGAGACTGAAAGGGCCATACGTAAAATTGTTGGTCAATCCGGCCAGCCAGTCGGGCGTAATATTGCCCAATATGCCCTGTTGGGTATCGGCAAAGGGCAGCCCGCTGGCATTGATCAGCCATTGACCCGTAGCGCTGTCGCGGGCAAAGCGGGTACCGAACTTAACACCGTAGGGCTCGCCGACAATAGCCTGTGTAAAGCCAACGTTTACCCGGGTAAGGTCTTCCCGCAGGGCCAGCACTTTGTTGTTCAGTTTGGTAAAACTGAATACCAGGTCCCAGTTGAATTTACCGGCCCTCACCGGATTGGCATTCAGCAAGACCTCGATGCCCCTGGTTTGCATACGCGCCGTGTTAATGGTCGTTTGGTTATAGCCGGTAGAAGGTGAGATGGTCACAGGAATCAGGCCATCTGTGACTTTTTTATTGAACCAGGAAATTTCAGCGCCTATACGGTTGCCCAATGCTTTCAGCTCGATGCCGGCTTCAAACTCCCGCACCAGTTCGTTCTTCAGTAATGGATTACCCAATACGCCGTTCAGCAGGAACCCGTTCTGTTCCTGGAAAGGAAAAGAGATGCCGCCGATCGTATTGCCATTGGTAGTGCTTACGCTGAGATAAGGCGTAGTGAGTGCGTACGCATTTACATTGTCGTTACCTACGGTAGCATAAGACACCCGCAGTTTACCAAAATTGAGAATGCCCGATAACCTGGGGCCCAGCAATTCAGAAAAAATAAATCCAGCCGCGGCAGAACCATAGGGGTAGAAATTATTTCCTTTGGCCAATACCGAACTGCCATCATAACGGCCGGTCAGCGCCAGGTTCAGGATATGGTTGTATTCAATATTTGCCTGGGAATAAAAACCTGTTTTACGGGTGAGGTAATGTTTTTCACTATAGGTTTGGGTAGAAGCATTGGCTACATTATCATAACCGCCTGTGATGGATAAGCCAACGCCCCGGCCTTCCACATTCTGCGAATAAGTGGAAAGCACATTGTTCCCAAACAGCAGCTGTACATTGAACTTGTTGAATTGTTTATGCACATCTATAATAAGATCGTGATTGTATTGCCGGAAAGTATTTACCCGGTCAACGACCACCCCGTTGATATTGGCTACGGAACCGCGGGCCTCATAATATTTTACCTGTTCATTGTAGGTATCAAGGCCCATTCTTTCTGTAATGTTCAACCAGCTGAACGGCGCATAATTCAAAGTGATCACCGGAATAAAGCGGTTTACCGTGCCCCGCGTATAAACATTATCCAATACCCAATAAGGATTGTTACGCGAGAACCGGAAAACGCGTTGTGTGCCATCGGGATTCAGGTAAGGCAGCGGATTCCAGGAAACCGGAGCTGAGTAAATGGTCCAGATGGGACTTTCCAGGATATAGCCTTCGGGCATGCGGTTCGTGCGGCTGTTGGCATAATTGAATTGAAAGGTTCCGCTCAGCTTCTCAGTAAGTTTGGTGGTGAACTTGGTGAACACCGAATGGCGTTTCAAAAAGGTGGTAGGCACCATGCCCTTCTGATCCAGGTAAGAATAGGAAGCAAAATAATTGGAGCCAGCTCCATTGGAACCAGAAAAGCTGATGGTGCTGTTCGACGTAACACCGGTTTGAAAGAAATCTTTTAACTGGTTCCTTTTCTGTACCGGCTGGCCGTTTACCCGTAAGGTATCCATCAGGGGGCCCCAGGAGCTGCTGGCTTTATCCGTCTCCCCATCATAATACACATTGTCGTAAATGACGTTATTGATCTCCTTGCGGTCGCCCTGGGCATATTTGCTTTGGATCTCGGGAAAGATGCCGCTTTCAAAAGAGAGGTCCTGCGAAAGGGTGATCGCCGGTTTTTTACTGGCAGCGCCGCTTTTGGTGGTGATCATGACCACGCCCCTGGCGCCTGCTGAACCATACAGCGCGGTGGCGGATGCACCTTTCAGTACATTGATGCTTTCAATGATGGAAGGATCGAGATCGATCAGCCGGTTACTGCCCGGTCCGCTGTTCACCGCTCCGGTCTCTGCATTGTTGATGGGAATGCCATCCACTACGATCAGGGCCTCATTGTTACCGATGATGGAAGTAACGCCGCGCACCACGATGCGGCTCGAAGCGCCCGGCGTGCCCGAAGAACTGGTGATCTGCACACCGGCTACTTTCCCGGTCATCGCATTGAGCACATTCGATTCTTTGGCGCGCAGCAGCTCCTCGGCTTTTATTTCCTGGGAGCTGAAGGTGAGATTTCTTTTTTCGCGTTTTACGCCCAGCGCGGTGACCACTACTTCGTTCAGCGAACGGTTGTCGGCTTGCAGCGTAACGGTGACAAAATCGGTTGCAGCCGTTTTTACTTCTGTTTTGGAATAACCAATGGCGCTGATGACCAGGGTAGCATTGGCCGGAACGGCCAGTTCAAAACTGCCGTCATCGCCGCTGCTGGTGCCGGCTTTGGAGCCTTTTACCAGCACCGATGCCTTGGGCAAAGGACTTCCGTCCTCAGCCTGCACTTTGCCTTTTACTGTTTTGCTTTGTGCCCATGCAGCGGAATGAATGATGAACGCTGCAAGAAATGCAATGATACATAGCAGTCTTGGATGCATGTTATGGGTGTTTTGGTTGTGCTGAATAGTCTTGCTACGGCGGGTGTCTTCGGTTGCCCGGGTCATTTATAGAATCGTATAGGGTCAGGACCAGGCTTACCATGTAGTTATCAGAACAGGAGAAAATATCCATTTCTCATCAATTACGAATTTATATTCGTGGCGGGTAAATGTGTTAATGGTTCTTGACGAGTTGTTTACTGAAATGAACCACTGGTCGGGATTGCTGATTTCGGGATTTTGAGATTTCCTGATTTTCCTATGCGCGGCATCCAATTAATCTGTAAATTCAAAAGGATTAAATCAAAATCCCAAAATCTCAAAATCCCGAAATCTTAAAATCCAGGTATATGTTGTTGCGGCTGGGTGTTAAAATAAGGGTAGATGATACAATTGTAATGGAACTGATCGATTACCACCATGCAGAAACCCTGTATCAGCTGGTAAAGCAGAACAGGCAGCATTTGCGCGAATGGTTGCCCTGGGTGGATCATATGCGCACGGTAGAAGATTTCAGGAAGTACATTAACAGTTCCAAACAGCGGTACGCCAGCCAGCTGGAGATGGGTTATGTGATCCTGGAGAAACATGTGATGATCGGGCGCATCGGGTTATACAATATCGATCAGCACAATAAAAACGCCTCCATCGGTTACTGGATCGATAAGGATCATATGGGTAAAGGCATTATTACCCGCTGTTGCAAGGTGATCATCGATGAGGGGTTTGCCCGCCTTAAATTAAACCGCATCGAGATCAGGGCCGCAACTGCCAACCTAAAAAGCCAGGCCATACCCGAACGGCTTGGTCTCAAACGCGAAGGTATTATCAGGCAGGGCGAATTTGTAAACAACCAGTTCGTTGATCTCTTTGTGTATTCCATGCTCAGAAAAGAGTGGGAGGACTTTTATGTACATAGTGGTAAGTAGAAATATTTAATTGTATAAGAAACAAATATTTATGCACAAACATGGGACTCGTATAAGATACTAATGTATGGGAACGTTTTTCTATTTGTGGGAAAGAATATCCTGTGCCTGATCTGTATTCGCGTTGACAGTAAAGTGTTTACATCATTGGCATAATTTGGGATGTGTGTTACAAAGATCCGTGACCATAACATTTTACTTGAGAAACCCTATGACCCCCATTTTTGCAACTAATTACCGAGAGATGTCTCCCTGGCTTGAAGCTATTCTGAACGACTGCCAGGACGCCGTATTTATTACTGACCGGCATTTTAATTTACTGCACTGGAATGTGATGGCCGAAGAACTTTGGTTCAGGCAACCGCGAAGACCTGCTAAAAAGAATATCGTCGATTTCCTTGACGGGCTCTTTCCAGGGCATGTTGAAGTACAAAACCAGCTGCAAAGGGCCATCGCCCTCGATGAACAGGTGGAAGATATTTTTGTATCCACCCCTGACGGCCGCACTTTTCGCATTTCCTGTTATACCCATAAGTTTCCGGGTACGCAATACCTGCTCGATGTAGTGATCATCCTGCGCGATCTGCAGGCGGTGATACAGCGTAAAAAAGATATCCGGCCCGATGTGATGTATAAGACCCTGCTTAATTCCCTGGAAGAAGGCGTACTGTTGTTACAGGGCGACCTGGGAACCATAATTTCTGCCAATCATAAAGCCTGCGAGATCACCGGTTTCACCCACGACCAGATAATTGGGAAGAACCTTTCAGATATCGGTGGCCGCGCCTTTCATGAAGATGGTTCGCCCATGCCGGTAGAAGATTACCCGGGCATCATTACCGTGAAATCGGGCGCCATTTTCAAAAAGAGTGTGCTTGGCTTCAGGAATGCCCAGGGAGTGCTTACCTGGTTATCGGTAAGCACCTGTTTACTGGAAGAGTTCAATGATTCGGTACCCGGACTGGTTGCTTGTACTTTCAATGACATCACTGCCTGCCGGGAAGCCGAGCTGCGCCTGTCTGACAGTGAGAACCTCTTGCAAAGCTTCGAGAAAAAAGCGCAGGAAGAGATCTGTAAAATAAACGAACGGTTCTACTATACAACCAAAGCTACGTCAGATTATATCTGGGACTGGAATATTGAAAAAGGCACCATTTACCGCAGTGAGCCTTTCTGCCAGCTTACCGGTTATACCCAGAACGAGATGGAAAACGACCTGTACTGGTTGCTGGAAAAGATCCATGTGGAAGACCGCCACCGGGTCATGCAGCAGATCAATGCCATGCTGCTGGCGCAGAAGAATTACTGGCACGATGAATACCGTTTCCGCTGCGCCGACGGCAGTTATAAGTATATGTCGGACCGCGCTTACATCATATATAAAGATGGCATTGCGGTGCGCGCGATCGGCGCCATCCAGGACCTTACCGAAAAAAGAAAACTGGAAGAGGAACTGGAACAGCAAAAGGAAAAGGAACGCCTGCGGATCAACCAGGCCATGATCTCCGGCCAGGAATATGAGCGCAATGAGATCTCCAAGGAATTGCATGATAATGTGAACCAGATCCTTTCATCGGCCATGATCATGCTGACCACCGCCAGGACTAATGCCGAAGACCAGGAGTTCCTGATCGAAAAAACAACGCAGTACATCGATATCGCGATCCAGGAAATAAGAAAGATCTCCAAATCACTGAATTCTTCTATTATAAATGAGGTGGGGCTGATAGACCCGGTGGAAGATATCATCAAGAACATGCAGCTGGCGCGGCCTTTAATAGTAGATTTTGAATGTGACCCTTCACTGGAAGATCTGTTGTCGCAGGATAAACAATTGATGCTGTACCGCATCATCCAGGAGCAAACCAATAATATCATGCGGTATGCAGAAGCAAGTTATGTGCGGATCGCCATTGAACAACAGGATGACCGCCTGTCATTGCTTATTGAAGATAATGGAAAAGGATTCGATACGAAAAAGCAAACCAAAGGCATTGGCCTGCTGAACATGCTGAACCGGGCTGAAACCCTGGGCGGTACCCTCACCATCGATTCAAAACCTATGGGCGGCTGCCGTTTACTGGTACAGGTGCCCATGACATAAAAAATATTGTGGCATCCACCAACTGGCGGATGCCACATTTATTATTAAGGAATAGGTTCCGCACTTCCATTCAACATCCAGGGAAGATTGAATTTATGGAACTCAATGGAACGATGGCTGTTCTGACTGTCGCCGGTGTTCTCATTGATCTCGATAAGAGCGCCAATAGTATAGTCGGCTGTTTTTACCATACTGCTATAACCGCCTTTACCCTGGGCAAAAGCCTCGCTGTCTGTTAACCAGTCATAGATCTTTCGGCTGATCGGCCAGGTTTGGCCGCCATCATAACTGATGCGCACCCGCATTTTGCAGCGCGTTTCTGTACTGGCTGAATTCAGCACCATGATGCGGTCAGGTGCACCGGTGTAACGAACAATAGAGCCCTGGCAGGCCGGATCGAGCAATACATCATCGGGAGCAAATGTGCTGAAGCTGCCGGCGATGGTTCCCCGCGATACCCAGCGGCGTTTGGCGGTATTCCAAACCGTGGTAGTGGCCCGGTCATTACGCATCAGGCGCCCATCCATCAATTCTACAATAGCGCCTTCGCTGGTGCCGCCCGGTATTAATTTATAATGCCAGGTAGCCCCATGATCGGTGCTGTAAATATTTCTGCCCTGGGCAGGTATAACCAAAGTGCCATTGCTGGTTTGAATACCTACGCCGGGTCCAATGGCATCCCAGGTATAATTGGGGGGCAGCAGGGTACTGGTCATATCGGTAGGTGTTGAAAAGCTGAGGCCATCGTTATCGCTGTAAGAATAGTATACTTTACGGTCGCCCCAGGTATCAATTTTTTCATAACCATCGGTGCCGCCGATGTTTTTATTTTCTGCATTCCAGTTCATAAATACCCAGATGCGGCCTGTACTGCGGTCAACCACCGCCGTTGGATTACCCCAGGTGCCCAGGCCTGCGCCAACCACTTCCATCATGGCCGACCAGGTGGCGCCATTATCGGTAGACCGTTTATATTCTACATTGATATTGCCATGGTCTTTATTCATGCTCATGCGGCCTTCTACAAAAGCGATGAGGGTATTGGCATTGGTACGAACGATCGACGGAATGCGGAAGGAATGATAGCCGCCTGTTCCGCCATCAAAGATCTTACTATAGGTATGGGTTTGGGTAGCTTCGGTTAGCGGAGCTCTTTCCTCATCGGTGACGGCTGCTTTGTTCCCAGCGCCTTTTTTGCAGGCAGTGGCTGATAAGGCGATCACGGCCATCATAGCCAGCAGGCCATGCAGCCGTTTAGTGCTTGTGTTGTTTGGGCATTTTGTTTGTTTCATTTTTCAGGTTTTATTGTTTACAATGAAAGTGTGCCCGGCAGAAGAAGATGCCGGGACACACATAAAGAGAACATTGGTTTTCCGGATGAAACAAACCGGTTCAAAGAGCACTGGTGAATCCCTTATAGCGGTTGTTTTAGCCCGCAAACTCCGCCAGCCGGCGGAGCCTTGCGGCCTTCTTATTTTTCAGTTCCTGATGGTTGTGTAGTTGCGTATTATCCTTATCAACTTATCAACCCTGATCAACTTTTGAACTTACCAGGTCGGCTTCCGTACCTGTCCATACCCACCGCCTTTGGGCCGGTCTTCGAAATGCAGGTGTGGACCTGTGGTGTTACCTGTAGCGCCTACTTCCCCTATTTTTTGACCGGCAACTACTTTGGTGCCGGTGCTAACAGAGCGTACCGATAAATGGCAATACACATAGTCGCGGCCATTGGACGCACGCAGTCCGATCCAGCGGCCATAGGCCCCGCCGTTATTGTTCGACCAGGCAATAGTGCCATCGAGTACGGCCACTACTTTTGAGCCGGTGGGCGCCGCATAATCATCACCCGTGTGATAACCCGCCGCATAATTAGGATTCTTGATCCCATACGGATAAGTGACCGTATAACCGGGTACGGGTGAAGCTACGCGGGCTGCTGTTATAGATTCCGTGCCTGCCTGCGCTTCTGGTACCGGTGTTTGTGTGATTTCCTGGTCCTGCGCTTCCGTGGCCGGTTTTTCCTGTTTGTTGCAAGACAGGATCGCCATCATGCTGATCAGCATGGCCAATGACATGTTCTTTGCGGTGTTTCTTTTCATAGATGGTTGTTTGTGTTTATTAAGAATGATTGTTTGGCAAAACCTGTAAGGTTCGTCATCGTGTGTTGAGCTGGCAGCGGTTTCTGTGAAACCTCACAGCTCGACCCGTTTTTATGCGACCTGTCAGGTACACTTTAACCGCCTGGGTTGGCAGCCCCCCGATGTGTACCTAACAGGTCTTTGTTTATCCCTTACTCGCCACTAGTCACTAGCCACCGTTTTTATGCGACCTGTCAGGTACACTTTAACCGCCGGGGTTGGCAGCCCCCTGATGTGTACCTGACAGGTCTTTGTTACTATTTGACAACAAGTAATTTCTTACTTACTGATTTTCCTGAAGCGCCCAGACGAATGGTAACATTATAGATCCCGGGCTTGAGCCCACTGGTATTCACCGTTAAGCGGTTCAGTCCCTGCTGCAATACCACATTGCGCTGTTGAGCCGATTTGCCGAAGTTGTCGGTCACTACAATGCTGGCCGGCTGTGATACATCAGCCAGCGTGTATTCAATGCTGATAGAAGCGCCGCTGGTGGGGTTGGGCGCCAGCTTCAATGCGCCATCTTCAGTGATCTTGCTCTCGCTGTTGTTACCACTGGCGCCGGCGATGGTGGTCGTTTGAAGCGCGGCGCTGTCGGGATTATAATAATGATTCAGGATCCAGCTATATGTTTGATCGCTGCCCCAGAAGCTGGAACCCCACTGGCACATGCCACGGCCATGTCCGCTTTTGGTGCGGCCCGCACAACGGCTGTCGGCAATACAGGGATAATCGGTGCCGGTGCCACTGAAGCCATCCCCACAACCCGAGTTATTGGATTCAGCGCAGTATTCCGCTTTATAAATAGCGCCGTTTTTAATGAGCACAATACCTGCTGTAGCAATGGCCGCATTTTTTACACTGCTTGCCCGGTCGCTTTGCCAGGTCTGGTGACAGGCAGCAGCCGAGATATCATAGTTACTGGCAACAGGATGTTGCACGAACCAGGCGCCGCGTGAACGGTAAGCCACTGTACCTGCCTGCAGGGAAGCGGCGTTCCAACTGCTCACCCATTCATCATCTACACCCGTTTGTACATAGGCTTCCAGGCTCATGACCTGTACGCGTGGACTGGCGCAGCTGGCACAGGCGCAATTGGTAACTACGCGGATCACCGTTGGTACAGCTGCCAGCAGGGCGGCGGTGTTAACACTTGCTTGCTCGCGGGCATTGAAAGTGGCGGGCGTAAAGCTGCCTGTAAATTCCAATTGTTCGGCGATCGTTTTATCGAACAAACCATGGCGGCGAATGATCTGGTCACCCAGGCTGCGCAGTCCGGCAGCGCGGGGGGAAGCCGTTGCGGTTAAAGCGATCTGCATTTCATAGGTATCGGGAATGGCATACAAATGCTGAATGCTGTTGGTGAGATAACCCGCCTTGCTTGATTGGATAGAGATCGTGGGTGGTGTGCTGCCAGGAGCAACCGTGCCGGCAGGAAGCGTTATGGAAAAGAATCCCCTGGCATCGGTAGTAGCAGTATAATTAGCTGCCTGCACCTGTACCCCGGCCAGGGCGCTGTTGGCGTCTGCATCGCGTACATAACCGGTCAATACCATTTGATTATTACTGGTCGTAAGCAGGGGCGAAGTATTGGTAGCTACCCGGGCGGTGCTGGCCGCATCGAGGTTGATATCGGCATACACACTGTCGTTGGGGCCGCCTATAAAGAAAGTGGCCAGGCTTTTATACCCTGTTTTGGAAAAAGTAAAACTGTAACGGCCGCTGTCCAGTCCATACACCAGCTGCCCGCTGGCATTGGTAGTAGCGCTGGCGGTAGTGCCATCGGGTTTGGTGATGGCAACGGCTGCGCTGGCAATGGCCAGCCCGGTGTTTTGATCTTTCACTGCAAAAGAAGCAACGGTAACGGCAGGGCTCGGTGGCAGTTGAATGAAGACGCTGCCCGGATTGTAGTAGTGGTTCAGGATCCAGGTATAGGTTTTATCGCTGGCCCAGCGGCTTGAGCCCCATTGACACATGCCGCGGCCATGGCCATTCTTGGCATAACCGGCACAACGGCCATCCGAAATACAGGGCCAGGTTGAACCGGTGCCACTGTAGCCATTGCCGCAACCGGAGTTGTTATTCTCTGCTGAATATTCCGACCGGAAGATCGCGCCATTTTTTACCAGCACAATGCCGGCCGTTGCTTTGGCAGCGTTCACGCAACTGGTATATCTGTCGGCCTGCCAAACCTGGTTACAGGTAGTGGCTGCAATATCATAGCTGCTGGCTACGGGATGTAATACATACCAGGCGCCGTAGGTACGGTAAGCAACCGACCCGGCCTGTAAAGAGGCGGCGCCCCAACTGGCGATCCATTCATCATCCAGGCCAGATTGCGCATATTCTTCCAGTGTCATTACTTCCACCGAACTGCAGGAAGTGCAATTACAGCTAATGCCAACCCGGATGCTGCGGGGTACCGTGGCGGCCAGGGCCGCTTCTACCCGGGCCTCTGGTACAGTTGATGGCGCTGATCGCTGCTGCTCATCGGCAGCTGTTCGGTCGAAGATGCCATGTACCTGCTTTTCCGGTTCGCCAGCAGGCTGCTGCGTTCGCGCTGCACTCGCCGGCGAAAGCGCCACTTTCATGGTATAAGCATCGGGTATGGCATACCGTTGAGCAGTATAAGGTGCGTAACCATTCTTCGTAAAAGTGATCGTTGTTTTTGCCGGTATAGTATTGGGTGCGATAGCTGCCTGGGATGCGGGAACCGCCAATGAAAAATAGCCCCTGGCGTCGGTAATGGCTGAAGCGCTGCCGCTGTTCACCTGCACACCGGCGAGCGGACTGTTATTCGTCTCATCCCGTACATAGCCACTGATAGTGGTTTGATTCACGCCTGCGCGCGCTGCCGGTTGTTCCAGGCGCACAGTATTGTCAGCTGGTTCCAGGTTAATGCGTGCTTCAATATTATTTACTTCGCCCGATGAAAAATAAGTGGCTAAAGGTTTGTAACCATTGGCTGCAATGGAGAAGTCATACTTTCCATTCACGGCCGTGAATAGGACTTTGCCGTTGGCAGCTGCTGTCAAACTGCTGCTGCTGCCATTGGGCGCTGTAACCTGGATCACCGCACCGGGTACGGCAAATCCCGTATTTTGATCTTTTACGGTAAATGTAATATGGGTGGCGCCAGCCGGCTGTTGCGCCGCTACGGGCGAGAATAGCAAAGCCGCCAGTGCCCCTAAAAGGAATTGTCGCGTTTTATTCATAGTATAAAGTTTGATCTGGATGAAGACCTGTAAGGTGGACTGCAGGCCATTGAAAGATCAGTGAATTGAGTCCATCTGACAGGTCGGTTCGTTTTAGTGCGACCTGTCAGGTACACTTTAACCGCCTGAATATGCAGGCCGCCGATGTGTACCTAACAGGTCTTTGTTTATCCCTTACTCGCCACTAGCCACTAGCCACCGTTTTTATGCGACCTGTCAGGTACACTTTAGCCGCCTGCGTTGGCAGCCCCCTGATGTGTACCTGACAGGTCTTTGTTACTATTTCACAACAAGTAATTTCTTACTTACTGATTTTCCTGAAGCGCCCAGACGAATGGTAACATTATAGATCCCGGGCTTGAGCCCGCTGGTATTCACCGTTAAGCGGTTCAGTCCCTGCTGCAATACCACATTGCGCTGTTGGGCCGATTTGCCGAAGTTATCGGTCACTACAATGCTGGCCGGCTGTGATACATCAGCCAGCGTGTATTCAATGCTGATAGAAGCACCACTGGTAGGGTTGGGCGCCAGCTTCAATGCGCCATCTTCGGTGATCTTGCTCTCGCTGTTGTTGCCACTGGCGCCGGCGATGGTGGTCGTTTGAAGCGCGGCGCTGTCGGGATTATAGTAATGATTCAGGATCCAGCTATAGGTTTGATCGCTGCCCCAGAAGCTGGAACCCCACTGGCACATGCCACGGCCATGTCCGCTTTTGGTGCGGCCCGCACAACGGCTGTCGGCAATACAGGGATAATCGGTGCCGGTGCCGCTGAAGCCATCCCCACAACCCGAGTTATTGGATTCAGCGCAGTATTCTGCTTTATAAATAGCGCCGTTTTTAATGAGCACAATACCTGCTGTAGCGATGGCCGCATTTTTTACACTGCTTGCCCGGTCGCTTTGCCAGGTCTGGTGACAGGCAGCAGCCGAGATATCATAATTGCTGGCAACAGGATGTTGCACGAACCAGGCGCCGCGTGAACGGTAAGCCACTGTACCTGCCTGCAGGGAAGCGGCGTTCCAACTGCTCACCCATTCATCATCTACACCGGTTTGTACATAGGCTTCCAGGCTCATGACCTGTACGCGTGGACGGGCGCAGCTGACGCAGGCGCAATTGGTAACTACGCGGATCACCGTTGGTACAGCTGCCAGCAGGGCGGCGGTGTTAACACTTGCTTGCTCGCGGGCATTGAAAGTGGTGGGCGTAAAGCTGCCTGTAAATTCCAATTGTTCGGCGATCGTTTTATCAAATAAACCATGGCGGCGAATGATCTGGTCACCCAGGCTGCGCAGTCCGGCAGCACGGGGGGAAGCCGTTGCGGTTAAAGCGATCTGCATTTCATAGGTATCGGGAATGGCATACAAATGCTGAATGCTGTTGGTGAGATAACCCGCCTTGCTTGATTGGATAGAGATCGTGGGTGGTGTGCTGCCAGGAGCAACCGTACCGGCAGGAAGCGTTATGGAAAAGAATCCCCTGGCATCGGTAGTAGCAGTATAATTAGCTGCCTGCACCTGTACCCCGGCCAGGGCGCTGTTGGCGTCTGCATCACGTACATAACCGGTCAACACCATTTGGTTGTTACTGGTCGTAAGCAGGGGTGAAGTATTGGTAGCTACCCGGGCGGTGCTGGCCGCATCGAGGTTGATATCGGCATACACACTGTCGTTGGGGCCGCCTATAAAGAAAGTGGCCAGGCTTTTATACCCTGTTTTGGAAAAAGTAAAACTGTAACGGCCGCTGTCCAGTCCATACACGAGTTGCCCGCTGGCATTGGTAGTAGCGCTGGCGGTAGTACCATCGGGTTTGGTGATGGCAACGGCTGCGCTGGCAATGGCCAGTCCGGTGTTTTGATCTTTCACTGCAAAAGAAGCAACGGTAACGGCGGTAGGTGGATTGATCAGGTCGGCATATTTCACCCAGTTCCAGTACCTGCCGGGATCAGTATGGTCATTATCGGGATAATGTTGATGGCCTTTGATGCGTACTTCCCGGGGCAGCACTACTACGGTAGCAGAAGCAGGCCCGCGATAACATTTCGAGCGATCGATATTCCAGTCGGCACAAATATCTCGTACCAGGGCAGCCGAACTGTTATACATGGCATTGGTATACCAGGTATTGCCCTGGTCAACGAAACCTTCGTGTTCAATGCCAAATGTGTAGGAATTGTTATTGTACACATGCCAGGCCCTGTCTTTCTCCAGTACCATCTGGGTGATCTGTCCATCGGAAGAGCGGATTACATAATGGGCCGAGACTTTTGCGGATGGGTTATTGAACCAGGAGATCGTGCCCGCATAATTTCCCTGTGTGGTATGTATGGTGATATTGGTTGGCACAACGCCGCCACGGCCTACCGTAAAATTGCTGGTGTTCGCCTGGTCCCACAAAGCCGGGGGATAATCAGTGCTTTGCACGGCCGCAATATCAGTAACGCTTTCAGTTCTGGCATTGCTGGCAGCTGTTGTATGGCTGGTAGGTAAAACAGTTCCATTGGCTTTTATTTTATCCTGTGAATAATTCACCTGCACGCCGGGCGCCCGCAAGGTGCGTAAGGTTTGCGGGGCATAGATCTTGTCGAGCTGTACAGGGCGGGGCAATTGTTTTAAGCGGGGCGAAACAAAACCGCGCTGTAAATGATCATACACATCATAGGTGTACAATAAATGCGCATATTTATTAACCGCTGTTCCATCGTCGGGGATCTCGGAGAGCTTATCCAGCACATGCACAAAAGCTTCGGCGCTGGGACGGGCGCCCGCTTTTTGTTTTCCGGCCTCATTGCTGAGGAACCTCGCCACGGACAGGATCTGCAGCCGGACATCCTTTTTGAATTGTTCCGCCGTTAAACCGCTTAAGGCAGTTACGGCCGTAAGGTTGTTCTTGAAATAACCTTTGCCATCTTCGATCAGTCCGAAGATCCCATAACGCAAAGGCATAGCCACTTCATCGCCATCGCCATGCGTGGTAGGCTGCATATTATACATCCGGGAAGCGGACCAGGCCGCAGCTTCCAGTATACCCTGCGGGATATTCGGGTACAATCGATAAGCTTCCGCAAAGTAACCGCTGTAGTTATCTGCCTCCTGGGCAGTGGTCTGCAGCCTGCATAAAAGGATAAGCAATAAACCAGTTAGTAGTCGTCGTTTACTCATGGTGTTTAATGTTTAATTTTAATGGTTAAAAAGAATAAGGTCAGGCATGCCGGTTCCGGTACCTGCAGAAACCGGGTTCCGGCAGGCAAATAGGTATATGGTTCAGTAAACAGCGTTTACTGAAACTTTCATCGACGGGCTATACTAGTGTAGGGAATAGGTACGGAATGGCCTATGGCCATAATAGGGCGGCCCCAAATAATGGGGTTAGTATACAAACCTTGTTATGGTGCTACGCATGCCATCGGTAAAGGCACTGCTGCAATATCCGGTATGTTACTGGTGAAAGGGGGATAAGCAATTGCATAAGCAGGATTGCTGTTGGTAGTATGCAGCGGGGCAATCACTCTGCCGCTGGCCCTGGCAGAGTTCTCATATGGCAGTGCGCTAAGGGTACAGTTTTTCATGAATAAGGTTTAATTGGTCAGGATAATATGTAGTACATAAGTAAGACTTTTTTTTCAATTAACAATGCTATTGTCCGGAAATTTATATGAACATTCAAAGGAAGCTGATCGTTAGTAACGTGCTTGTACACGTGTAGCGGTGTAATGAGTTCTATACTAGCCCATCGTATATCTGTATGGGAAAGCATGTGAACAATAAAAATACTGGTTACTGCTTACCGGTTCTTAACTGATATTATCATTTTAGTGCGAAATTGTCACCAGCATAAAACCGCACCGCAGGAAAATCAATTTTATCGAGCCGTACTAAACAAACATCAAACCATGTTACCGCAGGCAGGCGCCTAAGTTTTCAACATTCTTCATATTTATAGTGTACATGTCAGGTACGTTATGGCTTTACCCGTTTGGCGCCTCCTGGCTGTTGGCCGGTTCGATGTGCCTGCAATTTTCGTTTGACGTTCGGCGTGCAGGTTACGGGGTATTGGGGGAGAAGGATTATTGTTAAGCATAATTACCTACCGTTTTTCCATGTTACTAATAAATCCATGAATAGTTATCGATTTTGCACTAATACAATTATAAGGTTCACTGTTTTAATAATAGTAAAAATTACGAACACAAAATCCTTGAACATGAACGTATTCAACATCCTGATCAACCGAAAAAGAACCCTCTTATTGGTAAGCCTTATGGGGGCAGGGATGCTGGCAAATGCCCAGCTTAAAGTGGGTGATAATCCCACCAACATGCACAAGAGTTCTATCCTCGAACTGGAAAGTACCCGCCAGGGTTTGTTATTACCACGTTTGAGTGATACGGCTGCGATCAATGCCCTTACACCACCCAATGGCATGATCATTTATCTGACAGCGGACAACAGTTTGCGCATCCGCAGCAATGGCGCCTGGAAAAAGCTCGCCAGTATGGCCGATGCAACCGCCAACTGGTCGCTTACCGGCAACAGCGGCACCGATTCAGCCACTAACTTTATTGGAACAACAGATGGAAAACCGTTTACGATCAAAACGGATAATGCAGCCCGCATGATCATCGGTTCAAACGGTAATATCGGCATCGGTACTACCACGCCCTCTGCTACCCTCAACGTAAACGGTACCGTAAAGCTCGAAAACCTGGGCAGTAATTCAACGGAAGTAGATGTATTGGTGCTGGCAGCCGATGGCTCGGTCTATAAAAGGACCATGTCATCAAGCGCATTTACCAATGCCATCAGTGCTATCAATGGAATACAAAAGCAAACCCTTTCTATCACTGCGGAAGCCAGTACTTCAGAAGATTCTGTAAAAGTAGAGAACCGTTCTGCCGACAGCACTATTGCTATCTACCTGCCCGTGCAGGATGGCGCTTCGGCCAATAAACCATATGGGTTTTTAACCTATGACGACTGGTCGAAGATCCAGAGCGGTATTCAAACCATCACGATCGGCGCCGTTGCTTCTTCATCCAATGTGAAAGGCGCTTCCATCGTAACAGACAGTACTTCACGCCAGATCGTATTGCATCCGGCCAATGCCAGCAATCCGGGTATTGTTACCGCAGCGGCACAAACCTTTGGTGGTAATAAGACCTTCCAGGACAGTGTTGCCGCCAGCAAAGCGATCCTGGCCGGTACAACCGGCAATGCCAATTCAACTCTGCAAGTAGCAGGTTCATTAGCTATGGCCATCAAATCAGTTACCGCCAACTATACCGTTACGGGCGCCGACAATACCATTCTGGCCAATACCACCTCATCGTCTTTCACCATTACTTTACCAGCTCCCGCCAGTTTTGCCGGCCGTATTTACACCATCAAAAAAGTAGGTACCGGTGGTATCGATAAAGAGCTCACCATTTCACCTGCCAGCGGTACGATCGACGGCGGCAGCTCTTACAAGATCTATAACGACTGGACCTACGTTACGCTTCAGACAGACGGTACTGACTGGTACATCATCAAGAAATAATAACCGGTATACCCACCGCTTAAAGCAGGATATATGCGTATCAACAGATGGCTGGGAGCAATGCTGTTAATAGTACTGCTCTCGGGGAAAGGTGTGTCGCAGCAGTTGCGATTGGGGAACAATCCCTGGTCGGTGGAGAAATCCGCCGTGCTCGAACTGCAGTCAGCCAACCAGGGTTTATTGTTTACCCGCATAACAGATACGGCGCTGATCAATGCCCTGAACCCGCCGGATGGCATGGTGGTTTATTTTACGCCATCGAAACGATTGCTGTTACGCGCGAGCGGCCACTGGCAGTCACTGGCTTCCACAACATCTATCGATACCACCCATATTTCCAATTTTTATCAGAAAGTACGCAGCCTTTTCAGTGCGGGATCAGGTATCAGTTACAATGCCGCTACGGGTGTTATTACAGCTACCGGCGGCGCCAGCACAGGCTGGGGGTTGACCGGTAATACCGTAACATCGGAAAAAAAGCTGGGCACTATCGATAACTATGACCTGCCCTTTATTACGAACAATACCGAAAAAATGCGGTTGAGCAAAACCGGTAATCTGGCGATAGGCATCGCCGATTTCGATGCAGCTGCTCCGGAAAAATTATTGATAGATGCCGGAAGCACCGAGTCGTACAATCTGCTCATTGCAAAAGGAAGCCGGAACGGCTACCTGCAGTTCAATATCCAGAATGAGTCGGGCCAGGGGCAGGCCAGTACCGATATAGTGGCTACCGCCAACAATGGAACCGAGACCACCAATTATGTGAACCTCGGTATCAACGGAGGCGGCTATAACAGCGCCAATAATATTTTGAGCGGCCCCAACAACGGTTACCTGTACAGCGCGGGCCAGGAATTCATCATTGGCAACACGGCATCAGATAAAAACCTGATCTTTTTCACCGGTGGTATCACTTCTTCCAATGAAAGAATGCGGATCACCAGTGCAGGCAGGGTAGGAGTAGCAACGACTGGTCCGGCGGCCACTTTAGATGTGGCCGGTACCTATAAACTAGGCAGTTCAGGAACGGTGTTGAACAATCTGATAAAAACCAGTTTCAGCATCAACGACAATACCAGTATTGCCGTTGGAACTACCCGCCAGATCACCGCAAGCATCAGCGGGGCGGCGGCTCAAAATACAGTAATGATCAATCCAAGAAGTGCATTGCCCTCTGGTTTGCTTATTGCCTATTCTTATATCAGCAGCTCTAATACGATCACCGTTGGTGTGGTGAATACAAGCCTTGTTCCTCTGGCGGTAGGCGCCATCACCTTTGATGTTACTTTAATTCAGTGATCCTTCGTCTTCGTCATATTATCCTTTTAAACCTGCTGTTGGCCGCTGCATTTACCGCTACAAGCCAGCAGGGCATTTATGTGCCTAAAAAGGGAAAAGTCTATTTCTCCGGCGATACGGCAACCATCTTTTCCAATGTTTACAATTATGGCAAACTGGGCGTTGATAAAAAAGCGGTGGTGAATTTTAAGGGCAGGAAATGGGAGAACGACAAAGAAGCAATGATCACGGATGAAGGCAATGCCGGCGAAGATGCAAGTGGTGTGGGCGGACTTATTCGCTTCAACGGAGATAGTGGCCGCCAGCAGATCGATGGCGGTTATAATGCCGTTACCCGTAGCGGCGCCGCCTTTGCGCGGCTCGAGATACATAATGAACAGGGCGTTGAATTGACCGGCAGCACTACCAAAGTGCGGCATCAGTTGCATTTCAGTGCCGGTCACCTTTACCTTGACAATAACACGCTGGTAGTAGGAGATGGGGCGCCAGGTACTATTACCGGTTACGATTCCATTCGGTATATCATAACCGGCGCTGGTGGAACCGGTGTGCTCGTACGGGAAAATATCCGCAGCCGCGACAGCTGGGTGATCTTCCCGGTTGGTACCAGCGTGAATGCCTATACGCCGGTGGCCATCAGAAGCCGCAGCTCGCAGGGCGATGATTATCACGCGCGGGTCTATGATGGTGTGAAAAAAGAACTGTTTAGCGGTAATGAACTTATAGAAGAGGGCGTGAACAAGACCTGGCAGATCGGAAAACGGAACAGGCCGGATAACGATGAAACGGAAATAGCCCTGCAGCACCAACTGGCTGACGAAGGCGGTGTATTCAGCGCAAACCGGCGTTATTCCTACATTTCACAGTTTAAGAACAGCGGATGGGATACATCCTATCCGCAGGTGTACCCGGTAACCGGTTATCTGAATTCATCCGGTCGCTTGTCGGGAGGCGGTGTAAATACACGCATCCTGAAAAGCAGGATCTCGTCCGCTTCTTATTTCACCAAGTTTACCAGCAAAGGCGATACCTCTCTGCGCTATACCCGGGTATGGTTGAATGCTTACCGGATGGATCAGAACAAGGTGCAAGTGCACTGGACCACCAAACCGGAGATGAATATCAGGTACTTTGTGGTAGAACGCAGGTTAAGCAATGAGGCCGGCTTCAGCAACAGGGATTCTGTATTGTCTCAGGCGGTAAATGGATTCAGTGATCTTCATTTGCATTATGCATTGGAAGATGCGAACAGGTACACGGGCAACAGTTATTACCGCCTGCGGCTGGTTGACTATAGCGGCGGTATTTCTTACTCCAATGTGGTGGCTGTGGGCAATAAAGCAGGCGGCTTCCAGCTGCTGGTATGGCCCAATCCCACGGCCCGTCATTTCTATGTGGGTGTCAATGGCCTGGCGGCCGTTAAATATGTGGTGATCTGGAATGTGCAGGGACAAATGGTTCACCGCGAGCCGGTAAATGAGCGGAATATTATCCCGCTGAGCCTGCAGCTGCCGGGAAATTACCTGGTAGGCTTTATTTCCCACAGCGGGCAGGTGCTGGAAACCAGGAAGTTAGTGGTTACCGGTGACTGAGCCTTTCGATAAAGCAGTTGTATAATTTCCTTAAACATGCTTCTGATATCGTCTCAGGGACCTGGGATGAAGACGGTATTTGGGCCGGCAGGCCCTTTTCCTGAAAAAATTTCTAAAAAAAGTAAAATAGATTTTGTGGAGAACGAAATCCGCCTACCTTTGCACCCCCAATCGAAAACGGGGCAGTGAAAAAGAGAAAAAGACAGAGAAGAAAGAGTAACAATCACTGAGAAGTTCTTAGAAAAAAATAGAAAAAAGATTTGGTGGAAATAAAAAAGCTCTTAACTTTGCACCCCCAACGAAAAAGGGGCAGCGGAAAAGAGAGAAAAGCGTGAGGAGAAGGAGAGAAGATAACGAGATGATCCACTGAAAATTAGCTCTTAAAAAATCGAAAAAAGATTTGGCAGATTGAAAGAAACTCTTACCTTTGCAACCCCAATCAAAAACGGGATAGCGAAGAGAGAGAAGAAGGGAAGGGAAGAGAGGATGAGAGAAGCAGTTAGGGGCAAAGAAAACAAGTTAGGTAATACGTTAAGTGAGATAGGAAAGAGGTAAGAGAAAGATAACATACGATATTAAAAGAT
>NZ_JAFFJX010000017.1 GCF_016924755.1 Longitalea arenae | reverse complement strand
CAACAGGCACAAATACCTTAAGTATCTCCTTTTTTTTAATTACTCCCATTCCAATAGCTTCAAAGAACTAATGCAAATGTATGCTCCTTGGTAATTGCTTTGGTAATGTCGAGGACCGAATGGTTACAGTTTGAATAAGTCCATCTTTTATATCAAAATGAAATTTTAAGATAATTGGACTTCCATCAAATGTTCCTGAACACTCTGCAGATAAAACGCTTGTTTTACCTTCATGAGCTATTGACAGAGGCTTCATTACCGATTTATACTTTTTATTTGCTTCTTCTATCCACTTCTGGATAGCTTTTCTTCCAGTATGCGTTTTCCCTTCGTCAAACGCAACAGCTGTTTCAGTAAAACAGTTAGCATAAGCTAGACTGTTGTATTGGTTTTGAGCCGTTATTAAGTCAGCTATTACTTTTGGTAAATTCATGATTTGTTATTTTTATTGGATATTAAATTGTTGGTAGTGTGCCGCCATCGATGACGAATTCTGTCCCTGTTAGATAGTTCGCTCTCGGAGAAACCAGAAACCCAACCAGTTCAGCTACTTCTTCGGGCTCTGCTGGTCTTCCGAAGGGTATTCCACCCAAGGCATCTATAACGCTTTGTTGAGCCTCCTCAATAGAACAATTTGAACTCTGGGCGATCCGTTCCAGAAAATATTTAACATTTTCAGTCCTGATCCATCCTGGAGAAACTGTCAGTACCCGCACCCCTTTAGAAGTCACCTCTTTCGATAACCCTTTGCTGTAATTGATCAGGCCAGCCTTAGCTGCCGCATATGGAAGCGTTGCATCATATAAGGGAAGCCGCCCCTGGATAGAAGCAATATGAATGATCACCCCGTTTTTCTGCTCAAGCATTTGCGGTAAAAATCCCCGGTCTAATCTCACTGGTGCCAGCAGATTTGTTTGCAAGGTTTTCTCCCAGTCTTTATCGGTCAAAACCCCAAAACCACCTCCCGGGGTTTCCGATGCTCCCAGGTTGTTTACAAGGATGTCGAGCTTTTTGTGTTTTGACAAGACTTCGTTCACCACTTTTTGTGTTCCCGATTCCGTACTCAAATCTGCTGAAATAAAATGCAGATCTTTGGTGAGATTTTCAGGTGCGTTTCTTGCAGTAATAATAACAGATGCGCCAGCCTGTAGCAGCCTTTCTGCAATTGCCCTTCCGGTTCCCTTTGTTCCTCCTGTTACCAATGCAATTTTACCATTTAACTCATTGTTGTAATTCATACTGTTTTCTTTATTAAATTGATACTGCAATTTCAGACGTATGAGCTGCTTAAACAATTACGGGGAATCGAATTGCATAGGGATAAATTTGTCCCATATTGTATTTATAAGAACATTAGGTTACTTTTATACAATGCGCGAAAGAAAAACTCCTTTAAATTTGAATTGCGGCCTTGACCTGATAGGCGAGGTTTTGTATGGCAAATGGAAGATCCGTTTACTTTGGTTTATTAACGAAGGGCATAAGCGTCCGAGTGAATTACAAAGAAAAATCCCAGATGCTTCACGAAGAGTTTTGAATGTACAGCTAAACGAACTCGAAGCTCATGACTTAATTAAAAAGAAAGTGTTCGCAGTGGTTCCTCCAAAAGTGGAATATTCTTTGACACCTTTTGGAAAAACAATAATTCCTATCATTGGGGCTTTAGGTAAATGGGGCAATGAAAACGAGAAAAGATTACGTGATCTTATCCTAAATAGTAAAACAAAACTGCATGCAGAGAATTATAACAGTATTAAACAACGTAAAGCCATCAAACATGATTAAGCAATTTAATGCAAGACTCCATCATTACTGCTCCATATTAGCCACACAAACTGGTTGAAATTCAGGCAGCTATTGCCCCTGGAAAAATATCAATCTTGCTGCCCTGATTAAAACGTCCGAATTGTACGGCCTTGCCCTCCCCAGGTATTTCAATGACAACATCCACATTGTGCATGTATTCGTTCGCTCCTCTGGCCGAACCGGTCTCCTGGCATTACATATTGATTACTACTTAAGTCTTGAATTTCAACAAGGGTTTCTATAAACTGGTTCGACATTTGTCCAGCCGCCCGACTTAAATCTATTAGCCCCTTCAAGTCATTGGATTTTAAGGGGCTTTTCGTTCGAAGTATTCTTGTGAAGCTCTTTATTCTCCTCTAATATTATCTGTTCAGCACAACACTACAAAAGCGCCTTATAAAAGGCTTTCCGATAGGTTTCAGAAACAGGAATTCTTTCCTTGCCTATGAGAATACGATCGCCCTCTACAGCTTCTATTTTGGAAAGCGATACTATAAATGATTTATGAACTCTGCAAAACACAGATGAGGGTAAACGTTCCTCCAGATCACCGAAGGTTTCAGACGTTAAAAGTTTATCCTTTATACAGTAAATTTTCCGGTAATCCCGTGCACCTTCAATAAAAAGAATGTCTTCCAGGTTAATTTTTTCCAGGCGGTAAGCAGTTTTGAAAAACAAATAGCCTGGTATATTTTTTAAAGAGGGTTGTATCCACTTCTGTGCTTTCAATACCGCAGATAAAAATCGTTCAAATGAATAAGGCTTAAGCAGGTAATCAACCACTTCCATTTCAAATGCTTTAAGCGCGAATTGCTCATAAGCTGTAGTTAGAATGACCCGCGGAGGCTGAGGTAGCGCTTGTAGCAACTGAATACCAGTGAGCCCTTCCATTTGAATATCCAAAAAGAGAAGATCCACCTCGTTTCCCTGCAGTACAGGCAACGCTTTCAAAGCGCTGTCGTAGGTTTGCAACAAGCGCAAAAAAGGGATCTGCTGCACGTACTCCTTTGTACGTAGCATTGCAAGCGGTTCATCCTCGATTATAATACAACTCAATTGTTTCATAAGTTGATGCTGCATTTGACAATAAAGGTATTTTGCAGGGGCTGAACTTCCAAGCTGTAACGCCCGGAATACAGTAATTCTATTCTTTGCCGCACCAGGGGCAATCCAAGGCCGCTACCCACGGCTGAAGTAACTTTATTGACAGAATAATTATTCCGGCAATAAAAGTTTACCATTCTTTCTTTTGTCTGTAATTGTATCAGGATCGGTTCCGCCCCTTCGCTTGTAACTCCATGTTTTAAGGCATTCTCTATAAATGGCAGAAATAATAAGGGGGCGATCCTGAGGTCGCTCATATCGCCTTCAACCTCCAGCTTTATCCAATCATCGGAAGTTTTTCGGATTTTCTGAAGTTCTATATAATACCGGACGAATTGTATTTCCTCTTCCAGGGGAATACTATCCAGTGCCCCCTTGTAAAGCATGTATCGCAACATCCCGGAAAGCTGTTGAAGATACATAGATGCCTTAGCTGGTTCCTTTCCAATAAGCACATCTATATTGTTAATCGTATTGAACAAAAAATGAGGTTGCAATTGCCCTTTTAATAACGCCAATTCTGTTTCAAGATTCTTTTTTTGAAGCGCCTCTTTTGCGCGCAGTTCCAGGTACCAGTGAAAAAATCCCCTGAGCGCGGTGGCCGCAATGCCATGCACCAGGGAATACAGGAAGAAGACGATTAAAAAAGGCCATATCAATCCTTTTTCTATGACATTCGTAAAATAATAAAGGATACCAATAATGAGGACTGTCATGAAGAGGGAAACACAGGCACCCGTAAGCAGGCCGGCTATTATAAATGCATTCAATTTCCTTAACGCCAGGTAGCGCAGGAACCATATCCGGTAAAATGGATAAAACGAAAGCATGGCGGTTAGAAGACAAACAAACAAATAAGCCAGCACATCTTCATCTAAAAACATATTCTTTCCGCCTCGGCCAAGAAAGAGGAGAAAAATACACAGGCATCCATATAGCACCCAGTAAAGCAGGTGGCCAATAAAAACAGCATATCGATTCATAAACTATTTGATTAGCGTGGCTTTTAGCGTTTCTTTCGGCAGTTGTAACAAAAAACCTGTTACCGCATTTTTCCTGTCCTTTAAAAACCTGATCGAGCTTCCTTTTTCACCGGAAAGTATAAAAACGTTTTCCTCTATGGGAAGCAGCTGATAGTACTCCGTCGCAGAAACCGACAGATTTAATTTGCCATTTTCTTTTAAAGATACATTGATAGTATCCCCTACCAATTCATAGCAACCTGTATAAGTCTTAAATGCTGGTTGCGCTAGGGGTTGCGATAAAACCTGTTTCATAAACCGTATTGGTGCTAAAGTTGGCTCAAAAGGTATGGAAAGACTTTCAATATATCCATTCGGGTGCATCTGGAATTGCAAAAGCTGTGTTGGCTGGTTAAGATCGGGCAACTCTTCAATGGTAAATTCTACTCCCCGGAATGCGTCATACTGCTGTGGCCATAGCCACCATGTGTGGGTGCCCAAGTAGGCAAAAAGGGAGTCAGCCCGTTGCGAAATAGTGAGGTGGCCATAACCGGGATGTTCATAAGAACCAGCGTAACACTCCAACGGATGCGTAGGAGGAATGACTTCTTCTGCAGCGGACGTTTTTTTTGAAAGATTTTTGTAATTGTTCCTGCTTGGTTTCGATGCTGTTGATCGGCTTATGGCAGGCAATTGCAAAAAATAATCGGCGATCGTATTGCGCACGAGAGCGGGCAACTCAGACCCGTCACGGTTGCAGAGCACTATTATACCCAGGCTGTCTGTAGGAAAAAAACAGGCATTGCTTGTAAACCCATCAATATTGCCGCCATGCTCTACCCTGTAATGTCCCCGGTAGTTTGACAACCACCATCCAAAACCATAGTTGGACAAATACGAGTCTGGCTGATCTTTCGTGGGTAGTGCGGCTTTCGTGACAATTTGCGATGAAATGGCTTGTGCACGAAAAGGAGCCGGGATGATGGCATTGCCATTTATCCAACATGATAACCAGCGTGCCATATCCAGCACCGTACTGTTAAGCCCTCCTGCCGGAGCCATCAGTTGGATCGTAGCATGGTAAGGTACTTGTCTTATTTTGTTATTAACCGTTTTATAACCAAGCGCTGCTTCTTTGTCCTGTAACAGGCTGTCGCGCCAGAAATAGCTTCTTCGCATTTGCAAAGGTCCTAATATGTATTGCTGGATGGCCGCTTCATAAGGCAGACCGGAAACTTTCTCAGCAATCATACCCAGCAAAAAGTAACCCCAGTTATTGTACTGCCACTTTTCCCCGATCCTTGCATTGGGTTCAAGGTATGCCAAACGTTGGATCATGCTATCGCGGGTGCGGGCTGCCAAAAAATACCAGGAAAACTCATGGCGTGGAAGCCCGCTACGATGACAAAGCAGGTCTCTGACTGTTATTCGCTCATTCATCTCTTCGTTGTAAAATCTACATTCCGGCAAAAGATTGCGCACCGGAGCATCCAGTGTAATGTTGGGGCTCAGGGAGCCTATTAAAGCGGCCGTCATAGCTTTGGTTATGGAACCAACCGGGAAAACCGTTTCACAAGTGACGGGTAGGCGCCGTTGAAAATCGCGGTACCCAAATCCGCGGGCATAAATTAAACTGTCTTTTTGTATAACAGCAACAGCAATGCCCGGCTCTCCCCTCTTTTGCACCATGCGCAGTAATATGCTGTCGAGGCCAATAGTTGATTGCGCCGTTGTGCATTCATTACAAAATAAAAAAAATATACTTGCTATAAAGCTTTGAAAGAAAGGTTTGGCATTGGAAAGTCGCATATCTTTATTTTGCAACAATTTGGCTCACGGAACCGATTGTGCAAACTTGCTTCTGCGTATAGTTCATTATTTCCTGCAAAAAGAGATTATCAGCCTGCAAAATTTATCGATGGCAGCCTGTAATTGCAATGATCTACAGGCTTTTTTATACTTCCTCGTATTAAATACTATCAGAGAAATCAAATTTCGGTTGACTGTCGCTGGTCTCCAGCCAATAAGTATACCCCACTCCCCTGACCAGCAAACGGCAACGGGCACTTGTCGATCCATATTTTTCAGTGATCCAAAACGGCTAATGCTAACAGCGCCTCTACCATTTTTAATATTTGCTCACTCTCATAAAAAAAGAAATTGTCCAAGTTTGATTTCAGCGGCAAAAAAGCATTTTTCTCAACAAAAATATATCCTGCGGTTTAGACCGCATATTCGTTCGGGTATGTGGTCGCGGGCGTTAACCGTTAGCTCTGTGCCAAGCTGTACGGAAAGATAAACTACCGCCATCGCCAGCCCAAAACGAAAACAAAAAGACAACCTCCATAAGCTGTAGCAGATACATACCGGTATAGAGGGAATAAACCGTTTAATTCAATTATTATTGAGTTTTTTCGGAGAGATTCATATTTCATGCGTGGCCCATTTTTAGCATAAATACGTATTAAATAAATAAATGGAATACCTGGTATGGGTGGTGACAATAGGTATTGCTGCTTTAGGTATGGCCTGGATGCCGACCGTCAGTAACCTCATTCGTATTTCCTACTCAATAGTGTATATCCTTTTGGGTATCTTACTGTTTTCAATAGTACCCATGCTGCCATATGCAGATCCACTCTATTATTCTCAGTTTACCTTGCATTTAACCGAAACCGTTGTTTTAGTTGCACTTATGGGATCGGGACTCAAGATCGATCAGCCATTCTCTTTTAAGGAATGGAGGTACCCATTAAGACTGGTAAGTGTGGGTATGATAAGCTGCATTGCAGTTACGGCTTTGGCAGCCTGGGCAGTCACCGGTATGGATCTTGCCTCGGCCTTGCTGCTAGGCGCCATACTTTCACCTACTGACCCTGTGCTTGCTTCTGATGTTCAGGTTGAGCCCCCACATGAAGGAGTAAAAGATACTGTAAAGTTTACCCTTACTGCTGAAGGCGGAATGAACGATGGAACAGCCTTTCCTTTTGTATGGCTCGGCATTTTAATGGCCACCGGTTCATTTGCCGAACCAGGCGCATGGATGGAATGGACTGGCTTTTACTTTCTGTATAAGCTGCTTTGTGGTTTGGCAGTTGGGTTCCTCCTGGGAAAGGTGTTCGGGTACGTTTTGTTCTCATTACCAGAAAAATACCGGGCGGCACGCATCGAGGACGGGTTTGTGGCTCTTTCCATTACGATGGTTGTATACGGCTGTACCGAGCTATTGAACGGGTATGGTTTTATTGCCGTTTTCACATGTGCCGTAACGCTTAGAAATTATGAGATGGGCCACGCGCTGCATCGCACTTTGCATGCTTTCAGCGACCAAATTGAACGTATGCTGGTGGCCATTGTACTGCTACTTTTTGGGGGAAGCCTCGTAAACGGAATACTGAACCACCTAAGCTGGCCTCAGGTTATTCTGGGAGTAAGCTTTTTACTCATTATACGCCCAATAGTCACATGGCTTACCCTTAGCAGAACAAAACTGAAATTCCGGGAAAGGTCTTTCCTTAGCTTTTTTGGGATTCGCGGTGTTGGCTCATTATATTATATGAGCTTTGCGACGCAACAAATTTCTTTGCCCTGGCTTACATCAATGTGGTCAACTGTTGCATTCGTTATTCTGCTCTCTGTTGTTATCCACGGCCTTACTGCTTCTGCAGCGATCAGCAAACTGGAAAATTTTCGAAAAAAAAGTAAGATCAATTGAGGGCACCTATTTTTTATCCGGCAAGGACACACTAACAGTACTGAGTGAAGCCTGGTATGCTTTTATATTATGTAAGTATAAAGACAATGAAACAGGTAATACTGATACACAATCCTTCAGCAGGAAATGAAGAGCATAGCCGCGAAAAGCTGGTGGAACAGATCGAAAAAGGAGGTCTTTCGTGTAGATATTACTCTACAAAGGAACAAGAGTGGAAGGATATTGATTACCATGCTGATATACTTGCCATTGCGGGCGGCGATGGAACTATAAGAAAAGTGATAAAGCAAGTGCTTAAACAAAAGCATAATATCCCGATAGGCATTCTGCCACTAGGAACGGCCAATAATATCGCCAAATCACTTGAGATAAGCGGCGCTACCAAACAAATCATCCGGTCATGGAAATCGGCCTCCATAAAAAAAATAGACATTGGCTGGTTATACAATGTGCCGGAAGAAAGTTTTTTCCTGGAAGGTTTTGGCTTTGGCATCTTTCCCTACCTTATGAAAGAAATGAAAAAAAGGGATATCCAGTACAAGGCTCCGGAAGACGAACTAAAAGGAGCATTGAAGATCTTATATGAGATACTGTTATCTTATGAGCCCCGCAAATGTCATTTGGAAATCGACGGCACAGACCATTCCGGCAAGTTTTATATGGTGGAAGTAATGAATATTCGGTCCATTGGGCCGAATCTGGTATTGGACCCTTACGCAAATCCTGGTGACGGAGAACTGGAGGTGATCCTGATCTCAGAGGCCCATAAGGACAAATTTGCTGCATATCTTTTGCAGAAGCTGGCGAATGGTGAGGACGAATACCAGTTCCATACATTAAAAGGTAAACAGATAAAGATCAGGTTTGACGGCAAACATCTTCATGCAGACGATAAACTCCTGAAGGTAGAGAAGGAGACCGACATCCTTATTGAGATAAAGGAAAAATTTCTGGAGCTGCTGGTTCCCACCGGTAATGTTTAATTCATTGTGTAAATTGGTTAAGTAACTGTTTTAAAGAGAACAGTCCGCAGGCAACGTGAATCGAAGTGAGACGGAGTTGACCCGCAGGACCGATGACTTATAGCCGGGTTTTACAACCTCACCACATTCACAAAATAAACATCATTTTCTCTCAGCTCCAGCTCCTTTAAAAAAATCATCCCGCTGTTTACTGAAATGATCTCTGTGAACACCGGTGATCCATTATTTTCTTTCTTTATTTGTTCTACCTGCTGCCTGTTAAGCTGCGAAGGCTTTTGCATCGACAAATAGGTGGAATAAGCATCATTGCTCCGGTAACCTACTTTATACACTTCAAGCGAATACATACCGGCCGGGAGATTCGCAATATTGACCTTTAATTTTCCCTTAGTTTTTGCGGGCAGGTCGCGGATATAATAATCCTGGTTATGAACTGAATCGCCGGGATGGGTGTTGGTGAAATCCCAGGCCAGTATTTGCATATTCCCGGATGCATCTTTGCATACCCAGGAAGCGGAATCCGTATTCAGCAATTCGATATTCCCCAGCCGGTTCAGGAACTGATAGGCATAGAACACCGGCTTATTAATGCCCTGGATGGTCAACATGCCAAAGCCGCCATGAAAAGGGGTAAAGCGCGGCCCGGCTTCTTCAAAAATATCGGTGAACACCCAGTACGACATGGAGTTTGCTGCATTGCCAACCTGTTTCAGCTTTTGCAGCACATAAGCCGCTTCGTGATAGCTGTCGTGAATAGGATCTGCCGGCGTATAGGATGCACTCCATTCCGTGTAATGCAGTTCCAACTGCGGCAATGGTGACGCTGCGATCTCTTTGCGCGACTGTAGCACATCTGCACTAACGCTCATAGGATTTTTATCGAGTACGGTTCCTGAGTTACCAAACTCATCCAGGTATCCCTGTTTTACTCCATAGGCATGGGTGCTTATAAAATCGATGGGTACATTATTCTTATGACAATAGGCAATCAACTCAGGTTCCCAGGCGGCGCCAGCCGTTCCTGGTCCACCAACGCGGTATTCCCTGTTCACATCTTTAACTGCCAAGGCGGTATACTTGTACAATTTGAAATAATCTTCCTGGGTTCCGCTCCAGAATCCGGGTGATAAATTGGGTTCGTTCCATACTTCAAAATACCAGGTCTTTACCTCATCGGCACCATAACGTTCTGTGAAATGTTGGGTAAGCGTTCGAACCAGGCCAGCCCACTTTTCGTGATCTTTCGGCGGCGTTACATTCCCCCGCCACCAAAAAATTGTTTGATCACCGCTGGCAAGCGCTCCGGGCATGAAGCCCAGTTCTACAAAAGGCTTCATGCCTATACTGTGCAGAAAATCGAACAGCGCATCGATGTACATGAAATTGTACTCCGGGTTCCCCCGTTTATCTTCTTTGTAAACAGCCATATCGTCTGTTAAAAGCCCATGCATCCGGATATACCTGAATCCACATTCTTTTTTCACATATGCCAGTTGCTGCTGCCAGTCGGCCCGCAAACCTTCATTTGCCCGGCCGGCGCCTACACATGCTTTGAACATCGTGTTCAAAGGGCCTTTTTGCCGGTTGTAATCAATACTGATTCGCCTTTCGGGTATTTCCACCTTTTTGCCAGCTCTGTTTTGGGCAAAAGCAAAATTACCTGCCACAGCGGCAAGCACAAATAAAATGATCCTGTTTTGTTTCATATAAAACCTTTATATCTTCTATTGCAATTCCTGATCGATAAAAGCGCCCCGATTACATCGGGACGCTTTACGATCTCCTTTTTTTCAGCGTTCATAGGGGTACAAAAATGTGTTCTTATATTACCTGATCTTTACAACCCTGATATTGTCAAATGCAGCGTTGAATCCCGTGGCGGTGGCCGAAGGGGAATTATTGATCAGCCAGATATTTACACTGCCAGAAGCGGAACTGCCTAATAGCGCTGTCAACGAAGCCGCTGCTGTACCGGTGCCATTATTCGTAAGGAACATCGAGAGCGGGATAGTAACGGTTTGCCAGCCTGTGGTCGAATAATTAAAGTTGTTTCCGTCTGCATCTTTCCAGGGCTCATAGCGGCCTACATAGGCGGTATTATAGTCCTTTACAACAAAAATAGACCCGCCATTCCAGGGACCTGGAACATTCACTTCAAACTTCAACGCATAATCACCTATTGGCACATTCAAACTATCGGTTGGCACCCATTGAACGCTATTGGTGTTGATGCTCCTCCCGCCATTCCACCAGCTCCACTCGTTCGGATTTAATGGCGGATCGGTCATGATCGCATAATTACCCCTGTTGCCGGTAAAAAGCGAGTTGTTGTTGCTGGTACTCGTGGCTCCCCAGCTATAGGTGTTTACATCATCAAAATTGCAAAGGGCGCCGGTCTTAACATCGTTCATATTATATACAGTAGCCGCAGTACCAGATGCCGTGGTGATCACCAATGGTGCGCTTTGGCTGAGGGAAGGCACAATAAACCCTACCGATGTGCCGTCATTGGCTTCCTGCCAGGCGGCTACGGGCGAACCGGCGAATGTGATACTTTTTATAAAAAAGAAATTCAACCCATATACGCGAACAGAATCACCGGCATTGGCATTCTCGTTTGAAACGCTTTCTATAGTGGGTGGCGGCGCCACTATATCGAATGAAAATGTAGTAGATCCGTTGGGCGTAACATACCGTATTGTATTGAGCTGATCAGCAGCAATGGAAGGAAAAGGGATCACCGCTGGCACCTGTACGGCGGCGCTGGTGTCTGAGAACAGGGCACTGTTGAAAGAAGCAGGCACGCCATTGAAAAATATTTGCGTAGCCCCCTGCAAATTATGCCCCAGCAACACGATCCATTGCCCGGGTATCATGCTGTTGAGTATTGAGTCGCCGGGAGCAAGCGCAAAATTGCGTACGCCCGTTATCACCGGCGTATTCGAGGTTTCTTTTTTGCATGCCGGCAGCGATGCAGCTATTACCAGCAGGCATAACAGTAAGCAGCAGTGAACAGATCTATATAATATCTTTTTCATTATTATCACTTTTTTTGTTTGACAGGAAAACCCACCGAGGGATGCCACACACTTCTATCCGCATAGTACATGTGTGGCCAGCTGGTTAATAATAAGCCACCGGCGGCTCCGACAATTTCGGATTGGCCGTTAGTTCGGTAGACGGAAGAGGCAATGTAAATGTGTTGACAGTGGCTGGCGTAATGGCTACATTGTAAGGGGTTGGTGTAGCAATGCCATTGCTGTAGGTAAACAGTTGCCGCTTCTGGTTATTGATAGCATCAATGGCTTTTTGCGGGTTGTAATAGGAAAGTCTTACCAGGTCGAACCAGAAGTGGCTTTCATAGGCCAGTTCAATCCTTCTTTCCCTGAACAGCGTATCGGCCGTGATCAATGGTGCCGGATCTACGCCCGCCCTGGTCCTTACCTTATTGAAGAACTTCAGGGCTTCCGCATCGGTGGTAGAAGCATTATTGCCCAAAATGGCTTCTGCATATACAAGATACACATCGGCTAAACGCAGAATAGCATTATGCTCGATAGACGACCAGCCATCCATGGTTGGTGAATTGTTATCGGCAGCGGTGCCCACAATATGTTTTTTAAGATTGCATCCGGTTGCTTTGTAGCCACCACCGGCTGCATTCAGTTCGGGATAAAAATCGCCGGTGAGCATAAAAGACGCTTTTCGCCGTATTGAATCCTGTTGTGTATATAAAGTATACAGGTCGTAGGTGGGCCCGATGGCGCCGCCCCAGCCGCCACTGCCTGTTACCAGGTCGCTGCTGGGCGCAAATTGCGCCTGGAGCGCATTGCCATATGCATAACCAACGCCCGGCGACCATTGCAATGCAAATAAAGATTCCGGGTTATCGTTGTACTGGGTTCTGAACAAATTATAATAGCTGGGCAAAAGCGTTAAACCGCTTTTATTGCACACATTGCCTGCATATAGCTTCGCGCTGTCTAACAAAGCCTGGTCACGGGTTATATGCTGGTCGAGACCTGCCCAGGTTAAATACACTTTGCTCAACATGCCCTGGGCCGACCAGGTAGTTAGTCTGCCTGCTGCATCTGAAGCGGGCAGATGTTGCGCCGCAAAGGTTAAATCGGAAGCAATGAACTTATATACATCGGGCACCATATTACGGCGTAATAATGGGGAATCTATCAATTTGGTATTGTCTTCTATTACCGGTACTGCTCCCCATAACTGTACCAGGTGAAAATAAGCGGTAGCCCGAATGAACCTGGCTTCGGCCAGTGCCGCATTCACATCTTTAGCAGGAATGCTGGCAGGCGCCTTTGCGCTGATGGCATTGATGGTAACATTGCATTGCGCTACGATCTTAAAAAAACCACGCCATGTATTGGCAAGCTGGCTGTTGTCGCCTGTAATGGAAAAGGTAGTGAACTGTACGAGGTCGGCATTATAAGGCTGCAGCAGATTGCCGCTTAAGATATCGCCAATTCCCAGGTAAGGGAAATAATTCCAGTCGAACCAGATCGGACCGCCATACAGGGCGGCTGTAGCGAGCCTTAGATCAGCCGTGGTCTTATAAAAATTATCTGATGTAACCTGTGAGAGCGAGGGGCGGTCGAGAAAACGCTTCCCGCAACTTACTATACCTGCCAGCACAAACAGCAGTGGAATAAATATCTTATATGTTGATTTCATCTTGATCTTGTTTACTTGGTTAATGCGAGGTTTGCTCCTATTGTAAATACACGTGGCTGGGGATAAAAGCCATTGTCTACACCTGCCAGGAGGGGGTTCCAGGAACCGATCTCGGGGTCCATACCTTTATAGTTTGTAATAATAAAGGCATTGGTCACATTCACGTATACCCTCAGCGAATGCATATGCACTTTTTCCAGCAGCCTGGCGGGCAATGTATAACCCAAAGAGATGTTTTTACACCGTACGAATGCACCATCTTCAATGAACCGGTCAGAGATACGCTCGTTGTCGTTACCGCTGCTCTGGCTTATTCTTACAATTTTTGTTGAGGGGTTCGCCACGTATACATTATTCACATCAGTTGCAGATCCGTTCGGATCGATCATTTCGAGCCGCGCATAGTCGAGCACCGATTTAAAATAACCGAAGTTCTGATTGGGATTATCGCCGGTGATGCGCAATGTGTTCAATACCTTGTTGCCGATATTGGCGCTGAAGAAAAGGTTCAGATCAAAATTCTTATATGAGAAAGTATTATTAAAACCCAGCTGGAATTTCGGGATCGGAGAACCTAAATAGGTTTGATCGCGCTGGTCAATAAGGGTATCGCCATTGAGATCGCGGAATTTAACATCCCCTAACCAAACACCACCTGTAGTGGGCGTTATAGGTATTTTTACGCCGGTAGTAGGGTTCACCGGAATAGCGGGATGGGTTTTAAAGTCTTCTGCGCCGGTAAATAGTCCGTCTGTCTGGTATCCCCAGAATTCCCCTATGGAACGGCCTACTACCGATTTCGCAGCGATCGTATTTCCATAGTAGCCATACAATGCCGCTCCCTCTGAATTAAGCGCCAGGATCTTATTGGTGTTATGCGATACGGTCACATCGGTTTTCCAGGAAAAATGATTGTTCCTTACATTCACGGAACTGATGCGCAGATCAAATCCTTTGTTGCTGACCGCTGCAATGTTCTTGTAAGGGGCCGACAGCGAGCCGGGCGACCAACCGGTAGAAGGTACGCTGCCAGAGTATAAAGGCAGGGGCAGGCTTAATAATAGGCCATCTGTTTTGCGGTCATAATAATCTACTGAAAAGCTGATCCTCCAGTTAAACAATGCACCATCGAGACCGATATTTGAATATTTAGTTTTCTCCCATTGTACCAGGGGATTTGGTAGATTTCCCGCCAACTGGGCAATACCCGATAAACCGGTGGAAACGGTGTTTAAAGAAGCTACATAGCTGTTATCGGCAATATTCTGGTTATTGGTGAGCCCATACCCTACCCGCAGCTTCAGTTCATTCACAAAGCTTACCTGCCTGAAGAAATCTTCGTTATTGATCTTCCAGGCCAGGGCGCCAGACCAGGTAGCTACCCAGCGGTTACCAGGTGCAAATTTCGAAGAGCCATCGTAACGGATATTTCCCGTAAACAGGTACCTGTCGTTATACGCGAAATTAAGCCGCCCGAAATACGACTCCTGCGCGTTTTGCCCTTTATCGCCGGTATTGGTTGCCGTGGTGGCATCGCCGCTGTTGATCGCCTGCACATTGTTTGAAGGAAAGTTTTTGCGGGTGGCCGAAACATTTTCGAATGTGCTTAACTGTGCTTCGTGCCCCAGTAAGGCATTTACATTATATTTAGTAGCAAAGAGACGGCTATACGTCAAATAGTTCCTGAGTGTGGTGTAATAGTTCTGCCCGTAATTGTACGTGGAGAAATTAACTTTATTCACCACATTGCCCATCGTGTAAGTAGGCGTAAAGTGATCCTGCGTTCCAAAATCAAAACTTCCCGATACTTCGTTCCTCAGCGAGAGGTCGCGGGTAAAGCTTATTTCAGCATACGCGTTTCCAAAAATCTGGTTCCTTTTTTTCTGATCTTTTATGATAAGCGCTATTGCATAGGGGTTCTGGGCATAGGCGCCATATATGTTGGGGTCATTACCACCCCAGCTTCCGTCGGCGTTCTGCACATTTACGTCAGGCGTTTGCATAAGGGCTGTTTGTATGACGTTCGAGTTGGTAGTGTTCACCTTTTCTCCTATACGGGCTAACTGCAGGCTGATGCCGGTCTTGAGCCAATTGGTAGTTTTATTATCGAGGTTCAGGCGCACAGATGTGCGGGTGAAGTTGGATCCCAGCGCAATACCTTCCTGTTGGAAATAAGAACCGGACAAGAGGTATTGTGTTCTGCTATCGCCACCGGCTACCGTAACGTTATGATTTTGCATAGGGGCATTTCTGAATAACACCTTTTGCCAGTTGGTGCCTTCGCCGAGATATTGCGGATTGGTAAATTGCGGCCGGAGATCATAACCGATCACCGCCGATTTTTCGTTCATGAACTGCGCATATTCGCGAAGGTTCATCGTAGCATAGTCTTTCGGCAATTGCTGTTGGCCGGCATATACATCGTAGGTTATTTTTGGCGGACCGACCTGGCCTCTTTTCGTGGTGATAATGATGACCCCATTGGTGGCCTGTGAACCATAGATGGCTGTGGCCGAAGCATCTTTCAACACATCGATCGATTCAACTTCAGAAGGATTGATACCGGCCAGGGGGTTACTGCCGCTTCCGCTGACACCGGTTCCGCCGATAATAACGCCGTCTATCACATACAGCGGTGGATTATTGCCAAAGGAAGACAAACCGCGGATCTGGATAGAAACTGCACCACCCGGTTGTCCGGATACCTGTTGCACCACAGCGCCGGGCACCTTTCCCTGCAGGGCCTGGTCGAGGGTAACCGGCTGTACTTTTCTGATCTCATCGCCGGTAACGGAAGATATGGCGCCTGTAATGTCTTTGCGTTTTGCTCTGCCATAACCAATAACCACCACGTCATCCAGCTTCAATACATTTTGTTCGAGCTTTACTTCCAGGGTGTTATTCTTACCTACCCTTACTTCTTTCTTCTGGTAACCGATCATGCTAATGATCAATACATCGCCTTCTTTTGCTTCAATGGTAAAGAAGCCGTTGTGATCGGATGTGGCACTGGCGTTTGTTGCGGTGATGAAAATGGTGGCATCCTGAACAGGCTTATTGCCGTCGGAAGTGACTATTTTTCCGGTGATCTTTTTGGGGCGGCCAGTTTCCTGGCCCAGGCTGTTTATTGTGATCAGGCAACAGCAAACCCATAGCAGCAGTTTTCGCAAGCGAATCGTTTTGGTTCGTTTCATATGTAAATGTTTACTTGACTACATTCTTATCGTTAGTTTTTTTCCTTCATAGATCACTTCCTTATCGCCCCTTAGATCAAAATCAAGGTCCTTTGCCTTTGCGGGTGTTATGAGGTTGATCCGAAATGTTCTTTTCTGCAGCATTCCATTGAACGATCCCTCGCGATCGCCAATGGTAACCGTTCTGGCCGCTTCATTATATTTTATAGATATAGTGGAAAATGCGCCTTTTTCGTAACCATAATTCGTTCCTTCATCTTCATACAGGTTGAAAGAAGCATCTGCGCCGGCGTATACGTTCAGGGTAATGGTGTCGGCCGGTTTTTCAGACGTGTACTGCAGCGCCGGTCCGAAAGGAAGGATGGATCCCGCTTTTACCAGCACAGGCATACGTTCATATGGCGCTTCAACGTTTATTTTACGGCCGCCTGTATAATACCTGCCCGAATACAGGTCGTACCAGCCTGCGCATTTTGGCAAATACAATTCGCGGCTGCGTTGTTTATAGTTGTACACCGGGTTAACCAGCAGCGAAGGACCGAACAGGTACTGATCACCCGTATTAATAACGGATGTATCCTTTGCAAAATCCATTACCAGTCCGCGCATGATAGTGCCATTCTCATGGTAGGCTGCACCTGCCAGGGAATAGATATAAGGCAGCAGCCGGTAGCGCAGTTTATTATAGTACAAAATGCTTTTATAAGCGGCATGATCATCGGGAGCGATGTTGAAGATCTCGCGGTAAGGGAACTGGCCATGTGCACGGAACAAAGGAACGAATGCACCGAACTGGTACCAGCGTGTATTCAACTCGCGCCATTCTTCCAGGTTTTCAGCATCGGGTCTTTCAAATTTTTCGGGCACTACAAAACCGCCAATGTCCATGGTCCAGTAAGGAAGGCCCGACATGGAAAAATTGATCCCGGCGGCAATCTGGTTCTTCATATCCTGCCAGGTAGCGCCGATATCACCACTCCAAATGGCAGCAGCATACCGTTGTGACCCTGCAAAACCGGAACGGGTGAGCAGGAATACTCTTTTATCAGGATCCTGAGAACGTTGTCCTTCATAAATACCTTTTGCATTTTGCAAAGGATAGGCATTCAGGTATTCGGCTGCACTGCCCAATGCCGTGGGCGTCATTTGCCATTTTCTTTTTTCAGGACTTACGTTGGAAACTATGTCGGGTTCGCTTGCATCCATCCACCAGGCGTCAATTCCCTTACTGTAAATCTTATCGCTGATCAAATTCCAGAATCCTTTCCTGGCATCTGCATTGAATGCATCGTAAAACGTGGAAACATATCCTTTACCGATCCAGTCTCTTTGCCGGTCGGCGATATTCCGTTTGTAAAGCCATCCTTTTTTGTCGAACTCATTGTAGGTTGGCAGGCCTTCATAAAATTTGGGCCATACCGAGATCATAAGCCGGGTATTGTACTTTTTGTGCAATACATCGATCATGCTGTCGGGGGAAGGGAAACGGGCTTCATCGAATTCCTGGCTGCCCCAGCCGGCTTCTTTCCAGTAACTCCAGTCGAGCACTATATTGTCGAGGGGGATCTTTCTTTTACGAAATTCATCTACGGTGGCCAGTATTTCATCCTGCGTTTTGTAACGTTCCCTGCTTTGCCAGAAACCCAGGGCCCATTTGGGAACGATCGGCGCCCTGCCTGTAAGATGCCGGTACCCGGAAATCACTTCATCCATATTGGTGCCATAGATGAAATAATAATCGATCTGCTGACCAGCTTCGGAGGAAAACCCAAAGCTGTTCTGTTCGGCTGCGCTCAATGGTTCCTGCCATTTCAAAGAACAATAAGATTCGCCGCCTTCGGGTATCCATTGAATTTTGACAGGTATTTTTTCTCCTTTTTTTAATTGGACAGGGATCAGGGCCGGCGCCGGGTTCCATGCTTTTCGCCAGTGATCCAGCACCAGTTTTCCATTGAGCCATACTTTCAGCGAGCCGCCAAATGTGAACCGGAACTGATGGCAACCTGAAAGATTGCTGGCAAGACTGCCTTCCCAGCTTACGACGCCGGTTCCAGGCGCAAACATGGCAGGAAGCTGAACCTTCGATTCGCCCAGGAACTGCATATCGATGTTTGTCTCCGCTCTTTCTGTGATTACCTGCTGCGGATGTAATTTGTCATTGGCATAGGAAGCGGTCAGCCATCCCGCCTCTCCGTTTTTTGAAAACAGCTGTAAGGCAGAAAGCTGGTGTAAAGGTTTGGTATCCCCTGCCCGCGTAAGTGAGTAGTTATCCCAAAGGATACCATAATTCCTGCGGGAGATCAAAAAAGGAATGGCCACTTCTGTATTGTTTTGAAAAAAATCAACCTGGTGACCCCGGTAATTATAGATCCCATCCTGGTGCTGGCCCAATCCGTACCATGCATCATCCGGGGTGGTTTGAAAAATTTGCTCCAGTTTAAAAGAGCGTTTGCCTTCAAATACTGCAGGTTGAAAATGCCGGCCCAGCGGCTGTTTTTCTGCGAGTATTTTTTCACCTTTCGAATCGCGGAAAGAAACGGCGCCTGTTTTCAGATCTACGACCGCTGTGAGGTTTTTTGTTCTGAGGAGGAGGCTGGTTTTTGAAGAAATGATATTCCAGGAAAGACCTGGCCTTTTGGTGTAAACAGTAACAAGGCTCTGCGTGGCAGCTATTTCATTGCCCGGGGCGGCAATTACCCTGATAATATTATCTGATACCACTTCAAGTTTTACGGCATTGGAGGTACCGGTGAAAGCCGGGTCAGTAAAAACAAGTACTCCGTCCTTTGTTTCAATATAGGATGGAGGCGCTGCCAAGACGTCATTAATAGCAAAAACAAATAAGTAGCTAACCAGTAGCAGGTATCTTTTCATATACAGCAATCTTTGGTCTAAACGAATGCTGTAAAACTATTGCAGCACCAAAGAAAACATGGGAGCCAAATGATGCAGATAGCGACCTGCAATGATGCAGGCAATTGATTCTCAAAAAATCCAAAGAGACTTTCAGGGCGCCCGTGCAGCTGCGGGATAGCAGCAGGCCCGCCGTTTAACGGTTTTTCAGGCCGGCCGGAGATGACGGGCAACTGATGGCCTGCTCTGCCGAAATGACTGCAAAAAGCGCCGGCGCCTGAATGGCCAGCCCGCTAATTCTCCGGTAACTATACGTCTTCTTCCTTTTTGCTGGCTATAAATTGTGAAGGCGTAACCTTAAACTCTTCTTTAAAAGTTTTCGTGAAGTTCTTGGGGTTATTGAATCCCACCTCATAGGCAACCTCGGCGATGGACATACCGCTTTTCAGCAGTAACTGGGCAGCCCTTTTTAATCGTATGGAACGAATAAACTCAATGGGCGTTTTGCCTGTCAAAGAAAGAATTTTTCTATACAAGGTGGAACGGTCCATATGCATGTTCGTACTGAAATCCTCTACTGAAAACCCGGGGTTATCCATGTTTTTTTCAACAACGGTCAAGGCCTGTTTAAGGAACTTTTCGTCAACAGAGGTTACCGTTATTTCTGCCGGGTTTACCTCGATTTGTTTATGGAACTTTTTCTGCAATAGCTGTTGCTGGGCCAAGAGGTTCCTGATGCGTGAAGCCAGGATATCGAAAGTGAAAGGTTTCGTAATGTAATCATTCACGCCGGCTTTCAGGCCTTCGAGCTGTTTTTCCTCACTTCCCATGGCAGTAAGCAGGATGACGGGAATATGCGCCGTGAGGGTTTCGGTTTTAATTTTTCTGGCCAGTTCAACCCCATCCATCAGGGGCATCATAATATCGCTAACCACCAGATCGGGATACAGTTGTTTGGTTTTTTCCCAACCTTCCTTTCCATTGGTGGCTTCTTCAATATGATATTGCCCTTTCAGATTATCTTTTAAATAAAAGCGCAAATCCTCATTGTCTTCCACTATCAGGATCGTTTTCCTCTTACCGTTCTTTGGACTTTCTTCCGGTATTATTTGCTTCCCCTCCTCTTCAACAGTTGGGATAGTGGCAGTTCGGTTGATGGGCCTGTAGATCTTCCTGGCAGGAAGCATCACTGAAAAACAGGTCCCCTTCTCGGGTTCGCTTTTTACGGTTATGATACCGTTATGCAATCTTACAAATTCTTTGGTGATCGCCAGTCCGATTCCTGTGCCCTGGTTCACCATACTTTCCGGCACATCGGTTTGAAAGAACCTTTCGAAGATCTTCTCCTGCTGATCTGCAGGGATGCCGATGCCTGTGTCCTTTACTTCTATGACAAGTATTCCATCGCCTTCGCCGTTTTCAGCCGGGTTGTACACAAGGTTGAGGCTTACCATTCCGTTATCATGCGTATATTTAAACGCGTTGGAAAGCAGGTTGAACAAGATCTTTTCGATTTTATCTTTATCAAAATAAATCTCGAGGCTCTCAATGTTCGTCGAGAAAGAAAACCGGATCTTTTTCTTTTCGGCAATATCCAGGAAAGATTGGTTGATATCCCTGATGAATAAAATGATATCTCCTATTGAAGGGTGCAGTTTTATCTCCTGCACCTCCATCTTCCGGAAATCGAGCAGTTGGTTCACCAGGTTCAATAAGCGCTTTGCATTACGCTGCACGAGATTCAATTGTTTTTTCTGTTCTTCGTCGGCAGCCCGGTCAATGATCTTATCCAGGGGGGAAATGATCAGGCTTAAGGGCGTACGGAACTCGTGACTTACATTGGTAAAAAATTTTGTCTTTAGCTGTTCCAATGCATGCGCCCTTTCCGCTTCCATCCGTTGCTGCCGAACTTCAAAGCGCATACGCATTCTGTCCAATGCTATCTTACGCCATAAGAGCAAGAAGCCTGCAGCGCATAGTGCATAAACAATAAAGGCAAGCGGAGTTAACCAAAATGGCGGTTCAATATTAATGCGCAAAGTATTCACATCACTCCATGAACCATTCCGGCCTAAAACTTTTACTTTGAAAGTATAACGGCCCGGGCCAAGGTTTGTGTAGGTGGCCCTTCTTTGATTGCCGCTGGCGTATAACCAGTCTGCATTGAACCCCTCGAGCATATAGGCATACTTTTCACGGGCGCCATGGCCGAAATCGAGTGAGGCAAATTCTATAGAGAATACATTTTCTTTATACTTCAGGTTTATACTTTCCAGGTTGGGTAAAGATTGCGGTAGCAGAACGCGGTCATTGATCAATTCACCGGGTTCGATATCCTTATTCAGTATCTGCAAACCGGTGAAAACTATTTCAGGATGATCCGGCGGCATCTTTATTTTATCCGGATCAATGATATTGAAACCGGAAGGCCCCCCAAAGATCAGCTCACCTGCTTTTGTTTTAAGTGCTGCATTATCATTGAACTCATGGTTTTGAACATTGTTCATTTCATCGTAACAAATGACCGAATAAGCCGTCCGGTTACCGTTTTGTTTCGGAATGAGATTACACAAACCGCCGGGCGTTGACAGCCAAAGTGTTCGATTATCATCTTCCAGAATATTCAGGATCAAATTATCTGGTAAACCATCCGATGTGGTGAACGCCTGAAAACTTTTCGTTTGCTCATTAAAGCGGTTGAGGCCTTCGCGGGTTCCTACCCAGATATTTCCCTGGCTGTCTTCCAGGAGGCAAATAACATTACTGCTGCTTAAGCCATTTGTATCATTTGTCTGGTGATAAAAAGCCGGCTTGTTTGTACCGTTTTCAATAACAGCAACGCCGTTTTCTGCACCTATCCACAAATTTCCTTTCCGGTCCTGAAGAATGGCCGTAATATACCTGGATGGATAAGGGGGTTTCCCTCCTATGATAGGGTACTGTTGAAACCGGTTTGTTTTCCTGTCAAAAAGGTTGAGCCCACCGCCTAAGGTACCGATCCATAAATTATGTTCCCTGTCTTCAAAGATCTCCCACACGTTATCATTTGCCAGGCTTGAAGAGTCCTGATCATTATGCCTGTAATGCCTGAATTCCCTGCCGTCGAAACTGTTAAGGCCGCCGAAATAAGTGCCTATCCAAAGCAAACCCTGGTGATCGATACACAAGCTGACGATCACATTATTACTCAGGCTTTTTTTATTGCCGGGATCGTGCAGGTATTGTTTGAATGTATTGTTCTGCCTGTTGAAATAGATCAACCCGCCTCCATTGGTCCCGATCCAGATATTCCCCCACTTATCTTCAACGAAGCGGTTTACATCGTCAAAGGGAAGACTTTTTACATTTGATTCCTGGTTACGATAAAAAGGAAACTGTACGATATTGCCATTGAAATAGTTAACCCCCTTCTTATACGTTCCCAGCCATACGATGCCTTTATCATCCTTATATAAGGCCGTGATGGAATTTTGACTCAGGCTTTTCAGGTCTTTCGGATTGTTCATGAGGTAACTGGCTCTGAACTCATTTGCTTTGTCGATCAATGTGACACCACCATGGTCGGTGGATACCCAGATCAGGCCTTTGTCATCCTGAACTATTTGACTGACCAGGTTGGAACTTAAACGGCAGAGACCGGAACTTTCGTTAAATGCTTTAACCTGGCCATTTTCAGCATTGAACAAAAAGGCGCCATGGCCGTAAGCCCATACCCATACATCTCCATCACTGTCAGTAAAGAGACCATTAACATTTTCGCCTTTAGTCAATTGACGGATAGGAAAACCTGAGAATATGGTTTTACCGGAGCTTAGATCGTATCCCTGCAATAGCCCATTTCTGCAGACGAACCATAACCTGCCATCCCTGGTTTCTTTAAGCGAAGAAATTTTATCAGTGGGATTTATATTTAATTTTTGTCTGAACGGCATTGCTTTTTTTTCCGGAACCGAATACAGGTATAGCTCAAGATTATCGTACAAAAACCAATACCGCCCGTTATGTCCTTTTACTATATTGATAATAATTCCGGAAGGCAAACCAAGGGCTTGTAAATAATTATTATAACCGGCAATAAATTTATCGGTTTTCGAATTATAAATGCAGGGGCCGTTCCTGGTTTCCACCCACATTTTTTCATCGGGAAGTTCGTACAAGGAGAGGATACAATTATCGTACAGCGAAGTGCTGTCATTATGTTTGTTGCGGTATACTTTAAAAGAATATCCGTCATAACGATTCAGTCCCGACATGGTGCCAAACCATATAAATCCCCTGGGATCTTTCAAAATTGCGTTAACCTGGTTATGTGAAAGACCGGTATATGTATCGAGTTTGGAAAAATTATAGTGCTCGCTTTGAGCATACACAGAAAGCGAAACTACGGCCAACACAATCGATATAAGCAAACGCATCACAAAGGGTTTAACTCAGGAAAAACATTTTGCCCCATGCAGCCGGGAATCAGCACTGCATCGGGCAAAACCGGCCATCAAGATAATAAAATTACAGAATAAAGGATTTGGTTTTATACCGCGTACTATTGCCTATGCCAGCAGGCAAGTTTCTTGAACTCTGTACGCTATGAAAGGATCTTTATCACATTTGCGTACATAAGCTCATCGGAAGTTTTTTCCGGCAGCTGAACTATCAGGGCGTCCTCCCTTCTTTCGAAGGATAATGATCGTTTGGTGCTTAACCATTCCACTTTCTGAATGGTGTTTGGAAAATGCTGAGTGCCCTTTGCCAGGCTTTTTATAACCATCTTCCCATCCTGGGGCCAACCCATGGCAGTGGCATAGAGCACATCCCCTTTTATCGCAAAGCGAATATCCTCATGGGTAAATGGCTTTCCTTTTCCTTCATTAAAACCCTGTGCACTCAATTGGGCGGCGGCCTCCTGTGCTGGTCCTTCTCCAAATATTTTCCATGGTCTGGTACCATAAATGCTTTCACTGTTCACTTTCATCCATGCTCCTATTTCATCAACGATCTTTCTTGCTTTTTCGTCGATGGTTCCATCGCCGCGAACAGGTATGTTCAACATTAAATTACCATTTTTGCTCACAATATCAACCAGGGTTTGAATCACCGTCTTCGCTGTTTTGTAACCATTGCGTTCATACAATCCACGATCATAATGCCAGTTTCCTATGCAGGTATCAGTTTGCCATGGCAGTGGCTGGATCTCGTTAGCCTGCCCCCTTTCAATATCCCATACCATCGCCTTGCGTTGGTTATCATCCAGGATCTTTCCGTTGATCACTGCGCGGAGCACTCCATGTTCCTTAATGCTTTTATTATACAAATGAGCGGCAATGCGCAGGCCGGCATCACTCACCGGCCATAAAGGCAATTGCGAATCATCGAAATAGAGTACATCGGGATCATACCTGTTTATGAGATCTATTGTTCTGTTGTAAAATTTTTCGATGTAGGCTTTACTGGGTGGATAAGCGCCATTGCCCCAGTTCCACTGTTTGTGGATCGAATGGTCCTGTAAACTGTCCTGGCTCAAAGGATGGTCTTGTGCATATAATTCCTGGGGGTCCAGTCCTTCCCACCATTTGCCTTTGCCATCTGCTTTGGTAAGCTTTCCATCATAAGGGATGCCTGCATACTCACCGGTTCTATCTGCCCGTTGCGCCACTTCAAACCAGCGCCATGCATGTGATGCATGTACACTTACACCAAAGGGAAGTCCATTGTTCCGCGCTGCCTTTGCCCAACCACCGATCAGATCTTTTTTAGGGCCCAATTTGGTAGCGTTCCAATGCTTTTGATACTTGCTATCGTACAGGTCGAAATTGTCGTGGTGATTGGCCATGGCCATAAAATACTGCGCACCGGCACTTTTATATAAACGCACTAATTCCTCAGGATCCCAGTTTGCTGCTTTCCATTCGTTGATGACGTCTTTGAATCCAAATTTTGAAGGATGCCCATATTTTTGCAGATGGATCTTGTATTGCCAGGATCCTTCTTCGTACATGCCCCTGGCATACCAGTCACCCGCTTCGGGTTGGCATTGCGGCCCCCAGTGCGCCCACATACCAAACTTGGCGTCCCGGAACCAGTCTGGCGTTTTATAATTCTGCAAAGATTCCCAGGTGGGTTTGAATGGCCCTTTGGCCATAAGCTCACCCCAAAAAGCTTCTTCAAAAAAATTGTCAGCTAATGCCCGGGAAAACCATAAAGATGGCAAACTGGCGGCCATCCCTTTTATTAATGTTCTTCTTTTCATATGTGCAAGATGTACATTTATGTAAAGTGTATTGACAGTGTAGTGTTGTAATTACAATTGAAAGATTTTATCCATTACTATCCACTTCTCACCCTTTTTTGCCCAGGGCAGGGGTTGTTGAAACTTCCACATCAATTGTTCCCATTCCTGAACCTGGGGATTGTCATTATCCATCGCCGCTTTTCGTTCGAAGCTGAAACTATCATCAGTTTCCATGATCATGAACAAGCGGTTGCCTGTTCTATAGATCTCCATATTGATAATGCCCGAACCGGCGATACTTTTTGTGACCGCGGGCCAGGCATTTTCTTTTTTGTGCCAGTTTTCGTATTCAGCAATTAATTGCGGATCATCGATGAGGTCAACGGCCAGGCAGTACTTCTTGATCTTGGAAACATGAGCAGCTGTGAGATCTTCAGGCAGTGATGTATTCATATGGCAATGCGTTATGATGGAATGGAACCAGTAACAAATTTATTCGCCGGCCACCCGTTTTTCATTGCTCTAAAAAGACTTTGTTTTGTTCAAATCCGACTTTTTCCGAACTTTAGGTTTTCCAAAATGAGCAGAAGATTCCCAGGATATAATTTCTCGCTGTTACATGTAGACTATGTCAAGCTCAATGAAAAATGGAACTATCCCAATGTGATCAGTCCCTACTTCCGCATCTATTATATTGATGAAGGGGATGGAATTATTTCAACCAGGGAGGAAAAAATAAAATTGGAACAAGGCTATTTGTACATCATCCCCAGCTTTACTGTGTGTCACTTGTTCTGTAAACAGTATTTAAGCCAGTATTTCCTTCATTTTTTTGAAGAATCGGCAGAAGGCATTTCGCTTTTTGAGCAGAACAGAAAAGTTATAAAAGTGGCCGCCTGCGATACAGACATTGTAAACTTCAAAAGATTACTGGAAATAAACCCCGGCAGGGGCATTAACCGGTCAGACAACCCAACTGTTTACGAAAAAAATGCCTATTACAAAAGCTACCAGGAACTTAATACTACAGTTAGCGATGCGGTTTACTTTGAGACGCAGGGAATAATGTTCCAGTTAATTGCCCGCTTTTTACATTCAACCCGGTTCAGGAACAATAACCCTGATCCAATACCTTCAAAGATCGTAGAGGCCATCAGGTACATCCAGTTAAACCTGAAAGAAAATCTCACAGTCGCCTATTTAGCTGGCCGGGCCAACCTCAACGAGGATTATTTCTCGCGGCTGTTTTTCCGGTATACCGGACAAAGGCCATTGACCTATTTACATGAGAAACGAATAGAACGCGCCCAGTATCTGATTGCCACTACCTGTTTGTCATATACGGAAATTGCCGAAAAGACCGGATTTGAAAGCCTCTCCTACTTTGCAAAAATTTTTAAAAGGGTTACCGGTCTTACCCCTGGTGAATATAAAAAGCAAAACGGGTTCATCTATTAAACGGGACCAGTTATTCCGCTTTCAAAACAGTGCTTGCTACCGGAAGCGATCCGCTCCTTGCCGTAATGGTGATTTCGCCTTTCCTGTCTGTCGATTGTATAATAGCGATACATTTTCCCTGCCAGGCTTCTATCTGGTTTCCCTTTAAGGGAGTATGACTTTGCTGATCGCCGTTTCCTACTGCTGCCAGTTTACCTGCCCCGCTCACTTCGAACCTGATCTTATTATTGGCAAAAGGCACCGGCACGCCATTGGCATCTACGAGCTGTACTGCCACATAACTCAGGTCCTGCCTGTTCGCCTTCAGCACTTTCCTGTCGGGCGACAGTTTTATTGCCGCTGGTTCGCCGGCGGTTTGCACAGCAAAGGAAACTGTTTTTCCATCCGTTGTTCTGCCGATGGCTTCCAGCCTGCCCGGTTCGTAGGGCAGTTCCCAGAAAAGAAAAGCTTCATTGCTCAGGTTCCATTTGCGGGTTCCCAATGACCTGCCATTCAATTTGAGCTCTACTTCAGGAACATTGGTATATACATGTACGGCCAGGGTATCGCCTTTTCTGTCATGATTCCAGTGCGTTTCCACCTTTGGCCAACTCCAGAAAGAGCAACGGTTTCTGTCCCTTGCCGATGGATCGGTTTGTACAGCAAGGTGTACCATGGGCTCTTTATTCCAAAGCGCTTTTCTGAACCAAAACGCGGGTTTGGGAAAGCCGCACATATCGATCACGCCGCAATTGGCGCCACGCCAGGGCCATGTAGGCCATTTCTCCCAGAATTTGCAGCCCGTGCCTACATCGCCAATGCCCGCTTCACCGATGTAATCAAAGCCTGTCCAAAGGAATTCGCCGGCCACATAATCTTTCAGCTGACCTTCCAGCCATTGCTCATAAGAACGCAATTGCCAGCAATCGCCGGGATGGTAAGGATAGATCACCGTTTCAGACCCAAAAATCACCCGGTTGGGATATTTTTCGTGATCTGCTTTATAATAGGCCTCCTGGTAATTGTAACCAACTATATCCAATAGATCTGCCATTCCAAAGGAATTGACGTTAAGGATCTCGTTACAGGCTGCGGTAAAGGGACGTGTCGTATCATGTTTACGCGCCGCATCGATCAGCATGCGGGTGATCTTTAATGCATTTTCCTTATTATACTGCTCTCTTACCTCGTTGCCAATGCTCCAGGCAATAACAGAAGGATGGTTGCGGTCGCGCCGGATCCAGTTCTCCACATCCTTCTCGTACCACTCTGAAAAATGAGGCGCATATCCGGCCGGCGTTTTCCCGTCCATCCATTCGTCGAAGATCTCGTCAATGACCACAAAGCCCATGCTATCGGCAAGCGCTAACAATTCCGGCGAAGGCGGGTTGTGGCTCATGCGGAGTGCATTACAGCCCATACTTTTCAATATTTCCAACCGGCGTCTATGCGTAGCAGGTAAAACGGCGGCGCCCAATGGTCCCCCGTCGTGATGGTTGTTCACCCCTTTTAATTTCACTTGTTTCCCATTTAACAAAAAGCCTTTGTTGGCATCGAAATAAAAGGTTCTGATGCCAAAAGGCGAAACATACTTGTCGACCAGTTTTCCGGCCGATCTTACTTCTACCTCTAACTGATATAAACGGGGTTGGTCAACAGACCATAACACTGGTTTCTCAATAATTATACTTTGGTCGATCGTCAGCGTTTGGCCGGCTGTAAGCTTCAGATTCGATGCAGCCCTGCCGGTTTCCTTACCTGCCGCATCAATGAGCTTTGTGCTCACGGTGCAGGACTGACCGGCCGTATTTTGGTTGCGCAATGCGATTGAAATACCGACGCTGGCCCTTTCATTGGTTGCAACTGTTGTGCGCGCAAAAACGCCCCATTGATCAATGTGCAGCTTGTTTTTTGTTACCAGCCATACATGCCGGTAAATTCCCGAACCGGTGTACCATCTTGAATTGGGCTGTTCGCTGGTATTCACTTTTACAGCGATGATATTGTCGAGGCCTGCTGGTTTCAAATAAGGTGTCAGGTCATAATAAAAAGAAGAATAGCCATAAGGGCGAATACCCAGGTAATGCCCGTTGATCCATACTTCGCTGTTGCGGTAAATGCCGTCGAACAGAACAGAAACCTGTTTGCCGGAAAACTCCGGCCCTGTTTTGAAGTGTTTCCTGTACCAACCTATGCCACTATACGTATAGCCCCCACCCGCTCCTGTTTTGTATGCAGAATCGAAAGCATGTTCGATACTGTAATCATGAGGAAGGTCCAATAGCCGCCATTTGGAATCATTAAAAGCAGGGCGCTCAGCGCCGGGATGGTCGTTTAAAGCAAAGCGCCAGTCAAGATCGAAAGGAATGCTGTTCTTTGCAATCACCTGCGCTCTTGCACCTGAAACACTGCCTGTAAAAACCACCCATAGTATAAGCCACGAAGTCCTGATGATATTCAACATTTCAACCGCTTTATTTTTGAGTAATTCCCTTCCAGGTATCCGTTCTGAAAGGAATGGCAGGCAGGTTTGCTGAATTTACGAGATTACAGTCGGGATTGTCGGCCCAGGCATAACGCACGGCTACCGGTTCAGCCACTTTATCGGAAGACACGATCACCTGGTCTCCTTCAATAATGGCTTTGGCCCAATAAAATTTTTTGTCTTTCCCTGCAATGGCAAAACCTGTCAGTTCCTTTCCATCTTTTGTTGAAAGGCCGGAACCCGTGTTTGTAAAATTAATGCGGATACGATTTCCCGATTTCCGAAAACCCGAATACATTGGGCCTGATGCGATAAGCGCTTGTTTGTACACCATTTTATTGGCAATCAATGCCAGGCGGCGGCCGACCTCCTGCTTGTTTTTGGGATGAATATCATTTGCTTCACCTATATCTATGGTGCAGGCCATGCCGGTATTGGGTTGTGATAATGTAAGCGTTTGCGCTTCTCTTAATTCGGCCCAGTCACTCTCGCCGGGAAGCGGTTCTGCCTTTTTGAAATTCGCCAGCTGAACAAATAAAAAGGGAATATTGCCCTGTTTCCAGCGCTGCCGCCAATCGGTGATGAGCATTGGAAATAATGTTCTGTAATGGTAAGCCGCCCCTGCATTCGATTCGCCCTGGTACCAGATAAATCCTTTGATGCCATATGGAATAAGCGGGTTGATCATGGCATTGAAGAGCACGCCGGGATAATGCTGATAGTTGTGTATTTTCGGAAATGCGGTTTCAAGGTCTTTCTTATACAACCATTTTCCGGCCAAAGAAATGGTTGACGCACCATCGGTAAGATAAAGGTCATCGGCCGGAGGATTCAAACCGCCGCCGCCCCATAACATGGCCACCCTCAGGGCAATAGTATTCTCTCCCGGCTGTACCAGGGAGGCCGGAATAGTATAAGTATGGCTGGGATTGGCATTCCAGATATTCTTACAAATTTCCTTACCATTGAAATAGAGTGAATAGTTCATCTCCGGATGGCCCACATTCAAGGTCAGCTCTTTGCCGGCAAAAGATGCGGGCAAGGATAGCTTTTTGCGTAGCCAAACCATTCCTTCATAATATCCTATTCCGAAATCCCTTAGCACATTGGGCATTTCAATATTTGTCCAGTCAGCATCATCATATCCCGGAGCCGGGATGATCTTATCCGCGTCAGACTGCGGATTTAAAACAATATCCCAAATGCGGATCCAGTTCAAACTATCGGCCACAAAATCTTCACGATCCAATTTGAGCGTATCATTACTGAGTGTTCTTGCTCTGGTGATGGGCGATGTAAGCAACATGTCGCGGCTCGTCCAGGCTTCTACCGGTGTTCCGCCCCAGGTGCTTTGAATAATACCGACCGGAACCTTATGGTCACCATGCAGCTTACGCGCAAAATAATATGCAACGGCGGAGAACTCCTTTACATTGGCGGTATCACAAAGTTTCCATTCGCCGGCATGGATATCGGACTGTGGCGATAATTTTTTGTCTTGCTTCACCACCAGAAAACGGATCTGAGGAAAACCAGCATTCTCAATTTCCATGCGTGCGTCCCGGGCCTGCTGCACCTGCCATTCCATATTCGATTGTCCCGACGCCAGCCATACATCGCCGATAAGGATCCCTTTCAGTTCAATGCCGGTATCTGGTTTTCCTGCTTCCCCTATTTTGAGGGTGTAAGGACCTCCTGCTTTACACTTTGGAAAACGAAGCATCCATTTTCCGTCTTTACCGGTTTTTGCAGTGGCACGTAAACTGCCCAGTTCTCCTGTTATCAGTGATCCGGGAACCGCCCTGCCCCAAACAGGTATTTCCATCTCTCTTTGTAAAACCATATTGTCGCCAAAGACTTTTGGCAAACTGACCTGGGCATAACAGAAAGCACTGCATAAAAAGAAGGCTATAAAAAGCGATGTACTGATTGCTTTATTTATGTTCATGGAAGGATCGTCTTACTTAACTGAAATTTTTATTTTTTGAAAAATAGCGCGCGAGGAATTACCTAACTGCAGGATGTATTCGCCCGCTTCTGTGTTCCATGCTTTTTTTGATTCATCATAAAATGCCAGATCGGCCACTTTCACGGGTATTTCTACCGTTTTTGTTTCACCGGGTTTCAAAAAAACCTTTTGAAAGGCTTTCAATTCTTTCTCCGGACGCAATACGGAACAAACCGGGTCGCTTACATATAACTGTACTACTTCAGCTCCATAAACACTGCCTGTATTTTTGATGGTGAATTTCACCCGGATGGTTTCATTTTTTCCATAGCTCGTTCTATCAGTTGAGAAATGGCTGATGGAAAAGTTCGTATAGGAAAGCCCGTAACCAAAAGGGAACTGCGGCTGGATCTTCTTGGTATCGAACCAGCGGTAGCCCACCAGGATATCTTCTTCATAATTCACTTTCAGATTGCTGCCGGGAAAATTACCCAGCGCATGGGCAGGCGATTGTGCAAGGGATACCGGCAGCGTGAACGGTAATTTACCGGAAGGGTTTACTTTGCCACTCAGCACATCCACAACGGCATTTCCTGCTTCCATTCCCCCAAACCAGGACCATACAATAGCCGGCACGCGATGAACAATGCCTGCCAGTTCTACCGGAGAGCCGGCAATAATAACCACTACTGTTTTCGGATTTGCTTTGGCCACTTCATGGATCAAAATTTCCTGGCCGTACGGCAGATCCATATTTTGCTTATCAGAAGATTCGGTATCAAAATCATGGTTTAATCCACCAAAAAACAGCACCAGATCCGATTCCCTGGCAAGGGCCACCGCTTCATCGATCAGTTTCCAATTCACTTTGGAGGAACCGGACTGGCCAGAGTTATTGCCTTCCCTGAATGTCGATTGCTTTTCATACCCCTGCGCATAGTTTATTTTTACCTGTGCGCCGAACTTTTGCTGCAGGGCCTGCAGGGGCGTTATTTCATATAAGGTCTTTACCTCTGAACTAAGCCCGCCGCTGCAATGTTTACGGGTAGCGTTGTCGCCAATGACGGCAATTGATCTGATCTTATCAAAATGCAAGGGAAGCAGTTTACCATTGTTCTGTAATAACACAGCCGCCTCTGCAGCCGAATTATACGCGGCCTGCTGATGCTCCGCGGTATTCATTATTCCTTTTTCGCGCTTTTGTTCATCAAAGACCTTTGTATGGAACATCACCCGCAATACATTCGCCACTTTTTCATCAACCACCGATACAGGTACTTTTCCTTCTTCCACTGCCTTTATCAAAGGGTCGGCGAAATACCATTCGTTGTAATCTTTTTTATCGGTGCCCATTTCCAGGTCGAGCCCCGTTAAGGCCGCTTTCACGGTTGTATGGGCGGCAGACCAGTCAGTCATTAACACCCCTTTGAAATCAAATTCTTTTCTGAGGATCTCCCGGTTCAAATAATCATTTTCTGAACACCATTCGCCCCTGAACCTGTTGTAAGCTGCCATCACCGTATAAGCGCCTCCTTCCATTACCGATGCTTTAAATGCAGGCAGATAAATTTCCCGTAAAGCTCTTTCGCTCATGGTTACGTCAACAGAATCGCGGTGTTCTTCCTGGTTATTGGCCAACCAGTGTTTTACGCTGGCCGCCACATCTTTTGACTGCAACGCTTTTATATAGGCAACGGCCATCCTTGAAACCAGCAAAGGATCTTCGCTCATGTATTCAAAGTTCCGGCCACACAAGGGAGAACGGATGATGTTGACGCCGGGGCCAAGTAAAATATCTTTTTTGCGAAAACGGGCTTCTTCACCCAGCACCAGTCCCTGCTTATAAGCCAAAGCCGGATTCCAGGTAGCTGCCAGCGCAGTTCCCGGAGGGAAACAGGTAGCAGAATCATTTGTCCACCCGGCATAAGCCCAATCGTGGCGGTTCACTTCAGCACGTACGCCATGCGGCCCGTCGCTCAGCGCCCATTCCGGAATGCCGAGTCTTTTTATGCCTGATACATTAAACTTCGAATTGCCATGCAGCAGGCTTACTTTTTCGCGCAATGTCATTTCGCTTATCAGGGCACGGATCTTTTGCTCGGTAGTTATACCGGCTTTTTCAGACCGCTGCGCATAACCAGCACATACCATCGATAATAAAAGGGCGGAAAAGAAAGTTCTCAGGGAAAAACTCCGGAACAGCGCCGGCAGGGATAGTAATTTCATACAACGAACAGTGGTTAATTGAAAGCAGTAAAAGTATTACCGGGTTATTGCTAACCAGGGAGGCAAATGTTTCAAAATGGGTGATCAAATGTTGCAGGATGCTTTACGATCAAATATCACTCAAGCACCATTACAAATCCGCTGTTTGCGTTCAGGAGCAGATCAAGTTTCTTTTGTTTTGTTGTATTCAGGATCGTTTTTGAGAACAATTCACTTTTTTTGCCGTCTGTGAACAGCGTTGCCTTGCTCTTCCTGAATAAGGCCATGTCAAGATCAATTTTCTTTTCGGTTTTGTCTCCATTAATACCCGCGATGTACCACCGGTTGCCGCTTCGCCTGGCAAAAACCGCGTATTTGCCGGGATAACCTTCCAAAAATTTTACATCGTCCCAATTTTCAGGAAGTTTTCTTAAAAGCGCTTTTACATCATCCGGTACCTGCAGCATTCCTTCCGGCCCCTGCGCATAATGTTGTATGCCGGACAGGAATAATACCGAAAGAGCCAATTCAAAAGCGGGCGAAGTTTTCCGGGTGCAATTAGACGAGGTAAGCCCCGTAAGGTTCATGGGGGTAAAATCCATAGGGTCGAATGCGTTCCTGGTGAACGGCAGCATGGCGCAATGGTTGGCCTGTTTATCGGCTGCCTGCTGGTCAAATGTGACCATCTCCATTCCGTAAATTGCTTCGGCGGTCATTAAATGAGGATATGTTTTTTGCCAGCCTCTTGGCAATGTAGCGCCATGGAAATTTACCAGCAGCTTATATTTTGCAGCATCATTCAAAATGTCAATATAGTATTGGATCATGCTCTGGCCATCTCCACCGAAAAAATCGATCTTTACACCTTTAATGCCCATTGCCTGCAGGCGGCTGAATTCTTTTTCCCTTCCTTCCTTAGTGAGCAATTTATCCTTTGGGTGATATGCGATCGTGTTCCAGTCACCTGCAGAATTATACCATAACAGCAATCCGACATTCTTTTGTTTTGCATACGCCGACAGTTCAGCTACTTTCTCATATCCGATCTTCGTATCCCAGTCTGCATCGATTAGGCAATACTGCCAGTGCATGTCACAGGCATAGTCAATATATTTTTTTTGCTCACTGAAAGTGATGCTGTCATCCTTGCTATTGATCCAGCTCCAACTGGCTTTTCCGGGCTTTACAAAAGAGGCATCCTTTACCAGGGCGGCCGGCGCCAGATCGGTACCCAATGTTGATTCTGCAATGGTTTTTAAACTGCCGATCGTTATAATACGCCAGGGTGTAAACCAGGGTTTGTTATTTTTCGGTAAATAGCCGCCGCCTGTAAACACTTCTCTCGGATCGGCAAAGCCGATTGAATACACCGGCGAGGCAGGATCATTGATCAATCTTGTGCCGCAATAAGTGCCATCAAGTGCTGCTTCGGTGATGAGGACCCATGTATCATTTGTTTTAAACAATGCGGGGTACACCCAACCTGATTTTAGCGGCGATGGGGTGCCAGCAGGAATGTCCTGCAAATAATGTTCTTCATAAGATGGATGACATTGCTGCCAACCTGTTTTTGCTTCGCTCATCGGCTGCAACCAGGCGCTTGTGTTTTTGTCGAATGCAAATGAGGAAAGTTCTTTAACGATCGTTTCATGATCGTTTATCCAGGGAAAATAATAGCGGAAAGCCGCCCCATCGTTGGACAGCCGGAAAATGAGATCCATTTTTTTCTCTTCTCCATTGGCAAAAGACATCACCAGCTGATTGGCCTGGTAAAGAATGCTGCTTTTTTTTGCATTCCTCGTTTGATAGTTCTCGGTTATACGTACCGGCTTTGATGTTTTGAGCAGCTTCAAAGCTTGTGTAAAATCATGCCCTTTCATCATTACGCCTAAAGCGGAAGGCTGAATCACGTTAACACCGGATCTTTGTATCTCGTATTTGATCTCACCTGCAGCAGATAAGAAGACCTGTAGCGAAATGGACTTGTCCGGACTTTCTAATTGAGCAAGCTGCTGTGCCTGTAACTTATTAAACGTTCCAATAAAGCCCCAAACTAAAAGAATTGCGTTTTTCAAATTCATTTTTAAAACTATCATTATTAATAAAAAAGGAATGCTTCCAGTGAAGCATTCCCATATGGTGAAAGATCTGTTATTTAACGATCAGCTTCCTGGTGATAGCAGATCCTTTCGAATTTATTCTGACATGATACAGCCCTGCCTTCAACCGCGCATCGATCTCAATCCTGTTATTACCTTTAGCGACCTTTTCGTAAAGCATTCTGCCCAGGTTATCATAAATTCTTACGACCGCATTTTCGGTAATTTCTGGAAGAAGGATCGTAAATCTTCCCTTGCTGGCGGGATTCGGATACAGGCTAATACCAGCTTCATTCATGTTCACCTGCGTTGATATTCTGGCAGTACCTTCTGCGCCCGGAATAAAGGGTGAAAGATAGTTTGCGGCAATTACCTGGCGTGTTATACCGGGACCCTGCCAGGCTACAGCTACATTATCTCCCCCGCTACCTTCCTTGTGAAGCACTTCAATGTAGTATTTCTGTCCGGCAACCAGGTTAATGGCGGCGGACTGCTGTGTGCTGTATTTAGTCCATTCTCGCGAATTGGTCCATCCATTAACGTAGGCTATCCTTGCTGCGCCAGCCGGGTTGTCGCTGGTGCTCAGGTATAATTCCGTGTTGTCATCGCCCGCTAGCCAGAAGGTGTAGCTTCCACTTGCAGTTGGATGGATATATCCGCGGACCCTGGTGCCATAGTTATCCGCCCAGTTGGTTGGGCATTCGAGGCTGGTTAGCTGCTGCGTACCTGACGGGTTGTTTGGATAATTGGTATTGGAGGTGAGGTTGCTGATCGCAGTTCCGCTGATTCCTGTCCAGTATTGCCTGAGTATAGAGCCCGTCACGGTGATGTTAAAGGTCTGTGTACTTTGGCACCCGCCGCTATTGGTATAGGTGGCCACATAGTTCCCGGCCTGGTTCACCTGGATATTTGAAATGCCTGCTTCACGCGTAGTGGCGCCGAAATTATTCGGACCGCTCCAGCTCCACGAGCCTCCCTGTACAGGCTGGGGGCCAAACAAAATGCTACCCCCTGCAGCTACAGTAGCATTGGCTGTCTGCTGCCAGGTTCCGCCATTGAGTTGTACGTACGGGGTAATGGCGGTAGGTGTACAGGCAGCAGGCTCCCAGTAAATCAAACCTCTTCCGCCGCCGGCGCTCATGTATACCCTTCCGGCAACGTTCATGTCACCGATGAGCAATGGCGCGCCTGCGAACTGATGGGCGTCATCATTTAACTTGAGCCAGGTAGCCCCCTGATCTGTTGATCTGAAAAGGCCTGTTACGCCAGACACTGTTCCCCAGATAAAGACGGTAGGATAGCTGGCCCCGGGCATCGCCTTTCCTATTCCGATGGCTTTGCAATAAGTTACATTGGTAAGAGTTGTATAAGCCACCCCGCCGTTGGTGGAATATTTTAATCCATTGCGGCCCAGGGGTATCCAGATATGGCCTTCAAGACCGGGTACGGTTCGGGCCAGGGCTGATTCCCAGGGATGGTTTGCGGTTGATGCGCCCGGCGTGCCTGCTACGGTAAAGCTCACGCCCTTGTTGGTGCTTCTGAACAGCTGCCCGGTGGATGGATGGTATATATAGAAATGATTTGAATTCACCTGGTCAGCTACCGGAGCAGCGTCTGCCAGTGATACACCTGAACAACTGGACCAGCTGGCTCCGTTATTCGACGTATAATAGGTCGTTGAGGAACCTGCTGGGCAATGCAATATGGTGCCTCCGTCTGCACTGACGGCCACCCTTCCTGCTGCACCCATATTGGTAGCGGCTGCTGTCCATGTGGCGCCCTTATCGTTGGAATAGTAAACAACGCTTCCCTCGTTAGCAACTCTTACTACTTTGTTTGGGTTGGCGGCAGCATAAGCAATGCTATTGTTATTGTAACCACCTACAGGAGAAAGTTTTGATGCCGGATAAGCAGTCAGCGGCTCATGCACAAAGCCGGATACGTCGCCGAAAGAGGAAATAAACGGCCCGCCTGGAATGCTTATACCGTCGAGCAATGCTGTTTCTTCAATGCCGATGACATCATATTTCCAGGTAGGATTTGCGGCGGTGATGTCGGGACAGGTAAATACGCCGCCTCCGCCTATTACCCGCACCCTGTTAACATTATCCTGGTCAAACTCGATACAGTCCATCCAGTTGATCGCACCTCCCCTTGACCATTCCATGCCGTTGGCATCATAGATAGCGTTCGTCCCATTCTTAAGGGTCCAGGTCGATCCGCCATCGGTACTTAGAAAAATAAAGTCGGCCCAGCCGGTACCAAACTGGTTGTTCCAATATATGCCACTGGTAGAAACGATTACTCTGTTCACATTAGTAGGGTCTATACTTACTCCGCCGTAGCAATAATCCTTTGAATGAACAGGGGTAACGTTTGTCCATACACCGGTAGCGGTGTTGAGCTTATATACCTTGCCATCTCCATTAGTAGATTGCGGACCCTCATTATCAGAATAGGTAACATACATGGTAGTCCCCTGCAAGGCTGCCCGGTGTGGCATAAAACCGGTGGTAGCGGTAATGTCGGTAAAGGTGGCGCCACCGTCGGTGCTCCTGTAAATATTCCCGGCGCCGGTGCGGGAAACACCGATGTAAATGGTTTGAGTGGCTCCATTCACTACGCTGCTTGAAGGGTCAAAAAGCACGAAACAAATACCGTTGCCGTTGGCAGTGGTAGTTACACCGCTCCAGGTCTGGCTCCAGGTTACGCCGGCATCTGTACTCTTCCACAATCCGTTCGCCCTTGTTCCACAGAATAATATATTACTATTTTTGGGGTCAACTGCCAACCGTTCACCGTTACCGCGCCCACTTCCATTTCCATGCACTTTAAACGTAGCGGTAAGGTCTGTATAAGTGAACGTATTTCCTTTATCGGTGGACTTTAATATAGCCGACTTCCCGTCGCCAACATAATTGGTTCCGCAGAGCATATACACATTATTCGGATTTTGCGGATCAAGCGCCAGGGCCTCAACTCCATAAAGGTCACTTTGTGAATCGCCAAGCCAATCGAGCAGTTGAACCCATTTGTTGTTCGCGGCATCCCAGCGGTAAGCGCCGCCCACATCGGTGCGGCAATACCTGTCGCCCGATGTTTTGTGGGTAACGATGCCGGTTACAAATCCGCCACCGCCAATAGGTGCATGCTTATATACATATCCTGTGGCTTGCGAGAATACGTTAACGCACATTATGAGTCCGGAAACAAAAAGTAATGTTACTTTTTGTTTACATAGTGATAGTAATTTTTTTTTCATAAAGTTTCAATCGTTTAAGTGAAATAAGCGCATTGCAGCACTGCCAGCCGTCTGATGCCCTGGCAGCAGCATCGTTTATGAGATATCTCTATTTGGCGCCTGCCAAAAGAGCGTCAATCGTTCGTTGGTCCTTTACTGTGTTGGTTCTTCTATCCAAAGCGCCGCCGGTATCCCACCAGAAAGGTTTTACGCCATGGGCCAGTGCTTCTTTTGTTGTAAACGTTATCCAATAATCCACTGAAGCGTTATGCAGGGCCAGCTCTTTGGGCACATGTGCTGAATTATCGCGCCTGTAAGCGCCATACTCACCCATGATAACCGGGATGCCTTTATCAACAAATTTTGTTTTCAGCTTATTGTAGTCAGCGATGTGGGCGTCTTCTTCTCCGTATGTAGCGTTACGATCGGTTTCAATGGTTGAATGATACCCTTTGCCCCAGTAGTAAGCCATTTTACCCCAGCTTACGTCCTCATTCAGGATACAGAACTGTGATGGCGTATAGTTATGCACTTCCACCATGAGGCGATTGGCAGTGGGGTCTTTAGGAAGTGTGTTCATCAATTCAGCAGTCAAAGTTGCGTTTGTATTTGGCCCCTGAACGATCAGCACGCGGTGGCTGTTCTTTCCACCCGTAGCACGAACTGCGTTAACGAAGGTTTGGTGGTATGAAGCCAGGACTGCCATTTTCTCGGCATTATCAGCAGCCGGTTCATTGGCGCTGGCGAACATCAGATGCTCATCAAAGTCGCGCATAGTGGTAGCAATTTGTTCCCATAATGCTTTTTGTTTCGCATTGACAGAATCATGCTTCAGTTTGCTGATGTTATTTTCCAGCCAGCCGCCATCCCAATGAATATTCAACATAACATACATGCCGTTATTGACACAATAACCAACGACCTCTTTTACCCGGTTCATCCAGTTTTGATCTATGTGTGCCGTGGCTTTATTGTCAAGATGGATATCCCATGCACATGGTATACGAATAGCAGTAAAGCCCAATTGCTTCACCGCTTTTACATAGGATTCGGTGATCTGGGGATTGCCCCAGGCCGTTTCTCCGCCAATCGCTTCCAATGTGTTACCAATGTTCCAGCCTAATTTAAACTTAGCAGCCAGTTGCACAGCGGTACTCATGCCTATTGAATCAGGCGCCTTAGGGGAGGTATTATATGAGGGATACAACTCGGCAGCTTGTGAAACCCTTACACTTCTTGCCTGACCGTTCTGAGCAGTTACTGTGAGTACTGCCGAACGCGAGGCACCCGTGCCATTAAAACCTGCGGTTAATTTGACTGTACTGCTGCCGTTATTGCCGGATGATTTGTTTAATTGCAGCCAGAGCGCAGCGTTGCTGATGCTCCAGTCTGCATTACCCGTAATTGTGAGATCGGCCGTTCCGCCTGCTGCGGGAAGATTGATCTGTGATGGAGCCGCGGAGAGTTCCGGAGCGACCGGATTCGCCTTTTTTTGGCAGCTTGATATAAACAGTACAGCAATGAGAAGCCTTAGCGTTGGCAGCAATCGTGTTTTCATACAGTATTCTTTTCTTAATTGAATGCTGTAAAGCTAGCCGGATGTTCTTTCAGTCAGGGTTCCGGATTGTTGCAGATGATGGTAAAAAATGTTGCCGGATGCTGATTTTCATCACTTTCACGGGTCTTTTTCTTTTTAGCGGTAGGCCGGCGCCGGGATAAATTCTTATTTCAGGGTTATCCTATTGCTGCCGTCCGTACTGAAATGACCCTACTCCGGAAAAGAAAATAAAAAAGGCCGCCCAAAATTACTTTTGAGCAGCCTCCTTACCTGAATAGCTCTAATGTGTGTCGTAGTACTCCTTTGTTATATAATTGTAGATGTACCAATTACTGGCATCCTTTTTAGCAATAAGTTGCATTGTACTGTCGGTAAGTGTTTTCACTGTCATTTTTGCAAACCAGTTGGCAACCTGGCCACCTTGTGCTTTATCATGTAAAACCTGGGCATCAACAGTTGACAATTCATTCGTAGCCGGGTACACCATGAATTTACCCGTACCTGACAGGTCAGGAAACATTTTATTATCAGATTTGAAATTTGCATTACCTACCAAATCAAAAGTCATGGTGCCATAATCGCCTGCAGAAACGCCAGCCCAGGGAATATCTTTAAATGCAGGGTCCCATACCCATCCCGGACCTGCAAAGTAAAATGGACCTTTAAAATATTTGCTCACCCCGTTTGCATCCAGATCCAGCACCCATGTTCTCGATTTTCCTAACCCACCACCTGTGAGTTTAATCCACATCGGGTCGCTTACGGTCTTTTCATCAATAGTAGTTATAGTTACGACAGTTGTATCAGTGACAAGACCACCTGCACTTTCAACACCATACACAAAGTTGTAAGTTCCGGGGAATGGAACATTGGTAGTATCTTTTGACTTTGTGGATGGTCCGTAAGGAGTAATCCAAAATGGAGTAAGACCCGGCGTTAAACTTGTTAAAACAATATCATTAGGGTTTGTGGGCGAAGGTGCAATGGTGAATTTCAGATCAGCCTTGTTGCCTAATGCACCTAATTCAAATATTTCAGGCCTGCACGAAGAATACAGCAGGGCTGATCCTAAACATGCAAGTGCAATTATTAAATTGATTTTCATTTCCTTTAATTTTTTGGTTATGACATGTCTGTTACCAGCCGGCATTTTGTTTCAGCATACCTGAGGATAAAGTGATTTGGTCGTTAGGTATTTGCTGAAAACCGCGGGTCACTTTAATATTTGCCGCTAATTGTGAGGCAGAGGGTGGATTTGCAGTACCATCCTGGAAGAATGAAACAGTTGTATTTGCAGCAATGGTGGAAGCCGCTACATCAATACCCTGGCGCAATACATCCCAGTAACGAATACCTTCACCCGCAAATTCCAGCCTGCGTTCGGCTAAAATATCAGCTTTGGTTACAGCGGTGGCCGGGGCAGTTGAAGCATCTGCCCGATGGCGTACCTGGTTGTAATAACTTACCGCGTTGGGACTTCCCAATTCGGCAGCCATCAATAAAACATCTGAATAGCGAATAACGAAAAGGTCCTGGGATTGACCTGTCATAAAATTAGAAGCAAGGGAATTTCCATTCTTATCACATTGCATCGCATATTTTTTCATAAAATATCCTGTGTAACTGCGGCAATCACTTGATTTGGTGTAAGCAAGATTTTCGTCAGCTATAGAAATGATGGTGGCAAAACGCCGTGTATCAGTTGAACGATAAACGTTCCAAAGCTTAGGATCAACAGTACACGCACCCCATCCAGCCTGGTAAGGATAAATGCTTTGCGAACGTATTCCTTCCATTACCATCCACCTGTTCCCGGTAGCGTCTGCAGACCAGTTATCGGTTGATGAATATTTAATGGCAAAGACCACTTCCGGATTATCTTCACCCGCATAAGTAACATTTTTTGCTGTTGAAGCTGCCGGCCATAATGTGGTGAAATCGCTTACCAATGAATGTCCGCTATGGGCAATTACATCTTCTACGGCAGCCAAAGCAGTAGCGGCTGTTTCGCCGGCAATAGTACTTTTCTCATAAAAGCCAGCGTAGAACAGATAAGCACGTGCCAATAAAGATTCGGCAGCCCATTTGGTTATTCTTCCGCTGGGTACGCTTTTGTAAGAAGCTGAAGGAAGACTATCCGCAGCTTCCCGTAAGTCCTTCATGATCTGGGCGAATGTTTCATCCGGATTGGCTTGCGGCACATTGGCTAAGGTGGGGGTTGTCACCAGGGGAACATTTTCGAACAATCGAACCAGATCCAAATAACAGTAAGCACGAATGAATTTCGCTTCGGCAGCATATTTTTGTCTTAACGCAATACTGTCGCCCCATGCTACCTTATCGATGTTCTGCAGTAACACATTGCAGCGGTAGATGGTCTGGTAATACGCTTTCCAGCCTCCACCATGAAAAGAAACATCCGAAGGGGAAATCGATTTATCAAATTCATCTACCATTGCCCATCCATACCCGTCGAAAGTGCCCGTACCGCCAAAACTGTTGTCAGAGAAAACTTCCAGCAAAGCAGGAATCTGATCATTGTTATAGATCTGGTTAAGTCCGTTATAGCAACCTACCAGGGCAGTATAAGCTTCAGAAGGCGTTTTATAATATGAGAGTGTTGTCTGCTTGGCATCCGTCAATTCACTCGTAAGAAATTTTTTGCACGAACTGAATGTTATTATCGTAGCAACTGCAGCAATGATAATTCTATATCTTTTTTTCATGATTTTTCTTTTTCTCAATTAGAAAATAATGTTCACCCCTGCCATGTACACCCTGGGGCGTGGATAAAACCCATTATCAACACCCTGTCCAAAAAAATAAGTACCGCTTGCATCGGCAGAAGAAGCACCAACCTCAGGATCCATGCCGCTGTATTTTGTAAACGTGATCAGATTTTGAGCGGCCAGGTATAAGCGGAACTGGCTCAAATACCTCCATCTGATAACCTTTGCCACATCGTACCCAAGCGTAATATTTGAAACTCTTAAATAGCTTCCATCATGAATATAGAGATCAGAAAATTCTACCCAGTTAGAACTGTTTTGAGTTATGCGGGGCATCTTATTCGAAGTGCCCTCACCATGCCAACGGCTAAGAATATCAGTTGTTGAGTTAGCCCACTGACCAGGCGAACGATAAGACTGAACGATCTTATTACCTGCTACCCCATTGGTTGTAACAGAAAGATCGAAGTTTTTATAGTTGGCTGAAAACCGGAAACCAAAAATATGATGCGGATTGGGATCACCGATATTGGTTTTATCTTTCACGTCAATGACTCCATCTCCATCAACATCTACCAATTTCAGGTCACCGGGTTTTGCATTGGGCTGAAGTAATCCGTTCTTACCCTGCCATGCCTGAACATCGGCGGCATTCTGAAAAATCCCGGCGGTTTTATACCCCCAGAAATAACCGATAGGATTTCCGGCAGCAGCCCGGAAGAATTCAGGGCCATTAACATATAAACTGTTTGTACCACCGTGAATGATCCCATCGGCAGTTGGAATATTGTTCACCACATTTTTATTGTAGGCATAAGAACCGGAAACGTTGTAGGTAAAATCTTTCCCTACATTTCCGTTATAAGCCAACTGCACTTCGATTCCTTTATTGGTAACATCTCCACCATTAATATATGGGTTTCTGCTTACACCTGCAGTTGCTAATAAAGGGGCTGCAATTAACCAGTCTTTTGTGGTCTTGTTGTAAAAATCAAGATTGACGCTCAATTTATTATTTAAGAATCCCGCATCAATACCGATATTGGTTTGACGGGAACTTTCCCATTTGGTGTTTTCTACCCCAATTGTTTCAGGATATGAACCCTGGGTTAAAGTGGTATTATCATTCCCAAAATTGTATCGGGCATTTGATAAGGAAATTAAATACAGGTAATTAAAAGGAGAAATACCATCATTACCATTAGAGCCCCAGCTTGCTCTTAGTTTCAGAAAGTTGAGCCAGTTTTTAGTGGATGCCATGAAATCTTCATTGCTTGCTACCCAACCGGCAGAAAATGATGGAAAATATCCCCATTGATGACCGGGCGCAAACATGGTAGAACCATCAGCACGGAAAATAGCAGAAGCCAGGTATTTTTCTTTAAAACTGTAATTTATTCGACCGAAAAAAGAAGATTGTGCATACACTGCATCGGCATTTCCGCTAAGCGACATGGTATTAGTGACGGTTTGCCTGTTGGCTGCCGAAGTATCCGCACTCATTGTAATAGTAGTTACCATGGAATTACTCAGATAGCCACGATCAAAAGAACCGAATAAAGTAGCACCTGTATTACTTACGTTCAGCCATGTTCCCTGATATTTTCTGACTGCGCTACCGGCTAAAACATCAAATTTGTGCTCTTTGATGTTGAAAAGGTAGTTGATCGTATTATCAAAGTTCCAGGTGTAACCCTGGGAACCACGCTGGCTGATGTTTTCATAATCGTTAAAAGCATATATTGACAACTTACCGTATACAGGCCTGTAGCTATGATAAGCCGAAGAAGAATAGTTCAAACCGATAACTGACCTTATTCTTAAGTTTTTGATGGGCTGAAGCTCTGCATAAATATCTCCCACCAACCTCTGTGTTTTGGTCTGATTCTGATTATTGTATTGCATCAATGCATAAGGATTCGCTTCGGTATTATTCCAAACGCCGCCATTATATACTGTAGCATCGAGACTGCTTAAATATTTGCCCTTTTCATCGTACATAGCTAACAAGGGACTTGTACCTATAGCAGCGGCCAGCACATTACCTGAATAAATACCACCATCAGCAACGCCTTTCTGATCAATAAATGAAAAAGTGAGATGCTCACCGATCTTCAAAGCACCCTCGTACATTTTACGTTCAGAATTTGCCCGTAAGTTGATACGTTTATAATTTGAAAGCTGTGAACCACCGATGATCCCACCCTGTTCGGTATATGACCCACCCAATGAATAAGATGATAGGTCAGATCCGCCATTAGCAGCTATCGTGAAATTCTGAATGGGCACATCGGATGAAAACATTTGGTCTAACCAGTCGGTTCCATGAGCGGGCAAAATGCTGCTTCCTTTGGCCAACTCGTCGATCTGTGCCTGGGTGAAGAGCGGTGCTTTGCCACTATTAATGGCGGCTTCATTTTGCATGGTAGCATATTGCTCAGCATTCAGTAAAGGCAGTTTACGGGCAATGTTTTGAACACCGTAATAAGCATCAATTGAAATTTGCCCGTCTTTTTTACCTGATTTTCCACTTCGTGTGGTGATCAAAACAACACCGTTTGCACCATTGATACCATAAATGGCGCATGATGCTGCATCTTTTAGAATGTCAACGGAAGCAATATCAGCATTGTTTAAGTAGGTAATGTCGTTGGTGATCACCCCATCTACGACATAAAGGGGATTTGAATTCCCAATAGTTCCTGCACCGCGGATGTTTACCTTAAAACCGCCGCCAGGCTGCCCTGAGGTAGAGGTAATGTTAACACCGGCTGCCTGCCCCTGCAATGCCTGTAAAGCATTCGTTGTGTTCAATTTAGCAAGGTCTTCCCCTTTTACCTGGGAAGTAGCGCCTGTAACTAATTTTTTCTTTTGTGTGCCATAACCGATCACGATGACGTTTTCGAGCTGGTTAATGGCTTCCTGTAAACGGACCGTCAGGTCGCCGGAACCAACTTTAATTTCCTGGCTGGTAAAGCCAACAGCACTGATCTCAAGAACGTCATTAGGTGATGCATCGATCAGAAATTTTCCGGCAGCGTCTGTAACAGTTGAACGGTTGGTTTTTTTTACCGTGACCGTTGCCCCCTGAACCGGTGCGGCATGTTTGTCTAGTATGGCGCCACTCACCTTTGCTGATTGCGCAAAAGCATGGGTGTTTGCGAGGAATACCAGTAAAATACTCCACAGCATCAATTTTCGCAAGCGAATCGTTTTGGTTGATTTCATATTTGGTTATTTAGCTTAACTGCAATCTTTCCGCTGTCTTTTGGCCGAATATTGTAAAGCTATCGCCATGGGGTGTAAACCAGGGGCCACAAATGTTGCAGATTATGGTAAGAAATGTTGCAAGCGAGTGGTTTTCAAACTTTTTCTTCTGAACATTTGAAGCAGAAAAATATTGAAATGTACCATGCCATACAGGAAATATGCGCGATTTTTACCGGCTAGCTAACGATTTAAACATGAATAGATCTCTCAACGCTGTGAAACTTATCAGTTTCATACTCTTATTACCTTATACCGGCATTTGCCAGCCCCGCCTTTATTCCAACACCTTTCCTTTAGCGGATGTAACCTTATTGGACGGCCCCTTCAAACAGGCGCGTGACCTTAACATTAAAACCCTGTTACAATATGACGTAGACCGGCTTTTACACCCTTTTTTGAAGGAAGCCGGACTTACACCCAAGGCAACTGGTTATGCAAACTGGGCCGGGCTCGATGGTCATGTGGGCGGGCATTATCTATCAGCCCTTGCCATGAATTATGCAGCCACCGGCAATGCTGAATGCAAAAAGCGTATGGAATATATGCTCGGGCAACTTAAGACCTGCCAGGATGCCAATACCATTAATCAGCCCGATTGGGGCGCCGGGTATGTTGGCGGCGTTCCTGACAGTAAGAAAATCTGGCAGGCTTTAAAGAATGGGAACCTTGGGCCATACCGGGCGGCCTGGGTGCCCTGGTACAACGTACATAAATTATATGCAGGGCTGCGCGATGCCTGGCTATATGCCGGTAGTGAAGATGCCAGAAAGATCTTTTTGAAATTTTGCGACTGGGGCATTGAGCTAACCGCCAAACTGCCTGATTCACAAATGCAATCGATGCTCGATGTTGAACATGGCGGAATGCCGGAAGTATTTGCCGACGCCTGGCAAATGACCGGTGATGCCCGCTATATGTTAGCAGCAAAACGGTTCTCTCACCATATGTTGCTCGATGCAATGGCTGCCGGTAAAGATGAACTGGATAATAAACATGCCAATACCCAGGTGCCAAAAGCAGTTGGCTTTCAGCGCATAGCCCAACTTTCACAGGATAAAATTTACAGTAAAGCAGCCGGCTTCTTTTGGGAAACGGTTACTAGAAATCGCAGCCTGGCTTTTGGGGGTAACAGCCGGCGTGAAATTTTTCCTGCGGCGGCCGCCTGCAGCGATTTTATCAATGATGTGGAAGGGCCGGAAACCTGTAACTCCTATAATATGCTAAAGCTAACGGAGGATCTGTTCAGGACGGAACCGGCAGCAAAATATGCTGACTATTACGAAAGAACCGTATACAATCACATTCTTTCAACGCAACATCCTGGTCATGGCGGTTACGTTTACTTTACGCCTGCCAGGCCCCGTCATTACCGCGTTTACTCTGCTCCCAACCAGGCTATGTGGTGTTGTGTTGGCAGCGGCATGGAAAATCACGCTAAATACAACCAGTTCATATACACTCATCAGCACGATTCGCTTTTCATAAACCTCTTCCTTGCTTCGTCCCTGCAGTGGAAAGAAAAAGGGATCGTAATAAAACAGGAAACCGGATTTCCTTATGAAGAACAAACCAGATTAACGGTAACGGAAGGCTCGGCGGCTTTAGCGCTGATGGTTCGCTATCCGGCATGGGTAAAAGAGGGCGCCTTACAAATTACAGTGAACGGAAAGAAATTTATCCATAAAGGGCATCCATCATCCTATGTAAGCATAAGGCGAACCTGGAAGAAGGGGGACGTAGTTGAAGTGCAGTTACCCATGCATACCACTATTGAACATTTACCCAACTTACCTGATTACATAGCATTTATGCACGGGCCCATTTTACTTGCCGCCAAAAGCGGCACAGAAGATATGGCAGGCCTTGTTGCCAATGACAGCCGCTGGGGTCATATCGCCGGCGGGAAACGTTTGCCGGTTGATAAAGCGCCCATCATTATTGAGAATGATGTGGCTGGCAAGGCTACGAAGCTGGTACCGGTAAAAAACCAGCCATTACATTTCAGATTCCCCGGGCTCAGGATCATTAATGGTACAGATATCCAACTGGAACCTTTTTACAATATTCACGACGCCCGGTACATGATGTACTGGATGACGCTTACTAAAGAACAGTACCAGTCGTATCTTGATTCCCTGGCAGCCGCCGAAAAAGAAAAACTGGCTTTACAGCAGCGTACCATCGATTTTGTAGCCCCCGGTGAACAACAGCCGGAAGCCGATCATCAATTGCAAAAAGAGAACTCGCATACAGGCAATCACCTGAACGAGTTCTGGCGCGATGCACGCAATGAAGGTTATTTCAGCTACCGCCTGGCGACCAACGGAGAATCAGGATTGTCGTTACTGGTTCGCTACTGGGGTGCAGAATGGGGCGACCGGAAATTTGACATTTATATTGATGACGAAAAATTACTGACTGAAGATAATACCGGCAAATGGAACCAATCCAGATTCTTTGATGTTACGTACAAAATACCAGACGCAATGGTTAAGGATAAAAGCAATATCCGGGTTAAATTCAAGGCATTGGCAGGCAGCGCTGCCGGCGCGGTATACTATATTCGGCTACTTCGATAGCTCACTGCCATCTGCACAAACCGGATGATCTTATTTCCCTGCGGATCGACCTGATTTTCTAAGAATACTATTTTTTCAATTGACAATAAAGGGGGTGAAGGTTTCCATTTTCACCCCCCGGTCACGCAATACAATGGTATCCTTAAAGGAATGGGTGGTAGCGCCAAAATCTGCCTGGTACTGCAGGTACAGCACATCTCTTTTTTCATTGCCCCACATATCGCCTTTCTTCACCAGTTCCCCTGTTCCGGTAATGGTGTAGGAAGCGGCAGCAGGATTAGTTACCGTACACCTGCCCTGGTTGTCGAAGCGCAGCAGTAACTGAAAAGGCAGATCTGTGTTGCCACGGTTCTTGGCTTTCAAGGAGACGGTTACTTCGTTCAGGGATCTTGTTACCATATTACACAACTCATCCTTTTCCACATATTGGGCACGGTACACTACTGTTGTATCGAGCGCGGTGTTGCCGCCGGTTCCTTTTACATGATCAATCCCCCTGCGTAAATACGTACCATGATATGAGTTTATATACTTGATGGCATAAAGCACATAATCTTTCGGGGGGGTGATCCACTCACCCGCATTGCGCCGGTCGGCATTTTTATAATCGCTTTTCCCACTGAGCACAGAATCGGCATTGACGACGCCGGTAATGCGTAAAGGAATAACAAATGTGTTTTTTACAGAGCGCGGGTCCTGGAAGAATGCATCTGTCAATTGCAGTTCCAGCCCGGCCATCAGTTTTCCGGAGGGAATGACGATCGTTTGCTCCTTCTGTGCGGGCAGCGTGTAATAGTTGTCTGGCATAGGAACAACATGGTCGCCCGTAGCCGCTTCAAACCGGAGGCGGTGGGCAAGCAGGGTATCTATTACAACACTTATCGTTACGTTCTTTTTGTTCTCATATACGCCGCCCATGGTAGCCATAATAAGGCATTTATGCTCGTTGTCGAGGGAATTGTCAAAAATATCCTCTCCCAGCACCAGGGTCTTTACAGGCGACTGGTAGGGAAAATAAACGGTCGTGTATTTATAGTCAGGAAAAACGGAATCTTTATTGGAACATGCATAACAGATCACCAGCATAATTGATGACAGCAATATTGTCTTTTTCATCTGTAAATTTTTATGGTGTTTTGGCCGGATGGAACTTACCATTTGTCTTTGTTGGGTTTAAAAACACGCTTTACCATCCGTTATTTTGTAACAGGTCTTGTTTCAATACATCGTTGTAAGGCAGGGGACCATAATACATATAACCGGCATACTGCCTGTTCTCAACAGCAGTAACCGTGTACATATTGTTATTTATACTAACCCCTTTTGCAGGCTCGGTAAGGTTTTCCTTCCATCGCCGCAGGTCCCAGAACCGGAATCCTTCAAAACAAAGTTCGAGGCGCCTTTCATTATGGATCAGCTTTCTCATTTCTTCTTTGCTGCTGATACCCGACAGATAATTATCGGGCTGGGTAATGCCTGCTCTTTTGCGGATTGCAGCAATGACCTCGCGAGCTGAATAGGTATGTGTTCCCTTGCCGTCGGGCCCCCAGGCTTCATTGGCAGCTTCAGCATAGGTGAGGAACAGTTCTGTGTATCTTATGTAGGGCACGTAATGCCGTTGGGTGTTTGTGCTTGCCGGGTTAAGGTTTACATCTTCACGCAACAACTTGCGCATATAAAAGCCGGTTCGGGTGGAAGTAGAAATAGCATTCAATCCATCATTTGAAGTGCCAATGCTGGTATAAATGGTAGACCCGCCCGGCCCCATCTTACTTCCATTCACCACGATGTATAGCGCTAAACGCGGATCGCGGTTATTGTACGGATTGTTCGGATCGTAACCGCTGGCGGCATCTGTAACAGGATAACCATTGGCCATAGGGAAAGCATCCACCAGGTTCTGGGTGGGGTTTACCCGCCCATTGCCATACAGCGTTGGCGGATAATTGTCTCTTTCCAGGTTATTGCCATCACCTACATTGCCCCGCCAAAGCACTTCCTTCGGATTTTGCCCTGCCGCCAACCCGTTTATTTCACCTGCATTGCGGCTGGCATACCAATACACCCCGTTATTGGCCATACCCCCTATTCCTCCAATGAGGTCAAGCACCGCTGCTGCATCATCTGCCGCTTTTGCCCATGTAACGGTTGTTCCCTGGCTGAAAGCAGGACTGGCAGCCAGTAAGGACAGTTTCGCCCGGATGCCTTTGACGATACGTGCAGTCATTCGCTGCGCATTATATGCTCCGAACACGCGATTGTAATCTGACAGGGTTGTTTTACCGGCATATTTTGCCGGTATGCTGCTCACCGAAGTAATATTCACGAAATCGAGCGGCAGATAGCTTTCGGCCAGATCCAGGTCTTTATAGATCTGCTGAACGCATTCTTCAAATGTATTACGGGGCAATTTGAAATCAGATCTACCATGCAGCGGCTCCGTTAAAATGGGCACGCCCAACAAGCTGTTGCCGGTTGACCAGCCACCATGTGCCTGCAATAAATAATACATAAACAAGGCCCGCAGGCCATAAGCTTCTCCTTTAACCCGGTCATTGAACATTTCTTTGGTGTATTGTCCCGACGTGGCCCAGTTTACCTGGTCGGCTTCCTGCAGTATCAGATTCAAATACTGGATGGCAGCAAAAGCACCCGTCCATTGTTCCATTGGGTTGTTAATGGACGACCAGTTGCCGGTAGCCATTAACCGGTAATTATTGTTTGGGTTATTTGATACGGCATCGTCTGTAGCTACATCATTGAATGAATAGCTGCCCAGCGGAAGTCTTACATACCCATTCAATAAAAGCCCTTCGGCAAATGCAGCGTCATTATAGATATCGCTTAACGCACGGTTATTTTCATCGGCGGGAGACAGTATCTTTTTGCAACTGCAAAAAACTAAACTTAACGCCAACATGTATACTATAGCTTTCATATAATTTTTTTTCAGTAAAAGCCTAAAATTCTCCTTTAACACCAACATTGTAAAAGCGTGTTTGCGGCAGGGAACCGATGTTCAATTCCAGGATGCTCCTGTTTTTGGCTATGGTGAGCAGATCAGTGCCACTCACATAGAAGTTCAATCCTTTTACAAAAGATTGCTGCAGTAATTTTTTGGGGAAGGCCCAGGTTAACTGCACCTTTGAAATATTGAACCGGTCGGTGCTGTAGGTCCAGAAATCGGAATTCCGGAAATTGTTACCACTGCCGAGCGTTGACAAACGGGGATAAGTGGCCGTATTTTTTGTATTCTCCGTCCAGCTATCGCGAACCACTGCAGAGTATTTAACGGCGCCGGTTACCCAATAATAGTCGCCGCTCCTGATGGCTGTTCCGCCCAGGGATGCGGTTCCCAATACAAAGAGGGTAAGATCTTTCCATTGCGCTGTAATGTTTATACCGCCGGTGAAAGGACTGCCCCAACGGCCTATCATTACCTCGTCACGCTCGTCAATTACCTGATCGCCATTTTGGTCTATATACCTGATGTCGCCTGCTTTTACCGTTCCGAATTTTTGCGTTTCATGATCATCTATTTCCTTTTGATCGGCAAACAGTCCCTGACTGAGCAGGCCAAATATGGCATCTACCGGTTTACCTGCACGATTTCGATAGCTATCTGTAAACAGTTCATCGCGTTTCAGGGCTTTTGTATTTATATAAGTGCCGGCTGTTCCGATAGTGAGTTTAACCGCGCCTACCCTTTTATGGAAGTTTAACTGAAAGTCAAGTCCCTGGTAACGGCTGGCGGCAAAGTTGGTGTAGGGCACGAAGGATGTTTCGGGGAAAACTGTAAAAAAGTAACCGGGATACAGGCTATAGTTCTGTACCGGCATTCCATCTTTTTTAATATAGAACAAACTGGCAAGGAAGTCGATCTGGCCTTTAAACAAAGCGCCTTCGATAGCCAGGTTCACTTCTTTTCTTTTGGCATAGGTCAGATCCAGATTTTCGCCCCGCGAGATGGTGGTGGTGCGGTTGGTATAAGTGCCATCGGCCCATGAAAAAAAAGCGGTTGGTGAATAAACGGCGTTATACAAATAGTAACTGTTGACAGCAAAATCGAGATCGGTATTTACAATACCCGCAGCTGCCGTTAATTTTAATCGGTCAATCGCGCCCCATCCTTTCATGAAATTTTCTTCACTCAGCAGCCATCCCAGGCTTGCAGTTGGCGAGAAGGCCACGCGTTTGCCAACCGGCAACTTCGTAGAATTAACAACAGCGCCACTAAATTCGGCGTAATACCGATGGTCATAATTGTACCCTAATTGCAGTCCTGCATTGGCATTGGTGCGGTACTGGTAATCGCCGGTTTGCCGGCGCCGCAGGCCATCTGCCATTAACATAGCCGACAGGTTATGCTTTTGCCTGAAAGTATTTACATAGTCGAGGTGCAGGTTGAAATCGATCAGTTGGTCGCTCCATGTATTACTCAGGTTCTGGGTACCCGTTTTACTGTCTTTATTATACCTGGATAGTTGCATGATAGTATCTACACCTGCAACATTACTCCATGCAGGAACATAAATAGCGTAGGTATTATTAACAGATTCGTTATAGGTATTGGAGTAATCGATGCTCATTTGCCCATGTAAAGACAGTCCTTTCGTTACATTCCTGAGATCAACATCGATGCCGCTTGTATATTGGAACTGGCGACTGGTAAATTTATTATAGCCGGCTGCATATACATCGGAAATGGGATTGGTAAGGAACTGCTGGGTTCCGCTCAGCAGATACTGGCCATCGATAATATTCCGGCTGCCTTTCACCAGCGTCTGTGCCTCCTTTGCATCGGGTGAAACAGCACTTATTGGAATCAGCGGCGCAAACCGGTGGGGCTGCAAGCTGTCGGCGCGCTGCCAGTAATTGCCCAATGCATTTCGATTGGTGTAAAAAACCGTAGATACGTTGACATAAGTGCTTATGAGATCGTTCAATTTCAGATCAATATTACCCCGTAAGTTGAGGCGGGTATTGTGCTCATTTTTGCCTTCCCCGAAATTGAGCAGTGAATTCTGGTTTTGAAAACCGGCCAATGCATAAAAACGAGCCCGCTCAGTGCCACTCGAAAATTCGGCATTGGCAGAATGCGTATTATAGAATTTGCGTAAATATTGCGGGGAAAAATAGTTAATGTCAGGATAACGATAGGGATTGGTATGCGCGGCATAACGTGCAATGGTTGAGTCGGCATACAATGCGGGCAAACCATCGTTTCGCAGCGCCTGATTGTAGTAATCCATGTACTCCGCCGACCCTAAATAATCCGGGTATGATTTCGGCACATTTATTCCGCTATTGGCGCGTACATTGATCTGGCTCAGGCCTGGCTTGCCGCGTTTAGTACTTATCAGCATTACGCCGTTTGCCGCCCGGCTACCATATAATACAATGGCATTTGCTCCCTTTAAAAAACTAATTTGTTCAATTTCGTTTGCTGTAATATCATTGATTGAACGGGGCACCCCGTCTATGAGCACCAGCGCCGTACCCATATTCCAAAGATTACTGCCTCCTACAAACGCAGCTGCTCCTTCCAACGCATAGGTTCCGTAATGTTTGTCGAGGTATTGAGGCGGATTCAATATGGAGACAGCAGCAGGCAGATCTTTCCTGTGAACGCTCTTATACGCCACATGCACCAGGGAGTCGCCGGCAGCCTCGGTTGAATTGTTGTTGCTGACTGCCCGCTCCTGAGCCTGAACATTCATATTCAAACTCAATCCGAAGCTGATCAGCATTGCAAGCAGTATAGTGTTTTTCATTATTTTGCTTTTAAGCTTTAGGAAGAAAGGCGATCAGTACCCGGGGTTCTGGCTGAACGATATGTATAGATTTACATCGTTTATCTTCAACGGTAACCAGTAATTCTTATCTTCAAATTTGCGCGTCACCAACACTCTTTCTCTTATGTTCACCGGTTTGCCATTACCATCCCGATCGAAGTCTATTGCAGTTTTTTCCCTGTACTTCAGCTGCCCGGCAAGCAGCCACCTGCGCAGGTCGTTATAGCGGAACTCTTCTTCAAAGCCCAGTTCCATGGCACGCTCACGAATGATCTCACTCATGAACTTATCCTTATCAGCCACATACTTTGCAGCAACCCTACCGGCGCCGCAACGGTCCCTTATTTTGTTGAGTGCATCTTCGGGAGTAATATAATTAGGGCCCGTGCTGGTTGCAGCCCCATAGCCCTGTAATACGGCCTCAGCATACATCAGGTAAACATCGGCCAGGCGCATATAAGACAGGTGCATGTAATTGTTGGGGAAATTGTCGATATTATTGGCTGTCATTGGCGTAAGCTTCCTCAGCAAATAACCGGTTCGTCCGATCGCCGAATGATCACGGCTGAATCCGGTATTAGACAGGTTGGCATAGCGGAACTTTTCTTTATCGGCGGGTGCAGACCCTTTTATTATCTGGTCTTTATCAATCACAATGTCATGATAAAAACGTGGGTCACGATTCACCCAGGGATTGGCAGGATCGTAACCAGACTGTGGATCATCGATCGGCAAACCGTTGGCCATACCATAGTTCTCAACAAACCTTGCATTCGGTGAGGCATAACCTCCGCCGATATTTCCTTCGGCAAAAATGGAGCTTGGCCCCCATGGACAACCGGCAAACCAGGCGCTATACACGGGATTCTGAAAAATGGCTTCGGGGTAGCCGGGAATAAAACTTCCGCCATTGGTATAGAAAAGATCACTGTAACGGCTAAAATCAATTAACCTGATCCAGGTCGCACCATTATCGACCAGTTTCAACAAGGCAGCAAATGCATCGGCCGCTTTCCTGCAATAATCCACATTATAACCTGCGTTTCCTGTGGATGCCCGGTTCATTAAGGGGCTGCCAGCATAGAGGTAATTCTTACCCAGGTAGCCCAGTGCAGCCACTTTTGTTATTCGCAGTTGATTTTTACCCAGGGTTGCCTTGCCTGCTTCTGTATTATCCCAATTCACAGGCAGGAGTTCGGCTGCTGCTCTGAGGTCTTCAGCTACGCGTTCAGCCATCTCCTGGTATGGCAGACGCGGCAAATTCAATTTCGAACTGGGCGACAAAACCGTATCGATGTATGGGAGCCCGCCCCAATAGGTCATTAACTCAAAATGAAACCAGCCGCGGAAAAACAATAACTGCCCTTTGATCAAATCCTTTTCTTCCTGTGTACCTTCCAGTTGATCCAGGTTAGCCAATCCCAGGTTTGCTTTATGAATGCCATACCAGGAGTTCGGCCACAGGCCTTTGCCAAAACCCGTGGTTGGGTCGGGATTATAATTTGGTGCATCCAGCCATGAGATCCATTCGCCGGTAGTCCAGGACCAGGAATCGCCATTATCCAATTGTTCATTTAACCAGGTCACCCCCGTTTTATGAATGATCTCGTCGCCCAGGATCCAGTCACAAGCCCAGGTTTTGCTCGTGTATTCGGGAACCAGGGAATATATTTCTTCCGTAAAACCCTGGAAGTTTGTAAAATTTATAAATGCATCGGTTGGTGAAACATCTGCTGCCGGCGCCCGGTCAAGGTAGCGTTTGCAGGCAGGCAAGGCCGTTACTGCAAATAAGATACAGGTTATAATTACGTATGAAGACCTTCTCATATAGCAAGCTTTTAAAAAGTGAAATTACATCCCAGGTTGAAGCGCCTGATAGTGGGATATGCAGTGGCTGCGCCCATACTTACTTCGCGATCGTCGGGCATTTTCGTCCAGAGTATCAGGTTATCGCCATTCAGGTACATTCTTAAGGCGTTAATGCCAATACGCTTCAGCTGCGACAGCTTAAACGTGTATGCGATCTCTGCATTCTTCAATCGCAAATAGGAACCATCGTATAAATAGGTGGTGCCATAATAGGGCATTACACTGGCATAACGCGGCATGGGCACATCGGCATTTGGATTATCTTTCGTCCAGTAAGAGCCCTGTTTATATACATTGTCGTAATGGTACTGCCCCGAGAAACTGACCAATTGCAGATAGCGGTTAATGTTATTTACTCCATAGAACTGAACAAAGGCGCTGAATCCCTTCCATTCAACACCAACGGTAGCATTATAGGTGTTTTGGGGCCGTTCGGGATAACCATAAGGCACTGCATCTTTATTATCGATTACGCCGTCGGCATTGTAGTCTATCATATTCAGGTTGCCGGGCAATTTCTGATTGTCGTACGTATTCAGTCTTGTACTGCCATAAACTTCATCCCAGGTATTATAAAAACCGCTGCTTACATAGGAATAAGCCTGGCCAATCGACTTCCCCGCCCTTTTCTGGTAATCATCCAATAAGAGAGCATCTTCGCCTTCTATGATCTTATCCCTGGCATGTGTCATGGCAAGATTTGCCCATAAGCGAATGCCTTTGGGCAAGGTCTTACTAACCCGAATTTCAATTTCATAACCTTTGTTACGCACCTTACCTACATTGGCAGTAGCTGGTTGAACGCCGAAATAAGAAGGCACCGACCTGGAATTACCGGCTAAAAGGATATCAGTGCGATAATCGTTAAAAACCTCTACACTGCCCGACAATAAGCCGTTCCATAATGCATAGTCGAGCCCGAAATTGGTCTTTGTTACTTTCTCCCAATGAATATCGGGGTTACCAACGCTTGCCCTTGCCTCAGACCACCAGGTATAAGGACTGTTCTGCCCTGCAGAGGATCCCAATGGCGTATTGCCACCATAGGTCCAGGTGGTCATATAGAGCCAGCGGCCATTCACATTATCGTTGCCCACCTGCCCATAAGAAGCCCGCAGCTTCAAGGTATTGAGAAAGGTCTGGTTTTGCAGAAATCGTTCGTTGCTGATCATCCACCCTACCGCTGCTGAGGGGAAAAAGGCAAAACGGTAGTTGGGACCAAATTTCTCGGATCCGTTATAGGCGCCATTGAATTCGGCAAAATACCTGCCATCATAATTGTAGGTAATCCGGCTCACCCAATCTTCGCGAAAATGCTCAAACTCACTTCCGGTCGCATATTTGTCGCGGCTGAACATACCCATGGCTGTTACATCGTGTTTGCCAAAGCGGCGCGCATAGTCGATCTGTAACTGGTAGAACAATTTCCGGTATGTGGAGCCGTTTTGCACGGCATCAACATTAGGATTCCACCGTGGAGAGATCCAGTCGAACTGATTTGTTCCTAAATACTGGCTATATTTTTTTTCACCGGTTACCGGATCAATGTATTCCTGTTGAATATTGCCATTGTCGTAAATGCCGCCTTGCGAAACGAAAGAATTATCGAAAGAAAGTGTACCCTTTGCAGCCAGTCCCTTCAATAATGCACCCAGGTCCTGCCTAACCGTAAAGTCTGTTGTAATGCGGGTAGTGGTCGTTTTGCGCACCCCATTATTACCCATTACGGCCAATGAATTAATGGTAGATACCGTCTCTAAGGGAAAGTAGCCCCATCCGCCATCTGAATAACGGGGATAATAAATATTGGGCGCATTATTGTAAATACTTTGCCAGATGCGGTACTCCCAGCTATCCTGCCCATAAGCATCCTGCTTTACGCCGTATGAACCGGCTACGTTAGCGGTGAGCACCGTTGTTTTGGTCAAATTGAAATCTAGGTTGGTACGGGCATTTACGCGGTCGAAACCATAACCGGGTTTATATGATTTCCCATTGTCTATCTTCTTGATAATATCGCCTTCATGCAAATAGTCTACAGCAGTGAAGTATTTCACGAGCGGAGAACCGCCGGAAACATTCAGACTGCCATTATAAGACATTACATGTTTTTTCACCAATTGATCCTGCCAGTCGATATTTGGATAACGCTCTGCTTCTGCCTGGTTTGCCGGATTGCGGTATTTCTCAAGTTCTGCATAGGGAACATAGCTGTACCAGGAAGCGGGTGAAACGCCTAATTCACGTTCAATGGCCAGATCACGGATCCTGATGGCATCGTAAGCATCGTGTTTACTGGCCAGTTTGGAAGGAACTTTCACGGTAGCGTTACCGGTAAAACGAATCTCGGCTTTCCCTTCCCTGCCCCGTTTGGTGGTGATGAGAATTACTCCATTAGCGCCTTTAACGCCAAAAACGGCAGTAGCGGAAGCGTCTTTCAAAACGGAAATAGTTTCCACAGAACCAATGTCTACGCTGTTCATCGGCCGTTCAATACCGTCTACTAGGATCAGCGGATCGCTGTTATTCCAGGTACTTTGGCCCCGGATATAGATCTTCGGATCTTCGGCACCCGGCGTGCCTTGTGTTGCAACGGTTATTACGCCAGGTAAATTTCCCGTTAATGCGGCGCCGAGGCTCGAAACACCCCCGGTTCTTTGCAAAACGTCTCCTTTTACCTGTGAGATGGCACCTACCAGACTTTGTTTCTTCTGTTTGCCGTAACCAACCACAATGGTACTGTCCATTGAGAGGGAAGAAAGCACTAATCTCACCTCCAGATGTTGCCGGCCTTTCACAGCAACTTCCTGTCCTGTGTAGCCGACATGGGAAATAACGAGTACCGCCTTATCATTTACAACCGTTATGGTAAACGTACCATCTGCTTTCGACATAGTGATATTGTTGGTACCTCTTTCGGCGATGGTGACCTCGGCGAGCGGTAGGCCTTTGTCGTCAGTTATTTTGCCGGTTATGATCAGGGAAAAGCGGTTGTTTGTGTATTTATCGTTGAGCCCTCCACCTGCCTTGAGGCGAAGCGAGATCAATGTGAGCGGCAGTATGTACAGGGTAATCGCCAGCAGGTATTTGAAGACAAAGCAATGCCTCCGGGACGAAAGGCCCCGTTTAAAATTTTCCATATCGTAGTTTGAAGTATTAAATAGGAGCCCTCCTGGCCCGGGCGCAAGAGCGCCAGGCCAGTAAAGACTGTCTCAGGTCTTCGCAATGATGTGAAGTAGTAACTAAAAAACGATGGGAAAAGATGTTCAGGTAAGTTTTTTCATATAGCAGCAGTTAATGGTTAAAAGATAGTTTTGGCATTATGATCGTTAGCAGCTAACCAGTATCAATCCGGGAAAATTTGTACAATCGTCACTTTCAAAGTTAGTTACGCAGGAAAAAAAGCAGGGGCCCATTTGTCGGAACCTTTGGTAAATATGTTCAATCGAAGGATTTTTCCACTATTCGAAACGCATCCAGTCAATGGCTGTCTGATGGTTATCCTTCAATATAACGAACAGGTTTTGCATACCAGGCTTAAAGCGTAACAAAGACACTTTTACCAATTGCCATTCATTACTGGCACTGATAGGAATATCTGCCAGCACAGGACCATCTATACCCTGTACACGGATCTGCAAATGGCCACCTGCGGGAGAAAGCGTCCGTACCGTAACCGATTTAAGTTTCTTCTTTCCATAATCTACACTATTATATTGCACCCAGGCCCCGGCTGATTCCAGCACCATTTTCCAACCCTGAAACTTGTTGGCTGTATCCAGAAAGGCAATGGACGCGCCTTTATCGCTTATACGGCTATACCGGTCAAGCTGTATCTGTGTATTGGCGTTCGTTACACCTATTCCTCTATAGGAAGGCAATACTTTTTTAATGGTGCCGTCTGTATTGAAGAACAGGCTGTCGGCCATGATCGATCTCGCCTTATCAAACGCAGGTGAATAATCGTTATGATGATAAAAGAGGTACCATTGATCTTTAAACTGTATAATGGAATGGTGGTTTGTCCAGCAGCCGGCAGGCGACTCGTCCATAATAACGCCTGTTACTTTAAAGGGGCCCAGTGGATTATCCCCTATCGCATACTCAAGCCGTTCGGTCTTGTTTTCCACATGCGGATAGGTGAGATAGTAAGTTCCGTTCCTTTCAAACAGGTAGGGACCTTCTTTCAGTCCTTTGTCGGGCAAGTTACCCAATACGACCGGTTCCGAAGCAAGCTCCACCATATTCTCTTTCAGCTTTGCGCCATATATATTTCCCTGCGACCAGTAGAGGTAGGCCTGTCCATCTTTGTCGATAAATACATTGGGATCGATGCCCCGCACATTGAGAATGGGTGCAGGCTGCGGAATAAAAGGACCTTCCGGTTTGTCAGCAATGGCTACGCCCACCGTAAACCCGCGTGCATAACTGGTATCTTTTGGCGTAGAAGGAAAATAGAAATAATACTTTCCGTTCCGGAAAATGCAATCCGGCGCCCACATACTATAGCTGTCTGGCTTAACCCAGGGCACATTGTTCTGGTGAATGATCATACCGTGATCCGTCCAGTCGGTAAGATTCGATGAAGAGAACACATGATAATCTTCCATACAAAACCAACCCATCCGGCCACGCCCTTCGGTGGCCAGGATGTCATGAGATGCATATACATATACTTTGTCGCCAAATACCCGGGCAGAAGGATCGGCGCTGAACTGGTGACGAATGAGCGGGTTCTGCCCCTTCAGACCTACACTATTTATAAGCAGTGCATGTAAGCATGCCAATAAAACAGATTTACGCATAACAGCGGATTTTATTACTTACCAGATCGTTTACAGCAGCCGGCGAAGAATACAGGAAGCGCAACTCTTCGAAATGATCATTTGAACAACTCCTGGGCAAAGTTGTACAGGTTATTCCGCCATACCGGCCAGGTATGGCCGCCCGGATATTCGCTGTATTGATATTTAATATTCATTTCATCGAACTTGGAAAGCATGATCTTGCAGTTATTGTACGCAATATCTTCTTTGCCCCCCATCGAGATCCATAAACGCTTCAGGTTATTGTTAATGGTAGCCGCATTGCTTTTCATGAACTCGTATTGCGGTCCTGAAAGTGCAGGTTGATTGGCCCACCAGCCGGAACTGAAGACCCCCAAATAAGAAAACAGTTGACTGTTCTTTATTCCTGCATACAGCGTTTGTAAACCACCCATCGACAGGCCGGCGAGGGCTCTGGCCGAAGCATCTGTAGCTGTGCGATAGTTCTGCTCGATAAATGGGATCACTTGCTGCTTCAGATCGCTTTCAAATGCCTTTAATGCCTGTTCGTTAAATCCGGCGATGCCTGTGCTGAAGTTCCCGTCCATCATTACCACCAGCATGGGCTTTGCCTTTTTAGCTGCAATGAGGTTATCCAAAATAAGGTCAGTTCGCCCCTGGGCAGACCACCCGCTTTCATCTTCACCACCACCATGCAAAAGGTATAATACCGGGTATTTTTCATTGGTATTTACATCATAGCCCGGCGGCGCGTAAATGAAGAGGCGGCGCCACGAATTGGTAATTGCAGAATAATATCTTCTTATTCTTATATCTCCATGCGGCACATCTTTAACAGCATAATAGCCGCCTCCCCGGAACGGGATCTCAATGCCACTGGCCATGCGCCCCATTCCATAAAAGGTCAAACTCGCCGGGTCGGCCAAGGCAACACCGTCGATCAGTAAAGAATAATAATGAAAACCTTCGCTTATTGAATCGGTAGTGACGGCCCAATATCCACCGGTATCTTTTACCAGGTCATACTTCTTAACCAGGTCTATCTGCACTTTTTGCGCATGGGGCGCTTTGATGCGGAAAATAACCCGGTTATCGGGAAGCACCTGCGGGTAACTGGCCGATCTTACATTGGTAGCGGCCGGTGTTCCCAAAACATCATACTTCATAAAAACGGAAGTATCCACCGGTTTAAACAGGAATTGGGAAAACATATACAGCCCGTTCTTCCAAACCTTGAAATCGTGAACGCCGGGTTCTATATAATAGATGTGCGGAACATTATGCTCATACAGGTAATCATGGGTGCGTTTGCTGAACGAGATCAGCCGGTCGTTATCACCGCAGGAGATCCAGAGCAGCTTCAATTGTTTTTTTGCCGTTTCAGGATCTGGCAGCAGTTCTTCCGGTTTTTTGGTATTGGGAGCAGAAGAAAAGCCGCCCACCCAGGCAAATTTGTCGAGGTTGCCCAGCCCAAAGTTCAGCGACTGTCCGCCTCCCATTGACAATCCTGCTATGGCGCGGTGCTCGCGGTCAGTAAGTACCGGATATTTCTTTTCGATAAAAGGGATAAGATCATTCAGCAGGTCTTTTTCGAAATCGGCAAATGCCTGCACTTTTTCGGGCGCCATGATATTGCCGGTTGCGCGGTCGTCCTTCATGGCTCTGCCATTGGGCATCACGACGATCATTGGTACTATTTTGCCTTCCGCATACAGGTTATCGAGGATCACCTGTGGCTTTCCGCCATTCAGCCATTCCTTTTCATCACCACCTATACCATGCAGCAGGTATAAGACCGGGTACTTTTTCTTTTTTGAAAATCCAGGTGGTGTATAAATAAGTGATCTCCGGGTTACTCCAACCGTTTTGGAAGCATAAGTTATGGTATCGATCTTTCCGTGCGGTATAGCTGCACGCAATGAATCAAAACCGGCGGGCGCCTGTTTAACCAGTTCCTGTGCGTTGGCAGAGAAAGCAGGCAGCATTAAAACAGCTATGGCAAACAATATATATTTCATATATGGTGTATTTTCATTTAAGACCGGACCGGCTTATTTTACATTAATGTTCAGTTTTATCTGCGTAAAGGAATGCGGCGGGAACGTATAGGTACATTGTTTGCCCTTCGTGTCTATAAGTTTTTTTACGGGCACATACTGAGCCTGTTTATCGAATTCATACACTTCATTTAAGGAACTGCCTGCAATAAAGCTGGCTTCAGCTTTACCCATGATGTTCCCGCTAGCGGCTACAATGTCGGCTGTAATTGCTTTATCCTTGTGCCGGTTCACGACATTGACGAAGACTTCATTTGTTTCTTTAGAGTAGGTGGTGGTGACATCCAGATATGGAATACCCCGCGCCTTTGGTGTGTTGAAAGTGTCGCAGGCAACATATGTATCTATTGATCTGCCGCGACAGTTGTTCGAGAATGCCTTGAAAATATAAAATAACGGTGTTTTAAACGTTCCCTTCTTTTGATCATTGCCAAGCAGTGATGTAAGAAGCGTAAAATTTGCCATCTTCACCACGTCGGCGTGGCGCAGGAAGGAATTAAAACATTGTGCTACCGGCAGAACGGATAATGTATTCCTTGACATGATGCCCCATTCATCTACGGAAATGTAAATCGGATTTTTGAAGCCATTCTTAATGCGTGCTGCTTCTATCTGGGCCGCCGGCACCCGAATTTTTTCTTCAAAGTCTATTGCACTTTGCCCCATGTAGGTATAGTAATCATCCGATCTTTCCCAATACCGGTGTATGGATAAATAATCGATCTTGTCACCCAGCCCATCCAGCACCTTACGGTTCCAATCGACCCATATTCCTGTGGCTTCATAGTATGAAGAACCGGACGCCACGAGCTTAATGGTGCTATCGACGGCCTTCATGGCTTTTGCTGCTTCCCTCCCGATCTTAACATAATCCTCGGCGGTTTTGTAACCCAGTTCCCAAGGATAGCCGTCTACTTCATTACCAAGGTCCCATATTTTAACATTATAGGGCTCTTTATGTCCGTTCCTGGCACGGAGGTCTGCATAATAGGTTCCCCTGGGATAGTTACAGTATTCCAGCCAGTAAGCAGCATCTTTGATGTCGCCAAGACCCAGGTTAACACATACCACATTTTCACTTCCTATGGCTCTATTCAATGCCATCCATTCATCTGTGCCCACGTGGTTGTTGTCTATTTCACCCCATGCCAGATTAATACGGGCCGGCCGTTGATCTTTGGGACCAATACCATCCTGCCAGTTATAACCCATTAAAAAGTTCCCGCCTGGCCAGCGCATATTGGTGATCTTTAATTCTTTCATTGCCTCTATATAATTCTTCTTAAAGCCGTTCTTGTCAGCCAGTGGTGAAGAAGGGTCGTATAAAGTTCCATATAATGTATTGAACTGCACAGAATCGGGCAAACCAAAACGTCTGCCACTGAATTGAATAGGTTCCATAAAAACGCCGTAGATCAGCGGGTCAATTTCACCAATGCTTCTTTCTACATCAATTTTTATGGTGGCATTTTGCGCTGCAATTAGTGTTGGCAAAACAATCAATAGCGTGACAAGTGCTTTTTTCATTTAACACAGGTATTTATAATGGGTATTTGATCATTGCTCTAACGCACTTAAACAGGCAGCGTATTACCTGATCGAGATCTTCACCATCTTCAGGTCTTTCTCTGCAGAGCTGTTACCATATAATAATTCATAGGTGCCAGGCATTACTGCCATTTTCCCAGCGTTTGCATCGTAAAATTCAAATGCTGATGGCGGCAGACTGATAACCGCCGTTGCGGTTTTACCCGCAGGTACAGCTATTCTTTTAAATCCTCTCAGCGTTTTCAGCGGCCCGTCGCTGTCTCCTGTTTTGCGCACATACACCTGTACGATCTCAGTTCCTTTGCGCCTGCCTGAATTGGTTACCGGTACTGATATATCAATACTTTCGGTATTGCTGATTGCTGTTTTGCTCACATGCGCGGCGCCAATAGAGAAGCTTGTATAACTTAAACCAAACCCGAACGGAAAAAGCGGGTCGCTCATGTAGCGGTATGTTCTGCCCTTCATGGAATAGTCTTCAAAATCGGCCAGTTGCGTAGTATCCTTATAAAAAGTAACGGGCAATTTTCCTGAAGGGTTGTAATCGCCAAACAACACGGCTGCCACTGCCTGCCCACCCGATTCTCCTGCATACCAGGCTTGCAGAATGGCATCGCAGCTTTCTGTTTCCGGCACCAGGCCAATGGCAGATCCGGAACAATTTACAAAGATCACCTTTTTCCCGGCTGCTTTCAATGCTTTCAAACAGTTGCGTTGTACTTCGGGCAATTGAATATCTGTACGATCGCCCCCTTTGAATCCGGGATAAGATACGGGCATTTCCTCCCCTTCGAGCAATGTAGAAAGGCCGCCGACAAATACGACCTCATCAATTCCTTTCAGTTTATTGATCAGGCCGCTAAAATTGATATCCACTTCTTTACCAAAATCGAATTCAATATTCGCCTGCCAATTGTTCAACTGGGCAAAGCGTATTTCTATTTTATATTTCTTGCCAGTTTCCACTTTGTAGGGAACTCTTGAAAGCAGGGTACGCCAGTTATTGGTCCTGGTCACCAATACGCCGTTTACATACAATTGCATGGAACCTGTTGCTCCGCATTTGAACACCAGTTCCTCGGTGGTGGCAGCAACAAACTCCGTTTCATACAATGCAGAGAAATTTTCCAGTTGAACGCCCGATGCAAACTCGTGCTGACCGGCAGTGGTCAGTTTCAGCGGATTGGTTATTTGTTCTGTAATAACAGGATCGCCTTGCATCTCCCGGTTGTTCCAGTAAGTCGCTTTAAACCCTTTCTTTCCGTCGATGGAAGATTGTGAAAAATAACTTTGCGTGACCTTATTTTCCACCAGGTCACATGCTTTGTCATACAACACCGTGTTAGCTGGCATTGCAGCGCGAATGCCTTTTAGAATATTAATCGTTCTTACCGGCTTTCCATTATAATTTCCCCAAAGCATGGGATCATTGTCTGCATTCGGTCCAATAACAGCGGTCTTTTTAACCGTTCTTTTTAAAGGGAGGATATTATTCCTGTTCTGCAGGAGCGTCATTGATTCCAGCGCCATATCCAGCGCAAGCTTTCTATGCGCCTCATTATTGACGACCGAGATGGGAATGGCAGCCCAGGGCACCAATGCATCGTCGTCCATATCGCCCAGATCGAAACGCCCGGTCAACACGCGCAGCAGGTGTTTGTCGACCTCTTTTTCGGTGATCAATCCCCGCGACACGGCCTCCGGAAGGCTTTTATATGCATAACCTTCCCACACACATTCCACATCGGTACCGGCCAAAGCGCCTTTTGCAGCAGCGTGTACGGCATCGGACGACACTTTATGGCTGGTATAAAAATCGGTGATGGCGCCGCAGTCTGAAACCACTATATGTTTAAAGCCCCAATCGTCGCGCAGGATGGTTTGCAGTAAACGGTTGTTGCCGCAGCAAGGCTCATCATCGAGTCGCTGATATGCGCACATTACCTGGCGCACATCGGCATCCATTACCAGCGATCTAAAGGCAGGCAGGTAAGTTTCGTGCAGGTCGCGGGGCCTTAGCTGGTAAAGATTCAGCGTATGCCTGCTCCACTCAGGTCCTGAATGCACGGCATAATGTTTGGCACAGGCCAGTAATTTGCGGTATTTTGAATTGGCCGGCCCCTGCAGCCCTTTTACTACTGCAACGCCCATACGCGCCGTGAGGTAAGGATCTTCCCCATAGGTTTCCTGGCCGCGTCCCCAACGCGGGTCGCGGAAGATATTGACATTGGGTGTCCAAACCGAAAGACTCAAAAAGCGCCGGTTCTCTTTTCCACTTCGTATGGCCTCATGATATTTGGCGCGTACCTCATCAGATGTTGCATCAAAGATCTTATACACCAGGGAATCGTCGAATGAAGCAGCCATGCCAACCGGTTCGGGAAAAACCGTAACATTGTCATTATTGGCCAGGCCATGTAATGCCTCACTCCACCAATTGAACTTTTTTATGCCCAGCCGGGGTATCGCAGGAGATTGATCGAACAGTAAGGAGGCCTTTTCTTCCAAGGTCAGTCGCGCTATGAGGTCGCGGGCCCTTTCGGCCGAAGACAGGCCCGGGTTCTGGTAGGGCAGCTTTTGCCCAAAGCCTTTTAATGAAAAAATCAATGCCGCTACAATGACAACACCTGTTGTGGCCGTTCTATATGAGTTCATTATAATAAGTCAAATAATTTTGTACGGAAATCAAAAACGTCAGTCGTACATTTAATTACAAAAATAGCCATGCCGCACTGGAGGGATTGCCAACTTTGTAGGAAATTGTAGCAATTTTGTTCGATCCTCCGGTGATGTTATATTACCTTACCAAAACGATTGCAAGACATGCGAAAATATATTTATATATTTTTAGGTTACCTGTTAATCACTTACCTCAAAGCCCCCGCCCAAACAGGTCATATCAACTTTACCTCGCTTTCTACCCGGGACGGTTTGTTATCCAATTCCGTGAATGCTATCTTAAAGGACCGCTATGGGCTGATGTGGTTCGCCACTGATGACGGTTTGAATAAATTCGATGGAACAAATTTTACCGTGTACCGCTATCGCCCCGGCGACAGCACCAGCCTGCGTACCAATGAAGTGCTTGCATTACATGAGGACAGATCGGGTAGATTATGGATCGGCACCAGCGGCGGCGGGCTCAGCCTTTACGACCGGAAGCAAGACCGGTTCTTACATTACCCGGTAAGAACAGGATCCACCACCCTCTCAGGCAGCGATGTTATCAGGGGCATTTGCAGCGACTATCGCGGCAAAATATGGATTGCACAGTTTGAAGGTTTGTATCTGCTCGATCCGGCGACCCAGTCCATTTCAAAACAGCTTTTGCGCGATGGAAGCGGAAGGCCGGTAAGAACCACCCTGCTTTCGATCTACGAAGACCGTAAGCAACGGTTATGGATCGCAACCGATAACGGTCTTTTTCAATATAATATTCCAACCAACACCTTCAAACTGTATGAGCACAGCCAGGCAGACCCAAATAGCTTACCTGTAAACAGTATAAAAGCCGTAGCAGAAGACAAATGGGGAAATATTTGGGTGGGAACTTCAACCGGCTTAAGCAGACTGAAACCCGATGAATCGGGATTCATTCATTGTAATTATTTAAACGGCATAGAAATTAATTACCTGGCCAGCGACGACGAGGGGATCTTATGGATAGGCAGCAATTTTAAGGGCTTGTACGTTTACGAGGTACAGGCCGACCGGTTTTCCGTTTTTACACATGAGAACCGCAACCATCAAAGTTTAAGCAGCAATGCAGTGCGATGTATATATGTCGACAAAGAAGGCATTTACTGGTTTGGCACATCGCAGGGGGGCATTTGCAAATATGATAAAAATCTTAACCTGTTCAACCTAACGCTGAACAGCAGCTTTCAGGAAAACAGGCGCAATATTGCTGTTATCACCGCCATGGCCGAAAATCATAATGGCCACTTGTTACTGGGCACGAACGGCAATGGCTTATATACATATGACCGTAAAAAAGAACAGGGATATCCTGTGAAGCTTGCGGTGAAAAACGGGGCTGGTGAGTCGCTGGCTATTCTCGCTTTGCTGCGCACCAAAAGCGATAAACTGTATATCGGCACTTTTTCAAAAGGCGTGATCATCGCAGACCAGCGAACCGGAACATACAAACAACTGCTGAAGGGGCCTGGTCAAAATGATCTTACCAGTAACGACATTTTCTGTTTGTTTGAAGACAGTAAGGGAAATGTTTGGATCGGGACCAACGGTGCAGGCATTATCAAAATGAACAATGAGCAGGTAATTGCCAGGTATTCTCCCCAACCCCAGGGCAATGGCGTGAACCTGTTGCCTATTAACGGGTATATACGGGCCATCGAGGAAGACCATAACGGTAATATATGGGTTGGCACGCATGGCGGCGGTATCGCGGTATATGAACCCGGCACCGGTAAATGGACCATTTACACGCAGGAGAACAGTCAGTTGCCCAGCAATAAAATACAATGCCTGCATCGCGACAGCAAGGGAAAAATGTGGATCGGAACTTTTAGCGGACTGGCCGCGTTTGATGCAGACAAACACCTGTTTACCCATTATTCTGAAAGGGACGGATTGCAAAACACCATGGTTTATCAAATTGTGGAAGATGCCATTGGTAAACTGTGGTTATCAACCAATACCGGCATAAGCAGATTCGACACGGGTACAAAAGATTTCTGGAATTTCACCCATTCAAATGGGCTGCAGAATTCAAACTTCGTACGCGGGGCAGGTTTGCGCCTGGCAGATGGTGAATTGATTTTCGGCGGCCTGGAAGGGTTCAATCATTTTTATCCCGGCCAACTGACTGTTAATCGCAATCTGCCGCGTGTAGTATTAACCGATCTGAAGATCTCGAACAAATCTGTGCCGGCCGCTAAAGATGCTCCCATCCAGGAACATATTTCAGTAGCCAGTGAAATCCGGTTGAATTATAAGCAGAATTTTGCGCTGGGTTTCGTTGCTCTGAATTATACCATACCAAAGCAAAACCATTATGCCTATAAGCTGGATGGTTTTGATAAAGACTGGAACTATATCGGCAAAGCCAATATGGCCTCCTATACGAACCTGGACCCCGGGGAATATACTTTCAGGGTAAAAGCCAGCAACAACGATGAGATCTGGAGCACAAAAGAAACCACCATAAAGATCTTTGTAAAGCCGCCCTTCTGGCGAACTACCTACGCCTATATATTTTATGTACTTGCCATTGCAGGCTTACTGCTGTACAGCAGATACAGAGGTATCTCAAGATTGAGAAAAAAGTTTGCTTTGCAGCAGGAACAGCAGGAAGTTAAACGCGTACAGGAACTTGACCGGATGAAATTGAAATTCCTTACCAATCTCAGCCATGATTTCAGAACGCCTATTTCATTGATCATGGGGCCGGTAGACCAGTTGATTGAAAGTGAAGGAAACCCGCGAAAGCTGGAAAAACTAAGTATGATCAGGCGTAACGCTAGAAGGCTGCTGAACCTGGTGAATCAATTGCTCGACTTTAGAAAAATGGAAGAACATGAATTAAAGTTACAGCTATCGAAGGGCGAGTTTGTTTCATTTATAAGGGAAGTGTCTGAATCTTTCAGGGATCTGTCGGAAAGGAAAAATATACAGTTCACATTCAAAAGCGGTGTCGAGCGGCTGGATGTTTATTTTGACCGGGATAAAATGGAACGGATCCTTTTCAACTTATTATCCAATGCATTCAAATTTACTTTGGCAGGCGGGCAGATCACGGTTGATCTCCAGAAAGCCGAAAGCCCGGATGAGCAGGAAAATACCTGGGTGTCCATCCATGTAACGGATACGGGCATTGGCATTCCCGCAGATAAAAAAGATCTGATCTTCGACCGCTTTTTTCAGAGCGATACCAGCACAGCTATCCTGAACCAGGGCACCGGCATCGGTTTGTCGATCACAAAAGAGTTCATCAGGTTACAAGGGGGAAAGATCCGGGTGGAAAGTGAACCTGGGAAAGGAGCTGCCTTCATGATAGAAATTCCACTAAAACAGGCACATGAAACCACCATTCTTAACGAAGGTGTGCCACAGTTCCCCGCCGCTGCAGATGAAAGTGCGGGCCTAAACGGTTCACCGTCGATCCAGGAAGACAGCAGCATGAACAATGCACTATCAGTACTGCTGGTGGAGGACAATGATGACTTCAGATCGTATATGAAAGATCATCTCCGGATCAGGTACAAAGTAATAGAGGCAACTAACGGAAAAGAGGGATGGCAAAAAGCACTATTTAATCATCCGCAACTGATCGTAAGTGATATAAGCATGCCTGAAATGGATGGCATTGAACTCATTAACAAAATAAAAGCAGATAAAAGAACAAGTCATATCCCGGTGATCCTGCTCACGGCCATGACTGGTCAGCAACAGCAACTCGAAGGATTGGAAACAGGAGCGAATGACTATATTACAAAACCATTTAATTTTGAAGTATTAAATGCCAAAATAAAAAACCTGCTTCACTTAAAGAACACCATGCAAAGTACGTATTCGAAGCAGATAAAGCTTACGGCCCCGGAGCCAGTCATAGAATCGGCGAATGAAAAGCTCTTAACTGAAATAGCCAGCTATCTTGAAAGCAACCTTACCAATCCGCAACTGTCTGTAGAGAACTTAAGCAAACAGTTTGGGATGAGCAGGAGCACATTATATACCAAACTGCTCGAGTTGACCGGTCAAACACCGGTAGAGTATATCCGTTCCTTCCGCCTGGAGAAAGCTGCCGCATTGATGGAAAAAAGCAATATGACCATCTCGGAAATCTCTTACCAGGTTGGTTTTACAACATCTAATTATTTTGCCAAATCGTTCAAGAGTAAATATAATATGTTACCATCAGAATTCATTGCCAGGGTTAGAAAAGCAAACTGAAACAAAACTTCATTAATATTTTTCCGGCTTAAATAACCGTTAGCCCCTATATTTGTCTAACGGTCTTCACTTCTTAAAAAGGAGGTGATCATGAAAAAGTCCCATCTTAACATACAAGATAAGTAGTCCCCCATTCCCAGGGGTTCCTACCTTACGGTTGCCAGTTTCAGGCAACAGGCGGTATTCCTTTCTATTAACTCAACTATTTGAAATGACAGACAATCATTCGCTGTTCATGTATGAATATCATACATGGGCCAATAAAACTTTGATAAGCCATCTGCAGGATCTTCCCGATGGCAGCTGCCGGGCTCCCATTAAAAGTGTATTCCCTTCTATATTTGAAGCACTGATGCATGTATACATCATTGATAAAGGGTGGCTATCCCTTCTTATGGAAGAATATCAGCCCGATGACTACAATGCGATCCAGGCCTCAGTCAATGATTTGATCGCATCTACAAAGAATAATTCATTGCAGGAACTGGAAGAGAAACAACAGGTACTGGCCGAAGCGACAGTCCGGTTTATCATGAAGAACGATATGGCAGATAGCCGGGATTTTGCCGGTGTGCGAATGTCCTATGCCGATGTAATTCAGCATATCGTCAATCATGGTACGTATCACCGCGGCAATATTACGGCCATGTTGCACCAGTTAGGCCATAAAGGTGTACCTACAGATTATGGTTTGTACCTATACCATACCGCCGCCGATAAACATAATCATACAAAAAAGCAGTAGACATGAATTTTCATATAATTCCGGCTCCACCTATGCTGCAAAAATACGTTCGCTACTTCTGGTCGGCGGAAAACGATGGGTCAGCCGGTTTGCACCAGGAAATCAATACGATCGTAGATGATTCTTCTGGCATCATCATTCAGCATCATAATGGACACAGTTCTTTTCTTGATGAGAACAAAGAGCGCGTGAAAACAGCGCTTGCCTATGGCAAACGCACGCACCCTACCAAATCCATCTCCGACATGCCCTTCTCTGCCACAGGAGTAAATTTCACATCGCAGGGCATTAGAATGATCTTCGGAATAAACCCGATGGCATTGACAAACACCCTGGTTGGTTTGGATGATATAAAAGGCAAATATGTTGCGGAGCAATTAATGGATCAACGCAATCACACAGGCAGGATTCGTGTTCTCAGCAGTTTCATTTCGAGGCAGGCCAAAACGGCGAAAGAGGAAGATAAGTTGGTGCAGCATTGTAGTTCATTGATCAAAGCAGGTGCTTTTAATATGCGGATTGCTCATTTGGCCAACAGCTATGGTATCTCAGAAAGACAGCTGGAGCGGCGTTTTAAGGAGGCAATAGGGTTGCCTCCCAAACTATTTATGCGAATGATGAAATTTCAACATGCGCTGAAGCAGATTGCCGGGGGAACCAGCAAAAACTTCTGCGATATAGCCTACGAATTCAGCTATAGTGACCAATCGCGGCTGATCAGTGATTTCAGGGAGTTTACCAATTACACACCCAGGCAGATCAGGCTGAACCTGCAGAGAATACTATTGTTGAATGAAGAATAGCGAATTTACAAATGTCGGATTTTGTCTATTTTCTGGCTGGCAGCTTCTATAATTTGGCAGTATAAAATTTAATCAAAAATCAATCACGCACAATTTATGAGAAAGCTTAAACTACAGGTGCAACTCTCTGTTGATGGGTATATTGCCGGCGTCAACGGTGAAATGGATTGGATGACCGCGAACTGGGACGATGCGCTCAAAGAGTTTGTTACGCGTTTAACCGATCCTGTTGACCTGATCCTATTAGGCAGGAAGCTTGCCGAGGGCTTTATTCCATTTTGGGCCTCTAATCCTGCTTTGGAAGGCGCCGCGAAAATGAACAACACCTTCAAGATCGTATTTACAAACACCATCGAAAAATGTGAATGGAACAACACAGCACTGGCAAAAGGAAAGCTGGTTGATGAAGTTACCAGCTTGAAGAAAGAGGCCGGTGGCGACATCATAGTATATGGTGGTGGCAGTTTTGTTTCCAGCCTTATCAGGTCAGGCATGATCGATGATTTTTATCTGTTCATCAACCCGGCTGTTCTGGGGAAAGGAATGCCGATCTTTAATCAGGTCGAAACCACGCAAAACTTAACCCTGGTAGAGAGCCGGTCTTTTCCCTGCGGAATAACATGCCTTCATTATCACAAATAGCTAACCCTTATCGATTGTGACAAGGTTAATACCATCAAGCCTGTAATTCCGGAATGATTTACAGGCTTTCTTATTTCTTCTGATATGGAATTGTTTCAAAATCTGAAGATCCCATCAAGTAACTATTTTGCGGAATAAACCTTTTTTCTGTATGATAAAAGTTCATTGCTGTTGGTGAAATGCCCTTTTTGACCGTTTTTCATGGAAAAACCAGTCCTTTGATCCATCAAAGGTTTTATTCTATTGAAATAAGTTCTTTTCCTGTGAAAACCAGACCCCTTCTGGATGAAATACAGCTTTTTAGAAAAAGTGGCTTATGTCCAGCGCGGTAAAAAGCCTTATTCTCAATTTGCCGTCGCCTAATAGAATTTCTCTACCCCTTTCACAGTCATTTTTATCGCCGTTAATTTGTCTACAGGTCCGGTAATAAACAAGGTCTTATTGTTATTACCACCAAAAACATTGTTGGTTGCTCCCCCACCCGTAGGAAGATTAAAGATCCTCCTGCCTTTGGGATCAAAAGCGGTTACTCCATAGGAGTTGCTGATATAAATATTCCCACGTTCATCCATCGACATGCCATCACCTCCCATATCGACAAACCTGCGCATATTGGTGAGTGTACCATCGGCTTTAATATCAAAGACCCAGGTACCTGCGGTATTGATATCGGGCGCCCATTTATTCACGTAAAGCTTTTTTCCATCAGGCGTTCCAACAACCCCGTTCGGCCAACCATCAGCATCCCATCCCATCGCCTCTGTAGTCACCCTTACCAAAGTACGGCTGCCGGCAGCTAAATAATAAACATAACCGCCTTTGCCGGTTTTGGCTTGTTCGGAATGCGTTGGAGGCCATGCCTGCTGACGGGGATCACCGGCATCCCAATAACTCCTGGGAAATATGGGGTCGGTAATGTACATACCGCCATTTTTGGGGTTGATCCATACATCGTTCGGTCCATTTAACAATTTGCCATTGTAATTATTTACCAGCACAATGTGGCTGCCATCGGGCGCTATTTTCCATAACTCTCCATGCATATCGGCACAAGTAATAAGATTGCCATTTTTATCGAAGGCCATGCCGTTGGAGCGGCCTGTACCCGTTAAGAATGTAGTGATCGTGCCGGAGTTTACCGACCATTTATAGATCTTATCATTAGGTTGATCTGTAAAGAAAATATTGCCTTTTTTATCAACGGCCGGCCCTTCGGTGAAACTGAAACCCTGCCCCAAAATTCTTAATTGCGCGTTTGGCGCAACCAAACAGGTGGGATCGAAAATACTTGAATCTGCCGGTTTACACTGGCACCCATGCGCGTTGAATTCTTCATAAGCGCCTTTGGCAACCAGTTCCTGATCTCCCACCTTGTTTTTTGAACATGCGTAAAATGTGATGTAACATAGCAGTCCCGTACAGAGAAGCATTATAATTTTTTTCATAGCAGGCAATTTTCTACAAACTACTTTAACCCGCCTGGAAAAACTACCAAAAATAAACGATGTAGAATATTGAACAAGCCGGCACAAGCTGGTTCATACATGATCCTCTTTATTGATCTAATGCATATATGTACTAACTAACCGTTAGGAAAACCCATAATAATATTCCAGATGTATAATAAGAAGACAAGGCACAAAATTTGAAGCTCGAATGATCATGAGCAAGCAAATTTTTAACAGGTCAGTAAATGTTGATGGTATCGACATTTTTTACCGCGAGGCCGGCGACAGAAAAAATCCATCCTTATTCCTCTTACATGGATTCCCTACCTCGTCTGTAATGTTTAAAAACTTAATGGTTGCACTTGCCGACAAGTACCACCTAATTGCTCCCGATTACCCGGGCTTTGGCTTCAGTGCTTTTCCCGGCAGCACTGAATTTGAATACTCATTTAAAAATATATCTGCCTGCATGAACAGGTTCATGGAAGTAATAGATGTAAATAAATTCACCATCTATCTGCATGATTTTGGCAGCCCTATTGGGATGAGAATATGTGTAAATCACCCTGAAAAGATCGAAGGGATCATTGTGCAAAACGGTAATGCTTATCTTGAAGGCATAGAGCAAATATGGGATGAAATAAGAGATTACTGGGACCATCCTACCGAAGCAAAAAAGAAAAAAGTGTATGCATATTTAAGTGCAGAGGGCACCAAAATGCAATATTATGCCGGTTTAACTGAAGAAATGACCGAGCGCGTGAGCCCGGAAACCTGGTTGCTTGACTGGGAGCGGATGAGCAGGCCGGGCAATATTGACATGCAATATGAGTTGAGCTGTACATACAAAAGCAATATAGAAATGTTTCCCGCCTTCCAGGAATATTTCCGCACGCATCAACCTCCGGCCCTTGTCATCTGGGGAAAAAATGATCCGTTCTACAACGAGAAGGAGGCTTATTGTTATAAGCGGGATCTGCCCAATGCCCAAACCCATATTATCGATGGTTCTCATATGGTACTCGAAACAAATTTCGACGAGGTGCTGGATCTTATCAGTCATTTTTTAAGCAGAAAGGGTGCTTAGCCTCCTCAATGCACAACCAGCCCTGCTGTAAGATTCAAAACAGTTCCCGTGATGGATCTTCCTTCATCCGATGCTGCAAATACAGCCGCATTGGCCAGGTCTTTTATAGAACTCAATTGCTTCAGATGTGTCTTGGCCTCCATGCCGGCATGAAACTGCTTATAATCGATGCCATATGCATTCGCATGCAGGTTATACACCTCATCAATTAAGGGGGTATCGGGCATAGCCGTGGTAAGTATGCAAACTGACCTTACTCCATGCACACCACATTCTGCAGAAATGGTCCGGCTCAGCGCTTCTATAGACGACCAGGTCGATGGCATGCCGCCCATAAAAGGAACACTGATACGGCTTGGGCTTGGTGTATTCATCAAGATCACCCCATGCCTTTGCTTCACCATTTTTCTTACTGCGGCCCGGGCGGTTATAAAATGGGACCGGGAATAGGTTATTATCGGCTGCACAAAATTATCAATCGTAAGCTCGGCCAGGGCCGTGCCCTGGTGACCGGTTTGGGGCAGGCCGATCGCATTAAATGAAATGTCGATGCTGCCCGCTTCTTTTTCCACTTCATTAATATGTTCTTCAACGGCTGTTTCATTCAACGCGTCGAGCTCAAAGACCTCAACTTGCCCGCCGTTTGCTTGGATATCCTTTGCGATTGTGTCAAGCTTCCATTTTGTTCTTCCGGTAAGAAAGACTTTTGCGCCTTCAATTGCAAAAGCTTTCGCCACAGCCCCTCCTACGGCGCCATCGCCGTAAATGACCGCCACTTTATTTTTTAATCTGTCCATTTTCGTTATTCTTCTTGATTCTTTATAGCATAAAATCCATGCGCGTTAAAAAAGTTAATTGCCCGATAGCCTTTTCTCAGTCTCGGTTTGCGGGCTTCCGGTCATATTTGGCTGCCCTTCCCCTGTAGTAATATACTTTTTCAGACTGTTTTGAATGTAATGGGTCCAGCCCTGATAACAAGCGTCATAACACTCATAGTGCGCTTGCAAACCAATGTGCGTAAATGTGACCCTGGTCTTTTCTCCTTCAAGGTTGATATCAAAAACCACCTGGGTGTCGACCCATTCGGTTTTGTCTTTTGTAAAATTGAAATCATTTTCCAGAATATGCCACACGACTTTTTTACCCGGAACCAGGTCAAGCACCTTCAGTTTACATGCATGGATGTCTTCAAAGTGATAGTCGAATATATCATTCACCTTGTCGGTTGAGCCAAGAATTTCTTCAGACCACCAGGCACGCGGGTTATTAATAGCATTAAATACTTCCGCAGGTTTTTTGCTTACCATGAATGTTGTTGTAAAATCGGTATTCGTCATAAATAAATTTTTAAATGATCACGCTATCCTGATCTTTCCATCAATAAACTATATGCAGACACAAACCTACTGTCTAATTAATAAAATCTCCGGGTGTAAACTGGACTTTGTCGAGGGTTGATTTGGACAAGTTATATTCTACATCCAATGACGGGATGTTTTCGCAGAAGCTAAGGCCTGCGATCAATGAATATTGCGGCTGCGCAATGGCAGGCCACTGCTACATGGTTACCTGAGCAGGTTGAAGCTTCCTTTTTTAACGGCAGTTGTGTTATCGCTTAATACAATGGAAGCCACATAAACATAAACACCCAGCGGTTGCGGTTTGCCTTTATAAATACCGTTCCAGCCTTCATTGGGATTGCTTGTTTCAAACACCTTTTCACCCCATTGGTTAAAGATGATCAACCGCATGGATTGAATAACGTTGCTGTATACCTTGAATACATCATTTTGCCCGTTGTTGTTTGGTGTGAACGTGTTGGGAAAGTAGATCTGGTCGGTAAGCGTTTGGCCTATAATTCTTCCTGAAAATGCGGATGGACAATCATATCTTGATCCAAGTACCTCCACCATCAGTCCCACGGTATCGCGGCCCAGCAGCCCGCTGATGGTATGCGTTGTGCCGGTGTCGCCCGATGAAGGGCTGGTCCAGTTAAGGCCGTCACGCGACACCCGGTAACCGGTTGCGTTGGCAACAGGCGTCCAGGCAAAACGAAGCACAAATCCCCCCACCGAATCTACGGTGAGCGCCGGCACCGTGAGCGGGTGACAAATGGTAAATTCTATGGCGCCTATATCGGGTTTTGCAGTGTTTCGCGGATTATTATTGATATCGGTGCTTATACCAATATAAGCTCCTTTATCGTCATAGGGTATACTGGTAGGCGTGAAGTCGCTGTTCAAAGAATCTGCGATCAAGGGATCGAGGCAAATCGAGTTGGAATCTTTTCTTACTGCCAGCCAGTCCTTCAGTTGGGCATAATGAATGCCACCCATAGATCCGGTATATACAGTACCACTGTCTGCAGCAATTACATAATTATTGTGATCTGCTTTAAGGGCACTATCCCTTCCAGCGATGAAGATACCGGTTTTTGTTCCGAGTCCTCCCCTTCTGATGATCACATTGTTATTCCTGAATTCATTGTTAACCGTCAGGTTACCCAGGACCCCGTACCCGCGGGTTACGATAGCGGCAACGGTAGTGCCTGTGGAATCTTCCAGTGAAATGGTGTTGTGGTAGATCTTCAGGTTATTTGTATTCCTGGAATAAACACCGTACTGGTTCCCAACGCCTCTGAAGTTATACAGCAGGTTGTTGGCAACGATGTTCGGAGAAGCAGGCATACCCGCCACCGTTTCAAAGTGAATACCGTGCGTTTCTACGGTCGTTACTTTACCACCATTTATCAGGTTATGGATCCTGTTCCTGGTGATCTGGTTGCCGTTAGGCGTAATACCAAATGACACGGATTGTTTAACATAAATGCCGTTAAAATTGGTAAAAACCGTACGGGCCTGCTGGCTGATCTCATTGCTGTCGACCACTGTTTTTGCTACGCCGTCCAGATAAATGCCAAAGCCACAGGCATCGGTTATTTTATTTCCACTAATAATATTCCCTGAAGGGATGGGTGAAGGCGCAAGGGCGGTGCGGGATGTATGGGTTATGCCATAATAACCACCAGTGATGGTATTGTTCACTATTGTATTGCTGTCGCAGTAAGAAAAGCCGGAAAAATCTATGGGGTTTGTCGCGCTGTTGTTCATTACTATGCCGGCATAACCGGTAGCGGTTACATTGGTACCCAGGGAAACGGTGCAGTGCTGGATGGTGTTATGATCCGCATCGCCCATCAACTGTATGCCAAAACCAAATGATGTGCCCATTACATTTATCCGTAAGCTATCAATGGTCACATAATCAGTACCATTCAATTTTAATACGGCTCTTTCATTGGCGTTGGTAGCCGCAAATGCGAGTGTTGCCCCATTACCTCTGAAGGTGACTGTTTGTGTGGGCGAAGTAGCAACGGCAGGAATAATTACCTGCTCATTATAGGTACCAGGCGCTACATTGAACACGATGGATCCGGTGATCCCGCATTGCATGGCCAGTACCGCATCGTTGAATGAATTAAAGTTAATGCCGCCGGTAGGTTGCGCTGAATTGATCGTGTATGTACCGGCAGATAGCTTGGTATTCACGACCACGCGGATAGGCGCAGAATACTTCGTGTCGCCAAGGCAGGTTACAGCAGCCCGGTAATATAAGGTGGTTGCCGGCAGTAATTCCATTGACGGATAGGCAACGCCGCTGCTAATATTGGTATAGGTTCCATTTGCCGTGGTAGCACTTTGCCAGGTATAGGTTTGGCCAACACCCCAGGAATTACCTGTTAATCCCAACGCTATTTGCGGGCCGTAACATAATATGGAATCGGGTAATACAGTAGTGGTTCCGGGAACTACCGGGGTTTGACAGGCAGGCGTTACAAACTCATAACAACCAGGATCGGGATTGAGCGAACTACGTGTTGCGCCTGCAATATCAGTAGTAAGATTTACCAACAGCGCCATGTTATCAATTGGCTGCGCTGTAGGCACAAAATTGGATGCGGCCAGATTGGTGTACTGGGGGTGCATGTACACCGATGAATAATCCTGCCCACTCGCCTTTTGCCAGTCGGATAATAATTTCAGGTCCACATTCGACAGCGAGGCAACTGCATTGGAAAAATCGGAACCGGTCACATAGTACACATTCCGTTTACAGCTAAGCCCCGGCATCATTTTTTCAAGGGTAATACAATAGTTCCAGTCGCTGGTAGGTCTTGATATGGTGATGATATTATTAAACACATTCACATTACTAACATCGCCAAAATAGATCCCATTGCACTCCTGGCCATAAATGTTCTGATCGTCCAGCGAAATCGTATTGTTAAATATATTAAAGTAGGAAGCGGTTGCAAAACGTGAGGCTATGCCGTATTGTATCCCGTTTGAGCTGAAATCGTAAATAAGATTGTTTGCAAAGAGGTTTTCTTTACCGGCAACTGCCTGTGCCGAATTCAAAATACCATAAATATTGCTGCCCCAGATAAATTCATCAATATGAAAATTGTGGATCCTGTTATTGATCACCTGTACGTTCTGATCAAACAGGTGCAGGTAAACGCCCACCACCGTATTCGTGGCATGGGGTCCACCCTGCAGGTCATTGCCATCTATGATGGCATTTTCATTATAATTTAATTGAATACAGTTACTGTACGAGTCGGAAATAAAATTGTTGAGGATCTTATTTCCCTGCATGAATACGGGCGTTCCGGAAACCGGCGCACTGTTGAGCGTGATGCCCGTTCTTCCGCCGGAAATGGTATCGTTTTGAATGAGGTTATTATCGCAAAGGCTGGTGCCTGCAGCGGTGGCAGCGCCGTGATTACCATTGATCACGATCCCTTCGTTGTTGCCGGGCGTAGCACCGGTTGGAAGAATGATCCGGCAATTCCTGATAATATTATTATCGGCATTGTTGAGCAAATGAAAGCCATATCCATACTGACCGGCTGCCTGAGGTATGATCCGGATCTTATCAAAAGTAACATAGCTGATGTTATCCAGCTTTATACCAGCGCGGTTATTGGTATTGTTTGAAATGAATGACAGCGTTACACCATTGCAATTAAAAGTAAGGGTGTTGGCTGCCGTTGTTCCGATCTTGTTATCAAGGTAGATCTGTTCGTTATAAGGCCCGGTATTAGGCGCTACATTAAAAGTGATGGGGCCGTTCAGTCCGTTCTGCATGAAAGCCACCGCATCGGTAAATGATTGGAAATTGCTGCCACCTGTAGGCAACGTGGAGTTGATCGTGTAAGTACCTGACACCTGCGCCCGTGCTCCATAAGAGAAAAGTTGTACAGAAAGGAACAGCAGCAATACTTTAGTTAGTATTTGCACCTGCAAAGTTTTTTGCATAGATGATAAATGGATTTAACTTTTCACAGGACATGTCAGGTTATCAGTGAACGGACAGTAACCAAATAGTGAGTGCTACGCACACACATTAAAAAACGACAGCATGTATGTTTGTATTGCGCTATTATTAGATAAAGAGATGAGCTTCCAGAAGAAGCCCATCCCTTTGTTTAATGATCTATTTTGTCAAAAGCATTCTTTCCACCAACACATCACTGCCTGACACCACTTTTACCGTGTACATACCTTTTGCCCAGGTATCGAAATCATTCATTTTAATAGTTGAAAATCCTTTTTGAACATGGGTGTTCGTTGACCGCACCAGGTTTCCGGTGATATCGTAAATAAACACCTGTACATCTTTATCAGCCTGCGATGCAATATTTATGAATAATGTATTCTTTACCGGGTTAGGCGTCAACTTCATGGATAATGCATTTACGGTCAATGATAATTCTACCGCTTTACTGTATTGCACTTCCCCATTGTAGCCGGTTGCTTTTATTCGATAATAGATCCTGGATGATCTAACGCCAAATACTTCGTCGGTGGCCTTATAAGCGCTGTACGTTAATTTCGGATCTGCATGCTGCTCGCCGGCAGCTGTATAATGAACCCCATCGGTACTTCTTTCAATAGTAAAGTTTTTGATACTTTTATTAGATGTCACCGACCAATCCAGATTGACCAGGCCATTATTGAGCGAACCGGTAACCGTTATTCTATTATTGCCGAGCACCGAACAGGCCGGATCATAAACAATGGTTGCACTGTCGATTGCATAAGCAGGACAATCGTTCTCCAACACCTGCGTAACTTTATAAGTACCGGGTTGATCCACTGTTATAGAAGTTCCGTTATTAACGGCAATGGAGCCATCGGTTGTCGTCCAGTTGTAAATGGACGTAGAATAAGGATTGGTAACCGAGATAGTGCTCACACCTGAGGATCCGCAAAAGACGGGTATATCGGCCGCAACGTCTACACTTGGTGGTAAGAAGAGATCGAAAGGTGCAATAAAGTCTTTTAATTCAGAGGTAAATGATTCTGAACTTCGGGTTTTAACCATTACTTTACTGAATGGTATGCCACAGGGCGTTTTTCCCATCAAACTAACAGGATCCAGGCCAAGCACCGTAAGATTGATCCCGAATTCCATAAACTGGCCTGTAGCATATGACTGTACCAATCCGCCATTGGCGCGCGGCACCCACCATGGACCGCCCCAGGTAGGAGCGGCATTTTCGACACCAAAATAAAAAGGGTCGCCGTTCTTTGGTTGAATGCCTGCGTAGCCATATTGCGTTTTACCGCCACCAAAGGTGCCGGTCCAATCGAAGGTTGCCGGTATTGTATTTAATAATTCAGCTTCATCTACCCAAATACGCGCTTCAATGGATTCAAGTCCGCCGCTGTAACTGGCTGCAAAGATCATATCTCCTACCTGCGTTACATTGCCGGCAGCATCAAATTTCCAGGCAGTATGTCCTGCGTCAGGGCCAAAGCCGGTAAAACCGGAAGTGCTGCGGGTATAAAATATATCTGTCTGGTAGAGCTCAAAATCGAACCAGCGGCTGCCGTTGGTGCCTTCAATGGCAACGGCGCCAAAAAGCCAGAGTTGGTCTGTAGGATTATAATTGGGGCCTTCCCGCCTTAAATGCAGGAAGACGTCCAGAATATCATTTTTGGAAAGCATATTACTGGATTCGCCTGTCCAGTCTTCCGGACTATCACCGTTCTTATTAGAGCCGGCAGTAAAGGCCGTTTGATCATGGTCGTGGTAATCCCTGACAAATACGGCATCGATTAAAGTCCTTTGATTTGTTTGGTAAAATGAAGGGTAGCCCATCTTCCGGTAGAACGGAATGTTTCTCGTGGCTGCATTCGACTGATAACCCGCAAGGATTGCGCCGGCACCTGTGGTGTCGATCACAAACATACTGTTATTGCCATTGGGAACTTGCTTGAAGAACCAGTCGTCGCAATCATTACAAGAGCTGGAAGTAGTGACGAACATGTTCGATTGTGCATCGGCGTCTATCCCGAACTTTCCCTGCACGGTGGGTGTTATAACCTGGGAATAACCCACATATGCGCACTTAGCCATCAATAGGATGAGTACAATTTTTTTCATAAATACGGATTATATAAAATAGTACTAAACCAATTGTCAATAGCCGGGTACAAGAAACTGGGAAAAAACATTTGCCAGTAAAACAACAGACTGGCTGACTCTTATTTATTGAAAAATGGTTTAGACTACATTCACGCTCACTTGCTGATGGTTTTCATCCTAATATAACGCTCACGAACTCCTGTTTGCACACCCATCTATTGAATATAAAACAAATATATTAATTAAACCATACAATCAAAAGCATTTATATAATTTAATATTTATTTTTATTTACACATAGGTGTATACTCTTGCTTTAATGCTACATGAATATTATTACATTATTTACTTTGTTTGTGCAGTTAAGAGCGGCCTGCGGTCAGCTGCATGGCCTGTACGCTTATGCGAGTATATTTACCAGAGAGAAATGAGTTCGTAATACGTAATTATACGTTTGCAGTCTTGGCCCGTCGCGGCATCGCAGGGAGAACGTTTACAACTTCAACAAACCCACCTTGTGCAAAGTATTCACCGGCTTATTGTCCCAGAAGAGCTCAAAGTCTTCCAGTCCGGCGGCTTTGTAACTGTCTATCACATCCTGTAACGTGTGAACTTTCGCATTCGTTACCGATAGCGTCTTCAGCATGTCAGCCAGCCAGTCGCCCTGTTCACGGGCCACACTGATGCTGTACTTACTGCGCTTATCCTGGAAGGTAAGGGATGTCATTTCCCAGCTATTGCCTTTTTTACTTTTGGTGAAATGTTCTACGACCGGAGGCCTGCCCAGGTATACGATGCGGGTAGTAGGTTTAGGCGCTGTATACAGATCCTGTTCCAGGACCTTCTGAATATGATCAGGCGCTATATTCGTCTTGGGCACTTTAAAATCGAACCATTTTTGCAACGGGTCGTTGAGCCCGATGCCATGCATGTAATTGAACAGTGATTTCTTCAGTCCAAACGCAAATTCCTCATGGTCGGCGCCGGTTTCATCGATGTGTACAAGGTCATTGTTGGCAAAACTTCCTACCAGGGCCGATGCTTTTTTCACTTTGAATTTTTCTGGTTCCATTCCAACGGGACTGTGCACAGTCATAGTGAACAAATGCCAGAAAGCCGACTGCAGCACACCGGCAGCGAACATCTGCCGAACCATTTCGAGTGAATTGATCGTTTCCTGTTCGGTTTGCGTAGGAAAACCATACATCAGGTAAGCATGCACCATGATGCCGGCTTCTGTGAAGTTCCGGTTCACCTGCGCCACCTGTGCTACGGTGATGCCTTTCTGAATAAGCGCGAGCAGGCGGTCGCTCGCCACTTCCAATCCCCCGGAAATAGCAATACAGCCGGAATGTTTCAGCAGCAGGCAGAGATCGCGGGTAAAACTTTTTTCAAAGCGCACATTGGCCCACCAGCTCACCGTCAGTTTGCGCCGGATGATCTCGAGCGCCAGTGCACGCATCATCGCCGGAGGAGCTGCTTCATCCACGAAGTGAAAACCATTCTGCCCTGTCTGCTTCATCATTTCCTCCATGCGGTCAACCAATAGCGAAGCGGCTATCGGCTCATAAATTTTTATATAATCGAGTGAGATATCGCAGAAGGTGCATTTGCCCCAATAACAGCCATGCGCCATGGTGAGTTTGTTCCACCGGCCATCGCTCCACATGCGGTGCATGGGGTTTATCACCTCTATGGCGGAAATATATTTATCAAGCAGGAAATCGCTGTAATCGGGTGTGCCAACCTGTGATTGTTTGTAATCGGAGCAGCTGTTGTTGTTGATGTATGATACGGCGCCATGCTGCAGGATAAAAGTTCTTTTCAGTTCCGTCACCGTACATTGGTCTTCTACCAGTTTCACCAGTTGTTCGAGGGGCGCTTCACCATCGTCGAGGGTGATGTAATCGTAGTATTCAAATACCCGCGGATCGCTGAGCGAACGCAATTCAGTATTGGCAAAACCGCCGCCCATCGCCACTTTCACTCCGGGATAATGCTGTTTGATCCATTGTCCGCAGCGCAGCGAAGTATACAGGTTGCCGGGAAAGGGAACAGAGAGCGCCACCAGTTTGGGTTGCAGGTTTTCCATATGCGCTTTCAGCAACCTGATGAGCAGCTCATCGATAAAAGTATATTCCTGCTGAAGGGCATTGTACAGTTCGTCGAAGCTGTTGGCTGAGCGGCCGAGTTTTTCTGCATAGCGGCTGAAGCCAAAATGCTCGTCCACGCATTCGCTGATAAGATCGCTCAGATCTTCGAGGTACATAGTGGCCAGGTGTTTGGCCTTGTCCTGTATTCCCATGGAACCGAAAGCCCAGTCGAGCTCTTCTAATTGCGCAAAACGGTTTGCTTCGGGTAAAAAATCGCGTTTGCAGATGCGGTGCGCCAATGTAGGATTGTGCCCCTGTAAAAAGAGGATCACATCGTTGATGGTGTAGATATAATCTTCCTGCATGGCCAGCATGCGGGCGGCATTGTCAGACAATGCTGTGCTCAGCCGGTTGATCCGGTTGAACAGTTCCTGCAGCCCTTCCTGGCAGAACAGGGCCAATGTAACCTCGATACCAAGATCGCTCTGAAAAGAACGGATATTTTTGGTGTTCAGAAAGCCCTTCAGGTAAGCCGTTGCCGGATACGGAGTATTAAGCTGCGTAAAAGGCGGAGTAATCAAAAACACAGGAACGCTCAAGATCGAATAATTTGCTGCAAAATTAGGCTAAAAAACCGGTTCCAGGTGTTGTTCAGGCGCTGGATGCCCGGCATGACAGGTATTACCAGACCCGGTAGATTTCCCTTGAACCCGTCAAATACATTTCCGTATAACCGGCCATTTTTTCCTGCATCTTTTTTGCTTTTTCGGGATCCTTGCCCATGTCTTCCCAGCTTTTGTCGAAAGCGGTGAGACTATCGTATCTGCTTACCATAATTACTTTGTTGTACTGGCCGGTCATATCGGTCATTACATCCACAAATTCCTGGTTATCGGCCATCACTTCCTTGAACAGCTTGGCCAGTTTGGAGGCATTACCTGGTTTGCAGATAAAAATATCATGTACAATGATCATGGCTTAAAATTTAATAAAAAGGTAAGCCCTTTTTGGTAGCAAACCATCTTATGAAATTTGATATCGATTAAGAAATTACCTCCTCTGTACGGGCACCTGTACACTACTGCAGGATATATGAAGACATACAAAACGTCATTAGCGACTATAGCGAAGATTATATATTATATCTTTGAATATTTCACCTGCCAGATTTTAAATGACGCCTTCGAATTATCTTGCAACTCAAATAGTGAACGTGACAGATCTCTCATTTCCTGAATACATAAAATTGCACACGAAAGCAGAACATGCTGCGCTGGAGAAACTATTGATCGGCATCATTAAAAATATTCGCCATCAGCACCAGTACATACAGTTGCTGAAGATGTTCCATGGCTACTACCACGCCCTTGAACCCGTGATGGAACAATATTTGAAAAAAGAGCATATTCCGGACATCGAACAGCGCCGCAAATCAGCTGCGCTGCTGCAGGATATCCGGGACCTTGGCGGGGAGATCCGGAAGCAGCAGCTAAAACTTGATATACCGGTGATCGACAGCTATGCAAGGGCGCTGGGAGCCGCATACGTGCTGGAGGGATCAACCCTCGGTGGTATGATCATAGCGAAAATGATCAGGACGCAATTGCCGGAAATTCCTGCCGGAAAGGGATTTTCGTTTTTTACTTGTTATGGGGAAAATGCATCCGAAATGTGGAATAAATTCCACACTTATCTGCTTGCGCTTACGCGAAAAGAAGACCAGGAAGCAAGTGCCGATACGGCCCGGCAAACATTTTTAACATTCAAAGCGTGGATCAACCAGTATGAGCCAGTTTTCTAAATACGACTCCGAATTTTGCGGCACTATTCCCATTCATATTATTAATACCACGCAAGAGTACGGCGTTCTGCTGGTGCTCGACAGGCACTCCCTCATCATAGAGCAGGTAGGCGAAAATGCCGGGGCCATGTTTCAATTACCTTATAAAACTTTACCAGGCACACCGGTGCACGATGTAATTGGTGCATTGGCCTTCCGGGTATTACAGGAGCACCTGGAAAAAGGGAATGGCAAATATGCCACTACATGGGAAATAAACGGGCAACGCCATTATACCCTGCTGCATGTAAAAGAAAATATGGTGATCGTTGAAATAGAAACTCACCCTACAGAAGATACCGAAACCTCTTTCACCACATTATACCAGTCGCTTCGAACCACCATCCAGAAAGTTGAATCGGCGCCCGATATCCAGCAGGTATGCACCATTGCAGCGGAAGAATTGAAAAGGATCAGCGGATTCGATAAAGTGATGATCTATGCATTCGATTATGAATGGAATGGCAATGTACTGGCCGAAGCCATGGAGCCCGGCATGGAATCGTATCTGGGCTTCACCTTTCCTGCATCAGACATTCCCAAGCCCGCGCGCGACATGTACCAGAAAAATCCTTACCGCTTTATTCCCAACCGGGAATTCAAACCGGTAAAACTATACCCGGTGATAAACCCGATCACCAACACTTTTCTCGACATGACGGAATGCAATCTTCGTGGCGTGGCCGCCGTGCATGTAGAATACCTGAAGAACATGCATGTGATGGCTTCCATGTCGGTCAGGTTATTAAAAGACGGCGCCCTCTGGGGCCTTATCGCCTGTCACCACAAAACATCCCGGCATATCGACAACCAGTTGTGCACCGTACTGGAGTTTCTGTCGACCATTATTTCGGCCCGCATCAACGTGCTGCACCACCAGAAATTCCTTGACCTGAGCGCCCGGCTCAACGGTCTTTATACACAGCTGATCGAGAATATTTATCAAAGTAAAAATCTCGTTAAGGGTCTGCTGCATGAAAAACCGTCGGTTATGGAACTGTTCGAAGCGCAGGGCGTGGTAGTGACTTATAAAAACAAGATCGAAAAAGCGGGCGAAGTGCCCAATGCATCACAACTCGAAGACCTCGTATTATGGCTTCACCTGAAACAACTTCGCAAGGTCTTTCATACCGATTCGCTCTCGGGCGTATATGATATGGCCATGGATTACCAGGAGACTGCCAGCGGTTTACTGGTCATACCGATACAATCGGCGCAGGACGAATACCTTATTCTGTTCCGGAAAGAGTACATCCGCACGACCAGTTGGGGCGGCAATCCGGAAGAACGCATTTTTTTCGACAAAGATCCAAAAGTCTATCACCCGCGCCACTCTTTCAAATTGTGGCAGGAGCATATGCAGGGATTTTCGAAACCGTGGCTGCCCGAGGAAGTGATGGCTGCAGAAAATCTGCGTAGTTTTATATATGAATTGATAAACCCGGAACCATTGGCATATCAGCAATGAAAGAGACCCAAAAACATTATGTGATTACGGTAGGAGCTTCTGCCGGTGGCCTGGAAGCCATCCAGGAGTTCTTTGACCATATGCCGCAGACCGGCAATATGTCTTTTGTAGTGATCCAGCACCTTTCGCCGGATTATAAGAGCCTGCTGGTTGACCTGGTGGGCAGAAGAACACATATGAAAGTGCTGGAAGCGGCCCACAATATGCCGGTATTGCCCAATAGCGTATACGTGATCCCCAATAATAAACAGATCCGTATGCAAAAAGGGAAATTGCTGCTGTCTGATAAAGTGAATGACAAGGCGCCCAATAATGCGATTGATGTATTCCTGCATTCCTTGGCCGCTGATAAAAAAGACCAGGCGATCGCCGTGATCCTCTCGGGAACAGGCACCGATGGTACCAGGGGCATTGCCGCCATTAAAGAAAATGGCGGTTGTGTGATGGTACAGGACCCCACTTCGGCCAAATTCAATGGCATGCCGAACAGCGCACTGGCCTCAGGTTACGCCGATGTAATAGACACGCCGGCCGGTATTGCCGAAGCGATCGTAAAAGAAATATTCCAGACGGAACAACACATCAAAGCCAAAGAGCCCGACGAGCAAACCCTTTTACAAATATTTGAGCTGATCTATAAATACGCGGGACAGGATTTTCATTATTACAAAACACCTACCATACTCCGGCGGATCAATAAACGAATGCTGCAGCACAGCATTGAAGAACCTGCAGACTTTGTGAAACTGCTGGAAAGCAACCCGGCGGAATGTAAGGAACTGGCGCATGATTTCCTGATCAGCGTTACGAAATTCTTCCGCGATGCCGAAGCTTATAAAGTGCTTTCGGAAAAAGTGCTTCCTGAGCTCATCGCTTCCAAAGAAAGTGGCGATCAGCTCAAAGTATGGGTTTCTGCCTGCAGCACCGGTGAAGAAGCTTATTCCATTGCCATGGCCATTGACCAGGTGTTGGAAGAAACAGGCAAAGAGATCGAGGTTAAGATCTTTGCTTCTGACATCGATACCGCCAATCTCGACATCGCTTCAAACGGCATCTATCCTTTTTCGATAGAGAATGATGTACCGCAGCATTTGCTGAGCAAGTATTTCACAAAGAAGGCCAAAGGCTGGAGCATTATACAAAGACTGCGCAAACAGATCGTATTTGCGCGGCACGATATTACCAAAGACCCGCCCTTTATCAAGAATGACCTGGTCACCTGCCGTAACATGCTCATTTATATGAACAGCGTGCTGCAGGACAGGATCTATGCCATGCTGCAATTCTCCCTGAACATCGACGGCTTTCTTTTTCTTGGCCCCAGCGAAAACCCGCCGTTCAGCAAAAGCAGCGCCATACAACAGATCAGCCTGAAGTGGAAGATCTACAAGAAGCTGGCCGACATCAAGCAGCGCGTTACCTTTGGCGATAATGTAGGCAGCCCCGTTAGAATGCCGCGGCAAAACGCTTCCACCCCGATAGATATTGGCACCAAAGGCCAGAAAGACCTGTGGAAAGAGATGCGTACCGCCTTTCTGGAAGACCTGGGCTTTATCGCTTTTTATATCGACCGCAACTTTGAGATCCATGAGACCATGGGCAATTACGAGGAACTGCTTTCCCTGCCCAAGAAAATGCTTAACCTGAACCTGATCCGCATGCTGCCGCAGGACCTTTCCCTGATCGTTAACCGGGAAGTGCGCAAAGCATGGAAAACGAACAGGCCTGTTCACATCAACTATGTGGTTTTTGGCAAAGGAGAAAATACCCGTGCCGTGAACGTGCTGCTGAAACCATCTGAAATGGCGGTCGGCCACGATTATACCCTGGTGATGTTCAGCAAGGCGGCGGTGCAGGCAGAGCCCCATACTGCAGTAGAGGAGCCGGAATATGATTACGATTATGTAAGGAACCTGGAAGCGGAACTGGCCGAAACCAAGAACAGCCTGCAGCTGGCCATAGAGGACCTGGAAACAGCCAACGAAGAGCTGCAGAGCTCGAACGAAGAACTGCTTTCCTCGAACGAAGAGCTGCAAAGCTCGAATGAAGAACTGCAATCGTTGAACGAAGAGTTGTACACACTCAATACTGAACACCAGCTGAAGATCAAGGAACTGGTAGAGCTGAATGATGACCTGAACAACTATTTCCGCAGCACAAACATTGCCCAGATCTTCCTGGATGCGCAGTTGAATATCCGGAAGTTCAATCCGGCGTCGACCGAGATCATCAATTTTATTGAGTCAGATCTTGGCCGCCCGTTCTCCGACATTTCAAATAATTTCAAATACGACCAGCTGATAAATGATATCCGCCAGGTAGAACTTACACGCACCGTGGTGGAAAAGGAAGTCAGTTTGCACGAGGGAAAGAACTTCCTGCTGCGCATCATGCCCTATATCACCCGCGAGAAAAAATACGCCGGCATCATCATCAACTTTGTAGATATCACGACCATTACGAACCTGAACAATATCATCCGCAGTGTGTTCAATGCCACTACAAGCGCTATATTAGCCCTGCATACCGTGACAGACCAGCGCGGAAAGATCATTGACTTCACGATAGATGCAGCGAATGAAAAGGCGCAGCATTGGTTCGGCACCCAAGATCTTGCGCTCACCGGCAAAAGCCTGCGCAGCGCAGCGCCGTTATTGAGCACTGCCGAGCTGTTTTCGGAGTACCTGTCGGTAGTACTGGATGACAACAAACTGCACCGCGACCTGGTATTGGAAGGAATGGATATGTCGTTTGAACTGACCGGGGCCCGGATGCCTGACGGACTTGTTATAACCTTTACCGACATAACAGATAAAAAGAAAGCTGTTCAGAAGATCCGCAAGAATTATAGCGAGCTGAACGAAGTGAAAGAAAATCTCCGCAAGCTTAATAAAGAGCTGGAAGATAAAGTAAGGGACAGAACCCGGGAACTGTCTTTTAGTGAAGAACGCTTTCGCCTGGTGGCGCGTGCCACAAATGATACGCTGTGGGACTGGGACTTTACGGCAAACAAGGTATGGTGGAGCGATGCCTTCCGCAAGACCTTCGGCTATGAAGAAACAGGAATGACGCGGCAAGACTGGATGCAGCATATACACCCCGATGACCGCGAGCGGGTAAAAAGCAGCATTCATACCGCCATTCATGAAAATCACCACCAATGGAGCCAGGAATACCGCTTTCGAAAGGCAGATGGCGATTATGCCAATGTGCTCGACAGGGGGTATATTCTGCATAACGAATTCAGCGTGCCTTACCGCATGCTGGGCTCCATGCTCGATCTCACGGCGCTTCGCAAGGCAGAACAGGAGATCAAACGCATGAACGAAGAGCTGGAAGAAAAGGTAAAACAGCGTACAGAACAGCTTCAGGAAATGAACCGGGAACTGCAATCGAGCAACCGGGATCTGCAACTGTTTGCTTCCGTAGCCAGCCATGACCTGCAGGAGCCGCTTCGCAAGATCCACATGCTGACCAAGATTGTAAAAGACCGGCACGAAGGAAACCTGCCCGCTGAAACCGTGGTCTATCTGAACAAGATCATGCAATCTGCGATGCGCATGAAAGCGCTGGTGAATAATATTTTGCACTTCTCTAAACTATCCAACGAAGTTTCCGTTTTCATTAAAACCGATGTGGCGCAGATCATTCGCGAAGTGCGGGAAGACTTTGAAATGGTGATTCGTGAAAAGAATGCAGAGATCAGGGTAACGGAAATACCACCGCTGGAAGTTATAAGGCCGCATATTCAGCAGGTGTTCCAGAACCTTATTGGCAATGCGCTGAAGTTCTCCCGTAACGATGTGTCGCCCGTGATCACGATCTCGGCATGGCGTGTCAATGAAAAATCACTTACTGCTCCACGCGATGAAAATGGCCGCTGGTGTCATATCGAGGTGAAGGATAACGGTATCGGGTTTGACGAACAGTTCAAGACCCGTATCTTTGACCTGTTCCAGCGTTTGAATTCAAAAGACAAATTTGAGGGTACTGGTATCGGTCTTGCCATCGTAAAAAAGATCGTAGAAAAACACAATGGCCTTGTTGCTGCAAACAGCCGGGAAGGGCAAGGGGCGGTTTTTTCAATTTTACTTCCGCTGGAACAATCTGCCAGGTAAAACGGATATAAAATGACAGTATTTAAGCGCATAATGTTAGCTGAAGATGATGAAGATGACAAATGGATCTTCACAGAGATCATGAATGGCCTCAGTGCCAACAGCAATATCCGTTTCGATGTAGTGGACAATGGTGTCCAGATCATTCAGGCGCTGGAAAATACATCCAGGTTGCCCGACCTGGTGATCCTTGACCAGAACATGCCCCAGCTTAACGGAAAGGAAACCCTGCAGCTTATCAAAAAGAACGACCGGTTCACCCATATTCCGGTCGTGATCTACTCTACCTATAACGACAGCCGTTTATCCAATGAATGCTTCCGGATGGGCGCCACCCAGATCATTACCAAACCCGATACCTTTGAAGGATTCAGGGAAATGATAGAAATGCTGGTACAAAAATATTGCAAGGCCTGAGCTTCCCCACCCTATCACTTAAAATCACCTTTCATACCATCCTTTAAAAAACAATGCCTTTTTGTAGTAACTTATAAGAAAGTGCAAAAAGCCGTTGAAGAAGTTTGGTCTTATATTTATTCTTTGGCTCTTCACCTTTCTATCAAAGGCGCAACTAGACAATTGTACCTTCAAGCCACCCCAATTCACCATACACTTCGGATCTGGTAATGTACGTGATCCCAATAGCGCGGGCCTTTCCAGCTATTGGCGGGTTGCAGGCTCCTGTCCTACCGACGGACATTATTCTTTTGTTTCCTATACCAGTGGATGTTTCCGGGATGACTGGCATACGCTTACCAGCGATCATACCGCAGGCGATGCCGATGGCAATATGTTATTGGTAAATGCAGCCCCGGATGGTGGGGTTTTTCTGAACATGCCCGTCACCGGTCTAAAGAGCAATACCATTTATGAACTTGGCTTATGGGTGATTAATTTATGCAGACCCACAAAGAAATGCCCGTCGATATTATTGCCAAGTCTCAATATCCGGTTAGAAACACCTGAAGGCAAACTGGTGGCCAATATTGTTACCAGGGATCTTCCGCGAATAACTGAGCCGGTATGGGGTCAGCACCGGGCTTATTTTACTACCCCTGCAACCGTTTCAACGCTGCGTTTGGTAATGGCCAATTATGCACCGGGCGGTTGCGGGAACGATTTTGCCATAGATGATATCACCTTCCGCGAATGTGTGAAACCAAAACGGCCACCGGCTGCCACGAAAAAAACGCAAGCAACGACAAAACCTTTGACGGCTTCAAAGCCAGCCAGCCCCCGGGTAACCACACCTCAGCAGAAAAAGGTTCCCTCAACCCCGGTGATCAAACCGAAGCCGGTGATCGTTGCAAAAACTATTGAACCGGCAGGATCTACGATAATAATTCCGGCGGCGCCGCTGGTGTTAAAGACCAGGGAAAATGCATTGGTGAAGAAAATTGAGACCGAAGCCGGCAAGATCAGTATCAGTTGCTACGACAATGGTGAAATAGATGATGATACAGTTAGTATCTATCATAATAATACATTGATCAAATCGAAGATGCGGCTGTCTGATAAGCCGATCTCTTTTACGATTGATGTGAATACCACTCAAAGCCATCATGAATTGATCATGGTGGCGGAAAACCTTGGTTCCATTCCGCCGAATACTTCTGTAATGGTCATCAACACACCAGGCAACCGCTACGAGGTTTTTATTTCATCGAGCAGGCAGAAAAATGCCAAGGTCGTTTTTGACCTAAAGCAATGATGCGAGAGCGCCGGCATATGGGAGATCAGTTTCCTCCCAGGTACTGGCCTATTCTAAAAACATTTCCACCGATGATCACAGGCTTACCGGGGGCAGACTGGCACCGGATGGTCATCTTTCCACCGTCGAAAGTAAGTTCGTTTCTTACAACAGCTGACGTTTGCGGACAATACATTGGCCAGTAGCCCATATGAACCTGCGAGCCGATGAGGGCTTGTTCTTCCGGCGCGAATGCAGCATCGGAATAAATGGTGAGTGAAATACCGTCTACGGCGACCACAGCTCCTATAGCGTAATTCAGGCTGCCATCCTGACCAAAATATTTATCCCATCCGGCAGCGGAATTCCATGGTGGAACCGATCTGGACGCCAATGCAAGATGCAGGAGGCCTGCATGATACCAGGGGCCGGGGGTAACGGCAACTACTGATACGTGTTCAAAGCATGCGGCTATTGAAATGGGATGCTGTGCGAATTTTTGGTTAAGTAAGAATCCACACCAGCTCCCTGTCCATAATCCAAACAGGTTGGGGTCATTGGCAGGTACCCATGTATTCGATACATCAGGTTTGCCATTTATGGAGTTCCATTCAAACGCAACGGATGGCGATGCCTGTAAGGTGCTGATCAGATCGGCATAAGCCGGTAAAAGTTCCGGTGATCTGGCATTGGGCCCCTGATAAGCCCTTAAAGCCGCCAGACCACTTTTAATAAGCAGTTCGCTGGCAAGGGCGGAGCGACCGGTATTGGCAAGTTCCGGCGCATGCAGGAGCGCCCATTGAAACCAAACGGTTGGCAAAGTATGATCGGGTGGTGATTGGGCTAATCCCTGCAGGTAAGTTTTCCATTTTGTGTAAACAGCCTCGCCTATACTTTCTTCAAAGGAGCTTTCCTGAAATCGCAATTGATTAACGATTGCCGCATATTCACTGAAAAAACGGGGCTGATCATAATACCAGGAATTATATTTTAAAGTTTTAGGCGGAACCGAATGAATACGCGCCCAAAGATCATCATTGTTTTGCGCTACCAAAACCGGTTGGAAGAGTTGAAAATGATTATATGACAACTGCAGGCTTTCGCATAACTGATTGTACCAGGCATTTGTGATTGCTGTCATTTGATCACAGGCAAACTTGTTGGGCATCATAATGAATAGGTTGGTTTTATAGGCTGGTTCAGACAATTGCGCAATGAATAAGCCAAAAAGAAGAGGCAGTGCCACTTTACCGGGCTGCCTCTTCTTTCGAAAACAAGGATGAAATGAAGTTAATGCTTTTAATTGGCGAACTCCCCGGCCAGTTCCGGTTTTGGCGCTTTGAAACTCTTTGCAGCTGCATACAAAGAGTTGCTCATGGCTGCGGAGTGACCTACAAATTGATTAACAGGCAACACATTTACGCCAAGTACCACAGGCACCCCTTTTACACTTGAGGTAGTAATGGTCATTTGTCCCTGTTCATTGAATGTTATCGTATTTGTAGTGGAGCTGCCGCTGCTGCCGGAATAGAATGGCCAGAAGCCTGCATGCCCGCTGGAAGTTATTGTTTGCTGATCGAGTGTGGAATAAGCAGCGTCGGAGGTAACGGTGACAGACATGCCGGATGCGATGATCAGGTTTGCTGCAAAGCGTTGCATGTTCCCATTTGTTCCGAAAGTATTATCCCAGTTGATAGATGATTTATCGCTCCATGGATTGCCGGTTTTATTGGCATAAGCCAGCGCCATGGCAGCCGAATTATACCAGAGGCCGGGCGTATTGCTATACACCAGCACATTATCAAAGGATGCAGTGACCTTTACATGGCTGGCAGCGAACTGCTGGCTGATGGACGTGTTTGTAGTGCTTCCGCCCCAGAGTCCAAAGAGGCCTGCATTTGACCCTTTTGCCCATGAGGTGCTAACGTTGGTATTCATGGAACTGCTGTCGAAGTTGAATTGTCTGGAAGGACTGGAATTCAATTGCGTTACCATATCATTGTAGTTCAATGACCAGGTAAAAGGACGCGGGAGCCCATTGATATCGGTGTAAATTAATGTCAGTTCGTTTTGAGCGGTAGCAATAGGATCCAATAAGATGGAAGCATAATCAGAAGACCCTATATTGGCCACCTGTGGTGCAAAGATCATTGCCCAATTCCGAAATAAAGTAGGCATCTGGTTCATGCTGGGCGGGGTTGACAAACCCAGGATATATTTTTGCCATTCTTTGAAATTGTCGGCCCCGATATCGCTTTGTACATTAACCGTCCTTGATGGAAGCAGTGCAGACATCAATGCCCTGTAATTACTATAAAACTGGTTACCGCCGCTGGCCATAAATTGTTGGGTGAGTGACAATGGGGGGATATTGTTGTAATAAGCCCAGAAGGTAGCATTTGGTGCGGTGCCGCTTGCTATGGGCGGCGCCGGCTGAATGATCTGAAATGAATTCGGGCTTTGATCCATTCCCTGTATGAAACCATTATACCATCCATTTTGTAAGTCTAAGAACGTACTCATTTGAAATGTTTTAATAGTTTGCTCCTACTCGTATGGCTTTTCGGAATTTGCCCCCGCTGGTATCTGCAGCAGGACAGATCGTTTTTAAAGTGGTATCTGAACTCCACATCATTAAAAGCGTATGGTGTCTTATTTAATTACCAATAATGCAGAAGCCTTTTTAGAAAAACGCAGGAAGGGTTGACAGTTACTAAACGAAGCTCAAACCAGGCTGGAAATTGATATCAATTGAATAAAATGCTTATGAGCGATTAGGGAATGCCAAGATAGTAAATTATTTCATATATGTTATACCGTTATGAACATAAATTTTCCTGTTCATAAAAAAAGGTGTTTTAACGGTATGGCTTATGGGTTAGTTTTGGGCCGCGTGCAGGCTTTCACTTTACTAAGGAAGGGATCAGCGGGTATGTTTTAGCTCATACACAGTTCTTTCCAATTCATTCATTACATCATCCTCACTGTCTCTATAAGACTCCAGCCGGTTGATCAATAATAAGGGCAGGGCCTGGCGGCGGAGCCTTCGTAAAATAAACTTTTTAATGGCAGGCCAAAGCCTGGGATGGGTAACCATGGCTACCAGTGTTTCCATATCGTCTTGTGATCCCTGCTGCCGGTACCGGCGTAACCTCATAATAATGCGCAGATAATAAAAACAAGTTATGATGTAAGCGATTATACTCATAACACCAATGGTACCGCCAATCTTTATTACAACCGGTGCAAGATGCCGGGTCTTCACATCATTTACGTCGATCATTATGTTTGTAAAACGTGATACCGAATCAAATCTGACCTGAGATTGGATACTCTTACCCTCCGAGGGTGTACTGCCGAAACTTATGTCTTTTGTCCAGGCCGGCCCATAGACCTGGAATAAGAAGGCTGCGCTTATGACAATGGTCAGAATGCCTATAAACCCACCTTCCCTTATCAAAACGGTAATGAAGCGGGCGATGTTCCGGCAATTCTTCAGCAACAGGTAAATAACCCATCCCAGATAATAGCAAGCCCCGAGGAACAATAAGACTAAAACTGTTTCAAGGGTCTCGCGCCCAAAAAACCAACTGGAAATGATAAGCACCATTAACACTATTTCGGTTGTTCCGATAATATATTTGAGAGATCGAAAGTTCAGTGGGATATTATCCTCGCGCAGATATTTAATATTCTTCCGGACCAGGGAAGCCACTGCAATAGCTAATATAAGCGCATTGCACCTGCTCACAAATACAAAAGGATCGAGATTCGTATAAACCGCTCCCCTATAGATCAGTCCCACCATAAGCACCGGAATAAAGAGGAACCCAAATTGCCAGATCCTGTCTAACAAGGGCAGCAATACCTCCGCCCGCATCTGGCTTCTGATGTAAAGCGATAGCCAGGTATTAAAGGGCAAAAAATACCTTGCCTGGAAGAAAGCTTCGAAGGACTTTACATCTTTCATGCAAAGCTTCAATTGCGCTTTGGCCGCCTCGCTTTCAGATTTTCCGAGGATCTGAATACAAAGCTCCCTGATCCATCCGGTTGACGTGTATAAAGTATATGCAATCATGTCAATCGACTTTTCGTTCTCCAGCATGGCCAGGGCCTTTAAAGCTTCTACCTTTGGTATGATCTCATACCCGTCAAAAATGGTTCGCGTTAATTCAATTGTATCATCAACGGATTGCCGGTCAATTTTTCCAGAATTAACGGAACACAATTTCAGCGCGAGGCATAATTTCCGGATATCCTTTTTTTCTTCGAGCACCTGTTTCAAAAGTATTTGCAGATCTTCCACAATGCCACCCCATACAAGCACTATTTCTTCCCATGCAGGTGATTTTAGGTACATCTCGTAATTCTCTCCATTATTGGCGAGATCATCGAGCACCAATGCAGAAAAATATTCCTGGAATATCTGGTGATAAAACCTGAACTTCCCATGCAGGGAGTGGTCTATGATATTGACTTTTGCGCATTTTTTTAAGAAATCTTCTGAAATATCAATATTTAATTTTTCGCTAAGGGTCTTTATATCGGCATAACCGGCAAAAAGCCCTTCATTTGACATACAGAAGGAGATCTTTTTTAATTTATTGAGGAGCTCAAACTGTTCGTCTTCATACTGGGCAAACTTGTCATTAATGTATTCGGAATATAACATTGCCAGCGAATCAGGAGCGCTTCGTCTGGTATCTCTTTGCAAATAGATCCTTAATATAAAGGGATTCCTGAATCGCTTGAATGCGATGCCATGGGATGCTGAGATCTGATCGAATACAGGCTCAACCCATTCTTTCCCTAAATACAGCTCGATAAATTTCTGTATCTGTTCATTGCTGAGTTCATTTATCTCAAGTGTCTTATAGTCAACAGACGTAAACTGAATATTGCGGCAGGTGATAAGACATTTGATCCGTGGATAATCTTTGCCAAAGAAATGCTCGATGTTCTTTATTCTTTTGACGTTATCATCTGCCGGCATTTCATTGAGCCCGTCCAGCACTAATATTATCCGGCCCTTACTTAACAGCTTCTTAAGATTATTGACAATATAATCGGCAAACTGATATTCCGTTTTAAGGTGATCCCTGATGAAATCGAAAAAAGCGATTGGTTCTCCTTTTGTGTCAACGGCGTTATAGGCATTCAGGGAAATAAACACCGGCAGCAGCGGCTCGAATGACCACTTTTCATTGAGGGCTTTTTGAGCCATGTCTGCCGTAAAGCGCCTCGCCATCATGGATTTGCCGGAACCAGGTTCACCTTTAAGCATTAAAGCGCCACCCTTAACTACTTCCCTTTCCAGGTAAGCCCTGATAGAGACCTTTGACCGCAGCTGTTCTTCCATCAATTCGGATCTGCCTTTTAACCAGGATTTCTTTTTACGCGTTTTACTTTTTCTGCCATAAGGCTCTATGCCCGAATTCAGCGCTTCCAGTTCAGCGAATTTTTTAATTTCCCAGGGTAACTCACCATTCAGCCTGGAAAAAAGATTGTTCAGGTATTCTTTTTCATCTTCTATTGCCTGTAATAAGGTTTCCTTATTCTGCCCTTTTAAAAAAACAGATACGCGAAGATCGATCTGATCCTTAAAAAGCTTGTAAACAAATCCCAGCATTGCTATCAATCCGGCAATCAGATAATAAGCATTTCCCAGCCGCGCAGGCATTTCCGGTGAAGAAAACCATGATTTAGCTATAAAAATGAGGAGTATTAAAACAGCGAACAGTAATACTATCTTATAGCTTCTATTTAATTTCATACTTGCGATTTAAAAAGTTTAAATCTTTCCAAGGCTGCTTTTCGATATTACACAAATTAGCTTTCATAAAAAGAGGTGTTTTTCCCGTTTTTTATGTCCCTGTTTCACCAGGAAAAGACTCTTAAATGCAGCCTTTCATTTTGCAGAAAATGGCGCCCTGCATCCTTGAAATAGCTGGCACAGGAATTTAAAGTGGGTACATCATGCGGTTTTTATTATTGTTGCTTGGCATTGGTTATTGCTTATCCGGTGAAGCAGCGGATACCACCCGCCGGCGCTTTTCTGTTATAGCTTATTACAGCGGTAATGGCGCTGAAATTGATCGCTACGATATACAGTCGCTTACACATATTATTTACAGTTTTGCTTTGCTAAAAAATAACCGCCTGCATGTGAGTGCTGCTGCCGGCAGTATTTTGAAGAAACTGGTTTCATTAAAGAAAAAGAACCCGCATTTAAAAGTGGCGCTCGCCTTTGGTGGCTGGGGTGGTTGTAAAACCTGCTCCGATATTTTTGCGGTGCCCGCCAACCGAAAGGCTTTCGCCGAATCGGTATTGGCGATATTACAGCAGTATCAGCTGGATGGCATCGATATCGATTGGGAATATCCTTCCATCGATGAAGGACCGGCAGGACATGCTTACAGTTCTGCCGATAAACAAAATTTCACTGAACTGATCAAAGCCGTGCGGGAGGTGTTGGGCAAACGTTATGAGTTGAGCTTTGCAGCCGGTGTTTTCCCGGAATACCTTTATAACTCTATAGCATGGAAAGAAGTAATGTCACTGGTTGACCGGGTACATTTAATGTCCTACGATATGGTGAACAGAAAGAGCCCTTTTACCGGTCATCATGCGGCTTTGTATGCTACACCGTTTCAAACGATTTCTATAGATAACACCATCCGCTTTCTGGATTCCTTAGGCATTGCACGCAATAAGGTGGTTATCGGGGCGGCCTTTTATGCACGCACCTATATAACAGCCGATACCAATGACCATGGTTTATACCGGCCCGCCAAGTTCAACGGTTTTGCTGTATTTAAAAGCTATGCGCAGCGATTTACTGCCAAGAATGGCTTTACCACTTATTGGGATGAGGCCGCCAAAGTGCCTTATGCTTTCAATCCTGCAACAAGACTGTTTGCTACATTCGACGATGCGCGTTCCGTTGCCCATAAAACAAGGTATGCCATGGATAAAGGGTTAAATGGCTTGTTGATCTGGGAACTGCGGCAGGATGATCACCAGCAGCAGTTATTAAATGCCATTAGCACAACGCTAAAAGGCGCCTCGCCGGTTTCTGCAAAATAAACTACACATAATCACGAATACCAAACACGATCGTTCCCTCTGGCTCAGGGATGACAAAAGGAACAGCTTCCAGCCCCGGTACAAAATTGAAAAGGCGTTCACCCGTTGTTGGTAAAAGGTTGAGTGGCTGGTCTGCACTGATGCTCACAAGCACCTTGCTTTTATGGATAAGGAACCGGTTCTCCCCCACAGGCTGCACTGTTTCTGTTGATTCGGCAATCACCGGTACGACAATGCGAACATCGTTTAGATATGCCTGGGCTGTGCTCTTGCACTGAAGCGAGACGCTGATCCTTTCCGGTGTAAATACATATTCTGCCTGGCAATAGACGGGCGCCTCAGGCGGATCATTCTGATCTTTATCTACCAGCCTGGAACTGGTCTTTATGACTATGCGATCGCCGTCTTTACTGGCATCGATCTTTGCATCCAGGTAAGAGATGTTCATATAAGTAAAGCCGCCAACGGTCAATTCGGCCCGGAAGGTCAGTGGCATCGACAAGGGGTCGGCATCTGCCTGCATATTACCAGCCTCCACCAGTTGGTAGGCATTCATACTGGCGACGAGGAGCGGACCGGTTTGTTCATGCCATAACATGGTCAAAGCCCCTCCGGAGGCATGACCGTTGCGCATGGCCTTGTATTCCCGGTCGTAACCGGTTACAGTGGCCCTGAACTTACCGGTGGCCACCAGCCAGGTTTGAATGTCTTTAAAAAAGCGCAGGCCGTAGGCAGTTTCCCGGGGAATGAGGGTTTCAACGGCGGGCCCACCAGACCGGATGGTTGTTTTCTCCCGGTAATGGTTATTAATGCCATGGTCAAGGATGGTTGTTAGTGCTTTTAAATGACAGAAGGTATGATGCACACCTGGCTGTATTTTATGCGAGCTGTAATGCGGACCTCCGGCAAGTAATCCATCGATGGTGCACTGTTGCAATAACAGGGTATTCTTTACGGCCACCCGGTAAAAACGGAGATCGCGGTAGGCCAGCAAGGCATAAGCAGGCTGACAACCGTCGGAAGTGCGGCTCCCCCAGTAAGTCCATTTATAATTGCGCGTTCCCCAGCTATTGTCCCAACCACCATCGGGCAGCAAAAATTCCATGTGCGTTTGTAAAGAAGCAGTGACCCGTTGCAGAATTTCTTCCTCTTTATTCAATAATCCGTATAATGCCAGGGAAGGCAGTGACTCTTCTACATTGTAACCCAGATCAACGGAATAAGAACCTTTCCTGCTGGGCTGATAATAAGGTGTGCCTTCCCCAAAAATAAAACGGTCTTTGCGGGTAAAGAATTTCATTGCCTGCTGCACCAGCAACCGGCCTTTTTTCCTGTGCGCAGGTTTATCCTGAATAGTACCGAGCAGTGATAATGCATACGATGCCGCTATGGGATAATTGATATTGCCGTAATCTATGGTAACATTGGCGTTGATCCACTCGCCGGCCTTGCTGAGCCTCTCGTGCAAGGCGTTTTTAAAGTTTGGCTCCATCAGTTCGCCATGAAAACGCAATGCTTCGCAAAGGGCAATGACAGTAAAAACGGTGGTGCCTTTCCATTTGTCGTTTATTTCGTTCAGCCACGACCCGTCGGGCTGGCTCACATTAGCTTCCATCCAGCGAAAAAGTTGTACAGATGCGTCGAGATAACGGTTATCGCCTGTGCGGCGGGCCATATGCATAAAGGGATAGATGGTGTCGCCAATGCGGCCGTGGATGCGTTCGGTGCCGGGGCAACGGATGCCGCCGAAACGGGAAGGCGCCGCATCCTGTAATTGCAGGCCAAGCAGTGTGCTGGCCCAGGTAGCCGAAAGAGATTGGCTGAGCGGATACAGGTCCCCTTCATCCTCCTGCCGCGCAGTATTCGTAGCAGCCATCAGGCGGTTGATCCGGGCGGTGGCCACTGCCAGGCCACTTGCGGTGAGAATAAAATTACGTCTGGATACTGCCCTCGCCATAATTTTTAGACGAACTTAATAATTATCGGCGGATCCATTTGCAGCGTAACACTTGTCCGTTAACGTTTTTTAACAACATTTTCAAAAATTAATCGAATTTTTAGAAGCACTTCAAAATAAAGTTATTCACTGGTATCCTCCGTTTCCGTTTATCGAAGAAATACGCCCGGTTATAGCACATTTCCGGGCGTTTAACTGCTAAAAACGCATCTTGGATATTAGCTGCCCATAGCATCTTCCTCCCATTTCTAACCCTTTCGAACAGCCTGCAAAGCGCTACAGTAGCCCTTTAGCCGCTTTTTATGCTTGCTTCAATACAATACATCTTGTATATTTACGTATTATATAAAATCCAACTAGAAAAACCATGGCTTTATTAAGTATTTTTAAAAAGGCTAAGGAAGAGACCGTATCTGTCCCATATGCCGAAAGAACCCAGCTGGAACTTGACGACTTTCGTTTTTATTATCTCTACGGGTTTTCAAACGATCCCAATCGCAGCTCGCATGACATGCAGGGCTTTCATAACCTGTACCAGCTGGTAATAGGAAATATCGGTGGCGTATGCATCACCAACTCGCTTCATCCTTATTTTACGATCAATGCCAAAGGGGTTACCACCTGGACGGATGCCTACATTAAGATGGCCATCAAAAGCAATAAGGATGAAATCTTCAGAATGATGAAAAACGAGCGGGCTGTTTATACAACCAGTGCCTCTCCTGCTTTTAATGAGCTGAACATCTGGCCCGATACCAGGCTGACTTACGAAGCCAATCCGGCATTAAGTAAATATATTCCCTTTATTATACCGTTCCTGGTGTTAAGATCAGAGGATCAGTCGCCCTACTTTGAAACGGCGATCAATTCCAGCAGAATTACCAATGGTTATGCAACGGAGTACCTGGAAGAAGTAACGAATGCGATCCGTTTTTTCATGCCGGCGCCCGCATTTGTAATGGGCTTTGGTGAATTTGAAGGCGCCTACTGCCCGGCGCTGATCGATAAATTCATCGCCTGTAAGCCGATATTGGGAATACAGTAAAAGCTGGTAGTCAGTGGTAAAAAGCTGGTAGGGCTTTATCCGTTACTCACTATCTTTTCTGATTTCCCTACTCGCCACTCTCTATTCGCCAATTGCTTTTTCATTCACCGCAATGCTATCCAGGCCGGTGCATGATCACTTGCTTTCTGCCAACCCCTTACATGTTTATCAACGCCACCCTGGCGTAAGCGGCTGGTAAGGTGTTGGCTCAGCAGAAAATGATCGAGCCTGAGCCCGGCATTGCGTTCCCAGGCGAATCGTAGATAATCCCAGAAAGTATAAATCCTTTCCGTCGGAAATAATGTGCGCAATGCGTCGGTGTACCCCTGTTTCAGCAATTTCGCATAGGCGGCGCGGATCTCTTTTCTGAAAAGGGCATCATTTATATACTTCTCGGGTTTGTAAACGTCCAGTTCTGCAGGCATCACATTAAAATCGCCCACCAGCAACACAGGCACATCGTGTTTCAATAGCGATTTTGCATGTGTGTGAAGCCTTTTGAACCACTTCACCTTAAAATCAAATTTCTCCCCGGGGTATGGGTTGCCATTCGGCATATAGATGCAACTGATCACCATTTTACCAACAATTGCTTCCAGGTAGCGGCAGCTATCATCTGTTTTATCGCCCGGCAATTGCCGCCTGAGCTCCTGTATCGGCCAGGAACGGGAAAGAATGGCCACACCGTTATACGCTTTTTGTCCATGCCAGATAGCCTGATAACCTGCGGCCTCAATGGCTGCTTTTGGAAACCGGTCAGCAGGCGCTTTCAGCTCCTGTAAACAAACGATATCGGGCCTGGCTTCCTTAAGCCAGCGAAGCAGTACAGGCAAACGGCCATTGATGCCATTTATATTATAGGTTGCGATCTTTATCATACGAAACGAATTAAAAAAGCCTTCTCGGTGTTAATGGGAAGGCTTCTATAGTGACAGGCTTAGCTGTTTACGTCAGCGCCTGACCGTTACCCGCAGGAAGGTAGCCGGAATGGAAGTGCTGTTGGCATCCCCACTCCTGTTTTCCCGGTTGAACAATTCTTCCAGTTCCCGCTGCAGATCGGCGGCTCTTCCTTCTTTTTCCGCCGCTTCAAATGCATTCATGGTAGGTCCATAATAGTTCTTGAACCTTTCCACCAGTTCAGCCGGTGAGAAGGTAGCCATAAAAATATAGGTGTCGCGCTCAAAAGAAATGTTTTCCGGTGGAATACCGGCTTTGCCAAAGCGGTCGATAATATGGCTTTCCACTCCCCATAACATGGGACTTACAAATCCCTCCGGTGGTGGTGGTGTGTATGTGGCACTGATCTTCAAAATCTGCGCCACGAGGGTAGGATCATTGGGAATCCAGTTGCCCATTACGATCCTTCCTCCGCGACGGGTCACTCTTACCATTTCTTTGGCAACATCAAATGGTTTTGGTGCGAACATGGCGCCGAAGATGCTTACCACCAGGTCAAAACTTTCATCGGGGATCCCTTCCAGGTTGGTGGCATCGCCCTCGCGCACGGTAATATTGGTGAGACCTTCCTCCTGAATGCGTTTATTGGCGGCAGCCACCAAATTGCCGGCAATGTCTACACCTAATACATTGGCGCCAAGCCGGGCCTCCGGAATGGCGGTAGTGCCATCTCCGCATCCAAGATCCAGTACATCCATTCCGCTGGTGATACCTAGTTTTTCAACGAGCGCCGCGCCGCTTTCACGCATGGTTTCTGCTATGCGGGTAAAATCGCCCTTTTCCCATAATGCTTTGTTTGGGTTCACCGCAGTTGGTTGCATGGTTGTTGATTCATTCATGGTAAACTTTTTTGAAGTTAAGAATAGTGTTGGTCTTCAATGGTGGTAGCGAACAAAGGCGTTGTATAAGGCAGGAGCCAATGAAGATACAAAGTTTGATTTGTTAAATGAGCATTTCAATAAGCTATTTTAACAGTGCAATGGATTTCGTGTTATAAAACCGGCAGAAATAATAAATTGTACATGAAATTGAAACCTATGTCCCGAATTGCCTGCCATACTGCTGTTGCAATCATCCTATCGCTTCTCCTATGCACTGAAACCCTTCAATCGCAATGGCCCGAGCTGCCTGACGTAGACCTCTCGAAATTCAAACCTGCCGATTTTACTGATGAAGAACTGGACATACCTTATTACCTGAAGCATTTCCATACGTTCGCCAACAGCGTAGTGGCAACATGACCCGTAAAGGGTTTATCAATATATCCGTTTGGCGTGCGCCGGTTGATAACAAACCTTATAATGCCCGGATCATGGAGAACATTCTTTCGCTGGCTTATTTCTACTGCACCAACCGGCCGTGGAATGTATATTATGCTCCCCCGCCCTTCGAGCCAGGTTGGAAGCAGCTTTGACTGCCTATTGCGGAAATTGGTGTAACTTTAATAGGAAGAAAAATTGGTTTATGGATAATAAACTAATATACTGGATACCTATTGTTGGGGTGTTTGTCAGCCTGGCGCACTATGACAAGGAAAATGACATGGGCGCCTTCTGGAGTTATTATCAGGCAATGATGATTTTGGCGACGATCTGGATCATTACGTTTATCTACTTCTGAAGCGGGCGTTATATACCTAACGGCGGTTTGACCCTGATCAAGATAAGGTATGATGCCAGGTTTAGCTCCGAAAAAAACTGACATATAAATTTAAATGTTATATCTTCGGATAGAACCTGAGATCGTATATAGCATCCCGTACGTACGACCACCTCTTTGATCCACAATAAATAATTCATTGCTGCAAAACACTTAAGGCATAGGGTAATATTGTCCTTAAAAAGAAAAACCAAATAACAATTGTTTCTTACCATGCAAGGTGCCCCGTGGGTTTCGGGGTGCTTTTGTCATTAGCGCAAAGACAGTTATGCCCATGAACAAAGCAGGATTAAAGAAGTCTGATGAACCTGCAGCTTTTGCTGGCGCATAAAACGGCCGCAGGAGGAATGATCGTCGCCTGTAGATAATCGTTAATAATTGCGACAAATGCGTAGTCCCTGGTCGGGGCCTTTGCCATTAGCCTGATGACCGGCCCGGAAGGATGGTTCACAGCAAAACTCAGCGCCCATCCAGCCGCCGCCTTTCCAGATGCGTCCCTGTGGAGTATTGGCGCCATCAAGCAGATAAGGATCCCAGCACCATTCCCTTACATTGCCCGACATATCATACAAACCTAACTCGTTAGCGCGCTTGCTTCCGACCGGATGCGTTTTATTGTTGTTCTTTTCCAGCGCAGCCCATACCCAGTAGCCAGTCAAATATTCTTTACCCGAATTTTTCCAGTACCAGGCAATTTCATCTACCTGGTTACTGCCGCTATAAATAAAGCCTTTGCTTAGCTGGCCGCCATTGGCAGCATACTCCCATTCCGCTTCGGTTGGCAGCCGGTAGCCATTGGCATTCGCACGAATGGTCACCATCCATTTCATATCATCAAGCTCATCCCTGTTATCCGTATCTTCTCCCGCTCTGCTTATAATGTAATAGGGTTCGAGCCCCTCCTGAATACTTCTTTTGTTGCAGTATTCAATACAATCGTACCAGCTAACTGTTTCAACGGGTAAAAAGTCACCTTTAAAATTGGACGGATTGCTGCCCATGACATGCTGCCATTCCTTTTGGGTGACTTCATACCTGCCAATATAAAAGTCAGGGATATGCGCTTTACCGTAATAGTTACTCTTCTTATTTTTGAAGGCGCCGCCTTTGACATGTACAAAATGCTCAGGCTTTTTATGCGCACAGGCGTTTACAGCAACGATGGTTACCGTTGCAATTACCGAGAACAGTTTCTTCATTTACATGCTGCTTTAAACTAAGAGAAAAGATTGCAGGCCGCCACGGGCCTGCAATCGGTGAGCATTGCCGAAAGCTGATCTGCTTTATAAAAGGCCGTCTGGCTGGGGCCTTAGCATCTTAGATGAGTTAGCGGAAATTATTGCTGCCATACGGTAGCGTTTATATATCCGCTTCTGTTACCCCAGGCTTCTATAGCAAGGATCTGGTAGTTGTGATTACCAAAACCCTGGCCACCTCTGCTGCGCCAGTTGTTGATGTGGTTGCCCATGGTAACCCGTTGGTTCGATCCGGTAGGTGCGCCGCCCCAGGTATCTTTATACTGCCAGAATGTAGCTGTACCAATGATGGAAGGAGCATTCACGCGCTGGCTCTTGTAACAGCTATACGTATGGCCGTCGCTGCTTACGCTGCCGAAAGAAGTTCCGCCCGTCATAGAACCTTTCTCGGCCACATAATACTCAATAAGCGGGTTTGTAGTCCAACCATAAATACCTACAAAATTGTAGCTGCCACTAAGGGCGCCTACATTGTAACCAATGGTGCGGGAAGCGCCGGTGCTCCATCCTTTTCCACCCACGACGTCATTGACATTGCTGTAACTGATGGCGAAATTACCGCCCGAGCCATGGCTGATACTGGCTGACCCGCCTTCACGGTATAACGACCAGAACCAACCGTTAACGGTACCCTGGTCTTCGGGCGTAGCATCGTCTTTTACGAATCCCGTGAGGCGTTCTGCATCCACGGAGGGCGCTGTTTTGTTTTTACTACAACCAGGCAAAATGGATGAACCGGCAACGATCAGCAGGGTCGTTGCGCCGAAAGTAACCATCCGGGTTACTTCCGATAGGAAAGTGTTTGATTTCATGATGGCAAAATTTGTTAGATACTAAATTTAACAAAGTCAATCCATTAATGTAACCGATTACAGAACTAAAGTTAATAACAAACGGAACAATGCAGTATACTAACGGCACTTATAATATGTAACCGTTTACATATAAATTGCTATTTATAGCAAAAATAATATCCCTCCAGGCCTATGGTGGTTCAAACATGAAAATTATCTGCTATGTCAGTCAGGAGATGAGACCTATTTTTTCCGAATGAGCCCTGGCTTCGGCGGTGCGTTCAAAAACTAAGGTATGAACGCCCTGTTGCTGTGCTTTCTGTAATAGCTCGCGTGTTATGGCGGCTTTTTCGGGCCGTACATTGCGTATGTAAATAGCGAAGATGCGGTTAGGAAATTTAGCGGCGATCCCTGCATAAATAAAAGGATCCTTCTGCGAATTATCGCCCAGCAAAATGAATTGTTCTTTGGGAAATACCTTGAGCAAACGTTCAATACGAACTTGTTTGCCGGCATGTTTGGTTTGTCCGCTCCGGAATAATTCCCATATTCTTTTCAATTCACTTAATAAAAATATGCCTTCGGGTAAGCGGTTATGCATAAAGAATTCGGTGAGGTAATCGTAGAGATTCCACTCACTGCTCGATACATAAAAGAAAGGATTAGGTATTTCTGCATCTGTATGCGCTAATGAAAGCTCCTTATAGTAAGCTGCCAGGTGTTTGAACTGCCGGCGTGAATGGGGATGCCTGAGCAATACCCACATTCTGCGGAAGGTGGTCGCAGAATGCGATATCATCACCGTATCATCAATATCCGAAACAAAAACATACTGTGTACTATGGGGCACATATAAACGGCCGGTTCCGCTGGCAACAACCCCGCCGGTTTCGTTGATGCTATCAACGGTAACATTATGCCAACCTGCAGCCAATTCGAATTCCGACTCCCATTCAAACTTGAAAAAACCTTCCGCATCCGTTACTGTGAACAGTTCCTGGCTGCCCCATCGCAGTTTAACCCGGGTTTGGGGAAAAGGTTTCACAAAAAACAAACGCAGCAAGTAAAGGGCGTTTACCAACCAGTTTTTGGAGTAATGGGTATGTTCCGCCGGTTGTTTCTTCAAAACGTGTCCGTACAAGACCAGGTTTTTCGTATGCCCGTACCCCTGGTATATTTTTATCTTCATCAGCCAAAAGGGTTGTTTTATTTGATCATTCCCTGCTAATCAGTCACCAATATGCATACCAATCCGCCGAAGAAACTATTGTTCATCATAAACTCCGCTGCCGGTAAAAACAAAACGGACTGGGAGAAAACTATCCGGTTATACTTCGAGGACAAACCTTATCTGATAGTTACCTATCATCTATCAAATCCCTGTACCAGGGCGGAAGTACAGGAACAGCTGAAAGCACACCGGCCCGACTGTATAATAGCTGTTGGTGGGGATGGCACCCTTAAACTGGTAGCTGAAAGCGTATTGAACAGTAATCCCTTACCTATTGGAGTATTGCCTGCCGGTTCAGCCAATGGCATGGCCAAGGAACTGGGCATCGCCACAGATGCTGAAAAAGCACTGGACATCATTACACAGGGGAACGTAAAAAAAATAGATCTTATCCGCATCAATGATGAATTGTGCATTCACCTCAGCGATATCGGTTTCAATGCCTTTGTGGTGAAGACCTTTGAAACCTTCAACAAACGGGGCATGTGGAGCTATATAAAAGCGGCTTTCCGCGTCTTGTTCCGGCATCGCCATATGGAAGTGATCATTGCCGGTGAAAAGCAAACGGTGCGACGGAATGCCGCCATGGTGGTGCTGGCCAATGCCACCAAGTATGGAACCGGCGCTGTGATCAATCCGAACGGAAAGCTGGATGATGGTCTTTTCGAGATTGTCATCATCAAAAAAATCGCTTTTAGCGAGATCATTAAAATGATGATCACCCATAAAGATTTTGACCCCGCTAAAACAGAGCTCTTTACCACTTCGGGGGTTGAAGTTCATTCCAAACACCGCGTGCATTTCCAGGTGGATGGCGAATATTTGGGCAAGGTTTATTCCTTACAGGCTGCATGTGTACCGGGCGCTTTACATATGATCGTTCCCGCCGGATCATAATAAAACCCGCCTCATGGTATGGATTTTTTAGCCAATTCACTGTTATAACTCAAGCTGGAAACAATGAACCGGTTAAAAAATATCTGGAAGGTGCTTGTGGAGTCTTTCAAAAACTTCATGGAAGATAAAATACTAAAATTCAGTGCGGCGCTGGCTTACACCACGGTGTTTTCATTCGGCCCTTTACTCGTAGTCATTATCTTTTTATGCAGCATTTTTTTGGGAGAGGAAGCAATACAGGGTGAGATCTACAGGCAGATGCAACAATTTGTAGGAAAGGATGCGGCCCTGCAATTACAAACAATGATCAAAAATGCGTCTTTGAGCGGTAAAGGAACAGTGGCTGCGGTGATTGGGGTTATAACATTACTGTTTAGCGCTACAGCCGTGTTTGCAGAGATCCAGGACTCAATAAATACGATCTGGGGCTTTAAAGCCAAACCAAGCAAAGGCGTATGGCCCATCATCAGGAACCGGTTCTTATCTTTTTCCGTCATAGTCAGTCTCGGCTTTTTATTACTTGTTTCACTGGCTGTCACGAGCGTTATTGAAGGCCTTAGTAATAGATTAAAAGCCAGCTTCCCGGATGTTACCGTAGTAATATTCTATATTCTGAATTTGGTTATTTCATTTGTCGTGATCACTGCTTTGTTTGCGCTGATCTTTAAAGTGCTGCCAGATGCAAAAACGAAATGGAAAGATGTGCTGCCGGGCGCCATCGCTTCCGGCATTTTGTTTATGATAGGTAAATTTGCGATCTCCTTCTACATTGGCAAGAGCAATGTCGGCAGTACCTATGGCGCTGCAGGCTCACTGGTTGTATTGCTATTATGGGTATATTACTCAGCCATCATCCTCTACCTGGGCGCTGAATTTGCCAAATCCTGGAGCGCCCAAAAAGGTTCTTCGCTTCAACCCAATGATTATGCGGTGGCGCTGAAAAAAGTAGAGATAGAGACCGATAAAGACAATAACACCAAAGTAAAAGAAAAAAAAAGCTAACCGTGGCACAGTTACCTTTCATTACACGGGGACCGTGGCACGGTTAGGCTGCTTACTCAATAGCGGGAACCTGGAACAAGACACCGCCAAACAAGAGGTAAGCCCATAAGAGGGTCCAGATAATATTAAATACCTGCGCCGCTATAAATGCCAGCGCCGGCCGCCCACCTTCCGTTTTTACCAGCTCGGTAAACCGGGCTTCCAATCCAATAGAAACAAAGGCCAGGGCAAACCACAGCGTGCGTAAACCTTTTAAGGGAGCAGCTACACTTTTAGTGACAGCGGTTGGGATCAGAAAGGAAAAGATCAGCGAAGCGGCTATAAAACCAAGCACAAACTTGGGAAAACGTTCCCACACGACGCCCAGGCCGGGTTTGCCGGCAGTTTGTTGGCTTGGATCTTTTTTATAGGTCCACCAAAGCG
>NZ_JAFFJX010000016.1 GCF_016924755.1 Longitalea arenae | reverse complement strand
AATGGATGCTTTTTGAGAAGAATATGGGCACTCATTTAAGTATTGATGAGACTGCATTGTCCAATGATGAACTCTACACCGTGGTCACCAATAAAGAAGCCAAAGGTCGTAAAGGCGCCATTGTTGCCATGATCAAAAGCACCCAGGCAGACAAGGTGATCGAAGTATTACAACGCATAAACAAACGATTGAGACAACGGGTGCAAGAGGTGACTTTGGATATGGCAGCTGGTATGCACCTGATTGTCAAACGCTGTTTCCCTTATGCGCACCGGGTCGTAGACCGTTTCCATGTGCAACAACTGGCTACAGAGGCTGTTCAGGAAATCCGTATCAAACACCGCTGGCAGGCTATAGATGAAGAAAATGAGCAAATTGCCCGGGCCAAAAAACAAGGCATTCCTTACATACCTCACTTATTGCCCAATGGCGATTCTCCCAAACAATTACTGGCACGCAGCCGCTACCTGTTATTCAAGCATAAAGATTGTTGGACGCCTTCTCAGAAGCAGCGGGCAACCCTGATGTTTGAGCGTTATCCAGCAATAAAGAATGCCTATGATATGTATATGAAGCTGGCCGACATCTTCCGTTACTGCACCTGTAAAGAGCAGGCGTTTAAACGATTGGCCTTATGGTTCAATGAGGTTGAAGATGCAGGAATTGAATCTTTCAGAACCGTGTACCGCTCCATTGAAACTCACTACGAAAGTATATTGAATTACTTTAATAACAGAAGTACCAACGCTTCTGCCGAATCCTTCAATGCAAAAATTAAAGCCTTTAGATCTTCTGCACGGGGAGTTCGAGACATTAATTTCTTCCTATTCAGACTCCAGAAAATCTATGCTTAACTACCTAATCCCCCAACAATTTGACTTGATCCCCTTTACCTTCGCCCTCTTGCCGGAGGTAGTTATTTTCAACTAACGACTCCAGGTGTTTTTTTAACTGCATTTATGTCTGCATTCATGAAGGGTAAGAACTTCATCTTTTGCCTGCCATGGAAGAAGCGGTGGTAAAGATGGCCTTCTTCACTGATAAACCATTTAAAAATACACGCTCTATAAAACATGCAGCATGGCTACCAATTATCGAAGCGTAATTGTAATTTCACAACAATTTGTCATTAACGTCATCAACTGAATTCTTGAAAACCGGATTAACCTTTACCCTTTCATTGCTCTTCTACAACCTCCTATATGGTCAGTCTGTAGCGGACACGATTAAAAATATGGATACCGTAACAGTATCCAGACAAAAGCAGTTAATTAATGGAGTGAACACGCTTACATTAAGCGCAAAGCAGATAGAATTGGCACCAAAGGTAATGGGGATAGCAGATCCTTTAAAATCAATACGCTTCCTTCCTGGTTTTGGCAATGGCGGCGATGCCAATTCGGGTGTGCAGTACAGAGGGCTTCCGTCAGGAAGCAATGGCTATTTTTACAATGGGGTCCTCGTTCATAACCCAAGCCATCTTTTCGGATTATTCCCTTTATTTAATAATAATGTTGTTGAACACCTGAAGATGTACACGGGCGTTGTTCCCGGAAAGTATTTTGGGAAATTATCCGGCTACATTGATATAAATAGTAACTGGCAGGTCAGAGATACTACCCTTATTAAAGCAGAAGCCTCCCTGGCTCATCTGGGCGTAGGCGCCAGAATTGAACGGGACTCTATTCAGATGATGGAAATATTCTGGAGGAATACCTTTATGAATAAAACACTATGGCCTGTATTAAGTAAAACGGGAAAGGATTTAGAAGGCATGAATTATGACCTGTTCGACTTTAACATGAACGCCAAAAGGGTTTTCAACAAGAATGAGATAAAAGCCTTCTTATACCTGGGTAGAGATAAGGCTATGTTTGATCTGTATGAGCAGAGGGCAAAAAATAGTATGGATTGGGGAAATCTGGTTATGGGCATAACGCATACTGCAGATCTCCGGCAAAACCTGCAATGGGAAAATAATATTGGATACTCAAGGTACAATACCCGCGTTGCATTTGATCTGTATGGCGAAGAGTTCGCGCTATTCAATCATCAAAGAACTTTAAGCATAAATTCCACCCTCGCTTATCGAAAATCGCGCCGCTCGGTGGAAACAGGCTTCCTTTATATGATGGATGATTTAGGCACTACCCTTCAGAATGAGGGACAGCCTGCTCAATCTGGTGGCAATGTCCGGTATAAAAGTAATCAGCATTTATTTAAATATTTTTTGAACGCCAGATCTCCATTGTCGAAAAAAATTCAACTGGAAGGCTCGTTGAATCTTTCTACAGTTTCATCTGTTGAAAGCCCATTTTTTATAAATCCGGCACTTTCAGTATCCTATCTGATGGATGCAAGGAATTCTTTTTTCTGTAGTTTATCGATGGCTTATCAGCCGATACACCAGGTTGGCCTTACAAATATTAACCTGCCCGTTGATTACGTAATTCATGCCAACCGGAATCTTTCTGTTTCAAAGATCCGGGAAGCCTCCGGCGGATATCGTTACGCAGGGGCCAGGATCGAATATAGTATAGATGTTTATTACAGATGGCTGTCTGACTTAAAAGAATTTAATGGGAACATCATCTCTTTAAATGAAAGCAATGATATTGCCAGTGGAATAGAAAATGGTGATGGGGTTACCTACGGAGCCGATTTTTTTGTAAGATTAATCACCACCCGCAATTACTTCACGGTAAACTACTCCTATTCAAGAAGCTTCAGGAAATTTGATGCAATCAATAACGGGCAATGGTATAAATATATTTACGACCGGCCGCATAATTTAAGTATTGTGAATTCCTATAAATTGACTCCGAAAATATCTTTCTCAGTTAGTTTCATGTACAATAGCGGGAGCGCATATACACCCACAGTAGGGATGTATTATTTTGGCAATTCCGTATTGGCGGAGTATGGCGCCAAAAACAGTGCCCGGATGGATGCCTATCACAGGTTGGATGCAGGCGTGAACTGGCTGTTGAAAAAAACCAGTAAATGCAGGCAAACCCTGGGCCTTTCAATTATCAATGTTTACGATCGCTCTAATCCAATTTATATATACCAAAGTTATGACCGGAATTATTTTCAAAATAACAATGCCTTTAAAATGATCCAAAAAGATGGCGCAAGTTTGCCCCTCTTACCTGCACTTACTTACTCATTAGAACTACTATGAAAAAATTACTATTAACAATCATCACAGGTACGGTATTTTCTGCATGCATTAAGGAAGCTGCCCAAAAAGAATTTGACCCTAAGTTTGTAGTTGAAGGTGTTATCGAGCATGGAGCAGTTCCTGTGGTGAAAGTGATGCACAACATACCCACTAACTTTGTTATCGATGAGGAGCAACTCGAAGCGCTTATTGTGCGCTGGGCAACCATAAAGGTCTCTGGCGGAGGAGAAGAGGAAATTCTGACATTGACGCGCAATGATAAGGTTTTTCCTTATTTATTTTATGTTGGTAATTCTCTGAAAGGAAAGGCAGGTCAGAAGTACAAATTGGAAGTCAAATATAACAATGATGTTCTTCTTTCCGAAACAGAGATCCCACTTTATAAGCCTTCAATTAAAGGCGCTTATGAATGGCTTGATCCGGAAAAGGCTCAGCCTGCCGTAAATGTTGACAATGCAAATCCCGAGGCTAATTACCTCCTGTTTACGAAGCTGGATGCTCAACATGACTTCTATGCAACCACTCCCAGAGGAATCAAGGCTATTGATCAGGCGGGCAAACAATTTACTGTATCAATGATGAGGACCCGGTCGATACTGGATTCCATGAACTCTTCCAGGTATTATACAAAAGGTGATACAATAGCAATAAAGGTATCTAACGTTTCCGCAACAAGTTATTCTTTATGGTCTGCTGTTTCGCAACAAGGTCTTGCACTTTCTTTTCTGAACTACTCCTCCGATTTTTCTGGTAATATTGAAGGAAATGGTGCCGGTATCTGGTATGGCGCCAATTCTTCGGTTGACAAGCTGATCATTGAATAAAAATGCCATCACGCTTCGCGTGATGGCATGTCGATATTATCTGCTAAGCGCCAGGCGCCTTAGTGCTCAAATTTCTCCAGCAAAGCTTCGACATCGTCGATCAGATTATCAAAACCTGTTTCTCCAAATACTTCAAAGCTGATTTTTGATTCATCTCCAAATACAAGCAAAGGTTCCACATCATAATAATGTACAGTTGTATTGCCGTATTGGTATACATCATCTTTTAGCTGAAAGGTAACTGCTGCTATTTTCTTCTTTGTTTTTGTGTTTACGACTACTGCAGCAGCGTGCTTGTTTAAAAGACTTGCCAACAACGTATAATACTCTTTTTCATACACTTCACGATCTTTCTCATACTTTTGATAGGCGACCTCGTAAAGGTTATTTGCAGCTTCCCATTTCGCATAATACTCGTTCAACGCTTTCTGGTATTCTTCATAACTGCCGTAGTCATTATAATTAGGATATTTGATGCCTCCGAAATAAGTGTCCCAATTTGGAGAAACAGGCTCTTTGTCGCGGACTGTTTTCAGTTCATTATGCATCGTTTTATAATCAATTTGGGCACCCATCGTTACGTTGCCTGCTGTAAATGTTGTGTTGGCAGAAAGGAACAGATCTAACGTTTCGTCATCTTTCGAATTCACCAGATTGTCATATGACAGCGAACTGAAGTTAGAGTTGGTTTCGAAAGTCATTAAAGTTTCGGCCCCTTTGCCGAAGCTAAATTTAAAACCGGCCAGCTTATTGTCATTCTTCGTTTCCAAATTCGCGGTATATGATCCGAGTGAAAGGTTTACATTAATCAATTGAGGGAGCTTATCCTCATGGTAAGAATAGTTTGAAGACAGCTTCATCACTTCCGAACTGTTAATCGTCATTCTGGCCATTAGCTCGGAGGGCAATTCATAGGTCTCTTCTGTATTTATTTCAACAACATCGTAGTTGCCCGTTTGAGGATTGTACACATAGTCGTATTTCGTACTATTCTCCACATAGGATTTTCCAGAATTCTTATACGTAATAGTCAAGACAGTATTGTTCGTATTTCCATTCTCTGTAGCAGGAAAATGAAATTCAATTTTGTCGTTGGAAGCAGTCCGATCCCACTTTTTTGTAGATTGGTTATAGTTGTAAATTCCAAATGCCTTGCTTAGAATATATGATTTCTTTTCTGTAGTTAGTGTGGATAGCACATGATTTAGGGCTTCTATTTCCTGCGATCCGGCTGTTACTTTTCTAAAGGCATTTACCGTTATGTCTATTTCAGGAGCTTCCAACTTATTGAAGTTTTTTAGTGCTTCTATAGCAGGATTGGAACTTAAATCATCAATTTTTTTAACAAAATCCCGGCCTTCAGACTCCATAAAGGCTTTATTGGCGGTTACACCTTCTTTGTCATAAGGCAATTCGTAAATGGATGGATTGTTTTCCGGATCAGAGTCGTTGGATTTCTTACATGCACTGAATACGATCGGTGCTGCGATCAAGAGCAATACGGTTGTTTTTTTCATAATAAAAGTAAAATTTACAAAAATGGTATCTAAAAGGGGGATAATAAGAATTAAGCTTGAAGGATTTAGTTAGTTATACAACTCAAACTACATTTATAATTCATTAATTAACTGTTATAGACAGTTTTGCTGTTCAATCTGGGGCTAAATACAACCCATCAACGTAATGCCGCATAAATTATTCTTCCCTATGATGTGAAAATTTATGAATACTTATCCTGATCTATATTATCGACAATTACTAACGAGTACCAGGGTAAATCACTCTTGTGTGCAAACTGTGGGGAATGTGAACAATATGGGCGTTAAAGAACGGGTTACAGCTCCCGAGGTTGTCTCACCATTGGATAAACCGGCGGAGCCGATCCAATTTGAATAGTGGCCAATAACTCGAATCCATAACGTTTATACAGCGGAATGTTCCGCGGAGTCGCGGTTTCCAAATATGCGAGTTTATTTTCCTGGTCGCAGCGCGTTAACGCGTGTTGCATGAGCGCCGACCCATGCCCCTTACCCTGGTGACTGGGGTCAACACCGATCATTGGTAAATACCAGTGTGGTTCCGCCGGATGATAGTCTCCCATCTGCTTTAACACAGCAAAAACATTTTCCTGAATCTGCTCAGGAACAGTTTGTTTAAGCAGTGCCTCCATTTCTTCCTCACGTGGATGCACGTTTGGTGGAAGCCACAACGCCACCCCCGAGAAAGCATTAACATAATAAGCAGTGCCCTGTTTAAAAGCATTGCCCGCAAACAGCCCCACCACTTCAGGGAAATAACTTAAATACCGATGAGGATCGGGATAAATAAACCTGGAAAGGGGATCTGTGGCGAATGCCAGCGTAATGACGGCAATCGCTTGTTCCTGATCAGATTTGTTTGCGGATTTGATTGATGTTGTTGTCATGGTCTTACTCAAATTTAATCCATTTCCTAAAAAATATTAAAATGGGAATGCAGCCGGGCAGATCTGTAAAAACCTGTAGCGTTAATTAAGATTGGGTTCAACACATGGCCAGCAGCAGGAGCGAGCAATAAAAGTAAGAAAGCGAGGTGCTTAAAACCCCTCGCTTTCTGTTTCGTCAGGCGCTTATTCCCATTTGTATCGCGGCTTCAACGGGAGACAAATTGCCCGTTTCGCCTTCCCGCATTAAGTCATTCTTAAGTAGTAATGGAGGTTGGGCCAGAAATCGCGGCTCTTTCCCGCTGTGTGCTTGTGCGGCATGTACTAAAAAAGGATGGCACAGATATACAGTACCTGCGTTACCGGTAGCCGTTATCTCGTCCCTTTGTGGCAATAAAGGAAAATGTTCAACCAGCTCTACAAGAGATAAACCACTCTCGCCGTGAGGTTTCAACAAGCGGGCAATGTCCAAATGCGACCCTACCTTTATTCGTGTAGGCGCATCCTTTTCTCCAATATCAGAATAAAGAAATAACATTAATAATGCCCTATTCTTCGAGCGCCAGTTAACCCGCCACTCTAAAAAATTGGTTGGATGATCGCCAAAACTTACATCAACATGCCAACCGGTATCACCAGGATCTACTGCTGATGGAAAACGAACCGGAAAACTGCCCATGCTCCGGCAGGGTATCCATTTGCTTTTTCCAACCAATTGATCGAAGGCAGCATGCAATATTGGGGTATTGGCTGATTGTATAAACGGCGGCTGTGAATACATGCCTAAACGGATAACAGGTTTCGTCCAGCTAGATGGATCGCCGGGATCGGCATCCATATCTTTCCACAAAATACTTCGAACCTCAGCGGCAAGCTCAGGAGGAAATGCATTGTCGATGCGAACGAAACCTTCTTCAATAAACTGTTTTATTTGACTGGAACTCAATACTTCTTCCATAAAATGATAATAAGGATGAATATTAAACAATAGGAAATATATGCGATAGTTATATCACAGCTGAACTGGAAAAGAAGAAGTATTAAAGTGTTGGAGCCATCCTCATGGCTGCAAAATTAGTGAAATTTCATTCACTATACCTGCGACTTTTCATCCTCCGTTTTGTCCTTTTTATCCGTTTTTCCCCACACCACGCCCTCTGTTCCACGTCAGATTCGCACAAAAAAATAAACTCAATATGAAACCATCACGCAGATTCTTGTTATTGGCCCTGGCAGTAAGCCTTTCCATGATTACAAATGCCCAATCGAAACTTAGCGATGAGCGCAAAAAAGAATTACAGTCAAAGTACGAAGAGTACAAAGTAAAGCTCAACCTCACCCAAGCCCAGGAAGAAAAAGTAAAAGCCATCAATACAACCTATTTCGAGGGACTGGCTTCACTAAAAGAATCTGGCGGCTCCAAACTTTCCAAGCTGAAAGCTTATCGTAAGATGAACGATGAAAAAGACCGGCAGATGAAAGCGGTGTTAGATGCAAGCCAGTACGAGACGTACAAAAAAATGCAGAAAGAAATGCGTGCGGAACTTAAAAACAGTAGAAAACAGTAAGCATGAAAACAATCGTTGACATCATTGCAGGAATTTCACTGTTTTGGATGGCCACCGGATGTGGTAAAGACACGGCGCCGCCGCCCAGGCATTTTCAGGCATCCATAACAGTAAATGGACTTCACCGCAGCTATATTGTAAACCTGCCACCGGCTTACTATTCCGACACCATTAGGGCCTATCCCATGGTGATCGCCCTGCACGGCACTGGTGGCAGCGCATCCCAGTTCGAGCGGGATTATGAATTTTCGGAAAAAGCAGACGCATCGGGCTTTGTGGCAGTTTATCCCAATGGCGTTGCGAGTAATGGCGTATTGCATTTGCGTTCCTGGAATGCCGGCAGCTGCTGTGATTTCGCCATGAAAAATGGCATAGATGATGTATCGTTCATTAGCCAGTTGATAGATAAAATGACCCGTACTTACCTTATCGATCCCAAACGTGTATACGTAACGGGCATGTCGAACGGAGGTATGATGACCTACCGCCTGGCTGCCGAGCTGTCAAATAAAATAGCCGCTATTGCGCCGGTAAGCGCATCGATGGTGTACACAGCCCCGGCCCATCAGCCAGGTCCCATGCCGATCCTTCATTTGCATTCGGCACTGGACAGAATAGTTCCCTATTATGGCGGCAGCAATGCATTGGGTTATTATTTTCCACCAATCGATTCTGTGTTGAATGGCTGGGCCATTCGCAATAACTGTTTACCCAATGCAAGGGTGGTAGTAGATAATGCGCAGTATAAGCAGCTTGAGTGGACAAACGCCCAGGGCAATGTGCTTATTTCGCATTATGTAACTCAGGATGGCGGGCATGCCTGGCCGGGTGGCAAACAGGTACGATCCAGGGCCGACATACCTTCACAGGTTATCAATGCAAACGATCTCATCTGGTCCTTCTTCCAGCGATTCAAATTGGAATAAGACTGTATTCACCGTTGCATCCATGCCATTAACTCCGGGGCTTTCATCTTGCTGATGATGATCTGCTCCGGAGTTTCAATATTTAATTTCAACACCAGCCTCCGGTTAAAGAAATGCTCGGCCATTACTACCGCATCGCGGTTTACCAGGTATTGGCGGTTCGCCCTGAAGAATTGATAAGGGTCGAGTTGAGGCTCCAGTTCGTCGAGCACTTCATTGATCTGGAAGCTTTGTTTGTTTTTTGTATACACTTTTACGTTGCCGCCTGCAGAATGGATAAAAGCAATATCGGCCGTCTTTACAGGAATGATCTTCTCATTACTGAACACCAGCAAACCACTTTTATAACCGGTTTGCAATTTTGCGAGAACAGCTTCCAGTTGTCCATAATCGACGCCCTGCCTTGGCGCCATCCACTGTTTCATCAGCTCGTATTTGCGAAGGCTGGCAGCCAGTTTATCTTCATCTACCGGCTTCAACAGGTAATCGATACCATAAGAACTGAAAGCATCTATGGCATAACTGTCGAATGCAGTGCAGAAAATGACGGGACAACATATTTGCACGGTCTGAAAGATCTCGAAGCTCAATCCATCGGCCAGTTCTATATCCGACAGGATCAGTTGCGGAGATGGGTTGTTATTTAACCAATCAACAGCCGCCTTTACAGAAGGCACCATGCCCACCACGCTCAGCTTCTCGTCAAGCCGCTGGATCATTTCTTTCAACTCCCGGCCTGTTTTTGCTTCATCTTCTATGATCAGTATATTCATAGTGTTATGTTAACAGGGGAATACGTACGGTAAAATGGGTACCGGTCTCTTCCACTATAATATCCAGCCCCGCGAGTAAGCGGTACCGTTCCCGGATATTGTTCAACCCGCTGCCCTGGCTATCCCGCACCTTGTTTTTTTTCTGTATCGAATTGGTTACTGTGAGCCACCCTTTGTCATTTGTGTTTATACTGATCCTGAGTGGGGCATCGGCCGTGGCCACATTGTGTTTCACGGCATTCTCTACCAGCAACTGCAAGCTGGCGGGTGGAAGCCGTTTCTTCAGGTCGCTGCCGGCAATATTGATCTCAGTGATCAACGCATCTTCAAACCGTTCATTTAATATATGCAGGTAAGCCTGCGTAAAATCAAGTTCCGCCTTTAGTACCACCAGGTCGGCCATACGGTTATTCAGTAAATACCGGTACACGTCAGACAAGTTTTGAATAAATTCCCGGGGCGCTTTTTCGTGCAGCATACTTCGCAATGTACCCAGGGAATTAAAGAGGAAATGCGGGCTCACCTGCTCCTGTAAGAGGCTTAGCCTGGCCTGCAGGTTTTCTTTTTTCAGTCGTTCGTTTTCCAGTTCAGCCTGCCGGCCGATGGCCGACATGCGGAACAGGTATGCTATAAAAAATAAGAACCCGCCTACCACAATCCCGCGCATGAAAAGCACAAAATATACGGCACGCATGTTGGCAAAAGCGCCCATACGATGCTGCACCTCGCTAAAAGGCCGGGTAATGGTGAATGACAAGAGCGAAATGAGTATACAACCTGCAATGGCCAGCACAGCCTTCCATCCATAACCCGATGGTTTGCGCCATTGCAATAGAAATTGTATCAGCAACCAGCTGAGAAACGCATTTATAACCGAAGAAGAAAATGTGAGCACCGATGACCGCATATCTTCCCGGTTCAACCGCAGCACATAGCCCATCAATGCTATAAAAAATGATATGATCAGTCCCGTGGCCGGGTAATACTTCTTCATACTACAAACATACCAAATCGTGTGGCGGAAAGGCATAGTGCGGTATGAAGCTGACAATATGAGCTATGAAAGCACCACAGGCCGGCTTCCCCCTTAATTAAACTATTGGCAAAACCTCTCATGATCAGCCTATTACCAACTTGTACGCCGGTGGGGAGATGCTTAGCACCTGCTGGTAAGATATTTGATAGCAATCCTATAAACCAGCATTATGAAAAAGTACAGTTTCTGCATAGCCCTGGCTTGTCTGCTCGCTTGTAATAGTAACAATGAAGAAACGAAAGAAGCGCCCGGGGCCATTGAAAACACTACCCAGCACCCCAATGGAATTACCGGCGGATCGGTGATCAGCCGCGATACCGGCGCAATGGTGACTGACAGCATGCATCCCCGTGACAGTATGCCGCCCCGGAAATAGGAATTCGACGGTGGTCCCAACACAATTCATCGCTCAATGATGGATGGCAGAATCATGTATTTCCAATGATGAAAGGGCGTAAAGACATTTTATGGCCGTTCATGAACCATTTAATGCCATTCAGACCGGCCGCTGCTGCCTCCATCCAACTTGCATAGTTAAAACCCATAATATAATATCCAGCTAACCGCTCTGGCGCCTTTCCTCTATCTGAACTGGGCAAAACCTAATAATATTTCTCAAATTTGCGCCATCTTAGTACTCAAACTGTAATTGCTTAGTGTTATTTAACTCGTTCGAATTCTTATTATTCCTGCCAACCGTCTTTATCCTGTATTGGTTCGTTTTCAACAGATCCGTACGCTGGCAGAATCTCCTGGTTTTGCTGGCCAGCTATTTCTTTTATGGCTGGTGGAGCTGGCAATTTTTGATCTTATTAGGCGCCAGCACCTTGCTCGATTACCTGTATGGTTTCGCTGTTGCTTCTCCCAATAAAAAAAAAGCCAAACTCTTTTTGTGGTTGAGCATCATTAATAACCTTGGCATACTGGCCGTTTTTAAGTACTATAATTTTTTCGTTACTCAATTTCAGCAGGCATTTGAATTACTCAGCCTTCATTTCAATCCGGTTCTCTTACAGGTTGCAATACCTATTGGCATTTCGTTCTATACCTTTCATGGTATGTCGTACATATTCGACATTTACAGGCAGCAACAGCAACCGGTCAAAAACTTTGTAGATTACGCGGTATTTGTATCCTTTTTTCCATTACTGGTGGCAGGTCCCATTGAAAGAGCCAATCATCTGCTCCCCCAGATCCAGCGAAAAAGATCTTTTGATTATATGCAGGCCGTTGTAGGCTGTCGCCTGATCTTATGGGGCCTGTTCAAAAAAGTGGTCATAGCTGATAGTCTTGCCGCTATTGCAGATAATATCTTCAGCAATTACCAGGATCAAAACACGGTCTCCCTGATCATTGGCGCCATTGCTTTTTCCTTTCAGATCTATGGCGACTTTAGCGGCTATTCCGACATTGCCCTGGGCACGGCCCGGCTCTTTGGATTTGAATTGTTAAGCAATTTCAGGTTTCCTTATTTCTCCCGTGACATTGCGGAGTTCTGGCGCCGCTGGCATATCTCTCTTTCTTCCTGGTTCAGAGATTATGTATACATCCCGCTCGGCGGCTCTAAACAAGGGACATTGAAAGCGGTAAGAAATACCTTTATTATTTTCCTCATCAGCGGCTTTTGGCATGGCGCCAGCTGGAATTTTATTGCCTGGGGATTTATTCATGCCTGTGGCTTTTTACCATTGCTTTTGCTGGGCCGTAACCGGAGACATAGTTCTGATGTAGTGGCGCAATACGGCAAATACCCAAGCCTGAAAGAATGCTGGCAAATGGGAACCACCTTTGCCTTTGTAAGTGTTGCCTGGGTATTCTTCCGCGCTCATGACATGAAGCAGGCGCTGGGATATTTAAAAGGCATTATCACCAATTATAAACAGCCGCTTGCATGTAATCCTACGCTGTTTTACTATATTATTCCCTTGTTAGCCGGCGACTGGTGGTTACGGCGGGATGAGCGCAATTTAAAAATGCCCAGGAAATATAAAAGCATCATTTACATTATTGTAGCGATCTCAATAATATTCTACTTCGGCAAAAAGACCAACTTTATCTACTTTCAGTTTTAAGCTAATGAACAAGTTTTTAATCAAAATAATCAAATACCTGCTGCTGGTAACAGGCTTATCAGGGCTTATCATTTTCTTATTCATTTCAATAAAACCTCCTTACTTTCTCGGCGCACCTGCATTGGATTATTACTATTGCAGCTACCAGTATGATCAGATCAATAAGAAAACCGAATTTAAAAATATAATAATCGGCGACTCTCGGGGAAACGCTTCTATCAATCCCAATCTGCTCGGCGAACAATGGGTTAATTTATCTATTCCCGGAAGCGATTTTCTGGAAGGTTACATTACCTTAAAAAGGTACCTGCTGCACAATAGAGTAGATACCGTAGTTATGGTATATGGGTTGAACTATATAGCCGAAAACTCACCCTATTTTACCCAACGCACCATCCCCTTCCGGTTTTTAACCTATCAAGAATTGCAGAACCTTGAGCTTGTTGAAAAAAAGTATAACTATGTATTCCATGGCAATGCAACAAAAAGCTCGTTTAACCTGCAATGGCAGCAATTCGACAGAAAACTGAAATACCTGCATTTCCCGTTCTCTTATCGGGAGACATTTATTGATGGGCTCAATAATTTATTTAGCTCACAGACTGAGGTCCGTGTAAAAAAGGAAAAGATCATAAAACAGTTAAGAGATCACCGGGGCTATATGAACTTTGGGGAAGCTGACAGCAATAATACAGATGGGGTAAACCCTGATTACCACTATAACCCGAAACCGATCAATCAATATTATTTAAACTTACTAATGGATCTTGCAGCTGAAAAAAAGATAACTGTGTTCCTGGCCATCGCCCCTATGAACCAGGCTTCCTTCGCCTCTTATACCAACTCCAAACTTGAATCATCCGTAAATGCCTATTTTGAAAAATTACAGCATCAACATACCGGATTATTCATTGTAAAAGACCCGCTTGGCCTGCCTAATTCTCTTTTTGGCGATCCCTACCATTTGAATAAAAAAGGAACATTAGTCTTTTCCGAAACGATCAGGAAGAAGCTGAATGGCAAGACCCAATAGACCGAAAAACGGACCCTCTCATTTCTCTGCTTCCTTCAGCTGCCGCTCCAGTTCATTGGCCAGGTCAGCCGCTGCACCGCCGGCCTGCCTTCTCAGTTCATTGATCGTTTGAAGGATCTTGTGCTTATCGCGTAAAAAAAGCTCTTTTTCGCTTAGCGCTGCCTTGGCAATGGCATCATTGAAAACCCCGCTTAGCCATTCATTTACTTTACAATCAACAACCAGGTGGATCCTGTTAGTGTTTCCCTTGTTGGCCAGCCGGTGCGGCAAATTGGCATTGATATACCAGCATTCGCCTTCCTGCATCTGTAGCCTTTCGTTGTCGAGGTAGAATTCAACCAAAGGATTGGTAAAAATGGGAAAGTGCAGCCGGACCTCACCCTTTTCGTAATATAGTTCCTTGTCGGTATGCTCTTTGATCACCGCTCCTGCCTGCAGGTTCAATAAGCGGGCCGATAATTTCTCACATTGCAGGCTGGATAACAGTGAGCGAACGGATGGACACTGTTCTAATAACGGGGTGTCTGCAAACGCTTCATTATTTAGTGATTCAGCAAATGTGTTCAGTCCACCACCTGGCGAACGGAACGATAACACATCCCACCTGCCTTCATACTCTTTTTTGTTCAAATGTGGAATCCAGTATCCTGATTGCAGCTTTTCAACTTCTTTTTGAATACTTTTGACTGCAACAGGAATTTTCAACAACGCATGTTTTATGATGCTCATGTTGATAAAACTACAAAGATTTCCTGAATTCGTTTATTGACCAGTGCTATGATCATACAATTGACCGGACTTTCAGGGGCAGGAAAAACCACCCTCGTGGAAGGGGTAAGATCCCTGCTGGAAAAACATGCATTGAAAATTGAGATCATTGACGGAGATGCATACCGAAAAACCCTTTGCAAGGACCTGGGTTATTCGAAGGAGGACAGAATGGAAAATATCCGAAGGCTTGGTAAGGCAGCCTGGGCATTAAAAGATAAGGCAGATATCGTCCTGATTGCCGCCATCAATCCCTTTGAAGCCACCAGGAATGAGCTAACCAATAATTACAGAACAAAAACAGTATGGATCAAATGCGATATTCCGGTGCTCATCAAAAGAGATACCAAAGGACTGTATAAGCGGGCGTTATTAAACGACGATCACCCGGATAAGATCTTTAATCTCACCGGTGTAAATGACATTTATGAAATTCCGGCAAAACCTGATCTGGTCATAGATACCAGCAGCGAAACTGCTGAGCAGTCTGTTCAAAAATTCTATGAATTCCTTATTTCCTCCAGGGCTTCATACTTCTCATAAGCCGCCCTGCAATAAGCAGGTACCGGGTCACGGATCGCTTCTTCAGCAAATACCCGCTCGGGGTACTTTGCATGATACAGGGCACGGCTTTTAATTTTTTCCATTTCAGCTGCGCCGATGGGAGCACCCGAAGCGGCTGCTATCTTTTCTACCATCGCCACCGGACCTTCATTATAATTGATTGGAATAGCCAGCTTATCTTTTTCCAATATATCGATAAAGGCCTGTAAATATTTCTCCAGTAAGCTGCCTATATATTCGTCCATGCTCAACTGCTGTACTTCATTTTCGGTAAATCCCAGCAAGGCAGGATCGATCAACCCGGGTACCGCATGCATTCCCCGTTGTTTCTGTTGTGATCTTATCACTTCATCGGGCCTGCGATACAGTAATATAAAAGGCGTTTTGGGATATAATTCTCTGAGCTGTTTGTAAAAGAAGATATGCCAGCTATCCGTCTTTATAAATAAGCATTGTTTTTCATTATTAGCAGGTGCATAAAAAGCCATTGCAGCCTTCAGCATTTTATGACCCATTTTTTCTGACCGCAACAATGCATCGAAAAAAGGGACTTCTGACAGCACTATATTTTTTGGGTCTACAGCCAGTAGCTGGGAAGCCAGCGTAGAGCCGCACCTTGATACATGGAAGATGAACGCAGATGGAGGAATGCTCTCGATGTCATTTGACCATAACGGCAAAATGTCTGTACTGCTAATGCTTTTCTGCCTGCGGTAATTTAACTGGCGCAATTTGCTGATGGTGTCGCCAAAAAACGGCTCCGTAAATGATTGTCCGCCCGTGTACAGCCATTCACAGTACGTGCGGCCTTCATCATAGGAAAGCTTATACGGTATCCAGTTTGCCAGCGCCGATGATATAGTGGCGTCCATGTACAATTATTTTGCCTGGCAGCCGGAATTTTAAAAGCACCAGCAACCAGGTTCTGTTATTTTTAATAAACGCCTCTTATTTGTGGCTTTATCTTTTGATCGTATAATGCACGAAGCTTTTTATGGGTAACCTCCCCTAAGGGCGCCAGAGAAGAAGCGGCGACGTTGCTCTGTACCTGGCTGAGTTTGGTGGCTCCCGGGATTACAGTCGTTATAGCCGGATGATCCAGTATCCAGCGGATAGCCTGGGTGGCAAAATTTCCTTCGGGCAGCAGCGCTTTTATTTGTTCGGCCAGCACAACGCCGTTTTGGAATGATACGCCTGAGAATGTTTCACCCACGTTAAAGGATGCGCCATCTGCATTATAATGGCGGTGGTCATTGCTTGCAAATGTGGTTTGTGCATTGAACTTCCCGGTTAGCAGTCCGCTTGCCAAAGGCACCCGGGCTATCAGCGCTACCTGCTGCTGTTGCGCTTTCGCAAAAAATGTATCGGCCAGGTGCTGGCGGAAAAGATTGAAGATGATCTGTAAAGAAGCAACGTCTTTATGTTCCAGGCAAATAAATGCTTCTTCAGCTGTTTCTACACTTACGCCAAAATGTTTTATAAGTCCTTCACTTTGCAATTTTCGCAAATGATCGAACACTTTACCTTTCCGTAATTCTTCGGTAGGTATGCAATGCAGCTGCTCAAGAAATAACTGATCAACACCTATATGTTTCAACGAATCTTCTACATGGCGTTTTATCGCATCATAGGTAAAGTTCTGTGGCCAGCCGTTGTTACCGTCGTGGCGCCGCCCCAGCTTGGTTGCTACAAATATTTCCTTGTCTGTTGATCGTAAAAATTCGCCGATATACCGCTCGCTAACTCCCATTCCGTAAACATCTGCCGTATCTATAAAATTTCCACCGGCATCAACATAGGCCTGCAAGATCTCAAACGCCAGCCTTTTATCTACCTGCCCCCAGTCGGCGCTGCCCAATTGCCACGTGCCAAGCCCCACCTCTGCAATCTTTGTACCTTTAAAATCCCTGTAATGCATCGTAGTATCAGTTAAAATTAGATTCTACCGCTAAAGATACCTTCTTTTTGAAGGGCAACAAAAAAGGCCCGCAATTGCAGGCCTGATTCGTCTTTGTGAGTATCATTACTTCTTGCGCTTGACTTTTATTCCCAGGACATACTGCTCATAGATCAAATTCATGATCGTTTGTTCTTCCACCTCAATGAGTGAAGCGATCCGAAAAGCATCTTTGAACGTAAACTTTTCCGGATATTTTATTAGTTTACCGAAGGTTTGATGGTGCATGCCCAGGTCCTGGGCAATGACCGTTTTAGGTACGGTCTCCAGGATCTCTGAAAAGCTTTTGATAAATCCGGCTGTTATCAGCTTTTTTACCGTGTTGTAGCGCTTATCCTTCGGCATTATACAAATTAAGCGTCGTACCGCAACAACTGATCAAAATAGTCAGCCAATTACCTAAGAAACGTCATTGCATGACTATAAATAGTATGGTTTTGACATTTCTCTATTCATTTCCATACTTTTTTTACTTCAATTCGACCAATAAGTTAGCGCCGGGTTTCACCATGCGGGTTAACTGTGTTGGCAGCTTCGGCGATCCATTTAAAAAGTTGGCCGCTTGTTTTCCTAAAATCCCCAATCTTTGCAAAAACATCATCATGAAAGCATTTTTAGGAATGGGGTTATTGGGGTCAAATTTTGTGCAGGCGATGCTCAGAAGGGGAGAATTCGTGCATGTTTGGAACCGGACCGCTTCAAAAGCACAGGCATTGGAAAAAGCGGGCGCCAGGGCATTTACCCAGGTGCAGGATGCGGTACGGGGCGCCACCGAAATACATCTTACCCTGAAGGACGATACCGCTGTTGATGAAGTGTTAATGGCCGCCGAACCAGCACTTCACCCCGGTGCTATTATCATTGATCACACTACCACTTCTAAAGAAGGCGCCATAAAAAGAACCCGGGTATGGAAAGAAAAAGGATTTACGTTTCAACATGCGCCTGTATTTATGGGACCGGCCAACGCGCTTGACGGAACCGGCTTTATGTTACTATCGGGCGACGAAAAAATAATCAGCGACCTTACACCTTCGCTCGAGAAGATGACCGGAAAACTTCTTTATTTCGGTGCCGAAGTTGGCAAAGCCGCCGCTATGAAGCTGGCCGGTAATGCTTTTCTCGTATGCTTAACCGCCGGCTTAAAAGACACACTCACATTATCGAAAGCGCTTGGTGTTTCCCTGGAAGATCTTTTGACCCTGTTCGGCTCCTGGAACCCGGGGGCACTTGTAACGGCCCGGCTGCAACGCATGACCGGCGCCGACCATTCGCAACCTTCCTGGGAATTGAACATGGCGCGGAAAGACACGCAATTATTCATTGACGCCACCCAACAAAGCGGCGACCAGCTGCTGCTGATGCCGGCCATTGCCGCCCTGATGGATGAATGGATCAATAAAGGATTTGGCGGTCATGACTGGACGATCATAGGAAAATAAGAAGGATTGGATGGAACATACTTGTAAAGGTCGCTCAAATAGGCGACCTTTAAGTTTTAATAAAACAGGCAATTTTCATGACGGCAACCGGATCGGGCGTATCTCATAATACCAGTATGAAAAACAATCCCGCAACCGTCAGCTATTTTCGCATTCTCAGCAACGTGGTGTCGCTGTACCGCCGGGTTCAAAGGCAGGAAAAATGGCTTCACAAGCAATTGCCCATCATTTTAGCGGACACTGTTCCTGACTACCAGCAAAGTTTTTCGCCCAGAGACATAAAAAGAATTACCAAATACTGGCAACTGGCCCTAAACCTGGTCTGCGAAAACCTGTACCAGTTAACCGGAAACAAACCAGACTCCGGCGAACACAAACGGATCATCTTATTGAGTGTGTTCGGTCCTTTGTTCGACGATCTCTTTGATGACAATATATTGCACTACGAACAGATCGCTTCCCTGGTGGCAAAGCCCGAAACATATGTTCCGCAAACAAAAACCGATCTGCTGGTTAAAAAACTTTACCTGGCCCTCCTTGAAATTACTCCGAACCGGCAATTATTTATTGAGCAGCTGCAGCAGGTCTCTTATTGGCAAAGAGCTTCTTTAAAACAATTAAATAATACCATAACAGAGGAAGAGCTCTACGAGATCACCTATAAGAAAAGCTACTATGCCATCCTGTTATTTTGCGCGGTGCTCGACCATTACCCCGATCAACAAGTACTGGAAATACTGTACCCGATCGCCGGCCTTATGCAATTGACCAACGACGCCTTTGATGTTTGGAAAGATGTGCACAATGGGGTGTACACCCTCCCTAACCTGTACCTGAATTTTGAACAGCTGCAGGCCCGGTTCCTGGCCGAAATTGCGTTGATCAATCATAAGCTATGGCAATTGCCTTATACAGTAAAGAACAAACAAAAATTCGCCATTACCATTCATTCCCTGCATGCCATGGGATGGATCTCGCTTGCGCAGCTCAGGCAGGTGACAGCCGGTATATCTAGTTTCGAAGCGCTTACAAAACTGAGCCGAAAAGCCCTGGTTTGTGATATGGACAGTTTTGAACAAAAATTAAAATGGCTAAAATATATTCATCGCTTCGTCAATTATTAATTTAATTTAATTCGGTTCCGCAGGATTTCATGAAGGCGTTGGCTGGTTTGCCTACTAAATCAACATTTTTAAATAGAAAATCCCGGTCTCCATGGAGACCGGGATTTTCTATTTTTATGTCAAATTCAATTATTAGCTAAACAGTTACGGGGCTGGATGAATCTTGCTTCGGCGGGCAATTCAACATGTAATGGCTGATTGTCTTTGTTCTTAACCAGGTCTTTATTCTTCAATCCCCATTGATTCAACTGCATCAAAATAGGCACTATGGTTTCGCCTACCTCCGTGAGTGAATACTCCACACATAAAGGAAAGCCGGGGAATATTTTCTTGCTCACAATTCCATAATCGACCAGCTCACTTAACTGCATATCAATGACGCGGGCACTGGTTGATGTTATTTCCCGGTGCAGCTCGCTGGGCCGTTTTATACCGCGGCTGATGGCATCGATGATACAGGGCTTCCATTTGGCGCCAAATACTTTCATGGCTACGACAATCCCACAATCCAGGTCTTCCTTTATCTTCCGCTCGTACATGTTTTTTTTAGCTTAAAATTAATTCATTCCGTGCATAATCCCGCCGCCGGAACAGCTTTATTCCATACTGAATAATTTTTCGGTATAGGAATAATTAATCGGTTATTTTTTCTTTTTGACGCTTGCCGAAACTTTGCCTCATCGAATCTACACAATATGAAAAATTTACAATTTAAGAATTGGGGCACGGCAGATATTCTGCCTATATTTTCCTGGCTGGGCGTTCTTGTATTAACGTACACTTTCATGCATGGGGCCGACCATTATTTGCAACTAACCCCCGAAGCATTGGGCAAATATTTTAAATTCCGGTGGTTTCTCATCGCTCATATAACAGCCGGTGGCGGCGCCCTGCTGTTAGGTCCTTTACAGTTCTGGAAGCGGTTTCAACAAGATAACTGGAGGTTGCACCGCATCCTTGGCATTTTGTACCTGCTGGCCGTATTAGTCAGCTCCATTTGTGCTGTGGTCTTAGCTTATACCACCGCCTATGCCGTGAATGGCCCTTATGCATTTTCCGCACAGGTATGGGTAAGCGTGTGGATCATTTCCACTTATATTGCATATAGAAGCGCTATTAAAAGAAAATTCAAACTCCACAAAGAATGGATGACCCGGAGTTATATTGTTACTGTCGCATTTCTTATTTCCGGCCTGCTGTTGAAAATGCCTTTTATTCAAAAACTGGGAAGTTTTGAAGACATTTCACCTTCCCTGTTCTGGTTTGGCTGGGCTGTTCCTTTATTTGTGTATGAAGTTATTCTATCGGCCGGCAGAAAAAGTTAAATGCCATCCTGTAGAAACAGAACGGCTCTACTTACTAGCTATGAAACAAGATCTTTAAATCAGGCCCCATTATTTATTGCGCTTAAGCAACGCGTAACAATGCCTGCAACTTGGGTTCTATAAAAAAGGTTTCATCCTGCACTACATCTATAAAACAGGTCTTTTGCAGATCCTGGAACTGTTTCTCTTCGCGCATGGCAATGATGGCTTCTTTATCGAGTTCGCATTTTACCCGAACCAATGAAGGGAATTTTTCTTTAACCATCTCCAGCACATCGTCCCAGCTGAATTTGCGGTCTTTGGTGACCTTGGGCGTTCCTGTACGAAAACCGATCACACTATGTAACAGATCAAGACTTTTACGGCGGCCCCAGCTGTCTTTTTGCTCTTTTGCGTAGATCTCCAACAGATCCATTTGCTGTTCTTTTTCCAGGGTGAGCTGGATGATCTCATCCTGGAACTGATTTCTAATGTTGTTGATACGTTCATTCATTTGCGCTTCGATAATGTTGAGCCGGGCTGAGATCTCAGCATAACGGGCAGAAGCCTCCTGGGCCTGATCATAATTTACATTGATGATCACTTTCTTTTTTTCGCGGAACATGTTTAAATTTTTTATGGTTATGAAATTGATTCCTTCAGCCTGTGAAAAGGAGGAAGAGCAGTTATACCGGCTCTTCCTGGCATTCATTGAAATAGTTTTTCACAGGTTCATAATATTTCAGGATCTTTTCATCCTGCACATTCAACCAGTTATATCCACTTCTGATACCCTTGATCACACCTGCGTGATCAGTAGCACCTGTAAGATTAGCCAGGAGGCTGTAAGAGATATGCGGGAATCTTTTCTTGCCTGCCATCCACAATAATTTTCGCATGGTTGGCCGGTCGTTCGCCCGGCTTTTATCACTTACCCATGATAGTTGCACATTCCAGCAATCGCACATGGCTTCGAAGAGTTGTTTCACTTCCTCTTCCACCAGTTTATTTGAATAGCGGGGGATGAGGATCACATCAATACCAGCCTGTTCCTGGATCTCATGCTGGGCACGGGTAATAACATGGCTTACGATCGACAGCTCTCTTCTCGTATGTACGGTCATGGCATGTCCGTTTTTATAGCTTGGCTTTGCTTTTCTTTGTAATAACATTTGTGTCATAAGTTAAGGCGGTTTAATACATTAATAGATCGATTAATAAGCCGTTTTATACGCTGGCAGGCCATTTGCCCAACCGGTATAGAATATGTTATTAATAAATTTTAGTTCATCGTTTTAAAGGGTCAAACAATAAAAGCGTCTGGAAAAGATCAGTCAGCACAAGAAGCAGTATCAGAAAAAAAGCCCGGGAGAAGAAGCCAGGATCAGGCTATCGATATTTCATGTTCCTGCATTTGGGTCTGTAGTAAATGGCACGATATTCTTTGCAGCACGTAACAGTAAATTATCGTTCTCGATAATATGCATGTAGGTGGCCATTATCTGCACATTGTCACGATCACCCCGTATCACCTTTCTCACATGATCGGCAGTAACCCCATGGATTTCTGCGACCAGCGCAGCCACATCGCGCCTGCGTAGTACGGTTTCGTTATTTTTTTGCATACTTTTAGCCCCCTGCATACTTGTATCGTTTTTCGATACAGCAAATATATGCCTCAATTTTGGACATTACCAACTTTTGAGGCAAAAAATTTTACTTTATGTCGACTTTTTTTGCACCCAACCTTTCCTACTTAAGGAAGAAAAAAGGGCTGACTCAGGCAGAAGTGGCCACCGCATTGGGTTTGAAGCGTAATACCTTTTCTAATTACGAGACAACTCATTCAGAGCCAGATTTGGGAACATTAGAAAAAATTGCCTCATTTTTCGACATTTCGATCGATGAGCTGGTGAGCGTTGACCTTGCAAAAGGCGGTTTGGTGGAATACAGGGAAGAAGATGAGCAAAAAGAAAGTCACAAAATCACTGAAAACGAGCCGGATCAAAGCACTGATGAATTTCCGGTTTCGGTAGTAGGCAGCACGCTTTTTCCTTTTCGCCGTTTTCAGGCGCCCAAGATCATCACCATGGACAGCCAGGGTGAAGAGAACATTATATACGTTCCCGTAAAAGCCAGGGCAGGGTATATGTTAGGTTACGGAGATCCTCAATTCATTCAGTCCTTATCAGCATACCGCCTGCCCGGCTATACCAACGGCACCTACCGCATTTTTGAAGTGGAAGGTCATTCCATGTTCCCAACCCTGCAGGATGCAGACCGGGTAATCTCGCGCTGGGCCGACATTTCAGATGTTCGTGATGACCGGGTATATGTGCTGGTTACCCGCAGCCAGGGAATATTGATCAAGCGATTGATCAACCGGTATCATGAAGGAAAGATCATTGTCAAAAGCGATAATAATCATGCCGGGGAATTTCCTACGATCGTGCTGGATGTGGATGAAGTAGCAGAGATCTGGTATGTAGTAGAACGCTGGACAAGGCAATTGCCCGGACCAGGTGAAATTTACAAGCGCCTGGTAAATATTGAGGCCGAACTGGCTATGTTGAAACAACGTATGGGGCAGCAATAAGCTCAAACCCCAAATGGATATGTTTCCGGCATTTGATGGCCTTCCGGCAAATGCAGGGCATGCAAAGCCTGCGTGGTATCGATATACACAAAGGCATCATAGCGCTGGTTCAGGATCGTGGGCACATAATTTCCAAACCTTTCTCTTCCGGGGTCGTATACAACGCCAATTGCCCGATGGCCTATACGCAGATCAAACAAGCGATCGGTTTCTTCCTTAAAGATCATATAACGGTCATTGCTACCGCGTAAATGCAGGGCTTCTTCAACACTGCCCGGCCGTGCAGGCGGCACATCCATTTCCTCCATTTGAGCGCCCCAGGCTTCACCTGCCAGAACAGTGCCTTTATACGAACCAAAGCCAACCAGGAAGACCTCTTCTTCACCATATCGTTTTCTGCCTAATTCACCAATATTCACCATGCCTTCCTGCTTCATGTCTGTGGCCCTTGCATCGCCGATATGGGTGTTATGTTCCCACACAATTCCTCTGGCGTCTGGGCCATGAAATGCCAGCAATCGTTCCAGCGTTTCCATCATGTGGGTATCGCGAATGTTCCAGCTGTCGTTATCGAAGCCGATCAAACTGCTGTAATATTTTTCTGCGTTCACCGCGATCAATGCATTCTGTTCGGTATTGAAACCAGCCTCCCGCTCGCCATTGAGGAATTGCGCTTTCATCCGGATCTCTTTGAGCAGTGCCAGCACCGTATCGCGGCAGTTATGTTCCTTTAAAGAATATGCATAGGCCTGTTCCCTTTCGCGAAAGGGTTCAAAACAATGTATGGCCGCTTTGACCGACGAAGCCGCTTCACCGTCTTCTTTATCGAGGTATTTAACCATTGCATCCATGGAATCCCACAGGCTGTAAACATCCAGTCCGTAAAAACCTACTTTCTTTTCCATGCTTAAGCGCTGGTTGTATTCGCGCAGCCATTCGGCCAGGGCAGCGGTTTCCCAGTTGGCCCACATCCAGGTAGGCCATCTGTCAAATACCTGCAAAACCTCATGGATGTTATTACCGGCATCTTTATAACCCTTGATGTACCGGTTGATCTTATAACAATCGGGCCAATCTCCTTCAACGGCAATAAAATTGAACCCGCATTCTTCGATAAGTCTTTTTGAAATGGCCGTGCGCCAGGTGTAGTATTCGTGTGTTCCATGGGATGCTTCGCCGAGCATTACCACTTTTTTGTCGCCTGCAGCTTCGATCAACGCGTCGAGATCCTTTGCACTGGATAAGTTATGCATTTGACTTCTTTCCTCCATTGCAGCAATTTTTACGCCATGGAAAGCGATTGCTTACTTCCAATTTGCGCTAAATCTGTACACTCCCGAACCAACCTTTACCACGTAATATTCTTTTTCCTTTCCAACCACCTCTATCTCTTTGGCTGCGCTTAATGGATTGCCGTTCTCCAATACTTCATCTGATCCCTTCAGTGGAATATAGATAGTAGCGGTGGTATTGGCAGGTATGGTTACATCGAACAATAACCTTTCATTTTCTATTTTCCAGGCGGAAGACAATTTTCCATAGCGCGTGGTGTAAGTGGCTGCTGCCTGGGTAAAGCCGCCGCCGATCTTCGGTTGTACCCTGATCTTTTTATAACCGACTGCTTCTTCATCGGTATCCAGTCCGGCCATTACGCGATACATCCAGTCGCCAATGGCGCCGTATGCATAGTGATTGAAAGAGTTCATGGTGGCGGTTTGAAAAGTGCTATCAGGCCGGATGCCATCCCAACGTTCCCAAATGGTAGTGGCGCCCATTTTCACCGGGTATAACCAGGAAGGATAGCTTTCCTGCAGTAACAGGGTATATGCCACATCGGTATAACCGAAACGACTAAGCACATGGCAGAGATAGGGCGTGCCCAAAAAGCCGGTGCTAAGATGATTATTATATTGCTTGATGTTTTTCACCAGCCGGTCTGCCGCCTGCTGCCGCATTGATTCCGGCAGCATATCAAAGTGCAGGGCCAGCACATAGGAGGTTTGCGTATTGCTGGTGGTAGCGCCGTTCAAGGTGGTGTATTCTTTTAAAAAAGCATCTTTTATTCTGTTGAGCAAGGCCGTGTATTTGGTGGCTTCCTCGGTTTTACCAAGAATTCTGGCCGCGTTTATCAGCAGCTGGGTAGAGTGCGCATAAAAACATTGCGCTATAAAGTACTTGTCGGTGATAGCCGATCTTCCGTCACGGTCATTGTTCACGCTGTAAAAGAGCCAGTCGCCATAATGATTGCCTTTATTCCAAAGGTCGTTGGTGCTTTGGCTGGTCATATAATCAACCCAGGCCTTCATACTGCTGAATTGTTCTTCCAGTACTCTTTTGTCGCCATAGGTTATATACATGCTCCAGGGAATGATCGTTGCCACATCGCCCCAGCCGGCGCTGCCACCACCATTGCCCATCACGTTGGGAATAACATGCGGAATGCTGCCACTGGCGAATTGGTCGGCCGACAGATCCTTCAGCCACTTGTTAAAAAAATTATTGCAATCCTGTAAAAAAGTAGCTGTGCGAAAGAATACCTGTGCATCGCCGGTCCAACCCAGGCGCTCATCACGTTGCGGGCAATCGGTGGGCACATCCAGGAAATTGCCTTTCAGTCCCCATTCTATATTTCGCTGCAACTGGTTTATTAAATTGTTAGAAGAAGTGAAGCTGCCGGCTGGTCTCATATCAGAATACAGGGCCACTGCCGTGAAATTTTCGGGTATTAATTCGCCGGGATAACCTTCTACTTTTATAAAGCGGAAACCATGCCAGGTGAAATGCGGTTCAAAAGTTTCTTCTTCATTCCCTTTTAATATATATATGTCCTGTGCTTTTGCCACACGAAGGTTCTCGGTGTAAAAATTTCCGGCTTTATCCAACACTTCCGCATGCGATACAGTGATCCTGTCGCCTTCTTTTCCTTTTGCTTTCAGCACTACCCAGCCAACGAGGTTTTGCCCGAAGTCGATCACCTGCTCACCCGCTGGTGTTTTAAAGATTCGTACCGGCTTAAAAGTTTCATGTTTTTTAACCGGTTCATTGTAGGTAGCCAGTAAAACGTCTTTTGAAAATTCGGCGCGTTTTGCAGGGCTCCAGGCCGCATCATCGTAACCAGCCATGGCCCAACCCTTTTTTTCCTGGCGGGCATCTATCGTTTCCCCGTGATATACCTCTGAATACCGGATAGCACCTGTGGCCGATTTCCAGCTTTCATCCGATACGATGCTTTGTGTAGTGCCATCTGTAAATGTTATATCTAACTGAAACAATAATGCGATATCTTTTCCATATCTATTATTTTTCTCTTTTCCCCAGGCGAGATCACTGCGGTACCAGCCATTGCCCAGGGTTACGCCTATGGCATTATTGCCCGCTTTCAGCTGATCAGTTACATCATAGGCCTGGTATTGCAGGCGCTTGTTGTAGCTCGTCCACCCCGGAGTGAGGTAGGCATCGCCTACTCTTTTGCCGTTGATCTGTGCTTCATACAATCCATGTGCGGTGATATAAGCAACTGCCGATCTTATTTTCTTATTATTGCTGAATTCTTTTCTGAATAACGGTGAGGCGCGCAGGCTGTCTTCTTCAAAACCCGGTACGATCCAGCTGGCTTTCCAGTCTGCCGGTTTCAACAGCCCCATTTGCCAGTAAGCGGGCGCACTCCAGGCAGAAGCCTTGCCCGTATTATCCCAAACGCGTACCTGCCAGTAATATTTTTTGCCTGAACCAAGTGCAGCGCCATTATAGGGCACCAGCACCGACTGGTCTGATATGATCTTTCCTGAGTTCCAAACATCACCTTTTGAAATTGTCTTTATATCGTTTGCTACTCTTATTTCATATGCTGTTTGAAGTACATTCCGCTTCGGAGAACTGAGTTGCCAGCTAAAACGGGGGTTGGTTACATCAAGCCCAATGGGGTTGCTGAGGTTCTCAATGACCAGGTGCTGTACCTGTACTTGTGCGAGTGCTGCGGAAATGCCTGTTGATAAGGCAAGAAACAATAAAAAGACCTTTTTCATATGTGCTTTCGTTAGTGTTCTAAAAACGTCCTTACGTACAATCCTTCTAAAACGGCTTACATGCCAGGGACCACTATATCCTGTGAAGGTATTGCGAATTTCTTTTTTGAGTCATGTTTCGTAGGGGGGCAAAACAAGATACAAAGCTTCTACGGTTCACTGTCCTGCGGTGTCCCGGTTGATCCCATCCAAAACAACAGAGGCCGCCCTACTCAGGCGACCTCTTGTTTTAGCCTCAATGATATTGCCGATTACTCTAACACCAATGTAGCCATGGAATGCGGCAAACTGGTGATCTCTGCTGCATTGCCCTGCAGCCATACCCTGTACGCCAACTGGTCGTTCGACGTGTTCAAAACAATCACTACCACTTTGCCATCGGGATTGATGAATGCGGTGCTTGCCAGCTTATCGCGGCTGCTGGCAGTACCTACCCGCCGGGCGCCTGCTTTTACAAATTTTGAGAAATGCCCCAGGTAATAATAGGCATTGGTATAGATCAGTTTACCGGTTTTAGTGTCTGCATGCACGGGGGCAAAACAAAAGTTACCAACGTGGTTCGGTCCGCCGTTTTCATCCAGCAAAATATTCCAGTCGGTCCATGCCACGGTACCACTATTAAAATCATTTACCATCGAGAAACCGTACCGCTCGCCAATAGCCCAATCATGGATGCGGTTCATATCGAACTTCTCAACGCAGCCTTCCGTAAAGATCAAATTTCTGTCAGGGAAAGTCTCGTGTACCCTTTTCAGGTTCTCGAATTGCATGGCGCTGCCGGTCCAGGTCTCATACCAATGATAACCGATGCCCCACACATATTTAGCGGCTTGCGGATCATTCAAGATCGTAGTAGCGCGTTGATATAAGAGGTCGCGGTTATGGTCCCAGGCAATCAGCTTTTTATTGCCCAGGCCTTCTTTATGCAGGGTGGGCCCTAAATATTTCTTTATAAAATCCCTTTCTTCCTCCGCGGTGAAAATGCAGGATTCCCAGCGCTGTTTTGCCATGGGTTCGTTCTGCACGGTAAGTCCCCACACCGGTATGCCTTTGCTTTCATAGGTCTTGATATACTTCACAAAATAATTCGCCCAGCTTTGCCTGTATTCTTCTTTCAGCTTACCGCCCTGCAGCATGTTGTTGTTGTCTTTCATCCAGGCCGGCGGGCTCCATGGACTGATATATAAAGGGAGTTTACCCGCCGTGGCGAGTGCCCTTTTGATCATGGGGATGCGGTATTTTTCATCATGCGCTATGTTGAATGTTCTGAGGGCTGTATCATTTTCATCAACATAGGTATAGCTGCCGCTGGAGAAATCACAACTATTCATATTCGTGCGGATCAGGGAATAGCCGATGCCTTTTTCTGCACTATAATAGGCGTTTATCAGCTCCTCCTGGCTGGCCGCAGGTAATTTGGCAAAGGTTTCTGCACTGGCATCTGTGATGGCGCCGCCTATGCCGGTTATGGTTTGAAATGTTCTGGCGACATCAATAAACACACAGGGCTGTGTTTCGAGGGGCTGGCCAAAGGGAGAAAGGGTCTGGGTCTGGGTCTTTGACAAGCGGTAATCCGTTTTTTCCGCCGTGGTATACACGGTAATTGTTCTATAGGTTTGTATTGGATTTACCGCCCTGGGCTTTTGCACATTTTGCGCCTGAACAAGCTGGGTAAGGAAAATTAAAAACGGGACAGGAAATTTCATCTTTATATCATTTTACAAATTACCATACATAAGTGCCAACAGCCCCGGCATTCAGGCTGGTGCTTACCATTTTTCCATTGAATTTTATATTAAAAGCGCTTGCAGCCGTTCCTTTATTCAATGCGATCAATACCTTTTTACCTGCGGGATTTTTAAATGCTACCGTAAGTATATCACCGGCATGGTTAGAGGCAATACGTACCGAACCAGGCCGAACGAATTTGGAAGCATGCGCAATAACATAGTAGGATACATTTCTCGTTATGGTTGCACCAATGGTAAGCGCGCCCAAACAGCTGGTACAACCACCTGGGGTATGCGGTTTATAGCCAGGATCGGCAGCCAGGTTCCACTCCAGTACATTGCGGCTCCAGTTACGGGTAGCGCCAATGATCAGGTTTTCAACATGCCACTGCAGATCCACCGGAAAATTGCCCGGACCTCCTACCCATTGTTCCGTAAAATACACGTGTTTATCAGGATGTGCATTGTGCACTTCGGTAAGCGCTGAAATATTGCCCCCGTACAGGTGAAATGCCGATCCATCAACAAAAGGTTTAGCCTCGGCATCATTTAATATGGCCAGCGGATAATCGGGCCGGTCGGCATTGTGGTCGTACAATATGATTTTGGTAGTGACCCCTGCCTGTGCGAATGCGGGCCCCAAATGGTCCTTGATGAATGCTGCCTGCTCAGCAGCCTGCATGACCATGCTGGGATTATTACCGCCGTGCAGTGGTTCGTTCTGCGGTGTAATGGCATCGATGGTAATGCCCTCGGCTTTCATAGCCTGGATGTATTTTACAAAGTAATTGGCATAGACGCTGTAGTACTCAGGCTTCAGGCTGCCGCCTTTAAAGCTGCCATTGGTCTTCATCCATACGGGCGCCGACCAGGGCGAGCCTAATATTTTGATAGCGGGATTTAATGCAATGATCTTTTTCAATACAGGTATCAGGTCCGGCCTTTCTTTCTCTATGCTGAAGTGGGTGAGGGCCGGATCGGTTTCACCGGCCGGCATATCATCATAGGTAAAGGTAGTAGCGCTTAGATCGGAGGCGCCAATACTGATGCGTAAATAACTTACCCCGATATGCGTACTATCCCACAGAAAAAGCTCTTTCAATAAAGCGTCGAGTGTGGCCGCCGGCAGCGCATTCAAGAGGGAAGCGCTTCCGCCGGTTAATGTATACCCAAAGCCGTCAATCGTTTGAAATGTTTGCGCGGTATCTACCTCAATAGTGTTACTTGCAGTTCCCGTACTGGAAAATAACAGGCTTATGTTCTGTTTATTGAAGAGAATGTTGCGATCGCCCTGGGTTAAATAAAAATGCACATCGGTAGAAGCAGGCGGTTCCGGCGCAGGCGGCGGATTTTCGGTTACCTCATTTCTCGTGCAGCTGCCGTTCAACATCATCCAGATCAACAATAAGCCAAGAGAATTGAACATAAAATATGGTGGTTCTTTTAATGATCTCATCGGATAGGTTTGAAGTATGACCTGTAAGGTGCACAGGCAGGTGCTGCATTTCTTTCAAGTTTATGTGCACCTGACAGGTCCTGCTTGAAAAGACCTGTCAGGCTCGCATTTACATCTCAACTGTTTGGTTTTCGATGACGAACCTTACAGGTCATGGTCATAGTGTTAGCTAATTATAATTCGGGTTCTGTTTGATCTTCGTGCCCTGTGTTTCCCGGAAAGGAATGGGAAATATTTCATGGGTGCCGGCTTTAAAACCCCTGCTTCCCAATACTGCCGGTGCATCACCCCATCTTACCAGGTCGAACCAGCGATGGCCTTCGCCGGCGAGTTCAGCCCGGCGTTCTTTTTTAATGGCGTCCATAGAAACAGGCACAGGAGTCAAGCCAACCCGGGCTCTAACCGCATCGAGCAAGGCCTGCGCCCGGGGGCCGGTAGCATTCAATGCTTCTGCTTCCATTAAATAGGTATCGGCCAGGCGTATGAGGTAGGTATTCTGACGGTAATTCAATTCGGCATTGCCACCGCCTTTGGATACATCTTCTTTACGGGGCAGGAACTTGTTCAGGAAATAACCGGTATTCATATAACCGGCAATGTATTTTACTTTGTTAGCGGCCTGCAGTGGGTTCAGGTCTAATAAAGTAGCTTCCTTGCGCGGGTCATCTTTTATGAAATCATAAAAGTTCTGGGTAAACACCAGGAAGCTCCAGCCAGATGGCAGATCGGGTGCTGATGTATCTTTTCTTTCATAACTTCTGGGACCTACCTGAACATTCACGGTATTGCCTTCATCACGGCCGCTGCCCCAAAAATCCCAGACAGAGTTGCCACCGGCACTGTGCGTTTCTTCTAATATTGATTCTGAGTTAAACTTGTTCGAAGGCTTCCACAGGTCACTGAATTTATCGAGCAATTTATAACCGAATGGGCTCACAGCGCCAGGTGTACCATTCACTTCAGCCAGTTGCTGGGCAGCCAGCGCATTCTTTTTCTCATACAGGTATACTTTTCCCAATAGCGCCTTTGCAGCCCCTTTGGTAAAACGGCCGGCTTCAGTAGAGGCGGTAATCGTAGCAGGCAGATCGGCAATGGCTTCGGTAAGGTCTTTTTCTATCTGCGCATATACGTCTTCGGGTTTTGCCTGTGAAGGCTCGTACAGGTTGTTAATACTTACCGGTTCCAGGATCAGCGGAATATTTCGGAACATGCGCAACAGATTAAAGTAATAATAAGCGCGTAATGCTTTTGCTTCTGCCGCAAATCGTGCACGCACTTTATCATCCATGGGTACATTCGGCAATTTCAATAAGAGGGTATTCGCTCTTAAGATTCCCTGGTAAGGATCGTTCCAGAAGCTGGCAGCCATCAGGTTCGAGGTCATTGTATAATTGGTGAAAGCCTGTAACTGCGTGCCATCGGTGGCGCCGCCGCCACCGGCCACGTGATCATCGGAACCTGAGTTCATCAGGGCAAGCATATTGTCGAAGCCACCGGAATTTTTTCTCAATACATCATACACAGCCACCAGGGCCCAGTAAGCCTGGTCCTGGTCTTTATAATAAAAATCTGAGAGGAATTGTCCCTGCGGCGTTACATCAACAAAGCTTTTTTTACAAGCTGCCAGGGTGTTAAGAGCAATTACTGCCAGCAGTAAGTATTTTATTTTTATGAGTCGCATAACTGTAAATAATTGGGTGAATGATTAGAATGTCAATTGAACACCGCCAATAACGGAACGGGCCTGTGGGTAAACTCCTTTGTCAACGCCAAAAACGACGCCGCCAATTTCAGGATCATAACCCGTGTAGCCTGTTATGGTGAACAGGTTCTCAGCGGTTACATATACCCGCAGCCTGCTGATCTTTATTTTGCTCAGCAATGTTTGTGGTAAGGTATAGCCCAGCTGCACCAGTTTAAAGCGCGCATAATCGCCTTTTTCAAGATAGAAATCAGACATTCTTGAAAAGTTACCATTGGGATCATTGCTCGATAACCTGGGAAACTCATTGGAAGTGCCTTCGCCTGTCCAGCGGCCCAATACTTTCGATTGATAATTGGCATTGCCGATATCGAGCCGGCGAAGCCCCTGGAATATTTTGCTGCCTGCAGCACCCTGCATAAACACCATAATGTCGAAGTTCTTGTAGCCGGCGTTGAGTGTTAAGCCGAATGTATATTTGGGAATGCTGCTGCCGAGGAAGGTCTTATCGAGGTCATCACCGGTGAACTTGCCATCACCATTTACATCTACCCATCTGAAATCGCCCGGTTTCGCATTGGGCTGAATTAACTCACCGTTCTTGTTTCTGTAGGCATCGATCTCGGCCTGATTCTGGAAAATACCATCCGTTTGAAAACCGAAGAAGGTGTTATAAGACTGGCCTTTCTGAATACGGGTTACGGTACCCATGGTTTGAAAGCTGGCCTCACCGGGAATAAAGTCGGCATCAGCAGCTACATAAGTCACTTTGTTTTTCAGGTATGAGAAGTTGGCATTGGCGCCAAAGTTCACTTCGCCGAAATTGGTGCGGTAGCCTACTTCAAGATCTAACCCGCTGTTTTCCATATCTGCCACATTGGCTACAGGCGCAGTAGATACGCCTACATAACCAGGGATCGTAACAGGGCGTAAGATACCGGTGGTCTTCTTGATGAAATAGTCAACATTAAGGGTGAGCGATTTCAGCAATTGGGCTTCAAAGCCAATATTGGTTTGGGAGGTTTCTTCCCAACGCAGGTCGGGATTGTCGAGCGACTGCGGTGCATAACCGGTGGTGATATTATCCGATGTTCCGATGGTATAATTAAAGCCGCCGTTTATGACCGCCAGGTAACCGAAGTTCCTGATGGCATCGTTACCAACCACACCATAACCACCCCTGATCTTTAACCGGTCAAACACATTGTTCACCGGCCAGAATGCTTCATTGGAAACATTCCAACCTACAGAGAAAGAAGGGAAGATTCCATATTTATTCTTCATAGAGAACCTGGACGAACCATCTCTTCTGAGGATACCGGTGAACAGGTATTTTTCATTATAATTATAGTTCACGCGCGTGAACAGGGATGACAATATATGTTCAGTAAGGTCAGAAGAAGTTGAGTTCCTGTTTGCCTGGGGAATGTCGAAATTAAAAGAAGCATCTTTATAACTGCTGATGGGCAAACCGAACAGGGTGACGCTGGAGGCGCCGCCAATATTCTCTACATAAGCACCCTGACCCAATAAAACGGTTACATTGTGTTTATCGAAACTATTGGTATACGTTACTGTGTTCTCAATATTCCAGTTAAAACTGTTGTTATTTTCTTTTCTGAGGTTGTTCTGTGAAGTTTTCACATTCGCGCTCAGGTAGTAGAAAGGGGTGAAACCCTGATTGCCCCAATAAGCCAGTTTACCACCCAGCGTTGATCTTACTTTTATATGTTTACCAAGCGCTGCTTCCAAATAAACATTACCTACAAAATCATCAGACCAGTTGAATTGGCCCAGCCGGGTTTGAATATAAGCGGCAGGATTGGTAATTTCCTGACCCACATATGAGGAGATCGCATAGGGATTTCCATTTGCATCTTTGATCACCGGGTTATTGCTGTAGGGATTGGCGTTCGCAATCGCCGGGTCGGTAATTACCAATGGCGTTACCGGATCCAGGTTGATGGCGGAAGCCAATGGGCCACCAAATTCATTATTGGTATTGCCAATGCCAACTGATTTCTGCCGTGAATACGCCAGGTTCTCGCCGAATGTGAAGATCTTGCTGATCTTATGCGTTGAATTGAGCCGTACGTTCTTCCGCGTATAGTTCGAGATCGGGCCGGCAATGATGCCTTCCTGGTCCTGGTACCCGAACGATAAATAAAAGGTTGACCGTTCATTACCGCCGCTCATGCTTACTTCATGTGAAAAACGGGCAGCATTATCATTAAAGATCGCATCCTGCCAGTCGGTTCCACTACCCAGTGCAGCAGGATCATTGAAAATTTTGGCGCCGCCGCCGTTCACCGATCTTTCATTGATGATCGTAGCATATTCGGTGGCATTCAGCAGGTCGAGCTTTTTATTGGCTTTCGACACACCGTAAAAACCGTTGTAATTCACCGTTAGCTTGCCACTTTTGCCTTTTTTGGTAGTCACGAGGATCACACCAGTTGCTGCGCGGGTTCCATAAATAGCTGCAGAAGCCGCATCCTTCAATACTTCAATGGACTCAATATCGCTTTGGTTCAGGTAGCCGATACCGCCCTGGTCAACGACCACTCCATCAACTACCCACAGCGGATTATTTCCGCCGTCGTTACCGGCGCCGGCGCTGAATGTGGTAACACCGCGTACCCTGATGGTAGAGGCAGACCCGGGCTGACCATTATTCTGGGCGATGGTTACACCGGAAACGCGCCCTTGCAGCGCCTGCTCGATCCTGTTACTGGGTACATTTTCCAGGTCTCTTGCTTTTACGCTTGAAATAGCGCCTGTAACTACTTTTTTACTCTGGGTTCCGTACCCGATCACCACTACCTCATCGAGGCCTAAGCTGGCTACATCTTCCATTTGTACCAGCAGGGGGCCGCTTTCGGGAATGGATAGCTCCTGGCTGTTCATTCCAACATAGGACACCACCAAGCGAACTTTACGGTTAGGAACATTGATGGAAAAATTGCCGCTGGCATCGGTTGTAGTAGCAACACTGGTTCCTTTTATTGCTACCGTTGCCCCCGTCAGGGGCTCGCCGGATCTGGCATTTACCTTACCGTTTACTACAAGATCCTGTGCCAGTACAGGTAAGAAGAGGGCCTGAAAGACCAGCACTACGAGGACAATTCGCAGAATTTTCATACGCAAGTCAGTTGTTAGTTAATAATGAAACAAATCAAAATCTAAAGTAGTCCCTTGATAGGCCCTGGCCTAAAAAGGGGCCCCATCAATACCCCATCAAGCCAGCCATACAGGCAGGTTAGACGCTGTTTTCACCCCCTCTTTACCACATCATGGCGGCTATATGTTTCGGATATTCTTCGTCTTACGCTTAAGGATAAAATAAAAAGCCCCGGCAAAATTGCCGGGGCTGCTGCATAACCGATTGTATTACTCAACTGCTGTAAACTGTATGTCGCGGATGCTCATTTCTCCTTCATCAATGTATATACGCAGGCTATTGGATCCTTTCTTCAAGGTGATATCTTTTACTTCAAGGGATTGCCAACCTGTTGTGCTGGCAACCGGTAGTTGTTTGGTACCGTTACCATTTACCTGTACACTTAGTTTTGCTATTTCTTTAGCAGGGTTACAGTTCAGTTTAAGATGATAATTGCCGGCCTTGACCACATCGATCGTGTATTGCAGCCATTCACCCGCTTCGCTATTCGTTACATAATAACTATCATTGGCAGGGTCTGCCGCGATATCCACCCCATCATTGCGATACACCCGGCCCCGGTTGCCACCACGGCTGCCGTTTGAAATGTGGTAATCGGCGGTATCGGTATCAAAATAAGCGGCCCCATTACTGCCCAGGTCGTAGTCCACCGCTTTTACGATAGCTTCGTTCCTGACCACATTCTTTTTAAAGGGAATGGTTGCCCGTGAAAAAGGTTGCCGGAATAATGCATCCAGCACGTCTCTTTTAATGACCGTGTTTTCCAGCTTAGTGGCCGCGGCCAATTCCATCAGTCCTTTCCAGGCCTCCACTGCAGTAGGTTTGGGTCCTTTACCTGCCCAGTATTCGAGCACCTTATCATATTCCTTATTCGACGGGATTTGCATCGGGTTGTTATTGCCCAGCTTTTTCAAAGGCCACCAGGCCCAGCCAATATTGTTGGTTTCAAGCAGCCGCACCGCTTCAGTAAACCACACGTTGGAGTTTTCGCCGGTTTCGCCGAGCCAAACCGGTACATTATAGGTATCCCTTGTTTGCAGAATGTGTTTAATGGCGTCCTGGGTATTAAAATTCCAGTATTTATGAAAGCTTAGCACCATGTTCTTATCCCAGGGCGGCAGTATACCATTATAATTATTACCCCAGCCATTCCCTTCAATGATGATGATGTGTTTATTATCTACTTCACGAATGGCTTTGGTGATATCCACCATCAATTGTTTCAGGGGTTGGTTACCGGTTTCTTTTAAGCCGTTCTTGTCATTTTTGAGATCAGCAAAGCCCCAGTTTGGTTCATTCAGAATATCATAACCGCCGATCCAGGGTTCATTGGCATAGCGTTCAGCCAATTTTCGCCATAAAGCGACCGTTTTCTGCCGGTTCCCCTCGCTTTCCCAAAGCGATGGTTTTGAGGGGTCGCGGTCGGCAATATTGAGGTCGTTACCCTGCCCGCCGGGCGCCGCATGCAGGTCGAGAATGAGATATATTTTATTGGCTTTGCACCAGGCCAGCAGCTTATCGGTCATTTGAAAGCCTTTTTCCAGCCAGGTTTGTTTCCCCGGTTCCGGCTCCTGTTCGGCAGACAGGGTGTACAGGTTATAGTGCATGGGCAGGCGAACGGAATTAAATCCCCAGGCTTTCATGGAGTCGATGTCAACTTTGCGCGTATGATTGGCCAGCCAGGCATCATAGAATGCCTTTGTGCTGTCTTCGCCGATCAGCTCTACGATGCGGGACCTGATCTTGTGCTGCATGCCCTCGCCATTTACCCGCAGCATGTACCCTTCCTGCAGCATCCAGCCGCCAAGGCCAACGCCACGGAGCAGTACGTTCTGCCCTTTTTCATTAACAATCTGCTTTCCGTTCACCCGCAAAAAACCCTGGGCGTCGGAATCGGGGTGGGCCAGCAGTAATAGAGATAACAATAACAAGCACGTTGATCTAAGGTGTAGCATTGAGAATTATTTGGTTGTTACAGGTTACAAGTTTCAGGTTCCATGGTTTCCGGAGGGATCAGGCACCGTTACCCATTTCGCACAGCCGGTAATCGCGGGCAATTGCAATTGCGATCCCATTGACGGTATCTAAATTATAACTCTACCAGAAAAATTTACGATCCGGCACCCCATCAATACCACATCATAAAGAACATAAACTATTAAAAAACAGCAACTTTACCCCATTAACACCCCATCCACCCCCTTTTTTCATATTAATCATTTACCTAACTTAGTATCATATCGCCCTCAATTGCCTCTCATGAGAAAATTATTGCTTACCATAAGTTGCCTTGGTTTGTTACATGGGTTTGCCCAAAACACCATTGCCCTGCCTGAGATCATCAATTATCAAAAACAGGTTTATAATGCCGGTACCCAAAACTGGAAGATCGCCCAGGATAAAAAAGGCATTATGTACGCTGCCAATGATGAAGGTCTTTTAAGTTTCGACGGAAATTTCTGGAAAAAATACACCTTACCGGCCGGCACGGGAGTTCGTTCGCTGGCCATCGGCAATGACGGACGGATCTATATTGGTTCCCAAGGGGAGATCGGGTATTTTGAACCGGGCAGGAACGGAAAGCTGCAATACCACTCTTTGAGCGACCTGATCCCCGACAATGAAAAAGATTTTACCGATATCTGGGATGTTGTTCCGGTTGGAAATGAAGTTTTCTTTAGATCCTTTCGCAAGATCTTTCAGCTGCAAAACGACAAGATCACGGTCTATGGCAATCCGGCCTGGAGTTTTCTGGGACTGCACCGGCACAAACTGATCAGCAAAGCCTGGCAAAAAGGGTTACTGCAATTTCAAAACGGCACCTGGGTGCCTTTTTCCAAACCTGATTTCTTTCCGGAAAAAGCGGAGATCACCGCCATTGTTCCGCTGCAGGGCGACAGTTCACTGCTGCTCACCAAACATCATGGCTCTTATATCTTACACGGTGAAACCATCACCCCCTTTAATACGCCAGATATGCGGCTGATCAATGAAAAGAACCCTTATAGCGCCGCCGTGATCGATCAAAACCAGATCGCTATCATTACCAACCTGGCGGGTTGTTTCGTGATCAACAGTAAAGGGGAACTGATCCAACGGCTTTCGAAAGCGGAGGGACTTCAAAGCAATAATATTCTCACCGTTTTTGTTGACAGGAAGAAAAATATCTGGCTCGGCCTGGATAACGGCATTGATTTCATCGCTTACAATAATGCCATCAAACATATTTATCCCGATTACCAGGAACACAGCGCCGGTAAGGCGGCCATTGTTTTCAAGGACAATTTATATATAGGAACTTCCAATGGCGTTTATCAGTCGGCCCTGGCTGATCATAGTGATATTGGATTGATCAAAAGTAAATTCGAATTGATCCCCGGCCCCAAGGGGCAGGTATGGAACCTGTCGGAGTTAAATGGCCAGTTGGTGATGGGGCATAATGATGGCTTTTTTGTGATCGAGAACAAGAGCTCGCGCATGATCGACAGCAGCTCAGGCTTCTGGACCTTCATGCCCCTCAGTAATGTAACGCCATCCCCGGTCGTGATTGCCGGTACCTATAATGGTTTGAATTTTTATAATTATGTAAATGGCCGCTTTATCAATCCTGAAATTCATTCCCATTTTGAGTCGGCCCGTTTTGTTGCGGTTGACAATAATATTGCCTGGGCGGCGCACCCCTATAAAGGTTTGTATAAAATATCGCTGAATGGCGGGGTTAAACCTGCTTATACCCCCTATAAAGACAGCAAAGGTCTACTCTCCGGTAATTACAACCATATATTCAAGGTGAAAAGCCGGGTGGTTTTAACGAACGACAAAGGGATCTTCGAATACAATGCAAAGACGGGGGATTTTGAACCTTCGGTTTTCCTGCAACAATTGTTACCAAAAGTGCCTATCCGGTATATGAAGGAAGATAGCCAGGGCAATATCTGGTTCGTGCATGATCGCCATCTGGGCGTTTCAGACCTCAGCGGCAAACAAGCGAGGATCATTTATTTTCCGGAGCTTAATAACCGCATTATCGGCAACGGACTGGAATTTATATATCCCTATAACAGCCGAAATATTTTCATAGCAGCGGAAGAAGGCTTTTATCTCATCGATTATGAGCGGTACAAACAATTCAAAGAAGAGATCCCGATACAAATAAGCGATGTGCGGATCGTTAACAAGCGCGACAGCACCATTTTCGGTGGTTATTTCAATAAAGAATCAGAGCAACAGTTAATGAATGAAGAGGTGCCCAACATCCAATATGCATGGAACTCCATTCATTTTGATTATGCATCGCCGCTCTATGGCAAACAATCGAGCATTGAATATTCCTATTATCTCGAAGACTTTGATAATGGCTGGTCGGCCTGGTCGAAGAAGAACGAGAAAGATTATACGTATTTGTCGCCCGGCACTTACACTTTTCGCGTAAAAGCAAGGACCCACGAGGGACAGGAATCGGCGGTGGCCGCTTACCGGTTTACGATCCTGGCGCCCTGGTACCGTAGCTCCTGGGCTTATGCCCTGTACAGCATCCTGGCAATCCTGTTTATCTATGCCATTTATAAATGGCAAAAGAAAAAGTTCATCGTTCAGCAAAAAAAGCACGATGAAGAGCGGAAACGCATGGCCTACCTGCACCAGCTGGAGATAGAAAAACACCAGGAAGAACAAAAGCAATTGATGTACCTGCACCAGCTGGAGCTGGAAAGAAATGAAAAAGAGATCATCCGCTTACAGAATGAAAAGCTGCAATCTGAAATACAGGTAAAAAATACCGAGCTGGCTTCAACCACCTTTAATCTGGTGCAAAAGGGGGAGATGCTTATGAAAGTGAAGGAAGAATTTGTACGCATGAAAAAATCGAGTGAAATAGATAAGGATACCGACGATTATAAGAAGATCCTGCGTATGCTGGGTGACGATAAAATGAAAAAAAACTGGGAGCAGTTTGCCATGCATTTTGATAAAGTGCATAGTAATTTCCTGGTATCATTAAAGCAGACCTATCCTTATCTCACTGCGAGTGACCTGAAGTTATGTGCCTATTTACGCCTCAACCTTACCAGTAAGGAAATAGCCCAGATCATGAATATTACCATTAAAGGTGTTGAACTGGGCCGTCACCGCTTACGAAAGAAATTAGGCATTCAGCCAGACGTGAACCTGGTTAATTTCTTATTGAATTTTCATTCAGAAATAAATTAATGAACAGGATAACGGTGCCAGGGTTTGAGACCGTGGCACCGTTCTTTGACATTTACGCGCTCTGTAACTGATAAATGGCCGGGTAATCGATATAACCGCTATCGCCGCCCTGGTAAAAAGTTTCTGCATTGGGAATGGCCAGTTCGGCGTTATGGCGAAAACGTTCAACCAGGTCGGGGTTGGCAATAAAAGGTTTGCCAAACGCAACGAGGTCAACCAGGTCTTGTTGTAAAAGCGCTTCGGCAGAGGCTGCAGTGTGCCCACCGGCCAGGATGATCAGATTATTGAATTGTTTACGTACATCCTCTAAAAAGGAGTTCGGGATGGATGATTGACCGTTGGTGATCAAAGCCGACAAATGTATGTACAGGATATCCAGCTTTTGCAAAGCATCGATCAGGTAAGTATATGTCGCGGCTTCTTCTTCATAGGGCGGCAGATCATTGATATGGGCAAACGGGGACAATCGTATGCCAGTACGTTCTTTACCGATGGCCGCCACAACGCCTTCCATAATTTCAAGCAGGAAGCGGCTTCTGTTGGCTATGCTGCCGCCGTATTCATCGGTTCTGCGATTGGTATGCGGGTGGAGAAATTGTTCAGGCAAAAAACCGTGGGCGCCGTGAATTTCCACACCATCGAAGCCCACTTCAATGGCGCTGATGGCAGCCTGGATATGCGCTTCTATCATTGCTTTTGCACCCGCTGTTGTCAAAGCTTCCGGAACCGGCAGCGGCAGATGCACATCACCGGGAACGCGAATCACACCTTCGGCCTGCACGGCAGAAGGAGCCACGACGGGTGCATTTCCTTCATTATTCAGCGGGTGACCAATGCGGCCTGCATGCACCAGTTGCATAAATATTTTTCCGCCTTTGGCGTGAACTGCATCCACTACTTTTTTCCAGCCCGCTTTTTGCTCCTCGTTATATATGCCGGGTACCTGTAAGTATCCTATACCGTTGGCCGCAACCGCTGTATTGTCGGTAATTATTAAACCGGCGCTTGCTCTTTGTGCAAAGTATTGAACGGTGGAAGGTCCGGGTACGCCGTTCACAGCACGGCGGCGGCTCATAGGCGCCATCACTACCCGGTTATTTAAGTTGAGTGTTTTTGTAACTAACGGTAATAATAATTTCTTTGCTTGCATGACTGATCGTATTTGAGAACAAAATTATCAGCCAGCAAGACGGGGGAACAGTGACAGAAAAAGGTTTGTTCTGTACAATTAAAGGTTGGTCATGGCCTTAACATTTCATTGGCAGTTTTGGTCTGTTTAGCGTTCTTCCGGTATTCGAGCGGACCCACGCCGCCGGTATGTTTTCTGAACTGCCGGTTCAAATGGCTTTCATCGCTAAAGCCAAGTTCCTGGGCGATCTGGCTTACCGTGAGTGCGCTGTTAGCCAGCCGGTGCTGCACCAGTTGCATTTTGTATTGCATGATATACTGTTGCAGGCTTTCGCCAGTGAGCTTTCGGAAATATTCACCAACATAAGTAGCCGAGAGATTAAATTCTTTAGCCAGGTAGGCGATGCGTAAGTTTTCCGGTTTATTGATGTTCTCATGAACATGGAGCAACATGCGATTGATGAGTGGTTCCGCCTGCGGTTCGGCAGCTTTAGAGGGAATACCATCCGCTACGTGGCGGGCAAGTATATTCAGTACGAGGGTAATGAAATGCTGCAGGTTTTCCTGGTAAAAGGATTGCTTTGATTCGTACTCCTGCACCATATTGCCAATGATGGAAGAGATCATCTGGCAGTCGGCCGGCTGTTTAATGAGTACCCGTTCGAAGCGGTTATGATGGTAGAAGATATGTTCCAGTTGACGAAGCCATTGGGTTATCCGTTCGCGGTCCTGGGCCGATTTGCATTTGCTTAAGAACACTTCAGAAAAACGGATGGAACAAAAGCGGGTCGGTTTTTGCATTTCAAAGCCGCGGCAGTCGAGTGGTGTGAAAAGAAAAATACTGCCTTTGCTATAGGGGAACCGGTTATCGTTTACCAGGCGTACACCTTCCCCATCGAGGATCTGTACGATCTCGAAAAAATGATAAACGAGCGGGCGTGCCTGCCAGTCTTCCATATCTGCCACGTACAATTCAAAAGGCTGTTGGAGCGTTTTTTGTTTCATACCTGGTAAAATTACAATGGAAATGCTTACCGTGGCGCCCGGTTCTGGCGTGGCAGTTGTCCGACTTGTGAACAGTGCCTTATGCCTCTTTCAAACTGAATGGCTTTTTACTATTTTAGCCGCAATAAGATTAAAATAAACCCTCATATGGCATATATCATGGTTGATATAGAAAGTGATGGCCCTATTCCTGGCGATTATTCCATGATCTGTTTTGGCGCCGTGCTGGTAGATGAACGGATGGATAAGACCTTTTACGGAAAGTGTAAACCTATATCAGATAGATTTATTCCGGAAGCGTTAGCAGTTTCCGGTTTTTCGCGCGCAGAAACGATGACATTTGACGATGCAGCTTCAGTTATAAATTCCTTTGCCGGCTGGATAAAAACAGTGGCAAAAGACAGACCTGTGTTCATCAGTGACAATAATGGTTTTGACTGGATGTTCATCTGCTGGTATTTTCATCATTTTACCGGGTCCAATCCTTTCGGGCATAGTTCGCAAAACTTAGGCAGTATGTATAAAGGACTGGTAAAAGATACTTTTCAAAACTTCAAGCACCTGCGCAAAACGGCCCATACCCATAACCCGGTTGATGATGCCAGGGGAAATGCGGAAGCCTTACTCACCTTGAAGAAGGAGTATGGGTTGAAGATCAAGTTGTGATTAGAATCTGTAATATGACCGAAATTCCGTTCATTTGAAAAGCCCGGTCGCGATCATCTGACCGCAACCAGGCATGTAAACAAATAAGTCAGTTCAGCTATATTTTTCCAACGCCCGCGCCCGCGATTACTCCTGACTTAACCGCACTGGCGTCATCCAGCGAATAGGAATAGGGCGGGGTAAATGTGCAGGTAGAAGACGTAGGTGCTGCTGTACCCGTAATACCTGAGAACGTATTGCCAATAACCTGGTACTTACCCAGTGTAGTACCACTGGCAATGATCGGGCTCTTAACCGTCTCAAACACATTGTTCTCCACGCGAACGCAGGCGCCCATACGCGAATCAATGCCTGATCCCCTGATCACATTATAATAGTTATTATACACATGTGCCACTCCGCCGCGGTTCAAAGGCAGCCGGGAAGCAATATTGCGATAATAATTATGATGGAAAGTCAATTTCCTGTCGGAGATATCTGTATCAGAAGAACCGATCAAATGAGTTTTGTGGTTGTCGTGAAAATAATTCCATGACAATGTAATGTACTGGCTCGTATTTTTGATGTCGACCAAACCATCGTACAGGTCTTTATTCGTCTGCACCGTTGGATCAGTGTTATACAGTTCGCAATGGTCTATCCATACATTGGAGCTGCTGCCCTGGATACTGATGCAATCACCACCATTTACAATGATCTGGGGCAGTCCTTCATCGCCATCCGGATCATAAACGGCAGGATCGCTGCGGTCGGTAATAGAAGTGAGTGTGATCTTAATGTTCTGAATTATGACATTCGTTTTACTGGAAATATTTAACCCAATGCCATCTAAAAAACCAGCGGTGCCAACGCCCAGCAGGGTCTTGTTGTTATTAACGTTGATACGTCCGCCTTTGGTGCCATTATAGATCCTGCGATCTACTCTTACAATGTAAGTGGTGGAACTTTCGAGGTAGGTTTTCAAATCTGCGAAACTGGTTGCGGTAACAGTAGCGCCGCCCTGTCCGCCGGTGGTACCACCGTTTTGGGTGGCAAAGCCGGCAATACCAAATGGCGCTTCGGTAGTGATCGTTCTGCCGTCACCGGATTCAACAGGGGCCGTCCCTATCTTAGATGTAGTTGATTTAGAGCACGAAGTTGTGCAAATATGGAAGCTTATGGCAAGTACTTCCATACAAACGAATGAGGTTTTTCCCATTGGAAGCAAGTTTGAAATGAATAATAGATTTGATCATGGAGATCTACAGGATACACATCCCGGTTGCCGGCGTGAAATGGCAATAAGAGGAAACTATAACGGTTGGGTACAGATCAAAGCGCTGCAGCGTGGCCTGGCAATCGTTCGTAATCGTGTAAATTCGCTTATGTAATATAGTAACTAGATAACTTAAAATAATAGCCGGCTGCCGCTTTTTCTGTGCAATCGTTCCCGGAAAAGGTGGCAAGGCAATCGGGGCCCCATTCTATTTAAAAATTTTCCGATCGTTCAATTCCCTGCAACCACTGTTTAATTTTTTTTCGATGCCAATAAAAAACTTCAGCCCGCATCTACTTTTTAAATAGATCAAAAAATAACTATTCCTGCCCGTTTAGTTTTTTGCCGACCCATTTATTATTTCTTACGCTGAAGCCGGTACACACTTTCAATGGCCTTGCATCTGCTCCAAGGTATGGCTGCGGATCATAGTCATCGCCCGCACAGGCGAACCCATATACTGGGATCCCGTTCTTCGTATTGTTCAGTAAACATTTATTCTTTAACCAGGCCGGCCCCATTAAAGGGGCCGGTATTTTTGTTTCTACGGGTCCTTAACCAGGACACCATAGCCATCCACACCGCTAAAATATTCAATCTCTTTGTTGCATTTAACGCCAAAAGCGCCTACTTTCGGCCCAGTTCTAAAATATTCATGATGTCAAAAATCGGGATCGTATTAAGCGGCGGTGGCATAAGAGGATTTGCTCATTTAGGTATGTTACAGGTGCTGGAAGAATTAGAAATTCAACCCTCGGCTATCTCCGGTGTAAGCGCCGGTGCAATCGTTGGCGCTTTATACGCAGCCGGCCATTCGCCGCAAAAAATACGAGATCTCCTCAAGAAACACTCCTACTTCGGCTGGTCGAGCTTTTTGTTGAATAAAGATGGTCTTTTCTCCATGAAGGTGCTGCAAAAAGTATTGCAATCCTGCCTTCCTGATAACAGTTTTGAAAGCCTTTCGAAAAAACTATATATTACTGCTACCGATTACGCCAATAACGAAGCCGTAACTTTCTCGAAAGGCAAACTTATTGAAGCAGTGATCGCTTCTGCTTCCGTTCCCGTCATTTTTGAACCTGTAAAGTTCGATGATCGTGTGCTGGTCGACGGCGGCTTATTGAATAATTTTCCCGTTGAACCCCTGGAAAAAAACTGCGATGTACGCATCGGCTGTTATGTAAACAGCATCCCGAAAGGCCTTGGCAATGGCAAACGCATCGGTAAAATGAATATGATCGAAAAATGTTTTCACATGGCCATTGCCCCTGTGGTTTACAGTAAGGTTGAAAAACTCAACCTGTTCATTGAACCCGATCTGCATGCCTTCGGTATGTTCGACGTAAACAAAGCCGATCAAATTTATGAAGCCGGCTACCAGGCTGCCATGAAACATAAAAACAAACTATTAAGCCTGGGCTAGGAAATACTCTTACAAAATACCTTCGCTGTTCATTCATACATAAAAAACCTGACCTTCAACAGCTAATCGGCACCGGGGTTCTTGTTGACTTATGTCAATAAACTAACGGTTATAGTGTCGTACGATTAATTCAGAATAAATTTAACAGACCAACAAAATTGCGGTTTTAAAAAATTGCGGTAAATTATATAAGGGTTAACCCATAACCCCGGTTTTTGTCTCTGAATAATTTGTTTCACCTTTCGTTTTATTGGAAGGGCTTTTTTAATCCTCCCACACACTAATCACTTAACCAATGAATTTGAATGAATATTAACCTTTAAACGCTTCCATATGCAAACAACGCTGCTGCTGTACAATGACAACAAACTTCAACCCCAAAACGAAACCAAACTGGCAGACCTTGTCAAATCGCAACTGGTATTAGGTTTTGGTGGTAAAGAAGTGATTAATACGCAACCCGTATATGAAGCGCTGAAATCAACCTTCCCTGAGGCGCATATAGTTCTATGCTCAACGGCGGGCGAGATCATCAATAAACGGGTAAACGACAATTCTGTATCAGTAGCAGCCATTGAACTGGAAAAAACCTCCATACAACCCGTTGCAGTGAACATTCGCGACTATGTAAACAGCTATGAAGCTGGCAAAGCCCTGATCAAACTGATCGATTTTGCCGACCTATCGTATATCCTTATCATTTCAGACGGAAGCCATGTAAATGGCAGCGAACTGGTGCGGGGCATCAATGAACTGGTGAATGACCGCGTACCGGTTACCGGTGGTCTTGCGGGTGATGGCACCAATTTTCAATCGACCGTGGTTGGACTGAACGAAAAACCATCCGGCGGCAATATCGTGGCCATCCCTTTTTATGGTAAACACTTCGTAGTTTCCCATGCGTCGATGGGCGGCTGGGAGATCTTTGGCCCCGAACGCACTGTTACGAAAGCAGTCGCCAACCAGCTATTTGAGATCGAAGGACAAAAAGCGCTTGACCTGTATAAAACCTACCTCGGCCCATATGCTGATGAATTGCCGGGATCCGCTTTGCTGTTTCCGCTGGGCATTAAAACGCATGAGGATGCGGCGCCTGTTGTGCGAACCATACTTTCCATTGACCAGGAGAGCGGCAGCATGGTGTTTGCCGGCGATATTCCCAATGGCTCAAAAGTACGGTTCATGAAAGCGAATTTCGACAAGCTCGTTGATGCAGCTACGTATGCTGCCGGACAGGCTTTTCAAAAATTACCTGCGGCCCCCCAACTGGCATTACTGATCAGCTGCGTTGGCCGCAAGATCATTCTGGGCAAACGCACCGAAGAAGAAGTGGAAGCTGTTGCCGATACCTTTGGCAATAAAACCTTACTCACCGGCTTCTATTCTTATGGTGAGATCTCCCCCTTCAATGATAACGCAAAATGCGAATTACATAATCAAACAATGACAATTACCACCTTTGACGAGATATAATTGCGATATGGGCTTCAATAAACTTCTTGAACGGCAAATCAGAAAATACCTTCCTGAAGATTATTGCATGGATGAACACCTGAACCGCTTTATTCAGGCTGTACACGATTCGTATGAAGAATATGAACGGGACCGAAAACTGTTCAACCATGCTTTCGCCTGCAGTGAAAATGAATACATAAAAATTAATGAGAAGCTGAAGCTGGAAGCCAGGATTAAACATGCTTCTATTCAACAGCTGAAGGAAACCATTAATAAATTCAAAGGCACCGATTCCCATGTTTATAATGAATCCGATGACCTGTCGGATATCATTAATTACCTGGAACATGAGCTGCAGGAAAAAAAGAAGGCCGATGACCTGCTGCAACAATCGGAAAAACGTTTACGGCTGGCATTGTCAACCATCGATGACAATGTGTGGGAATATCATTTCCCCACCCGCACTATGACCTTCGCCATCAACGAAAAATCGATCCTCGACCTCGACAAAAATGTATATGAAGGAAAAGAAAACCTGGTGTGGTGGCAAACCATTCTTGAAGAAGACCGCCATATAGCCGTTGAAACCTTCCAGCAGTATATGAGTGGAGAGATAACCAGGCATTGCGTTGAATACCGGGTAAAACTTAAAAATGGAAAAACGAAATGGATCCTGAACCGGGGCGGTGTTATCAGCAAATCCAAAACCGGAAAGCCCGTTACCATCATCGGTACGCTTACAGACATTCAAAACTATAAAACCATTCAAAGTGAGTTAACGGAAACCGCCAACCGCCTGTCGCACCTGCTTAAGAACCTGCAAACAGGTGTGCTGCTGGAAGATGAGAACGGAACGGTGGTGCTGACCAATAAAAAGTTCACCGAATTTTTCGCTTATCCCGGCTCACCCGAAACCCTGGTAGGTATTGAATGCACCGAATTATATGAAACGAGTACTTATCTTTTTAAATACCCGGGTGAATTCTTAAGTCAAACAGCCAGGCATTTAAAGAACCGGGCGCCGGTAAATACCGAAGAACTGATCATGGCCGATGGCCGGGTGCTCGAAAGAAATTACATTCCTTTATTTATCGATGATATTTACCGGGGTCATTTATGGACTTATAACGACATCACTGAAAGAAAACGATCGGAGATCCAGCTTAAAAAGCAGGAAGAAAAATACAGAAGCATTATCGCCAATATGAACCTTGGCCTGATTGAGGTTGACCTGGAGGAAAACATAAGGTATGTAAACCAGAGCTTTTGCCTCATGAGCGGATACGAAGAGCATGAACTGATCGGAAGAAACGCCGCCTCGCTCTTTGTAAAAGAGGAGTACAGCCAGGTTATGGAATCCAAAAACAGTTCGCGGCAAAAGGGAATTTCCGATGCGTATGAAATGAACGTAAAAACCAAGCACAGTGATGCCAACTGGTGGCTGATCTGCGGCGCTCCACTGTATAACGACAAACAACAATTGATCGGCTCCATTGGTATTCACCTTGATATTACCCAGCAAAAAATACTGGAGCGGCAGCTGATGGAAGCGAAAGAAGTTGCCGAACGTTCTGTTCATGCCAAAGACCTTTTCCTGGCTAACATGAGCCATGAAATACGAACGCCCATGAACGCCATCCTGGGTATGAGTAAACAGCTGCAAAAGACCATTCTCAATCCACAACAGCAATCTTTCCTCGAGATCATTGGCACCGCTGCAGAGAACCTGCTCGTGATCATTAACGACATTCTCGACTTTTCAAAACTCGAAGCCGGCAAGGTCACCCTCGAAGAAATCGGTTTCAATATGCGCGATCTCATAACCAATACCAGCCGCATCTTGAAGTTAAAAGCGGAAGAAAAAGGGTTGGTCTTTTCCGTTTCCATTGCCCCCGAAGTAGCGCAGGTATTAAAAGGCGACCCCTACCGCATAAACCAGATCTTAATGAACCTGCTAAGCAATTCCATTAAATTCACCAAACGGGGTAAGGTTACTTTACAATGTTTGATAAACAGTAATGAACCACATGCACAGCAGTTGCAGATCGTCATCAGTGATACCGGCAAGGGCATGGATGAAGCCTACCTGAAAAACCTTTTTAATAAATTCAGCCAGGAAGATGAAAGCATTGCCCGCAGTTATGGCGGAACAGGGCTTGGCATGAGCATCGTTAAACAACTGGTTGAACTGATGAATGGCAGCATTGCCGTAAAAAGTAAAAAAGGCGAGGGTACCCAGGTGACCATTCAATTGTTTTTTGCAAAAGGCACCGAAAACGATCTGCCGAAAAAAGATAACAGCCATGTGGAAGCGCATATCCTGGCCGATAAAAAGATCTTACTGGTAGAAGATAATGAAATGAACCGGGTGGTGGCAGAAACCATTTTAAACCAGTATGGCGCCACTATATCGGAAGCCGTGAACGGTGTTGAAGCCGTTGACGCTATCCGCAGCCACACATTCGATATTGTATTAATGGATATTCAAATGCCGGTTATGGATGGACTGGAAGCCACGCGCACCATCCGTAATGATCTGCAATCGAATATCCCTATCATTGCCCTTACAGCCAATGCTGTAAAAGGTGAGATGGAAAAATGCCTGCAGGCGGGCATGAACGATTATCTGAGTAAACCTTTTGAAGAAGAAGATCTCATCCGGCTTATTGCCAAATGGCTCGGGCGTGAAACGCATTTCGGCCCCGCCAAAAACGTCACAGTTAACACCACTCCTTTATACGACCTGACGAAGCTGAAGCAGATCACCCGCGGCGACGACCGGTTCATGATAAAGATGTTGCAGATCTTTATCAATGAAACGGCAAGCGGCCTGGCCGGTCTCGAAAAAGCGTTTGAAGAGCATAATATCAAACAGGTACAGTTCCTTTCGCACCGCATGAAATCTTCGCTGAATAACCTGAGCGTTGTGGAAGCAGCCGGTATTGCCGAAAAAATTGAGAAAACCAGCTGGACGGAACCCGAATATCCTGCCCTGCAGCAACAGATCAACGCATTTAAAAAAATCATGAATGAACTGATCCCGATGCTCAGGGCAGCTTATCCCGAGCTCATCTGACAAAACCTGCCGAATGATCATCTAAATGGGGAACAGGGAACCTGCCATGCAAAACGCCTGTGGTAACATTGCCTCAAAAATGGCTGCCTCAACACATCCCTTCTAACCTTGGAATAAGACAGGCTGCGTGGCTTCCGGCCACGGCAACTTATTGAAATGTAAGCAACTGCCACTTCAACTGCCAAGTTTTTTATGGAATTTCAAGAATAGTAACGACCTTTACAGCGTCTATCATTCTCCATCCTTGCTTTTTTAATACTTGCCATAACCTGAAAAGTTAGTTAGGCGAAAAGTGCTCCATTATGCCAATGGTGGCACAATTGTTCATTAATGTTTAATCAGAAGAACGAGTTATGGAACAACCAGTTAAAAAAGTAGTTATTGTCGGAGGAGGATTCGCCGGCATTAACCTCATCAAAAAGCTTAGAAAAGACAAGCGCTTCCACATTACCCTGGTAGATAAGAACAACTACCATTTCTTTCCTCCACTCTTATACCAGGTTGCAACCGCTTTCATTGAACCTTCGAATATCAGCTATCCGTTTCGCAGGTTATTCCAGGAAGCCACCAATCTGCGCTTCCATATGGGCTGCCTGAAAAAAGTAAATCCCGAACAAAACACCATTGAAACAGACACCGGCATTGTAGCATATGATTACCTGGTGTTGTGCCTGGGCACTGAGACGAATTATTTTGGCATGGAACGCGTAAAAGACAATTCGCTGCCCATGAAGACCATCGATGACGCCCTGAACCTGCGTAACCATTTATTGCTGAATATGGAAGAAGCAGTACACACCAGCGATCTTAAGGAAAAAGAAAAACATTTGAATATCGTGATCGCCGGCGGCGGTCCAACCGGCGTTGAATTAGCGGGTATGCTGGCGGAGCTGGGCCGCAATATTGCGCTGAAAGAATATCCTGAAATAAAAGACCTGCGTTCACACCTCTATCTTATCGATGCGGGTAAAGCGCTGCTTGGCCCCATGAGTAAAAAATCACAGGAAGAGGCCACCCGGGTATTAAATAAACTGGGTGTGCATGTGATCCTCAATACCGCCGTAAAAGATTACCAGGATGACGTCGTATACCTCTCTGACGGCCGAACCATTCCAACCAACGTATTGATCTGGGCTTCCGGTGTAACCGGCAGGGAAGTACCCGGTTTACCGGCTTCTGCTATTGCTCGTGGCAGACGGATCCTGGTGGACGAACATAATAAAGTGCAGGGCACCCAAAACATCTTTGCGTTGGGTGACATCTGCTTAATGACCGCTGATAAGAAATTTCCCAATGGCCACCCCCAGCTGGCGCAGGTAGCTATCCAGGGAGGTAAACAGCTGGCTGAAAACCTCATCAGGCAGGCAAACAACAAACCTATGGAAGCCTTTGTTTATAACGATAAGGGCAGTATGGCCATTATTTCAAAATACAAGGCGGTGGTTGACCTTCCCAAACTATTCTTCAAAGGTTTTGGCGCCTGGATGGTTTGGTTATTCATCCATATTATTCCATTGATCGGTTTCCGTAATAAAATGAAACTGGCCTTCAGCTGGTTCTGGTCCTTTATGACGAACGATCCTACGCTGCGGTTGATCATCCGGCCAAGAAAAGAAGACGTACAGAAAGAGTTGACCAAGTTGAAAACTTAATACGGGATCATTCATGAAAAAAGTCCGAAGCAATGCTTCGGACTTTTTAATGTATAGATTTTGTTAATACTATTTACATGTGAACTTATTTACCAGGTTTTCTTAACAACTACTGTATTCGTCCACCGGTCGTGCCAGGGCATATAGCCAAAGGCGCTGAACGGTTCAAAGGGAACAAAGCGGCATAAGGTCCGCAGTAAGGCATGTTTAAAAGTAAACGGAGTGCCATCCTGGGTGATAGCGGTGGTATTGGTTAAGATCTTACCTAAGGTCCTGCCTTTGGTAGCAGCCTCGAAAATGGTATAATAGGTGAGCGTGACCGCCAAAGAAAATAAAAGCCTTAGCCAAACGGCCGCCATGTTTCCCTGCATGATGGCATCTTCACTATAATTTCCATTACTGCTTAAGCCAAGTACATAATCAAGGCCATTGAAAATTACCCCAATTGCGATCTGGTCAATAAGATAATTGACAAACCTTATTCCCGGTGACACCGGATCAACATAATTTACTTCATCATGTATATCCTGTAACAGATCTGCCTGATTTTGTGGTTCCATTATAACAAAGGTTAAGGTGCAAATGTAAAACGAAAGAACGGTTTACGGTAAAGCGTATTGCCACGGTAAGTAAAAATAACTATACGTTGTAAAAAAGGGTGAACTACCCGTTGGCAGTTCACCCTTTCAATATTAACATTTCATTGATTATTGCCTTACCAGCTTCAACTCATTGATGAGGTTGGTAGCGCCGCCCAGCTTATCGATACACCAAAGCACATAACGAACATCTACACAGATGGTGCGGTTATATACCGGGTCGAATGATATCTTATGGCTCAAAGCCTCGTAATTACCGTCGAATGCCAGTCCGATCAAATTTCCGCTGCCATCGATCACTGGTGAACCGGAATTACCGCCCGTAATATCATTGGTAGTAATAAATCCAATCACCAGGTCATTGCGTTGTTTATCGATGTATTGGCCGTAATCTTTTTTCTTAGCGAGTTCTACCAGTTTCTCGGGCAGGTCAAACTCATAATCACCGGGTTTGTATTTCTCCAGCACACCTTTCATCGTAGTTACATAGTCGTATTTAACTGCATCGCGCGGTGCGTAGCTTTTTACATTTCCGAAGCTAACCCGCATGGTAAAGGTGGCATCGGGATACATTTTTTTGGCTTTTACCGTATCCATCTGCATAATACCCTTCAGGTATAAGCGGCCAAACTCATTGTTCTTTACAGTGAACTGCTGAAAATTCTGCAGGTATTTACCCTGCCAGTTCTTTAAAAAGGCGCTGGCTACAGCATATGCCGCATCGGCCTGTAGTACGGTAGCATCGGGATTAGCACTGAAAGCCTCCCATTTGGCATTATCCAGGATCATGGTATTGGCGAAAATACTGGCTGCATATTTTTTGTAAGTAGCTTCATCGTTCAGATCGCCGTAATTCGCTTTTATGGCATCATAAAAACCGATGGGGTGCTGGGTTTTATCGATGTCTTTGTAATACATCATCAAGACCGTTGCCACTATATTCTGGTCAGAAGGTCTGTTCTCATTTTTCAACAACTCGGCTCTTGCTTCTTTGGCAGCATCTATCGCTTTTTTAATGTCTGCTGACCCTCCCTTTTTTACGATGGCATTTTCCACCTGTTGCAAAGAACCGGCAAAAGCCAGGAGCGGTGATCCGAAAATACCTTCATTGATATACACACGGTGTTTTGAAAACGGGCGCCATTGATCATAAGCCGCGCTCCAGTCTTTAAAGATATTTGCAAATTCGGGTTTGTTATTCGCCCATGCCTGGAATTTTGCCTCAGCCGCTTTCTTCTGGTCATATACATTGTATTTGATCAGCTGTTTGCTTTCACCATCAAAGAACTTCCAGTAATTGGCGATAGACGCATAATCAGCGGCCAGTTTCAGTTTGGTAGCCGGATCATCTTTCATTTGCTCAAACATATATTTCAACCGCATGTCACGCAACTTCACCAGCGTGGGATTATCGATATCTATTTTTTGTTTGATGCCAAAAGATGTTTCATATCTGTTGGTGCTGCCGGGATATCCGTAGATCATGGCATAATCGCCATCTTTAATACCTTTAATAGAAACGGGCAGAAAATGTTTAGGCTTTAAAGGAACGTTCTCGGGCGAATATTCAGCGGGTTTTCCATCCTTGCTCATATATACGCGGAAGACGGAAAAGTCGCCCGTGTGGCGGGGCCATTCCCAGTTGTCGGTATCGCCCCCATATTTACCAATGCTTTCGGGTGGAACCCCGGCCAGGCGGATATCGGAATATTTTTTGTAAACAAACACCAGGTATTGATTGCCTTTGAACAGCGAGCTTACCCTGGCAATGGTGTTGGTTGATTCATCGGAAAGCCGCTTGTTGATGGCCGTTGTAACCGCAGTGATCTTAGATACACGGTCAACGCCGCTCAATCCTTTTGCAGAATCCAGCACTTCAGCGGTTACATCTTCTATTTTGGTAAGGAACTCAGCATATAAGCCGGGGGAGGGAATTTCTTCCTGTTTGCTTTTCGCCCAGAAACCATTTTTGAGGTAGTTGTTGGTTACCGAGCTGGCAGATGCCACCGCATCGTAACCACAGTGGTGATTGGTAAAAATAAGCCCCTCGTTACTTACAATTTCGCCGGTACAAAATCCGCCGAAAATGATAATAGCATCTTTGATAGAGGCCTTGTTCATGTGGTATAACTGATCTTTGGTAAGCTTCAAACCCCGCTTCACCATATCGTTATAAACCTGTTGACCAAGCAATAGCGGCAGCCACATGCCTTCATCGGCAAAACTGCGCGCCATAGTAACGGCTAACACAACCGTTAAATAAATTTTCTTCATATAATGATAGCTTTTGTGGCGGCAAACCTATAGAAAATTTTCATTAATTGGCTCAACGGGTATGCCGTCTGCCGAATATAGCCATTTTATCTTTTTAGTTCCTGTAATATCTTTACCATGTATGCCCGCACGTCTGCAGAATACAGCCTTTTGTCCATGCTATCGAGGGTGCGGCCCGAAATGACCCAGTTCATGGAGTATTTCAATGGCTCCTGCGGCCGGTATAAGTTAATGGGTTTATAATGTAAATTGTTGCCGTACATGTCACGCAGGTAATTCTTCAGGCGGCTGTCGTTAATACTTGTTTGTACGCCATAAGCGCCCATCAATGTTTTCAGGGGAGCAGCCAGGTCATTTACAAATGGATTGACCTTTTTTAATAATACATCGCCTTCGGGGCCATTGCTGATGTGCATTACATAAAAAGAGATCTTCTTGCAATGGTTACTCAGTATAGTGTCATTATTCGAGCGGCAAATGCTATCGCGTAAGGAATTCAATTTAATGATCATTTCATGCACCACTCCTGCGCCGGAATTATCTACATATCCACCATCTACAAAATAAAATGGAAACTCGGTGGGACCATTCCTTAGAAATTTGTAGGCATCTATACGGCCGGCCGGACTAACATAGGGGAAACTGGCGCCCAACACAACGGCTGTGCTCAGCTTCATATCCTTATTATCTTTTAGCCGGGCCAGCACATCGATCCTGTTATTGAAGGTAAGCGGGTCAATGGCGATAGTACTGATCACCGATGGTTGTCCGTCCTGCATACGGGTAGTATTCACACAAAGAATGGGCAGTTTCGTATTCACGCGATCTTTGTATACGGCCAGCTCCGATAAAGGCGTTTGCAGCTGCCGTTTCAGCAGTACACTGTCTTTAGGCGCCCATTCCAACGCATCTGTCAAGGCCTTTGCGCGGTCGCCGCGGGTATCCATGGGCAGCATCGCTACGAAGAAATCATGGCCCAGCATACGGCTTAGTGTATACGTAAGAAAATCGCTGCGCAGGTATTCCTTTCCTGCCTGGTAAAATGACTGATCATTCGGCAGGTCCTTATTGGGCCGGTCTGCGGCATTTTTCAATAAGGTATAAAAAGCCGCATTACCTACACTTCCACCCGAAGCACCCGACAGGCAAAACAGGTGTTTTGAGAAATCATGTTGTGAAGTGTCTTCCAGCTTTCCCAATACCGAAGCCACCCAATAACCAGAACGGGAAGCACCGCCATCAGAGAGTACAAAGTACACCGGAAATTCTTTAGATCTTTTGATAAGCGTATCCCTGTCTTTTACCCATTGTATGAAATAATCACGTACACTGGCTTTGTTGGTAAAGCGCTTTATGGTTGGTTTCTTTTCGATCAATGCCACTTCATGGCGTTCCGTCCACTGACCAAACAGGAAAGTGAGGATCACGAAAATGAGATGGATATTTATACCAATACGGATGGAGATAAACGCAAGTATGAATCCGAAACCCATGAATACTGAAAAAGCCAGGAGTACAAAAGGGAAAGAACCCATTGAGACCGCAAAACCTACATTAAGTGTACAGGCCACGTAAACGCCCAGCGCCACCAGGCTGATCATTAAAAAAATAATATGGAAACGCACTTCTTCCCGCGGTATGCCGAGCAAATGAGCCAGTTGTTGCACTTTTGCCATGGCTTTGTTGGATTGTTTCTGCTCTTTTTTATACTGCTGTAGCATTTCCCGCCTGGTTACCACAAGCACCAAAAAGCAGGCCTGCAGTACCAACAGCATCAGGATCACCATCCAGGAATAACGGTCAATATTAAATGTGATCAGCGTTGAACCCGTGACTATGAGCAGCAGCGTTATTAAAAACAACCGGTTAAGCCGGATCACTTTGAACCGTCGTTCGAAATAATTGTTCATCCAGAAATAATAGGGAATGGAAGCGGCCAGCAAGACAAAGTATAATTTACTGTCGTCCTCGATAGCACTGCCAAATACCGGTGTTTGTACAAAGGCGAGTATAATTATAGTGAAGATAGAAAAGCCTATAAAACGGGGCATGTGTTTATAATAGCTTTCGGGTAAATAACCCGGTGCCGCATGAACGCAATCCTTTTTGGCATTGGCCACTGTACGGGCCGCATACCAGCTAACCAATACCAAAAAACCTAGCAGGGATTGAAACAGCAGGAAAAAGCCGCGGTGTTCAGTGGCTAACACCATCAGGTCTTTACCCTGTGCCAGGTTCCAGAAGCAAACCAACGTAAGTGCAAGGAAGAGTAAACCCGGAAAAAATACCCATAAAGCTCTGAAAAGGTAACGGAGCAGGGTAGTCAGGCGCTTTAAGATACCGGTTATGGCCGACATAGATAACAGTTTTAGGGAATCCTAAGATAGTTATAAGGTCGCCAATTCCAATACCCCAATAGTTGTATTCGGGCATTGGTTAGTCACTGATCGAAACCGGTCCGGCTATTAATTATTCGCCACTTCGGCCCCATCATTCAACGCATTCCACAATAGATCCTTTAGCTCGCTGAGGCCCTGCTGGGTGAGTGAAGAAATAAAAATATGGGGAATATCAGCCGGCAACTCTTTCTTAATGGCTGCTTTCAACTCTTCATCGAGCATTTCACTTTTGCTGATGGCTATGAGGAATTGTTTATGCAGCAGTTCCGGATTATATTGTTCCAGCTCGTTCACGAGAATGGAAAACTCTTTTTTATGATCATTGCTATCGGCTGGTATTACAAACAACAAAACCGAATTGCGTTCAATATGGCGCAGAAAGCGGTGGCCCAGGCCCCGGCCTTCGGCCGCCCCTTCAATAATTCCCGGCAGATCGGCTACGCAAAAGCTTTTACCATCGCGATAGGCTACAATGCCTAATTGCGGGGTGATGGTAGTAAACGCATAATCGGCGATCTTGGGTTTGGCAGCAGTGATCACCGATAGCAGGGTTGATTTACCGGCATTTGGAAATCCTACAAGCCCTACATCGGCCAGTACTTTCAGTTCGAGCACCTTCCAGCCCTCTTCGCCTGGCTCACCCGGTTGGGCATACTCCGGCGCCTGGTTGGTGGGTGTGGCAAAACGCGCGTTGCCCAATCCGCCCCGGCCGCCTTTCATCCACACGATCTCCTGGCCATGCTCCAGGATCTCGGCCTCCTGTTCTTCGGTTTCTTCATCCCGGGCAACCGTGCCCAGTGGTACTTCAATGATAATATCCTTGCCATCGCGGCCGGTCATATTGTTCTTATTACCGCCCTGGCCATTTTCGGCCAGCACATTCTTATAATAACGAAGGTGTAATAACGTCCACAGGTTTTTATTACCGCGCAGGATGATATGACCTCCCCGGCCCCCATCGCCCCCGTCGGGCCCGGCCTGGGGATTGAATTTGGTACGTAAGAAATGCTTGCTGCCTGCGCCTCCATGGCCGCTGCGGCAGAATATCCTGATCTGATCTACGAAGTTTGATTTTTCCACTATTCTTTAATTGGATGCAAAGATAGGTGATGCCGGGTTAACCCCCTTTCACCTCATTCCAGGTCCTGTAAAGCACCGCTTGTTGCGGCCGGTCGGCAGGCAGCTCGCGCAAAGGTTCGCAAGGCGCCCAATCCCGATACATTTCCCCGGGCAGGGCCTGGTACAGGCGGGTGCCAGCGGTCTTCCATGCTATCATTTCATCGGTTACTTCCTTAACGATCCTTGCCGGATTACCAACCAGTAAACTGCGGGCAGGGATCTTTTCATCGGCTTTAATAAAACTAAGCGCCCCTACAATACATTCATCACCCAATTCAACATTATCCATGATCACACTGTTCATACCCACCAAACAATTCCTGCCAATAGCAGCACCATGGATCACCGCGCCATGACCGATATGCGCACCCTCTTTCAATAAAACGGTAATGCCGGGGAACATGTGTACCGTACAATTCTCCTGAATATTACAACCATCCTCAATTACAATACCACCCCAGTCGCCACGAATAGCAGCACCCGGTCCTACATATACGTTTTTTCCAATAATTACATTTCCGGTTACAGCTGCCTGTGGATGAATGAAGGATGAAGCATGCACAACCGGTATAAAGCCTTTGAATGAATAGATCATACTGACTTTTTTTCAAAGATAGTCTGGTTGGCAGTAAATCCCCATAGAAAGCCATTGTTTGAATTTTGCAATTAATCGTTTGATTCCGACAAGCAGCGGACGCTGCGATTCAATTAGTTTTGTTTTCTAAACACAATTTTATGAAATACAGAGATCTGGGAAATACCGGTGTTCAACTCCCGGCTATCGGGCTGGGCTGTATGGGAATGAGCTTTGCTTATGGACCACGCAACGACGAGGAATCTATTGCCACCTTGCACAGGGCGCTGGAACTGGGTATCAATTTCTGGGACACGGCCGACATGTATGGCTTTGGCCATAATGAAGAACTCATAGCGAAAGTGCTGGCGCCTAACAGAAACAAAGTGTTTATCGCCACTAAGTTTGGCTTCCGCCAAAGAGAAGGCGCTACTTCCAATTTTGCAGGCACACCGTCTACTTATTTTGATGGTTCACCTGCTTACATGAAGACAGCAGTTGAAAAAAGTTTACAAAGGTTGAAGATCGACACCATCGATCTCTACTACGCGCATCGCATCGATCCGAATGTGCCTGTAGAAGAAATGGTAGGAGCTATGGCCGACCTGGTTAAAGAAGGCAAAGTTCGTTTTCTTGGTTTGTCGGAAGCATCTGCCAGCACCATCCGAAAAGCACATGCGGTTCATCCGATAACGGCATTGCAAAGTGAATATTCATTATTAACACGGGATGTGGAAAGGAATATTCTGAAAACCTGCCGCGAGCTGGGCATCACCTTTGTGCCTTACAGCCCCCTGGCAAGAGGCTTGGTTACTGCTACCGTTCCTGATAAAGACAGTTTACCAGGCGATGATTATCGCAGAACATTGCCTCGCTTTGAATCTGAACACTGGCAAAACAACCAGCAACTGGTAAGCGAATTTGCCGGGCTGGCTAACCAAAAGGGTTGTACGCCTGCACAGCTGGCGCTGGCCTGGGTGCTAGCACAAGGAAATGATATCATTCCCATCCCGGGTACCAAAAAGAGAAAATACCTGGAAGAAAATGCCGCTGCCGTTGATATAATGCTAAGCAAAGAGGAACTGCAGCAAATAGAGGCGGTCATGGAGCGGTATCCCAATGTAGGGGATCGCTATAGTGAGGGCGCTTTAAAACTGATCGATCAACAATAGTACAGGTTTGCCACAGTCCGGTTTGTGCAGTTGGCAGAGCTGACACACTTCTTTATTCCCAATAAGCCGGATGGAACTCACACGTTCCATTCGGTTTCTTTTCTGAATACAGTGCCTTTAAACAGCGCCGCCAGTTCTCCACTTTCTTTTTCAATGCGCACTTCGTAAATAGCGATCTTATTCGTGCGGCTTTTTTCTGCTGCCGTTGCAGTTATGATATCGCCTGCTTTCAGCGGTTTAATGTGCGAAATGGATGTTTCTACAGAAACGGCCTGCCGGCCATGGCTGTTCGATGCAAAGGCCAATGCGCTATCGGCCAGCGAATAACTGATACCGCCATGGGCAATTTCAAAGCCATTGCACATTTCGGCACGTATCATCATCCTCAATTTACAAAACCCTTCTTTTTCTTCCAGCCGCTCAACCCCCAGCCATTGACTGAAGTAGTCTTTATACATCATGGCGTCGATGATGGCACTGGCCCTCGTTTTACTGAAGTCAGACATAACCAATAGTTTATAATAAAGCATGTAACCGGTAACGTTTGCTAAACCCTGCCGCAACCGGCCTATTCTCCTTTGAACTGCGGTGATCTCTTTTCCAAAAATGCCTGTATGCCTTCCTTAAAATCATAGGTATTGGCTGCCCTTTGCTGATATTCATCTTCCAGCATCAATTGCTGCTCCAGACTGTTGGTCATAGACTGGCTGAGCACATGTTTGGTATAAGCTAATCCCTTTGTAGGCATTTTTGACAAGGTGGCCGCCAGCTTTTTGCTTTCTTCCGCAAACGCTTCATCGGGAATGACCTTATAGATCATGCCCCATAACTCGGCCTGCGTGGCTGGTATCTTATCGCCCAGCATCATGATGGCGCTTGCTTTTTGCCAGCCGATCAGGCGCGGCAGCGTATAAGTGCCGCCACTATCGGGTATCAATCCCAGTTTTGAAAAAGCCTGGATGAACGATGCTGAATGGGCCGCCACCACAATGTCGCAGGCCAGCGCGATGTTGGCGCCGGCGCCGGCGGCTACCCCGTTCACGGCAGCGATCACCGGTTTTGGCAGTTTACGAATGCGGGTAACAATGGGATTGTAATGTTCTCTCAGGATGCGTTGCATACCCGGTCCCTGCGGCTCAACAACTTCGGCCAGGTCCTGACCGGCACAAAATCCTTTACCGGCGCCCGTCAGGTATACACATCGCACTGTTTGTAAGTTGGCGCATTCATCCAGCTTCTGCTGCAGGAGCAGAGCCATTTCGCGGTTAAAAGAATTTAGTTTGTCGGGGCGGTTCAGGGTGATCGTAGCAATTCCTTCTTCAATGGTAAAAAGAACAGAGGACATATGATTCGATGATTTAAGCAGCGTTCAAACAGGAAAGTTAACTAATAGCATTTAAAATAGTCGAAAGGCTCCTGGCAGTCGTTACACTGGAATAGCGCTTTGCAGGCGGTTGATCCAAATTCGCTTATGCGCCGGGTATTGTATGAATTACAGTGCGGGCATTGCACTGCTTCGTCTTCTGCAAACAACTCGGTATGGCAAACCTGTTGTTTAGGGTTGGGAGGCGCAATACCATAGGCCTTTAGTTTTTGTTTACCGGCTTCCGTCATCCAGTCGGTTGTCCAGGCCGGTGATAAAATGGTAGTGATCTGCACATTGTTATACCCATGTTGCATCAAAACCATGCGTATATTCATCCGTATAACATCCATGGCCGGGCAACCTGAATAGGTAGGCGTGATCACTACTTCTATTTTCTCCTCCTCATTCGCCTTTGCTATTTTTACATCCCTTACTATTCCCAGGTCAATCACCGTTAACACAGGCACTTCGGGATCACACACTCCTTCCAGTATCTCCCATACTTTTCTAACTGATATGTTCTCCGTTGTCTTCATTATTGTATTTCACCTTTCAAACACTTGTATTTACCTGGCCCACTGCCTGTTGGCCTACCATTCACAACCGGGATAAACGCGTTGCATATACTGCATTTCCGCCAGTATATAACCCAGGTGTTCCGAATGCACACCTTCCTTACCCCCATGTTGCATCCAGGTGCTTTCGCGGCCTGCAGTTGCATCGGTAAGCATTGCTTCGGCAAAGACCTCATTCACCCTTTGTTGCCAATGCGTTTTTAGCGCGGTAACATCAACGCCAGCACCGGCTTCAACAGCTGCGGTTTCATAACTGGCCGGTATAAATAATTCACCGGTATACATCCATAATTCATCGAGTGCATTCAATAACCTGTTTGCACTTTCTTCAGTACCATCGCCCAGCCGGATCACCCATTCACTGCTCCAGCGCAAGTGATAAGTCACTTCTTTCAATGACTTTTCTGCAATGGCGGCCAAGGTGGCATCGGTTGAACGCTGTAATTGCTGGTACAAAAAGAACTGGTAGGTACTGAAAAAGAATTGTCGCAAAATGGTTTGCGCCCAATCGCCATTAGGTTGCTCCACCAGCAGGCAGTTCTTATAAGCTCTAACGTCGCGCAGGTAAGCAAGGCTGTCTTCCGTGGCAAGCCCAGCCTGACCTTCCCCGTTCGCAATAGGCGCTCCTTTAGGTAGCGGGGTAGCGTTCAGTTCATTCATCAGGGTTGCGGCGTACTGGTATAAACTTCTGGCCTGGCCTAAAAGGTCCAGCGAAATATTGGTGATGGCGATGTCCTGCTCCAATACAGGCCCATGCCCGCACCACTCACTATTGCGTTGTGCCAGTATGAGGGCATTATCTGCGAGGTGTAGCGTATAGTTATAAATCGTGTCCTTTGTCATGGCTGATTACATATGCGTTAATTCATCGGGCAGATCATAAAAGGTAGGATGCCGGTATACCTTGTCATTCGCCGGTTCATAGAACGAAGCGGCTTCATCGGGATTCGACGCATGGACGTATTTGCTTTCCACTACCCAAATGCTTACACCTTCCATGCGGCGTGTATACACATCGCGGGCATTTTCGATAGCCATTTGTGCATCGGCCGCATGCAAACTGCCTACATGTTTGTGATCGATGCCCTGCTTGCTGCGGATGAATACTTCCCATAAAGGCCAGTCGGCGCCATCCCCGCTCCCTCCGGTAGCTGGGGAACCAGCCTCTTTTGAGGAGCTTTTCATTACCCGGTCATTTACCTGACCGCCACCTTTATCTTCCGGGATATCACCGTAATAATATTTTGTCAGTCGTATAGCCATTACAATCGTTTTATTTTCTTACCTGGCGCTCATTGCGATCAGGTACTTGTTTTTATTTCTTCAGCTATTTCTATTCTCCACTGCCATCCTTCAATTAGGCAATTTGTTTTTCCTGGCGCTGTTTTCTTTTAGCGGCATGCGCCCTCGCTGCATCTCTCACCCAGGCCCCTTCGTCCCAGGCTTTGCGCCGGGCATCGAGGCGTTGCTTATTACAGGGTCCATTGCCTTTTACTACATTCCAGAACTCTGTCCAGTCAATTTCACCAAAATCATAATGATTGGTTTGTTCATTCCATTTCAGCTGCGGATCGGGTAAACTCATGTTCAATACTTTTACCTGTTCAGCGATCATGTCAACAAACTTTTGCCGAAGCACATCATTACTCATGCGTTTTATTTTCCATTGGGTGCTTTGCTCACTGTGGGTTGATTCGCTGTCGTGCGGACCAAACATCATCAGGGAAGGCCACCACCAGCGATTGATCGCATCCTGGCACATGGTACGTTGTTCGGCTGTACCTTTTGAAAGCGCCATGAGTATATCGAAGCCCTGCCGCTGGTGAAAACTTTCTTCCTTGCAAATGCGCACCATCGCCCGGGCATAGGGCCCATAAGAAGTGCGGCATAACATTACCTGGTTCAGGATCGCAGCTCCATCAACCAGCCAGCCAATGGCGCCAATGTCGCCCCAGGTAAGCGTAGGATAATTAAAAATGGAAGAATATTTGGCTTTGCCGCTATGCAGGTCAAGGATGGTTTGTTCGCGGGTAGTGCCTAAGGTCTCGGCAGCAGAATACAGGTACAGGCCATGCCCCGCTTCATCCTGCACTTTGGCAAGCAGAATGGCTTTTCTTTTCAGACTGGGCGCCCGGCTGATCCAGTTCCCTTCGGGCAGCATACCCACTATTTCACTATGTGCGTGCTGCGAGATCTGCCTGATCAACGTTTTTCTATAGGCATCCGGCATCCAGTCTTTTGGTTCTATCTTGATCTCTTGGTCAATTTTTGACAGAAAGATTTTTTCTAATTCCTGCACCGACATGGCAATTCGTTTTTAGTAGTTCCAAAGATAATCATTTGTCATTAATACTAACAATCGTTAGTGGTTTATTGCCTGTATTTGCCTTGTTTTTTCGCAAAGCAGGCATAACCAGGTTAATAAATCATTAACTGAAAGCCCTTTTACGGACTTGAAAACGGGTTGGGCATCATGTGGCGTTTCGCATGAAATGCAGGCTGGCAGCGGGTTTTAACATTTTATACAGGGTTTAAACATCCTATAAATGCAGTAGAGTTGATTTTTGCAGGGCCCTGGCACTCCATAAGTTTGCAATACGAAACGCAACAAAGAACACCACCTGGTGTAAAGCTGAAACAAGATGTTGCCCTCTCTTTCGAAAAGACGTACGAATTGCCTGCCGCCGATTGTCCAAATGGGATAAGAATTAACAGCATTAAAAAAATTATAAATTACACATCATGAAAAAGGCAATGAGGAATTACGGAATTATCGCCATCGTTTTAGTAGCTTTTACTTTCGCTTTCTCTAACACTGTAATGGCAAATGAAGAAGGCCCCAAAAAACATGTTACTGAATTAAAGTTCATCGGCAATAAAGAAAATCAACCTGTATTTGAACTGAACCTGAGCTCTACAGTGGAGGACGAGTACACCGTTACTTTCCGCGATGAGTATGGTAACCTGCTGTACACTGAGAAATTCAAAGGCGCTAACCTCAACAAAAGATTCCTGTTAAAAGCAGATGATCTTGGAGATGCAGCTTTGAATGTGGTGGTAAAATCTAAAAAGAACAATACCACTGAGGTTTACTCGATCAACAGAAGCCACAGCTATGTTGAAGAAACTGTAGTAAACAAAGTAAAATAAGCGACGACTACCAGTCATCAACATTACATAAAGTTTGCACGAGGGCGCCCCGATCGATCGGGGCGTTTTCTTTTTTAACCAGGCAGTGCTTATGCCTTAAATAATTCTAATATAACGGTGAATTTCACACTAGATGGCGAAATCCATTAAATTTTGCTAACTTCCATTGCAAACCTTACCGCATGAGAAAATTACTCTTGCTCGCCGTGAGCATATTGTTACTACAGGCTATCCGTGCGCAACACACTATCCTGATCAGGCAGGTAAATATTGTGGATGTAGAAAAAGGCACCATTATCAAAAATGCCGATGTACTGATCAGGGATACTGCTATTCTCACTATTGCTACCAGGCAATCCGATCTTAAGGCAGATACTGTTATCGATGGCAGTAACCGGTACCTCATACCGGGTTTATGGGATATGCATGTGCATATGTGGACGGATGCATGGTTCCCGCTCCTGCTCGCCAATGGTGTAACAGGCGTTCGTGATATGTTCTTTTTCATTCAACTGATCCAGGGATGGAAGAAAAAGATCGCCAGTAATGAAATTGCCGGTCCGCAAATTGTTGCCGCCGGTCCCATTGTTGACGGCCCCAAACCAATTTGGCCGGGATCGGTTGCCGTGAAGGATGCAGCACAGGCCAAACAGGCAGTAGACTCATTGAAAAATATCTTACACACTGATTTCGTAAAAGTGTATTCCCTGCTGCCCAGGGATGCTTATTTCGCCATTGCTGAAGAGGCTGCCAAACAGCATATTCCTTTTGCCGGACATGTGCCCACACAGGTCACCGTTGTAGAAGCAGCATGTGCCGGTCAAAAAAGCCAGGAGCATCTGAATGGATTCCTGGAGGCAGCGTCTGACAGCGCTGATTACTATATGCAGGTATTACAGGGAAAGATAATTGATACCAATCTAAGGAAACCGGACAATGCCAAACAATTTCTGCAACGGACATATAATGCCCGCAAACTCAAAAGCATATTGCAGGAAATAAAAAAATACAATAGCTGGATCTGTCCCACCCTGATCGTTAACTATAATATGGCGTTTATACATGATACGTCCAGGTTAAGAGACCCCCGGTTACAATACCTGTCCAAAAGCATTGCGCAGGGCTGGGACCCAAGCAAGGATTTTCGCTCAAAATCGCGAACGCCGGAATCAGCTGCTGTTTATGAACGCAATTTTCAGATGCAGCTTCAATTGATCAAGCCAATTTTTGATGCCGGCATTCCCATCCTCGCAGGAACCGATTTCCCGAATCCTTATTGTTTCCCGGGTTTTGGTTTGCACGATGAACTGGAATGGCTGGTAAAGGCTGGCCTCACGCCCGCACAGGCTTTGCAGACAGCTACTATTAATCCGGCCCGTTACCTGGAACTGCAAAACAGCTACGGAACCGTTAGCGCTGGAAAAATCGCCGACCTGGTATTACTGGATGAGAACCCCTTAGTCAATATCAGTAACACCAAAAAGATCCGGGCAGTGTTTGTGCATGGAAAAGTATATGACAGGGCAAGGCTCAACAATATGCTGGAAGCAGCCAAAAAGAAGGCTGGCAATTAAATCGCCAGGGCTGAACGGTGTGAAGCTTCCAGGAAACAGCCATTAGTGATGGTGGCCGCTGGCAGCATCGGCACCCTTTTTAAAAATGTATTCGCTGTTTAGCAGATAAGCGCCACTGATCACTACCACTTCGCCCTGCTGCAGCCCTGATTTAACTTCTATACGGTCGCCGCTTTCCAGGCCGGTCTCGATCATTTTTCGCTTGTAGGTATTTTGATCGGTTTGCACCCATACCATCGCCATTTTTCCATCGCGCAATACTGCATCGATGGGCAGCGTCATCGCATTACCGGCACTGCTTTTTAAGATCACGTATGCCGGCATGCCAGGTTTTAATTGATTGTTGGTATTGGCGATCGATACCCGTAATAAATTAATGCGGGTATCTGCGCTTATTTCCGGATTTGCAAAGGTCACCTTGCCTTTTATTTCCTTTCCGGGCATATCGGGCAACTGCACCGTTGCCACGCCTTTATAATCAATAGAGGCCAGTTGTGAGGCGTATACCTGCGCTTCCGCCCACAGGGTCGACAGGTCGGCCAGTTTTACTACTACGCCTCCTTCCATTACATACTGCCCTTCTTTTACCGGTAATTCTGTTACATATCCCGAAGCAGTACTATAGAATGCGGTCAGCGGCGAGAATTGTTTTGTTTTTCCCAACGCATCGATCTGGGATTCGCTCATACCCCATAACATCAGTTTGTTTTTGGCGCTTTGCAGCAATTGTTTAAAATCGATGATGGAATTGCCCAAAGTCTGCTGTCTTTCCATGGCCGCCAGGTATTCCTGTTTGGCGGTATTCAATTCCTCGCTGTACAGATCGAAGAGGCGATCGCCTTTTTTTATATAGTCACCGGTATTTTTAAAATACAATCTGTCTATGCGGCCGGTGATCCGGGCGCTTACCGTATTTACTTTCATTTCGTCGAAGTTCAGGGTAGCGGTCAACACTACTTTATCGCCCATGAGAGCGTTGCCAAGCGTATCGGTTTGAATGTTGCCCAGCTGGATCTGCTCGTCGCTAAGCATAATTTCATCCCGGGCTTCCTTTGATCTGTTAACCGGTATCAGGTCCATGTGACAAATAGGGCAGGTACCCGGTTTGTCCTGCATGATCTGCGGATGCATGGAGCAGGTATAATAACTGTCGCTTTTTGCTGTTGCAGGCGTTCTTTTGTTTTTGCAGGCGCTCAGTAAAAAGACCGCCGCCAATGCTGCATAGAGAACAAAGCGTAGAAAGGAGCGTCGCAAGTAAAGCCGATCAGCATTCCTGCCGCCCGAACCATAAGAGAAAATATTTTGAAGCATATTGTTGCTATTGTTTCACTTTAATAAAACTTTCGCTATCTACCAGGTATTGGGCATTGGCAGCCACTTCATCTTCTTCTGTCAAGCCATTCAATACCTGGATCAAATGATCATTTACAATGCCGGCCTCTATTTTATGTGCAATAAAAGCATCATCCTTTTTTACAAAAACCACCTTATCGAGCCCCAGGGTAAGTACGGCTTCTTCGGGTAACCAGCGTGCAGAACGGGCGCCGGCAAATATGACGGCTTTTACCTGGCTGCCGATGGGTATGGCATTATTGGCATTGTTGAAGTACACGCGGGCCGTGGCCGTTTTATTATCAGGCCGGTAAAATGGCTCAATAAAACTAATGGCCGCCCTGAAATCTTTGTCAGGCACTGTTTCCGGGATTATGCGCACTTTATCGCCCACTTTTACCATGCTGGCCTGCCCGGAGAAAATATTCAATACCGCCCAGGCTTTGGATGGATTGTAGATCACAAATAAATTCTGCCCCTTAGTTACATACATGCCCTCTTTGAGGGGCAACTCCTCAGTGATCAGCGATACATCTTTCATTCCGCTTTGTGCCTGCTGTTGCATGGATTCAGGCGAACTGCTTTCGTGAATATGCCCGCTGTATGCGCTATAGATGGAAACCGTATTAACAGGTTTGCCGCTTTTTATAACCTGGTCGAGCTGCTGATTACTCATGCCCAGCAATAGCAGCTTTTGACGCGCCGCGCCAATAAGCGTTTTATTTTCTGCATCGTGCTGCTGCAGGAACAAGAGGTTCTGCTGGGCCGTTAACAGTTCAGGACTGTATATATCCATGATCTTTTGCCCTTTGCTCACCTTTTGATACCTGTATTTGACATACAACTTTTCGATGCGGCCAGATACATTGGAAGACAGGGTGCCTACCTGCCGGGTGTCATAGGTAATAAAACCATAAGCAGGTATCTCTATGGGTTCGTCACGCAACTGAATATGTACCGTAGGGATCGACGAAAGCACATACTGGTTGCTTGGCCGTAACAGATCGTTTAAGGTTATATCTGTGACCTTTTCGCCATTGGCTGATTTTTTCACGAGGTCCATACCACATACCGGGCAGCTGCCTGCTTTGTCATTAATGATCTGCGGGTGCATGGGGCAGGTGTAGGTTTCCTTTGCAGCTGCCTGTGTTTGTGGCTGTTTTTGTTTTGCTTCCTGACACGCTGTAAATACGATAGACAACAGGCAATAGGCAATAAGCAGTATATAAGCTCTGTTTATTGACCATTTACCACTGACCATTGACCATAGACGATGATGACTACTCATTTTAAAATTATTTGATCTCCAGTATCTTTTCAAGTTCAGCCTGTAGCAACAATGCAGCCTTTAACTGATCCAAATATTCCAGCTGCGTCATATTCAAAGCTTCCCAGGCATCGAAGAGTTCGAACAGTTCTTCGGTGTTCTGCTCATAGCCCAATTGCATGGTTTGAAAATTCTTTCGCAAAGCCGGCACGATCTGCGTTTCGTATAATCGCATTTGTTTCCTTTTGGTTTCGAGCTCTGCACGGGCGGAGCCCGCCATGCCGGCAGCTTCATTCAGGATCATTTGCTGCTGGCTGCGCAGGGATTCATTTTGCCATACCAGGCTTTCGGCCTTGGCCTTATTCATTTTTGACGACCATTTTGCGAGCGGAAACTTCACCATGCCCATGACCGTAAATTGCGCCGGTTGCGCCGCCAGTCCGATCATGTGATCATACCTGATCCCGAATTCCGGTTTTAGTTTTGCCAGCTCGGCTGTACGCTGCAGGTTGTTCACTTCCATATTGCGTTGTAAAGCCTGGATATCGCTTCGCCTGGCGGCCAGGTAGGCCGAATCCATTATGGCCGGGGAGAATTCTTTAAGATCATAGACAGTGTCAATACTGAATTCTGTATCGGCCTTGCGGTACATCAGGCTGTTGAGCATAATGCGCTTTTGACGCAGCTCGCTTTCCACCATCAGTTTCATATTGTCGATATTGGCCAACGCCGCTTTTGCTTTATAATAGGCACTGATCCTGCCCAAACCGTTCTTATACCGGATCTCAGCGCTTTTGATCATAAAGTCAAGTATATGACTGCCTTCATCAAGCACCGCCTGCTTTTTAAGCAGGATCACCCATTCATAATAACTTTTTTTGGCGGTGTACAACAACTCATTTAATGCCACTTTTCTTCTTTCTGTTTCCACGGTTGACATGGATCGCATCCAGGCGGCTTCGGCGTTCTGCTTTTTACGGTTGGGAAACATTTGTTGCGCCGACACCATAAAAAAGCCCATTCCTTCACTATGCATCATTGGATTGGCCTTGATCTCTTTCGTATCATAAGGCGTCATAAACAAGCCTGCACCCGCCTCCGGCGGCATCCAGCTGTAGGCGCCTTTGGCGGCTTCATTAAAAGCGCGGGCTTCGGCTTCATACATTTTTAAACCCGGGTTTTTGCTCTCGACCGTTGTTAAGATCTCCTGCAGGGTCATTGGTGATTGAGCGGATAAGGCCATCGCCCAGCCTGCCATAATACCGGTTATTATACATCTTTTGAACATACTGTCTTTTTTATCGCAATGCTTTGCGTATTTCAATTGACTAATGTTTTGCTTCCAATACATCTATCTTTCCATGCTTACGCAATTCAAATTCTTTAGCCATTAAAAAGATCAATGGGGTCACCAATAAGATGTGGGTAGCAGAAGTAAGTACACCGCCCACCATGGGTAACACGATCGGCTTCATAACATCACTGCCAACACCATGGCTCCACAGAATGGGCACCAGCGCAAACAGCGACACACATACCGTCATGATCTTTGGCCGTAATCTTTTCGCAGCACCGGCAATTACATATTCCCGCAGGTCTTCCCGGGTGATCGTTTCCCTTGAATTTCCCTTAAGGGCTACCAGTTGCTGCATGGCATCGTTCAAATAGATCACCATCACAATCCCCGTTTCTACGGCCAGTCCAAACAAGGCGATAAAACCAACGGCCACCGCAACTGAAAGATTTACATCCCAGAACCAGATCATGTAGGCGCCGCCGATCAGTGCAAAGGGTATGGTGATAAGGCTTAAAAATGCTTCGCGTGCAGAATGAAATGCGAAATACATGGAAATAAAAATAACGAGTAATACCACGGGCAGGATAAGCTTGAGGGTGCGCTCACTGCGCATCAGGTTCTCGTACTGGCCGCTCCATTCCAGATAGTATCCTTTTGGTAATTTACTGATCATGGCGTCCAGTTTTTCACGCGCTTCGTTTACGGTGCTGCCAAGATCCCGCTCCCGTACATTGAACAAAACCGTTCCGCGCAGCATGGCATTTTCTGAATTGATCATCGGCGGGCCTTCTGCAATGGTAACATCAGCTACGGCTTCCAGGGGAACGGGACCATAATTCATAGTTTGTACCTGTAACCGTTTCAATGCACTGAGGTTATTGCGAAAATCCTGGCCAAAGCGCGCATTTACCGAAAAACGCTGGCGGCCTTCCACGGTAGTGGTTAATTTCATTCCGCCCAAAGCAATTTCAATTACCCGGTTCACATCGTCTACGCTCAGCCCATAACGGCTGATCTCGTCGCGTTTAATATGGATGTCGATGTATTTACCGCCGGTAATGGGTTCAACGTACAGGTCTTTAATGCCGTTAATTCCTTCCAGTTCCTTTTTAATGGTTTCAGCAAAGGCGTAAATGGTATCCAAGTTCTGGCCATATACTTTCACGCCTACATCGGTACGGATACCGGTACTCAGCATATTGATCCGGTTGATGATTGGCTGCGTCCAGCCATTGGTCACACCGGGTATCTGCAGTTTATTATTCAGTTCATTAATGATATCATTCTTGGTGATACCGGCCCGCCATTCTGCCTGTGGCTTCAGGAGGATGATGGTTTCTATCATACTGATAGGAGAGTTATCGGTAGCCGTATTGGCCCGGCCTGCTTTACCCAGCACATTCTTTACCTCCGGAACCGTTTTAATGATCTTATCCTGCACCTGCAAAATGCGCTTCACTTCACTGTTCGATACATCGGGCAAAGTGACCGGCATAAACAATAAAGAACCTTCATCGAGTGGTGGCATAAATTCCCGCCCCAGGCTCATGAGCAGCGGAATGCTGATGGCCAGCGCAATGATATTTACGGCAATGGTTGTTTTGCGCCACTTAATGCAGGCGCGTATCACCGGCTCATATACCCGCTCGAGCAAGCGGTTTACCGGGTTGGCCGTTTCGGGCCTGAAACGGCCCTTCATGAAGAAGGAGATCAGTACCGGCGCCAGCGTAACCACCAGCAGGGCATCAACCACCATGATAAAGGTCTTGGTAAAGGCCAGCGGGTGAAATAATTTTCCTTCCTGGCCGGTGAGCAGGAATACCGGCAAAAAGGAGGTAATTATAATGATGGTTGAAAAGAATACGCCCCTCGAGACCTGTTTGCAGGCTTTTTCTATGATCTGCATCCGCACGAGCTCCGGAATGCGGGGTTTATCCTTTCCGCGTATTTTCTTAAATAATTTCGTCATTGGATCATGATTTTGTGCTTTGCTGCTGCTGGTACTCCGCCAAATGGCGATACGCGTTCTCACTCATAATGATGCCATTGTCGACAATAACCCCAATGGCCAGGGCAATACCGGTCAATGACATGATATTCGATGACAGGCCAACGGCATTTAACAGAATAAAACTTACTGCAATGGTGATGGGGATCTGTATGATGATGCTTAAGGCGCTGCGCCAGTGGAACAGGAAGATAATGACGATCACACATACCACGATCATTTCTTCAACGAGCTTATTCTTTACATTGCCAATGGCTGCCTGAATGAGCTCACTGCGATCGTACCCGGTTTTAAAAGTTACGCCCTGCGGCAATCCCTTTTCCACCTCTTTCATCTTTTCCTTAACAGCCGTGATCACTTTATCGGCATTTTCGCCATAACGCATTACGACAATGCCGCCTACCACTTCGCCCTGCCCATTCTCATCAAAAATGCCGAGCCGCAGATCGCCGCCCATTTGCACCGTACCAATATCTTTTACGCGCACAGGAATACCATTGTAATTGCCAACGGCAATACTTTCCAGGTCTTCCTTATTTTTCACATACCCCAATCCGCGGATGATATAAGCCATATCGCTCATTTCAAACTTGCGGCCGCCTACATCATTATTGGCAGCTTTAACCGTGTTCATTACATCCATGAGGGATACGTTGTAAAACTGCAGCTTAACAGGATCGAGCACAAGCTGGTATTGCTTTTCGAATCCACCAAAAGAAGAAACCTCTGCTACCCCGGGAACCGTTTGCAGGGCCAGTTTAATATACCAGTCCTGCAAAGCCCGTTGTTCGCCCAGATCCATCTGTTTTGCGTCGAGCGTGTACCAGAACACGTGTCCCACGCCGGTACCGTCGGGGCCTAATGTGGGGCTGATCCCTTCGGGCAGCAGGCGTTGTGCATAGTTCAGGCGTTCCAGCACGCGGGTACGGGCCCAATAGATATCGGTATTATCTTCGAAGATCACATACACGAAACTCATCCCGAACATGGAGGTCGCCCGCACGTTCTTCACCTTCGGTATGCCCTGCAGGTTGCTCACCAGGGGATAGGTCACCTGGTCTTCGATTATTTGCGGACTGCGGCCCATCCATTCGGTAAATACGATCACCTGGTTCTCCGATAAGTCGGGAATGGCGTCGATGGGGTTTTTCTGCACATTGACAAAACCCCATGCCAACAGAGCTGCAGCCATGGCCAGTACAACGTACCGGTTTTTGAGCGACCAGCTTATTAATGATGATATCATAACTATTTATTGATGGCTCTGTAAATCATGAATGGTGAATGGTGCGTGTTGAGTGACTCATAATCTTTTAGATTAAGATCTGATCTTGCCCCATCAGAAATTCATTGCCTCACTGCCTGCCCGTTACTCACCATAGCTCCTGATTATCCGAACCTGTATTTCATTATCACGGCTTGTCCCGGCCCCTGGCCGGGGTTATCACATTGTTTATTGAATCTCTTCTTCCACACTACCGCATTCCATCATCTTATCACCAAAGTAGGGGTTCCTGACTTCCCTGGTTTCGCTTAACCACATAGCGCCTTTGCCATCTTTTGCCATCGGACAATGATCATGATACAGGGTTTTTCCCCCGCCAAAAGCTTTTACCAGGGCATACATATTTTCGCTTAAGAGAGAAAAGCGTTCGCGCTGGTGTTCAAGATCATTGGTGCTTTTTGAAATATGTTCTGCGTGTTCCTTCATGCCGGCCTCATGCTGATCGTACACTTTTTTCTGATCGGCCGCTAACAGCGATTTATCAAAGCCCTTCATAGCTTCCAGCATATTTTTAGCAGCATCACCGGCTTCACTTGCCTTTCCATTGGTGAGCGCGTTCTTTATTTGCAGATAGTGATCAGTGATCTTTTTCATGTAGCTGGCAACACCGGCATCTACATTGCTAAAGGAAGCCTTCACTACTTTTATTTCAGCGTTCTCTTCCGTGGCAGCATGACCAGATGAAGCATGCTCATCCTTTTGCGTTTGGGTTTGTTCCGTAGAGGTATTGTCACCGCAGGAATATACGATTACTGAGAAAGTTGTCAACAACCCGAAAAAAAGCTGTTTCATTTGATTCGTTTTTGAAGTGATGAATATTATAAACAATACCAGAAAAAGCAGGCTGGATCAGCAACCAGGCTTTTTCAAATACACTATTAAATTTTAGAAGGAAGATATGTGCAGGCATTGCTGTAAATAATGCCAGCGGCCCAACAGGTTGTCAGGCATGAGGAAGAAAACAGATCAAATACGGAAAATGCAATAACGGATCCGGAGGGGCACCCCGCTTCGTGGCGGCGCATTGGATACCGGATGTTCTTCAGTAACAGAAGCGGCCACCGGCGTTATAAAAGAAGGATATGAGGTAATAAGCGGAATTTCAACAGGGGCTCCGGCCTGGTAGCGGTTCTCCCCTTTTTGGTCTTTCTCTACCTGTAACACATGGTATTTGTCTTCGCAGCAGCCGTTCTTTTTGGTTTTCACCTTTTCCATGCCGCATTTGTCACAGGTATGTGATTCTTTTATGGAAAGGTCCCAGTTTACCAGCCGCCCCATGCAATAATGCAGGTTTACCGTAGCGCCTACCGAGGTGCCAAGGTAAAAGAGGGCGAATATGAATACCAGGAACTTTTTCATAACGCTGTAAAAGTATAGCGTTTTTTTGGAATGGGATTTATAAAATTTCCATCAAAGCTTACATAATTCGCGGGTGAGCAGTATGTAGCCACAATTCTCAACCTTATAAACTAAACGTAATCAACTAAATAACCCGCACAGCCCCTGTCAATCTGTTAACCCTTCTCACTTTATCAGGCCCGGTCCTTTCAATTGCAGGCCAGCCGGCACACATCACACTTATATTGTATCTGTTGCTAAGGTCAGGTCCATTCAATACCGCAAAGCACTTTTGTGATATTGTACTGAGCATAGTGATAGTTACATATAATTCATCGATAAGATTTGCGGGCATGTACCAGTTCCGCCTATCCGCATTAATCTTACTAATTGCTGTTTTCAGCGTAAGCTGTAAGTGCAATTTTGTTTATACAGTGCCGTAGTATAGTTTAGCATTTTGCCAGGCTTCTTTTCGATAGTACAACACGCTGATCCGGCAACCTTTTTATTTGTAGTATCGTAACAGAAGATAAGAAACCGAATCATTAATCCAATAAAACGCCTGTATGAAGAAAATTCTTAGTCTGACGGCCTGTTTCATAGTTTTCATAGCACTGGCTAATTCGTGTACAAAAGACAGTAAAAACGGCGATTCCTCGACTGTTGATTGCAGCACTGTTACCACTTCGTTCTCAGGCCATGTAAAGCCTTTGATCGCCTCCAGCTGCGCAAAACCCGATTGTCATGCTGCAGGAACTTCCAACGGTCCGGGCCCACTTACCGATTACACCCAGATCTTTAATGCAAGGGCACGCATCCGCACTTCTGTAGCCAATGGCTCCATGCCTCAGGATGCGAGTTTTTCCGCTGCCCAAAAGGCCCTTATTACCTGTTGGATCGATGCCGGGGCACCCAACAATTAGATCGGTGAAGCATACCGGTAAGATTGTTAAATATGTGCAAACAGGCGCAATGTTGCAGGCAAAAGCTCGTCCAATGTTGTATAAAGAGATTATTGTAACGAGTTTTTCATGGGTGTTACTTTTAAAGTGCAGGCCCTGTTTTTACAGGGCTTTTTTATGCCCATATAATTCAAAAATATTTACTAAAATTTGTTGTCATTAAACTTTCAGGCATAATCTTCGTCTTACAACATTACAGCAATAACCAAAAAAACATTGATGGCCCCTTTCTACGCGACCAAACATCCATTACATGAAAGTGAAGTCCGCAAAGGCCATTGCAATTTCTATAACATTTTGCAGTTTTTTCAGTGCCGCATACGCACAGCCAGATCTTCCTAAACATGAATTAGGCTTTGGTGCAGGCATTTTCGTTTACCAGGGCGATCTAACGCCCGAAGCAGCAGGCGCCTTTAAATCGCCCGGTTTTGCCTTCAATCTGTTCTATAATCGAATACTTACCCGGTCATTTTCTATCAGGGCCAACCTGGCGCATGGAAAGCTGACAGCCAATGAGGCCAACTACGATGATCCGGAATGGCGTAAAGAACGCAGTTTACGATTCACTGCCCGCAATACCGAGATTGCAGCCCTTTTGGTTTGGAATATTTTAGGTAATAACTACAGCGATAGAAAAACGCTTTCCCCTTATATTTTTGGTGGCGCTGGACTGAGCTCTTTGCGCATTAAACGCGACTGGAGCCGTGTCAATTACGATTATTTTGCCAATGACCCCGACTTCCTGGAAGGGCTAGCGATTGACACCTTGCATACCTTGCCTGGTACCATTCCCGTTATCCCGATGGGGTTAGGCGTAAGGTACCCCATTTCAAACAAGCTGTCGGTGATGGCAGAAGCGTCTTACCGCATAACTTTCAACGATTATATCGATGGGTTCAGCAAGGCTTCCAATCCGGATAGGAACGACTACTACTCTAACTATTCCATCGGCATTATATACACGTTGGGAAGAAAAAATTCGCTTGACTGTCCGCCGATGCGCAATTAAGCCATTTACCAGTAGATCATACGCTGGCTGAAAAACCAAAAAGGATTGACGTTTGCCGTCAATCCTTTTTAACAAGCGATCTATATGATCACTATCCCACTGTATCTTGTATCACCGTGTCCTGTAACACCGGTTGATTGATCATCTTGGAATGAGAAATGTAAAACTTGTCGGGACTGTACATAAATAAACAAGTGCCGTCTTTTATCGTGTTGATAATAGCTTTATGTAATGATGGCGGCACAGCAGGGCAACCCAGGCTGCGTCCGATAAATCCTTTTACTTTTATCACCTTTTCATTCACATAATTGGCAGCATGCATAACGATGCTTCTATTATAGGCATTGTCGTTGATGCCTGCTTCCTGGCCTTGCAGCCGAAGGGAGTAACCATGTTCGCCTGAATACGTGTTTCCGGTTACATAAAAGCCCAGGCTACTCTTAAAACTGTTAAGCTCGTTCGAGAATTCAGTGGCCATGTCTTTTCCCGAGTTTCTGCCATGCGATACAAATGTATTGAACAGCAATTTGCCCGTAGCAACATCAATTATGAATAATCTCTTTTTCGAAGAAGGCAAACTGAAATCGACAATCGTAAGGATATTACTGTTCTTTACCGCGCCTGCAGCAACAAGGTCCGAAAAACCCTGTACGCCATAGTCAAATGCTTCCTGCGACAGCCCCAGACTGTCGAGACTCATCTGCTGGTACAAATAACTGTAGCGGTTCACCGACTTGCGGGTATCAACACTAGCTGAATCCTTCACCGGAATAGCTATATCCGCTTTTTGGTTGTTTAAAGCACGTGATGGTGCGGCAAAAATGAAACTTATTACTACGAGTAGTAATAGCGGGAAGATCAAGAATTTTAACCTGGGATAGTTGGATTTAGGCATTAATTTCTCTTTGGTATTGATTAATGAATTACGTTACCCCTATATAACAGCAATGGGCGCAAGCGGTTTGCCAAATCGAGCCATTAAGTAAACTTTAACAGTTATATGGATCGATGTTGATAGCCGGGAATAGCGCAGGGCTATTTGTTCTTTTCAGCCTCCCTGCGGGCTTTTTCCTCCTGGCGGGCCTTTTTTCTGAAATAACCCCGGAATAAAAAATTATGCTGCAATGCTTCCAGGTCTTCATCGAGCTTACGGCTTCCCGAATTGAGATTTTCGAGAATGCTTTTCATATTTTCCGCCGTTTTTTGGTCGTTTAATAATAAACCCAGGGTATTATCGCTGCTATGCAGGTTATCACTTACTGTTTTTAAATTGGCAGTAAATGCGTTCGCCGCATTGGCCGCATCGTTGATCTGCTTTACCGCCGCCTGTAAATTGGTCATGATCATCGTGTCATTCACTAACCCGTTTGCCAGGCTCCCGGGTTTCTCCAACTGGGCGCTATATTCCGCAATACGGCTGCTCAGCAGCTGGCTGTTCCTGGCTGCCAATTGTAAGTTACTGGCTGTACTTGCCAGGCTTTTGTACAAGGACTCATCCGTTAACAACGCACCTGCCGTTCCTTCACCGTTCACCAGCCGGTTACTCACTGTTTTAAAATCGCTTGTAATGGCAACTAGGTTCTCATTGTTCTTTTGCAGGGTGGCCATCATATCTTCGGTACTGAGGGACTTTTCAACCTGCAGATGTTCGCCGCCTTCAATAGCACCGGCTTGTGGCGTTCCCCCGTAAATGACCACCAGTTTGTTACCAATAAAGCCTTCGGCTCCCACTTTTGCTTTGGCATCTTTGCGGATGAACTCCTGGGCTTTTCTTTCAATGTGCATGGTCACTTTTATGAGCGAATTGCCGCTGATCTCTATGGACTTTACAATACCTACTTTAACGCCTGAAAACCAAACGTTGTCACCCTTTTGCAATCCGTTAACATTGTCAAAATCGGCTTGTACTGTAATAGACCGGGCAAATGTTTTTTGCTGTCCGCCTAAAGTAAAAATGCCAACCAGCAATATAAGCAGGCCAATGGTTACAAACAGGCCTACGATCACTGTTCGTTTGTTTTTTTCCGTGCTCATCAGAAAATATTTTTGGTGATACAGTTCATGTAATAAAATTGTAATCGTAAAAACTTTTTATACGTTCATCGCCACTGGTGAATACTTCTTCGAATGATCCTTGTTTTACAAAACGGCCGTCGAGCAGAACCGCTACCCGGTCGCCGGTTGACTTGGCGCAGGTGAGGTCATGCGTAATAATGATAGAACTGGTGTTAAACCGCTCCTGCACTTCATTGATGAGGTCGTTTATTTCCATGCTGGTAATGGGATCGAGGCCGGCGGTAGGTTCATCGTACAGCATGATCGCCGGTTGCATGATCAGGGTTCGAGCAATACCAATACGCTTTCTTTGCCCGCCAGAGAGTTCACCTGGCCATTGGTTGATCGTTTGTGACAGGCCCACTGCATCAAGCGCTTTTTCTACCGCCTGCCTTACCTGTTGGGTGCTCAAATGTTTCGAATTGCGCAGCAGGGGAAATTCCAGGTTCTCCCGTACGGTCATACTATCGTATAAGGCACTGCTTTGAAAAGAAAACCCAATGCGCAGGCGAAGCTTTTCCAGCTCCCTGTAGCTGATACGTTCCACATCGTTCCCTAATACGTTTACAGAACCGCTGTCGGGCTTTAACAGTCCCGCTATGATTTTTATCAACACCGATTTACCTGTTCCTGAGCGTCCCAGCACTACAACGTTTTCCCCCTGAAAAATATCCAGGTCGATACCGCGCAATACATGATTGGTTCCAAATGATTTGTGCAGGCCGCGGATGGAGATGACCCGTTTTGTTCTATCGATAATATGTGTATTACTTTTTGCCATCAGGTAATTCTAAACCAGTTAACAACCTGTACAATGATTATTTCTTCAATAAAGATGAGGAACATGGCCAGCACTACGGAAGTATTGGCTGCACGGCCTACGCCTTGTGTTCCCTGCGTGGTAGTGTAGCCCTGGTAACAACTCACAATGCCGATCGTAAAGCCAAAGACAACTGATTTTAAGACCGATGAAAAGAGGTCCAGGAAATTAATGCTCTGAAATCCGTTCTCGATAAATAATATAAAGCTCGTTTGCTCATTGGCGTGCACATTTACAAAAGCACCCAGCAAAGCGACCAGCGCCATATACAACATCAATAACGGCACCATACAGGTGGTGGCTATCACCCTTGTAACTACCAGGAATTTAAAGGGATTCGTTGCCGATACTTCCATGGCATCGATCTGTTCGGTTACTTTCATGGAACCGAGTTCTGCACCAATATTCGATCCTACTTTACCGGCAGTGATGAGGCCGGTCACGAGGGGCGCCAATGCCCTGATGATAGCAATGGCCACCAGCGAGGGCAACCACGATGTGGCGCCGAATTCCGATAAGGATGGCCGGCTTTGTTTGGTAAATACAATGCCGGTTATGAAGCCGGTGAGTGTTATAAGCGGTAAAGACTTCACGCCTACCATATAACACTGGTGTACAACTTCTTTGAATTCGTAAGGAGGTAAGAAAAGATTTCTGAAAAAGCGTGCGATAAACTGCCCGAAAGCATACACATCAAAAAAGAATGCATCCAGCTTCCGGGAAACCACATATCTGCGGGGCTGTTTCTGTTTCAATTTCATGGATGCATCATCCATCGAAATTTAAAACCAGCTTTCTTGGGCAACTATTTCCCCAATATGCTTATAAACAGGTAGCAAGCAATTATTTATGGGCAATAGGATCGGCTGTACCGTCGGGGTCATTCTTCGCAAAGCCGGAGGTAACTATTGCATTTCCTTTGAGTAATAATAATCCGGCAACATGGGGCGCTGCCATCGACGTGCCGGTTAAAATGGCATATTTTCCGTTGAGATAGGTAGATGGAATGCGCACGCCGGGGGCTGCAAAATCCACTACATTGTTTCCGTAATTGGAGAATGAAGCAAAATTATCGAGGCTGTCAACAGCAGACACGGTATAGATATTCGGCGCATTGGCTCTGCCGGGTGAGAAATCAACCGCCGGCTTGCCGTCATTTCCAGACGCGATGGCAAAATAGATTCCTTTAGCCGCGGTATTTTTCACCTGCTGGTCCAGAATGGAAGACACTTCATCTTCGCCAAGGCTCATATTCACTACATCGCCTGCTTTGGCATTTTGATTAATATAGGCCAGGGCCTGAATGATGGATCCCAATGTTCCTTCACCATTTTTATCAAATACCCGTAAAGCAACCAGGCTGGCGCCGGAAGCAACTCCCAGCATACCTATTGTATTATTCTTTGCACCGATGATGCCGGCTACATGGGTGCCATGGCCATTTTCATCGGCTGCAGATGTTACACCATTGATAAAAGATTTACTGCGGGTAGCATCGGCGTTCAGATCAGGATGCGTAAAGTCGATCCCCGAATCAATGATCCAGGCGGTCTTACCGGTTCCATCGCCATAACCAACGCGTGCTACATTCCAGGTAATTAACCGGGGCTCCACCACCTCAAAGCAGGATCCATAAGCAATAATGCGGTCCTGTTCAATCATCCCAACAGTGGCGTCCTGTTTTAACCGTTGTACCTCATCAGCTGATAACCGGGCAATAAAACCGCCGGTAGCACCTGTAAAGGTCTTTTGTAAAGCGGTGCTGCTGATACCTTTAGCCTTTAACAAGGTACTGGTGATATCCGCTGCACGGGCTGTTGTCGTCAGGCGGTCAAAGAATTCGGGCCGGTAGGCTACAATGTACTGATCAGGGATCAGCCTGCCGTTTGAGGCGCTTTGCTGCACCACACAATTCGTTATGGATGGATCGCCAGAAACGTCTGCATTCTTACGACAGGCGGCAAATAGAATTAAGCCGGAAATTGCTGAGCTGATTAGAACTTTTCTTCGCATTTAATGGGCCTCCAAATTATACTAACGGATTTTTATAATATTTGGCTGGGTACTATCGGCTGCTTTAACAACCCTTTAATAATTTTTCAAATCGGTTTTTAATGGCAAATAATGAACCAATCAGTGCTGAATTACCCGATTCAGGGAGGTATAGGGCAGAAAAAGGGTGTTAAATAACCGTGACTAAGGGTTTGCAGGTACAGGGGCTTATTAGTTCTCTATAGCATGGTCAATGGGAATGGCGTCTCCCTTCCAGGCCTTTTTGGCAGTCCAGTCAGCATCGGCATTTTGCCAGAATGGATCGGTTGCTGGCAAACCGAGGATGAGAAACACCTGTGCACATAAATACAGGCTGCCCGTTGAAATGTACGCTTCGCCTACCCCCGGCTGATGACCCACCAGGCCTATTTGTAACCAGCCTTCTTTGTCGAAGGTGCCAGGCGCCTCAATTTGCTTTTTTACTACCTCATACAAAGCGCACCTTACCTGTTGCGGCAATATGTCTTTTGGTAACTGGCCCATCAGGGCGATCTTCGCTAAATGCTGAAAAGCGCCAAAACGATAGGCCAGTGAACGTCCAATGGGCGGGTATGTACCTTCGGGCGAGATCAGACGTTCCTGCACACCCGCATAGCGGCGGGCCCGCTCTAATGCCAGCGCATAGGTTTTCTGCTCTTTTTGTCCACTGTTGATAAGGGTTTGCAAGACTTCCAGGAACATGGGTTGAATGACAAAGCTGTTATAATAATCCCAATGAAAATGGGCACCATCGCCATAGGCCCCGTCGCCTTTATACCATTGCAAATGTTGCTGTATGGCATAATCGATGCGCATTTTATCGCCATTGCCTTCAAATTGCAGCAGAGCAGCTTCTACCATGGCGCTGAAAAAAAGCCAGTTACTATGGCCGGGTGTGATCACCCGCGAAGACTTGAGCGCTTCCAGTACATTTTTTCTGGTTTTTGCATCGAGCCGGCCCCATAACTGGTTCGGCGCGCGCAGCAGGGCCTGCGACAAAAACGCCGCATCTACCAGCGCCTGGCCGCCTTTATTAAAGTTCATATAATCCGGCGCCGCCGGGTCGGTGGCATTGCGAATGCCTATTACCGAAAGATCGAGATATTTTTTGCGCAGCTTTCCTTCGGCGCTGCTATCCGGACCCAGTTCCAGCCAGGGAGCCATACCAGCCAGCAAACGGCCAAAAGCTTCCAGATATGTAAAGTTTTTCCGGTCGTTTGTTTTCGCTTCTACCGGCATTTTCTTTTTCAATTCATTTTTACTCAGGGATGTTAAAACCGGATCGGCAATGCGTACGAGGGCGTTTACAAAGTAATTACGGTGTACCATTCCGTTTGATGCTTGTTTTTCAGTTTGTGCATGCAGGCAAAAAGGCATCAGTAATAAACCGATAAACAGGTGGCTTTTGATTTTTTTCAGCTGGTTCATGAATCGTTGGTTTAACGCTGGTTGGCTTTGGGATCGTTTTTGGCGGAAATATCGCAAACGGGAAGATACATGTTTCAGGCACAAATTCTTTTTAATCCGCAGATTTCCTGCAATGATTACTAATGGAGATAGAATTAATTGAAGCATTTATATGCCGGGAACCCATTTAAAGCATGTATTGTAGAAAACAGCATACTTTTCTTTAGATTAAAAATTTTAGGCAAGGGAAAATAGTCATGAAAAATGCTAATTTTATTATTATTTCAACCTCATGGACACAACCAAAACCCTATTTATTATCGATGATGATGAAGATGACCAGCTATTTATCAATGAGGCCATGAGGGACCTGAAGATTCCTTTTAAATGTTTTTACGCCAATAACGGAGAGGCGGCCTTGAAACAACTAAAAGATGAAAGCATTCCCCTGCCAGATTTTATTTTTCTTGACCTGAACATGCCAAAATTAAATGGCAAGGATTGTTTGGTTGAGATCAAAAAGCTTCCACGCTATTCAGGCGTTCCGCTGATCATTTATACCACCAGCTCCAATCAAAAAGACAGGCAGGAGATCATGAAACTGGGGGCGCATTATTTTCTTACCAAACCTACCCGCATCAGTGACTTGTGCAATTGCCTGATCAATGTGTTTTCTATGGACTGGAAACAGCTTGCCCGATAACTGAGTTTTATCGAACCAATACCAGGGTGCCACGCTGCACGTACGGCGCGCCGGTATGATCAACGGCTTTTACCATCCATACATAAGTGCCGGAGGGTTGCTGCTTACCGGCAATGGTTCCGTCCCAGCCATGTTCGTTGCCTGATGTTCTGAATACCAGCTGGCCCCAGCGGTTGAAGATCTGGAAATAATCGATGCGCGCCATTCCTACTGCAATTGGCCGTAACAGATCGTTCTTTCCGTCCCTGTTGGGGGTAAAAGCATTGGGCACGAAAACCGTTGGCATGGTCTGAAAGACTTTCACCTTTATAAATGCTGAATCTACACAACCCGCCTGGTTATACGCCAGCACCTTATACACAATGCCGTTTGAAGGGCTATTGTAAGTGGCAATGGGGTCGGCGCTTTGCGGGTTCGACAAATTGGTAGCCGGCGCCCACTGATACCTGATTCCCCCGCTTGCCTGGAACTGCATGAGCTGGCCCACCAGCACCGCTGTATCTCTTCCTGCAAATGCATTGATATCTGGCAAAACGTTTACGATAACGGTATCAAAGCCTGGTTTTGGACAACCCTTGTTGTCGTAGGCTGAAAGCACATAAGCTGTGGTGCTTTTCGGCATGGCCACGGGATTGAGAATATTCAAACTGCTCAGGGAGGCTTCGGGTAACCAGGCAAAGGTGGTAGCTTCTGTACCAGCCTGCAACCTGGCTGGCGTGGCAAAACAAATGGTAGTATCTGCGCCGGCATCAGCCACAGGATAGGGAACCGTTGTTACCACTATCTGACCGCTGGCGGTACAACTGCCGATACTGGCCGTTACCTGGTAGTTTGTAGTGAACCTGGTGACTACCTGGGGGTTTTGCATGTTTGTATGCAGCACCTGGTTAGCGGGTGTCCAGTTATACTTCAACCCATCTGAATGCACATGGAGGCGTACGGTATCGCTTTGGCAGATGGTTGTATCATCCATTGGCTGCAAGGTAACATGATCAACCACCCGCACCTGTACCGAATCGTGGTTAAGGCAGCCGTTATCATCCAGTTGAACAGTATAGGTAGTAGTTGTTGCAGGCGCAACGGACGGTGTGGCCGTATTTCCGTTTACCATGGCGTTGTTGGGCCTCCAGCTAAATGAACCACTGCCGCTGGCCTGCAGTTGAACTGCATCAGGAGTACAGATCAGCGTATCCCTAAATGCCAGCGACAGGGGCGGCTTGTCAACGATACTTATATTTTTCAATATGGTATCGCGGCAGCCCTTCGTATCCGTTGCAATCAGCCGCACGCTTTTAGTACCCATGGATTGATACGTATAAGTGGGTGAAGGCGCCAGTGAGTTATCGTTGTCGGTACCATCGCCAAACTGCCAGTCCCAGGAATTGACCTGGCCATAAGCGGATACCGATGCATCCAGAAAGCTCGTCGGCTTTGTAAAGCAAATACCATGTACGGTAAAATCCGGTTTAAAACCGGGGTATACATAAGCCACTGAAACCATTGAATCGGAACATTGCTGATTGCGATTGATAACCAGTTTCACCGTGTAGGTTCCGGTATCGGGAAATGTGAAACTGGTTACCGGACTGCCAGAGGTAAATACAGGATTTCCTTTGTTATCGATCAGCTCCCAGGTGGTGGAAGTGATGAGCGGACTCGTGCTCATGTTAGACAATGCAATGGTTTTTGAATCATCGCACAACATGTATTCAGGCGGCATACTGGCCGATGCAATGGTACAGGCAGTTATTCGTATTTGCAGGTCTTTGCGCTGGGTGGCGATCACAATCCCATTCCTGATCTCTTCCACTTGCACCGTTACTACATAAATACCGTCGCCGGGGGCAACACCTGTGATCAAACCTGTACTTGCATTGATCTTTACATTGCTGCCCAATGGCGCATCTGCCCCATAAGAAGCCCCATAAGGCACCGAGGAATAGGGCGGTGGTGCCGGTGGAAAATTGGTGGCGCCGCCACCGGAGCCGCCTACGTACGCATTAATGAAGGAGTACCGCAACTGATCGCCATCCTTGTCTTCTGCCGCAAAGCTGTAAGAAAATGCGTTATTGGCGCAGATCACCACCATATCAGTGCCAATAAACCGGGCGCTGTGGTTTTGCGCGCCTGATGAAACCGGATCGGTACCCGGTATTTCACCCGTATAGGTGGCGCCAATATTACCATAACCCGGCCTTAGGTTATCGATGCCCTGTATTCTGTAAACTACCTGTATGGCGATAATATACCCTTCTGCAACCGGCGGCAGCGCAAGGGTAAAATCGTAAATACCGATGTTGTAACAAACTCTTGGCGGGTTGGTAATGCAGGGACCAGCATTGTTTAATAATAACTCATCCTGCCGCACCATAGGTACCGAAATATCGCGGATATGTTTTCCGGTTCCGCGGTTAAAAACCCCGAAATAAGCGGGATTCGGCAGTCGCCGGTTACTGTAACAATCCATGAATAATCTGGCGGTGACCTGGTATACGTATTGACCGTTATTGATGCCCATAAAAACATAACTCATTTCACCGCCGGTAATGTGATCGGCCCGTGCGGTAAAAAGCAGCAACAGCATAAGCAAACAGCCAATAACAGTCTTCTTCATGCTTTTGGCAAAAAGTAATTAGAATATGCAATAAAGGGTAGTTGATCACAGATGGGTAGTAATGGAACAAGCCTTAAAAATCCCCAATAGTCGCCTTACCTAATTTACGATTTTTTAAGAAGAAAAGTTGCCGGAAAATGCTATCAGCGAGAAATGAATTTAGTGGAGAAAATTAACCAAATGATCCTGCTTACAGAACTTGTAAATCATAGTCCTTAAAACAAAAATGTATTGAATAAATTACTAGTATACAATCAGTTGGCAATTACAATGCAGGGTTTAGGTGAATGGGTTGCTACAGAAAATCACTCTGGAAAGATTATTGTGCACCTTTGTATTGGGATAAAACGTGCTGAATATGAAAACCGATTTTTCAACTACGATCTTATGTACAGACGGGCAGGAGCGGGAGTTTCATTTTGCCCGCATCAACTCGGTGGCTATTTACTTTCATATCTCTGTTATTGACAACAGCGGCCGGTTAATTACGGCAACGCTTGCACGCGATAAAGACGGACATTGGAAACTACATGAACCCGAATTACCGGGCTGGTTTATTACTGCAGAACCTGAACTGAGCAACGAGGTGGAACATAAGGCAGGCAGATAAAAAAAGGAACCGGTTAAAGAACCAGTTCCGGGAACCCTTATGTTATGACTGAAAGAAGCTTTTATGTTATCTCAATACCACTTTCTTACTGGCCAGCACATATACCCATAATGCGGCAGACAAATAACTGGTCAATACCAACAACGCTGAAAATGCATAATGCCCGTTTTTATATAAAGAAAAGCTGACTACACTGGCAATTACGATCAATACAATGGTAGTGAGGGTAAAGAACGTTTTCATATAAAATGTTTTTGAGGTTAATTACTTTTTTTACTTGTATAAAGCGTGTTGCTTTATGTAGTAATAGAAGGTACAAAAGCAGGGAAGTTTACTAAAGAAATGCTAAGAAGAATGGGGTATCAATAGGGGTTAAAGCACGATGAAATGGTATTAGTAATTCGTTAACAGACCGTCTTTAAACGCTGAGGGCTGAAGGCGAAGGGTTATAGCTGAACGTCAGGTTGAAGGCAAAATATAGTGCATGAAAGAATGGCAAAACGCAGACTGCGGAATCAAAACGCTTTGCCGCGGCAGCCGGTCGCTGGCGCAACCGGCTGCTTTGCTCTCACGCATGGAAGCTTCTCAATAAGGTGGGATATGAAGTGGTTGGGGTCTACACCGGCTCGGTCTTTGGCGCATGTGGCATTCAGCCTTCCGCTTTTTGCGTTAAGCCTTTGATGCGTTCGCTTATGCCTGCAGGTATATTCACATCGTCTACCTTAACAGTAGCCGCAAAATCCATAAAAGCGGCAGGGTGCTCTTTCCGCCGGCCGGTCTTAACATCAATACTGGTAAAGTTGGTCCACATAATGGCCTTTAGCGTAGTTTGTTTTTCGTCGAACATTAACATTTCCACCAGCACGTGCGAATCACCGAGCTCAATGAGGCGTGATTCAATACATACGGTCTCATTATAGAAAGCCGGGCGTACATATTGGATATCGTGGCGGCGCACTACCCAGGCAATTCCCTGTTTATGATAATCCAGCAAATTGATCTGGTATGCCTGCTTCAGGTGATCTTCGCGGGCATTCAGCATATAATCGATATACCGGGCATTGTTTAAATGCCCCATAGGATCACAGTCATTGAAACGTACTGTATAAAATGATCTTGGTTGCATAGTATTTAATTAATGATCTTATTTAGGTGAATTGCTCATGTATTCCGTTTCCAAACGGGTCTTAAGATTATCCAGCAACCTGTTCAGTACCGCTACATCATCCAGCACCTTGGCCATCATAATGCCGCCTTCAATTTGGGCAAATATGAGCTCGGCCTCTTTCTTTACATTCAGATCGCTTCTGAATGATCCTTCCTGGATACCCATTTTTAAAAAATGTTGCAGGGAGCCCAGCATTTCCTGTAAAGCCTGCCGGGCTTTCTTCTTCAAAAAAGGATAGGCATCATCGGCATCAACGGCCGTATTCATCAGCGGGCAGCCGCCATCGATAGGAGGCGACACCGTATAATTTTTATAATACTGAAAAATGGTGAGCAGCTTTTCCACCCCGGTCTTTTTAGCTCTTACCTTCTGGCCAATATCTTCTTTCAGCTGCTTATAGGAATATTCAAAAGCCAGCGCAGCTATTTCATCCTTGCTTTCAAAATTGCCGTAGAGGCCTCCCTTTGCCAAACCGGTGGCCTTCATAATATCGCTCATGGAAGTACCGGCATAACCCTTCTTATTGAATAGCGGAGCCGCCTTGGCAATAATAAATTCTTTTGTTTTTTCGGCTTTTGTCACCCTGCAAAAATAAACCGATCGGTCTAATTTACAAAAGAATAACGCGTGGCCTTTTTCGGCCGGCAAAATTCCCTTTTCATCCTTCATAATCAATGGCTCGTTCTTTTGCAAACAAAAAAAGTTTTGGGTGTTAATGGCATTGTCTACCTTTGCTGCTCTTCAATTTTAGCATATGAAACTTTAAGACTTCGTTCGCTGCAGCATCAGGTATGTTTCACGAACACCCAGTTCCCCGGTAACATTTTTTGTTAGCGCTTGCTGCGCACCCCTTATTATTATTGTCTTACCAGTTAAACAGGATCTGTATGTCAGGCCAAACAACTAACGTTGGTACTATGCGTATCAAAACATTTTTTTCCTTATTCAAACAGGCATTATCAGGGCAGGAGCAGGACTATACCCAGGGAAGCATTCGCCGTGCCGTGTTCTTACTGGCAGTACCCATGATACTTGAAATGTGCATGGAGTCGGTTTTTGCGGTAGTGGATATTTTCTTTGTAGGCCGTCTTGGTAAAAATGAAGCCGTGTCGACCGTGGTGCTTACCGAATCGGTGCTCACCATTGTGTATTCCCTTGCGATCGGTTTAAGCATGGCTGCAACGGCCACCGTTGCACGCCGGATTGGCGAAAAGAATCCCGAAGCAGCTTCCAAAGCCGGGATCCAGGCCTTATTGGTAGCGCTGTTCGTTACAGCCGTTATCAGCGTTGCAGGCGTTGTATTTGCGCCGGAAATTTTGAAACTTATGGGCGCATCTCCTGAAACCGTTCGAATAGGCACTAACTATACACGGATCATTTATGGCGGTAGTGTAGTTATCATGATGCTTTTCCTCATCAACGGTATTTTCAGAGGAGCTGGTGATGCCTCCATTGCGATGCGCTCTTTATGGATCGCCAATATTTGTAATATCATTCTATGCCCGGTATTGATTTACGGAGCCGGGCCTATTCCCGCATTCGGTATTACCGGCGCCGCCCTGGCCACCACCATTGGCCGCGGTATCGGTGTGCTGTACCAGATCTCTCATTTATTCAGTGGCAAGCGCATTATCAAGATCAGGTTAAAGGACTTTGTACCCGACTGGCCCATCATTAGATCTATTTCGAACATTGCCTGGACGGGTACCGCCCAGTTCCTGATCGCATCTGCCAGCTGGATGGTGCTTGCCCGTATTATGACGGAGTTTGGCGATCCGGCTGTAGCAGGTTATGGCGTGGCCATCCGGCTGATCATGTTCTTTTTGCTGCCCGCCTGGGGTATGAGCAATGCAGCTGCCACGCTGGTAGGTCAAAACCTCGGCGCGCAGCAACCCGAAAGGGCCGAACAGTCGGTTTGGCGCACAGCGCGGTATAATACCATCTTCATGATCTTTGTAACGCTGATCTTCCTGCTGTTTGCGCAGCCTATTGTAGCTTTCATGAATAAGGACGTTACGGTAGAATCATATGCAGTAACCGCTTTACGGATCGTAAGCCTCGGCTATATCTTTTATGGCATAGGTATGGTCGTTACCAATGCCTTCAATGGTGCGGGCGATACGAAAACGCCTACGCTTATCAATATCTTCGGATTCTGGTTATTTCAGGTGCCGCTGGCATTGCTGCTGGCCCTGGTCTTTAAGCTGGGGCCCAATGGCGTGTTCATTGCCATTGTACTGGCTGAAACGGGGATCTCCATTGCCGGTATCATTCTTTTCAAAAAGGGTAAATGGAAGAAGGTCAAAGTATAAACAGAACAGTTAACAAAGGCTCCTTCTGGAGCCTTTGTTATTTTGGCGGAATAGCTTTTGCTATTATGAGTTAATTCATTAAGTTACAACCAGCATGAAGCAGCAAATACCCAATAATTTTATAAGGCAGATACTTATACTGGCTACCATCATTACGCTTGGCATTGTACTGTTCAACCAATTGAGAAGCCTTATTCCGGCCTTTCTTGGTGCTTACACCTTGTATGTGCTGCTTCGCAAATGGATGTTCGTTTTACAGGGCCGGTATAAATGGAAAAAAGGTTTGTCCGCCGCCTTGCTCATGCTGCTGTCCTTTGTCATCATCCTGTTGCCTATCTTCCTGGTGGTGAACATGCTTACTTCAAAGATCGCCTTTGCCATGGAGCATTCGCAGGAAGTGCTTGCCAGCCTGCAAGCATTTGTTGAACGATTGGAAGCCCGCTACAAGATCCAGATCCTTACCACCACCAATCTTGAGAAGATAACCGCCTGGGGCGGCAATACGGTACCAAAGATCCTTGGTGCTACCTTTAATACGCTCACCGGCATCATCATCATGTATTTCATATTATTTTTTATGCTCGTTGATGGGCGTAAAATGGAATCCAACTTTTATGACTGGGTGCCGCTCAAAGATGAAAACACCCTGCTCTTACGCAAAGAGCTCAACAGCATGGTATACTCGAACGCGATCGGTATTCCACTCATTGCCATTATCCAGGGTATCTTCGGTCTTATCTGTTACCTGATCCTGGGGGTTGAAGAACCATGGTTTTGGTTTGTGATCACCTGTATCACGAGTATGCTGCCTGTAGTGGGCGCCGCTTTGGCCTATGTGCCGGTTGCCCTCTTGTTCTTCGCCGCCGGCAGCAATGGCAAGGGCCTGATCATGCTTTTATACGGTTTTGGCGTCATTGGGTCGGTTGATAACCTGTTCCGCTTCTGGGTGTTGAAACGGATCGGCGACGTGCATCCTCTTATTACCGGCTTTGGCGTAATTATCGGGGTAAGCCTTTTTGGGTTTATCGGTCTCATATTCGGTCCGATCTTAATATCCCTTTTCCTTGTGCTGATCAAGATCTACGCCTCGGAATTCAATATCGAAAAGCGGAGCGAAGGGAGCAACAAATAACTGTCTCCCAAATACTTACTATCAATAAGGGAATTCTCTTACCAGCAAATACCCCGATATACATACTATTGCCAAAATTTCGGAAAACACGGCTATCAGCGCTTAAAATGCGAAAATATTTTTCGCAAAGCTTCGTTCTACAACCGTATTGTTTTTCATCAATTAGTTGCAAATAGTTTTTATACGTTATTAGTCCCATGAAACGGTCACATAAGTCAATGTCGTTTGGAGTGTTGTTGTGCTTTTTGGCAGTGTCGCCGGTGGTATCCTCCGGTACAGGAAGTGAAGAGAGAAAGCCGGTTGTGGTGAGTGCGCCGAATGCCGCCGTTCCGGTTACCGCAACAAGCACCGTAGTTACAAGATCGGCTGCAGAAATGCTCGCAGAAGAAGCCAGGAGCCTGTACAGTTCCATGAACCTGAAAAAATTAGGCCTGTCGACCAAAGCTTTTGAATATGCGCTGAAAGGTTATAAAAATCTGGTAGAGCGCGGAAAAGTGATGAAGGACCAGGTGCTTTCCATCTGCGATTTCAGCCAGTCGTCACGCAGAAAACGGTTTTATGTGATTGATATGGCCAAAAAGAAAGTGTTGATCAATACCTGGGTGGCGCATGGCCGCAACTCTGGTGGAGAATATGCCCGTTCTTTCTCAAACAGTCCTGAATCGCACAAAAGCAGTCTGGGTTTTTATGTAACCGGAAATACTTATTACGGCAGCCATGGTCTGGCCCTGAAGATCGAAGGATTGGAAAAAAATATCAATGACAAAGCCGACGAGCGGAATATTGTTATTCACGGGTCAAACTATGTTGGCGCCAGCTTTTTAAGCCGCAGCCCTTTCAATGGCCGCAGCTTCGGATGCCCGGCACTTCCGCAGAAAGAAACCGGAAAAGTTATTCAAACGATCAAGGATGGTAGTTGCCTGTTCATTTACCATCCCACGAAAAGCTATATACAGAAGTCTAAAGTACTGAATAGTTAACCAACACCAACTTCAGATGATGGAAGCCCGCCCGGCTGAACCTTCTTCGGGCGCGTTCAAAAGCTCACCCGTTGAGCTTTTTTTATTTTATTGAAGCCACATGGCCAGCAACTGGCAAAGGGCGCCGGCAAAGAAGCCCAGGTAAATCTCGCGTTGTGTATGATCTGAAACGATCAGGCGGCTGGTACACACCAAGCCGGCTATCAGTATAGCGAAGGAAAAATAAACGCCGGTTACGTCCTGTTCGGTAAATGCCTGTAACAGGAAGAACAATGCCAGTCCACCCACACCAATGGCATGCATGCTTACCTTGGTAACAATATTTAAGAACCAGGCGGCGCAAACAGCCAGGAAGGAGCCGAGTAAGAAATCGAGAAATGGTTGTGGATTATCTTTCTGGTTATGGAATACATACCAGGCCCAGAAGTAAAAGATCATGGCGGCGGCATAGGGAATGATCCGCTCTTTTTGTGTACGCAGATGCATGGATTGGATCAGCTTCAGCCGCCACATGAGGAAGACTGCAAAACCGGGTATCACCGCAGTATTGAAGAGCACTGAAATGAGCCTGAAAATTTTGTATTTATACTGTACCCCGGCAAATGAATAAGGATCAACAAACAACAGGAAGGCGGTCACATAGGCCGGGATAAATAAAGGATGAAATATATAAGAGAAAAAATGAGCCAAAGCCCTGATGAGCGCTGGTTCTTTTGGGGGCAGGGCAGTAAGCGGTGTTGTTGACATAAACAAATTGCTATTACAGTTCTTTCCGCAACCTGGCCACCGGAATATTCAATTGTTCGCGGTATTTGGCAACGGTTCGGCGTGCAATATTATAACCTTTTTCCTGCAATAGCTCGGTGAGTTTTTCGTCGCTCAGGGGTTTCTTCTTGCTTTCGCCTTCTATAAGATCGCTGAGAATTTTCTTTACTTCCCGGGTAGAAACTTCTTCGCCGCTATCGGTACTGAGCGATTCACTAAAGAAGAATTTCAGCCGGTAGGTTCCAAATTCGGTTTGTACAAACTTGCTGTTGGCCACGCGGCTTACGGTGGAAATATCGAGGCCGGTGCGTTCGGCAATATCTTTCAGGATCATAGGCTTCAGCGTGGTTTCGTCGCCCGTAAGGAAAAACTCGCGCTGATAGCTCATAATGGTTTCCATTACACTGCTCAGTGTATGCTGCCGCTGTTTAATGGCATCGATGAACCACTTGGCAGCGTCTATTTTTTGCTTAATGAAGAGAATGGCCTCTTTCTGGCGTTTGTCTTTTTTGCTGCCTTTATCATATTCGCGGAGCATATCGCGATACCCTTCGCTGATACGCAGGTCAGGCGCATTCTTCGAGTTGAGCGTTAACTCCAGCTTGCCCCCGTTGTTATAAACAAAGAAATCCGGTACTACATAACTTTCCGCCTTGTTGATATCGGCATGGTTACCGCCCGGTTTGGGTGTAAGGCGAATGATCTGGCTGATCACTTCTTTCAACAGCTCGTCGTCGAGGTTAAGGCCCCGTTGAATTTTATCGTAGTGCTTTTTGGTGAACTCATCAAAATATTCGGTAAGAACGTCAATGGCTTTGTCAACATTCTTGCCTTCCCGTTGCTGACGGTACAATTGCAATAACAAACATTCCTGCAGGTCGCGGGCGCATACTCCCGGCGGATCGAACTGTTGTACCAGCCTGATCACCTTCTCTACTTCCTGTTCATTCGTTTCAATATTCTGCCTAAAAGCCAGATCGTCAACAATGGCAGCAGTTTCCCGGCGCAGGTACCCATCATCGTCAATACTGCCTACGATCTGTTCCGCAATCCTGCGTTCATTATCGCTCATCTTCAACATGCCCAACTGACCCAACAGGTGTTCATGAAAAGACGTTTCTATTTTATATGGAACTACCTTTTTGTCGTCCATTTCGGGATAGTTATCATCCCGCAATTTGTAATCAGCAATTTCGCCATCTTCATCTCCTACATATTCGCTAATATCTATATTGTCATATTCGTCTTCACTTCCGTCTACATCAAAATCCTCCTCGTCACTGCTATCGAACTCGTCTTTGGTTTCATTATCGTATTGCTCGTCATGGTTCTCCTCCGACAATTCCAAAGCCGGATTCTCTTCAAGCTCTTCTTTGATCCGTTCTTCCAGATTAGCTGTAGGCACCTGCAACAGTTTCATCAGTTGAATCTGCTGTGGAGAAAGTTTTTGTAGTAGCTTTTGCTGTAAACTTTGACTCAATGCCATGTGCGTCAATATTTTAGTCAGTTAGTCACCCAAAAAAAATTTAAAAAATCCGCCGCAACCACAAAAATCAGGCCGTAAATTTACAGACAAATGTAATCAACGTTGTGCAACGATTTTATAAAATTATTGTCTTTGCGGCTTTTTGTTTTAAAACGGGGGCTGTTTTGGCTCAAAACCAGGTAAATATACCTGCTGGTCAGGCGTTGTTTTCACCGGAAAAGGTGGCCGCAATATCTATGTATGATCTGCCTGAAAAGTTATTAACAGTTGGTTTTCATACGCTAAAACGCCCAAAGTTCAGCGATCGGGCGCAGATCCCGGTTCGGCCGAACATTAACACTATAGGTAACAATCTATATACGATTCAGTTTGGCTTTTTTTGTAAAAAGGAGCTGCAGTTGGAAAAAGCAACCCGAATTCCACTTCGATTCAGGTTGGGATCATTGGACCATGTAGATAAGCTCGAGGGAAAAGGACCTTAAGAGTTTGTGGTTTGTTGTTTGTGGTTTGTGGTTCATTCGCCGCGCTGCTCCGCTGTCGCGGTTATTCCCTTTACGCCGGAGGAACGACGTTAAACGCGACGGATATTCAAGACACATCTTTCACCGGTCTTACTTCCTCACTATCTTATTGATGGCCGTTACATCGTTCTGGAATTTGCCCAATGTTTTGAGCGCTTCTGAGGGAGTGCTTTCCTTAAAATATTTCTGCAGCCAGAGTTTTGAACTGTCGGGCTCGCGCATGGCCCTGAACTGATCTTTTTCTGCATAATTATCTGCAAATACAGCTCCGGCCTCGTACATTCTGCGCAGGGTTAAATATAAGGTATCGCCTTTTGTGCTGTTGATGAGAATGCTATCCACCATCTCTTTTTTATTGCCGGCCATTTCTGCTTTGGTTAAAGCCATTTGCGTTTGCATGATCCAGGAAGTGGCATCGAGAAAAATAATCGACAGGTCATTATTTAAGTAGTGGGTCTTTCTGAGGCTATCGATGCGATCCTGTGCTTTCCGGGCAGAGTCAGTCAGGTTACCGGCCACCGCATCATGCTGCGAGTCCTGGCTTTTACAGCCGGCCAGTATAATTATGGCGCCCAGGCATATGAACATTCCGGTTTTTATAGAGATAACGGTTGTTTTCATCGTTGAAACAGGAAGATTAAAAGCGTTTAGAAGATGATCTGAGCGATCATTCTTCTAAACGCCGTCCGCTTTCTAAAATTATTATCAGGCAGATATCTTTTGTGCAGCCAGTACCTTTTTAACCACGCTCACGATCTTCTCACCTTTCTCTTTCATTTGCTGTTCTGTAGGCAGCAATGAGATCTGGGTAGTAATGCCGCGGCTCATAACAGCGTCGCTGGCTGAGAAATCTTTATTAGTTTGTTGCAGGATGGCTGCTTTGTAATCAGGATGCAGTGCATTGAGGGTAATGCCTTTTTTGAGGTGTTCCCATTTGCGGATATAATGCCAGTTATGATCGAACCAGTAGAAATTGCCGCCCCAGCTGTTCTGGGCTTTTAATTCAGCCACCACAGCCTGGGTAAGCTCGGCAGTAGGCAGGAACCAGCTTAAGAAAGTGCAGCTGTCACCCGCTTCATCGAGCACCCGGCGGAAACTAATTTCCGGTACCTGCGCCAGGATGGCTTTTAATTGGGCATGTCCGGCGCGTTGTTTGGTCAGAAATTCTTCTAGGCGATTGAACTGGGCCAAACCCACTGCGGCATGCAGTTCGGAAATGCGGAAATTATAACCCAGGTATGGATGCAGGTCGGCCCCACGGTCAACACCTTTATGGTCGTGGCCATGATCGCTGTAACCGTCGCTGTTGCTGTATACATCTGCGCGGTTGGTAACAATCGCTCCGCCTTCACCGCAGGTAACAGTTTTTACAAAGTCGAATGAATAGGTACCGGCATCGCCGATGGTTCCCAGGTATTTTCCTTTATACGTAGCGCCAAAACTCTGGCAGGCATCTTCCAGCAATAACAGGTTATGTTCTTTGCAGATCTGTTGCAGTGCGTCCATATCCGCTGAGGCCCCACACATATGCACAGGCATTACGCATTTCGTTTTGGCGGTAATGGCTTTGCGTACGGCATCCGGGTTCAGGGTGAGGGTATCGTCTACATCTACCAGTACGGGCACGGCGCCTACGCTGATCAGGGCTTCAAAGCTGGCCACAAAAGTGAAGGTGGGCATGATCACTTCATCGCCATAACCGATGCCCAGTGCGCTCAGCGCGGTGGTGAGGGCGGTGGTTCCACTGGAAACCAGATGGGTAAACTGGCAACCAAATTTCTTACTGATAGCGGCTTCCAGTTCTTTTGCTTTCCAGATCCCTTTACGGGCTCCATCGAAACCAAATCGCATCAGGATACCGGTTTCCATGACATCATTTACATGTTTGCGTTCATCGGCGCCAAAAAGTTCAAAGCCAGGCATATCGAATTTGTTTATGGTTTTTGTTTGTGGTTTGTCGTTTCGCTTGATCAGTATTGATCTAAAATGCTCTCCATTAACGCTGAATGGCTAAATTATTGGACAGCAAAGGTAGAGATTTCGGGCAATAGTGGGGGCCGGTTCGATAAAACGGGGCCGATGGGAATGGTTATTAGTCGATGGTCGATGCCCACTAAGCACCTAAATTTTGCCCGAAACTGAAATGAAACAAAAAGAGGCTCCCTTTGCAGGAAGCCCCCTATCTTTAATCCTTTGAATTTTTTGTGCCTATTGCCTATTGCCTATTGCCTATCGCCTATTGCCTATTGCTAATTGCCTATTGCTTATTGCCTATTGCTTATTGCTAATTGCCTTTTGCCTTATGGCTCTGCCTTTTGCCTATTGCTTATTGCCTATTGCCTTGTGGCTCTGCTTTTGCCTAATTATTAGCCACGGCATTGGGTTCTTTGGTAAGGGTCCAGCCCAGGCGGTCGACCTTTACCGCTTCCAGCTTTATGGGCCAGTTTGGGTAAGGTTTGCTTTCATTATTTTCGTCGTCGAGGCAGGTTACATAGAAGCGTACAAATTTGCGGTCGTTGCGCAGCGGTGCAAAAAATACACAGCTATCGCCTGAATCAAAGCGGCTTCCGATCAGCTGGGCATTATAAAAATTATTGTTATTGAACTCCTCGTTGTAGCAAGCGTATAAGCGGTAGCATTTTATCTTTTTGGTCTGAACACCGGTCCGCACAACTTCTATCCGCAGGGCGGTATCTACCGGTTTTATTGAAACCACATCGGGGCTTTCGGGCCGCAATGAATCGATCCAGGGCATGGGCGGTATCATGGCAGGCTCTTTATAATAATTGTAACGAAGACTGTCGTTCCAACCCATTGGATTTTTTACAAATGACTGGGTGCTGAAATAGATAGCGCCTTGTATTTCAGGGTATTTACGCATAGCCTGTATTTGCCGGGGCAACTGGGTCTTATCGCGCCAGGCCGCATTGGTTCCGGCCTTGAAGATACCCAGGCCAATATAACAATGTTTGCCGTAGCTATGCTTGGCCCACCAGTCGAGCAGTACTTCATAAGCTGCCCTGGGGTGACCAAACTCGAAATAGATCTGGGGAGCCACATAGTCGATCCAGCCGCTTTTCAACCACAGCACGATGTCGGCATACAGTTCGTTGTAATTGGTGAGGGACTTGGTGTCGCTGCCTTCGGGGTCCTGGCTGCGGTTCTTCCAGATGCCGAAGGGCGAGATGCCGAAACGGCAAAGACGGTTCTCTTCTTTTATCGCATTGCTCAGTTTTAAAATGATGGAGTCGGTATTGCTGCGCCGCCAGTCGGCCAGGCTTAAGCCATTGCCATATTTCTCATAAGATTCCTTATCAGGGAACTCTTTCCCTGAGATGGGGTATGGGTAGAAATAATCGTCAAAGTGAATGGCATCTACATCGTACCGGTTCACGATATCCCGGATCACGTTCACCACGTAGTTTTGAGCTTCCTTGTTACCGGGGTCGAAATAGCGGGTTCCGCCATAGCTCAAAAACCATTCGGGATGCGTGCGGGTGATGTGATTGGGCGCGATGGAAGATTTGCCAATGGCAAATTCGGCACGGTAAGGATTACACCAGGCGTGGAATTCCATGCCCCTTTTATGGGCCTCCTCTACCATGAATGCCAGCGGGTCGTAATAAGGCGTTGGCGCCTTACCTTGTTTACCGGTAAGCCACTGGCTCCAGGGCTCGTATTGCGAAGGATAAAATGCGTCGGCGCAGGGTCGTACCTGTACGATAACGGCGTTCAAGCCATTACGCTTATGCATTTCAAGCAGATTTATATATTCTGCTTTCTGACTTTCTGTACTAAAGTTACCGCGTGAGGGCCAGTCGATATTATCTACTGTAGCGATCCACGCCGCCCTAAATTCATATTTAGGTTGCGCTACTACATTAAACACTAAAAAACAGGCCACTACCATCAGGCATGTAGTTCTTTTCATATTCGGATTAAAGATTAACGGATGTAATTACAAAGTACGGTTATTCTGAGCTTCTTATTTTATCAAGTAGATCATTTAACATTTTGGCTTCTTCTTCAGTAAGGCTGCCAAGCATCGCATCCATCTGCTCGTTATAACTGTCGAGCTTGTCGAGCAATTGCATCCCCATGTCGGTAATGGTTACGTCAACCAGCCGGCGGTCGGTTTTGCAAATAACTTTCTGAACCAGTTCCTTCTTTACCAGCCTGTCAACAATACGGCTCGTATCGCTCATTTTGTCCAACATCCGTTGACGGATCTGCAGGGTTGACAAGGGTTTTCCGGCGCCCCGCAAAATGCGGAGGATATTATACTGTTGGGAAGTTATATCACCTTTATCAAAAAACTGCTTGGTCTTTTCTGTTATCCAGTTATATGTAAAGATCAGATTGACCACGGTTTTATGATACTCGTTCCGGAATTTAGTCTGTTGTATATCTTTTTCAATACTCATGGCATTACAATTACACAGGAGTTAATGGTAAATATTCAAATCACATACCTGATAGTACTTACTCGCGGCTCAACCGCGTCAGCATAAATATGCTGAATACATGATGGGCTTCGTGCAGTAGAAAGAACTCCGTCCATTCCGCCACAGTTAATAAACCATATTTAGGATGACGGCCGGCTTTGCTTACAGCTGCCCCGGTTAATGTCATAAGATGATTAATAATATCCGTTCGTTGACCCGCAAGATCAGACAGCAATTCATGTATCGATCTACTACAGCATGCTATAAAAGCAGGGTCATCATCGGCTACATACCGATCGAACACTGGTTCATTCATCGCTTGTATTTTTTGCAACCGTTGCAAAAAAACAGGTTGGTACGAAACCAGGTGCGCCAGCTGTTCAAATGCGCTCCATTTATCTTTATGTATTCGTTGCTTTAATTTTTCTTCTGAAATACCATTCAACAATTCAGGAATGGCTTCATGCTGATGTTGCAACCTACTACAAACAGATGCAGACAAAGACATGGTACTTCGTTTAATTACTTCTGCGGTCAGGCTGGGGAGGATGAGGTTTCTGGGTTCTGAGGTTCTATCGGTTGCTAGGGGTTATATGGTCTGGCCTACTGTTTTGACCTAACGCAGAAATGTTTTGCTGCTAAACCAATTTTGAATTTCGAAATTACATTTTTTCTGCTTGCTTACCATCAATCTAACACGATTCCAGGCTGGTTTATATAATTTTTCCTGACAGGGATAAGTATTTCCTGTAATGGTCAATCGCCCCATACCCTGGTGCCCTCACTGCAGTTGGCGCAGATATCAATATTTTTCCTGCCAGACAGCACCTGTTCCCGAAAGCGTTTATACTTATCGTTATGCCATACCTCTTTAAAGCTTTTTCCTTTAAGATCGCCCAAAGTATGCTGCGCATCCTTATCAAAGCAGCAGGGCACAACCAAACCATCCCAGCTGATGACCGTGGCGTGCCATAAACGCCAGCAATGGTTCTGCAGGTTATTTTTAAATTCCATTTGTCCCTGCCGGTTCTTCCGGTAACGGCTGTATTTTTCAATAGTAGGGATCAACTGGTTGGGGTCGTTCTCATAATCATATACCTGGGCTGTCTTGAACCGCACTTCATCTACCCCTATCTCTTTTGCCAGCGCTTTAACCGCTTCTATCTGGTGCTCGTTTGGTTTAACTACCAGGAACTGGAAGAACACAAACGGCGTTTTGCTCTTCAATTCTTTTTTCCACTTCACAATATTCCGGGCCCCCTCCAACACTTTATGCAATTTTCCGCCCACCCTGTATTGCTGATATACGTCCTGGGTGGTACCGTCAATGGAAATAATCAACCTGTCTAAGCCGCTTTCTACCGTTTTCCGGGCATTTTCATCGGTGAGATAATGTGCATTGGTAGAAGTGGCCGTATAAATTCCTTTGTCCGATGCGTATTTTACCATGTCAAGGAACCCCGGGTTGAGGTAAGGCTCACCCTGAAAATAAAATACCAGGTAGAGCAGGTCGCGCGATAACTGATCAATTGTTTGCCGGAAGAAATCTTTTTGCAACATACCCGTAGGGCGGGTAAACGCCCTTAATCCGCTGGGGCATTCGGGACAGCGAAGGTTGCACGATGTGGTAGGCTCGAAAGAAATAGAGATCGGATACCCCCACTGCACTGGTTTGCCGGTTATCTTACTTATATAATAACTACTTAATACTTTACCCGCATTCCAGGCCCGCCGGGGGGTTAACCTCGATAATAAATTGAAACTATCGTGCCAGTTAATTGCGGGCATAGAAGTGTAAAATTAGGGTTCATTGCCATAAAGACAATGTTTTATGTACCCTAACGTTTAAAAGAGTTAAAATTTTCCACTTCAACAGATTATATCATCGCTTTGTTTAAGCGCTCCAATATATTTGTGTACCCTTATGGCAAATAGAAAAAAGGTAGCCATTGTCTGGAAACTCGTAGTAGGACTGATCGTAGCCGCCACCATATTTATGTTATTTTTACGCGTGTATGAATGGTGGCAGGAAAGGCGGGCCCATTTTGCCCGGTACGAAGCTTTTGGCATTGATATTCCCACCCGTTATACTATACATGGTATCGACGTATCCCGCTATCAGGAAACCATCGATTGGGAAAGTGTAAAAGCGATGAATGTAGAAGGAATAAAAGTTGGGTTTACCTTCATTAAGGCTACAGAAGGGCTGATGAGTGAGGACCGCTTTTTTAAACGTAACTGGAAGCGCGCCAAAGAGGCCGGTTTGGCCCGGGGCGCTTATCATTTTTTCATTGCCACCAAAAACGGCAAGGCGCAGGCCGAACATTTCATAAAAACAGTAGAACTGGCGCCCGGCGATCTGCCGCCCGTACTGGATGTAGAAGCCACCTATGGCGTGCCTTACAAAAAAGTACGCGAACGCGTTCATGAATGGCTGGTAACCGTAGAGAACTATTATGGAGTAAAACCCATCATTTATGCCAATGTTGACTTTTACCAGCAGGTTTTAAAAGATGAATTCGACGATTATCCGCTGTGGGTGGCCCATTACCTGCAAAAAGAAAAACCCCGCATTTACCGCGACTGGCATTTCTGGCAATACAGCGAACAGGGCCATGTGAACGGGATCTTCTGCAAAGTTGATTTCAATGCCTTTAGCGGCGACTCTACAGATTTCAAAAGTTTGCTGATCAATTGATGCGGGCACACCGGTATCAACTGGCATACTTCTTATTTATCTTACCTTGCTGTTAGATTCATTCCTAATATTTGCATCATGGAAGATGATATTAAAGATTTTCTGAAGCGCATCGTTTGGACGGTTTTTTTAATGTTCTTATGGCTTACCCTAACGCTGGGCATCGGGGCCTATAATGACCTAATGGTACCCCATACAACCGTCACAGTTGGAAATATCATCTTTTATATCTGGAGCGTCGCCAGCCTCACCACCCTTATTTATCTTTTTGTCCGCATCTGGAAGAAAAAATTTCCACACGGTTAAAACCTGGTGGCCGGACAACCCACTTTTTTATCTTTATGATAGGATGGTAATCCGGCAATACGTTTGTACTGATCGATAAATGAACGTACGGTAACCGTAAGGGCCATATAATAAAAACCGTCTTTTTCATTGGCGCCGCCACGGGGTGTTTTTGCAGCCGGATATGCGCCGGCGCCTACTTCATCGCCCCGGTAAGCCAGGTCAACAGCGGTTTGCCCTTTGGCAGCCAGCAAAACACCCTGGTCTACATATTCAGCACTTACATCATCGAGGTAATCGGTAAACAACTTGCGGTAGCCGAGCTCCAGGCCAACCCGGATATCTTCGGTAATAACATAGGTGGCGCCAACACCCAGAGGAATATTGAACTGTGTGAGCTTGTATTCTTTTTTACCGGGAATAATGCCTTGTCCCTCTGTGCTTAATGGTTTCAGGTAGGTCTTCGTGCCATCTTCCGTACGGGTATAGGGTTTGAAATTATACAAACCCACTCCTGCAAATACATAGGGTGTGATCCAGGAATTATTTAAACTCAGAATATTATACTGTGCGCCAAGCTCCCATTCAAAGACCCTGGAAGCAAAATTCAGGTTGCGCCTTTGCATACCGGCAGAGCCTTTTTTATCGTCGGCCTGTAAGGAAGTAAGTGTTAAATAAGTACGGGCTGTAAAATGTTCGGAGAGGTCGTATTGGGCGCCGAATGACCCTAATAATTTTGCCTGTTTAAAGGTTATATTCTTCTCCTGCAGATCGCCCTGGTAATTGGCAATCCCAACGCGGGCGGAAAAATGGAAATTCTGGGCAACTGTCGCCAGGGGCAGGCAACATAACAGCGTGATAATCTTTCTCATTAATATTCAATTAGGATATTATACATCCGGCGGCACAAATCTACGGCCTGGTTGACTTCTTTAAACGGTATGAGCGTGAATTTATTACACAGCCCCTGGCCCCTAAACAGGGTGGTTACTAAGTTCACAATTGCCGGGAAATCAGCTCAACAAAAGTGTTAGGCCAGCAACCTTTTATGCATTGGCCTTCAAAGTTGAACGATGAATGTTCAGTCAGTTAGCTGCTATGATCAGCTATGATCACCCAGGCCCCGTTGATCTTTCTAAAGAGAAGAGTATAATGGCCACCCGCATCGCCGATTGTCCGTTTCAGCTGCCATTTGCCTACGACAAAATAGTATTCGGGCGAGAGCCGCTGTACTTTCACCAGGTCAAAGGAGAGGGTGCCCATGGCGTCGGCATTCCCGTAATTCTTTTTATAATTCATCAGGGTGTTCTGGTAACCGTAGGTCACCCCGCTTTTTCCAATGAACATCAGCGAATCGCTGTTCCAGTAACCTTTCATAAATACTTCCAGGTTGCCATTGTTCCAGGCCGTGATTTGATCTCCTAAGATCTTTCGGATCGCCTGTTCATCATTATCCTGGGCCCGGGTTTCCGTAAGAAGAAAGCATGCAAGAAATAAGAAAAATAAATTTCGCATAGCATATAGTGTTTTATTAAAGGTAAAGAAAGAAGGGTTACAGGTTACACGTTTCAGGTTATACGGCTTATTTCTTGAAATCCCTGCAACCTGTAACAAAAACAAAAGCCCGAAAGAACCGAAATCCTTTCAGGCTTCCAATATTAAACGAATGTCAATCTACATCTTAAATTTCTTCATATACTTCGCGTCTGCTTCGGCGCTTTTCAGCGGTGTGCTGTTATCGTAACGTTCCTGCTCAACGATATAATATTCCAGTCCTTTGGCAGAACCCGCTTTCAAGATCTTTTTAAAATCAATGCTGCCTGTGCCCAGGTCAACAGAAGCATCATGATCATTTGCACCAGCGCCTTTTTTGCGGTCTTTTACATGGCAGAGCTTCCACCGGCCGGGGTATTTGTTGAACCAGGCGATAGGATCAGCGCCGGCTGTAACTACCCAGTAAATATCCATTTCAAAGTCAACCAGGCCGGCATCGGTGTTTTGCATCAGCACATCGTGCGGAAGCTGACCTTCCATTTCGGTAAAGCTGTAACCATGGTTGTGATAAGCGAAACGTAATCCGTTCTTTTTACAGATCTCGCCACAGGCATTAAATTTCTCAGCGGCCTTTTTGAAATCATCAATTGATTTGTTGGCGCCGCCGAGGCTCGGGCAGATCAAATATTTCATACCTATTTCGCCAGCCTCTGCCGCTTTCGTTTCAAAATCTTTATTGATATTACAATGGCTCGAAACGATGGTCATGCCCAGCTCATCCATATACTTTTTGAATTCCTTGTTGGTCATGCCCCAGAACATACCATCCTTGCCCTCATAACTTTCAATTTGTTTATAACCGAAGCCGGCTACCTGTTTCAAAACGCCCTTGGGGTCTTTAGGCAGGTCGCTGCGCAGCGAATATAACTGCAGGCCGAATTTTTTAATAGCGCCTTTAGCCTCCGGTTCATCCATGGAAAAAACTGATCGTGAAACGAGTAATCCAGAAGCCAATGTTCCGGTTGCCTTGAGAAAACTTCTTCTGTTGTACATGAAATTGGTTGTTGTAATTAATTCATTTAAGATAGAACCCCGAAATGAATATCAGGAACTGACACAGGAACTATCAACATAAGTGACACAAGTCAAAGGAGTCAAAATGGTCAAAATTCTTTTGACTTCTTTGACTCCTTTGACGCTTATAACTCTTTTGACTGTTTGGCTCTTTTGTCTTATTCTTTTATAAAGCCCAGGCCTTATCGCCTTTTTTATACGGAATACAGGCTTCGAAACGGCCCGGAACAGGCACATAACGCAATGCCTTGGTGGCGCCGGGTTCTGATGTAAAGTAACCTAACAGCGTTAACTGTTTCATCATTGTGAAATAATGGGCTGCGGCATCTTTTTCTTTGTTCTTCGCATATTCCTTTTGCTCTTTATCGATGGCTGTCAGCAGCTCTTTTCTTTGTTCAGGGGTTATTTTCATAAACCCGTTGCCATTGAATTTTTTCCTTGCTGCTTCATTCAGCTTGTTCATGCCTTCGAGGAAGACCTTTTGATCGTCTTCCTTATAGCAATCCTTGACCATAACGGTCATGAATGCGCCTACCTTGGCTTCTTTAGCGCCGGGGGTATCTGTAGCAGGTATGATGGTCTCCGCTACTTCATCGAGGTAAGCGATATCGTCGGCCGTAAAGTCAACAGACTGGCCAATTTTTTTATCACTGTTGGTGCAACCGCTCAGAAAGAATTCAGCCCCTATTACCGTTCCCCCCAACAACAAAGCAACACGGGATAAAGCGTCTCTTCTGTTCATAATTATTAATTTGAAGTATGAATCTATTTGAGAATTTGAAATAATTTAAAGTCTTTAGATCAGTTAACCTGCCTGATAATAGTCGGGTTCAGTATAAAACCATTATCACATTATCAAATTATCACATTATTGAATTATCACATTATCACATTGTTCTACAGGTTCCCTTTCTTCAATTCATTTACCGCATAATCCGCTGCCCGGGCCGTAAGCGCCATATAGGTCAACGATGGGTTCTGGCAGGCTGATGAGGCCATACAGGCGCCATCGGTATTGAAAACATTCTTTACTTCATGCATCTGGTTAAAACCGTTCAACACGGAAGTCTTAGGATCTTTACCCATCCGCGCAGTACCCATTTCATGGATACAGAATCCGGGCGGGGGATTGTTATCGAATGTTTTTACATTTTTCAATCCTGCTTTTTCCAGCATTTCCTGAGCGCTCTCCATCATATCCTTTCGCATGATCTTCTCGTTTTCCTTGAATTCACAATCGATATCGAGCGTTGGCAATCCGTATTTGTCTTTCTTCTCTTTATTTAAGGTTACCTTGTTTTCATAATATGGTAAATGCTCACCCCAGGCAGCTATCTGCATCGTCCAGTTACCGGGTTCGGTTAGCTTTTCTTTCAGTTCAACCCCGATGCCATCTGCATGATCAACGCGGCCGCGCTGAGCGCCGCCCTGGTAACCAAAACCGCGCACATAGTCGCTGCGTTTTGTTTTCTCATTGATATTCCTGAAGCGGGGGATGTAAATGCCATTCGGTCTTCTACCATAATAGTATTGGTCTGAAAACCCATCAAACTCGCCCCGGGCGCCCACACCATAGTGGTGATCCATGAGGTTATGCCCTACCTGCTGGCTGCTGTTACCCAAACCATTCGGAAATGCATCCGAAACAGATTGTAATAAAATTTGTGCAGTGCCCAGGGTAGAAGCATTCAGGAAAATGATCCTTGCATAATACTCTTCCGTTTTCATCGTCTCGGCATCGAGAATGCGAACCCCCGTAGCACGCTTCTTATCTTTATCATACAGCACTTCAAGTACAATCGAATTCGGCCTTAAGGTCATATTGCCGGTAGCCCGGGCTGCTGGTAAAGTAGCCGAGTTACTGCTGAAATAGCCACCGAAGGGACAACCCTGATGGCATTTGTTGCGGTACTGACAGGGCCCGCGATCTCCCACCTGTTTTGTGTGATTCGCAGAACGCCCCATGATCATAACCCGGTCGTTATAGTTTTGCTTCAGGCTGGCCGCCACATGTTTTTCGAGGCAGTTCATTTCCATGGCAGGTAAGAACTCACCATCGGGCAATTGCGGCAAACCGTCTTTATTACCATTGATCCCCGCGAATTTTTCAACGTAACTATACCAGGGCGCCAGGTCTTTGTACCGGATGGGCCAGTCAACACCATGACCATCTCTGGCATTCGCTTCAAAATCGAGGTCGCTCCAGCGGTAGCTTTGACGGCCCCACATCAGCGAACGGCCACCTACATGGTAACCGCGGATCCAGTAGAACTTCTTTACCTGGTTGTATGGATTTTCAACGTCGTTGACAAAGAACTTTTTTGAAACTTCATCAAAAGCATAACATTTGCTTTGGATGGGACTGTTTTTCCGGTCTTCTTCAGACAGTCGCATATGGTGGGTCAGTTCCCAGATATTCTTTTCTGTTCCGGCGTAGTCTTTTATGTGCTCTACATTTCTACCCCGTTCCAGCACCAATGTTTTCAAACCTTTTTCGCATAATTCCTTTGCGGCCCAGCCACCACTTATTCCAGATCCAATCACAATGGCATCATAGGTATTTTGTGCGGTTGCTTTCGTGTTTAGGTGTACGTTTAGAGAATCTCCTGGCATAATTTGCTAATTTGATAATGTGCTAATGTGCTAATGAAATACAGTTTAAAGACGCATTCCAATAAAGTAAAGCAGCGTGTAATTTAAAATATTTTTTTAACTGTCTTCACAACATATATGAGCCTTTTACAAGTTATGCTTCGTGCATAATTGCATTAGCACATCAGTTAATCAGCACATTAGCAAATTGGCCCTACAGGTTTCCTTTTTTCAATTCACTTACGGCATGGTCAGCGGCGCGGGCCGTCAATGCCATATAGGTAAGTGAGGGGTTAACGCAGGCAGCCGAAGTCATGCAGGCGCCATCTGTTACATAAACGTTGGGGGCATCCCAAACCTGGTTATGTGCATTCAGCACCGAGGTTTTGGGGTCCCGGCCCATGCGGGCGGTACCCATTTCATGAATGCCCATACCCATGAAATATTCGCTTTCCGTGGCTTTAACATCCTTTAAACCGGCGGCGGTCAGCATTTCCACAGCATCATTCTTCATATCTACCCGCATTTTCATTTCGTTCTCCCTCAATTCACAATCGATGGCCAGCACGGGCAAACCCCATTTATCTTTTTTCGTTTTATCGAGTGAGATCCTGTTCTCGTGGTAGGGCAGAATTTCGCCAAAGGCGGTCATACCCAGCGACCAGGGGCCTGGTTCAGCGAGGGCGTTCTTCAGTTCTGCGCCAATGCTCAATTCCGCGATCTGGCGGTTCCAACCCTGGCGGCTGGCGCCACCCTGGTATCCAAATCCACGGGTATAATCTCTTTTATCGTTGCCTACATTCCGGAAGCGTGGAATATAAAAACCGGTTGGGCGGCGGCCGAAATAATATTTGTCTTCATATCCTTCAGCAATGCCCTCAGCGCCTACACGGAAGTGGTGGTCCATCACATTATGGCCCAACTCGCCGCTGCTGCTGCCCAGTCCGCCAGGCCAAACATCGGTGGCAGAGTTGAACAATACCCAGGTGCTGTTGAAGGCCGAAGCGCAGAGGAATACCACTTTCGATTTGAACTCGTAGGTCTTGTTTTCCTGCGCATCCATAACTTCCACACCCGTAGCTCTTTTCTTGTCTTTATCATACAATACTCTTGTTACAATGGAGAACGGACGCAGGGTGAGGTTACCGGTTGCCATGGCAGCGGGCAATGTAGATGATTGGGTGCTGAAATACCCGCCGAACGGACAACCCAGCCAGCATTTGTTGCGGTACTGGCAATTGGTTCTGCCCGGTAAAGGCTGGGTAATATTGGCTACCCGGCCAATGAACAAATGACGCTGACCTTTGTAGTGTTCCTTCAGGCGGGCGGCTACATCTTTCTCCACGCAGTTCAACTCCATGCCGGGTTGAAATTGTCCATCCGGCAAAACGGCCAGCCCTTCTTTGGTACCGCTGATACCGGCAAATTTTTCAACATAGTCGTACCAGGGAGCGATGTCTTTATAGCGGATAGGCCAGTCGACGGCAATTTTTTCCTTGGCATTGGCTTCAAAATCGAGGTCGCTGAAGCGATAGCTTTGGCGCCCCCACATCAATGAACGGCCGCCTACATGATAACCTCTGAACCAGTCGAACCGTTTTGTTTCGGTATACGGACAATCCTTTTCGTTGGTCCAGTAATTCAGGTTCATTTCGTTCAATGGATAATCCCGGTTCAGGACGGGATAATCTTTTACCATTTCCTGGGTTTTACCGCCACGATGTGGGAATTCCCAGGGGGCCTTGTTGGCGTTCGTATAACCTTTTACATGCTCGATGTTTTCACCGCGTTCGAGCAACAGTACCTTTAATCCTTTTTCGGCTAACTCCTTTGCAGCCCAACCACCACTGATACCTGACCCCACTACAATAGCATCATAAACATTATCTGCCATGGTTCAATCGTTTTTTATTAAATGGAAAGACGTATGAAAAATTATATTCGTTTTTATACATCACAGATCTTAATAGCTTTTTCGAGCGATGCCAGCTTTTCTTCATTGGTCTTGCGGGCGGGAATGAATTCCTGGGCCACATATCCTTTGAAACCGGTATCCAGAATGGCTTTCATGATGGCCGGATAATAAAGCTCCTGGGTTTCATCGATCTCATTTCTTCCGGGAACACCGCCGGTATGGTAATGCGCAATATACTGGTGATTGTCTTTGAGGGTTCTTATCACATCCCCCTCATCTATCTGCATGTGATAGATATCGTATAACAGTTTAAAGTTTTCGCTGCCGATGCGCTTGGCCAGTTCTACGCCCCAGGCGGTTTTATCGCACTGGTAATCTTTATGGTTCACTTTGCTGTTGAGCAGCTCCATGACAAGCACAACGTTATGTTTCTCGGCCAGGCTCATGACCTGTTTCAAACCTTCTGCACAATTGTTCCAGCCGGTTTCATCGCTTATACCCCGGCGGTTGCCGCTGAAGCAGATCAGGTTCTTATAACCTGCTTTCGCTACCAGGGGTATCATTTCTGTATAATTCTTTATCAGCTGCGCATGGAACTTTTTATCATTCCAGCCATCTACCAGGTTTATTTCAGCACCATTGCACATGGATGAAAATATTCCATGTTTCTGCAGGGTAGGCCAGTCTTTAGGACCAACGAGGTCGATGGCTTTGATGCCCATTTTTTTTACAGCAACACAAAACTCTTCCAGCTCAATAGACCCGTAGCACCAACGACAAACGGAGTGGTTGATATTTCCTTTCAAAGTAGTGGATTTAGTTTCCCCGGGAGTGGTAAAAGATGAAAGCATGTTGGCCGTACCCAGCGCTGCAGTGCCAGCTACCAGGTTCTTAATGGCAACTCTTCTCGATTGATTGGCCATGTTGGTTTAAATGTTAAGATTGAAATTTACAAATTGTTCTCGCAAAAACGATTAAATGTAAAACCGCAAGCGTTAAAATATTACAAAAGGTTAAGATAGTATTATTATGCGCTAACGGGTGTTAACAATTCCGCCTTCTTTCTGCCCCGCATGTAAAATACCAATCCTGCAAATGCAAGCACCAGGATGGCCGGTATGATCAAAGTAGTATCTAATATCTCAGGACCGGCCAGTTTTTTGGCCTCGTTAAGGGTATTGGCCATTTCTGATCCGGGCGGCGCGCTATTGTAGGTTTTGAGATCGGCGCCGGCGGGCAATTTCTCGCCCAGCAGTTTATCATAATGGCTGCCCATGAACATCATATAAACAGACACGGCAAACATACCCGCGCCCCCCATTAAGTTCAATCCTACGGCGCCTGTTTTGGGAAGGTTCTCAGAAACAAATCCCAGCATTGTAGGCCAGAAATAACATACCCCCATGCCGAAGATCAGGGCGCCCACAAATACCATATTTCCGGTGGTATGGCCCAGCAGGTAAATGCCTATGGCAGAGAGCATGGCAGAGATCAGCAGTACGCCCTGCGGCGATAATCTGTGCACCACCGGCTCGGCCAGTCCGCGGCCGATGACCATTACACCGGTTTCCAGTGTAAGGATCAAAATAGCGTTATCGGTAACATTCTTCAATAATACATCGATCCATTGACCGGTGAACAATTCGGTGATCGCTGTGCCGAACATGCAAATGATCATGAAAATGAACAACGGATTCAATAATGATTTATACATTTCACCGGTTGATACGCCCGCAGCCACCCGTTCGGTGACGGGGAATTTCAGTCGGCTTACCATATACCCATAAATTAAGGTTGGAATGAGCATGACCGCCACCTGTATCTGCCAGGGTTCCATACCCGCAATTGGCCCAATGCCTGCTTTATTATATAAGAACACGATGAGCGTTCCTATAACAATACCACCGGGGAACCAGAGATGAAAGTGATTCAGCTTGGTGGTCTTATTATCCGGGTAAATGGCTGCGACCAGGGGATTACAGGCAGCCTCAACAGTTCCGTTAGCAATGCCTATTAATAAGGTAGACAGAAATAGCGTCCAGTAACCGTTGGCAAACACAGTTAATATGATACCCAACAAATGGAACAGGCAGGCAAGCAGCAGGAGCCTTTTCATGCCGATAATATCCACAACCATTCCGCCGATGATCACGGCCAGGGGAAAGCCCCAGAAAGCGGTTGCAGCAATGGTTCCTAATTGAGAAGCGTTCAGGTTAAATTCTTCCCCTAACTGGTTTAAGATACCGGCGCGGATGCCGAAAGATAAAGAGGTTACTAAAAGAGCTAAACAACTGGCCCAGAAAAGCTGGCCGCGATGTATAGTTGGCTGTTGCATGGCAAGAAATCTTTTTTGGTTAAAATATGGTTCGTAATTGATAATTTTTAAAGTTTTTACCGAACCACCTAACTTTATCGAATGCAATTATGAATTCGTTAGATTCACAAAAGCATGTAAATGTAATTTTTTATTTTAAAACAAATCCTTTTTCACATTTCCTAATTTCAATTTCATGAACAGAAAATTAAGAATGGGAATGGTAGGTGGAGGCAAAGATGCCTTTATCGGCGCTGTTCACCGCATTGCTGCTAATATGGATGGCCTTATAGAGCTCAGCTGTGGTGCTTTGAGCATAAATCCCGGAACGGCTATCGAATCTGGTAAAATGTTGTTTCTGCCCGATGACCGCATATATACCAAATATGAAGATATGATCAAGGCAGAAAGCAAGTTGCCGGCCGATAAACGGATGGATTTTGTGACCATCGTAACGCCCAACTTCGCTCACTTTGCACCAGCTATGATGGCGCTTGACCATGGCTTTCATGTGGTGATAGAAAAGCCCATGACCTTCACCCTCGACGAAGCTAAACAGTTAAGCAAAAAAGTGGAAGAGACCGGTTTGCAATTGTGCTTAACACATACCTATTCCGGCTACCCGATGGTTAAGCAGGCCCGCGCCATGGTACAGGGCGGTGAGTTTGGCAAGATCAGAAAAATATATGTGGAATATCCGCAGGGTTGGTTAAGCCGCTTGTCTGAACGCGAAGGCAATGCCCAGGCCGCCTGGAGAACCGATCCGAAAAAATCGGGTAAAAGCGGCTGTATGGGCGATATAGGAACCCATGCTGCTCATCTTACAGAATATATTACCGGTTTAAAGATCACCCATCTCTGCGCTGATCTGAACACGATGGTAGAAGGCCGTCACCTCGATGATGATGGCAACGTTCTATTAAAATTCGATAATGGTGCTGCCGGTGTATTGATGGCCTCACAGGTAGCGGCCGGTGAAGAAAATGCATTGAAGATCCGCGTATATGGCGAACGTGGCGGCCTCGAATGGGCACAGCACGAACCCAATACACTTATCGTTAAATGGCTCGATCAGCCGACACAGATCCTGCGCGCCGGCGCCAACTACACAGGCGTTTTGTCTTCTTTCGCCACACATAACTGCCGCACGCCGGGCGGGCACCCCGAGGGTTACCTCGAAGCTTTCGGCAATATTTACCGCAACTTCGCATTGACCCTGGGTGCGCACATTGAAGGCAAAGAACCCAGCAAAGAAATGCTCGACTTTCCGCGGGTAGACGAAGGCGTTCGTGGCATGGCGTTCATCGATAACGTAGTTAAGAGCAGCGCCAGCAAAGAAAAATGGACCCTCTTCGAAGTGTAGCACACATAAATCCCCAATCATTCATCTCAAAGCGCCATTTAATGAAGACGATAAAAGGACCCGGATTATTCCTCGCCCAATTCATGGGCGACCAGCCTCCGTTCAACTCCCTGAAATCAATTTGCCAGTGGGCCAAAAGCCTGGGTTTTGTGGGTGTTCAAATACCTACCTGGGACAGCCGCTGTATTGATCTGCAGAAGGCAGCAGAAAGCAAGACCTATGCAGATGAAGTAAAAGGTCTTGTGCAGGAATGCGGACTCGAGATCACTGAACTGTCGACCCATTTGCAGGGGCAGCTGGTAGCTGTGCACCCTGCTTACGATACCCTCTTCGATGGCTTTGCACCGGAAAAATTGCGCAATAATCCCAAAGCAAGAACAGAATGGGCTGTACAGCAGGTACGCTATGCAGCCAAAGCCTCTCAAAACCTGGGATTGAATGCACATGCCACTTTTAGTGGCGCGCTCTTGTGGCCTACCGTATATCCATGGCCACAACGTCCTGCCGGATTGGTTGAAACAGGTTTCAGGGAACTGGCCAATCGCTGGCTGCCCATCCTGAATGAATTTGACGAATGCGGTGTTGACCTCTGTTATGAAATTCACCCCGGGGAAGACCTGCATGACGGCATCTCTTACGAGCTCTTTCTGCAACACACCAATAACCATCCGCGCGCATGCCTGCTGTACGATCCTTCTCATTTGGTATTACAGTGCCTCGATTACCTTGAATATATCGATAACTACCATGAGCGCATTCGCATGTTCCATGCAAAAGATGCCGAGTTCAATCCCACCGGCAAACAGGGCGTGTATGGCGGCTATCAGAGCTGGATCAACCGGGCCGGCCGTTTCCGTTCACTGGGTGATGGCCAGGTAGATTTTAAATCTATCTTCAGCAAACTGGCAGCCTACGATTATGCAGGCTGGGCTGTGCTCGAATGGGAATGTTGCATTAAACATCCCGAAGACGGCGCCGCAGAAGGAGCTGTGTTCATTAAAGACCATATCATTCGTGTTACCGAAAAAGCCTTTGACGATTTCGCCGGCACAGGCAGCGATGAAAAATTTAACAGATCGGTATTAGGATTAAAATAATGTAATTTGCTAAATATATAACTTGCACAATTCTGAACTTAAACTTTTGTTTCGATGAAGAAATTAGTTGTTTTTGCTGCTTTATGTACAGCTATGGTGGCCTGCGGATCCGGAGATACCAATAAGGGCACGGAAGATAAACCGGCAGATAATGCCAGCACTGCACCTGCAGCCAGTGGCAATGAGAAGGCCCTGGAAATGATCGGCGCCCTGGATTGCACTACCTGTCACAAGATCAATGAAAAAAATATTGGTCCTGCTTATACTGAAGTAGCAAAGAAATATGAAGCAACAGATGAAAATATTACGATGCTGGCCGATAAGATCATCAAAGGAGGTTCAGGCAACTGGGGCACTGTACCCATGACACCTCACCCAACACTGAGTGCAGACAGCGCTAAGGAAATGGTTCGCTACATTCTCTCGTTAAAAAATCAGTAACATCACTATAGCCCCTGCTTCCACCAAAGCGGGGGTCTCTTTTTTAATGTATTGCTCCCGATACGGGAACATTTTATTTTGAATAAATTCATGAGAAAGTTCATTATCGCTTTATTGCCGGTTCTAACACTGGCCTGTCACAGCGCCAGTAAAACTACCGACGCTACAAAAGGTTCCTCAAAGAAAAATGATGGCTGGCAGGTTCTGTTCGATGGTTCTTCAAAAGACAACTGGCACGTTTATAATAATAAGTCTGATGGCTCGGCCTGGAAAGTGCAAAACGGTATTTTATACCTGGATCCCGCTGCCAGGAAGAACGGCGCGGGCGGTGGCGACCTCGTTACCAATGAAGAATACGAAAACTTTCACCTGAAGCTGGAATGGAAAATTGATTCGGCGGGTAACAGCGGTATTATTTTTCTGACCCAGGAAGATCCAAAATATGGCCAATCCTATTTGACCGGTCCCGAAATGCAGATCATTGACAACAATGGCCACCGGGATGCAAAGATCAATAAACACCGTGCCGGCGACCTGTATGATCTCATTGCCAGCACACCTGAAAACGTTCGCCCCTGGGGCCAGTGGAACCAGATCGAGATCCTGATCAATAAAGGCAAACTCGATCTTTTTCAGAATGGCGCCAAAGTGGTTTCTACTACCATGTGGGATGATAACTGGAAGAACATGATTGCCGCCAGCAAGTTTAAGAACTGGGCCGGTTTCGGCATGTTCCAGAAAGGAAGGATCGCCCTGCAGGATCATGGCAATGGCGTTTCGTTCAGAAATATCCAGATCAAACGGTTATAATTCTCTTTTCATAAAATCATCTTATATGCGCACAACTTTTGCTTGCCTGTTATTTGCCGGTGCAATTGCAGGAACGATTGCCGGTTGCCAGGACGGAAACACCGGCATAGAACAATCCGGTTCTGATACAACTAAAACAGACACCATGGCTGCTGCTCCCGCTGATATGAACAACCGCCTCACCGATGAAGAAAAAAATGCCGGCTGGCAATTGCTCTTCGATGGCACATCGAAAAGCAACTTCCATGTTTTTAACAAGAAAAGCGATGGCTCAGCCTGGCAGGTGGCCGATGGCACCCTCTATCTGGATACGACCAATATAAAGGATGGTAAGATCACCGGTGGCGGCGACCTGCTCACCAATGAAGAATACGAAAGCTTTCACCTGAAGCTGGAATGGAAAATTGCTCCCGCTGGCAATAGCGGTATCATGTTCTATGTGCAGGAAGGACCTTCATTTGGCGAAACCTATTTTACCGGTCCTGAAATGCAGGTACTGGATAATGCAGCACATCCCGATGCTAAGATCACTAAACACCGCGCAGGTGACCTGTATGATCTTATTACGAGCTCACCGGAAACCGTAAAGCCGGCCGGTGAATGGAACCAGGTAGAGATCATTTCCAATAAAGGCGCCCTTGAATTTCATTTGAATGGCACCAGGGTACTGAGCACCACCATGTGGGATGAGAACTGGCAAAAAATGATCGCAGCCAGCAAATTCAAACAATGGAAAGGCTTTGGAACCTACAAAAAAGGAAGGATCGCTTTACAGGATCATGGCAACACGGTGTGGTACCGGAATATTAAGATCAGAAAATTATAAGAAGTAATTATGTAAGTATGCCACACCTTCAGGTGTGGCATACTTATATTTAGACCTTCGGCAATTTATATCCGTTATGATACTCCTTCATCAGGTATTCACTATTGATCTTTTCATCGGTAAATTTTCCATTCGCCTTATCCCATACCAGTCTTTGTCCGCTTCGGAATGAAATATTTCCCATTTGCGCAACGGTAGCCACATGAGCGCCTGCCTGAATAGAACAATTCAGGTCTTGCATCTTTCTCGTTTTCACCACATCAATGAAATTCACCCAGTGATTGTTCAAGCCGTTATCGGAAGGTTTTACAAATGACTTGCTGGCTTTATTAGTGCTTTGTGGTTCTTCCAGTACTTCCCAGCCTCCGCGGTGCAGCACCAATGTACCATTATTGCCGATAAAGGCGATGCCGTGGTTCCTGCCATAGGAGCCGTTATCGATGCCCATTGCAGAATCCCACACGAGGTTAAATTTATCAAACTCGTAAAGAGTGGTGAGGGTATCCGGAGTTTCCTGGCTCAGATCGGGATAAGCAAATTTTCCGCCCAGGGCTGCAATTGATTTGGGCACATCGGCATTCATGCCCAGCAGGGCATAATCGAGCAGGTGCACGCCCCAGTCGGTCATTAAGCCGCCGGCATAATCCCAGAACCACCGGAAATTAAAATGAAAACGGCTGGCATTAAATGGCTTTTTAGGTGCGGGGCCCAGCCAGGCAGCATAATCTACACCAGCCGGCGGGTTACTATCAGGTACAACCGGTGCGGGCTTCATCCAGCCCTGGTAACACCAGACCTTTACGGTTCTGATCATGCCCAGTTTTCCGCTTTGCACATATTCCACGGCATCTTTAAAATGTTGCTGGCTGCGCTGCCACTGGCCTGCCTGCACTACCTTGTTATACCGTTGCTGTGCGGCAACCATGGCCCGGCATTCCACAATAGAGTTCCCCACCGGCTTTTCAACAAAAACATCTTTGCCGGCTTCGCAGGCATGGATCATCTGCAGGGCATGCCAGTGGTCGGGCGTGCCTACAATGACGATGTCGATATCTTTCTGGTCGAGCAGCTGCCTGTAATCGCTATAGGTCTTCACCTTTGTAGCATCGATATTCAGTTTGCTGAACTCGGCTTTTCTTTTATCCAGCACGTTCTTGTCAACATCGCACAAAGCCACCAGGTTTACCCCTGGCACTTTCAGGGCAGCGGTTACATTAGCCCAGCCCATGCCATTGATACCGATGGCGCCCAAACGCAGCTGATCAGAAGGAGCAATGCGGTTCTTAAAGATGGCAAATGTTTTATTATCGAGTGCTGATAATAAGGTTCCCCCGGCAAGCAAAGTGCCCGCCTGATGTAAAAAACGCCTGCGATGCATCATAGTTAATGTTATTAGGTATTGATAATAGGATAAACAGTTTATCGAATGATATTCTTTTTCAGATAGCTGATACTTTTCGCGGTACTGTCAAGCGGCGCACCGGGACACATATCCTGTTCTACAAAAAAGTGTTTCATACCGCTTTGTTTGGCAAAGGTGAATATCTTCTTGTAATCAATGACACCGCTGCCCACTTCCGTAAAATTCTTTTGAGGCGTATTATCCATATCCTTTACATGCCACATGGCAAAGCGGCCGGGATGTTTTGCGAAAAGGGCCAGCGGATCTTTTCCGGCTTTGCTCACCCAATATATATCCAATTCAAAAAACACGAGTTTCGGATCTGTTTCTTTTAAGAAGATATCGAAGCCCGTATTTCCCCCAACAGTATCGAATTCGAAATCGTGGTTATGATAGGCGAGCTTTATGCCCGAGTTCTTAGCAATTGCTCCCGCTTTGTTAAGGGCTGCCGCAATTTTTTTATAATTATCGGCCTCTTTGCGGTATTCTTCTTCCAGCCAGGGTATCACAATATATTCCTGGCCTACGGTTTTGGCGTCTGTTACCGCAGGTTTCCACTTTTCTTCCCAGCCGCTTTGTAAAAAGATACTGGCGGGAAAAGTATGGCCACTGGGGGTTGACAGGCCATTTGCTTTTAAGGTTGACCTTAATTCGGCTGCATTCATGCCAAACCATTTGCCGTTGCCATACCCATAGGTTTCAACGGTTTTATACCCCTGGGCGGCCACTTTGGCTAAAGTGCCTTTGGGATCTTTATCCATTTCATTGCGGAGCGTATAGAGCTGGAGACCAATTTTTTTAGAGGTAGCGAACCATTCTTCTTTACTGATAAACAAACTGGCGGTAAGCAGGGATGATTGCCTGATGAAATCCCGACGAGTAGGCATAACAAATCGTTTTAGGGAGTTGAAATTACTTAAAAATAAGGTACTCCCCAACCCCACGGCTCCTTGCCGGTGATCGTGCCTGGAATATCTGCCTTTCGTGGAGAGCCCGAACGCCGATTAGCGGTTCAGGTTTGAAAAGGTGGCCAGGCATTACGCTAATCTTCTTCCATTTGCAGCAACAATTCTTTCAACTTCTGAATATGCTGGCCATATAGTTTATTAATAAGCCAACGGTTAAAAAAATAGGTGCCTACAGTAACTACCGCGCCCATGGAAATAAATAATATGAAAAAACGGTGATTGCTGATATGCGAAGCGATGGGCATTTGCGAAACGGAGGTCTCCGCCTCGAATGGCAGATCATTCAGTGGTGGTGTAACCGGTTGGCTATTGTATAAAATAATAGCGCCGGCTGCAAAATACGCCAGGGGCGTAATTATGTTGCCGGCAACAAAATAAAAGCGAACGTATTTTTCCAGGGTAGCAAGCTGCTGTTTCAGATTCGACCTTACCTCACAAGCCACGCATTGCATTTCTTTCAGCAGCTTGTTCTTGCGGTAATAATAAAACAGGAAAGCGCCGCCTACCAGCAATAATAATACAGCAAGCTCACTGTATAAGCGTTGGAAGGCAATGATGTACCAGATGTTTAAAGAATATATGATCACCACCGCAATCAGCTCGCGGTTAAGATTTCGTTTTAACCTGGCAATAGTACTTTGCGACCGTTTTTGCAACATGGACGAAATCGGTACTTCCCTGCCCGGTTGTAACTCTTCTTCACCCAGGTTTTTCCAGATATCTTTCAGGCTATCTAACTCCATGTTCTACAGATTTTGTGAGTTTACGTAATTTTTCTTTGATCCGGTTCATTTTCACGCGCAGGTTATTCTGATTGATCCCCAAAATATCTTCCATTTCATCGTAACTCTTGTCTTCAAGGTACAGCATTACAATAGCCCGTTCTATTTCAGTAAGATGGCTGATCGCTTTATAAAGTTGCTGCAACCGCTCTTCTTTTTCATTACTGTATTGAATGTCCTGTATCTCGGTTGGTAATAATTCGGGTTCTACGCTTTTAATGATCTTCTTTTGTTTACGCAGGTCAGAAATGGCGGTATTGAGTGCAATACGGTACAGCCAGGTGCTGAATTTAGAATCACCCCTGAACCGTGGGTATGCGCCCCATAATTGTATCACGATCTCCTGGAAAAGGTCCTGTTTATCGTATTCAGATGTACAATACAAGTTGCACACCTTATACAACATAGCGCGGTGTTGGTGCACCAATGCCACAAACTCATCCTGGTTAAGTTTTGCCTGCAATTGGGTTGGTTTTAGCGGAAAAGATACCAAATTGGTCGTCGAAATACCCAAAAAATTACAGGCTAAAGGTCATAATCTGGTCAAAGAGCTGAAAATAGCCGGTAAATTAAAAGTAGCTGAGCCTATGACCCTTTTGACTCCTTTGACTCTTTTGACTGCTTTGGGTCTTTGCCTGCTTTGACTTATCCAGCTGCTTTGTACATTTGCCGCTCTTACTAATTGATTTAAAGCATTTATGAAGAAAATTTATCATTTGGCCAATTGTACCACCTGCCAGGCAATTATTAAAGAAACCGGCATTGATAAAAAGGGCTTCGAGATGCAGGATATTAAAAGCCAGCCTATAACGGCTGCCCAGCTCGATGAAATGAAGGCCAAAACCGGCAGTTATGAATCCTTGTTCAGCCGGCGCGCCCTGAAATACAAGGAAATGGGTTTAAAAGACAAAGCCCTTACCGAAGATGATTACCGGAAGCTGATCCTGGAAGAATATACGTTTTTGAAAAGACCGGTGGTCTTCCTGAACGATAGCATTTTTGTGGGTAGTGAAAAAAAGACGGTGGCAGCTTTGAAGAATGCCTTAAGCTGATCCGTTCTTCAATAAAGACATGCGCAACGCTTCAAAGTTTATGACATTTACTTTAACCATGCCTGGCTTACCGGCATAGTCGGTGGCCGAACTGTATAAATAATGCTCAGGGCTGCTGACTATTCCATCGCGGATGGGATTTTCGTGGATGTATAAAACCCTTTCCTGCAATTTGTACACCTGTTTGAAGTCAATATAAGAGGGATTGGTGCAGGTTTGCCACAATTGAAATTTTTCTATTTTTTTAAGGCTCAGGCTGCAGCCTTCAAATCGCTGCAGCATCCACGAACGGCGAAGGTCGGGCTCAATATCAATCGCCTCGAGGATCTTCGTGGTGGTATATCTTTTAAATTCTTTTTCAATCATCGCCAGGCCCGACCCCTCCTGCGCCCTGGCGAGCAGGTGCAAATGGTTGGTCATTAAAACCCAGGCATATATCGTAAACTTTCTGGCTTCAACAACATAGTTTAGTGCATCAACAATGATCTGTTTATACGTTGGTCTTATAAAAACATCTATCCAGTCTACCACATTAAAAGTCAAATAAGAACAATCCTGTTCCTGAAAACCCTGGTTTTTATTTTTATTGATCATAGGAGCATTGCTTTATCAATGGTTCATTAATAAGCGTATAAGCCGGGTGAATAGTAATGCTGTTGTATTGGTTGCGGGCGCGGAATACGTACAATCAGGTCAGAATATAAATCAAAGACAAGGGAGTGTAATATACAAAATGTTGTTTATAAAAACGCCGGATGTTAATAGCTGTTCACGAATAATAATTTTTTGATAATATTTTTTTTAAGTGGTCGCCGCTGCAGTGATATCTCTTTGAAACGGCCGGGTTTAATGGGCTTGAAACGACATAATAATAGTGTATCCGGCCAATTAAGGAATATGAAACCGGCCGGTATCATTATAGGTTAACCAGGTATACGGTATTAATAGGCAGTTACTATTGCCAGGGCGCCAGCTTAACCCGTTGCTGCGGATTGGCGCTGCTGTAAACATAATGATGCGGGTCATCAACAAGCCTGGTGGTAACCGGCAGGTTCTTCACTTCCGTTACATGGTGGGCAAACAATTCGGTGCTGTCCAATACAACCGGATGGTTGCCAAATTGCCAGAAGTGATGCTCTGCATCATTCTGATACCGGTTACTGTAATAAGAGAATAACCGCATCATCCATTCCTTTCGCTTTTCGTCGGGATTTTCTGAAATTGATTTCAAGATCTGCTTTGCAGTTCCATTTTTGAACTCTCGCAGAATGGTAGAGATGTGCTTTTTCTTGGAGGAGGCAATGATGGTAATGTAACTGGGCATTAACACGTATTCATAAACATGCAGGTTTTTGTTGTCAATACAGTTGTTTAGGTTGTCAATTAGAATTTCACAATAGGTGTGACAGGTGAAAACATCTATCCAGCCTGAAACACTTAATGTTACATAATAAGAGCCGAAGGGTGGGGGTTTTTCGTGCATTCATATAAGGTAGTAAAGTTTTGCCATTTAATCAATCCTGTATCAGGTCTTTGTTGTAAATCCGAATATTTTTGACACGGATCAACTATTAGGTACTACAATTCAATAACTTAACCGCACAACAACTACCTGGGTCTTTTTTAAGTTGTAATTCATCGTACTTGTCGAGCTGCTTTCTATTTCGTCGACCAGATCATTTCGTCTTTGCTTTCACAGTTTGTCTACCGTTACCGGCGTTCTAACCTTTTAGTACCCCAGGCCAGCCACTTTACAAACTGCGAGGAGAGCTGGTAGAATAGCTTTACGGGGTAAATATTCTTTCACCGTAAAGTTTAGCCATGAAAAAACATTTTTTTACAGCACTACTTGCGGGCCTTCTGGGCCATATCGCCCTGCCTGCCCAGGATAAAAAACCGGTTCCGCCGGCATGGGCATCTGACAAAGGATGGTGGGTGGTTCAATCAAATATCCATACACCCAAACAAAACATTGTTTACTATTATAACAACGAAGGCGTGCTTGTATACAAAGTAAAAGTGGAAGGCAAACGCCTCGATCCGGCCAAAAAAAGAATCCGCATGCAGTTGAAACAGGTCCTGGAAGCCTCCGTGCTGGCCTGGGAAAAGCAACACCAGTCGCACTCCCAGCCCACGCATCCATCCCCCGTTACTTTAGTCGACAAAAATTAGCCGTACAGCGATATTAACACTAACCAGCTGCGGGCAAAGCCAAACGAAACGTAACTTTAGGATATGCAACCCCCTGAAAAATATCCTTTCATTTTTTCAGATGAACCCAGGTACCGCATCCGGCGGCACCTCGCATTCTGGGTTTTCTGGTGGTTGTTCCAGGCGGTGTTATATTCTGTTATCGGCTTTTCAGGCAAACACGGCTATCCCTTGCAATTACTGGATTCCACCTTTGAGTCCCTGGCTTATATGATCGCCCATATCTCCCTGTCCTATACCCTCATGTATTTTGTAATTCCGCGCTACCTGCTCAAACAAAAATACCTGCTCACGGCGTTTTGGGTAGCCGTATGCTTTCTCGGTGCAGCCGCGCTTTCAACCCTTATATCTATTACCATCATTCCTGAAATTCAAAACTGGATCCTGAACCATAACTTCGACAACTATTTGCGATTGCGCGCATCCATGGGCATCCATAAGTCGCTCATGGCCGGACTGCGGGGTGGCATTACCATTGGCGGCATTGCCGCTTCGATTAAATTAATGAAACACTGGTACGTTAAGGAACAACGCAACCTGCAACTGCAAAAAGAAAATGCCGAAGCGCAATTGCAATTGCTGAAAGCCCAGGTTCACCCGCATTTTTTATTCAATACGCTCAATAACATTTATTCCCATACGCAAAATACCGCGCCGGTGGCCTCGCAGCTGGTGATGGGCCTGTCAGACATGCTGCGTTTTATGTTGTACGAATGCAACCAGCCGCAGGTACCCCTGTCGAAGGAGTTAAAAATGATCCGCGACTATATTTCCCTGGAACAGATCCGCTACGATGATCAACTGGACGTTCATATAGACCTGCCGGCCAACACCGATACCCTGGCCATAGCGCCCCTGTTACTGTTACCCCTGGTTGAAAACTGCTTTAAACACGGCACCAGCCATATGATTGAACAACCCTGGCTGAGCTTACAGGTGAGCATCGAAAATAACAGGATGTACGTAAAACTGATGAATGGTAAATCGAACAACGTTAACAGGAACAATTATAAAGGAATCGGCATTTCGAATGTAAAAAAGCGGCTGGAGCTGTTATATCCCGCCAAACACGAATTAACGATCACCGATGCAGAAGACGTTTTTGTAGTGGATCTTTGCATAGTATTGGAAAGCCTGCCTTTAACGAAAAAAGAAAATGCTCCTTTTACATTGGCCTATCATGAATGAAACGCATACCATACGTTGCCTGATCGTAGATGATGAACCGCCGGCCCGCGAGATCATCCGGCGCTATGTTCAGGAAATACCTACCCTGCAGCTGATCGGCGAATGCGCCAATGCCATTCAGGCGCTCACGGCCTTACAACAACAGGCCGTTGACCTGGTCTTCCTCGACATCCGCATGCCGCAATTGAACGGTACCGATTTTATTAAAACATTAAAAGATCCGCCGAAGGTCATTTTCACCACCGCTTTTTCTGAATATGCGCTCGAAGGCTATGAGCTGGATGTAGTGGATTACCTGATGAAGCCTATTCGCTTCGACCGCTTTTTAAAAGCTGTTAATAAAGCCTATCCTCTGAACCGGGCAGTAAACACTGCAAAGCCGGTGGCGCCTCCTATAGCCCCTGAAAAGAAAAATGAAAGCTTTGTGTATTTCCGCGCCGATCGCAAGATGGTAAAAGTAATGCTGGATGATATCCTGTACATCGAAAGCATGAAAGACTATATTAAGGTACATACTGTACAGGGCGTCATTATTACCAAACAATCGATCAGTTCAGTGGAGGCGATGTTGCCCGGTAAACAGTTCGTACGTACGCACCGGTCATTCATCGTTTCAATCAGTAAAATAAGATCCTTCACCAACGAGTTGGTCGAAATCGACAAGACCGATATCCCCATTGGTAAACTATTCCGCAACGGCGTTATGAAAGTATTTTCCGCTTAAACATTCCTCCTATGGCACATCCTAAAAAAAGACCTGCCCCAGGCAAACCCGGAGGCAGGTAAAACTTCTTGTTATTGTCTTTTTTGTTATTGGCAATCGCTTATTGAACGATCCGCAGCCGCGCATAATTCAGCATGATCTTTTTTTCGCCATTCAGTTCAAACTTAACGGTGGCAATCGGGTTGTGTGCGCTTCCTTCCATTTTTATTACTTCGCCAAAACCGAATTTCTGGTGTTCCACCCGCTGACCAACCTGTAAATTAGAAACATCACTGGCCACAAAATCAGCCGAAGGCACATGCTCTACCGCTTTGTTTTGTGGTTTCGGGGTTATGTAAGATGGAGTGGATGGTGTTGTGGCAGATTTTTTTGCTGGTGGCGGACCATACCTTTTTTCTGCGTCGGCAGCATTCGAGCTGCCCCCCCAGCCACCACCATGCATACGGTCATATGCACTGCGGTTATTTATCTGGTTGCGCATACCTCCGCCGGCAAAACTTCTGTCCAGGTATTTTTCCGGCAGCTCTTCAAGGAAGCGGCTGGGTTCATTTTGAACCAGGTTACCAAAGCGATAACGGGTATTTGCATAAGAGATCCAGAGTCTTTCCTTAGCCCGGGTAATTACCACATAAAACAGGCGGCGTTCTTCTTCCAGCTCTTCGCGGCTGTTAATGGCCAGCGCATTGGGGAAAAGCATTTCTTCCAAACCGGCGGCAAATACGCAACCAAATTCCAGCCCTTTCGCTGCGTGGATCGACATTAATTTTACCGTATCAGCGTTGGGATCCTTTTCATCGGCATCCGTGAGCAGGGTGATCTGTTGCAGGTAGGCGCCCAATCCTTTGTCGTTCACTTCCCCTTCTTCCGTATCGGGGCTCTCGGTCCATTCCTTGATACTGTTCAGCAATTCCTGCACGTTCTCATAGCGTTGAACGCCTTCGGTGCTTTTATCGTTGAATAACTCTTTTACAAAATTGGTTTGCTTGCCTACATGCACCGCTACATCATATGCATTTTTGGTTTGCAGCATGCTGGCGAAGCTTTTGATCATAGTAACAAAATTGTCGATCGATTCGAGCGTACCCGATTTGAACCCAAATTCGCGCGCGCGTTCCAATACCTGCCACATAGAGATATTCTGCTCATTGGCAATTAAAACCGTTTTATCGATCGTTGTTTTACCAATGCCCCGCACGGGGTAGTTAATGATCCGCTTCAATGCTTCTTCATCGCGCGGGTTAACAATTACGCGCAAATAGGCAATATAATCTTTTACTTCTTTGCGCTGGTAGAAGCTGATGCCGCCGAACATGGTATAAGGAATACCCATGCGGCGCAGGCTTTCTTCAAAAGCACGGCTTTGTGCATTGGTTCGGTAAAGAATAGCGAAATCGCGGTTATTGTAATGGTTCCGCAGCTTTTGTTCCTGGATGGTATCGGCCACAAATTTACCTTCGTCATTATCGGTATTAAGCCGCACCAGTTTGATCTTTTCGCCTTCCGGTTTCTCGGTCCAAAGGTTCTTTGGAATTTGTCCCTTGTTGTTTTTGATCACCTCATTGGCAACATCCAGAATGCTTTTGGAGCTGCGATAGTTTTGTTCCAGTTTCACCACTTTGGCATCTTCATAGTCTTTCTGGAACTGCAAAATGTTTTGTATGGTGGCGCCGCGGAAACTGTAGATACTTTGCGCATCATCACCCACCACGCACACATTTTCGTGCATGGCGCCCAGCAGTTTTATCACTTCGTACTGCGCGGGGTTGGTATCCTGGTACTCATCTACCAGAATGTATTTGAATTTGCGCTGGTATTTGCTAAGTGACTCGGGAACATTTTTCAGCAGCTCGTAAAACTTCAACAACAGGTCGTCGAAGTCCATCGCCCCGTTCTTAAAACAGCGCTTTACATAAGCATCGTAGATCTGTGCAATAGCCGGGCGGTTACTGCGCATATCTTCCTGCTGAATGGCATAGTCATTGGCATATTCTGCCGGACCTACCAATGCGTTTTTGGCGCTGGAAATACGGTTGTATACCGCGGAAGGTTTGTAATGTTTATCATCGAGGTTCAGTTCATTCACCACGGTTTTGATAACACTCTTCGTATCGTCGGTATCGTAAATGGTAAAGTTGTTGGGATAGCCAATGCGATGTGCTTCACCACGCAAAATGCGGGCAAACACGCTGTGGAAAGTGCCGATATATAAATTTCTGGCCTCATTATTCCCAAGCACTTTTTCAATACGCTCTTTCATTTCCTTGGCCGCCTTATTGGTAAAGGTGAGGGCCAGGATGTTAAAAGCATCCACACCGGTAGCCATGAGGTGGGCAATGCGCGTGGTAAGCACCTTTGTTTTTCCACTACCGGCGCCGGCCACGATCATCAATGGTCCATCTTTATGTAAAACAGCCTCACGCTGTTGTTCATTCAATCCCTGTAAATAATCGATCATTAATGCAAGTTAATGCCTCTGCCGGTTATTTGTTGCGGAAAAAAATAAAAGATCGGCTTGGTTAAAAACCAAATTTAACTGTATTGAAATGGGTTGAAAATGAAAAAACAAAAAGCCCCGACGCTATGTCAGGGCTATATAAATTCATTATTCCGGTTAGGGAATAGTGCCGGGTTAAAGAGTTGAACGAAAGCTACCTGGTTATGCTGTTGTTTCTTCCAGCGCCAGCGCTTCCGGTTGTGGGGTGCAATTTTTGATGCTAACCTGGAACTTGGTGTTCAGGCTCACCTGATAATTGTTGGTGCTCAACAGGGTTTTGATAGTAGCGTCTTCCAGCATAACAGCAGCCAGGTCAAGGGCCAGCTGTGAAGTGCTGATCACGTTAGCCACTTTACCATTGGTGTACTCAATGGTGAATTTGTAACCGGCTTTACGTGCAACGCCAGCTTTTTCAAAATCCGGGCGGTTGAGGTTCAGAACCTGATCACCTGCTGCCGATTTCTTCATTAAAATTCTGATAATGGGCAGGTACTTCATCCAAATGTGGGTATACATTATAATAAGCGGTTTTACTATGGAAATAATAAACTTATTTACATGGCAGCAAGCGTCTGCAAAGATGCAAATTATATTGGCAAAAACGAATGAAAATTAAAAAATATAAGTGTTTTTTCCACCCTCCCCCTTGCTAAACGCCTGAGCCTGCTGCTACATGCAAAAAAATCCTTACTTATTATTCCATACATTATTCTTCCTGTTTACATCCGGTACATAGGTACCACCCAGTTTGATCTCTTTTATAGCTTTTTTAGCAGGAACGGTAAGATTAATTGAATTGGCATTTTCCCAAACTGCAACAGAACGATGTAAGGTGGTTTTCGTATCGTCGGCATAAGTGACTGTCAATTCAACAGGCAGTGGCTTGTGGCCAATACATTCAACGGTCACAGCATAACCAGTAGTTGATCTACTCACTTTTTTGATGGCCAGATCAGGTACGCCGCCATCTATAAACCAACGTTTCCAGAACCAGTTCAGGTTTTTGCCAGAACCTGTGTTCATGCAATTGAAAAAATCAAAGGGAATGGGATGTTTGCCCTGCCATTGCTGGATGTAATAATGCAATGCCCTGGTAAATAAGGAATCGCCCAGCATATCTTTTACATACAGATATCCCAGTGCAGGTTTTGGGTAAGAATTTACAAAATAGTTAGTGCCGTTAATTTGTGTAGATAGTGTACTGATCGGGGAATCGTGCTCTGTTCCGGCCACTCTTTCATAGCCCATTACGCCATAATCGTCGGTTATGCTGCTGTCGATGATCGATGAAATGATCCATTCGCCGATGGTGGCCCAGCCTTCATCCATCCAACCGTATTTCGTTTCATTGGTTCCCATATAAAAGGGAAACATCGTATGAAATACTTCATGGTCGACCAGCTCAATGGTTTCAATGCGGCTTTCCAGCGGATTGTCGTTCACCATCATCGGATATTCCATTTGGTCGAGCCCGTCAACGATCGTTTCATGCGAATAAGGGAAAGGCCAGCGGGGGAAAACATAACTCATGGCCCATACTGTTTTGCGGCCGAAATCAACTACCTCATAATAATCTTTGTGTTCCGGTTTAAAAACTGCATCCACCCTTGTTCTTCTTTTTGTGGCAGGATCTACTTCTACACTGGTCGATTTCCACATATAATGATCGCTCACGGCAAAAGCAAAATCGGTAACATTCGCGGCAGAAAATTTCCAGGTATTAAAAGGCTGCTGGCGGGTGATATTTTTCTGTTTCACATCTGTTGAGTCAATAATGTTAATAACCCCATCCTGTTGTTCGGCTGTGCGCAAACGCTGGCAATAGGTTTCATTTAACACCTCCTGGCAATTGGCCAGGTCACCCGTGGCCCACACCACATAATTCACGGGAACGGTGATGGCTACATTAAAATTTCCAAAGTCATTATAAAATTCCTGTGGACCGGTATAGGGCGCCATATTCCAACCGTCAATATCGTCATATACCGCTATGCGCGGGAAAAAATAAGCCACGAAATCGGCACCCGGCTCAATTTCACCGGTACGGATATGTGAGGTCTTATTCAGGGTGTACGAATATTCAATATTGAATCGCATGGAGCTGCCTGGCGCCAGCGCACTAACCGGCACCGTCATATTCGTTCCTTCAATATGGAATTTGCTGGAATCAAGCGTCGTATTGTTCACCTGAAAAGAAGAAATGCGAACACCATCGGTAATATCTGAAGGTTTTACGGGCGTCATGCGGATACTGCCCTTTTTATAAATATTCGGGTACAGTTTAAAAGCGATCTGTGACAAAGGGTTCGGACTGTTATTAAAGTATTCGATCTCCACCTTACCGGTCAGCAGCCGGGTCTCAGGGTTAAAGTTGATATGAAGATTATAGTTAGCGGAATTCTGCCAGTATTTACTGCCCGGCTGCCCGCTGGGCGAACGTGTTCCTTTTTCATAGGCGGCAGGCAGGTTACGCGGCATCGTTAACGACACCTGCGCATTTACTACCAGGCTACCTGACAAAATCATTAGAACCAATGACCTTTTTAATAACATACAGGATTTAATTATTGCTAAATATACAAAACGGGGCAGGCCTGGCCCAAAAGACTGGATGAACGGAGCCGGATCACGGTTTGAGACCGCCCGGATAAAAAGACAGAGGGCTGAAATAGCACGGTGCCACGGCTTAAAGCCGTGGCACCGCTAATGAAGTTTTAACTCAGGCTACAACGGTTCCCCGGTGTTTGCTTTTTAAATATTTTTCATATACGACTTCCCGCATGGTCTTCTGGTACACTTTGCTTTCCGTCCAGGAAATAATATCGAGGTATGCAAAGGCCCTTGTTTCGTAGGGGTTCTTCTCCAGGTGTTTGATCTTGTTCAGGAATTTCTCCAGCTCCGGTTTTAACTCGCGCGGACTCACCCCAAAAGAATGGCGCAGGAACTTCAGCATTTCTTCTTCCACGACCGTTATATTTTTCATGCGGGCCATAAAACGGAAAACCGATTTGCTGAGCGACTCCATCAGCTCATAATTCCCCATTTCATAATGGGCCAGCATGTGCAGTAAGCGGGCATAACACTGCAGATCGATCCGCAGGTCAATGGGACCATTGATAATGCGTTGCAGGTAATCGATACATTTTTCAAACTCGCCATTGCCGAAATACAAGGTGGCGATCTTGTAGTTGAATACCAGGATGCGGTGCTGATCAACGAACAACGCATACTCTTCCAGCTTTTCTTCTATTTCAGGTACCAGTGCCAGCCCTTCCCGGAAGGTTCCCTGCATGAGGTGCTGGTTAATTTTGGCGCTGTTGATATAAATGAATGTGTGTGTGCGGAAATTATCGTGGTGCGTAGCCACGGGGGTTTTGGCAAATTCTTCAAACTGTTTGAGCGTGATCTCAAACTTTTTGAAATTGCGCAGATCGAAATGGGCGTTCAGCAGGTTATGCATTCCCTTTATATAGTGGCCTGTTTCCACTTCCTTCATCAGGGGATGTTCATTATAAAGATCGATCCATTTCTGCCCGTACTTGTAATACAGTAAAAAGTCCTGCTTTATAAATGCATACCAGCTGTAGCTCTGGTAGAGGTACAGCTTTTCGTAAAAACCGTTCACTGCATCTATATCGGCAGGCAGGTATTCCTTGAAGAATTTTTTGAGATCCTGCTCGTCTTCCGGGTTACGGGCATGGCCATTCAGCACAAACCAGCGGTACAACAGCAGGGCCAGGTTCGAGAGCCGCGTTACGCGATCGATATGGCTGCTGATCTCCAGGGCCTCCTCGGCCAGCAACAGTGTTTTTTCGGTAGAACTGCGGGTAATATGAAGTGTTTCGATCTTTTTCTCCAATGAGATCACCTGGGCCAGAAAATTGAATTTCTGGTTCGCGCGTGCGATCTCCTTAGCCTTTTCAAGAATTTTAAGGCTTTGCAGTTTTAATCCCTTATTGTAAAGCACCCGCGCATGATCGAGGTGTTCACTGAGTTGAAGGTCAATATTTTCGGTGGCTTTTAACAGCCGAAGGCTGGCCAGTAACTGTTTATATAAATGTGTCTTTATGTTGGCAAGCTGCGGCTTCTTAATGTCTGGTAATTTCTTAAGTAACAACTTTTCGTCATACTCGGGCAATTTATCCAACGCGTCGAATAACCGTATGATCTTCAAGTCTTCGTTAGCCGAACTCCTTTTTATATAAAGCTTAAAGTGCCTTTTTTCCGACTTCTCCAGTGAATGAACCAATTGAAACAGCGCATCTGTAAATCGGTTGGACATAATTATGAAATTTGCCTGAAACTCAATACCGGTAAGGGCTTTAGGATTTTTTTCACGCTTTTGGCGTAATAAAACCGGTAGTAAGATGTTTTGAAAGGTACGGATTTACATCCTACTTTTGATTCAGCAAATGAGCAAAATGGTATTGGGAAGCAATCGTTAGAGTGAATAGCAATCATTAGAGGCTCAAAAGAATACGGCAAGATAACATGCAGTATTCAAAAAGACAAATAGATTTATCTCTTTTTTCATATGGCAAGCAATCGTTAGAGGCCAGCCGTTTCTACGGGTGGCTTTTTTTATTTCCACCACTGCTAATATAGCATAAAAAAGGATCAGGTTGAAAAATTGGGGGATTTAGGAGAAAGTTGTTGTTTTGCAGCCTAATAAAACTGACAAGAAACATTGGAAAAGGACCAGGAAAAAGAATTGTTAGGCTATTTTTTACCAGCAGGGACA
>NZ_JAFFJX010000015.1 GCF_016924755.1 Longitalea arenae | reverse complement strand
CACGGATTTTGTCCTTATAGGAGGCGATACTCTTGCGATGAACGCTGATTCCTTTCTCTCCTTTCTTATGGTAAAAGGTGAAGCCAAGCAGTTTCATCAGCCACGGACGGGTTACGCTGCTCTTGACGGTATTTACTACAAGTTTCAGTTCCTTTTCTATGTAGCGGGTAATGCTTTCCATTACCCGATCCCCAGAACGTTTACTCTTAACATAAATACTACAATCATCAGCGTACCTTACATACCGCAGACCTCGCTTTTCCAACTCTTTATCTAATTTATCAAGGATAATGTTGGACAGCAAAGGACTCAGGGGGCCTCCCTGTGGTACACCCTGCTTACAGCGTGTCAGCGTTTTGCCATCTGCTATCTCACTTCGAAGTATCTTATGGATCAGCTTCAGAACCCGCTTGTCCGTTATTCGACGGCTCAACTCATTCATCAGATAGTCATGGTTTACCCGATCAAAGAACTGTGACAGGTCAAGGTCTACTACATGGCTGTAACCAGCGTTGATGTATTCCTTTGCCTTTAAGGCCGCCTGATGTGCGTTCTTTTCACTGCGGAACCCATAACTGTTTTCTGAGAACGTAGGTTCGTACTGCTTCACTAATACTTGTGAGATTGCTTGTTGGATTAACCGGTCCATATAGGTTGGTATTCCTAAATGACGTTCCCCGCCATTGGGCTTAGGAATCGTTACCCGCTTTACTGCTTGCGGTTGGTAGCTCCCATTTTCCAACTGGGATTTGAACTGGACCCATTTCTGATCAAGTTGCAATTTGAAGTCTTTCGCTTCTACTCCATCAATGCCAGCAGCTCCTTTATTGCCGGTTACCCGGTCGTAAGCTGCGAGCATATTGGGCCTGCTTAGAATTTCTTCCAGTAACATCTCATCTACTCTTTTTTTTTTTTTTTTTCCTGTTTCCTTGTTTCTTTCCTTCTTTCAAGATGTCGCTCAGCGCTCCCTGGTACCCTTCTGCTTCCAGCATAGTTCTCCCGGGCGGCTCTCCATTCGGTGTTTTCTGCTTTTATTACGATCATCCCATTTCCAGAATTACTCCGCGGACGTTTAATGTTCGGCCCTTCCCTCGTTCTTCAGGTACTACGGCCTCGGCTGACTTCTGTTAAACGAGCATATATCGCTATATACTCTTGCTCCTTCGGGCGGCGCGTCTCCCTCCGTCCACTGTTTAACAGATCTCCCCGGGTAAGGTGCGCAAACTTTCTCTCCATACACCCGTCAGATATACAGCTGTCTGTTTCGGATAGTTTAGGGCTTTGTTTTGTTATGCAAACTCGCCCACAGATAACTGCCTCATCTGCTTCCTGTTCGTCAGGCCGGAGATTTACCGCTGGCTTCCTTCAGATTCCTCCTCGCGGAGGACACCCTTGCCTTTGGTTAACGCTTCCCACTATCAAGGCGCGTTCGGGACTTGCACCCTAAAGTTTGCGCCCATGCCGGGCGCACATAAATTTATAAAACCCCGCCTTCAGCGGGGTTTTATTTTTGTTCATGGTAAGCAATGCGACAATTACGACCATCTGACGCAAAAACACAAGAATACCAATATAGGCCTGCAGACCTATAATTGGCCGTTATAGGCCTATAGACCTATAACCATAAAATATAGGCCTGTGAACCTATAATTTGAAAATATAGGCTTATAGACCTATATTTGGTAAAAAGGGGTTATGGCACATGATCAGGTGGCTGTAGTCATCAGCGGCGATATCGTAGGTTCTTCGCTGCTGAAGCCTGCCGCAAGAAAAAAATTACAGCAGTTGTTCGATAACTTTTTAAGCAATGCTGTTGTACAATGGCCCGATATGCAGGCACAACAATACCGCGGCGACAGCCTGCAGGCCATACTTACCTATAACCGGCTGGCGGCATTACGTATCGTATTGATGTTTCAAAGTTATTTAATGAAGCAAAATTATAAAATACGTATGGCCATCGGGGTAGGCACTATTAACTTCAAAAGCGGGCAGGTGATCACTTCCGACGGCCCGGCTTTTCAGGCTTCCGGCCCCTATCTCGATGCGCTTACCAGAACGGGTGAGCTGATCAGCATCGCCGGCCATGACGAAGAATTTACCAGTGAATGGCAGGTGCACAGCGCCTCCCTGAATTATATCATCGGGCACTGGTCGCCCCAACAGGCCGAGGCCATCTACCTGCAGTTACAGGATCATACCCAGGCAACCATGGCCAGGATATTGAATATTAAACAGCCATCGGTACACCAACGGCTTCAGGGCGCAGGCTGGCCGGTTGTTAATAAAATTCTCACCCGCTTTGAATCGGTTATACCAATGGTTTAATTTATTTTTAAACGCGGAACACAAAGCAGCCTTAAGCATTAGCGTTCAGCATTAAGCCTATTATCTATGGTAACCTTATTTCAATGGATCTTCGCTCACCTGCTGGGAGACTTTATTCTGCAATCGCGTGCCATGGTACGCCACAAGCAACGGTTGAAAGCCCGGTCCTGGATGCTTTACCTGCATTGTGCCATCCATGGCATTCTCGTTTACCTGTTTGCCCCGGGCTGGAATGTATGGATCGTTCCCCTGCTGGTAATGCTGACGCATTTTATAATTGATCTATGGAAACTGAATCAATCAGACAAGGCCAAATACTTTATCATCGATCAGTGTTTACATCTGCTCACGCTTATCGTACTATGGTGCCTGTTCATAGCACCTGCCGGCTGGTTGCCGAAGAACTGGGTGTCTTTAATGCATAGCCAGGCAGCCTGGGCTATCGCCTCGGGTTATCTGCTGGTCACTTTCCCATTAGCCCTGTTACTGGCCAGCGCTACCCAGCGCTGGCGCCGCGAAGCCGAAGAACAGAACGTACGCACTTCCGTAAGCCTCAGCGAGGCGGGCAAATGGATCGGCATATTTGAACGCCTGCTGGTGTTCACGTTCGTTATAAGCGGCCATTTTGAAGGGATCGGCTTTTTGATCGCCGCCAAATCGATCCTCCGTTTTAACGATATTAAAGGCACGGAAGCACGCAAGGAGGCCGAATACATCCTGATCGGCACGCTCATCAGCTTTTCCCTGTCTATAATCATCGGACTTATCGTCAGAAGCTTTATTTAACAAACCTTTTATACCGCCCGGCCGTTCTTAATATAGAACAAAACGCGTGTTATGAAAGATACCCTGATAAAATACAGCTCATTCATTTGGGTGCTTTTAGCTGTTGCGCTTGTTCCCCAAACAGGCTTTGCCCAAAAGAAAAAAGATAAAAAACAAGCCATAACCCGGGCGGTAGAAGCGCGGAACTACATTTTTAAGGCTCAGACTGCCCTGCCGCAGGCTGGCAGCACCAGGCAATTGACCACAGATTTTGACCTGCGGGTATCGAAAGATACTATCGTAAGCGACCTGCCCTATTTTGGCCGTGCCTATACGGCGCCCATGAACCCGGCAGAAGGTCCGCTGCGGTTCACCTCCACTGATTTCGAATATTCCGCAACCGATCGCAAAAAAGGCGGCTGGGATATTGTGATCACCCCGAAAGACATGCAGGATCCGCGACAGATAACGCTTACCATTTTCGACAATGGCAGTGCATCGGCTGTTGTCACCAGTTATAACCGGCAGCCCATTTCCTTCACCGGTTATGTAATAGCAAAAAGATAATCAGCACACCAGCATAACGTAGACATAAAACAATGAAAGCCCCTGCCGGGGCTTTTGTTGTTCATACGCATCAACTGATCAGGCCGGAAAAACTTAACCCGGATCAACTCCAGAGATATCTTTATCATCGCCATGATGTTATACGACGAGAAACGACAATCACGTACAGGCAAACTCTTAGCATTGCACACAATTACACTGATAGGGAGACCCCATTTATCATTAACGGCCTGGCAATAGCTGGCAACAGTTACTCTTATATGTTAGTTGATCCCGAACAAGTTCTTTCCATAATCATATTTACACATGATCTAACTCATAACATTAAATGGCGATCCGGCGTTTACTTTACATGTACATACTTACCTCGTCCTACACGTAATCTTACCTGAATTTTAATTCCCTATGTGTTAAACCAACCGATATACTATGGACGTCTATTACACAAAGAAAACCAGTACCCGGGTGCCTTTACGCCAGCCAAAAGCTGCCCGGAAAACCCAATCAGTGCCTCAGCAAGTGATCAACCGGCTAATGATCAAAACCCAGGAGAACGAAAGGAATGAACTTGGCCGGGAATTACACGATAACATAAACCAGATACTGGCTGCGGTAAAACTGCAGCTGGAATACAGCCTCGAGAACTACGACGAAGAAAAAAGCACGGTAGAGCGCTGTAAGAACAATATTGAAGAAGTTATCCGGGAGATCCGTAACCTGTCGCACCGGCTGGTATTACCGCGCTTCGCCGAGACCAGCCTGCTGTCAGAAATTCAAAAAACAGTCAATAACATCCTGCAACGGCAACCCGTTTGCCTCGATCTGCAGCACCTGAACGAAACATACATTCCTGATGCTATCAAAGAAACGATCTACCGCATTTTGCAGGAACAGCTCACGAATATCATCCGGCACGCTAAAGCCCGGAATGTGGCCATTAAGGTCTACAACACGCAAAGGGAGGTATTCCTCTGCATTGAAGACGATGGCATTGGCTTTGATACCAGGCAGCGCCGCAATGGCGTAGGTATCACCAATATCCTGAACCGCGTTGAAACCTATAATGGAACAGTGACCATTACATCGGAACCAGGTAACGGTTGCCGCCTGCAGGTTACCGTTCCCTTGCTGAAAGTGGAAGACTGAACGCCAGAGGCAAAACGCTGAAAGCGCAACGCAATTTCACCTGGCGGGAAGCGCCTGCGCAGGAACAAGCCTCCTGCTTCAGGCATTCAGCCCTGAGTTTTAAAGCCAGGTGGCCTTATATCCCTTGTTCGCTTTTTCTTTGATCAGTTTGTCTTTTTCCAGTTGGGCCGTGGTTTCTTTGGCAAAGGTTTTCACATGCACCTGCCCTTTCGTGCCCACCCTTCCGTACCGTACGATCAGCTTACAGCCATCGAGGGCTGCTTCCCAGAACCGGCTGCTCTCCCCTTCGGAATTAATAAGCCGGTGAAATGTTAAATGATCATACGGTGTGCCAGGGGCTGCTCCCTCTTTAACTACAGATGTGCCGGCCTCTTGTTCCGTCTGTTCCTTTGACCCTGCAGCTGCGGTCTGTCCATCGCTTGTTTCCTCTGCCACCGCCTTTTCTTCCTCCTGCGTTTCCTGGTGCAGGCGTTTGATAATTTGCTCCAGCACTTTATCTGGCTGGTGCAGCCAATCTTTGGCAAATACATTGATCGTACGCCAGTTAAAGGTTTGCAGAATGGCCGGGCGTTGGTAATACTGCTCCAGGAGATTCTCATTTTTATAATGCCGGTCATCATCCAGTAAAATACTCAGGCTATACGTAGTATCGGTTGGTTTTGCTTTTACGGCCAATGAACACTTGAAGTCTGACTGCCCTACCTGTTCGGCCACTTCGTAGCCTTTCTTTTCCAACTGTTCTTTGATCTGTTGCAAAATGATGCTGTCGGCCTTAAGCCTGGATCTGTCTTTTTTATGCAGCACCAGGCTGTCCAAAATAGCGCGGGCCGACCGCATATCGCCACAGCTTACCAGTTCAGAATACTGTAAGAAGCGTTTGAAATAGTTAGCGCCTTCGTTGTATTCGTTGGTAATATGATGGTGGCGGATACTGCTTACCACTGCCATATGTTTCTTCGCCCGGCTGAAGATCACATTCAGTCTTTTTTCACCGCCTTTTTTATTGATAGGCCCGAAATTCATGATCATCTTTTTGCGCGAATCGAAGCCATAACAAACGCTCATGATGATGATGTCCCGCTCATCCCCCTGCACATTCTCGAGGTTCTTCACAAACAGGCCGGTGAACTGATCTTCCTCCGTACGGCTCCAGGCATCTTCCAGGGCCTGTTCAAATTCCTTGTCTTTCGCTGCCAGGCTGGTGAGGGCATTTTCAATAGCTTCCTGTTGTTCCTGGCTAAAGGCCACAATACCGATGCTTTCCTTTACTTTCCGCTGCAGCAGGGTTTTCACCATAAAGGCGATATAGTTTGCTTCATCGGTATTGATACGCTTTTCGTATACACTATTGGGCAGAAAATGGAAACTGATGCTGCGATCGAATAAGGCATCGGCATGATTGGCGGCTTCCTGGGCTTTGGTAACCTCGATTGACCGCTTTTCAGTATGATGAATGGTTTTATCGGGAATGGTGAGCAGGTTCGCTTCATAGAACGCATGGTTGCTGAAACTGATCAGGGTTTCAAAACGGCTGCGGTAATGCCATCCCAGCATCACGTTGTTCAGCTTTCTGGCTCCCTGTACCAACAGGCTGTCGGCATCACTGCTCAGCAGTTCGTCATCGTCGTTATCGGTATATACTTCCAGGTCATCAGGGTCTTCCGTGCGAACGGCAAAGAAATTGGTTGGCGGCATTTGCTTATCATCGCCCACAATGATGGTTTGTTTGGCGCGGTATAATGCGGGGATCCCTTCTTCCAGGGTGATCTGACTGGCTTCATCGAAGATCACCACATCAAAGAAACCAATGTCTACCGGTAAACTGTCGCTCACACTCAATGGGCTCATGAGCCATACCGATTTCAGGTCTTTCAATACCAGGCCGCTTTCCTTGGCCGACAGCTCGCGGATACTCTTGAAACGAATGCTTTTATTGAACTCGTTCTCGAGGATCTTACGGCCTTCGAGATAGTTCTTTTTGAATTCTCTTTGCTCGGGTGTAAGCTGGCTGCTGGCGATATTGCTTAATTCAATATTATGCAAAAAGCGTTGCCGCACAGCCGCCCTGATATAATCGGCATTTACTTTCAGCAATTGTTTATAGCAATGCTGGATCTGCCGTACCGCTTTTTCGATCGCATGCATATCGGTATTGGCAAAGGCCTTGTTCTGCTGATAGATATGCGACAGGGTCTTACTGGCCATGCCAGCTTCCGCCTGCAGGGGCGTTACCGGTAATTTCCTGAGTACATCCTTCACTGATGCTGGCAACTCTGAATATTCCCTTAAAGCCGGCAACAGGTCGCGCAGGCTTTCGGCATTCATGCTGATGCTTTCCAGCTCATCATAGATATCGCTTACCGGTTTGGTATCGTATTCATTCAAACATTGCTGTAGCTGCGTCTGTAATTTCTGCATGCTCTGGTTGAGCTTGCTCAGCCGCGTAACCAGCTGGTTCGCTTCGCCATGATGCAATAAATAATCAATTTCCTTATCGCCTTTCCTGGCCCGGATGCGTTCAATGCTCAGCGCGGTAAGATCAACATTATCGATCTTATATTGCTGCTGCAGGAAATGCCTTTCCATGGCCACCATATTGGCCGCATCGTATTCTTCTTTCAGCTGTTGCAATACCGTGCCATATCCCGGGTGTACGGCATGTTGCGAAAAATCATAACATTCATCGATCTTGTTCTTGAGCCGGTTCCATTTGCTGTTGAGGAAGTTGAAGAAAGATTCTTCATACCTGGCAGCCAGCGGGATGGCAGCCAGCATATCCTGTTCGCTCAACCTGGTCTTCCAGTTCTTGTTACGCTCTTTGATCTGTTCGTAATGTTGCTGCTGCTGTTTGTATAAGTGAACCCCTTTGTCGAATTTGCGGGCCGATTCATTGCCTTCGTCTACCAGTGACAGGTTATCCGATTCTGCCAGTGGATTCAATACAATGGCTACCTGCACCAGGTTTTTGATCTGCTCTAAGCGGTTGGTATGTTCGGGCGGAATATTATTTTCCCGCACCACGGAGGTAATATCCGTCAGGAGGTTGCGGCTATGCTGCAAGAGGTTTTCCAAAACTACCTGCGGATTCTCGTTGGTGAAGATCTGTTCGTTTATCTTACTGAAGGGATGTTCTGCAAAAGTTGGTTCAGCCCCTGTTTCTTCCAGGGCATTGCTGAGCTGCTGAATAACATTCCCAAACTCAAGCCATTCTTTATAATGCGGTAACGCATCGGTTTCCCTGGCACTGCGGGTTACCAGGTGATCTTTTAATTCCACCACCCGTTCCAGCAATTTCCTGAATTCTATGCCTGCCTGTTCGGGAACGGCCGTATGGGTGGCATGGAACTGTTTCAACAGCTCCAGCTGTTCATTGGTTTGCTTTAACAGGGCTTCGCGGCTTGCCTGGATCCTTTCCAGGTCCATTTTATTTTTGGTGAAGTCTTCGTAGGTTTCCTTCAGGTTGCGGATGAATTCTTTTTTATCGCCCAGGCTGTCGTGAATATAGCAACAGAGTTCATCGAGGCCCTGTTGTTTCAGGCGGTGGTATACCACATCGAGCGCCGCCCGTTTTTCACACACGAAGAGGATACTAAGGCCACGGGCGGCAAAATCGGCGATCAGGTTGGTGATCGTTTGGCTTTTACCGGTTCCCGGAGGTCCCTGGATGATATAACTTTCTTTTTCCCTGCTTTTCAGGATGGCCCGGGTTTGCGTTGGGTCTGCCGTGATCACGTGATACCAGTCATCGGTACTATTCCAGTTTTGCGTGCTCTCACTGGTGGGTTTGGGTTTGCTGCTGAACAGTTGCTCAAACACTTCATTGGGTACCTGGTTATCGATAACGAAGTTATAATCGCGTACCAGGCTCATCTTTTTATAATTGAAATTGCCCAGCACAATATTGCACATATCAAAATCCCAACTATAAGGATTGCCCTCGCTTTCCGTCAGCTCGAACATCGGTCGGCGTTTATCTGCGATGCTTTCAGTTAACCTGGAAGGCATAATACGGGTGTCTTCCTGGCCTAACGACTCCAGGAAACCGCGTTTGGGTTCTACCCGCTGGCGGAAGATCTCTAAGCCCAGCGGTTTATATTGTTCCTGTTGATAGCTGTAACCAACGTCCTTGTAATTGCTTAACTGTTTGCCGGTGCGCTGCAGCCGCTTTTTGAAATTGGTCACTGTTTGTTTGGCCACCGTATGCACCAGCCTGATCCTGGGTTTCTGAATATAATTCAGTACGATACCCTGGTTGGCTGCATCTATCTGGCCTTTGAGCAGCTGATAGAATTGTTCGGGCGTCATTTCATCGAGGTCAACATAATCGGGGAGCTCGATGCCATACAGCTCTTTGAGATAGCTGGCCAGCACCGGGTTCACTTCAGCAACATTGTCGGTGATCTTTAAAATAAAATGATCTTCTTTTAATTTCTTGTTCTTTTTGAGTTCAGCCGGAACCAGTAATAAGGGGCTTTGTATCCGCTCTTCTGGGTCTTCTTTCAGGTTATGCCAGTTCAGGTATACGATCACCAGCTTCAGCTGGCTGAAGCCATATTCCTGGATATCACGCTGCGCTTCGATGCGTATTTTATCAAGCGATGAAGGCAAATACAAATGGTCTTCAAACCGCAGGTATTTATTCAGCACGATCTCCTTCATACCGGTAACCCGGTCGGCAATTTCCTTATTCCAGGTGAACAACAATTCCGGCCGGATGCTCTGGTAATGCAGTACCATGGGCACGCTGCTTACCGTGAGGTTTACAAACCGCATATTCGGTTTATAATACAATAAACGGTTACGTCTGCTGGTGTCGAATAACCGGTTGCGCAGCTTATTTAAGATCAGCTGGTTCCGGTTGGTGAGTGATTTATTGATCCAGCCGGCAATATTGCTCAGATCGGTTTGCTTCTCAGGATCGTAATCCCTGTAATGCTGCAGCCGGTTAACGATATCGTACAGGTCCTGTACCCGCTTTTGCCTGCTCAGCTCCGTCATTTCTGCTATGAGTGCGCTGATCGTCGGATGAATACGGTGATTGTATAAAATGGGATTGCTGCGATATTTTGCAAACAATGCCAGGTCTTTTTCTTCATACAGGTTCAGGCCCAATGCCATACTCCCTAATACCAAACCCAGGCAAAATATATCGGTAAGCTCATCATGATGGCCCAGGTTCATTTCAAAACAACGGTAACCGGGTATATATGCAGGGTAGGTCAGGGTTTCATTGCCATTCAAATGGATCTGCACGTTCTCTACCGACACCGCACTGTCGTCTTCTTCCGGTTCCTGTTTGGCGTTGCCTATAACATCGAAGTGACGGGCTTTATGCCTTTCAAACAGGGCAATCACTTTACCGATCGCATTCATGGGTTTGTGTGCGGCCCGTTCATCGATATCAAGCCGGTTTTCGGTAATGAACAATGCCTGTTCGTTTTCAAAGGGCGCTACCAGCCCTGCTTCGTGAAAGCCGATCACTTCTTTACACAGGGGCAGTACAAACGCAATTACATCGTCTGTAGCATAATCTCCATTATCAAATGCTGTTTTCAAGAACTGACGGAATGCTTGAACCTGTATTGACATAAATACAATTTGAAATTAAATGATCTGAAAATTTGAAAGTAGAAAACCCCTTTTGCTTATGAGCCCTCATTTTCAAATTGGCTCATTTTCAAATTATCAAATTCGCCTTCATACACCTGTTCTTTTTCGTTTTCTTTTATTTTGTACCAGGCGGCCATTGTTTTTTGTTTGTGTTGCTGCAGTTTTTTATCGGTCAGCTGCAGCTCTTTTTTAACGATAGCGTCAAATACGTCTGCCAGTTGAATGGACTCAGCAAACTGAAAGGCCCAGCCAAAGGGCACCTGTTCCAGTTCGCCGTCGACCAGTGCGAAATCGAGCATCACATACCCGAGGTAATCCCTGATGCTGGCATGCGATTGACCTACGGTTTCAAGCAGTTGTTCATTCAATATGATATTATCGTCAAAAGAAAAATCAGCGAAATATTGTTTGGCTAAACTGGTTACCACGTTGCTTCTGAACCAGCTTGGCTTCAGCAACAATTGCATGAATTGGCGGGTAAGCTGCAGGAGTTCCTTTTGTTTGAAAACATCCAGCTGATCCAGGTCGGTCAACCCTTCGATCATCTGGATGATCTCCGGTTCTGCGGCTTCCTGTTTCTCGTGCCACAATTGGATGGCGCGGGCCCTGATAAAGTTCTCGGGATGAGAAACGGTACTTGCTTTTACATCGCTTGCAGCAGTGAATATTTCTTCCGCCTGTTTGATATAACTTTCAGCACTGACTTTGTCTAAACCCGTTGCCACTTTAACGAGTGAGGTAATAACCGGATTGATATCGCCTACCACCGTATAGGCACCGCGGTCACAAAATATTTCAGTATATAATCTGTATAAACGGGCAGTTTCAAAATAGGCTGCTTCACTGTTATAATTACCCGCAATGGCCATAATGATACGCTCTGCTGTTTCCAACTCTCCCTGCAGCATACTGTATAGCTTTATATGAGTAAGTTCATGGGCAAGTATGGCCAGCAACTCATCTTCGCTTAACAGTTGCGTAATACGGCCACTGAAAACAATATGCGCTTCATTGTTCAGGTAAACAATGCTTGCATTCATCTCATCGGTATATTGAGCCTGGTACACGGTAACGGGTAATTCTTCCAACCCCAATTTTGCCTTGGCTTTAACAACTTTTTCATAAATGCCGGCATCGGCAGTTGCATCGAATTTGTAAGTATTTTTTAACAATTCCGTTTTGTACGAAGCCAGCTGTTCTTCTTTTGTTTTTACCGCAGCAAAAAAATTCCAGGTGCTTGTTTGCCGCGCAAAATGATCACGTACTTTCAAATGATATGGAAGCGCTTGTAACATATATTGATATATATAGTATAAAAGAATAAATATCTTGGGAACGATAACTGCCTATACGGCTTAAGGATATCAGAAAGGAAGGAGGGAACACATTATCTTCTCAATGCTTACAACAACTTTCCCGGATTTTTCCGCACAGTTGAACTTGTTATAATTTCAAATACTATGCCTTTTTTACGTAACGACACATTGTAAGAATTAATTGCGCCTAACCACGGTTATGAATAAAATGTGGAAAACCCCATTTCACTTGAAGATAAAAACCGGTCTTTCCCCGACCAATTTTTGCATTTCATCTATTTGTGCTTTTCAATAAATAACCAGCACCTACCTTCGGTGCATAAGCGATGATATTAAAGCGGCATTAGGGGGAGCTGCAACTTTTACCAGGAGCTTTGGTCTTTAATAATCCATTGGCGGCCCCCCGAATACCGCTGTTAACCTTATAAAAGATCTATTGCATGTCAATAGAAGGCAGGAATGAGTAAAAGTTTAAAGCGGGGTGGTTTGATTCATTTTTTGCAAACTCCTGTGCAATTCATGTATAGAAGCTGACTTTGATACAAAAGCATGCGCGCCCAGCAGCAGCGCCCGTTCTTCTTCCCTTTTATTACCAGATATGGAGAAAGCAATAACTTTTACGTGGGGCCATTTTTCGCGTAGCTCTTTTATAGTCTCAAAACCGTCCATTACCGGCATATTAAGATCGGTTATACAAATATCCGGAGCATTGGCACTTGTTAAGCGGCTGAAAAAATCCTTTCCATTCACTGCCTCCAGCACAACATCATAACCCCAAATTGAAATGATCTCCTGTATACTGTTCCGGATGATAGAAGAATCATCGATCAAAGCTACCTTAATTCCTAAACGCTTCATAACTACATAAATTAAAATGCTATTTTGATTGTAGGCGGCAAGACAAGCTTTTGCCCAGCGACCAGATCAATACGAAAACAATGTTTCTTTCAGGCCCGGCTTCAACAGGATGATCGCGGGTGAGGATGGGGTAAACGGCTAGGCAAGGATCTTATATAGCAAAGGTAAAACTGTTATCAGGCCAACAAAATATAAGCTCACTTTAAACGGGCAAACCAATGTTATTACGCCATTAAAATAAAGGTTTTCATTTACCCTATACCAGTAATGTCAAGCCGACACTTTTATTGGCATCAGCAATACACTAGTTACCCACATCACATATTAAAATATGGTTAATTGAAAATATTGGGTTAATCTTGTTGCCGAATCGTTTTCTATGAAAGTGTAATCGTGATGTAGGACCAACAGGCCATCATGCGCCCCTTTATGCAAATGGAAAACGAGCAACCCAACCAATCGATCAGTCAACTACTTATACAACATATCAGTGAAGCTGCCATATACACTGATGCCCACTTTACTATTATTGCGTGTAATAAAGCCGCCACCACACTATTTCATTACAATGCCCGGGAACTTACCGGATCCAACATCTCCATCCTCGCCATAGCTGCCGATGGAACAAACAACCCGCCCCCCGCAATAAAGAACATCGATTTTAATGAAGCAATGGCTACCTGTATCAACCGCTGGGGGCAAAAGTTGCCGGTTCATATTACCAGGCATGCGATCAACCCTGCTGCGGGTGAAGGGGGTTATCTGTTTATTTACAGATCGGCTGATGAAGAGCAGGAATCGCCCAGGATCACCGCCCAGTTGCGGGAATTGTCAGACCACCTGTTGACGATCAGGGAGACCGAACGCACGAATATTGCCCGTGAAATACACGATGAACTGGGCCAGCAGCTCACCATTCTCAAGATGGATGTTTCCTGGCTTTATCAGAAGCTGCAGAAGTATAAAGATGCAACGTTGATCGAAAAGACCGGCGACACCCTCAAAATGTTGAATGAGACCATTAAGACCGTGCGGCGTATAGCTACCGAACTGCGGCCCAGCATGCTCGATGACCTTGGACTGGTTGAGGCCCTTGAATGGCAAAGCAAGGAGTTTGAAAAAAGATCTGGGATAAAGATCATTTTCGAATCAGCCATTTCGCATTTACCCGTTTCCAATGCCATAGCGACTTCTCTATTCAGAATATACCAGGAAGCATTGACCAATGTTGCCCGCCATGCACAGGCTAAAAAGGTGTACTGCACCTTGCAAGTGAAACATAACCAGGTTATTTTAAGCATCAAAGATGATGGAGCCGGTTTCGATATGAAAACCCTGGGCATAAAAAAGACCCTGGGACTGCTGGGCATGAAGGAAAGGGCGCTCATGATGGGAGGCCGTTTTGACATATACAGTAAGCCGGGGGAAGGCACTTCCATCCTGGTAACTACTACCCTGCCTGCAGACAATAATTCTAAATCGCCACCGGGTCAATAAAAATGCCGGTGAGCCGTTATGATCTCAGCATAAAGAGATTTCCAAACAGTAAAAATTATTAAACAGCCTGGCAAAAAAGCTGTTCAGGCAAAAAAATTTTGAAAACTTATACCCAACCATGAAAGTATTGGTGGCCGATGATCATGCCATAGTACGCAAAGGACTAAAACAGATCTTACTGGACGAATACCCGTTTGGCCAAATAGAAGAATGCGCCACTGCCGAAGAGTTATTGCAAAAAGCCAATGATGGCCAATGGGATGTTATTATAAGTGATATTTCAATGCCCGGCAGAAGCGGCCTCGAGGCATTGCAACAGATCCGCCTCTCCCACCCCCGCCTGCCTGTGCTTATCCTCAGCATGCATCCCGAAGAACAATATGCCATCCGTGCATTGAAGGCCGGCGCTTCGGGCTACTGCAGCAAAGACCTCGCGCATGAAGAACTGGTGAATGCCGTGCGCAGGGTATTGACCGGTAAAAAATATATCACGCCGAGCCTGGCGGAAACGCTGGCCACCCAACTGGATGAAGAAAGTGAGCCCGAACCTTATAAGCGTCTTTCCAACAGGGAATTCGATGTTTTTAAATTGCTGGCTACAGGGAAATCGGTTTCTGAGATCGCCGAAACACTTTCTTTAAGTACTACAACGATTAGTACTTACCGGTCGCGTATCCTTACCAAAATGGGATTAAAAACAAATGCGGATCTGACGCGATATGCGCTTGAAAAAAAACTTATTTGATCCATTGCGCATCGGAAATTTAATAAAGCGGTGATAATCATCTTCTATAACAGTAGAAATTACGCTTAACAAGAGCAATCGTTTGCGTAATTGTCGATTTTATACTACAAACCTGCAGGTGTAATAATTACAAAATAAACATAAGCTGCACTATTTATTAAAGGCATCTTCATATGTTAATTTTGAAGTAAAGCATAGTACATGGTTGGTAGAAGATTCACCGTGCTAGTTGTTGACGATTCTGCCCAATTCAGACAACGGGTCATACGCTTACTCAACGATCGAAACCTTCATCCTGTTCTACAAGCCTGCAACTTTGAAGAAGCTGTTGACTGGCTTCTGCATACAAAAATTGATTTGACATTGCTCGATATCAGTATGCCTGGCAAAAGCGGTATTGAATTATTGAAATTGATCAAGAGCCGCTATCCTGGTACTAAAGTTTGGATGATCAGCAATCATGCCGATGAACATTATAAAGAATACTGTTTGTCAACCGGCGCTGATTGCTTTTTTGATAAATCACTTGATTTTGAGGAAATGGAAAGCAGAACAACGATGATTTGCAATGACATTCAACAATCAGAACCAGCTGAATAACCTTTCAATGGTTATCAGGTGAAAAATTAAACCCGTCGCCCGTATGTGTGAAGAAGCCAAACCAACAACGATTGCACAAACCTATGAGAATTATTATTTTGCCCTGATCAATGAGGAAGGCGTCATTCAATATGCCAATGAAGAACTGACCACCTGCATTCATATTGAGAACAGCATTGCCTCCAGAAACCTTTTCTTTAATTATATCTCGCCCCTGGGCACGCAGCAATTAAAAAATGCGCTGCGAAATGCCGGCTTTGTGGCCAATCCGTACTATTTAAAAATGAACCTTTTAAATAGTTCAATACATAAAGCGGCCTGGCATATAGCCCGGTTGAGGACCACCGGCAATAAGACCGGAGTGTTTATTTGCATTGGACATAAGAATATTGAAAAACCAAGCGATATACTTACCCGGGGCATAATGGTTTTAGATAGCCAGGGTTTTGTAATTGATGCAAACGACAAAGCCGCCACCCTGTTGAATACGAACACCGAGAAGTTGCTGAACAAGGCGCAGTTGACAGACTTCTGTACATCCTTAAAAATATTCGCTGATCCGGTATCTTCTAAAGACGATCCGTTTATGAAGACTTTGCTGGCGGGCAAGGCACATGAACAGGTAATTGAACTGAATACAGGCGGCCCGGCCAGTAAATGGTTACATTTTACATGCTATCCACTCTTTGATGACATTGGTTCCGTACCCTTTTCTTTTGTTACTGTTATTGATGAACTTCCCTGGCAAACGCAAAATGAACAATCTGAAAAGGATTTGTTCCAGAAAGAATTTCAGAACATAACATCGGCCATGACCTGGCTGATCGACGACCAGGAGCGCCTTGTCTTTGCCAACCCTTCTTTTCTTCGCCACCTGGGCATGAGCGAAAAAGACCTCAATAAAAAAGCGGTTGACGTAATACCTCCCTACTTCCGCGACATCTTCGAAAAAGAACATCGCAGTGTACTGGCTACCGGTACGCCCCATAAAAAGATCTATAAACATCCGCTGGCCGACGGCACTACCAGTTACTTCCTGGTAAACATTTTTCCCGTGCCGCATCCTGCGAATAAGCAGCTGCTTGGCGGTGAGGCCATGGATATCACCTTCGGCTATAATGTGCATGAAGAAATTGCGCGTGCCAATGAAAGGCTGATCCGGTTAACGCAGGTAACTTCAGATGCCATTTGGGAATGGGACCTGCAAACCAACCAGGTGTTCCGCAGTAAACCATTGCTTGAGCTCATTGGCTCCAATGAAAAAGAGCCCGTCAGCCATACCTGGTGGTATAGCCGCATTCACCCCGATGACAAGAACCGCGTTGAATTCGATGTAAATAAACTATTGCATAATAAATTGCCCAAATGGCAGTGGGAATACCGGTTTAAATACACCGATGGTTCTTACAGAACGGTGCGCGACCGTGGCATCGTGGTGTTTGAAAATGATAAACCGGTAAAACTGATCGGCTCCCTGCTCGATCTTACAGAAATAAAAGAGCTGGAAAACCAACTCCTGCAGGAAAAGGTCAAACACCAGAAAGAAATTGCCAAAAGCATTATCGATACGCAGGAAAAGGAACGTACCCGCATTGGCCAGGAGCTGCACGACAATATCAACCAACTGTTACTGGTAGCCAAACTGTACATGGGCCTGTTAAAACCAGCCGAAGCAGAGAACAAGTTGATTGCTAAAAAAGTTTTAGAGTCGCTCGATATGGCTATTAGCGATATCCAGACCATCTCCCGGGAGATGGTGCTGCCCAAACTGAAAGAGAAAACGTTGGCCGACAGCATTCATGAGCTGGTAAAAGATCTGAAAATGACCTGCAGGTTCCGCATCCGGTTCCTGTACGACAAACAGCATATAGAAGACATTTCCGAAGGCAAAAAAATAGCGCTTTACCGCATTGTTCAGGAGCAGTTGAAAAATATCATTCAATACAGCAAAGCGGCGCATGTAACCATCCGGCTTAACTATTGCGGGTTCGGTGTTTCGCTCGAGGTGGAAGATGATGGGGTAGGTTTTGATCCGCTGAAGAAAACCAAGGGCATCGGTTTGCGCAACATTTACGACAGAACCCTGCTGTACAATGGCAAAGTGGATTTGCAATCATCGCCCGGCCAGGGGTGCCGCCTGCAGGTGACGATACCGTTGTGACGAGGAGTAGAGCTAAAAAAGAGAACCCATTACCGGCAGATAAGCGGTAATGGGTAAGCAATGTCTAACGTCCATAATCGTCGTAAGACTCTTCGGCGTATTTTTCAAAGCTCTTGATCAACTTTTCGTTCTTTACCTCAATGGCGGATAATTTGGTGCGCACATCGTTTGATACAGGCATATACCAAGCCTGATCTTCAAACATTTCGCGGGTTTCACGTAATTTAAATGAATACCCATGGCGGGCATATATTTCGTTTCGCATATACCGCAGCTCCTCTTTATACGCATTATTTACATCATCTGCCGTCAACAACCGCATGGAAGCTTCGGGGTGCATGCCTGATGTTGCATTATATGTAAAATTCTTCCTTCTCAGGGTGTAATGGCGGCCAACGAGGGTCTTGTTAAAGGGTGTCCATTTACCAGTAAGCGTACGTTCTCTTTTCGAAATCACCAGATCAAATACGCCATCATACTTATTATCACCTGGTTCCTGCATGCTCACTTTCAATTTATCGCCTCCCTCCTCTTCTTCATACATGCCCGAGAAAGGGCGTTCATTTCCCGCACATACACTATAACCGCTGATCTTACCACGCGAAAGGTTTGTAATGAACAGGGTTATCTTATTTGCTGAAACCGGCACAGAATCCCCTGTTTTATCAAGTAAAAATGTTTGGTGGTCGGGTTCAAACAGGCCAGTCCAGCTGCCGGTGATAGAAGTAACATGTTGAGAAAGTATTTGCACATCGTCGGATTTCGTCGTATCTGGCTTTTCAGCAGGCTTTTCTTTACAGGCGGCTAAGCTGCCACAAAGGATCAGGGCTACAAATATCAGTTTTGAAGGGGTCATTCGATTTTGATTTTAAAAAACAAAATAGTCATTTTCCCTCTTTCCTTAAAATGGGTTGACAAACAAACCGCTATTTGTTATTTTTATTGCCATGCGTGTTTATGGCAACTACCTTTTGTTGTTGGTACTGGCTTTTTTTTCGGCGCTTATGCTCGAAATAACCCTGCAATACATACCTATTCGTACAAACGCCGGTTTTTTACAGATCAAGCAGGAGTTCATTGACATTATGCCCTGGCGTATCGCTTTTTTTGTGCACGTCTTTACCTCGATGTTCGTATTGATCGCCGGATTTACTCAGTTCTCAGGCTACCTTCTATCGAACTATAAGCAGGTTCACCGGTTCGTCGGTAAAATATACATCATTGATATTCTATTTATAACAGGCCCAGCTGCCTTTATTATGGCTTTACTGGCCAACGGAGGCATCTCTTCGCGGTTGGCCTTTACGGTGCTGTCTATTTTGTGGATCGTAACAACTGCCAAAGGATGGCAAACAGCAATGGCACGGCAGTTCGATGCCCATAAAGAATGGATGATGCGCAGTTATGCATTAACATTGTCTGCTTTAACCTTGCGGGCATGGAAGTGGTTGCTCATTGCACTGTTCCATCTCCGCCCGCTGAACGCATATATGATCGTTGCGTGGCTGGGGTTTATACCCAACCTGCTTATTGTTGAATGGCTGATCAGAAAGAACGGCAATAAGATGTAACAGCCTGCCATTTTTAGTATAGAAGGTTCGTAAATTTATACCCCAAATCCGGAAAGTATGGAATTGTATCTTCCCTCTCCACTGCTGCAACCATATATCAAACATTTCCTGTTCATTGAATATGAGCAGGGGATGGTGAACCGGATCTTACCCGATACCTCCATTGTAATTGCCTTCAGGCTGCGGGGACAGGTCTCTTATTCCGATAATGGCATTGTGCACGATTTCCCCGTCTCGGTGATCAGCGGCATCCGGGAGTCGAGCCGCCTGGTAGACTATGCACAAAATTCCGCCAACCTGCTGGTGATATTCAAGGAAGGCGGGGCCGCTGCTTTTTTCAAGGAACCCCTGCATGAACTGGGCAGTATCAGCACCTCGCTGGACAATCTTATTCACCGTTCAAAAGTGAATGCCCTGGAAGAACAGCTGGCGGCAGCTGATAATAACCAGCAACGCATAAGCATGGTAGAACAGTTCCTGTTGTCTGAATTAAAAAAAACATCATTTGACCTGCTGGTGAACGAAGCCATCCACCAGATCAAAGAAGCGAAAGGAAATATTAAAATAAAAGAAATTCTTTCAGCACTGCCCATCAGCCGCGATCCTTTTGAAAAAAGATTCCGGAAGATCACCGGCACCTCGCCCAAACATTTTGCCGCTATCATCCGGTTAAAAAACCTGATCGAAAATTATTCATCCCGCGTTAACCTTACAGATGCAGCCTATTCAGCAGGTTATTACGACCAGGCGCATTTTATCAAGGACTTCAGGGCCTTTACCGGGCAGACGCCACATGATTTTTTTAAAACACCCCCATTATGGTGATCTGGCGTTGATAATTGTAATTCATTAACCGCCAGTCGCCAATATTTCAAGCTTTTGCAACGTTACCGGCTTTTTTCGAGTCAAATGACCTATGCATATGAGATTTTCCGGGCTGCTAATACTGATGATGCTATGTAGCCGCCTATTGGCTCAGAACTGTACAACCCTGGGCCAAACGCCATCTACTGCCTTTCCAGTCTGCGCCCTGGATACGTTCGCGCAATCGAATGTACCCATTTGTTCTTCCCATACGCTTACCGTTCCCGGTTGTACCGGCGATGGCGCGGCTTATGCCGACAAAAATCCTTTCTGGTATAAATTTACCTGTTATAAGACCGGCACCCTGGGTTTCCTGGTCACTCCCAATAACCGCGACGACGATTACGACTGGATGTTATACGACATTACCGGCCGTAATCCCAATGATGTATTTACCAATTCCTCGCTCATCGTTACCGGCAACTGGGCTGGTACCTTTGGTGTAACCGGCGCATCCAACGCAGGCGTGAGCTTCATCCAATGCGCCTCTGATCCCAGAGATAACCTGAACTCCTTCAGCACCATGCCTACTATCCTGGAAGGACATACCTACCTGTTACTGGTCAGCCATTTTTCCGATAACCAGTTCGGTTATAAACTTTCATTTGGCGGGGGTACCGCAGTGATCACCGACCCGCAGATGCCGAAGATCGCCAAAAGCATCGCAGGTTGCGGCGGCGTTACAGTAACCGTCATCATGAATAAAAAGATCAAGTGCAGCAGCCTCGCCACCAATGCCAGCGATTTTATCTTGTCACCGGCCGCGGCAACCATCGTTTCGGCCCGGGGCCTTGGCTGCAGCAATAGTTTTGATATGGACACTGTAGTGCTCACCATGAGCAATGCATTGCCACCTGGTAATTATACCATCAGCGTAAAAAATGGCACCGATAACAATACCCTGCTTGACAATTGCGACAATAGCGTACCGGTAGGCGATAATATCGCCGTGATTGTTGATCCGGTGCAACCCACGCCTATGAACGACATGAAACCGGTAGCCTGCGCCCCCGACAAGCTGGAGCTTGTTTTTCGCAGGCCCATCAACTGTAGTTCCATCGCTGCCAATGGCAGTGATTTTACCGTTACCGGTTCAACGCCCGTTACGGTTACCGGCGCTTCCGGCCATTGCGTAAATGGGGTCACCACCTCTATTTTTGTACAATTATCTGCTCCTATCCAAACTGCAGGTAATTACCAGGTGCATTTACGGCGCGGTGATGATGGCAATACCATCATTGATGAATGCGGACAACAAACGCCTGCCGGTGCTGCTGTTCCTTTTGCTACCGTCGACACCGTAAACGCCGATTTTACCCACGAACTGTTATATGGCTGTAAAGAAGACACCGTGAATTTCCGGCACCACGCCAACAATGGAGTAAACCAATGGAACTGGAATTTTAATAATGAAGGCAGCAGTACTTTGCAGAATCCCCAACACATCTTCAACAGGTTTGGGCCCAAACAGATCACCCTCGTCGTATCGAATGGTGTATGTAAAGACACGGTGGCTTCTACCGTACTACTCGATAATTACATGGAAGCCCATTTTCTGTACCCGGAAATATTGTGCCCGCGGGACAAAGCCGTCTTTACCGATAGCAGTATCGGCAAGATCATTTCCTGGAACTGGGATTTCGGTAATGGCAATGGCAGCAGCCTGCAAAATCCGCTGCCTGAATCCTATCCGCCCGTTGCCATAGGATCCAGAATTTATAATATCCGGCTGATCGTTGAGAACAATATCCATTGTTTTGATACGGCCGTTTACCAAATGAAAGTGGTGAACAGCTGTATCATCGATGTGCCCAATGCATTTACCCCAAATGGCGATGGAAAGAACGACTACCTGTACCCGCTGAACGCCTGGAAAGCCACAGATCTGAAATTCAATGTCTATAACCGCTATGGGCAGTTAGTATTCAGCACCAATAATTGGACGAAAAAATGGGATGGCCGGATCAACGGAGCGATGCAATCAACCGGCGTATTTGTGTGGATGCTTCAGTATACATTGATGGATACCGGCGAGAAGATAACCAAACGGGGAACTACGGTGCTTCTCCGGTAGCAGCAGATATTCACATTTTCCCCGCCAGGGAAAACAGCGCGGGTCCCGTGCAAAAAACGACTTGCAATTTATTGTGTTGCTCCTGAAAAAAATTATTTACGGGACTATTTCCAGGAAGAAAGTCAAATGGCAATGCGATCTTATCGCGTGAAAACAAAAGGTTGTTGCAGGTTCTTGCACTGATGCCCCAAAGTTACTATCTTCATTGGCAAAATTTATCCTAAAAGTGCAATTACCCGGCCCTGTTGAGCGTTATCCTATGTATCCTATGATAGATTAGCGCCAGGAACCGTACAAACCAAAAACGATGACAAAACTTAGATTCCTATTCCTATTTCCCATTGGTTTATCACTGTCCGTACAAGCCCAGAAGACTGACTCGCTGGTTGGTAAATGGAAATATTACGACATCTATAATAAACAGATCTACGATACAAACACTTTAAAAATAGCCAAAGAATATTTTAGCGGAATGACCTTCTATTTCAAAGCCAACAATCATTACAAGGCGTTGGTGATGAATAACCCCGATGAGGGTGTATGGAGCATGAATGAGTCCACCAGCAAAGTACGGTTAACGTCCTACAAAGGCCATTCGAATGAGTCAAAGATCCTGGCATTGAATGATGACAAGCTGATCCTTTCCATTGGCGAAGGCGCTTTTATCATGACCCGCACTAACATTACTGAATCTGACAATATAGAACAACCTCTTCCCGAAATAAAAACAGTGGCTGCTACCAAAAGCCAGATCAGCAAAAAATGGTTTTTACAGCGCCGGGAAGTGCCAGGCCGATCAGAAGCCCAGGTAAAAATGGCCAGCAAACTGATCAAGGGCGCTTATGCGCATTTTAAGCAGAACGGGGAATATGAAGCGCAGTCTTTAAAAGTTACAGAAAGTGGCAAATGGGTGTTCGGCCCCGATAATAAATCCATCATTGTGACCATTGATAGCCAGCAACGCATCTGGAATATTAAATCCATCAGCCCCACGCAGCTGGTGCTGATCAGTGGTTATACCGAAGAACTGTGGAAATTCTCAACCAAATTATTATAAGCCTGAATACAGCGCCAAATCATTAAAGATCCAGTTCCGGTTATACCTGGACGGGATTTTTAATTAGTTACCATATTCTGATGGGACATTCCACTTTTTCAAGGCGCTCCGCCAGGCTTTTCCATAATCCGGTATAAGATAAAGACAATTCAAAACCGCCCCTGAACCGGGAAGCAGTCGTCAGCTTACTGATATTGATGTCATAACTAAACCCGATCCCCAATTGATGGGTATATAATTTAAGAATGGGAACAAATGCATCTTTCCAGCGGAAAGTGCCTCCTGCTGCAATCGAGAGAGCCGCTTCATCGCCTTTCTCATCAAAACAATGCGTAAATAAACCGCCGCCCTGGATCAGGCGGTTACCTCCCTGCACAAAACAATCGGCATATAGCACGATCTTATCCATATCGTTGATCCAGGCCGAGAACCCGGCATTCATGCCATATTTCCTGTTCAGCCGCACATCGTATTCTTTGCTGAAAGCTACCTGCGGTTCGGCTATATGGAAAACAGTGCCGCCTACATACATATTGGCATTATTCCCAAGGCTTGTTTTAAAACTCAGGCCTGCAGAAACATCCCAGTACATGAAACCGGTTGAACCAAATTGTTGCCGGGTGGCATTGGAAACACTGTATGCCCCGTTCACATACTGGTCATCGAACTGCAGTTTTGAAACATCGAAATGTTGATTGACAGGGCCACCCATAAAAGCCAGTGAAATAAAACTGGTTTTATCTTCATTCAGGAGCTTGTGATAATTGATCACCGGCAGCACCTGCGTGCGCTGCAGCTTTGAATCACCGGCCACATCATTGGTAGCCTGCACAGCTGCCGTAATAAAATCACCTGTAGCAAAACCCCGTAATAATTTACATTCACCGCTTATGGCCATGGTGCGGTAAGGCACAGTAACACTTTGCCATTGATTGCGGTAAGCGCCGGTCAGGCGGAAATTACCCGGAAAGATCCCTGCCAGTGCCGGATTTCGCAATAAAGGGAACTCATAGAATTGTGAAAAATGGAGATCCTGCCCCTGCGCCACGCAGGCGGAAAAAAGACAACACAACAATAAACCAGAGCGTAAAGATGAGTTCATAATAGTTTCAGTTCATTGTTCAGGAGAAGTTTTCACAATTAGCAAACAGTTCCTGCGTTTCGTGCCTGTGCCCTTTTGGCGAATGCGGCGTTTTATTTCAATACGGTCACATTGCCCTTGTAGGTATTGATAAGGTCATTTTCACAAACCACCTCTGCCGTGTACACGTATACTTCCGGCGCGCCCGCTTTTCCCTTTACCCTTCCGTCCCAGCCAAATGCCGGATCATTGGGCAGAAAATTGGTCCTTTCAAAAACCAGTTCGCCCCAGCGGGAAAAGATGCGGAACGACCGCACCTGTGCAATGCCTTTACCCCGCACCATCAGTATGTCATTCACGCCATCTCCATCAGGCGAAAAGGCATTGGGGATAAACACCTGGGTATTCAAACAAAATGTTTTAATGTGCATGGAATCCGTAGCCATACAACCAAACTCATTGGTGACCGTTGCATAATAGGTCATATTCTTCCTAACAGCAGCAACGGGTGTTGAACAGTTGGTGCAACTGAGGTCCTGGGCGGGCGACCAGTTCCACGACACGATGGCACCAAACCGGGTCACCGGCGAAAACGTATACGTGGTGCCGGTAGCCTGCACAATATCAGGCCCTACATCTACGCTGGGTTTTGGATTCACCTGCACTTTAATGAATGCGGTATCGGTAAAACACTGGTGGCCATCAAAACCCACCACCTGGTAAGTCGTTGTTTGTGCTGGTATGGCTACCGGGTTGGCAATATTGGCGCGGCTTAAACCCTGTGCCGGTGACCAAAGGTATTCCATGGCCGAACCTGCCGCCTGTAAGTGCACAGCCTGCCCTTCACAAATGGTTTGATCGGGTGAAACCTCAATAGCGATCGGCTGAAAAACAGTTATGTTCAGCGTGTCTTTATCGATACAACCGCTTTCGATACTGGTAACGGTAAGTTCGTAGGTCATGGGCGCCAATGGCGTACCCACTGGTTGTGCAATCAGCGGATCGGATAAACGAAGCGCAGGTGACCACGCGTAGGTGAACCCGTTAGCAGCCGCCGTTCCCAGTTGTACCGCCTTGCCGGGACAGATAAGCGTATCGGGTCCCGCATTCGCCAGGGGCAGAATGGGATAAATGGAAGCCTGCAGGGTATCGCTGCACCCAAAGCCATTAAAGGGTATTACGACTACATTCACATTATTGATCTTTGGCGCCGGATTGAGCACCAGCGTTTCCCCGGTGCCCAAGAGGGTGCTGAAATTATTATCATACCATTTGTATTGCTGAAAGCCGGGCGGTCCCGTGAAACTGGCAATATTCGGATTACATTCATATCGCGCGGAAGCTGTGACATTACAATCACCTACATCAACATAAGCATACCCCCAGTGACCGCCCCTTGTGCAATCAGCCGTAGTGAACTCTAACTGCAGCCTTTTGCCGGCGTAAGCCCCCAGGTTCAGAAAGACCGATGACCAGGCTTTGTATTTCACAGAACCATCGATAGATGAAGTCTTAAAGCCGGGCAGTGCAGCCGTGGCAATATATTCATTGGAAGCGCAGGGCAGGTAGCTGTTGGTAGCAACATCAAGCATGCGGGCAATAAACCTGGGTTGTTCATTCGGGTTATGGCCCGGGTCCTGGAACACCACTGCATACCGGTAAGTGAATGAAGCATCATTGGCATTGGCCGGAACGGTAAATTCATAGGTGATGCGCTCGGCTTCTCCCCCATTAATATTATTACCCAGCCGCATAGCATAACCACTGCCATCGGGCGGGTTCACCGGAAATAGACCATAGGGATCCGTAACGGTAGCAGCACCTTTGGCATACAGGCTATGCCTGCCGGTAATTGATGCAGACGGAATAACGGAAATAGCGTTATCATTTCGCTCAACGCTCGTTTTTCCTGTAAAGCATTTCCAGTTATTGAGGGAGCCAGCTTCAAAATCAATATTGGCGGGACATTCACCGGCTAAAGGAGCCTCCTGTCTGCGGTTTTGTGCAGTGGACCATTGACCATTGAGGACATGGTGTAAAAAGAATAAGCATACGAATAGTGTACAATTCCCTTTCATAGGTTACAGGTTAACGAATTGACGGAATACCAGGGCTATCAGGGCCGGTGGGCGGGGAATTCTATACGATATAATTGGAAAGGGCTGGAGGGTTGAGCAGTGTTATAAAATGTAGTCCTGGTTAACTACATGGTGTTTTTCATAAATATTTTATAAGGACTGCCAGCGTATACTTTACAAATACTGTGCAATAATTATACGCTTTCTGAATCCTTTATTAACATCAGTTTAATTTTTCATACATCGAAAAAGCGGAAAGCTTTAATCCATTACTTTTATCAGGTAATAATACCTTAAAATAAATTATGGATACCCGCAGAGAATTCCTTAAAAAAGCATCGGTGCTCACCGGCGGCGCCGGGCTGATGCAAGTACTTCCGCCTTCCATCGCCAAAGCGCTGGCCATTGACCCCGATGCTGGCACCACCTGGAAAGATGCAGAACATATTGTTTTTCTGATGCAGGAGAACCGTTCCTTCGATCATGCCTACGGCAGCTTGCAGGGCGTGCGGGGCTTTAATGATCCGCGGGCGATCCGTTTACCGAATAAGAACCTCGTATGGCTGCAAACCAATAAGGAGGGGGAAACCTATGCGCCCTTCCGCCTGGATATGCACAATACGAAGGCCACCTGGATGAGCTCCCTCCCCCATGGCTGGACCGACCAGGTAGATGCCCGTAACAACGGACATTACGACCAATGGCTCGATGCCAAACAAAGTGGCCGCAAGGAATACCGGGGCATGCCATTGACCCTGGGCTATCATACCCGGGAAGATATTCCCTTTTATTACGCCATGGCCGATGCCTTCACCGTGTGTGATCACAACTTCTGTTCTTCCCTTACAGGCACAACACCTAACCGTTTGTATTTCTGGAGCGGCACCATTCGCGAAAAAGCCGAAGCCAGTGCACAGGCCAGGGTATGGAATGGCGATGCAGATTATGATACAATGGTAAGCTGGACCACCTTCCCGGAAAGACTGGAAGAAAATGGCATCTCGTGGAAAGTGTACCAGAATGAACTGAGTGTTGGGGTTGGTTTTACCGGTGAAGAAGATGGATGGCTCGGTAATTTCGGCGATAATCCGCTGGAATACTTTACGCAATACCAGGTGAAATTCCATCCGGCTTATATCGCTAACCTGCCGAAGGCCATAACAGCCATGGAAGAGGAGATCAAAAAACAGGAACAGGCAATGCAAACGGCAGCGGGGTCAACCGACAGCGAACAAGCCGGTAAAAAGCTCGGATGGCTGAAAAAACAGCTGGAAGTACTGCAGGACGATCAAAAAAAGTACACGAAAGAAAATTACGAGCGCCTTTCGGCCAGGGAAAAAGCCCTGCATGAAAAAGCGTTCAGCACTAATACGAATGATCCCGACTATCATCAGCTTACAACCATCACCTATAAAGACGGCGATACAGAACGGCCCATGAAAGCGCCTAAAGGCGATGTGCTGCATGCATTCCGGGAAGATGTAAAGAATGGTAAACTGCCCACTGTATCATGGCTGGTGGCGCCGGAGAATTTTTCAGACCATCCTACATCGGCCTGGTTCGGCGTATGGTATATCAGTGAGGTGCTTGACATACTTACGCAAAACCCGGAAGTATGGAAGAAAACGATCTTCATTCTGACCTACGATGAAAATGACGGCTACTATGATCATATGCCACCATTCGTAGCGCCAGATCCGCAGGATCCGTCAACCGGATCTGTGTCCGCCGGTATTGATACCAGCCTGGAGTTCGTGGCCAATGAGCAACAACAATCCGGCAAAGGCGCGCATGCGCGGCAAAGTCCTATCGGGCTCGGATATCGTGTACCCATGGTGGTAGCATCACCCTGGAGCCGCGGCGGCTGGGTGAATTCAGAAGTGTTTGACCATACCTCTTCCCTGCAATTCCTCGAAACCTTTTTATCCCATAAAACCGGTAAGAAGATAGAAGAGCCCAATATCTCGCAATGGCGGCGCACGGTATGCGGTGATCTTACCAGCGTGTTCAGGCCGTATAATGGCGAAAAGATAAGTTTGCCGCAATTCCTGGAAAGAGATGAATTCATTGAAAGCATACACAAAGCGCAATTCAAAGAATTGCCATCGAACTTTAAACGATTGACGGCCGCTGACATTGCAGCGCTCAATAAGGCGCCCGGGACATCACCTTACATGCCAAAGCAGGAGAAAGGCATCCGCAATGCCTGCCCCCTGCCCTATGAGCTCTACGTCGATTGCGCATTGACTGCCGACAGGAAGATGGTAGAGATCACCCTCAAAGCGGGCAATATCTTCGGCGAGCGTTCGGCTGGTTCGCCCTTCCATATTTATCTGCCCGGGAAATACCAGCAAAAGGAGCTGCATAACCGGTCCTATGCAGTGAAAGCGGGCCAGGGTATAAAAGACAAATGGCAGCTAAGCGATTTCGAGAACGGTCTCTATCATTTACAGGTCTATGGTCCGAACGGGTTCTTCAGGGAATTTACCGGCAATAGCCATGACCCGCAGGCGGAAATAGAATTTGTATACGAAACAGATGCAAAGCGGCAGGACCTGCTCACCGGAAACATCTATATCAATTTCACAAATACCGGTTCGCAACCGCTTGTTTTTGAGATCACCGACAACGCCTATCAATCGCCTGTAAAAAGCATTTCAGTACCTGCGTCGAAAGTAACCAAATCGATACGCATTGTTACCAGCAAGCATTTTGGCTGGTACGATGTATCCGTGAAACTGAAAGGCAATCAACAATTTGAAAAGAGATATGCCGGCCATGTTGAAACGGGTGTTCCCAGTAAAACAGATCCTTTAATGGGCAATATATTGTAGCAGGAACATTAATAGCAGCAAGCCGAATGTATAAGTGTGCCACAGCTCGAACCTGTGGCACACTTATTTTTCAGGCGGGTTATGACGGTGGTCATCGTTTCATTAATAAAAATACTTTGGCCGGAATACCTTGGTTAATTGTTAACTTTATAGTCTGCCAATAAAATTTTACTCACTTCTAAATACTGCTATATGCAAGAAACGATTGCTCCTGCCATAGGACCTGCGAACCATGCGAACATAGTGGCGGCAGAAAGCGACAAACTGAATAACGATATTGTTATCGACAGCAAGATCTCCTTCCGGCCATTCGTAAATTATTTAAAAGAAAAAGTAAAGGGCGGCTCTGAAACAAGATCCAGGATCTACAATTACCTGATCCAACGATTTGAAGAAGCACCGGCTTTGCTGGAACCGGTAACGGATGCACATGTGCTCGAAGAGCACCAGGACCTGCTCGATATGCTGGGCACCACGCTTTTCCCCGTCGTAAGCGAACAGGAAAAAAATATGTTCACCATGAGTGTTCCATATGAGTTTTCCGTGTTTAATTACTCTACTCCATTCAGAAACCTGTTCATCGATGAAACGGAAGAACATTTTCTGTTACCAGATGGCGTAACAGCCGAGAACCTGAAAATGGCGCAGTGTGCGCTTATCTATGAACATATCCTGGAGAAATTCTACCATATAAAACTCAATGAAGACCCGCACCTCGTTTACCCGGTTGAAGATAAAAGAACCGGCATGAAGCGTTATTATAAATTGCGGTACGACCGGCGTTTCATCGATATCATGCCCAAAGGACCACTGCCGCAGATACAGGATTGTGGAGTGTGTTTGAATTCACTTCGCATTCTCGACCTTGACCGGCAACTGGAGAAAATGCCGCTTCATCTTTTTGAGGCTGAAGGTTTCGGTGTGTGGATCGCAGAAGACTTCACCATCCAGGAAACCCTGGATGCTATTAAAAAAATATTATTACACCAGGAATCCTGTGATATCAGGATCATCAATGATCTGAAAAAAAATATCCAGGCCCTGGTTGGTTATAAGGAAGTGGAAGTAGGGCTTACCCCTTTTGTACAACTCAATAACCGCTTTGTGCTTGATGAATCCTGCACAAAAAACGGCCTGGTCGGAAGAGACTGGAAAGCATTGGATGCGGAAAGTATGGCTACTTACAACATGTGTGTTGAATTTTTCAGTGCACACCCTGAGCCAATGCCGCTCTCCATCCTCGACGAAAAAGTAGTGGAAGTGGCGCCCTTTACGAAAGTGCTGCTGGATGCAGGGTTTAAAAGTTATATCATTTATCCCATTCAGAATAACGACGGTTTACTGGGATTACTGGAACTGGCATCACCCATTCCCAACCAACTGGACCAGGAAGTAATGAACCGGGTAGAAAAAGCCATGCCCCTGTTGTCATTGGCCTTGCTGAAGAACCGCGATACCTTTACCACCCGCATCGAAAAGATCATCAAGGAAAAATTCACCCCGCTGCAACCGGCCGTGGAATGGAAGTTTGCAGAAGTAGCCTGGGAATACATGCATAAGCAACACAGTGAAGAAGCTACCGAGATCACCGGCAATGTTGTTTTCGATAATGTATACCCGTTATATGGAGCCATCGATATCAGGAACTCTTCGGTGGAACGAAGCCGGTCTATTCAAAAAGACATGAAATCATACTTCCAGCTGGTGGATGACACGCTCGATAAACTGCAAACCCGCCTGCACCTGCCTTTGCTGGAAGGCCTGAAGTTCAAGAATTTTACCTTCAGCCAGGCCATTGATAACGGACTACAGGCTGAAGATGAAATACGCATCAACGAATTTTTTGAGAAAGAAGTGGGGCCCGTGCTTGAACACCTGCGCAACAGCCATCCGCAGGCCCAGCAGCTTATCGACAATTATTTCAACCTGGTGAATGATTTCGAGGGCTATTTATATCGCCACCGGAACGAATACGAAAATTCCGTCGCAACCATCAACAACACGGTACTGCAAAATTTCGAAAAGCAGGAAGAGATCATGCAGCAATCGTACCCCCATTATTTTGAGAAATATAAAACCGATGGGGTTGAATATACCATATATATCGGCCAGTCCATTGCGCCCAATAACCCGTTCAACATGTTGTTCTTAAAGAACATCCGCTTGTGGCAATTGAGCACGATGGCCGATATTGCCCGCATTACCCATGCATTGATACCGGGCCTGCCTGTTCCATTACAAACAACCCAGCTGATATTGATACACAGCCAGCCCCTCAGCATCAGCTTCCGTAAAGATGAGCGGCGCTTCGATGTGGAAGGTTCGTATAATATCCGGTATGAGATCATGAAAAAACGTCTCGATAAAGTAAATATCCGCGGCACCAACGAAAGGCTCACGCAGCCAGGCAAGATCGCAATGGTGTACAGTAATCCCAAAGAAGCCCAGGAATACCAGGAATACATTTTATTCCTGCAAAGTAAGAACCTGCTGAAACCAGGTATGGAAATGCTGGAGCTGGAAGAATTGCAGGGTGTCAGCGGATTGAAGGCAATCCGGGTAGATATTAATCTGGAGAACTAAACGCGTAAAAACTATAACGGGCAATTCTCATGATAGTTCACCAGCTCGATCGGTGTTCTTTCCATCATGTACCCTTCATAACGTTTGGCAATGTCATCAAGCACGGTACAAATGGCTTCCGGTTCGGTAAGGGTTACAAGTTGCGCCCGGAAATCTTTTATGCCCGGTAAACCCTTCAGGTATTGAAAGTATTGTTTCCGCATGCTATAAACTCCCGCCACAGGGCCTTTCCATTGTACTGACCTGCTGAGTTGCTGCTTGCATACATCGATCCTTTCGGCTAGGGTGGGTGCAGGCAGCAGCTCACCGGTTTGCAGGTAATGCCGCACTTCGCGGAAGATCCACGGATAGCCAATCGCAGCCCGCCCGATCATGATGCCATCAACTCCATAGCGGTTCTTGTATTCGAGCGCTTTTTGCGGACTATTAATATCTCCGTTGCCAAAAACAGGAATATGTATACGCGGATTGTTTTTTACTTTAGCGATCAGGCTCCAGTCGGCTTCCCCTTTGTACAACTGGCAACGGGTGCGGCCATGAATGGTAAGCGCCTTCACGCCCACATCCTGTAAACGTTCTGCCACTTCTTCAATATTCTTGCTGGCATCATCCCAGCCCAGGCGCGTTTTCACCGTTACCGGCAAAGTAGTTGAGCGTACGCAGGCTTCGGTAAGCTTTACCATCAGCGAAACATCGCGCAATACCCCGGCCCCGGCGCCTTTTGCCACGATCCCTTTTACGGGGCAGCCAAAATTGATATCCAGCAGTTCCGGCTGGGTAAGGTCTACGATCCTGGCCGCCTGCGCCAGCTTTTCTTCATCTCCACCAAACAGTTGAATGCCGGTAGGCCTTTCTTCATCAAAGATGTCGAGCTTTTTGCGGCAACGGAAAGCATCGCGGATAAGTCCTTCGCTGGAAATGAATTCGGTATATACGAGGTCGGCGCCGTTCGCTTTGCATACGACGCGGAAAGGCGGATCGCTCACGTCTTCCATGGGCGCGAGTAATAAAGGAAAGTCAGGCAATTCTATGTTATCGATCCGCAGCATCGGGGTGCAAAATTGCAACAATACTTTCCATTTTCATGCATTCGTCCCCGATTTTATCATTTTTTATGGTTTCCCGCTCAAATAACAGCCTCTTTGCCGGGCAGAAATAAAAATGCCCCTGGCTGCGCCGGGGCATTTAAACGAAATATCTGCTAACTAATACCCATTAGTGCCAAAATCATTGGCGTTATTGATCTGGTTAAGGAATACAAATGGGATCGGACGATTATAATGTTTAGACGGAACAAAATTCGCATGGGCCGTTCTGTTGTAGGTCTGCAGGCGGCTTTCAAAGGCTTTATTACGCTTGAGCAGCGCCCAGCGGTTATACTCACCGCACAATTCACGGGCATATTCGTCAAATACATCATTCATGGTTGCCGTGGTTAACTGCATGCCGGTACCGGTGTTGAAATCGGCCGGATTGCGGCAGGCGCGTCTGCGCAATACATTCAGATATTGAGCAGCTGCCGCTCCATCACCTGCATTGACATGAAGCGTGGCTTCAGCAGCAATTAAATATACTTCCGCCATCCGCATGATCATGATATTGCCCAGCTTTTGCTGGAAATTACCACCCAGCCATCCGCCATCGAAATTCGTATTGAACTTACTCATGGCAGGAAAGAGATTGGCAAGGCTGGATAAGGGCAATCCATTCGTTGACGTAACGCTTTTATACGTACTGCCTGTAGGATCGGCCGCCAGATCGAAGAGATCGTCAATATTCACCGTTACATACTGGCGTTTACTTTTATCTGCTGCGCTGAGCGGTTCTTTGCTCAGGTAGGCAAAAAAGCGGTTCTCATCTTCAGCGAGCGGATATGGATGTACATTGGCATTGGCTACCTCTACCAGGTCTGCGGTGGAGCCTGACGTAGCCCCTTTCTGCCACACCTTTGGAATGTATTGCCAGGTAGCATTCCGCGAAGCATTGCGGGCGTTCACATCCACGTAAGGGTAGATCTTTTTTCCTACATGCGAAGCATCGAGGCCATACTTGTTAGCCATGGCAGCCGTTAAGGTAACGGTAGCGGCATTGTAGGTTACATTGGCAGGGCCGGGAACCCCGGCGCCCAGACTGCTGATCGCCTGAACACCTGAATAGTTGGTGAAGGCTGTTACAAAGGTATTCTCCCAACGTTTATCATAATTGGCATTGAAGCAATTGATCAGGTATTTTGTGGGCGCAATGAACTGCTGGTTCAAACGTCCATAGTAGGCATTGGACGTATTGGAGTTGACACTTCTTTTGAAAATATCTCCTGTGCCGAAGGCATCATCCAGCTTGGGATAATAATGCAGGTACAGGTTCGGTTTCGTATTACCGGTGGCATAATCGTATGATTCGCTATAGGGATTAAGTCCATAAGCGGTAAATAATGCTTCCAGGTTATTCCTGTTATTGGCCGATGCGAAGACCCTGGCAAAATCATCATACAATACCGCGTTGTAAGCGCCCATATTGTTAATTAAGCTGTCGGCCACTTCTTTCGCCCGTAACCAATAAGATTTACCCCCTTCATTCAATCCTTCCCCGGCGCCCTGCGCATAAACCCGGGCCAACAATCCCAATGCCGACTTTTTGGTTACCCTTTGCAAATTATTGTCGAGCGGTGTTGTACGCAGGTTATCAAATGCAGAACGTAAGTCAGCAACGATCTGGCTATAGATCTCGGGAACGCTATTGCGCGTTGGACTTAGATTCTTTATTGGATCATCTACGGTTATCAATGGAAGTTCGCCGAAATGCGCCACGAGCACTGAATAATAGTATGCACGCAACAGCTGTGCCTCCGCTACCAATACCCTGATCTCATTGGCATCGCCATCGACCAACTGGTCAGCCAGCTGGATTGTTTTATTGCAATCCTTGATAGAACCCCAGGCAAAATCCCAGGTGTTTCTCACAACACCTGAATTGATGGTGAACTCCTCGTATGCGATCACATCGCGGAACTGGTTGTGGTTGCCATAAGGGAAAGTCCACAGATCAGTACCAGCTTCTGAAACGATCCCATAAGGCATACCTATAAGTGATCCCCAAAGCCCGGTATAACAGTTGGATTGATACGCTTTCCAGTCATTGAATTTACGAAGCACTTCATTTTCCGCTAAGGAGGTAGGATTGTATTCATCCAATTTACAGGAGGAAACGGAAAATGCGATGGTCAAACATAGCAGGGATTTATATAATAGTCTGTTTATTTTCTTGACTTTCATAATTACGCTGTTTTTGATCGTTCTGCAATTAAAGGGTCACATTCAGACCCACAACAATTTGTTTGGTCAATGGATATTCGAGTGAACCGTTCATTTCAGGATCATAGTTCTTTAAATAATGGCTCCTGGCAATGATCAATGGATTCGTAACAGTGCCATATAAGCGGAAACGTTCTATGGACATCCTGTTTATAAGCGCTTTGGGCAAGGTGTAACCAAGCGTGATATTTTTTATCTTAAAGAAGGATCCATCCACAAAGTTCAAACCCGAAAAGCCTGTCATTGTTGAACTCGTTTCCAGGTAGTTCATCATCGGGAAATCGTTCGTTGGATTCGTTGGCGTCCAGTAGTTGAAATGCTCTGGGATTGTTCTCGACGGGCTGGCATTGGTGGCGAATGAATTCGGCTGGTACCATCCCATCATGTTATAGCTGATCATTTGTCCCCACCTGAAATAGGAATAGATAGTCAGGTCAAAATTCTTATAGCTGAAACTGTTCTGGAATCCCAATGACCAGTCGGGTGTATTATGCCCCAGGATCTGGTAATCGTTGGCGCTATAGGTATATCTTCTGGTGGCGTCTACCAGCGCAGGATTGTATTTCTGCGCTTCCGCCAGATCATTATAATAATAGTTCACCGTACCATCTGCGGCTGTTTTCGTATATACACCTTCGCCCAGGCGGGTCATACCCGGAACATTTACTTTCAGGTCGCCCGGCCTTTTATTAAATACAGCGGCATCATTTTCTTCCCCGATCTGCCAAACGCCATCCAGTTTATAATTACGGAAAGACCGTACCGGCTGACCGATCGTAAGCGAGTACACATCGTTTGCGATATTGTTCGCTACCCCACCTGTCAATCGCAGGATCTTCTCTTTGTTGTAAGAAAAAGCAACCGATGAATTCCAGGTAAAGTCCTTGGTAACAACGTTACGCGTGTTCAATGCCAGTTCTATACCCCTGTTCTGCGTTTCGCATACATTCAGGTTGGTTTGATATTGTGTACCAGGCCGGTAGGTACCGTAAATGATCGGGGCGGTAACACTATAGATAACGCCTTTGGTCTTTGTATCATAAAGATCCAATGAAACGTCGATCCGGTTCTTAAGGAATGCCGCATCTACCCCGATGTTCGTATTGTAGGATTTTTCCCACCCTAATTCCGGGTTGGTAATAAACTGCGATTGGCGGTAAATGGGTTGCGTTACACCGCCCAACGACATATTGGTTGATTCCAGGTTGTTTACTGAGCTATACGGGTTGATTTTGGCTGTTCCGGTAATACCCCAGCCTACCCGCAGTTTCAGGTTGTTCAGCCAGCTGGTGGCGCCATCCATGAACGACTCGTCAGAGATCCTCCAGCCTACTGAAACTGCCGGGAAATTATCCCATTGGTTATCCTTGTACAGTACAGAAGACCCATCGCGGCGCACAGAAGCCTGCAGCAGGTATTTGCCCCGGTAAGAATAATTCAAACGGCCGATAAAACCCAGGGTCTTCGACATCGTGTATTCTGATGTCGCCGTCGTGTTTACATCACCGGTAAATTTGTACCATTTGAAATTGTTCGACAAAATATTGCTTTGGGTCATAGACGTGTTGGTATTGCTGTTATCATACCAGGAAGTAATGCCCGTCAATGTAAAAGCATGGTCGTTTGCCACTTTAAAATTATAGGTAAGAATGTTCTCCCATTGGTAACCGGTTTGGCGGTTCTGATCAACATAAGCCCTGGCAATGCCGGCATTGGCATAAGTATAGTTTACGGAACCGATACCATCGAAACGGTAAGTGTTGGAGAAATTAAGCCAGGTGCTCAGGCGCGACAAAAAGCTCAGGCCTTTTAATGGCCTGATCTCTACATAAGGATTTACATAGAGCCGCAGGTTATTGTCTACATTGCCATATACGCCGGGCTGATTATTGAGTAACAGGTTATATACGTTATTACCAAGATCGGGGTTCAGGGTGCCATCGGCTTTGTAAGGCCTGGCCAGCGGATCCGTTACCAGCGCATTCTCGAGTTTGTCCTGCGCTTTGTCCCGGTCTACATACGAAGCCTGCAGGCTGCTTCCGATCGTGATCCAGTTCTTTACTTTATGATCTATCCGCATAGTGGATGCAAAGAGCTTATAACGGTCGCCGAAGTATTGCCCTTTTTCGTCGGTGTAATTGAAAGAGATATAGCCCTTGGTCTTATCATTACCGCCAGATACACCGATACTATAGTTTTGGGTGGCCGCATTTTTTTGCAGGAAAAGATCTGCCCAGTCGGCAAAATAGCCTTCCTGGAAAGTAGCATAGCGTTGAGCACCGAAAATAGCTTCATCATTTGCTTCTGATTGCCAAAGCGCACCGGTCCTTGTCCATTGTTTGTTGGCAGCATCCCACACATAACTGTAAGCATCGCGCTTGGTTTGCAAATAGGCGTCTCCCGTGCGCATTTTAGGGGTCACAGACCAGCCATTATACCCGTAATAAGTATTGAGATCTATGCTTAATTTTCCTGCTTTCCCGCTTTTTGTAGTAATGATAATCACCCCGTTCGAACCTGCAGAACCATACATGGCCGTTGAGGAAGCGTCTTTCAATACTTCAATAGATTCAATATCATAGGGGTTCAGGGTAGCGTAATCACCGGGCAGGCCATTGATGATAAACAATGGAGTGCCGCTGGCAGTAAAGGAGCGGTTACCCCGCAATTGTATATTCAGAGCAGCGCCGGGTTGCCCTGATGACCGGGTAATGTCTAAACCGGCCACTCTGCCCTGCAGCGATTCCATGGGATTGGGCCCAGGGCGGGCGGTGATCTCATCGGGTTTCACCGATACAACTGCGCCGGTAAGGTCTCTCCTTTTGGTTGTGCCATAACCAACCACAACGACTTCTTCGAGTTTTGCATCGATCGCCGTTAAGGTAATACTGACATTCGTATTTTTTCCTACGGTAACCTGTTGCTCCAGGTAACCAACAATCGAAAAAACGAGCACATCACCTTCATTCGCTTCTATTCGGAATTCTCCCGATGCATTTGTCGTAGTGCCGACCTTATTTTTACCTTTAATGACAACCGATACATTATCGAGCGGCAAGCCTTTTGCGTCCACCACGGTTCCTGTAATCGGGATCCGGGCTATTTCAGGATGATCTGTAGAGATAACGGGCAGCCTGCGCGACAGCACGATTGTTTTACCGGTAATGGAATATTCCAGGGGCTGGTCTTTAAGAATGATATCCAGCACATCTTTCAATGGAAGATTGTGGGCCGATATGGTGACTGTCTTAGACTCGTCAAGATCACGTTTATTATTGAAGATCACATAACCGGTTTGCTTTTCAATAGCACTGAACACTGTCTTTAAGGGCAGGTTCCTGCCCGAGATCGTGATGTTCTGGGCTGTTCCCTCGGCATGGGCCGAGAAAAAAGCAATGGCAATAAAAAAAATGGTCAATTTCATCGCTAGAACGGTAGTTTTTCCGACACAGCGATAAGATGTAATGGCATTCGATCCTATCGCAAGCAGCGTTTTGGTGATTGCTCCGGCGAACCCAGGCCCAAATGCCGGCAACCGATCTGAAAATGCGGTCAGGCAGGGCATAGAAAATCCGGAACCAATTGATTTTTTTTGCATAAGTTGCAAACGTTTGGTTGTTAAAAAATGGAGATTACAGACTTTCGTTTTGGGCAACTGAACTTTCTCCGGAAGTGCTGACGACACTTCCGGTTTGGTTTTACCCAATGGCAGTTATGTAATTTGTGATTTTTGCATGGCAATCGTTTTGTTAAGGCAGTTTTATTCTTAGTTATAAGTACTTTTCCCTAGCGGAAAAGGCTTGTCTTGAAACCAGCGACCAGCCTGCTTTTGAGCGCAGGCCGGATGATAAGATAAGGCAGGTTTACAGCGGATTGAATTAACGTTCTATGTACAATTTTCTTCCTTCCAGGCGGCATTGCACGCCGATCTTTTCCAATATAATTACCAGGTCATTTAGCGCAATATCTTTACTGAGCTTCCCATTCAGCTCTATGTCTGTTGGTATTCCTTTTTCATAGACGACTTCTATATCATACCAGCGCTCGAGCTGGTGCATTCCGTCTTCAAATGTGATATCATTGAAATCAAATACGCCATTTTTCCAGGCCATCACTTTGGCTGTATCAGTATTGTTAATGACAGTAACCCCCGCCCCGGCTTCCCCACCGGCCGTATTTTGCGCAGCAGAGAGCGCCGCTTTCACCTGCATTTTCTTCTCGCCAACCAGGATCTGCGCCTGCTGCCCAGGCTTCAGAATAAGCTTTTCTCTACTCTCCATCCGGCCTTTTTTACCAGGTTGTGAGGAGAGACCAGTTTGCTGGTGCTGGCCGGTAGCAACAGAAATCGCAATGGAGCCTTCCAGGAGTGTTGTATTTATGAGGGAATCGTTTTCATAGGCCTTTACATTGAAATGCGTTCCCAGCACTTCTATTTCGGCCTTATCATTTACATTCAGGCGGAAGGGCATCTTCTCGTTTTTGGCCACTTCAAAATATACTTCACCTGTTACTGTAACCCTGCGTTCAGTTCCTGTAAACGTGGTGGGATATCGAATAGAGCTGGCGCTGTTCAACCAGGCTTCAGTTCCATCGGGCAGTATTATATGAAACTTGCGGGCTTTCGGGGTAGACATGATATTGTAAACCACTTCGCTGCCCCGGCCCTCGTAAATAAGTGTACCATCAACAATCTTTGCCCTTGTACCGCCCTGCATGGCAACTACTCCGTTTTGGATACTGTCTAACAAAACTTTGGAACCATCAGCCAGGGTTAAAATAGCGCCGTCTTTTCCGGGTAAGATCTCAGTGGAGCTGGCAACTGGTTGCGGAGATCTTGTGTTTACGAGGAAGTAGATGCCAACGCCGAGTACGAGAAGAATGGATGCGGCAGCTAACCAGCGCTGCCATACAGCGCGCCGGTGGGGCTTTGCCTCCGGATGGCTCACTGCAGATAACCGGCCCCGGGTTTGCCAGCTTTCCTTCATCTCGAGGAAGACCCGCTGCCAATAATCCTGATCATAAGGTTCAACATGCCTGGAAGGAACCGGTTCTTCCTGTGCCAGAAAGCTATCAACCTGGGCGATCAGTTCACCGCTATTGTCACTGTTGATGATCGCTGCTATGCGGGAATAGTCATCTCCGGTGGCGTCACCAGCCCTGGCTTTCCCGAGCAATGCAAGCAGTTCGTCTTTAAGCAGTCTGTCCATGACATTATTGAATTATGGATCAAAAAAGCAGGGCTTGGGGCCCCGCCATTAATTATGTACGATGGGAAAAGAAAACATACCTATCATCATGAAAAAAAACTTACATAATGTATAAAATGAGCAGTGCGGGTAGTACAATGCCATGCTGGGCCAGGTATTCCTTGATGAATTTTACCGATCGTACGAGTGAGTTACGAACTGTTTGTACAGAGATCTCGAGTTGATCGGCAACTTCTGCCGCTTTGAGCCCGGTTTCGCGGCTTAGTTGAAAAATCTTGCGGGCCTGCTCTGGCAATAACGCAGTTGCCTCGTGGATCAGCCGGGCCGTTTCATTGAGGGAAACGGTGTGCTCCAGGCTGTCATCCCCCTCAGCCGGGTGTTGTAGTTTGAACTCGCTGTATTTTTGGTTACGGGACATCTGCCGGGCCAGCCAGCTATAAGAGCGGTTATAAGCGATCTTAAAGATCCAGTTTTGCGGCACCCCGATGTCGGCAAGCGATTCCCGGTCCATCCATAAATACAGAAATACCTCCTGGATAATATCTTTCGCCACCGCTTCCGACCGGGTCACTTTCATTACCAGTGTATGCAGCCTGGGCACATAGGCGTGAAACAAGGTATTAAACGCTTCCTCATCTCCCTGCGCAACGCGGGAAAACAACTCTTTCTCGATATTTATTTGCCTATTATCCAACGCCTTATCTCAGAGGTGGGGCTGTAAACTTACTTTAATTTTAGGATAATAGGAAAGGTGCCGGATGGCGCTAAGTATATTTTAATGGTATGGTGCAGGGATTGCCTTCGGCGATCCCCGGGTGGGAGGCTTAAGTCAAAAGCAACGCAGGCACTTCGTGCCTTTTCATTTTTTATTTCTATGCACCGTCCGGGCAAGCCAGGGATTGCCTTCGGCGATCCCCGTGTGGGAGGCTTAAGTCTTCCTCACAGAACCCGGGCGGCTATAGCCGCCCGGCTTTTTGTTTTCACGGCTGATCCGAACAAGTTCGTCTCATCCGTTCCAAACAAAAACCCCGGCACTGCCGGGGTTCTGTGAGGAAGACTTGCGGAAAGGGAGGGATTCGAACCCTCGGTACAGTTGCCCGTACAACGGTTTTCGAGACCGTCCCATTCGACCACTCTGGCACCTTTCCGAAAGGGTGTCTAAATTAAGCGTTTCCGATAAACCTGCAAAGCAAATTTATCAGCCCTGGTTGCACAGCAATGATCACCTTCCAAATACATATTACGGTTGTATATGCCTGTTCGGTCCAGTATTCCCGGAGGGCATTGCGTACAATTACGTGTATCCATATCAGGTGAATGCAATAACTTTAAACAAAGGCGTACACTTCATTCCGGAATTATCCATCTCTTTAATCCGGTTCCCATTTGTTATTCCATAGTAAGATCATTATTCCCGGAATAATGGGGAGGTTCCTGAAAATCCTTAACAGAGTAAGGCGTAAAGCCTGACTGCGTGAATGCAGGCACTTAAATCGTTTATATGAACCGATTAAACCTTATATCACTTGTCTTTGGACTATTAACCATTGCTTCCTGTAAAAAAAACACTACTGCCGATCCATCATCATCGTTATCTGGCAGCAAAACGGGCACCACCGAAGAATGCCAGCCTGGCATGTACAATCTGGCTGTTGATTCTGCTTCAGGTGCTTCTTTTATCTATAAAGTGACCGGCTCGCCGGGCGCTGGTCCAGTTACGGTAGTTCCTTACGTGGTAAGCGGTACCAACCAGCTGAAAGATTGCAGCGGCACCCCCATTCGCAATGCCAGTGGCCTGGCCTATGATCCTGCAACCGGTATCTTTTATGGCACCACCGGCATCACCGGATCGCCGGTACCAAATGCCATTCTCCGATTTACCGATCCGAATTGCGTAAGCATAACGCCTGCTACCAACACCTGCGGCATTGTCCTCAATTTAAGCGATGTGGAAAGGGATCAAACCACAGGCGCTTACTACGCCATCAACCGTGGCACTGTAGCGCCCAATAACCGCATCGTAAGGTTGGGACTGCCCGGCGCGCCTACGGTAAATTGTTTGCCAAATCCATTGCCGGTGGGACTGAACGCACGTGGTTTGACCTTTAACTGTAATGGTCAGTTATATGTGATGCATACAAGTGGCACTTCGGGCACCATTGTATTTGTGAATAAAGCAACAGGGCTTAATGGCGCCTCTTTCGCCTATCCCGGGCCCATTACGACCTTTGCCGTGGTGCCAACACCTGAACTGGGCTTGCATTTTGACTGTGCCTGTATCGGCCGTTTTATCACCGGCAGTTTCAACCCCACCACTATTCCGCTTATGACCGACGGGCTGCCTACGGGATTGGGTGGACCAATCTATAACGCAGCCCGTGGTGTGTTGAAACCCACCGTAGATTTTGCACGGCCATAATAGCCGGGGATGAATGTTCCGGAATGTACGCCTTACTTATTAAGCTTCCCCAAATTCGTTGTTTGACCGGTAGAAGTGTGAAAAAAAATATTTTCCCCGTCAATAAAGCTTTAAAAACACCGTGTTTTTCACATAAAACGCCAGCCCGCCTTGTTTTTCCCTCGCTTTTTTGTAATTTACTTTAAATGATTGTTCACCAAAACATTGCTGTATGAATAAAAAAGTGGCCGATATTCTGCTTCGTAAAGGAAGCCATATTACTACCGTTTCTCCCAATACTACCGTACTGGAAGCCCTGAAGATCATGGCCGATCAAAATATCGGTTCCGTGATGGTTTTAGAAGATGGCCACTACCTGGGCATTGTTACTGAACGTGATTATTCGCGCAAGGTGGTCCTGAATGGAAAATCGTCTACCGACACAATGGTATCGGAGATCATGTCTTCCGACCTGCCTCGCGTTACGGCACACGATACAGTTGACTATTGCATGCAGTTAATGTCCGAAAAAAACATCCGGTACCTGCCTGTATTCGACGACGCAGAAGTAACCGGGATCATTTCCATTAATGATGTGGTAAAAGAAACGATCCTGTCGCAAGAGGAAACAATCACCCAATTAAAAGACTACCTGCACTCCAGCTTATAAAGCCGCAGGCTGGCATTCAAGAAAAAGGGCCCAACTGTTGTGGGCCCCTTTTATTTCGGTAAGATTCATCAATTGAAACAAGTTATTAAGTTCATTAGTTATTCAGTTTGTAAGTTATAACTCAATAACCCAATACTCAATAACCCAATAACTCAATAACTCAATAAACTTAATCTTCACTCTGTTTTTCAGTAACCACCACAATATCATCCACGGAAACCGTAATAGGCATTAAACCCAGTTGTACCACGGCCTTTTTCCCACGGATCTCCTTCACCTCCCCCACCTGGTGATTCTTCTTCATCAGCACCTTATCCCCTACCTGCACCTCACCGCCTACCTCATCATATTTTGAATTGATCTTTTTCTTCACTTTTTCCGTTGCCTGTTTCTGGTGTTGTTTGAACAGCAGGGCATGCATTTGCCTGATCAGCTCTTTTTTATCTTCCTGATCTTCGGCTTTCTTCCAGTCAAATACGAGCTGCTTCAGCTTACGCTCCATATCCTTCAGGTAAGCGATCCGGTCCTCGGTCACCTTGTTCTGGTGTTTCAATAATTCAACCTGCTGCTGATGCCTTTCCTTATTGATCACCTGCTGCATTTCCTTCTGCAGCTTTTCATTCTCTTTAATAAGCCTGGTCAGTTCCTTTTCCTTCTTTTCAATTTCACGCAGGTCCTGCTCGGTGCGGTTCAACAATTTGTCGAGCCTGAAATGATCCTCTTCTACCAGGTTGCGGGCGCGATTGATCAACCGTTGATCGAGGCCGATGCGTTCGGCTATCGAAAAAGTATAGGAACTACCCGGTTTACCAATAGTCAGTTTATATAAAGGCATCAAACTCTTTTCGTCAAAAGCCATGGCGCCGTTAATGATACCCGGCGTTTTGTTGGCCATTACCTTCAGGTTCAGGTAGTGGGTGGTAACAATACCCATCGCATGTTTATGTCCCAGTTCTTCCATGATCACCTCTGCAAAGGCACCGCCTAAATTGGGATCACTACCGCTTCCCAGCTCATCGATGAAGAAGAGGGTCTTGCCATTGGCATTTTCAATAAAATGCTTCATGTGCAGGAGGTGCGAACTATAGGTACTTAACTCAAACTCGATGCTTTGTGTATCACCAATATGTATCATGATCTGTTTAAAGATCCCAAACACCGAATTGGGATGTACGGGTACCAGCAAACCGCTTTGGATCATCAGTTGGGTAAGGCCTACCGTTTTCATGGTAACGGTTTTACCACCTGCGTTCGGCCCCGAAATAACGAGGATGCGATTTTTTTCATCCAGCGTTACATCAACCGGGATGGTGGCTTTTTTAGATCGCTGGTTGTACAGGTATAACAATGGATGGTATGCCTGCACAAGATGCACATGCGCTTTATCATTCAACAATGGAAAGCTGCCGTTCATATCCAGCGCCAGCTTTGCCTTAGCCTGAATAAAATCAAATTCACCCAATACCTGGTGCCAGGTCTTCAGCAAAGGAGCGTACATGGCTAAACGCGCGGTCAGTTGCTGCAGGATGCGGTACACTTCCCGGCGCTCTTCATTTTCCAGGGAAAAGATCTCATTGTTCAGCTCGATGGTCTCTTCCGGTTCAATAAAAGAAGTGCGGCGGGTATCGCTTTCGCCATGTAAAATCCCTTTTACCTGGCGTTTTTGCTCAGCCACAATGGCCACCACACGGCGTCCGTTCAAAAACGCTTCATCTATATCAGCGGTATAACCCGCTTTGCTCAGCTTCTGCACGATCTTGTCGAACAGGCGGCGCAATTCGGTCCTGCGCCTGTATAAAGTACTGCGAATGCGTGCCAGGTCTTCTGATGCATTGTCCTTCACCTCGCCATTTTCAAGCAACACATCGTCGATCAGCTCCATGATCACCTTTTCATAATAGGTGTCTTCGATCACCTTTACCAGCGCGGGATAGGCCAGCCGCCGGTCACTATCGAACCAGCGGAAAATGTTCTGCATACTTTCTGCCAGTTTACGCACCTGGATAAACTGTTCGCCGGTCAATACGCCGCCGGGAATGCCGAGCAAACGTAATTCCTTCGCTAAATTCAGCACGTAATCATTCGGGAAATACATGCTGTGCTCTATCAGTAATTTGTATTCGTGGCTTTGTCGTAACTCCAGTTCAATAAACTCTTTGCGCGTATGAATGCGCAGTTCCTGCGACTTGCTTTTCGCATACTCCGTTTTACAATGCTCTTCAAGCAAGGCCTTTACTTTATCAAACTCCAGTTGTGATAACGCCGATTCCGGAAAAAACTTCATATAAATAACTCCTCTCGAACCGGCAAAGGTAGTATAGTTTTTTGGTAGTGGAATGATGTGCTGCCCCGGAATAACATCATAGATTGCACCCTAGCGTTGGACGGCAGGCTTTTTTAACAGTTGAACAGCAAAATATAGTAGAAAAATAACCTGAACAGCAAGCAGGCACCAGGCAAACACCACGCGCATTTGATTACGGAATATCAGGCCATCGATCTCAGCATTTGTAAAGCCAACGCCATTGGCAGGCGCGTTATACAAACCCAGCCATAGGAAGCCACCAAAGAATAACAGGGTGAGGGCATTATAAGTGATCGTAAATAATGGATTTATATACTGCCGGCGCCGCCTGATCAGTTTAAAAAGAAAAAAAACAATAAGCAGCCATAACGCAAACCAACCCGTTACATAGGCGCTGTTGATCACGTAAAAAGTATCATGCAAATGAATATCGATTGACACATCACTATGCTTCGATGCACTGAAAAACAATAATACCAGCACCAGAACGATCAGGAAATTTTCAAACTTCTTCATATTAAATCCATATAGCAGGCGTAATAATACAAAAGGCGATTTGATCCTGCAATTCATTTCCAATATATTCAGGAAATTAATATATTAATTTTTCCCGCTTTACAGCAGTTAAACTTTCTCGCCGATCTCCCGTCTGAACTGCAAACCAATTGCAACATGAAGCATCTTATACCCGGAGTGCTTATTTTCATTTCTGCCAGCACTTTACAAGCCCAAACCCGCCATTCCTTACCCGATTCGGCCCGTGTACCCGGTGATAATTTCAGCCTCCAGGGTGCGCTTGAGCTGTTTAAGAAAGCAGCCTCTCCCGAAGAATTTGAAAAATTGCTCAATACCGAAGATAGCAAGGTGAACAACCTCGATCTCAATGAAGATGGCAATACCGATTATATCCGCGTGGTCAGCAAACGTGAAAATGAGGTGCAGATCTTCGTGCTGCAGGCCCTGGTGTCTGAAAACGAAAACCAGGACATCGCAGTGATAGAACTGGAAAAGACCGGTTCAGAAAATGCGGTGATCGACATCGTAGGCGATGAAGACATTTTTGGGGAAGAAATCATAGTTGAACCGGACGACAGTCGCGATCATGCTTATATCCAAAACAATTCAAGGCTGGGCAGTGGTCCAGATACCGATAACACGGCCCTCGGCATCGTTGTGAATGTTTGGGCATGGCCTTGTGTGCGCTATGTTTACGCCCCCTCTTATGTAGTATGGGTTTCTCCCTTTAGCTGGCGCACCCGGCCTGTTTCGTATCGCCCCTGGCGCCCGCTGGCCTGGCATGTGTACCGCCCGGTTCGTTACCGCTACCGCCCGCATTATGCTGTAGTTAGCACCAGGCGTGTTATTGTAGCGCCCCGCATTTACCAGCCCATGCGCGTTTCATCGGTTACCGTAAGAACCCGCCACCAGGTCGCAGTGAACAATTACCGGGTGACCAAAAAAACAACGACTGTTCATGGACCCCGGGGCAGGAAATATTCAAGAACGACAACTACAGTGAGAAGAAGACACAGATAGAATGTGATGATGTGATAATGTGACAATGTGATAATGTGATAATCAATACAGCCTCAATTTGTAAAACTCAAATCAAACTTCATTATTTCAATAATCCCGGAACTTTAAACATAAAACAGTGAACTTTGAACTGCATCCGCCGGATGCAGTTTTTTATTTGGGTACTTTTGTAATTCATTAACATCTGCCACAGCACAGCCCGCGTATATGGTGTGTTTAATAACAAAACAATGATTCATCTGTTAAATCAATATGGTATGAAGCTGCTCTTTACCAGTGCCCTGGTTACCCTGGCCACCCTGTTTTCCTGTGCGCAAAAACAAGCAAAAAAGCATATAAGTAAGGATATGACAACAAATACAAATAATGTTACGAACGCTGCGACCGATACCGCTACTTTTGGTAACGGTTGCTTTTGGTGTACGGAAGCTATCTTTCAGCAATTGGATGGTGTAATTTCTGCAACTTCGGGCTATAGCGGCGGACATGTTGACAACCCCTCTTACAAACAGGTATGTACCGGCAATACCGGCCATGCGGAAGTCCTGCAGATCGTATACGATCCCGCGAAGATCACCTATGATGAACTGCTGGAAGTATTTTGGCAAACACATGACCCTACCACGCTCAACCGGCAGGGCAATGATGTAGGCACGCAATACCGGAGCGTTATCTTTTATCACAATAATGAACAAAAAGAAAAAGCCGAAAAGTACAAGGCGGAACTCGATAAAAGCGGCGCATTCAATAATCCGATCGTTACAGAGATCGCGCCCTTTAACAAGTTTTATGTGGCCGAGAACTACCACCAGGATTATTACAACCAGAACGGCGCACAGCCTTATTGCAATATTGTGATCAGGCCAAAGGTGGAAAAGTTTCAGAAGGTGTTTAAGAGTAAACTTAAACACTAAAGGTTTGTGGTTTGTAGTTTGTGGTTTGTGGAAAAACGATAAACTATAAACCATAAACTATTTTAGATACGTTCGTCTCAATTCCAGCAAATTTAAGCCATTTGCATGAAAGCCCTTCACATGCGGATGCACCAGCCTGATCACTTCATCGTACCACAAGGGCACTACCGGTGCATCATCGATCACCAGCTGATCCATTTGCTGGTACAATTTATACCGCAGGCTATCGTCCTCCGTTACCATGGCCTGCTCATATAATGCATCAAAGCGTGGATTCTGATAACGTGTATAATTAGGCGGCGCCGGATTTTTGCCGTAAAACACACTCAGGTAATTTTCTGCTTCCGGAAAATCGGCGATCCAGCTGCCCCGGAAAAACAAAGCCTCCGATTTGGCCGTATGTTCCAGTAACAGGCTTTTAGGGATCACTTCTATCTGGATCTTAATACCGATCTCTTCCAGCTGACGGGCAATAAAACCGGCAATATCGCTGTACGTGGCAATCGTAAGCAATTTTATCGCCGGTAACCCTTCCCCATCGGGAAAACCGGCTTCCCGTAATAAGACCCGGGCTTTTCCGGGATCATACCTATACCCTTTTACCACAGCAGAATCAAAAGAAGGCAGACCGGCTGGAATAAATCCGCTTTCGGCCGGCATTCCCTTCGAATTATACAGGTACATGATCATCTTGCGCCGGTCGAACCCATAATTGATCGCCTGGCGAACCTGTTTAAAGCGCAATGGCGATTGATTCACCAGGGCATTGTCTTTTTCCATTAAAATACCCAGGTATTCCGTATTCAGGTAGGAATGTTTCGATAAGATGATCTTACCCTGCCATTCTTTATGCAGCTCGCCTTTTTTGGTCAGGATCTCATCTTTGAACGAAGGATCAATATCATTGATAAAATCCAGCTCACCCTGCCTGAACAACAGGAACTCGGTGGCCTTGTTGTCGAAGAACGTGATCTTGATTCCATCCAGGTAAGGCAGGGGCTTTCCGCTGCTGTCGCGCTCGAAGTATTTTTCATTCTTCTGCAGGATCATGGCCTGGCCTTCTTCCCAGGCTTTGAATTTGAACGGACCGGTTCCACAGGGATGGCTGCGGAAATCAGCGCCATATTTTGTGATAACCTCCCTGGGCACAATGGAACAATACTGCATGCTTAACAAACCCAGGATCGGCGCAAAGGGCCTTTTCAGGGTCAGCTGAAAAGTAGAATCATTCAGCGCCCTGAAAGCTTCTTTATCGGCCACCCGCTCGTTAAAGATCCAGGCGCCGCTGCTGGCGGTGGCAGGGTCAATGATGCGGCTAAAACTATATGCTACGTCAAAGGCGGTCAGCTTACGGCCTTTTCCCTGCGGAAAAGCATCGCTGTCATGAAAAAAAACATCAGGCCGTAAATGGAACGTATACACTTTACGGTCAGCCGATACATCCCAGCTATAGGCCAGCGAAGGTACGATCTCAAGGGCTTCGTTTGTTTCAACCAGTGTATTGTACAGCTGATGAACCGCCCAGATGATCGATTGGTTCTTGGCAAAAGCAGGGTCGAGGGTTGCAATACCGGTAGCTTCATTGTAGTGGAACACCTGTTTATTACCGCCTGTACGGCTGCCACATGCATTCAATAAAATGGCGCCGTAAAAGACCGCAAAAAATATAACTTTACGATTCATAATCTTCAAATTAGCAAACGCCAGTCCGCTTTCGGCGTGTTCGCGATCTGCTAATTTGCTAATTTAAAATATATCAAGTGATTCAGATAAAACAAAGCCGTTCATCGAATACTTTTTTATTTTTAATCCTTCATTGCTCACTCCTCCTTTTCATTGCTGCTTCCTGCGACGCACAACCGTTGAACCATAAGAAGCAGTATACCCGCCAGGATACCCTGCGGGGCACCATTACCCCTGAAAGGGCCTGGTGGAACGTTTTACGCTACGATATTCAGCTAACCCCCGATTATACCACCAAATCCATCCAGGGAAAAAACCGCCTCACCATTCGCGTATTAAGAGGCGGGAATAAACTGCAGCTCGACCTGCAGGAACCCATGGTCATCGACAGCATCTTTTTAGGCGCAGAAACCGGCAATAGCGCCGTATCGGGTAATCAGGCCCTGGAAAACAAAAGAAAGCTCTCCTTTCAGCAGGATGGCAATGCCTGGTGGGTGACCATGCCCGATCTCAGGGCAAATTCAACGCAGGTCATAGAAGTGAGTTATCATGGTACACCGCGCGAAGCACTGCGGGCGCCCTGGGATGGCGGCTGGGTGTGGAGCAAGGATAAACAGGGCCGTCCCTGGATGACCGTAGCCTGCCAGGGCCTTGGCGCCAGTGTATGGTATCCCTGTAAAGACCACCAAAGCGATGAACCCGACAGCGGCGCCAGTGTAAGTATAACAGTACCTGATACCCTGGTAGCCGTGGCCAATGGCCGCCTGCAGGCCAAAACACCCGGCAACAATGGAACTACCGTGTATACCTGGCAGGTCACCAATCCGATCAACAATTATAACATTGTTCCATACATTGGCAAATATGTAACCTGGCATGAGGACTATAGCGGTGAAAAAGGCCGGCTGAATTGCGATTACTGGGTGCTGGATTACGATCTTGAAAAAGCCAAAAAACAGTTCAGGCAGGTTCAGCCCATGCTGAAATGTTTTGAATACTGGTTCGGCCCCTACCCTTTTTATGAAGATGGGTACAAACTGGTAGAAGCGCCGCACCTGGGCATGGAGCATCAAAGTGCGGTCGCCTATGGCAACGAATTCAAGAACGGCTACCTGGGCCGTGATCTTTCGGGCAGCGGCTGGGGCAGCAAATGGGATTTTATTATTGTACATGAAAGCGGGCACGAATGGTTTGCCAATAATATCACCAGCAATGATATTGCCGATATGTGGGTGCATGAAGGGTTTACCAATTATTCCGAGACCCTGTTCACCACCTGTGAATATGGCGCAGCGGCCGGTAACGAGTATTGCATTGGCACCCGCAAATTGATCCAGAACGACATTCCCGTCATCGGTCCCTATGGCGTGAACCAGGAAGGCAGCGGTGACATGTATTACAAGGGCGGCAATCTCTTACATACCATCCGGCAGATCATCAACAACGATTCTGCCTTTCGCACCATTTTGCGCGGGTTGAACAAAACCTATTACCACAAAACGGTTACCACCAAAGAAGTGGAAAACTATATGAGCCGTGAATCGGGCATTGATCTTTCAAAGGTCTTTGATCAATATCTTCGCACCACCCAGATCCCGACCCTGGAATATTTGATCAGGGGAAAAGAGCTGCGGATCCGGTTCACCAATTGCATTAAAGGATTTACTATGCCGGTAAAGATCAAATGGGGCAGTGAGGAAAAATGGATCCGCCCGAATGAAGAATGGACGATCGTTACGGGTAATGCGAATGCCGCGAATTTTAGTGTTGACAGGAATTTTTATGTCAATGTGAAAAAAGCGGGCAATTGACAGTTGGCAATTCGCAATTGGCAGTTTCCGTTGATGTTCCAATTGTTAACTATTTGATATCAACCTGAAATGCGAAGAGTTAGTGTTTTATAGGCAAATCTTAAAATGCGCAATAACTATGAACTGCAAACTGCCAACCTGATAACCGGAGATCTGACATCCAGTAAACAATTCTGAATTAAAGAAACAATGAGCATACGGCGGCAAAGTATCATTTCTTCCATTTTGGTGTATATAGGATTTGCGATCGGCCTGTTGAATACTTACCTGTATGCAAAGGGATTTGCTGAAGCAGAATACGGTATTATCGGGTCGTTCATGGCTTTTGCTACCATAATGCTCGCTTTCTCCAATTTTGGGGTCACCTACTATATTTATAAATTTTATCCCTATTACAACGATAACCTGCCGCCGGAAAAGAACGACATGATCACGGTGGCCCTGGTCACCAGCCTAATGGCCTTCGCCTTTGTGATGATCAGCGGTTTTGTGTTCAAAGATTTTGTGATCAGAAAGTATGCAGAACATTCTCCCGAGATCATTTATTACTATTACTGGCTTTTTCCTTTCGGCCTGGGACTCTCCCTGTTCACCATTCTCGAAGCGTATGCCTGGCAATTGCGCCAATCGGTAGTCACCAATTTCCTGAAAGAGATCCTGTGGCGGCTCTTTGCCACCATTTTGATCGTGCTTTTGTTTATGGGCGTGATCAAGAATTTCGACCTGTTCATAAAGCTGTATGCATTGACCTATGCAGGCATTGCACTTGCCTTATTTGGTTTCCTGGTGTATAAAAAGCAATTCCATTTAACCTTTACGCTTAGCCGCGTCACCAAAAAGTTCTATAAGAAAATAATCCGCCTCGGATTATTCGTGTGGATGGGCACCCTGGTGCTTAACATTTCACAGGTATTCGATACGCTGGTGATCGGCGCCGTTGTAGCAAGCGGTATGGCCAATGTGGGCATTTATACGCTGGCGCAAAATATATCCAGCCTGGTGCAGGCCCCGCAAAGAGCGATCAATGCCGCCTCCCTGCCAGCCCTGGCGCAGGCCTGGAAGGACAAGGATTTCGGCCGCCTGCACCGTATTTACCAACGCAGCAGTATTAACCAGTTAATTTTTTCCATAGCCATGTTCCTGCTGATATGGCTCAATTTTACCGATGGGGTGCTCACCTTCCATTTAAAGCAGGGCTACCTCGATGCCCGCTTTGTTTTCTTATTCATCGGGCTACAAAAAATAGTGGATATGGGCACCGGCGTGAATTCGCAGATCATTGGCACCAGTACCTATTGGAAAGTCGAGCTTATCAGTGGAATGATATTGGTGGCGATCACCTTACCGCTGAATTATCTTCTTACCAAAGAGTATGGCGCGGTAGGCCCTGCCATTGCCAATCTTTTTGCAATGATCGTTTACAATGGCATCCGGTGTATTTTCTTATGGCGGAAATTCCATATGCAGCCCTTCACTATAAAAAGTTTGTATACCGTCTTATTGGGCGCTGCAGCTTATTTACCCTGCTATTGGTTGTTCCATAACTCCCAGGGCATTGGCTATATCATCCTGCGCAGTGCTTTGTTTGTATTATTGTTTGGCACGGGTGTATTGTATTTACAACTCTCTCCGGATGTATTACCTGTTCTGGAAACAATTAAAAAAAGACTCGGGATCAAAAGCAGGAAATAAGAATATCCACATTCACTTTTATTTGCATTTCATTAACATCAATTGTCAAACTAACGTTAATAAGTGTAAAAATATCACTTATCCTATAAAATCGGTGTAACCGATTGCGGAAAAGAACACCAGAATTTTACAGGAAAACCTTTAGTGCATTTTTATGCTTTAGATTATTTTTCTATAGAAGAACACCTTCTTTGATGCGTTGCCTCATTTCGCTTCGTTACTTTGACTCAGCAACACAATGCTGGAGTTCTTGAACAGGTCCCTGATAAAATATAGCTGATCCTTACAATGATGACAATAACTGATCCGTAGCGTATACATTCCGTTTTTAGTTCGTATCCCTTTGAGACTTTTTATTTCGCCATTATAAATTCCATTTATGAAAAGCTTGTCAGTTCCCCAATTTGCCACATCAACATTCACCCAAACAGCTAATCCCGTCCCACTGCACAAACTGGTTGATCAGCTTATGAACAGCTTCGTTCCCCTGGCTGTAAACCAGAACAGTTTCATTATAAATGATATAGATGAGTCTTTCCAGCTGCATGCCGATGAGCAGGTGCTGGCCTTTATCGTTGGCAACCTCATTAACAATGCAATCGCCGGTTCACATGGCGTATGCATCCGGGTAGAAGCCGTAAAGAAGCCGGAAGGCGTACAGATCCGCGTAAAGAACAATGGAGCTAATTATTATAGCACCGTAGCCCATAGCTTTTCCCAGATAGTAGCGGCAGCCCGCAGCATGGGTGGAAACATCAATATCTATAACCAGCGCCACGAAGGAACGGTTATTACCCTCTCCGTGGCAGCCTAGGATCGAAGTGCTGATTTGGTAATGTGCTAATGTCACAATGGAGTCCCCAGTATAAATTGATCCAATATCCAATGAGCAATCGAAGGTCCAATAAGCCCCGGAAAAGCGCAAGCAAGCAATAAAACGTACCCGTGATGCTATAAGTTAATTCAATATTCTCTTTGGAAAATCGTGCCCCTGCGCTAATGTTAATTCCAATATCCTGTGGGGAATCGGAGCCAATTGGCAATCAGCAATCGGCCAATTAGCAAAATGGTAACGTACTCTTTGAATAGAATTTGAGGTAATATCCCGCGAAAATCGATGAAGGGCAAAAGACAATTGGTATTGCAGCAAAGGCAATCATTGAAATTTCTTGCCAATTGTCTCTTGTCTGTTATTTAACGATCCGTCCGGCCCCGGCGTATCGCGCCTTGTAATATTCTTCGTCCAGATCGCTGATAATCACGCCGCTGCTGGTAGATGCATGCACAAATTTGTTATTACACAGGAAGATGCCCACATGGGTGATACCCCCCTTCGAACCCCTTGTTTTAAAGAACACCAGGTCGCCCTGTACTAATTTCTTCTTTTTTACTTTGGTAGTGCATTGTTTATACTGGTCTTCCGACCTCCTGGTCAATTCCACATTGTAATAGGAACTCATAAATGCCCTCGCGAAACCGCTGCAATCAATGCCCTCCCTCGAATCGCCCCCATATTTGTATTTGGTCCCATACCAGCTGTCGATCAATTCCAGTAATTTATTGTCATTGATCATTTCTACGGGCATATCCAGTAAAATGGCATATTTGAATTGTAAGGGAGCCAGGAGCTCGATACCAATCGCTTTACGGTTCCTGCTTTTCAGATCGGAGATCATATTCTCCTCTTCCGGCGTTAATGCGGCCAGCTTCTGGCTGGGACTGGTAACTCTTTTTGATCTCGTAGTAGTGGTGCTTTTCGAAGATCTGTCAGCACTTTTCTTTTTTGACTTTCTATCCTGGCTGGCTTCATTGCCCCCTGCAACAATATCTTCGAGGAACTCAGGATCATCCGCCGGGTAAACAGCAGTGTCTGCCGTCAGCTTCTCCCAGAAGAACGGATGATGGGCGGCCGCCGGAGCGGTTTGCATCAACAGGACGGATATAATGATAATCAGATACTTCACAGGTTGGACGTTTTTAGTTGCAAGGCTCCCGGGTTAACCGGGGATGGGCCCAAAAATAGCAAATACATTGCCAAATGCCTAAATAAAACGCTTACTGCTTAAGGCTGAGGGCTTAAGGCAAAACCCGATAGTCAAAAGGGGAAGGCTCTTTTAGCCATCAGGCTTAAGCTGTGCATTTTCCGCCTAATTAATTTATTCAGGCTTGTGGATAGAAATTCTTCCCGTTCACTATTGATTAAAGAACTTTATACCACAATTTCGTGTTTTTATTCAGGCAGGTTTCCAATTGGAAATGAGCATCTTAGAACTTTCTAACAAGAACGACCCATGTGCAAGTTTTCTCATTTACATGTTCATACCCAGTTTTCGTTGTTAGATGGCGCAGCGTCGATCCAGGCGTTGTATAAAAAAGCCATCAAAGACAACATGCCCGCCATTGCCATTACCGACCATGGCAATATGTTTGGCGCCTTCGAATTCGTTTCTGAAGCTTATAAACATAAAAATGAAGATGGCAGCCTGAAAGTAAAACCGATCGTGGGCTGCGAATTCTATGTGGTAGAAGACAGGCACCGGAAAATATTTTCAAAAGAAGTAAAAGACGAACGCTACCACCAGGTACTGCTGGCAAAGAATAAAACCGGTTACCAGAACCTCGTTAAACTAACCAGTCTCGGTTATATAGAGGGAATGTACAGCAAATATCCGCGGATTGATAAAGGCCTTATTGAGCAATATAAGGAAGGCCTCATCGCCACTACCTGCTGTATAGGCGCCTATGTGCCACAAACCATCCTGCACGACGGTGAAGAAAAAGCCGAGCAGGAATTCAAATGGTGGCTCGATATGTTCGGCGAAGACTATTTCATAGAAATACAAAGGCACAACCTGAAAGAACAGGAGATCATTAACCAGGTGCTGCTGAAGTTCTCGAAAAAATACAATGTGCCTGTTATTGCCACCAACGACAGCCATTATACCGATCAGGACGATTACAACGCCCACGACATCCTGCTTTGTATCAATACCGGTGAAAAGAAAAGTACCCCGGGCTTCGATGACTTTGTAAACGACGATACCAACATAAAGGACCGCCGCTTTAAGTTTCCCAACGACCAGTTTTATTTTAAAACGCAGGAGGAAATGAAGAAGCTGTTCAGCGACATTCCCGAGTCGATCGATAATACCAATATGATCGTTGACCGGGTTGAACTGCTGAACCTGAAAAAAGATATCCTGCTGCCCGCATTCCCCTTGCCCAAAGAATTCCAGGTGCATGAAGACAACAACCTGAACCAATGGGAATTCCTGCGGCACATCACCTACGAAGGCGCCAAAGAGCGCTATGTTGATATTACGCCCGACATCCAGGAGCGGCTCGATTTTGAGCTTTTCACCATCAAGACCATGGGTTTTGCCGGTTACTTCCTTATTGTGAGCGACTTCATCAAAGCGGGTCGCGAACGGGGCGTATTTATTGGTCCGGGTCGTGGATCAGCTGCCGGTAGCGCGGTGGCTTACTGTATCGGCATCACGAACATAGACCCCATCAAATACAACCTGCTGTTCGAGCGCTTTCTGAACCCCGACCGTAAGTCGATGCCGGATATCGATACCGACTTCGACGATGAAGGCCGCCAGAAAGTGATCGATTATGTGGTGGAAAAATATGGTAAGAACCAGGTGGCGCAGATCGTTACCTATGGCACCATGGCTGCCAAAAGCAGTATCAAGGACGTAGCGCGGGTATTGGACCTGCCCCTGGCCGAATCGAATGCCCTGGCGAAAATGGTGCCTGAAAAGCCAGGAATTGAACTGGGCCGCGTATTGCATGCGCCGCTGACAGCCAGGGACGGTGAGAAATCACTGGAAGAAAAAGAAGGCATCGGCCCCGATGAAATCGAGGTCATTAAAAAGCTGCGCGAAATCTACAATGGCCAGGGACTTACCGCCACTGTTCTGCACGAAGCAGAAAGGCTGGAAGGTTCTGTACGAAATACCGGTATCCACGCGGCGGGCATCATCATTGCCCCCAGGGACCTCACCGACCTGATACCGGTTTGTACCGCCAAGGACTCCAGCCTATGGGTTACCCAAATAGAGGGTAGTATCATTGAAGACGCCGGGGTGATCAAGATGGACTTCCTGGGTTTGAAAACCCTCACCATCATCAAGAACGCCTTGCGGATGATCAAGGAGAACCACGGCGTTGACCTCGATATTGAGACCATCCCATTAGACGATCCAAAGACATTTGAATTATATCAAAAGGCAGAAACGGTAGGTACGTTCCAGTTCGAAAGTCCGGGTATGCAAAAATACCTGCGCGACCTCAAAGCTGACCAGTTCTCTGACCTCATCGCCATGAACGCCTTGTACCGGCCGGGTCCGCTTGCCTATATCCCCAACTTTATCGATCGTAAACATGGCCGTGAGACCATCACCTACGATCTTCCTGAAATGGAGGAATACCTGAAAGATACTTATGGTATTACCGTGTACCAGGAGCAGGTAATGTTGCTGGCGCAGAAACTCGCCGGCTTCAGTAAAGGAGATGCTGACGTACTGCGTAAAGCGATGGGTAAAAAGCAAAAAGCGGTGCTCGATAAAATGAAAGCCCAGTTCATCAAAGGGGCTTCTGAGAAAGGACATCCCGCTGATAAACTGGAAAAGATCTGGACCGACTGGGAAGCATTCGCCCAGTATGCCTTCAATAAATCGCACTCTACCTGTTATGCCTATGTGGCATATCAAACAGCTTACCTCAAAGCCCACTACCCTTCGGAATACATGGCGGCAGTGCTTAACAACGCCGGCAATATTGAAAAGATCACCTTCTTCATGGAAGAATGTAAACGGATGGGCATAAACTGTTTGGGTCCTGATATCAACGAATCGAAAAAAGGTTTCTCGGTCAATAAGAACGGGGATATCCGTTTCGGACTTGGCGGATTGAAGGGCGTAGGTGAAGCAGCGGTAGAAAGCCTGATCGAAGAAAGGGAAAAAAGCGGTCCCTATGTGTCGGTCTTCGATATGATAAAACGCGTTAACCAGCGTACGGTGAACAAGAAAACGCTGGAAAGTCTTATCTATGCCGGCGCCTTCGATTGCTTTACCGATCTGCACCGGGCGCAATACTTCTTTATTCCGCAAAACGATACCAGTTCCGGTTTGGAAAAGATCGTGCGGTTCGGCAATATCTTCCAGGCGCAAACCACACATGCCAGCAATACGCTGTTTGGCGACCTGCCTACGGTGATGGACATTCAGCCGCCCAAGATCCCGCCCTGCCAACCCTGGTCATTAACCGAATTACTGAACTACGAAAAGGAAGTGACCGGTATGTTCATGAGTGGCCACCCGCTCGATCATTTCCGGTTCGAAATAAAACATTATGGTATCACTACCATGGCCGAGTTCAATGAAATAAAAGAAACCCTGGCCCTGCAAAGCAACCCGGGCCGTCCTTTCCGGCTGGCCGGACTGGTAACTGATGCCCAGCACCGGGTTACCCGTACCGGACGTCAGTTCGGGTCTTTTATCATAGAAGATTATTCCGGCAAAAGCGAGTTCATGCTTTGGAGTGACGACTATATGCGTTTCACCAATTACCTCGAGAAAGGCAAGAACCTCTTCCTGACCGGCCAGTTCAAACCGCGGTTCAATAAGACCGAGTTTGAATTCAAGATCGACAAGATCAGTTTGTTGGAGAGCATTAAACAAAACCTTACCAAACAGGTTATAATAGATGTTGAAGCAAGGTATATCACCGAGGAGCTGATCAGGTTCTTCGAAAAGAACATGAAAAGCTATCCGGGGCGTTCAGGCTTGAAATTCAATGTAAAGGATATGAAGACTTTATGCCGGGTGAGCCTCGCGACCATCGAGAATGGATTTGAGATGAATGACGAAATGGCTGCTTTTCTCCAAAGCCGCCCCGAATTGGATGTGCAGGTTGTCACCGCATAAAAGGCGATAAGATCAACTCGATCAATGTTTTGCCACTAAAACAAGTTGAAAAGACCTGACAGGAATGGTAAACAAATGGAGTGGCACAGAATTCGACGATTGTAACCGTGTTACGGTCTTTCTGACCGATGCAAAGCAACCAGCCAGGTTTTCAACAGGTTTAAAACTTTGCAAAACGTTTAAGAATTTATTTATAAACTTTACACATTAAAATATATACTTTATGGCTTTAGAATTCACAGACACAAACTTCCAGGACAAAGTCCTCGACTCTGATAAATTAACGGTGGTTGATTTTTGGGCTGAGTGGTGTGGTCCCTGCCGCGCGATCGGGCCGGTAATTGAAGAATTATCGAAAGAATACGATGGCAAAGTGAACGTAGGTAAAGTAAACGTTGACCATAACCCACAGTTATCAATTAACTATGGTGTTACTTCCATCCCTGCTATCCTTTTCATCAAAGGTGGTAAAGTGGTAGATAAACTGGTTGGTGCACAACCTAAAAGCAACTTTGTAAAAAAGATCGAACAGCATATATAAGCCGGTGCTTATAAAGAATTTTCAGCCGGTCACGATTTGAAACCGTGACCGGCTTTATTATCTTTATACATCATTCAATTAATTTCGTACATGAGATCATCTTTTTTGTTTTCGCTTTTAATTCCGGTAATAGCCCTGTTTATGCTGGCCAATCACCAAATGGCGGCAGCTGCTGACAATACCAGCGGCGGTGGTACAGTAGAATTCACCGATGCCAATTTTCAAAAAAAAGTACTTGCTTCAGATAAATTGACCCTGGTTGATTTTTGGGCCACCTGGTGCGGCCCCTGCCGCAGAATAGGACCTGTGGTAGAAGACCTGGCAAATACATACAGCGGTAAAGTAAATATTGGCAAACTGAATGTTGACCATAACCCGAATGTATGTATGAAGTATGACATCCGGAGCATTCCCACGATCCTGTTCATTAAGAACGGGAAAGTGATAGACCGGGTGGTAGGCGCTGTTTCGAAGAGCACGCTTGATAAAAAGATCAAAGCGCATATGTAAGCGAACAAAAAGAATGTATGTATACAAATAAGCGGTTTCCTGTGCGGTCCGCCAAAAATTAATAAGCGATCCTGAAACAGGATCGCTTTTTTATTGCTCCCTACCCGGTCGCCTTAATTATTACACGAGCCTATTGGGATTTAAAATTTATCCGCTATATTGCTACGTCATACCCTTTATGCTGGCCATGGTTCGCGTATATTCTGTCGCAGCGGAATAAACACGAACCATTGTAAATTTTATACTGTAAATACCAGACGACCCTGTCACGGTTGTAAACCGTAGCACGGTTCACATAAACACACCAAAATAGCAATATGACCCCTGTAATTGAAAACATTAGCCGCGGTGCATTAGGTATGTTCTTCCTGATCTTCGTGTGTTTTCTGCTCAGCAATAACCGAAGGGCCATTAACTGGAAACTGGTGGGCATAGGCGTAGTTGCCCAGGTGTGTTTTGCATTGGGTGTTCTCAAAGTTAATGTGATCAAGATCGTCTTTGGCTGGGTATCTGATAAGTTTGTTGACCTTATTAACATAGGTCATAAGGGCATTGAGTTCATCTTCGGTAACCTCGCCAATGCCAACGGCAGCTGGGCGTATATCTTCGCAGTACAGGTATTACCGAACATTATCTTCTTTGCAGCCCTGTCGGCCATGCTGTATTACCTGGGTGTACTGCAAAAGATCGTGTATGTATTTGCCTGGATGTTAAAAAAGCTGGGCATCTCCGGCCCTGAAAGCGTTTCCACGGCGGCCAATATATTCCTCGGACAAACCGAAGCGCCCCTGATGATCAGGCCCTTTCTCGATAAAATGAACCGCAGCGAAATGCTCTGTATCATGGTGGGTGGCATGGCCAATACCGCTGGCAGCGTACTGGCTGCCTATGTAGGCTTTTTAGGCGGAAATGACGTTGTGCAGCAAAAGTATTTTGCCCTGCATATGTTAAGCCAGAGCATTATGAGCGCCCCCGCCGCCATCGTGGTATCAAAGGTGCTGTTCCCCCAAAACGAGACCATCATCAAGGAACTGAAAGTGCCCAAAGAAAAGATCGGCGATAATTTTTTAGATGCCATTTCACTGGGTACTACCGATGGATTGAAACTGGCCGTTAACGTAGGCGCCATGCTCATCGTTTTTACAGCCCTCATGTATCTGTGCAACTGGATCCTGGGCTCGGTTGGCCATTGGTTCAGCATTAACGACGATATCGCCCGCCTGACGAATGGCCGCTATGATTCGTTATCGTTACAAATGCTGCTGGGTTATATCTTTTCTCCCGTTGCCTGGCTGATAGGTGTTAACAGCAATGAAATGATCCAGGTGGGCCAGCTGTTGGGCGAAAAAACCATCCTGAACGAATTTGTGGCCTATGTTTCTTTCGGCAGCATGAAAGCTTCCGGCCAGATCGCAGATCCCAAATCCATCCTCATCACCACCTATGCGCTTTGTGGTTTTGCGAATTTTGCTTCTATCGGCATCCAGATCGGCGGTATCAGCCAGCTGGCGCCTAACCAGCGCCGCAATCTTACCGAACTGGGCGTAAAAGCCCTTATCGGCGGCACCATTGCCTGTTTGATGTGCGGAACCATTGCGGGGGCGTTGATGTAGTTACCGGTTACCAGATACCGGTTACCAGGCCTACATTTATAACAGGGCTGGTATCAGGACAGAATACCTTAACTGCAGGCAACCGGCAACTGGTAACTGGCAACTGACACTTGGACCATTGACCTTTCACGATTTCCCCTAACTTTGTGATCGCTTTTTTGTTACAAGTAAGAACGAAAGCGAAAATCCCAGATCATAATGAGTACTAATATTCAGCAGCTTATTGCAGCAGAACAAAATCCAGCCCTCCGCACTATTGCCGAAAAGATCGTGAACCGGCAACGTATTTCCCCCGAAGACGGTTTGTTATTATTTGAGCAGGCAGGTTTGCCTTTCGTAGGCGCCCTCGCCAATTTTGTGCGGGAACGCCTGCATGGAGATACTACTTATTTCAATCGTAATTTTCATATAGAGCCTACCAACGTCTGTGTGTTTGCCTGTTCTTTCTGTTCCTATTCGCGCCTGTATGCGCACCGCGAAGAAGGCTGGGAACTGACCACCGACCAGATGCTGAATATTGTGAAAAGCTATGATGGCAAACCGGTAACGGAAGTGCATATCGTGGGTGGCGTTCATCCCAAATTGAACCTCGAATTCTTTGCCGACCTCCTGCGCAAAATAAAAGCGCACCGGCCTGAACTGCATATAAAGGGCTTTACACCGGTAGAGCTGGATTATATGTTCCGCAAAGCCAAAATGAGTGCCGAAGAAGGTATGAAATACCTGCATGAAGCCGGCCTCGATTCTTTACCCGGCGGCGGGGCAGAGATCTTTCATCCCGAGATAAGGGAAAAGATCTGTGCCGATAAAGTAAATGCAGAAGGCTGGCTGGCCATTCATGAAGCCGCACACAAGCTGGGTATGCACAGCAATGCCACCATGTTGTATGGTCATATTGAAGAGTTCCGTCACCGCATCGATCATATGGAAAGGCTGCGCCAGTTACAGGATAAAACAGGCGGCTTTAATACTTTCATCCCGCTCAAGTTCCGCAATAAAGAGAACGACATGAGCCAGGTGCCCGAGTCGGGTGTTATTGAAGATATGCGCATGTATGCCATTGCCCGTTTGTACATGGATAATTTCCCGCACCTGAAAGCGTACTGGCCTATGCTGGGCCGTCATAATGCGCAACTGACGCTGCAATTCGGCGTGAATGATATCGACGGCACTATCGACGATTCTACCAAAATATATTCCATGGCCGGCTCCGAAGAGCAAAACCCGGCCATGAGCACTGCACAGCTGGTGACCCTGATCAAACAGGCGAAAAGAAAACCGGTGGAAAGGGATACGCTGTATAACGTATTACACGACTATAGCGACATGGACATTACGCAGCTGGAAGTGAATCCAAATATGAATTAGCTGGTGGTAAACGCGCCATCGGTCAGCATTCCGGCAGGCTAAGCGGTATATGTACCGCTAAACCTCCCTCCGCTGTCTCTTTATACTTATGGCTCATATCAATGGCGGTATCCCACATCGTTTTTATGACAGTATCGAGCGATACTTTGGCAAAATCAGGCGTGCTTTGCAGGGCCAGTTGGGAAGCCGTAATGGCTTTGATAGCGCCCATGGTATTCCTTTCAATGCAGGGGATCTGAACCAGTCCGCCAATAGGATCGCAGGTAAGTCCCAAATGATGTTCCATCGCAATTTCTGCAGCCATCATGGTCTGGCGCTGACTGCCGCCCAGCACTTCGGTTAAACCGGCAGCCGCCATGGCGGAAGACACCCCGATCTCGGCCTGGCAGCCACCCATTGCCGCAGAGATGGTGGCCCCTTTTTTAAATATGCTGCCGATCTCGGAAGCGGTGAGCATGAACTGCATGATCCGGTCATCATTATAACCATCGCAGAACACCACGAAATAATGCAGTACGGCGGGTATTACGCCGGCGGCGCCATTGGTGGGCGCCGTAACCACGCGGCCAAAAGAAGCATTTTCTTCATTAATGGCCAGGGCAAAACAACTCACCCAGTCCAGGATGTATTTAAAATCGTTACCACCGGCGCGAATGGCTTTTAACCAGGAATCATAATCTCCATAGGTTCTGCCCTGTAACAGCTTTTTATTGAGGTCGGCAGCCCGTCTTTTTACCTGCAGGCCCCCGGGCAGCATCCCCTGGCTATGGCAGCCCCGGTACATACAATCTTTCATCACCTGCCATATTTGTAAAAGCCCTTTGCGTGTAGCCTCCTCAGGCCGCCAGCTATGTTCGTTTTCCATCACCACCTCACTAATGCTCAGTCCGGTTTTACGGCACCAGTGCAGCAGGTCATCGGCCGTATCGATGGGGAAAGGCAATTGTACAGCAGTACCGGCTGCGGCCTTTTCATTTTCCTGCTGAACAAAGCCGCCTCCTACCGAATAATAAGTAGCGGCGAGCTGATCCCCGTTTGCAAGGGTGATCATAAATGTTAAGGCATTAGGATGATAAGGCAGCGATTCCGTGAAAAGGAATTCAATATCCGCTGCCGGATCGAGCTCTATTTCATGTTGGCCATGCAGGAGGAGTTTTTTGGTGTTGCGGATGCGTTGCACCTTTTCATCGATCAGCTCAACAGCGCAGGTAACCGGGTCTTCCCCGCTCAGGCCCATCAGCACGGCCACATCGGTACCATGTCCCCTGCCGGTTTTGGCGAGCGATCCATACAATAAGACCTTTAATGACCGTACTTGCAGTAACTGCTGCTTTTGCTCCAATGATCGCAGGAATAGTTGCGCTGCACGCCAGGGGCCTAATGTGTGGGAACTGGATGGACCTACACCAATTTTAAAGATATCGAATACAGAAATTGATTCGTGTGGCAACGGTTTTACATTTTCGCAAATGTAGTGAAAAGAAGTTAACAGTCGTTAGTCACTCCCTGGGTGAAGGGCCTGCCGGCCGCCTGAGATCAATAAAAGGAGGTAAGTCTTATGTCGAAGACCAGGATGGAATTGGCGGGGATGATCACTTTTCCTGCATCGTCTTTGATCTCCCTGGAGCCATAGGCCAGTGTAGGTGGAATATAGAGTTTAATGTGGCCGCCTTTTTTGATGATGGGAATGCCTTTTCTTAATCCTTCGATGGAAGAGCCCAGGGTAAAGGCGGTGCTTTTCTGTTCAAAAACAGTTCCGCTGGTCAGTTTGCCGGAATAGGATAATTCTATCTGTGAGCAAAGATTGGGACTATCGCCATCGCCGTCATTGATCACTTCATAATAAAATCCGCTGGAATCCTTGGCCGCCGCATATACATTAATGGAAGTAAGATACTCTTTTACCAGTTGCTGTTCGCTTACAGGCGCCACGATATTTTGCTCGTTGTAGCCACAACCCGACTCCTTTTTACAACTGTAAAAGAGAACTAAGTACAGGAGACCCCAGACAAGATTTTTCATGAAGATTGATTTGATTAATGAACCCGGGTTAAAGACAATGGTGTTTGGGTTATAGCTGCATATAATCAATTGGCAATTGCCTGTTGTCTATTGCTTTTTGTCTATTGCCTATTGCTTTTTGTCCTTTTGTCTATTGCTTATTGCCTATTGCAATTGTCTATTGCCTGTTGCCTGTTGCCTATTGCCAATTGCCAATTGTATATTGCCAATTGCAAATTGCCTATTGCTTATTGTCTGTTGCCTGTTGCCAATAGCCAATTGTATATTGCCAATTGCAAATTGCCTATTGCTTATTGGCTATTGCCTATTGCCAATTGCCTATTGCCAATTGCCAATTGCCTATTGCTTTTTGTCTGTTGCTTCTTCCTGTTCCCTTGCTTTCAATTCAAGGTAATGCTGTTCCCGCTGGTCCCACTGATGCCGTTTGTAAAAAATGGCCACGAAAACGGCAATACATATTATAGCGATCATTAGTATGACCGGACTGCTCTGGCTATTGGCCTCCATATTGGCGCGTTGATACCAGAATTTACCGGAAAATAATAAAATCAGCACGGGAATGGCAAATATCAGCCCAATGGGAAGGCCGAGCAACAGCTGCTTGTTTATCTTTTTTTCCCGTAAACGATTCGCCTCCCAGTATTCCAAAAACCGCTTTTCTGATTCGTTAAGCATGCGTAATAAATTAATCCACAAACGAATAAAACCTCCGGCAAAAGTAATAACTTCCCCTCACGTGTTTGTAGCACAGGTAAATAATACTTAACTTACACCAAAAATCCTTAATCTCTTGAAAATTTCGGTATTAGTAGCACAGTATTTTTACCAGCACAAGGTACTGAACTTACCAGGTATAGGCAGTTTTTACCTTGATGATGCAGTAGACGTACAACATATTGCGGATAGAAATTCGCGCGACATTATCGAACATATCCATTTTGCCCAGAAAACTATTACCCGCCCGGATGAGGAACTGATCGATTTTATACGCAAACATACCGGCAAGATCAGGCCATTGGCAGAATCGGATCTTGAGACATTTGTAGCCGATGGCAAACTGATGCTTAATATCGGCAAGCCCTTTCACATCGAAGGCATTGGCACTTTACAAAAGAACAAAGAAGGGGTATTTGAGTTTGTACCCGGTCATCCGGTAGTACAACGTCTTGAAGCGCCTCCGCCACTGACCACCCATGAACATGAACCAGTAAAAAAGAAATCGGTATTTGATGATGATCCCAATGAGGCCCGTAATGCTTCCATTCGCAAAATGGCTATTGGCATTGGCCTGGTAGTAGGTATCGGTATCATTCTCTGGGGTGGTTACAGCTTATTCTCTTCAAAGGTACAAACGGATACGAATACGGTTACCGCCGTTGCAAGTGAGGACACAACACAGGGACAAACATCATCCTATCTGCAAAATATAAACGATCCCAAAAAAGCGCTGGACGATGTAATGAAGAAAGACAGCGTAATTCTTACGACAACTGCTGTTGATTCTACCCGGCCAGTCAGGGCTGCAGCAAACTTGGCCTCGCCTCCGCTTCCAGGTGCGTCAAAAACGTATAAATATGTTCTGCAGGTCACTAAGTCCAGGAATACCGCCGTTAACATGTATAATAAGTTGAAGCCACGGGTTCAACTGGAAGCAGCCGCTGATTCCAGCTTCTTTAAAATAGTAATTAACGTACCCGGTACACCGGCAGATACCACACGCATCAAGGATTCCTTACGCTTCTGGTATTGGGGCCCGCGGGATGATAAGCGGATCACGATAGAACAATAAAAACGCAAAACGCTTAATGCAGAATGCGAAACCTTGAAAGCGCAACGCAAACCAACGCGTTTAACGCTCAATCGTGAATGTTAAAAAGCCAAGTAGTTATGTAACTGCCCGGGTTTCGGGTATTTGCGTTAGCCTTAAGCATTCAGCTTTAAATATTATGAGTAAACGAACAGCAGCGTACTGGATCAACCGATTACAACTGGCAACCCATGTTGAAGGCGGGGCGTTCCGGGAAATATACCGGTCGGCCCTATCGGCGCCTTTGACGGCATTGCCGCCCACATTTGCAGCCGACCGCTCCTTTTGTACCAGCATTTACTTTTTATTACAGCAGGATCAGTTCTCCGCATTTCATAAGATCAAAAGCGATGAGGTATGGCATTTCTATTACGGAGATACCCTCATCGTATATGAGATCGATGCCAAAGGCGAACTTATTGAACACCGGCTTGGCTGCGATCCCGATAACAATGAATCCTTTCAATGTGTAATAACGGCAGGCAACTGGTTTGCCGCCCGCCTGGCCCCTGGTGGCGATTATGCGTTGGTGGGTTGTACCGTTTCTCCCGGGTTCGACTTTGCCGATTTTGAACTTGCGGATCAGTCAGCGCTGACGGCAGCCTATCCCCAACATGAAGACCTGATCAAAAAGTTGACGATCGGGTAACCCTGAAATAATAATACGCCGGCGCTCCCGGCGCCGTAACCGGTAATTCCGGGAGGGAATTGATCACTGGTGCCCGGCCATGGATGCAACACCTTCTTCATTTTCATGCTCTACCTGAGCATCTACAAATTGCCTGTAAAGAATGCTGACAAACGGCTTATAAGTAGTAATTTAATACATTAAGCACTCTTATCCGGTTAACCACCAAAATATACACATGAAACAACTATGGCTCTTTTTGGCGTTTGTGCTTATAACGGGTAGTCTCATGGCACAAAAGAAAAGATCACTGTTCAACGGCAAAGACCTTAGTGGCTGGACGATCCACGGCACGGAGAAATGGTATGTAGACAACGGCGAGCTGGTGTGTGAGAGTGGGCCGGATAAAGAATACGGTTACCTAAGCACCAATGAAAAATATAAAAACTTTGAACTAACCCTGCAGTTTAAGCAGGAGGCCAACGGCAACAGCGGGGTATTTTTCCGTTCCAGTATTGAAGGCGTAAAGATCAGCGGCTGGCAGGTGGAAGTGGCCCCCTTGCATAAGTTCACCGGGGGCATTTATGAATCATATGGCCGCGGCTGGATCATTAAACCAAAACCGGAAGATGAGCAATGGCTGAAACCGGGTAAATGGAATACATTAAAAATTAAGGTCATCAATGATGAAGTAACTACCTGGCTGAATGGCCACCAGATGATCTACCTGAACGATGAAAAGATCGGCCAGGGCGAGGGTTTTATTGCGCTGCAGATCCATTCAGGAGGGGGCATTAAGGTGAGATGGAAGAATATCAGGATCAAACAGTTCAGTTGAGGAGTTGATTAACCTGCTAATTCTCAACGCATCAAGCGGCCGGCATGTCAAGGTCATCAAATTATCGGCATCCATACAACGCGCGCAAATAAATTCCCGTCTTTATATCGCTACCCGTTCCCTTTTTAGCCCGTTTTATACCCGTAATCAATCTTTGAGACTTAGGGCTCAAAGTATGAATGTTCCTCTAACCCGTTTGGGATCCGTTATGGGTAATCTTTGAGACCACAGGCTCAAAATTACTATGATAAGGCTGGGCCCGCCAATTGGCGGAACCTGGCCTTTTTTTATTTCAGCATCAAAACGCATCCCCGGTTATCAGCAGCTGCCAACCGAAATTGTGTTGCATATTTACTTTTTTATATATTTGAGAGCTCCAAGTATTAACCCGGATTCATGCTCCTGCGCTCCTTTGTTTCCTGGAAGGGATCATTTCAAACTCTAAATGTGTATTACTATGTCCCTGTTCAACAAACACGAGCGCCGCAACATTCGCGAAAGCCGTATTCTCAGGTATTATGAAATGGAAGAGCAATACTATGTTCTTACGACCTTTTACCCCGCACAGCAGCTTACTATCACGCTTACCGGAGAAGACGTCAAACAATTTATGAACTGCGACTATTCAACGGCCAACGAACTATTAAGAAAAGTACGCAGGAAAATGGGCAAACATTCAGCCCTCGATGATGTAAGAACTTCTGAGTTTTGTGATTGCCTGGGAATTGAGTCTACATTTGTTCATTTATTTCTCGCATCCCTGAAAACAGATGGCCCCTTACCGCCGGTAAAAACGATCGATAAACCCGTCATTCCCGACAGGCCCCGGAAAATAAGGGAGGTGGCTGAAGACTTACGGCAAGGCATAATGGAAAGTACGGAAACACTGGCACTGCGGGCAAAGTTATGGGAGGAAGCTAATCCGCTGGGTGAACCCATGTATAAAAGGAAGAAATGGGTGCAAATGGTCATCCGCGCTTTCGAGGTGGCACAGATCTATAACTGTCACATAAAAACCGCTCAGGCAATGATAAGGGAAGTGCGGGACAAAGACCGGGAGAGTGACGGGGATGCTGTTAGAAAACAAAGAAGATCTGTTTCCATCAAAAAGTTTTGCGCTGTTCACGATGAGGATGAAGAAGATCTGAGAAGGCACCTGGCTATATTACATGGTGCTGATGATGAAGATCAGGATGATTAGGCTGTAATGACAACGGCCCCCAGCACAAACCAGGTTTACTGTTTATTGCAAATAAATGATAGTGGTCACCACAATTGCGGTGATCACTTTTTTTATGTGCAGGCAGCAGCACTATAGTTTGGGTTAGGTTATGGTTTGGTTGTCGTTTGGTTGCGGTTTGGTTAGGTAAACCTTTTCTTTACCCCTGAGGTAAAAAAAGACAATGAAAACGAAACGGCAATATAACGCTAACCAAAAGGTGATCACAAGAAAAGGAAAGGAACAGGCAGGCAGCGGCCATGAAAAGGAGAAGAAGAGGTAAAGAAAAGGTAATGGATCCTGAAACAGGAGGTAACGGGGAGGTAAAGAAGAGGTAAACAAGAGGTAAGGAAATAAAAATGGACCTACTGCAAATCAGCTGATTGTGAAATACAGAGGTAACCAGGAGGTAAAGAAGAGGTAAAAAGCCGTATTACGCATCTGACATATGATTACTGTCTCTGCATAAAAACTACAACAACAGTATGCGACTTCAAAAAAACGCGACATAAACGTCAAAAAGGGACATAAGTTAGTCTAAGTGAGTTTAAGTGAGCGTAAGTGAGTAAACAGGGATTGCGTCTTTTCCTGCCGGCGTATGTTTGTTATGGGAATCGGGACCACTGGATATACCGGTTACACCAGCAGGCCGCTTCCGTTAGTAAACCAATTGTTCACCTTTTTAAATTCATGTGTTATGGCACAAGTAAAACAGGGACCTCTCGGTAAGGTTTCCGGAAAAATCGGGAATATCAGTTTCTCGTCCTGGAAAGAAAAAACCGTTGTAAAGGAGCGTCCATCAAAATCGAAAAAGCCAGCTTCAAAAAAACAACAGGAGCAAAGGCTTAAAATGGCAAAAGCCAATCAGTTCATGCGTACCATCAAAGAAGTGGTAACCCTGGGTTATCGCGACTTAACGGTCAAAATGACCGGGTACAATGCATCGGTAAGAAATCTTCTGAAGAATGCAGTCGTGGGCGAGTATCCGGACTATAGCATTGACTATAGCCTGGTGCAGATATGCCGCGGCGAGATCAGGCAGATCTTTAAACCCGTTGCGTCATCCGCAAAGACTGATACTGTAACGTTCACCTGGACTACCAGCAGTGGTGTAGGTAAATCCCGGCCCGGCGATAAAGCCATCCTGGTGGCGTATTGCGAAGCCATGAAGGTAAGCGCATATACAATAGAAGGGCCGCCGCGTAGTGCAGGCACCGCTGATCTGGAAATGCCAGGTTTCAGCGGCCAGACCGTACACACCTGGGTAGCCTTTATATCGGAAGACGGATCAGATGTTTCCGATAGCGTATATGCAGGTAAGTTAACCATCGCCTGACGATGAGAAACCGTTTATCCTTACACCACAGGTTTCTGCCAAACAAAATAGGGGCTATACACCTTGCAGCTGTCACCCCATGTAAGCCAGACAATTCTGGGATCAAGCCGGAACCTGTTAATTAAAGCATTCCTCACCGCGGGAGGGATGCTTTATTATTGATGTACCGGCTCATGGGGTAGCTAAAAGTTCATTGTATTTTTTGACGACGAGTATAAAATCTTCGGGCGATTGCATTTTGAGCTGCTGGCTGGAGATAAACTGGGCAACAGGCTCTTTTTTGTCTGCAAATGTGGAAGGGAGCTCATTCCGGTTGGCCGGTAAAAGCTGCATCTGTCCATTCTGAAGCAGGTAATAGTATTCCGCTTCTTCGAGCCGCCGGTTCATGCGGCCGCTTACGGCAACCAGCTGTTTTTCTTCTATGATATTGCGCGTAACCAGGCGAAGCAGGGAAGCTTTATCCTGCAATAAGACATTAAAAAAGGTTTGGTCTGTTGTTTTATCGGTGCTGGGAAATCCACGGCGAAAGAGAATGGAATCTTTATTCTTTGGGTACATGACGAATTCCTGCACCTTGCTTTCGGCGGCAAATGCACTGCCGTTGAACTGTAGCAACAGCATGTTCTTTAAACAATCGAATTTGAGCTTGAACTGGGTCACTGTACGACCGCTTGAAAAACGCACAACACCATCACACCATTCTTTTAATAAATAAGGATTTCCGGTTACTGTATGCTGATCATCTTCTTTGTTTTGTCCAAGGGCGCACTGGCACAGCAAGAGCAAACACCAGGCAATATGTTTCATGGCTGCAATTTTGGTTGGCTATAAGTTACGAAGAATTTACCCCCTAACCCCTAAAGGGGCAAAAAAAAGCCCCTCGGTATTCCGAAGGGCCTATTATCTTCCGACTCTCCCCTTTTCGGGAGTGGTGGGTATTAATAATCCATGCCGCCCATACCAGGAGCGCCACCGCCATGTACATGGGGTTCTTCTTTCTTCGGTTTGTCGGCAATTACGCACTCAGTAGTGAGCACCATACCGGCAATTGAAGCGGCGTTTTCCAGTGCAATACGGGTAACCTTGGTAGGATCAATTACACCAGCGCGGAGCAGGTTCTCGTATTTCTCAGCGCGTGCATTGAAACCATAATCATTTTCACCTTCTTTTACTTTCTGTACAACGATGCTGCCTTCGATACCGCAGTTAGCAACGATCTGGCGAAGCGGCTCTTCGATAGCGCGTTTTACAATAGCAATACCGGTGTTCTCATCTTCGTTAATGCCTTTCAGTTTATTTAAACCGGCAATAGCACGGATGTAAGCAACACCACCGCCAGGAACGATACCTTCTTCAACAGCAGCGCGGGTAGCGTGCAGGGCATCGTCAACACGGTCTTTCTTCTCTTTCATTTCAACCTCAGTAGCAGCACCTACGTACAATACAGCTACACCTCCGCTTAATTTAGCCAGGCGTTCCTGTAATTTTTCTTTATCGTAGTCAGAAGTAGTTACTTCAATTTGTGCTTTAATTTGGTTGATGCGGGCGTTGATATCATCTTTTTTGCCTTTACCACCTACGATAGTAGTGTTGTCTTTGTCGATGGTAATAGAAGCAGCCTGGCCTAAGTAAGTGAGGTCGGCACCTTCCAGTTTATAACCCTGCTCTTCGCTGATAACGATACCTTTGGTAAGGATCGCGATATCCTGCAGCATTTCTTTACGACGGTCGCCGAAGCCGGGCGCTTTAACAGCAGCCACTTTCAGGGTACCGCGTAATTTGTTTACTACGAGGGTAGCCAGTGCTTCGCCTTCCAGTTCTTCTGCAATGATCAGTAAAGGACGGCCGCTTTGAGCTACCTTTTCCAGGATATGCAGAATATCTTTCATAGCGCTGATCTTCTTGTCGTAGATCAGGATGTATGGGTTTTCCAGTTCAGCCTGCATTTTTTCGCTGTTGGTAACGAAATAAGCAGAAGTATAACCACGGTCGAACTGCATACCTTCTACTACTTCTACAGTAGTGTCGGTACCTTTAGCTTCTTCTACAGTGATAACACCTTCCTTACCTACTTTAGAGAAAGCCTCAGCGATCAGTTTGCCAATGTTCTCGTCGTTATTGGCAGAAATAGAAGCAACTTGCTGGATCTTTTTGCTGTCGATACCAACAGGTTGTGATTGACCTTGCAGGTTTTCGATAACAGCTTCAACAGCTTTGTCGATACCGCGTTTCAGGTCCATTGGGTTAGCACCAGCAGCTACGTTTTTCAAACCTTCGCTGATGATAGCTTGTGCGAGAACGGTAGCAGTAGTGGTTCCGTCACCGGCGATGTCGGCGGTTTTAGAAGCTACTTCTTTTACCATTTGAGCACCCATATTTTCAATGGGATCTTCCAGTTCAATTTCTTTAGCTACGGTTACACCATCTTTTGTTACAGCAGGAGCACCGAATTTTTTCTCCAGAACCACATTACGGCCTTTGGGACCTAAGGTCACTTTTACAGCATTGGCCAGGGTATCAACACCTTTTTTCATTTTATTACGGGCGTCGATGTCGAAGAAAAGTTGTTTTGCCATATCTCGTTAATTTATTAATTTGATAATTTGATAATTCGATAATGTGATAATTGAATACAGGCTTTACTGAATGCTTAGGTCTGGGCCTTGCTTTTAATGGAACTGCTCGACCTTGGAGCATTATCAAATTATCACATTATCACATTAGCTAATTGACTATACGATTGCTAAGATGTCGCTTTCACGCATGATCAGCAGATCATCGCCTTCGATCTGGATCTCAGTTCCTGCATATTTACCATACAGAACTACGTCACCAACTTTTACAGTAACCGGCTCATCTTTTTTACCAGGACCGGCAGCTACTACGGTACCACGTTGAGGCTTTTCCTTAGCAGTATCGGGAATGATGATACCACCGGCGGTTTTCTCTTCCGCTTTAGCTGGTTTAACAATTACCCTGTCATGCAGTGGGGTAACGTTTATAGCTTCTACTTTCTTAGCCATAGTGTATTAATTTTTGATTTTAGATGATGTAATAGAGGATATGATTTCCCAGAAACTGGGTGGCCCTGCCAAAAAAGCCGGGCGGCAAAAGTAAACGAATTTTGTACCAATCCCTTTCTAAAGGTCATTTTTTCAGCGTTTTTGGTTAAGTATGGCAGAAACTGCACTGAATTCAACCAAGGCATTGTTTCATCTTATGCCATTTTTGCAGCGACAATCGGTTCTGCCTTAATATATTGCCGTTGAACAAGAAATAGGTATTATTACAAAGTTCATAAACACGATTTTGGGTGTACCCGGTAAATCGCATAGCTTTGTGCCCTCAAAAACAAGTTCTTGCAAGATGATCAGTAGAAGAAATATTCGTGTGAAAGTTATGCAAACCATCTATTCTGTAGAAAGTCAGTTTGCTGAATCAGGCGGAGAAATGCCCACTAAGCCTGTTGATACCGTGAAAGTTTTACAGAAGCACTTCGATCAAACCCGGCAGCTTTTTATTTATTTGATCCATTTTCTAACTGAAGTAGCCCGTTATGCGGAAACCGATGCCCGCAACCGCGCTTCGAAACACCTGCCAACAAAAGAAGACCTGAACGTTAATATTAAATTAGCCGGCAACGAATTGTTATGGAAGATCCTCGATCATCCCTCTTACAAGCAAGCCGTAAAAGACGATAAACCTGAACAACTGGTAAATGCAGAATTGCTGCGCAAGATTTACCTGGAACTCGTAGATTCTGAAAAATACCAGCAGTACATTGCCATCCAGGGCCGTGATAAGAAGGATGAAAAAGAGATCCTGGAGTATATCTTCGACACCCTGCTGTTGCCAAACGAAACCTTTACCAGTTATATTGAAGAGTATTTTTCCAACTGGGATGATGACGCGGAAATGCTGGTAGTGCTGTTGCAGAACTTCCTGAACAAACCTGCCGCTTATAATTTCCAGGAATTGCTGAGCAAGGAAAAATGGCAGTTTGCGAAAAACCTGCTGCAAACCACCCTGGAGAAAAAAGACCTGGCGCTTCAATATATTAAACCCAAACTCAAGAACTGGGACCCTGACCGTATCGCTTCATTGGACATGATCTTAATGCGTATGGGCGTGTGCGAGTTCTTATTCTTTGAGACCATTCCACCGAAAGTGACCATTAACGAGTACATCGACCTGGCCAAGGAGTACAGTACCCAGCAAAGCGGTCAGTTCGTAAACGGTATCCTGGATAATATCCATAAAGACCTGGTGCGGGACAATCAGATGCATAAGGTGGCGTTTTCGCCCAATGGAGCACAGACTAATAAGTCATAGAAACTATATAAGTCTTATAGTCAGATAAGCCATACAAGTCAAACATGTCATCCGCCATTTACCCATATCGCTCGGGATCATATGACTGATTTGACCATTTGACTGATTTGACCCCATTTGACTGATTTGCCCGGATAGACTAGATTTGCAAAAATTAATTCCTTGATGAAATACTTTTTGGCCTTAGTTGTAGCAGCAACCATTGTTGGCTGTGATTATGCCGATAAAACGCCACAGGGCGCCGCGGGGGTATCCAAAGAGGCGCTTGACAGCAGCAAATTCACGACCATTGAATGGATCGATTCAACCAGGGATTATGGCAAGATCAATGAGGGACAGAAGCTGGATGTATCTTTCCGTTTCCGGAATACAGGTGATAAACCCCTGGTCATCCTTGCCGTTCGGCCGGGTTGCGGTTGTACAGCTGCCGAACCGCCTAAAGAACCGATAGCGCCGGGTGCCGAAGGAACCATAAAAGCTTCCTTTAACAGCGATGGCCGGGAAGGGCATAACAGCAAGGACATTTTTGTAGAAGCCAATACAAAGGGCACCCAGAACCATAAGGTGCATTTTGATGTTGAAGTAGTAAAACCTAAATCTTAATTAGCTAATGTGCTGATTAGCTAATGTGCTGATGAAAATTACAAGGTGCTGATAATAATTAAGGATCTTGAAGTACAGTATTAGCACATTATCACATTAGCAAATTAGCACATTCCTTATTTTTGTTTCGAAGCATAAAATTTTAAAATTTTCAAACAGATATAACAATGACAAGTTTAGTTATTTTTTTGCAGGCTCAGGGTGGCGGCGCCGGATACATGCAGTTGATCCTTTTAGTAGGTATGATCCTCGTATTCTGGTTATTTATGATCCGTCCGCAGGCCAAAAAAGCAAAGCAGGCCAAAACATTCCAGGAGAATTTACAGGAAGGCGATAAAATTGTTACCATTGCCGGCATTCATGGCCGGGTAAAGAAAATGAACGTGGATGGTACCATCGACCTGGAAACGAGCCCCGGCAGCTATATGAAAGTGGAAAAAAGCGCCATCTCTATGGAGATGACTGCCAATGTAAATAAAACCGCAGCTGCTACTCCAGCGAAATAATACTCCCGCCCCTAAAGGGGAAGAAGAAGATACAACAGGCCCTTCGGTATACCGGGGGGCTTTTTTATGCGGGCTTTCACCATTTTCCATTCACCCATTGACGCTGGCAACCGGCAACCCGTAACTGGTAACCGGCAACCGGTAACCGGCAACTGGTAACTGGTAACCGGCAACCGGCAACCGGTAACCGGCAACCGGTAACTGGCAACCGGCAACCGGTAACCGGTAACTGGTAACCGGTAACTGGTAACCGGTAACTGGTAACCGGCAACCGGCAACTGGTAACCGGCAACCGGCAACATTATGACCTGAAACTAGTAACTTGGAACCCGAAACCTGGAACTATGACCCTACGGATCGGCCTAACCGGTGGCATTGGCAGTGGCAAAAGCACTGTAGCGAAAGTGTTCGAAGTGCTCGGCATTCCCGTATATTATGCCGATGAGGCCGCCAAACGCATTATGAATGATGATCAACAGTTACAAGAACAGATCATACAGCATTTCGGGCCTGCCGCCTACAAGAACAACCAGCTCGACCGCCCCTATATCGCCAGCCAGGTATTCAACAATAAAGAAAAGCTGGAACTGCTGAACGCACTTGTTCATCCCGCCACCATCAGGGATGCTGAACAATGGATGGAAAAACAAAGCGCGCCCTATGCCATTAAGGAAGCAGCCCTGATCTTTGAAAGCGGGTCCCAGGATCAGCTTGATTATATTATCGGCGTTTCAGCCCCTGCCCCATTGCGCATCTTGCGGGCTATGAAAAGAGATGGTTCTACCCGTGACCAGGTACTGGCCCGGATGGGCAAACAGATCCAGGAAGTGATCAAAATGCGTTTATGCGATTTTGTTATTCATAACGATGAACAACAGGCCGTGATACCCCAGGTAATAACCCTGCATGAGACTTTGTTAAGGCTTGCGGCGACAGCGCAACCGCTATCCATTCGTTAATGTGTTACATGTAATAATACTGCTTAATGCAAAAAGCCGGCATCACCGGCTTTAGGAATTGAACAATAATCGAATTATCAGATCTACATTATCGAATTACTATATTGAACTAGCTTTTCTGCTACTGTAAACATACCAGGCCGTCAGGGCCAATACAGCAACACCCGCCACCACAGCTACTCCAGGCGCCACCTTGCTCACCGGTTTAGGTACATAAGTTACGCCGCCTTCATCAGCAAGTGCCGCCTGCCGGGTATACCGGCCATGCATCGGAACAGCGATCTCATTGAAATTATTAGCCAGATTGTGGAGCATTTTCCGCATTCCTTCCCCCTTCATTGGCTGGCCATGTCCTGTCGCAACAATATCCGGTTCAAGAGCTGCCAGCGTTTTTACCGATTTAGCGGCCGCCTTCCAGTCGCTGGTAAAATATCGGGGCGGGCCGGTGATCTTTTTGGTTTGCATCATGACCGACCAAACCGATTCCTGCCGGGTGGTAACGAAAGCGTCGCCCGCCAGCAGTACGCGGTCGCGGCGCCTGAATAAGCTGATATGGCCGGGAGAATGCCCGGGTGTATGAATATATTTCCAGTCTGGCAGGTAGGGCAAACTTCCATCATCGGGCAATATTTGAAGATGTTCGCTGATATTGATAGGCCCTTTGGGAAATACCGGTGACATAACTGTCATTAAGCCACCACCTGCCCAGGGATCAGGCGGCGGATAAGATGAAAGACCCGACAAATATGGCAGTTCCATTAAATGGGCAAATACGGGAACTTCCCATTCCCGCGCCAGTTCCAGTACTGAGCCTACATGATCAAAATGTCCATGCGTTAAAATAATGGCTGCCGGCGTTGATTCTGGCCAGAAAAGGTATTCAGCCAGTTCCTTTATTTTGGCGGCTGACCGCTTTAAACCTGCATCAACCAGCACCCACTTTTTGTCAACCGCGTTATGAATGAAATACACGTTTACGAATGCATCGCGCATACCCCAGATCCCCGGCGCTACCATAAACCAGTTCACGTCGATCACTGATTTTATCGTTCCACTTTTCATTGATGAATTTTTTAAGATTGGAAGAAAAAGATAAGGTGTTACATAGCAGATAAATAAAATCTATGCCATGTTACATTTACAGGTATTTGTCAATGGGAAACAGCAACCATCCCGATGTTTCCGGGTGGCATTAGCGAGGCCTGTAGTTTGGTGCCGGCTCTATTAAGATCATTCAATTTTTTCCGGTAAATCAACGTAAGATCCGGCTTTTCACCGGTTCCGCCGGCTGAACAGAGCGGTTATCTTTTTCGGATGGTGAACACCGTTTGCGATCGTTGAAGCACACCAACTGCCGATGTCGCTTTTTGCGCAGAAACCCTGCACCTGGCAAGCCCAAAATAAAAACCCCGGCAAGTGCCGGGGTTATATAACTTATCATTAATTCATCATCTTATTTCAGCTTTGCCAAAGCAGCAGTGATGCGCTTCCAGGCTTCTTCGATCTTCTCCATGCTGTTGGCAAAAGAGATCCGGATGGCGGTAGGCTCACCAAAAGCACGGCCGGTAACGGTACTTACATGCGCTTTGTTCAGCAGGTACATACACAGGTCGTCGGCATCTTTGATGGTTTCCTCACCATCGCTCTTACCAAAGTAAGCGCTTACAGTAGGGAATACGTAAAATGCGCCATCGGGTTCAGCGAAAGTTAAACCGGGGATAGCTTTCATCAGCTCGATCACCCGCTTTTTACGACGCTCGAACTCTTTGGTCATTTCCATAGAAGGCTTCAGATCGGTGGTCAGCGCCGTGATGGCAGCACGCTGGGTGATACTGTTGGTACCACTGGTGAACTGGCCCTGTAATTTTTCACACGCTTTGATCACATCAGGATGCGCCGCCAGGTAACCTAAGCGGTAACCGGTCATGGCAAAACCTTTACTCAAACCGTTCAGAACGATCACGCGGTCTTTCAGTTCTTCGAACTGCGCAATGCTCTCGTGTTTGCCAACGAAATTGATGTATTCATAAATTTCGTCAGACAGGATATAACAGTTTGGATATTTCTTGAATACATTGGCCAGGCCTTCCAGCTCGGCTTTGCTGTACACGCTTCCGCTGGGGTTACAGGGAGAAGAGAAAATGAACAGCCTGGTTTTGTCGCTGATGGCGGCTTCCAGCTCCTGGGGCGTGATCTTGTATTTGTTCTTCAAGGAAGTAGGCACCAGTTTCACAACGCCTTCACCCAGTTTCACGATCTCGGAATAAGTAACCCAGTAAGGAGTGGGGATGATCACTTCATCGCCTTTGCTCACAGTTGCAAATACCGCATTCGCCAGGCTGTGCTTGGCGCCGGTAGAAGCAATAATATTTTCGGGTTTATAGTTCAGGTTATTATCACGCTTCAGCTTGGTACAAACCGCTTCACGCAGTTCAGGATAACCGGCTACAGGTGTATAGTGGCTCCAGTTGTCGTCAATTGCCTTCTTGGCAGCTTCCTTAATATGCTCGGGGGTATCAAAATCTGGTTCGCCCAGGCTCAGGTCGATCACATCAATTCCTTTGGCGCGCAATTCACGGCCCAACTTAGCCATCTTCAGGGTTTCCGGCTCGTTGAATAACTGTAAACGGGATGATAGTTGCATACTAAAATTAGGTTGGTAATTTTTTTGTGCCGCAAAAGTAGTTAATTTGAAATTGCAGAATTTCTAAAATTTAAATGTAAGTGAAACGTTATTGGTTTTCGATGTATCAGAGACATGGGTTCCCGGTTCCCGGTCACCGGTTACAGGGGACCAGAAAACCGGTCCGAAACCCTGAAATTCAGCGCCCGGTAACCGGCATCAGGTAACCGGTGACGGAATTTCCGGAAAATGGCCGCCAGTAGCGAGTTAAACGCAACAAACTACCTGGTTTCTGACCGAAAACACTATCTTTGCCAACTCTAAAAAAATAAATGACACAATCCAATGAGAGCACTGGTTAGCATTTTTGCAGGTCTGTTGATCCTGATCTCTTTATACCAGCTTTCGTTTACCTGGTTTGTTAACCAGCACGAAAAAGAAATGGGTAAAAAAGCAGATGCCTATGTTAAACGGACCTATCCCCTTACTCCTGCCCAAAAGTATCCCACCAACACCGAAGCCCGGGCCTTATACAAAGACACCGTGGACAATGCACGCGACGCTTTCCTCGATAGCTTGCTGACTGCTTCAAGAGACAAAAAAATTACCTGGTGGGGTCAGTCCTACCAGAAAGCTAAAGAAAGCGAACTGTTGCTGGGTCTCGACCTGCAAGGTGGTATCAACGTAACAATGGATATAGCCCTCGACGGTCTCATCAAAGGCCTGGCTAACAATCCCAAAGACCCCCAGTTACTGAAAGCGATCGCTGAAGCCCAAAGACGGAAATTAACCAGCGATCAAAACTTTATCGATCTGTTTGCCAACGCCTACCGTGAGCAGAACAGCGCCAACAAACTGGCTCCCCTGTTCGCGAACGCCAACAACAAACTGAGCGCAACCGCTTCCGATAACAGGGTATTAGACTACATCCACGAACAGGCCAATGCCGCCATGAAACAGACCTTCCAGGTGCTGCGTAAACGTATTGACAAGTTCGGTGTAGCCCAGCCCAATATCAGCCTTGACGAAAATAAAGGTATCATCACCGTAGAACTGGCCGGCGCCAGCGATCCTGAAAGGGTTCGTAAATACCTGCAATCAACCGCCAACCTGCAATTCTGGGAAGTGTACACCCTTGAGGAACTTTCCAGCTCAGTAATGAACGCCTCTAAAGCGCTCGATGACTACCTGTCATATACAAAGCTCGATTCTACCGGTGCTATCGATTCTACCCAAAAAGATACTTCTGCCGCCAGCCGTAACATTCTGGCCAGCAAAATAAAATTCATTCCGCCGCAGCAGGATCCCAACACCGGCAAGGTGAGCTACTCTCCTTCTATTGGTTTGGCCCTCCTGGCTGATACCGGTACCGTGAACAGATACCTGAGCATTCCTGCTGTTCGCAACAGTTTCCCTGCCAACGTTAAATTCCTCTGGGGCAAACAAGACCGTGACGACGATGGAAAACTGAGCAATTTCCTCAGACTCTACGCCATTAAGACCGTTCCCGGAAGAGACCGCGCAGAACTGGAAGGCGATGCGATCGTAGACGCCCGCCAGGAATTTGACCAGGTTACCAACGAAGTGGCTGTGGCCATGGAAATGAATGCCAGTGGCGCCAAGAACTGGGCCCGCATGACAGAAAAGAATGTTGGCAAACCCATCGCCATTGTGCTCGATGACATTGTTTATAGCGCACCCAACGTTATTCAAAAGATCGAAGGCGGCAACTCCCGCATTACCATGGGTTCAGGTGGTAAAAACCAGCAACTGGTGATCGAAGAAGCCAATGACCTGGCCAACATCCTGAAAGCCGGTAAACTCGAAGCCCCCGCCATCATCGTTCAGGAGCAGGTGGTTGGTCCCACCCTCGGTGAACAAGCCGTAAACGGCGGTATCATGGCCTTCGCCATTTCATTTATCGTAATATTCATTTTGATGCTGGTTTACTACAATACCGCAGGTATTGTTGCCAACATCGCCCTGATATTGAACCTGTTGTTTACCATCGGCGTACTGAGCGCCCTGAATGCCACCTTAACCGCACCCGGTATTGCCGGTCTGGTATTGACCATTGGTATGGCGGTAGACACGAACGTGATCATCTTTGAGCGTATCAAGGAGGAACTGTCGAAAGGCAGCAATTACGCGCAGGCGGTGAAAACCGGGTACCTGCGTTCATTACCTCCGGTACTGGATGCACACATCACCACCCTGTTAACGGCGATCATCCTGTTCATTTACGGTTTAGGCCCTGTATTAGGTTTCGCTACCACCCAGATCCTCGGTATTTTGTTATCGTTGTTCTGCGGTATCCTGGTATCACGCCTGATCACAGACTTCTATACCAATAAGAACAGGCATTTTAAATATTTTACCGCTTTATCAAAACGCATCTTCAAACACGCTGCTTTCAAATTCATCCAATACCGGAAGATCGCTTACGTGATCTCAGCAGTCGTATTGTTAGTGGGTATAGCTTCTTTCTTCCATGGTTTCAGATATGGTGTTGAATTCAGTGGTGGTAGAAGTTATGTGGTGAACTTTGGTAAAGAAGTGAATGCAGAAGAAGTACGGAATGCACTGGAGAAAACATTTGGAAGCACGCCGGTTATTAAAACGTACGGCGGCACCAGTAAACTGAATATAACTACTGATTACCGGGTAGCAGAAACCGGCCTAAGCGTTGACTCAGCCGTGCAAAGCACCCTGTATAGCGGTTTGAAACCTTTCCTGCCGGAAGCAACCACCCAGCAGGATTTCAATAACCGTTTGCTGGAAGGTAGCAACAAGGTGAACCCCACCATTTCCGATGACCTGAAAGCAGGCGCCCAATGGGCAACTTTCTGGTCAATGCTGATCATCGCTATTTATATCTTCATCCGTTTCCGCGACTGGAGATATTCTGTGGGAACCATCATTGCCCTGCTGCACGACGTACTGGTTACCATGGCGGTATTCTCCTTCCTCAAAGATGTGGTGCCTTTCCCGCTTGAAATTGACCAGCACTTCATTGCTGCGATCCTGACCGTGATCGGTTTCTCAATGAACGATACGGTGATCGTGTACGACCGTATCCGCGAATACAGTCATACCATGCACGGGGCCGATAAAACAACTATCATCAACAAAGCGATCAACGAGACCCTGAGCCGTACCATCATGACCTCGCTCACGGTATTCCTCACCATCCTCATCCTCTTCCTGGTCGGCGGCGAGGTTACCAAAGGTTTCGCCTTTGCGATGTTGATCGGTGTTATTACCGGTACTTATTCATCCATCTTTGTGGCAGCGCCGATCCTGATCGACTTTGCCAAAAACAAACCACTGGGTGAACCCGCTCCTGAGCCAAAAGCAAGCAGTACCGCTCAAAAACCGGCACTGGCCAAGAAAGCTTAATAAATTAATCTTTCATTATAGCAAGGCCCTCCGTTAACGGAGGGCTTTTTGTTTTCAGGATGCGCTCATAAGTTGATAGCTTTGACCGAGTTAATATAGGGTCATCATTGGAGAGCCAGGAGTTTGGCCAGATCTACCCACCAATTTGTCTGTTTCACCCCCGGTTGCTCTGCCATTCAGCCAATAGCTTTGCCATGAAATCAAAGCTCCGTTATGAAAAGTAATGATTCCCGCGCGGTGGTGGAAACGCCTGCTGAAAGCCGAATGACAATGAAACCAGCTGAATTTATCAGCCTGTCTGCCTGCACCATGATGCTGACAGCCCTGGGCATCGACATCATGCTTCCTGCCTTTGCCCAGCTGCGTGTGCACCTGGGGCTTCCTGCTGATTCCACCGCTACCGCAAAGATCATTTCCTTCTTTTTCATGGGGCAGATAGCACAGATCATTTTTGGCGTACTGTCGGATCGATACGGCCGTTTGCCCATACTGCGGGTTGGGTTTCCACTCTACATCATTGGCGGAATAGTTGCGGCCCTTGCGCCCCGCCTGGAGATCATGCTGGCAGCACGTTTTGCAGCCGGCATGGGCGCCTCAGCCGTATTTATGGCCACCATTGCCGGCGTTCGCGATCGCTTCGTAGGCAACAGGATGGCGCGCATCATGTCGCTGATCTTTACGATCTTTTTGTGCACCCCGGTTATTGCACCTTTTTTGGGAGTGGCCATTCTTTCTGTTTCCTCCTGGCAGGCGGTATTCCTTACCCCACCCCTGTTTGCGGTGATCGTATTTCTTTGGTCGCTCAGGCTGGAAGAATCACTGCCCCGGGAGCAACGCGTACAGCTCGAATGGATAAACACCGGGCGTTCTGTACGGAAAGTTTTCAGCAACCGGTCCTTTCTCCGGTATACCGCAATTACTACCATTCTTTTCACTGCCTTAAGTTCTTACGTAGCCAGCTCCGAATACATAGTTGGCGAGATTTACGGCCAGCCGCATTTATTTGCCTGGATCTTTGCTGGTATCGGGTTGGTGATGTCGCTTTGCACCTTACTGAATGCCCGTTTATCGTTGAAGTACGGAGCACACCGGGTCATAAAATGGCTACTGAGCAGCTACACATTGACGGGAGCCCTGTTACTGCTGTGCACATTCCTGTTCGGTGATCCGCCCAATATCGTTGTATTTTTTATTGCCTGTGCCCTCCTGCTGGGCATCAACCTAGCGGTTGAGCCCAACAGCAGCGCTTTAGCGCTGGAACAAATGGGCAATATGGCGGGTATGGCATCTTCCATCTACGGAACATCTTTCTTCTTTATAGGTGCAAGCCTGGGATCGTTTATCAGCCAGTTATTACACCATGGCGTGTTGCCGCTTGTGATCAGTTTTTTTTTATTAGGATTAATCACAGTATTCCTTGCATTGAGCGACCGCCGCCATTCAGCCAGACAATAATTGAGTTAAGTGATAAAAACCGGCCAACCATTCCTAAAGATGAACGCTTAACAATCGGTTAACCGTTAACCGGGGGTTAATGAGCCCCCGGCCGTTTATCATCGCCCCAACTTTGCAGTCACATCAGTAAGGGCGGTACTTGCAAACACAATAGTTGACTTCCATAACAGCAGTACCGCCCTTTCTTAAACCGACGTGTATGCAAGTTTTTCAAACCAATTCTTCCACCCGGTGGAAGCGCTTCAAATGGATCATCAGTTTTCTGCTGTTGTTCATCTTTATAGCTGTGGCGGCTCTGATCGTGGCCTTACGACAGGTATATACACCTGCCCTGCCGCGGTTGAATAACCATATAACGAACTTATCAGACTGGCAACCCGGGACGCATAGCAACCTGTCGTGTAAGGAACTGGCGCCGGGCTTTCAGCAGTATATCATTAATAAAGAAAAGAAAGGAACTAAACCTGGTAACGCATTACGCAGCAAGCCTGCGGGAGCCGACAGCACAGGCGTTGGCCTCCTGCCCTTTCAGCGGGAGGCAGGCTTAGGGTGCGGCATCCGGTCAGCATTCTATGTAGCCTGGGACCCGCAATCTTTTTTCTCGCTGCAACGGAATATTTCCCAGTTGAACCTCGTGATCCCGGAATGGATGTTCATTGATCCAAAGGCGGATACCGTTTATACGCAGGTTGATGAACGGGCCCTCGCCATCATGAAAAAAAGCGGAGTGCCGATAATGCCCATCCTGTCGAACAATTATCAAACCCGCTTCCTGGGCGCACCGGTGCACCGCATTTTAACCGATCCCAGGAAAAAAGAACGGCTGATCAATGACGTTATAAATATTTTGCAAAAGAACCAGTTCATTGGCGTGAATGTCGACTTTGAAGAGCTGGAGGAACGCTCCGACGAAGTACTCATTGCTTTTCAAAAAGAATTATATACCCGCCTACATGAAAAAGGCCTTCTTGTGACCCAGGACATAATGCCCTTCAATGCAGATTACAATTACGGGCAACTGGCAAAGTACAACGATTACCTGTTTTTAATGGCCTATGATCAGCATGCCGAAAATACCGATCCAGGTCCCATTGCCCACCAGCAATGGATTGAAGCAGCGGTAGATAAAGTAGCCCGCTATATTCCATCGAAGAAACTGGTACTCTCACTGGCAGCGTATGGGTACGACTGGCCTCAGCACAGCGCAGCTACCAGCATCACATATCAGCAGGCCCTGACCACCGCCCGCGAGTCGGAGGGCAGCATAGATTTTGACAATGACTCCTATAATCTGCATTACCGTTATTACGACGATAACGACAAACCGCATGAGGTATATTTTACTGACGCTGCCACCACTTTTAACAGCCTGCGTTTTGCCGCTGAATACGGTTTGGCCGGAACCGCTTTGTGGCGGCTGGGCAGTGAAGACAGCCGCATCTGGAAATTTTATAACCGGGATATGCGAAAACAGGCCCTGGCCACTTTCAATCTCAAAAACATCACCACCGTACAGGCGAGCAATGACGTAGATTATCTCGGCGAAGGGGAAGTACTCGATATTCTTTCTACACCCGTTAATGGACGGATCAGGCCCGAAATGGACAGCACCGATATGCTTATCAGCGAAGAACATTACGACAGTTTGCCCAGTATGTTCGTCGTCAGGAAATACGGAAAAGCCGACGCAAAGAAACTGGTGCTCACTTTTGATGATGGTCCCGATCCGGTGTGGACGCCCAAAGTACTTGACATCTTAAAAAAAGAAAATGTACCTGCCGCTTTTTTCGTGGTGGGAATGAATGCCGAACAAAATATCCCGCTCATAAAACGCATGTATCGCGAAGGTTATGAACTGGGCAACCATACCTTCACCCATCCTGACATAGCCAGTATTTCACCCAGGCGGGCCTTGCTGGAAATGGAAAGCACCCGGCTCTTGCTGGAATGCATCACCGGTCACTCTACCGTTTTGTTCAGGGCGCCATACAATGCCGATTTTGAGCCGGAGAAAATGGAAGAGCTGCTGCCAGTGGCCATCGCCCGCACTAAAAATTATCTGGATGTAGGCGAATCGATTGATCCACTCGACTGGGAGCCCGGTATTTCCGCAGACAGCATTGTAGCCCGGACCATCCGGCGTAAACAGGCGCTCACCGCCGCTGGCCTGAGCGGCAACGTTATTTTACTGCACGATGCCGGTGGCAATACCCGCAGCGCCACCATCGCGGCATTACCGCGCATTATACAGTATTTTAAAAAACAGGGCTACCAGTTCACTACAATTGCCGGCCTGCTGGGAAAACAAAAGACCGAGCTGATGCCTGCCGTACCCAGAGGGAAAGGATATTACCTGGTACAGTTCAATTACCTGCTCGCAGAATCGGGCTACTGGGCCGGCAAGCTCTTGTTCTTCCTCTTTGTTGCATTCATGGTATTATCCATGGCCCGGCTGGTCTTCCTTGCCTGGCTCGCCAACCGGCAACGACGCAAAGAAAAGCTGCTGCCATTCGCAGACGCGGGCCCCGAAAACGAGGCATGCCGTGAACAGCCGCTGGTATCGGTGATCGTGCCGGCTTATAATGAATCGGTGCATGCGGTTGATTCCATAAATAATCTGTTAAAGACGAACTGGCCCAACACCGAGATCATCTTTGTTGATGATGGCAGCAAAGATGGCACCTATGAAAAAGTATACAATGCCTTTCATAAACATCCGGCGGTAAAGGTGTTTACCAAAGCGAATGGCGGAAAAGCATCGGCTTTGAATTTTGGGATCCGGGAGTCGAAGGCAGATTATGTGGTTTGCATTGATGCCGACACCCGCCTGCACCACGACGCCATTCCGAAAATGATGCGGCATTTTATGGCAACGAACACTTGCCCGGGTGTTGTTCAGGGCGGGCCCTGCCGCACAGGAACCATCGGCGCCGTGGCCGGCAATGTAAAAGTGGGCAACCTGGTGAACCCGCTCACCCGCTGGCAAAGCATCGAATACATCACCAGCCAGAATTTCGACCGTAAAGCTTTTGCCTCGCTTAACGCTATTACCGTTGTACCCGGCGCCATTGGCGCTTTCCGTAAAGAAGCCGTGCTGGCTGCCGGCGGTTTTACCACCGATACGCTGGCAGAAGATTGCGACCTCACCATTCGCATCCTGCGCCAGGGGTACACCATAACGAATGAACACCAGGCCCTCGCATTTACCGAGGCCCCCGAAACGGTGACCATGTTCATCAAACAACGCTTCCGGTGGAGCTTCGGCATCATGCAAACCTTCTGGAAGCATCGGGAGCTGCTGTTCAGCAAACGGTATAAAGCACTCGGTTGGGCAGCCTTCCCCAACATCCTGCTCTTCCAGTTCATTATACCCGGTTTTGCGCCCTTAGCTGATCTTTTCATGCTTATCGGTTGCTTCACCGGCCATGCAGCTCATATGTTGTTCTATTATGGATTATTCATGCTGGTAGATGCTGCAGTATCCATACTGGCCTTTCATTTCGAGGGGGAAAAGAAATCACGCCTATTATGGTTACTGCCCCAACGGCTCATTTACCGCTGGCTGATGCTGATAGTACTGTTCAAAGCGATGCTGAAAGCCATTAAAGGCGAATTACAGGGCTGGGGTGTGCTGAAACGAACAGGAAGTCTGCAAAAAGAGAATGCCTCCTATGAGCTTGTGCCCGGCAGGTAGGCCAACCCGGCCGTGGTTGGAACCATGGCCCGCTACTCAGGTAACAAACCTAAACTTATCAAAAAAACTTTTCAATTATGCATCCTGCTAAAGTCAAATACATCACCAGCCTGCTCGATACCGAGAATGAACACCTGAATAAACTGAATGAAATAGTGCTACAATCGATAGAACAGGAAAACTCATTACTGCAGAGAATGGCTGAACAGCAGGAGGAACAGCTCAGCCTGGGACAGCGCCTGGCCGACCGGGTGGCGCGTTTTGGTGGCAGCTGGAAATTCATTTCCTGGTTTGCATTGCTGCTCTGCGTCTGGATCGGTATTAACCTGGTGCTGGCAGGCCGCCACCGGTTCGACCCCTACCCTTTCATTTTACTGAACCTGCTGCTGTCCTGTTTGGCAGCCATTCAGGCGCCGGTGATCATGATGAGCCAGAACCGGCAGGAGGAAAAAGACCGGAAACGCAATGAGAATGATTATGTGGTGAACCTGAAAGCTGAGATCGAGATCAGGGCCCTTCACCAGAAAATGGACCTGCTCATACAGGAACAATTTAAAAAGCTGATAGAGTCCCAGGCCGAACAGATCAAACTGCTGGAAATGATCATCAGGGAATTGAAGCGCAATAACCATAAGTAATGCAATGGGTAAATGCCAATAGATAATTGGCAATGGCAATGATCGATCGGCCTGAGGCATAAAAAAACGCCGCCCACCCGGAGCGACGTTTAAACCCTAAAGAAACCGACCTTCTTTGATGCTTGAGCTGTGTTTATTATGATCTGTGGTATCAGTGAATCTTGCAGCTGGCTGAATCGTATTGACACTGTGAAAGTATTCAAATGAGTTGCCCGGGAAAAATTTTACGGCCTGCTTAACCGGCGATTAACAATCATTATAACCTTGACCATCTGTAACAAGCTTCGTAACTTTCCTTAACAAGCAGTTAACCAGATTGCAAAAAATCTAAACATAATGGGTAGCAAATTTGCCTACAGAAGTTTATCAGATTATATGCGATCATCAACACTCAGATGGCTGGTATTATTGGCCAGTATTTTAATAATGCTGATCATGACCGTGCAGCTGTTCTGGCTTAATAAAGTGTATTCATTCGAACAGAAGACCTTCAATACAAACGTAGTTAAAAGCATCCGCGGCCTGTATGAAGACCTTGACCTGGTTGACACCCGCGTTCACCACCTGCAAGACCTTATCGAACATCCGAGCACCGATTATTTTTTATTTCGCGTCGATAATTTTCATACCGAAGACTCTATCGCCTATTACCTGCAGCATGAGCTCAATGATTTTGATGTATTGACCGATGTATATATTGCTTACTACGACGCCGGAAGAACTTCCTATAAGGACACAACCTATATCACGGCAGCGGCATCGCGCTATCCGCCCAGCATCATCAACCTGGCTGTTTACCATCGCAATTTCAGCTATGTATTGCTGTATTTTCCGCACCGCAATAAATATGTGCTGCAACAAATGAATTTCTGGTTCATCAGCAGCGCTATCGTGTTCGTGGTGCTGATCGGACTGGCCGTTATCCTGTTCTTTTTCTACCGGCAGCGTTTCCTGGCAGAGATCCAGAAAGACTTCGTGAACAATTTCACCCACGAATTCAAAACCCCGCTGGCGGTCATGAAAATCTCCGCAGAAGTTTTGTTGCAGGATAAGATCACCGCCCAGCCCGACCGGTTACGGAAATATGCCACCATCATAGAAAATCAAACGCAGCATCTGCAAGACCAGGTGGAAAGGCTCCTGCAGATCGCGCGATCAGACAGAAAGGACCTGCCCATTGAGAAAAAACAGGTAGCGCTGAAAGACCTCATTGAGCAGGCCGTTGCGAAAGTGCAACCCCTGATCGATGAGAAAAAAGCAGAAGTCAATATCCAGGTCGATGAAGAGCTGCAAAACATAGCGCTTTCTGCAGACCGCGCCCACCTGGAGCTGGCCATTGTTAACCTGCTCGAGAATGCCCTGAAGTTTTCGGCCAAGCCACATATTATCGTTTCCATTGGCGAAGAAGAGGGTAATATTTACATTTCTATTAAAGACAACGGCATTGGCATTGAAAAAAAATACCAGAAACGCCTCTTCCAGAAATTTTACCGCGTGCCCACCGGCGACGTGCATAATGTTAAAGGATTTGGATTGGGATTGAACTTTGTAAAACGGATCATCGATGCCCATCACGGCACCATTAAAATAAACAGCCTGCCCGGAATAGGAACCGAGTTCAGGCTTATTCTTCCAGCAACCTTAAATAGCTGATCATGCTAACAAAAAAAGTGAAAGTACTACTGGCCGAAGACGATCTGTCATTAGGATATGTCATAAAAGACAATCTGCAGGATGCAGGTTATGAAGTGGTGTTATGTCCCGACGGACAAGCTGCCATCGATCAATTCGATAAAACGCAATATGATATTTGTTTACTCGACGTGATGATGCCCAATAAAGATGGCTTCACTGTTGCCCGTAAGATCCGTCAGCAGAGCGACATGATCCCGATCCTGTTCCTCACCGCCAAATCAATGGAAGAAGATAAGATCAAGGGGTTCCTCACCGGCGCCGATGATTATATTACCAAACCTTTCAGCATGCAGGAACTGTTGCTGCGCATGGATGTATTCGTACGCCGTTCGCGTAAACTGCATGCCGACAACATTCAGGAATTCAGTATCGGTAACATGAAGTTCTCCTATACCGATCTGAAACTGCATGCACCGGCAGAAACCTTTACCCTCACTCAAAAGGAGGCTGACTTACTGAAATTCCTCTGCGAACATGCCAACCATATCTTAAAACGTGATGAAGTCTTGTTGAACGTGTGGGGTAAAGACGATTACTTCCTTGGCAGAAGCATGGATGTGTTCATGACCAAACTGCGTAAATACTTTAAAGCCGATCCCAATATCATGCTTGAAACCATTCACGGGGTGGGATTCCGGTTCAATGCAGCAGTAAGTTAGCCTGTAGATGCCGGTTACCGGCTACCGTCTACCGGCTCATGTGCATTCGATGGCACATTTTTGAAGCTCGTATTGCCAACTAGCAGGCAACTTCATTGTACGCGGTGGTAACAATATCTTTCAAGATCGTTTTTCGCACTTTCTTCAGGTTCACGAGTGTCCAGCCCTGTTTGCCCCATTTATTATCAACCGGGTAAATCATGGTTTTGTCAATGGCGCAAAAAACGGATTGATCCACTTCCGACAGCTTTACACAAATAATATCGCTGCCGGGAGCATGAGTGGCAAAGATCTTTTTCTTCACCCTGAAAGAAGTCTTTTCAAAGTGAGGCAGTTCTTCAACGCCGTTCAACGAAAGCACCAGTTGTTTGAAAGCATCAATAGTAACCATTGCCTGAGTGGATCAGCAGGTCGATGAAGAAAATACGTAAGTTTTTTTGCGTTGTGCGCCTCCCGCCTTCGGCGGATTCTGCCTAAACGGCAAAGGAGGTTCCGCAGCCGCAGGTTTTGCTGGCATTGGGATTATTAAAGGTAAAGCCACGGGCGTTCAAGCCATCCGCCCAGTCGATCTGCATTCCCATCAGGTAGATGCCATGCGATCTGTTCATGATAAAGGTCTGTCCCTCGAATTCAAATACCTCGTCGTCGGCCTGTTTATCATCGAAACCTAAGATGTAAGAAAGGCCTGAACATCCCCCGCCTTTTACACCAACGCGCAGGAATTTGGAACTGTCAAAGTCCGGAGCGTTCATGAGGCGACGGATCTCGGCCAGGGCGCCGGCAGTAAAACTCACAGGAACGGTCATTGTCATTTCCATACTTCGATCTTTTATATTGCAAAATTACGATAAAAGGGCTTACCGGGTGCCAGTTACCGGTCACCGGTTTGAACAGCATAGCTGTCTTTGATGTGATTTAACAGAACTTGTTGCAATGCCTGAAAACCGGCAACAGGCAACTGGTACCGGGGAACATTTGTTTTATATACTGTAACCCCCGGCTTTTCGTTTAAATAACTTATTACTAAGAACTTAAAACTAAGAACTATTTTTGTTCACCTAAAACCTATTGAATGCAACTTACTACCACTCAAATGGTACTTTCCATTGTAATTGCCCTTACCCTCGGCGGCGGCCTGGCTTATGCATTGTGGAAACAACGGAAAGAAGCCAAAGAACTGCTGGATAAGCACGAAAAACAAAAGGCAGCGGCGCCTTCTGCACAACCCCTTCAATTACAAGCTTATGAGCGTTTGATGTTACTGGTAGACCGGATTGCATTGCCCAATATCATCAGCCGTACCAGCCAGGCCGGATTAAGCGCCCGCGATATGCAGGCACTGTTAACCCAGCAGATCCGCCAGGAGTTTGAATACAATGTTACCCAGCAGATCTATGTTTCGCAGGAATCATGGGAAGCTGTGCGCAACCTGAAAGATCAGAATATCTTGATAATTAATCAGATCGCTTCGTTTTTACCGGCCGATGCCACTGGCCAGGACCTTAGCCGCAGCATTCTGGAAATGTTAATGCAATCACCCAAGGCCTCGCTGCACAATGTGGTAGCGGATGTGCTCAGCTATGAAGCGAAAAAACTGATGGTCTAGGAAACGAGTAAAAAACGGTCATGCCAGAAAAAAAACTATATACCGATAGCGCCATTGAAATAAAACAGGTGTACACCGCTGCCGATGTACCCGCTGCCCATCACGAAATGCCTGGTCAGTTCCCTTTCACCCGGGGCGTGCAGGAAGATATGTATCGCGGGAAATTATGGACCATGCGTCAGTATGCGGGCTTCAGTACGGCAGAAGAAAGTAATAAACGATATCATTACCTGTTGTCGCAGGGCGTAATGGGATTGAGCGTGGCCTTTGACCTGCCCACCCAGATCGGGTACGACAGTGATCATCCGCTCGCTGAAGGTGAGGTAGGAAAAGTAGGTGTGGCCATCGACAGCATTGAAGACATGCAAACCCTGTTCGGAGGCATTAAGCTGGAAGAAGTGTCCACCTCCATGACCATCAATGCCACCGCTTATATTCTGCTTTCGTTCTATGTAGCGTTGGCCAAACAACAGGGCGCCGATCTGAAAAAGATCACCGGCACTATTCAAAATGACATTCTGAAAGAATACGCCGCCCGGGGCACTTATATCTATCCCCCGCAGCCTTCCATGCGTATCATTACCGATATATTCGAATGGTGCAGCAGGGAACTGCCCAAATGGAATACGATCTCGATTTCAGGTTATCACATACGCGAAGCCGGCAGCACAGCGGTTCAGGAAATTGCTTTTACGTTGAGCAATGGCAAAGCCTATGTAAAGGCAGCACTGGCAAAAGGACTAGACATCAACGTATTTGGCCGGCGCCTTTCTTTCTTTTTTAATGCACATAATAACCTGTTTGAAGAAATAGCCAAGTTCAGGGCTGCCCGGCGCATGTGGGCCAATATCATGAAGGAACTGGGCGCTACAGATCCTAAAGCCATGATGCTGCGCTTTCATACCCAGACCGGTGGCAGCACACTCACCGCCCAGCAACCACAAAACAATATCAGCCGGGTAACGGTACAAACCCTGGCCGCTGTACTGGGCGGTACACAGTCCCTGCACACGAATGGCTACGACGAAGCATTGAGCCTGCCCACCGAAGAAGCAGCCCGTATAGCGTTACGCACCCAGCAGATCGTTGCTTTTGAAAGCGGCGCAGCCGACACGGTTGATCCCCTGGCCGGCTCTTACTATGTGGAAGCGCTGACCAGTGAAATTGAACAAAAAGCCTATGAGCTGATAGCGACCATCGATGCCATGGGCGGCAGCGTATCGGCCATTGAAGAGGGATTCATCCAGGATGCCATTGCCCGCAGCTCGTATGAATACCAGCGTAAAATTGAGAACGGAGAAAAGATCATTGTAGGCGTTAATAAATTTCAGTCGGCCGAAAAAGATAACACCCCCGTCTTTAAGATAGATGACTCCATTCGCCATGTACAGACCCAGCAACTGGCCAAACTGCGCAATGACCGCGACCCGGCCAAATGCGACCAGGTATTGCAGTATCTGTCTGACAAAGCGACTTCCGGTGAAAATATTATGCCCACCGTTATTGAAGCTGTTGAGCAAAAATGTACGCTCGGCGAAATTGCCGATACATTGCGGGAAGTGTTTGGGGAATACAAATAAGTTCTAAGTTTAAAGTTCTAAGTTTTTAGCAGCCGGTGTCAACGGTGAACTCAGAACTGTGAACTATAAAGTTTACCAGATAAACTTCTTACTATCAGTTACTCCGTTACCCGCAAGCCGGATCACATACAGTCCATGCGCTAATGAGCCCAGCGGCAATCTAACCAGGTGTACCCCGGCCTGGCGGTCAACTTTTATTTGCTGCAGTACCACGCCATTCAGCGAAAATACCGAAAGCATGTATACACCTTTTTCAGGCACTTGCAAGGAGGTAATTAATGATTCACCCTGTACACTTGTATGATCGATCATCGGCTTTGTAACAGTACCGTTATTTACGGTAACTACCGGCGACAGAAAGCTGCTTCCATCTGGCCTAATACCCTGGATGCGGTAATACAACTTTGAAAAAACAGCCGGTACATGCTGGTCGGAACAGGTGTAGGAATTCGTAGCCTTGTATTCTTTTTCCTTGTAATTATTGACAGTGGTAAAATCGGTGCCGTTTGTCGAACGCTGCACCTCAAAAACAGTTCCCGCCTGCACATGGCTCATCTGCCATTTCAGCTCAATTCCATTGGTATTATTGCGCAGCGCCTGTATGTTATTTACCCTTGCCGGCAGTACAGCTCCAATCCCCTGAATACTGATATTATCCAACACTAAACGGCTAAGCCCGCCACCGCCCGATACAATGGCATTGTATCCATATAAACGGAAAGTCACGGGTGTATACACATGCAAAAAACCACTGCCTAGATTAACCGTATAATCATTATAACTGGTGGTTAAGCTGTTTGAACCAAGATTTGAAGTGTAGCCGTCCAGGCTCGACCGCAGGCTCCATGAAGTAGGTCCTGATCCCGAAGCCCCGGTAGTGCTTCGGCGGATGCGCAGAATAACACTGGTAAGATCGAGTTGGTAACCGGTGTTCGGACTGATAGTAAACTGCAAATAAACGGCAGGATCAGCAGCGCCGGCCGGCCAACCATCTTCGCCATAATACTCGGAAGCGCCATGATACACTTTGGTAGGAATAGCCGTACTGAAATCTGCAGGCGAAACGGTATTAAAGGTGCCGCCCGTGCCATTGGTTGAACCGGTAAAGGTCCAGTTACCGACAGGTTGTGAGAAACAGGGTATGGTGGTAAATGTAAGCAGGAGTGCACCGCATAGGGTTAAAAACCGGAAAAGCCTGCCATGGGTTATGGCAGTTCTGGGTAGGGCAAAGTGCATTTCGGAACGGGTTTTCGGGATTAAAACACTTAATAAACGATAAATATATTTGCTTATTACACGTATGGCCGTCAATCGATTATAAACAATATAAGTACCATATAAAGTAGATTAAAAATCATATGTTTAGTCGGGGTGGCAACTCATAATTTTTTTCTACATTCAGAAAAACAATCCAGCATGCCACTAAAACAGTCAATTCGATGGATCCTGCAACCTCTTCTACTCTTCCTGATCACCGGCGTTCAGGCACAGCAAAAAGGCCAGGCGCTCGTCGATAAACAGGCAGCCGCTATGCTGCCGAGGGTCATTGAATGGCGCCGGTATTTGCACCAGCATCCCGAATTATCGAACCGCGAATTTAAAACGGCTGAATATGTTGCCGCTCATTTAAAAAAGCTGGGCCTCGAAGTACAAACAGGCATTGCAAAAACCGGTATCGTGGCCATATTACGGGGCGGTCAACCGGGACCTGTAGTGGCCTTGCGGGCCGACATGGATGCGTTGCCGGTAAAAGAACGTGTGGACCTTCCGTTTAAATCTACCGTAAGAGCCGAATACATGGGCGACACGGTATCCGTCATGCATGCCTGTGGCCACGATAGTCATGTAGCTATGTTAATGGGTGCTGCAGAAATACTGGCTTCTATGAAGAAAGACGTTCCCGGTACGGTCAAGTTCTTCTTTCAACCAGCAGAAGAAGGTCCGCCCGGTGATGAAGAAGGCGGAGCGCCTTTGATGGTGAAAGAAGGTTGTATGGAGAATCCCAAAGTAGATGCCGTTTTCGGAATGCATATTGAATCGGATATTGAAGTGGGGAACTTTGAATACAAGTCCGGCGCATTCATGGCCTCTTCCGACTGGTTTACCATTCACATAAAAGGTAAACAAAGCCATGGCTCACAACCCTGGAAAGGCGTTGATCCCATCGTAGCAGGCACTGAAATTGTGAACGCCCTGCAAACCATTGTAAGCCGTCAATCGGAGCTTACGAAGGCACCGGTTGTTATTACCGTTGGCAAATTTCATAGTGGGGTTCGGCCCAACATAATTCCGGAAGAAGCAGTGCTGCAGGGAACCATCCGGGCCCTCGACAGCAAGATGCAGCAGGAAACACATGAACGCATCCGTAAAATAGCCACGACCATTGCCTCGGCGATGGACGCTAAGGCAGAAGTTACGATCGATACCAAAACCCTGGTCACCTATAACGATCCTGCCCTGGTTAAAATGATGCTGCCTACACTCGAAAGAACGGCAGGTAAGGAAAATGTAAGGGAACGTGCATGGGTGACCGGCTCGGAAGATTTTTCATATTATGGTGAGAAGGCGCCGGTGTTTTTTATCTATTTCGGTGGTATGCCCAAAGGCGCTGACAGATCAAAAGCGCCACCGCATCATACACCTGATTTTTTCATTGATGACAGCCGGCTCGATGTGGGTGTGAAGGCGTTTTGTAATCTTGTTTTCGATTATGCGAGGGCCCATTCCGAACTAAGAGGTCGGAAGTAGGAAGTAAATGGAAATCAGCAGTCGGAGATTTAAATAAAAAACCTGTCAGGCTCTATCGGTCATTCAACATCACTATACCGATTTCGTTCCTGACAGGTTTTTTTATGTATGTACTTCCGATTTCTGACTTCGTTAAGCCTTCTTCTGCTCCTTTGCCCAGGTATCTTTCAGGGTAACCGTTCTGTTAAACACCATTTTCTCTTCAGATGTGTCTTTATCCAAACAGAAATAACCTTTACGCAGGAACTGGCAGCGGTCGCTGAAACGGATATTCTTCAAAGATGGTTCTGCATAGGCAGAGCTGATCACCTGTAAAGAATTGGGATTGATATAATCTTTAAAATCGCCTTCTTCGCTGGTGGGGTCTTCTACGCGGAATAAACGGTCGTAGAGGCGTACTTCCACATTAATGGCCTGCGCCACGCTCACCCAATGCAAAGTACCTTTTACATGTATGCCTGAGGTATCAGCTCCGCTTTTACTTTCAGGCAGGTAAGTACAATGCAATTCCGTTATTTTTCCGTTGCTGTCTTTAACAACTTCATCACAGCGGATGATATAAGCGCTTTTGAGACGGACCATTTGTCCGGGCGCCAGGCGGAAGAACTTTTTGGGCGGATTCTCCATGAAATCTTCCCGCTCGATATAGATCTCCCGGCCAAAAGGTATTTCGCGGTGGCTTGTGTTCGGATCTTCTGGATTGTCCTCGCTTTTGACGATCTCAAATGAACCATCGGCCGGATAGTTCGTAAGCACCACTTTCACGGGATCAAACACGACCATGCGGCGCAGCGCGATCTTGTTCAGGTGTTCACGCACACAGAACTCAAGCAGCGATACATCGATCATATTCTCGCGTTTGGCAATCCCTATTCGATCGCAAAACTCCCTGATGCTTTCGGGTGTATAACCCGCCCGGCGTAAACCCGAGATGGTTGGCATGCGGGGATCATCCCAGCCGCTTACAAATTTATCGTTCACCAGTTGCAGCAATTTTCTTTTGCTGGTAACAGTGTAATTCATATTGCGGCGGGCAAATTCATATTGATGCGAAGGATATATTTCCAGTTTTTCGATCAGCCAGTCATACAGCTCACGATGTGGCACAAACTCCAGCGTACAAATGGAATGGGTAACATTTTCAATAGAATCGCTTTGACCGTGCGCCATGTCGTACATGGGATAAATGCACCATTTGTCACCGGTACGGTGGTGATGCGCATGTTTAATGCGGTATAATACGGGGTCGCGCATTAACATATTGGCATGCGTCATATCGATCTTGGCCCGCAGGGTACGCGAGCCATCGGGAAATTCACCGTTTTTCATGCGGGCAAAGAGGTCGAGATTTTCCTCTACTGAGCGGGTGCGAAAGGGACTGTCCTTACCGGGTTCGGTAGGCGTACCTTTCATGGCAGCGATCTGTTCTGAAGTAGAATCATCCACATACGCCAGTCCTTTTTTGATAAGCGTAACAGCGAATTCATACATTTTATCGAAGTAGTCAGAGGCATATAATTCATTCTTCCACTTAAAACCGAGCCAGCGGATATCATCTTTTATGCTTTCGACATATTCAGTATCTTCCGTTACCGGGTTGGTATCATCGAACCGGAGATTGGTATAACCGGGATATTTTTGGGTGAGCCCGAAATTTAAACAGATACTCGAAGCATGACCAATATGCAGGTAGCCATTGGGCTCGGGCGGAAAACGGGTGACAATAGACTTGTACTTGCCCGATCTCAGATCCTCTTCAATGATCTCTTCAATAAAATTCAGACTTTTTTCTTCCGGTGTGGTGATCTCTGCCATAACTCAATAAATTGAATTTGGCAAATTTACGTAATTCTGGCGGCTTAGTGGGAGTGCAAACGATCCTTCTCGCAGGGATTGGATTTTTTTTCGCCGGTCAGCCACTGCAGCGTGCGAAACGCTTTGGCTTATTAGGGACAAATCGCCCCCCCCTCCGGCGAGTTTCATTCCGATTAAACCGGAATGAAACTTAAGGGCAGCTATGACAAAACAAATTCGTGTTCAGTGTAAGATCCTCGATTATAGCCATACTGCGCAAAAGCGTCAGTTACTACATTCTTTTTACATAGATCTGTTGAACCATTTTCGATTCAGTGGCCAGCTCAAATTTGTGGCTTTTGTTGTTGCTGTCACGGATGATGATCACCAGTTTACCATTTTCAACCGGCGCTCTGAATACTTTACTGAAATTCTTGCCGTTGAAAGTAGCCCGGTACAGGTTGTCGCCATTAACGTCATTTACCAGTACATCGAAACGGCCACCGTCAGCGTTCTCGAACTTAACATTAAAGTAGATCTGGCCTTCTTCCATTTTAAGGCACGATACAGTAGCATTTTCATCATCGATCGTAGAATCAGCAACTTTCGCTGACGCAGATGTGAGGGTTATTAAAACCGCCACCAGTAATAAAGCTGATTTCTTTCCTGAAGAAATAGCATTAAGCATGATTGATTTCATATTCGTTTTGTTTTTAGATACAAAAATTATTAATATGAAAGCAAATCGTTTATAAACTAGGCAAGCTTGGCAAGCGGCTGATTAACCAGAGAAGGCAAGCAGCGTTGAGTGGAAGGAGTTAAAAGAACGATTAATTCTGTTGCAAATTTATACAAAAAACGGAAAAAGGTAACCCAAACGTATGGATTGTGACTAAAATAATATTTTGGTAATATCATCGCCGCAGTAACCGGTTCTGTATCAATTGTTGCAGTACAGCTTCCCGTTCGGTGCGGCTGATGGGAATATGGTGTGCTCCAATACTTATTTCATTCCCTTCAATGCTTTCGACCTTTGCGGCTGCCACAATATATGATTTATGCGTACGAATGAAACGGCTGGCAGGTAAATGGCTTTCAATGCTGTGAAAAGTGAGATAAGTGATATACTTTTTCGTTGTTGTATGCACTGCTACATAATTCTCCAATGCTTCTATAAATAAAATATCATCGTACTGGATCTTCACCAGCTTATTATCCGCTTTTATAAAAAAGTAACCCGGATCTTCGTGAGTTCTGCCCCCAGGTTGGGTTATGGCTTCATGCATATTACGCGCTTTCGATACCGCCTTCCAGAAACGGTCAAACGAAAATGGTTTCAACAGGTAATCGATGGCATTCCACTCAAAACCTTCCACGGCATATTGCGGATAAGCCGTAGTGAATATCACCATGGGTGGGTAAACCAGGGTCTTTAGAAATTCCAGCCCCGTCATCCTGGGCATTTGTATGTCGAGGAACAAGAGGTCGATCTTTTCTTTCGTCAACAGCTCGGCTGCCTTTAACGGATTATCAAATTCCCCCGCCAGCTGCAGGAACGATGCATCCTGCATATACTCCTTCAACCCTTTCCGGGCGATAGGTTCATCATCGATTATAACGCAGCGGAGGATCATGTTAACAGCAGGTTCAGTTCAATTTTAAATCTATGGGCACTGTTCAATATCTGTAAGCCATGTTTACCCGGATACAATAATTCCAGCCTTCGCTTTACATTCGTTAAGCCGATGCCGCCTGTTGGTTCTGTGCTGCGCTGCTGATCGTCTTTCGAGTTCTCAACGATAAAAGTAAAGGTTCCGTTTTGCCGTTCCAGATCAACCCTGATAAAATTCTTTTCCTGGCTGTCGTGTGAAATATGCTTGAACGCATTTTCAACAAATGGAATCAGCAACAGGGGCGTGATACGAAAGCCTTTTACCTGCTCCCCTACCCTGATGCCTACTTCATATTGATTATCCTTTCGAAGTTCCTGCAGGCGGATATAATCCTGCAGGTAATGAACTTCTTTTTCTATTTCTATGGTATGGCGGTTACAATCATACAACTGGTAACGCAGCAGGCCGGCCATTTGCAATAAAGTGGTACGGGCTTCTGTATTCTGTTTATCGATCAAAAAATAGATAGTGTTCAGTGAATTGAATAAAAAGTGCGGATTCATCTGTGATCTCAAGAAATTCAATTCCGTTTCGGCTTTTTCTTTAGCCATCTCACCCAGCCGCCGCTGGGCATGCGCATGATCGGTTAACAGTTTAATGGCTGCGCCGGTGCTTACCAGCAAAAAATGCGGGATCACATTGTCGTACACCCGAACTTTAAACCGGTCCCAGATGTCAAAAGAGCTTTGCAGCAGGGCTGCTTCTATATACATCTTGCCAATGCTGAACGTAAAAACCAGCGCAGTAAATAGCAGGACAAACAGAAAGTATCTTTTCTTATACAGCAAACGGGGAATAAGCAGGTAATTGGTGAGGTACACCATCAGGGCCAGGTCGGCCACTTTTATAAAGGTAATATACCATCCTTTACCGGGGGGATAATCCTGGTACCGGAAAAAATGCCATCCGAAGAACAGCAGTCCCCAGCCAAGCAAATGATGCAGGTAATAACGTTGTATTAAACCAGCCGTATTCATACCGCTAAATAAATATACAAAATCGGCGTGGGATAAACTCTTACAGGTACTGCACTGTTTGCTTGATGAAATGCGGTTTGGGGGAAAAGAAAAAAGAGCTGTAGAAACAGCCCTTTACCATTAATCAATAACCTATGAAAAACACTATTTAATTATGTAAGTCAAAGATATACAGTGCAGTGCCTGCTTCATAATCAATTCGATGTTTGAATATAAAACCCCGATGAATATGCCGGAATATCCGATAAGCTATTTTTGGCGGGCGCCAAATAACAGGCTGCCAATGCGAACCATATTGCTTCCTTCTTCAATAGCCAGCTGGTAATCACTGCTCATACCCATCGATAGAGTATCAAAAGCGGCGTTACCCGGTAAAGTAGCAAAATGGTCGAACAGCATTTTAAGATAAGTGAATTCTCTGCGTACCTGCTCCATGTCATCGGTAAGCGAAGCCATGCCCATCAGGCCCCTTACCTGCACATGCCGAAGCTCACCTACATGTTTATACTTATGCACTGCATCGATGACCTGCACCAGTTCTATTTCATTAAAACCGAACTTGGTTTCTTCCTGGGCTACGTGTACCTGTAACAGGCAGTTGATCACCCGGTCGGATTTACGCGCCTGCTTATCTATTTCCAGCAATAATTTATAGCTGTCTACGCCATGTACCATGTGAACGAAAGGAGCAATGTATTTGACCTTGTTCGATTGCAGGTGTCCTATGAAATGCCAGCGGATATCATTGGGCAGCACCAGCTGTTTTTCGGCCAGTTCCTGTACATAGTTCTCGCCGAAATCACGATGCCCCTGGTCATATAATTCCTGGATATCTGCAACCGGTTTGGTTTTGGATACAGCAACCAGGGTTACTTTTTTTGCCTGCAACTGTTCCTTAATTTCCAAGTAAGCTTCTCTATTGACCGCCATCAAGAGTTCAATTTATTCAATGATAAAAACCTTTGCCTTATGAGCGGCAAAGGTACATTGATTGACGGTAAATAATAATGCCCTTACTTTAATATGGAGCGGCTGATTACAATACGTTGCACTTCGCTGGTGCCTTCGTAGATCTGGGTGATCTTGGCATCCCGCATCAGGCGTTCTACGTGGTATTCTTTTACATAGCCATAGCCGCCATGTACCTGTACGGCTTCCACCGTTACCCACATGGCTGTTTCACTGGCAAATACTTTGGCCATGGATGAACTTAATGTATAATCGAGGTGCTGGTCTTTTTCCCAGGCGGCTTTTAAACACAATAAACGGGCGCATTCGATGCGGGTAGCCATATCGGCCAGCTTAAACTGAATGGCCTGGTGATGCATGATCTCCTTACCAAATGCCTTTCTTTCCTTCGAATATTTTAAAGACAGCTCATAGGCTCCGCCGGCAATGCCCAATGCCTGTGCCGCAATTCCAATACGGCCCCCTGCCAGGGTCTTCATGGCAAACGTAAAACCGAAGCCATCGCCGCCAATCCTGTTCTCTTTCGGTACTTTTACATCCGTAAAACTGATGGAATGGGTATCGCTGCCGCGAATGCCCAGCTTATTTTCCTTGGCGCCCACTGCTACTCCCGGCCAGCTTTTTTCTACAATAAATGCATTGATGCCTTTACTTCCTTTGGAAATATCTGTCTGCGCCATCACCAGGTAAACGGAAGCAGAAGACCCATTGGTGATCCAATTCTTGGTACCGTTCAATACATAATGATCGCCTTTATCTTCGGCATAAGTGCGTTGCGAGGTGGCGTCGCTGCCGGCTTCCGGTTCACTTAAGAGGAAAGCCCCGATAAACAGCTCTCCGTTCTTCCGGCCCTGTGCGAGCGGCGTTAAGTATTTTTGCTTTTGTTCTTCCGATCCGAATTTTTCAAGCCCCCAGCAAACCAGGCTATTGTTTACACTCATACACACGCTAACGCTGGCATCAATCTTACTGATCTCTTCCATGGCCAGTACATAACTGATGGTGTCCATACCCGATCCACCATAATCGGGGCTCACCATCATGCCCATAAAGCCCAGTTCGGCCAGTTTCAATACCTGTTCCCGGGGAAATTTCTGGTGCTCATCACGTTCGATGACCCCCGGCAGGCACTCGTTCTGGGCGAAATCGCGGGCAGCCTGTTGGATCATTAAATGTTCTTCAGTAAGTTGAAATTGCATATCACGAATTTAATACTTGGCCGCAAAAATAACGGAATTGATCACAAAACTAACATTTGTTCGTATTAATTTTCATCTGTTAAGCCGGATTCGGTATATTTGATGCCCTTGTTTTTCCCTGCATAACTAATTAAAGACCAGCAAAAAATTAATAGATCTATGTCGCATAAAGAAAAGAAAATAGTTCAGGTTAGTTCAGAGATCGGCCGTCTGCGACGATTATTAGTACATAGTCCGGATAGTGGTGTAGGCAAGGTGGTGCCTTCGAAAGCCCAGGACTGGTTGTTTGAAGACATTGTGCACCTGGAAACCATGCGTAAAAAAGAGTATGATTATTACACCAAAATATTATTGTATTTCCTGGATCCGCAAAAGATCAGGGGCCGCCTGCGGGAAATAGACGCCGCCGAAAGCAGCCGGGACTTTTACAAACCAGGCAATTCAGCATTTTATGGGTCAGATAAGGTGGTTGAACTGGAGTGGTTGCTGGCCGACATTCTGCAGGACCAGGAGATAAAGCTGAAGATCGTTTCGGCGGTTTGTGCGGTGGAAGGCTGTTCTTATGCCACCGAGAATCAGTTGTTGAAACTATCGCCCCCTTTATTGTCAAAGGCCATTATCAGTGGCAGCATCGATGACGATCACCTGATCTTTCCGCCGATCCCCAACTTTATTTTTACCCGGGACATTGGCATTGTTATCAATGAATATGTATTATTGAACAAACCGGCTAAAACGGCCCGCTTCCGGGAAGCCCTGCTGGCCAAGTACATTTTCTTCAATCATCCGCTTTTTGCAGCCTATCGCGACAATATCCTGGAGATACCTGATATTGTGCACCATTTCCTGTTGCCCGGTGACGGTGAAGAAAAAAAAGTAACGCTTGAAGGCGGAGATGTAATGGTCGTACACAAAGAGCACCTGCTGGTTGGTATAAGCGAACGCACCACCATGGAAGCCGTTCACCTGCTGATAAACATGTTGTTTGAAAAGAACATCGTGAAGAAGATCTCGGTGATCAAAATACCCCGCCGGCGCGATTATATGCACATCGATACCATCTTTACCCAGGTAAAACGCAACGTGTGGGTAATGCTGGGGTCCTTCAGCAAGAAAGTAATTAAACACGAGGGGGCGGATGCGGTAGAACGCATCCTGGAAGGCAGTAAAAGAGAAGAGAAGATCAGGATCATACAGTTCAGGAAGAAAGCCCCGGAAAACCCGGTGTATTTCGATAACCTCGAAGATCTGCTGATCGATATCAGTGAGAACGACCTGGAATGCAAGTCAAAAGTAAAATTCATTTATTCCGGCAACAACCAGTTCCCCTTCGACAGCCGTGAACAATGGACGGATAGTTGTAACCTGCTGGCATTAAAGGAAGGCGTGGTACTTGGTTACGATCGCAACGATAAAACCATAGAAGCTTTCCGGGAAGCAGGTTTTACGATCGTACATGTAAAAGAGCTGCTCGACCAGTTTGAAAAGGAAGAAGTGATGCCCGACGACCTGGAAAACACCCTGATATTGATTCCATCGGCCGAATTATCCCGGGCGCGCGGTGGTTTTCATTGTATGAGCATGCCTTTACTTCGGGAAGATATAAATTAATGCGTTATGCAAACGACTTCACACATTCTGATGATAAGGCCGGTGAATTTCGGCTTCAATGCCCAAACAGCGGTGAACAATGCTTTCCAGGTGGCAGGCGCCGATGCAGCCGCTCAGGAAAAGGCCCAGGCAGAGTTTGATAATTTTGTGACCCTGTTGCGTGAAAATGGCGTAATTGTCACCGTTATCGACGATACACCCGAACCGCATACACCGGATTCTGTTTTTCCCAATAACTGGATCTCCTTTCATGAACAAGGCACCATTTGTTTATATCCCATGTTTGCCGAGAACCGGCGACAGGAACGTAAGCCGCCCGTGATCAAACAACTGCAGGAAATCTTTGCGATCACCAATACAATTGATCTGTCGGGCTATGAGCAGGAACAGCTTTTCCTGGAGGGTACTGGCAGTATGGTGCTCGACCGCGATCATAAAATAGCCTATGCCTGCCTCTCGCCCCGCACGAACCAAACCGTACTGGATGATTTCTGTAAAAAGATGGGTTACCGCCCGGTTTTGTTCACCGCGGTGGATGGGGCCGGTAAAGCCATTTACCATACCAACGTGATGATGTGCGTGGCTGACCGGTATGTGGTCATTTGTCTGGAATCGCTGCCGAACCATGCAGAGTTTCAAATGGTGCAGGAATATGTCGGTAAAACGGGCAAAGAACTGATCTCCATCAGCTTTGAACAAATGAATCATTTTGCCGGTAATATGTTGCAGGTGCAGAACAGGGCCGGAGAAAAACTGCTGGTAATGTCTACCCAGGCATACCAGTCGTTACGTGCCGAGCAGATCAAAAAGCTGGAAACTTATAACCGCATACTGCATGCGCCGTTGACCACCATTGAAACCAATGGCGGCGGCAGTGCAAGGTGTATGATGGCAGAAGTGTTCTGATGTGCTGATTTGCTGATGTGCTGATTTGCTGATTAAACCAGGGTTATCGAAAAAGGCATTATCACATTATCGAATTATCAAATTATCAAATTGTCAAATTAAATTCAGCGCTTCATCAAACGACATAGGTTCATAGCCTAATTCTTTTCTTGCTTTTTCTATAACAAACCCTGTTTTCAATGGCCGGCGGCCAGGTTGTTTGAAGGTAGAAGCATCCACCTTCACGATCTTGCTGGCATCGAGCTTGAATTTGTGGGCCGTTTTAATAGCGATATCATAGGGCGTTAACCAGTCCTTCCCCGAAATGTGATAAATGCCGGTCGCCTTTTTTTCAATGATCAGGGCAATGCCTTTTGCCAGGTCTCCCACATAGGTGGGCGTGCGCAGCTGATCGCTGACTACCTGAATGGTTTTGTTCTGTTCAAGACTTTGTTTCACCCAGCTTACAATATTGCTGCGGGTGCCTTTCAACAGGTTACCATATACGAGGCATGTACGCACGATAGCGAAGGGGATCTCGCTGGTTTCAACCATACTTTCAGCCTGCAGTTTGGTAAAGCCGTATAAACTGATCGGTTTTGTATCATCCTCTTCGGCATAATTTCCCCGCTCGCCATCAAAAACAAAATCGGTTGAAATATAAATGAAGTGACTGCTAAAAGTTTCAGCATCTGTAAGCACCTGCGAAGTACCCTGCACATTCACCCGTTCGCATTGTTGCGGGCGCAGCTCACATTCATCTACCTGGGTCATAGCTGCGGCATGCACTACTACATCGGGTCGTTCGAGGTTCATGATTGCAGCAGTTTCCATTCCATCGGCAATATCCATTGGATGATAGGTATAGTTGGCTGATGGTTCAAATGGCAATCGCGATTCGCCCCGGCTTGTTGCCACTACCTGATAGTGCTTATCAAGTAATAATTTGGTCAAATGCTGACCTAATAATCCATTAGCTCCGGTGATCAATACTTTCATTAAAAATTATTATTGCGTTTAACCAGATACCCGCCGGATGATAATCAAATGCAGGCTCTGGGCGTTTCATATTCCTTTACAATATTTCGTTTGCTTTCATTCAACAGGCGCTGTAACCGCAGGCATACGGTTGCTTAATTTATTAAGCATTTCTTTCTCACACATTTACTATCTTGAACCTCGAAAAGGCGTTCAGCTTCAACCGCATACCCTAAACCCGTTTCCTTAATAAAACCACAATAATGGATAAAAAAAATAGTGTTTCGCAAAAAAAACATCAATTTATAAAACAATTTTAGTGTTTTTTTGAGTCAGCGTGTACTTAATACGTGTATCAAAACAAAACCTTATTTTTGGGCCGCCTTTCAAAAAACTGGTAAACAGCCTTTATCGATTTCCTTTGCAGATTCGAAGATTTATAAATAAAACAGATTTTATTCATGGCAAAAAAGGTGACTAAAATCGGTGTCCTTACCTCGGGAGGTGATTCTCCGGGTATGAACGCCGCCATACGGGCAGTTGTGAGAACCGGAAATTATTATGGATTGGATGTGTTTGGTATCATGCGCGGTTATAGCGGTATTATTGAAAATGATATTGTACCCATGCACTCGCGCAGCGTAGCCAATATTATTCAACGGGGTGGAACGATCTTGAAAACAGCCCGCTGCAAGGAATTCTTTCAACCCGAAGGACGTCAGAAAGCTTATCAAAATCTTAAAAAACTGGGCATCGACGGCCTGGTGATCATTGGCGGCGACGGCTCTTTCAGAGGCGCCGACATTTTCAGCCGTGAATTCGACATTCCCTGTATTGGTTTACCCGGTACCATCGATAAAGATATTGCCGGAACCGATTTTACCATCGGTTTCGATACAGCCGTAAATACTGCGGTGGAAGCAATTGATAAGATCCGCGATACGGCCGATGCACACGACCGTTTGTTCATTATTGAAGTAATGGGCCGCGATGCCGGCTATATTGCCCTGCACAGTGGTATTGCCACCGGTGCCGAACATATTTTAATACCTGAACGTAAAACGGATATTGAAGAGCTGGTAGCTTCGCTTCAGGAAAAAGAACGCCGTAAAAAGCTGGTGAATATGGTGGTAGTGGCCGAAGGTGATGAATTCGGGGGCGCTAATGAAGTAGCCAAAGTGGTAAAAGAACGCCTGCCGTTCACCGATACCAGGGTTTGTATCCTGGGTCATATTCAACGGGGTGGTTCGCCAACCTGTCTCGACCGCCTCATTGCCAGCCGCATGGGTTATGCTGCTGTTGAATCATTGCTGGAAGGCCGGCACAATGTAATGGTGGGCATCCTGAATAACCGGATGCACTACACCTTGCTGGAAAGAGCGGTAAAATCTAAACAAAAGATCAGTGAAGAATGGATCAAGATCGTAAAGATCCTGGCCAGCTGATCATTGTTATATACCATATACCTGCATCGATTAAACCTGAATTTTAGAAACAAGAAACAAATACAATGGCACGAGATATTACCAAGTACCTGCATAATGAAATGGATAAGGAAGCAGGCATTCAACATAGTACGCATAGAACCAAAATTGTAGCTACCGTAGGGCCTGCCTGTGACACCTATGAAAAATTGCTGGAGCTGGTAAAAGCAGGGGTTAATATTTTCCGCCTGAATTTTTCGCACGGTACGCATGAAAACAAAGCACAGATCATTGAACATATCCGTGCTATCAACTCTAAAGAGCCTTATAATATTTCCATACTGGCCGACCTGCAGGGCCCGAAATTACGGGTTGGTGAAATCGAGAACGGCGCCCTGCTGATTGAACCCGGCGATATCCTCACATTCACTTCCAAGGAAAAAGTAGTTGGCACCAAGGAAAAGATCTATGTCTCCTACCCTAACCTGCACGAAGATGTGCAACCAGGCAACAAGATCCTCATCGACGATGGCAAACTGGAAGTGGTAGTAGTTGACGTTACAAAAGCCGGTGATGTAAAAGTACAGGTAACATATGGCGGAATGTTACTGCCTAAAAAAGGCGTTAACCTGCCAGATACCAAGATCTCTCTTCCGGCATTAACCGAAAAAGACCTGGTTGACCTCGACTTTATAATCGACCAGAAAGTAGATTGGGTGGCCCTGTCGTTTGTGCGGAAAGTGGATGATATCATCGACCTGAAGAAAAGACTGCTCGACCGCAACAGCAAATCAAAAGTTATTGCCAAAATTGAAATGCCTTCGGCCCTGGCCGACCTGCGCAATATTATTCTGGAATCAGATGGTGTAATGGTGGCCCGTGGCGACCTGGGTGTTGAGCTACCGGTTGAAAAAGTACCGTTGGCGCAACGCGACATCATTCGCAAATGTATCCACCGCGCCAAACCGGTTATCGTCGCAACCCAAATGATGGAAAGTATGATCGACCGCGTAAAACCCAACCGCAGTGAGATCACCGACGTGGCCAATGCCGTGCTCGAAGGCGCCGATGCGGTGATGCTGAGTGGTGAAACCGCCACCGGTAAACACCCGGCCCTGGTAGTAGAGACCATGCGCAAGATCATCCTCGAAGTAGAACGCACAGAATACCGCTATAACCGCGAAGAGGACCTGAAACCGCTGCCGCACTCACCTTCTTTCTTAAGCGACGCTATCTGTTATAATGGTTGTAAACTGGCTAAGGATACCAAGGCGGATGCACTGATAGGTATGACGCAAAGTGGTTATACCGCTTTTGTGCTCAGCAGCTATCGCCCCTATTCGCCCCTGTACATCTTTACCAAGGAAAGAACACTGGTAAACCAGCTGAGCTTAAGCTGGGGGGTTCGGGCCTTCTTCTATGACGAAGAGGAAAGCCTTGATGATATCATGTTCGACCAGATCAGGATCCTGAAAGAAAGAGGCTTCCTGAAAACCGGCGATGTGGTGGTGAACACTGGTAGTACACCGGTACACCTGCATATACCGACCAACGTACTCAAGATCACGAAAGTAGATTAATACAAAAGTGTTGTAAACAGCAAGTGGCGAGTGGGACTGTCCTACCCGCCACTTGCCGTTTTAAAGACTTCTGCCACACTTAAAAAAATATGGCTCACCGGTGCTAACGGCCAAAAATCAGAATGGCACCTCATTTAGAGATGCCATTCAGCAAATATGGTGATACTGCTATTGGTATTGAATGTAGATAGGCTGTGGTTTCAGTTTCAAGACTTCTGCGGGTTGCAACACATGGCTGTTGGCCTCGCGCAGGTCGTTCTTGTAGAATATCTTAAAACCAGTGAACTGTACGGGTTCTTTATAAACGAATTGTTTATAGGTGTTGAATTTGCGAGCCTGGTGTCCCCAACCATCCATATCCATAACGATCTGAACTTCAGGCTGTAATTTGATCTGTTTGTAATTAGTTACCATACCCTGGGTAAAGCGGTGCACTACCAGGATCTTGGGTGGCAGGTTATGGGCTTTCACCAGTTTGGCCAGGTAGTCGGTGGTGTAATTGATGTCGGCGGCATCCATAGTGCCGATCACGGAACCAGGCTTTTTACCCGTTTTCATCGAGAATTCAGGATCAATACCCAGGTGCACATTCGGCATTTTCAGGTATTTCTCGAGCTGTGGCACTTCTTCCTGCAGCGTGCTTAAAGCTATTTGAATATCGAGGAAGACCAGTGCGTTCATTTTCTTCGCCATATTGATCGCCCTTTCAATATGAGAAGCAGGCATGCGTAGCCGGTATTTACCGGTTTCACCGGGGCTGCCCTGGGCCGTTACGGCTATATAATGTATCGCTGGGATCACTTCGACCGAAGTATCAGCTGCCTGCCATTTTTTTACTTCGCCATTTAATTTATCGATAACCACATCCTCAGCATATTCTCCCAATACACCCATTTTTTTGGAATAGAAATTACCATAATAGGCTATAACACGTTTAAAGGGGAAAATAGCACCTGGTTTTGGATAAACACCTTTTACCGGCCATTTGCCGCTTGAGTCGCCATTGGCGTTCTTTAGCAGTTTTGCCTCATATAATGCCGTATCCAGTGGTGGTATGGAAGGTTTTACAACGTCTGTATCACTTTTTACAGCCAATTTGCCACTGTCCCCTGCCAGGCCTGGCTGTCCCTTGGCATCGCCTGGTTTACACATACTGAAAGATAACGCGGAAACGGAGAGTACGAATAGTGCGCCTGACCAAATACGGGCAGATTTCTTCATGGTAATTGATTTTTTAACAGAAGGCCACCAGGCCTTATTTTGGTAATTCATAAGTTACTCTACAGAAAGGGGGTAAAGATCGGGTAATTTGTTAACAACGCCTTATATGTGAATATATTTTAGCAGCTGATTGATTTAGCAGTCTCTTTACATTTTGAAATTTTAGGCTGGCATGGCCTGATATAAAAATTTCAAGTGTAACTTTATAGTACGTTAACAGTTAGCGGGTTGATCCGGTTACTATGTTAGCGGGTTTACCCATTAGCATTTTACAAACTTTAAAATGTCCTGCCATGGGTACGCTTCAACAAATTCATCAGTGGAGCCTTACACATCATCCCCGTTGGCTGGTAGTGCTGCGGGTAGCTTTGGGCATCTGTCTCTTTGTTAAAGGCATTTTCTTTCTTGTAAATACGAGTACCTTGGAAGAACTGGTAAAGGGGAGTCTTGTTGCCAACCGGTCTGACTGGCTGGTTATTTTTATCACCTGGTCGCACCTGCTGGGTGGCTTTTTGATAATCATCGGATTGCTGACGCGGTGGGCTGCTTTACTGAATATACCAATATTAATGGGCGCCATTATTTTCATTAACACCCAACGGGATGCCTTTGGCAATTTTGAATTGCCCTTTGCCTTCATCGTATTGTTGTTACTTATATTATTCCTGGTGGAAGGAGGCGGGCCAATTTCGCTCGACAACTTCTTCAGCAAACACGAAGCTTAATTCGATTTTGAGATTGCGGGATTTCGGGATTTCGAGATCTGAAAATCTTAGGTTTCCCAATCATGCGCTTATTGAGATTTGCCGGAAAGTTCACTCCAGTGAATCACAACATCTCGCAATCCCGAAATCAGAAAGAAATCACCCTAATCTTAGCACAGAAGCTCTACTTAACTATTCTCCCTCATAGATAACGCCTGAAGTGGGCGTTTCATGCAGTTCAATGCGATGCATGGCCGGCAATGCTGGTTTCAGTTGATCCCAGATCCATACGGCAATCAGCTCGCAGGTAGGGTTTTCCAAACCGGGAATATCGTTCATAAGCTTGTGATCGAGCTGTGTCACCACCGGTTTGATGATCTTTTTCAGTTCAGCAAAATCAATGATCCAACCCAGCCTGGGGTCTGGTTTGCCTTTCAGCCACACACGCAAACGATAAGTATGGCCATGAATGTTCTTGCACTTATGTCCCTCGGGCACATTGGGCAAAAAATGAGCTGAATCAAATGTAAATTCTTTATAAAGCAGCATAGGAGCCGCAAAGGTAAGAATATTGTACTAATGTGATAATTTGATCATTAATCCTATTCACCATTCACCCTGGACGATAAAATACCTGGCAACCGATGCTGCCAGCAGTTGAAGTATCGCTGATTGATCCCTGGCACATGTATATAAATATATTGGGCCCAGGGCACCAATCCTTACATACATAAAAAGGTTTCCATTGATTTCATTTTCGATTGGTTTGCTTTGAATCAAAAACAATTCAGCAGCGTTTAAAATTCTTATGCATCTGTACTCGAAAATTGTACCTATAAATGTATTCACATATCCAACTAAATACTGTCTGTAACGCACACTGCTTTTTTTGAAAAAATTATCCGATTACCATCCATAAACAACCTGCTGATCAAACCTTCTGATAAATTAACAGTCTACCCTCTACTGCCGGCCGCTTCTTTTTAATAAATATTTTTAGTCCACCTTTTTTGTAGACTTAGTAAATTGATGTATCATTGTGATGAAATAGACCACCATGCGACTTTATTATTCAAAAGCACGATGTTGATCCTATAACCTTAGGGGTATATATTTTTCATCATTAAATATCGACGCATGAATCGCATATATCGCAATAGCTGGTTGATTGCGTTACCGGCTCTTATTTTGCTTACATCAGCTGTTTTTCCGGCCAAACCATATAGAATAGAAGGTGCTGTTAAGAATAGTGCTACAGGGAAATACATTGAGAACGCGTATATCTATGTGACTTCGGGGGAAGAAGAAGCCCTTTCAAATAACAAAGGCGCTTTTACGGTTTCAACCTGGCAGGAATTACCGGTCACTTTATCAATAGAGCATCCTGTATATAATAAAAAGAAGATCCGGATAACAGATGCATCGCAGTATCAACTAATAAAACTGGATCCGAAACAATAAAGCAAATATCCGCACCAATTTTTACCGGTTATGAAATTGAACCTGCTGGCACTGGCAGTGCCCTTTTTTGTTGTTTTCATGGCCCTTGAGTTTTTTATAGCACGGCAAAAAAAGAAGCCCGTTTTTAATCTGCACCATTCCATTGCGAATATCAGCGTAGGAATTGCAGAACGGCTGCTGGATGTATGGGTTACCGGTTTGTTCTTTTTTATATATGATTATTTGCAGAAAAAATTCGGGCTGTTCACCATTCAACCGGGCATCCTGTTATGGATCGTACTGTTGTTATGTACCGATTTTCTCTGGTACTGGTATCACCGGCTGGCGCATGAGATCAATTTGTTTTGGGCCGTACATGTTGTGCATCACCAGAGTGAAGATTTCAATTACACCGTTTCAGCCCGGATAACCGTGTTCCAGGCTTTTGTACGCACCGGCTTCTGGGCAGTATTGCCTATACTGGGTTTTCCGGCATCCATGATCACCAGCATTCTGCTGGTACATGGGTTGTACCCTTTCTTTATTCATACACAATTGATCGGAAAACTGGGCATACTGGAATATATCCTGGTAACTCCTTCACACCATCGGGTACACCATGCCAGCAATGAACATTACCTCGATAAAAACTATGGCGATGTATTCATTATCTGGGATAAACTGTTCGGTACATTTCAAAAAGAAGAGGATGATATAACTATTCAATACGGGCTAACCCATCCGCTTAAAAGTTATAGCTTTCTGTGGCAGCATTTCCATTTCATTGCTGAATTGCTGTTAGCTGCCCGCAAAACCAAAGGAATTGTAAATAAAGTGAAACTGCTCTTTGGCAAACCCGATTGTATAGATCACCGCTTTCGCGACCAGGCGGAAGCAAAACTGCTGGTACGAAAGAATGATATTCCGGTTGATAAACCGCTTAACAGGTATGTGGTATGGCAGATCGTATTGAGTATCGTGTTGCTGTTTGTGTTCATTCTTTTTGAACGATACCTGCCCCTGCATCAACAGTTACTTATCACGCTGGCTTTATTGCTCACGCTGATCAATTGCGGGGCTATAATGGAACAGAAACAATGGGTGGTTCATGTCGAATTCCTGCGATTGTTAACTGTTACCATTGGAGTAATGATCGCCTATTCAACCGGATGGTATATCGTATGGCTGATACCGGCTGCTGCGATCATATTCACTTACTATTTTGACGATATCAGGATCTGGTATTTGAGATGCATCTACCCTCCATCCGTTAAAGGCGAGCAATAAAGTGCTTCAAGTTCACTATTTCTTACATGAGTTACGTGGCCGAGGGGGAAGGCGGAGGCTAGCAAACCCTCTTACGGTGGTTCGAATCCACCCGTAACTGCTGTTTTTCATATGGCAAGCAATCATTCATTCATTCATTCAGGGCGGTGTTTCTACACTGCCTTCTTTTTGTACGGGCATAAAAAAAGCTCCCGGAACCGGGAGCATGTATGAACAGGCAATCGTTATAATTTAAATGATTAACCAAAGTTTCTTTTTTCTCGCCAATCAAACAAGTGTTAGTGCGGAATTTGGCGCCGCAACGAGCCTGCAGGCATTATATTAAATAAAATATCATGTTTTGTTTCTGATTGCTGAATTCATCTCCACCTGCAAATTGAGGCCATATTCTCGTGATCTCAACTCAAAAATGCTTTAGTGTGGCAGAAATTCACGTGAATTCTTTAGCTTTTTACTATCCATTGGAAATTCAATGTCTGCGAAAAATAATTTTAATTTTTTTTTAAAAGGGCGCTTCAAAGCCTGCTTTTTGGTAAAAAAAGGGAATAAAAAGCAAAAAGGTGCTGTATTCACAACACCTTTTTACGTACACTTCACCCAGACCACCATCCGTTTCTCACTAATGTTTTCTTTATCCACCGATCGCTTACCGGCCTTTATTCATGGTCTGTAAGTATAGTTAAGCCCTTTTACGCTTAACAGTATGGCATTCTTCCTCAATGGCCCTTGCTAATTCGGGCTGGCTAAGCCTGCCATGGTACACCCGGTCATTAATAAACAAGGTAGGTACATTGCGAACCCCTTTATTCAATCCTTCCAACAGGTCAGTCCGCACGGTCCAGCCGTATTTACTTTCTACCAGGTCGGGCAAAAAATTCTTACTGGTCACTCCCGCTTCCCGGGCATACTCCCGTAAGCTGATGGTGCCCAGCCGGCGATGGTGCGCATACAACAGATTGTGCATTTCCCAGAATTTACCTTCCTGGGCGGCTGCCACTGCGGCTTCAGCCGCTTTATGCGCATGCTGATGGATCTGGGTCATTGGAAAATGCCGGTAATTGAATCTGATCTTTTTGCCATGCGAATCGAGCAGTTTTACAATCACCTTATGTACTTTGGCACATTCCTCACTTTCATAATCGCCATATAAAACGAGACTTACCGGCGCATCCGGCTCACCAGCCCACAGCCCTTTGGTTGAAATGATATCCTTGTTTTTATCATTTTTTACAGGCATATATCGCTCCTCTTTGTATTGTTTTTTTGCTTTTATGGATCGACGAAAAAAAGCCACTCTACTTACAGCAGAGTGGCCTGGTCTCAACTAACTAATAATTCCTCAAATTCACCTGTTCATACAAAACCTGTCAGGTCTACCCCAAAATCTTTACCTCGTAATGGACCTGACAGGTTTTTGTTCACATGTTTTCTCTCACTCACATTAAATAACATCATCTCGATCATATAGTTCTCAGCTGGCGGCAAATCCCATTCTTTTAACGATTCATTAAAAATTCTACCAACATCTCCTGTCATATTATTACCACTTTGCTTATTTCACTCTTTCCGGCGCCTCATTCCTGAACACCACTACTCCATCAAATACGTCGACCATGACTGGTTTCGACTTATCGATGTCGGCGGCCAGGATCTTTTTACTCAGGGGGTTAACGATCTCCTTCTGGATCAGCCGCTTCAAAGGCCGGGCGCCAAATTGTATATCAAAGCCCTGCTCGGCCAGGTATTCGAGCGCATAATCGCTGAACCGGAGATCGATCCCATTTTGAAGCACCTGCTTTTTCAGGTGATTCAACTGGATCTGCACAATACCAATGATCTGTTTCTTCAGCAATGGCTGGAACATGATGATCTCATCTACCCTGTTCAGGAATTCCGGTCTTATGGTTTGCCGCAGCAAATTCATCACTTCCACTCTGGCCCTTTCAGTCGCTTCGTCTACCGCATTTTCCTTTACATCCTCAAACGCCTCCTGTATAAGGTGGCTGCCAATATTGCTGGTCATGATGATAATGGTATTCTTGAAATTCACCACCCGGCCCTTGGCATCGGTCAGGCGGCCATCGTCCAGTACCTGCAAGAGCACGTTCCATACGTCAGGATGCGCTTTTTCAATTTCATCGAGCAAGACCACACTATATGGTTTACGACGAACCGCCTCGGTAAGTTGCCCGCCTTCTTCATATCCTACATATCCGGGAGGCGCACCCACCAAACGGCTCACGGTATGTTTTTCCTGGTATTCGCTCATATCTATACGGGTCATCATGCTTTCATCGTCGAACAGGTAATCGGCCAGTGCTTTTGCCAGCTCAGTTTTACCAACACCGGTAGTTCCCAGGAAAATAAATGAACCTATCGGCTTTTTGGGATCATGCAATCCCGCGCGGCTTCTGCGAATGGCATCCGCTACCGCCGTAATTGCTTCGTCTTGTCCTACCACACGCTCGTGCAGCTTTTCTTCCAGGTACAACAGCTTCTCTCTATCACTCTGCAACATACGGCTCACCGGTATGCCGGTAGCTTTAGCGATTGTTTCGGCAATATCTTCTGCATCCACTTCTTCTTTCATCAACCGTTTGTTCTCGCTGATGGCATTCAATTGGTTTGAATACTCGTTGATCAGCTGCTCCTGTTCTTTTATTTTACCGTAACGGATCTCTGCCACCGTACCATAATCACCATTCCTTTCCGCCTGCTCGGCCTGTTGCTTCAACTGTTCGACTTTTGCCTTGGCATCCTGCACTTTATCAACCAGTTCTTTTTCTTCCTGCCATTTGGCTTTTACAGTATCCCGTTCCACACTCAGGTTGGCTATTTCGGTATTCAGCGCTTTCAGCTTCTCTTCGTCGTTCTCCCGTTTAATAGCCTCGCGTTCAATCTCCAGCTGGCGTATTTGCCGTATCAAATGATCCAGCTCTTCGGGCATGGAGTTCATTTCGAGCCGCAATTTCGCGGCAGCTTCATCGATCAGGTCAATCGCCTTATCGGGCAGGAACCGGTCGGTAATATAACGGGTCGACAATTCCACGGCAGAAATGATCGCTTCATCTTTAATGCGCACATGATGGTGGGTTTCATAACGGTCTTTCAACCCACGCAGAATTGATATCGCATCCTCAACCGATGGTTCATCTATCATTACTTTCTGGAACCTGCGCTCAAGGGCTTTATCCTTTTCAAAAAACTTCTGGTATTCATTCAGGGTAGTAGCGCCAATGGCCCGCAATTCACCCCGCGCCAGGGCGGGTTTCAGGATATTGGCGGCATCCATAGCGCCTTCACCGCCACCGGCGCCTACCAGGGTATGAATCTCATCGATGAACAGAACGATCTCGCCGTTGCTCTCGGTCACTTCTTTCACTACACCTTTCAGCCTTTCCTCAAACTCCCCTTTATATTTGGCGCCGGCGATCAGTTGTCCCATATCCAGCGCATAGATCACCTTTGTTTTCAGGTTCTCCGGAACGTCGCCATTGACGATCCGGTGGGCAATTCCTTCGGCAATAGCCGTTTTACCCACGCCCGGTTCACCTACCAGGATCGGGTTGTTCTTGGTGCGGCGTGATAAGATGTGCAATGTTCTGCGGATCTCTTCATCGCGGCCTATAACCGGGTCTAATTTGCCACGGCGCGCCAGATCATTCAGATTCCGCGCATATTTATTCAGGGCATTGAATTGGGTTTCCTGCGTTTGCGAGTTCACAGTGGCGCCCTTGCGTAACTCTTTAATAGCTGTTATAAGGCCTTTCTCGCTTAGTCCCGCCTCTTTCAACAAGCGGGCGGTGGAATCATTGCCCTGGACTATAGCCAGCAACAAATGCTCGGGGGTAATAAATTCATCATTGAACTGCTTCAATGCCGCACCAGCCCTTAATACCACGTTGTTCGTTTCCCGGCTAACCGTCTGTGCCGCATCGCCCGTTGTTTTGGGCAATTTACCTATAGACTCCTGCAACTTGTTTTCGAGCAGGTTTACGGTCACATTGTTCTTTTTCAAAAGGTACTCAACCGGAGAATCCTCCTGGTCGAGCAATGCCTTCAACAAATGCTCCGTTTCAATATTCGGACTTTGTGAATTAAAGGCCAGTTGCTGCGCCTGTTGAAAAGCCTCTGCCGCCTTTATGGTAAAATTTCCTAAGTTCATATGATTAATGTGATGATTTGATAATGTGATCATTTGATAATTGAATACAATCCAACCAATTCATCCTGCTGTTTTTTCCAACCCTTTACCCATGCTCAACGTAAAAATCAACGATCCGGTTTTTTACCGGGGCCATCATATTCAATTATGCTGTACATTACCTGCAAATCACAATCCAGGCCAAAAATTTATGCATTTATGTCACTAAAAACTAAATCCATCTGCCTCAGTTGCAGTCTTTTAACCCTATTCCTGTTAATCTTTCAGTTTTCTATCGCCCAATCCGATTTCAGCCAGGTTGATGCGCTGCTGAAAAAGAATCAGAAATTGTTGGGTAACGACCTTGTTGCCCTGGTATATAAAGATGGCAAGCTCATTTACACCAAAGAACTGGGTGAGTTCAATGCCAAAACCCCGGCTCCTATCGCCAGCGCCAGTAAATGGCTGACCGCTGCGCTGGTAATGATCTTTGTCGATGAGGGCAAGCTTGACCTGGATGCGCCCGTAAGTAAGTACCTGCCCGTATTTGATAAATACATGAAGAGTTATGTAACCATCCGGCAGTGCCTGGCGCATACTACCGGTATTGAGAACGATAAAGGCAGTTTATTGAAGATCATGCAACGCAGCAAATACATGAACCTCGAAGAAGAAGTGAACGCCTTTGCGGCCAAAGAGATCTCAAACAATGCAGGAACGGAGTTCCATTATGGGACCATTGGGCTCAACGTCGCCGGCCGGGTCTTGGAGGTGATCGCCAAGAAACCATTCGACCGCCTTATACAGGAAAAGCTATTACGTCCGCTGAAAATGAGGGCCACATCGTTCATGAATGAGAACGGTTATGCACCCAATCCCTCCGGTGGCGCCCGCAGTACCGCGAATGACTACATGAACTTTTTATCCATGATCCTGAACAAGGGAATGTTTGAAGGCAAAAGGATCCTGAGTGAAAAAGCCATAGAAGAAATGCAGAAACCCCAGTTCACCAACCTGCCTGTAAAATATACGCCCAAGGTGGCCGAAGGTTATCACTATGGATTAGGCGAATGGATCCAGGAAGAGGATGCCAATGGCAATAGCACAGTAGTAAGCAGCCCTGGTTTATTCGGCACCTGGCCTTATATTGATAAATGCCGCAACTATGCCGCTATCGTTTTTGTGAAATCGTTGTTAGGAGAACAGAAGAAAGAGCTTGTAATGCAATTTAAGAACGCTGTTGATGGCGTGGTTGGTGGTGGCTGTAAATAGTCATGATCACATTAGCTAATTAAAAAAGGGCATTCCGGTTTCCGGAACACCCAGGTGTTCATCATCAGTCGTAATTCGGTTATGAGGAGTTCAGTTTATTATACTGCTTTGGGGCGGAAAAATAATCACTCTTGGTAACCTGGAGGAGTAGCTGAGATTACAAAAATGGCAAATACACAAAACCACTTAATACAACTAGTAATAAACAATGTGATCATTGATAATGTGACGATGTGATAACTGCTTCTGCGCGCCCCTGTGACCATTCACCATCCCCGCACTCTTAACTACCTGTATTGTTAAATCCATGTAATTCCGCATTCCGGGCGCTTGCAAAACCGGCCGGATATGCTTATATTTAATTAATCAGCTATATTTCCGAACCAGACCGTACTCTTATGAAAGCAATCTCTTATATGGTGCCAGTTGTGATGTTATTATTATCCTTTCTTTACAATAACAACCCCTTTATCGTTAAAGAGGAAGCTCAACAGGCTTTTCAATTATTGAACGCTATTCGAAACAACCCGGCAAAATATTACAGGGAATTACACCTCGATGCAAAATTGCCTGTCACCAAAACGCCCTTGCGCTGGAACGACACGCTGGCCAGGGTAGCGGAAGCCAAGGCCATGGATATGGCCAAACGCAATTATTTCGACCATGTTAATCCCGAGGGTTACGGCATTAATTATTTCATTCACCAAAGTGGTTATACGCTCAATGCCGACTGGCTGAAAGATAAAAAAGAGAATTTTTTTGAATCCATTGGCTCCGGGCACGATTCGGGTGTAGAGGCCATAAAATCCCTGATCATCGATGCAGAAGACCCTGGCAAAGGCCACCGCGATCATTTGCTGGGCATCGGCAAATGGGATGCTACCCTTAAAGATGTGGGCATCGGCTTTGTCAAATGCGACGGTGGTAAATATCAATCCTATATCTGTATCATTATAGCCAAACACAACTGGTAGAACATCATATATAATAAATGCCACCCCGATATTATCAGGATGGCACTCATAATGTATAGCCAGGCTACCTATTTTGCTATTCCCATGGGCGAGAAGTACATAAAGGCGGCAATGATAAACAACAACACGATCAGCGTTAATATTACATCCTTCTGATTCCAGCTTGCTCTTGAAGCGGCTTTGTCTTCTGCCACTGTAGTAGCAAAGGTCAATCCTTTTATCTGCTTTTCATTGGGTGGCGGTGAAGCCAGACTTACAGCGATCATCAATACCACTGAAAACGCAAACAAGGCGATACAGAAGTATAAAAAGTTCATGGTGGCGAAATCGTACAGAATGCCCGAGAGGCTTCCTTTCATCAGTTCGAACACCAGCTTCAAAATACCAATGATAAATCCTGCTACCATAGCAGTATATGCTCCTCTTGCATTAATGCGTTTTGAAAAAACGCCCAACAGGAAGGCAGCTGCAATAGGCGGCGCCAGGTACGATTGTACGCTTTGCAGGTACCCATACAATCCTTTTGAAATGTTCTTCATCAACGGGATCCAGATCATACCCAGCAGCACCACAATACCGGTTGCAATCCGGCCAACCCGCACCAACTCGTGGCTGCTGGCATGTGGTTTCATTTTCTGATAAATATCCATGGTAAATAAAGTTGAGCAGGCATTATATACCGAAGCCAGCGAGCTCATTAAGGCAGCCAGCAAGCCACCCGCCAGCAGTCCTCTCAGCCCTACCGGCATAAGCGCCTTTACCAGGGTTGGAAAGGCAGTGTCTGTATCTGACATGTTTAACTTGCCCTGCTGATGTAACACATAGGCGATCAATCCCGGGATCATGAAGATAAAGAAAGGAAGCAGCTTTAAATAAGCAGCGAAAATGGTTCCGCGTCTGGCTTCCTTTTCGTTGCGCGCCGCCAGGCAACGTTGCACAATATGCTGGTCGGTACACCAGTACCAGATACCCACAATCGGCGAGGCAAACAAAATTCCGGCCCAGGGGAAATCAGGGTCTGATAACGGCGGGAACATATTTACTTTTCCTTTAGGCAGCGCACTCATCAGCGCATTCCAGCCGCCCACTTTATCCAGTCCCATAAACAATAGCACTGCCGAACCCAATAATAAAACAATGGCCTGTATGGCTTCGGTATACATTACAGCATGCAATCCACCAAAAATGGTATATACCCCGGTAACCACCACCAGGATGATGGCGCCCGTCCAGAAGTCGACCCCCAGCAGCGAATTAAATACCAATGCGCCTGCATAGATGGTTACCGCCGCTTTGGCGATCACATAACTGATCAGCTGAATGATCGACAAGAGCCATCTTGCTTTGGCATTAAACCGTCTTTCCAGGAACTCAGGCATGGTGTACACCATACTTCGCATATAAAAGGGTACAAATACCCAACCCAGCGTAAGGATGATCCAGGAGTGCAATTCGTAATGCCCCATCACCACCCCACTGTTGGCGGCAGTTCCGGCCAAACCCACGATATGTTCAGAACCTACGTTGGAAGCCAGTATAGAGGCGCCTATCACAAACCAGCCCAGGTTACGGTTAGCCAGAAAATAATCAGACGGAGAGTCTTTTGCTTTTTTGATTGACCAAATGGAGATCGCTGCAATCACAGCCATGTACAGGCCTATGAAGAGCCAATCGATTGGACCAAGAAATTGCATATGGCAAGCGTTTTGTTTTTACAATCGTTATACCCGGTTTCCTTGTGAATATGGCATGTGTTAGTAAACCAGGCGGGGATTTCTGATCTCGGGATTTAAGATTTTGAGATTTGTTGATGTTTGAACACCCGGACAAATCTCAAAACCCAAAATCCATAGATCCCGGAATCCCAATATCCCGAGATCGCAACATCCGAAGATCCTAAATGTATTGATTGATGATGTTCTCCAGCCACTCCTGTTTACCGCTGATCTGTTTGGGCTCGCCGTTTGACAGGGCGTACTCGCGCAGGTCTTCCAGCTTCAGGGCGCCGGTCTCAAACTCTTTTCCTTTACCACTGTCGAATGAAGCATAGCGGTCTTTACGGAATTTCAGGTAAGGCGATTTCTGCAATACCCGGTCAGCGATCGTCAGCGCGCGGGCAAATGCATCCATACCACCGATATGTGCAATAAAGATATCCTCCAGGTCAGTAGAATTACGGCGCGTTTTCGCGTCGAAGTTTACCCCGCCTCCCGCAAAGCCACCGGCTTCCAGGATGATGAGCATGCTTTCTACTAATTCATTCAGGTCAATGGGGAACTGGTCGGTATCCCAGCCATTCTGATCATCGCCCCTGTTGGCATCGATGCTTCCCAGCATGCCGGCATCGGCAGCTACCTGTAATTCGTGCTGGAAGGTATGTCCGGCCAGGGTAGCGTGGTTTACCTCAATATTTATTTTAAAGTCTTTATCAAGCCCGTAATGACGCAGAAAACCGATCACGGTAGCGCAGTCAAAATCGTATTGGTGTTTGGTAGGCTCGCAGGGTTTGGGTTCAATGAAGAATACGCCCTTGAATCCCTGTTTGCGGGCATAGTCGCGCGCCATCGTGAGGAAACGGCCCAGGTGATCGAGCTCCCGTTTCATATTGGTGTTCAGCAGGCTCATATAACCTTCCCGGCCACCCCAGAAGACATAATTTTCACCGCCCAGCGCAATGGTAGCATCCAATGCATTTTTTACCTGTGTACCGGCATAAGCCACGGCAGCAAAGTCAGGGTTGGTGGAAGCTCCATTCATATAACGGGGATTTGAAAACACGTTGGCTGTACCCCACAATAATTTCACGCCGCTTGCCTGTTGTTTTTGTTTGGCATAGTCCACAATATTTTGCAGGCGGCTTTCATATTCTTTTAAGTTAGCCCCTTCATCAACCAGGTCAATATCGTGAAAGCAATAGTAGGGAACGCCCAGTTTGGTAATGAATTCAAAGGCTGCATCCATTTTGTCTTTCGCACGTTGGTTGGCATCGCCGGCTGCATCCCAGGGAAAATGTTTTGTGCCTGGACCAAAAGGATCGGCGCCGGTGTTACAGAAGGTATGCCAGTAACACACTGCAAACCGTAAATGTTCTTTCATCGTTTTGCCGGCTATTACCTTATTTTCATCATACCATTTAAAGGCCAGTGGATTGTCGCTTTCCACACCTTCGTATTTGATGGAACCAATACCTTTGAAGTATTCTTTTTCTCCTGTTATGATTTTCATATGCGTTATAGTTATTTACTTGATTTTTTTTGCAGAACGCTGAACGCTTAGGGTGTAATAAACATTTTACAAGTTGTGCCTGCGTTCATTTTATTTAGCCGAACTCGTCCCGGCTTCAGTCAGGTCTATCACATTAGCACATTGTCTAAGAGTTCCTTCCATTCCTCATAAACCGCTTTATACTCGTTCTTCTTTGTAGGCTCAATGACCGTCAGGGGCTTTACCTGGGTGAATGCTTCTTTCGGTGTTTTATATACGCCGGCGCCAATACCAGCGCCGATAGCTGCCCCTACACTGCCATCGCAGTTGTATAATTCAACCGGTACATGCGTGGTATTTACAAATGCTTCTATAAAAAGATCGCTCAGGAAGAGATTGGCTTTTCCGGCCCTGATCACCTGGGGGTTCATACCGTTCTCCCGCATAATGTCCAGTCCATACCGGAATGCACAGGCAATGCCCTCCTGGGCAGCGCGGAATAAATGGGCCTGCGAATGCAGGTTCAGGTCAATATGATGGAAGTGTACGCCGATGATCTGGTTTTTCAGCATACGTTCTGCACCATTGCCAAAGGGCAATACCCGCAGGCCATCGGCGCCTACAGGCACTTTCGACGCTTCATTGTTCATTTGCGAATAACTGATAGCCGGCGTGAAGATATTTTTAACCCAGCGGTTCAATATACCCGTGCCGTTTATACATAACAATACACCCAGTCGCTTCTTTTCATTGGTGTAATTAACGTGCGCAAAGGTGTTCACGCGCGATTCAGGATCATAGGTAAGCTCATCGCTCACTCCGTAAATAACACCTGATGTACCCGCCGTTGCTGCCACTTCACCGGGCTCCAGCACATTTAACGACAATGCATTATTGGGCTGATCACCGGCTTTATAGGTAACGGGAATTCCCGGCTGTAAGGATAAAACAGCCGCAATACTTTCCGTTAAGCGGCCATGATCGGAAAATACATTTTGCACCTCGGGTATCAGCTTGCCGTCAAATGCAAATTGATCCATTACATCTTTACTGATACTGTCGTTCCTGAAATCCCAGAAGATACCTTCCGATAACGCAGAAATGCTGGTAGTGATGTTTCCTGTCATTTTCATGGCAATAAAATCACCGGGCAGCATGATCTTAACGGCTTTATTATAGGTAGCCGGTTCAGCTTCCTTTACCCAGGCCAGTTTCGAAGCGGTAAAATTACCGGGCGAGTTCAGCAGATGTGACAGGCTCTTTTCCTTACCAATGGCTTCAAAAGCTTTATCGCCTATTTCAACAGCGCGGCTATCGCACCAGATAATGGAATTGCGCAAAGCTTTCTGGTCAGCATCAACCATAACCAGCCCATGCATCTGGTAAGAAATACCAATGGCGCCAATATCAGCGGGATTATACGCCTGGCTTGCATGTGCTTTTTTAATAGCCAGTTGCACGTGTTCCCACCACATGTCGGGCGATTGCTCGGCCCAGCCAGGTTGCGGTGATATAATAGGAGACTCTGTTTCGGGATATTGAGCAGATGCTTTTACGGTTTGTGTTTGGGCATCTACAACAGAAACTTTGATAGAGGATGTGCCTACATCAATTCCAAGCAATAACATATGGCAGCTTAATTTCTGATTTCTATGTGAGAAAAATAATTGCAGGATCCATAAAAGGCAGCAAGCTCGAGATAGTTCTGATTCTACGCCCTACACCTGCTGCCCTGTTAACCAAAAACCTTTATCGAAGAATCGAAATTATTAGATAATAATAAATTAGCCTTCCACTTTATTTTCGAAAACATAAACTATTTTAATATAACTGATATACAATATGTTTATTTTTGCTTAAAATAGTGTAACGGAGGGGCTAAGGCATGAAACCTTTAGTTGAAAAATTACCGCTTTCCCAGAACACCTCATTTGTAGCGCGCACCTATCGTACGCCGCATTTTGAAGTGCCCTGGCACCAGCATATTGAATACGAGCTGATCCTGTTCATTGAAGGCGAAGGCACCGCCTTTATCGGGAATTATATTGGCGAATTCAAGACCGATGATGTTTTTTTCCTGGGCAGCAACCTGCCGCATACCTTTCAAAAAGCCCATAAAGACCTTATCACGGCTGCTGTGGTGGTGCAGTTCACCGACGATTTCTGGGGACCGGATTTTATGCATTTGCCCGAAAGCAAAAGCATTCAGAAATTATTCGCCGCGGCCATGCAGGGCCTGAAGATAAAAGGCGCCACCCGGCAGCAACTGAGACCCTTATTAATTGAGCTGGAATACCTGGAAGGCTTCGCCCGCATCATCCGGCTCTGCGAATGCCTGCAGGCCATAGCCGCCGCTCATGAATATGAAACGGTCTCTACCCAGGAAGTGAAGACCTTTCAGGCAAAAAATAAGGACCGCATCGACCGGATCTTCCAATTCACCATTGATAATTTCCAGGAACCGATCGCCCTTTGTGATGTAGCGGCTACCGCCGGTATGAGCATTCCGGCCTTTTGCAGTTACTTTAAAAAATGCACCAAGAAGACCTATGTCGATTTCTTAAATGAAGTACGCATTGGGCATGCCTGTAAGCTGTTGATCGATACCCAAAAGACTGTACTGGAGATCAGTATTGAAAGTGGTTTTAATACCCTGGCTAATTTCAACAAACAGTTCTTAAAGCTGAAACAGCTTACCCCATCTGGTTTCCGTAAAAAGTTCCGCATCCAGGAGCAGGAAGATTATTTACAGGATGAATTCAGAATACTGAATGCGGAAAGCTAAATGCTGAACGAAAAACGCCGAAGGCGACAATAACAACATAAACTATAAACAATAAACCACAAACTTAAACATACCGAACAAATTAAGTCCTTCGTTCGTGAACTGGGTTTCGACTTTTGCGGCATAGCCCGGGCACAGCGCCTGGAAGAGGATGCCCGGCGGCTCGAGCAATGGCTGCAACAAGGCCTGCATGGCAACATGCAGTATATGGAAAATTATTTCGACCTGCGCATCGACCCCACCAAACTGGTGCCGGGCGCCCAATCGGTGATCACTGTATTGCTGAACTACTTTCCGCAGCAACAACAAACAAGCGGCACACCCCGTATTTCAAAATATGCCTATGGAGCAGATTACCACGAAGTGATCAAAAAAAAGCTGCATACCCTGCTGGCGCTTATCAATGAACATATCGGGGAAGTACAGGGAAGAGGTTTTGTGGATTCAGCACCGGTACTCGAAAGAAGCTGGGCCCAGCGCAGCGGCCTGGGCTGGATCGGCAAGAACGGTAACCTGATCACCAAACAACAGGGTTCTTTCTTTTTTATTGCCACCCTCATCGTTGATCTTGAGCTGGAATACGACGATCCCATTGCCAAAGATTATTGCGGGAGTTGCCGCCGCTGTATCGATGCCTGCCCTACCGGTGCTATTTCGGAAGGCAAAGTGATCAATGGCAGCCAGTGCATTTCTTATTATACGATAGAATTAAAAGATCTTTTACTGCCTGACGATAAAAAAGGCCAGTTCGCCGACTGGATGTTTGGCTGTGATGTATGCCAGGATGTTTGTCCCTGGAACCGCTTCGCCCAGCCTACCCGTGAAACGGGTTTTACGCCAATACCCGAGATCCTCAACTTCACTACCAAAGAATGGGAATCACTGACAGAAGAAGCATTCAAAAAGATCTTCCGTCATTCCCCACTAAAACGCGCCAAATTCCAGGGCATACAACGAAACGTAAGATTTTTGAAAGGTTGAAGCTGTGCCGCACTTCTTGTACATCCGATTAAGTAAGTGCGGCAGACCTTATAACTGCACGCCGATCTTCACAGATAACCGGTGCAAATAGCTTTTGTAGGTTTCAAACGATTCATAACAACGGCTGGCAGGACAAGCTGGGCTGTATTCATAATAGCGGTTTATATTTTTATAGCTATAACCGGTGCTTACCACCCAATGACCTTTGCCCTGAAAACCAAACTTATAACCAATACCGGCATCCGCATACCACCCATTGGTGTACCTGTTATGATACCATTGACTCAGCTGCTGTTTTTTTTGCTCAACGAAATGAAGGCCACCATCCACATACAGGAAGGGGGTCGATGGTCTATCGAATACATACTTCCTCAGGTCTAAAAATACCGGGAATCCCAGGCGGTAATAGTGATCAAGCCCCACCCCTATACCAGCAAACCAGGTTTTATACCGTATACCATTAACCGTCTGAAGTTGAAAATACTCGCCCCGGCCGCCATGTAGTACGCCTGCCTGGTTTATTGAACTGAAGGAACAGGAACAGCCTTTACTGGCAGGCCGTTCCTGTTTTGCTTCCTGTGCACTGGTTATGAGAACATACCCAGTGAGAACAACTAATAGAAAGATCTTTATGCGCATATCAGTTAATTCAGGCTTATTTTACTGAGTAAGCGGATGTGATTTACATTGGAATAATCAAACTGATATAAACCATCTTTCGCCACCACCAGCGCTTTTTTATTCCAGGCAATTACATCATAGGTTTCCATACCACTGATCTCCTTTATCAGTTTCAGGTTGGCCGGTTCAGCAGCATTGTACACTTTAACGCCGGCCTTGCCATCACAGATGAACAATATATTCCCTTCTTTCCCTAACCCGAAAGGATTGGTTAGACTATAGGTCTTGATCAATGTAGGCTTAAAAACATCCGTGATATCGATGGCTTCCAACTGGTTTATGTTGCCGCCACAAAAGGTACCCGAACGCAGGGTAACATAAGCGGTATTGTCATCGGCGATCACGGGGTCACAACTGCGGGCATGGGTGAACTGCGCCTGTTTAATCGGATTGCCCGGCGTTGATACATCATAGATGAACATACCTTGCGTAGAGCCAATGAATAATTTATTCTTGAACGGATAGATGGTTTCGATGGTCTGGTTATCTATATATGACTTTTTAACGAACTGCGGATCCTGTGGGGCAGAAACATCGAACGCATACAACTCGCGTTCAGTTACCGTATACAGGTAATTATTCAACAAGGTAAAGCGGGCCATCGATCCGCCAATGCCGCTTTTGCCGGTGGCAGCACTTGCAAGGCCGCCGGTGCTCGAGAAATAGTCCAGCCCGATAATGCCACCCGGATAACGGTCTACAGGAAGCGTTGTATCATGCCTGATCCAACTTACGGGAACTTTAATGGAATCAGGATTCCTGGTGTTATAATTCCTGTAATAAGGTATCCGATTGGGAAAGGCATCGGTCGTAAATTTTTTGGCCACTACAGCCTGCGGATTGCTGATATCGAATGTTACCAGGTCGCTATATGCATCGGCATATAAAGTAGTTCCGTTCACCGCCAGGTCAACATTGCCGGGGATGGGAATAAACGAAATTCTTCTGGGCGCTGTGGGCTGACTGTTATCAATGATATGAATACCTTCATTCTGCTCATTCAGAAATATGTATTTTCCATACATGTAGATCTTACCGGGATTCTTAAGAGCATGTGCCGGACCACTTTTCATTTCGGCCCGTACTTCAGTCAGTGTTTTATAAACCGGTTCATACCATGTATAGGTGCGGGTGGCTTTCTCTTTATCGCAGTTAGAAAAAAAGGTGATGAGTATTACAGTCACCATTAACTGTAAAAGCAGTTTAGGATGCCGTTTCATAAGTTTAGCTTTTCATAACTGACAAACTGCATGAAACAAGCGTTGCAATAACCTGAAATTTTTACAGGACCGCTTTTACAATCTTCCCAGCATCATTTTAACGCTAAGTCCGGTAGACCAGAGGTATTGTCCGGCAGATACTTCTTTATTAACCAGGCCCTTGAGTGCATATCGCAGGTTAGGCCCAATCCAAACAGGATGTTTGCTCTGTTGGAACAGACCAACATTCAGGCCGGTCACAAAATTGAACTGGGTTTTGTTCAACAAACTGTTGTCTTCGTAGTACACGCCCTTTACACCTTCAAAATGTAAGGCTTGTGCAGAAATGAGGTGGCCTATAGAAACGCCGCCTTCAAAGGCAATAGGTGGTAATCTTCTTCCTTTATTTATTTGCCAGTTCAACAGCAAGGGAATTTCAATGTAATGAAATTTATACCGTTGTTTCTGACTGTAAAACACTCTGTTCCGGTCCTGGCTCTGGTAATTTGCAGATGCCCCCCCGCGCATCGTATCTATATAACCCGGGCTGTCATAATAGTGAGGAACCACTTTCAGGTTACTCGTGCCAATGTTAACGTCAATGGCCGAATCGAACCTTTTGCCTACCTGGGTATTTACGCTTATAAATGCATATTCCAGTCCGAGCGATATTTTAAGCCGCGGCGATAAAGTACGTTGCACAAACACACCCGCTGAAAACGCAAGATCGGGTTGAATGGCCGATGCTTTTCTCACCGCCATCGTATTGGCCGTAACGTTGATCAGGGAGTTGGGAGAAGCGTTGGACGGATTTACGCTGGCTGCGCTTCGGGCCGACAGATCTTCGGCTAAGTATTTGTCCTGGCCAAGTAATCCCCTCAACTGAAACAATTTACTTTCAGAAATACGCGAATACCCGGCATCTGCAACGATACCCCAATGCCATAAAGAGCTTTTCCTCCGCGGAATAGATACTGTATTGGCCTTGCTGCTGCTCAATGAATCGGGCGTCGGCAAAGTGGTGAACCGGCTGCCAAAAGGTGCTGGCGCCGCTTTATTGGTAGCAATTGAATTGTAAGGTCCTTCAACCAATGCAGGTAGTGAATTATTCAAAACAGGTGCTTCTGCTTCCGGTGATTGTTCAACATCATTAAATGTGATCAATTCCTGTTGAACCGGTTTATGCTGTTGTTTAGAAGTTGTACCGGTCCCTTTCTTTTTTCTGTACCGGGGTTTTTCAATGCTGTTCTTATTATTCTGGCTAGTGGTAAAATTGGGACTAGTGATAAGTGGTGCAGCAGCAACCCTTCTGTCGGCGATGATGGCAGGCGACGGTGGTATTTCATTCGGCGTACTGCTTTGTTCGCCAGCTTGCGGCGCAGTTACCGGATCTTGCGTAGCGGGTTGGGTGCTGCCGGTTTGCGGTGAGGAAGCGTTTGCCTGTCCCTCACCGGAACTTTGCACATGCTCAGTTGCAGGTTGAGCTGCCGTATTATTTTTATGGATAGCAGGTAAAGTAGAATTAGTCGATTCAGTAGATTTTTGGGTTGAAGAAGACATGGAAGCAGCTTCGGCAACTTCTGTTCCGGATGCGGTTTGCCAGCTATAGTGGTACAGGAAGTAACCGCTGGAAGTTACTCCTACAAAAAGGGCGGCCATCCACAACCACATAAAGCGGCGGCGGCGTTTGCCTAGACGGATATTTTTTTCCACCTCCATCCATACCGAATCAGAAGGACGCAGCTTGAGCTCCTGCATCTTCTGATGTACCTGTTTCTCAAATTCGTGGTCGGACATACGTTTCCTTTTTTGATTCTACGGTCGTTTTTTTTAACCAGGTGATCAATAATGCACGTGCACGGGCATATTGTGACCGGGAAGTTCCCTCATTAATTCCAAGCATTTTACCTATTTCTACATGAGAAAATCCTTCAACTGCATGCAGATTGAATACAGTTTGATAGCCGGCCGGTAACTGGCGGATCAACTCGGCCAGGTCCTTTGCCTGCAGTGCCACTTCGGGGTTATCATCTGACACCGGGTGCAGGCTTGTTTCAGGAAAGGATAGATCGGTTTGATACCGGCTGTTCTTTTTGAGATAATTTAAAGCCGTATTCACCATGATCCGGCGGATCCAGCCGCCCAGTTCTCCCTCAAATTTAAACTGGTGCAGGTTGCGGAATATTTTAATAAACCCTTCCTGCAAAACGTCCTCTGCATCGGCAACAGACTTGGTATAACGATAGCACACGCCCAACATACTCTCAGCAAAATGCTCGTAGAGCTGTCGTTGGGCCTCCGGCAGCCCCTTCAAACAATCTTTTACCAGCCTGTTATAATCCATTTCTTGTAATGTGGTTGACAATACCCGACGCCTTTCCGTTGCACCTGTTATACAAAAAGCAATTTTATAATTATTATCGGCTTTATTGAAATCGTGTTTTTCCATATATATTACCGGCGAGGCAGTAGGCAGTTGGCAATTGGCGCTTGCCCCCTTCCATTGAAAACTGCCAACTGAAAACTGCCAACTGTGAACTATTTTTGCTCCCCTTATGGCTACATCACTTACCGAAAGAGATAAAAAGGTTGTATGGCACCCCTATACGCCCCAGAAATCGATGCCGGAACCCATTCCCGTCGTAAAAGGAGAAGGTGTTTATATTATTGATGCAAACGGGAAAGCCTATATCGACGCCATCAGCAGCTGGTGGGTCACCATTCATGGGCATGCCAACCGCTATATCGCCGATAAAATATACGAACAGGCTAAAACCCTGGAACAGGTGATATTTGCGGGTTTCACGCACGAACCGGCGGTTCGCCTGGCAGAACGGCTGCTTGATATCTTGCCGGGGCAGTTTGCTAAAGTCTTCTATTCAGATAATGGTTCTACCGCCGTTGAGGTAGGCGTAAAAATGGCCTTACAATTTTGGTGGAACCGGGGTAATACCCAACGCAATAAAGTTTTGGCGTTAACCCATAGCTACCATGGCGATACCTTTGGCACCATGAGCCTGAGTGAGCGGGGTGTATTCAATATTGCCTTTCATGACAAATTATTCGAGGTGATTTTCATCGATCCGCCCCAAAAAGGTAATACCGGTTATAATATTCCCTGGAACGAGATCGCCTGCATGATCTATGAGCCATTGTTACAGGGCGCCGGAGGCATGAATATGTATGAAGCAGCCGCCCTGAACGAATTGATGAAACAGTGCCATGACCATGGGGTGCTTTGTATAGCCGATGAAGTAATGACGGGCTTTGGCAGAACCGGCCGGCTTTTCGCCAGTGAATATGTGGAAGAAAAACCGGATATTATTTGCTTATCAAAAGGGTTGACCGGTGGCACCATGGCTTTGGGAGTTACTGCCTGTACCGAAAAGATCCACAGCGCTTATGTAGACGATGACCGGCGGAAGACTTTTTTCCATGGGCATTCCTTTACCGCCAATCCCCTCGCCTGCGCCGCTGCCCTGGCCAGTATGGATCTCCTGCTGCAGCCGGATTGCCGGTTAAATATGGAGCGAATTACCGATCAGCATAAGAACTTCGTTCAACAATTAAAGGCCGATATACGGTTTGCCAAGCGTATTAAAAATCTGCGTTCACTGGGAACCATCATGGCTTTTGAAATAGAATCAGGGCCTGATGGCTATTTGAATGCAATTGGCCTTGAAATCACCCGCAAAGCGCTTGAACAGGGTGTGTATTTACGTCCTTTGGGTAATACCGTATACATAATGCCGCCTTATTGCATCACACAACAGGAGCTGGAAAAAGTGTATAAAGTGATAATCAGTATTTTGGAGGCTTAAGCGCCCCAATCATCCGCCGAAAGCTCGAATCGGATCTCGCCATTAGGCATTTTACCGGTCTCTGCAAAACCAAAGCTTCGGTAAAAATCAGCGGCCCGGGTATCAGGGGCGGTACTTAACCAGATGGTCTCGCGGGTTTGACTGTAATACCAGTCGAGTAAAGTGATCAACAGCTCGCGGCCAACGCCCTGTCCTTCATATTCGGGCTGCACAAACAGCGCCCACACATTATGCTGTACCAGGTCGCCGATGGCAAAACCTACCACCTGGTTATCCATCTCACACACCCAACCTTTTCCCCGCTTTGATAAAAAATCAACATAATCCTGTTGAGATGCCAGGCCGGGATTGGACAACGCATTTTCTTTTACGGCCTGACGAACCTCATTCATTTGCGGTATATCGGTTACAAGGGCTTCTCTTAAATTCATATTATAATTTTATCTCCGTCGTTTTTTAGACGAACTTATCTTAAGAAAAAATATGATACCCGATAAAGTAGCCGTGATCCCGTTGGCCAACATTAAAGGCGTATCGTGAATATACAACCCATAAATGAACCAAAGTATGGTTCCAATAAAAAGCATTGAAAAAGTAACAAGTGAAAGATCTTTGGTTGATCTCGTTCTGATGGTTTTATACGCCTGCGGAATATAAGCCGCTGTGGTAAGCAGGGCAGCGATCATGCCGATAGTGGAAATTGCCATAGATAACAAAACTACAGAATCATATTCCGACAGCTCCAATTACTTTAACAATTTTACTTTGATATCCCTCAAATATATAGATGTATTGAGAAATAAACCGGTGAGCACCCATTATTTGATATTCATCAACCAAAATCCATAAAAAAACCCTGCTGTAAACAGCAGGGTCAAATCTTAAACGAACTGTATGATCAACAAATGTTAAAAACTGGGGTCTGTGGGCGTATTGGGATTATTATCATGTTCCTGGAACGGATAAGGCAGGTAACTGCGCTTACGCTCACTAACGGGGCGGTTGAACCGGCGATTGTCGATCAGTCGCAAACCCGACATATACAGTTCTATCGCCCGTTGACGATAGATCTCCTCCAGGATGGCCGCCTGTGTAATGGCCCCTGTATACGGCAGCAGGCCGGCGCCTACCCCAAATGGATCGTTAGCCGGCTGCTTGGTAAGTACCTTATTCAACTCCACCACCGCATCCGGCAGGTTCGACTGGCGGGCATAGGCTTCCGCTTTGGTCAGGATCATTTCACCGGGTAAATAAACAGGAATGGCCATGGTGGAAGTGGCGCCAAACCCGCTGATGCGGTATCGCGGCGCCGTGGTGGCATTAATAGCAATATAGAATGGCACCCGTTTATCGGCTAAATTCGGTTCCAGCGATTGCGGTAAACCCATGGTGGAATCAATGGGCTGGTACACGTTATTGGTAGAAGTTGCCGTTTCAAAGATCGGGTTCAGGGTAACCAGGTCGAAGTTCAAAGTCGACTTCTTGGTGAGGTCAACGGCATTCGCCGCAGCTAACGCCTGTGCATAGTTGCCGGTGAACAAACTGTAGCGGGCTCTCAGGGCCTGCAGTGTGTTCACGATATCGATTCCAGCCGGAATATTCGACAGGAAGGAAGGACTGATGGCATTGGCATTTACGGTCGCCAGCGCATTGTTCACCACATTCAAAGCCCTGTTAAAGCCTTCGGTATTGGCAACAAAACCTGCCTGTAGGCCAACGCCCGTGGTATCAGGCACCTGCTCCCAGAACATCGACATGTTGGCGATGGCCAGCGCTTTAAAAATGCTGGCGTAGGCAATTAACCCACTGGCATAGTTCTTATCGCCCAACTCAGGGGCATAGTTCAAAACTATATTGGCATCGTAAATCACCTTATTGCTGTTGGTCCAGAACGATAACACCATGGTATTGGTAGGGTCTACCCGGTCGCCGCCCAGAAAGAACTGGTACTCGGCTGTATTACCCTGGTTAATGATATTCAACTGCCTGGTGAGAAATCCATCGGTGGTGATCAGGTTGTATAAAGAGCTGGCCCTGCCGGCTGAATAAGCTCGCTGAACGCCGATAGCCACACCCGTTAAACCTGCGGCGGAAGTAATTCTGTCGGCAGCTGCATTATTGGGATCAGTAAATTCTTTTTTACAGCCAACAGTCGTCAGCAGCACCGCAACCAGGGCAAAACAGCTTGTATATTTTATTGTATGTAGTTTCATAAAATCAAATTTGCGTATTAGAATTTAGCGGCCACATTAAAACTAAAAGTCCGGGGAATAGGCACTGTTCCAAAATCAATTGCCCGCAGCAGGGTGCTTTGTCCACCCGCATTCACTTCAGGATCATATCCTTTGTAATCATCCCAGGAAATGAGGTTACGGCCACTTACACTCAGCGTTAAGTCGTTAAAGAACTTCACTTTGCCGAAACGGTAGCTCAGGTTCACCTCACGCAGTTTCACAAACGAACCATCATCCACCCGCCATTCTTCTATCTGGTATACACTGTTGATGTAGCCACGGGGCAGCTCGCCCAGGTGTTCCTGTTCCGCTACTTTCCCGTTACCAACGCCCTGCCGGGTCCTGAAATCGGCATTCCATACATCATAACCCTGCACCGCGTCAAGCTGCACCCGCAACCCCAATTTTTTAAAGCTCACTTCGTTGATGAGGGATCCGGTGTAATCGGGATTGGGATCACCAATGATCTTCCGCAAAACAGTACCGCTGGGTAAGCCATTGTTGTCGCGCTGCGGTGTATAGGAAGTGAAACTATTCTGGGTACCTCTTTCTGTTAGCGGGAAACCAGATGCATTTTTAACCTCGCCGCCACCGCCATCCCTGGCGAAGAAGGTTCCGTAAAACACGCCTGCAGGCGCACCTTCTATCAGGTATACCGGAGCTCCGGCATTGGTACTGAAGGCAGCTGCCTGCCCTATGCCTACTGCTTTATTCCGGTTACGGTTGAAGATAGCAGTGATGTCCCAGTTCCAGTCTTTATTACGCACCGGGGAACCGGTTAACATGATCTCGAACCCTTTATTCTCCAAGGTGCCAAAATTGTCGAGCAGGCTGGAATAGCCATTGGTTGGGGCAATATTGCGCGAGATCAGCAGTTCCTGCACTTTCTTAATATAATAGTTGAACTGTAAGCTCAGCCGGTTCGTAAAGAAAGAGAGGTCAGTACCCATTTCCAGTTCCTGTTGTTTTTCCGGCGCCACATTCACATTTGCCAGTTGGGCGACAGAATAGAGGGCAGTTCTTCCCAAAAATGTACTGCTCCTGTAAGAATTGAAACGTTCGTAGGGACCAATACCTGTCATATTACCAGACTCTCCATAAGCTACCCGCAGCTTGGCCACGTTCCACCATTTTGAAATGGCAAGTCCGCTCCACCAGTCAGTTTCCGATAAGAGGTAGCTACCGCTTCCTTTTAAATACACCTGGCTGCGTTCATCTTCACCAAATGCCGAGGAACCATCTACCCGCACAGCACCGGTGACAAAGAGCTGGTTCTTGAATTTAAAATTCTGTTGCAGGTAAGCGCCCGAAACCGAGAACTCGCTACGCGTGTCCGTACCCGGTAATACCGTACTGGCGCTGCTTACCGATTCAATAAAAGGCGTCATGCCCCTGCCCTGTAAGATGCTCAAATGAGATTTTTCATATTGTACTGCATAACCTACCTGGGTGGTTGAGCCCCAATTTTCCCCGAGATTCGCCTGATAAGTACCGTTTAATTCATGGTTGATCTGGAAGAAATTATTGGCGCCGGTGCTGGCATATCCATTCAATGTAGGATCAAGCGTTGCGCCACCACCCCAGAAAGCAGTGTTAACGTTATAGGTAAACGGGGGCATAAAAGTATTACCCCGTTGCCCGTAGTTGTCAACGCCTATCGTATAATCAAAGGTCAGTCCTTTGGCGGGTTTTACTTTTAACTTCGCATTGGCAATAAGGCGGTTCGTTTCCTGCCTTTGTTTGAAATCTTCAATTACCGATACAGGGTTTACGCGGCCGCGTTCGCCCACTGCCTTTAGATTCCCTAAAGCATCCCGCTCCCAGATATTGTGAAAATTCCCAATGATGGTAAGCGAGTTCATGGGTGAAAAGAAGGAATTGCCATCGGGCTTCTCATCGGCAGCGCTGTTTATATAATTCAACCCTACACTCAGGTTTGCCCATTTGGCCAGTTCCTGGTCGAGGTTCACCCGGAAACTGAAGCGTCTGAAATCGGTATTCTTGACAATGCCCTCATTATAGAAGTAAGAAGCGGATGTATAATACTTGGTTTTGTCTTTGCCGCCGCTTACTGAAATATTGTTATCGGTACCCAAACCCGTGCGGAAAATATAATCCTGGTAATCGTAGCGTGTAACGGGCGTGGTAGTAGTAGGCAGGGCGGAGGGTGTTCCAACGGCCGTGATCAGGTCCTGCGTTAAAGCGCCCGGACCATCGGCTGGGCCGCCAAACTTAACCGGCGCCTGGTTTACATCCAGTTCTTTACGCAGTTCGCTCATCATAATACCGGTGGAAAAATTCACTACCGGTGCACCAGTGCTTCCGCGTTTGGTAAAGATCTGGATAACACCATTATTGGCGCGGGAGCCATAAATAGCCGAAGCCGCAGCCCCATTCAATACTTCTATATGGTCAATATCGGCCGGGTTAATATCCACCATCCGGTTCTGACCAATAGTGCCAATAAAATTGGCGCCATCATAACCGTTCTGGGTATTGGTAACCCGGGTGGTCGCATTATTTACGATAACTCCATCCACAATATAAAGGGGCTCTGAAGAGCTGTTTACCGAACCAATCCCCCTTAGCCTTACCGACATGCCGCCGGCGGGGTCGCCTGAGTTCTGGATGATCTGCGCTCCTGCTGATTTGCCCTGCAAGGCTGCCAGTACATTACCCGTAGCTCCTTTGTTAAGCGCATCGCCCTTAATGGTGCTGATATAACTACCCACCTGTTTACGGGTGGTTCCTTCCGATGTACCGGTTACTACCACTTCATCCAACCCCAGCGCATCTTCGAACAGCGTAATACTCACGGTATAACTTTCGGCGCTGCCTACCTGCAGATTTTGCGTGGTGGTCTTAAATCCAACGCCGGAAAATTCCAGCGCATAGTTGCCGGGCTTTAATGGAGCCGATAAAGTGTAATTACCCGATGGGTCGGTAGCGGTTCCATAATTGGTATTCCTGATCGTCACTGAAATGCCGGTTAGCGGTTGGCTGGCCGCTCCGGTGATCTTGCCACTGATACGAACCTGTGCAAGGGTCAGGCTCACTACCAGCTGGCTGAACAGTAATAAGACAACTGCTTTTACTGGCCGGCTGATCGTTAATGAAATTTGGGTCATAATCCTTTTTTTCGAATTAATAATTAAATACCATGAACTGGACTAAGGACAGGTTTATAAAACATTACTTTTCGGGTAATAGTAACAGTAGGGTACCGGAAAATGCATGATCCTAATGCCTGATGGCAGGCATTGAATATTTTGGAGTGACGGTTGGATCAATATGTGAGTAGGTATTTCCGGTAGCTTTTAAGGGATGGTTTTTCTTCCCTGATCGGTTGCGAAGCCCCAGCAAATGAATGGCCTGTCTGAAGGTGTAAAACATGGCGTAACAGTTAGTTAACACCAAATTCAGCATAAAAACGCAAATTACCAAAACAAAAAGCAATGCACTGCGGCTTTATGCAGCTTTAGGATTAAAGTAATTAGTAATACCTCCTTTTCCGGCTAAACCATGCAGAACTTGCTAAGATTAAGGTTTTTTGAGGCTGTAAAGCATAAGCGATTGGACATAAGCAATTGAATTTTCCCGATCAATAGTCATCTGTTCCAGGTTACAGGTTCCAGGGCCTTGCAAATTTGTAAAATGCCGCCAGTAAATGGGAGCATGAAACCTAACCTGAAACCTGTAACACTTTCTTGGAAGCAAAAAGGGATCACTTAAATAGCCGGCAACCGGTATCTGGCAACCGGTAACTGGTAAAAATAAAAGAGCCATCCTTCGCTAACGCTCAGGACAGCTCTTTCTTACTTTACTCTTTTATACGTGAAACCTATTGTACGTTGAAAGCCACTTGCTCATTTCCCCATAACAAGGCTACTTTACCGCTTTTATCAACGGTGAACGTCATACGCTCCGTGAACTGCGGTGCTTTGGTGGGTTTTACATTCACCCGTAAAGCATCATCGCCCTGCGCATATTTGTAAGCGCCCCATTGGTTGGGTGTTTTATTGAAAATGATCACCCATTCTTCTTTATTGGGAATGGTGAATAAACCATATTTACCAGCCGGCAGGGATTTGCCTTCAATCTTTACATCCTTGCTTACTTCAAAAGTGGTTGCTTCATTAGCACCAGTACGCCATACTTTGCCATAGGGCGCAATATCCTTTCCGATCTCCCGGCCTTTTACGGAAGGCTGGCTGTAGTCGATAGTAATAACGGTACCGCTATTGGTTGTTTCTGTTACCTTGGCGGGGGGACTTGGTCTTTTTGATTTATCATCCTGAGCCTGTGCGCCCATTGCAATCCATGCTATGGCTGACAAAAGCAATAACTTTTTCATCTGGAATGTTTTTTATAGTTTTTTAAATGTCAGAGAGTTATTTCCTCGGGCAGATAAAAAGAACAAGTTATCATGCTCCGCTTTATACTACCTGATTTAATAAATGAAAAATAAGCCTTTATGGATTTTCCTCCAGCAACTTTTTCAGGTTACCCAGCGATTTCTCCATAGACGGCCCCAATTGCTTATCAAAAACTATGCTACCAAATTTTTCCCAGGGGTACCAGCGCAATTTTATATCAAAATACCATTGCAGCACCAGTTGCCCGTCTTCGCCGAGCCATACAAACCCACTGGAAAGCATGCGCGCATTCTTTTGCTGCCAGTTGGTAAGCAGAGAATCACCCACCAGCGCATTTTTCGTGACTGTCAGTTGATCGCTCGAAAACTGCTGATCGGTATATTGCTTATTGGTAAGGTCTGCACTGTTCACCAGCTCATTCCAGTTTTTCCATTGCCGCAGATCCGCAAGAGCGGCCCGCAAACTGTCTTTAGGCGCTGAAATATTAATGGCGCGGGAAACCCGCACCTGCGATGGTATGATCAATGAAAAAAGATAAATGACAATTGACAGGATGATCGCACTGATAATAGCCAGTTTTATAAATCGCATTCGGGAATTTTTAGGATTTCTTGATTTTGGGATTTCTTGATTTTGAGATTTTGGGATTCTTGATTGCTGGATTCCGGATTTTTAACATTGTAAGAACCCGGGACCCGGATCTTGTTTTCCGGGTTTGAGATTTCGGGATTTTGACACTCATTCTGATGGTCGCATATAAAGTAATCCTGAAATCGTACATCCCGAAATCAGCAATTACCTTTTCACTCCCACCTGAAGATCCTTATCAGCACACTATAGGCCAACAGGCACCAAACAATAAGAATAGTGATCTCCTTACCTACCCCCAGCAGGTGCATTCCTTCAAATGACACTTTCCGCATGGCATCATTCAGCGCCGTTAAGGGCAGGTAATTGATGATCGCCTGCAGGCTGTCGGGCAATAACCCCTTTGGAAAAAAGGTGCCTGATAAAAAGTACTGGGGAAACATGAACAGGTTGGCATAGATCGGTATCACATGCTGGTTTTTGGCCAGGCTGCTGATGATAAAGCCAAAGCCCATAAACACGGTAATTCCCAAAAAGCTCAGCACCAGTAGTTCCAGGAAGGTGATAACCCCATGCGCCAGCGTAAAATGATAAAAGAAGGTGCCGAATAGGATCAATACAATGGAAGTAGTTAGCTGAAATAGCACCCGCGCCAGGCTTTCGCCCAGTACGATAAAAGTTTTTTTAACCGGGGTGGCAAACATCCGTTTTAATACCAGGGTTTCCCGAAGGGTAAAAAAGACGAACGCTACTCCAAATACAGCCGAACCTATAAGGGAGAAACCCAGCATACCGGGCAAATAAAAGTCGATCATCCGGTAGCGGCGTCCGGGGATCTCTTCTACTCTGATCGTAGCCACCCGGTATTCATTACCAATTGCAGTGACCCGGGCAATAATGCTTTCCAGCACTTCCCGCACCGCAGGCAGCTCACGCTGGCCGGCCGAGGTGGTCTTTAACCGGATCTCATATTGAGGAGATGTATGTTCCGGAAGCCTGTGCACGTCGATCATTGCGGTGATCCGTCCTTTTTTCAGGCGGTCGAGCAGTTCTTCCTCGCTGCCCTCATGTACATCGAACAGGGCGTTGCTTTTTATCCAGTAATAAAGGGGACTCAGGGTATCGCTTTTAACGTCGAAGGCAATATCATAGGCTTTTCCGCCACCCCCCGCCAGGGCGCCAAAGACCATGATCAGCACAATGGGAAAGAAAAGGCTGAAGAATATGGCCTGGGGGCTTTTAAAGATGGCCCGCATAGTGGCTTTGCATATCGCCCACATGGCGGTCCATTGGTTATATTGACCAGACATAGATTGCTCAAAAATTAGGCGGCAAAGCTATTATTAAATGATGAGACGACAATCGCTATTGGTTTACGCCCGCATTCCGGAATATAGCTGGTTCGGTGAATTCGGGCAAGTAGTTACAGGTCACAGGTTGCAGGGTACAAGGCCCCAACACTTAGAAGAGCCGTCATTTAATATATCGGCCTGCACCAAGAGCCCTGTTACTTGTAACCTGGAACCGGAAACTGCCAACTGCCAACTGTGACTTGCGAACCATTGGTGTCCGGTAAAAATAGTGTTTTTTGTAAGAGAGGTTGATAATAAAAGGTTTGACGACCTTTTTTTGAGTTTTATCAGGTTACAAGCCCTATAAAGGAGAATAATAAAGGATTTTTAGGTAT
>NZ_JAFFJX010000014.1 GCF_016924755.1 Longitalea arenae | reverse complement strand
CCTGCTGGTAAAAAATAGCCTAACAATTCTTTTTCCTGGTCCTTTTCCAATGTTTCTTGTCAGTTTTATTAGGCTGCAAAACAACAACTTTCTCCTAAATCCCCCAATTTTTCAACCTGATCCGTAATTATGTACCGGATAGTAGGTTGGCATTTTCATCACTATATCTTTTACACTCTCCGAATATAAGAAAAACTGTAATGAAAACTGCAACAAAAAGTGAAACAAAACTAACGGGAATCGGCGGTTTTTGGCGGGAAGACGGCAAGATGATAAAAAATAAAAAACCCGCTACAATCCTTGTCTGTAACGGGTTTTGTTCGTTTTGAACCTCGTTGAGCCACTTTGGTTGAGGCCTTTTGTTGCCCGACCTGGATTCGAACCAAGACAAACAGAACCAAAATCTGTCGTACTACCATTATACTATCGGGCAGCCTTTAATCCTTTTAGAAAGGAGTGCAAAAGTAAGGGCTTCTATCCTTTTCCCCAAATGAAAATGCCAATTATTCATTATTTTTCGTGAGAAATTTTTTAAGCATTTTTAAATCAAATACCCTCCTTATCCAAATTTACTCCCATGCCTACTTTAAACCGCCGTTCCTTCTTACAGGCCTGTAAAGCGCTTACTGCAGGCTCTTTATTATCGTCATTTACCCAGCCGGCCTGGAGCCGCAACCTTCACCAGGCCCTGCAAACCGCCTATGACAAAACACCCGAACAACTGGCTTCCGACGAAGATTTCTGGTACTATATCCAGCAAGCCTACACCGTTTCGCCCTACCTCATCAATTTAAATAACGGCGGCGTGGCGCCTTCCCCTAAAACCGTGCAGGATGCCATGAAACGCCACTTCGATATCTGTAATGAAGCGCCCAGCTACTTCATGTGGCGCATTCTAGACCAGGGCCGCGAACCGCTGCGCCAAAACCTGGCCCGCCTGGCCGGCTGCAACCCCGAAGAGCTTGCTATTCAACGGAATGCATCTGAAGCCCTGGAAACCATCATCTTCGGCCTGCCTCTGAAACCGGGCGATGAGGTGGTTGTATGCAAACAGGATTATCCTAATATGATCAATGCCTGGAAACAACGGGAGCTACGGGACGGTATCAGGCTGGTCTGGATCAACCTCTCCATGCCCAGCGAAGATGCCGATCAACTGGTGAATACCTATACCCAGGCTTTCACGGCCAAAACCAAAGTGGTGCATTTGACCCATGTGATCAACTGGAATGGTCAGATGCTGCCGGTTCGCCGGATCGCCGATGCCGCTCATCAAAAAGGCATTGAAGTAATAGTAGATGGCGCACATAGCTTCGCCCACTTTCAATTCACGATACCAGAGCTGGGGGCCGATTATTTCGGCACCAGCCTGCACAAATGGCTAAGCGCCTGCATTGGCGCCGGTTTTCTGTACGTAAAAAAAGAAAAGATCAAAAGCCTCTATCCACTCTTTGCAGCGCCGGATGCAAAGGCCGATGATATCCGCAAATTCGAACACCTGGGCACCCGGCCTTTCTTTATTGAACAGGCCGTGGGCAAAGCCATCGAGTTTTATGAAATGATCGGCGCGCAACGTAAAGAACAACGCCTGTTCTTCCTTAAAAACTATTGGATGAATAAGGTGAAAGATATCCCCGGCATTCAGTTCGGCACCTCCATGAAGCCGGGCTTTGGCTGCGCGATCGGCCTGGTAAGCTTTAACTTGCCGGGCGTTAAAGCGGTTGACCTCGACGCATTCCTCTGGAACCGGTATAAGATCCATGGTACCCATTTAGAACGCGAAGATATCCGGGGTGTTCGTTTAACCCCCAATGTATATACCACTACCAAACAGCTGGATGTGTTAGTGGAAGGGATCCAGGCATTTCCCGATTTCTGGAGGAATAGCAAAAAAGGCAAGTAGCTTATACTAGCTTGCCTTTACCAGGTAATAATGTTTCTTTCCCTTTTGAATAAGCAAATACATGCCATGCAGGAGCATGGATGCATCTACGGTTAAGGCTACCTGCTCTACTTTACGGCGGTTGATGCTTACGCCGCCGCCCTGTACCATTTTACGGGCTTCACCTTTGCTGGGAAATATTTTGGTTTCGGCGAGGAAAGTCACAACGTCGACCCCTGCCTGCAGTTTTGACAATTCAAAATCGAATTTAGTCACGCCATTCATGCCTTCCAGGTCTTCCACACTCAGCGATTCCGCCGGGGCATTTTGCTGTTCGAAGAGTTTTTCAGTGGTCTCGATCGCTTTGCGGTATTCCTCTTCTCCATGTACAAAAATGGTCACTTCTTTGGCCAGGGCTTTTTGCAAAAGCCGGGCTGCTGCATCCTTGCGATGGTCTTCTATGAGCTGGTTGATCGTGTCCTGGGAAAGGAACGTAAATATTTTGATCCATTTTTCAGCATCGGCGTCGGCTGCATTGAGCCAGAACTGGTAAAATTCGTAGGGCGAGGTTTTGTCAGGCGCCAGCCACACATTCCCTTTTTCACTTTTACCGAATTTGCCGCCATCTGCTTTGGTGAGCAGGGGACAGGTAAGGGCAAACGCTTCGCCTCCGGCCTTACGACGGATAAATTCTGTACCGGTGGTGATATTACCCCATTGGTCACTGCCGCCCATTTGCAGCTTGCAGTTTTTATGCTGGTAGAGCCAGAAGTAGTCGTATCCCTGCATCAGCTGGTAGGCAAACTCGGTATAGCTGATGCCGGTCTCGCCCTCGATGCGTTTTCTCACACTGTCCTTGGCCATCATATAGTTCACGGTAATATGTTTGCCTGCATCGCGCAGGAACTGGATGAAGGAAATGTTCCTGAACCAGTCGTAGTTATTGGCCATTTCCGCTGCATTGGGTTTCGCCGGGTCGAAGTCGAGGAACTGTTCCAGTTGCTTTTTTATTCCATCGAGGTTTTTCTGCAGCTGATCTTCGCTGAGGAAATTCCTTTCTTCGCTTTTGCCAGATGGATCGCCAATCATCCCGGTGGCGCCGCCGATGAGCGCAATGGGTTTATGTCCGGCCCGTTGCATGTGTACCAGCAACAGGATAGGGACGAGGCTCCCAATATGAAGACTATCCGAAGTGGGGTCGAAACCGATATAGCCGGTGGTCATTTCTTTATTCAGCTGTTCTTCGGTTCCGGGCATAATATCCTGTATCATACCCCGCCATTTTAATTCTGCAACCAGGTTCATATTATATTGACATTAAACGAGTAATAAATTCGATTATGATTCACCGCGCAAACGTTTTACATTTGCGCTGCCCTTACATGATTTACCAGTTCCTTAATACATGTTTTTATGTAGTAAATCAATGAATTATGCAAATGTAAGGATTACCGCAACTTTGCCCAGAAGATGCAATATTTTAATTGTAAAAACGTTTGAAAATGATGGCCCCGACCTGTTAAAAATGTCAACATTTTCAAGATCAAGTTCAGGCACGCTTTATCAACGGGTGCAGCCAATATCCTAAAGAAATAGTCTAATCATCAAGTTGCTTATTTCGAAAATTGGATCAATGAAAAGGACCCGTCTTTACGTTACCCTTGTTGTGTTATTGATACAGCAAATCTCCTATGCGCAGTTCCGTAAATATTCTAATGAGTTTTTGAATATCGGCGCCGGTGCCCGTGGTTTGGCAATGGCAAGCGCACAGGTTGCTTCGGTTAGTGATGGCACGGCAGGTTACTGGAACCCGGCCGGGTTGGTGAATGTGAAAGACAATCCCCAGCTCAATTTGATGCATGCCGAATATTTTGCCGGCATCGGCAAATACGATTATGGCAGTTTGGCCATACCACTGAAAGATAATAAAAGGGTTTTAGGATTATCGTTATTACGGTTTGCGGTAGATGATATTCCCAATACCGTTTTCCTGGTAGAAGCAGATGGCTCCATCAACTTCAGTAATATCACCACATTTTCTTCGGCCGATTATGCGTTCCTGCTGTCATTGGCCCAAACTATAAAATCAACGGGTAAAAGCAAGATCAGCGGCGGTATCAATGCCAAGATTATTCACCGCAAAGCGGGCGATATGGCTTCTGCCTGGGGATTTGGCTTCGATGCCGGCATCCAGATCGTAAATGAGAAATGGAAGATCGGGATCATGGCCCGCGATGTTACCACTACCTTCAATGCCTGGTCTTTCAGTCTGCCCGAAAAAATGCGGGAAGTATTTTATTATACCGGCAACGAAATACCGAGCAAGTCAACTGAACTGACTGCCCCCAAACTGGTTTTAGGTGGTAACTACATATTTAAACTGAACAGGAACCTGAACCTGATGGCCGAGGCCAATTTCGACCTCACTTTCGATGGCCGGCGCAATACCGTGATCAGCTCAAATGTTGCCAGCCTGGACCCCAAGCTGGGCCTGGAAGCTTCCTGGAAGAACGTGTTCTTTGTGCGCGCGGGCATTAACAACTTTCAGCGGGCATTGGACGACGACGATATTACCAATACCAAAAAAGTATGGATCTATCAGCCTGCGGTAGGCGCCGGATTCAGACTCTCGAATGTGCTGATCGATTATGCCTTTACCAATTTAGCCAATCAATCGAATCCGTTATATACCCATGTGTTTTCGCTAAAAGTGGACCTGGTTAAAAAGGTGAATAAAAAGTAAACTACCCTATTGAAAGGAATCTGAAACTTGTATATTATGAGGAAGATTTTTACCCTGTTGCTGTTAGTAGCAGGTTTTGCTGCTACTGCCCAGCAGTACAATAAAGAGTGGATAAAGTATGGCCAAACGTATTATAAGTTCAAGGTAGGCAATGACGGTCTGTACCGCATTCCCAAATCCCTGCTCGATGCCAATGGTCTTGGCAATGTTTCAGTCGAGTTCCTGGAGCTGTGGCGCAATGGGGAAAAAGTTCCGTTCTATTCATCCGTACCAAACGGCGTGCTGCCTTCGAACGGTTACCTCGAATTCTGGGGTGAACGCAATGATGGAGAACCCGACAAGGCATTATACCGGCAACCTGAGTTTCAGCATACCACGGAATACAGTTTACAAACCGATACCGCAGCTTATTTTTTGAGTGTAAATACCAACCAGTCGGGATTCAGGTATAATGAAGTGTTTAATAATGTGGCCGGAAATGGGTTGCCAGTGGAGCCTTACTTTATGGACACCGCCGGTTATTATTACAAAAGCGCCACGCCGAACCCCGGTTTTGCCTCCCTGGTAGGCGTCTATGTGTATTCTTCTTCTTATGATAAAGGTGAATTTTTTAGCAGTGGTGACATTGGTCCTTCGAACCCGTTGACAACTGCCCTGAGCGACCTGAAAGTGTATGGCGGCGGTCCGGCTTCTTTGTTAAAGGTAGGCGCAACTGGTAATGCGCCCAATGCCCGCCATATAAAAATAAACGTAAATGGCGTAGAAGTGAAGGACACGGCGCTGGATTATTTTAATGACCTTGTCACCACCATACCCGTCAATACAGGCGATATCAGCAGCGGAACGGCAGCCGTACAATTTATTAATACGAACAACAATACAAGGGACCGCATGCGGGTTTCCTTCTTTGAGTTCACATATCCCCGCACATTTGATTTCAACGGGCAGTCGAACTTTGGTTTTGAGCTGCCGGCCAAAGCCAGTGGTTATTTTTTGCAGATCAGTAATTTCAATTTTGGCGGCACACAACCGGTATTGTATGACCGCAGGAACGGCGAACGGTTTGTGGGTGATGTTGCCGCCGGTATGGTGCGCTTTGCATTACCTGGCAGTGGTTACAGCAGGCATCTGGTACTGGTAAGTGAGGAAGCCGCGAACATCACAACGATCACCCAGCTTACTCCACGCGTTTTTAAAGATTATAAAAAGCTGGCCGACCAGCATAGAGCGGATTATCTCATAATAAGCAATCCCATCCTGTACACCGGTTCACGTGGTAATAACCCGGTAGAAGATTATAAAAATTATCGCGAATCGGCGGCCGGAGGCAGTCACAAAGTATTGATTGCAGATATTGATGAGCTGGTAGATCAGTTTGCCTATGGCATTAAAAAGCATCCATTGTCGGTCCGTAATTTTATCAGTTATGCAAAAGATAGCTTTGCCGCCCCCATCAAAGACATCTTCCTGATCGGGCGGGGTGTAAACTATTCGGAATACCAATATGCGGAACGAAACCCTAATCTGCCCAATAACAACCTGATAGAACGGGTGAACCTGGTTCCTACTTTCGGTTACCCGGGGTCGGATAATTTAATGAGTGCAAAAGATATTACAGTGCCGGTGCCAGCCATACCTATCGGGCGCTTATCGGTGGTTCGTGGCGAGGAGATCGAGTACTACCTGAATAAGATAAAAGAATATGAGGCGGTGCAAAAAACAACTTCCAACAGCGTTGCGGATAAGGGCTGGTGGAAGAATGTGGTGCATGTAACGGGATCGAGCGATGCCTACCTGGGCGTGGTATTGTGTAATTACATGGAGATCTACGAGCATATCCTGAAAGACACCCTCTTTGGCGCCAATGTACATACGTTCTGCAAAGCTTCTACTAATCCGAATGAACAGGTGTCGCCGGAGAAATTAGCTAAACTGTTCGCAGAAGGTATCACTTTTCTTACCTATTTCGGTCACTCGTCAGCAACTACACTGGAGTTCAATATCGATAATCCCGAAAATTATAATAACCAGGGCAAGTACCCGGTTTTCTTTGTAAATGGTTGTCAGGCCGGCGACTTTTTTACTTATTACCCGCAACGATTGTCGGTGAATGAAACCCTGTCGGAAAAATTTACTTTGGCGCCAAACCGGGGCACCATCGGCTTTGTGGCCAGTACGCACTATGGGATCGTGAATTACCTGAACCTGTATTTATCAGGTCTGTATGGTTTAATTGCGAAACAGGATTATGATAAGACCCTGGGCGAAACGATGCGCGATGCTATGGGCGAAATGATCAGCGCCACCGGTAATCATGATTTTTATAGCAGGATGCATGCCGAGCAGATCACCCTGCATGGCGACCCGGCCATATTTATAAATGCACAACCCAAGCCCGATTATATAATAGAAGACCAGTTCGTTCAGGTCAATCCGGCATTTATTTCAGTTGCTGAAAACAGATTCAGCCTGAAAGTAAAGGCCATTAACCTGGGCAAGGCGCCTGCGGATTCAATTATTCTTGAAATAAAACGTCAGTACCCTGACGGAAGCACCTCATTTGTGTACCGGGAGAAGATCCCGGGCATCCGGTACGCGGATTCGATTACCCTCAACGTTCCCATTGTTGCGAGCCGCGACAAGGGCTTGAATAAACTGATAGTGACCATCGACGCCGGCAATGTGGCCGATGAAATTTCAGAGTCGAACAACACGATCACGAAACAGTTCTATATTTACGAAAATGAGGCCCGGCCCGCGTACCCGTACATGTATGCGATCATCAACAATCCTACGCAGACTTTATATGCGTCCACGGCCAATCCGTTCAGCCCTCAACGCAACTACATTTTTGAAATAGATACCACGGGCGCATTCAATTCTTCGCTTAAGGTTTCAAAAACGATCAGCGGACCGGGTGGAATATTGGAATTCAATCCGGGTATCACCTATAAGGATAGTACGGTTTATTACTGGCGCGTGGCCACTGAACCTGAGCAGGGAAGTGAACATCAATGGATAACTTCTTCCTTTATGTACATGCCTGGTACTACGGAGGGTTATGCGCAGGATCATTATCATCAGAACCTGAAGTCTATTTCAGAAAGGGTTACCCTGGATACCACTACCCGGCAGTGGAAATATGGGACCCGGTCGAATAATTTGTTTATCAATACAGGTACATGGGGCATCAGCGCTTTCTATGAACAGGAAGTGGAAGTTTCTGTGGATGGTCACACAATCGGTCAGAATTTTTGTGCATATTCCTCTGTTGCTTTTATGGTCTTTGATCCGGTTTCATTTAAACCATGGAAAAACAATTATGACCCCGTCACAGGAGATGGGCAATATGGCAGCTGGAATAATTGTTATACCATGAGAGATTATAACTTTGAGTTCAGGTATCAGGATTCTGCGTCCCGGGAAAAGATGAGGCAATTTATGGAAGATGTGATCCCGGATGGTTATTATGTTGTTGCCCGTTCAGGTCTGCGTTACCCGTCTCTGACTGGTGGCTTTGCGCAGGACTGGATCAACGATACTCTCCGATATGGACAATATAAGTCGATCTACCACAGCTTTTTAAAATATGGATTTACAGAGGTAGATTCATTCAGCCGGCCCAGGCAGTTTATTTTTGTATATAAAAAGAACGATAACGCCAATTTTACGCCTGTTTTCAAGTTTACGAAGGGTACTGATGACAAGGCAACCTTATCCGTGAATTGCATAACACCTGATACAATCGGTTATATAACATCGCCGGTGTTTGGTCCGGCCAAAAAATGGAAAGAAGTTAGTTGGAAAGGGGAGTCGCTGGAAGACCCATCACCTGATGGTCCTTCAGTAGAAGTAGTGGGGGTAGCCAATGATAATACGGAAGCTTTGCTGTATACGCTGGATAAGAACACGCATAATTTTGACCTTTCGGCAGTGGATGCAAGCCGCTATCCATTCATGAAGTTGCGTATGCGAAATATAGATTCTTTGAAGTTAACCCCGTACCAGCTTAAATCATGGCGGGTCTATTGTGACCCTGCTCCTGAAGGTAGCATGGCTGCCAATCTGTATCTGACGCAAATGCGCGATACCTTCACCCTGGGTGAAACCGCGACCTTTGGCATTGCCTTTAAGAATATCAGTAATAAACCGTTCGACAGTATTAAGGTGAAAGCCGTTGTTATAGACCAAAATAATGTCTCACATACTTTGTTCGTTCGTAAGCAAAAACCGATCATCAGTGGCGATACCATTCATGTGAGCCTCGACTTTGGCACAACGGCATACCCTGGCAGTAATGTGCTGTTTGTGGATGTAAATGCCGATAACGACCAGCCGGAACAGTATTTCTTCAACAATTTTGTTTATAAGAACTTCTACGTTTGGCCGGATAATAAGAATCCGATACTGGATGTTACCTTTGACGGGGTACATATCTTAAACAGGGATATTGTTTCATCGAAACCGAATATCGAGATCAAGTTAAAGGATGAATCGAGTTATCTACTGCTGAACGATACTTCCCTGGCATCTGTACAGGTGAAATATCCGGATGGTACATTGCGTACCTACAGTTTTGATAATGATACCTTACGGTTTATACCGGCGACCAGTGGTTCGGAAAACACGGCTACCATACAATTCACACCGCAGTTCAACCGGCAGATCAATCCGGAAGGAGATGTGTATGAACTGATCGTTGTAGGAAAGGACAGAAGCGGCAATAAGGCTGGTAATATAGCCTACAGGATCGCTTTCACGGTCATCTCCAAACCGATGATCTCCAATGTGCTGAACTATCCTAACCCCTTCAGCACATCTACTGCCTTCGTGTTTACGATTACCGGCAGTGAGATACCGCAAAATATCCGGATACAGATATTAACAGTGACCGGAAAGATCGTGCGCGAGATAACTATGAACGAACTGGGGCCATTACATATCGGACGGAATATTACTGAATTCAAATGGGATGGAACCGATCAGTATGGTCAAAAGCTGGGTAATGGCGTTTACCTGTACCGGATCATCACTTCGCTGAATGGTAAAACCATGGAAAAATATAAGAGCCAAGGCGATAATACAGACCAATACTTTAACAACGGTTATGGTAAGATGTATTTGATGCGGTAGTTACTGAACTCAGGATAGATCGTACAGGTTGCTAAAAGAGGTAGTCTATTTCAATCCGGAAAGACTACCTCTTTTTATTTGTAATACAAGCGTGATCAGAAATAGCAGCATCGTAGTAAGGCTGATGATATAAGCGATCAGGATGTGATTTGCTTTAAAGTCAAAATGTAAAGTATGTTTCCCGGCCGGAACAGCTATCCCCATAAAACTGCTGTTAACGGTAATAATGGGTGTTGTTTTGCCATCTATCGTAGCCCGCCAAAAAGGGTAACGGTTCTGGCATAATACCAGGAAGGAGTTGGCCGTTGCGTTGCAGGTAAAGTGAAAGGAGTTGGGGGTGAAACCACTTAATGAGAATGTAATGCTATTTTTTGCAAGCTGATTTATTTGATGGATATAAGCGGAATCAGTGACAAAAGCTATTTTCTTTTTTGTTTGTAAATGCATGGCCGCACTGTCATTTTGAATACAGGCAGTATCAGCGTGATACATAAGCGGGTATTGCATAACTGTGCTTTGCAGGGGGCTATTGTACCAGAAATCATTTTGGACCAACAGGTTTGAAGGTGTAATAAAGTGATGTACCCTGCCGATCTTTTTATTGTACATGTTCAGGGAGCCGATTTCTTTAAAATATTTCATGCCGTCGGCACTATTTTCCTGCAGGGTTGAAGTGAGTGAAGGAAAGGGATAACCTTTATGAGTATGCTGGTCAATGAGTGCCTGGATCTTCCGGGCGCTGTCTTTTTTTACAACCGTAAAAAAGGTAAATATAAATGCATGCACCATACAGTTCACCATCGCTGTATATGCTATTTTTTTCAGATCGAAGTTCCGGATTGCAAAACGGTAAAATAAGACCAGGAATGGCAGCTGAATGATAAGGCTCAATAGCAGCAGGTTGTAGATTGATAAACTGCTTTTAAAAATCTTTAAAAGGTTGGCAATGGTATTTCTGTTGACCGGCCCTTCCATAAGAATATGAAATGCCTGGTAAATGTTTGCGCTGTTCAATAGTCCTAATATTCCAAGGCCTGCCATTATAAAGAGCAGCAAACGGAATACCCGCTGATGTTTTTTAGCAGTTACTTTTTGTTGAACCAGTTCCTGCAGATAAAAGGCCGCCAGTATAACACCGAAGAAGGTGCTATATAATCTAAACATGGCCGGATGCCGGAAGGTATTCATAAGGGGCAGCGTATAATAAGCTATTTGCCTGAATAATCCCCATTCTCCCAGGCTAAAGATAAAACTGACAAGAAAGGCATATTTAAAAAGAACCTTGTGTTTGTTCTTGAATTTGATAACCAGTGCTGATAAAAAGAAAATAAAAGGGAACAATCCAAACCATGAATTTCGTTGCAGGCCGTCAGTAAGCGTGAATGTAGTTTGGTCAAAAATAGCCAGCGGGGCAACATAAGCCACCGTAAGCAATGGATGCAAGGGGTTCGTCATAGCATCTTCATAACTGGCTCCCGTGCCCCGTTCAGATAACGGTAAGAATTGGGCAAAGGAAAATATCGCGGGCAGCGCCAGGCAAATGAAAAGAAGTATGGCAATACCATGCAGGCCGGCTAGCCTTTTTAGAAGATGGATACGGTTCTCCTTTGGCGCAACAATTATTTTCACCAGTAGCATGGCTGCGAGCATATAAACGGTGATGATAAATTCTCCCGGGTTAGCAGTAGAAAATAAAAGCCATAGAAAAAAAGAGAACAAACAGGATACATACAGCGAGGGGGAGCGAAGCAGCCGGAAATAAAACAGGAATACTAATGGTAAAAAGGCGGATCCGCTTATCCAAAGCAGGTATTGACAGGAATCGTTGTTAAACCCGCATAACATATAGCCGGTGGTGCATAACAGATTGGCTAAAGGAGGGATTGAGAGATACCTTAGCAGATAGTACATGCCAACGCCGCCCAAATAAATATACAGCAGCGTTTCTATTTGTAAGGTGTATAAGGTATATGGACCAAACAGTGAAAACAACTGCACTACCGGATTCCATACGCCGCTTTGCATATCAGCATGTAGGGGATGGCCGAAGTTCAGGTAGGGCGACCATAATGGGAAATAGCCATTGGAAATGCTTTGGCTTACCTGGTATCTGACAGGCAGAAAGTAGATAAGGGCATCGTTTTTAAGGCTGAAGACATGAAATGTCAGCGGCCAGTAACTGACCAGGCAAACAAGCAATAAAATCAACAATGCGAACAGGTCTCTTGAGCGGGTATAGGTAGCTTGTGAGGTTGTCGGTTCATTCATTTTGTGATTTTGTAGTTTTTTGCCAGTCTTATAAGTTCACCGCATATTTGGGGAGCAGACAATAATGAAATTTTCGAATTTCCGTAGTGGGTCCATTTCTTCAAAGGAATTTCAAGCCCTTTTGCAGATATTCCGGCATTGCGGATGCGCAGGAATATTTCTACATCAAACAGCCACCTGGTCTTAAACGGTGTGCGAGTTATAATTTTTACTATTTCCGGGGAAAATAATTTGGCGCCGCATTGCGTATCATAAATGCTCAGTTGATACCGAGAATCAATGATTGTCGTTATTATCCTTCCGCAAATATGCCGTACAACTGATCTGTAAATTTCGTGGTTGAGCATTTTGATTCTGGAACCGAAAGCGTAATCGGCCTCCGCATGTTTGGCTGTTTCTGCCAGTCTTAAAAATTCATCCACACCAGTAGAAAGGTCTGCATCAAGGTACCCTATAAAGGCTGGATTGTGATTCTCCAGCGCATGCTCCATGCCTTTGAAGACGGCATTGGCTTTTCCTTTGTTCTCACGATATGTAATGACCACTACATGCTCCTCATCTACTTTTCTGATCTCTTCCAGTAAAAGATGTGTATTATCCGTACTGCCATCATTAACCAGTATTAATGCAATGTCAGCGCCTGAATGCAACAATTGCAGGAGTGGTTCCTTTTTTAATCTTCGTTCCTCATTAAAACAGGGAATTATGATGCTGACTTTTGGCATATTCAAGAACAGAAAGCCCTGGCAGTCTTATTTATTTTATTAGGGTATAGCAAATTCAAGTTTCAATCCACAAAATAAATGAAATAATTTTCGGTACAAAGTCCCTTTGTTATTGTATCTACCGGCTTTCTATTTCGCAGCTACCAGTGTAATATATCATTTCGAGGCATTGAACTATGTGTTCACTACCTGATCAAACAAGCTGTTCCGCTATCTGTTTAAAGATAAGATCCTGTTTACATATTTACCCATCATATCGAACTCAATATTCACGTGGGCGCCAGGCTCTATTGTTTTGATGTTGGTGTGTTCGAAAGTATAAGGAATGATGGCTACGGTAAACTCGGTTTCCGTAACATTAAAAATGGTGAGGCTGATGCCGTTCAGGCTGATGGAACCTTTTTCAATCACCAGCGTGCTGAACGCTTCGGGAAAGCGGAACCTTAATTCCCAGCTGCCATCGAGCTGTTTCCTGTCGATACAGATAGCGGTGGTATCTACATGGCCCTGAACGATATGACCGTCGAGGCGGCCATTCATCATCATACACCGTTCAATATTCACCAGGTCGCCGGTGCTCCAGTGGCCCAGGTTGCTTTTCTGCAGGGTTTCGGCGATGGCCGTAACCCGGTGGCGCCTGCCCTGGACCTCTTCCACGGTAAGGCAAACCCCGTTATGGGACACGCTTTGATCGATCCTGAACTCATGGGAAAGGGCCGAGGAGATCCAGTATGTTTTATTTGTTCCGGTGCTATATACTTCTTCGATGTGGCCGATGGTTTCGATAATTCCTGTAAACATGGGGCAAAAATCGGATTTTTGGGGGGATTTTGCGTATTTTGGAATTTTCGGCTATATTTGCAGCCCTAAAAAGCCTTAAAGGAGGTATATAATATTATGCTGATTATCGATTCAAAAGATTGCGAAAATATCGACAAGGCCCTCAAAAAGTACAAAAAGAAATTTGAGAAAGCGAAGATATTGGTGCAGTTAAGAGAGCGTCAATCGTACACCAAGCCGTCGGTTAAACGTCGCAACGAGGTGCTGAAAGCTGTGTACAAGCAAAAGGTTGCCAGCGGTCAGATCGAAGGATAAGCCTAACATCGTCACTTGTAACAATATTACGGCCACTCTACCAGGTGGCCTTTTTGGTTTTGTAGCTACTCTATTTTAAGCTGTTGTACCTGGTATTGAAGGATTTACCTATATTTAATGAACATTTCCTGCCGCTATGGGTACAACATTACATAATCCTGTGACCGTTAATAATTTTCTGAACTACCTGAAGTTCGAAAAGCGGTATGCTGAGAATACGATCGTGGCCTATGGAGAAGACCTGCAGCAGTTCTTTGCCTATTTGCAGGAACGATTCAGCATGCGGGAGCCGGTTCTGGCCGACATAGCCGCAGCTTATATCCGCAGTTGGCTGGCATCGCTTAAAGAAAATAAGAACAGCGCCAAAACCATCAATCGCAAGATCTCCACACTAAAATCTTTCTTTAAATATCATATGCGCACCGGGCAGCTCGAACAATCGCCCATGACCACTATTATTTCTCCGAAGATTCCCAAGCGTTTGCCGGTGTATGTGGAACAAAGAGATACGGATACGCTATTCCGTTATGTTGAGTTCCCGGATACCTGGAGCGGCAAAACCGACCGGTTGATCCTGTCGATCTTTTATAACACGGGCATGCGCTTATCGGAGTTGGTGAACCTGAAGGAAAGCCAGGTAAATACATCGGCCAATACCATCAAGGTGTTGGGTAAAGGCAACAAGGAAAGGGTTATTCCGGTAAGTGCGGAGTTGATAAAAGAGATCAGAGATTACATCGCAGAAAAAAAGCGCGCACTGGAATCCGCTGACCCGGTATACTTACTGGTTAATGAAAAAGGGCGAAAGCTGTATACTAAATATGTTTACCTGGCAGTTAATAAGTATCTAAGTGCTGTTACAACGATCGATAAGAAAAGTCCGCACGTACTGCGGCATACCTTTGCCACGCATTTGACCAATAACGGCGCAGATCTGAACGCAGTAAAAGAATTACTGGGCCATTCGAGTCTGGCGGCTACGCAGATCTATACACATAATACCATTGAGAAATTAAAGGACATATATAAGAAGGCGCATCCCAAGGCCTAAGGCTTTTGACAGGAGTATATGTTTAGGTGACCGTTGTATCTCTGCAAACATAACTGGTCATTTATGATCTTTTTTATTCAGGCGAATGTTTGTTAGCATGTGCTAAAAAAAAGCTAATTGACCACTGCATGTATTTTTGTGCGTAAGACAATTCTTTGTCAAAATAGCTGCATATTAATTTGGAAAAAACAGCCTGTTGTATTATCTTCATAGAGCTTAAATAAAGTGCTTATGTAGTAGTTAATATTCCTGCATTGAAGCCACCTCTTTCATCTCTCACTCACTGCAATGGTGGTACAGAAAAGATCTTTCATTTATTGTTAAATATTGTTTCACTGTTAAAATGCGATTGTTATGAACGTAAACATTCAGTCTGTGCGGTTTACTGCTGATGCAAAATTGATCGAACATGTTAATCGTAAACTTCAAAAAATTAACACCTTTCACGACCGCATTATTAAGGTTGACGTATACCTAAAGTTGGATAATGTGGTGCACACCATAAAAGACAAGATCGCAGAAATTAGAGTGCAGGTTCCTCGCCACCAGTTCTTTGTTAAATGCAGTTCGAAATCATTTGAAGAATCATTCGACAATGCGTTGGAATCTCTGGTAAACCAGGTAAAAAGAAGGAAGGAAAAGCAAGCTGCCTGAATTGTATAATGCTGAATTTCTGTTTCAGATAAAATTATTTCACTTCTTTAAACCTCCCCATGCGGGAGGTTTTTTTATGTCCGTACGGGAAAGGAAGGGGGTGATAACAGGAAGCTGTATTATTTTAAAAACAATTGTAGGTTTGCGTTTTTTCAATGGAAACCGCATGGGAAGCAGGTTCGTGGCCGTGAAGATGGTTCGAAGGGGGACGAGAAATTGCAAAACGTTGAAAACAAGCAAAAAAAAAACGGATCAAAATTTTTGAATTACACAAATTCATTTACCTTTGCCTTCCTCAAAAAATAGCAGGGTAAGAAAAAGAGGCGCAGGAAGTTCTTTACAGGCTTGACTTTCAATTAATTTGCCAGCCCTGAAAAGGCATAAAATACGGCTAATTGAATAGGGGTAACAGCAATTTAATATTGCTTAAAAGGGCGGTGCCGGTAGACACGGATGGATGAATAAAAGTGTGAAGTTTTTTGATTTTTAAGCCACTTTAGCTCAACTGGTAAAGCATCCGCCGCGTTGGATGGCCGAAGTTTGAGCCAATAAGTTGATAAAGTTTTTTGAATATAAGCCACTTTAGCTCAGCTGGTAGAGCAACTGATTTGTAATCAGTAGGTCGTTGGTTCGATTCCGACAAGTGGCTCAGCGTTTTACATTGCGTGTGTAATTTTACTTGTTTTTAAAGGGCAGATTCCAGAGCGGCCAAATGGGGCGGACTGTAAATCCGCTGTCTTTCGACTTCAGAGGTTCGAATCCTCTTCTGCCCACTTCGCCCGCCGAACCGCCTTCCGGCGGCAAAAGGCGGGCACATTCGTGTTAAGTTCTTTTCATTTGAATTAGCTTTTTGCTAATTGGCTTAATTAAAAAATGCGGAAGTAGCTCAGTTGGTAGAGCGACAGCCTTCCAAGCTGTAGGTCGCGGGTTCGAACCTCGTCTTCCGCTCATTTTTAAGTTATAGGGCGACAGTCTTCCAGGCTGTAAGTCGCGTTCGCCGGTTGGTGGATCGTCTTCGCTCTTTGGGTTTTGGGAATTTACCTCACAAACCTATCAGCCGTTGTAGCTCAGTGGTAGAGCACTTCCTTGGTAGGGAAGAGGTCGTGAGTTCGATTCTCACTAACGGCTCATAAGTCATTAAAGAAGCCGGTAGCGTTGCAGCTCAATGGTGAGCCCGATTATCAGTCGGGAAGGTCGTTTTAGATCTGTTCTCACTAACGGTTTGTAAGTTATTTGACTATTCCTGTATCAGCTGCCGACCGGATGGTTACCGGAAAGACCAATCAGCCTGGTATAGAACTAAAGATGAAGTGTGCGACGCAACAGAAGTTTCATAGGCTTTCTGCTGCCGGTTACATAAATCCTTTTGCCTGCGAGGGTATAAGGGACGCGTTTTAATAAATTGTAAAACCACAACTAAAAACAGATAACGATGTCAAAAGAGACTTTCAAGAGGGATAAACCTCACGTTAACGTTGGTACCATCGGTCACATCGACCACGGTAAAACCACTTTAACTGCCGCCATCACCACCATTTTGGCTAAATCGGGTTTGGCGCAGGCAAAAAAATATGACGAGATCGATGCAGCTCCTGAAGAAAAAGAGCGTGGTATCACAATCAACACCGCGCACGTGGAGTATCAGACTGCAAATCGTCACTATGCACACGTGGATTGCCCCGGTCACGCTGACTATGTGAAGAACATGATCACCGGTGCTGCCCAGATGGATGGTGCTATTCTGGTTGTGGCTGCTACAGATGGTCCTATGCCCCAAACAAAAGAACACATCCTGCTTGCTCGTCAGGTAGGCGTTCCTCGTATGGTGGTATTCATGAATAAAGTTGACCTGGTTGATGACCCAGAGTTACTGGAGCTGGTTGAAATGGAAATCCGCGAGCTGTTAAGCTTCTACGGTTTCGACGGCGACAATACTCCTATCATCAAGGGTTCTGCTACCGGCGCTCTGGCTGGTGAAGCAAAATGGGTTGCAGCTGTAGAAGAACTGATGGCTGCTGTAGATTCTTACATCCCATTACCTCCCCGTCCGGTTGACCAACCGTTCCTGATGTCTGTTGAAGACGTATTCTCAATCACTGGTCGTGGTACAGTTGCTACCGGTCGTATCGAAAGAGGCCGTGTTAAAGTAGGTGAAGGTGTAGAAATCGTTGGTCTGGTTGAAAAACCGCTGACTTCTACTGTAACTGGTGTTGAAATGTTCCGCAAATTACTGGATGAAGGTGAAGCTGGTGACAACGCAGGTCTGCTGTTGCGCGGTATTGAAAAGAAAGATATCCGCCGCGGTATGGTTATCGTAAAACCTGGTTCTATCACTCCTCACACTGAATTCAAAGGCGAGGTTTACGTACTGAGCAAAGAAGAAGGTGGACGTCACACTCCATTCTTCAACAAATACCGTCCTCAGTTCTACTTCCGTACCACTGACGTAACTGGTGAAGTAGAATTACCAGCTGGTACTGAGATGGTAATGCCTGGTGATAACACCACGCTGCAAGTAAAACTGATCCAGCCTATCGCGATGGAAAAAGGTCTGAAATTCGCGATCCGCGAAGGTGGCCGTACAGTAGGTGCCGGTCAGGTTACTGAAATCCTGAAATAATGACCCTCATCCTTCGCCGGCTGGCGGAGTGAGAAAGGAGTTACGTATATTTGTAAAGTACTTGAGCTCACCACGTTCAAGTACTTTGCTTTCTAAAAAAGTTCTTTTACGTTGAACGTGTAATGCGAAAACGGGTGCTTTTACCAGCCTTACCTGTTGAGCCTTAATCGTTCAGCGTATCTACGGGCATAGTTCAATGGTAGAATAGAGGTCTCCAAAACCTTCGATCTGGGTTCGAATCCTAGTGCCCGTGCTTTTACAATGTGCTAAATGATCATCAGCCCATTGATAATTAATTGAACATGAATAAAATATCAATATACCTCAGGGAATCATACCGGGAGCTGATAGAGAAGGTGACCTGGCCTACCTGGACGCAGTTGCAGCAGTCTACCGTTATCGTACTGGTAGCTACTTTACTGATCACCGGGGTGGTTTGGGTAATGGACCTGGTAGCTCAGCAAGCTCTTAAATTTATATATTCTTTATTTTAATAATGGAACAAGCTACTCAACAACAAGAAACTAAATGGTATGTGCTGCGGGTGGTGAGCGGTAAAGAGCGCAAGGTAAAAGAGTACCTTGACAAAGAGATCTCCCGCGGCGGATGGGGTGAGGTGGTTAAGCAAGTGTTTCTGCCTGTGGAAAAAGTATACAAGGTGCAGAATGGTAAAAAAGTAATGCGTGAGCGCAACTATTACCCAGGCTATGTAATGATTGAAGTGCTGGAAAATAAATTATCTGACGACTTACGGGAAGCTATTAAGAATACTACCAATGTGATCCATTTTCTGGGTAAGGAAAATCCTATCGCCCTTCGGAAGGCCGAGGTTAATAAAATGCTCGGTAAAATGGATGAAATGGCCGAAACGGGCGGTGTAAGCATGAGCGAGCCATTTATTGTTGGTGAAACGATCAAGATCATAGAAGGACCGTTCAACGACTTTAATGGTATCATTGAAGAGGTGAACGACGAGAAGAAGAAACTGAAAGTAACGGTGAAGATCTTCGGGCGATCAACGCCGGTAGAGCTGAACTACATGCAGGTTGAAAAATTAAGTTAAGACCTCACTCATAAAATACTGATAGAACATCTGCCTCCGGGCGGATGTTTTTTTTGATGGGTGGACATAAAAAAACCTTTCCGCATCGGGAAAGGTCAAACTTTTATGTAGTAGCAAAACACCTGGAATTGCTTACCGTTGATCTTCATCCTCATCCTCATCTTCGTCTTCATCGAAATCTTCTTCAACAGTTTCTTCGACGGCATCGGAATCGTCTTCATCCTCGTCTTCATCTTCATCCTCGTCTTCTTCATCTTCATCCTCGTCTTCCTCTTCGTCTTCATCCTCATCGTCCACATCAACATCTGCATCATCAGTATCATCGGTGTCATCTGCATCATCAGCATCAGTGTCTGCATCAACATCATCTGTATCAACATCAGTATCTGTTTCAACCGTATCCTCATCCATCATTGGCGGAGCGATCATCGGCTCTTGTTCCTGAACAGACTCTGCTACTGGTTTGGCTACAGCTCTTTTCTTTTTCGGCGCTGATTTTTTAGCTGCTTTTTTTACCGGTGCTTTGGAAGCAACTTTCTTAGCGGCTTTCTTAGGAGCTGCTTTTTTTGCTGCTTTCTTGGCTGCTTTTTTAGGAGCCGCTTTTTTAGCTGCTTTCTTTACGGCTTTTTTTGCTGCTTTCTTCGCTGCTTTTTTAGGGGCAGCTTTTTTGGCAGCTTTCTTAGCGGCCTTCTTCACGGCTTTCTTGGCTGCTTTTTTGGCCGGTGATTTTTTCTTCGCTGCTTTCTTAGGAGCGGCTTTTTTAGCTGCTTTTTTCTTTGCTTTGGCCATAGTGTTGATGTGTTTTTTGTTGTTGGTTAATTTCTATAAGAAGAAGCGTTATTATAATTAAACGCAAAAGCTACGTATAAAAATTCAAAAAATAAAAAACTACTACCATTTTGCTAACAGTGGTCGTCTTATATGAGGTTTCATTCTGCTGTTATAGACGGCTCCTCTTGCAAAATTCCGGCCATCATTGATGGGTATTTATGATGTGTTCGCAGGGCATCAATACCTATCTTAAATAGCTGCAATATGGTTGTGCCCTGAGGCTGTTCATAGAGCTGAAATCCTTATGCACACTACGTTTCATGAGATGGGCAGGCGGTCTTCGCCGGAAGTATGCTTAATGGAGCAGGGGCTTACATGGCCACATACAAAAGCAACTAATATCAGGTAACTACAGCGGTGGTATAACGTAACGATGGTTATATTAAATATAATAAATCGTTTAACCGGCATTAAGAAGTGTACGGTAAAGAACAAGGTTAAGCATATGGGTTTATATGATGGGTATTCGTGCGTTGAGAGATACAAGTATGTTAATGATGATCCTTTTTTGTATATGAAGGCAATGGGTGGTTAGGGGTACGATGGAAAGGACAGACCATCTGGTAGGCAGTGGGCAAACCGGCCATTGCAATGGGGGCAGGTGAGCGGCGATGAGGTGGCCGGGACTGAGGTTGGTAACCGGTAATCGGCGGCCGGTATCCGCGATTACCAATACCTGATCGGCAGTAGGGTATCGAGTGTTGGGTAAATGGCGACCGGCGACTGGTAACTGGCGACTGGTAACCGGTCATCGGCGGCCGGCAACTGGTGCCCCGTAACCAGCGACTGGTAATTTGCTCGTAGGGCAGGGGAGTTTAGGTCGTTGCCAAGCGACCCGTAATTGGTGACTGGCGACTGGTCTCCGGCAACCCGATAATCTGCTTGTACCTAGGGGAGTGTTCGGTAATTGTCCAGCAACCGGCGGCTGGTAACCGATAGCCGGTAGTGGTGTGCCGGGTAACGGGCAACCGGTAACTGGCAACTGATAACCGGTAACTGGCCACCGGTGACTGGTAACCGGTAACCGGCGACCGGTAACTGGTAACCGGCAACTGGTAACCGGCGACCGGTAACTTGCAACCGGCAACGTGGAACAGTTATCCGGCGTATATTGCAGCCGATTTTTGATGTGAGAAAAAGACTTTGTTTTTTCGAAAGTTTTGTTACCTTTGCGTCCCCAAAAGAAAGTTCTTTTTAGTTCCCCGCCAAAGCGGGAGCAGAGGAATTTGGGAGATCCAGTAGTTCGCCCACTGGCCAATGAACGATCGTTTGAACCAATAAATCAGTAAAAATGGCAAAAGAAATTACCGGCTACGTAAAGCTACAGGTAAAAGGCGGCCAGGCAAATCCGGCTCCTCCTGTAGGTCCTGCACTGGGTTCCAAGGGTATCAATATCATGGAATTCTGCAAACAATTCAACGCCCGCACGCAGGATAAAATGGGAAAAGTTCTCCCTGTATTGATCACCGTTTATTCCGACAAATCATTCGAGTTTGTAATTAAAACGCCTCCTGCAGCCGTTCAGTTGCTGGAAGCCGCCAAATTACAAAGCGGTTCTAAAGAACCTAACCGTAATAAGGTTGGTAAAGTGAACTGGAACCAGGTAGAGGCTATTGCAAAAGACAAAATGCCCGACCTGAATTGTTTCACCCTGGAAAGCGCTATGCGCATGGTGGCTGGTACCGCCCGCAGCATGGGTCTTACCGTAGATGGTAAAGCTCCCTGGGAAAATTAATTGTTCACTGTTCCCGCAGGGCGGGACATTTAAAAACGAATGACAATGGGAAGAATTCCTAAAAAAAGAAAAGCAGTTGACGCTAAAGTCGATAAAAATAAAGTGTATTCACTGAAAGAGGCTTCCTCTATCGTGAAAACCGTAAACACTACAAAGTTTGATGCATCGGTAGATCTTCACATCCGCTTAGGGGTAGATCCTAAGAAAGCCGATCAGGCGATCCGTGGTACAGTTACCCTGCCGCATGGTACCGGTAAAACCAAAAGAGTACTGGTATTATGTACACCCGATAAAGAAGCGGATGCAAAATCAGCCGGCGCCGATTTTGTTGGCCTCGATGAGTTTGTTCAAAAAATTGAAGGTGGCTGGACTGACGTAGACGTAATCATCGCTACACCTTCTGTAATGCCTAAAATTGGTAAACTGGGTAAGATCTTAGGTCCCCGTAACCTGATGCCCAACCCTAAAACAGGTACCGTTACCAATGATGTGGCTGCAGCTGTAAACGAGGTTAAAGGTGGTAAGATCGCTTTCAAAGTCGATAAAGCTGGCATCGTTCATGCTTCTATCGGCCGCGTAAGCTTCAGCCCTGAGAAAATTGCTGAGAACAGCCACCAGCTGATCGATGCAATCATCAAGGCAAAGCCTTCGTCTGCAAAAGGTACTTACCTGAAAAGCGTATTCATGGCCAGCTCCATGAGTCCTGCTATTGCAGTTGACACAAAATCTTTAATGAACTAAACTTTAATAACGCGACGATGTAATTACGCGCAGGCGTGATTATGAGCGAAACCAACAAAATATTAGCGTTATGACAAAACAGGAAAAAAATGAAGTAATTGAAGTATTGAAAGAGAAATTCTCTCAATACAACAATTTCTATGTAACAAATACAGAATCATTAACGGTTGAGCAGGTAGGTAATCTGCGCCGGGTATGTTTCAATAAGAAAGTTGAAATGAAAGTGGCCAAAAATACCCTCATTCGCAAAGCGCTCGAAGCTTTAGACGAAAAAAGGTATGCCGGCATGTTCGATTCACTGCATGGTGTTACCGCTTTGATGTTCAGTGAGAACCCCAAAGAGCCTGCACTGATCATCAGCGACTTCCGTAAAGCTGGTAAAAAAGATGCTACCAAGCCTGAGCTGAAAGCCGCTTTCATCGATGGTGACGTCTTCATGGGCGACAATCAGCTGCAGACCCTGACCACCCTGAAAAGCAAAAACGACCTTATCGGGGAGATCATCGGCTTGTTGCAATCACCTGCCAAGAATGTTATCAGCGGCCTGAACGCCGGCAACAAGCTGGCAAGCCTGGTAAAAGCATTGGAAGACAGAAATGCATAATTAGTAATGTGCTGACTAGCTAATATGCACATTAGCCAATAAGCTCAACGAAAATACTAACTCTGGCCTGAGAGTTATCAAACACAAATTTTTTTAAACATCCGCCGGAGCACAGGCAATGAAGGCGGGAAAAATTTACAACAATGGCAGATTTAAAAGCATTTGCAGAACAGTTGGTGAACCTGACTGTAAAAGAAGTTAACGAGTTAGCTAAGATCCTGAAAGAAGAGTACGGCATTGAGCCTGCTGCTGCTGCTGTAGCTGTTGCTGCTGGTCCTGCCGGTCCTGCTGCCGCTGCTGCAGAAGAAAAGACTTCTTTCGACGTTATCCTGAAAAACGGTGGTGCTAACAAACTGAACGTAGTGAAAGTGGTTAAAGAATTAACTGGTCTTGGTCTCAAAGAAGCTAAAGACTTAGTTGATGGTGCTCCAAAACCAGTTAAAGAAGGTATCAGCAAAGCTGATGCTGACGCTCTGGTTGCTAAGCTGAAAGAAGCTGGCGCTGAAGTGGAAGTTAAATAAACATGACTTTCAAAATAGTTACAGGCCCCGGTGTTTACACCGGGGTTTTGTTATTATATGGGGGAAATCAATTTTTGTAAGTTTTATTTTCATAGTTTAGTAGTCTCCTTTATATAACATATAAACAAATATGAAACGGGTCTCCCTCAAAGATATCGCTCGCATAGCCGGTGTGTCGCCCTCAACCGTATCATTTGTGCTCAATGGCAAGGCAAAACAAATGCGGATCAGTGAAACATTGGCCAGTAAGATCATGGAGGTGGCTAAAAAAGAAGGCTATCATCCTAATCCTGTCGCGGTAAGCCTGCGAACCGGCAAGTCACAGATCTTAGGATTGATCGTTGAAACCATATCGGGTAACTTTTTTGCCTCCCTGTCGCGCATCATTGAAGAGGAAGCCGCCCGCTTTGGCTACAAAGTCGTTTATACAAGTACGGAGAATAACCGGCAGAAAGGGAAGGAGCTCATCGGAATGCTGTCTCAGCGCCAGGTAGATGGTTATATTATTACACCCACACCGGGTATGGAGCAGGATATCAAAGAGCTGATCGCCGATAACAAACCGGTCGTGCTGATGGACAGCTATTTTCCCGGTATTGATGTACCCCACGTGCTGGTAAATAATTATGAAGGCGTGAAAAAGGGCATGGCGCACCTTATTGAAAAAGGCTACCGCCGGATCGGATTTGTAACGGTTGACCTGAACCTGGTACAAATAGAGCAACGCCTAAAGGCGTTCGAAGACAGTATGCAGCTGGCTGGGCTCTCGACAGACAACCTTGTACTCACGCTCAAATACGAAGAAGATAAAGAGCTTGGCATAGAACAGGTGACTTCTTTCATTCAAAATGCGCCTGACCTGGAAGCTGTGTTCTTTGCTACCAACTACCTCGGCTTGCAGGGTCTTGAAAGTATTCACCGCCTGGGGCTTAAACTGCCTAATGACCTGGCAATGATCTGCTTCGATGACCATGACGTATTCCGCCTTTATCCCCCCGGCATCACCTGCATTCGCCAGCCCGCGGAGGACATTGCCAAAACGGCGCTGGAACTACTTATGGATCAGCTGGGTAAGGGAAATTCAAATGCAGAGACCAAGATCGAGATCTCACCTGGACTGGTCGTTAGAGGAACGACCGAATTCGTTCAAAAAGTAAATAAATAAGGGTCATTATAAGAAGGGTGCAGCAGGCCCCATACCTGCAAAATTTTGCGTCTTTCCTGGCCCCTTAGCCGAAGGCTAAGTAAGAATATCCCACAATAATTACCAGGCAGGTCTTCATATAAGTTCATAAAGAGCTTATGTGAAGCGCTGTATTTCTATCTCATGAACCTGCGTTTTTATGCCTGAATAAAATTAACCTCGACTTCATGACAAATATTTTGCAAAAACGTTTTAGAATTGCTAATTTTAAGTTGAAAACGATTATTCTCAAATTTTTCGCCATATGCTTATTGCTAATTCTTTTTGCAGATGTATGCAGGCTTATTATTGTTCATGTTCCCGGCCTGGCTAATCAGAAATAATTAAGAGATCAATTCGCTCCCTTGAAAACGGGTACAACAATGATGCACAATATCTGTTAGTGACTTTTCGAGTTTGCATTTTAGTACCCATAGAAAATCTTCCCTTCCTGACCCTTGGTATGACAAAACCGGAGTTGATGTATCAGAACTCCAGCAATTGTAGCCGTATTTAGTATAGCCGTTAAAACCTATTGTAATCTATTGTGGACAATGTAATATGTAACGAGAGGGCCTTATGGCTCTATTTGCTAAAACGATATAGTACATTTTTAAAAAACCAAAACTTGCGTATGAAAAAGCAGTTTTATTTCGTCGGACGCCTATGTCTGCTAAGTTTGCTCGCACTTTTTATTTCAGGTTTAACCTATTCGCAAAGCCGTGGCATTAGCGGAAAAGTGACCGATGCCAAAGATGGGTCACCGCTGCCCGGTGTATCGGTTCAGGTTAAGGGGCAGTCATTAGGTACGAGTACCGACATGAGTGGAAATTTCAGTATCAATGCAGAGCCCGGCGCAACGCTTATTTTCTCCCACACTGGTTATGAAGGCTACCAAATGAAGGTTGGGGAGGAAACGACCTTAAGCATTCAAATGCAGCTCAGTAAAGGCTCTATGAGCGAAGTGGTCGTCATCGGTTATGGTACCGTTAAGAAAAGAGACCTTACCGGATCGGTAGGGTCGGTAAAAGCTTCCCAGCTACAGGAGCGGCCGGCTGCTTCGGTGAACGAAGCTTTGTCGGGCCGTATAGCCGGGGTTCAGGTTACAACCAACTCTGGCCGTCCCGGCGGACAAACCAGGATCCGGGTACGCGGTTTCAGCTCCATCAATTCATCGAACAACCCACTGTATGTGGTCGACGGGGTGTATATACCCATCGGTAACCAAACTCTCAACAGTAATTCTATCGATTATATCAACCCGAATGATATTGCTTCGGTAGAAGTGCTGAAAGACGCATCCGGAACCGCCATCTACGGTGCCCGTGGCGCCAATGGTGTAGTACTTATTACGACCAAACGCGGTACAAGCGGGCCCACCAAAATTACTTATGATGGTAATTTCAGTATGCCTACTATTGGCCCGAAAAGAGTGCATATGCTCAATGCACAACAATACGTTGATCTCGAAAATCTGGCCTATGATAATATTAAGGTATATGACCCCGCAGGTTGGGCCGCCGGTAACTATTCCTCGGCTGTAGATCCACGTGTAAAAAGGCAAAGTTTGCCGAACCTGTTTGATGCGAATGGTAATCCATTATATAATACCGACTGGCTGAAAGAGTCAGTACAACATAAGCTTTCCCAAAATCATCAGATAGGCGTAACCGGAGGAAACAATGGCAATTTGTATGGCTTGTTCCTGGGCTACCGCGATGATAATGGGTTGCTGCTTAATTCATACCTGAAACGGTATTCAGCCCGGTTCGTGCTCGATCTGAAACCAAAAGAATGGCTGAGGATCGGCGGAAGTGTAAGTTATAATAACCAGGAAGAGAACCTGGTTGACCAGGGCACTGGCGGTTTGAACTCCGTGCGGATGATCACAGAAGCATTCCCTTTCCTGCCGGTAAAGTTTGCCGACGGCACATGGGGTGATAACTATCTTTATCCCGGGGCTGAAGGCGGTTCAAATCCGGTACATATCATGACAGATAGAAAGTATCTGGTAAATGTTCAGAATATGTTGGGACATGCTTATGTGAATCTTTTGCTGGGTAATGGTTTTGATATCAAGAGCCAGGTAGGGGTGAGTGTTGTTCAAAGGCAGGAGAATCAATTCAGCGGCCGTTCACTTCATAATATATCCATGGATCAGAACGGTACTGCCAGTATTTTTGACAACCGCGAGATTTACTGGTCGTCTGAAACATTCCTGAACTACACCAAAACCATCAATGACGACCATACAGTGAATGGTTTAGTAGGGCTTTCATGGCAGGGAACAAATTATACCTCTGTTAATGCCAGCGCCCAGAACTTTTCGACCGACTTTTTCCAATACTATAACCTGGGAGCAGGCAGTGTGCAAAATGCGTCCTCTTCAAACAGGAGCCAATTTGCTTTCAACTCCTACTTTGGCCGCGTCAATTATGGCTACCAGCAAAAGTACCTGGTTACTTTTACCGGCCGTGTTGATGGCAGTTCAAAATTCGGCGACAATCATAAGTTCGCCTTCTTCCCTTCCGCTGCTGTAGCATGGAATGCTTCTAACGAAGAGTTTCTGAAAAACAGCAAGACGGTGTCGCATCTAAAGTTCCGCGTAAGCCATGGATTAACGGGTAACTCGGAAATTGCGCCCTTTTCATCTGATCCCTTACTGGGTTCTTACACCGCCATCTTTAACAATGCCAGGTTCTCTGGTGTAGGAACAGGCAGGCTGGGGAATCCTGATCTGAAATGGGAAAAAACAGCTCAAACGGATGCCGGTGTGGAGTTAGGCCTTTTAGAAAACAGGATCAGCTTTGAAGCAGATCTTTATTATCGCAAAACAACCGACATGTTGCTGGAGTCGCCATTGCCAAGATCAACCGGTTATAATTTTTATACCAAGAATATTGGCAGCATGGAGAACAAAGGGGTTGAGTTCACTTTGCATACTATCAACATAAAAACCCAGGACTTTTCATGGAGCACCACCTTTAATATTTCCATGAACAGAAATAAAGTGCTTTCGCTGGCAACGCCAGCGCCAATTTATTCAGGCAATCCAAACTTTTTATCAAACACCGGTATCATTAAGGTAGGAGAGCCTGTTGGTTCATTCTGGGGTCTGGTACGCCAGGGCGTATGGACAGATGCTGAAAGAGCAGAGGCTGCAAAGTTTGCCAGCTACCGCGGTGGTAAACCCATTTTACCCGGCGATTTGAAATACCTTGACGTAAACGGCGATTATGCTATTAACGACCTCGACAGGGTGATCATTGGTAATGGCAATCCGGATGGCTGGGGTTCTTTCAACAATAGTTTCAGCTATAAGAACTGGGACCTGCTCATTGAGATCGGATACATGTACGGGAACGAAGTACTGAATCAAACCAAACACTCAGGTGAAGACAGAACAGGTATTGCGAACAGCTTCAGCTCAGTGCTGGATTATTATCAACCTGGCAAAAATAACAACAACACCATGATCGCTACCATCCGCGATACCCGCGCAGGTTATGTAACCAATGTAGATACCCGTTGGGTGGAAGATGGTTCCTTTATTCGTGGTAAGAACCTGTTGTTAGGCTATAATGTTCCCGCAGGTGTGTTAGAAAGGTTTAAATTAAGCAGGTTGCGCGTAACTGCTTCTGTGCAAAACTTCTTCCTGAAAACAAAGTTCTCGGGCAACGATCCTGAGGTAACTACTTATAATAATGCATTTGCACAGGGCCAAACCTTCTTTGATTATCCCAAGCCAACTACCTATATGCTGGGAGTAAGTGTTGGATTATAATAAAGTAACATTAAACAAGCTCATATGAAACGCTGCAATATAAATTCATTATATATTCTATTACTATGTGCCCTGGCAGTATCAGCCACCGGTTGTAAGAAATGGCTGGTAGAAGAAGATCAGGATCCGTCGAACCTTTCGCCCGACAATTATTATACACTACCCGGTCACGCTGATGCAGCCATTGCCGCAGCATACGACAGAACCCGGTTCTTTGCAGGTGGTGCCGGAATATTTGCCAATAATTTCTCCATGCTGGAAATGCCTACAGGTACGGCTAAAACGGAAACCGGGCAAAATACCGATCTGAACAATCTGCTTGGACTTAGTTATAATGGCGACAATGTGTTTGTGCTTAACTGGTGGACCAACTTATACCAGGTGATTGCCCAAACCAATCTGGTATTAGATAAGGTGCCAGGCATTAAAATGGACGAAGCTAAAAAGAAGCAGGTTCTGGGTGAAGCACAGTTTTTACGGGCCTGGTCGTATTTTTATCTGGTACGGCTGTTTGGGGATGTGCCTTTATTGACGACTTCTATTTTATCAGCTAGTGACCCTATGGTAAACGCTGGCCGCACATCCAAAGATTCTGTTTACAGCCAGATAATAAATGACCTTAAAACGGCGGAAACCTCTGGACTGGAATGGACCGATAAGAGCGGACGTGTTTCACTGGGTGCTGTTAAATCGTTGCTGGCAGAAGTATATTTAACGATGGCTGGCTATCCTATTAACAAAAAAGAATATTATCAAATGGCTGCCGATAAAGCCAAAGAGGTAATAACCAGTGGTAAGTTCAGCCTGTTTGGCGATTACAACAGCCTGCACCTTGAATCAACGGAAAATCAGGGCGAGCATATTTTTCAAATTCAGTTCCTTGGTGGGGTGGCTAACAATGGAAACCAGGCCATATTGTTACCCAACTTCAAAGATGTCTCAGCCTATGGTACTGAAGTGGGATCTACTACACCAACCGTGCAGTTCTATAACTCATTTGAACCAGGCGACAAAAGAACTGTTGACCGCCAGGGTTTCTTTTATACATCGTACTATGATGGCGGTAATGGCGCTTTGAAGCCTTTGGGTGCGCCTTACATTTATAAACATTTTGATATCGTTGCGAACGGTACCGCGGGTGTTAAAGGAACTGCTATCAGCGGACTTAACTGGATGAATATCCGGTATGCGCAGGTGCTGCTCACTTATGCTGAAGCGCAAAATGAAGCAGGTTCCGGTCCCAACCAGGATGCCCTGAATGCCTTAAAAAGCATCCGTGACAGGGCAGGTTTAATGACCGGCACTTTGGGCAGCTATAACCAAACCTCTTTCAGGGACGCGGTATTGCGCGAACGCTGGCATGAACTGTGTTATGAGGGCATCACCTGGTTCGACATGGTTCGACGAAGGACGGCTTACAATGAAAACACCAACAGCTTTGAGAACTTCGTTGGGCATAAATTACCTGAAAGCGGTGCGGTGCTGGCGGAAAAACATCTGCTGTTCCCGTTACCTACCATTGAAATGCAGAACAATCCGAACCTGAGACCGCAGAACGACGGTTATCCGGGCATATAAGTGAATAAATAAGTAAGATTTTTCAGCCGCAAAGTCATCGGGCTTTGCGGCTTTGTTTTTATCTTTGAATCCGGTTCATGACGTTTTAACCTATCCAGCTCCCCATAAATTCTGCCTGACTGACATATTTCCGGTCCGATTTTTGGTCATTAATTTCTTGTTTTATAAGGTATATTCCTTACCTTTGCCCTCCATTTTTCACAAAAGCTAATTAGCAGAGGTACGTTGCTACATGGCCAATTTAACATAACTGCCTCTTTTTTAATTCTTTGGGAATTTAACCTTGGACGTTCAACAGGAACAAAAAAGGACTAAAATTCTCAAGGAAAATTTTTTTTGTCTATAGATGTTTTGTCGTACGAACAATTAAAAAAACCGGTTTTAAGCAATATGTCTTCAACAAAACTGTCAAACAGGGTCAACTTCGGTAAAATCAAGAATCTTGCTGAGGCGCCTGACTTACTCGAAGTACAAATTCAATCGTTCAAAGAATTTTTCCAGTTAGAAACCACACCCGACAAGCGTAACATTGAAGGGTTGTTCAAGGTGTTCAAGGAAAATTTCCCTATTACAGATACACGGAACATATTCGTGCTGGAATTTCTGGATTATTTCATTGACCCGCCCCGCTACACCATTGAAGAGTGTATGGAGCGTGGATTAACATATGCTGTTCCCCTTAAAGCGAAACTGAGGCTGAGCTGTAATGACGAAGAGCACGTTGACTTCCAGACCATCGTTCAGGATGTGTTCCTGGGGAACATTCCTTACATGACCCCGCGCGGTACCTTCGTGATCAACGGAGCTGAGCGTGTGGTGGTTTCTCAATTACACCGTTCTCCTGGTGTATTCTTCGGCCAGTCCATTCACCCCAACGGCACCAAGATCTATTCTGCCCGGGTAATTCCTTTCAAAGGCGCCTGGATGGAGTTCGCTACCGATATCAATAACGTAATGTATGCGTACATCGACCGGAAGAAGAAATTCCCGGTCACCACGCTCTTGCGTTCTATCGGATATGAAACCGATAAAGACATCCTGGAGCTGTTCGGGATGGCCGATGAAGTGAAAGGCGATAAAAAATCATTACAGAAGTATTTAGGCAAACGCCTGGCTGCCCGCGTATTAAGAACCTGGGTAGAAGATTTCGTAGACGAAGATACCGGTGAGGTAGTGTCTATCGAAAGAAACGAGGTGGTGCTGGAGCGCGATACCGTGCTGGATGAAGAAGCGGTAGATATGATCGCCGACATGGATGTGAAAAGCGTATTCGTGCAGAAAGAAGACGTTGGTGGTGATTACGCTATCATTTACAATACCTTAAATAAAGATACTTCAAACAGCGAGCTGGAAGCCGTTCAGCACATCTACCGCCAATTGCGCGGAGCCGATGCGCCGGATGATGAAACAGCCCGCGGTATCATTGATAAATTGTTCTTCAGCGACAAGCGTTATGATCTGGGCGAAGTAGGCCGTTATAAGATCAACCGCAAGCTGATGCTGAATCAGCCGCTGGATCAGAAAACACTGACCAAGGAAGATATCATCGAGATCATCAAATACCTGGTTCGATTGACCAACGGTAAAGCGGAGATCGACGATATCGATCACCTGAGCAACCGTCGTGTACGTACCGTAGGTGAGCAGTTATATGCTCAGTTCGGTGTTGGTCTGGCCCGTATGGCGCGTACCATCCGCGAAAGAATGAACGTGCGCGATAATGAGGTGTTCACACCCGTTGACCTGATCAACGCCAGAACCCTGTCATCTGTGATCAATTCCTTCTTCGGTACCTCTCAGTTATCACAATTCCTCGATCAAACCAACCCGCTGAGTGAGATCACGCACAAACGCCGTATCTCTGCCCTCGGACCCGGTGGTTTGAGCCGTGAAAGAGCCGGTTTCGAGGTTCGTGACGTACACTATAGCCACTACGGCCGCCTGTGTACCATTGAAACACCGGAAGGTCCGAACATCGGTCTGATCTCTACCTTGTGCGTTCACGCCAAGATCAATGAAATGGGCTTTATTGAAACGCCTTATCATAAAGTAGAGAACGGAAAGGTTGACCTGAAGAAGCTCACCTTCCTGAGTGCAGAAGAAGAAGATAATGCCAAGATCGCCCAGGCAAGTTCGCCGCTCGATGATAAAGGCCATTTCGTAGAAGAGAAGATCACCAGCCGCCAGACCGGCGACTTCCCGATCCTCGAAAAGAACGATGTGGAATTCATGGACGTAGCGCCGAACCAGATCGTGGGATTGAGTGCATCGCTGATCCCGTTCCTGGAGCACGATGACGCCAACCGTGCGCTGATGGGATCGAACATGCAACGCCAGGCCGTACCGCTGATCCGTCCTGAAAACCCGATCGTGGGTACAGGGTTGGAAGCCAAAGCTGCCCGCGACGCCCGTGTACAGATCCTGTCTGAAGGCGAGGGTGTGGTTGAGTACGTAGATGGCAGCGAAATTCATGTTCGCTACGACCGTACAGAAGCTGACCGCCTGGTGAGCTTTGAAGACGACCTGAAAATATACAAACTGACCAAATTCATAAAAACCAACCAGGAAACCTGTATCAACCACAAACCTGCTGTGAAAAAAGGACAACGTCTGAAAAAAGGCGATTTCCTTACAGAAGGTTATGCGGTACAGGGAGGTGAGCTGGCACTGGGCCGTAACCTGAAAGTGGCCTTCATGCCATGGAAAGGGTACAATTTCGAGGATGCGATCGTAATCAGCGAAAGGGTAGCCAAGGAAGACCTGTTCACTTCTATTCACATTTCTGAATATGAACTGGAAGTACGCGATACCAAACTGGGTGAGGAAGAGCTGACACCCGATATTCCAAACGTATCGGAAGAAGCTACCAAAGACCTGGATGAAAATGGTATCATCCGTTTGGGCGCCGCCATTAAAGAAGGTGATATCCTGATCGGTAAGATCACGCCTAAAGGTGAAAGCGATCCTACGCCGGAAGAAAAACTGTTACGCGCCATCTTCGGTGACAAAGCCGGGGATGCCAAAGATGCTTCTTTGAAAGCGCCAAACGGGGTAGAAGGAGTAGTGATCGGCAAAAAGCTGTTCCAACGCGCCAAGAAAGACAAAAACGCGAAGATCCGTGAGAAGGCCGCCCTGGAAAAGCTGGAAAAAGTGCATGAAAAGAATGTTGAGGATCTGAAAGAAGAGCTGTTGAATAAACTGCAGACCTTATTGAAAGATAAAGCGTCTGCCGGTGTAAACAACAACTTTGGTGAAGTGCAGATCGGTAAAGGCGCCAAGTTCAATCCAAAGAACCTGGGTTCTATCGATTACCAGAACGTAAATCCGCTGGGTTGGACTGGTGATGCGCAGATCGATGATGCCATCAACACGCTGTTGCACAACTACAATATCAAGTACAACGAAGAACTGGGTAGATATAAAAGAGAGAAGTTCAACATTTCAATCGGGGATGAGTTACCTGCCGGTGTTTTGAAACTGGCTAAAGTATACCTGGCTGTTAAGCGTAAGCTGAAAGTGGGTGATAAAATGGCCGGTCGCCACGGTAATAAAGGTATCGTTGCCAAGATCGTGCGTGCTGAAGATATGCCGTTCCTGGAAGACGGAACACCGGTTGACATTGTATTGAATCCGCTGGGTGTACCTTCCCGTATGAACCTGGGCCAGATCTATGAAACTGTATTAGGCTGGGCCGGTTTGAAAATGGGTGTGAAGTTCGCTACACCGATCTTCGATGGAGCTACCACAGAGGAAATTGCCAAACACATCAACGATGCAGGTTTACCAAGCTTTGGTCATACATACCTGTATGATGGTGAAACAGGAGACCGTTTCCACCAGAAAGCTACCGTGGGTGTGATCTACATGATCAAACTGCACCACATGGTTGACGATAAGATGCACGCCCGTAGCATTGGACCCTACAGTCTTATTACACAGCAGCCGCTGGGTGGTAAAGCACAGTTCGGTGGTCAGCGTTTCGGTGAAATGGAGGTGTGGGCACTGGAAGCTTATGGTGCTTCGAACATCCTGCAGGAATTGCTCACCATTAAATCAGATGATATTATCGGCCGTGCGAAAACCTATGAGGCGATTGTTAAAGGCGATAATATTCCAAGAGCCGGCATTCCTGAGTCGTTCAACGTATTGGTGCATGAATTGAGAGGTTTAGGTCTGGATCTGAAATTCGAATAGCCGATAAGCGAATCGAACGTTGAAGTGTGCGACGCAACGGATGATGAAAAGGGTTACTGTCGCCGGTAACAAGAAACAAAAAACTAGAAACAAGAAATACGAAATATGGCTATTAAAAAAGATAATCGTCCCAGAGCCACGTTTTCTAAGATCACTATCGGGCTTGCCTCACCGGATTCTATTTTAGAGCGCAGCTATGGTGAAGTATTGAAGCCCGAGACCATCAACTATCGTACATACAAACCCGAGCGTGATGGTTTATTCTGCGAACGTATTTTCGGACCTGTAAAAGATTATGAGTGCGCCTGCGGTAAGTATAAACGGATCCGTTATAAAGGGATCGTGTGCGACCGTTGCGGTGTTGAAGTAACTGAAAAGAAAGTACGTCGCGAGCGCATGGGCCACATTAAACTCGTGGTTCCTGTAGTTCACATCTGGTATTTCAAAAGCTTACCAAATAAGATCGGTTACTTGCTGGGTGTTAGCTCCAAAAAACTGGAGAGCATCGTGTACTACGAGCGTTTCGTGGTAATTCAGGCTGGTATCCGTGAAGATCGCGGATTGAAATCAGGCGATCTGTTAACGGAAGAAGAATATCTGGAAATACTGGAGAACCTGCCCAAGGAGAACCAGTACCTGCCGGATGACGATCCGCAGAAATTCATTGCAAAGATGGGCGCCGAAGCGGTACACGATCTGTTGCAAAGAATTGAGCTCGACAGCTTATCATTCGACCTGCGTAATGCAGCCGCTACCGAAACTTCACAGCAGCGTAAAGCCGATGCGTTGAAGCGTTTGAGCGTGGTAGAAGCATTCCGCGAGGCCAATAGCCGCATCACCAACCGCCCTGAGTGGATGGTAATGCAATACATTCCGGTTATTCCACCGGAGCTTCGTCCGCTGGTTCCCCTGGATGGCGGTCGTTTCGCATCTTCTGATCTGAACGACCTGTACCGCCGGGTGATCATCCGGAACAACCGGTTAAAAAGATTATTGGAGATCAAAGCCCCTGAAGTGATCTTACGTAACGAAAAACGTATGCTTCAGGAAGCGGTTGACTCTCTGTTCGATAACTCCCGTAAATCTAATGCGGTTAAAGCTGAAGGTGGCCGCGCCCTGAAATCACTGTCAGATGTGCTGAAAGGTAAACAGGGCCGTTTCCGTCAGAACCTGCTGGGTAAACGTGTTGACTACTCCGGCCGTTCTGTAATCGTGGTAGGTCCCGAGCTGAAACTGCACGAGTGCGGTTTGCCGAAAGATATGGCGGCTGAATTGTTCAAACCGTTCATCATTCGTAAACTGATTGAAAGGGGTATCGTTAAAACGGTGAAATCGGCTCGTAAGCTGGTAGATAGAAAAGAAGCGGTGGTTTGGGATATCCTGGAAAATATCCTGAAAGGGCACCCGGTAATGTTAAACCGTGCCCCGACGCTCCACCGGTTGTCTATCCAGGCCTTCCAGCCTAAACTGATAGAAGGTAAAGCGATCCAGCTGCACCCGCTCGTGTGTTCTGCGTTCAACGCCGACTTCGACGGTGACCAGATGGCGGTTCACGTTCCGTTAAGTAACGCGGCCGTTCTGGAAGCCCAGCTGCTGATGCTTTCATCACACAACATTTTGAACCCGCAGAATGGTGCGCCGATGACCCTGCCTTCACAGGACATGGTACTCGGTCTGTACTACATTACCAAGGGTAAAAAATCTACCGAAACTGAAAAGATCCGCGGCGAAGGAAAAGCATTCTACAGCACGGAAGAAGTTATCATCGCTTATAACGAAGACCGCGTTGACCTGCACGCTCACATTAAAGTGAAAGTGGATGTACGCAACAACGAAGGTGTTATTGTTAAAAAGCTGATAGAAACAACCGTTGGGCGTGTGATCTTCAACGAGTTTGTTCCCAAGGAAGTTGGTTACATCAACGCCCTGTTAACAAAGAAGAGCTTACGCGAGATCATCGGTGACATCATCACCATTACGAATGTGCCTAAAACAGCCAAGTTCCTGGATGATATCAAACAGCTTGGTTTCCGTACGGCCTTCAGAGGTGGTCTGTCGTTCAGTATCAATGACCTCATTATCCCGTCTATCAAAGGCGATGTGCTTGATCAGGCCAAAGGCGAAGTAGACGAGGTATGGGATAACTATAACATGGGTCTTATCACCAACAACGAGCGGTATAACCAGATCGTAGATATTTGGTCGAGGGTGGATACCCGCATTACCGAAACGTTGATCCGTGAGCTGAGCAGCGACAAACAGGGCTTCAACTCTGTGTACATGATGCTTGACTCCGGGGCCCGCGGTTCCAAACAGCAGATCAAACAGCTGTGCGGTATCAGGGGGCTGATGGCGAAACCCAGAAAGTCAGGTTCAACCGGAAGTGAGATCATCGAAAACCCGATCCTCTCTAACTTCAAAGGTGGTCTGAACGTATTGGATTACTTCATCTCTACGCACGGTGCCCGTAAAGGTTTGGCCGATACCGCCCTTAAAACAGCGGATGCCGGTTACCTGACCCGTCGTTTGGTTGACGTAGCCCAGGATGTGGTAATTACAGAAGAAGATTGCGGTACGCTGCGTGGTATTGCCATCAGCGCACTGAAAGATAATGAAGAGATCGTAGAGCCGCTGTACGACCGTATCATTGGCCGTACTTCGCTCCACAACGTATACAACCCGCAAAACGATGAGCTGATCGTTGAAGCCGGAAAAGAGATCAACGAAGATATCGGCAAACAAATCGAAGAAGCCGGTATTGAAACCGTAGAGATCCGCTCGGTGCTGACCTGCGAAAGCAAACGGGGTGTGTGCGTAAAATGTTATGGTAAGAACCTGGCTACCGGTAACCGGGCACAGAAAGGTGATGCAGTAGGTATTATTGCTGCCCAGTCAATCGGTGAGCCTGGTACACAGCTTACCTTGCGTACCTTCCACGTGGGTGGTGTTGCCGGTTCTGCTTCAGTGGAATCTTCACTCACTGCCAAGTTCGATGGTACCATTCAGTTTGATGGTTTGCGTACGGTACCTGCCGTTAACAATGAAGGCGATCCGATTCAGGTGGTTATCGGTCGTACCGGTGAGATCCGTAACATGGATATCAAGAACGACCGCCTGCTGAATGTGGTGAACGTTCCTTACGGTTCAACCCTGTTCGTGAAAGACGGTCAACAGGTGAAAAAAGGTGATACCATCTGTACCTGGGACCCCTTCAACAACGTAATCGTGGCCGAGATCGTTGGTCAGGTAAGATTCGACAACGTAATTGAAGGTGTAACCTTCCGCGAAGAGGCCGACGAACAAACAGGTCACCGCGAGAAAGTGGTTATTGAAACAAAAGATAAGACCAAGATACCTACCCTGATCGTAGAGGGTAAGGATGTAAAACAATACAACCTGCCTGTAGGCTCACACATTGTGGTTGACGAAGCTGAAGAAGTGAGAGCCGGCCAGGTGCTGGTGAAAATACCTCGTACGCTGCGGATGCAACGCGACATCACCGGGGGTCTGCCTCGTGTAACCGAGTTGTTCGAAGCCCGTAACCCGGGTAACCCCGCTATCGTGTGCGAGATCGACGGTGTGGTAGCTTTCGGCGCCATCAAACGTGGTAACCGCGAGATCGTGGTAGAAGCGAAAGATGGTGTTATTAAGAAATACCTGGTTCCGTTGACCCGCCAGATCCTGGTACAGGATGGTGACTTTATCAAAGCCGGTGCGCCGCTGTCTGACGGACAGGTTTCACCGAGCGATATCCTGTCTATTAAAGGTCCGTTCGCCGTACAGGAATACGTGGTGAATGAAATTCAGGAGGTTTACCGTTTACAAGGTGTGAAGATCAACGATAAACACATCGAGGTGATCGTTCGCCAGATGATGAAGAAAGTAGAGATCGTGGATCCGGGCGATACCCGCTTCCTGGAAGAAGATCTGGTTGACCGCTTTGACTTCAACGATGAGAATGACTGGATCTTTGATAAGAAGATCGTTTCAGATCCGGGAGAAAGCGCCCGTCTGAAAGCCGGTCAGATCGTTAGCCTGCGTGAAATTCGCGAAGAGAACTCCCTGCTGCGTCGTACCGACAAGAAGCTGGTTGAGTACCGCGATGCTAACCCGGCTACCTCTCACCCGGTGCTCCTGGGTATTACCAAGGCATCGCTGGGTACGCAAAGCTGGATCTCAGCCGCATCGTTCCAGGAAACAACCAAAGTGCTGTCATCGGCTGCCATTCAGGGTAAGACCGACGATATGCTTGGTTTGAAAGAGAATGTGATCACAGGTCACCCGATACCGGCAGGTACTGGTCTGCGTGACTTTGAGAACATGATCGTAGGTAGCAAGGAAGAATATGAATTGCTACAGACAACCCGCGAAGCGATGAGCTTTGACGAAGAAGAGTAATTGATCAGCAATTTGATAATTTATATAAAGTAGGAAGCTAACCCCTTCCTACTTTTTTTATAAGGCTATTGTTCTGTTAAAAGTTTTAACAATTTTGTTTTAGTCAGACATTCTATATTGCAAAAAAGGCGTTCATGAAAAATATCTCTACTATATTATCTATTCTCGCTCTTGTTCTCATAGGTGTGCTGTTTTATTTTCAATTCTCTAAAGCAGAAACGAAAAAGAAAGTAGTGGCACCTGCCGATAAAAATGCACCTGCCAATTTCGCCATAGCTTATTTTGATATTGATTCTTTGCAGGAACATTATGAGTATTTCAAGGATGTATCGGGCGATATCAAGAAGAAAGAGAACGCCATGAATGCTGAATTGAACGATTTAACGAATAAGTACCAGCGCACCATTCGTAAGTGGCAGGAAAAAGGCAACAATATTACCCAGTCAGAAGGGGAGCAGGCCCAGCGTGAAGTAGGTTTGCTGCAACAGCAATACCAGCAACGTAAAGGAGAACTGGAACAGGAAATGCAAAAGCTGCAAGTGGACAGGATGACTGAGCTGCGTAAGCAGGTAGAAGAGTTCTTAAAAGAATACAACAAGTCAAAGAAGTATTCTTACATACTTTCTTACGAACCGGGTTTTATTATTTATTATAAAGATTCTGCGTTTAACATTACCGGTGATCTGATCTCAGGGCTGAACTCACAGTATAAGGAAAAGAAAAAATAATGTGATAATTTGATAACGTGATAATTTGATAATGTGATAATTTGATAATGTGATAATTCGCCTTACTAAAATCGGGACAGGTTTTTGATAATGAAAGAGAGAACCAGGAAGTAGAAGTAATAAAACAAGAACACTTTAATATGAAAGTCCGGAAGCGGCATATTGACAAATATGTTTCTTCCGGACTTTTGCTTTCAGCCTAAGGCTTTCGGTCTTCCGCCTTCTCCCTCAGCCTTCATCATTAGGCGTAATCCTTTTTGCCTGCTAGCTTCCGCCTTCAGCTTTGAGCGTGCCGGCGTCCCTGCTAAAATTGGAAAACCTGTGGAAATTTGGGATAACCGGGATTCGGGTTAGTTTCCTTATCTTGTGTTAAAACCTGATTTTCTTACCCTTATATAACCAATATGGCAGAACACGCTTCATCATTTAAACCATCGCTAAGTTTATTGGATGCTACCATGGTGGTAGCCGGTTCAATGATCGGTTCGGGTATATTTATCGTTAGCTCCGATATTACCCGTAATGTAGGAAGTGCCGGATGGATGATCGCTGTATGGCTGATCACCGGTTTTATGACCATCACGGCTGCTGTAAGTTATGGGGAGTTGAGTGGTATGTATCCGAAAGCGGGCGGGCAATACGTATATCTCAAAGAAGCATTTAATCCTTTAGCCGGCTTTCTGTATGGCTGGAGCTTTTTTTCGGTGATACAAACCGCCACGATCGCTGCAGTAGCTGTTGCTTTCAGTCGTTATACGGCTTACCTGATCCCCTGGTTCAGCGAAAGCCATAAATTATGGGGTATAGAAAAAGGCCTGAATGCGCAGGGCGTTATGGAGTATTCCTTTTCTATCAGCGCTGCCCAGTTGCTGGCCATTGCATTGATCGTATTTCTTACATATACCAATACAAAAGGCATTAAGGGCGGAAAGATCATTCAAACCTCCTTTACGACGGTAAAGCTGCTGTCGTTGTTCGGTTTGATCATTTTGGGTTTCTTACTGGTGAAAGAGAGCTTTTGGGCCGAGAACTGGCAAACGGGCATGAATGCTACCCACCTGCAGCAGGACGCGCAGGGCAATTTCATTAAAGGGGGCGAATGGCTACCCATCGGCGGTACGGCGCTCATTGGCGCCATAGCGGCTGCAATGGTAGGCTCTATCTTCAGCAGCGACAGCTGGAACAATGTGACCTTTATCGCCGGTGAAATAAAGAATCCGAAAAGAAATATCGGGTTAAGCCTTTTCCTGGGTACCCTGGTGGTTACCATCATTTACGTAACGGCCAACCTGATGTATCTCAATGTTCTGCCCCTGGAACATATAGCGTATCCGGAAGGGGAGCGTGTAGCAGTTGCAGCGGCCACCTCCATCTTTGGTAATGTAGGTGCCTATGTAATTGCGGTAATGATCATGATCTCGACTTTTGGTTGTAACAACGGGTTGATCCTGGCGGGCGCCCGTGTATATTACACCATGGCCAAGGATGGCCTCTTCTTTAAACAAACCGGGGTATTAAATAAAAATGCAGTGCCTGCCTTTGCCCTGTGGATACAGTGCGGTATGGCAAGTTTGCTGTGTTTGAGCGGCAGTTATGGCGATCTACTCGATATGATCGCGTTCGTTGTGGTGCTGTTCTATGCATTGACGATTCTGGGCATTTTCATCTTACGCAAAAAGCGTCCCGATGCGGAGCGGCCCTATAAGGCATTTGGCTATCCGGTGCTGCCCATTATTTATATTATTCTCGCATTGACATTTTGCATTTTTCTTATCGGAATGAAACCGCAATATGCGGGTATCGGGCTGGCAATTGTTTTGATAGGAGTGCCTTTATACTATATTGCAGTTCGAAATAAGAAAGTCGCATAAAAGCAAAAACGGCTATGGCTTGTTTACTTCGCCGGACGATACCAATGCGTGCGGGGAAGCGATGGCGGAGTGGCTGCAATAGCTGAAATTTGAGAAATTATGAGTAAGATAGATTTTGACAAACTGTTTGACGGCTTCTCGGATATAAAAGCAGGGGTAATTGGAGATGTGATGCTGGATATTTACTGGTGGGGGCATGTGGATAGAATTTCGCCGGAAGCACCCGTACCCGTGGTAGCGCTTGATAAAAAAGAATATCGCATTGGGGGCGCCGGTAACGTGGCGCTGAACCTGGCTGCGCTCGGTGCACAGGTTTCAATATTATCAGTAATGGGTAATGATGAAAATGGCGGTACCCTAATAGAACTTTTCAACGAAAATCAAATCAATACTGCGTGGATCGCCCAGCAGCCTTCACGCATAACCACTGCCAAAACGCGCATTATCAGCCGGAACCAGCAAATGATGCGGCTGGATGCGGAGATCACGAAAGACCTGAGTGCGCATGATGAAAATGCCCTGATCGAAAAAGTGCGCCAGTACATCACCAGTGAGCAACCGCAGGTGATCATTTTTGAAGATTATAATAAAGGAGTGCTAACGGAGCGCGTGATCAAAGAAGTGACTGCCCTGTGCAAACAACATGGGGTGATCACCACCGTAGATCCTAAACGAAAAAATTTCTTTTCCTACCAGGGAGTGGACATATTCAAACCGAACCTGAAAGAAGTAAAAGACGGGCTCAACCTGTTGATCGAGGATGTTAACCTGGCTACCCTGAACGATATACATCAGCAATTGCAGAAAAAGTTAAGTCATGCCATTTCTTTTATCACCCTGTCGGAGAAAGGCGTGTTTTACCAGGAGAACAGTACAGCTAAGATCATTCCTTCGCACTTACGGAATATAGCAGATGTATCCGGGGCCGGCGATACGGTAATAGCCGTAGCCTCCTTGATCTATGCCGCTACCAGGCGAATTGACCTGATGGCTGAGGTTGCAAATATAGCCGGCGGATTGGTGTGCGAGGAAGTGGGCACGGCGGCCGTAAACAGAGAGCGGTTATTGAATGAATGTAAAGAATTGCTTTCTTAGGTCACACGTTGAACTGTAAGCCGAAACCAGAAATGGGCGCTGGAAAAGGCAAAACGCCAATGATAAACCGGAGTCGAAAACGGTAAACTTTGCTCTGAACAGGTAACAAGATATGCATGCTTACTGCATCCCTGCAATCATTTATAAAACAATTATTGAATGAAGGAGCCGACCTGCATTTTACGCCCCTGGGGGGTGGCTCGATCAATCATACCTACCGCATTAATAGCCCTGGTAAAAAATTTCTGTGTAAGATCAATAAGTTTTCATCCTTTCCGGGAATGTTCGAAGCAGAGCAGGCCGGATTGGAATTACTGGCCAGTCAGCAAGTGATCCGCATACCGCAGGTAATAGCTACCGGCCGTACCGGCGACAACCAGGTATTATTGCTGGAGTGGATAGAACAGGGCTTGCGAACCGAAGCCTTCTGGACCGCTTTTGGGGAGCAACTGGCCGCACTGCACCATGTACAGCAAAAGCAGTTTGGACTGCCCACTGATAATTATATGGGCGCTTTACCGCAATGCAATGAACCTGCCGCTAGCTGGGTGGATTTTTTTATCCAGAAACGGCTGCAACCACAGGTAAAACTGGCTGTGGACCATCATTTGCTGGAACCGGCTTTAGCCAGCCGCTTTGAAAAATTATATCAGCAACTGCCTGCCATCTTCCCGGCTGAACCAGCTTCCCTGTTACATGGCGATCTGTGGAGCGGGAATTTTTTATGTGACGAACAGCAGAGGCCAGTTTTGATCGATCCGGCAGTATATTATGGCCACCGTAGTATGGACCTGGCTATGACTACCTTGTTTGGCGGTTTTGACCGTCTGTTCTATGAGAGTTACCAGTACCATTTTTCGCTTCCAGCCAACTACCTGCAGCAATGGGAAGTATGCAATTTATATCCGCTGCTGATCCATTTGAATTTATTTGGTAAAAGCTACCTGGCTGATATCGTAAATACAATCCGGCGGTATTGATTTACGTTATAAAATCAACAGGCCAAGAGTGGTACCAGCTACAAGGGGCCATGTTAGTATTATATAATAAGAAGCAAGTAATAGATAATAGCAGGTGAGCGGTGTTGCAGGCTATTGCGTAAATTTGTGTAATGAAATGCAGCAGAATGACTTATAGTGCCGTCTTAAACAAAATGATAACTACTTAACAAATTGAATGCTGGCTGTAACGATCCTGGGAAATAATTCTGCCCTGCCGGCCTATGACCGGCATCCCACGTCGCAGGTAGTGACGTTGGATGACAATTTATTCCTGGTAGATTGTGGAGAGGGAACCCAACAGCAGTTGGCCAAATACCGCATTCGCTGGTCGCGCATCAATTATATTTTCATCTCGCACCTGCACGGCGATCACTATTTCGGTTTGCCCGGTTTTTTACATAGTATGGGTTTGCTGCATCGTGAGCATGAGCTGCATTTGTATGCCCCGGCACCGTTAAAGCAAATACTCGACCTACAGTTGGAAGCCGCTTCGAATGTATTACCATACACGCTGCATTTTCATCCGCTGGAGAGTGAGGGCGTGATCGTTCAGAACGACAAGTTCAAAGTAACCAGTTTTGCCACCAAACACCGTATTCCCTGCTGGGGTTTCCGGTTCGACCAGGTAAGGGCGCCCCGGCGGGTAAACCCCGAGAAGGCCATTGAACATGGTGTGCCCGCAGCTTTTTACGACCGGCTAAAATGGGGAGAAGATTATACCAATAAGAATGGTGAACTGATAAAGAACGAATGGGTGACCAACCCGGGTGCAAAGCCCTTATCATATGCTTATAGCGCCGATACCATCTTTGACGAGTCGCTAATAGAAAAATTTCAGGGGGTTGATCTCTTATACCATGAGACCACTTACCTGAAAGAACTGGATAAAAGGGCCGCGCTGCGTTTTCACTCCACCACCACGCAGGCTGCCTGCATAGCCAAACAGGCTAAAGTAGGGCGCTTGCTCATCGGGCATTTCAGCTCGAAATACGATAAGCTGGAAGTGTTTGAAGAGGAGGCCTGCGAAGTGTTTCCTGATACCAGTCTGGCATTGGAGGGGGTTACTTTCAGAGCCATTCCTAGGAAGCAATAGACAACGGGCAATAGGCAATGGACAATAGACAACGGGCAATTGGCAATTGGCAATAGACAATAAGCAACATGCAATTGGCAATAGGCAATAAGCAACCGCCAAAAGCAATCTAAATCGGCAGTAAGCAACTGGCACGGGCAATAGACAATAGGCAATAAGCAATTGACAATACGCCAAAGCAACAAGCAACTGGCAAGGGCAATAGACAACGGGCAATAGGCAATTGGCAATAGACAATAAGCAACAGGCAATAGCAATAGGCAATAGGCAATCCTTATCTTAATACACAATCCACAATACCAACCGGCAATCGGCAAATAAATAAGAAAAGCCAAACAGGAATACATATAATGCTCCCTGTTTGGCTTTGATATTTTGTGTTTCGCGCTAAGGCTTACCGTTAAGCGTTTTTCAGAAAAGATCTCACTTTTTCATGCAATCCCTCACTGAGCGGCACCATTGGTAAACGAAGATTGTTCTCTAATAATTCCAGTTCAGTCATGAACGCTTTTACCCCTGCGGGGTTATTTTCAGCAAACATGAGATCGTACGCATCAATCAGCACATCGTTCAATGATTTGGCTGCTTTAAAATCGCCTTTCAGGCACTGGCGTACCATATGGGTAAATTGCTGCGGGAAGGCATTGGCTGCAACACTGATAACGCCATCCATACCACAGGCTATTTGTGGTAATACCAGCGCATCGTCGCCGCTTACTACCAAAAAGTTCTCGGGGCGGTCGCGCAGGATCTGCATACACTGAGCCATATCGCCGCTGGCCTCTTTAATACCACCGATATTGTCCACTTCATTGGCAAGGCGCAGGGTAGTGGCAGCGGTCATATTGCGACCGGTACGGCCCGGTACATTATACAACAGGATCGGTTTGGGTGAAGCGGCAGCCAGAGCTTTATAATGCAGAAAAATACCTTCCTGTGAAGGTTTGTTGTAATAGGGGCTGGCGCTTAGAACAGCGGTGGCTCTATCTAAAGGAAAAGTTTCCAGTTCTTTTATTACTTCGGGCGTATTGTTGCCGCCGATGCCTACCACCACGGGAATGCGGTTGTTCACTTTTTCATAGGTGAAGCGGATGATGGCGATCTTTTCTTCTTTACTGAGGCAGGGCGTTTCGCCGGTTGTACCGAGCGTGACCACATATTCAGCGCCGCCATTGATAACAAAATCTATTATTTTACTTAAAGCATCGAGATCTACTTCAGAATTTGATTTAAACGGGGTGACCAGCGCCACGCCGGTGCCATATAATGATTGACGAAGGGACATAATTTTTAGATTGAATCCCGATAGCTATCGGGGCATATTTTTGGTTGAACCAGTCCGCCAGGCGGAAGGTCGTTTAAATTTGGAAACAGCTGAGTAATGATAAGGTGTAACAAGTGAGTGACACAACAGGTGCCGAACAGGGCGCTGAAAGCTGGTTATAAAAAAGTTTGATCGGTATTGTACCGGATCTTCATATCCGCTTACGCCATTATTCGGCGCTCGCTCCTTTCGCACAGGACCGTTCGCGGTTCACTCAGGGCATTTAAGCTGGTAATTCATCCCAGAAGCCCATCTTGTTAAACTTATCGATCCGCTTTCGAACACGCTCTTCGGGATCCATCTGTTTCAGCTCTTTGATGGTGTTAATGAGGTATGGCTTTAATAAAGCGGCAGCTTCATCATAGTCCCAGTGGGCGCCGCCTACTGGTTCGGGAATAATACCATCAATTAATCCAAATTCATACATATAATCGGCAGTGAGTTTTAACTGTTCGGCTGCTTTTTCCTTCTGATCCCAGCTACGCCAGAGAATAGAGCTGCAGCTTTCAGGCGAAATAACGGTGTACCAGGTATTCTCGAGCATGAACACTCTGTCGCCCACCCCAATGCCCATGGCCCCACCGGAAGCGCCTTCGCCAATGATGACACATATTACCGGCACTTTCAGCCTCATCATCTCATAAATATTACGGGCGATGGCCTCCCCCTGTCCCCTTTCTTCCGCTTCGAGACCTGGGTAGGCGCCGGGCGTATCGATGAGGGTGATAACCGGTTTATTGAACTTTTCAGCCAGTTTCATCAGGCGCAGGGCCTTACGGTAGCCTTCCGGATTGGCCATACCAAAATTACGCAACTGGCGTGCCTTGGTATTGATCCCTTTCTGCTGACCGATCATCATAACCGTTTGACCATCGAGGGAGGCGAAACCACCCACCATGGCTTTATCATCTTTCACATTCCGGTCTCCAAACAGCTCCACGAAATCAGTGGTCAATTTGGAAATATATTTCATGGTATAGGGACGGTCGGGATGGCGGCTCAGCTGCACTTTTTGCCAGGGCGTAAGGTTTTGCGTAATGGCCTTACGGGTCTCCAGCACTCTTTCTTCCAGTTTCTTAATAGGGTCAGTGAGATCAAGTTTACTCTTCTCGGCCTTTTGCTTCAAGCCTTCTATATCATCAAAAAGATCTTTGATCGGTTTTTCAAAATCCAGGAACTGACGGTTTTTATCTTGCGGCATAGGCAGTGATAATAAGCTGTAAAATTAAGGGATGAAGGATTTTTTATAAAAGTTTTCTATAAACGCCTGTTTACACCCGGTCGCCTGCAGGATCAAAGATTTTGCAGGCTTTCCGGCGAAAAGACCATTTAATACAGAACTCATTGTAACTGAGCTGGTATTAACGAATGTACCCGGGCATTTATGATGCACTCTCCTAATTTAAAGGCTGCAAATGTAGGAGTATTACCTGAAATCAGACCCAAGGTAGAAAAAGGGCGGTCTGCCAGACTAAAACCCGGGCGCCAACAGAAAAGGCTTTAATAACTCATTGATTAGGTGAGGAATACCTGCCAAAATTTCAATGGATCCTTTTTGGCGGCTGCATTTCCTGCATAAAAAATGACAAATTTTAAGCTGCCCGCCGGCTGGCATATTGCTTGAAAAAGGGTTTATGGTTGTTATTCTTTTTATGCTTTTGTTTATTAAACCATTCAAAAACATAAAACCATGACAAACAAATTCATTGCTAACCGGCTTTACAGCCGCATCGTATTAAAGCCTCCACAGGTACCGGTCCAGGTGTTTAAAAGAAATTGTTCAGAAAAACTTATTGTATGATCGCTTATTATGTAATTAATTATGAGGAACCGATTAAGCAATTGGTACAATCAGTTTTGGATGCCCATTAAGTATTATACCGGTCACTTTATCCGGAGCATCCGTAAAAAAGATCAGGACGATAACCCGTTTATAATTTTTTGAAAATAGGATCCGGCAGGTATGGCAGCCTGTTGGTAATTGTAACCATATTATAAACCTTTTTGTTAAAAGGAGGAAGTTATGACAAACATCATGAAAAGAGATAGCGGCCGACAGCCCGCTAATTTTGGAAGTGTAGTTGATCAGATCTTCCAAAACAATTTATCGCGCTTCTTTGATGATTCTTTCTGGGGTTTTAGCGGTGATATAGATCGTAAGGTGCCCGTCAATTTAAAGGAAACCGAAGGCTCGTATGAAATGGAGCTGGTAGCACCCGGTTTACGCAAAGAAGATCTTCAGCTGAACATTTCGGGTGATATGCTTACCATTTCATTTGAAGAAAAGAAAGAAGAAAAAGAATCAAACGAAGGATGGCTACGGCAGGAATACCGGAAGCGCTCTTTCAGCCGCAGTTTTCATTTAAATGATGCGATCGACACTGATAAGGTATCGGCGCATTATGAAAATGGAATATTACATGTGACCCTGCCCAAGAATGAAAAGTCAAAACAGCGCTCAAAGTCCATCCGGATTGAGTAATTGTATTTCAAACATTCATAAAAGGCTCCATGAAAGTGGAGCTTTTTTTATTGGGGGACAGAAGCAGCAGGCGTATAACATAAGCTACGAAACAGCACAAGCTATTATTAATCTATAACGCGTTAATTTCTGAATATCCCATCTTTTCCCGATCTGGTATATTTGTGGCCGGTATGATTGCTGCCAGAAGATATCCCCTCTCACTCTTCTATTAGAAAGCTTCAGTTTTTTCTTTTTCACTTAAAACTTTATTGTATGAAGAAAATTCAATTTTCTCTGATCGTCGCGTGCCTATGCGGGATGCTGGCGCGCGCCCAAACGAACATTGCCCCACTGGCAACGCCTTCCACTTCGTATGTGTCGCCCTGGGAAACCATCACGGCGCTGAACGATGGATATACTCCTGCTAGCTCGAACGACAAGTCGAACGGGGCTTATGGCAACTGGAACAATCCCAATTCCCTGCAATGGGTACAATACGACTGGCCGCAAACCTGCACGGTGAGTTCAATTGAGTTATATTGGTTCAATGATGGGGGTGGCGTGTTAACACCCACCACGGCCTATGCAGAATACTGGAACGGATCGGCCTGGGTGAATCTTGGCAATATACCGCTGGCTACCAATGCATTTAATACACTGGCAATAAACAATATCAACACCACGCGCCTGCGTGTTACGATGCTTAATAGCACGCAAAGTACCGGTATACTCGAATGGCGTGTAATGGGTACTGTTACAGGTGGCGGCGGTGGCAATGGCGACCCATATACCTGGCCGGCCTATTCACCCACCATCAGCTATAATTTCAGGGATGAATTTCCCGGCTTACCTGTACCTGCAAATGTTTTAGATGATTGTCCGCAGGTAGTAGGCACCCAGTCATCGAACTGGTGGTGTTTCCGGTGGGGGCCGAATAAGAATTCCCTTGTGACCGCCAATGCCATCACACCTTTGCTGGCGCGCCTGAATACCGATTTTGCCTACTTCCGCGATCAAATGGGTTGGCCGCCCGACCTGCGTGCTAAAAATGGTTACCGCAGCTCGGTGTATTTATACGGCTCCGGGCTTTGTACCGATAATGCACCCAATACCGCGCTGGGCGGCTGGCAAAGCGCCATTAATTATAATGGTCGCAGCTGGCCAATGATCCTGGCTTCTTATTACCCTATTTATAGTTTTAACCCTGCCTGTACCTACAGCGACCGGGAATTTCAAAAAGGCGCTATGGTACATGAAGGGATACATGCGTTGCTGGCCGACCTGCCCGGCGTAAAACAATCGGCCTGGTTCCATGAAGGCGGCAATGTTTGGCTGCAGCAAACAGCAGACGCCCGGCGGAGTAACAATTTCAGTTCCATGGGCGATCTGAATGGAACCGATTTCATTGCGCCCTTTATGCCCATTGAATGTTACAGTGGCTGGTTGCAGGACGGCAGCTTTGGTGGTCCATCGGCTGAAGGCGTCAACATGTTCAATGGCAATCAGCAGATCTGTACCTGGCGCACTTATTTAGGTGGCCACCAGTACAGTAGTTCTTTCCCGACCTTCCTGGGTAATGTATTGGGCGACGGGGCCGTTCCCTGGATCTGGCGGAATGCGCCTGGCCGGGTATTACAGGGTATTGCATCTGGTATTGGCGCTGCGCAAACCCGCCGCCTGATCACCGAATACCGGGCCAGGCAGGCGCTGGTTGATTTTGGTCCGTGGAACAATGCCATCCTGGCTTTATTGAATGCGCACTTTGGGCAATCCATTGGAGCCGAATGGCAACCGGCGTGGATGAATCCGCCTGTATGGATCGCCACTCCTTATGTAAAAACAACGAATAATAATGGGTTGCTCACACCTGACCCTGTTACTTTACCGGGATGGTCGGGTGCCAACCAGATACCCCTTACCGTTACCGGTAATGCGGTGACTGTTAATTTTGAACCAATAGGAGCCAACATGAACTGTCAGCTCGTTTACCGCACCACCGCGGGAGTGCCCGTTTACAGTCAACCCGTGTCGAGCGGCGCTTGCACGCTGAACCTGCCAGCCGCGCCGGCGAATGGGGTAGTGATCGCTGTTATTACAAATACGGATTATATATACAATGGGGAAGCCACCCGAAAAGCCCATTATGACTACCGCTTGCGGTTGGGGACCGGCGTAACCGGAACGGCCAGTGTAAACACCCGCTGGTATAATTCAGCAACCCTTTCCTCGGCCAGAACCGAAGGCCAACGCGAAGCTTCAGTAGGCATTGACTGGTCGAAGTACTGCAACCATGATGTACCAGCTACGCGCATTACGGGTAAAAGCAATCTGGTGAAAATGCAGGTATTTCCCAATCCTGCACCCCTGAACAAACAGGTCACGCTCGATTTCATCAATAATGGAAACGATAAAACAACTATCACTTTATTTACCATTGAAGGCGCCAAAGTTATGGAGACGAGTACCACTGGTATGCGATATACCATAGAACCCGCATTTTTAAAGGCCGGGACTTACCTTGTCAGGATCAAAAATGGTAATACCAATCAAACCCAAAAGTTGATCGTGCAGTAAAATTTGATGGTTTAAGTTATTAATAAAGGAACTACCCGCATGGGCGGTTCCTTTCGTTTTAAGCAGACAACTAATTGTTGAAGGCAGCCGGCTCAGTTGATGGACCGGCTTAGGACCTGTAACAAATCAGTTGACATATAAGCTAGATTAATATATCATGAGGCCAACTTGTCAACCTGTGAACGCCCGCTCCATGGCATATCGTTTGCCGCAATGGCTACAGATTCAATCGTTTTATTACTCTCTGGTTATAACCGAACAGGCCCGGTAGCAGGTGGAGAAGCAAAATTCTCCGCATACACCATCGTTTACCGGGTATTTATTTACTCAAAAAAATTGTTATGGAAAGAAACATAACCTACACGCTGATAACGGGCGGTACAATGGGCATTGGTTATGAGCTGGCAAAGATCTTTGCGCAACGGGGGCATAACCTGATCATCGTAGCCCGGGACGAGAACGAACTGGCGATAACGGCCAGGGAATTAGCGCCTTTGGGCGTGGAAGTGATCACTATGGTGAAAGACCTTTTTCTGAAGGAAAGTGCATTTGAATTATATGATGAGATCAAGGAAAGAGGTTGGGTGGTTGACATTCTGGTGAACAACGCCGGGCAGGGACAATACGGCCAGTTTGCCGAAACAGACATTTACCGCGAGCTAGACATCATTCAGTTGAACATTTGCTCGCTGGTAGTGCTTACCAAATTATTTCTGCAAGACATGTTGCAAAGAGGCGATGGTAAGATACTGAACCTGTCTTCCATTGCCAGTAAGGCGCCGGGGCCATGGCAATCGGTATATCACGGAACAAAAGCATTTGTACAGTCTTTCACTGAAGGGGTACGCAATGAAGTGAAAGATACCGGCGTCACCCTTACAGCCCTCTTACCTGGCGCAACTGATACCGACTTCTTTAGAAAGGCAGAAATGGAAGATTCGAAAATAGTACAGGAAGGCAAACTCGATGATCCGGCGAAGGTGGCTGAAGATGGTTATGAAGCACTGATGCGCGGCGACGATATGGTGATCTCAGGATTGAAGAACAAGTTGAATGTGGCTATGAGCAACATGATGCCTGATAAGGCAGCAGCGGAGAATATGGCTAAAAAACAGGAACCGGCAAACGAGAAAAGGAAATAATATGAAAGCAGCAGTGATACATGGGCCTGGTATGGTAACCTGTGATACGGTACCAGACCCGGTCATTAAAGATCATCGGGATATTATATTGAAAGTAACGGCAACCGCTATCTGCGGGTCTGATCTGCATATTTATTCAGGGGGCATTCCGCAACCACGGCCCATGGTATTGGGGCATGAGTTTATGGGTATCGTGGAAGAGACCGGTAAATCGATCACCAAATTAAAGAAGGGCGACCGGGTGGTAGTGCCTTTTCCCATTGCCTGTGGAAATTGTTTCTTCTGCAGCCATGGCTATCCCAGTAATTGTGAGCACAGCAATCCCGATCACTATGGTCCTGAGGGCGGCATACTCAAAGAAAAAGGCGGCGCCCTCTTCGGTTATACAGATCTATATGGTGGATATGATGGCGGACAGGCACAATACGTGCGGGTGCCCTATGCCGACGTTGGTCCCCGGTTAGTGCCGGATAATCTTAGCGATGAACAGGTATTGTTCCTCACCGATATTTTTCCCACCGGCTATACAGGAGTTGATTGGGGGGAAGTGAAAGGCGGTGAAACAGTAGCCATATTTGGCGCAGGTCCCGTAGGTATCATGGCTGCGAAAGCTGCCTGGTTGCGGGGAGCCGGCCGGGTGCTGATCGTTGACACTTTACAGTACCGGCTCGATATGGCCCGCAAAGCCGCCAATGCAGAAACCATATTGTGGGATGATAATGATGGCCGCAATGCCATTGAAACAATACGCGCCTATACAGAAGGCCGAGGAGCAGATGTTTGCATAGAAGCGGTGGGCTTTGAGCCGGAGCGGACGGTGCTTGACCGGGCGAAGGCTGTGGTCAATTTTGAAAAAGGTTCGTCGAAGGTGTTGGAAGCGTGTATGAGCGCCGTGCGCAGGAATGGAATTGTACCCGTGTTGGGCGTTTACCCGGTAACGTATGACAATTTTCCGGTGGGGCAGTTCTTTGATAAGGGACTTACCCTGCGGGGCGGACAGGCGCCGGCCCACCGGTATATTGACACTTTACTGACCTATGTAAAAGAAGGAAAAGTGACCCTGGATGATATCATCACGCACAGGCTGCCGCTGACAAGTGTTTCGGATGGCTATTCCATGTTTAAAAAGAAAGAAGACAATTGCGTGAAGGTGGTCCTGGATCCTTGGAGTGAATAAATGGTGCGAGTTGCCGGCGCCTTTGTAAACTGGCATCTATCTTTAAATATAAAATTGCTAATAAACATTGAATAACACCTATTTACCTATCGGAGCGTCACTTGATAAAAACGGGCAATGCACCTTTTGTGTATGGGCGCCCACGTGCAGTTCGGTTAGTGTGGTTGTAAATGCATCACCTGAAGTTACATGGCCTATGGTCAAAGATGAAGCGGGCTATTGGTGTGTGAAAGTAGACCATGTAACTCCAGGTATGCAATACCGGTATAAATTGAATGATGACCTGCTGCGCCCCGACCCCGCGAGTCGATGGCAACCGGAAGGCGTTCATGGCCCCTCGGCAGTCGTTGATAAAAATTTTAACTGGACTGATTCTGCCTGGCAGGGCATTGAACTGGCTGATATGATCATTTATGAATTGCATACCGGCACGTTTAGCCCGGAAGGCAATTTTCAGGGCATCATTGCCAGGCTCGATCACCTGCAATCGCTCGGAATTACAGCTATTGAACTTATGCCCATTGCCCAGTTTCCTGGTCATCATAATTGGGGCTATGATGGCGTATATCCTTTTGCCATTCACAATGCCTATGGTACAACGGCCGAACTGAAGCAGCTGGTAAACGAAGCACATCAGCGCGGCATTGCTGTCATTCTGGATGTTGTGTATAACCATGCGGGTCCGGAAGGAAATTATTTACCGGATTTTGGACCTTATTTCTCAGACAAATACAAATTGTTCTGGGGGCAGTCGGTAAATTTCGACGGCGCCTGGTGCGACGGCGTACGGAATTTTTTCATCCAGAATGCGCTGTTATGGCTCGATGAGTTTCATATAGACGCCCTGCGGCTCGATGCAGTGCATGCCATCTTCGATAGCAGCGCACTGCATATTATGGAAGAATTGACCGAACAGGTTCGGTTGCTGGAACAACGCACCAAAAAAAGAAAGATCCTCATTGCAGAATTCGATCTGAACAATCCCCGCTATATTACTCCTGTTGAAAAAGGTGGCTTTGGTATGGATGCGCAGTGGGTAGACGAATTTCATCATGCCCTGCATGCTGTAATTACCGGTGAAAGGTCTGGCTATTACGAAGATTTCGGTGGCCTGGAATTGCTGGCAAAGTCACTGCAAACCTCTTATGTATATACCGGTCAGTTCTCTGTGCACCGTAAACGATATTTTGGCAAAGAACCCGTTGATACATTATATAATCAATGCATCGCCTTCGTACAAAACCACGACCAGGTAGGCAACCGCTTGCTGGGCGACCGCATCAGCACGACGCTTTCGCCAGAAGCGCTGAAGCTGGCTGCTGCCACCCTGTTGTTATCGCCGCATGTGCCTTTGTTGTTCATGGGGGAAGAATATGGCGAAAAAAATCCCTTCCAGTTCTTTACCAGTCATTCCGATCCGGAATTGATCAAGAACCTGGTGGAAGGCCGCAGAAAAGAGTTCGCCGCCTTTAACTGGGAGGGAGAAGTGCCCAATCCGCAGGATGAAGCCATTTTCAATCAATCGAAGTTAAGCTGGAAGCTGAATGAAGTGCCGGGTTTGATGGATTTGTATCAATACCTCATCGCCTTCCGGAAAAAAAGACCTGCCCTGAGAAATTTCCGGCGCAATGATGCCGTGCGAAATATAACCATTCAAAACAATGTGTTGCAATTTGAACGGCATGGCAACTATGATGCGTTGACCATTTGCCTGAATTTTGGCAGGGAGGCGCAAAGTTTACAATTAGAGCAATCCGGGTTAAAGATCTTTGATTCCTCCGATAAAAAATGGGAAGGACCCGGAAGCCTGGCTCCGGAGGTCGTACAACCTGCTCAGGCATTTTCAATTAACCCGTATTCGGCCCTGGTGTTTGAACAAACAAACAGCAATCAATGATTACCTAACCTGTTAGAAAATGGAGTTCGCTTATGATGATCCCTGTATCAACTTACCGGCTACAACTGAATGCAGCATTTAATTTTAAACAGGTAGCCGATATAGTATCTTATTTACACGAATTGGGCATTACCACTATTTATGCAAGTCCGTTCTTTGCCGCGCCAGCCGGCAGCATGCATGGTTATGATGTTTGTGATTCACATGCCCTGAACAGTGAAATTGGCACGCTCGATCAGTTGCAACAGATCGTTGCAGAGTTGCGGAAAAGTAATATGACCTGGTTACAGGATGTGGTGCCCAACCATATGGTATATGCCATGACCAACCAGCGCCTGGCCGATGTGTTTGAGCGCGGTGTATACTCTCCCTATTATAAATGGTTTGATATTGACTGGCAGCACCCTGACCCATCGTTACATGGAAAACTGATGACCCCTTTTTTAGGCAAACCTTTTAATGAATGTCTTGAAGCGGGGGAACTTAGTTTAGATATCTGTGATGGCGGCTTTTTGGTGCGGTATATGGATAACCGGTATCCGTTATCTGTCAGTGCCTATGAATCGCTGCTATCGGTACTGCGCAGCGAACAGGCGCCTGCAGAAGTAGAGAAACTGGTGCAGGACCTGTATGGTGAGGCGAAGATGGGCTGGCCGCTTTCTTCCTGGCGGGAAATAAAATCATCCCTGATAAAACCAGTGCTGGCCAATGAGGCGCAGGCTGCAGCGCTTCAACAGGCGCTTGCGTTACTAAATGCCGATACCAGGCGCTTGCAAACGATCTTACAGCAACAGTATTACCAGTTGAGCTGGTGGCAGGATGCGAACCAACTGATCAATTACCGCCGTTTTTTTGCGGTAAATGAATTGATAGCGCTGAATATTTCGGCAGAAGAAGTTTTTCATGAATATCATCACCTGTTGCAGAACCTGTATCAGCAAAAGCTCATTCATGGAGTTCGTATAGATCATATTGATGGCTTACAGGATCCCGGCGAATATTTGAACCGGTTGCGGCAGTTGCTGGGCGAAGATTGCTATATCATCGTTGAAAAAATACTCGAGCAACATGAACAGCTGCCCGCCAGTTGGCCCATTCAGGGTACAACCGGTTATGAATTCACCTCGCAGGTGAACTGGTTACTCACCAATACGAACGGGGCAAAGGAAATGGTGGCTTATTACCGCAGTTTGTTTCCTGAACTGGATGAATATAAGAATATCATCTTTGAAAAGAAACGCCGCTTCCTGGAAGCGTATATGGGCGGCGAATGGTACAACCTGATCTCTTTGTTATACAGGTTGCAGCTGGTGCCTGAAACGATGCAAACCGACGCATTGAAGCAGGCGCTGGGTTTGTTCATGTGTTGTTTGCCCGTGTACAGGTTGTATCCCGAGGGGCAACCGGTTGATGCTGTTTCTAAGCAAATCCTGAGACAAACCTTTGAGGAGGCTGTACAAAGAGAACCAACGTTAAAGGAAGCGCTGGATTATTTGGAATCGTTGTGGACGGTAGCAGAAAATGATGCGGACCTTAACAAACGCAAGCTGGCTTTTCAAAAACGGCTGATGCAATTTACCGGTCCGCTTACCGCCAAAGGGGTGGAAGACACGACCTTTTACGTATATAATGCGCTGTTAGGGCATAATGAAGTAGGGGATACGCCTGATAAAGATCATTATTCGGTGAACGATTTTCATCAATGGGTCTTGCAACGGCAGCAACAACATCCCTGGACATTGAACGCCACGTCGACCCACGATACCAAACGCGGGGAAGACGGGCGCCTGCGGGTAAATGTGCTTACCTGGTTTGTGAAGGAATGGCAACAGCAGGTAGAGCAGTGGCGGCAACTCAATGCCGGTTGCAAAGTGACCAGAGACGGCAAACAGCTTCCCTCATTGCATGATGAATATTTTATTTATCAATCCCTGATCGCCGGTTTCCCTGAAGATGAACAGGTGGATGCCCGGTACATCCAGCGCCTGCAGGCCTATTTTATAAAATCGGCGCGGGAAGCCAAGCTGTATACAAACTGGCAGGGGCCTGATGAAGCTTATGAAGAGGCCGGTTGCCTTTTTATTGAAAAGATATTGTCGGCTGAGCATGGGTTTTTATCCAGCTTTCTGCCCTTTTACAAAACGATTGTACGGTATGCGCAACTGTTTTCACTCACGCAGGTGCTGGTGAAGATCACGGTGCCTGGTGTGCCCGATATTTACCAGGGCAACGAACTCTGGAATACCAGTTATGTAGACCCGGATAACCGGCGGCCGGTGGATTTTAATGAGCACAAAAAACAGTTACAGGTGCTAAAAGATCAGGAGAAAAAAGGGTTTGCTGAGCTGTTGAATTACATTACCAGCAACAGGAACGCAGGGCTGGAAAAATTGTACGTAACCTGGAAAGCACTGCAATGCCGCCAAGGGCTGGCATCTCTTTTCCTGCATGGCAGTTATCTGCCATTAAATACATCCCGGGAATCTGGCATCATTGCATATGCCCGCCAGTATGAAAACAAGTGGGCGCTGGTGATCGCTCCGGTGTCGGATACCCTGCTGGCCAATATAGGCGAAGAAGCGTTAGTAAATGTATTTTTATCCCTTCCTGAAAATGCACCTGCCAGCTGGACCAATGTATTTACCGGTGAAAATGTTAGTATAGAAAAAAAATTACCGCTGGATGCGGTGCTTAAATCTTTTCCGGTAGCATTGCTTACCGGGGAAACCAAATAACTAAATTGTATGATCGCGGAAAATAAAACAATTACTCATCCTGCAGCCGGCGGATTGTTAACGGGTATTTATCCCGGAACCGCCTTCCCATTGGGGGCTACCTATGACGGAAACGGCGTTAATTTTTCCATTTATAGCGAACATGCCGAGGAGATGGAGTTATGCCTCTTTGAGAACCTGGATAGTAAAACGGAGTTCCTGAAGATAAAGATGAAAGAAAGAGAACATCATCACTGGCATGTTTATGTGGCTGATCTGAAACCCGGCCAGTTATATGGATACCGGGCCAGCGGTCCCTTCGATCCTGCTAATGGTCAACGCTTCAATGCGAATAAATTGCTGCTCGATCCTTACGCCAAGGCCATCTCGGGCATTATTGATTGGCACGATAGTGTGTTTGGATACAGGGTAGGCGAAGATGATCTGACCTATAACGCGACAGACAGTGCGCCCTATGTGCCCCGATCGGTAGTCATTGATCCAACCTTTGATTGGGAGAATGTGCAAAAACCTAAAATTCCATACGATCAGTCGGTCATTTATGAACTGCACGTTAAGGAATTCACCCAAATGAATCCGGAGGTGCCTGAAGAGTTGCGGGGCACCTATGCAGGGCTTGCCCACCCGGCCGTGATCGATTATCTGAAGCAACTGGGGGTTACTGCCATTGAACTAATGCCCGTGCATCATTTTGTGGCCGACCGGCACCTGGTTGAATCGGGGTTGACCAATTTCTGGGGTTATAACACCATCGGCTTTTTCGCACCAGATGTGCGGTATTCATCCAGCGGTGTTAAGGGCGAGCAGGTCATTGAGTTCAAGAATATGGTGAAAGCCATGCATAAGGCTGGCATTGAAGTGATCCTGGATGTAGTTTATAATCATACGGCTGAAGGCAATCATATGGGGCCTACCTTATCGTTCAAAGGCATCGACAACGAAGCCTATTACCGCCTTACTGAAGACAAGCGATATTATATGGACTATACCGGCACCGGTAATACGCTGAATGCTTACCTGCCGGGTGTATTACGTCTGATCATGGACAGTCTCAGATACTGGACTGTCGAAATGCAGGTGGATGGTTTCCGCTTCGACCTGGCGGCTACGCTGGCGCGTGAGCTGCATGATGTTAACCGGTTAAGCGCCTTCTTTGAAATCATTTACCAGGATCCCGTCATATCGCAGGTAAAGTTGATCGCTGAACCCTGGGATATTGGGGAGGGTGGTTACCAGGTTGGTAAATTTCCACCCGGCTGGGCCGAATGGAATGGAAAATACCGCGATTGTATGCGCGATTACTGGCGCGGCGGCGATAGCATGCTTACGGAATTTGCAGAAAGGTTTACGGGCAGCGCCGACCTGTATAAGAACGATTACCGCTTTCCTACGGCCAGTATCAATTTCATTACGGCACATGATGGTTTTACGTTACATGACCTGGTTTCGTATAACGAAAAACACAATGAGGCTAACGGAGAAGGTAATAACGATGGCGAAAGCCATAACCGCTCCTGGAACTGCGGTGCCGAAGGGCCTACGGAGGACGAAGCCATTAATAAACTGCGCGCCCAACAAAAAAGAAATCTGCTTACTACCCTTTTGCTGTCGCAGGGAGTTCCTATGTTACTCTCGGGCGATGAGATCTGCCGCACCAAGAACGGTAACAATAATACGTATTGCCAGGACAACGAGATGTCCTGGATCAACTGGCAGAAAGGGGATATGAAGATGCTCGAGTTCACCAGGCAGCTGATACACTGGCGCCGTAACCATCCGGTGTTTTGCCGCCGCCGCTGGTTCAGGGGGCATTTGATCAAGGAGATCAACCTGAAGGATATTGAATGGTTCTCTCCGGATGGCACCGAGTTAAAAGACGACGCTTATAATTCGGAAACCGCCCGGGCGCTTGCTGTTTATTTAAATGGGGCCGACCTCGATATGACCAGTGCCAAAGGGCAGAAGATCGTAGACGATAATTTCTATGTGATCTTTAATGGTACACCCGATCCTCTTGAGTATAAATTGCCGCCTGTAAATTATGCTGATTCGTGGATTGAAGTGATCAACACAACAAAAGATACGATCACACCGGAGGGTACCCGGTACGATCCGGGCGATGTAATTACCGCTGCAGGCCGTTCTATTATTTTACTGCATAATCCTGTAATTTATTGAATCTCTGTTGGCATGGATTTTTAGAGATTTGGGGCAAAGGACAGGCAGAAGATGCAGCAAGTTATTATACAATTAATTGGAAAGATATTGATTGAACGGCAGCAAACGATTGCGGTAGCAGAAAGTGTTACATCGGGGAACCTGCAGGTGGCATTATCTACAGCAGCGGATGCGGCGAAGTTCTACCAGGGCGGCATTACCGTTTATAATCTCGGACAAAAGAGCCGGCATTTGAACATAGAACCTATTCATGCCATGTCATGTAATTGTGTATCGGAGCAGGTAGCCTGTGAAATGGCGCTGGAAGTTTGCAAACTGTTCCATAGCGACTGGGGAATGGCGATCACCGGTTATGCTTCCAAAGTGCCTGAATCGAATAATGAATTATACGCATATTACGCGATCACCTATGCGGGAAGTGTAATGAAATCAGGTAAACTGGAAGCACCGGATGCCAAACCGCCCGAGGTTCAATTGTATTATACCTGGGAGCTGTTGAAGAATCTCGAAAAGATCTTAAAAATGAATGCCGTGTAATTTACACGGCATAATGCTTTTCAATGGCTTTGCCCACCTGTTTTGTCAATGCTTCAGGCCGGTCTTCATTAACAGACCATTCATTGTTATTATAAGAAAGATAACCAAAGGATGTTTCATTCAAAACAACATGGAAAGAAGCGGGTATACCTGCATCATTGAGTTTGTCAGACGGGTTCACCCAGCCGGTGTATTTTATTCCATCCGCTTCAAAGCTGATGTCGAACATTTTTTCTTCTGAGGCCATTGTATTCTTTTATTTATCCCTGAAAAATTGATACCACGGGCACTGCTAGTGACCAAGAGCCTCTTATTGAATGGTTACACGCCAGTGTAGAATTAATTCCACTCATGATGGCAAGCAACGGCTTAATACTTCAGAAGGTTCAATAACAATTGCTGACCAACAATATTGGCGCTGTTCTTTAAGGAATTATTGAAGGTTGTCATGGATGCATGCTCGCCATCACCTTCCGCTTTTTTTTCCAATTGTATGTCTTTTATGCAGGAGAAGATATCCAGGGCGCACAGGATTATTTTCCCTCTGCCATGTGGTATTATTTGTAATGCAGAATACACTTCCGGTTTGTGATCCGAAACGCAGGCCACCACAGATTCGCCGGTATTCAGGCGCAAACCCAGCCGGTTCTTATTGTAGGTAGCAAAACATTGGAACTCCCAATTAAATACGGTGCCCTGCGGCAAACCGGCCAGCAACGGATGTTGTTTGGAAAAATAATTACCGCCATACCATGACTTTCCTAATTCTTTTGAGCCGCGGTAATCGAGCACTTCTTTTTTAGCCAGGTGATCGGCCCAGCGCTCTACATTATTAACTACGATGAGGGTATTGCCATTATTTACCCATTCCAGGATATCTGTAACCAGTGGATTGCCGGTTTGTTGAGGTTCAAAAGCGCCTATGAGTAAAACGCTGCCCTGAGGCCTGCCGCTCCGGTAATTTTGAAAAGGGGGCAGTTTGGCACTTTTGAAAAAGTTGCGCAAAACTCCACTTGTATCGGCGATCATTCCCTGTACCGGGATGCCCGTGGTATTCAGTTGTACGGCATACAATTCATCCTGCCCGGTGGCGATGGTCATTTGGTCCTTCATAAGCCGCGCCGTAATTGTGGTGTATCCTGGCGCTACGGCCACTAATCGATTACCTGCAGATAAGAGCTGGCCGTAGGTTATACCGCCTTCTGCTTCCACCGGTATTGTTTGTTGGAAAATAGTTTCGCCCCTTGCGGTGCGGGCAGTAACGTCAAGACAATACTTGCCGCGAATATTCTTTTCATTGACCAGGAAGAAGTCCATCGTAGTGGTATCTCCTACAGACAAAACTTTACGATTCAGTTTTACAGCCACATACAGGGGTTGGTTGTATTTGGCGATGAGTTCAGGGTCGCCTTTCAGGTTGCGGTAATTATCTACAATTCCGGAATGGTTTTCGAGTTTCATGCTTTCCCAGCCATTTACCGCATATCCGTCAATGGTATTGTTGATGCGAACGTTCTCGATCACCCTGCCCTGGTAATAATAGGCCACATTACCCATTTTACGGGTGAGACTGTCTACATTAGGAAAGGCATTGTTAAACGCGTTCTTTTTCAGGAAGGTATCATACGCATCGTACCATTTGAGGTAGCTCTCGCTTTCCCAGCCAGTATTTGTACCTCTTTTCAAAATGGCATCGCGAATAAGCTGCAAACGGGGCGGGGTACCAATGGCGCCTTCTTCGCCATAATAAATGATCTCGTCTTTATGATCGGTATACTTTGCGTATTGTTTGGGATGAATATAGAGGTTGTCGTGATATACGCCCGGCCCGCCGGCGTGGTGCTGATCGAACCAGCCATAATCATGGAAGCTGCTATCAAAAGGAAGCAGGTGCAGTTTAAATTTGGGATCCGGTTCATTGAGTTTGATATTGCCGTTGCAGGAATTGTAGGTGATAATGCGGCTGTTGTCCAGACGATGCCCGGCCATCATTTGCCGGCGGTCAACTGCCTGGGGCTGTGCGCCGCGTTCATTATGCATATTGTAGATCACCAGCGAAGGATGGCTTCGATCGCGACGGATCATACGCAGGAACTTTTCGTCGCGTGCCGTGAGATAAAAATGGGTTTGTTTTCTTTCCAGATCATTTTTTGGATAGAAGAGGTTCTCCGGATAAGAATTGCCGCCGGGTTCTTCAAAATATAACAGACCCAGTTCATCGGCATAATCAAGCACATTGCGTTGCCCGATGCTGCGGTGAAAATTGAGCATGTTCAAACCAAGCCTTTTGGCATCGAGGATTTGTTTTTTAGCCAGTTCATCAGAAGGCGTAATGCCGTTTTCGGGCCAAAAGCCCCAGGAAATGGCCGTACGTATAACAATGCGTTTATTGTTAAGGTAGAATTGAGGGTCGCCAGCTACATCTTTTACCTGGAACCAACGAAAACCGAAACGCTGTGTACTGCTGTCGCTCATGCCATTACCTTCCCAACGAACGCTGGCTATATACAGATTCGGACTATCAACACTCCATAATCTGGCTGCCGGTAATTTCACTGTAATCGTCTGGGTAGATTGTCCGGGTGCAACGCGCCGATCGCCTAATACCTGTTGATATACCTGTTTTTTACTTACTGCTTCACGGATGTCAAGATAATAGTTACCCGCTACGGTATTCGTACCTGTATTTTGGGTGGTAACCTGAATCTCTATTTCGGTGATGGCCGGTTTATTTTTTACGAATATGTCTTCAATGTAGACGTGATCGGTGGCTATCAGTTTTACTTTGCCTGTAATACCGCCGAAACCATGTGCCGGCTGCGTGCGATAAACACCCCACATAAAGTTCTGGCTGTCGCGCCAGTCAAAATTGCCATTGGGATCGGTGATGCGGACGGCAATTTCATTGGAGCCTGCCCGTACGGCTTTGCATATATCCACTTCGAACGGCGTACCTGCGATAAGATCGTAGCCGCATAATCTTCTATTGACAAACACTTCTGCCCGGAAGCGCACGCTTTCAAATTGCAGCACGATCCGTTTGTTGCGCATGCTGGCCGGAATCACGATCCTTGTAGTGAACCACGAAACGCCGACGTAATTACCGGCCAGTCCAAACTTATTACCATTGCGGCCCCAGTAATATTCTTCTACGGTTGCGGGCAAATGAACAATTCGGCTATCGGCTTGCTTGCGGCTCAATTGCCGCCAGCCGCCGGTGGGTTCATGAACCGGTAGTTTGCTTATATCGACCGGGGGCGTACATAACGAGTCCTGTTCCCATGTGGCCGCTGTATCGAGCCATACATTCCAATAATTTTTTGAAAGATCTTTTTCCAGCCTTCCTTTTTGTGCTTTTGCATGGATGGTAAGAAGCAGCGCTATGATCAAAAAGAAAAATGTTCTGTTGAGTAGCATCTATATGTTTTGTAAGGTTGCAGGAAAGGGTTCGTGGTCAATGGTAATAGACCATTGGGTTGGTCCGTTCGAAGAGGCGACGCCCGAGCAGTATAGGAAAGACATTCAACGCGGATTGGATCTTTCATATGGCCCCGGCAATCACCTGCTCAAAGCTATTTTATCATGTTCGTGAAGGGGTTCATTAATTGACCTAATAGGTTCGAATTCTGATTAATTGGATGGATCGGGTGCTGGTATTGACGCGTTTGCAGGTAGGAAGGGGAGGAGTTGACAAGTTGGCCAGCTGTTGAAATGTTAATACAGTTGAGAGAAGTTTGAGACAGTAAAAAAACAGTATGCTGGTGTTTCGTTGAACCAACAATGGAGAATTAAATTAGCGGGTGACCGGGAACTGGTCTTATGTTGAAATAAATGAAAATGCTGTACACTTACCTGAACAGCTTTTGTAAGGAAGTAATGGCTTTCTTCATATTGATGCCCTTACCTAAAACAGGCTTGAAGATATCGCCTTGTTCTTTGATGCGGGCCACGGCATTCCTTATGGTAAAATCTTTCATTTTAAGGCCCTTCTTTACTTCTTCCCAATGCAGCGGCATGGATACCGTAGCGCCGGGCTTCGGTCTTAATGAATAGGCGGACGCTAATGTCGCCTGTGGACGGTTCTGTAAGAAGTCGATATAGATCTTTCCTTTTCTGTCGGCAGTAGCCCGTTCAATGCTGGTGAACCGGGGCAACTGCTCGTGAACTATCGTGGCGATCAGGCGGCCGAATTCCCGGCTTTCTTCATACAGGTATTTGGCACCGAGCGGCATGTAGATATGAATACCGGTAGAGCCCGATGTTTTGCAATAATTGGCAATACCGGCGCTATCGAGTACTTCATGCGTGACCTGCGCCGTTTTGATCACCTGTTCGAAGGAATTGTTATCCGGGTCCAGATCAATGACACACCAGTCGGGATTATCGGGTGTATGAACGGTGCTGCTCCAGGGGTTGAGCTCGATACAGCCCAGCGAGGCCATGTACAACACATCCGCTTCCCGAACGGGTACCAGGAAACTCTTTTTTATGCCTTCGCTGGTATAGGGAAATGTCTGGATCCAGGACGGCACTTTGCCCAATACGTTCTTCTGATAAAAACTTTCCCCTTCAATGCCATTTGGGTACCGGTTCAGCGATTGCGGCCGGTCTTTTAGGTAGGGTAGGATCACAGGCGCTACCTGGTAATAATAGTTCAGCATATCGCGCTTGGTGATCTTTTCCTTAGGCCAGTAAATTTTATCGAGATTGCTGAATTTGAGGGTATGTCCGTCAATATTTCGTTCCTGCTGTTTTTCGGCCGGGTTTAACAGCGTTTTCCGTTCACCGGGGGCCCGCCGGGTAATGATCTTTTCTTTATGCAAGATGGATTCCTCAACCAGTTTTTTAACAGGTTTTGCTTTGTCGGCTCTAACATCCTTTGCTTTTTTATCAATGCGCATGCCTTCAAAGGAAGGGTGGCGCATGACCCCATCGCTCGTGATCTCGGCAAATGACACTTCGCAAACGAGTTCCGGTTTTAACCAGGTAGCTGTCGCTTTTGGCGGATTGGGTCTGAACCGCGAAGGCTTGTTGTAATCCGGCTCTACATCAAAAGGGCAGCTCTTTTGAATCAATGGTTTGAACTGCTCCATCATTTCACGCTGTGCCTTATCGGAAAATCCTGTTCCTATTTTCCCTGTATAACGTAATGTATTGTTTTCGAAAACCCCTACCAGCAGGGAACTGAATAATTTTGAAGTGCCTTCATTGCGGGTAAATCCGCCTATGACCACTTCCTGCCGCTGTGCAATTTTTATTTTCAACCAGTCCCTGGTGCGTACATCGGGCAGGTACACACTGTCTGCCTTTTTTGCAATGATCCCTTCCAGGTTCATATTTTTAGCTACTTCGTAGAAGGTAGTGCCGGGCGCGTTAAATGTCTGGCTAAGTTGTATTGCTGAATGCTGGGGCAGGATCTCTTTCAATATTTCGCGGCGCTGTAATAAGGGTACATCAAATAATAAATAACCATCCAGCCAAAGCAGGTCAAACACATAATACAACAGCTCACCATCTGCTTCGCTGCGCCAGTTCTGCAGATCGCCAAAGCTGGAAATGCCTTCTTTGTTTGAAATGATTATTTCGCCATCCAGTACCGCATTTAAATTAAGCTGCTTAAGGGCGGCCGTTATGGGATAGAATTTTTCGTTGAATGATTTGTTATTACGGGATATCAGTGATACCTCATCGCCATAGCAATGGGCGATAGCCCGGTAGCCATCCCATTTCACCTCAAAGATCCAGTTCTCGGCATCGAATGGTTTGTCGACCAGTGTCGCCAGCATGGGGGAGAAATTGACCGGAAAGGGCGCCTTTACCCCCAGGTTCCCTGTAGTTGTCTGACGCACAGGCGTTTTGCGTGTCTGCCGGGAAACGGCCTTTTTTTTCCGACGAGTTATTCCTGCCATAGCGGTAAAAGAGTAATTTTTATGCCATACCGGGCACAATTTTTTAGCGCATGCGGCATGCCTTCATCCGTGGTGGCTCATATCGATTATGATCCGAAATCGTTGATCCTTCGAATTACGTACACATCCGGCCAGGTGTATGATTATCTGCATGTTCCTGCCAGTATTTATGAGGCAATGAAAAAGTCGGGTTCAAAGGGCATTTATCTGAATAAGTTCATAAAGGGGCATTATCCGTTCAAGAAGCTCACGTGAATGAGCAGCCAGATATAGTACCGAATAGTTTAGGAAGCTTCAATAAGTTTCTCCCTGATCTTATATTCTTCCATGTCGATCAGCGACAGGTATTTCCTGATCAGCTCTTCATCGTATTCCTCTTTCTGATTTATTTTGGTCAGCATATCGCGCTGCCTTTGCAGCAGATCGAGGTAGAAGAGTTGAAAGCTTCTCAGGGCGTTTCCGGACAGATTTTGCGGCGCTTGTAATTGCTCGGTCAATAATTTCAGGTCGATCTTCAAGCGCTCGTACAGGTTTTTCAGGTGATCATTGGCTTTTTCTTCGCCCAGTTTTTCTTCAAGGAATTGAATGGAGCATTTGGCGAGCTTTTGTTGAATGAAGAGTTCCTGTTCAAGCTCCGGCTTTCCGGCCTGTGTAAATCGCGGCTTTATTACCCTGATCAGCCAGGGCAATGTAAGTCCCTGAAAAACCAGGGTTACCAGGATCACGATGAAGGTAATAAAAAGGATGAGATTGCGATAGGGGAAGGGCTGATTGCCATTGATGAGCAAAGGAATAGACAATGCGGCCGCCAATGATACCACGCCACGCATACCGGCCCAACCGATGATAAATGGATTGCGCCAGCCCGGGCTCGCATCGGCCACTGTTATAAAACGGCTCATGAAGCGGGTAAACACCGAAGCGCCCAGTGTGCACAGGATGCGGCAAATAATAAGGGCCAAGGCGATGATCAATCCATAAGTGATGGCAGTGCCCATGCTGGTATCGCCCAGTTGTTGAGTTATGGATGGTAATTGCAAGCCGATGAGCATAAATACCAACCCATTTAACACAAAGGAGAGGTTAGCCCACACGTTCACACCTTCGATCCGGCTGCGATAAGTAAACATGCTTTGCCGTTTGCTGCTTAAGAACAAACCGCCGCTCACAACGGCCAGTACACCCGAGAAATGAAAATGTTCCGCACTGAAATACATGCAATATGGCGCTACAAGGGTAAGTATAATTTCTATACTGGCTGTGGTGGGCAACCATTTGATAACAGCGTAGAAAATAAGGGCCACGGCCAGTCCGATGATGGTACCCATAATAATGACCAGGAAAAAGCTGCCTATCGCTTCATTAAAATGGAATTGACCGGTGATCACCGCGGCCATTGCAAAGCGAAATACGATGAGCGAAGAAGCGTCATTGAGCAGGCTTTCCCCTTCTAAAATACTCACCATGCCTTTCGGTACTTTCACCTGGCGCATAATGGTGGAGGCTGAAATGGCATCTGGTGGAGAAACAATACCTCCTAATAAAAATCCGAGGGCCAGGGTAAAACCCGGAATACATGCCCAGGATACAAAGGCGATGACGGTAGAAGTAAGAATAACAATGGGAAATGCAAAACTCATGATCACCCGGCGCCATTTCCAGAATTCTTTCCACGACACCTGCCAGGCTGCTTCATACAGCAGCGGTGGCAGGAAGATAAAGAAAACCAGGTCGGGGTGAATGGTAACATGAGAGAACGAGTCCATAAAACTGAGCGCCAGACCCCCTAAAACCAGTACGATCGGGTAAGCCAGTTTAAGCTTGTTGGCGATCATTACCAGGGCCAGAATGATCAGGATCAAATAAACATACTGTATAAACTGTTGCTGCATGGATGGGTGTTGGGCATAAAAATAGTAAAAGGCCGGTATCTTAAAAAATGACCGCCAGCAGCATAAGATGAAACAGTAAATGCCGCCGGAACATTTACTGTTCAGCGGCATTCTATTTGCGTTTATTTATTTCCGTTCATGAAAAAGGCAGATCACCAATAAAGGAATGGTGATCCACAACATATAGTACCATTTGGGGTGGGAGACCATGCCTCTTTCCAGGACAATGGCGCTTGCCAGTATCAATAGTACAGCAAAAGACATACCCACAGAATCAGATTCTTGCTTCCTGTACATGGCTACAATTTTGCAGTGAAATAATAAATTAACCCGGTTTTACCCGTCAAAAAGATCAGGCGGGAACGAATGTGTTATGGTATTTGTAAGTGGAGAAGTAGTACAGTCGGGGACAAAAAGGGACAAACTCGGGAAATGACCAGGTAACACTATTACTAATGTCAAGTATAACATACCTGACGAAATTGGTAACCCGTTTATATAAAATTATCCCGGTCATTTATTCCAATTTACTAAAAGAAAGCAGGTATATCAATACCTCCACATTAATAGTTCGTTAAAACTAACCGGATCCCTTTGCTTTGGCTGCCGATATTAAGTTAATTTTGAAATTTTTGAACCGGCATATATGGAAGTTATAGTTGCATTATTGACCCTGATATTACTGGAAGTTGTTCTTGGAATAGATAATATCATTTTTATTTCGATCGTTACCGGGCGGCTGCCCGTGCATCAGCAAAAGAAAGGACGCAGGATCGGATTGCTGTTGGCCATGGTGATGCGTTTGCTGTTGCTGACGGTGATGTCGTGGATCCTGAAACTGGAAAAAGAACTTTTTACGGTATTCAATACCGGCATTTCAGGTAAAGACCTTATTTTGATCGGTGGTGGCCTGTTCCTCCTCTACAAAAGCGCCTCGGAGATCTATCATAAAATGGAAGGGGAGGCGGGTGATACTTCAAAGGAGATTAAAGTAACGGGTTTCCGCAGCGCTATTGGTCAGATCCTGGTGCTCGACCTGGTGTTCTCGGTAGATAGCATCATTACTGCGGTGGGTATGGTGGACGAACTTTGGGTAATGTATGTGGCAGTGATCGTGAGCGTGGGCATCATGTTATTTGCTGCAGAACCGGTAAGCAATTTTGTGAACAGGCATCCTGCTTTTAAAATGCTTGCACTTAGCTTTTTATTACTGATCGGATTCGCCCTCATCGGGGAGGGGATCGGGTTGCATATACCCAAAGGTTATATTTATTTCTCGATGGCTTTTGCGCTGCTCGTGGATCTGTTCCAGATGCGAATGAACAGGCCCCGTAAAGCCACCAGCGTACAAACGCGCGAGCACTATTTACCTGGCGAAGCTGAAAAAGTGAAAGGAGGTTTATAGGCTTTTCACTTTTTTATGCGGGCTTATTGGGTTAAATTTGCATGGTGCGATACATAATTCTTTTATGCATATTAGTTATTCATCTTGGTAAGTGTTTTACTGCGGAGGCAGGAACGCGCTTACCGGCAAAAAATGTATCCACCGAAAAAAAGGCCAGTCTCTCACCTGCCGATCTTTTGCGAAATGAATCCGGTGAAGTGGTCCGCTCCTTTCAGTTAGCCGCTTTCCGTACTTCCCCAAGAGATCACCGGTTCACTGATGGAATAATAACGGTTAACAAGCTCAGTACCTGTTTCGCTGATCATCTGCAGAAACGCTTTACGCTCTTTCCTGCTACACAGGGGAAAGCCCTGATCAGGCTACTCTTATTTCCCAATCACTATTTCTGGTAAGCGCTGTTTGTTTTTGAACAGCCTGATTGTTTAATGATCTCCTGGTCATTAACAGATTTCTATTACCTAAACTGAACACATATGTCAGACATAGTGATCGTACTGCTATTACTGGTACCCATCCTTATTGTTGTTATCATTTTAAATAATGCCAATAAAAAGCGTAAAAGATCTGCGCAAAAAAAGATCAACGCCTGTATTGCAGAAGCCACCCGCCAAACCGGTATTTCGAATTATTTCAGGAAACAGCTCCTGCATCAAACCGTAATTATTGATGAAAAGCAAAAGAAACTGCTGATCGTTGAACATAATGATGTTTTTTCATTTGATGTTTTTCCGATCGATGCCATTACAGGCAACGAAGTAATGAACCAGAAAATGACCTTCACGCCCGAAGGAAAAGGTCAAAGAACGGAACATATTACAACCAGGATCGGAGTTGAGCTTAGATTCAAAAAAACAGCAGACACTAAGTTCCTTACTTTATATGATCATCATGAACATAATATCTACTTAATGGCTGACCTGGAAAAGGAGGCCCATCAATTGCGGGATAAAATTGAAAAAGCCAGCAATGGTATCCAATAACAAACTACGCTACTATGGGACATTTACCGCATTTGATAACCGACCTGGCACTGATCCTCGGAGCAGCAGCGATCAGTACGCTCATCTTCAAGCGGCTTAAACAGCCGCTTGTATTGGGGTATATCATAGCCGGTTTCCTGGTGGGCCCCTATGTTCATTTTATACCCACTGTTGTAGATAAGGAAAATGTGGAGACCCTGGCGGAAATGGGCGTGATCTTTTTGCTGTTCAGCCTGGGCCTTGAATTCAGCTTCAAAAAACTGATCCGCGTTGGTGGGGCGGCTTCCATTACCGCCCTGGTGGAAATAGTATTTATAACGGTAGCCGGTCTCTTTCTGGGGCGCTTGATGAACTGGAGCACGATGGACAGTCTTTTCCTGGGGGGTATGCTGGCCAGTTCTTCCACCACCATCATTCTGCGGGCATTTGATGAATTGGGACTGAAAACGAAAGCCTTTGCCGGCATTGTTTTCGGGGTATTGATCGTAGAAGATATTGTTGTGATCCTGCTGATGGTATTACTTTCAACGGTGGCGGTGACGCGGGTATTTGAAGGTTCGGAAATGCTGTTTACAATTCTCAAGCTTATCTTCTTCTTAGTGTTGTGGTTTATCGGCGGTATTTTTCTGTTGCCCACTTTGCTGAAGAAGGCTAAAAAGATAATGACCGAAGAGATCCTGCTGATCAGTTCGCTGGCGCTTTGTTTGGGCATGGTGGTACTGGCTACCGTGGTTGGCTTTTCTGCTGAACTGGGCGCCTTTGTGATGGGGTCAATCATTGCTGAAACCACGTCGGCCGAAAAAATTGAGCATTTATTGAAGCCTGTAAAAGATCTTTTTGGCGCTATATTTTTTACATCGGTAGGTATGATGATCGATCCGGCGAATATGGTAGCGTATGCACAACCTATATTCTATGTAACCTTACTTACTTTATTCGGCAAACTGATCAGCACCACCCTGGGCGCCCTGTTATCAGGGCAGCCGTTGAAACAATCCGTTCAGGTGGGTATGAGCATGGCCCAGATCGGTGAGTTCGCATTCATTGTAGCTACCCTGGGATTATCATTGGGCGTAACTTCTGCCTTCCTGTTCCCGGTGGCGGTAGGTGCTTCGGCCATTACCACTTTTACAACACCTTACCTAATTAAGTTGTCGGGGCCCCTGTACCAGTGGCTTGAAAAAGTATTGCCTGCAAGGCTTATTAACCGGCTGAACAAATACAGTTCTGCAACGAAGAATGTGGCGGTCACCAGTGAATGGCGGCAGTTTATCAGGTCAACCGTTATCAACGGCGTTTTACTAAGTATCATCATTATTGCCATCATCGTCTTTTCGTCGCAATATGTAGAGCCCTGGATCAATAAGAACGGGGATTCCCTGCCTTTAAAAATCGGTACCTGTTTGCTCGCTTTATTAATACTGAGCCCCTTTCTTTGGGCGCTTGCCATTCGATCGCCCTCAGATGTTTACAAAAAGGTGATGGATGATTCCCGGTTCAAGGGCACTTTTTATGTAGTACGGTTTATCAGGCTGGCGCTGGTGGCTTTTTATATCGGCTTTTTACTGCACCGGTTCTTCAATTTATATACGGGTATCTTTTTCACGGCCTTCACTCTTTTATTGCTGTTGATCTTTTCAAAGAAGATCCAGGCTTTGTATCATAAGCTGGAGCACCGGTTCGTATCTAATCTGAATGCCAGGGAAGTAGAAAGCTCCCGGCTGAACCGTACCGAACTGGCGCCCTGGGATGCACATATTGTTCCGGTGATAGTGCCTGTACGCGCTGCCTGTGTAGGTAAAACGCTGAATGAATTGCAATGGCGCGAGATCATTGGCGTAAATGTCGTAATGATAAAACGGGAAGATTACCAGATCGCCCTGCCCGGCAGGGAGCAGGTGATCTACCCGAACGATACATTACTCGTGTTAGGTACCGATCACCAGATCCAGCGGTTGAAAGTACTGATCAGGGCTGAAACAGAACCTGTACAGCAGGATATGAACGATGTGGCATTGTTTAATTATTACGTCACTGAAAAGGATGCCCTGGCGGGCCATACGATCCGGAAATCGGGACTGCGCGAAAAAGCCAACGCGATCGTGGTGGGTATAGAGCGGAATAATGACCGCATCTTAAATCCCGAATCTGATACCGTGCTGCAGCCCAATGACAGCCTGTTTATTGTTGGCGACCCCAGGCAAATAAAAGCGTTGTTATTACAATCAAAATAATACATGGCGCTGCACCAGGAAAGAAGGCCATGTTTCGCTGTTTGTCGCTAGTGTTTTTTGGAATCTGTAGATCAAGGGGATCCGGTGCAGCGGATCCCTTTTGTTTATATGGGATAAGCTGTAATACTCTTCGTTTCCGATAAAACAAAAAAGCTTTGCACGGTGGTAATATTCGGCAACGTTGCCAGCTTATTGCGATAAAAGTCGTGATAGGCGTCCATGTCGCTGGTAGCAATGCGCAATATGAAATCGAATGTGCCCGTCATTTGAAAACATTCCATCACTTCAGGAAAGCGCGAGACTTCTTTTTCAAAGGTAGCCAGGGTTTGCGCCGTATGGTCATTGAGTAATACATGTGAGAACGCAATTAGCCCTTTATTTATCTTTTTCCGGTCGAGCAAGGCTACGATCTTTTTGATATAACCCTGTTCCTTCAGCTTTCGAACCCGTTCGTGAACAGTAGCTACCGATCTGTTAAGCTCGAAAGCGATCTCCTTATTGGTAAGAGAGGCATCTTTTTGTAAAAGCCGCAGTATTTGCCAGTCAACTGCATCTAATTCGGTTGGGTGCATAGTGAAAAAAATATCAGTAAAACCTGTATGTGTAATGCATTGTCCGAATAAAATTAAGAAAACAGGGCCGTTATCCATAAAATTTCCGGTAAAACGGCTAACCTATTGGAAAGAATCGTTATCTCCACCAATTTTAGTGAAAATTCAGTACATGCCTGCAACAGAAAAAGCCCCTGCATTTGAGCACAAATTCCGGCAACTATGGAAGCTGGTGGGTAACACGCCGATGCTCGAGTTGCAGTACATGTTCAAAGGCGCTGCTCACAGCATTTATGTAAAATGTGAGCATTATAATTTAACAGGCAGTATTAAAGACCGTATGGCGCTGTACATTCTGCAAGAGGCATACCGGCAGGGCAGAATACAGCCTGAAGATAAAATTGTAGAAGCAACCAGCGGCAATACAGGCATTGCCTTTGCCGCCATTGGCAAAGCGCTGGGCCATGATGTGAAGATCATTATGCCCGACTGGTTATCGCGCGAACGCATGCACATCATCAAAAGCCTGGGTGCAGAGATAGAGCTGGTGAGCAAAGCGCAGGGTGGTTTCCTGGGCAGCATCCGGTTAAGTGAAGCGCTGTATGCACGGGGCGGTGTATTTCTGCCAAGGCAATTTGAGAATGATCACAACGCAGCGGCACATGCGCATACCACCGGCCGTGAAATATGGCTGCAACTGCAGCATTATGGCTTAGAACCCAACGCGTTTATTGCAGGGGTAGGAACCGGTGGAACCGTTATGGGCGTAGGCCAGTATTTAAGAAGTCAGCAGCCGGAGATTCTGGTGCATCCACTGGAGCCGGCTGAGTCGCCTACCTTAACTACCGGTTATAAGGTAGGCAGCCATCGCATCCAGGGCATCTCCGATGAATTCATTCCGGCCATCGTAAAACTGGAAGAACTTGATGAAGTTGTGCAGGCGCACGATGGCGATGCCATTTTAATGGCGCAGCAATTGGCCAAAGAACTGGGATTGGCAGTCGGGATATCATCAGGTGCCAATGTCATCGGTGCTATAAAAGTGAAAGAAAAATTAGGCAAAGAGGCTGTGGTAGTAACTATTTTGCCTGACAGCAATAAGAAATATCTCAGTACCGACCTGGTAAAAGAAGAACCGGTGAAAGAAGCTTATATGACGCCCCAGATCAGTTTTACCGGGTACAACACCATCAGCAGACTTTAAACCGCATCCTTATAAGATTGCACTATTAATTCCTGAACACAACTATTGTTTATGCGTTTGACAACGAAATTATTTTTCGCTGCATTGCTCGTATTGTCTTTGCAAAGCCTGAGTGCCCAAATATTGAAGCCGGTGCGCTGGAGCTACGGCGCCAAAAAGATCAATGCGACCGAGGCTGTTGTATTTATAAAAGCCACGATCGATGAAGGCTGGCATTTATATTCTCAACATGTAAGTGAGGGTGGACCGGTTAAAACAACATTTAGTTTTCCTGCTTCAAAAGATTACACTTTGAATGGCGCTACCCAGGAGCCAAAGCCCATTGTGCGAATGGAAAGCGCCTTTAACATGCAGGTGGCATTTTTTGAAAAATCGGTGATCTTTCAGCAAAGGATAAAGCTGAAAAAGCTGCAGACAACGGTAAAGGGCAGTGTAGAGTATATGACCTGCAATGATGAAAAATGTTTACCGCCCGATACGCAATCATTCAGCATTCCTATTAAGTAATTGCTTACTTCTTTAATTATGTCAATTCGATTCGCCCGGCATATCAGCCTGTGCAGTTTGTTGTTGATCCTTCTTATGCTCACCGGCCTGCAATTGGGGTACAGCCAGGATACCGTTTCCACAGAGGATGTGGAGTTCACACCCATCACGGATAGCGTTCCTGCTGCAACAGATACAATGACTAAGGCTGTTATAGATACTGCTGTTGTTATACCTGCGGTTGTACAAGGGGCTGATGCTGCTGCGCCGCAAACCCTGCCCGCCCTCTTTATTGCCGGCTTGCTGGGCGGTTTTGCTGCGGTGCTCATGCCCTGCATTTTTCCCATGCTGCCCATGACCGTAAGCTTTTTTACCAAAGGCTCGAATGCTTCGAACGCAAAGGGCGCCATCGGGAAAGCGCTCATCTATGGGTGTAGTATCATCCTGCTGTACGTATTGCTGGGACTGCTGATTACAATACTGTTTGGCGCCGATGCATTGAACGATCTGTCGACGAATGGCATTTTCAATTTTTTCTTTTTCCTGTTACTGGTCGTTTTTGCCGCTTCTTTCCTGGGCGCCTTTGAGATCGTATTGCCTTCTGGTTGGGTGAATAAGGTGAGTAACAGATCAGGCGGCAGGGGGTTGACCGCTATCTTCTTTATGGCGGCTACCTTGGCGCTTGTGTCTTTTAGTTGTACTGGTCCCATCATTGGCACCCTGCTGGTGCAGGCGGCTACAACCGGTGCTTTGCTGGGGCCGGCTGTGGGCATGTTTGGATTCTCGCTGGCCCTGGCCATGCCTTTCACCCTGTTCGCTTTATTTCCTTCCTGGTTAAATGCATTACCGCGCTCGGGGGGCTGGCTTAACAGCGTGAAAGTAACATTGGGTTTTATTGAGCTGGCGCTGGCCTTAAAATTTCTCAGCAACGTAGACCTGGCTTATCACTGGAACTGGTTCGACCGGGAAGTGTTCCTGGTATTGTGGATCGTGATCTTTGGATTGCTGGGCATGTATCTTTTGGGAAAACTGCGGTTCAGTCATGACAGTGCAGTAACCCATATTACCGTGCCCCGCTTATCGCTCGCGATCATTTGCCTTTCTTTTACCCTTTATCTCGTACCGGGTTTATGGGGTGCTCCCCTGAAAAGCGTAAGTGCTTTTCTGCCGCCGATGTCGAGCCAGGATTTTGATCTCTCCTCTGGTACAGGTAATAGCCATGAAAAACTTAAAACCATTGATCTGCCTCGTAAGTACGCCGGTCTTTTCGAGGCGCCAAAAGGATTTCAACCTTTTTTTGATTATGAAGAAGGTATAGCCTACGCTCAACATACAGGTAAGCCGGTAATGATCGATTTTACCGGCCATGCCTGTGTGAACTGCCGCAAAATGGAAGCGAATGTGTGGCCTGATGACGAAGTGGCCAAACTGATCAACGATGAGTATGTGCTGATACAATTGTATGTGGATGATAAAACCAGTTTGCCGCAAGCCGAACAATATACAACGCCCGAAGGCCGCCGGATAAAAACGATCGGCAATAAATGGAGTTTCCTGCAGACGAGTGCATTTAAAGCCAACTCACAACCATTTTATGTGTTGCTCGATCCAAAAACAAAACAATTACTGGCGCCACCACAAGGCGCCGATTACGATATAATGCGCTATAAACAGTTCCTGCAAAGCGGCCTGGCGTCATATGAAAAGCTGGCACATTAAAAGCATATTCCTCCCCTTTAATAATGCCCTGGCAACTGCCGGGGTTTTTTTATAGGTATAACTGATTGAGCGGTATTTTGTCCTAATTTAATGGCTCATTCCATGACAATTAAAATTAATTTGATGAAACTTCCTTTGACCGCCACTGTGCTTTTTCTTTTATTTGCATCCGTAATAAAAGGACAATCGAAAGTGTGGACTACAACAGCGCAGCCATTAAAAGAGATCGAGCAGTTACGGAAGCTGATTAAAGCACCGGTTTTCAAGAAAAAAGATTTTGTGGTAACCAGTTATGGCGCCAAAGGTGATGGAGTTACTAAAGATACGGAAGCCTTTAGAAAAGCGATCGAAGCCTGTAATGCCAATGGAGGCGGAAGGGTAGTGGTGCCTGCCGGCAAATTTCTTACCGGCCCCATCTATCTGAAGAGTAACGTAAATCTTCATTTGCAGGACAATGCTACTATTGTTTTCAGCCAGGATCCCAAAGATTACCCCATTGTTTTTACTCGCTGGGAAGGCATGGAATGTATGAATTATTCTCCCCAGATCTATGCCTGGAAAGAAGAAAATATAGCTGTAACCGGCACGGGTACACTGGATGGCAACGCCAATAAGGAAGCCTGGTGGCCCTGGTGCGGAAGTCCAAGATATGGCTGGAAGCAGGGCGTGCCGAGGCAGCAGCCAGACAGGGACAGCCTGCACGTGTTAATGCACAATAATGTTGATCCGCGGAAAAGAGTATTTGGAGAAGGCCATTACTTACGGCCCAGTATGTTACAGCCTTACCATTGTAAAAATATCCTGATCTCCGGCGTTACGATGATCAGCTCACCAATGTGGTTTATCAATCCTGTTTTGTGTGAAAATGTAACGGTAGAAAAAGTAAGGGTAGAATCGAGAGGACCCAATACCGATGGATGCGACCCCGAAGCCTGTAAGAATGTTTTGATCAGGGATTGCTATTTTGACACCGGTGATGATTGTATTGCCATTAAATCAGGGCGTGATGAAGATGGCAGAAGGATCGGCCGCCCGGCAGAGAACCATCTTATTGAAGGTTGCCAAATGAAAGCAGGACATGGCGGTGTGGTGATCGGCAGTGAGATCGCCGGTGGCGCCAGAAATATCTATGCCATCAATTGTACTATGAGCAGTCCCCAGCTCGAACGCGTATTGCGGATAAAAACAAGTTCATCAAGAGGCGGCATCATCGAGAATGTGTTCATGAAAGATGTTAAAGTAGGCACCTACAAAGATGCAGCGGTGCATTGTAATATGTTCTATGAGAAGCCGGGTAAGTTCATTCCAACTATCCGCAATATCTGGGTAGAGAACCTGGATGTTGAAGATGGCGGCGAATACGGCGTGTATGTGCGCGCCTATAAAGAATCACCGGTGCAAAATCTGAAGATCGTCAACAGTACTATAAATGGCGTTAAAACGCCCATGCAGGTAGATCATGTGAAGGAAATGAACCTGCAGAATGTGATGATCAACGGGGAGCCGGCAAAACTGACCACTGCACCTGCCATGTAATAAAGCCGGTATACAGGCTGCCCGTGGCCATTATGCAGGAGCGGAAAGCGGCTTCACTAAATAAATTGAAAGAGGATCCTCGTTGGGGTCCTCTTTTTATTCAGTCAACAGGTGCTGAACGCTCACTTCCGCTTCATGTAAATTGTTACATATATTAATTAATAATCTGCCTGTCCGATCTCGAGTTTATAGATCTTATTGTTGGCGTCGATATGAAATTTGAAATAGGTCTTGAAATTGCCCCAGGTATCGCTATGGAATTTTCCGTAAATGGAGCGGCCATTGTTTTTTACGATGTCAACACTGGTAAATCGTTCGGTACCTATGGCTTCGGTCGAAAACTTATGAAAGTTCCGGGGATGGCCATCATCGAGTAATTGCGCTTCCTTTGTGAAATATGAAAGCCATAATTGCGAATCTCCTTTTTGCCAGGCCTCAAACGCCCCTTTTACAATGGGATTGGTAAGTTTGCTTGTATCCATATATATTGTTTTAGCATAGTGTTTATTGCATTCACTTTTTACCTCGGCAACTAAACTGCCTGCTGATAATATAAAAGCGATCATGATTCTTGGGATATGCATAGCTGAAAATTTAAAGGTGATGGTATGGTTGTCTTTATGCCATGGCGCCGTTTACGCCAATGGTTTGTCCGCTGATCCATTTGGCATCGTCACTGGCCAGGAAGCTGACCACCTTGGCGATATCCTCCACTTCACCCAGGCGGTTAAAAGCATTGAGTGAAGCCAGGCGGTCAATTTGTTCCTGGGTTTTGCCTTTCGTGAAAAGTTCGGTATTGGTAGGGCCGGGCAAGATGGCGTTGACCGTGATGCCTCTGGCGCCCACTTCTTTGGCAAATACGCGGGTCAATTGTTCCACAGCAGCTTTGGTGGCAACGTAAGTGGAATAAAAGGGAGTCATGACCCGGGTTTGCGTGGTAGACGTATTAATAATGGTGCCTCCATCGGCCAGTTTGGTAGCCGCCTCACGCATGGTATTGAAGGTGCCCCGTACATTGATCTCGAACTGACGGGTAAAATCCTCATCGGTAGTATCTTTCAGCAGTTTTGTGATCATGATGCCGGCATTGTTGATAAGTACATCGATCTTGCCATAGTGAGTTATGGCTGCATCGAAAAGGGCCGCCACCTCAGCGGGTTTGCTTACATCGGCTTTCACGGCGATGGCATCGCCGCCATTATCCTGGATGGCCTGCACGGTTTGATCGGCTTCGCTTTGAGCGCCTGCATAATTGATGACTAATTTGGCGCCATGGCCGGCTAATTTTTTAGCAATGGCGGCGCCGATCCCTCTGGAAGCGCCTGTAACTAATACTACTTTGTTATGTAAGCTGTTCATATAACTTTGTTTTAATTGTTTGTTTTTGTGCGATTGACAACACAAAGATGGCTTTTGAGCGGCGCCCGGAACGTACAAGATTTATAGCATGAGTTGCAAATTTCTAAGATCAGATATGTAAGGGGGCTATCTGACCGGGGGGTGGCCATGAAATTGCAGGGATGGTAGCTATGTCGGCCCATACCAGAGAAGTTTGCCGGTTCCATGACCGGCGGCATTGCAGCAACGCAGGAAAGATCAATGAAGCGAATGAACGTTTACCAAAAGGGGATGTAAAATATCGCTTTGTCATTGAGGTAAATTCATTTAAAAAAGCATAAAACCAGTACAAGTTCATTCATATAGATGGCAAGAATATTTATCACCGGTTCGGCCGATGGCCTTGGGCAGTTGGCGGCCAAGGCGCTGGTTGCCCAGGGGCACCAGGTGCTGCTTCACGCCCGCAATGAAAAAAGAGCCAATGAGGCAATGGCCAGGGTGCCGGGTGCAGAAGCTGTGGTAACAGCTGATCTTGGCAGCATGGAGCAAACCATTCAACTCGCCTCAGTAGTGAATGCGTTGGGAAGCTTCGATGCCGTGATCCATAATGCAGGTGTATACAATGCGTCGGCAGAAGATATACTTATGGTGAACACCGTAGCACCCTATATCCTTACCTGCCTGATAAAAAGACCGCGGCGGCTGATCTACCTGAGCTCTGGCATGCATATGCAGGGCCGCTTTCAGCCCGGAGATCTCCAAAACGGAAATAGCCGCATCAGCTATTCAGATTCAAAACTGCATGTGGTGATGCTTTGTAAGGCAATTGCCCGTAAATGGCCGGATGTATATGCAAATGCACTGAACCCCGGTTGGGTGCCCACTAAAATGGGTGGGCCCGGTGCTCCCGACAGTTTTGAAAGTGGTTATAAAACCCAGGTGTGGCTGGCCGTAAGCGATGATGCAAAAGCGAAAGTAAGCGGATATTACTTTAGTCGCCATAAACCAGCACCTTGTCATCCGCAGGCAGACGATGTACAGCTGCAAGACAAACTTCTAACCCTTTGCGCCCGCTTGACAGGTATTTCGGTTCCTGAATAGCGTTTAGGCGCAGCAATTAGGGCAATGTTTGAAAATCGTAATGATTGGTTTGATTTTCATAACTTTCAGGATAGTAACTACGATACCTTTGGACAGCCTGATTCGGTAGCAAAATTGTAAGCCGATAAAATCAAAGCAGTATGGCAACAAAAGGATCGTACCATGATCAGTCAGACGACAAGGCTGCCAATGAAGGGCGGCGAAAATTTTTAAAGCAATCTTCCCTGCTCACTGCGCTTGCCGTAGCGCCCACCCACCTGGTAAAGGCCGCTGAATCTGAAATAGACGAAAAGGCAGCCGCTTATTTCGAACAGGTGCCTTTGTCAATAGAGGTAAATGGCGCCCACCACAAATTGTCTGTAGAGCCCCGCGTTACTTTGCTGGATCTGCTTCGCGAGCAACTGGCATTGTCAGGCACCAAGAAAGGATGTGATCATGGCCAGTGTGGGGCCTGCACGGTACATGTTAATGGAAAGCGGGTGCTTTCCTGTATGTCGCTTGCCGTGATGCAGGAAGGTAAAAAAGTGACCACCATTGAAGGACTGGCCGATGGGGATCGATTGCATCCCATGCAGGAAGCTTTTATCAAACACGACGGCTTTCAATGCGGTTATTGTACGCCCGGTCAAATAATGTCGGGCATAGCCTGTATCAGGGAAGGACATGCCAATTCAGAGGATGAGATCCGCGAGTACATGAGTGGAAATATATGCCGCTGCGGGGCTTACCCCAATATTGTAAAAGCTATTGCTGATGTAAAAAAGGGAGGGCAGCAGTTATGATCAACTTCGATTACCTGCGGGTTTCCACCCCAAAAGCTGCTATTGAAGCATTGAGCAGGGACAGCAATGCCCAATGGATCGCCGGTGGCACTAACCTCATCGATCTCATGAAAAAAGGGGTAATGGCCCCGCAAAAGCTGATTGATATCAGCAACCTGCCATTAAAGGAGATAAAAAAGGAAGGTGGTAAAATACATATTGGCGCCATGGCGCTGAACAGCGATGTGGCCGAAAACGAATTGATACAAAAAGAACAACCACTGCTTTGCCTGGCGCTTAAAGCCGGCGCTTCGCAGCAATTGCGCAATATGGCTACTGTTGGCGGTAACATGATGCAGCGCACTCGCTGCCCTTATTTTTATAATACAGATCTGCCTTGTAACAAGCGGCAACCTGGTTCCGGCTGCGGCGCCCTGAAAGGGTTTAACCGGATGCACGCCATCTTTGGCGCATCCGATAAATGCATTGCGGTTCATCCCAGCGATATGTGTATTGCGTTGGTTGCTTTAGACGCTGTGGTATTGGTGAACGGGCCTAAAGGGGACCGGCGTATTCCATTTTCAGATTTTCACCGCCTGCCGGGTGAAACGCCTCAAAAAGATAATACCCTCGATAGAGGCGAATTGATCATTGGCCTGGAAATACCGGACAATCCATATAAAAAGAATGTGCATTATTTAAAAGTGCGAGACCGCTCATCCTATGCTTTTGCACTGGTATCAGTGGCTGCTGCCCTTGATCTGCAGGGCAACAGTATCAATGATGTTCGCCTGGCCATGGGCGGCGTAGCGCACAAACCATGGCGCTTAAGCGAAGCGGAGGCATTTCTTAAAGGCAAAAATGCTTCGGAACCTGTATTCCGCGAGGCAGCGCAGCTAGCCATGCGCGGCGCCAAAGGGTATGGACAGAACAACTTTAAATTAAAACTGGCGCCGAACACCATCGTTGAAGCATTAAAAACAGCCGCCGCAAAATCATAAAAGAATGTTATGGGTAAGCACTTTTTCTTCGACAAAAATGATCCCATCGACCGTGTTGATGGCAGGGCAAAAGTAACCGGTACAGCCACCTACTCGGCTGAATACAAAGCACAAAATATGGCCTACGGTTTTTTGGTGGGCAGCACCATAGCAAAAGGCCGTATCAAAAGCATGGAAACAAAAACGGCGGAGCGCGCACCCGGTGTACTGGCCGTCATTACTCATTTGAATGCACCCAAGCTGCCTGGTTATCAAACAGGCAAAGATCCTTCAAAACCACCCGCAGCCGGGCAACCCCTGCGCATCTTTTATGACAATGAAATATTTTATTACGATCAGCCCATTGCATTGGTTATAGCCGACACTTTTGAACGCGCAGTGTATGCTGCAAAGCTGGTAAAAGCGCAATATGAAAAGGCAGAGCATCAAACCGAACTGAAAACGAACCTGGCCAGAAAAAAAACACCTACCGGCCCCCGCTTTGAAGATTATAAACGGGGAGAAGCTGATGCCTATAAAAATGCACCCGTAAAAATTGAAGAGGAATATTACCATCCCATTGAGGTGCATAACCCTATGGAGTTGGGCAGCATCATTGCGCGCTGGGAGGAAAAGGATAAAGTAACGGTATTTACGAAAACGCAGGGCGTTGAAGCTACGCAACGTTCAATCGCCGGTGCATTTAAGTTGCCACTGGAGAATATTACCGTTAATGCCGAACATATAGGCGGCGCCTTTGGTATGGGACTGCGTACCTGGCCTTATGAAATTGCAGGCGTCATGGGCGCCCAAAAAGTCGGCCGCCCTTTAAAACTGGTATTGCACCGCGAACAGATGTTTACCAATGTAGGCCATCGTCCTGAGACCATTCAAAAGATCGGACTCGGCGCAACACCAGACGGTAAACTCGTGGGCCTTACCCATGAAGCCATCGCAGACACTTCATCGTATGAAGAATTTACGGAAGCAACCGTAAACATCTCGCGCTTCCTGTATGCCTGTCCGAACGTAACGACCCGTTACCGGCTGGTGCCGCTGAATATTTGCACGCCGATCTGGATGCGCGGACCGGGGGAAGCTACCGGTGCATTCGCATTGGAATCGGCTATGGACGAACTGGCCTTTGCCCTGAACCTCGATCCACTTGAATTCCGGCTTAGGAATCACGCGGATACAGATCCTGAGCGCAATCTTCCCTGGTCGAGCAAACATGTTAAGGAATGTTATGAGATGGGCGCGGAAAAAATAGGCTGGGAAGAACGAAAAGCGCAACCGGGTGCTGTAAAGGATGGAGAGTGGTTGATCGGTTACGGTATGGGCACCGGCTCTTTTGGTGCGTTTCGTGGTGCCGCTACCGTTAAAATAAAGCTGGAGCCGGATGGTAAACTGTTGCTGCAATGTTCTGTAAATGATATGGGGCCCGGTACCGCCACCATGATGACCTCCGTAGCCTCCAATGAATTGGGAATACCGGTGAACAACATAAAAGTGGAAATGGGCAGCACCAATTTGCCGCCGGGACCCACACAGGGCGGATCCACCGTTACATCTACAGTTGGTGCAGCCGTTCAGGAAACCTGTGTTGCCTTAAAAGAAAAAATAGCTGAACTGGCCGGGAAAGAAGGTTTGGCTTTTCATAAAGCCAATGTACAAACGGTAAAAGCCGAAGATCTCCGGTTCTCTGCAAGCGGCATTTCATTAAAAAAAGATGATACTCTCACAATAGCCTATAGTGACCTGTTTTCCCAAAACGGATTAACTACGCTTGAATTGACCCGGGAATCCAGGGGCAAACAACAGCCATTTTCCATGTATTCCTTCTCCGTGCATTTTGTGAAATTGCGGGTGCATCCGCCAACTGGCCGAATCAAAATAGATCATGTGGTGGCTTGTGCCGATGCTGGTGCAATTGTAAGTCCAAAAACAGCCGCAAGCCAAATGATCGGTGGGGTAGTGGGCGGCATCGGAATGGCGTTAATGGAAGATATGGTGATTGATCACCGCTTTGGAAGGCCGGTCAACAACAACCTGGCCGATTACCATGTGCCGGTGAATGCTGACATACCTAATGTAGACGTGTTGTTTGTGAATAAAAAAGACCCGCATACCAATCCCATGGGCTCAAAAGGCCTGGGTGAAATTGCTCTTGTAGGCGTTGCTCCGGCAGTTGCCAATGCAGTATTCAACGCTACCGGAAAGCGCATCCGGTCATTGCCCATAACACCTGATAAGCTCATTGATTAAGCGCCCGGTTAAACCAGTTGCCTGCGATAATCGGCGGGGCTTTGATGGGTGTGTTTCTTGAAATAATTACTGAAATGCGAAGCTTCCAAAAAGCCCAGTTTGGCGGCAATTTCTTTTATATTCATCGATTTGTCCTGCAGCATCACCTTGGCTTCTGCAATGGTTTTATCGGCGATCCAGGCAGTAATGGATTTGCCGGTTTTGCTGGTGATCACGCTCGATAGATAATTGACGTGCAGGAATTGTTTGTCGGCATAATCCTGTACCCGCAGCTGGGTGTCGGTTTTGCCGCTGGCCAGGTCGCGGAAATGCTGCTCGAGGTTTTGCTTGAATGTTTTTACGATCTGCGAGCTGCGGTTGCCTTCATAAATCGGATTATAATCCTGGAAGAAATACTCCTTGATCTTCAGCAGCAGCGTTACGACCGAACTGCCAATCACCTTGTTCTTGTAAGGGGACTGCCCATGGTGTTCGCGGTAAATGAATGTATACAGTTCTTCAATGATCACAAATTGCTCAGGAGTTAATACCCTCGGTTCAACCGTTTCAGTGAGCAGGAATGAGAATTCGCGGTAGATATCCGGATGAACCTGTTCCTTTAAATATGATTCATTAAAAACAAGCAGGCAGGTATCGGTGATCTTATGCCATTCAAACCTGCGAAAATTACCGGGGTTGGTAAAATAAACAGTTCCGGGCACCATGGGAAAATTAAGATCGTCGATGGTATAGTTACCGAATGCATCTTTTATAAAAAGAAAGCTGAAGAAATTGGGCCGGAAGGGTATGGAAGAGACCGGATATTCACTGAACAGGTCTTGCAGGTACAGAATGGAAAACCCGGAGCTTTGGTCGATAACGCTGTGCGAAAGCCCCATGAGATCGTACAGTTCGTTCAGGGTCTTAACTACAAGATTTTTGGTTGACATGACCAGAATGTAGGGAATTAGTTAATATACTGATGAGTTGACCGATTAGCAAGTTAATAAGAAACCGTGAGAGGGTTCGATACCCTGGCCGGATAACAAATGAAAAACCTGTAAGGTACGCCGCATGAGCCTGCACATTTATTCTTGGGCGTACCTGACAGGTCGGTTAGGTTGCAAAAGCCGACCAGTCAGCTGCCATTTATTAGCTGGAAGTGCAAGACCGGGTGACGAACCTTACAGGGCGGCCGGGTATTACTGCGTAGCCCCGCCATTGACCAGCAGATGCTGTCCGTTTACAAAGGAACTGAGATCGCTGGCGAAGAACTCGGCAATATTGGCTACGTCTTCCACTTCAGCCAGGCGTTTCATGGGACAACTTTCAATCAATGATCTTCTGAGTTCAGGATAGCTATTGGGGTCGGCAAAAATGCCTGAGTGGTCTACGGCAAATGGAATGATGGAGTTTACGGTAATACCGCGATGACCGATCTCTTTCGACAATACATCAACCAGGTAACGGGGAACGGTTTTACTGCCGCCGTATATTGCCATTCCGGGAATGGGGAAGGAGGTGGTGCTGGAAGCGATGTAAATGATACGGCCATTGTTGGCTACCTTAAGCGCCGCCTGTTGCATGGTGAAATAGGCGCCTTTGGCGTTGATGGAAAACAAGCGGTCGAACTGCTCCTCGGTGAATTCGGTAACCGGGGTCTCCACCATTTCAATACCGGCATTGGCCACTACGATATCGATCTTACCAAATGCATGGATGGCTTCTTCAAAAAGGCGTTTGATATCGGCTACTTTGCTAACATCCGCCTGCACTGCGATCACCCGGGCGCCCATGGCAGTGATATTACTTACTACTTCATCAGCAGAAGCTTTGTCGCGGGAATAATTGATAACGATGTCGGCGCCAAGGGCGGCATAACGTTCTGCGATGGCTTTGCCTAATCCTCTTGCTGATCCGGTAATTAAGGCTACTTTGTTTTTTAAGGAGTTCATAAGTTTCGTTTTTAGTTGTTTGTATTATTTGTTTGTGTTTGTACCGATTGACAACACAAAGATGGCTTACGAACGAGCCTTGGAACGTACAAGGATTATAGCATGAGTTGTAAATTTCTAAGAATGATGATTTTGAAATAAAAAAGGAGTGCCATCCGCCAGCTGGCGAATGGCACTCATCCTGTTTCCTTTAATAATCTTATTGTCTATTGATATCCTGGATTCTGGTAGGCCGCTTTTTCTTCGGCTGTAAATTCCATACGGTCCATCTGGTCTTGCGGTATCGGCCGCAAATAATGTTTCGGCTCAATAGTACGCGTTACCAACTGCGGTGTATGATTGCCATACGCAGGACCGGCAATTTCATAGGTGCCGGCAAGTTCATTCCACTTTTGTGTACGAACAAGATCGAACCAGCGATGACCTTCGCCGAAATATTCCCGGGAACGTTCTGCCAGAATATAATTGATATCTATGGTGGCAGGTGTGGCAGCTACCATAGCAGCGCTATTGTCTGCAATTAAGGGCGCATTCTCTTTGTTGGAGAACTTCCACTTACCCGCTCTCGCACGGATCACATTGATCAGATCGCGGGCGCTTTTGCCGGCTGCCGGAGTAGCGCCTTTAACGGCTGCTTCAGCAGCTATAAAATACAGCTCGGAGAATTTGGCGATCTTGAAGGGACGGGTGCTGGTGGCATTTGGCTGGCCGAGACCTGCGCCATTATCGGTCCTGTATACGCCGATCTTCCACAAGTTGGGATATACGATCCTGCTGATGGCCCGGGGTGTGATCACCCAGTCAGCCCTGCCGTTTATTTGGCCGGCGCCAATGTTATTGGCAGCGGGTTTACCGGGAAAAGTGGCTCCGGAAGGATAGGTAATAGCAGGGGCCAGCGATTCATCATCGAGGAACGTTAATATGGGTTGCCCCGGTGTAACCGGTAAACCGTTGGCATTGTATAATGTGGCATTAGTTGTGCCGCCTTTTGGCCAGTTACCTCTGTATACGGTAGTGAAAGTACCGTCATACCGCGAGTCGAGCGTTTTATCGGCAAATGTATTGGTAATAGCTCCGATAGTGGGGGCCATACGTGTATATGGCCGTCCTAAAGCCTGGGCCGCTTCACGCTGTACCGAACTAACGCCCGCACCTGTACCTGTGGCATCGGGCGAGCTTCTGATCACTGTATAGTTAAAGGTTACCATCCATGAGGCGGAGTTTCTGCCATTGCCTGACTCTGCATCAAAACAGGCAAGACAAGCACCGTTATAAAACTCGCTTTCCTGCGTATGGTCGGCATACAGCAACATTTCCTTGTTGCGGTCATTGCCGCCCACATGAAGGTCATAGAATGTATTTTCCAGGCCGTACGGACCGGGGTTATCAATAGCCTGAACAGCTATATCATAGGCTTTTTGAAAATACCATTGTGCATCATGGCCATCGGGGTCCGTTCTACTGGTTAACGGATAGGTTGGAATATTGTTAGGATTCTGCAACCACCAGCCATAGGTTAAATACGCTTTTGCCAGGTAAAGCCTTGCCACTGTTTTTGTAACGCCGCCGGTTACCCGGGGTGTAGCCGGTAACTCATCAACTGCCTGCAGCAGATCTGGGAAAACGGCTTTAGTATATACTTCAGGCACTGTGTTGCGTACAGATTTCCTGGAAGGGGCCGTGTTGAATTTTAATTCGCCTGCACCGAGGTCCAAAGGCACGCCGCCAAATGTTTGCACCAGCAGAAAATAATCGAAAGCGCGGAAGAACCTGGCTTCAGCGATCAGCGAAGCGGGGAATGTACCCACGGCAGCGGCGTTCTCGATAATCCCACTGGCGGTATTAATGTTTGAAAAGGCGGTTCCCCATAATACATCGGAGCGGCTGCTGGCCGGCGTTAAATTTCCCACCCCGCTGAGATCGGCGTCCTTGAAGTTGGCATCAGCCGATGAGGCCCAGGTATATTCATCGGTACCGGTCTCCAGCGAGTTATAAAAATAGGGTTGGCCGTATATAAAGCGAAGATGGGCATACTGTGATGTTATTCCGCCCTGCACGCCTTTTTCAGTTTTAAAGAAATTGGGATCGTAAAAGCTGCGCGGCTCTTCCTCCAAAACTTTTTTACACCTTGAAAATAACAGCATGGTACATGCTGATAATACAAGTGATCTTATAAGCAAATGTTTCATAATGCTAAATGATTTAAAATGTCAAATTAACGCCAACAATATAATTCCGGGTCGATGGGCTGTTATAGCCTACAGTAAGAATGCGTCTCAGCAGATTCGGATTGGAACTGATCGCTCCGGTTGAAGAAACATTCTCGTTACCGAAGGAGTTGGTTTCAGGATCAAGCCCCGATTCTTTATGAAATGGCGAGAACATGACAAAAGGATTTTGAGCGGTAAAGTACATCCGCATTTTAAGACTCGAATTTCTCAGCAGGCGCTGGTTGAAGTCATAACCCAATGTGATGGTGCGTATTTTCAGGAAAGAGCCGTCAAAGTAACTGAGCGTGCTGCCATACTTCGGGTTATCGCTGCTTACAATACCGCCGGGTTTGGGATATTTTGCACCTGTATTTTCCGGTGTCCAGTAATCTACATCTATATTGTTGCGGCGGCCGCTCAACAAATTAAGATAGCCGCTTGCTCCATGGATGGTACTGAAAAGTATACCTCCCTTTCTGAAAAAACCTACTACCCCAAGATCGAATCCTTTGTATGAAACACGGGTATTGAAGCCGCCCTGGAAATCAGGGTCCACATCCAGCACCTGTCTGTCAGCCGGTCCAATGGCCCGCTCCGGTGTGCCGTCTGACTTATATCCGCCGGTATATTTTACTTTGATCATGCCCACATTACCACCTGGCTCCAGCGTTGTTAAATAAGGATCGTCTTTTTGCCACAGGCCTTCTCTCTCGTAATCATAGATCGCATTGATATTGTGGCCTACAAACCACCAGTTCCCTTCATCGCGGGTTTGTCCGGAAGCGAGGGACACCAGTTTGTTTTTATTTACAAAGAAATTAATGCCCGCATCCCAGGTAAAGCCATTCAGGTTGTCGAGGATCGTACCGTTCAACCCAAGTTCGAATCCTTTGTTCTCCGTTGCGCCGATATTGGCTGTATAGCTGGTTACACCAGAAGTTGGCGGCAGGTCGAGGCCGAGCAAAATGTCTTCGGTCTTGGTAATATAATATTCGATGGTACCTGACAAACGATTTTTGAGTATGCTGAAGTCAACCCCAAAATTCCAGGTCTTGGAGAACTCCCATCCTAAATTGGCGTTTGGCAATTGAGATACATACAGTCCGGTGGAATAATTGGTAGGGCCGAAATTGTAAGGTCTTGTGGCCAGTTGTCCCAGCGTTGCATAGGGGTTGATCGCCTGGTTGGAGGTTTGCCCAAAACCTGCCCGTAATTTCAAATTGTCGAATATAGGAAGGCCCTGCATGAACGATTCATTCGTCAGGTTCCAACCTACAGATATTGCCGGATAGGTATGCCATTGATGACCGGGGGCCAGCCTTGAAGATGCATCCGAACGCACGGTAGCAGAGATCATATAGCGGTTATCATACGAATACATCACACGTCCCATTACCGACTGAAGTCCCCATAACTGGTAGTCCTGGTTAGCAGGGTCTATGGTTATTTGTCCTGCGGCCTGCCCGATGTTATAAAATTGAAAGTCATCGGACTGTATGTCACGCGCCGCCATATTCGACCTGTTGTATTTATTCTGTTCTACAGAATACAGGGCCACCGCATTGAAGGTATGTTTGCCAAAAGTGCGGTCGTAAGTAAGCAGGTTTTCGAGTGTATAGTGAACGGTATTCCTGTTATCAACAGAAGCAGAGGAAGCCGTATTCGGGTTAAGCGCATCGCCTACGCCTGCGCCGGTATAGGCGCCATTATGTGTTTGGATATAATCGAGCCCCAGGTTCACTCTGTATTTCAATCCATTGAGGAATGGCGCTTTCACTTCGCCATAAATAGCATTGTAGGTAGCGAAGCCGCGGGTTTCGTTTAACCACTGGTCATTGTCCCTTAAGTTCTTAACAACGTCTTTCGTGTAAACAAACTGGTTGTCTGCCGCCATGCGGATGCCTCTTTTCAAAGAGCCGTCTGCATTGTACGGGGAAGAAATAGGCGTCATGCTTAAGGTATTATAAAGGCCTACCTGGCTTCCTTCAGTTTGATTGTAGTTGGTATTGGTAGTAACGCCGAAACGGAAGAGTTTGCCCACCTGTTGGTCTATTGAACCGCGCAGTGAATAACGTTTGTATTGCTGAGTAGGCACCACACCCTGGTTCAGGTAGTAACCGCCGCCGAAATTGTAACTGCCCGTTTCAGAACCTCCTGAAAGGCTGATATTGTGGTCAGTAACGATGCCCGTTTGATAAAACAGGTCCTGCCAGTCGGTATTGATGCTGTCTGCCTCATCCTGTCCGTTTGGATATTGATTGGCAGCTTTACGCAGTGCAACAAACTTGGGCCCGTCCATCATGGGATATTTGGCAAACACTTTCTGTGCGCCAACATAACCGCTGTAATTGATGCGGGGTTTCCTGTTCTTGCCGCCTTTGTCGGTTGTGACGAGGATAACACCATTGGCGCCGCGCGAACCGTAAATAGCCGTGGCTGATGCGTCTTTTAGTACATCGACGCTCTTTATATCATTCGGGTTAATGTCGGCCAGCGATCCGATAAAGGGGATCCCATCCAGTACGATCAATGGATTGTTGTCGGCACTGAGTGAGCGGGTACCACGAATTCTGATTTGCATGGTAGCACCAGGCCGCGTGGAAGTTTGCGCAATATCCACCCCGGGTAAACGCCCCTGCAGGGCTTGCGAGATATTGGGTGAAGGTACTTCGCGCATTTTTTCGCCGCCCATGGAAGCAACGGAGCCGGTCACCGCTTCTTTCCGTTGAGTACCATATCCTACCACCACTACTTCACCCAGATCGGATGACGCGGGAGTAAGTTCAATATTGATCGTGTTATCATCACCTACGGTAACTTCTTTCGTTGCATAAGTAACGCTTGAAACAACCAGTACGGCGCCTTTCGCCGCAGGAATAGAATAGCTGCCGTCGACACCAGTATTAGTACCAACAGCGCTTCCTTTAATACTTATCGAAGCGCCAGCCACAGGTTCCCCTGTATTGTTTGTGACTTTACCTCTGACCGTATTCTGAGCATACGCTGCCGTCCCTGCGAAGCAGCTTAATAAAACAAGCAAGGTCATCGCAAGCACTTTCTCCCATAACAGCCTTTGCAGGCTCATTTTTTTGGGGTGTTCAATTTTATTCATATTCATCGTTTTGATTATAGAGCTTTTATTGTTTTGATACCTTCAAACGCAGCAACAAATACAAGCAACCGGAGCTAACCAGAGTAGGGCAATGCATAGGCAGGCAGGACCAGGAACAGTTGGTGAAGAACTATCCTGAAACCCGGCATATAAATAAAAAGTAATGGATTAATTGTCTGTTGGAGAAGCAGTTAGAGTGTTGCATACGGCGTTTTTTAAGCGTGTTCAATCGTTGGGCCAGTCAGCATTTAACCTATGGCAAAACGAATTTAGGAAAAAAAGCAAAAAAATGAAACCGATTACATTTTTTTAATCAAAAAAGATGCCCGGGGCGAGGTGGCAGGTCACAAAAAAGCAAGCGCTCATCATGGAGATATCAATACAGCCAGGGGATTTTTTTGGTTTGGTGGCGCCTTAGCAACCGATTACATAATTTCACTTGTTTCCGGCCGGTTTAAGCCCAGCCGGAGCTGCGAAATGCCGGAATTAGAACTGCGTAACTTTACAAGAATGCGTATTATTGAGTACTATGAACTGGATCACAAGAGAACATCCCAAAATTGACCGGATCGCCTGTCCCTGGCTGATCAAACGCTTTATTGATCCCGAAGCAGTATTTTATTATGTTCCTTTCGCGGAGGTACTGCCCAGGGCAAAAGAGTTGAACGCGGTGCCTTTCGATATCCCCGATGTGGAGTATACCCATTATGGCAAAGAATGTACTTTCGATTACCTGATCAAAAAATATAAACTTACTGATCCGGCCATACAGGTAATGGCCCCCATCGTTCGCGGGGCAGATACCGACCGCCATGAGATAGCGGTACAAGCCTCCGGCCTTTGGGCGATTTCGGCAGGATTGGCCTATAATTATAAGAACGACCTTGAGCTGCTGGAAAAGGGAATGTTGATCTATGACGCATTATACAGTTGGGCAAAATACCTGCAACATGAAAAGCATACGCAGCAACCGTTTGAGAATCTGTTGCTCGATGTTATTATTAAATACATTCAAAACAACCAGGTACCTGGCAAGGAGATGCCTGCCTGGGTGCAGGAATTAAAGGAAATGATCCAGGACCATATTGATACAAAAGTTACACTGAAAGAATTATCCAAAGACCTTGACATCAACCCGTCTTACCTGTCAAGGGAATTCTCGAAACATTTCGATAATATGTCTTTCGGTGACTACATGCGAAAGCAACGGATCGACCGGGCCATTGAACTAATGAATAATCCCGCTTATTCACTCACGGATATTGGTTATCTGGCCGGATTTTCAGATCAAAGTCATTTTACACGGATCTTTAAAAAGCATACCGGCAGCAGTCCTTCGGCTTATAGAAAAAATCTGCGGAAAAAGTAATTTTTGTACAAGGACAGTAATTTCTGTTCTATCCTGCGCCATTATTTAGTGATAGCATTGCAGTTCAATCGGAAATGAACGAAACGCCTAACTAATGAGACATTTTTTATTGCCCGGATCTATTGCGTTTAATGGTAAGACAATCTTATTGATAAGCCTGATCATTGCTGGCTTGATGCTTAGAACGGCCGCACAACAGCCTCCTGCCGCCTATCCCAAGATCACGGGGTATGTCGGCATTCTTCATCCCCTGGTCACTTATGCTAAAGAACAAGTGCCGCATTACAATTTTGATGGCGGCTACGTTGTAGGAATGCCTACCGGTATTAATATCTGGAAGAGTGCGAAAATTGGCTTTTCCATGGAATTTGTACCTACTATAAGAGCCACCAACGGAACCGATAAGATGAGTAATTTTCTCTTTCATCCCGGCGCTTTGTTCGGGCTGGGTAAAGGTTTTACGCTGGCAACCCGGGCCGCTTTTGAAACATCGGGCCGGTATGGTTTCACTCCTGTATTGAATAAGATCGTGAAAAAGGGGCAGCACTGCGGTTATTTTGTAGCGCTTCCTGTTCCTGTTCGGTTTGGCAACGAACTGCCCGCATCCGTAACGATCGGCTTCCAGTTCGGCATCACTTTTTAATGATTGACAGCCCCGATGTAAATAATTAACTATTACTTGGCTATATTGCGTAAAGTTTTTACTAATTTTATTTCAATGCCAGGTTTATCACAAAATATTGTTTTTGGTCACGCTATCGAGCACCTTGTGCTCGATATAACCAATTCATTCCTGGACTCTTTCACAGAATTCTATCCTTTCTGCACCAGATTATTTTACATTTCCAATTTCAAAGACTTTAGCTCGCTGGCTCAGGCTTAATTCCCCAGGCCTGATATAACATACTTCTATAGACAATGGAAGCTGTTTGATTTTACCCAAAGTAATTTTTAAGCCATTTAGCTTTTACGGCAATTGCATACCTGTGCTTACTGTCATTGTAGAAAAACAATGGGCGGCCATAAGCTATGGCATTGACTATAATTCTTATCAGTATGAGCAATTTGAAAACAGCCTTTGCGAAAAGCAAATACCTGGAGCTCAGTGAGCATGGATCGCGCTTGAATTTATCGTTCACCAGTCACCTTGTCATTGGTAATACAATTGTGGGACTCGACGGCATAAAGAACTGTTTGTTCGTGCTGGATACCGGCGATGCGCTGAAGCGTTCATTTGTTATTGATCTGAATAAAGTTCATGCCATATCGCTTACAAGAACATACCGGAATATAAATCATGAGGAGCTGAAAAATAGCAGTATTGACCAGTTCCTGGAAAAAGTAGCCCTGGAGTTTGACTTCAAGGATAAAAGCAACAGGGTCGTTTTGCCATTTTATGATTGTTATACCGACCGGGAAACTGATCGGCAGCAGTTGGAAAAGATTGCGGAAAACTGGCAGAAAGTACTTTGTAAGATGATCGGTTCACGATAAAACAAACAGAGGGGATGACAGAAATCAGGTTGGTTCATTTTTATTAATGGGCAGTTTTTAAACATACAGGAGTTATATCATGATACGTAAGAGGTCGTTTTCGCTAAGAGGAACGATGCTTCTGCTTATTGTGTTGGTGAATGTTATTGTGATCCGGGAAGCATATACTACTCATACAGATCTTTACTTTATTCTATTGATTACAATGCCATTGTTCTTGCTCGTTATTGTAAATACCCGGCAAAAGAAGGATGTGATCTGGCCGAAGGTACCTAAAATAAAAAGCGTGGCTGAACATAAGCAACGAAAATATTCTTTCACTATAAAACAGTATTATCATGTTAACGATAAATAATGAACTGGTGCTCAGAACAGATGATTACAAATTATTGATCGCTTACCTGCATGGAGGAAAAGCAAAGACGGCTTTTGACCAACGCAATGCTGCAGACCTGCAGGCTGAATTGAAGAAAGCAAAGTTGGTAGACAAAGACGATTTTCCCGGCGATGTTGTCAGGATCAATTCTACCGTGCGCGTAAAAGCGGAAGAGGCTGACGATATTTTGCAGTTTAAGCTGGTAACACCTGATAAAGCCAATATTAAGGAGGGCAGGGTTTCGGTGATGGCCCCTATCGGTACGGCGCTTATAGGTTTTAAAAAAGGCCAACAGGTAAAATGGCGGGTGCCGGGCGGTGAAAAAACATTTACCATCCTGGATGTAATGAATGAACAATAAAAGCAGATCCATCAAATTGATCTTATTAACCATCAGCTATATGGCAACATAAAATAAAAGGTAGAACCTTGTTCGGGTTCCGATGATACCCCTATTGTGCCATTATGTTGTTTAATGATCTCTGCAGAGATATATAATCCCAGGCCAAAACCTTTCGCCTCGGGCCCGTGTTCACCGCGGTAATAGCGGTCAAAAATGAATTGCCGGGCTTCGGCAGGGATACCTATGCCCTGATCTTTCACACTAAGCATCGCTTTATCTTGCTTGTCCTCGGTGGAAATAATAATTTCAGTATGGTTGGGCGAGTACTTTACAGCGTTGGAAACGAAGTTCGTCAATACCTGGGCGATGCGTTCGCGGTCTGCGTGAACGAGTGAGATTATTCCCGGGTTCCAAATGAGACGATGGTCAGGCGAAATTGATCTGAGTGTTTCCAGTTGTTCTTCAACCAGGGCATTCAGATCAAAGGTTTGGGAATATAATTTCATCCGGCCCTCGGAAAGGTTACTGGAGTCGAGCAGGTTTTGGATCAGCTTCACAAGCCGTTCAACCTGGCCATTTAATTTACCAAGTAAAAGCGCATTTTCACTTTCGTTGAAAGTTTCGAAGTTCTCATGAAGCAGTTCGCTATACGTTTTTATGGCGGTGAGTGGTGTTTTAAGTTCATGACTGGCCAGACTTATAAAATCATCTTTTTGCTTTTCGAGAATTTTTCGCGGGGTGATATCATAAATGACGCCGATCATTTTAGTCGCCTGGTTATCGGTGTGAGACAGGACCCGCCCATATATATTTACCCATTTCACCTGTTGGTTGTCGGCTCTGATGATCCGGCATTCTGTATTGAAAATATTCAGGCCGTTGAATGCATTTTGTAACTGTTCCTGCACCAACTGCTCATCGCCGGGATAGATATATTCGAGCAGGGCATCGGGCGCTACAGAAAGCTGTCGGCCGGGTAATCCTATCAGCAAAGCTACCTGGTCACTTAATTTGATTTTGTCGCTTTCCCGTTCCCATTCCCATTCACCCATTTCGGCAGATTTCATCGCAAGGCTTTTCCGCTGTTCGGAGAGCATCAACGCTTCTTCCGTTAACTTGCGATCGGTAATATTGCGGCCTACTTTTACATATCCTTTTATGTCGCCCTGATGTATAGGCGTCATGACACCGCTCATAAAGAAGCGGGTCCCATCTTTATGTAAGTGCCAGCGTTCGTCAATGGAGCGACCGGTCGTTTTTACCGCCTCAATTTCAAGTTCCGGAATTTTTCCCTGCCGGTCCTCAGCCGTATAGATGATCCTCGTGTGACTGCCGATCACTTCGTTTTTCAGGTAACCGAACATGATCTCTGCACCACTGTTCCAATCAATGATATCTCCCTGTTCGTTGAGGGTGATAATGGCAAAGTCCACTGCTGCTTCCACGATCGCCCTTAGCCTGCTTTCAGAACCAGCCAGTGCCTCCTGGGCCTTACGAAGCTCGGTTATGTCGCGGGCAACAGTAGAAACGCCAATAACGGCTCCTTTGTCATTTTTAACAGGCGATAACGTTATCTCAAGATGAATATGTTGACCGTCTTTATGGATCCTTACGGTATCGTATAATGCCACTTGTTTTCCCTGCCTGATACTTTCAATTTTTTTCAGAAGATCGCTAAAGTCATCCGCAAAGGTGACCATACCTAAAGATCGCCCTATGATCTCTTTGGCGGGATAACCATACAATCGCTCAGCACCCTTGTTCCAGCTTGTGACCATACCATCCAGGTTTACAGTTACAACAGAATCCTGCAGCGTATCTATAACTGAGGCCAGAAAGAATTTTGCTTCATTATCCTGTATCAGCTGGTTACCCGTGTGCGATGCATTAGTAGGCATGCGGTTGTATTTATATTATAAGTTGTTCGTTTATTTAAGATGCTGTTCCAGCAGGCGCCGGGCGCCGCCCCGCTGCTAAGCTGCCTTAATTCCTATTCACTAAACATGCAATAGTATTAAAGGTACTGTTTTTAGCCAGATCTGAACGTGCTGCTGCCGGAATTGTTGACCTGTGTCGCAGCCCCGATGGCTGCGGCATACAATGTTACTACAAGGAATAAAGTTTGCATACTAATTGATATGACCGCTATTATTCAACATTGTCTATTTTAGTTATTCCCTTCCCTTTAGTATCCTGCTTGATTACGAAGTACAGTTTGAGGTTTTAATTGCACAATTTTTTACCAGTCGTACCAAAGTGTTATTGCAATATCCCCCAGGTAAGATCACAAAGAAAGAATGATCCAGAGACCTATGTTCTGTTGGCAAAATTGTATTATTCATTTACCAAAATTGATTTGTTATGAAAGTTAAACTACCTGACAAACCCAGCGGTTTCATGAGCGCATTTGCAGTATCATTTTTTATGGTATCTATAAGTATGCTTATTATACCGGGTTGTAAGAAGATCGATGTACCCAAAAAGAACAGGGCTGTTGATATAAAACTCATTGCAGATGGTTTCGTGTCTCCCATTCAACTGGTTTCTGTACGTGGCAGTCAAAACCTGTATGTAGTTGACCAGATAGGAAAGATCTGGCGAATTGATAACGATGGTAATAAAGTATCAACGCCCTTTATGGATATCAGCAGCAGGTTAGTGCCATTAAATCCTGCTTTCGACGAACGTGGTCTGTTAGGTTTGGCCTTTCACCCCGACTATAGAAATAACTGCCGTTTTTATGTGTATTATCAACTTCCGCCCCGGGCCGGCGGGCCTGCTCCGGGCGTTCCATGGAACAATCTAAGCCGTATTTCAGAGTTCAGGGCAAACTGTGACGAAAAAAGAGCCGACCTGAGCACGGAAAGAGTGTTATTGGAATGGGATGATCCCCAGTTCAATCACAATGGCGGCACCCTGGCTTTTGGTCCCGATGGATACCTATACATTTCGATTGGTGACGGGGGCGGAGCGAACGATACTGCTGTTGGTCATGTAGAGGATTGGTATCCGGTAAACAGGGGCGGCAACGGCCAGGACAATGAGGCAAATCTCTTCGGCAATATATTGCGTATCGATGTCAATGCAGGTGAACCATATGGCATTCCTGCCGATAACCCATTTGTAAACCAGGCAGGAAGAGATGAAATTTATGCATTTGGTTTTCGTAATCCCTACCGCTTTTCCTTCGATATGGGCGCTGGCCACCGCTTAATTGCAGGTGATGCCGGTCAGTTGCTGTGGGAAGAAATAAGTGTAGTGAGGAAAGGTGGCAATTATGGCTGGAATGTAAAAGAGGGCAGGCATTGTTTTAATGCAGCCAATGCACTGCAGGTCTTGCCGTCTTGTCCCACCCTTGATAATCTGGGAAATCCTTTGATCGATCCGGTAATAGAACTTAACAACTGGCAAAATCCGGCTGGTGGCAGGGCTACTACCGTTATCGGCGGTCATGTGTATCGCGGCCATTCGATCCACGGCTGGCATGGCAAATATATTTTCGGAACTTTTTCGCAAACACCCACAACGCCTAATGGGGAACTTTTTGCAGCCACCCCTGCCGGAAGTTCATGGCCTTATGAGGAAGTTTCGTTAAAGAGTCATCCCGGTGATATCGGTTACTACCTGAGAGGTTTTGGCCAGGACAATGAAGGAGAGATCTATCTCACCGTTTCTTCTATGCTGGGCCCATCGGGTAATACCGGTAAACTGTATAAGATAGTTCAGGTAAGAGGGAAAGATGATTATGGTAATGATGATGATGACGGTACCAACAATGGCAATGATACTACAGGTTATTGATCTGTGATGTTGAATAGTCAATAAGTCCGAATGCATATTTGCTTTCGGACTTATTGCATTATAGTTCAGTAAAAGTACGTGTGCGTTCGAATAACTACTATCAACCAGCTACGGCCAGGCCCGGAACAAGGAATATCCCTGAAAAAATTGCTTAATAAATTTTAAGTATTTATTTTTCGGGATCAATTGTACGTTTAGGCAAAAATCCAAATCCTATTTACCATGTGGAAAACCCTTACTTCCACTCAAAAAGTAAATCCGGGTGATAAGATCAGGTTTATTCATCGTCACCTTCTGTACTCCGAAATTTTGTATAAAGTCGTAATTACACACGACCATTATTTTGAGATCCTTCCCATAGCCGGGGATGCGGGTGCTGTTACTACCGATGTTAGAAAAAAAGTAGTCAAATACTTCGATATAGGCTACAATGTTGAGATCGAAGTTTGGGTAGAGCAAAACTAACATTCAAAAAGCCGCCACACCGGGTCTGCAAAGACGGACTGCTTCCTGCTCATATTAAAGAATATGCGAATTTATTGCTGCGTTTTTCTGCAAAACCGCTGACTTCCTTCATGCCAAAATTGATCAATGACAATCTTTTGGGCTTGTCAATCAAAAGATTTTGGGCAACTTGGAAAAAAGGAGTAATTTATAAACCAATTATAATTACCCCTCTAGGTAATAGTCAAATATCTTAATGAATGCCGGCGGTACCAGGTATCTTTCTGTGTTAATCCCATCCATTTAATTGATCATTGGTAGTATTACCGGATAATACTATGACTGGCTATGTTTAAAGCAAGCGTGAGGTTTGAACGTATACTAACAGTGATCATCGTACGATACGTTTGGCAACAGGCTGAACAAATTAACCAGGACAAATTCAACTATAATTCCCCCAACAGAAAATAACTAACGATGCAAGTAGCTATGGATTCCCAAAACGAACTGCGTGAAGATCAAATACCAGCATTACTTCCTACATCAACGGTTGCTGATGTACCAGACACCCACTTTAAAAATACCTACACCATTGAGTTACTTACCGGTTCTGCAGTCATTGAATTATTACAGAAACCGGAATTTCAGAAAAGTCTGGATGCGCTTTTTGAAACCTGTACCTGGGCTACTGTATTTCAGGGCAGGCCTTACATTACAGCCTGGTATCAGGTCTATTGCAACAAACATCTTCCTGTACTGGTAATAGCCGTAGAAAATGGACAACTTGCTGGGGTATTACCAATGGCTTTATTGGATACGCAGCCAGGAGACCGGCCGAAAAAAGGGAAAAGGATCACAGGTGCAGGGCATTATGATGCTGAATACCAGTCCTGGTTGGCAGTACCTGCTTATGGTGAATCGTTCATAAAGGATGCGCTTGCCAAACTCCTGAAAATGTTTCCGGGCCACCCCATCACTTTCAGATATTTACCTCCGGGCACTCCCCTGCATTGGCTGAAGAACGATAAAATCTGGCGCCGGTATGGCACCCTGCAGACCTATACGCGGCCATTGATAAATTTGGATCAGCCAGATCATGCCAAATTATTAAAGAGCAGGCAGTTCAGGAACAAGTTAAACCGCCTGAAAAGATTGGGTGAGGTACAGCTCGAGTGCATCACGGATATAGCCAGTTTTAAAACTATATTGGATGAACTGGCCATTTTGTATGATTTCCGGTTTAGCGCTTTGTTTAACAAGCACCACTTCAGGGACGACCCGGCCAGGAAGGAATTACTGCTGGAATTGTTCCGCCGGCAATTACTGCATGTAACCATATTAAAAGTGAACGGAAAAACATTTGCGGGGGTCGTTGGTGTATCAGGTAATGAGTGGGTGTACCTGTCAGGGTTCAGCTGTCATTCACCCTTTGAAGCCAGGGCCTATTCACCGGGTCTTTTACACTTTTCATTTTTAGCGAAGAAGTTACATGAAGAAAAGAGGCAGTATTTTGATCTTACACCAGGTTATGATTCTTATAAAGACAAGCTGGCTAACCAGCATGATGAAGTGCATGAATTGATGGTCAGCAACGATCCGTTATATCAAATAAAAAAGCGTGTACGTAAATATATCCATACCCGCCTCCTTGCGGCAGGCATAAGGCCCATGACGGCTGAACTTACATACAGGAAATTTTTTTACCGGCTCCGGCACCTAAGTATTAGGGCGCTAATAAAAAAGATGGGCAAAGGCTTACAAAAAGAAGCTGTTGCCAGGCGTTATGTAATACCAGCCAACGAATTGATGCCAGGGGCAACAATAGCATTGGAAAAAGACAATCTCGATCATTTGCTGCAATTCAGGGCTGAAAAAGGGACCGGCATAACCAGATGGGATTTTGTGGCCAATGCGATGTTTCGGTTGGAGACCGGTCAGCATTGTTTTACCTGGGTCGAAAACGATCGCTTATTAACATGTGCCTGGTTCACTTTCCCCAAGGCCGATGAAAATAATGAGGCCGCTAATAGTAATGCCATTGAACTCAAAAATCTTTATTGCCATGCCGCAGGCAAAAATCATTTGCAGTTCTTTTTATACAGTGTAATAGCTGCTGTTGTGAAAGAAGGCAGGGGCCAAGTGCTTATTTCGAATGATCAGGTGTTTAACCTGGCGCTGGAAGCGGTTGGCTTCCAACAGGAATAAAACGGATCGTGGCGCCGATAAACGTCGCAGGTACGATAAAGTTATACATCAGGCCCTCCCGGTGCAGCCCGGAAGGGCTTTTTTATGTAGCCGGTTATTCAGTACGCAAACTTTTCACCGGATTGGCCAGTGCGGCTTTTATAGCCTGGAAACTTACAGTGATCATCGTAATGACCAAAGCGCTTATGGCTGCCACGCCAAATACCCACCACGATAAATTGGTTCTGAAATCATATTTCTGCAGCCAGCTGCTCATATAGAAAAAGGCCAGCGGAATAGCGATCACGCAGGACAATAGCACAAGCAGTATAAAATCTTTCGACAGCAATTGCCAGATATTTAAAATAGAGGCGCCTAATACATTGCGGATACCGATCTCCTTTACCCGTTGTTCGGCCATGAACGAGGTTAATCCAAATAAACCCAGACAGGAAATAAAAACCGCCAGCAACGCAAAAAAAGTAGCCAGTGTGCTGATGCGTTTTTCATTACCGAATTTTTTGGCAAATTCTTCATCGGTAAAATCCGCCTTGAAAGGCGTTGCAGGATCGTGTTTTTTAAAAACAGCTTCTATTTTGTTCAATGCATCTTTTGCACTCCATGTAGGGTTGATCCGCAGGATAAATAAGTTCTGCTGTTCAGGCGAGATATGCCAAAGCGCTGCACGCACCGGCTTATATGGCGACTCTACCAGGATGTCTTCCACCACACCAATAATGGTGAATGGTTTCTCATCCCAGCGAATGACTTTGCCTACCGGATCTTTGATCCCAATATAAGCAGCTGCCGACTCGTTTAAAATAAAGGCCGAGGTATCCGTTGCAAAGTCCCTCGAAAAATCGCGGCCCTGTTTTATCTTCCAGCCTATCGTTTTCCCATACTCGTGCGTCACGCCATTATTGGGAAAATCTACGCCCAGGTTCGGGTCCTTGCCTGGCCAGTCGAAACCGCCATTGGTGCTCCATACTCCGGTTGTCGGACTGTTAGATTCCGTCATCTCAATAATAGCGCCGGCCGTTTTCAGATCTGTTCTTATGGCGTCAAAATGTTTATGCAGGGCTTCAGAGACCCGGTGCATGATCAGTCCATCGCGGTTGTAACCGATCGGCCGGTTCATGCCCAGGTTGATCTGTTTGTATACTACAATAGTGCCGATGATGAGTACGATAGAAATGGTGAATTGCGCTACCACCAGCACTTTTCTTGGCAGCGAAGCATATCGCCCGGCCCGGTAAGTGCCTTTAAGCACTTTTACCGGTTGAAAGGAAGAAAGGAACAATGCCGGATATAATCCTGCCAGTAAACCGGTAAGTATACTAAGGGCTACACCTGCAAGCCAGAACAGCGGGTTCGCCCAGGGAATGACCATTTTCTTTTCGGCCACCGAATTGAAAAATGGCATTATCAAACTGGCGAGTAATAAGGAAATAAAAAATGCGATCAATGCCGTGAGTACCGACTCACTAAAGAATTGTGCGATCAGTTGGGTTCTTGCTGAACCAACCGTTTTACGGATACCCACTTCCTTGGCTCTTTTTTCAGACCGCGCGGTGCTCAGGTTCATAAAGTTGATGCAGGCCAGCAGCAAGACAAAAATGCCGATGATCCCAAACAACCATACCGTTTCAATACGCCCGCCCCGGTTGATGCCATCCTTAAAATCGCCATACAAATGCCATTTGCGCATCGGATGCAGAAATACGACAGGTTTATACCGCTTACCCCATTCATCCGCTTTGTTCAATTTTACATCTTTGATCTTTTTCGACAGCTTATCTATGTTCACATCATTGGCTACCTGCGCATAGGTTTGGGTGAAATTGCTGCCCCAGGGATTTTCCATTTTGGCGATCCATGGATTCTGGCTGAGATACAATTGCCAGGGGAGAATGATCTCCATGGTCCGGAAACTGGTATTGTGCGGCAGGTCTGTATAAACGCCGGTGACTTTAACATCGGCAGCATTTTCAACCCGAAGGATCTTGCCGATAGGGTCTTCTTTACCAAAGATGGCGGTAGCCACAGATTGGGAAAGCATAATCGCATTCATTTCCTTCAATCCGTTTTTTGAGCCTTTCAGGATCTGAAGGCTTAGCATATCCACGATCTCGGGCTCGGCATACCTGCCTGGTTTCAGAAATAATTGATCGCCATAGGCAAGTCCCAGCGGACCGTTCCATGACGATTGCACTACATACTTAAAGTCATTGCCGTAGAGCCGGCGGAGCTCGGGGCCCATGGCGGCCGGATTCGCTTCCTGCGTTTGCCATTTGCCATTGAAGAGCTGATGCTGCAGTACCTGTACGATACGATCGTAATTTTTATGATAGGTATTATAACTCACTTCATCTTTTATCCAGAGCGCAATGAGAATGGTTACCGTTAAACCGACAGCCAAACCACTGATATTAATAATAGAGGATGTTTTGCTCTTGAAAAGATTACGCCAGGCGATCTTGAAATAGCTCTTAAGCATAGCTTTGAATTATTGAATCAGTATTGATCTGAAACCTTTTACTAATCAGGTGCCAGTTTACAACCACATAAGAACAAATTGATTACAGATCAGCATTTCCTGGTACTGTACGGTTTTGATACATTAGTGAACGGTTCCAATACAAAGCGAACATAACCGTTTACTAACGGTACCTGCAACGAAAATACCGGCCGGCCGCACACATGCAACATTTAGCCAGGAGAAGCTACATTAAAAAAGAGTTATTACCGGCCATTGTTGTAACTTATTTATTCGCCGGTTCGTCTCAGGTGTTTTTCATACTTGTTATCCTTCACTTTTTAAACGTTGAATATGCCATTAAGATCATTGATCAGGACAATTTTCATGTTCGCTGCCATTATCTTATTAACTGTTCAGGCGCTGGCCCATAACGGCAGCGTGGCCCATGCCTATCCGCTGGGAAAGATCACCATTGACGGCCAGTTGACCGACTGGCCGAAAGATGCTGCAAAGTATTTCATTGCCATGCATCCCTCTGATACAAAACCAAAAGACGATGCTGATTTTTCCGGCTTTTTTCAGCTGGGCTACCGGCTGGAAGATCAATCATTATATATCGCATTTACTATAACAGACGATGATTTTATTGAAGACACGGCTAAAAGCGTACGATGGAATACCCAGGATGGACTGGAACTGAGTTTGGATGCCCGTCACCTGCTCACTGGTTCGGGTGTTGTTTCCTTCCTGTATACCAAACATCTGAAATATACGAACAACGCTTTTTTCGATCCCTTTGCCAGCGCAGCATCCTGGGATATTACTGAGATCGCTGTTGCACGGCAGGGCAGCACCCGCATCTATGAATGGCGCATAAAATTGGGAAAAGAAATGGTAGTTGGTAAATCGATCGGCTTTGATTTTCATGTATTCGATAAAGATGGCGATGGCAGTTTCAGCTATTCAGGCTGGGGCAGGGGCGGTTCCAAATATATGGACCCAAAAAGCCTTGGTGATATTATCTTATTACCAGTGACCGCAAAGCTGTCAACCATTTCAGGAAAATTCAATTGGGATAAAGGAGCTGCCGTCAAGTTACCCGCGCACGTACGCCTGAGCGCAGTAGACAATAAAAACCTTTGGATCGAAGCCGCATTAGACAGCCTGGGAAATTATTCGGTAGCTGTTCCTGCCGGCAAGTATGGGATCAGCTTGGCGGAGCCTTATTTTAAAAATGACGAGAAACTATATATGGCCACGGTAAAAGCGCCGGTGATCGTGGTGGCAAAACCGGGGCAAAAAACCATCGCGCCTCCGCTGCTGATTCCGGTGGCACCGGCGCCCGACCTGGTTCCTGACAAAGGCGTGTTACTGGATTTTACGAGCGCCACTACTGATCAGGTTGATCGTTTTATAGAAACCTATCGCCGCTATTATAAAATACCCGGTGTGTCACTGGCATTGATCAAAGATGGTAAACTCGTTTACCATAAAACCTACGGGGTTAGCAATGCCATCACCGGTGAAAAGGTAACTGAGAACACCCTGTTTGAAGCCGCTTCTATCACCAAGCCGGTATTTGCGTATGCCGTGGAGCGGCTGGCTGAACGAGGTGTTATAGACCTGGATAAACCTTTATATCAATATCTTCCTTACAAGGATATTGAGCATGACGAGCGGTACAAGCTGATCACCGGCCGGCATGTGTTAACCCATCGCACTGGTTTTCCCAACTGGCGCTGGATGAATGCAGATCAGAAACTGAACATCACCTTCACCCCGGGCACTTCCTTTGGCTACTCGGGCGAAGGCTTCGAATACCTTAAACTGGTAGTGGAAAAAATAACCGGTAAAAAAGTAGAACAGGTATTGCAGGAAGAAGTGATTGAGCCCATCGGTTTATACCATACATTTTTTTCCAAAAATGATTCTTTACAGCGCATGGTAGCCTATGGCCACTATGATGGCCGTCCAAGTAAGAATGACCTGCCTGAGCAGCCGGGCATGGCTTATTCCATGCATACCGAAGCAAAAATTTTCACGCGCTTTATGCTGAACCTGCTGGAGCAAAAAGGGTTGAAACCGCAAACCTATGATACCATTTTGTCGAAACATTCTGAATATAATTTTGACGACTCGTCTAAGAAGCCCAAGGTGCCCACCTACATGGGCATGAGCCTGGAAATACGGGAAACGCCCTGGGGTAGATCGTTTGGCCATGGCGGCAATAATGGCGATTTTAAATGCCGCTTTGAAGTATATAAAGACCTGAAAATGGGCTATGCCATATTTACCAATTCAAATACCTCGGATCCGTTGTTGCAAAACCTGAATAAGTTTTTGGTAGAGGGGAAAGACTAAGAATAGCCGCTAAAGTCGTTTTCGATGAAACTGGGTACAGTAAGTAAAATACGGGCAGGATAATTACTTTTCACTCACTGATAACATTATTTTTCCTGTTCATAAATTAAATATCGGGTTCAATAAGCTCGTTTTGCCAGTTTTTAATGTACAAACGGCGCCAAAAACCGTTTTCATTCCGTTAAAAAGGGAAATGATCGCAGCAAAAAGCGGATTGATCATAACAAAAAGGATCTACGCAGGCTTTTTAAACTTGATATTGTAAAAATCAAGTTTAGTATTCTTAATTAATAGTCTACTATCGACAGTAATAAGTTTACTGTTGGCAATAAACGACTTACTATCAGTGATAAATAACCGGGTTTCGACAGTCAGCAGCAGGTCATCGATGGTCAACAGCCTACTATCGGCAATCTAAAGCTTACAATTCCGGTAAAAGGATCAGGAAACGAGAAAAAGTAATCATGTACTGAGCTGTTTAAAGCTGTCAGCAGGTGCGGCTAAGCTATTATTCGCAACTAAACGCCTTGTTTTAAGGATAAGTGAATTGGTTCTGGAAAAAAATTGATCATAACCGGAAAAAGTAAAACTTACTGCCGGGGAAAAAAGGTTTCGCACCAGGGAAAAACGATCATTGTGGGAAATAAGGGATCCTCCGAATGAAAGCGCATGATTATTTTCCGGCAAAACAATCTATTTCCCGCCAGATAAAAACAATCTCCGGCGAAAAAGGGATCATCGCCGAAAAACTTGCGCTAGATCCGGGAAAGAAAGAAATATCTCCACCGGTCAATGGTCAATGGTCAATGGTCAATAGTGAATTGCAATCGGCCAGCGCTTACCGGATGGAAGCAAACTCCTTCAGGGAGTATATCTTCCGGATCTAAGAAGCGCCGATCATCATAAAAGAATAAAAGTGCAGAAAGAGAAATAAAAGATCTTGATTAATATCATGCGGGCTGACCCGGTAGAACGGGTCAGCCCTTTTTTTGAATATAAGTGGCTGGAATTGTGATATCAATGGGCCCAATAATAAACGACATTCTTTAGCGCCTTCGGGCGCCTGTTTAAAATTTTTTTTGAAACCACTTAGTATTCCGGCGCCGGTCGATCGTATTAAGTAGGAGGCCGGTTACGGCGACTGTTCAAAATCAGTTTTGGACCCTTATATAACTGCTGTATGGAAAATTCATATTTATGGAAACAATGCAGGCTGGCGTATAGAACCGCGCAGCTCCACTTGAAGACCGGCGCCTGCCAAACCAATGATGAAGGGAAATGGATCGAGCGTGCATTTCGCATCGCCATGCATGCCTGGTTAAATATCGAAGAACTGGTAAAAAATTACCGCTTTGCCGATCAACAGGAAGAGGACCACTTTTATAAAAGCTTACAACCTCAGTTCCTCGGCCTGATCGATTACCTCACCTTACTGTACAAATCTGTTTTGTTCCAGCCCGATGAAGGAGTAGAAAGATGGGCGTACTGGGAACTTGAATACCAGCGTTGCAGCGAGTTTATGGCAAAGTGCAAAGAACAATGCCGTTATTATGAGCAGGCTGATGGCATTGCAACTGCCGGGATACCGCAAACCACGAACCAGCCGGCGGTGATTTTTGGCGCGAATATAACCTATAACACTATACGGGGTGCTTCTTATAGCCACCTGGCCGGCCGGATCATTGCATTAAAGAAATATATGCAGTACATAAAAGAGAGACGTGCATGACCCGTGACTAAGCCGTTGACATAATAATTTGATAACGATAACATTGATAAGACATGATCTTTTTATTATAACTGTAATCTCGAACGTTAGAAGACGTTACAGGCGCCCGAAACAGCTTGAAGTATATCTGCCGGTAACCAACACACTCCCTGTTTCTGGGCATTTTTTCACTGCATATTGAACAAGTCAAAAATTGTTATTACTTTGTCGTAAATATCATTAACCCCCATCCTCTATGAAAAATTTGTACACGTATCCGCACCATTTCCTGCCAGATCATGCTTTCGCCGAAAGTTATACCATAGCCGCATTGCAATAGTTTGAACAGGTCTTTTTCCATTTGCACTAACTAATCAGATACCCTAAACCTGTCACATGAACTTGCATAAACTGCTATGGCCGTTTATATCATTGTATGTATCGGCTGTAATGATCTGTTCCTGTAAAAGGGAACAGGTGATTCCTGCACATGCTGATTTCAGTTATGAGATCGTGAATAATAATTTTACCGTTCCGGTAAAGATCCGGCTGACCAATCTCTCATCCGGCGGAAATCAATACAAATGGACATTCGAGGGCGGAAGCCCTGCTACCTCCGATAAACGCGATCCGGGCGAAGTGGTCTTTAACCAGGCCGGTTCCTACCATATAAAACTGGAAACATGGAATGCTGACAGCCGCGAAGAAAAAACGGTTCTTCTGGCATGGGACAGTTCGGTAACCATTGATTTTATGCCCGAGGTCCTGGTGAACGAATTTGCGCCTGCCCAGGTGAAAATACATAATAAGACGGTGGGCGCCTCTTCCTGGCGCTGGACTTTCGCCGGCGGTTCACCTGCTACGGCCTCATCACAGGATCCGGGCACCATTAGCTTTGCAGCGGCCGGTGACCATGTGATAACACTCACGGTAAACAATGGCCGCAAAGAATTTACCCTTTCAAAGACCATTACACTGAAACCGGTATTGGCGCCGGCTTTCTCCATTGAGCCCTCTTTTGATGATGAAGATTACCAGGCGCCGCTGACAGCCACCCTGAAGAATACTTCCATCAGCGGCCTCAGCTGGAAATGGACAACAACCGGAGGAACGATCAGTAACCCCACCGACAGTACTCCGCAGATCCGTTTTGACGCACCGGGCACTTATACGGTAACACTTACAGCAGATAATAAAAAGGAAACAAGAACTGTTTCGCATACCATTACTGTATTGCCGAATACCAACCTGCGTACCTTTTCGGGGGTAAAACTAGGCATTAACACTGCCCATGGCAGTATGGGAAGTTTCTTTTCTACCAGCCTGAGAAAAAAGTTTAAAGCAGGCGATGATCTTTCGGCCGATGGTAAGGAAGTGGACATTGTGTTCTTTGGCCTGAACAAGAACTTTGTGTACAACAGATTTACCAGCCCCGATTCCGCCGCTACATATGTATTCGATCCCATTCCGGGTGCAGCCAATGTGACCATCATCAATTCGATTGAAAGCTCACCATACGCCTCCCTCATGACGCCCGCTGTTTTTGATGCAATGACAACCGATGCCGCCCTGAGGGCGATCCCTATAGAGAAAAGTGAAGCAGCATGGCAGCAATTCGATGCTGCCGTAGTGCCCAGGATCGTTTTGTTCAAAAAAAGCAATGGCATCAAAGGCGCGATCAGGATCAATGAATTTGTTGCCGGTGAAACGCAATCCTATATAATCGTGGATATAAAAGTGCAGAAAGAGCCTTAACAATAAATGGCTAACCCATTTGTTGAAAACCCCATCTTATGAAAACATTGTGCCTGATAACCTTATTCCTGTTTCTAGCTGCATTGGCAAATGCACAACAGGTAGATATCGATGGCCTGAAGGATGTATTTAAAGCAAAGCCTGTAAAGTTCAATGGCGGCATTTCGGCCGGTTCCATGTACTATAATGGCAGCGGCAATACAGGCCGCCAGCCATTTACGTGGTACCTGCAGGGCAATGCCAACGCCAATATCCTGGGCAAAGTGAATTTACCTTTCAGCTTCAACTTCACCAATGCGGGCGCTGGTTTTTCCTACCCGGTAATGCCTAACCGCTTAAGCCTGCACCCGACCTATAAATGGATCAGTGCGCATATCGGCGATGTGAACATGAGTTTCTCCCCCTACACATTAAATGGTCATCAGTTCAGGGGCGGCGGGGTAGACCTTTCCTTTAACGGACCGCTGAAACTGAGCGCCATGGCGGGCAGATTGCAAAAAGCCGTAGCATACGACAGCGCCAATAAAAATGCCCTGCCGGCTTACAAGCGCATGGGGTATGGGATCAAAACGGTGTATGAAAAAAAATGGTGGAAAGCAGGCATCAACGCATTTTATGCAAAAGATAATGCGAACAGCCTTGCTTACCAGCCCGACAGTTTGCAGATCTATCCGCAGCAGAACCTGGCCATTGCCTATGAGCTTGGCCTTAAGCCGGTAAAAGGCATGGAGCTCAGTGCCGAACTGGCCAGCTCGGCCATCACCCGCGATACGAGAACTAACAATATTAAAGAAGAAGTTGCCACCGGTGATGGACTCATGAAAAAGCTCATCAATGGTAATTCATCCACCACTGTTTACCAGGCATTCAAAGGCCAGTTAAATTATACGTTTTTAAAAAGTACCATCGGGGTGGGTTACGAACGGGTAAATCCCGGCTACACAACCCTGGGTGCTTATTATTTCAACAGCGACCTCGAAAATATAACCGTCAATCTGGCGCAAAGCCTGTTCAGCAATAAGGCGAATATCGCGGTGAACGTGGGTTCACAGCGCGATAACCTCAATGGCCAGAAAGAAAGCGCCACCAGGCGGCTGGTGGGTTCAGTGAATCTGAACTATATGCCCGTTGAAAGATTGCAGACCAGCGCCAGTTATTCCAGTTTTCAAACCTATATGAATATCAGACCGCAGTTTGATTATATCAATAATGTGTCACCTATTCAGAATTTTGACACGCTCAACTTCACGCAGCTTTCACAAAATGCTTCATTAAACGTCAATTACATTACCCGAAGAGATGAGGTGCAGAATCAATACCTCAATGTGAATGCCACCTTCCAGGATGCATCCGATGAACAGGGTGGGGTAGTAGGCAAGGGCAACAGTTCCCAGTTTTATAACCTCGCAACGGCCTATGGTTTCCTCTTCCTGCAAAAAGGCCTGAGTGTAACCCTCGCCTACAACGTAAGTTATAACACGATCGCCCGCAACGATTTCATTACGCAGGGACCTACGGTCTCTGCCAATGCGAAACTGTTTCAGAAGAAACTGACCACTGGTTTTTCTTCTTCTTACAATACCAGTGCGGCCCAGGGCAACAGGCAGAACAGTGTGCTCAGTGTGCGGTTCAATGCAGCCTACACCCTGCTGAAGAAACATAATATCAATTGCAGCCTTATCAACCAGTACCGAACAGTGGTAAACAAGGAGCATACAAAAGACCTTACCGGCACGCTGGGTTACAGCTTTGCTTTTTAAAACAATTAACGAAGCGCACATGAATCAAAGGATCATATATATCATACTCTTCCTCTTTACCGCATCATCCCTGCTGGCGAATGATACCCTGCATATAGCGCAAAGGCCTTTACTGCCCGATAGTGTGATGGCCGGTCATCTACCATATACGATCGCAGATTCCGTAAAGGTGAAGGAAGTGGCCAATGCCGCTGTGCAAAGAGTAGAAGAAATGGATCACTGGCTCGAATCTTTACAGCCCGATGACCTCAATGAACTTCCTGTTGGTCTGAAGAAGACCATCAGCAACGTCACCTATAAGCTGGCCATCAGCAGCGCCGTTTTTCATGAGACCTTTGCCGAGCTGACGGTATTTGCCAAAGTGGAGATCCCGCAAAACCCGGGTCAACTGTTCTTCGGCATCAGCGGACTAAAGTTATCGTATAAGGGCGGCATCATCGGAGATGCAAGGCTCAGTCTGCTCGGTGATGTACCCATTAATATCAATGGAGGCAATAGCCAGGTGATCCTCAAAGGCGGTTTTAACCTCGGCAACGGGCAGGCAACAGATGGGCTTACCTACCTGAGCATGGATTGTAACGGGTTCAAGGAACTCGGCCTGGCAGCCGATGTGGTCTTCCCCAGGTCACTGCTGATACCTTGCGATGATCATGGCGAAGTTTTGCCCGACGCTAACGCGAAAGTAAAAGGTAGTTTCAAGACCATTGTGGACGACTGGAACGACATGCTGGTGGGCATCACATTGCCGCGATTCCAGATCAGCGGGCTCGACGGTTTCGTATTCACCGTTACCAACGCCGTATTCGACTTCAGTGATATCCGCAACAGCTCCAGCATTATTTTTCCGCAGGGGTATGAGCTCAGGCATATGAATTATCCCAATCCTTCCATGTGGCGCGGCGTTTATGTGCAGCTGGTAGACGTAATGCTGCCGAAGACCTTTAAAAGAAATAACAGCAACGAAAGAATCTCATTTGGCGCCCACGACCTCATTGTTGACAATAACGGCGTGAGCGGACTCTTCTATGGCAAAAATATCTTACCCTACAATAGTGGTTCCGCATCAGGCTGGAAATTTTCGGTAGATGAATTTAATATTGGTATTGAAGCCAACAGGCTGGTGGCCGCCGGCTTTAAAGGCAATATCGGTTTGCCTGTTGCAGACAAGGACTCCCTGAAATATGAAGCGGTAATTACCCAGGATAATAAATACTGGCTCACAGTAAGCCCGAAAGGCCAGATGGATTTCAAACTCTGGCAGGCTACCTGTACCCTCGATTCCAACTCATATGTAAAATTATTGGTAGAAGACGGCAAATTCATGCCGGAGGCAAACCTGTATGGACGGCTTACCATCAATGCCTCCACCAATCCCGATGGTTCAAAAAGCATTGCTAAATTCAACGGTGTTACTTTCCGCGGTTTAAGGCTGCGCACGCGAAGCCCTTACTTTTCGGTTGACTATTTCGGCTATGAGGGCGAAGTGAAAGTGGGAAATTTCCCGGTATCCATTGATAAGATCGCGCTGACGGTGAACAACACCCATGCAGACCTCTCCTTTGGTTTGAAACTCACCTTGCAGGATAATGCTTTTAAAGCGACCACCCGGTTGAACATCGGCTGCGATTTTGAGAATGAAAATGGTTCACATAAATGGAAATTCGATAAGGTAAGGCTGGAAAGCATCCGCATAGATAATGCAAAACTGGGTGGACTTATACTGAACGGCGAAGCCCGGTTCATGCAGGACGATCCCATTTATGGCGATGGTTTTGCCGGCGGTATCAACGCCACATTCACTTCGCTCGACATAGAAGTGCAGGTACGCGCCATCTTTGGTAATACTAGTTTCCGCTACTGGTTTGTAGACGGGATGGTGCGCTGGTCGCCGGGTACACCGGTTGTAGGGCCCGTTATGCTGAATGGCTTTTGCGGTGGCGCTTATTACCGTATGAGCAAAATGAACCCTTTTGCCGGCATCAGCAAAAGCCTTATTCCGGAGTATAAACCTGATAAAGCATTAGGGCTGGGCATCAAAGCAGGTGTATTGTTCTGTGTTACCAGTCCCGAAGTGGTGAATGGCCGGGCAGAGTTTGAAGTTGCCTTTAATAATGGCGGCGGTATCCGCTATGTAGGTTTCTTCGGTAATGCTGATATTATGAAAGGCGTTACCGATCAGTTGGGCGATGAGCTGGAACAGGCCAAACAGATCTTTGCCAATGGCAGCGCCAAGGAAGCAAAAGAAATGGAAGGCATGACCGAAGAACAAAAAAGAAATGCCATTGCCGCCGAACAGGAGCAAAGGGCCAATGATCCGCAGGCAGCTGCCGCTGAGATCCCCTGTTCAATTGGCGGACCCAATTTCAAAGGTCTTTCTGCATTCGTGGGCATGTCTTATGATTTTCAGAACAAGGTCTTCCAGTCGAATTTCGAAATATACCTGAACATTGCAAATGTGCTTACCGGCGTGGGGCAGAACTATTGCGCCGGTTGGTCTGAAATGTATTTCTCGCCCGATGAATGGCATGTATATATGGGCACGCCCACCAATCCCGTAGGTATCAGGTTTGGCCTGGGCGGCTTTAGCCTGGAGACCAATTCCTATTTCATGATGGGTACCAAAATTCCGGGTTCGCCGCCACCGCCCCAGGAAGTGGCCGATATCCTTGGCATGGACATGCAGCAACTGGATTACATGCGTGATCTCAATGCCCTGGGCGATGGCCGCGGCTTTGCAACAGGCGCCCGCTTAAAAGTACAAACAGGTGATCTTACCTTCCTAATCCTCTACGCCAATTTTAAAGCAGGGCTGGGCTTCGACCTCATGCTGAAACAATATAAAGATGCACATTGCGAAGGAAGCAGTGAACCGATCGGTATCAACGGCTGGTATGGCAATGCCCAGGCCTATGTATACCTGCAGGGTGAACTGGGCGTAAAAGTGAATCTCAAATTCCTGAAATTCCGCTTTCCCATTATCCAGGGGGCTGCGGCAACCTTGTTACAGGCCAAACTGCCCAACCCTTCCTGGTTTGCCGGTTACCTGGGGGTGAAGTTCAATATCCTCGGCGGCCTGGTGAAAGGCAATATGCGCTTCAAGCTGCAGGTAGGTAAAGAGTGTAAGATCGTAAGCAGCGATGGGAAGGAAGCTGTAGTAGGAATGGCCGTTATCTCCGATCTAACGCCAAAGGATACAGCCAATGCCGATGTGTTCACCGCCCCACAGGTCGCATTCAATTTTGCCATGGATAAAGACATTCCGATCCAGGATGATGAAGGTGACAAAACATTCCGTACCCAACTCGACCAGTTTGACCTCGTGAGCAATGGTAAGACCATTCCCGGAGTAATAAGGTGGAATGTCAATAAGGATGTCGCTACCTTCTATAGCAATGAAATTCTTCCACCCAATGCTACCGTAAAAGCGATCGTGAAAGTAAGCTTTAAAGAACTGAAGAACGGAAGCTGGCAAACCGTTTATACAGACGGACAAAAAGCAGAAGAAAGCAAGGTGCTTAGTTTTACAACAGGTTCAGCGCCGGAAGCTATTCCTTTAAACAATATTGACTATGCATGGCCGGTAGTGGATCAGCGGAATTTTTACCGCGAAGAAACGCCGATTGGCTATGTGCAGCTGAAACGCGGGCAAACCTACTTGTTCCGGGTTCCGGGATACCGGCAGGAACTCTCCTTTGTTCCGCCTGACGGTGCAGCGCCCATTACAGTACCATTCCAGTATGACTCTCTAAACCGCAAGCTAAGCTTCAATGTGATCAAGCTGAAAGGTGGCGTTCAGTATAAATTCCTGCTCAGCAGTTATCCCATTGGTGCAAATACAAAGGCAGCCACACCGGCTCAAACGACCACGAGCGACGAGAACGGCCTCGAGCTGACCACCAAAAATGCCGCTGAAGTGGGTCGTACTGATCTTGGTAAAGTGATCCTGGACTATTCTTTCTTCAGCAGCCGATTTGGTAAATTCTCCGACAGGATCAACAGTTTTACGCCCACGGCCACGCGGGTACGAAGGCTTGGTTCTGACCTCATCAACTTCACGCAAGGGGTGAGCAATGGCGAGGCTTTTGATCTTCCCGAGCTGGCCGGTACCGAATATACGGCCGGTATGCCCCTGGTGCAGCCTTATGCCATGGTGAACGATGCCTATTTTATGCAGGACATCAACCCATTGTTCTATGCAGACCTGCCTTATGAAGATATTACGATCAGCGGGCGCGATACAGCTGAATTGGGCTTTATACCGCGCAAAGCGCTGCCCATTTCACTGGGATACCAGTCGCTGGTAGAAAATGGCAATTACAGCGATCAGCAGGTTACGCAATGGCTGCCTTATATCTATGATCTGCCATCCATTTACAAAGCCGACTTCCAGGACATCCAGAACCAGTTGGTGAACAGGTATCTTGGAACCCCCAGGCAAAAAGATTTTGAAAAGATCATTAACGGCTACTATCCGTTTATCAGGCAGGGTTTATACGAAGTGAACTACCAGTTCGTACTGCCCGGCGGAACCAAAGGAAGCGCCAGTGTGGTGCGTTATGAAAACGAGATCAGGTAATGACGAACCTATGAAAAACGAAACAGTAACAATGAAGACTTTATATACTTTCACAGGTCTGCTGCTGATGCCGCTGCTGCTGCTGGCCCAGCCTCCGGCTAAGAAAAAGGAGCCGGCGCTTCGTATGATCGGCAGGGCCGACAGCACAAAGAATGCTATTTATCTGCGATGGGCATCCGGAACGCCACTGTCCTGGAAGATCAACAACAAATATGGATTTATCCTGGAACGCTACACCGTGATCCGCAACAAACAAATGTTACCTGTTCCGGAGAAAGTGCTGTTGAGCGCATCGCCGCTAAAGCCCCGCCCCCTGGAAGAGTGGGAAACACTGGCGAAAAAAGATAACAATGCCGCCGTGATCGCACAGGCCCTGTATGGAACCGATTTCGATGTAAGCATCAACGAAAAAGGCGCAGCAAAGATCCTCGCGCAGAGCCAGGAGCAGGAGCAACGTTTTTCTTTCTCCCTGTATGCAGCAGATAATTCATTTGAAGGCGCCCTGATGGCCGGCTGGGCTTTTGTAGATAGAAATGTAAAGCCGGATGAAAAATATTTGTACAGGCTTAAAACAGCTGCCCCCGCCAAATTACTAATCCCCGATTCCATCAGCGTTTTTATCAGTCCCTCAGAATATGAGCCCCTGCCTGCCGTACAGGAAGTGATCGCCCGCTTTGGCAACAAGGGTGTGGTATTGGCCTGGGATGTTCAAATGCTTGCACACTATTTCGCTTCTTATTATGTAGAAAAGTCGGAAGACGGAGGCGCCAGTTTCAAAAAAGTAAATGGATTGCCGGTAAGTAATTTCGACAATGGCGCGGCTAAACAAACCCGGATGTTCTTCATGGATTCTTTAAAGGAGAATGGAAAAGAATACCAGTACCGGGTAGTTGGGTTGAACCCCTTCGGCCAGCCGGGACCACCATCAGCCATCGTAAAAGGCATGGGCAGGGAAATGCTCATGACCGTACCGAATATCCGCAATGCCTATGTAGATAAAAAAGGCGTTTTGCAGGTGAACTGGGTCTTTGATGAAAAAGCAAACAAAGCCATCAGCGGCTTCCAATTAAAGCGGGCCGATAATATCAAAGGGCCTTATGAGAATTTCAGCGATACCCTGTCGGTAGCAAGCAGAACCGCAGCCATCAAAAAAGAATTGGCGGCGTCGAACTACTTTACCATTACAGCACTGGCAAAAGAGGGCGAAAGCAGTACCTCTTTTCCCTTCCTTGTGCAACCCGAAGATTCCATTGCGCCGGCCATTCCATCGGGGCTCAAAGCCCTCATCGACACCAATGGCGTGGTTACCATTAGCTGGAATAAGAACAGCGAGAAAGACCTTATGGGTTATAAAGTCTTCAGGGCGCAGAAAATAGGCGAGGAACTGGTGCCCCTGGTAGACTCTGTATGGTATGGCACCAGCTTCAGGGATACGCTCAGCCTGAAAATGTTGAATAAGAAGTCATACTACGCTATAACAGCGCTGGATACACGTTTTAATCAGTCTGCAAAAAGCGCCCTGGTGGAAGTTAAGAAACCCGAAGTGATCCCGCCATCCCCGGCCGTTATCTCGAAATTCAAAGTAGAAGGAAGCAGCATCACCATTCAATGGATCTCCAGCTCAGATGCCGATGTGGTATCACATACCCTGTACAGAAAACTGGCCGGTGATAGCCTTTCGCCCATCGCCGTGAGAACTTTCCAGGGCCGTGACACTACCAGCTATACCGATAGGGAGCTTTCAGGCGGAAGCACCTATATCTATTATGTGGTGGCCAAAAGCGAAGGCGGCTTAACAACGCCTTCTGAGGAGTTGACCGTAGCCACTGTGCAACAGGCCAGTTCGGCCGATGCACAATTCACCAGGATGTATGCCTACACCCAGCCCGAAAAAAGGCGCATTGAAATAAGCTGGGACCATACCATGCAAGAGGTGGCGGAACTGCGCGTATACCGGGCGGAGCGTGGCAAACAACTGGTATTGTGGAAAGTGCTGCCGGCCGATGGAAAAGGTATCTACGATACAAATGTGCAAACCAATACCGCTTACCAGTACGGAGTGATGGCTGTATTTAAAACAGGGGCTTTCAGTAGTATGAAAACCGTAACAACAAATTATTAAGCCTGGCTAATTCTTTCAATAAGACCAACGTCATGAGAAAATACCTGATTATACTGTGTTTGCTGATCGCAGGGTATGCCGCAAAGGCACAGACCTATACTGTTGATCTCACCGGCCTGACCTTTCTGGTGAAGGAAGGGGTGAAAAACAGCACCAGTTCCCACCTTAATATCGACCTGATCCTGGAAGATGGTAACAGGCGCCGGCTCTATAGCAGGCATTTGGGCGAAGAAGGCGACAGAGAAGATGGCTGGCGCCTGGATGCGCCTATCACGGTGAACAGCCGGCCCGTACAAATGCACACGGAAGGTTTTGTGAACTTCCGGTCGGGTACCGATGCTGATTATGATATTTATACAGACATCGATTTCTGTTCCCGCAATTACCTTGATATTCCTTCCGGTTCACCCCGCATGACGTCCATTACCTATTACGTGCGGGTAACGCCCAATTTAACGATCAGCGCCAATTCAACGATCCTGCCCGACAACGATAAGATCACCCTGCGGGCAACGACCGGCTTTCCGGCCAGCGTATACAACTGGCAGTATTGGTCATCGGCCAATGGCTGGTTGCCTTTTCCGGCTGCGCTCAACAGCACCGGGCAGTCGACCGTGGATGTTTCACTCACAGATATTTTGCAGGGAAACGCCCTCAGCAGCATTACCCAGAATACCTTTTTCATGGTAAAGACCTGTCCCACGGTCTCCTCAAATATGATCACCCTCAGCAACAGGTTGTCTTCACCCAAGATCACCCGGCTGGATGTTGCACCCAACAAATGTTTTGGTGAATCGAATGGCCATGTAAAGATCACATTCGACAGGGCCATCATTAGAAATGAAACCTTGAACATCTTTTTGGAAGACACGAGCAACCCCAATGGATACAACAGTTCTGCCCTCAATCTTACCGCAGCCAGCCTGGCTGCTGATAACTCTTATACCTGGCCGGCAGAATTGCCGCCCGGCGCTTACAAGATCACCCTGTTGGGTAAATATCCTAACAGCAGCACATCTACTTATACGGATGGGCCGGGGCATGTGGGCCGTTTCGGTTTTGCGGGGCCATCAGCCGTGAGCTTTACAACCACTAAAAGAGATGTGTATTGCCATGGCGGATCTGATGCAACCATTACGATAAATGCTTCGGGTGGTGTTGGCAATTTCCGGGTAGGGTACCGGAAGCTGCAGGAAAGCAGCTATCACTGGGCTTCCTTCTCTTCAGCAGGAACGCATACCATTGCGGGCCTCGATACCGGTGCTTATGTTATCAGCGTACGTGACGGCAATGATTGTATGATGAAAGATGCCAATGGCAATGAAGTGATCCGCACCGTAACCATCAGCCAGCCCACCGAAGCGCTGCGTATCGACAATGCACAGCCTATCAACCCGCTGGCCTTTGGATATACAGATGGAAGTATCAGGGTCATTCTCTCCGGCGGTACCCCGGTGGGCGGCGACAGCTATACCCTGCAATGGACCACGGCGGCCAATACCGTGCTAACCCCCGAGCCGGCGACCACGAACCCCTTCACCAGTCTGCTGAAGAACATTGGCGATGGCAAATACATCTTCTTTGCTGCCGATGCCAACTATGCGCTCACAACAGGGGCCGACGCAGCGGGTTGTATGGTAAAAGACACTTTTACGCTAACCGAACCGCCACCGCTGGTAGTGACGGTTGAACAATACCGCTATGTTTCCTGCAAAAATGCGGCTGATGGAAAATTATATGCAAAAGCCCGGGGCGGTATTGAAATTCCCTTATTCCGCTATCAATACCAATGGTTCAGGAACGACAATGGCGTATGGACCGACATTCAACAATCAGACAGTATTGCCATAAACCTTAAAACCGGGGAGTACAAGATCATTATTACCGATCGAAACAATATTACCAAAGAATCGGCGCCATTCACCCTGGTAGAGCCAGACCTGCTCACTCTTACCTTGAGCAGCACACCGCTGAATTGCAATGGCAGCAACAATGGATCGGCCAGTGCGGTGATCAATGGTGGCACCGCACCTTATAAGCTGCAATGGACCACCGGTGAAACGACCACCACTATATCAGGACTTGCACAGGGTAACTATAAAGCTTTCGTGACCGATGCCCGGCGCTGCCAAACAGAACAGCAGATCAGGGTTACCGCCCCCGACCCCGTTGAGATCAGCAACGAAGTGGTGAAAGACCCAACCTGTTACGGGGGAAGTGATGGGGCCATCAGTTATACGGCTAGGGGCGGAACTTTGCCATATACCTATAAATGGAGTAATGGTTCCACCACTGCCACCCAAAGCAATTTATCTTCCGGTAACTATAAGTTGCGCCTGACCGATAGTAAGGGTTGTCCGCTGGAGCATACATTTACCGTGAATGAACCTGCGCCCGTTACGATCCATTTGCCCGCGGCCATTACATTATGTGTTGATCAGGTTTATGAAGCCGATGCCACGATCCCCAAAGGCTTCCGGTATGAGTGGACCGGCGCCAATGGCTTTGCGGCAGTTGCAGCCAAAGTAAAACTCACGAATGAAGGAAGCTACTATGTAACAGCTACGGATATAAACGGCTGTACAGGTAAAGACACGATTGCCATTGCTCGCAGCAATGCGGCGGTAGCTGCCGAAATGCTGGCCACCACCCAGGCATTTACCAATGAGGCGGTGACCCTGGTAAATATCAGCCGGCCCGCTCCTGAAAAAGTAGAGTGGTTATTGCCATCTTCCAATGTAGTGATAGTAAGTAAGAATGACCAGGAAGCCCAGGTGAAATTTACCGATACAGGTCTCTATATCATTGGCATGAGGACCATGGTGGGCGCCTGCGAAAAAACCGTTAAACAACCGATCACCATTGTGCAGGCACAGCAGTTTGATCAACCCGGCGCCACCACCGCACCATTCATCAGGGAATTTAGCGTTGCGCCGAATCCATCGAACGGACAATTTACCGTCAGGATCGGTCTGGAGGAAGCGGCAAGTATTAAACTCCGGTTGATCCAGTTAAATACGGGTGTAGTTGTACACCAGCAACAACAAAGCGGCAGTAAGGTATACCAGTTACCTTATAACGTACACCTTACCGGCGGCGTTTATTCCCTGGTGCTCGAAACAGCCAAAGAATACCGGATCATTAAGATAATGATCCAATAAATACCGATCAGTTATAAAAATCCAAGAAAAATGAAAAAGACAGTTTTTAGCCTGGTAGCATTAACGGCAGTGATTGTTGCAGGATGTTCAAAAGACAACGACAATGGGTCGCCGGAGAAAATGATCCAGGGCAAATGGACGCCGGTATCAACCACCGTAAAGGTGACCGATATACAGAATGGCGGTACCACTACCAGCAACAAACCCGTTTACCAGGGCGATTACCTCGATTTTCGCAGCGATGGTAAACTGTACCGCCGGACCACCGATCCTTCAGAAGGGCCTGGCTATGATCCGCATGATACATTGACGTACCAGTTTAGCAGGACCTACCTGATCATCGAGGATGATTCTATGTTGATCAGCAAACTGACCAACGACAGCCTGTCGTTCATCCTGCAGGAACAAGACGCTAACAAGCTTTGGGAAACGACCTATTCGCTGAAGAAATAACATGCATTCAGCCGAACAGTTCCTTTCCTGAACATTTTTATTGAAGAAGCACTCCAAATCTTTTCTGTGAAAACAAGTTTAATGATTCGCGCCCTTCGCTTAGTACAACTGACTATTTTGCTCTTGCTGATGCAGTTGCCGCTGCATGCGCAGGTGTACCCGGTACAGGTGGTCTCGCAATTGCTGCCACCCTATACACTTAATATTAGTGAATACTACCAGGGCAACCAGGAGAGACTGGTAGTGCTTCTTACCAATACCGACCTTACCAAGCCGGCTTTACAGGTGCGGCTTAAAATGAGCATCCAGGGACAAAACGCAAAGCTCAGAAGCCGTGACGGTGTTTATTACCCGCCGATCACCCTAGATGCCGGTGTGCCCCAACGCATCACCCTGGCCGATCTGGCGCCCTATTTCAATCTCAACAACCTGGAGCTGGAAGGTATTACGCGCAGCCAGTTCCAGCAAAGTCAAAAACTTCCCGAAGGTTTTTACCAGTTCTGCTTTGAGGCTTATGAATATAATACCAACCGGCTGGTAGGCCGCAGCCACTGCGCCATGGCCTGGATCTCGCTGTTGGATCCGCCATTGCTTAATCTCCCGAGAAAAACAGAAAGTATTGCCTTTAAAGATCCTTCCAATATTATTTTTCAATGGACGCCCCGTAATATGGGCAGTCCAACCGCTGCCTTTAACACCGAATATGAATTTACGTTAGTAGAGTTATGGGATAATGGGATTTCGCCGGAGGCAGCCTTCGGTACCATGCAGCCATTGTACCGTACCACCACGCAAGCTACTACGTTATTATATGGGCCTGCAGAGCCGCTGCTGATCCCGGGCAAACGCTATGGCTGGCGTATCAGGGCCCAGAATTCCAATGGCAGTCAGAACACAGACGCTTACCGCAACAATGGCTACAGTGAAATCTTCTGGTTCACTTACCAGCGCGATTGCCCCATGCCCTTTAACGTTCAAAGCGAAGTTAGCGGGGGCCGGGCCACCATTACCTGGAATGCCGCTTTACAACAAACCCGTTTCAGCGTAGACTACCGCGAGAAAGGACAGACCGCCAACCAATGGTACACCGTAAACAGCAGCACCAACCGGGTGATGTTATACGATCTTAAAAAAGATAAACAGTATGAATATCGCGTAGGTGCTTATTGCGATGTGAACCTGGGCGCCACATTCCCTGCCAATGGCGCGGTATACAGCGACATAAAAAGCTTTTATATCGATGGCAGCAGTGTAGACCTGGAAGCAGGTTGTAATATCCTGCAGCCGGAACTGAAGATCGCCAACCGCAATCCTATACAAACCCTGATGAGCGGCGACGTGATCACTGCCGGTGATTTCCCGGTCAGGCTTATAACCGTACAGGGACAAAGCAATTTTTCGGGAACCGGTTACATTACCATTCCCTTCTTAGGCAAAGTGGCGGTTAAAGTGCGTTTCAGCGGTATTACCGTCAATACCGATAAACAACTGATCGGCGGCGTTATTGAAACTACCTACGATAAAGAATCGAAACAGATCGTTGACGTCACTGATTTCACTGGCGATCCGAAAAGTGTGGCGATTCTTCGCGATATTAAGGATCATATACCCGATCCGGCTACCGCGCCGCTCGATGATCTCCTGCAATTTGCTGAAAAGCTGGCCGACGTTTCACCAAACACCATCGACAATGCCCTGGCCCTGACACCGGCAGAAAAAACCCAGCTGAAGCAAAATATTGCCGCCATGAACGAAGCCAGGGAAGTACTGGAAGATAAAAACGCTACCCCTGAGCAAAAGGCGGCCGCCGAGCAAAAACTGCGCGATGCCGTGAAGCAAGCCGCACCCATTGTTGAAAAACTGGGTGAAACGGTAGGTAAGGGGCTGCAATCCGTCGTCAGCAAATGGTTCAATAGTGTTCGCGAATTCCTGAAAGGATACCGGGGAACGGAGTCAGATAAACAGCAGGCCGCCCAATGGCATAAAACAACCGATAGCCTGGTAGCCGTATTGATGCAAAGCAAAAATGTGCCCAACAGCCTGCTCGATTCACTGAACAAAGCAAGCCAGGCAGCCGCACCCGCCTGGCTCGCCCTGGAGAACGCCACAACCTGTAACACGCCTGATATAAGCCAGGCGCCCAAAGGGCCTTATTGGTTCGACGATGTGCTGAACGATTACAGCTGCTATGTTGCCCTCGGCAATGCCCAGTACGATGTGATCGATAAGGTGTTTGAGACTTCAAAGAACAATCTTTTCGACAGTGACGATGACCTGGTGATCGATGAACTCGTTATCACCAATTCGCTCACCGATGCGGTCGTTTACACCCCGGATGCGAAAGAATACAAGATCAAAGGAACCATCGTTAATTACACCATCGACGTGAACGGCGCCCTGTCGGCCTTTACCCACAATGGCAATGCCTATGTGGCCGCTTACACGTACGACCGCAAAACGAATGTTCGTACCGGTTTTGCCGGCTATGTGATCCTGGAGAAGGCCAAAGCGATGGGCGACAAAGACGGCTTCTTCAGTTATGCTACCGCAAAAGCCAACGGCTATATGTTCGATATAGAGAAGAACTGGGAACTGCAGGAGCGGAATGCCGACAAAGTGAAAATGGTGCAGCATCTGTTCGACAAAGGAAAGATCCTGAAGAATAATACACCCGAATTAAGGAAGGAGATCCTGGAACTGGTGAAACAATTACCGGATGCCGTGTTCAGGATCGAAAAAGACCCGAACTATATTCAGTTCTTCGACCTTATACAACTCAGGGATCACCTGAAGCAACAACTCAACAGTATAGAAAGCGCTGTAAAGCGAATGCAGGCGCTGATCGACGCCTATAAAATAGCAAAAGGCGACCGCAAACCGGAGATATTGCAAATATTGTCAGCCGGCATTGTGCCGGAGTTGGACGATGCGCGTTGTAAGATCACCAAAGAACTGGAAAGCTGGAATGTGACGGCCGTGAAATACAATGCAGAAAGAGCCTCCCTGGGCATTTTTGAAAAGTTAGGCCAGCAGCTCAGGCTCGATCTGCTGCAGATGATGTACGAATCGCCCGACCTGAACACGACGGCCTGGAACCAAAGCGGCTACAACTGTTTCCTTACCAACTTCGGGGAGGAAACCGTCATTGCCCTGCTGAAATATGCGCCGAACCCCGACAAAGCCGCCATTATCGGTTACTTCAACAGGAACAAAGAAGTCTTGCCGCGTCTGTATAAACTGATCGACAATAAAGGCATTATTGATGATAAGAACTTCGACAATTTCATCAGGGAACTGATCATTGCCAATGCAGTATACCTGGCGGCCAAACAGGCAAAGCCGAATGACAATGCGCCTACTATTGTATGGAGCATAAGCAATGCGGTAGATATCATCAAAGGAGTAAGCTTTACCAGTGATGGTAAGATGGTGTTCAACCACGTGAACTATAAATTGAATGCCAAAAATATCATCATCCCCATGCTCTTACCGGCAGCAACCCTGCTGGGCGTTTCCCTCGATCAAAGCAAACCGGTTGATCCCCTGGATGTAGTGAACCTGGTGATACCGGAGCCAAGTGAGAAGTACTGGCCCGAGCTGAAAGATGCTACTAAATTCCCTTATACGATCCAGATACCGGCCATCTCCGCTGCCTGGATGATCAACAAAACCACCAATGACAAAATTCAGCTGGGAATAGATATCGCATTGATTGCGCTGAGCGCCGGTGAATATGCGGCCGCCAAGGGAGCCCTGCAGTATATCTGGATAAGCGCCAAGATCGCCGTTCCGCTCGCCAGTGAGCTCATGAAAACAGAAGCCGGCATCAGGACCGTCAACCGGTATTATGGTGTATACGATACCGGTATCCCCGATTCAGTAGTGGAGGCGCGGCGTAAAAAGGCGCAGAACTTCATTGATAACTATAACACCTTTACCACTTTTGTAAATCTCGGCGCCATGGGTGAAGGCATGTACAGCATTTACAAATCGGTAAGAGGGTCTGCCGCAGAAATGAGATCGCTTAGTGGTGCGGTTAATGATGAAGTAGGCCTCATGGGTAAAATAGAATCAGACCTCACTCATTTTGATGATGCGATGCCCGATAACCTGAAGCTGGGCAGGTTTGCCAATGTAACAACGGAAGCTGCCATGGCTGAAAAACTGGTGCAGAAAGGATTCGGTAAACTGGCCAATGAGTTCAAAGCCATGAAACAGGCTGAAAAGGCCCGCTTCATGGATGACTTCACCAATGCCAGTGATGATGTGCTGAAAGCCCTGAATAAAGAAAATTCTGAATTGATGCAAAGCTGGAAAGCTTTCCGCCAAAAATATCCAAATGAAATCCTATGCAACTAATTCATTGTATTATGCAAAAAAGGATCATTCGCTTGTTGGCTCTATTGTTCAGCTGCTGCCTGCTGCAGTATGCGCATGGGCAGTGTATTATCGACGATCTGGTAAAAGACCTGAACGATGCAAAAACGCCCCAGAGCTTTAAAGACTTTATCAAGGGCAATAGCGAAGGCATGATGGCCTATAAGAAGCTGTCTGTTTATCCCCAGATCAGGAAAGATGCAGAAGTGTTGAACGCTACTTCAAAGTTCCTGTCGAGGCATGCCGATTTTATGACCGCACACCCGGGCAAGTTCGAGAATATCATCAGTAATCTGCGGCGGGTGGGCGTAAGATGTAATACCTGCGTCAGTGGCGTAAATAAAGGCATCCCTGCATTGAACGTGATCATCGACGATATGGACTGGGCATTGACTGCGTTCAAGAACAAGAACGTTGATATTCAGAAAGTATTTACCGAGATGGCGACCCAGGGCGGCCTTAATTATACCAAGGCCGACGGCGGCGCTTATATGCTGAATGTGTTAAAGACCAACGCAGCGCAGGATGCCGATTACATAAGCTCCATTACCAAATTCGAATACCAGTACCTCGACGACGGAAGTTTTGAAGCGGATGTATTTCGTACCGTAGGCGACCAGACGCATTTGTCGGAGTTCAAAAGTTATACTTCTACCAGCTGGGAGGGGTTTAGTTATGCCGATAAGAACGTCCGTCAATTTGCCGCTTACATCAAGAGCAATCAGAAATTTGAATATTTTGCAAACGTCGCTAAATTGAGCGAGGTGCCTAATCCGGCCGAATTGGTCAAGAACCAGTTTTTAAAGATCTTTAAAGATAACGCCAAGGTTGTTTTCGATCCGGCCTCCCCATTATTTAAAAACATCACTTATAACGGAAAAACAATAAATATTACAACTTATAAACAGTTGGAAAACCTTGCCGGTAATGCGGATTTCATAAATTCGTCATTATTTAATTTCGTAAAGGTTTATTGATGATAAAAAGAAATAATGTGTTATCCTGGGAACTGACCGGTGACAGGCTGATCTACACAGACGAAATAAACAAGCAGTTTTGTATAGAAACATTGAGCACCGGCGCGATTGAAAAACATCCGGTAGATTTTTCTCCCACTTTCTTTTATCATATTCCTGGTAACCGGCTGGTGCTGGTTGATGATGTCTATGAGCCTTTGTCGATCTATACCGGTAGCAGCGTTGAACCCCTTGATATGCGTGCGATCGGTGGAATTCTGGTGCAGGAACAGGATCCCAGGTACTTTGTTTTTTTTGATAATAGTAATTTCGAAGCGCAAAAGTATAAAGTATTTGACTGGAGTGAGAACAAGGTCAAACTGGAATCCGAAAGACCTTTTTTCATTGTACAAGACAACGCGTTGACCATCCTGAACGGTGTGCTGCACTGTTATACCCTGAACGGTGAACTGCGCTGGCAATATAAACCTGCCGCAGCGGATCCCCAACTGGATCACGAAGACCCTACAAAGATCATCGGCATATATAATAATGAATTGTGGATGCAGCCAGATAAAAAAACGCTCACCGTGCTGGATGCCCGTACAGGCAAACCAATAATCGCTCACTTTAATATACAGGAGCAGCTGGCATTGCCCTATTTTTCAATAGGCGAAGCCTATTTGGATGAGCAGAAAGGCAGGATCAGGATCCTTGCTTATTCACGTTATGTTGAAATAGACCTGGCAAGCCATACGGCCACGATCAGGAAACAGCATGATGCCGGTTGGAGCATCGGTGTCGGGCGCTTCTATCACGGCGATGCAAGAGCGTATTTTACCGCAGATTATCCTTTGCATGGAAAGGTGATCGGTAATATTACCGCAGGAATTTTCAATACCGAAACCCTGGAGATTGAATGGTATCATTCATTGCCGGCTGACAATAAAAATCATTTCTTCACAGGCCAGCCCCAGGCCAGCGAAAAATACGTTGGGGTTAAAGACAGTAATGATACTCTTCACCTGTTTGAAAGGTGATCTGCAAAGTCCCCCGGGCGCTGTAAGGTTTGCGTTAGTCCCTCATTTCAATAAAATATTTGTATACAACAAGTGTTCCCTGTTCCAGGGCAACAGGAACACTTGTAAGATCTGTAAAAGGATCAATTGAACTGATGGATCTGACCTGCTTTATAATTCCCTACAGGAGTGCCAAACGCGATATTGAGGCGGTTAGCCGTATTGATAAAGCCCACAGCAAGGGTCAGGTCTATCAACTCCGTTTCATTAAAATGTTTAGCTACTTCTTCATAGAGCGCATCGGGCACATGGTTGCCATCCAGGATGGTCAGCGCTTCCGCCCACTCCAGCACCGCACGTTCCTTTGCTGAAAAGAAGGGTGTTTCCCGCCAGGCATCCAATACAAGCAATCGTTCAACCGATTCTCCCTTGGCCACCAGCTCCTTGCCATGCATCTCCAAACAAACGGCGCAACCGTTGATCTGTGACACCCTGAAGGACAGCAGTTCTATCAGTTGATTGTCAACAGAAGATTGATCCAGATGTTTTTTAATGACCATAATCGACTTCATCATATTGCCGCCTTTTTCAATAAGATTTACTCGTTGCTTCATTTTATTTTTTTTTAAGGTTTCAGGTAATAGGCAAACGAGTGTGATAAAAGGTGACAAAAAAATCAGTTTTTTTTAAAGGTGTTTCAGTTTTTCGCGGCCGGCAATAAAGTACATCTTGTTGATCTTTCCGGTATCTGTATCCACATCAAACACCTGGCAGCAAAGCAGTCTTTCGCCTTTGTAAAACAGCAGGGCAGGGGAATTGGTAAGGCTTGTACATTCGATGCGGAATTTTTTCAGGTGCAGGTCATAGGCGCTGGCAACCAACTGCGCAACAGCGTTGATGCCGCCAATTGATTTGATGAGCCCCAGGCCCTTGCCACCGCCGCCGCCTGTCCAAAGCGTGATCTGCTCGGCCAGCATTTCTTCCAGCATCTTAATGTCGCCGCTTTTGATCACATCGACATATTTTAACAGGAAATGGTCAGCGCTTGTTTTTTCTACTTTGAGATCAGCGCCTTTTTCCTGTAAGGTCTTCTTTGCCCGGCTCAACAGTTGCTTGGAATTTTCAATGGAAATGGAAAAAACCTCGGCAATTTCCTGGTGCGAATAGTCAAAAGCTTGTTTTAAGATAAAAACGGCCCGCTCCTTTGGGTTCAGGTATTCCAGCAGAACGAGCAGGGAGTAAGATATAATTTCCCGGCGGTTGATCCCTGCGTCGGCATTGTCGGCAGCTATGGGATCGGGCAGCCAACTGATGGCGCCGGCGATCTTTTGATTTCTTTTTTTTAAATTGATGGATTTATTAATAACACTTTTAATGAGATAGGCGGGTGTATTGTTTATATTGTCGCGCTTGCTTTCAAAATAGTCTACGATCACGTCCTGAACGATATCTTTGGCATCATCCACACTGCCAAGTATATTATACGCGTACGGGAATAATTTTCGCTGGTAATCGGCTGAAATGTCCATTACTTTCATTTTACTGAGCTGTCATCACGCTTCTCAGGATCCACTCCTGTTTTCAGTATGCAAATATAGCTGCTTATATGACGTCAAATATTTGCAGGGGCGAATAAGGGAGCTCATTTATCTTTGGGCCATGTATGAACTTTTAACAAATCATATAGCCCGGCATGTGTCGCTTCATGAATCGGACCTGCAAACTTTTTTCACAGCGCTGAAACTGGTAAAGCTGCGGCGGCATCAATACCTGTTGCAGGAAGGAATGATCTGCCGGCATGACAATTTCGTTATAAAGGGTGGCGTACGGCAATACGAAGTGGATAACAAGGGACGCGAAAAAGTCATTCATTTTGGTTTTCAGGATTGGTGGATCACCGATCGCTATAGCTGGTTAACCGGTTTGCCTTCCATCTATAATATCCAGGCACTGGAAGATACCGAACTGCTGCAAATTGATAAAGATACCCTTGATCAATTGTTTATGACCATCCCGCCGCTTGAAAGGTATTTTCATATCGTTTTGCAACATACGTTTGCTTACTGGCAGGAACGCATTCTGGTTTTACAAAAGCCTGCTCTGGAAAGGTATCTGCATTTTCGCAAGCTTTACGGCCACCTTGAACAAAGATTATCGCAACACCATATCGCCTCCTACCTGGGCATAACCCGTGAAAGCCTTAGCCGCTTAAGGGCCCAGGTGGCCCAACCCGGCAAATAAATTGTGATAATTGTCACAACAATTTATTACCAAATGTCACCACCTCATTGCTAAGGCTGTCTGCATCTTTGTGCTCTAAATTATAGACAATGTACAAAGAACTGATTCAATCCATCATTGCTACAGACAGTGGTTTTACTGCTTTTATTTTGCGGCTCACGCTGGGTGGTGTTTTGTTTCCGCATGTTGCTCAAAAATTATTCGGCTGGTTTAATGGCCCGGGGTTAACGGGTGAAATGAATTTTATGACAACGCAGGTGGGCCTGTCGGTGATTACTGCAGCACTTGCAATTCTTATAGAATGTGCAGGAACCTTTATGTTACTAACGGGTACGGGTGCCAGGCTGGCGGCCCTGGGCATTTTCGGGTTATTTATTGGTATGATAGCGACCTGGCATCACCCGCATGGTTTTTTCATGAACTGGTTTGGCAAACTGCCGTCAGGCAAGGAAGGCTTTGAATACCATCTATTGGTGCTTGGTTTATGTATTGCTATTTTCATCGAAGGCGGCGGCCGCTTTTCTGTTGACAAGTGGATAGCTGCAATGCTAAAATAAAACCATTCGGGAGCTTGCAGGTCTCCCGGCCGGCCATCAGCCGGCTACCACTTTGTGGTATTACCGTTTCAGGAAATCGTGCTAACTTCAGTGGTAACAAAATTTGCGACATGAAAAACGACCTTACCACCAACCGCCGGGCATTCCTTAAAACGACTGCCGCCCTTACTGCCGGCATAAGTTTCCCAACGCTCATGATGGCCAGTCCGACAGTCGATGAAGGGATCCATATTATAGGACCCAAAGAAGGTTTTTCTCCCCAGGTAGGCACCCTGGTATCAATGATGAACTGGATGCGCGATACCGTATTGCGTTCGGTAAAAGGATTGAAACAAGAAGAGCTGGATTACCTGCATGATCCCAGATCAAATACCATCGGCGCCATGTTATTACACCTCGCTGCTACGGAAGTGTTTTATCAGGGCAATACCTTTGAGGGTTTGCGGGATTTTAAAGACAAAGCCACCTGGTCAATTCCCATGGGCCTGGGTGAACAGGGGCGTAAGACCATTAAAGGACATGACCTCGCCTATTATGTGAACATCCTTACTGAAACCCGCGAGAAGACCTTGTCTGAACTACGCAAGCGGGATGATAAATGGCTGATGACCGTAGACCCGAAATTCTTTGGTGGCCAGCCCACAAACAATTATTGCAAGTGGTTTCATGTGGTGGAGCATGAATCGAATCATAACGGACAGATCAAGTATATCAAGGGCCGCTTACCGGGCGCAACAGGCGGAGCAGATTAAGCGTTGTTATTAATATTACTGTAGTTCCATGCGGGGCATCATCAATGGTGCCCCTTTTTTATAGTGCTCTCATGAGAGTTCAATAGTGTCTCGCTATATCGATTAATATTTTTTAAAATACCCTCTTTGTGGCATTGTCCCGTATGTAAAAAGGGTCTACTTTTAACATGTCTTCTTGTTACGACTAACATTCTGTTATACCCTATTTCCCGGACTCACAGCAGGCACATCTAACACAAAACCGAAGGGTTTTGGTATGACTCTTATTTAATTCATAAACGCATTCTTTATGAGCGATACCCCTTTGCATAAAAATGACCAGGGTGGGGCGCAACATGCCTGGCCATCACCTTCTACCTTACGTACAACGGATAATGCCGTTAAAGATAAGCAGGCGTCTTTTGCCCAGGCCCCATCCATAACATTGCCTAAAGGAGGCGGCGCCATTAAAGGCATTGATGAAAAGTTCCAGGTAAATGCCGTCAACGGAACGGCCGCCATTTCAATACCGGTGCCGGTTTCAGATGCCCGCGGACTGGCGCCTTCACTACAGCTCAATTACAATTCAGGAGCAGGTAATGGACCGTTTGGTTTAGGCTGGCAGCTGGGCATCGGTGCCGTGAAACGAAAAACAGAGAGCGAGCTGCCGCAATACATGGATGAGACCGGCTCCGATACTTTCCTTTTGTCAGATGCTGAAGACCTGGTGCCGGAATATCAAAAAGACAATGCCGGCCATTTTATTACAGATGGTAACGGTGACTATATTCCAAATGAATACAACCATACCCTGGCAGGCATCAACTACCGCGTTAAAAGCTACCGGCCGCGGATCGAAGGCGGATTCTCCCGGATAGAAAGATGGACAGATACAAACACTGGTCATACGCATTGGCGGGTCATCTCCGCCGGCAATCTTACTACCTTATATGGCAGATCAGCTGCCGCCCGCGTGGCCGATCCATTGAACGAGCTGCGCATCTTTGAATGGCTGCCCGAATTTACATACGATGATAAAGGTAAATGTATATTATATGAGTATAAGCAGGAAGATGCAGCAGGCCTCGATCCGCTTAAACTGCATAATGCAAACCGCACCAATGGCAATGCGGCTTTTGCCAATACTTATCTGAAGCGCGTATGGTATGGTAACGCCACTCCCTACGCTAACCAGGGCGATGTTTTTCCCGCCACCAGTGAATTCTTCTTTGAAACGGTGTTTGATTATGGTGAACATGATCCCGTAAACATTCCGTTCCATGAAACAGGGTCCTGGCAGTTCCGCGCAGATGCTTTCTCGCAATACCGTGCCGGCTTTGAAATACGTACCTGCCGTGTCTGCAAACGGGTCTTGTTGTATCATCATTTCAACGAATTGCCGGGTGGTTCAGCCGTGGTGAAGGCTTTGGCGCTGCAATACGATAATAATGGCCAGGACGGCTTTAGTTTTTTGAAGCAGGCTGTTATGACCGGGTATACGAAACACGATAACGGCGCATATACGCAACGGTCAACCCCGCCACAAAGCTTCGAGTACCAAACACACCAATGGAATACCCAGGTAGATACGATAACACCCGAAGCAGCAGCCGGTTTGCCCCTGGGTTTTGATGATTCGAAATACCTTTTTGTAGACCTCTACAACGAAGGGATGAGCGGCATCCTCACTGAACAGGCAGATGCCTGGTTCTATAAGAACAACCTGGGTGAAGGCAGGTTCTCCGCTGCCCGGCCCGTGCTATCGAAACCTTCTTTCAGCGGTTTACCCGGGCAGTTACAGGTGCTGGAACTGGAAGCCAATGGCGCCAAACAGGTAGTGAAGGGACAGGGCGATATAAAAGGTTTTTTTGAATTGCAGGATAATGAAGAATGGCAACCATTCACCGCTTTCGAGTCGATGCCCGATCTGGACCTCAATGGCGCCAATACCCGTTTGATCGATCTGAATGGCGATGGTTTGGCCGATGTACTGATAACGGAAGAGGAAGTGCTCACCTGGTATCCTTCCAAAGGAAAAAAAGGTTATGAAGCTTCAAAACGCGTGACGAAATCTTACGATGAGGAAAAAGGACCGGCCCTGGTCTTTGCAGATCCTGAACAAACCATTTTCCTGGCCGATATGAGCGGTGACGGCCTGCAGGATCTTGTTCGCATTCGCAATGGCAATGTTTGCTATTGGCCAAACCTCGGTTATGGCCGCTTTGGCGCAAAAGTGAATATGGACCATGCGCCTTTGTTTGATGTAAATGATCAGTTCAACGCTTCGCGCATTAAACTCGCCGATATCGATGGCTCCGGCACTACCGATATTATTTATCTAAGTGCCAACCGGTGCACCATCTGGCTGAACCAGCAGGGCAATGCTTTCCTGCAAACCCCTGTGATCATTGACGCTTTTCCCGACAATAATGCATTCACCAGGGTAAATGTGCTCGATCTGCTTGGCACCGGCCTCAGCTGCATCGTGTGGACCAGCCCGCTTCCTGCCAGCAGCGGGCTCCCATTGAAATACATCGACCTCATGAGCAGTAAGAAGCCCCATATACTTATTGGTTACAAAAACAATATGGGCAAAGAGATCGAACTGCAGTACCAGCCTTCTACAAAATATTATTTAGCAGATAAAGCGGCGGGTACACCCTGGATCACCAAATTACATTTTCCCGTTTATTGCATCGCAAAGGTGATCATGTATGACCGTATCATGAAGACCCGTTTTGCCAGTGAGTATACTTATCACCATGGTTATTACGATCATTATGAAAAGGAATTCCGTGGGTTCGCCCGGGTAGACCAGCTCGACTCGGAATCAATTGCGCATTTTATAATGCAGGGTGGCGCCAATGTAAGTCTTGAACAGGATCTTCACCAGCCTCCGGTACTTACAAAGACCTGGTTTCATACCGGCGCTTATCTCAATGGCCAAACCGTACTGAACCAGTTCTCGCACGAATACTATCAAAATACGATCGTACCTGAAAAACGATTGCCCGAACCGGAACTATCAGCGTCTTTCACTGCCGCCGAATCTGTTGAAGCCCTGCGGGCCTGCAAAGGGAGACTGCTGCGCAAAGAGATCTATGCCCTCGATGGCTCCGCTGATGCGGCTAAACCTTATACCGCCGAACAGCATAATTGCGCCATCCGTTTGTTGCAACCGGCCGGTAATCATAAGAATGCTGTTTTTCTAACCGAATCCAGCGAGCACCTTACGTATCAATATGAACGGAATCCGGCAGACCCGCGTACCACACATTCGCTGGTCTTTGAAACCGATGAGTTTGGCAATGTGCTGCAAAGCGCCAGTGTAGTGTATCCCAGAAGGACTAATCCACTTGCTTTGGCAGAGCAGGTGCAGCTGCACGTTACTTTTACCCAAAACAGATTTACCAACAAGGTGCAGCAAAGCCTGGAACAACGCCTGCCGGCGCCGTTTGAAACCAAAACTTATGAGCTCACCGGTTTGTCTGCCCCGCCCACCTATTTTGAGCTGGATGAGTTGCGCACGCATTGCAATAATGCGGGGGTAATTGACTACGAGGTAATACCCGATGGCAGTTTGCAAAAAAGGCTGATAGAATGGGTAAGAACACAATACCGGGCCAATGATGGGCTCGCCGTATTGCCTTTTGGTACCCTTGAGTCGAAAGCACTGATGCACCAGGTTTCAAAAGCGGCATTCAACAATGCGCTGCTCAGCAGTATTTTCAGTTCAAAGATAACATTGCCCGCACTTACCAGTCTGTTAACCGATGCCGCCAGGGGCGGCTACCTGTTTGCTGATAATTATTTCTGGATACCCAGCGGCACTGTTCATTACGATACTGCCCATTTTTATTTACCTGCTCAGTTCACCGATCCTTTCGGTAATACGGCCCATCTACAATACGATGCGTTTTTTCTGTTCCCGCAACAGCTTACGGATGCTCTGAATAATATAACGAGCGTAGAACAATACAATTACCGCGTGCTAAGCCCGGCTATGATAAAAGATGCGAACGACAATCTATCTGCGGTTCGTTTTGATGAACTGGGTATGGTGGTCAGCTCTTTCATTATCGGTAAACCAGGTGTTGATGCGGGCGATGAATTCGATACCACTAAAACCGAGCTCCAGGGCGCCAATGATTTTCCGGGTGTAATGATGCAGTACCATCTATCATCCTGGTACGATCAAACCCAATTGCCGGGCTTTGATCCTGGCAATTACAAGCCGCAGCCCAATTATGCCAGAACCCAAACCAGGGAAACACATTACCATGCCCATATCCTGCATCAAACAAAATGGCAGGAGTCATACGAGTATACCAACGGTTCCGGTCAGGTGGTGTTGCGCAAAACACAGGCTGAACCCGGGCCTGCCCTGCAGGTGAATGCCGATGGCACCGTTACCCCTGTTCCTGATACCTTTCCAAACCTGCGCTGGACCGGCAATGGCAGAACGATCCTGAACAATAAAGGAAATGCGGTAAAAGAATACGAGCCCTATTTCAGTATCGCGCCTTCCTTTGACGATGAAAAAGACATGGTGCAATTAGGCGTAACACCGGTTAAACATTACGATCCCCTAGGCAGGGTGGTAAGAACCGACCTGCCCAATAAGACTTTTACCAGTATTACATTCACGGCCTGGCAGCAAACTGATTTTGATCCTAATGATACCGTACGCAACAGTGTGTGGTATCTCAGCCTGGGCAGTCCCAACCCGCTCGATCCGGAACCAGCTAACCCGGCTGTGCGCGCTGCCTGGCTGGCTGCCAAACACCATAATACGCCTGCTGTTCAACACCTCGATAGCCTGGGCAGACCATTTTTAACCGTGAACACAGATGGCGCCGTAAATATTGAAAATAAGAACATACTCGACATAGAAGGGAATATCATCCGCGTAACAGACGGGCTCAACAGGTCCGTTATGCAGCACCGCTATGACATGCTCGGTAATAGCCTGGAACAAATAAGTATGGATACCGGCAGCCGCTGGAGCATTTCCGATGCAGCTGGCAAACAATTGCTGGGTTTTAATGACCGCGGCTGTACTTTCACTACCCACTATGATGCGCTGCAGCGGCCGGTCGCGCTGTATATGGAGGAAAGCGGCAGCACTGTGTTACTCCATAAAACAGATTATGGTGAAACGCTGCCCCTTGTAACTGCCAAAGCGAACAACCTCCGGCAAAAAACCGCTATACAATACGATCAATCAGGCATCACCAGCAACCTGCAATATGACTTCAAGGGAAACCTGCTGCGCAGCAGCCGGCAACTGGTCCGCGATTATGTGTATACGATCGATTGGACGGTGCCTGCCGATGTTTACCTGGAGACCGAGCTATATGAAAGCAGTAATGAATTTGATGCATTGAACCGGGTGACCCGCTCCGTGACCCCGCACCTGGCTGCTTCCCCGCAGACCGCCTATATACCCACCTATAACGAAGCCGGGTTATTGGAGAAAGTGGATCTTGCCATTCGCGGCGCTGCTGCCACCACGCCATTTGTCACTAACATAAACTATAATGCGAAAGGCCAGCGGGAAGAGATCTATTATGGCAACGGCACCAAAACGGCTTATACCTACGAAAAAGACACTTTCCGCCTGATCCGCTTGCTTACTACCCGCAATAACGGCGCTACCGTTCTGCAGGACCTCCATTATACATTCGACCCGGCCGGAAATATTACTGAGCAGCGCGATGCAGCCCAGCCGGATCTCAACTTCGACGGCGAACTGGTGAAGGCCCTGAACAAATATGAATACGATGCTTTTTATCGCTTGAAAAAGGCAAGCGGCAGAAAACATGCAGGGCAAAACGACATCAGCCATAGCGGTGCAGGCACTCCACCCAGTTACCGCGATTTTCCTTTCAGCCGGTCAGGCGCCATCAACCCCAACGATGCACAGGCATTCCGGAATTATGTAGAACAGTTCCAGTATGACCAGGCAAATAATATGTTGTTGCAACAACACACAGCTAAGAACAGCAGTTGGACCCGCAGCTTCGAATACGATAATGGCAATAACGGGAATAATCACCTGACGGCAACGACCCTTGGCGCAGATACATTCCATTACACCTACGACGCGCATGGGAATATGACTGGCCTGGAAACATTGCTCAGCGAATCGTGGAATTTTCTCGACCAGTTCAAAGAAGCCGATCTGGGTGGCGGTGGCACCGCTTATTATGTGTACAATGCGGCAGGCCAGCGGGTGCGCAAAGTGATCGAACGCCTGGATGGTACCAGGAAAGAGCGCCTCTACCTGGGATCTGTAGAAATTTACCGCGAGTACAATAACGCAGATACTATTGTACTTGAACGTGAAACGATACACGTAACAGATGATCAGAAAAGAATTGCAATGATCGATACGCCGGTGATAAAACCGGTTGACAGCACCGAAACCCAATTGATCCGCTATCAATACGACAATCACCTTGGTTCGGCTTGCATTGAACTCGATGACCTTGCACAATTGATCTCTTATGAAGAATATTTTCCTTTCGGCACTACTTCTTATACGGCCGTTGATGCCACCAGGGAAGTAGCGGCAAAAAGATATCGATATACGGGAAAAGAAAGGGATGAAGAGTCGGGCCTGAACTACCATGGCGCCCGGTATTATGCCATGTGGTTGTGCCGGTGGACAGCAGCTGACCCGGCGGGACTGGTTGACGGACCCAACTTATATCGCTATTGCCGGAACAATCCCATTAAGCTCAGCGATCCCAATGGCATGGACCCACCGCATGATCCGCCCGTAGAAGTAACGCCACTGATAACGGATGTAGGACCAACCGGGGTTAGCGGAAATTTTCAGTTCCATAATCTTTTTTCTGCTAACAGAAGCGTATCCGGAAGCGGGATCCTGGGCGTGCATGGGCGCTCTTCCTTTTTGCTCGACCTGCCGCCTTTAAACGTACATACTTCCGGATTGCTGGATGTAAATGCTACGGCGGCTGTAGACACTTCTTTAGGCCGGGCAGGTGTATCGGCAACAGCAGGACTGGTACTGGGTACACCAGGCGCCGGATTTAATCTGGTGGCCAGTGGAGAAGGGCGTTTCAGGTTCCCGGTTCCTTCCCAAATACCACTAAGCAATTTTTCAGGAACATTACTGGCCGGTTTACCACAGGCACAGGGTGATTTCAACCTGCATGGCGCCCTGCGCACAGGCAGTTTTACCTTAGGTGAATTCACGGGCAGCGGCTCTCTGGACGCGGGCCGGTTTAGCGGCCGCTTTGATGCAACTACCTTTTTAAACCTGGGCAGGCTGCACCTGGATGCTACGGGCTCTGTGGGTGCGAATGGTCAGCTTAGACTGGATTCGGCCAATGCAAACCTTCGGGCCGGCATTCCTGGCTTGGGCCTGGAAGCCCGCGCCAGCGGCACCGGTAACGCTGATGGAAGTGTATCGGTAACAGCCAGCGCCGATCTGCGCTTGCTTACCTACCATCCGCTGCGGATCCAGGGCGCAGGCTCACTCTCATCCTCAGGTGCCGAGTTTGCAGGTACTTTCTCCGGTCCCGGTCCTTTGTATACTTCCTATATCACCGGCGGCTTTAATTTAAGTACATCAAGGGGCATTTCCGCACAGGCAGGTGTCTTTGGACTGACCTATACGCCATCGGTTAGTTTAACCCCACCTGCGATACCCGGTATGCCGGCTGCACGCCCAACAGGTCCCGGCGGTGAAATTACCCCATGGAACCCGGGCGGCTTAACCATAGGCGCATCCTTTTTCCAGTACAATCGCGGCGCCTTCAATTATATCTCGGGAGGATTTATGCCCGATCTGGGTAGCAATCTTTTCACCAATCCACGCTTTGGAATTACCGGGCAGATCTCATTTTAAACAACATGAATTCATTCAAATAAAAAGAAAAATTATGAACACCCTGACAATCGCCGGTAAAGTCATTCGCCGGTCCAACTTACAACCGATTGCCAAATTATATGTCGAAGGTTGGGACAAGAACCCGGAACGTAAAGAACCGCTGGTAAGCACCGTTACCAGTTCCGATGGCTCATTCGTCCTGCTGTTCGACGAACAGTACACCGCTGAATTATACAAAGACCGCTATCCCGATATCTACTTCAAAGTATACGCCGGCACCACGCTGCTGGCCAATACCGATAACAGCCAGCTGGTGAACCTGCGCGGCAATAACAATGATATCGTCATTGCCATCGATTACAATGCACCCGCTGCGCCAAAAGATATTTCCTATAAAGTAAGTGGCCGCATCCTGCAAAAAGATTTTCGCCCGGCTGCCGGCTACGAAGTGGAGATCGCTGATAAGGGTATCCTGAAAGAGAATGTCATCACCCGCCTTCGTACCGATGAGAGCGGTCGTTTTGAAACCGAGTTCTCAAACGAGGTCATTAACAAAGCCGGCAAAGATTCGCCCGACCTCTTCCTGCGGATCTTCAATGGAAAAGGACTTGAATATACTTCAGAGGTCACCTACAATGCATCTGCACATACCGAATTCAATATAGTGATCGGTGGTGAGCGCTTTCCCCGGGAATCGGAATTTGAGATACACCAGAGAAAACTTGCCGGCTTATTGCGCGAAGTACCGGTGGCCGAGATCAGGCAGGAGGACAGGAATAATCCTTACCGGCTGCTGGCCGAAAAAACAGGAAGCCGCGAACAGCAGGTAAAATGGCTGATCAATGCACAGCAGGTAGCGCAGGTCACCAAAATGCCGCCGGCCTTTTGTTACGCCCTCATGCGCGCACAACTGATCCCTGAATATGTGACCGGTGCAGTCACCCTGGTAGGCAAGGATTCCCAGGACCTGATCGGGCTCCTGCAGGCGCTTCAAAAGAACGAGAATATCGGCGAGCCCTTTATCAAAATGTCGCAGGAACCCGAGGCCATGCTGAATGCCCTGGCCTTATTACCCGAAGATGCAGTGCCCAATGCATTCGACTATGCCATCAGGAACCAGGTCGTTCCTGCACAGATGGCAGCCGATCGCCAGGAACTGCTGAAGCAATGGAAAGAGATCGTTGATCAACGCCGCAGGAACAGCAAAGACGATTTCCGGCGTTTGCTGAACAGCACCAGTTTGAATGAAGAACGTAAAAAAGCAGCGGAAGCTTTGTTTGAAGTACATGGCCACGACATCCGTCGTTTGTCTTCCTCGCTCGATAAGGGATCATTCGGTGAAGGATCATCCAAAGAGTTACAGGCCCTGATCGCCATTCACCAGCTGGTGAATGATGCAAATACCACGGCTACCGTAAAAGAAAAACTGAATATCACCCGCCCGGAAGACCTGCCCCGCCTGGCCATGCTGTCGGAAAAAGACTGGAAATCCTTCAATGGCAATCCCGCCGGTAAGTTGACCACCGACCGGATCAAAGAGATCCGGGGATTACTGGAGAAACAATATCCCACAGCTGCTTTTGCCGGGAAACTGAAAGCAGATGATAAAGGCCCGGTGGGGGAGAAGGAACCGCTCCTGAATTTCTTTGATGCCTATCCGAACCTTGAATTGCATAAGACGAATATCGAGACCTTTTTCAAAGAGAACAAGGAGGCCATCAACAGCAAATTCAACAATAAGGCGGCGCTGAAAGCAGACCTGAAAAAGATCCAGCGCGTATTCAAACTGGCGCCTGATTATGAGACGTCAAAAGCGCTGCTGGAAGAAAATATCACCTCTTCCCAATCAGTATACAAACTCGGCAAGAAACAATTTACCGAAAAGGTAGCGGCAAAAATTCCGAAAGAAAAAGCCAGGGAGATCTATAAAAAAGCCGAACGCTCATATGCAGCCTCACTTGCCATCATCGGTGAATTGAAATCTTTGCAAACGGGTTCCGGCCTGGCCGTGCTTCCTAATGTTTACGAAGCCTATGAAGCCCTGGAGATGACAGAACTGCCCGACCTTAAAACCCTGTTCTTCTCAACCGATAATTTTGAATGCAAGGATTGTAAGAATATCTATAGCCCCGCGGCCTACCTTACTGATCTTATCAAATACCTGGATAAGCGCGGCTCTACAACGCCAATGCAATCTGCCAAAAAGGTATTGTTCAAACGCCGGCCCGATATTGGTGAAATAGACCTGAATTGCGAAAACAGCAATACTGCCATTCCCTATATCGACCTGGTATGCGAAGTACTTGAAGACACGCTGTCCTTCACGACGGTGATCCTGAACCCGGCGATAGAAGCACAACTCACCGAAGGGCTTATACACCCGGCCGTATTTACTGAGCTCAAGGCAAAGAACCAGGACATAGATGCAAAAGCGGCTGTAACCCTTGGCAATGCCACTAGCTGGTTTATTCGCGACAGCCTGCATACCTATAAAATTGAAAAGAAAGCCGGCCAGTTGGAGCTCAGCCTGGTTAAGCAAACGCATGGAACAGCGGCCGAACGCAATGCTATACCCGAATACATCAATTATACCGTATACGATACCATACTTAAAACACAAAAATATCCGCATACCCTGCCATTTGATCTGAGCTGGGAAGAAAGCAGGAGTTATCTCGACAAGCTGGGTATTAACAGGGCATCGTGGATGGAATCTTTTCAAAACAAAAGCGGGCCGGCGCCCACCAATATCCAGATCGCAGGTGAGTTCCTGGGTATCTCGCCTACGGAACGGCTTTTGATCACTACGGCTGATGCGGCCGGACAAGCCAGCTGCTGGGATGGATTGGCGAATATCGATGTGGTGGCGGTATTCCTGGCAAAATCGGGTCTTGAATATACCCAGCTGCTTACCTTACTGGAACAGCGTTTTATCAACCCTGCTTACGATTCCAAAGTGGTGCACAATGATGCTACCGCCGACCTGAATAATAAGAACATTTCAAACCTTGACAATAACAAGCTCGACCGCATCCATCGCTTCCTGCGTTTATGGCGTAAAACCGGTTGGCAGATGTGGGAACTGGACATGGTGTTGATGAATAGCAGGATCGGCAATACGGTATTGGATGAAGCCTTCCTCATAAAGCTGCAGCATTTCATGAAGCTGAAAACGGCCATGAACAAACCGGTACAGGACCTGGTAGCCTGGTATGGCGATCTGAGCATTAGCGGTGCAAAACCTTTGTACAATGCCTTGTTCCAGAATAAGGTTATCCTGAATCCATTGCCCGATGCATTTAAGGTAGCGCTGGTGACGGAAAATCCATTCCCCAATCCGGCGCCACCTGCAGCGGATGGCAGCCTCAGAACGATTACGGCACAATTAAAATCCCTGGCCGCCGTATTGAAGCTGAAAGAGGAGGAGGCCCTGCAAATACAAGCGAAATCTGCTGCTGCCGACCTTTTGTCTCTATCGAATATCAGCACCTTCTACCGGATCGCTTCGCTTACCCGCAAATTACGCATAAGCACCGCCGAGTATTATTTGCTCCTGCAGATCCTGAACACAGGCGCCGCCTTCGATGTATTTGCCGATCCGGCCGCTACCAGTCAATTCATTGAACTGGTTTCCATCATCCGTGCTTCCAGGTTCAGTATTTATGAGCTGGCTTATCTCTTGTTGCAGGTGAACGAAGGCCCGCGCGCTTTTATTCCAACAACAGAAATAATCACTGCCTTTATTACCAGGGGAAGGGATGTTTTACAGAAACTGAAAGACGATTTACACAGCCTTACCGGCCTGCCCGATGAAAAAGCAAAAGCCCTGATCGGGAAGATCGCTTCGGTCGATGAAACTGCCGCCAATGATACCATCCAGATCTTCAATGGCACATATACCGGTACGCAGGCAGCAAGGAATACATTCCTGGATACGGTATACGGATCCATGATCAATACAACAACCCTTAAAACGGCCCTGAATACGCGCGATGGGGCGCCGGCCTTGGACCGCGACCAGCGTACCCTGGAAGCTTATCAAACCTTTGTTGACCTGCTGCTGGCCTTCCTGGCCACCGACCTGTCGAAACAGGCCCTGTACCAGTTGCATGAAGACCAGTTCAAACTGGCGGCCGATATCAACCAACTGGTGCTTGATACAGTACACCTGCCCGGCCTCACCGATCCATTATTATCGTATTGGTTCGATAAAGACCTGTTGGCCAAAGACAATAACGGCCATTATATCAATACCATCGACGTCGCCAATTTTCCCGAACTGTTCCAGAGTTACCAGTTGCTGAAAAAGATCGCTTTGCTGCAGGCCAAACTGCCCTTCAAGGTGGAGGTGATCCAACTGCTCATCACCAATGCCGGCGATTTTGGGGTGCTGCGTTTTGATGAATTGCCTGTAGCGCCAGGTACACTCAACAGTCATTTCAATAAGTGGAAGAGTTATGTGCAGCTGAACCAGTTTGCAGCCAACTATCCGGATACAGAGTCGGGTACCCTGGTTGCTGCTTTACAAAAACTGCTGCCTGTAGTGGATACGGAAGCCAATTTCCTGCAGGCATTGGCAAACCTCACCCTGTGGGATCCCAATGAGCTTACTGAACTAAAAACGCGCATTGGCCTTACCTATCCGGCCGATTACCTGAAAACAGAAACATATCTGCGCCTGGATGGCTGTATGAACCTCCTGGTCACCGCCGGGATCCAGGCTGCGCAAATTCCGTTGGTTATCAATCCCGCGCCTATTGCTGCCGATGCCATCGGCGTAAAACAACTGGTGAAATCCAAATACGAGAATGAACAATGGCTGAATACATCTGCGAATATCCAGGCCGTGATCCGCGAAAGAAAACGCGATGCGCTCGTGACCTATTTTACGCATCATACCGTTAATGGCAATACGTTTGCCGATGCGGATGCTCTCTTCAGCTATTATTTACTCGATACCGAAATGGGCTCGAAAGAAGTGACCACCCGCATTCTGCAGGCCAATTTATCGATCCAGCTCTTTGTGCAACGATGCCTGATGAGCCTCGAAGCCGAGATCGTTGCCGATGCTGCGGAAGACGATGGCTGGGAACAATGGGATTGGATGAAATACTACCAGGTATGGGCGGCCAACCGCAAAGTGTTTATAACGCCGGAAAACTGGATAGAGCCTGAACTCAGGCTCGACAAATCTTCCTTCTTCCAGGAACTGGAAAATGACCTGATGCAGAACGAGGTGAATAAACAGAATGTGGAGAATGCCTATCTCTCTTACCTCGAAAAACTGGATAATGTAGCCAGGCTGGATGTAAGCGGCTTTTATTATGAAGAAGACACCTACACCCTGCACGTGTTTGCCCGCACCTACGACGATCCGCATATTTATTACTACCGCAAATGGGTAGAAGACCGCTATTGGACGCCCTGGGAAAAAGTGGATCTCGAGATCAATGCAACACATGTAATACCGGTGGTGATCAACCGTCGCCTCTATCTATACTGGCCTGAATTCAGGGAACAGACCATTGAAGTGGCCAATACGACCATGCCCGCTCTTCCTGGCAATTCCGCCTCATCGGTGCCGCTCGATCTGCCGCGTAAATACTGGGACATTCACCTCTCGGTGTCGGAATTGAGGAATAATAAATGGACGCCCAAGAAGATCTCGAAAACAGCGATTGCCAGTCCGGGCAAAACCTGGGGATCGCAATACCTGTACAGGGATTATGCAAAGGAAGACTTCACCTTTGTTCCGCTCGATCTCATCGATCTGGCCGGAAGGTACCTGATCGGTTGTTGCCGCAATACTTCCCCGGATGATGCCAGTTACTATTACACGGAAGCCGTTGATTATTTCGATCTCGGAAGCTGTCATGGCACCCCCGAAGTGCTGGATGATCCGGCAGTAAGGCTGCTCATCAGTAATCCCATCATTCCGCAATTCGAAAGAAGTGAGCTCAAATTCCTGGAAAGCCATGAGGCGAATGTCAAAACAAATGATGTGCTGGCCTTCCAGCAGGGCAACCTCTTCATCAATCACCTGCCCATCCTGCAAAAAACACCGGGCAGGTTCAGAACACCGCAGTCATCGCAGCTTTCTTTCTTCGATAAGTTGATCCTGAAGATCTTTTCCCTGTACATCAATGCGGCCAATAGCGCCAATGGCCATTATATTTCCGATTTCAGGTGGCCATTCCCGGTTGGCACTTTCCTGCCATTCTTTTATGAAGACAAAGGACGCACCTTCTTTGTACCGCAGGAGATCATATTGACCAAACGCAAGCCCGATAGCAACGAGGAACCATTAAAGGCAGAATTGTTCTATTCCGATCTCCTGAAGATCCTGCAGGAGATCCTGCGCACCGGCAAATTGCCCGATATCTTAAAGCCTTTCTTTGAAGATGGTAAATGGCCTGCCATCGAGTACAAGTTGAAGTTCAATAATTTCTATCATCCCTATGTTTGTTTTATGATCAAACAGTTGTACATGAAAGGGATCGATGGTATGTTAAAACGCGAAGTGCAGTTGCTCGATAAAACGAAATATCCCGAATTGCCTTCCTTTGACTTTGCAACAACCTATACACCTACTGCATTGGTAAATTCGGAAGATACCAGGGTAGTGCCTAACCCGCTCGATCCCGATACGCTTACCAGTCCCGGTTATCCCAAAGAGACCATGGATTTCAATGCCTGGGGCAGTTATGGCCAATACAACTGGGAACTGTTTTATCATGCACCCATGATGATCGCGCAAAAGCTCAGCAATAACCAACAGTTCGAAGAGGCCATGCGCTGGTATCATTATATCTTCAACCCGACGGACGCTTCTTCCCATAGCTCACCCCAACGGTTCTGGAATACCAAACCCTTCTTTGTGCGCTCGAACCAGGACTATATCAACCAGCGCATCGACCAGATCCTGAATATGATCAATGGCGGCGATGCCGACCTCATCAAGGATGTGGACGACTGGCGGCGAAATCCCTTCCAGCCCCACCGTATTGCCCAGTTCAGAACTGTGGCTTACCAGAAATCCACGGTGATGAAATACCTGGAAAACCTGATTGCCTGGGGCGACAATTTGTTCAGAACAGATACGCGGGAGAATATCACGGCAGCTTCCCAGTTATACATCCTGGCTGCCGTAATACTGGGGCCCAAACCGAAAACCATCCCCAATTTCTTCGAAGTGCCGGTGATGAATTACAACCAGTTGGAGACGAAGCTGGATACCTTCTCGAATGCATTGATTGAAGTGGAGAATTTTATCCCTTATTTCACCGACGATGTGCAGGAATTCAATAATGGCGGCAGCGGCAATTTGCCCGATATTGACGTCTTTTATTTCTGTTTGCCTTCGAATGAAAAACTGCTCGGTTATCGCAGTACCATCGCCGATCGCCTGTTCAAGATCAGGCACTCGATGAATATCGATGGTATAGAAAGATCCCTGGCCTTGTTCGACCCGCCGATCGATCCGGGTCTGCTGGTAAAAGCCGTGGCATCGGGGGTGAACCTGGGAGCAGCTATCTCCGGATTGAATGCGCCATTGCCATACTACCGCTTCAGTACCTGTTTGCAAAAAGCCAACGAGTTCTGCAGTGAGGTGAAATCACTGGGTGGTGCATTGCTGAGCGCTCTGGAAAAACGGGATGCCGAAGAAATGGCCTTATTGCGCTCCGCCCAGGAGATCCGCATGCACGAAGCCGTAAAAGCCGTTCGCCAGACGCAGGTAACTGAAGCCATCGCCAATATAGAACAGCTGAATAAAACGAAGGCGGTGGTACAGGAGAAACTGGATTATTATTCTTCACTCGATTATATGAACCCGGCCGAGATCGTCGCATTCTCCCTGTCCACTGCCAGCACGGTGCTCGATGCGGCTATTGCAGCCGGTTATATCCTGGCAGGTGGGTTAAAAGCGATCCCGCAATTTGTGGCCGGCGCCTCGGGTTTTGGCGGTTCCCCCCACGTGACCGTCGATATCGGTGGCGTGCAGTTCGGCGATGCAGCCGAGATCGCAACCAAGACCATGTCGGCCATTGCGGCGGCCCTCGACAAAGGCGCAGGCCTGGCCTCCACGCAGGGGTCTTATCAAAGACGCCAGGAAGACTGGGATTTCCAGGTGCGCTCCGCCAACAAGGAGATCGCACAAATAGACCAGCAGATCGTGGTGGCAGAGATCCGGCGCGATATCGCCCAGAAAGAACTGGATAACCAGCAATTGCAGATCGAGCAGTCGAAGGAAACGCACCAGTACATGCGCAGAAAGTTCACCAACCAGCAATTGTACGAATGGATGATCACCCAGGTATCGGGCATTTATTTCCAAAGTTATCAGCTGGCATTCGATATGTCGAAACGGGCAGAAAGATGTTACCGCTACGAACTGGGTATTCCCGATTCCACCTTCATACAATCTACCTATTGGGACAGTTTGAAGAAAGGCTTGGTGGCCGGCGAAAAACTGGCGCTGGATCTCAAACGGCTCGACGCTTCTTACTATGATAAGAACAAACGCGAGTTTGAATTATCAAAGCATATTTCATTGAACCAGATCGATCCGGTGGCATTATTGAAGCTGAAACAAAACGGGGTTTGTTTTATAGCCCTGCCTGAAGAGATCTTCGATATCGATTACCCGGGTCATTATTTCCGCCGCATTAAATCGGTAGCGATCAGCATACCTTGTATTGTTGGTCCATACAGCAACGTGAACTGTACGCTTACCTTGCTGAAGAGCCGCACCCGGGTAACGGCCGATGCTTCCGGTAATTATATGCCGGCCGGTCCCGTGGAAGATGACAGCCGCTTTACCTTCAATTATTCTTCTATTCAGCAAATAGTCACCAGCTCGGGCCAGAATGATAGTGGTCTGTTTGATGTAAACCTGCGCGACGAACGCTATTTACCTTTCGAAGGACATGGCGCTGTGAGCGAATGGAAACTGGAACTGAACAAGGATTTCAAAAATTTCGATTTCAATAGCATCGGCGATGTGATCCTGCATGTACGTTATACTGCGCGGCAGGGTGGGGCGGTATTAGGCACTAAAGTGAAATCGGAACTGAACAGTCATTTCGACGATATCATTAAAACGCAGGAGAACGGAACCGGCTTCTTTAAACTGATCAGTATGAAGGCCGATTTCTCTACTGAGTTCCATAAATTATTACATGCCGATACGCAGCAGGTCAACTTCAAGATCACCAGCAACCATCTGCCTTACTGGCTTAGCGCCAAGAACCTCGATATTGACGAATTGGTTCCGGTGACCGTTTTGCTGAAGTTGAAAACCGGTCAAACGGTAGACCTCAGTTCGCTGAATCTGCAGCTCAACGGTGAAGCCGTTGATTTTGAACCAGTGGCAGTATTGGGCGAACTGAAGCAGGGATCCTCTGCACAAAGCGGAATTTTCGTGCGCACCTGGACGATGGCGTCTACCAGCAATTCCCTCGATGCAACCAAGATCGACGACATTTTGCTGGTGGTGAAATACAAAGTGGTGTAACAGCATTGTTATAACGTTTCAAGACCGCTTCAACAGCCTGGTGTGACGACCGGGTTGTTGAGGCGGTTTCGCATAGCGGCAACGGTAACAGCTGGTTCATAATCAAAGCCGTTCATCTTAGTTCTTTTTTTATGTCAGATTTCCGGTAAAATGAAAATACAACACTGTTGCATTTAATAGAAATTCCCCTATCTTTGTTTTGATGTATCGCAGGCTTGCATATACCAGACAACTGATCGCCTTACTGCTTGTCGCAGTAATGACCCTGGTGCATCTTGCCAAAGCGTTCCACTCCCATGCTTCTTACAATACATCCCATTCCTGCAAACAGGAAAATATATTCATCAAGGGAGCTTTATCACACGCCGAATGTTCCATATGTGAATTCCAGCTTGCCAAAGACACTCCCTTCACCGGCGAATTAATATTGGTGATAGCACCTGTATACACCGGGCCAACCTACAGCCGGCTGATCACGGCCATCAATCCCGATCGCTTATTTGTTTCAGATAGTCGCGGACCCCCACAAGCATAAATACTTTTCAGAACACATCTATTGCCCTGTTGCATGACAGGCGGGTATTGGCTGCATAGCTGTTTCACGCATGCAGACAATGACTGTACTTTATTTACATCTTCTATTAACAAGATAGACCAACCCATGGTATACCGAATTGCCTGGCGGCACGTGGTACCCGGCGGCCGGGCATAGAGGCACCTGCCGAACACCTCTTTTAAAAAAGTAGGCATTAACTATTAAACACTTTAATTATGGAAATCATCAACAAGGATGTATTGATCGCATCGCTGCTGGAACAAAGAGAAAACGCATGGACCGGATCTAGCACGCATTGCTGTGGCGGCAGCCATTGCTGCGTTACACCCGATTAGTTTGAATGAAGAAGAACAGCGGGGGATCGCCCCGCTGTTCCTATACTTAAAACCAATTGCCATGCAAAGCACTACCCTGGCAGCCCTGCTGCAATATCAGAACGAAGATGTGATTGCCCGATTCACCGATCTGTTTGATGTATCCGAAACCGAAGCGGAAGCCATATTTACCGAAACGAAGAAGTTCCTTTATATAAGCCGGCAACCCGGCGTATTCATACCCGATGAACTGCTTATCATAGACGAAATGTGGCACAACTTCATTTTGTTCACGGCTACCTATCAGGAGTTCTGTGACCGGTATTTTGGCGCTTACCTGCATCACCTGCCCGCCAGCAAAATGGAGAAGAGGCAACAACAGCAGCAGCTGGCCCTTGATGCCGCTGCCGCAAGAAAAGCATTTAAAGAAAAGCTGGCCACCTTCATGAGCATTACCTATGACCAACTGGGGCAGGAAACGGTGATCAGGTGGTTCCAGGAATACCCAAAGCGATATAGTAAACAAGCCATCAGGAACCTTCGCAAACATTGATATGAGCATTTTTCCAAAACGGGCCATTCGTGGCAGCGCGATAACCATTCACTGGAACATTACCTTGCCGGCCGGTATGGAAGCAGCCGTATGCCCCCTGGTGCGGATAGGTATAAACAGTCCTGACGGGCACACGCATATGCTTTTTGAAGAGCATGTATTGCTGCTGCCTTCCACTGCGGTCTCAGCGCCTGAGCCGTTGAAACCGAATGATACTGGTCAATACCTCCAAAAATATACGCCCCTGCTGGTGCTTGCATCTTATTTAACGGGGCCGCAACAGCGGGAGAAACTGGTGGAGCTCCTGACCAATATGCAAAACGGCCGCCATTACTATTTTACCTGGGCCGTACCCCGTGATGCGGTTCCTGGCAAATACACGCTCTTGTCTGAGATCTATCTCGATGGTTCGGTCAAATATTCAGGCACTGCCACCGAAGATTTTTTTTATATAGAACAGTTGAACATCTCCCAGGAAGAGGGTGAGCACTTGTTGATCCATAATCCCGGTCCGGAACCCGTACCGGCAAAACTCATTACGTACGCGGCTGAGCGTCACGAGCGCCCGGAAAAGCTGGAACTAATACACATGGCGCCGGGCGGGTCTCTTACTGTAAACACGGCCGGCAAAAGCATCTTCCTGCTGTACAACGAAGAGCGGATCACCATTCCCCTGCATTGTTATCAGCAGCCCCGTAGCCTGCGCAATCAACAACACCTGTTCCTGCAAAAAACAAAAGATGGCGTAGAACAGCGGTATGTACTGCCGCGCGAAGGGCAGGCTGCCTGGCGCCTTTCAGGCCTGCAAGGGGAAATATGGCAGGCGGCTGATGGCATCCTAAGCACGGCCAGTTTGCGGGAAAAATACCGCGCAGCCTATGATGAAATGATCGCAGAAGGATTAATTACAGAAATACCATGAAGCAATTGACCGGCATATTATTCCTTGCAAAGCTGCTGATGATCTATAACGTGCAGGCGCAATTGCCTGCTTCCTCAGGCGCCAGCCTTTCGCAAGGGCCCGATACGCTGAAAAAAAAGACCGCGGAACTGAAAGCAGTTGAAGTGCGCACCAGCTCTGCCGGCAGCCTGCAACAAAGCACGCGTGCCGTTACGGTCATCGACGCAAGGAAATATTATAACAGGCCTGTCACCACGCTGGCCCTTCTCAACCAGTCGCCCGGCGTTCGTATACGCCAGGAAGGTGGATTGGGCAGTAAGGCCGATCTTTCGATCAATGGCATCAGCGGCCGCCAGGTGAAATATTTCATCAATGGGATCCCCGCCGATTTTCTGGGCGCCGGTAATCGCCTCAACATCTTTCCCGTGAATGCCATCGACCGCATAGAAGTGTATAAAGGCGTTGTGCCCATCGAACTGGGCAGCGATGCACTCGGCGGCGCCATCAACATTGTCACCCGCCAGCAATTGAATAATTATACCGATGCCGCTTACAGTATTGGTTCTTTCAATACCCATAAAGCCGTTGTGAATACCTACCGGAATTTTAATGACCGCTTCTTTCTGCAGGCAGGGGCTTTTATTAACTACAGCGATAACAATTATCCCATCACCGCCCAGGTGCCCGACCGGCTGGGCAACCCGGTGACGCAAAAAATAAAACGCTTCCACGACCGCTACCGCGACCATCAATTGAATGTAGAGGCCGGCATCCGGCAAAGGAAATGGGCCGATCTGTTCAGTGTCAATGCTTCCTATTATGGCATGGATAAAGAGGTACAGCACAACCTGGTGATGACGGAACCCTATGGCGCCGTTACACGCAATGAACGAACCTTTAATGCCGGCATACGGTACGTGAAACAGGAATTGCTGCCAGGGCTTGGGATCACTTTTTATGGCAACGCAGGCGCCATCAAAGAACATTTTCTCGATACCTCCTACAATGCCTATACCTGGGATGGAAAAGTATATGAAAGAAGAATAGCCTATGGCGAGATCGCCAGCGCCCGCACCGATCTGCTGTTTACCACGCAGAACCTGGTGGGCCGGCTGCAATTGAATTATACGGCAGACAGCACTAATACATTCAGCTTTTCAGTTACCAGCACTTACTTTACCCGTAAAGGCAAAGACACGATCGCAGAGAACTATTACGGCCAGGATGTTTATGGCCACCGGGTGCGGATGCAAAAACATACGGCGGGCCTTGCCTGGCAGCGCCGCTTTTCTCCACGTATGACCAGCACGACGGCTGTCAAATACTACTGGTACCATGCAAGCGGTTTCACTATCGACAATATGGTCTTCCATCCGGCCAGTCAGACAAAACAACAATTGGGACTAAGCGAAGCTTTTAAATTTGACCTTGACCGTCACTGGCTGATCAAAGCATCATATGAATACGCTACCCGTTTGCCCGAGGATCCGGAAGTATTCGGCGATTTCAGCCTGGTAAGAGCGAACCCTTCCATTCTCCCGGAGAAGAGTCACAATGTTAATCTCATGGCGCGGTACAGCCGCACTGTTTTCACGGCAGCAGTTAACAGCTTTTTCCGGCTTACTGATAATATTATTTTCCTGCAGGCCGCACCCCGGAGCTCACAATACCGCAACCTCTTAAAGGCCCGGAGCGCTGGTGTAGAAGCCGAAGCCAGCTGCCAGCTCTTACCGTCTTTGTCGCTTTGGGCAAACGGTACTTTTCAGCATATCATCAACAGATCGAAGAAAGAGAATACCGGCAATATCGATGACCGCTATTATAACCAGCGATTGCCCAATAAACCATTCCTTTTTGCCAATAGCGAACTGCAATGGACCCGGCGAAACCTCTTTCGCCGCCAGCATACCCTGCAGTGTTGGTATGGGATCAACTATGTGAATTGGTTTTACCTCTACTGGTCGAACGACGGCCGGCGCGATACCAAGGCGGTGATCCCTACGCAATGGGTGCAGCAGGCAGGGCTCAGTTATGCATTGCGCGATAACCGCGCAGCACTGAGTGTTGAAGTGCACAACCTTGGCAATGCACGGGTGTACGACAATTACAATGTCCAGTTGCCCGGCCGCGCCTTTACCCTGAAAGCAAGGATCTTTTTAGAACAATAAAAGCAACTCCAAAATGAAAAGCAAGAACACACTGTTAAGAATCCCCGGATATGCTGCCCTGATCGCTTTTGCGGGTTTAAGCGGTTGCGACAAAAACGACCATGGCGGCGGCCCGCAGCAAAAAGACGCGAATGTATATGCCATTGCGCTGGTAGCGGGCACGGGAAGTGCGCAAACGACCTATATCCAGGGACTGGCCGGTTTCGACACCGCTTCCCTAGGTAATGGCAATGCTACAGAGCTGGCCGGTAATGGCCGTTTGATCACCTATAACGGCGCAGCCTACGTGAGCGTGTATAATTCCCCCGCCACCATGACCAAATATACATTTGACCAAAGCGGCAAAGCCGTAAAAACAGGCGAGCTGGTGGTGCCCGGCGCCAAGACCTACTCTACAGTAGCGTTTGTTAGTCCCACCGAAGCCTATGCTTCCGTGGCGGGCGGACTGGCCAAACTGATCAAATTCAACCCCACCACCATGGAGCGCAGCGGCGAGATCGACCTGGCTGCGATCCTGCGCCCCGAGGCGCCGGTGATGTACTACCTGGGCATGAAAGCCCGGGATGGTAAATTATTCATGGGTGTCTTTTATGAAGGAGCCGGTTTTGTGGAGAAATACAATGATACCGCTTATGTAGCCGTGATAGACCTGGCCACTGCCAGACTGGAGAAACTGATAAAGGATCACCGTACAGGGAGTGTGTTCGATGCGTATAATGCATTCAGCATGGACAAAAACGGCGATATCTATGTGGCTGGCCTTGGGTATACCAACCGGCCGAGCGGTATCCTTCGCATTAAAAAAGGAGCAACGGATTTTGATCCCACCTGGTTTCTCGATCTGGATGCTGCCACCGGTTATAAATGCCGTGGTTTATCGCTATTCGATAATGGACTCGCTTTTACGCTGGCGCTGGTGAATCCCGCCGATGCCTATGAGCTCAACGGGCCCGCCCATCAATTTTTCAGGATCGACCTGGCGCAAAAAACAAGTGCTGGCAAGCTGCCTGTTTTACCCGATGTATACGGATCCAATGGCGCCGTGATCCGCAGCTATGATAATGATCAGTTGCTTTTTGCCGTATCCGGCAGATCGGAAAACAGCATCTACAGTTACCAGCTGGCCAATGGCGCTGTTAATAAAAAACTAAGCCTTACCGGAGGCCGCTGCAGCGGTTTCGATAAACTTCCATAGACATGCGCAAGCAGCTTTTACAGTTAGCCATGAAAGAACTGACCACCGTGTACCGCAGCAAGCTGATCCTGCTTACGGCAGCTATCATCTTGCTGCTCTTACTGGTGGCGGCGGGAGGCGCTTACCGCAATTACCAAACGGCAAAACAGATCCGCGACGAGGCAAAGCGGGAAAAGCGGGAGCAATGGCTGCACCAGGATCCCAAACACCCGCATATAGCGGCCCATTTCGGCACCTTCGCTTACAAGCCAAAGACCTGGTTCAGTATGTTCGATGATGGCCTCGACAATTATGCGGGCGCTTATGCCTACCTGGAACCTCACCGGCAAAATGATTTCCTGTTCAAACCGGCAGAGGGTCATGGCGCCGGCATCCGCTTTGGTCAATTATCAGTAGCGCTGGTCCTGCAATTATTAGTGCCGCTGCTCATCATCTTTATGGGCTTTTCTACTGTTACCCGGGAAAGGGAGCAGGGTACGCTCAAACTGCTGTTCAGCAGCGGGATCTCACTGCCCGCTATAGCCGCCGGTAAAGTAATGGGTCAGTATGGCGCGATTTTGCTTTTGTTATTGCCAGCCCTGGGTTTAACCGGTGTGTTCTTTGCCACCATGGCGCAAGGCAGCAGCGGCCAGGGCTTGCGCGTTCTGATGCTGCTGGCCGTTTATGCCGGCTATTTTTTATTGTTCACCCTGCTTACGGTCTTTGTCTCTGCCATTGCAAAGAGCAGCGGCCATGCCTTGCTGCTTTTGCTTACAGGGTGGATACTCACTTGTATTATCATTCCAAAAGCAGTTGCCAATATGAGCAGCGACCGCTACCCGCTGCCGGCCCAATATAATTTTCGCGAAGCCATTCAGCGCGATATCAGGCAGGGCATCGACGGGCACAATACCCAGGACGAGCGTGCACAGCAACTGCAGGCCAAACTCCTGCAACAATACCAGGTTAAAACGGTGGCCGAGCTGCCATTTAATATTGAAGGATATATTATGCAGGCGGGCGAAGCGTACAGCAGTATGGTCTACGATAAACACTTTCACCAGCTGCAAAATACCTTGTTGCAGCAGGACCGCTTCTGCCGCCTGGCTGGGGTCGTTGATCCTTATCTCGCCGTACAGGGTCTTTCCATGGCACTTGCAGCTACGGATCTGTATACGCATATCGACTTTCAGCAGAAAACTGAAAATTACCGGCGGCATTTTGTGCAAAAGATGAATGAAGACATGATGTATCATTCGCGGCAGGGCGACTGGACTTATAAAGCCTCCCGCTCGCTGTATGCTTCGGTGCCCGACTTTCAGTACCACCAATTGCCTTTACGGCAGGTGCTGGCCTTGTACCGGATGGAATTGATTTCACTGGCAGCGCTGCTGGTACTGTCCTGCGTACTATTTTATGTCATTCTCAAAAGAATACCCATTATCAATCGCCTATGAAAACGCTGTTGCTGATAGGTGGGCGCGAATGGAAACTTTTTACCAGGAACTACCTGCAGGTAAGTATCATTGTGCTGTTTGCAGTCGCGGCCCTCTATGCGGTTCATTATGGCAATGCTGTAATAAACCGGCAGGAAAAGACCATACAATACATTAGGCAGCAAAATGCACAGGAGCAAGCGCAATTGATAAAGGGGCTGCATGCCGATACGACTACGGCCGCAGGGCGCGCGGCCTGGGAAAAAGCGGCTTTCCCGTCAAAGGTGCGTTTCTTTTTGACCTGTTATGCCATCGATGAGCCGGCGCCATTGGCGATTTTGTCTATTGGCCAGCGCGATGTAAATGTATATTACCTGCCGCTCAATGCGCAGAATTTATACCTGCAGCTTTTCAGGTCGGAGATCGCCAATCCGCGTAAGCTGCTGGCAGGTAACTTCGATCTTTCCTTTGTGATCATTTACCTGTTGCCCTTACTCATCATTGCTTGTACTTACAACCTCTTATCCGATGAGCAGGAGCGGGGCACCCTGCCTTTGCTGCGGATCCAACCAGTGCCCTTGCACCGCATCATTATATGCAAACTGCTGTTTTGGCTGGGCATCATCATGGCGCTTTTATGCCTGATCTCCTGCATCGCTTTTATCTGGGCGGATATTTCGCTCGTAGACGCCGGTTACTTCTTGTGGTGGTTATTGATCAGCGGATCTTATGCATTGTGTTGGTTTGCCTTATTGCTGCTCATCAATTCATTTCAGCAGAGCAGCGCCATCAATGCATTGGCAAGCCTGGGCGCCTGGCTGCTGTTCCTGGTAGTGATCCCGGCCTTGCTGAACCTGGCCTTTAGCGATGAAAGCCAGGCAGACCCTACCAAATTGACCGACTACATTCGCCGGCAGCAGGGCCTCGGTGAATCGAAGCAGGAGAAAGAGGAAGTACTGGAACGCTTTTACCGGATCTATCCGCAATACAGGCATCGCGACACGGCCGCCACGAACCCTTTCCTGGAGTTTCAGGCCTATTCGGCATATGTAACATTGGCGGATGCCGAGGCAAAACCCTCGGTGGACGCCTACTTTCAACGCATCAGGCGCCGGCATACGCAAATGGCGGCCTTTCATGGGATCAATCCGGCGGTGAATGCCCAGGAGCTAATGAATACCCTGGCTAGTAGCGGATTGGAGAATGCCTTTGCCTTCCGCGCATCCATAGCCGCTTTTCATCGCCGCCTATCTCATTTTTGTTTTGAACCCTTATTTGCCGGCCGCTTTATGACGAAAGCCGATTTCAGGCAGCTGCCGGTGTTTGAACCAGCGCCGCCCACAGTAAATACCGGCAAATTGTTGCGCGGACTGGGATGGCTTTGGCTGCTCACTGTTTTCTCTGCTTTTATAGGCAGGAATCGCTTGCGTACCATTGCCTGAGCCGGAATATACACGCTTACCCCTTTAAAAATGCTTTATAAATATATGTACGAATCAAAGGCATCACGATCCATCATCCTGTTTATTCTGATTACCCTGTTAACGACAGCCTTACCGGTGGCGGTATTGGCGCAACAGCGGCCTGCTGATACTGCCCTCCATAAAAAAGCGCAGGCTGCAGTCGATACCCTGGTATTTCCGCGCACCGATTCCTTACGGCAGGTTACCGTGACCGCTTCCAGGAATAACCTGCAGGTGGAGAATGGCCGCGTTACTATGAATGTAAGCAACAGTACGCTTGCTACGGGTTCTTCTGTGTTCGACCTTTTGAAAACAATGCCCGGCATCAGCATTAGCCAGGACGAGAATATCAGTTTGCGCGGAACAGAAGGGGTGAATGTATTGATAGACGGCAAGATGAATTATCTCACGGGTAAGCAGCTGTCTGATTTTTTAAAAGGCCTCAGCAGTGATAATGTGGCAAAGATAGAGCTGGTCACCGCACCTACCGCCGAGTTCGATGCTGCAGGCAATGCAGGCTTTATCAATATTGTTACCCGCCGGCGTACCATTCGCGGCTTTGGCATCGATCTGCGCTCGACGCTAACCCGCGGCAGCACCTGGATGTATAATGAGAATCTCAGCGCCAGCATCAATACCCGCTCATTGAGTATCTACGGTTCCTTTGATTATAATACGCCGAACCGGAAAGTAAAAGCCAGCAGCGGCAACACGGTGGTGGAGGATGATACAAGCTACCGGCTGCAAAGAAGTAGCATCAGTAACTACCATATCAATTTTTACACCTGGCGTTTGGGGGCAGACTGGCATTTGGCAGAGCGGCACCAGCTCAGTGCGCATTATCATGGCTATTTCGATGATTTTACCGCACCGAAAGAAGCACTTGTGAACCGTTATACGGGGGCAGACCGGCTTCACTCCGCGGTGAGCACCACCAACAATATCGTGGAGCCTTATCATTACAATGCTGCTAACCTGGCCTGGACATGGCAAATAGATAGCAGCGCAAAAAAACTCACTACGGAAACGCATTATATCAGCTACCGTAATTTATCAGACGCCCTGATGACCAGTATTACCACCGATGGCGCTACCGGCGCGCAGACCGCCGTCAATGCGCTGCGCTCGCATCAGCCCGGTTATATCACGATCCGTTCGGCCAAAACCGACCTGGAATGGCCGCATCAAAGCATGGTGTGGAAGGCCGGACTGAAATATGCCTGGGTATCGAATGACAATAACTATCGCTTCGATTCGCTGGTTGATAACGTATATAAAGAAGCAGCAAGTATGTCGAACCACTTCCTGTACGATGAACGGATCTCCGCGGCTTATCTCTCTGCCAGCAGGACATTCAAACGCACTACTGTACAGGCCGGATTGCGAATAGAGCATACCGATGCAAAAGGCTATACGGTGAAAGGCGGTTTCAGCAACCGGTGGAACTATACGCGTATATTCCCCAGCCTTTCGCTTGACCATCAGATGAAAGAGCATAAGGTTAACCTGTCGGTCAGCCGGCGCATCAACAGGCCTACTTATTCAGATCTCAATCCGGTGCGCTGGTATACGGATCAGTATTTTTATTATTCCGGGAATCCCGGGCTTGTACCTGAGATGGCCTGGTTATTATCGGCTGCTTTCACCTTTCAGCAGAAATACATACTAACGGCTACCTATGGATTAAGGGATAATTACATGACCAAAAGATTGAGCATTGACGAAGCGGCCAATGCCGTTAAGAGTCAGACCGCGAATTTCCGCAATATGCAGCGCTTCGATGTATTATTGTCGGCTCCCTTTCATGCAGGTCCCTGGAGTATGCAGTTCTCCGGCGGATTAAATTATGCAAGCTATCCCATTGCGCAAACAACTGAAGATCTTACTGCTTCCCGTTGGGCGGCGAATGCGCAGGTGCAGCAGCAGTTGAAATTACCCGGCGGCTTGCGGTTCGAGCTGGCCACATTTATTTATTCCCGTGAATTGTTAGGTGTATATCTGAAAGACGAATTGTTCTATATGGATGCCGGGTTGCGCAAATCATTTTTAAAAGATAATCTGGTGGTGCAGTGTACGTTTACAGATTTCCTGCGAACCTACCGGTTGCGCGCCGCGTCGCTCTCAAACGCGACTGATTATTGGTACAATGACCGGCCCGAAGCGCACCGCATCAGTTTATCGGTACGTTATCATATTGGCGGCAAATTATCTTCCCGGAAAGCCAGTAGTATCGAGGAGCAGGAGCGGTTGTAGTTTGATTAAATCAATTTTAGTCCATACCAGCCGATCAGGGTGAATACGATACAACGCGTGATAACCCCGATGCAGCACCAGGTGACCAGTTTTTTGATATTGGCGTTTAGTCCGATGCCAACAGCCAGGCTGATGGGTGCGCCGACGGACATGGTGCCTAAAAATCCCAGGCCGATAATGCCATACTTATTCCAGAGCCGGAGCATCATGGGATGCTTTTTTTCAGCAGCATCTTTGGCAGGTTTCTTTTTATGAAAGAAAGCCCTGATCTTATCGCCCAGGAAAGCGGCGACAAAAGTGCCAATTAAACCACCCGTAACACTGGCGAAAAAAATGGTCCAGGGCGATAAACCGAAGGCAAACCCGGCAGGGATAGCAGCATAGATCTCAAAAGTGGCGAGGCCGGCTACGGTCAGCGTTTTCAAAAACATATCTTTATAAGGCCTGATTTTTTCAAGGTGCGCAAATTTAGCCGATAAATGTGTATTGCCGGGGTTTAAGCCGCAAATAAACATTAATTAAAATGTAAAATTGTCATTTGCAGGCTGTTTAGCAGGCTTTTGATTGCGTTTTTTTGTCAGCACCTGCGTCGCTCTTAAATTCCATAATTGGCCTTAACTTCGGAATCGCTCTTTTAATTGGACAAAACCTCGTTTATATGACACGTGAAGCAAGATCCTATAGGTGGACGAAGTTAAAAAATGGAATTGGCTATGTAGCCGTTGTGAATATTGATGTGATTCCAAACCTGGATGGGAGAAACGAGATCAAAGAACATTATGGCGGAAAAGGCTTTACCAGCCAGGGCCAGCTGGAAGAAGTGCCTGAAGAAGGCTATGACTTGTGGAAGGCAGGAGCCAGGGCAGGATTGGAATACGGATTCTCTTTAGATCACAATTATTGGACGGTGCACATAAAAAGCATAGCTGGTTTGTCAACCGACACCAACCCTACGATCGTGGGCTATACGATGTTAAGAGCCTTCCTCGACAGGATAAATCTTGAGTTGGATAGTAATCGAATCGAGGAGCTGGAAGAGTTTGTGCTGCTAAGTTGGTTAAAGCCGAACGAGACGCTTATTCCGGATTTTTTCAGGCTTCGTTTTGTGAGCACAGACAACAGACGCTGAGCCCCGGAACTTATAATTGTCCAGCCAGAAAATCATTTTGCTATTCAGTCGGTGAGACTAAGCAGTTGCCGGCTGCCCAATAGCCTTTTGTTTTAAGAATTACATGGAAATGCGTGAATCGTATTTCGCTTTTACCGCTTCGAGGTATTTGCGTACATTTTTTTCCAATCCTGCAGGGTACGTATAGTCTAATCTTTGCGCAAGTTCAACACCTAATTCAGCAGCTATATCGGCATATACAAACAGCGCATTCCAGTTTTCTTCCATATTACTACCTGAGAATGTTCTTTCAATTCTTTTCCATAGATCTAAGGGTACATATTTTTTAAAAAGCCTTCCATGTTTGTTTGTTGTTATATTCCATTGATGTGCGCTGGCAATATACCATTCTATGAGGGGTACCAGATAATCGGTTCTCATCATGTTCTCCGACATAAACTTGGCGTAGAACAGCTCGTCCCTCGCCAGGCATTTCGCAACATAAGTCATATCCCACCAAAAGTCATTTAGCAGCTGCTGATATCTTTTCTCAGTGGGTTTTTTGATCAGAACCGATTGATAGGTTGGCAGTTTAATGCCCTTCGTAATACCGTCTTTATCGAGCAGAATGGTATAACCTACGTCCCAATCTTCAGGTAATTCAGGTTCTTTAACATCGTTTATGAACGCTGATTTTTTATAGAGTTTAAAATCCACTTTAACATTGTCGTTATAAAGCACCATTTTCATGGCATGCTTTCCCTCGAAAAAGGTTTCATCTTCCTCAACCATTGCTATCGGGGAGCCAAAATGCGAAAGCCATGTGTTATTAAACTGATACGGATCGATGTTCTCAAAAACGAAATCTATATCAATGTCACTGAAGTCGTCCACAGGCGCCAGTGGATTTACCAGAGAACTGGTTAGTAATGCAGCGCGGATATCATTGTTGTTTTTGGCCCAATCGATAATTTGTTGCAGCTTTTCGTCCCTTGCTTTCATCTGTTATTTTCCGTTATATTCTGTAAAAAGAAGACCAGCATATTTACCAGGCCGCAATAATACTGCATTTATCTTGGATCCACGAGGTGTCTTGTAGTTTGGCAGTCAATAACTGCCAGGGTTCGTGCAAACATAAGCCTGATAAAATTGACGTATGTTACGAAGATTCGATGGTATTGTGAGTATTTAAAACAATTTCAACATCGATCCGTGATAACCCCATCCCATCTCTTTTTATCCAGATGCTGTTATGTATTACCCACTTTCGTCAGTGAATGCAGGATCAAAAAGCCATTCATGACCAGTTTTCCTACTTACCGCTGGATGCGAACCATAATTTATCGGTGCAAAAAATGATCGGTTGCTATATATGAAGCCGATGGGAGGGAGGTACATAAATGCAATATTTTGTCTCTATTGACAGCGTTTATTTGTAGTAGCGTTTAAAGAGCGATTCTGTGCAGATAATTTGGAACCTCTTTGACCCGATGTTTGGCTGCCGTAAAATGCTTTAATGCTCGAGTAAGATCTTGCCCAAACGGTCAATGTTTTTTGAGGAGCGGATGTATGGGGGCAAAATAAACAATCCATAAATGCCGGACAGGGTCCCAGGAAGTAAGGCTGTTGCCATGCTGCCATTCAGCTTGGATAGATCTGATTGCCGCCATAGTTTCCGCCGGACAGTTTACCCTGAAAAAGGCATCCTCTTTTTCGCAATTTTTGTAAAAAAAATTGAAAACTTTTTTTGGAGATATCTGAAAACCACTATCTTTGCCATCCCAAAAACGACACACCCTCAGCGGAAAACGTTTAAAGGACAAGTTCTTAGGCGAATGGATCGGTAGTTCAGTTGGTTAGAATGCCGCCCTGTCACGGCGGAGGTCGCGGGTTCGAGTCCCGTCCGGTCCGCAAAAGAGGTTCATCAGCAATGGTGGACCTTTTTTATGTGCGCCAAGCATGATTATAAGCTATAGGGTGTAAGGGATCAGGTTGAAAAATTGGGGGATTTAGGGATCAGGACTGACAAGAAACATTGGAAAGGGACCAGGAAAAAGAATTGTTAGGCTATTTTTTACCAGCAGGGACACTTGAATATTTTGATATAACTCATTTTGTAAAAGATAAAGTAGGGTTGGTTTTATTTTTAGAAGAAAAGAGCCTACCTCCGGCCGAATACGCAGGCCAAACGCTTCACTCCAAAGGGTTTTATCCGGAAGTTCGTGTACAGGACTTTCCGATTCGCGAGAACAAAGTAGAATTAAGCATAAAACGTCGCCGTTGGGAAGTTCTGTCTACCGGCGAAATTGTATCTCGTAACTGGGATCTGGTTATGAAAGGAGCACGACTCACCAAAGAGTTCGCGCTTTTTTTAAAAGATACACTTGGACGAGCATCCGATTAGCTGTCATCAACTGGCCCGAATGTACCAGATGGACGGCAGGCAACTTCAGCAACAATATAAGCATCACATTAGCGATTATAAAGATTGGGATCAACGGGAGCATGCCACAGAATGGATGCTTTTTGAGAAGAATATGGGCACTCATTTAAGTATTGATGAGACTGCATTGTCCAATGATGAACTCTACACCGTGGTCACCAATAAAGAAGCCAAAGGTCGTAAAGGCGCCATTGTTGC
>NZ_JAFFJX010000013.1 GCF_016924755.1 Longitalea arenae | reverse complement strand
GTTTGGCTGGAATGACGGACATTTTGTTGCTTTTCAGATGTTATTACCTTCTCCATAATAAATTTTTAGACAACAAAAATATCCGACATTATTATTCATCTGCCTATGTCCAGTACCGAATGCTTACATTCCGGTTTCATCTGCATGCCAGTAATTATAACGCCACATTTCTCGTAAAAGCGCTTCTGCCAGCGGTTCTATGGCTTCTGCCACAAGTCGTACCCAATCAGCTATTGTGCTGTATGGTATTTGTATGCCATGGCGCTTGAACCTTTCCAACTGGCGGTTTAGTGGTAAGGCATCTATAAACTTATCAATAATTATCAGCGCTAACAGTCCGGGATCGGCAATTGATCTTTGAATAGCCCGGGTTGGACGATTGCCTTGAACCAGGCGGGTAGCGCCTGATTTATTTTCTACACTACATCGATATTGAGGAATAACAGTGCGATTCACTATTAACTCCCCAGGCTTGTAATCCAGGGTTTCAATAACTTCTTCGCCCACCTTTTCGCAATGGCTTACATCTTCTTTGGGCTCTATAACAGTAACTAGTCTCTTAAGGTCCGCGGGCAAACCCTTCTCAGGCTGGTTTACGGCAGACGGCTTTTTTACTTTTGTATAGCTTATCTTTTGAACCTCAGCCAGCTTTGTGCTGGCCGCCGCTTCTTCAAATACAAGGTCCAATTCCCTTTGCTGTTGCGACGTACCTGATGGCACAAATCGTTCAGATTTGAAGCCTTTAACAAGTTTGGTAAGCCGTTGTATCTGGTATTGAAGCGTGAGTAATTGAGCGTGTAATGTTTCGTTGGAGGTTTGCAGCTGCTGATTGTTTTGCAGCAGTTGCTGATTCATTTGTAATAATGCTTCGTACAGCTCTTTGTAGTTGATGTGTTCGCTTCCGGCTGCCATTGTTCCAAAGATAGAACAGCCAGAAGGTATTGCCCAGTGATGAGCGGCACAAAAGTTATACAGCGCAAACGTGGATAACCCAGGGCAAAAAACTGATTTTAAAAAATCAAGGCCTTCACAATAGCGTACTTAACTCTAGTAAACTCCCCAATGCGAATGATTCAATTCTCAGCGGGTTCCGGCGGCAATATATCGCTTTCGGTAGTGCGCTTTTTTCAGAGAGATGCCCTGCAAGATGAGCATAAGCTGCCTGCTACTGATAACACTATGCGTTCCTGCCTGCATACATCCTGGCATTTCAAAAGTTCCTGATTCCAGTCGTTTATAATACAGGCTAAATCCATCACCTTCCCAATGAAGTAGTTTCACATGCGTCTGGCGTTTGTTGAAAAAGATAAAAATATCACCCAGTTTAATCGCCATGTTCAACTCGTTCGTTACAAGCCCGCACAGCCCATCAAAGCTTTTGCGCATGTCGGTCCATTTATGATACAGCAGGTACCGGCTGGCATGGTTAATTTGTAACACCCTTAACGCATTAACTCTTTTAAATAACTTACAGGCACCTCCTTGTACAGCTTTAGTCCATTATATTCCGCGAATAATTCGGCGCCCTTATGTTCATCGGCCTCCAGTTGCAACAGGCTAAAACTTTCTGCTTGCGGCCTGCCAACTGTCTTTGCATGATTCATGTATTTTTTTCGCCAATAGTAATAACAAGCTTCCGATACTTTTTTCAGCTCGCAGAATGCTTTTACAGGCAATTCCCCGGATTGCTGCTCTTGTATCAGGGAAAACATTTCCCGGGCGGTTCGTTTGGGATTGGATACTTTGGCTTCCAGCATCAAATTTCAGTTTTGGTAACCGTAAATTTAGATGCTTGGCTGTTTGTGCTTTTTAAACTTCCCGGAGGGATACTTCTGGACTCTCCCCTCAATTCGATTCGATGGCATTTGGCTGTCAGTCTGTCAAGAATTGCATCGGCCAAGGTTGGCTCATCCAGGTAATCATGCCAGGCTGATACGGGTAATTGAGAAGTAATGATGATTGATTTTTTCTCATACCGGTCTTCCATTATTTGGAGTAATGCCAGCTTTATGTTTTTGTTGATATGCTGTAAGCCAAAGTCGTCAAGAATGATCAAGGGTACTTTTTCCAGTTGGTTTAATAGCTTAACGTAGCTTCCATCTGTCTTGGCCATGTTGATCGTTTCAATTAACCGGTTCAAGTTAAAGTAGCGTGTTTTAATACCCATTATACATGCCTGATGTCCCAGAGGCACACGCTATCGCACTCTTGCCTGATTTATGTAAAACTTTGCATAAATCAGGTTATGTAAAGCTTAGGATTATGTAAAGCAATTTTTACAACCTTTTGTAAATCAACGCTGGCTCCTAAACTTTACCTCATAACACTTTACATTATTTTTTACATTGAAGAGACGATTTTGTCTGGAACGTAAAAAATATGTAATGGCTAAGAAAAAACAAACCATCGATGAAGTAATTGCATTATTTAGTGATTATCTACGGAGTATTCACAGAGCAGATAGTACTGTCCATTATTATAATCGGCAATGGAAGAAAGTTAAAGCGTTCATGTTAACGCATAAGATCAAATATTTTGATCGATCTGTTTCGGAAATGTTTTTTACATCAACCCTTGGAAAATACGAATATAGATCCCTTCGCTATTCCGGGAAAAACATGGTCAATCTTATTGAGGCGCTGCATGAATTTCAGGAAACTGGTAAAGTATTAAAGGGCACTCAACGAAATCCACCAAAAATATTTACTGGTGTAATTGGAGAATCAATGCTGGAATATATTACCCGCAGACAGGCATTACTTAATCTTTCCAAAGCAACCATACATAATTATTATCTGTACCTCAACAGGTTTCTTCTTCATTTAAATGAAAAGGGAATTAAAAAGATAAATGAAATATCCAAACATGATATACTTTCATTCACGAGAAGCATCTCTCCTCATCTGCTGGCAAGTAAATCAATTGCTCTAGGCATTTTAAAGGGCTATTTGAGGCACTTATTTGATCAGTCACTGATTGAATCAAATTATTCTATAATTGTACCCAGGGTAAATTATGACAAGCAACCGAAGCTTCCATCTGTATTTTCTAAAGAAGAGGTCACAACATTGCTTGGTTCTATAGACCGATCCAGTCCTGTTGGTAAGCGTGATTACGCAATATTGCTTCTGGCAACAAAACTTGGTCTTAGAACATCCGATATAGTCGCTCTTAAATTTGAAAATATTATTTGGGAAAAGAACATTATCGAGTTTAACCAGGTAAAAACGAAAAAACATATTACTCTTCCACTTTTACCTGAAATAGGAAATGCCATAATTGATTATATGAAATATGGCAGACCTGTTTCTGACGAACCATACTGTTTTTTGCAGTTATTAGCACCACATGATAGAATAGAAAAATCTTCCGTCGGTGGACTCGTTCGGTATAATTTAAAGCGTGCAGGCATTAAAATAGGGAATAGAAAACATGGGCCACACGCATTGCGTCATAGCTTTGCAGAAAAATTACTTTCCAATAAAACAACATTGCCGGTTATCTCTGAGGCATTGGGTCATAGCAGTTCGGAGTCGACCATGTATTACATGCGTATCGATATAAATGCGCTTAGGCAGTGCGCACTTGAGGTTGATTTAATACCGTCATCATTTTACCAACAAAAAGGAGGGCACAAATAATGAGAAAATTTTATTACAGCGAATATGGTCCTCTCTTTGAAGAATATATTACTCTTAAAAGAAGTCTGGGTTATAAATATCGTGACCCGGAATATATTTTTAGTCAATTTGATAAACTTGTTTTATCAAGAGAAGAATCGACTATCGGAATATCAAAGGAATTATCAGATGCCTGGTATAAAAAGCGTCCGCATGAATCCCCTAAAACGAGATACTCCAGAATACAAGTCATAAGAGGGTTCTCATCATTTTTAAATACGCTTGGTTATCAGTCGTACATACCGGATTTACCCAAGCTAAGTAAAAACTTCACTCCATATATCTTTACGAAAGATCAAATAGCCTTATTGTTTAAAGCAAGTGATCAACTTAAAGGAACGCGACTTAATCTAACCTCAAAAGTTTTTATTATACCTGCCTTACTTCGATTATTATATGGAACAGGATTACGTGTAAGTGAAGCGCTTTCCTTATCCTGTGACGATATAAATATCAAGGCAAAATATCTTGTACTACGATATACTAAAAATGGGAAAGAAAGACTGGTGCCTATTTCTGACTCTCTATGTAAGGTATGCAAAGAGTATTTAGACTATCGACAAAACTTCCCGATTATAAATGACAGCAATCGTTTGTTCATTAATCCAGATGGTTCTGCCTGTAATATACACGCCGCATACAAATGGTTCCGGCGTGTATTATATAAGGCAAAAATACCACATGCCGGAAAAGGATTAGGACCCCGGCTACATGATTTACGCCATACATTTAGTGTACACACGCTGGCAAATATGGCAGAGGCAGGAGTAGATTTATATTATTCTCTGCCAGTGTTATCCACTTATTTGGGGCATCAATCAATAGGCGCAACCGATAAATATATCAGGTTGACTGCTGAAATGTTTCCTTCGATCATCGCAAAAACAAGTGAAGCCTTTCCTTTTTTATTTCCAGAAATCTATCATCTAATCGAAAAATGAAGCCAACTGATTTTTCTAAAAGCCTCACTGACTTTTTAAGTAAATATCTCCCTGCTGAAAGAGGCATGAGTTATAATACAATATCATCTTATAAAATGACATTTATATTATTTATCGAATTTATGAACACTCAGAAAAATGTAAAAGTGCAGAAGCTTAGTCTCGGTCATTGTAGCCGGGAGTCGATTGTTCAATTTTTGGATTGGCTCCAGCAAACAAGAAAGAATAGTGACTCTACGCGTAATGTAAGGCTAGCGGCAATCCATTCCTTTTTTAAATTTATGCAGTATAGGGAACCTGATCGGCTAAATGAATGGCAACAAATTTTGTCTATAAAGGTAAAGAAAGCCAAAAAAGAAGTTATTAATTATTTAACTGTAGATGGGATCAAATTACTTCTTCTGCAACCTGATCAATTATCCAGAAAAGGTGCTCGGGATCTTGCGATGCTTGCGCTAATGTATGATACGGGAGCCAGGGTGCAGGAAATTATTGACTTGACACCATCGTCCCTTCGGCTGGATAAACCATTTACTATTAAACTTATTGGAAAAGGGAATAAGGCCAGAATCGTTCCTCTAATGGAGCAGGAGGTTGTTCATTTAAAATATTACATGCAGAAAAATAAATTATTTGAACCACAAGCCAATTTATATCCTTTATTTTTTAATACTCGAAAAGAAAAATTAACAAGAGCCGGAGTGGGTCATGTACTGCAACGATATGCTGATATGGCGCGGAATAAAAATCAATCGCTTATACCAGATAAAATCAGCTGTCATTCTCTTCGACACTCTAAAGCTATGCATTTACTTCAGGCAGGTGTAAATCTGGTTTACATTAGAGACATCCTTGGCCATGAATCAGTTCAAACAACAGAAGTTTATGCAAGAGTCGACTCGAAACATAAGCGGGAAGCCATTGAAAAAGCATACAGCGATGTTATGAATAACGAAGTGCCGGAATGGAATAACAATGAAAGTCTAATCGATTGGCTGAGGAACTTCTAATGATCGAAAAATTATGTAAAGTAAATCGTGATCGTATTGCTGTATTACAATGCATTGCAGTATTTACTTTACATAATCCTGAACTTTACATAACCACAGCCAGTTGCGCCAGTAATCAATAAATTTTCCCCAGCCTTGATGTAATTGCCTTCCAGTAAGCTGGCCCAAGAAGCTTTTGTTAGGTTTCGGTCGGTGCTGCAGTCTATCTGCTGGGCTGTGATGTTATATCGTAACCTGGCAGATTTTAACAGCGATTCCATGCGTTCATTCGTTCGGTGTAATTGTTCAGCCTGAAGTAGATGAGCCAGTAGTTCGTGTCCTTCTAACTGCTGATTAACGGGTAGCTCCAATTGCGAACGATAACTGGCAGCCATGCCTGTTAACTTCAGATTCTCCATTTGCGTGAGGCTTTGTGTTGTGTTCATTGATGTTGATTTTTAAATTGATTAGATAAATGTTTGGCGCTCGAGGAAGCATAGGATTGCTTAATAAAATCATCATAAAATATTAGAGGTAAAATCCTGTGCTTCCTCCAGTGCAAGCCCGCCGCAGGCGTCAGGGGCTGGCATGTATTATGAGTGTTTCATCGTCTTGATCTCTATTTGTAATTTTCAGGTCCTCTTATGTTCTCATGATCAGGTAATTGTTCTGGTTCATCCTGCTCTTCATTAAAAAGTAATGGTTGTTTATCCAGCCCTGCTTCCAAAATATTACGGATCATTTTCAATGTTGGCCTGGGAACGTTGGAAGCCCGGCGGCAAGCTGCTTCCAGACGATCTTTGCCGTATAAGTCTTGTAAGCGTATCATGGCGTGACAGGTCTTGAAGTTCTGTTCCGGATATATGCTACCATGGAGCAGTCGGTCGGCCGCTTGCCTGGTATATTCGCCTACCCAGCCGGCTTTTGTGAGCAACTGTTCTACAGTCCATCCTCGTAATTCAACCATATGCTGATGGTTGGATGGCATGTGTTCGTGGATGCGGTTAAACTTAGGTTCGTTACTGCTACGGACATGGAACGCAATGCGCTCATTTTGGTAGAATACTTCCAGGGTCCTGCTATCATAACTCAGCCAAACTTTACATCCAACGTACTGGTATGGGACTGTGTAATAATGCTTGTTATCGGGGAGTTGGACAGCATAGTTGGTCTGAACGGTTACCTGTTTGCCTTTTTTCACCTGGTATGGCTGGGAAGGCAGTGCCTTTAAAACGGGCTGTTCCTGGCGCATAAATATATCCAGGCGGCTTTCTGAACTGTTCTTATACGGCTTGCGATTAAGGGTGTCCAGATGCAGGCGGATGTGATGATTAAGCGATTCGATACTGTGGAACACTTCATTGCGTAAACGGGCATAGATATTTGTATAAACAATGTTCACTGCTTTCTCTACCATTGCCTTATCCTTAGGCTCTGCCGGGCGTGTAGCGCTGAACGTAGTATTGTAGTGTTCAGCGAGCTGGTTACAAAGATCTGTAAATGCTGGTTCGTATTTATCAGCGCGCTTTACGGCCGTTTTAAAATTGTCACACAGGATGGTTTTTGTAACCCCGGCAATGTATTTGAGGCATTCATTGATGCAATGGGCAAAGTCAGCTGTCTTTTGTGATGACACTGCAATACAAAAGATCAGTCCGCTAAAAGGTAATACACCAATGAACACTTCGCACATAATCACTTCACCCGTTTGCCTGTCTACATAGCTGAGTTTCTTTCCTGCAAAATCGCCTTGTATAAACTCTCCCGGATTATATTCCCAGTGGAAAGCGGGGTCGCTGTCTTTCAAAAATTTTCTAAACAGCAAACAGTACTGCGTATATCCATAGGGATTTTTATGTCCCTGGCAATATTCGATCCAAAGCAACTGTTTGGTCACGCCGGTTTTATGCAGCTCGTGCTGCGCCAGCGTAAAATGAGCCAGCAGGGCTTCGAATCGTTTACCACGTATGAGCGTATAATCGCTATTATAAACAACGGATGCCAGCTCCTTATCGCTGCCAGGGTATGGATCCTCACCGGCATCGATGGGCTCCATTTTGCGCAGATATTTTTTTACCGTCTTGCGGCTAATACCTGTTCTACGGGCAATTTCTTTAATGGCAACACCGTCCTGTCTTAATTGCCAAACTTGTTTGATCTGATTCATATCAACTGCTTTTTGAGCCATTTCCCCTGTTTATGTTTCTAAATAGGGGCAAATGAATACAATTGCGCTGACGCTTTTGAACCTTCTGACAGAGGGGTTACCATGCTCCGTATTAAGTCGGATCAGTACTCCACAGGGGGTGCCAATCACCGTAATAACCATAATACGAAGATGCTTCTGAAGGGGGTACCATGTGCCGTATTGACAGTGCAGAAAAAAATAATGAAACTTGCAAAAGTGGGAGAAAAAGATGGGTTCAAAGAGACAAATTGGAACATTCAACTAAAAGCAGGCGGGGTTACCATCAACGTATCGAGGGGTTACCATGAAACGTATTGGGGGGATACCATGGACCGTGATCTACATCTGTGGTTAGAAGAGTATAATAACCAGCGTACGCACTCTGGCAAATACTGTTATGGCAGAACTCCTATGCAAACATTTTTAGAAACCTTACCTTTAGCAAAGCAAAAAATGCTACAGGATGTCCCACCTGCAGCATAAAATATATCCTGACCCTATAAAACTAAAAAGAAAAAATCCTCAAACTGTCGGATCAAATACTAGCTAGAACAGTTTAGGATCATTCCGGTGATGCTGGTTCTTCGTCAAGCTTGGTGGTTTACTAATCTTTTTCTTAAAAGCTCAAAACTCGCCCTACCGTACATTTGACGCTTGAATATTTTCAACTTATTAACCAGGCCTTCTACCGGGCCCTTACTCCATGGTAATTTTACGCCATTTTCGATTGCCTCGAAATCAGAAAGTAATCCTTTTGCAAATCCTTTGATTTCTTTGACGTTTGATGATATAGCATTTTTGATCCATGCATTTAACATTGAACCGTCTTTTTTCTTGAGCATGCTTTTGAATTGCCGTATGAGTTTTGCAGCTCTTTTGATTTCCTTACTCTCCGTGCATAGGGTATTAATAAACAATTTCTCTTCCTTTGATAAGCGTCGTCTATCAATATAAAAGAGATTGCTGGCTTTAGATGGCACCCAGAATATCGTTGGCAACTGATTCGTAGTATTATTTATTTTTCCTTCGCGCAATTTTCTGACATTCTCATAGCACATTGTTGTTGATCCCTTGTACCCCATTTCTGTAATTTTCTCTAAGACTTCCTTTGTTTCCATCCTTGGATTTTCATCCAGCATTTTACTTACTGCTTCATCATAAAGGTGCATGTTGGTCATTCTGGGTGACCTCTTGGGGGGCAGAAAGTCAAATGACTTCCACTTTCTGATAGTAATCCTAGTTACGCCGGTATCCCTTGCAATTTTTTTAATACTATTACCATCGAACAACATTTGCTTCACTTGATGGAATTTTTTGGCTATCACGCCATTCTCAGTTATTTCATTTTCTTTTCTCACAACGGGTTGAGGTTGAACTTCGTTATTCGCTTGATAGCTCATTCGCTGCCTGGCAGCTTTTAAACTAACAATATTTCTATCCAATGCTTTTTGCATTGCATCACCCAGGTTTTTAAGCAGGTGCCAACGGTCGGCGACATGCTTAATGAATGGAGATGCTTTTTTTACACCATTGGCAAAATTAGAATACCGGTCTCGACTTACAATTTCAACACCGGGGTGTGCTTTTAGCCATCCTTCAACTGAAACAGTTTCTCTATCAGGTAACAAATCGATTATTTTTCGCTTCTCAAGATCTACGATAATTGTACCATATCGAGAGCCCTTTTTAAAAGCCCAGTCATCAATACCCAATACCTTAGGAACAGTGCTCTGCTCAAGGGGTTGCTGATGTATTAATCTAATTAAGGTCGAACTGCTGGTCGGCCTATTCATTAATTGACATATTCGAACACCTCCCTTTCCTCCCATTAACGAAGCAATTTTTAAAAACTTTTCATTTACTCGTTTCGTAACTGTTTTACGGGCGACTATATGCCCCGAAAACCGTTCTGCAAATACTTTTCGGATGCAATTGACATTAAGGCAATAAAACTTTCTTACATGGAGAATTAACCAGGTTTGGCTACCTGCCAGTGGCAAATCCATAATCTTTCTTGTATAATAACTGTGTAAACGGGAGCTTAATTCATTACAATTTGGGCAATTACTTCCCGATTGCTTACTTCTGACATAAATTAACACCTTCCCATCTTCTTTTTCTGCATTAATCACCTCAAATATTTCCGATCGTCCAAACATCAATTCATTATATGGCATTCCAGTCGTTTCTCGAGATTACAAACTTCTTCTTACTTAATAAAAGAGATATGTCAATTCAACACGACCGCCCCTTAAGCGAAATTTACATTGTTGCCAATTTCTTTGCACCATTGTTACCAAAAGTTATGTACTCTTGTTGCCAATTGTTGTGTATTCCTGATTGCCAAAAACTCTGTAGTTGTAATTACCGAATTACAATTGGGATTATGGGTGCAACAGCAATATGTACAGGTACTGCCTAGAAGCGCCATTGGCAAAGCGCTGGCGTATAGCATCGAGTGGTGGAATAAGCTATCTATATATATATATTACTGATGGTCGGTTGAAAATCGATAACAACCCAGTGGAAAACAGTATACGTCCCGTGGCCCTCGGTAGAAAAAATTATCTCTTCGCCGGCTCTCACGAAGCTGCAAAACGGAGCGGCATGTTATATAGCTTGTTGGGCACCTGTAAAATGCATAATATAGAACAGAACCATACTCATGGCTAAAGGAAGTATTGCAAACAATACCTCAGCATCCTGTAAACAGAGTAAAGGAGCTTTTACCACATCATTAAAAAAAGTAACCTTCGATAGATCTTCGTTTAAATGCAACATATACTTGCGCAGGGATACACAACTTACTTGATGTAATGGCGTATCTGATGAACAATACAGGTCTGTCGATGGCCAACAAATACTGCCGATGGCTTCAAGGAAACCTTGTAAACATATATACAGGCAATCAGTATATCAGTTACACCTGTTGCTGCAGGTTTGTTAATAGACGCAGCCAGAAGTCGGCTCCTTTATTCTCGGGTTTTTTAAATCACAACAGTTACACAATTCAAAAATGAGGCTATCTCGTGTTTTTGAGAACAGACGAGATAGCCTCTACGCTATACCTCAATTATTAATGACAACTTATTCTTTTGTCAAAAACATGAAGACTATAATTCTATGTCAGTTAAGTTTCTGCTTTTGCAGAAAGTAGAATTGTTTGTTGTTGTGGTATAAGCTTTAATTACGCTACCACCGGTAGAAACTTCTCTCAAATTAGGAGTTTCAATTGAGCAATTAGTACCACCAGCTGTAGTTGTGTACCAAGTAGTCAGGCCACTAAAATTCTTAAAATGAACGTTGTTAGCTTTAAAGGCCAATGCTCCGCTCACCACTGCTAATACAGTGATTGCACTCAACATAACTTTTACTTTTTTCATAAAATAGTTGCTTTTTTTAAAAAAGCTAAATTTTGAGTTATTAATTATGCCTACTCTATTTAATGGTTTTCAGCTTCCCCATTTGCCAACCATATGGTGTTATTTTGCTGGCACTTCATTATATTGTTATTAGCGACAAACAAGATATTAAATTGTGCTAGTAAACAAATAGAAAACATAATTAGAAGAAAATATTTCTCTCTAAGAGGATCCGTCTTAAAGATTGTAATAGTTTCTTTTACATTTCTTATATAATGAGACCAGCATTTTGGCTTTAAGTATTATTTAGTATCGACATTGCAATTGCTATATATATGTGTATAATATTTAAATAACTAAGATTCATATAATACAATTTTCAAGCAAGTTCTATAGTTGAGTATACGTAAAAACTGGTCTGTGCTAAAAGATACTTATAACAGTGTGCCTGTGACATTAGTATCATTTTTGTTAGCTTTCAGCAACTTTCTTAATGTGCTTTACTGAAATATTTCCTAAATATGCCTCAATTAATTTTTTGTCCTTGTCATAGATAGCAATATATGGTACTCCAGAAACCTTAAAATATTTCCAGAAAAAATAAGTATGATCAACGCCAGCCTTAATGTTTTTATATTTGTCCAAACGATATTGGACATAAATTTTTCTCATTTCATCCAAGCCAGTTGTACTAAAGACATAAATATTTATATTCTTTAGATTTTGAATTTGTTCGATTATTTCTGTTAATTGAGCTTTGCAATAAGGGCAATGAGGACTTAGATAAAATAATATCACGGGTTTCCCTTTCGGAATATCATTCGTATTTAAATAATTAATGCTATCCAACAATAATAGTTTAAATGATGGCATAATTTTACCTTCATGACCAGTTTTTTGCCCTTGAATGCCAAGGCACCCTGTAAAGAAAATGTATATTATAAATGTTCTTAGGTATAGCATAAAAGAATATTTCCGGTAATTGTGAAAGGTATGCTACGTTTTAATTGCAATCCGCGTCACAAATCCAATTTATTTATCATGTACATTATTCAGTTTTCTAATATCCACTCTGTCCTTTCTACAGAAGGGCTGTTTTTTAAAGATTTTTCTTTATCGAAAGATCTCATTAAGTTAATCATCCAGTCTAATAATAACACTACATAAATTGTTGTAATTGTTATAGGAAAAGATTGAAAGCGTAAAGCAGCGGATGAAGCAAATATTGTAAAGGCTGCATTAACTATCCAAAGGCCAAAGGCTAGAGCCAAACCCTTTCGAAAGTTTACATCATAAATCCACCCGTTTAATAAAAGAAAGCATATTACGGTGAGGAACATTACGCTATTTGCTATTCCTGATAAGACTGGGTAAAATCTTAGCTCCAATACATCTTTGGTGCTTTTACGTGTCTTTACCCGCAAACTTTTATAAGAAAACCATACTTTTGCGATGTCCTGCACACTATCAGATCCTGAGTTGTATACTTCCAAAAATTCGACTGGTGGTGCATAGTACTTTTTAAAGTTCGGCCAGATAAAATGTTCAACAAATTGCCATGGATATGTCCTTATAATATAAAGTCCATAGTCTTTGTAGAGCGGTGCCATAGATGACCATCTTTTCAACTCTCCAGAAGTTGTATCTTTTGCGTACAATGAGTCTCTATATTTAAATAGTGGCAATTCACGTGTCCACATATATACAGTGCTTGCTTTAAGTGCCTCCTGGGGATGTTTATTTACATCGCGGGTGGTGTCAAAGTATTGCCTGATCATTTTGTCCAATGCGTAAAATTTGTTAGGTACAGGTTTGCGATTAGAACTGTCAACATATCTATAGGCATACATTGCATTGTTGGCTAGTTGCCAACCACCAAAAGGTGAATACTGCCAGTGTCCTGTAAGTCTTTTGTATTTGTAGGAAGTATAACAAACGAAAGTGCCACAAAAAAGAAAACAAGCAGCAATACATATGAGTTTTCTTCTTGGTGAAATGTTTGATAAGAGCAAAACAACAGCCGTAATAAATGGATATATTAATGCATTATACCTGGTTGTGAAAGTGATAAAGAGCATTATGATGTTTAAGGTGATAATTACGTTAGATGGCCTATATATAATCCATATTAACAGGGTAAACCAGACTAAACTAGTTGCAAGAAAAAAGTTGTCGCTTGAGATTAAATTTGCTAAATGCAAAAACAAAGGATTTAATACCATAAAGAGTAGTAATATCTTTTTTGTAATCGCATTTATATTGTGAAAGTAAAATAATGTAAATAATAGAAAAACTATTGAAGCTTCGATAAAAAAGTATTGAAATGCCACTAGTGCAGTGTCGGAAGAGCTAATAACACTGAACAAGCGTAAGAATTTGGAATAGCCTATTAAATAGGTGTTTATACCTGAGTTATAAAAGGCGGCTGTTAAATAAGAAAAGGAATCTCCGTGAATAAAACTAGCAAAAGGATAGAAGTATTTAAACAGAGCAAACCCAATCAATGCTGCCATTCCTGATAACAACAAAAGTGATTTATTGTTTTTATTTTTAAAAAGAAAGTCCTTGAAGGAAACGTTAGTATTTTTGGTGCAATCCGTCATAGGCTGTTATATTGTGATTGATGAAGAATCATGAGGTGTATGGTTTTCGTCTCACTTATCTTTGCTTAAAAATCGCAAGCGGCGTACTTAGAAAGCCGTATTTCAGGATACAATAGATTGCTCTTAAACCATCTCGCCACCCAATCTTCTTTCCCTCAGCAAACGTTCTCCCATAATAACTAATCCCAACCTCATATATTCGAACATTAGGTACCATAGAGATCTTCGCCGTCACCTCCGGTTCAAACCCAAATCTTTTTTCCGCTAAGGAGATCCGTTGAATAATAGAAGTCTTGAACACCTTATATCCCGTCTCCATATCCGTCAGGTTCAAATTGGTGAACATGTTGCTTAAGAAGGTGAGGAACTTATTCCCGATCGAATGCCAGAAGAACAGGATGCGGTGAGGATTACCGCCCATAAATCTTGAGCCGTATACCACATCTGCCGAGCCCAGTACAATGGGTTTCAAGAGTGTGTTGTACTCGCCCGGGTCATACTCCAGGTCAGCATCCTGTACCAACAGGTATTCGCCGGTTGCCTGGGCAATGCCTGTATGGATAGCCGCACCCTTTCCCTGGTTTACATCGTGTTTTATATATTTAAAGTAATTGATCGTCAAATTCGGTGTATTGGCAATATAATTTTGCACAGCCGCCTCCGTATTATCCTTCGAACAATCATTCACAATGATCACCTCCTTCTCAATATTCCGGATCAACTTCACTTCATTGATCCTGTCCAGGATCAATGCAATCGTCTTGTCCTCATTATAAGCCGGAATTATAATCGATAAACGGTTAATGCCGATGGCTTTTTCATTCGCAGTTTGTAATGTGCTTCCGCTTTCGCTGTATAACTCCGCTGCTTGTTGCAGTGTCTCCGGCATAGGCTGTGGCATCAAACTGTTGCTTGTTTGTATTGTATCAGGCATAAGGCATATTTTCAAGATTTACAATTGAACCCTGCTCCAATCTGCTTTGATCGAGCGGCGGATCTGTTTTTCCAACCGTACGCCAATGGCGGCTAGTAGTATAAAGATGCTATTGAAGACTAAATGGCCATTCCAGGAGAGCAAAGAGATGATCCCACCGCAACTGCAGGGCAGTTCTTTAAAGAAGGTCATCACGGCTCCTATATAAATAGTAAATGCGATCATTAAGAAGAGCGAACTATATAATCCCTTCAAACGCCATCTGGGCACCATTAACATAATGGATACAATGAATTCGGTGATGGGTAATGCCCAGGCGATAAATGATGATACAGGCTTTAAGATAGGTGACTCGGCAATTTGCTCTTTAAATACGGAATACTCCATTAATTTACTAATGCCAGTATATAAGAAGAGGATGATAAATAATAGCGCAATGGTTTCTACAATGGTAGCTTTCGTGAGCCAGCTGAAGGATAAAATCTTTGTATTCCGGTTGTGAATAACAGGACCTTCCATGATAAAATGGTTGATAATGTTTAATGGTATTCCCGTTCGCCTTCCGCCAGCGGGCGGAGACGAGTAGGATCGTTTCATTATGTATCTTGTAACAGCTAGTGGTGAAAGGGGTCGATAGAATGATCACATTCTCTTCGATGTTAGTAGCCGTTTATGCTGTAGCTAGAAAGCCACGGCGTACCGGCGGAAACCTTATCCATTTAGGATAGATTACATTTACCTGCCTACAGGCAGTTCAATAGATTGGTGAAAATCCCGGACGAAAACCGGGTTCTTGTTATTTAATTAGATGACTCTTTGAATTTGTATTGCCTGAGGTGAGTGCTGAACAACTACAAATGGCCTTTAACTGTTCTCCTTATTTCTTCCGGCGGCAATCACCGGAGCTTCTTTCATTCTGTATGCAAGTTACATTGGTCCATTTTATCTTTTTGCTGCATTGTTTTTTCTTTTTGCAGTATTCTTTTATCTTTTTGCATTGTCCAGGGCGGCCATATGCTCCTGGAAGGCTTTTTCCCATTCGGTAGGCGCCATGCCGAACTCTTTTTTAAAGGCCGTACAAAAGGCGCTGGAAGATCCATAAAAGCATTTGGTGGCTACCTGCTTTTTAGATAAGCCCTGCTTTAAATAGAGCTTGGCAATTTGCAGGCGTTGCTTTACCTGGTATTCTTTAATGCGGTAACCGTACACTTCTTTAAATGCTTTTTCAACCGAATTGCGGTGGGGGCTGCTGATCTCTTCGAGCAGGTCGGCGGCGCTGCGGTACCGGAAAGGATCGGTATCGATGTGCTTTTTAATGGAATTGATCGCCGCAAGCACATAGCTTGAATAAGGTTTCGTGTTGAGCATGGCAGAACGATTTATCTTGTTAATAGAAAATAGCCGGCTTCTCATCGTTCTACATTTCAAATAAGGTTATAAGAAAAAAGGTCTACTCACCAAATTTACAGCTTCGCCCATCCCTTGCATAAAAAATCAGTTCATGTTTTGCCCAAAGATGACATAGTTTGCTCGATTAGCACCGCTTTTACAACAATTGGCACGGCTTTCCATGAAAAAAGGCAAAGGAAACGCCGTTCAACCGGTTCCTTTGCCTTGTCCAATCAGTGCTTGGAATATATCAACGGCCGCCGGCCGCTTATTAATAGTAGTGATACACCGCATCCAGGTGCACGGTATAATCGGGCATCTGCGGGTAACGGGTGGTAGAAGCTACTTTCTCGATGCGGTAATCGGTTACCGTATATACATGCTCTTCTATCTTATCAACAAAGGAAGGGTCGGCGCCTAATTGTACGATGCGGGTCACCTTCGCCGGCAGCTTCTTTATTTTGTGCAGCTGCAGCACCAGGGCCAGGTTATACACCGGGTAGTTCTCCACCAGCGAGGGATCCAGGTAATTAGCCGGTTCAAAACTTACCAGGGGCGACCAGCTATCGATGGTATGCGTTATTTCATTATTACCCTGCTTGGTGATCACTTTCTCCAGCTCGCCGGCGCTATTGTAATAGTACCTGCTCAATGTCTTTACCGAAGTACCGGCTTCATTGGTGATGGAATAACGCAGGCTATCCAGTTTACCGGAACTGTTATAGATAAAATCGAACGTGTAATGCCTGTCAGAAGTAGGTACCTTTTCCCTATTGATCATACGCACTACTTTGCCGCCGGCATCGTATTCAAAGACGTTCTTGTAAGAAGAACGGTCATCATACATTTCTACGAGTTTATTGCCCTGCCAGCCATATTCCGTACTGCCGGCTACATTGCGGTAGGTATAATCGATGCGTTGCAGGCTGCTGTCGGCATTGTATACAAAGGCGCCTTTCAGGCCATTATTCCATTCTATACTTTTCAAATGATACTGCGGAAGGTTCAATTCGGGTTCGTCAATGGGGTCGTCTTTATCACAGGCCGTAAACACGCTTAACAAGGAAGCCAGGAGTAACAAGGCGGGGAATTGCTTGGTCATAGTTGCTATTTTCATAAATGACCGCAAAAGTACTTGAACCGTGGCTTTGCTTTGTGTAGTGAATAAACAGTTCATCATCGAATTTTCGCCCCTGATCAAAAAATACGGGAAAAACACCTGTTGGGGGAGTGTTATATAGGTATAAATTTACATGCATTCATGAACCATCCTGGTTTTAATTATAAGGTAAGCGCTCATTAGTAGTCATATTGTTAACCTATTTTTTCCTCAAAATGATTATTATGAGAAATTACCTGTGTTTTTTTCTGAGTGTTTTCTTATTTACTGCCTGCGTCTCCAAAAAAAAGGCTGCTATTCCCGAAACAGAGACCGGATCCATTCCAGGGGCACAAATATCCCTGGATGAATCATCGCTCACCAAAGCGATCAATGCCATCCTGGATAGCAGCCGGCAATTTACAATGGATACTATCGGGGGCATCGACAAACTGGAGAAACCGGATGGCAGCCTTGCCAATTGTAATGACGTACCCAGGGGCAGGCAGGACCTGACCAGTTTAAAGACCATTGTAAAGGTCTTTAATGGAAACTTAAATGCGGGCATGGCCGTACCTGGTTTTGGCGGCACTACCCTCGGGCGTACGGAAGCCAGTTATCATGTTTATTATGTAGAACCCAAAGTGGTAAAATGCGATACCGGCACCCAGGTGTATGGATGCGGTTATTCCGTTCACCTGCTGGTGAAGAAGATCAAAAAGAATATCAGCCTGGCGAAATTGCCGGTAGTAGCCGCCAATGTGGAAGTGGAAAGCAATAAGACCCAGGTCTATTATAGTTTACAAACCCATGGGCTCACCGGTATGCCCCTGGTAAAATTCTTTAAGCCGGTGGTGGATAAACCGTTTGATGTAGAAGGGTTCGGCATCATGCAGTCGAGCATCGATGGGGTGCATAATGTGATCTCCGATCCGGCCCTGGCATCGCAGGTAAGTTTTAAACCTACGGAGTTGAAGTTCATCAAAGCAGCTGATCTGGACAATTAACCAGTGAAATAAAGTACCAGCCCAACTGGCATTCGAAGACCCCGCTTTTGGAGCGGGGTTTTTTATTATGGAGCAATTGATACAGGTCAATCATTTTTGCTTGAACCTTTTGCTGGATTGATTTTTTCTCATCATCATTTTCCTGATTTCGGTTGAATCCCCGTAAGTTTGTATGGCCAATCAGTATGTAAGACCTCTACTGTATTATTACCCTGCGATTTACATTTGCTTTCTTTGTAACCATAAAATGGTCGCCCTTAGATGCTCTGTTCCATAGCCGGAACAAACAAACCGCTTTCTCTGAAAATTCCTTATCAGGTATTAGTAGCACTTTTTGTCTGCCCCCTGTGCTTTTGGGGCAGCGCTTAATTCTGGAATTCATTGTACATGGCTCCGATCTTAGATAAGCAGGTTTTACTGGATTTTCAACAAGGGAAACATGCCGCCTTTCAGCGGGTGTTCGAGGCCTATTATCCAAGACTATTTGATTTTGCCGTACAGCTGATCGAGCATTCAGATGAAGCGGAAGATATTGTGATCGTTGTTTTCCGCAAACTATTTGAGAAGGCGGCAGGCTTTTCCACCGAAGAAAATCTGCGGGCTTATCTGTATGTAAGTGTGCGCAACCGCTGCCTGGGTTATATCCGCCAGCGGCGATCGATGAGTGATCATCAGAAAAAGCTGGTGAAGCTCATTCAGAACGATACCAGTTTTGTGTATGAGTATGAGATCAGGGATGTAATATATAATAAGGTACAGGCCGCCATTGATCAGCTGCCCGAGGAATGCCGCCGCATTTTTAAAATGCTTTATATTGATGAACTAAAGCCTGCCGAAGTGGCCGAGATCCTCCATATCAGCACCAGTACGGTGTACAACCAAAAGCAAAACGCGTTGAAAGCCCTGCGCCTGCACCTGCGCGAAAACACTTTGGAGATTGCCTGGTTCTTATTTGTGCTGCTGGCTGCACAAAAAGCCAGGATCTGTGCGCTCACCATCTAGTGAAAAATAAATTCTCCAATGGCTTAGAGATTCCATAACAGTTAGGCGTTTTATAGGATGTGAATGTCACCAACACGTTATTAAAAGGTTATTTCTTCGCCGATCGAATAACCGCACAAGAAACGCATGTCTGAATCATCCCATATAGCAACCCTTATTTACAGGCATCTGACCAATGAACTGGCGCCGCCCGAACAGGTGGAGCTGGAAAGCTGGGTACAGCAATCGGAAGAAAATAAGATCTTCTTCCATGAAGTGAGTGATGCCGTGTATGTGTTAAAGGAATCAACGGCCCGGCAGGAAAGGATGCAGGCCGTGGATGTACATAGGGCCTGGGAGAAACTACGGGCATTGGGTTTGCCGGAGGACATGCAGGAAGAAGCACCAGCCACAAAGATCGTTCGTTTCACCTGGTGGCGTTATGCCGCAGCAGCGGTTGGTTTGTTATTGATGGTATCTTTTGTTATTTATTACTTCGTTCGGTCGAATAAGCCGGCCACCGTGCCTGTGGTGGTGCAGAACATCCAGCAGGAAGTGAAGCCCAGGACCCAGGCCGCTTACTTAACCCTGGATAATGGCCAGACTATTCTGTTAGACAGCGCAACCGGTTTACTCGCCACCCAGGGCAGCACCCAGGTGGCAAAGGACCAGGATGGGGTATTACGGTATACAGGCGGTAAGGGCAAGGAGCAAAAGCTGATCTATAATACCGTAACGGTGCCCCGGGGAAGTGATGTGGTGTATTTGCAGCTGGCCGATGGGAGTAAGGTATGGTTGAATGCGGAGTCGAGCATTCGCTACCCCGTAGCCTTCATAGAAGAAGAGCGCCGGGTAGAGATTACCGGGGAAGCGTATTTTGAAGTAAGCAGATCATTGAAAAAGCGTTTTATAGTATCGAATGGGGGCATGAACGTCGTCGTATTAGGCACCCGCTTCAATGTGAATGCTTACGCGAATGAAGCGAATATAAAAGTGACCCTGCTGGAAGGAAGTGTAAAAGTGCAGTTGGCGAAAGCCGAACGATTAATAAAACCCGGGCAGCAGGCCGTATTAAGCGAAGCCAGTATCGATGTGCTCAACGATGTAGACCTGGAACAGGTGATGGCCTGGAAGGAGGGGAAATTCGTTTTTAGCAATACCAATATCCAGCTGATCATGCGGCAAATGGAAAGATGGTATGATCTCGAGCCTACGCGCTATGAAAGCAAAACCGTGAAGCAATGGGAGTTCAATGGGGAGATCTCGCGCTATAACAATGCTTCGAAAGTATTACAGTTGTTGGAGAAGACCGGCTCAGTAAAGTTCACCGTCGAAGGAAAAAAAATTACTGTCAAACCATTATAAGAAATTAAACGACCATAAACCTACGCTGATATTTTTAAGCCCTGCCCCGTATTAATGCAATACCCTGGAAGTGTAATTCGCAGCCCTGATATTGACCAGCCTTATCATTTGATCGCCTGCCTTATCAATATATAACCGGATCCTGCCGGAGGGAGCTGATCCCATTAAACATTAGGCCATGTCCCATTTTTAATTGTAGGGAAAATTGACTGCCTGCTTGTAGCTACGATTGCTATAATTAACTGCTTAGAACAAGAAAGCCAGCGATGCTGTCACATTGCCGGCTTTGGGATGTCAACTACCTGCAACACTACGAGGCATCACATTCGTTAACACTTAACCCAAAGGTATGCAAATTATCGTTTGCAAACTAGTGCATTTATTGCCCGCCATAGACAATAAAGCACCTGAACCAAAACAAAGCATCCGCCACTACGGTGGCGCCACCAAAATGCTGCGACAAGCAGGTAGAATTATGAAGCTCACTGCTATCTTAATACTGGGAGTTTGTTTACAGATCCATGCTGCAGGGTATGGGCAGCGGATCACGCTTTCAGAGAAGGACGTTCCCCTGGAACGCGTCTTTAAAAAGATCCAGCAACAAACGGATTATAAGTTCCTGTATACTTCTCAGTTGTTGGAGGGCGCACCCCGCGTTACGGTATCCGTTAGAGATGCCAGCGTGCACGATGTGCTTGCGCTGATATTTAAGGAAGGTCGGCTGGATTATGAGGTGAATGAGAAGACTATTGTGGTGAGGCCGAGGAGGGAACAACCCGCCAAACAACTTTCATTAACAGATCTCAGAGATCCCATTGAGGTGCGTGGGGTTATTACTGATGAGAATGGAGCGCCGGCAAGTGGTGTGAACGTAATGGTGAAAGGTACCAGCAAGGGGACGACAACTAATTTGAAGGGGGAGTTTGTCCTTCGTGACGTTGCAGAGAATGCAGTGTTGTTGATTACGTCGGTGGGGTATGATAGGCAGGAAGTACTTGTTAAGAACAAGGACTTTTTATCGCTAAAGTTAAAGGTGGCTGTTGGGAATTTGGATGAGATGCAGGTGATTGCTTATGGGACGACGAGTAGGAGGTTTAGTACGGGGAATATCTCAACTGTTAAAGCTACGGACATTGAAAAACGTCCAATACAAAATCCATTGTTGGCATTGCAAGGAAGGGTGCCTGGAATAGAGGTTACCCAGCTGACCGGATTGTCGGGAGGAGGTGTTACAGTGCGCATTCAAGGTCGAAATAGCCTTAGACTTAGTGGCCTTGAACCTTTAATTGTGATAGATGGGGTTCCTTATGCATATCAGCTTTTTGACAATGGTAATTTTCTGGACAACCTCGTGCAGGGCGGGAGCCCGTTGAATTACATTAATCCAAATGATATAGAATCTATTGATGTATTAAAGGATGCGGATGCAACTTCTATCTACGGCTCACGAGCCGGAAACGGGGCCATTTTAATCACAACCAAAAAAGGAAAGGCCAGTGGGCTTGCGAAATTGAATTTCAATCTGCAACAAGGCTGGGGAAAAGTAACACGCCGGGCCAAAATGTTGAACACAAAGCAATACCTGGAAATGCGGTACGAGGCTTATAAAAACGATGGTATCGATATCTCAACGCTTACACCCAGCAGCAGGACATATGATTTGACAGTCTGGGATACTACCCGTTATACAGACTGGCAAAAAGAATTGATTGGTGGTACCGCGCATTATACCAATATAAATGCCAGTATCTCCGCTGGAACTTCCATCGTACAATATTTGATTGGAGCTACATTTAACCGGCGCACTACGGTATTTCCAGGCGATTTTGATGATAAAATGGGCGGATTAAACTTTAACATTAACGCTGCTTCAAAAAATCAAAAACTGCAAGTGCAGCTAAGCGGAAGTTATATGTATGATCAAAACCATTTGCCTGGTACCGATCTCACCCAGAATGCTGTTTTGTTGGCGCCTAACGCACCAAATATATATAACGAAGATGGTACTTTGCATTGGGCGCCTAATGCTGCTGGTAATTCTACATGGGATAATCCAATGGCGTATACGGTCAGTACTGATTTTGTTAATAATACAAAGAATCTGCTGGCTAATGCGCGAGTTACCTATCGATTACTGTCAGGGCTTGAAGTGGCAGGTAGTTTTGGGTATACAAATATGCAAAATGACCTATTTCTTCCAATGAGGTTAGAATTATATAAACCTGAAAACAGACCCTTCTATAACAGAATTGCATCTTACGGAAAAAGAAACATGAGTAATTGGATCATTGAGCCCCAGATCCGGTATACTACTAATTTAAATAAAGGGAAAATTGAAGCGTTGATAGGTAGCACGTGGCAAAAAAACAGTAGCGATATGTTGCAGTTTGATGGAATTGGTTATCCAAATGATCAGATGATGCAATCAATATTAGCTGCCAATGTAAAAAATGTAAACAGTTCCAATTTTTTGTTATATAAATACAATGCCTTTTTTGGTCGGCTGAGTATAAATTGGGATGAAAAATACCTGGTTAATCTTACGGCTCGCCGGGATGGAAGCAGCCGTTTTGGTGATAAAAACAAATTTCACAACTTTAGTAGTATAGGACTTGGATGGATTTTTAGCCAAGAGCCATTAATTAAAAAAAATATACCCTTTATAAGTTTTGGAAAACTCAGAGCCAGCTATGGCACTACGGGGAATGACCAAATCCCTGATTACTTATATGTTAGTACTTATGCTATTACTAACCCCCCAATACCTTATCAGAATACAACTGGTTTGCAGGTAACCAGTATTCCTAATCCATACATTCAATGGGAGGAGACCCGTAAATGGCAGGGAGGCATCGATTTTGGTCTTGTTAATGATCGGATTGTATTAGGAGCTACCTATGCATTAAACAAGTCTACTAATCAAATTATATCATACATCTTGCCTACTGTTACTGGTTTCCCTTCTACAGTTCAAAATTTTCCAGCCGTCATCCGTAATACGAATTGGGAGTTCACTTTGAATACTTTTATTGTGAAAGAAAAAGACTTTAATTGGACAAGCAATATTAATTTCACGATACCCAAAAACAAATTAGTTAGCTTTCCGGACATAGAAGAAACCAGTTATGCACTTGGTTTTGATGGTGTAATTGTTGGACAGCCTCTTGGCGTAAATAAAGTATATCGTTATGCCGGGGTGGATGCTCTTACTGGCCGGTATTTGGTGTTTAACAAAGATGGACAACCGACTCTGGATCCTAATAGCATCGAAGATATGACCGCCTTAGTACCTGTACAATCAAAATACTATGGTGGTTGGTTGAACAGCGTCAGTTTTAAAGGATTTCAGATTGATTTTTTATTTCAATTTGTGTATCAAAATGGGTTCAAGCATCTTTATTTCTCAAACGGCATAGTGGTGCCCGGACGGTATTCATCAAGTGGAGCTAACAACCAGCCTGTTACCATTTTAAATCGTTGGCAAAAGCCGGGCGATATCGCGGCGATCAACCGATTTACCACCATGTCATCTAACGGAGCAACTATGACAAATAGTAACGCTGATTATAGTTATGATGCATCATTCATCCGTTTAAAAAATGTTTCAATAAGTTGGCAGATGCCTTCTCAATTTACTAACAGAATAAAATTACAAAGTTGTTTATTGTATTTCCGTGGGGATAATCTGGCTACAATAAGCCAGTATAGCGGTCTTGATCCGGAAACACAAACTCATACCACTTTACCGCCGTTGCAAATGTGGACCGTAGGGATGAAATTTGAACTATAAGGTCCCATTATAATGGAACATGGTGAGTGTATTAATGATTATATAAAATTTAAAAAATGTTACCTAAACATAATAAGAAAATTTCCGGGTGCAAGTGGAAAATGATTCATTTTCTTTTTTTCATCTTTTTCTCTTTTTCATCTTGCAAAAAGTTTGTGGAAATTCCGCCACCTCCAAACAGGATAACAGAAGATGCGGTATACACTTCAGATGTCACAGCCATTTCGGTGCTCACCGCAATCTATGGGGCAATGAATAACAGTCCTTTTCAGGTAGGAGGGATTGATGGTAGTATATCTTTATTTGCTGGTCTTTCGGCTGACGAATATACCTTGATCAGTGATTTTCCCAATTATGTTGATTATTATCGAAATGAATTGAAGCAATTGACGCCAGTCCTGGTTTCTGGCGGTGAGCATTGGGCTCCTTTGTACGGTTTTATCTTTAAAATCAATGCTGCGCTTGAGGGGTTAAGTGGATCTTCCCAAATAACGCCCGCAGTAAAAATGCAATTAATTGGTGAAGCAAAGTTTATCAGGGCGTTCTGTTATTTCTATTTGGTAAACTTATTTGGTGATGTGCCATTGGCGCTGACGACAGATGCGAAGATCAACTCGCTACTGGAGCGCTCCTCAACGGAAAAGGTGTATGAAGAAATTATTACTGATTTAGAAGAAGCGATAACTATGTTAAGTGATGATTACTTAGATGCAACACTTTTAAAAAATACTACAGAAAGAACTCGTCCAACTAAGTGGGCGGCGTTAGCTTTGTTGGCCAGGGTTTATTTATATACCGGCGACTTTATAAAAGCAGCCGATAACGCAACAGCTGTAATAAATAATACAACTTTATTTGGCAGTCAATTGCCTGATTTAAATTCTGTTTTTCTTAAGAATAGTCAGGAAGCGATATGGCAGATTCAACCAACCGAGATAAATTTTAATACCCAGGAAGCTCGAAATTTAATTATTCCTGCCACCGGCCCCATATTAGACTTAAATTCAGTTTTAGTGAGCAAGCAATTGCTAAGCAGTTTTGAGAAAAATGATAATCGTGCAGTTTATGGAAATTGGATTGATACTACCATTTTTAAAGTGACTGACACTAAAGATGACACGATGGCTTATGTTTTTAAATATAAACTGTTTGAAAACGACCCAAACATCACTACCAGTTCAGGTACATCTAATATGAATGAATATTTTATGGTGTTGCGTCTTGCTGAACAATATCTAATACGAGCAGAAGCAAGAGTACAGTTGGGTGATATTAATGGTGCACAAGACGACCTGAACACCATTCGCAATCGTGCTGGCCTGGATCCGACAACTGTAGTGGATAAGAATTCTTTGCTGTCTGCAATACTACATGAGCGTCAAGTGGAGTTGTTCAGTGAATGGGGGCATCGCTGGTTTGATCTTAAGCGTACAGGTAAAATTGACGAAGTAATGGAAGTGGTAACACCGTTGAAGGCAAATGGAAACGCTTGGCAAAGTTATAAACAGTTATATCCTATCCCATTAAGTGAATTAAGATCTGCACCAAATTTGAAACAGAACGCTGGCTATTAGAAGCCGAGTGAACTTTATAAATTTGCATTACACTTTCCCACCATTCAAGTTTACTCAGTTCAAGGCATTTGTCACCAGTTCTGTTTTTTAAAAGCTAATAAGCATTCTATTAATCGGTTTTGTTGTGAATCAAAGAATAAATACAGAATTTAAACTAGCCACTAGCAGAAGTGATTTATAATAGTCATGTTGTTAGACGAAGGGGTCTTGGGTAAAATATCGCTTAATCAATGTGCTGACAGCAAAAAAAATAACGTTCTGATGAAATACTTAATCTATTTTCTAGCCTTAACACCTGTAATGCTCCGAGCGCAAACACCGAGTACAAGTAGCTTGAAGCCAGAAAGTATCGATCGAAGTGCTATCCAATGGACAGAAGGATTAAGCTGGGATCAAATAAAACAAAAAGCTTTACAGGAAAATAAATACATTTTCATCGACTGCTATGCCACCTGGTGTGGCCCATGTAAGCTAATGGACACAGAAGCGTTTTCCAATGACTCCGTAGGTCACTTCTTAAATACTCATTTTATTTCAATTAAGGTGCAAATGGATAAAACATCGCATGACAATGAAGAAATAAAGCGTTGGTACGAAAATGCAGCTGTTATTGCCAAAAAGTACCATGTCGAAGAGTACCCAACATTTATATTTCTTTCCCCAGGAGGCGCTATTGTACTTAAAGAGGTAGGTTACAGGAAACCAGCTATGTTTATTGAAATGGCGAAAGGTGTCATCCAGCCGGGAAATGTGTATGTTGATCCTTATGAAGAATACGAACAATTAATGACCGATTATAAAAATGGAAAACGTAATTATGAAAAGTATCCATTAATGGTGAAAACGGCGTACAACTTGAGTGATTGGGATAATTGGAAAATGTTGTTGAAAGAGTTGAGCCAGTATATGGCTGGTTTAAACCGAAATGAGAGATACACGAAAGAAAGGATTGAGGCTTGTAGTCAGGCACCATTGGGCACCTCTACTCGATTATTCGGCTTTTTTTATCGTGACGGAAAATTGATTGACAAGGCGATGCGTGAAAAGGGATATGCTGCAAGAGTGGTGGATATGGCAATTCAAAACGAGATCATAATGCCTTTTTATAATGAGCAAAACAAAAGCAAAACCATTGCCATGTCTGGGATGTATCTGGGAAGTTTTGTTGGAAAGTTACAAACAGATTCAAGTGAAGCAGATTGGTCTAAACTGGAGAAACGAATTGCTGCCAAATTTGATAAAAATACGACAAGAAGAAATCTTATAGAAGCCAAGGTAGAATGGTACGACCGTCATAGAAATTATGATCAATTATTGAAAAATGCAATTAAATTAAAGAAATGGCACATCAGTGATATGAAAATTAATTCGCATTCCTGGACCGCTTTTTTAATATCTAACGATAAAAAACTCTTAAATGAATATGCTATGTGGATGAAAGGGCTTATAAAAATAATGCCTAATCAAGGGTCTTATTTAGATACTTATGCCAATTTATTATACAAATTAGGTAAGAGGAAAGAGGCAATTTATTGGCAGCAAAAAGCGGTTGAGTTGGCTCCCGAGCGTAGAGGGAGGCAAAAGACGTTGGAAGATATGAAACAAGGAAAGCAAACTTACTTGGATCGCGGTGCCATTTGGTCTCGAATTAAATAATCAATATCTAAAATTTTGGATAGTTTTTTTAGTAAAAAGTATACTTTCCTTCTGGAACGTTTTTTTACTGTTGTCATAAAATAGTTGATATGAAACGATTTGTTACAAGTTTTTTGCAGATCGCTGTTTTTAATATTTGTTGGGCGCAAAACAGTACAGTAATTTCAGAAAATTTAGCAACCAAAGGGAGTGAGCGTTGGAACTTGGATAAATATGTATGGAGTCATGCACATATTAAGCCATCCAAACCTGCAAAAGCATTGCTTGACTTTGAAGCAATTGATAACTGGATCGGTCTGTCAGATAGGCCGAATGCTACATCTATTAGTCCTGATGGTAAGTTCATAGCTTATACAATAGATCGTAGCGGTAATATTGACAGTTTGGTGATACAATCGACAACGGATACATGGAGGCTGGCATTTAGTGATGCTGAGCCAGGTTTTTTCTCTGCTGATAGCAAGTGTTATGTATTCCGTAAAAACGGCGAACTTTGTTTTCTGAATCCAGGTAATTCAATTACACGATGCGAGAAAGAAATCTTGGATATTAAAGTCCCTGTTGCTGATCAGTTGACAAGTAAGCATGTGTGGGTTGCCTGGAAAAGAAAGAATAATGAGGTCATTTTATGTAATCTACTTACAGGCATGGAAAATCGGTTCGTTGATGTTGCCGACTTTAACTTTGATGACGAAGGCACATGGCTGGCTATCAAATTCAACGATAAAAACGAACTGCTCCTTTATAACATTACATCGCAAAAGGAATCTCGTTTCCAGTATGTGGAAACTTATATGTTTCATAACAATGGTAAATACATGTTGTTAAAAACAGAGCAGAAGGTTGGCAGTGATACGATAGTAGCTTTGAAATATGTCAACCTTAATTATAATAACGATACTTTAAATAATACGACGCAAACAATTTGGTCTAGTGCGAACAATAGTTTGCTCTTGGATAGTTATAGCATGGATAGATCTGGCCAACAAGTGGTTTTTTTAATTAACAAAGTGGATACAAGTAAGAAAACGCAAAATGATAACTCAAAACAGCCTGAAAGTTCTATTTGGTATTGGAAGGTGGGTATGGATAAGGCTTTAATGAAATTGAATAATCATTTAGTAGGTTCAAATTCTCAGCTAAAGATTACAGGCCCCGCTTCAATTACCGACAATGGAAAGTTTATTATTTATTATGTAGAATCAGATATCGATACGCAGATTGCTGATAAAGGATTTGTACAAATGGAGTTATGGAGTCATAAGGATGAAATAATTCAATCAAGTCAGGCGCTTTTAAAAGAACCTTTAATTTATGCAGCCGCATTTGATTTGGACTTGAATAATTCGGTACAGTTGGAGAATGTGAGCCAAAAACTTGCCTCTCATATATCTGGTGATTATGCAGTTGTCACAAAGTTGTCTACCAGCGACAAATTCTGGGAGGAGAATAATAAAAACGATAGTAATTGGATTATATCATTAAAAGATGGCCGAAGGAAATATATTCCTGCAACTGGAAAAGGTAGCAATTCTGTATTTAGGTTTTCTCCGGAAGGGAATTACCTAGTTTTTTTTAACGGAAACGAAGGGGGACATTATTATAGCTATAATGTAATAAATGGAAAGCTAACAAATATCTCAAAAAATATCCCAGGCAAGTTAGCCTACAAAAGTAGCTTTTTAAGGACGAATAATCAATTGCCCGCTATGATTGTGCCCTCCCAATTAATCGGATGGTTAGGGGGAGAAAAGGTGTTGGTATCCGATCTTTATGATATCTGGCAACTGGATCTGGAAGGTAAAGAACTGCCTATAAACATTACCAACAGGTATGGTCATTTAAACAATACATTGTTACAGATAATTGGCTATTCTTCTACTATGAAAATTTATTCAAGGGGAGATACATTGATTCTTAAGGCATTTAACAGAAAAACAAAGTTTAACGGTTACTGCCGAAAGATATTGGGAACAAATGGTGATCCTGAGCTCTTATATATGGGAGCTTGTTTTATGGATAGATTAGATCAAATGGCTAATGGTATTAATAATGGAATGAATCCAATAAAAGCTACCAATGTGAATGTATGGCTAGTGCAACGGCAAACGGCAACTGAAGCACCAAACTATTTCATAACGAAAGATTTTAGATCGTACGAAAGGATAACAAATTTCCAGCCGCAGAAAAATTATAACTGGCTTTCAGCTGAATTACATTCTTTTAAAGAGTTAGACGGCCATATAAGTCAAGGAATTTTATATAAACCTGAAAATTTCGATTCTTCCCAAAAATATCCAGTCATAATTGCTTTTTATGGTACTGTTACTGATCAATTGTACCAATTTCCCATTCCTACCTATATTAACCGCCCTAATATACTTGATAGGCCTGCGTGGATGGTGAGTCACGGTTATCTCGTATTTATGCCGGATGTGTATTTTATAAATGGTAATTGGGGCCTTAGTATTATGAATACGATAGAAGGCGCAGCTCGTTATCTTAAAAGCCTGGCTTACGTGGATAACCAGCATTTAGGGGCAGTAGGGCATAGTAATTCAGGACGGTTTGGTTATTATCTTTTCTCTCATTCTTCCTCATTTGCAGCCATGTCAATGGGTGCTGGAGTAACTAATATAATAAGTTCAGCATTAAAGTTATGGGGAAGAAATACCGACGGAGGTGAAAGCACTTTGGAATGGGCTGAGAAAAATGCTTATGGCTCTGGTGGACTTGATAATTTATGGAATAACAAAAAAAAGTGGTTAGATCATTCCGCTGTGTTAAATGCTGATAAGGTCACTTGTCCTTTATTAATGTTTCATAATAGAAGGGATGGTGCGTTTACCGCAGGTTCTGCACTGGAAATGTATATTGCACTTCGCCGTCTGGGAAAATCAGTATGGTGGTTGCAATATGACGATGGTTATCACACCGTGGCCGGCGATAATGCCAGGGATTTAACCATTCGATATACGCAATTTTTCGATCACTATTTAAAAGGTGCGCCAGCCCCTCGCTGGATGACATCGGGAATACCATTTAAGTTAAAAGGTATTGAAAGTAGGTATGAATTGGATCCGACTGGGATTTGTGGTAACACTTGCACTTTCTGTAATATAAGATTGAGGCAAAAAAGGTAGGCCGATTGTTTAATAATAAATCTGCAGTCATATTAAAAAGGCTGCCTAAAATTTTGTTTAGGCAGCCACTTATATTACAATTTCGATTCCAATTTAAAAGTCATTAACAAATTTGGTTGAGATTGTTGTTTGACAATTAGTATTTGAGTTGCAAAGGTTAGGATTATTTGTTATTGTATAACAATAAAACGGAAATCCTGATTGAGCACTAGGTACTTTATCAAACATTGGATTCGGGCATTTCCTAACACCTCCCGACCCATTGGTGCAAATAAATGAGCTATTTGTTACTGTAGTACAATAGTCTACATCAAATTTTGCTTTGAACGCCAATGCCCCACCAACGATTGCAAATAATGCGAGCGATAGCAGCATAATCTTTATTTTTTTCATAAATTAATGCTTTTTTAAATTTAAAAAGCTAAACTTTAGTTATTAAATTCTGCCTGTATGTAGTCAATTTACCTGCGGCAGGCAGTACACCGTCAGATTTTTTTTACAATCAAGCACTGTTTTGCCTAAGGTTACTGCATTCCTGAAAACTGGCTGTTTTAAAACAGGACTTAACAGGCATACCTTTTCAGGCTTACTAATGCTTACTGCTTAGCCACCAGCGGGCCCTTGCTTCGGATAAGCAGTTTGTTTTCATAAGGGTATTGCGCAATAATTTTTATTGTTCCGCTACTCTTTTTAATTGATTGGCGCTTAGCTTGCCTATAAACGCGTTGTTTAGTTTTTTATCTTTTCCATATATTGCTGTATAGGGTACTCCTGGCATTTGAAAATAAGTTGATACAAATTGTGCAATGTCCTGGCCTATTGTGATATTTGGAAATTTAGCAAGTTTGAAATAGTTATAATACAACTTCAGATCTGATATTGGGTAGATGCTGACAAAGTAAAACTGGATGTTTTTTAACTCATCTATTTCCTCAATGATCTCCTCTGTAAGCACTTTGCAATAAGGGCAGTAAGGGCTAAAATAAAAAAGAACTACCGGTTTTCCTGTTGATATATTACCTGTATTTAGTACAGTAAGACTGTCAGTTAGCAATAAAGAAAATTCCGGCATAGGTTGACCTTCTTTACCTGTTTTTTGTGGTTCGGCTCCAAAACAACCAGCCAAACAGGCTATGATAAAAATTAAAATGATGTATTTCATATTCTCTATTTTAATTTGTTTTTATCACGGGTTCAGGAATATGGATACTCTGGCTTTCTTTACTTTTTGATACAGTTTTGAGTGATTGAATAATCCAAGAAAATAAAAATGATCCGAAAGGTAATGTAACAGCGATTGGGAAAATCTGATAGCGCAGTTCAATCGGAGCCGATAGAATACTAAAAATGGTGTTGGTAAACCAAATTAAAAGCATACAGGTGATGACGCGTTTGCTGGTTGGGTTACATTTTTTTAAACCTGCGGATCCAATAAAAATTAAACTACATAGTAAAAATACAGGGTTAATAATCGCCAGCAGATTTGGAAATATATCCATTGTACGAATGTTTCTGTCTTTGGTACGGGTTGGCAATTGGTCATTTTGCCATTTGAACCAGGAAACTACTATTGCGTCAACGTTTCGATTACCAATATTGTACCTCCCCATAAAATAGGATGGTGGAACATAATAGCGTATAAGATTAGGCCAGACGTAGTGCCTAATAAATGGCCATGGATATTTGGTGATTAACCAGCGCCCGTAGGAAGCATAGAAAGGCGCCATTGAAGCCCATTGTATAAAAAAGGGTGTATTTTTATCGTTCTTCCATTGTTCCTTATTATATACCCGTAGTGGAGAACTAAAATCCCATTGATAGTATACACCAATTTCTTCATCGGGTCGTACCGTAAGTTTGCTGAGTGAATCCATATGGTGGTTGACGAGCGAATGCAACATCCTAAATGGGTGTGGAACATTTTCCGGATCTATTGGGCGGGCATTTGCATAGCCATATAAGGCATTAGCTGCTATTTGCCAACCCCCAAAAGCTGCATATTGAATGGTGTTGGTTCTAATTTTGTATTCATATTGCGTACGGCCGATAAAAGCTAGGATGTAACATGTTATGCATCCAACACCAAGCCATTTTATTTTGTTTGGTAAGTGGGTGAATACAATGATGCCTATACTGATAACCGGATACCAAATAGCGGTAAATCGCACCATAAAAGACAAGAGCACTATAATTGCATGTATTAATATCAGATTTAGGGTTGGTTGGCACAATAGCCAGCATAATTGTGTAAACCATATCAGGCTTAGGGTAACAAATAGACAATCACTAGACACAAAATTGGCAATGTGTGGTAATAAAGGGTTGCCAATACTTAATAAACAGACAATTCTAAACAGCCACTTGCTAGGAGACAGAAGGTAACGAATAGTAGATAAAAAGTATAAGATGCTGGCCATTAATAGAAAGTATTGGAGTATTACCAATATCAAATGGGAAGTGGTAAAAACGCTTACAAGGCGTAAAAATTTGGAGTATCCTATTGGCCAAATATTGATAAAGTCATTTTCCTGGGCCGCATTCAAATAGCTATGTGAATCTGGAGGCATGAAATTGGGAAAGGGATATAAGTATTTAAGCCAGCCAAAGGAAATGATCATTACTGCGAAAGAAAACCATAATAGGCGTTTATTCTCTTGGTCGTGAAAACACCATTGCTTAAATGGCAAGCTGGTTATGAAGTGTTGAAACAGCATTTTTTTATGTAGTTAGTGAGTGTTTTTTTGAGTTTATGTGGTTAAAATGCTAGCATAGAAGTCGGTGACTTTCGGATTTTAGTCGTTTATGAATTTTGTGGAAGTTGTGAATTGACAGTTGGTAATCGAGTTACGAAGTTTAGGGTAAGTTGTTATAGTATAACAATAAAATGGAAAGTTTCATCCATTCTAAGGTGCTTATCAAACATCAGATTTGGACATTTCCTTACCTGATTTGCGTACAAACAAAGATTGCATGGGTTACTGTGGTGCAATAGTCCATAGTAATTTAACTTTAAATGCCAATGCACCTCCAATGATTGCAAATGAAGCAAATGATAGCAACATGTGTTTGATTCTTTTCATAAGTATATATTATTTTATAAAAGAGAATGTACCGATTAGTTGTCTATTCCCTTTTCAGTAATCATTAGTGAATTTAGTTGAGATTGTTGTTTGACAATTTGTATTTGTGTTGCAATTGTTAGGATTATTAGTTACAGTGTAGCAATAGAAGAAGAACTGTGATTGACCGGAAGGCGTTTTGCCAAACATTGGGTTTGGGCATTTCCTTACTCCTCCTAGTCCATTAGCACAAGCAAAAGTCAAATTTGGTAATGTGGTACAATAGTTCACATCAAGGTTTACGCGAAATGCCAATGCACCGCCGATTATTGAAAATATTGCAAGTGATAACAACATAATTTTTATATCTTTAGTATTATTCATGATTTAAGTTTTTATTTAACCAGCTTATTACTAAGGTAGCAAAAGGATAATGTTTATTGATTCATATTTCTTTTGCAATCTTTGAGTTGTGCTTTTATTTCTTTTTGCAAAGAATGAACCATTAGCAATGAAAATAAAAAGGAAGTTGTGAAGATACTATTCAGCGGCTCAAATGGTCACAACTTACTCGTTCGTTTCATTGTAAAGAAGTTATTACTTCTTTTATTTATGCTATCGCTTCGCCTTGTAACCTCTCCTGCATTGACTTCTGTTTATTCTCTTCATGCTTCATTTTATTCATCAATTGGAACATCCAGTCAACAACTAGTAAAGAAAATGTGGTGGTCAAGATGATGGGAAACGACTGAAAGCGCAATGCAGCCGAAGAAGCACAAATAGTAAAAAAAGCGTTGGTTAACCATAAAAAGGCTGCAAGCAATATTGTTTTGTTAAAGACTGAATTAAATTTCCAACCTTTCAACAACAAATAGAATATGAGCCCAAAGAACATTACCCAGTTTATCACACCGCTTAGGTATGGATAAAAATTAAGAACAATTACTTTATTGTCGTCCATCCTGATTCTGACTTTAGTGCTTTTATAACCAAACCACCTTTTTGTTTGTTCGTTTACATATTTTCTTCCACCATTATATTCTGCTAGAAATTCAACCGGCGGTGCATAATATTTATGACTGTTAGGCCAAACAAAATGACGCAAGTAATGCAGGGGGTATTGACGAATGATGTGCAAGCCATATGCTGTATACAATGGTCCCATACTAGCCCACTTCTTTAATTCTATGGCTTGAGTATCCTTTAAATTAAATAGGCTATCGCGATATTGCATAAGCGGCAAGCCAGAGCTCCACATATAAAAAGTGCTCGTTTGCTCTCTTTCTTTGGGATCCATCAATAAATTCTTGGTTCTGGCATACATTTGCCTAATCATATTGTCCAGCGCTTTAAATCGTTGGGGTACTGGTTTCCATTCAGCACTGTCAACATAGCGATATGCATACATTGCGTTATTGGCCCATTGCCAGCCGCTGAAGGGTGAATATTGCCAATACCCGGTCAATACTTTATAACGCCACATGGTGAAACCAACAAACAACCCACATAGGAGAAGTCCAAAGGCCAAGCCGGTTATTTTTTTTCGTAATGATATATTAGACATCCAAAATGCTAAGCCTGCAATAACGGGATAGATCAGAGCATTGTAACGAACGGTGAAAGCAATAAATAACACGATGCCATGCCATATGATAATTTTATTTGTGGGTCGATGAATAAGCCAAAGTAGTAAGCTGAACCATATACAGCTTAAGCTTAAAAATAATCCATCACTGCTAACCATGTTACCGAGGTGGAGGAACAATGGATTAAACAACATAAAGCAAAACAAGATGATTTGTGTAATCCGTCTCGCTTTGTAAAAATAAAAAATGGTAAATAGTAAAAATAGAACTCCGCACTGAATGAATAAGTATTGAAAGGCCACTAGCATATAGTCAGGCTTGGCAAAAATATTAAAGAGCCTGAGAAACTTCGAATACCCGATTAAGTATGTATTGATGGTCAGGTTCGAATGAGCTGCATTAATGTAAGAGAAGGAATCCCCATGTATATAGCTGGCAAACGGATAAAAATATTTGAATATACCAAACTGGATGATGATTGCGGTTGCTGCCAGGTATAGAATGAGCCTGTTGAAACGATTCTTGAATAAAAAATCCTTGAAGGATTGTTCAAAAGGAGAAGTTTGTAAATAATTCATACAGTTTTAATTTATTCATTCATCATTCAATAACCTTTTTGTGTATTATACGACTAGAGTGGATTTTCGATATTTTAAAGGGGTGATTTTTTTTATACGTAAGAATTGTCTGTGAAAATAGGCCACCGTATTGTAACCGCTTTCATAACAAATATTTATTACCGGTTTATCGGTTTTTAATAGCTGATTGCAGGCGTTCTCTATCCGCACTTGATTCAAAAAATCTATATATGATTTTCCTGTACTCTGTTTAAAATGATGACAGAACGATGGTATGCTCATACAGGCAAGGGTTGCTACTAGTGATAAGGATATACGGTCATGGAAACTGACCAATGTAAAATCAATTACTTTGTCAATTGAATCAACGTTTCTATCAATTGGTCTCTGAGCTTTTTTTGCCGCCAAGATGTTGTAATTGTCATTCAAGCTCATGATTTCGAAACATTGTAGTAATAAAATAATGCGGGTTATACCCTTTTTTTTCTCTAATGCATGCATCAACAGTGAGAGATTAGTTTTGGCTTTTTCTGTAATCTGTACTCCTCCAGTAGCCTTTTTTAATAATTCTTTTATTGTTTTACATTCAGGTACGTTCATAAAATGACTGCCCAGAAAGTTTTCGCGGAATTGAATTGTCAAGGCGCTTACTGCTGTATTGATTGCTGTTTTAAATGCATGTGGCAGGTTACTTCCAATAAAATAGATATCGCCTGCTTGATAATGCCCTTCATAATCGCCAATACATACTTTACCAGAACCTTGTATAAATAAAATCAGTTCATATTCTATATGTTGGTGCCAGCCTGTTTGAAACAATGGTGTTCTGACGATGTGACTACTAAACGAGGTGTTTAGTGATAATGGCAATCGCTTGGATGTCGATTTCATATTCTATTTCTATTATCTATTATCATATTTATTCCACGGTTACCTTTACGCCCTTGTTTATGCATTTGCTGGCGCCAGATAATGAATACTTCATTATACAATAAACAGCCCTCATCCCATCCCTCCACCCAATCTTCTTCCCCTCCGCAAACGTTCTACCATAATAACTAATGCCTACTTCATAGATCCGCACGCCCGGCACCATCGCAATCTTCGCCGTCACTTCCGGTTCAAACCCAAACCGTTTTTCATCGAGCCGGATACGTTGAATGATATTCGTCCGGAACATCTTATACCCGGTCTCCATATCTGTCAGATTCAAATTGGTGAACATGTTGCTTAAGAAGGTCAGGAACTTATTTCCGATCGAATGCCAGAAGAACAGGATGCGGTGTGGATTGCCGCCCATAAAACGTGAGCCGTATACCACATCTGCCGAGCCAAGTACAATGGGTTTCAAGAGTGTGTTGTACTCGCCCGGATCGTACTCCAGGTCGGCATCCTGCACCAACAGGTACTCGCCGGTTGCCTCCGCAATGCCCGTATGGATAGCCGCACCCTTCCCCTGGTTTACCTCATGCTTGATATATTTGAAATAATTGATCGTTAAATTCTCTTTCTTCGCTACATACGCCTGCACAGCAGCTTCCGTTCCATCCGTACTGCAATCATTCACAATGATCACCTCCTTCTCTATATTCCGCAATAACTTCACTTCATTGATCCTATCCAGGATCAAAGCGATCGTCTTCTCTTCATTATAGGCCGGGATAATGATCGACAAACGGCTAATGGCTACTGCCTTTGCATTTTCTTCTGAAGCATTTGCATGTACGCTTAGTTCGGTTTGTTCCGCCTGGGCGAACAGCCCGCCATCGCCTGGTGTCACCACAAAACCGCCCTGTTTAATTGTATTTTCCATATACTAGCTGTTTTCCAGGTTAAATGATTGTATCCTGTTCCGGCGTAGCTGCTTTTCGAATCGCACGCCTAAATAAGCCAGCACAATAAAACTGCTGTTGAAGATCAAATGCCCCTGCCACGATAACAAGGAGATAATTCCGCCACAACTACAGGGCAATTCCTTCGCGAACGTCATAATAGCGCCGATATAAATAGTGAAGGCGATCATCAGTAACAGCGATGCATATAAACCCTTCAGGCGCCAGCGGGGTATTATTAATAGTAAGGATACCAGGAACTCTGTTAACGGTAGTGACCATGCAATAAATGGTGCAACGGGTTTTAAGATGGGTGATTCTGCGATCTGTTCTTTAAACACCGGATACTCCATCAGCTTACTGATGCCGGTATAGAGGAATAAAATGATAAATAAAATGGAAATGATCTCGACAAGAGTGGCTTTCGTTAACCAGGCAAATGATAGCATACTCCTTTTTTGAATAGCAGGCCCTTCCATGATGAATGGTTGATAATGTTTAATAGTTAATACGAACAATAAGTATTGGTGTAGGGGGGCTTGCCGGCTTTGCTGCAGCTGGACAACCGCGGCGTACCGGCCGAAACCTTATCCAGTTTTGGATAAAACCTTTATATGGTAACAGAATAGATTTTAATGATGATCCCTTGTAGTAGATCCGGCCTTACCAACTTTGAACTTAGCACTTTGAACTGTGAACTGCGAACTTAGAACTGTGAACTGTGCATTTTGTTTTTTGAACTTACAACTGTGAACTGATTACGTAATGCAAGTTACAGGGCTTTATTTCTCATTTTTGCGCGATTATTTTGCTTTCTTGTAAGATTCTTTTGCATTATTGCAAGATTTTGTGCGGGGATACTAACAATAGATATTCAGCCATTCGGTAGGCGTAATATTAAACTCCTTCTTAAAGGCCCGGCAATAGGCCGCCTGGCCACTATAATAACATTTGGCCGCTACCTGCTTCTTCGTCATGCCTGATTCTAAAAACTGCTTTGATGCTTCCAGGCGCTGCCGCACCTGGTATTCCTTAATACCGGCGCCATATACATCCCTGAACGCTTTCTCCACGGCGCTGCGGTTCGGCCCACTCACATGCTCCAACAAGGCGGAGGCCGTCTTGTACTGAAAAGGATTGGCATCTATGTGCTCTTTGATACTTTTAACGGCATCCAGCACATACTTCGAATAAGGCTTTAGATTCCTGAGCATGGGACAAGGTTTTACTTACTAAATCAGGTTTTAGCTAAGTAAGGTTTATCATTGTGTGGCATAATGCCTGGTCATTCATTTCACTATTTTTCCCGCCTGCAGCTGCTCCACCGTGGCCCTGATCTCCTGCAACACTTTATCACCGGCCCCCCGCAACTTCCTGATATTATCCCAATCGGATGCTTTCTTCAACAACTGCCCGATACTATGGATCTTGTTTTGCTGTAATACATTCAGGGTTCGGTTACTCAACCGCAACTGTTGTATACTCAGCTTGAACATGGCGTCATCTACTTCCAGCGCCCGTATATGATCCTGTAACCAGCCGGCTACCTGCCGGCACCGGCTTACATCCAAATGCTGTAAGATGTCCTGCACACGGGCTATATCATGGTCTCGTTGCTGCATAACTCGGGAAACATACACAAGGTACCGGTTGCAGTTATACCATTTTGTACGATTCTTATACATTTTAGCTGCGCAGCCACATGGAGGGAGTAATATTAAATTCGCGTTTGAACGCGCGGCAGAAAGCGCTGTGGGAGCGGTAATAACACTTAATGGCCACCCTTTTGATGGGCATGCCTTCGAGCAGGAAAGTTTTGGCGCAGAGCAGGCGCTGTTTCACCTGGTATTCTTTAATGCGGAACCCATATTCATACTTGAAGGCCCGCTCCAGCATCCTCCGGTTAATGGTGCTGGTAGCTTCCAGCAGCTCCCGGCAGGTCCTGTACCGCAGGGGATAGCGGTCGATCTGCTGTTTCACCGCAGCTACAGCATTTCGCACATAGATTGAATATGGATGGGTTTCGCACATCGCATCAAATTGATAACCGGGCTTTTTATATATGCAGGTGTTATAATCTGTCGGATCGATCTTCCTTGCTGTATGTAGTGAGTGTGTGGAATGGTACATACCAGGCAATTCAATAATTCGACGCTACAGCTCTTCCGGGCACAGTCAGCCGGAGCCCTTATGCCTTTTGAATGCAAGTTACAGGGGTGTTTTTTACCTTTTTGCTCAAAAACATCATGTTTTGCCCATTTTAGAACATAGTTTGCACGCTTTTGAAATATATTTCCATAATACTGGGGTAACGATTTGGTAACAACAAGGGTTTTAATTGCGGCCTAAATCCAGATAAGCATGTTAAAAAGATTACTAGCTGCGCTCGCGCTTCCCATGGTATTTGCAGGTTGCGATAAAACCGACGACAACGACAATACCGAAAAGCCCGAGTTTAAGAACAGGTCCAATGCCGAATCATTTGTGACCATCGATCCGGCCTTTGCTTCTTCCGTACAAGCCTATACCCTCATCAGCAGCAGCGATACCATTCCCGGTTATCCGAACTTCGTGTACGGCGGCGCCCCCGATGGCCAGGGCTTTCTTAAAAATCCCGATGGCAGCGGCTATATCATGGTCACCAACCACGAAAATACCTATGCCATCTCCCGCGTATACCTCGATCATAAACTAAACCCTGTTAAAGGCGAATACATCGTGAATACCGACGGCGGCATGTTCCGCCTCTGCTCCGGCTCCCTGGCCACCCCCGAAGAACATGGCTTTCCCAAACATATGTTCCTGAGCACCGGAGAAAGCAATGTGAACGCCATGACCCATGCCATCGATCCCATTGCCGCCGCTACGCCTTCCGACAACTCCCGCGTAAAACCGGCCCTGGGCAAATTCAGCGGTGAGAATTCAGTGCCCCTGCATAAAGATGCCTATCCCGGTAAAACCGTGATCATCCTTGGCGAAGACGCCAGCAACGGCCAGGTCTATTTATATGTGTCTAACACCCCCGGCGACCTCGACAATGGTAAACTCTATGTACTGCGCCGCACCGATCTGAACCAGATTGAAACGGCCATGACCAAAGGCAATACCTACGATGTTGAATTCGTGGAAGTGCCCAATGCCAAATCTTTGTCCGGCGCCGAGATCGAAGCGTTGAATACTTCCCTGAAATCGATCCAGTTCGCCCGCGTAGAAGACCTCGATTACCAGAAAGGCGGTGGCGCCAAAAGCCGCGAAGTGTATTTCACGGCTACGGGTGTAAGTGGGGTTCCTGAAAAAACCTATTGGGGCCGCGTATATCACCTGAGTATGAATGCCAATGATCCGCTGAAAGGCAAACTTTCGATCATTGAAGACGGTGATAGCAATGGCGGTAAGGATATCATCAATCCCGATAACCTTTGTGTAACCGAAAACTATGTCTATATCCAGGAAGACGGGGATTCTTATTTCCCCGGCGCTACGCATAATTCCCTGATCTGGCAGCATTCGATTGCGTCCGGCACCAAAAAAGTATTTATCGACCTGAAGAACAAAACCCTGGCCGGCACCAAATATAATCCCACCAGTGACCAGCGTTTTGGTACCTGGGAACACGGCGCCATGATTGATATCTCCAAAGATGTAGACGTCGCCGGCACCTTCCTCATCAATATTCATTCGCATACCTGGGTGGAAGGCACCAAGTTCCTGAACCCGAGTAAAGCGAATTCGGTACAGGCTTATGCTTCCGGCGGACAAACACTGGTGCTGACCGGTGTGCCGAGGTAATTTTTTATTGTAATGACCTGTAAGGTCCACAGCGGTCATTTGCAATTGCAGTGGGTTATGTGGTCCTGACAGGTCAAAGATTAAGACCATCAAATAAACGACCTGTCAGGTGGACTCATCCGTCCGAACTTGAAAGAATACCTAAGTCCACCTTACAGGTCCGAAATGACAAATGACCTGTAAGGTCCACAGCGGTCATTTGCAATTGCAGTGGGTTATGTGGACCTGACAGGTCAAAGATTAAGACCATCAAATAAACGACCTGTCAGGTGGACGCATCCGTCCGAACTTTAAAGAATACTTAAGTCCACCTTACAGGTCTGAAATGACAAATGACCTGTAAGGTCCACAGCGGCCATTTGCAATTGCAGTGGGTTATGTGGTCCTGACAGGTCAAAGATTAAGACCATCAAATAAACGACCTGTCAGGTGGACTCATCCGTCCGAACTTTAAAGAATCGCTAAGTCCACCTTACAGGTCTGAAATGACAAATGACCTGTAAGGTCCACAGCGGTCATTTGCAATTGCAGTGGGTTATGTGGTCCTGACAGGTCAAAGATTAAGACCATCAAATAAACGACCTGTCAGGTGGACTCATCCGTCCGAACTTTAAAGAATCCCTAAGTCCACCTTACAGGTCATTTATATACTACCACCAACATGAAACGCGCTACCTTTACTATCAGCTGCTTTTTTCTTGCAGTGTTGTTCTATATTCCTTCCTGTTCGGATGAACAAAAAGCACCCACCGGCGAAGCCGCTGCGAAAGCCTTGTATAAAAAGCAGCTGGATAGCCTGATGACTGGATTGACCCATCTCGATACATTGATCAAACAAGGCGTGGATACGCCCACACTGCGCCGGTCCTTTGCCAACTGCCGCCGTATTTATAAAAGGGCAGAAGGTATAACCGAATATTATTTCCAGGGACTGACCCGCAGGATCAACGGTCCGGCCCTGCCCGATATTAAAACAGAAGATGGCCAGGTATGGCCGCCCCATGGCTTCCAGGTGATTGAACAATATTTGTATGGCAGCTTCCATGATTCCCTGCGCGCCACGGTCTCCAATGAAGTGAAGCTCTTGCTGACCGACCTGCGTTTTGTAAAAGCGAATATGCCGCAGCATGCGATCCTGCCGCGGCATGCCAGGGAACTGGTGCAACACCAGCTGATCCGGATCGCTACCTTGGGTATTACGGGTTTTGACGCCCCGGTGAGTTTTGCTTCCCTGCCGGAATCAGAAGATGCATTACAAGGGATCCAGGGCTTTTGCAACGCTTATTTTGGGGCGGAACTTATGAAGGATGGTGTAGGGGAGAACCTGAACAAGACTGTGGGTTACCTGCAAGCGCCTCGCGATTTCAATACATTCAATCGAATGGAATTTATTACTGCTTATTTAATGCCCCTGAGCAGATCCTTGGATCAGCGGATCGCCGCGCGGGTGGAAAGAGATAGCCTGGCCTTATCAAAACCTTTTTACGGAACTTTTGCCGACCTCATGGAAGGCCGGGCCTGGAACCCGGATTTCTATGCCGGGTATGCGAATGCGGTTACTACCAAAGAGAAAGTGGCCTTGGGTAAACAGCTTTTTGCCGATGGGCGGCTTTCGGCTTCGGGCAAAATCAGCTGCGCCAGTTGTCATAAAGAAAACCTGGCTTTTACCGACGGTCTCGCCAAAGCCGGTAACCTGGTGCATGGGGGTTCCTTAGCACGCAATACACCTTCTCTATATTATGCCGCCTTACAGGCCGCGCAGTTCTATGATCAACGCTCCACTTCGCTGGAAGACCAGATCAATGAAGTAATGAAGAATACGGATGAATTTGCTTCCAATGCGAATACGACCGCGGAAAAACTGCTGGCCGATCCGGCCTACCGGTCACAGTTGGAAAAGATCTATGGTGCTGGAAAAAAGATCGGCGGTTACGAGATCCGCAATGCGATTGCGGCTTATGTACGTTCGTTGAATCCTTTTGCTTCCCGATTCGATGAATATATGCGCGGTAATAAACAGCGCTTAACTACCGAAGCCATCAGCGGCTTCAATCTTTTTATGGGCAAGGCCAAATGCGGCACCTGTCATTTTATGCCGCTCTTCAATGGCACTACACCGCCCTGGTTTACCAAGGCAGAATCAGAGATCATTGGGGTGCCTGCCAAACCATTATGGCAGCAGGCAAGCATCGATGCCGACTCGGGGCGGTATGCGATCAATCAAATGGCAGAACTCATGTATGCCTTCAAAACCCCGGGCATCCGCAACAGCGCCAGCACCGCGCCCTATATGCATAATGGCGTTTACACTAACCTTAATGATGTGGTGCAATTTTACAACAAGGGTGGGGGAAGCGGCATTGGCATCGAACTGCCGCACCAGTCATTACCTTTCGATTCTTTATCACTTACTACTGCCGAACAAAAAGCCATTGTAGCTTTCCTGGGCGCTTTAACCGATCAATAAGCGCAGTACACTTAAGCGGCCTTTTCCTTTATGTGTAAATAAAAAATATTTCTTTCATCGAGTAACAGTCATCTATATATGGTTAAAATAACTATGCTGCGGATGGAATGCGTTTATCGATACCTTTGATAAACTAATGCTGATTGCTATGGGCGCTTCTTCAAACAATAATGGGCGGCCTGCCAAGCAACCCATCTTTATACATGCGGTGATCGAGGCCAAGAGTTATATCATCAAGGCCTATGAGAAAAGAATGCGCAAGCTCGACAAATACCTGAAAGAGGGCGTCATTACCGAAGAACAATACCTTGCCTATCGCCAGGAATTTGCCACAAAGACTGATGCCTTGTTGAGAACGGAAGTGACCAGTCCGCAAGAGTACTCCAATATAAGATTGAAGGCGGTGTTTGATACGGCGGAAGCGCATGAGTTTAGGTTGTAGCTGTGTTATTAATGTCTTTCTTTTGCGTGGAAGCGTTTCTTTATAGGAAGGTGTTACAGGTTGCAGGTTTCAGGTTACAGGGAGCGCTTGGTAAAAGAAATGATTTCTTATATGAAAGGTGTGCATCTTTAACAGAATTTGTTACAGGTTTCAGGTTGCAGGTTACAGGGAAAAGCTCGGTAAAAAATGATTTCTGATATGAAACGTGTGCATCTTTTACAGAAGTAGTTACAGGGTACAGGTTGCGGGTTACAGGGGAGCGCTTGGTAAAAGAAATGATTTCTGATATGAAACGTTTGCATCTTTAATAGAAGTAGTTACAGGTTTCAGGTTACAGGTTACAGGGGCTTTTTGGTTGGCCCCGGCTTTGGTTAAGGCCTGATCTTTTTACAGCGTGTCGGTGACTTGAAACCTGGCGCCTGACACCTGTTCACTACATCCATGAAAAAATTATCGTCAATTTGACGATAATTCCCCCTGAATAAGTAAATTGGACTTCTAACCAAACTTTTGCTATGCCAGGGGATTCACTGCAGGTTAACAGCAAGGCTGTTCAACAACACACGTATGATGCTATTGTTATCGGTTCAGGCATCAGCGGGGGCTGGGCCGCCAAAGAACTCACCGAGAAAGGCCTCAAAGTACTCATGCTCGAACGCGGGCGCAACGTAGAACATATCAAAGATTACAAGACCGCTACCAACGACCCGTGGCAATTCGCCCACCGCGGGAAAACCACCCAACAAACAAAACTCGATCTGCCCGTAGCCACCCGTGACTGGGCCGGCGGCACCATCGTACATGAAGAGAATGTCAGCTCCTGGACCAACGAGAAAGATTGCCCATACGTGGAGAAAAAGCCCTTTACCTGGTGGCGCAGTTACCAGGTCGGCGGCCGCTCGCTCCTATGGGGCCGCCAAAGTTATCGCCTGAGCGACTTTGATTTTGAAGCCAATGCCAAAGACGGTTATGGGGTCGACTGGCCCATCCGCTACCGCGACCTGGCGCCCTGGTACGATCATGTAGAACGTTTTGCCGGCATCAGCGGTTCCAAAGAAGGCCTGCCGCAATTGCCCGATGGTCAATTCCTGCCGCCCATGGACCTGAACTGCGTGGAAAAAGAAGTAGCTGCCCGCATCAAAGCCCATTATAAGAATCAACGGCATTTATTCATCGGCCGCGTGGCCAACCTCACCGCGCCCATCGAAGGCCGCAGCCAATGCCAGTTCCGCAACCGCTGCTGGGAGGGTTGTCCATTCGGTGGTTATTTCAGCACCCAGTCTTCTACCTTGCCGGCCGCTACCAAAACCGGTAATCTTACCTTGCGGCCATGGTCCATCGTGACAAAGATCATTTATGACAAAGACGCCAAAAAAGCCAAAGGCGTAGAAGTGCTGGATGCACAAACCAATAAAACCTATGAGTATTATGCCCGCATCGTTTTCGTGTGCGCTTCCGCTTTAAATTCTACCTGGGTGCTGATGAACTCGGCTACGGATATTTGGCCGGGCGGATTGGGCAGCAGTAGTGGCGAACTGGGTCATAATGTGATGGATCATCATTATATGCTGGGCGCCAAGGGCTATGTGGAAGGTTTTGAAGATAAATATTATTATGGCCGTCGCGCCAATGGATTTTATATTCCGCGTTTTGCCAATCTCTTCGGCGATAAACGCGATTTCCTGCGGGGTTACGGTTACCAGGGCGGCGCCAGCCGCGATAACTGGGCCCGCGATGTGGCCGAACTCGGCATTGGCGCTGAATTGAAAGAAGCGCTCACCGAACCCGGCGTATGGCATATCGGCGCCACCGGTTTTGGAGAAGTCTTACCCTACCACGAGAATAAGATCTCCCTCGATCCCAACGTAAAAGATAAATGGGGTTTGCCGGTACTGGCCATGGATGCCGAGCTGAAAGAGAATGAATTCAAGATGCGCAAGGATATCCTGAAAGAACTGGTGGCCATGTTTGAAGCGGCCGGTGTGAAGGACATCAGCACCTGGAATGCCGATAATTATGCCATTGGCCAGGGCATTCATGAAATGGGCACTGCGCGTATGGGCCGGGATCCTAAAACTTCTGTGCTCAATGGTCATAACCAGGTTTGGGATGCGCCGAACGCCTTCGTCACCGATGGAGCCTGTATGACTTCCTCTGCTTGTCAGAACCCGTCGTTGACCTATATGGCGTTGACTGCTCGTGCTGCTAACTATGCGGTTGATGAATTGAAGAAGGGGAATATTTAGATAGATATTGCAGACCTGTAAGGTGCGCTGCATGAGTCAGCTTGTTTGTTAAGCATAAGCGCACCTGACAGGTCTGTTGCTTTTCGATAGCTTCGACCTGTCAGGTCCACGCAACTTACTGCCGATGCAAACGGCCGCTGTCGACCTTACAGGTCTTGTTGTTCTCTATACTTCTTTCTCCATTCGGTAGGAGTGAAGCCGGTTTCTTTACGGAACAGACTGGTGAAATGCGTCACGTGACTGTAGCCAATAAAATAGGTGATATCGGTGACCGTGAGGTCGGTGGTGCGCAGTAAATGCTGGGCTTTCTCCAGCCGCAATTGCTGCAGGTAGGTATGAATGCTTTGCCCGAATAATTCTTTAAATCCCTCTTTGAGTTTTGCTTCATTGATACCGGTTTGCCGGGCTAATTGCGGTATCGTAATGTGCTTGTCGAAATTTTCGGCAAGGATCGTTCTGGCCTGCTGGATATTCGCCATATCCTGGTTACTTAAGGACATAAAATAAGGTTTAAACCGCTTGTCTGATCTACTGTAGAACGGTTATTGACATACGAAGTTAAGAAAATTTAGGCGCTTCTCCTTTTTTCTATGCCTCCTTGCCTTTTCTCTATGCCTTTGCCTTGATGCCTTTCTTTATGCCTGTATGCCTTTGTGCCTTTTCTCTATGCGTCTATGCCTCGTTGCCTTTTGCCTTTTTTGCCTTTTCTTAATTTACGTTTGTTTCTGCGCATATCGGGGGTAGATGTCCGAAAATAGCCCATATTTTTCCCGCGTATACAGAAAAACCTGTATGCCCCGCCACTTGCGGGCGGCACTTTTGTCGAATCCCGTATGATTGGCCAGCTGCATGTAATGCTTGTCGCGTTCATGCAGTTCCCATACCAAACGTTGAATATTCGTATGCGAAAAGAAATAATGCAGGCAGCTGAAGATCGCATAGTAGCCACCCTGACGTATATGGGTAACAGTGGGAGATAATAATAAACGGATGGCATGATCGCCGGGAAGGTATTCATGCGGTCCTTCATCTACGCCGGAACCCTGTTTATCGCCATCGCAGATCTCGATCACGAAAGCCGGCTGATCATTGATCAGGCCCATTAAAGGCTGGGCAAAATCACATTGCAGCATGATATTATAGGTCTCGCGCAAATGTTTTTCGGGCAGGTGGCCGGCACTGGGCAGCTTACGCGCGATCTCGCGTAATAACCAGCGGGAGATATAGGGCCAGTCGTCCCCCAGGGAAAGGGGGCGAAGCGTAATGGTGACCTTTCCCCTGGCAAAGGACTGCGTGTAAACAGCACCGTGTTTATTGTCGGGCAGTAAGGAACTGTATAACGATAAGGTTGTATTCATGGCAATAGCATTTTCAAACGGGAAGTTGGTTCGATCAAGGGAATAAGAACCCGTGAACCTGTGAAGTTCTGCCGGGTGAAGTAGTTGAGTAGCCGCCATTGCCCGCGGTTCCGGCAATATAATTAACCGCAGCCGCTTTTGATTATGAAATCGGGAGAAATATTTATCGCGTGACTAATTCACAATGGCATATTCGTTTTGGCAGCCCAATTGCCGGATTATTTAATACCTTCGGCCGGTATGGGTATACAGCGTTTTCAGCACCTGGCCGGATGCCGGTATTGGTTGCTCCTTGGTATCATCGGTTTCCTGGCCTGTAACCAGGTTAAGCCGAACAGTAAAATCATCGGTTTTGCCAATACGCCGCAGGAGGCTATTGTCAAAGATCCCAGGCTGAATGAAGTGTCGGGCATTGCCGACAGCAAAGCAAATCCCGGCTATTTATGGGTGCAGCAGGACAGTGGTAATCCGCCCGAGATTTCCCTGGTAAAAAAGGATGGCAGTGTTGGCAAGACCATCCGCCTGGCCCATGTGATCAACCGCGATTGGGAGGACATCGTCTTGTCGGGTGGTCCCAAACCGGCTACCGACTACCTCTATATTGCCGAGACCGGCGATAATTTACTGGTATATAACGACTATGCGATTTACCGCTTCGAGGAACCCCTGGCGGCTACGGATACCGTACAGCATCTCGACCGCATCGCCTTTTTTTATCCCGATGGCAGCCATAATGCCGAAGCCATTTTAGTGGATCCCGAATCAAAAGATATCTATATCATTACCAAGACCGAGACCCGCTCGAAGATCTTCCGCCTGAAATATCCCTACAGCACGACGCATATGAACAGGGTAGAAGAGGTGGGCACCCTGTCGTACAATTATGCCGTCAGCGCGGCCATTGCGCCGAATGGGAAAGAGATTGTAGTGAAAACCTATGACGCAATCTATTATTATCAAAGATCCGCGTCGGAGAGTTTAGTTCAGGCGCTATTGAAAGAGCCAACGAAGCTACCCTATATCCAGGAGCCACAAGGTGAGTCGATTGTTTTTGATAATAACAATACCGGGTACTATACGCTATCTGAAAAAGCGCTGTCTTCAAGTGTAAAGCTGTACTATTATGGAAGACAATAGAACGTCTTGTTTACGATTTCTAGGTGAGCGTTTATGGTTTTTGGTTTGTGGTTTGTGGTTAGATTTTCAATAACCAACGAGTCTTGCCATTATAGCGAAATACTACTTGTTTACCTATTATCTGCTTACAACCTGATATTTATAACCTTGTTTTTGGTTTGTGGTTTATAGTTTATGGTTAGATTTTCAATAACCTACAGGCGTCGTCATTATAGCAGAATACCCTAGCTTTCCTATTATTTTTTTACAACCGAAATCTTATAACTTAAATATAAAAAAGGGTGTCGCGATATATTAATCGGGACACCCTTTTTCTGTGATAAACTTAAAACTGTGAACTAAGAACTAAGAACTTTGAACCGCCCTGGAACCTGCGACTTGTAACCTGTAACGCATGTTGTTAAACGGTATCCCGTTCCCAACCAGGAGGCAATTTGTTAGTCATATTTGCGTCCCTTACTGTACAACACTTCCCGGTATGACAAAGACAAAGTGAATTGAAAGTAATTCTCCCGAACCAGATTATTCGTAAGCGTTCCCCGTCTTCCGGCTTCTACGGCTAAGTTGTAGGCCAGTCCACGGCTCAGGTAACCGCCATAACCAACGGTAGCGCCATAGCCTTCAATTTGTTGTCCCTTTACCTGCAGGTACGATTTATCAGAGAAGAGGCCGGCAGAGAAATAACTTTTCTCGGCCACCATGCCAAAGCGTTGTACCTGTCTGGAGAACTGTACACCCGCCGATACGCGTTCACTGTTCACCATGGTCCAGGTACCGCCGCCGGGATTGATCTTGTTCCAGTCGCCATAGGTATAATCAACGGTGAAGGTCGTGCGGCCTTTATTGGTGAGGCTGATCCCGGCATCGTATTGCCAGGGCAGGGTGAAATTGCCATCGCTTAATTCTTTATCCTGTTCCACCACGCCACCGCTTTCGGTCACCGTGAGTGTTTTATTGGAATTGAGATCGCTCTTGCTGGTCACTTTTCCGCCCAAAGAAAAACGCCAGTTCTTATTGATCTTGGCGCCATAGATGGCGCCGCCTTCAAAGCGGAAACCACTGTAATAATCGGTCACCTGGGAAACCACATTCGAGCTGAGTCCACCCCCGGTGAGGGTCTCTATCTGGTTAATAGAACCGAAGATAAAGGAAGAGCGTACGCCCAGGGCCAGGTGTTTGCCGAGGGCAAAACCATTGGTCCAGAAAACATGCTTCAAACCCCCATTGCCCTCATAGAGGCCGGTGTATGTATTGGGAGAACCTTCCACGGTCTTCTGGGCGTTGAAGGAATAGTTCACGTAACTGAAAGGCATAAAACCCACGCTGCTGGCCCAGTGATTGTTCAGTTTGGCCGAGATGGAAATGCGTTTGATGGTAACGTCTTTCGTAGAGCTGTTATCGCCATTGATATTGTTGCCTTTGAAGGAAACCGTTTTACCCACGATGCCGAGATCTACCTGGGCCAGGCTTCTTTCGAGGCCGACCAGCGAAGCCGGGTTCTTATTGATGATAAAACCGGGGGTCGACATGAGGGAAGTACCGGTATTGGCCATACCACTGCTGCGGTCGGGATGCAGTTCCTGCAGTTCACCCACACCGTATACTGAATACGGTGAGGCCATATTCTGCGCTTTTGCTGTTGCCACAAGCACCACGAAGATCCCGCTCAGTATAAATATTTTTCTCATTATAGGTGGTTATTCGATTGTCAAAAGATTTAAGATCAGTCTGGTTTGGTAGTTCGTGGCATTGTGCAGGCTGCCGATGACGCCGCGGTTGATCTGTTTGGCGGTTTCGGGATCGGCTTCCATGATAAAGAGGCCGTTCTCGATGCTGCCGGGGGTATTTAATAAGGCATTCACGTAACTGGTGATATGGAATTGATACCGGGTAGCGGTGCCATAGAGGTAATCAATTTCAGGGGTCCGCACCTGCTGCATATTACCCACGGTATCGGGCAGGGCGCCGCCCACTGCATTCGACACGTCGGTGGTTCGCAGGTGGAGGGAGCCGGGCAGTTTATTATCGTACATCCCGTAACTGCCCCTGATGGGTTTTAATTCCAGCCGGGCATCCATGAGCCGCACCACTTCATTGATCTTAAGCACATCGCGCAGGGAAGGGAAACGAACTTTCAGCAATACGCCGGTTCCGCTTTGGGTAATGCCGAATGGATTGGTATTGGTAGCAAAGAATTCCTGCTGGTTGGCAAAGCTGCGTTGCAGGATGGTACCCGTGCGGTCGGTCAAAATGCGGTTGAACTGCAGCGTTGGATTGGTAAGCACAAATTCCAGTACTTTATCCTGTTTGCTGGGCAGGGTGAGGTGATAATGGAGGCGCATGCTGATACTGCTGTCGCCCATATTAAACCCGTATACCGCGCCAGCGTTATTGTTGGAAGGCTGGATGCAGAGGCCGCGGAAAAAGTCGAGCCAGTTCTCGGCGCTGGTGAACTGGGAAGCTTTTGTCTGGATCTTCGTATAAAAATCCTGGCCCATGTCCTGGGGCAATTTGATGATGATGGAATCCCGGTCGTTATTGGGTCGAACAAGTTTTGAATAGGTTACCAGGGAAGCGCCTTTTAAAGGGAAGCTGGTCTTGTTATAGATCACCTGGCGGTTATTGACCGTTTTGGCGGTCGGTTGTTCGGCCAGCTGGTATACCGAGATGGCAAAAGGCTGGGTGGTATCGCCATAATAGTAACCGCTGGGTTTCATATAGATGACCAGGGAATCGTAAACGGCGCTTTTGGGCAGCAGGGTAGCAGCGTCTTCAGAAAGGGTAGGCAGGCCCAGTTGAAAGAAAGTACTTGCATTGGTCTTGCCGGTGTAGGCATCGTGGTAATTGCCTATGAGGGCAAACTGGTTGTTATTGGTGGTGAAAGAATCCAGTACAAAACTGGATAATAAAACGCCCACGGTATCTACGGTAATGATGCGGGTATGGCTTTCCGCCCGTTCGATACCCACCTGGATATCTTTTTTATAACACGATGAGAACAGGCCGGTGATAAGGATACAGCAAGTAAGAATAAAAGGCGCCCTTTTGTGTATATACATATTATGGTTAGTGAGTGATTGTTAAGCTGAATTCGTTTTAGGTTTACAGGTTAATGGCTGCATATGGAAACCGCATGGTTTTGGCGGCTGTAAAGTAATGGAATATAAGGTTTACAGTTTTCGCAGCCGGCATTTTTGTTTTCATTTTAACACCTCTTTGTGTTCAATTCCCCGCTTCTTGCTATAGCTTGCTGCGTTTCCATTATCTTTTCAGGCCAGCAAATTACCGGGTGCGAAATACCAAATTTTGTTAACATATATGGCTTCTACCGGATAATCGACGAAGCGTTTATTTTTGCCGGTGGAAATTAAATGGCTGATTGGCAACCGAAATTTTGCAAATTTGCAAATTTATAATAAGCCGGGTAAACTTCGCGAGAAATCTCCGGCGCCGGCTGCAAAAGTGCAGCGCTGAAAATGATATGGGCGAACAGATATGTTAATACTTGGTTAATCTTGTGGTTTACAATATTTAACATGTTGGTTGTTTATGTAAGTTGGCAGCTTTTAATAAGAAAAACTTGTCAAAATGGGGCGTGGTCCAAAAAAATAAAGATTTTTGCGCCCGGTTGGTCGAGCCAATAACCTTGTCTATCTATTTTATAAACTTGTTAGGAACACACGGAAATATTTTTACCTGTCGAAATAATAGATTAACTAGCGAACGCAAGTAAATGCGGGTCGCCCGGGATCCCCGGATACCGGTGATGTACTAAAAAAAACAAACAGAAAATAAAACAAAAATGAAGAATGTTCTAGTTTACTCCCTGGCCCTTGTGATTGCTACCGCACCAATTCTGATCATTCCGGCTTGTAGTAAGAGCTCCTCTGACAGTACAAGCGACCTGGTGGGTAACTGGGCAATCAGCGATTATTTTGATGGTCCGGCCCGCAGCGAAGCTGTTGCTTTCACGATCAATGATACGGTGTTCGTGGGCACCGGTTTCACCAATACCAATACAAGACGTTTTAAAGATTTCTGGAAATATTCCCTGGATAAAAGATACTGGACGCAGATCGCCGATTTCAAAGGCGGTGAGCGCAGTTCAGCCATCGGTTTTGCCGTAAATGGCAAAGGTTATGTTGGAACCGGTTATGACCTGGATGCCAACTATAAAAAAGACATGTGGCAGTATAGTCCCGACAGCAATGGCTGGGCGCCCAGAAGAGATTTCGGCGGCACGGCCCGTGCAGAAGCAGTTGCTTTTGTAGTAGGCGGCACTGCTTATGTGGCTACCGGTTTTGATGATGCCTACCTGAAAGATGTTTGGCAATACAACGCCAATTCCGACACCTGGATCCAGAAAGCCGGCATCTCCGGTTCTAAAAGAAAACAGGCACAGGTATTCGTAATAAATGATAAAGCGTATTTGATCAGCGGTGAGAACAATGGTTCTGCGCTGAACGATATGCAGGTCTATGATCAGAATGCCGATAGCTGGACGACGCTGCGTAAGCTGACCAATGTTACTGATGAAACCTTTGATGATGATTATACCAGCATCGCCCGTTTCAATGGCGCTACTTTTGTAATTGATGGCAAAGGTTACCTGGTAACGGGTGAAAGCGGCAGCCTGAACAACCGTACCTGGGAATACGATCCTGCGAATGATACCTGGGATGAAAAGACCAATTTCAGTGGAACTGCCCGTACCGGCGCCATTGGTTTCACTCTGAAGAACCGTGGTTTTGTAGTGAGCGGCCGCAGCGGTACAGCGCCTTTCGACAATATGTACGAACTGCAGCCTGGTGCAGCTGATGATGACGATGACAATCTCTAAAAAACATAAACTGGTACTGCTGGCGGCAATCCTTTTTGCAGCCGGCAGTACTTTTTTTATGCTGGTACTGAAACCGGCTGAGCCCAAAGGTTTACACTATAGTTGTTTTAAGACCGAACGGGGTTGGGGTTATGATGTGCTCTTTAATGAGCGCATTATTATTCATCAGCCCTTTATCCCCGGCAAATCGGGCGGCGATGGTTTTGCCACCAAAGAGCAAGCCGCCACTGTTGCGAAAACTGTTATAGAAAGTATAAAATCAGGCAACGACCCCTTATTTGGGCGGCCCCCGCTGCAACGTCGCGCCGACTCCGGCGCTCATGCAAAGTAATCTGAACTTGCATGACAATTAACTGCATTATCATCGACGACAACAGCTCAGCACTCGATCTCCTGGAAGATTTCATCCGCAAGGTACCTTACCTGAACCTGGTGGCCCGCTGCGATGGCCCGGGATCGGCTTTCCCTTATTTCGAGAAGAATGTAATCGATCTCGTGATGCTCGATATCAGGATGGGAGAGCTCAGCGCCACAGAATTCCTGAAAAGCCTGAAGCGCAAACCCGCCGTGATCTTTGTAACCGCGCATAATGATCTGGCCCTGGAAGGATTTGAACAGGATGCCATCGATTACCTGCTGAAGCCCGTACCCTTCCATCGTTTTCTGGCGGCTGTACATAAAGCGTATGAACATATCAGCTATAGAAAGGCGCGGGCTCAACCGAAAAAAGACGATTTCCTTTTTATTAAGACGGCGCATAAGATCCAGAAGATCTTTTATAGTGATATACTTTATCTGGAGGGACTGAAAGATTATACCCGCATTCATCTTGTCGATAGCAAGAAACCTTTTATTACCCTGCAAAGCCTGAAATACTTCGAGACCCGTTTGCCGCAGGATGAGTTCATTCGCATTCACCGTTCTTATATTATTTCTTTGCGGAAAGTAGATACGGTTTCGCGCAAGGCGGTGTTATTGGGGGAAACGGAGCTGCCTTGTAGTGAGCATTACAGGAATATGCTGTACGCGGTGATCGGGGAGAAGTTATGAGTTATTGAGTTATTCGGTTATTGAGTTATTCGGTTATTGAGTTTCGCGAGTGTATTTAACTTAATAGTTTAGGAACTTAATAACTTCGGAACTGGTTGTCCGTTAGCTAAGAAAATTAGTAATTAAAAATAAATACTTATATTTGGTGTGAAAGGAAATCAAAAACCTGCCATAACCGAATGTCTTATCCAGCATCACTCATAGCATTTGCCTTTGTAAAAAAAGGCATCGATGAGGGCAAATTTGTAACCCAAATGAAGTTGCAAAAACTGGTCTATTTTGCCCAGGGTTACCACCTGGCCAAATACCACAAGCCCCTTATCAATGAAACATTCCAGGCCTGGATGTACGGTCCGGTCATTCCCGAGATCTACCAGGATTTTAAACTCTACGGCAGCCGGCCCATCACCGATACCGTTGAATTCACCCCTTCATCCACTTATACCCCGCCATTCCACCTCGATGCCGAAGCCCTCGATACCATCAATTATACCTGGGGGGTCTTAAAAGATTTCTCGGCCATGTCGCTGAGCAATTGGACGCACCAGCCCAACGGGCCCTGGTCAAAAGTATACGACCCCGAGGTAAAATCAACCCCCATCAGCAACGAGGAGATCAAACAATACTTCGAAAAATTGCTAATCAGGGCATAATGAAAACACCACCCAATCCTGTCGTTGCCCCGGTTGACGAGGCAAAGGGTCTTTTGCAGCCATTGCTGGAAGAATCGATAGCCACGCGGGTGAATGTGAAGGATGCGAATGTGAAGGAGGTGAAGGTGCTGGATATGGAGGAGGAGTTCTCGCGGGCCCAACTGAAAAGGTTGCTCGATGATAACAGGGCCCGCAAGGTCTTCAGCGTTATCATTTTTGTGATCACCGTTTTATGGATGTTCCTGGTGCTCTTCATCGTGGTGCAGTGCAGCCGCGGCGTGTTCACGCTGTCTGACGGGGTGCTGATCGCGCTTATTACGACGACGACGGCCAATGTGTTTGGGTTTTTCTATGTGGTGGTGAATTACCTTTTTAATAAGGAGAAGTCTACCTAAGCGTGGCTTCGTGCCGGTTACCGGTTGCCGGTTGCCGGTTACCGGGAAAGGATCTTTCATATGAAACGTGGGATCTTTTTTACACGGGATGTTACAGGTTACATGTTACAAGTTACAGGGAAACGCTCCTTAAAAGAAAGATCTTTCATATGAAACGTGGGACCTTTTTTACACGGGATGTTACAGGTTACATGTTACAAGGTAACAGCCGGGTAAGGGCCCTGCAACCTGTAACCTGAAACCTGCAACCCTTGCAACCTGCAACCTGAAACTTGTAACCCTTCCAACCCCTGCAACCTGGAACCTGCAACCTGCAACCCTTGCCCCCTGCAACCTGGAACCTAACTTGTAACCCTTCCAAACTGAACCATCTATTTATTTATACACAATTACACGTAAAGCCGCTTGTAAAAAAGTTAAAAACGGTTGAGGGATATAATTAATGCATCGGGATCGTCGTTACCGGACTGATTATTGTTACTAAAGGGCTATTTCGTACAACTATCCACAAAACGGGAACGGATCCATGCGAAAACCATTAATCGTAAAACCGGGAAAACGGCTATGCCTGGCTATGGCATTCAGCCTGGTAGCATTATGCGCCACCGTACCAGTGCAGGCAGGCACGGGAGCGGGTGCCCTCTTTTCTGATACTTCTGCCACACCGGCCACTTCTTCTTTTTTCTCTATCAAAAATAAATTGAATGTGTACGACAGCCTGCACCTCGATGCAGCGGGCCTGTCGAAAAAGATCTTTACCATGGCCCTCAAGGGCATGGCCAAACTGGTGCGCAGCAAACAGATCAAAGACAACCTGCTGGCGATCGTCGATTTCAGTCAGCCCAGCGTGAACAAGCGCTTATACGTCATCGATCTGAATGCCTGCCAACTCCTCTTCAATACGTGGGTGGCCCATGGTATGAAGACCGGCAAAGAAAAAGCCGTTTCTTTCAGTAATAAGCCCGCGAGTAATAAAAGCAGTCTGGGTTTTTATGTAACCGGTTATGCCTACCAGGGCAGTAATGGTTATTCGCTGAAGCTGAAGGGGATGGAAAAGGGCATCAATGACTACGCCATGCGGCGCGGCATTGTGATCCATGGGGCGGATTATGTAAATGAAGACCTCATCAATAGCCAGGGGTATATCGGCCGCAGCTGGGGCTGCCCGGCCGTAGCGCCGGAATTGTCGCAACAGCTGATCGACCTGCTAAAAGAAGGATCCTGTTTGTTTATCTATCATCCTAGTACAGCCTATCTGAGCAGGTCACAATTTGTCAGATAAACAGTGTTGAACGATTTTGAGATTTTGAGATTTTGAGATTTTGCGATTTTTGAATCCCCGAAATCCCGATAGACTGGGAATTTCTGATTTCTGATTTAGAGATTTCTGATTTACATATATCGACATTTTCGATTTTGAGATTTTGAGATTTTTCGATTTTGGTTTTTTAAATCTCGAAATCCCGATAGATTGGGAATTTCTGATTTCTGATTTGGAGATTTCTGATTTACACATTTTGCGATTTTGAGATTTTGCGATTTTTGAATCCCCGAAATCCCGATAGACTGGGAATTTCTGATTTCTGATTTGGAGATTTCTGATTAACATTATCGACATTTTTCGATTTTGAGATTTTGCGATTTTTGGATTTTGGTTTTCAAATCTCGAAATCCCGAAATCTCGAAATCAGAAATTTCTTCATCTAACTTATTAACATCCAATATAATTATTGGTTATAAAAAAGCTAAGGGCTAAAAGGTGCAAGCCGTTATCTTTGCGCCTTTAATTGTACGTATGCTAAAGATCGGTGTATTCGGTGTAGGACATCTCGGTAAATTTCATTTGAATAACTGGAAGGAGATCAAGGGTGTAGAGTTGGTAGGTTTTTGTGATCCTTCCGATGACGCGGCCCAGGATGTGTCTGAAAAATACCAGCTTCCCCGTTTCCTCGATGCAGAGCGGCTGATCGACGCCGTAGATGTCATTGACGTAATCGCTCCCACCAACCATCACTTCGAACTGGCCAAAATGGCCATCCGCAAAGGCAAACATGTGTTCCTGGAAAAACCCATGGCCCATACCATGCAGGAAGCCCAGGAACTGGTGAACCTGGTGAAGGAATCCCGCATTAAATTACAGGTAGGGCACGTAGAACGCTTCAACCCGGCTTTTCTGGCCGTAAAAAATATGGAGTTGAATCCCATGTTCATTGAAGTGCACCGCCTGGCGCAGTTCAATGTGCGTGGTACTGAAGTGAGCGTGATCCTCGACCTCATGATCCATGATATCGACATCATTCTCAGCCTGGTAAAAAGCGAGGTGAAACAGATCTCGGCCAGCGGCGTGGCGGTGATGACCGATACCCCTGATATTGCCAATGTACGCATCGAATTCAATAATGGCTGTGTAGCCAACCTTACTTCCAGCCGCATTTCGATGAAGAAAATGCGGAAAATGCGGGTCTTCCAGAAAGATGCTTATATCGGCATCGACTTCCTGGCCAAGACCTCGGAGGTCATCAAACTGAAATCGCCCCAGGATATCGACGCCTTTTCCTTCGACCTCGATACCGTGCACGGTAAAAAGACCATTGCCGTGGTGAATCCGCAGGTTCCGGAAGTAAATGCAATAAAAAAAGAACTGGAATCGTTTCGAGATGCGATCCTGAACAATACCCCTACACTGGTATCCGAAGTTGACGGCTACCGGGCCATGGATGTAGCACATCAGATCTTGCAAAAGATAAAAAACAATAATATTATCGTGTAACCCTTTACATGCCATCCGTAAAACGCATCCATAGTACCTGGTACCTGCTTGGCGACTACCTGGCGGCCATCCTGGCCTGGATCGTGTTGTACTTCTCCCGGCGTTATTTGTTACACGAACACATTATTGTTGAGGATGGTCTGCTCCTGAACGACCGCTTCTGGTGGGGCATTACGGCCATCCCCATTACCTGGATCATTTTTTACACCCTCGTTGGGGCCTATCATTCGCTCTACCATAAAAGCCGCCTGAACGAATTCGTGATTACCACACTCTGTTGTATCATTGGCTGCACGGTCATCTTTTTTGCCATCGTGATCAATGACCCGCAGAAAGATTATACCTATTATTACAAGGCGCTGTCAACCTATATTGCCGCCCAGCTCGTCTTCACCTGGATCGGCCGGGTGATCATCCTCGATAAAGTAAAACAACAGATCCGCAAAGGCGAGATCCGTTTCAATACCTTGCTGATCGGGGGTAATAGTATTGCCGAAAAGATCTACCTGGAAACCCGCGACGGCCTGCGCATCGCCGGCTACCATTATACCGGATTTATTTGCACCGGCGAGCCCAATGGCATTCGCAAACACCTCGACTGGCATGGGCAGCTGCACGATATGGAAAAAGTGGTGCAGAAGCATCATATTCAGCTGGTGGTGATCGCGCTGGAAAAAGAAGAAAAGGCCCAGGTGGAAAAGATCGTGAACCGCCTGAGCGAAATGGATGTGGAAGTGAAGATCGTGCCCGATGTACTGGATATCTTATCCGGTTCGGTGAAGACCAGCAGCCTCTTTGGCGCCGTGCTCATTGACATTAAATCGGGCCTGATGCCTGAGTGGCAGCAGAATATCAAACGGGTGATCGATGTTTCGGTGGCCATCCTGGCATTTATTTTCGGATTGCCGCTGATGTTATATGTGATCATCCGGGTAAAGATGTGTTCACCCGGTCCCATCTTTTATTCGCAGGAACGGATCGGGTATAAAGGCCGGAAATTTCGCATTTATAAATTCCGCTCGATGTACCATCCGGCGGAAAAGAATGGTCCGCAGTTATCCTCAGAGAACGACCCCCGCGTAACGCCCTGGGGGCGGGTGATGCGGAAATGGCGCCTCGATGAACTGCCGCAGTTATGGAATATCATTAAGGGGGAAATGAGCCTGGTAGGGCCCCGGCCGGAACGGGCTTATTATATTCATCGTATTCATCAGAAAGTGCCTTATTATTCCTACCTCCTGAAAGTGAAACCCGGTTTAACTTCCTGGGGGATGGTGCAGTTCGGCTATGCTGAAAATGTAGATGAAATGATCAAACGCATGAAATACGACCTGATCTATATTGAGAATATTTCCCTGGCGCTGGATTTCAAGATCATGGTGCATACCTTGCGGATCATCTTTATGGGGAAGGGGCGGTAGCGATGTGCTGATGTGCTAATGTGCTGATGTGCTAATGGAAATACAAAATACAAATACAAATTAGCTGCTGTGCTGATGGCAATGTGATAATTAGCTAATGTGATAATTAAATACAATCTTTTAACTAAGAATTTTCTAATGAAAACGTTCTGTGGTTTATTGATGATGATAGCGGCATTGCCACAAATGGGTTTCTCGCAGACTAACGTTTACTGGCAACAGGAAGTGCATTATAATATCCAGGTGGCGCTGAACGATAAACAGCATAGCCTCAAAGGCAACCTGCAGGTAGATTATATCAACCACTCACCCGATACGCTGACTTATATCTGGTTCCATATCTGGCCCAATGCGTATAAAAATAAAAATACCGCCCTGGCCAAACAACTGGCAGCCGATAAAAGCCACGACAAAAAGATCACGGAGACCGAACCCGGTTATATCGACAGCCTGCGTTTTGCAGTGAACGGACAAGCCATCACCGCGCAAAGCGATTCAAATATCGATGTGGTGAAGCTGCTGCTGCCGCAACCTTTATTGCCTGGCAAACAGGTGACCATCACCACGCCTTTTTATGTGAAACTGCCGAACTATTATTCCCGCTCCGGCTACAGCGGCGATCAGTTCATGGTCTGCCAGTGGTATCCCAAACCGGCGGTCTATGACCGTACGGGCTGGCATGCTTTCCCTTATCTCGACCAGGGCGAGTTTTACAGCGAATACGGCAGCTTCAAGGTGAACATCACCGTACCGGCTGAATATGTAGTGGGCGCAACGGGTACCCTCTTAACCCAAAGCGAACTGAATAAATACAAACAGCTGGGCATGGAGAATAACAAAGGGCTCAAAACGCTTACTTATAAAACAACCACGCCTGGTAAACCGAAGACGCTGCAATATGCCGGCGAACGCATTCATGATTTTGCCTGGTTTGCGGGCAAGGATTATATCATCCGGTATGATACCCTGCAACTGAGCGGCCGCGATACCGCCATCAATGTATTTTCTTACGGACAACCCGCTGGTAATAAGACCTGGAAGAACAGCGTAAGCTATATTAAAGACGCGGTGCGTCATTATTCCAAATGGATCGGGCAGTATCCCTACCCGGTGGTGCAGGCCGTGGAAGGTCCCAAGAACCTTTCTTCCGGCGGCATGGAATACCCGATGATCACTTTGATTACCAGTCCGAACGCCAAAGAAGAAGAAATGGATGCGGTGATCACCCATGAAGTAGGGCATAACTGGTTCATGGGCATCTTGGGCACCAATGAGCGCGATTTTCCCTGGATGGATGAAGGCATAAATACCTATTTCCAGTTCCGTTATGAAGCTGAGAAATACCGCACCAACAGCCTGTTCGGATCCATGATCCCCAAAGATGTGAAGGAATTGGATGTGGCGGCTTTTCAGGCAAGGATCTACGATGTGTTGAATTCCATTCCGGCCGATCAGCCGATCAGCACCGGTTCTACCGGCTTTAATAATAAGGATGAGTATGGATTGGTAGTGTATGTTAAGACTGCCGTATGGTTGTATATCCTGGAGAATGTGCTGGGCCGCGATGTGCTGGATAAAGGATTACAAGCCTATTTTGCCAACTGGCAGTTTAAACATCCGACCCCGGAAGATCTGAAGCGGGAACTCGAGAAGGTGAGTGGACGCGATCTTAGTGAGTACTTTGCTTTATTGGATAAGGAAGGCAAACTCGTGAAATAATTAGCTAATGTGCTAATATGCTAATTAGCTAATGAAAACACCTTTTTTTCAGAACCTCATCTGTATTTATATCAGCACATTAGCACATCAGCTAATTAGCACATTATGAAAAAGTTTTACCTGCTTATATTGATCGTCCTGATTGGCATGCGGGGTCTTGCCCAATCTTACTGGCAACAGGAAGTACATTATACCATTGATGTAAGCCTGAACGACCGCGAGCATACACTGGATGGATTTTTAAAGCTGCGTTATATCAATCATTCGCCCGATACGCTCACCTTTATCTGGTTCCATCTTTGGCCCAATGCGTTCAAGAATGACCGCACGGCTTTTACGGAGCAGACGCTGGCGAACGGTAATACGGATTTTTATTTTTCTGCCCGCGAGAAGAGAGGGTATATCAACCGCCTCGATTTCAGGGTGGGCAATAATACGGTTAAAACGGAAGATCATCCCCAATACATCGATATTGTAAAAGTGGTATTGCCGGCGCCTTTATTGCCCGGACAGGAAACTGAGATCACCACGCCTTTTCATGTGCAGCTGCCGGCGAATTTTTCCCGGGGCGGACATACAAAACATTCTTACCAGGTCACGCAATGGTATCCCAAACCGGCGGTCTATGACCGTTATGGCTGGCATCCCATGCCTTACCTGGACCAGGGCGAATTCTACAGCGAGTTCGGCAGTTTTGACGTGCGCATTACCGTACCCGATCAGTATGTAGTAGCGGCGACTGGCGAGCTGCAGAATGAAAGCGAAAAAGAGTGGCTGAAAGGAAAAGCGGCAATGAGAAATGGACAATCGACAATCGGCAATCAACAATTGGCAAAAGGCAATAGGCAATCGGCAAGGGGCGATGAACAATTGACAAAAGGCAATAGGCAATCGGCAAGGGGCAATGAACAATTGGCAAAAGGCAATAGGCAATCGGCAAGGGACAATGAACAATTGACAAAAGGCAATAGGCAATCCGCAAGGGACAAAAAGGAGGTAGTGGCTAAAGGGGTAGGAAAGAAAGCGGCAAAGGAGGCGCCAGCCGACAAAACGATAGCCAAAAAAACGAAGGCCGCGAAACCACAAACCACAAACCACAAACCACAAACGCTTGCATCTAAACGAAAAGCCATCCTAACACCACAGACTACCAAAACCCTGAGATACATACAAAATAAGATCCACGATTTTGCCTGGTTTGCCGACTCCAATTTCATCGTACAACAAGATACCATCCAACTGCCATCAGGAAGAGTAGTGCAGGCCATGAGCTTTTACCGTTCGGCGGAGAGTAAGGGCTGGACAAACAGTATACAGTATATCAAGGATGCGGTGCATTTCCGGTCGAGGTTGATTGGCGAATACCCGTATAATGTAGTGAGTGTGGTGGAAGCCAAAATGGGTTCTGCCGGTGGAATGGAATATCCGACCATCACGAGTATCAGTCCGGGCATAGATGCCAAACAACTCGATGTGACCATCGAACATGAAGTGGGCCATAACTGGTTCTATGGCATTTTGGCCAATAATGAACGCGAACATGCCTGGCTCGATGAAGGCGTGAATTCTTATTATGATAACCGGTATAAAGCGCTCAAATACCCGAAATCCGATCTGATCAGGTGGGTGCAGCAAAAAATACCCCGGCGGGAAGAAGAGCTCCTGATCGATGCGCTGGCAAAGATCAAAAAAGATCAACCCATTGCTACGCCTTCCGCCGATTTTACCTATTTGAATTATGCGGCCATGACCTATATGAAAACGGCGATCCTGTTAGAGCACCTGGAGCAGGCCATGGGCACCGCCCGCTTCGATAGCTGTATGCAGGCCTATTACCAGCAATGGCAATTCAAACATCCTTCACCGGCCGATTTCAAACAGCATTTTACCGTTGGCGATGGCAAGGCGGTAAATGCCTTTTTTGATTCCCTGCAAACAACGGGCGGGATCAATGCCGATGCCAAACGGAAGAAATTGCGGCCGGCATTTATGTTCTCGCTGAAAGATTATGACAAGGTGAATTATGTAAACTGGATGCCGGCCCTGGGCTATAATGTGTATGATAAATGGATGGTCGGTTTAATACTGCATAACTATACGATGCCTGCGCATAAACTGCAGTTCTTCCTGTCGCCCATGTATGCGCCCAGCAGTAAGGAATTTACCGGGTTGGGCCGCGTCGGTTATACCTGGCGGCCGGATGGCGCCTTTGAAAAAATTGATCTCTCGGTGAGCGGCGCCCGCTTTTCAACCCGCGCCGGGGTCGATAGCAACGCGCATAAAGTACATGCGGGTGTGCAGAAAATAACGCCTGCGCTGCGTTTTACTTTTGCGAATGCGAACCCGCGCAGCACTGTAGAAAAATGGCTGGAATGGCGCAGCTTCCTGCTCTGGGAAAAGAATTTCCGCTATGTGTTGAAAAGCGAGGATGGGGAATTCTATCCCACAGAAGGCACATCAACCCATCGCTATTTGAACCAGCTTGGTTTTAATATCACCGATTACCGGGCTTTATATCCGTACGATGTGTTATTACAGGTACAGCAGGGGGAAGGTTTCTATCGCGCTTCTGCCACGGGCCATTATTTCTTCAACTATGCGAATTCTGGTGGTTTGCAAATGCGGGTCTTTGCCGCCAAGTTTGGTTATCTGGGCGAGAAGACCGTGTTCAAGCAGGCGCAGACTTCGATCTACCAGCCCAAGCTCACCGCGGTACGGGGCAATGAAGATTATACCTATAGCAATTATTTTATCGGCCGTAATGAAACAGATGGGATCAGCAGCCAGCAGATCATGATGCGGGATGGCGGCCTGAAACTGCGCACCGATCTGTTCCAGGGATTGCAGGGGCGGTCAGACAACTGGGTGGCTTCGATGAACCTGAACACTACGCTGCCCAAGGGTTTATTGCCTTTTAATCCACCAATAAAGATCTTCTTCGATGCAGGCACTTATGCCGAGGCCTGGAAGAAGAATGCCGCTACCAGCCGCTTTTTATATGTAGCCGGTTTGCAGCTCAGCCTGTTCAAAGACCTTTTACAGATCTATGCGCCGGTGCTCTATAGCAAGGAATTCAGGGATAACCTGAAGACGGTTCCCGATGAAAATGGATTCTTTAAAAAGCTTTCATTCAGCATCGACGTGCATCGCTTTAATATTCGTAAGGCAACGGGAAATAAGATCCCGTTCTAAGACCTGAAGACCTGTAAGAGCTTGTCCGCCTATTTGCCAGATGCATCATTTGCGTTTGCATCTTTAGTAAATTGACTGGCGCCTGACAGGTCCCATTTATCACCCACTATGCACCGAAAGATTCAATACCTGCAGCGTCACCAGCTCGATACCGGCAAATGGGATCGATGTATCATACGCGCTGCGAATGGATTGATCTATGCCCATACTTTTTTCCTCGATACAATGGCCACGCATTGGGATGCCCTGGTGCTGGGCGATTATGAAGCGGTAATGCCTTTGCCCTGGCGAAAAAAAGGCGGCATCAAATACCTGTATAAACCGGCTTTTATTCAACAATTGGGGATATTTACTGATCTGCCATTAACCGTTGAGTTAATGAATCTTTTCCTGGAATTGCTGCCTCTGCATTTTAAATACGCCGCGGTCTTTTTGAACCATGCACATCCTGTTGTTGATCTTCCAAAACATTCGAATTTTATTTTGCCCCTGCAGGCGCCTTATGAACTTTTACGCAAGAACTATAAAACCGACCTGCTTAAAAATCTGAAACGCTGCGAACGGTTTCAGCTGTTCTATTCCGCCGAAGGCGATTACAGCCAAACCCTGCTTTCCTTTAAAGCATTATATGGAGAACGCCTGCAGCATATCACCGATGCAGATTATGATCGATTGGGAAAAGTATTTGCTTACCTGCACAAGCAGGGCCGCTTACTCGTAAGAACGGTTAGTGCGAATGGTAAATTGCTTTCTTCAGCCGTCTTGCTGCAGGATGCCAAGCGGCTCTATTTAATGGCTTCTGTTACGGGCGCAGAAGGGCGTTCCGCAGGCGCGAATCATTTTCTGATCGATGCCCTGATAAGGGAATTTGCCGGCACCGCCTTGATCCTTGACTTTGAAGGTTCAGATCAACCCGGCATTGCGCATTTCTATAAAAATTTCGGCAGTATCGATCAGCCTTATTTTTTCTACACCTATAACCGCCTGCCCTGGCCATTGCGTTTATTCAAGAAATAAAGGGCTCGTTTACACTTTCAACAAATGAATAAAGCCCTCCCCGGGTTGGATCGCATAGCGGTAATATTCCTTCAGCGAATCGTATGACCAGTAGTTCACCTGGAAACCGGCTGCTTTGAGGCGCTCGAGGTAATCGGTCAGGGAATAAATACGCACATGATCTTTTTGTCCAAACCACGCCGATTGTTTTTGCGGGTCATTGATCGTGGGTTCTTCCCGGGTAATCGGAATCCTTTCAGAAAAAGGCGCCTGTAAAACCGCTATTCCGCCGGGTTTCAATACGCGGTAGACCTCCTGCATGGCGCGGCGGTCGTCGGGAATATGTTCCATAATATGGTTACCGATGACCATGTCGAAGGAATGGGTGGGGAAGGGGAGTTGGGTAGCATCGGCATATTGAATATGGGGATCGATCTGCTTGTAGAAACCCGGCACCAGGTCGGTGCTAATGACCGAAGCCTGTTTGTGCAGAAAGCGGAAGAGAAAAGGTTCGGGCGATAAATGCAAAATACGTTTACCGGCCACCGGTATTTTGGTGGAGAAGATCGCGATCATCAAACGTTCGCGGCTGGTACACATACACCAGGGGCAATACACATTTTCGCCATAACCCGCTACCACCTCGAATTGTTCCAGCGCATTTTTATCGGCAGCAGATGGGTAACGCGGCGCGAAAGCATCGTACTGTTTACCGCAGTTGTTACAGGTGAAGCGATCGCCTTTGCGCGAACGGTAGCTGAACCGGAGCCAGCCTCGCTGTGCATAAAAGAGCAAAAGCCGGTAATTGCCCTGCAGCCCGTGATAGAGCTTTAGTTTTTTCAGTATGGAAATGAGTAATTGTTTTATACAAAAGGATTTACCGGGTTAAGAATCAATGGTGCCTTTATAAGCAACATACAAATTTTCAAAGTCCAGCGCTCTTTTTTCCACCCGGAAACCAAAGCGGGCGGCGGCGCTCTTGAACAACTGCAGGTTCTGCTCCGAATGAATTTCAATGAGAATGGTATCGGTGATGACCATCCAGTGCTGTGGATCATGTAATAAAAAAGATTCAGCGCCTTCGATATCGATCTTGATGATGTCGATATGGGTGATATGTTGTTCCTGGATGAATTGATCCAGGACGATGCCTTTTACCGGGAAAGGTGTAATGGCATCGGAGAGTTGCGAATTATAAGAATAGCTGGCTTTCTGCAGATACACGGTTTCCCTGCTGTTGCTGATGGCCGCATGGATGGCTTTTACTTTACCATTGCGGATCGCAGGTTGCAGGTTATTGGTGAGTAATTCGTAATTGGCTTCATCGGCTTCGATGCAATAGATGGTTGCCTGGGGGCACTGAATATTGAAATAAGCGGCGGTCATCCCGATATGGGCGCCGAGATCGAGAATGGTTTTGGCGCGCGCAAAAAGCGGCGCCGGCAATTGATAGATCGAACGCCAGAAAACATCATAAAAGATCTGGAGATCGCCCTGGTAGGTGCGCAGGTAAAAAAGGCGGATATGTTTATGCAATTGCAGCGTATATGCCACCTGCAATGCATTGCTGTAAAGCGCGGGATTGTTCCTGCTGCGCTTTGCTTTTTTCGTATGCACGAGTAAACGCCAGAAGCTTAGCGGAGTGGCAGCGCTGCGGCAGCAAAAGCCGAATTTGCTGAAAGCGGTGAATACCCTTTTTACTATTTGCGGAAGCGCCGGCATCAGGAAGGGTTATTTGCGGCCAGGATCTTTTCCGCCAGCAGGAGGTCCAGCGGCCGGGTGATCTTGATATTGGTCGATTCGCCTTCGGTCAGCTGAATGGGAATACCCAGTTTTTCCACGACGCTGGCCTCATCGGTGAACGAAGCATCGTAGGCTTGTTCAAATGCTTTTTGGATGATCTCGCTGTGAAAAGTTTGCGGGGTTTGAATGATGCGCACTTTATCGCGGTCGAGCGGCTGATTGCCTGCAGGTGTTTCGATCCGCAGGGTATCGATGGGTTGAATGGCGGGGATGGCATTTCCTTTATCCAGGGCTTTCTCGTAGCAGCGGTGAATGAGGTCCGTTGTGATCAGGCAGCGCACGGCATCGTGCACAAATACGATCGATGTTTCATGGATCAGGGCAAGACCGTTCTTTACGGAATGAAAGCGGGTGTCGCCACCTACCGTAATGCGTATGCGGGTTGGATCGCTTGTCGTGTTCACGATGGCCTGGCCTGTGTTTTGATGCGCTGATGGCAGCACGAGAATGATCCCGAGATCTTTCCAGGCAGAGAGGAAAGTATTGAGTGAATGCCATAATACCGGCTTTCCGGCTACCGGCAGGAACTGTTTGGGGAGGGCGGTGCCCATGCGCAAACCGGATCCCCCGGCGACGATGATAGCGTATTTTTTCAAAGGCTTTGCGTTCTTTTATTGTCTCGATTTAAATGCAGGCTTTCTGGTGTTGGTCATGCGTTACAAGTTGCAGGTTACAGGTTTCAGGGGTTACAAGTTTCAGGTTACAGGTTGCAGGGTTACAGGTTTCAGGTTTCACGGGGTTACAGGTTTCAAGGATTACAAGTTTCAAGTTTCAGGTTCTTGGTTGCAGGGCGTTGGACCCGGCTTTGCCTTGTAACATGTAACTTGTAACCTGTAACGCTCCTCTTATAGACACACACGTTTAATAACCAGGATCACTTCTTTTAGGGCGCATTTCCCTGTAACATGCAATTTGTAACCTGTAACACATCCCTATAAACCGCGTTCTCTCAATTTTAACATATCCAATAATAGGACGCATCTACATCAACCCCGGCTGACACATCGGCGGTTCTGCCTTTTGATGTTCCTTTCCGTTCTTTACCAACCGGTCAATTGTCAAATTCAAACTAGAGGGAGTCGCCCAGTTCGCGTTCGATCTCTTCCATATGCACGATGTCCCAGGCTTCGCTTTCCGTGGGCGCAAAGTTCAGTAATTCCAGCAGTCCGGCCCCGTCCAGTTCTTTTTCAACCTGCTTTTGCAGGCAACAGATCACGAAGGAAGCACTTTGTTCGTAAAACTGGTGCTGCAGCTTCACCAGGTGTTCACCGGCAGCGTTATCTATGTTTTGAATGTCTTGTAAAATAAGCACCACGTTTTTAACTTCCTGTTGCAAGAGGGGCATTAAACAGGCATCCAAATCTACTGTCATATTAGCAGATAAAACCGGCTCTTTGATCTGAATGGCATGGAATTTCTCACTGGTATCAATTTTGAACTGCATATTGACCTTTTAAGTACTTTTAATTAGCTGGAATCCGTTAATAAAGGGAACAACTAAATGTCAAAAATATTCGTTATTATTGTATAACACACAACAAATTATAAATAAAATGGACAACAATTTTTCAGCCCAGGTAAAGGAGATCATTTCTTTTAGCAGAGAGGAGGCTTTACGGTTGGGGAACGATTTTATCGGAACTGAACATTTGTTGCTGGGGTTGATCCGTGAAGGAGAGAACACTGCTGTCCGTATATTGAAAAGCTTTAATGTGGATCTGTACGAATTGCGGAAAGAGGTAGAACTGGCAGTAAAAGACAAGACCGGTAAAAACATTGCTAACATAAACAGTTTGCCACTCACCAAGCAGGCCGAAAAGGTGATCCGCGTAACTGTGCTGGAAGCAAAAGCGCTCAAGAGTCCCACTGTAGAAACGGAACATTTAATGCTCTCCATTCTTAAGAATAAGGAAAACATAGCAACTCAAATCTTAAATCAGTTCGACGTGGATTACGATTTATTCAGAAACGAATTAGGCGTTGTAAAAAGCAACGACGTACGCAGTGAATATGCCGACGAGAACGAAGACGATTTTGATGATGAAAAGAAGTATTCACAGCAGAAATCACGCTCTGCCGGCAATACAAAAAGCAAAACACCGGTACTGGACAATTTTGGCCGCGACATTACCCGTTTAGCCGAGAGTGGTGCCCTTGACCCGATCGTCGGACGTGAAGAAGAAATTGAGCGGGTATCCCAGATCCTGTCGCGCCGTAAAAAGAACAACCCGATCCTGATCGGTGAGCCCGGTGTAGGTAAAACAGCGATCGTGGAAGGTTTGGCGCTGCGCATCGTTCAACGTAAAGTATCGAGAGTATTGTTTGATAAACGCGTTATTTCATTAGACCTTGCTGCCCTGGTAGCCGGTACCAAATACCGTGGTCAGTTTGAAGAACGGATGAAAGCCATCATGAATGAACTCGAGAAGAACCGGGATGTGATCCTGTTCATCGACGAAATTCATACCATCGTAGGCGCCGGCGGCGCCAGCGGTTCACTGGATGCTTCCAACATCTTTAAACCGGCTTTGGCCCGTGGCGAGCTCCAATGCATTGGCGCTTCTACCCTCGACGAATACAGAATGTACATCGAAAAAGATGGCGCCCTCGATCGTCGTTTCCAAAAGGTAATGGTAGAACCACCAAGTGTTGATGAAACCGTTCAGATCCTGAACAATATCAAATCGAAATACGAGGACTATCACAATGTTACTTACAGTGACGATGCGATCGATGCCTGCGTAAAATTAAGCGACCGTTATATTACCGACCGTTTATTGCCCGACAAGGCGATTGACGTAATGGATGAAGTAGGCGCCCGTGTTCACTTGAAGAACATCAACGTGCCGAAAGAGATCCTCGATCTGGAAAAGAAGATCGAAGATGTAAAGGTGGAAAAGAATAAGGTCGTAAAGAGCCAGAAATTCGAAGAAGCAGCTTCTTTACGCGATACCGAAAAACGTTTGCAGGAAGAGCTGGAAAAAGCGAAAGCAAGCTGGGAAGAAGAAAGCAAACACAAACGCTATCCCATCGACGATGAAGCCATTGCCGAAGTGGTGAGCATGATGACCGGCATCCCGGTTAAACGGATGGTGCAGGCAGAAAGCGAAAAACTGCGCCGCATGGCCGAAGATATGCGCGGTATGGTGATCGGTCAGGATGATGCGATCGAGAAAGTGGTGAAAGCCATTCAACGTAACCGCGTGGGTTTGAAAGATCCCAAAAAGCCGATCGGTACCTTTATCTTCCTGGGACCTACCGGTGTTGGTAAAACCGAGCTGGCCCGTTCACTGGCCCGTTATATGTTCGACTCAGAGGATGCGCTGATCCGCATCGACATGAGTGAATACATGGAAAAGTTCACGGTAAGCCGTTTGATCGGTGCGCCTCCGGGATATGTTGGTTACGAAGAAGGTGGCCAGCTGACCGAGAAAGTTCGCCGCAAACCTTATTCGGTGATCCTGCTGGATGAAATTGAAAAAGCACACCCTGATATCTACAATATCCTTTTACAGGTGCTGGACGATGGACAGCTCACCGATGGATTGGGTAGAAGGGTTGACTTCAAGAATACCACCATCATCATGACATCGAATATTGGTGTGCGCCAGTTGAAAGATTTCGGTGATGGCGTAGGGTTCGCCACCCAGGCACGTACGCAAAGCGCTAATGAAAATAACAAAGCCGTTATTGAAAAGGCACTGAAACGCACATTCTCGCCTGAGTTCCTGAACCGTATCGACGATGTGATCATCTTCAACTCGTTGAACAAAGACCATATCTTCAGCATCATCGACATCCTGATGAAAGGAGTGATGAAACGTTTGGCCAACCTGGGATTCACCCTGGAGTTGACGACCGAAGCAAAACACTTCATTGCTGAAAAAGGCTACGATCAGCAGTTTGGCGCCCGTCCGCTGCACAGGGCCATCCAGAAATACCTGGAAGATCCCCTTGCAGAAGAGATCCTGAGCCTGCATATTAAACAAGGCGACACCCTGGTGGCCGACCTGGATGCAGAGAACTCAAAGATCAGGTTCACGCTGAAGGCAGAAAAGGAAAAATCCGAAGCAAACAACTAAGTATTAGATCAATATACCCGACCCCGGCGCTACCGCCGGGGTTTTTTTATGCATTTCCGGGGGCGCTGAACAACTAATCAGGTAACGGAGCGTTTATATAACTGCGTCCCTCGGTTTACATTATTCCCGGGTACTATGGGGCATTATCGCTGTGCCGGCATATTATCAGGGTTACCTCTAAGGTGGTGACTGCTAACCAGGTGACACAGCGTAGTGTGCCGATTTAGTCCCACTACAAATTGGATGTCGTCCCTGACCAGGGGCGACATTGTTTTTGAAAGGCAACAAGGCATAAAGGCATAGAGGTGTGCGGCATAGAGGCGGAAGGCCAGTCCCTTAGCAATCATTGTTTTCGATTATGCAGCCTGTTAAAAATTGAAAGGCCCGGGCCTTGGTTCTTATGTGTTGTGTTTTACTTTTGCAACAATACCTATGCAACAAAAGATCATTATCACCATCGATGGGTGGTCGTCCTGCGGAAAAAGTACACTGGCCAAACAGCTGGCCCGGGAGCTGGGATACCTTTATATAGATAGTGGAGCGATGTACCGGGCAATTACACTTTATTTTTTACGGAATCACGTCGACTGGACGCATCACGATGCGGTAGCCGAAGCCTTGCAGCATATCAAGCTCACGTTTATGTCGAACCACAAGACCGGCCAGAGCGAGATGTACCTGAATGGAGAGAATGTGGAATATGTGATCCGTGACCTGGTGGTTGCCGAAAAAGTGAGCGAGGTAGCCGCCATCAGGGAGGTTCGGGAATTTGCCGTGCGGCAGCAGCAGGACATGGGTAAACATAAAGGGATTGTGATGGATGGCCGCGACATTGGCACGGTGGTATTTCCCAAGGCCGAGCTAAAGATCTTCATGACCGCCGATAATGATATCCGCGTGAAACGCCGTTTCCAGGAATTGTATGAAAAGAACCCCAACGTTACCATGGAAGAAGTAAGGGCCAACCTGGAAATGCGCGACTATATTGATTCTCACCGCGAAGTAAGTCCGCTGCGCAAAGCCGACGATGCCCTGGAGCTCGATAATTCCCATATTACCATGAAAGAACAGCTGGATATCGCCAAAAAATGGGTGGAAGAGCGCCTGCAGGCTGCTGCTTAATGAAAAAGTCAACTTCTACACAAGCCGGCCGGAAGCGGGCCGGCTATTGATGATCAATGATATATGTGCGAAACTTTAATGTACACTTGTTTCAAGTCAATTAAATATGTGATCCTATTGCATATATTGGCGGCGCATATTATTTTTGACCCATCTACATCCAAATCTCCTACGTTTTCGTTCACAAAGCCTCTATTGATTCTGTTTACCTCCATTTAAATGCTACCAGTATTCGCTGAATGGCTGGGCCTGACCTTTGTAACCGTTAAAGAAAGTATGCACAATACCTCTCCTGTGCGTATACCTGCAACTATTGCAATGCAGTCAGCTTACCATTTCCAATGATCAGTTAAGAATAAGACTATACACTCCGGCTGCCGGAGTACAGGATATTATTGCCCATACCCCTTGAAAAGTAACAGTAGACCAATACACCGCTGGTAAACCACCCCTAACATTCCTTTTAACCACAAAATGTATTTATTTATGAAGCGGTATTTACTATTCGTTTTGCTTGCGGCTATAACGACAATTGCGCAGGCGCAGCTGGAAGAAGGTTTCGATACTTCGCCCAGCGGCTGGATCTTATCACAAGGTGCAGGGTATGGCGATGTTCACGGCAACAGCGTGGTGATCACCCCGGGTGTGGGTGGACATAACCCTGCCAATATCGGAACCCCTGCAGTGAACAAAACCTCCAACACGGTAAAAGTTTGTTTTGATATTTATGCGTATGAAGCCAACCTGAATACCCAAACGACTTTTCCCTGTGCTACCTATGCCGACATCCTGTTTGTAAATTCAGCGGTCACCAGTTCCAAGGATCTGGAGAAAGCCGGTAATATTTATGCCCGGCAGGATAATTATGAATTGCCAACCAATGGCGGTACCACCTGTTTTCAGTTTACTTTCCCGGACGCAGTGACAGCTAACAGTTTCAAAGTATTTATTTCATTTGATGCCGCCTGCGGACAATCGGGTATCCGGTATGTATTTGATAATGTATCCATCAGCGGTGTGCAGTTGATCTGCGGCGGAACTAATTGTCCGCCCATCGCCCTCAACGATGTGTTCACCCGGGCCAATGGTTTGGAAACCTCTTTCAATGGCGCCCTGTATGGTTCCAATATTAATTATCCCATGGGAAATACAGTAGATGCCGGCGGAACGGATAACGATCAGAATGATGTATATGCAGACCTGCAATGGTCGGTAGTAACGCAGCCCACGAACGGCAGTGTGACCATAAACAGCGATGGCACCTTCATCGTTACCCGTAATACAACGACGGTGACGCAACTCACATTCACCTACCGGATGATGGATAATGGTCCAGACAATGACATCAATACATTAGCCGATAATATGTACGACGATGCTACGGTGACCATTAACTGGCCGGTGGCCGGACCATTACCCGTATCGCTGGTGAACTTCAATGGCAGCCGCAGCGGCAACTATGTGACCTTACAGTGGACTACCAATATGGAAAGTAATAATACCGGATTTGAGATCGAGCGCAGCACGGGGAATGGCGTGTTTGAGAAAGTAGGTTTTGTAGCCAGCAAGTCCGTGGATGGCACCAGCAGTGCGCCTTTGTATTACCAGTTTAAAGAAAGCAATCTGGCAAAAGCAAACAGCTGGTACCGGATCGTGCAGATCGATAAAGATGGCAAGCGCACGGTGACAGCAGCCAAAGGCGTGCGCGGACTGGAAGAGTTAAGTAAACTCACTGTATATCCGAACCCGGCCAAATCGGGTAATATGAATGTATTGTTTGGCAGCAGTGCGGTAAGGGATATTATCATAACTGATCTCGGTGGCAGGATTGTAAAGCAATGGAACAGTTATCATGACGATAACCTGGTGTTGAGTGGATTGAAGACCGGCGTGTATATGCTGATCGTAAATAACAAAACGACCAGCGGGAAATTAGCGCAGAAGATTGTGGTTTTATAGGAAATAAGGTTGAAACGGAGAACAGGAAAAAGCCCTGGCGGAAACGTCAGGGCTTTGTGATAAAAAGTAATAATCAGCCTATTTGCAAACACCGCAGGAGCCGCCATTTTTGGCGCAGTGCCCACAGTACTTACAATTTTTACAGGCAGTGCAATACCGCGAACCTTTGCAGGTAGCGTGGTGATCTTTTACATCTTTTACATGGTAACGATAGCCGGAAAAAGCAGTAGCAAAGGCGGCAATAGCCACCAGGGCGGATACAGCAAGCATACGTTTCATAAAGTGAGGGTTTTGAATTATGGGCGGGAAAGTAGAAATTATAGGCCGCATGGCCTATTGACGAAGAACAACTTCGTGCAGGCAGGAAGATATACCAGTGTACAACAGGTGATTAGGGGAGTAGGGGCTGGTCATTTGTTGATAGCGGTCAAGCAGCCCTTCATAAGCGGCAGCGAATCGTCAGAGGTTGGCGGGTGATCTATTTCCAGTCGTATTCGTCGTCATTTTTAACGGGAACGCCGAGTTCGATCTCAGTGACTTCGTCGTATTCAACGTTCAATACGATCCAGTTTTCTTCATTTACGTAGGTTACAAAGAAGTCGTAGTCTTCTTCTTCCCATTCTTCGATCAGGGAGCTGAAGGTTTCGTCTTTCACTTTATCGATCGGTGTATTCATGACCGGTTTGCCCTGGAATTGAAGCTTTGGGTTGGAGCATCTGATATAACCCAGTTTGCCGTCGTGATCCTGGTAGAAGGTGAGGCGCAGTTTATGTTGGTTATATTGATAGAGAACCTGGTTCTCATCATCTTCGTCCTGGTACATTTTATCGGGTTTACCCAGTTTGGCCACTACCTGGTCTGCCTTCATGCCGAAGGTGAAGTCGCCGATACCATATTTAGGTTTTATTTCCATTATCAGGTTTTTAGGCTGGCAAATTAGGGAATATCGGGCAAAGAGTGGGGTTTGGCCGGGATTTTTGAAGAATGAGTGGCGGGGCCTGGTTGGTTGTGAAAGGAGTTGCAATTATCAAAATTTGTGTATATTAGATGCGAAGCAGTTGCTGCAAATATGACTGCGTTACAGAACCCATCCGCCACACGGACAGATTCCACCCATTATTAAGTGCTGTGATTTACTTTCTTTATTCGGTACTTTAGATCAGCGACAGCAACCTTATATTACCTATCAATTTAATTTTAGCTGTGATTTACTTTCATTTATTCGGTACTTTAGATCAGCGACAGCATAACGTGAACATTCTTAGATTGCCAACGCGCTGTGATTTACTTTCATTTATTCGGTAATTTAGATCAGCGACAGCTCGCATTTGAAGACGGCACTACCTGGCAATGCTGTGATTTACTTTCATTTATTCGGTACTTTAGATCAGCGACAGCCGTAACCTAAATTAGTTAACAATTGCTCCGCTGTGATTTACTTTCATTTATTCGGTACTTTAGATCAGCGACAGCGACCCAGCGTTGAAAGTCAATCGCTCACCAGCTGTGATTTACTTTCATTTATTCGGTACTTTAGATCAGCGACAGCGAGGCGGAGAAAGTATTTTCTGACACTTATGCTGTGATTTACTTTCATTTATTCGGTACTTTAGATCAGCGACAGCACAATCCACGGATGGTTCAGTTTGGAATGTGCTGTGATTTACTTTCATTTATTCGGTACTTTAGATCAGCGACAGCCTTCCCAGACCTGTAAAAACCATATGTTGCTGTGATTTACTTTCATTTATTCGGTACTTTAGATCAGCGACAGCGTATCTTCCCGGGCGTCTTCATCCTTCAGCGCTGTGATTTACTTTCATTTATTCGGTACTTTAGATCAGCGACAGCAGTCGATAAGGAATTCGGCAATGCCATGCGGCTGTGATTTACTTTCATTTATTCGGTACTTTAGATCAGCGACAGCGAACCCGATCAACAATACAATGCCGGTCGAAGCTGTGATTTACTTTCATTTATTCGGTACTTTAGATCAGCGACAGCTTGCCCATATAGCTGCTATTATGTACGCCGCTGTGATTTACTTTCATTTATTCGGTACTTTAGATCAGCGACAGCTATACTTCAGCCGTTACAACATCACCCACAGCTGTGATTTACTTTCATTTATTCGGTACTTTAGATCAGCGACAGCTATGGAGATTATAGACAGAATGAAGTCTATGCTGTGATTTACTTTCATTTATTCGGTACTTTAGATCAGCGACAGCCACAACTATTTCAACACCATCAATTTTTGCGCTGTGATTTACTTTCATTTATTCGGTACTTTAGATCAGCGACAGCCTTGGGTACTTTGCAACTGCAATATAGTAAGGCTGTGATTTACTTTCATTTATTCGGTACTTTAGATCAGCGACAGCTATAAGAATTTCTCAGGCCACAAAATAGCGGCTGTGATTTACTTTCATTTATTCGGTACTTTAGATCAGCGACAGCCCAATTTTATTCCGTATCCCTAGTGGGCTGCTGTGATTTACTTTCATTTATTCGGTACTTTAGATCAGCGACAGCTATTTCTAGCGTTAATATATGCCGCTGCTTGCTGTGATTTACTTTCATTTATTCGGTACTTTAGATCAGCGACAGCATACCGGGCTTCGTTTTGCAGGAAGCGTTTAGCTGTGATTTACTTTCATTTATTCGGTACTTTAGATCAGCGACAGCATACCCTAAAGGCTGAATTTAAGGACTATTGCTGTGATTTACTTTCATTTATTCGGTACTTTAGATCAGCGACAGCGAAGGGCAAGCCGTCTTTCTTCAGTGAATCGCTGTGATTTACTTTCATTTATTCGGTACTTTAGATCAGCGACAGCAAAAAGATTTTTAATCCAATAAAAAAATATAGCTGTGATTTACTTTCATTTATTCGGTACTTTAGATCAGCGACAGCGCATGTGTCGGTTAAGGTCGTCAGTTGCCGGCTGTGATTTACTTTCATTTATTCGGTACTTTAGATCAGCGACAGCTCATTCGGACAATCCTTTGTAAATCGGCCGCTGTGATTTACTTTCATTTATTCGGTACTTTAGATCAGCGACAGCCCGTTCGTCACGGATATTGGCGCCGAGGTAGCTGTGATTTACTTTCATTTATTCGGTACTTTAGATCAGCGACAGCTTAACGATATAAGCCAGTGCTGTGATGTAGCTGTGATTTACTTTCATTTATTCGGTACTTTAGATCAGCGACAGCCCCATGCATTGTAAGATTTATTACCTCTTAGCTGTGATTTACTTTCATTTATTCGGTACTTTAGATCAGCGACAGCAGAAGGCGGATTTCTCGGCATCTGCTACTAGCTGTGATTTACTTTCATTTATTCGGTACTTTAGATCAGCGACAGCAGGATTGGATGAAACCCAGTCCTGTTGTGCTTTTAAGCCGTTTTTTAGGATGAAAAAAATGGATAATAATGGTTTTTTTAAATCCTATCGACCTGGTTTTTTAGAATAACTCTAACTGTTGTACCGTTTCTGGTGTTTTGACCGGGTCATGTCCACGAAAAATTTCCATCATACCAAACTGTTTGTCGGTAATACACATTATTCCAACATGTCCCTTTTCTGGCAGGATCTTTTTTACCCTGGCAATATGTACGTTGGCATTTTCTCTGCTACTACAATGCCGCAGATAAATGCTGAACTGGAACATCTGAAACCCATATGCCAGGATATCTTTCCGGAACCGTGCATATATTTTCCTGTCCTTTTTTGTTTCGGTTGGTAAATCAAAGAATACAAGTACCCACATAATCCGATAGGCATTTAGACGTTCAAACGACTGGCTTCCTCCGCCTTCCCCACTTGGATAGAAATATGATCGGATGAAACTCATTCCAATGTAGGGTATAATAGTTTTCGTGATTTTCCTTCGAAACATTTAGCTAAACTGGCTGTCGTACGCTGCACAGCATTCATAAGCGGACTTTTCTGTCCGTCAATTTGCACATCCATTGCTGGTATGGCCAACAATGCCTTTTTCATGTTGAGGGTCATTTCAAGGAACCGGCCGTTGCCCCGAATGATCTGACAAACCACCTGGTCGACATATGGCCGGTAAGGTTCCATGACATCATCAGCCAGGCAATATGCATTATATTGATTGCGGTGATATATACCAAGCGTTGGTAATAAACCTGAAATTACAAGGCTCCTTGCAACCACAGCTCGTAAAATTGCATAGCCATAGTTGAGTAGATTATTAGGCGGCGGTCCATACCGCTCTCGCCGAAACTCGAGAAATTCAGGAATAATATGTTTCCAGTAATAAGCAGCTGCCTTCGCTTCACAATTGTCTGGATCCCCGCTTTTAACAGTCGAAACCAAATTTAACAGATACTTATTTGGCTCCCTTTGTATCGCCAAAAGTGCAGCCTGATTTAATATTTTAGCTGAGACGGTTTGTTGCCACAGTTGTTTTTTAAGCGGTATCGACGCTTCTATTTGGGCCTGAAATTTCATGCTTTGCAGGCTGTTGCCATCAAGGTTTAATAACAGGCCAGTAGGATGGTGGGTATGATCACAGGTGATAACAGCCGTATTATTAGCCAAAAGCTTAGCTATCAAGGCTTGAGTTATAGTTATTTGTTGATGATCAAGAATTAATATGCCAACGTCTTCAATAGGGGCTGTTTTGGTTTCTCCGCTATCATGCATTTCTATAACCAATTGTTCGTTGGTTGTTTTTAGATAGGCTGGATTTCCAAAATAAAGCGTTCGCTTTATCATAAAGGCTGGAGTTGTCTCATTGCAACGGGCAGGATAATACCTTTATTTTTTCACAAGCCGACATTCAAACTAATTATTGATTGTAAACAATTTTGACGACCTATTTTTCAAAAGCTCACTTATCGCCTTCTGAACACTATCAATTCTATACCGTGATTTTTTAATGCCCCTTTTTCCTTTTTTTATAGATTTTACATTTCCAAAACATTCCCCAGTCTATCAACCTTCAATTTTATACAGCACTTTTTGATCATTAATTCGTCCTGCGATTTTTCCTGTTTATTCATGGAACCTAATTCTACTTTTTCTATGATAGTTTTGGAATAGTTATGTGGAACAAAGAAGCATTGAGGTCCGGTAAAGCTTACTACTTTGTAAATTCTTTTTGAGATCTTTTCTTTTTCGGTTTGCCAGTTGATCATTTTTACATTCTCGCCTTCTTCCGGTACATACACCAGATCATTTGGTGAAAGTGTAAAATGCTTATACCCCTCTTTAGCTTTTACCACCGGCCAGCCATTGGCTTTTGCAATGATTACTTCATCCAGTCTCAATGTTTCAAATTGCCTTTCTCCTGTCTGTAGATTCTCATAGATGACAAAAAACAGATTGGTGCCTTTGGCTGCTTCTACGAACTGGCCTTTTCTTATTTCAAATTTGCTTTTAGAATCTTCGTAGATGGTTACTTTAGTTATCGGCCTGCCAAGAGTCTTGGTAAGATCTTCCATGCCTTCTCCCGCAAAGGCGGCTTTAGGTTCGTTATTCCATTTGGCCAGATGTGTCAATAAAATGTTTTTTAAGCCATTTTTACTCTCCGTATTGTAGGTCGCTATTTTTTCCTTTATTTTTTCAGCTGTAAACGTTTCATCGAGATTCACCCTGTTGCCATAGTATTCCTTCATGTACCACATCGTTATCTTATCAATGGGATTGCCTTTACTGTCAAAAGCCGGATTTTCTTTAAGCGCTTTTTTAATCTTTTTTTCATCGGGTCCAAATTGCTGTATGAGGTATACTAAATGTGCTTTTACTTTTCTGTCTGCAATTTTTTCCGGCTGTTTTATAGCGTCTCCAATGCTGCCTGATTTATATCTTCTAAACTGCAGTTTCCCTGACACCGTTTCCTTATGCAATGGTTGTCTTACAGACCATAGTTCCCCTTGTGTTTGGGTTACGAAATCCTTGATCCATAGGCCATCTTTTTCCACATATTTAAGGTGTTTATTCACGCCTTTGTTCAATATCCGATGCCGGTTTTTAAATGAAACAATGATCTGTTGCAACGCTTCTTCGGCGGCAGGAATAAAATAATGCCAGGGTTCCTTAAAATCTCTTGTCTTTTTGCTTTTAAGCAGTTTTAGATATTTATATTTTTCGTTTTCATCTTTTGTTTGTGCTTCGAGTGTATTTATATATTGAATATGTTCATCTAGGGTACAGGCGACAACAAGCGCATCTATTGCATGGTGGCGATGATCGATACGTTTTTCATAACCATGCAGGTGTAGCCGGCGTTTACCGGCCTCATCTGTATAATATTCAACCTTTTTTTCGCCGGTGAGTTTTTCCAGCCTTTCAAAACGTTCAATCAGCAAACGTTTAATCATGTCGTTCAGTCCCCATTTGTGTTTTAACTCGTCGGTTATTTGCCCAATGGTAGTTTTTACTTTTTTGCTTTCAACGACCTGAGACAGCAGCTCTGCCACTTTTTTGGTAATGTATCTGGTGTCGTTTAATTGTCGTTGAATAAAACCTTCGGGAATTTCATCGCTTAACAAATGACGACGTTTTTTCTGGCGGAAGATCTTGTTAACATAAGCTGAATAATGTTCTGCAGACAGTAATTCCCCTTTTGCACTTCCCTTACGGATATATTGCATGGCAGTGAGGTTATCCTTTTCTGCATTGGCCCAGGTTTCCACAATTACCTTATTAGCCATGGAATCATCGTAGTATCTTGACCGCGGTATTATGTGATCTACATCATAATCACGTGTATATAGACGCGAAAGTTGAATAGGTTTGCCAGTATAGGGAGAAATACAATTTTGCTCCACCCAAAGCCTGTATTTTTCGATCTCGGCAGGGGTGGGTTCTGATGCTTTTTTAAAGAACTTTAAATAATTAGCCTGTGCTGCGTAGTTACCATTCTCTTCGAATATGCGCATTCTATCGATATCTGACAGGGATTCAGGGTCGCCTATCTTTAGCTCCCTGAGGATCGCTTTGATCCGGCGTTTATCTTCCTGGTTTTTAAAATTTATAGCGGATAGTTCCTTTCTTTCATCTGCCGTTTTTTTTAGGTCTCTTGCTAACTCGATCCTTATTTCATCTGGTCTGCCATAATGCTTCCATATGGCTTTCACAACCTGTATCGTTTCATTAACAATCTGTTTTACGATGGGGTTGGCCGGCCCCTTGTATTCCCAACCTTTGACCATCTCGGGATTTTCTACCGGTTCTCCTGTCTTTTCACTGTGTTTCCCATAAACTACATAAGTAGCCAGGTGTTCCGGCAGCCCTTGAAACTGATCAAGGCTGGTACAATGCGTCAGCAGGCTCCTAGTTCTGTCATCAATATGTTCATCGAATTCACCGGTTATTATCTTTTCAATTCTGGCGCGTGTATCTTTGTCGATGGCTGCTGGACTCCATAGTCTTCCACATCGCATTAAAGGCAACATTTTATTCAGCGCCTTGCTGCTATAAGCACCATATTGGGACAGGTACGCAGGTAGATTGGCTACAGCTTTAGCAACGTTTTCCGGGAATTGCCATCTCTTCCCCTGTAAAGCTTTTTCAATGGCTGAGCTGTCGTCTATTGAATATACCAGATGCCATAGGCTGTTCATTTTTTCTGCGTCCAGCATAAAGTTAATGCCCGCTTCAAATTTGAACCGGTTGAACAATTTTCTGAATTGAGACTTTGTTGGATTACCCTTGAATCTGGTGTTGTCCGGATAGTTGATGTAATGCGTGTCGGATGATAACTTCAAAAATTTTAAAATATCTTTTAATTCAACTTCCTCGCGGTTGTCGAAAAAATAAAATAAGGACTCTTTTACGGCTGATGTTAGATAAATCGAAGTTTCATCAACGTCAGTTTTCAGCTCGCCATTAACTTGCTTTTCTTTTACAAAAATTTTTAGCGTGTGAATGGTTTTCCATATTCTGAACTCCTGGAAAAGAGGAGCACTGGCCGGAATAACTTTTAACGCAGGTTGAACGTCATTGCCTTTTGCATCTTTCAGCCAGATAGATTTTTTTTCAAAACGACACTCACCAATAGAGCTTACTTTTGATCTCAGCGGACGTTGATAATAAATGATATCGTGAAGCAGCACATGTAACAGGTCATTCGCCTGGATTTCTTTCCTTTTTTCTTTATTGTGAACATAAAGCGCATCTGCTATCGCATTGTTTTTATCCCGAGCCAATAGCTCAGGATGGAATTGTTGTTGTGTTTCCCAAATAGCCATAAGCTCTGCAATGAACAGGGAACGGTCGACAATCCTTTCTCTGACCCTGTAGTTCCTGTTCTTTAATATCTCATTAAGCACGTATTCGCCGATATGCAATCCTGCTGCAGAAATGTCCTTTTGCAGTGCTTCTTTCATTTTTTGCCAATCGCTTTTATTTGGCAGGGCAAATTCGTATCGTGGCGTCGGGTCTTTTTTACTTCTAATCGTCCTGATCTCCAATTCCATTTCTTTTCCTTCCCAATCCGGCGGAGTATCTCTGCTAATAGTTCCTTTAATACCATTTGCTAAAGTGATCTCAAATACTTTTTTCCCGCGGGTTATTTCGCCAGTATCTTTTACGGCAGTTATAGAAACTACTTCTATTTTGTTCTCCCTGGATGGCAATTGATCTTCTTGTTCACTATTGTTTTCTGCCGAAGCATCGTTGTTGGCTTTGCGGTTGCTTTTGAAGCCACGGCGTTGGTTCATGTGCAGTAATATCCTGGCTAACTCTGCTAATTCTATTTTTTCGGTTAACGCTTTTTTGCGTAAATAATACACCAGCCAGTCCTGGGTTATTTGGGTGGTGCCAAATAGTGTGTGCATTTCAGCCAGTCTTTCTGGTAATATGGGTAGTACATGGCCTGGTGCAAAGTTGTCCGGCAGCCATCCTAGGACCTTTAAAACGGCAATCAGCCTTTTTCTTCTCAGTTTATACCGGTCTTTCAGCCGCCTGGCTCCGCGGGCCTGGCGTCGGTTAGCCGTTTGGGAAACAGAAACGCCTGCTTCATAGTTGCCAAGCATTTCCCCATCCATAGGAATAATGCGGCAACCCATACCAAGGATCTTACTATCATTGTTTCCGAATTCATTATTAACAAGCGCCCAACCAATGCTGTTGGTGCCAATGTCTAAACCAAGGATTTTTTGCATAGCAATCGTTTAGGGGTTGAATAAAAAAAGTAAATCACAGCTAGATAATATTTGTACAGTACAATTCGGATTGAATTGAATAAGTATTATCTTTAGAACAGTAGGATCAGTTGTTTTTAACTGTATCAATAAACGTTCTTTAATATAAAAACAGTTTGGGTTAAATATTATCTACAAAATCCGCGAAAATATTTTTGATTATTGAGATAGATCAAGAAATGTGATAGGTGCTTGTTGAATTAAGTAAAGCTTTTTACCTTTGCTTTGAAGTAAATCACAGTAAGGATTATTCCGCAGTGAAAACTTTTACAGTAGTCCCGCCAACAGGCGGGATTGGTGTTTATATACACTTCTTGTATAATAAGTTATGAGTGTGCGAACAGACAGGTATTTTTCTTTTCCTTGATCCTGCCTTGGTCTAAGTTCTATTTTTTCCTCCCACCATTCCCATCACCTCCTCAACAAAACCCACCTGTGCCGGTAATAGCTTATCCATAGCCGTTGCCGCATCAAACCATTCGAATTTGTCCAGCTCGGGCACATCGATCATTTTGCCCGATTTGGGTGGCCATTCCATGGGAAAAGTAGTGCTTTGAATATTATCGGTTGAAAAATCGGTTTCGATGGCCCATACATGTACCAGCTTGCCGCTCTTTTGCCTGCGCGAAGTTAGTTGTATAAATTCGCCATCGATCTCAAGATTGGTTTCTTCCTTAAACTCCCGGATGGCGGCGGCCAGCGGTTCTTCCCCTGCATCCATTTCGCCCTTTACGATCGTCCAGAAGCCATTGTCCTTCCTGCGGTAAAAAGGTCCGCCAGGATGCGCTATAAAGACGTGTAGCTGCTTCTTTACAAACTTGTATGGTAATATGCCGGCACTTTGCTTTTTCATCTTATTAAGTTACCTCACTTTTCCATGATTTGATCGCTCATTTTTCAACCTGCGTTCTACTTTTATTGATTTGATGTTTTTGTTTGTCGTTTTTGATGATCCATTGGCGGTTTTACCGGTCTCTTTTTGCAAATTGGTGTTTACTTTCAGTAAACCGGGTAGCTTATTCGTTCATTTGCGTAACCTGTTCGTTAAAAGTATAAGGTGATCTGTTCAATGTAGCAGTCTATTCAGCATTATTTCATGTTATTCGTTAAAAGCACGCTTCATAATGGATATGCTGCCGGTAATTTAAAAATAATGGCACTTCCTGCGCTGCGGCGCTTAGCTCATTCGGAAAATCTGTATACGCATTTGAGAAAAGGATGCACAAAAATGCAAATTGCGCTTAGTGAATCAACGCCTGCGCATTGCCATTGATCAAAGTACCATAGTATTCACTATTTAAATGATCGCATTCGATAAAAGCAGGAGAGCTTCTGCCAAAAGGACCATAAATTTCGGAAATAACAAAGGCAAGTGCGTTAAAAGTAGAACTGAATGTGCTTCGCAATTCCTGTTATGGCCAATTCAGGGCGAGACAAACAAGACCCAAAGCGGTCATTATTGACCATATTCGGCCCTTTTGACCCGTTTCAATGTGCTGTCATTTGGATTTCACTTTTCAACCACCGTATATTTGTTATGAACAAAGGCACCTGAACGGATAACCGAAGTTGCTGTAACTAGTTAAGGAATCCAGCAGTGACAGCGGTAAAACAGCCGGGAGATCTTGTTCCACCCGTATTGGCCAATACGTACTTCATCCGGGCCTCATTCACTTACATTCATTGATTGGTGTTACATGCTTTAGCATTTGTGCTATGGCAATATTACCGGAATACGGTGATTGGGTAAGGTATGCAGACTGGTCAGGGCTTTGACAAGTAGCGTATGTAAACACTATTTTTTAATTTTTTAAATCTATTTATATGTCAGTCAGAATTAGCACCAAGTACAGAATCAGCAGTGATTCGAATCTGCTGAAATCAAGTTATACGATCTCGGATATGCTGAAAACGAATCCGGCATTTCCAGATCCCAAACCGGCACAGTCTGTATTACAGGCAGCCTGTGACGATTTCAGGTTGGCTTCATCCATGGCCGGTAGAAAGGACCGGGCGCTTTTATCGGCAAAGAACGACAAGCGGGCAGCCCTGATCTCGATCCTGGATGAATTGAACGAATATGTAACTGCAACCAGTAAGGGCGATAAAACCATGTTATTACAAAGTGGTTTTGAGATCGTGGGAATAAGAGGCGAGTCCCGGGAGCTGCAGCCCATTACTGAGCTTACCGTTCAAAGCGCCTTACCTGGTACGGCAACCACCCGCGTTAAACGGGTAACGGGCGCCAGGTCATATGTACATCAATATACCACCGACCCGCTTGGTCCCGATAGCGTATGGGTAAGCGAAACTTCGCTCAACCGGGAACATACCTTCAGTAGCCTGAGATCGGTAAGCAGGTATTGGTTCCGGGTACTAGCCATCGGCAAGGGTAATCAAACCGTGTATTCGCCACCTGTGGCCTGGGTCATTCAATAAAATAATGGAGTGCAACCTGCAGATGCTTCCGGCAGGCCGGAAGGCTGCGCAGCCAACAGGGAATACTGTAACAACCGGTTCTGCTTCGGCGGGATCGGTTGTTTTATATTACCAGCAACCCCGGAAGGGGACCAGGAGCCGGCCAGCACCCGGGTAAAAAATGCGCAGATGTATTTTGCAGAAAGGTGGGTAAAAGAAGAACCCCGTCCTTATTCAGAACAGGGCCCTTGCTTGTCATGTCAGTATACCTTCTTGAATATAATATTCCCGGTAGGGAAGGTGATTAGCGCAAGAACAGCATCTCACGGTATTTTGGTAACAGCCAGTACTCATCGCCTACGAGCAATTCCAGCTTATCGGCATGGTAACGGATCTGATCAAAATACGCTTCTTTAATAGTATCGCAATAAGCAATGGCTTTCTCGCGGGTATCAGCGATCGCATTCGCCTTTTTACGGGCCTGGATCATCTTTTCAACCAGCTCAGACATTTTGCTTACATGCTCAGAAACTTTGGTAAGGATTTGTTTCTGGTTAGCATAGCTTTCTTCACTCAGCCCGATCTCTTTCAAACCTTTGATGTTTGTGATCAGCTCGTTCTGATATTTGATAGCTGCCGGTAAAATGTGGCTGGTAGCCAGCTCACCCATTACACGGGCTTCGATTTGTACTTTCTTGATGTATTTTTCCAGCTCGATCTCATGACGGGCTTCCAGCTCTACATGCGTTAACACGTTGTTGCTTTCGAACAGGTGTTTCGATTTTTCGCTTACCATCGCATCCAGCGCTTTTGGCGTAGTGCGTACATTCGGTAAGCCGCGTTTTTCAGCTTCCTGGTGCCATTCGTCGCTGTAACCGTCGCCTTCGAACAATACTTTTTCGCTGGCTACGATATACTCGCGAATCACGTGCATGATAGCGATCTCTTTTTTCTCGCCTTTTTCGATCAGGGTGTCTACGTCTTTTTTGAATTTCTTCAGCGTTTCAGCCATGATCGTGTTCAGGGTGGTCATGGGGTTGGCGCAGTTTGCAGTAGAACCTACAGCGCGGAACTCGAATTTGTTACCGGTGAACGCGAACGGTGAAGTACGGTTACGGTCAGTGTTATCGAGCAACAGCTCAGGAATGCTTCTGTGCAGGTCTAATTTCAGGATGGCTTCATCCTGCTCATCGAATTTACCACCTACTCTTTCTTTCACATCGTTCAATACCTTGTACAGGTACTGGCCAATGAATACAGAGATGATCGCAGGAGGCGCTTCGTTGGCACCCAGGCGGTGATCGTTGCCGGCAGATGCGATAGACGCACGCAGGATCTCAGAATAATCATATACCGCTTTGATGGTGTTCACGAAGAAGGTCAGGAACATCAGGTTGGTCTTGGGGGTTTTACCGGGAGCCAGCAGGTTGATGCCGGTATCGGTAGCCATTGACCAGTTATTGTGTTTACCACTTCCATTGATGCCGGCGAATGGTTTCTCATGCAATAAAGCACGTAATTTATGACGGCGGGCAACGCGGTCCATAACATCCATCAACAGGGTGTTGTGGTCTACAGCCACGCTAACTTCTTCGAAGATAGGAGCGCACTCGAACTGTGCAGGCGCAACCTCGTTGTGACGGGTTCTTAAAGGAATACCCAGTTTGTAAGACTCCTGTTCGAAATCGCGCATGAAAGCGTAGATCCGGTCAGGAATAGCACCAAAGTAGTGGTCTTCCAGCTGTTGGCCTTTGGCAGGTGAGTGACCGAATACAGTACGGCCGCCCAGTACCAGGTCAGGACGGGCATTGAAGAATGCTTCGTCGATAACGAAGTACTCCTGCTCCCAACCCAGGGTAGCGTTTACTTTAGTTACATTCTTGTCGAAATAATGGCACACTTCCACGGCTGCTTTGTTCAAAGCTTCCAGTGATTTTAATAAAGGTGCTTTATAGTCGAGTGTTTCACCGGTATAAGAAACGAAGATGGTAGGGATACACAGTGTTTTACCCTGGCCGATCTCCATAATGAAAGCAGGAGAAGAAGGATCCCATGCAGTATAACCGCGGGCTTCGAAAGTCGCACGGATACCACCGCTGGGGAAAGAAGAAGCATCAGGCTCTTGCTGGATCAACGCATCGCCGTCGAAAGTTTCAATAGCGCTGCCATCACCTTTGATAGTGAAGAATGAGTCGTGTTTTTCTGCAGTAGTGCCTGTCAGTGGTTGGAACCAGTGTGTATAGTGTGTTACACCCTTTGTTTCTGCCCATTGGCGAAGGCCGGCCGCGATCTGGTTAGCCATAGCGCGGTCAATTTTCTTAGCACCTTTAATAGAGGCGTTAAGACTTTTGTACGCTTCATCACTTAAAAACTCACGTGCAGTTTTTAAAGTAAACACATTCTCACCGAAGATGCCGGTAATTTTGGTTGAACCTTCTACATCCAGGCCGTTCGACTGGGCAGTCAGGTCGTTAATTGCTTTAAAACGTAATGATTCCATCACTAAAATTTTTGCTTTTGTGCAAATAAACGACAAATAAGGTATCCAAAAAAAATTTTGAATTTATGAGGCAGTTTTTTTGATAAAATACAGAAAAAACGGCGGCAAAACTGGCTTTTGAACTAAAATGAAGGCGAAAAATGCGATTTTTTTAAATATATAGTTTTTTGTTAATCTGGCGTGGGAAGCTCCAATTGGTGCTGATCACCGGAATGGTCAGCAATAAAAGTTCGGGAATGGCTTTGTACCGCACAATGGCGCCGGGAAATGGAATGGTATACCCTATAAATATATATAAGGTGATGCCAAAACAAAGGCAAAAGGGGACCAGCGGCTTTTTCCACAGTTGCCGCCAATGGGTTTCCTTCTTAAGGATAGCTGCCAGTACCAGTAACCAGCAAACGATGATCTCAAGGGCAGTCAACAGCTGCAGCGCCCCTTTGGCCTCCCAGAGATAAGGCCGCAGAAAAGTATGGCTCACTGCCTGGGGCAACACTTTAATAAAGCCGGGCACCGTAGGTTGCAGGCTATCCAGCCGGAAGCGGGTACCCTGTAGGGCCATATAGGACTGCTGCTTTTGAACGATGAGCCCCGGCAGGTTCTTTGATGGCGAGATCCAGGCGGAGGCAAAGAATACCAAAGCGCCAAAACCGAATACGCACAGAAAAATGGGAACCGGTCTTCGGTTGAATTTTACCGATATATACCAGGCCAGTAAGGCGGGGATCAATAATAATAATACCTGGCTTCTGAAGATCAGGATGCCGGTCGCTGCCAGTACAGTCCATAGGATGGACCCCGTTTTCTGTTCATACAACCAGCGGCGAAAATGTACCAGCGCCAGGGCCAGGAAGAACAAGATCAATCCATCGCTGCGAATGCCGCTGAGCCAGAATACCAGGGGCGGAAAGAAAAAGAAGAGGAAGAATAAGGGTTTTCTTTTGTCAGGGAATTCCTGTACAAAGAGGCTGAACATCAAGTAATGCCCCCAGAACAGGATGAAATTGAAGAAAACGACATTAATATAATAATTACCCCCGCTGAAGAGATTGGCGATACTCAATATTTTTGCAATGCCATCGTTTTCAAGCGTATGGATATATACGCCGAGCCCATGCCAGAAACTGCCGCCGGCCCAGGCAAAAGATTCGGCCGGGAGCAATTCGGTAAAATAGGAGCGGGTATGATGTTTCAGTTTTTCGAGGTTCTCCAAACCGAAGCGGTGATACATCCAGGTATCGTCGCCATTATAAAAGTGCAGGTAGATATACCCATATAAACAGCCCAGGGCTACTTTGAATAAAAAGGCGCCCGCCAGTTCGGGCAGGGAGAGTGGTACTTTCTTACGGGTAAGCCGGTACAGCAAGTATATGAATACGGTACTATATATTAATAGCAAGAGTAAATGCATGAGATTGTTTCCTGGTAGAAACGAACAGACAATTATTAATTGATCATTGGCAAGAAAACAACGCGGCTGGCGTTTGTCTATTGCACATGGTCGATTATACCACTCAAATGTATAAATTTGAAACTAATATCTGTTGATGTATAATAAGGTAGGACCTCATAAGTTGATCGCCTTTGTGTCAAACAGCGCGTGGTCTGTCTACAATTTCCGGTTAGATGTGATCCGTTACCTCCTTGACAATGGGTTTGCCGTGCTGGTACTGGCTCCGGAAGATGAATATGCGCAGTACCTGCTGAAAGCTGGTTGCCAGTTCGTTCCGCTCCATTTCAACAATAAAACAGAAAACCCCGTGGCGGACCTTGCCTTTTACCGGCAACTGAATGCCCTCTACCGCCAGTATCGCCCTGATTTTATTTTTCATTATGTAGCCAAACCGAATATTTATGGGTCTCTGGCCGCCGCTGCGGTTGGTATTCCCTCGGTGGCCGTTATTACCGGGCTGGGCTATCCATTTGCCAAACGCAACTGGCTCTACCATGTTGTAAAACTGCTGTACAAAAGAGCCTTGCGTAAAACCCGTGAGGTATGGTTCCTGAATAATGAAGATGCTAAAATATTCATCAACGAACATATTGTAAATATTGAAAAAGTGAAGGTCATGCCCGGCGAAGGTGTGGATACCGATTATTTTTCCTTTCCCCAGCGCAGTGCGAAAAAAGACAAGGGACCTTTTACTTTTTTAATGAGCACCCGCCTGCTGAAAAGCAAGGGCATCAGTCTCTATGCCGATGCTGCCCGCATTCTCAAGAAAAAGCATTATGATGTTCGCTTTGAACTGATCGGCTTTTTTGAACAGCATCATCCCGATTCCATTGCGCGGGAAGACCTCGACCGCTGGCAAAAGGAGGGATTGATCCACTATGGCGGCTTTGCCAAAGATGTTCGTCCCTTCCTGCAAAGGGCCGATTGTTTTGTATTTCCCTCTTTTTATAATGAAGGGGTGCCGCGTTGCCTGATGGAAGCGGCCAGTATGGAATTACCGGTGATCACCAGTAATAACCGGGGTTGTAAGGAAGTGGTGATGAACAATACCACCGGCTTTCTCTGCCATGTGCATGATCCCTTTGACCTGGCCGATAAAATGGAAAAAATGATCAATTTGCCGGCGGAGGAAAGGAACCGCCTTGGCCGTCATGGCCGCGCGCTGGTCATCAAAAAATTCGATATCAAACTGGTGATTGACGAGTATATCGCTACGCTGAATGCGGATTGGGCGGAATAGGCAATGTGCTGATGTGCTGATTTGCTGATATGCTGATTTGCTGATGTGCTGATGTACTAATCCCGCAGAGCGGGACAAGTGGTGCTTATTTGAACTGCAAACCGCGAACTGTGAACTGCCAACTGTGAACTGCCAACTGCAAACCGCGAACTCTTAAAGTACTCAGAACTTCAATCCCATAAATTTACTCTCCAGGAATGAAAGGATCCCCGAGTTCCGGATCTGTTGCTCCCAGGTCCAGCTGCTGAGGTCAGGATTGGCATAGCGGAAATGGCTGATGTTCTCCCAGGTAAAGTTGTTCAGGCGAGGCTGCAGGTAAAAGTAATTGCCCCCATAATTTTTTTGAAACTGGCGCACCCAGGCATAATCGGTGGTAATAATGGGCAGGCGGCAGGCGGCATAATCGAGGAATTTGGCAGATGTCTGCTGATTGTAGGGAAGAATATCAGGCATATAATTAATTCCAAAGCGTGCCTGTTGGATGTGAAAATACACTTCATTGTAAGGAATTGGTCCCTTAAACGTGATATTGGCGGCGCCTTCATAGGTGGCGCTCAGTGAATCATACACCCGCGAAAGCACCAGCAGGCTGCGTTCTTTTAATGCTCCTTTGGCAAAACAGTCGAATAACAATTCCAGCTTTCTGCCTTTATCTACTGTGCCTACATATACAAAATCATATTGCTTTTGAATACCTGGCAGGAGGTGCGCCGTACCGGGCGGAATGCCGTAGTTGCGGATACCAAAAGGAATATCGTCATTCGTTTGGAACTGTTGCTGTACATAGTCGTTGTTGAATATGCGATAATCCGGTTTGGCATTGATCAGTTTCTTGATGCTGTCTTTTAATACACTCAGGGGTGGAACCGATGCAGAAGCATATTCATGGATCGTGATCACATTTTTACGGCGGCGCAGATGCTGCCCCATAAAATGCCATTCCACGTCCCCATCCGTTGTCGTCAATTCGGCCGGACTAACCACTTTGGTGGTAATTCCGTAAGATGAAAAGAAATCAATATAAGCTATGAGCTCGGGCAGAAATGCCTTATGCGGGTGAATGAAACGGATGGTCATGGCGGCTAAGTTAAGAAAAGCCGGTGGAGAACAGCTGGTGGTAAATGACCCACTCGTCCCTTCCGACCCGCACCTTCCCAGCTGATCTGGCAGCCGGAAAAGAAACGGATACAGGCCTCTGTTTCAGGCAAAAAGGGTTTTCCGTTATGCACAAAGCAATGATCATGAGCTGCTAAATCGGGATAAATTTATCAATTAGATGACATACTGTTTGTACTTTTGCGCTTTCTTTAAATTCAGGCTAGTGGTAAATGCCCGCCCGACTGAACGTCGTCCGGGCGGGGCTGGTGGCTAGCAGGCATTTAGAACGCCTCCAGGCTACCCGCATTTGCTGCTCGCTACTTACATCAAATTATGGAAGTAACAGTAAAAACGGCTAAACAATTACGACTTACCGAAGAAGAATTCGAGTTGATAAAACAAAAACTTGGCCGTACGCCCAATTTTACCGAATTGTGCGCCTTCAGCGGTATGTGGAGTGAACATTGCAGTTACAAGAACTCCATCAAATGGTTGAAAACCCTGCCCCGCGAAGGCAAAAAAATGCTGGTAAAGGCCGGTGAAGAAAATGCAGGTTTAATGGATATCGGCGACGGCTATGGCGTTGTATTTAAAATAGAATCTCATAACCACCCCTCCGCTATTGAACCCTTCCAGGGCGCCGCTACCGGGGTAGGGGGTATTCACCGCGATATATTTACGATGGGCGCACGCCCCATTGCCTCACTCAACTCCCTTCGTTTTGGCAATCTGAAAGAAGCCAAGACCCAGCACCTGCTGGCCGGGGTAGTACATGGTATTGGCCACTACGGCAACTGCTTTGGTGTTCCTACCGTGGGCGGCGAAATTTACTTTGAACAATGTTATCATACCAACCCCCTCGTGAACGCCATGAGCGTGGGTATTGTAAAAAATGGCGAAACCATTTCGGCTACCGCCAAAGGCATCGGCAACCCCGTATTCTTTGTGGGTTCTGCCACTGGTAAAGACGGTATTGGCGGTGCTTCATTTGCTTCGGCCGATATCACCGCTGAAAGTGCGGAAGAATTGCCTGCCGTACAGGTGGGCGACCCCTTCCAGGAAAAGAAATTGCTGGAAGCCTGCCTGGAAGTGATCAAGACCGGGGCTGTAGTAGGCATGCAGGATATGGGTGCCGCCGGTATCATCTGTTCTACCGCTGAAATGAGCGCCAAAGGCGAAGTAGGCATGCGCATCGATCTCGAAAAAGTACCTACCCGTCAAAAAAATATGAAGGCCTGGGAGCTGCTGCTGAGCGAAAGCCAGGAGCGGATGCTGATGGTGGTGGAAAAAGGCCGTGAAAGTGAAGTGCAACGGGTATTCGATAAATGGGACCTGCCCTGTTCCGAGATCGGGGAAGTGACCGATGATGGCATCCTGCATTTTTATATGTATGGCGTGCTGGAAGCTGAATTGCCTGCGAATGATCTGGTACTGGGTGGTGGTGCGCCGCAATATACCCGCGAATACAAAGAGCCCGCTTATTTTGAAAAGATAAAAGCATTCAAAGCCGATAGCATCGATGTGCCGGCCGATCTGAAAGCCGTGGCTGAACAACTGATCACGATTCCCAATATCGCCAATAAACGTTGGGTATATGTGCAATACGATAGTATGGTAGGCGCCGGTACGGCCACTACCAATACCCCTTCTGATGCTGCCGTAGTGATTGCCAAGCCTACCAATAAAGGACTGGCCCTTACAACAGATTGCAATAGCCGCTATGTGTATGCCGATCCGTTCACCGGCGGCATGATCGCGGTGGCAGAAGCCGCCCGCAATATCGTATGCAGTGGCGGTCAACCTTTAGGTATCACCAACTGTTTGAACTTCGGTAATCCTTATGATCCGCAGGTCTATTACCAGTTCGTGCATGCCATAAAGGGTATGAGCGAAGCCTGTAAGAAATTCGATACTCCGGTAACCGGCGGTAACGTAAGTTTCTATAACCAGAACCCGGATGGTGCGGTATATCCCACACCAACCATTGGAATGGTGGGTTTGCTGGATAGTGTGAATGATAAAATGACAATGGATCTCAAAGCAGCAGGCGACCGCTTATTCCTGATCGGTACCAGCCGCAACGATATCAATTCTTCAGAATATTTACATAAGATCAGGAATGTAGAGTTCAGTCCGGCCCCGCATTTCGACCTGGAAGAAGAAGCAACCCTGCAAAACAAGATCGCTGAGCTTATCAAAGCCGGGGTTATTGTTTCGGCCCATGATACCAGTGAAGGTGGTTTGTTTGTGACCCTGCTGGAATCGGGCTTCAACCGCAACCTGGGCGTTGATGTAAAAGCGGCCAAAGCCGATATCCGCAAGGATGCGTACTGGTTTGGTGAAGCGCAAAGCCGGGTGGTAGTGAGTGTGAAAGCCGATAAAGTAGATGCCTTCAAAAAAGTGGTAGGCAATCATCCATACGAAGAACTGGGACAGGTTACCAGTGGCGTCGTTATCATTGATGGCAGCGATTGGGGCACCATTCAATCCTGGAAAGAAAAATATGATACGGCTATCGAAAATTTACTGGCCGGTCACGAAAGCGAACACGCTTTAAGCGCATTATAATAGTTTGTGGTTTATGGTTTGGTTTTGTCCCGGTTCAACCAGTATAACCAATTGCTGACAGGCCGCCGTAATCGCTTCTCGAAGTGCGGCAGCAACGACAGACGCCAAATGACTAACCACAAACGCGTGAATTAAACCTGTTATTGACTAATGAACAAAGATGCTATTATAGTGGTGACCGGCGCCGCCGGCTTCATCGGAAGTTGTTTGACCGGATTCCTGAACAGCAAAGGATATAAGCGCCTGATCCTGGTAGACGATTTCAGCGAGCCCGAGAAATTGAAAAATCTCGAAGGCAAACAATACCTGCAGCAGGTTGAGCGCGAGCAGTTTTTCGAGTGGCTGCAGGCAGAAAAACCTTCGATCGGTTTTATCTTCCATATTGGCGCCCGCACCGATACTACCGAATTTGATTATTCGGTGCATCAGCACCTGAATGTGGATTATTCGCAGAAGATCTGGAATTACTGTACAGAAAATAAGGTACCGGTGGTGTACGCTTCTTCCGCAGCTACCTATGGTTCCGGCGAAGAGGGCTATAACGACGACCACGCCATTGTGTATGCGTTGAAGCCATTGAACCCCTACGGCGTTTCAAAAAATGAATTTGATAAATGGGCCCTGCAGCAAACCAGCCAGCCGCCTTTCTGGGCCGGCCTCAAGTTCTTTAATGTGTATGGTCCCAATGAATACCATAAAGGCCGGATGGCCAGTGTGATCTGGCATTCCTTCAGGCAGATCAACCAGTCGGGCAAAGTGAAACTGTTCAAATCGCATAAAGAAGGATATAAAGACGGGCAGCAGCTGCGCGATTTTGTATATGTAAAAGATGTGCTGAAGATCTGCTACTGGCTGATGGAACAATATGAAAAAGGCAATGAGCAATTGGCCAATGGATTATTCAACCTGGGTACCGGTAAAGCCAGGAGTTTTGAAGACCTGGCCAAAGCCACTTTCCGGGGGCTGGACAAGGAACCGGTGATCGAGTTCATTCCTATGCCCGAAGACATTCGCGACAAATACCAGTATTTTACGGAAGCCAATATGCAAAAGCTGAAAGATGCTGGTTATGCAGATGCTTTCTATTCTTTGGAAGAAGGCGTGAATGATTATGTGCGGAATTACCTGGCTAAAGGCAATTACTACTAAACGCCGAATGCTGAACGTTGAACGCCAATGGCAGGACGCGTAAATACAAAAATGAATCTCTGAAGTGATGAACAAGAAAATAGCGATAATAGGAGGAGGCAACTTAGGAACTGCAATAGCAGAAGGTTTGATCAATAGCGGATTTACCCTGCCCGAACATATTTTGATCACCAAGCGGAATATCAAAACACTGGCTTCCCTGGAAAAACGGGGCGTACTGGTGAGCGACAATAATGAAGAAGCCGTTCGTTTTGCCGATATGATCATCCTGGCTGTAAAGCCTTTCCAGGTAGATGATATTCTGGGAAAGCTCAAAGCCCTGTTCAATCCCGAAAAACATGTACTGGTATCAGTGATCACCGGCATCACGGTAGGCCATATGCAGAAAGCAGTTGGGCCACAAATACCGGTGATCAGGGCGATGCCCAATACGGCCATCGCCATCCAGGAAAGCATGACCTGCCTGGCCGGATCGCAGAATCTGAACCCGGAACAGATCTCTTATATTGAAGATCTGTTCAATCAGCTGGGCAAGGCCGTTTGGATCGACGAAAAGCTGATGGATGCGGCTACCGTGCTCGGCGCTTGCGGTACAGCCTATGCCATGCGCTATATCCGGGCGAATATCCAGGGGGGTATTGAAATTGGTTTCGATGCAGCCACTGCCAGCCTCATCGCCGCCCAAACCGTTAAAGGCGCCGCTGAACTATTATTAAAGAAAGGCGCCCATCCGGAGCAGGAGATCGATAAAGTAACTACCCCCAAGGGGTGCACGATTGCCGGACTGAACGAAATGGAGCACCAGGGTTTCAGCTCGTCTCTCATTAAAGGCATTGTGGCCAGCTACGATAAAATTGCCAAGGACAGTTAACGGAAACAACCAGCTGCTGTTCTATGTATCTGTTTAAACGTTAATTTTGCGGCGGTCCGGGAACAGTGAGCGTATAGCAGTTATGTTGATGTAACAACTAACATGTAATATATACGTAATATTACGAATATATTAAATAGCTATATGTTTGCTTGCAGATGAAGCAAAATTTTCGTTCTTTTGTTGCGCGAAATTTTGGTTCATCATTTCGTACCCAAGTAACTCACAAGCACTTTATGAAGAAAGAGCGACTCAGTTTTTTTATTCTTTTCGTTGAAATAGCAGCTATTGTTTTTTTACATTCTGCTAAGAACAGGCAATCAGAAGGCGAGAAAAGGTTGTACGGCGCAAAAAAAGCAGCCACGGCCGCGCCTTACCAGATGACACTTACCAAAGTTAAATAGGCTGATCTGTCATAACATTATTATCAAATGTGCCACCCTTCCAGAACGTGGCACATTTTTCTTTTCTAACTCATTGATCTTAACCGGCTTTTAAAGCTATTTCACAGAGAATGGCCTGGTTTTCCACAGCTTAAAATCGGTTTTTTGTCACGCGGTAATTTGCCGTAACTTTGCACGACCTTCCGGAATTATTCTATCATTAAGAGTTTTAAGTTTCCGCTGGTCAAATTATAGTGGGATTCGATAATCAGTAAAAAAGATAGAGACGTTTAATAAAAATAACCATTATTATGGCCAAGCATATTTTTGTTACCGGTGGGGTAACTTCATCATTAGGAAAAGGGATCATTGCAGCTTCGCTAGCAAAACTGTTGCAGGCGAGGGGATTGAGGGTAACAATTCAGAAGTTCGATCCGTACATCAACGTCGATCCGGGAACGCTTAACCCGTACGAACATGGCGAATGTTATGTTACCGAAGATGGTGCTGAGACCGATCTGGACCTTGGCCACTACGAGCGCTTCCTGAATATTTTCACTACGCAGGCGAACAACGTAACTACCGGCCGTATTTATCAAACCGTCATTAATAAAGAACGCGAAGGCGCTTACCTGGGCAAGACCGTACAGGTGGTTCCGCATATAACCGATGAGATCAAACGCCGCATGCTGCTGCTGGGCACCACCAACGAATATGATATTATCATTACCGAGCTGGGGGGTACCGTGGGCGACATCGAGAGCCTTCCTTTCATTGAAGCATTGCGTCAGTTGCAATGGGAACTGCCCGAGGAAGATACCGTAGTGGTACACCTTACGCTGATCCCCTACCTGAAAGCAGCCAAGGAATTAAAGACAAAACCTACCCAGCACAGTGTTAAAATGCTGAGCCAGGAAGGAGTACATCCCGATATCATCGTTTGCCGTACCGAAAAAACGATGACGCCTGATCTGCGCCGCAAGATCGCCCTCTTCTGTAATGTAAAACAGGAAGCCGTTATTGAAGCAGCCGATGCGCCTACTATTTATGAAGTGCCGCTGGCCATGATGCGCGAGAAGCTCGATCTTATTTGTCTGAAGAAACTCAATATCAATAATTACCATGAACCCGATCTGCACAAGTGGAAAGAGTTCCTGGATAAGCTGAAATATCCCAAGAACCAGGTGACCATTGGCCTGATCGGTAAATACATCGAGCTGCAGGATGCGTACAAATCCATCCTCGAAGCTTTTGTACATGCCGGCGCCCTCAATGAATGCAAGGTGCAGATCCAGAATGTGCACAGTGAATTCATTACGCCTGAAAATGTAGGGGAGAAGCTCGCCAATCTCGATGGCCTGCTGGTAGCCCCTGGTTTTGGTCACCGCGGGGTAGAAGGGAAAATACTGGCGGTAAAATACGCCCGTGAAAATAAACTGCCTTTCTTTGGGATCTGCCTGGGCATGCAAATGGCGGTGATCGAGTTTGCCCGTAATGTACTGGGTTTGAAAGAAGCCCATTCTACGGAAATGAATGCCAATACACCCGATCCGGTCATTGACCTGATGGAAGAGCAAAAGGCCATCACCTCCAAAGGGGGAACCATGCGTTTGGGCGCTTATTCCTGCGAAACCACCGAAGGCAGCCTGGCCCGCCAGATCTATGCCAATGAAGTGATCAGTGAGCGGCACCGGCACCGCTGGGAATTCAATAACCGCTACCTGAACCAGTTCCAGGAAGCCGGCATGGTGGCCAGCGGTAAGAACAATGAGAACCAGCTGGTTGAGATCGTGGAACTGCCTGCACATCCGTTCTTTATCGGTGTTCAATACCACCCCGAGTTAAAGAGCACGGTCGAAAATCCGCATCCGATCTTTGTGAACTTTGTGAAAGCCGCGAAAGAATATTCAGAACAAAAAACAACGGTAAAAAATCCCTTACTTCAAGGGGAGATAATATAAACGGTTTATGGTTTATAGTTTCTCGTTTATGGTTCGCAGGCGCGGCAAGGGTTTAGTTTATGGTTTGTGGTATGAGTTTATGGTTTTGCGAATGTATTAGGCTGATAATCATTGCAGTTTCTTCAAGGCTCGGAGCAACCACAAACAACAAACCATAAACCACAAACTTGTATATGGTAGCGTGTAAAAGGTTAATTCTGCGGTGTTGCGGATATAGTAAGTTGATATTCAGTAGGAATGTTCAAGGCGCGTAGCAACTACAAACAACAAACCATAAACCACAAACCGCCAAATCGCGTAGCAACTACAAACAACAAACCATAAACCACAAACCCGTATATCCCTATCTTTGCACCTCTTCTAAACTAGTAGTATAATGAATATGGACCGCAATACGGTGATTGGCTTTGTGTTGTTAGCGCTTTTACTGTTTGTATATCTTTTTATTTCCACCAAGAACAGTCGCGAACTGGAAGCAAAAAAGCAGCACTACACAGATTCAGTCGCCCGGGTACAAAAGCATATCCAGGATTCCCTGGCCAAATTTGATACGGTGGCTGTTGATACAGCTGCAGTAGCCGGCCAACTGGCCACCCGGGGTGCCGAACAATTAACCATTGTTGAAAATGAAGTAGTTAAGATCAGTTTTAGCAATAAAGGTGGTCAACCCAAACAGGTAGAGCTCAAAAATTATAAATCGCTCATCAATGGCAAGCCGGTTTTGTTGAACAACAGCTCATTCGATAAATGGTCGTACAGCATCAATGCCGGCAACAATACATCGGCCCAGGTGGCCGATATTTATTTCATGGCGCCCAGGGTCGTTCGTAATGCCGATAACAGTCAAACCGTGATCTACCAGGCGCCTGTTCCCGGTAAGGGCAACATCACCCACCAGTTCACCATCCGCCCCAACGATTACCTGATCGACTGGGACCTGCAGTTAACCGGTGCCGACCAGATGCTGACGCAAGGTGCTTTTAACCTGATCTGGCAACAACAGCCCAGTCAGCAGGAGACCGATGTAAAGTATGAGCGTACCCAAAGCACGGTTGGTTTTTATGAGGACAATGATTTTGATTATATCCAGACAAAATCTGCCAAGACCTTTGAAAAGCCGGTACAATGGGTAAGCGTTTCGCAGCAGTTCTTTAATACGGCGATTATTTCGAAGAACAAATTCAGTTCAGGCGAAGTAAAATTCGTCAAGAACCTCGAAGATACCACCAGCAAAATAGCAGAAGTAACAACGACCCTGCAAACCCGTTTACCATTGGGACCGAATGCCACATTCCCCATGCAATTGTATTTCGGTCCGAACGATTATGGCATCCTGCGCAAGCATAGGAACGAGATCCCGGAAATGGAAAAGATCGTGAACCTGGGACGTGACATGTATGCTTTTGTGCGCCCTATCAACAAGTATATTGTGATGCCGGTGTTCGACTTCTTTAAAGGGTTTGGGGTTAGTCTGGGTATTGCCATCGCCCTGCTTACCTTATTCATCCGTTTGCTCACCTCACCGCTGGTGTATACCAGTTACCTGAGCGGCGCCAAAATGAAGGCATTAAGACCCGAAATTGAAAAGCTAAAGGAAAAATACAATAACGACCAGCAGCAGGTGGGGGTAGAACAAATGAAATTGTTCCGCGAAGCAGGGGTGAACCCATTGGGTGGTTGTATCCCGGCCTTATTGCAGATCCCGATCTTCTTTGCCCTGTATAGTTTCTTTAACTCGAATATCGATCTGCGCGGGGTTGATTTCTTATGGGCCGATAACCTGGCTGCATATGATGCCATCGTTCGCTGGAATTTCAATATCATCGGATTGGGCAATCACCTCAGTTTGTTTACCATTACTGCGGTGCTTACCAGCTTCCTGATCTCGATCTATAACATGAACATGACGCCCGATCAGAACAACCCGGCGCTCAAGTACATGCCATATATTTTCCCTTTCATCTTATTATTTGTGTTCAACGGATTGCCGGCGGCCCTTACCTGGTATTATACCGTGTCGAACGTGATCACTTTGATCTTACAGTTCGTTATTCAGAACTATATCATCGACCATGACAAGATCCTGGCGAAGATCGAGGAGAACCGTAAGAAGCCAAAGTCCAAATCGAAATGGCAGGAGCGTTTGGAACAAATGCAGGCAGCCCAGCAAGAGGCCCAAAAAGCCCGGGAGAGAAGCCAGAAGAAGTAGATTGGAAGTAATCTTTTTATAGCAAAGTGAGCTCTTGATTCGGGCTCACTTTTTTTTGGATTGCTGATTTCTGATTTCTGATTTTGAGATTTTGAGATTTTGAGATTTTGAGATTTTGAGATTTCTCCGGATTGAACCATCCGATAAACCGCCCAATCCCGAAATCCCGCAATCCCGAAATCTCAAAATCCCCCAATTCCGCAATCCCGAAATCAGAAATCAGAAATTGCCTTCCTTCGCAAGGCATTCATTTTTAACATTTTTGCCTATAAAAGAGGCTTTAACCTTTTAAAATTTGGCTGGTCTTTGTATTTTACGCAGCAACTATTATGACCTTGTCCGCATCTTGCTATTATTACAACCGTAGATCATGAAAAAAAGACTTGTGTTACTGTTTGTTAGTTGTATGGGCCTGCTGGTTTCGGCCAGTGCGCAGCGAAAGGTAAGCGAGCTTACCCTGGTATATGATGCCAGTATCTCCAGCGGCAGCAAAGAGCCTAAAATGGCCGATGCCCTTGACGGGCATACCAAAACGATGTACATCAAAGGAAATATGAGCCGGGCTGAAATAGCCAGCGCCCTGTTTTCTTCAGCTACTATCCATGACTCCAAAGCAGGCACCTCGGTGGTGTTGAAAGAAGTGAGCGGGCAGAAACTACTGATCAGGATGACCAATGATAATTGGGCAGAAAACAATAAACGCTACGATGGGATAACTTTTGCCAATACCAGCGAGAATAAGACCATTGCCGGTTATAATTGTATTAAGGCGGTGGCTACATTGCCTGATGGAACTAATTTCACCGTATTCTACACCCCCGATATTGTTCCGGAGAACAAGGAATACGATTACCAGTTCAAGAACCTGAACGGTTTGCCTCTTGAATATGAACTGGTACAGGGTAAACTGACCATCAAATACACGGTATCGAAAATCAACATGAACCCCGTGCCGGCTTCAAAGTTCGACATCCCTAAATCAGGCTACCGCGAAATGACCTATGAGGAAAGTAAAAAAATGAACGTAAGTAATTGATCCGGGATTATTTACGTAACCGGATCTTCAGATCTAAAGCGTTCAGATTGTTGCGATACGTGGAATGATCACACGAAACATTCACCCGGCCTTTATAAGGTAAAATGAATACCTTATTGCCTTGCTGATACGTTACCACGGTATTGTGGGTAATGTAGTTATTGGTGCGTACGCTACTGAGGATGTGGCTGCCTGAGTAGGCCGGACCGGCTTTCAAAGTAAAGCCATTGGTTGTTCTTATAGGAGTAAAATCGGGTTTGCGAAGCGCCTCCGCTTTCTTTTTATCACCACCTCCGCTGCTGGCCAGCGCAAGCGCGAATGCCCCGATCATCGCACAACTGATGATGGTCTTTTTAAGCATGTGGTTAAGTTTTAGCGTAGAGTTCACTTGCATATTGATTACAAAAATATAGAAAAAAATTTAGTTTTTTTTAACCCTTCAGATTAAAGTTTATACTTCCCTTAACGAATGAGATACATAAATGTTACGGATTTCATAACGAAATCGTTGGTTTTTTTACAATTTTTTGATCGCTATTCATAACCCCTTGTAATTCAAAAATAAGTGTTTAACTGCCCTTTGCTAACAGGATAAGCATAATACGAGAACGGGCGGTAGTTAGTATAGCATAAGTGGTTTTTATTATTAATAATAATTATTCACATCCCGTATAAAATTAAAATTGGTACCCATCGCTAAAAATTCTATTTTACATTAACCTACTAATTAAATAAATGAGAGAAAATCCGTTTCGTCAGGATAATGAAGAAATTCGTGAGTTAGTGAAGCAGTTCCAGAATCTCAAAGCAGGACGGGGCAACTCCTTTCTCGAAGAAGAGGCCTTTGAAAAGATCATCGACTATTTTGATGATGTAGAGGACCTGCCCCAGGCCCTGGAAGCTGCTGAAATGGGCATTGAGCAATACCCCTATTCTTCCGCCCTGCTCATTAAAAAAGCCGATCTTTTAATTGCTACCCGTCATTATAACGAGGCCCTCGAAATACTGAATCATGCCGAACTGCTCGATAGCAACGATATTAACCTGTACATTTTAAAGACCGATGTATACCTGGCGCTCGACCAGCAGGAAAAAGCAGTGGAGCTGCTGCAGAACGCCCTGCAGCTTTTCGAAGGCCAGGAACGCATAGAATTGCTGTTTGAACTGGCCGACGTGTACGATGATTACGAAGAGTTCGATAAGATCTTCGACTGCCTCAAGCTCATCCTGGAACAGGAGCCTACCAATGAGGAAGCGTTGTACAAGATCTGCTTCTGGACCGACTTTACCGGCCGTAATGAAGAAAGCATTACCCTGCATCAGCACATCATCGATGAAAACCCTTACAGCGAGCTGGCCTGGTTCAACCTGGCGGCTGCCTACCAGGGCTTAAAACTCTACGAAAAAGCAATTGATTCCTATAAGTACGCTGTTGCCATCGACGAGAAATTCGATTATGCCTACCGCAATATGGGCGATGCGTACATCCGTTTGCGTAAATACAAAGACGCGATCGAAGTACTGGAGAAAGTGCTTGAATTGTCGCGCCCCGAAGATGTGATCTATGAAGCCATAGGCCACTGCTACGATCGCATGAAGAATTTTGCACAGGCGCGCTTCTATTACCGCAAAGCCTCGCACCTGAACCAGGGCGATAGCAAACTCTATTACAAGATAGCCTGCACCTACATCAACGAACAGCAATGGTCGATGGCCGTAAAGCAACTGGAAAGCGCTATGCAGATCCATCGCCTGCAGCCGGAATATAACCTGGCCATGGGTGAATGTAAAATGCAGCTGGGCGATTACAAGGAAGCTATTCAATATTTTTCTAATGTTGTACGACAAAGGCCGCGTAATATTTCCAGCTGGGAAGCGCTTATCCGCTGTTTATACCAGGGTGAATTTTATGAAGAGGCCTTAGAGCAGGCAAAAGCCGCATTAAAGATCACCGAATCGAAGCCGATCTTCATTTATTATCTCAGTGCCATCTATCTGGCCCTGGGTAAAACCAAGGAAGCATTACTGCAACTGGAAACCGCATTAAATGCCTCTCCGAAGTTGTTGAAGAAGTTGATCCACCTCAATCCGGCCGTGCTGCGCCATCCGCTGGTGATCGATGTGATCGCGCATCACAAAAAGAAGCAATAAGCATAGACAACAAGGAAGCAATAGATAAAGCAAGAATTTTAAACGCCATGGTTTGGTGAAAGCCGCTCCATGGCTTTATTGTTTACCTGCTTCACTTTAACTTGTTTTTAACCACTGTTGCTAATTTTTTTTGCCCATTGCCAATTGTCTATTGTGAATTGATTCTTACCTGTTTTCCATTATTTTTGCGGCGGCTTTAAAAATTGTTGCACAAAAAAACAAGGAATGAATTTTAACCTCACACAGATCCCCGACAGGATTAAGAAACCACGCAACAGCGGTATTACGATGGTAATGGACAAAGGCCTGAGCATTCCAGAAGCGCAAAACATGATGAGCGTTGGACATCCGCACATAGATATTGTTAAGCTCGGCTTTGGAACTTCTTTTGTAACACCGAACCTGCGCGAAAAAATTGAAGTTTATCAATCGTACGACATTCCCGTTTATTTTGGAGGCACTTTGTTTGAGGCGTTCCTGATCCGTAACCAGTTTAATGATTATATCAGCGTTTGTAAAGAATATGGTATTTCCTATATGGAAGTAAGCGATGGTTCTATCAATATTCCGCATGCTGAAAAATGCGGTTATATTGAGAAGCTCGCCAAACATGGTACCGTGCTGAGTGAAGTAGGAAGTAAAGATGCTGCACATATTATCCCGCCTTATAAATGGATTGAACTGATGCGGGCCGAGCTGAATGCCGGTTCCTCATACGTGATCGCTGAAGCGCGCGAAGCTGGTAACGTAGGTATTTACCGCGGTTCCGGTGAAGTACGCGAAGGCCTGGTTCAGGAGATCCTCACACAAATCCCCGGTGAAAAGATCTTATGGGAAGCACCGCAAAAAGCGCAGCAGTTGTACTTTATCGAGCTCCTGGGCTGTAATGTAAACCTCGGTAATATTGCGCCTACTGAAGTTATTCCTTTAGAAACAATGCGTATCGGCCTGAGGGGCGATACCTTTAATTTGTTCCTGAATGGGAATGGAGTGAAATAGGTTTGTTGAGTATAGTAAAGCCGGCAGGTTGACAAGTCATTGGTGCCGGTTACCAGTTCCGGGGAAATACAAAATATAGCGGGTATTCTCGAATAAAGTCCTGGTAACCGGGAACCGGTAAGCCGGTAACTTTGCCGGTTCACGATTCGCGGTTAAGTTCCGGAAGTATCCATTAAAAGAACAGCCTCATGAAAAAATATGGCCTGATCGGCTATCCTTTGAGCCATTCATTTTCTCAGAAATATTTTACAGAGAAGTTCCAGCGGGAAAATATCACCGGCTGTATATACGAGAATTTCCCGCTGGCTTCTATTGATGAATTTCCGGCGCTTATCCAGGATCAGCCTGCGCTGCAGGGCCTGAATGTTACGATCCCTTACAAAGAGAAAGTCATTCCCTTCCTTACTGCACAGAGTGAGGTTGTACAAAGGATCGGCGCCTGTAACTGCATTAAAATAGAACAGGGAACCCTCACAGGCCATAATACCGATGTAGTTGGTTTTGAAATGTCGTTAAGGCCCTTGCTGCAGGCTTTTCATAAAAAGGCGCTGGTGCTGGGCACAGGCGGTGCAGCCAAAGCCGTGCATTATGTGCTGGATAAACTCGGCATACAGTTCCTGGAAGTATCCCGCAATCCCGTTACGAGCCGCCAGATCGGTTACCATCAGATCGATGAGACGCTGATCAAAGACCACCAGCTGATCATTAATACCAGTCCGCTCGGCATGTACCCCAACATCAATGAATGTCCGCCCTTGCCCTACGAGGCGCTGACATCTACCCATTATTTGTTCGACCTGGTGTATAATCCCGCGAAAACATTATTCCTGCAAAGAGGGGAGGAGCAGGGCGCTGCAATCAAGAATGGGCATGATATGCTGATCATTCAGGCGGAGGAGAGTTGGAGAATCTGGAATAACGATTAGCTGATGTGCTGATTTGCTGATGTGCTAATGGAGGCAAAAGGCAAGGAGGCAACGAGGCAACTGGCAACCGGTAACTGCTAACCGGTAACCGGTACCTGGTAACTGGTAACCGGTAACTGCTAACCGGTAACCGGCAACTGGTACCTGGTAACGCAACCGGTAACTGCTAACCGGCAACTGGCAACCGGTAACCGGCAACCGGCAACTGGTAACTGGTAACCGGCAACCGCTAACGTTTTCTTTATCCCTTTAACTTATCAGCCACTTCCCCAGGGATCGCCGCCACTTTTTTCTTGCTGTAATCATAACAGACCATGCCGGTTTTGGCCACAGCCACCAGCTGCATGGGATCGCCGGAACCTTTCTCCAGTTTATAATACAGATCAAAAGAGATCTTCGAAATGTCAGCGGCGGCTACAGAAACGATCACTTCATCTCCATAGAACAACTCACTTTTAAATTCAATAGCCACATCGCTCATGATGAGGCCAACGCCGGCCAGGTTCAATTCACCATAGCCAAGTTGTTGCAGGAATTGCACCCGCGCTTCATGGATCATGGACAGGATGGTATCATTGCCCACATGATTGCCATAATTGAGGTCGGTTATACGTACAGGGATAGTCGTGGAAAAGACAAATTGTTCGGGCAATTCAACTTTTATTCTGGCCATGCTTTATGGGGTTAGTATTGGTCAATGGTGAATGGTCAATGGTGAATGGGGCGCTCCACTATTGAGTAGTCTGCACTTTCCGCCACCACCTGTATCAACTGTATTAACTTTATCAACTTATCAACCCGCCAGCTACTCTTCTGCCATCAGCAGGTCCTTCAGCTCCAGAATATCGGTAAAGCTGGTGGGGGTAGGAACGAAAGAGGTCTGGTTCAGGAATTTTTCTTTCCATTCGTTGAACCGGATCTTCCACAGGCTATTCTCCTGCATCATGAAATCAAAATAATCCTGCTGTTCCACATCCTGGTTGATGGTGTTGATGATATGCAGGAATTTCGAAGAAATGCGGGTTTGCTCGCCGTTCGGACTGGTCACGGTGATATAGCAATTATCGGGAGAGGTGATCAGCTTTTTATCGAGGATCACCTGGCCGTTGGCATCGCGAATGAGCGGAGCTTCCACATCGGGTGGATTGATCTCGGTAAACTCAACGGCCTGCACATCATCCATACCTGCATAACTGGTAGCAATAGGCTGGTAGTCATAAAAAGCGGTACGGCGGCCCAGGCGGTTGCCATAGCGTTTGGTTAAAACGCCCCCATCGGTCAGGGCTGCCAGTTGTTTCTGATGCAGCCGTTCAACCCGTTCAACAGGCCTTTCACCAATCTCGGTGTCTGCGGCCGGTTTCCTGTTTTGAGCGGTGGTACTTTTATCGGCAGATGATGAATGAGTTGTAGTGTTGACTACCACAGGCGGCCTGTCCGCAGTATTGTTGCGGTCGAGCAAATACCAGGCGCCAACAGTAAGCAAGACGATGGCGGCCGCAGCCACAATGGCTTTGCGGGAATGCAGGGCTATCACCCGGCCTTCTTTTTTGGCGGCAGCCTGCTGCGCCAAATGGGCCGAGATGTTTTCCCAGGCATTAAAAGGAGGAGCTATGCTAAGATCCTGCATCTTTTTAGCAGCTGATAATTCATCTGCTGCCAATGGGGTATTTAATTGCGCCGCAATATCGGACCATAGGCCCTGCGGAGGCATAACAGCGAGATCATACATCTTTTTAGCAACGGGGATCTCGTCTGCATCATATTCCGCATTTAAACGCGCCGCAATATCGGGCCAAACGCCCGGCGGGGGCGTTACCTCCAGATTGTTCAGCGTATGTTTAATATTCGTTGCCATATTAACGGGTGTAGGATTTTTGCGTATCGCTCAAATATTGGGCTATCTTTTTTTGTAAAACTGATTTGGCTCTCGCCAGTTGTGATTTGCTGGTTCCTTCACTAATGCCCAGCATATCACCTATTTCTTTATGCGAATATCCCTCCACTACATACAGGTTGAAAACTGCTCTGTAGCCGGGGGATAATTCCTGTACAATTTTAATAATATCTTTCTCTGCCAGGTTTTCAAGGGCTGAGATATCGGCATTCTCGATGGTGCCTTCCTCTTTTTCGGTAACCATCGACAGTTTGGTCGATTTTTTACGAAAATGTTCAATGGAAGTATTCACAAAAACCCGTCTGATCCAACCTTCAAAGGAGCCTTCGGCCCTGAAATGGTGTAAATTCCTGTACACTTTTATAAAACCTTCCTGCAGCAGATCCTGTGCATCTTCCACATTACTGGCATAGCGCAAACAAACCGCATACATTTTGGGCGAAAAACGGTGATACAGTTCTTCCTGCATCCGCCGGTCCCCGGCAATGCATCCTCTTATTAAGTCGGATTCTGAAATGGTATAGTTGCTTTTCTGCTCCAAAAAATCGTTCTAGGTATAAAATTATGCCTATTGTGTGTTTGTTACCGCTTTTTGCAAAAATAATACAAGTTTATCAGCTGCTTTTTTGCGATGGCTCCATTCATTCTTTTCTGCCATGGTCATTTCCGCAAAACTGCGGTTACTGCCGGCTGGTTTAAATACCGGATCGTAGCCGAAACCGCCGGTACCGCTTCGTTCATGGGCAATAGTGCCTTCACAGATACCCTCAAAAAGCCATTCCTTGCCTTCCCAGATAAGCGAGATCACCGTCCGGAACCGTGCCCGCCGGTTCTCTTCATTGCCCAGTTTCTGCAGTAATTTATCAATATTCCGGTCAAAAGCTTTGTCCTCACCGGCATAACGGGCACTTTTAACCCCGGGTTCACCATTTAAGGCTTCTACTTCGAGCCCGGTATCTTCACTAAAACACGATAATCCGGTCAACTGGTGAATGGCGCGTGATTTTTCGCTGGCATTCGCTTCGAGGCTGTCGTGCGGTTCAGGAATGTCGATATCGATCCCCGCCTGCTTCAGACTGATCACTTCTAACTGGCTGCCAATGGCGGCCTGAATTTCCTGAACTTTATGTTGATTATTGGTAGCGAAAATTAGTTTCATTGTTTGTTTGCGATTTTAACCGAACGTCTGGTGACCAGTAGCATAGTGGCTAGTGGGTGAATGGCCCGCTTTAAAGAAACATTCTCTTCAAACATTCCCACAATTTCTTCTTCAGTCCCTTGGCTGCATCGCCTTCCTGGTTGAGCTGGCTAAGCGCCGGTGTAAACAGGTAGGTAGTGCCGGCATAAGGTTGTTCTTTAAATGAGGGAAAGTTGATCGGCAGTTGAATTTCGTCTGGTTCTACCCCAAATAATAAGAGGAAGGCAGGTTGTAACTGCGTTTTCAGGCGGTCAATGACTACCGGAGCCGTGGCATGGTTCACGATGGCTACATCGGCCATGTTCAGTTTACAGGCGTCCAGCATTTTCGTCAGGAACTGCAGGTCAGATTCCGGCACAAACACTTCGTTGGGATAGTTCACGACAACACTGATCTGTTTCTTATTGTTTCCAAGCGATTTATAAGGCGGAAGATCGGCGGGTTTTGGCGCTGGGGCCGTTTTTACGGCCACCGGTTCCGGTTCGGCTGCTCTGTTGACAGGCGCCGGCTCCTTTTTCACCGGTTCGGGTTCTGCCACGGCGGCTGCTCCTGCTTCGGATCCCGCTGTATATCCTTCCGGCGCTATCAGCGAGTTGCGGTACAGATCGGCAATAACAAAACCGGGTAATTTTATATTAGTTAAGCTCATTGTTCAAAAGATGTTCGTAATCAAATAAATAACAAGCAGCGGCTCCCTTTGTTTTACGAACAGTTGTTAGTAATATATTTGACAGCGCCAAACTTTATTTGTTTATTTGCGGCTCAAAAATACTTGATTATGGTTGAAGCTTATAGTATACCTGTTACAAAAATTGAGCATAGCAGGTTACCCGGAATTACGCTCGAGAACATTCCTTTTGGAAGAACGTTTACCGATCACATGCTGGAAGCCGATTATGAAAATGGCGAATGGAAAAATGTGGAGATAAAGCCTTACCAGCCACTGATGGTCAGTCCGTCCCTGGCAGCCATTCATTACGGCCAGTCGATCTTTGAGGGCATCAAAGCCTATAAGAATGAGGCCGGAGAAGCTTATATTTTCAGGCCATATGATAATTATAAACGTTTTAACCTGTCGGCAGCCCGCATGGAAATGCCGGATGTGCCGGAAGATATATTTATCGAAGGGATGCGGCAGTTGATAGCGCTGGACAAGGATTGGATCCCTGCGCAGGAGAATCACTCTTTATATATTCGTCCGTTCATGTTCTCTTCCGATGAGATGATCGGCGTACGGGCTTCTGAGAAATACAAGTTCATGATCATTTTGAGCCCGACGGGCCCCTATTACAGTGCGCCCATGCGTATTTATGTAGAAGAGAAATATACCCGCGCCGCGCCGGGTGGGGTAGGTTTTGCCAAAGCTGCGGGGAATTATGCAGCAGCCATGTATGTTACCGCCCAGGCAAAAAAGCAGGGGTATGACCAGGTCTTGTGGACGGATGTATATGAGCATAAATATGTGCAGGAGATCGGCACCATGAATGTATTCTTTGTGATCGGGGATACCGCCGTTACGCCTGAACTGAGCGCTGGTACGATCCTGGCCGGGGTAACCCGCGACAGTGTTATGACCATCCTGGAGGAAATGGGCCTGAGGGTGGAAGAAAAGCCGGTGTCTGTGGATATGCTGATGGATGCCTATAAGGCAGGGGAGTTGCGGGAAGTGTTCGGGACCGGTACTGCGGCCACCGTTTCGCTGATCCGCGAACTGAAGTACAAAGATTTTGTGATGTCCTTCGATACCGGTACATGGAAGGTTACACCGGAGATCAAAAGCCGGCTGGATGCCATCCGGGAAGGCCGGGCAGCTGATAAATATGGCTGGATGTTCAAGGTGTAGGTCTCTCAGTTCCGGTTAAAAAAAATGCCTGACAGACCCGGATCGGGTCTGTTTTTTTATGTTTTTCAGGTATTTTTACCCGGAGATCAGCTGTTTTTCAACTTATTTTGCACATTTCTGGCGGCTGGAGGGATAATCCATGAAAAATGGAGCCGATTTTTTTGGTTATAAATTTTATCCGCTTAACTTTGCCGTCCCAAAATCAAAAGGTTCAGAATGCCTACTATACAACAATTGGTAAGAAAAGGAAGAGAAATCATTAAGGCTAAAAGTAAATCCAGGGCTTTAGACTCCTGTCCTTTCCGTCGTGGTGTGTGCACCCGTGTTTATACAACCACTCCTAAAAAGCCTAACTCGGCTTTGCGTAAAGTGGCTAAAGTACGTTTAACAAACAAAGTAGAGGTAATTGCCTACATCCCCGGTGAAGGTCACAACCTGCAGGAGCACTCAATCGTGCTGGTGCGCGGTGGTCGTGTGAAAGATTTACCAGGTGTACGTTACCATATTGTTCGCGGTAGCCTGGATACTGCAGGTGTTAAAGACCGTAAACAAAGCCGTTCAAAATACGGAACCAAAAAGGAAAAGGCTAAAAAATAATTAGTAAGACGTTCTACAAATTTTTATAAATGAGGAAGACAAAAGCCAAAAAAATTCCCTTAGCGCCTGATGCCAGGTATAATGATGTGATGGTTACAAGGTTCATCAATAACCTGATGTGGGAAGGAAAAAAGAATACAGCTTTCAACCTATTCTATACCGCATTGGACCGCGTTGCTAAAACAACCGGTGAAAACGGATATGAAGTATGGAAAAAAGCCCTGAACAATGTTACGCCTGCTGTAGAAGTACGCAGCCGTAGAATTGGTGGTGCTACTTTCCAGATCCCTGCCGAAGTTCGTGCTGAAAGGAAAGTTTCCCTGAGCATGAAATGGCTGATCCGCTACAGCCGTGAAAGAAATGGCCGCAGCATGTCGGAAAAACTGGCCAACGAGATCATCGCAGCCAGCAAAGGGGAAGGTGGTGCTTTCAAAAAGAAAGAAGATACACACCGTATGGCTGAAGCTAACAAGGCTTTTGCTCACTTCCGCGTATAACACAGTTAAGTACATCTTACCATATACGACCCACCGGTTTTCCGGTGGGTTTTTCTGTTTGTATTTACTTCACCTTAACTGTTCAAAGTTCACAGTTCCCAGTTCATGGTTCCTCGTCACCGCACCATCACTTTGCCCGAATATTCGCGCTTTCCATTCTTCTGAATAATTATAAAATAGATCCCGTTCTTCAGCCCCGGTAATGGTACTGCTTCTGCTGTTTGCGTTAACCGGTGTTGTAATACTTTCTGCCCAAGGGTATTGAAGAGCAGCAGCTGCGTGTTTTCCGGCTCTTCTTTCGTAAGCACCCATAAAGAACCGGTTGACGGCACGGGGTTCGGGAAGATGATATAACGGGTAGTAAGGAAATAGTAAATGCTTTGGGTATTGCTGTAAGCGAACTGTCCATTGGCGAGTTCCACTTTTACCCGGTAGGTGTTGACTCCATCCACCAGGTTCAGATCGGCATATTCGAAGATGGTGCTGGTTACCGGCTGAATGGTATGCAAAGGCCGGTAGCTGCTGCCGCTCAATTTTTCGAACGTAATGCTTTTTACATTGAACTGGGTGCCGATCTCGGCATACAGCGAACCGGTATTGCCATTCACCAGGTCGGCAAAAAAGGTTTTCAGGTAGCAGTCGACCCCCTGTAGCTGGTAATTGATCGTATATGCTTTTAGTCCTTCCCGCTGGCCCGTAACCGGTACTACCGTGTAATACACTGAGTTGCCCGGCTGGCGAACGATGATGCTGGTATCTGCTGAAGTAAGAACCGGTTGCAGGTATTTTTCACCCAACTGGTATACCCGGTAGGTACTTATGCCGGGGATGCGGTCCCAGAATAACATCGCTGAATCGGCACAGTTAAAACCAACCTGCACCACGGGGGTAGGAGAAATGGTGAAGGTATCGGAGATAAAGACCTGGCCGTTGATGGTCATGCGCAGCAGGGCCGCGCTGCAGGTATCAGGCGCCTGCCAGTAGCTACTGCCAGTAGTCAGGGAGGCGGCATTGTTAATCAGTTGCCAGCTGGCGCCCCTGTCAACACTGTATTCCAGCAGGCCGGCTGCTGCATTGAAAGTGGAAGACCAACGCACCAGGTTGTTCTCCCGGCTTCTGATCACATCGGTACTGAGGGGGAAATGCCATTGAAAGCGATCGGCGGCATCGGTCTGCCAGGCTATATAAAAGGATTGATTGCCGGCCGGGATCGCAGTTCCTTTTACCCGGATGGTATAGGTGCCGGCAGCCGGATCGGGGATCGTGATCTGTTCAACCGGGTTCAGTGTGTCTTTTTTTCGTACAGCGGGTAAGAGCAGCGAGTCGATGATGGGGGCCGGGCTCAGCACCCAGGGCATCCAAAGCTGGCCATTGCCGTTATATACCAGTTCCAGGTCGAGGTCATTGATCAATGCTTTGCGGGCGTTTGCAACGGCCGGCGGATCGAGCCAGCAAAGGGTGATCTTCAGCTGCCGCGTATTGGCCGGTACCTGTAACGAAAATGTTTGCAGTCCCCCCGGTATTACGGTGCCGGACATATACTTCTCACTCACCAGGCCCTGCAGGGCTTTCCAGGCATTCAGGCTGCCATATCCCGAGAGATAATCCGGTCCCGGCGAGCCCCGGTCATCGGCACTGTTTATAAGCACCGCTTTTATGAGGGAAGCCGGCGGCAGGTTGTTACTATGTTTCTCTTTATAATACTGTTGTAATAAAAGCGCTGTTCCGGAAGTGTGGGCGGCGGCGCCGGAACTGCCATCTTCGCCAAAAGCCACCAGCTCTGGTTTTATCCGGCCATCGTAGGCGGGGCCGCGGGAGCTCAGATAAGAAACCAAACCGAAGGAATCGGTTGCCCCCACTGTGAGGATGTTCTTGGCCATTTTAAAACTGCCGGTAAGATTGGCCATATTGTTTATACCGGCATATGGACCGGTACTCACCAGGTTGCCTGAGTTGCCGGATGAAAACACATGCATTAGGCTTGGATTATTGATGATGCTGGCATCATAAGCCGCTGCATCGGCCCCATAATAGTTTTCAATACCGGTACCATATGAATGGTTTTGGACAGAAACGCCTTGTTGTTTATAGTCATGATCGGTATCGGGTAAAAGGCTGGCGAAATTGGATGAAATCAGGGAAGCGGCAGGCGCCACGCCGCCGCCGGTATAATAAGAGTTCTCGCCACCTGCAATGATGGTGCACATGTAAGAAGCATGTGATGAGATAAGGGCTGAACTAAGCGGGGTAGAAATATACCGGCCTTTGAGATCGATATCTGCGGTATCCGGTTTGTTTTCCTTCACGGAAACCACCATGTTATTGCCCTTTAGCTGGGGGAACTGATCATGCACCATGTTTATAGTGTTCAGGCTGTTATCATAAGTGGCAATCGCCAGTTCCTCCCGTGGCTCACGGGGCACATCAACGAAACGGACGAAAGGCTGGGTCAGGATGAGAGAGTCGATCTGCGTACCCCTGGCCGAAACCACCAGCAGGCCGCCCGCATGTTCCTGAATGATATGTATGGAAGGCTGTCTGGTGCGGAAATAAGTGCGGGCCGAATCGATGTTGGAAGTAACAATCCAGAATACCTGTTGCTGTTTGCTGGTCAACAGTTTTTTGTTGGTTAACAGCACTGGCGACAATTTGCGATTGGCCAGCAGATCCCGCTGCTGCGCCTGCGCCAGCTGGGTGGTCAATGTTAGTATAAGCAGCCAAAGCCCGGTTCGTTTCATAATACAATCTACTGAATAAATGAAAGTGAATGACAACTAATGATGTTACAAAACAGGCCGGCCAAAACCAGGCACCAGGCGGGAAAATCTCATCTAACCAGATCGGGCATCCTAAACTGCCATATAATTTCTGGTGTATCCTGGTAGAACACATTGAATTATGGAACCGGAAACTTTCATCTGCAACCCGGTTGCTGAATTAGCGGGCGGTCATGTGATTAATTTCCTTAAATTGAAAGTACTATTAATTTGTAAACTGTTAAAACGAAACACTTATGAGAACATCTCCCGGGAAGATGGCAGTGATGTTGACTGCCTGCATTGTTGTGTTGTTTTCCTGCCGTAAAAATGGTGCTACAGAACAGGGAACGGTTTCAGATGAAGCCCTCGATAAAATTTATAAACTCGGATTCAGTAATCAACAGGTGACCAGGGACGAAGAAGGGAATTACGTGGTGGAAGGGGATATTTTATTAAGCCAGGCCCAGCTGGATGCGGCGCCGGATCTTCAGTTCCTGCGGGTAGGAAGTGAAGAACAGTACCGTACGTATAACCTGGTAACCCGCCTGCCCAGGGTCATTACCGTGAGTATCTCTTCAAAACTGCCGGCTTCCTATGTAGCTGCCCTGGATCTGGCCCTTGCCCGATTCAATGCGGAGAATCTGCGGATCAGTTTTCAACGCGTCAGTTCCGGCGCCGCTATTTCTATTGTAAAAGGGAATGGCAATTTCCTGGCTTCCGCAGGTTTTCCTACAAGCAGCGGAGACCCGTATAACCAGGTAAAGGTGAATTCAGCTGCATTAAGCGGTCAGCCGCAGGCGACGGTGGCTTCTGTGTTGGCGCATGAGCTGGGCCACTGTATAGGCTTCCGCCATACCGACTATATGAACCGCGCCTACAGCTGTGGCGGCCAGCCCGTGAATGAAGGGGCGAGCACGGTAGGGGCGGTATTTATTCCGGGCACCAATCCCGATCCGGATCCCAATTCCTGGATGTTGTCATGTATTGGCTCGGGGCAGAACCGGCCATTCAATGCCAATGATAAGGTGGCGCTCAATTATCTATATTAAAAGCCAAACAGCAAATGCGGCCGGCGCGTTCAACGTTTGTCATTTGTAGTTTGTAGTTTGTGGTTTGTGGTTCGGTAAAAAACTTTTCCACATTAACGGTTATGCCTAACGGTAATTGGGTAAAATGGCGCTGCTTCTGCAACGCAGTTGCCATTTTGCTGCATACTGCTCAAGATAATTTTGATTAAATTGATAGAAGATCAGATGCAGTAACCAACCATTAAACTTAAATCTACAGTCACATGAGAAAGACTATTTTCGCGCTCACTGCAGTCGTGGCAGCCTGCATGCTCACCTTATTTGCCTGCCGCAAAAATGCAACCAACGATAGCGATACGCCTCCCCCTTCTTCGGATGTTTCAGCAGATGTACTGGCAAAAATTTACAACCTGGGTTTCAGTAACAAAAATGTAATAGCAGATGGAAAAGGCAATTACATTGTTGAAGGTGATATTTTGATCAGTCAGGAGGAACTGGATGCCAAACCCGAGATGCAGTTTTTACGGGTGGGGGAAGAGGAGCAGTATCGTACGAATAATCTGGTTACCGGCCTGCCGCGTAACATTACCGTAAGTATGTCTTCTGCTTTGAATACCTGGTCTACCGCTTTGAATACCGCCCTTTCGCGGTATAATGCCCTGGGCCTCAGGATCACCTTTACCCGGGTGTCGTCGGGCGGCAATATCCAGATCGTGAACGGATCGGGTGGTTTCCTGGCTTCGGCCGGTTTCCCATCCGGTGGTAATCCGTATAACCGGGTGATCCTCAATAACAGCGCGGTATCCGGTCAGCCCCAGAACACCGTGGCAACCATTCTGGCGCATGAGATCGGCCATTGCATCGGCTTCCGTCATACCGATTATATGAACCGTTCGTATAGCTGCGGCGGTTCACCGGTGAATGAAGGTTCTGCCGGTGTAGGCGCGGTGCTTATTCCGGGTACCCCCAGCGGACCTGACCCTAACAGCTGGATGCTGTCCTGCATTGGATCGGGTCAGAACCGGCCCTTTAATGCCAACGATATCACCGCTTTGAATTATCTGTATTAATTTTACCATTACCCGTTTGGTTACTGCAGCGCAAAGCCCTGTAAATCACACAGGGCTTTCTTTTTACCCTCGCGGGTGGTCATTTATTTTTACCCTGGCCTATAAGAAATTCGATGGAATTTTTCATACCTTTGCCCGCTCATTTTCAGGGCATTTTTCCCTGGATAATTAAAAAGAAAATACACAAAAGTCATGGCAGACTTACGATTACAAAGAAATTTTGGAATTGCGGCACATATTGATGCCGGTAAAACAACTACTACGGAGCGTATTTTGCGCTATACCGGTATGATCCATAAAATAGGAGAGGTGCATGATGGTGCGGCTACCACCGACTGGATGGAGCAGGAAAAAGAAAGAGGTATCACCATCACATCTGCTGCGGTTAGCTGCCAGTGGAACTTTCCTACCGTAAAAGGTAAGGCGGATGCCAATACTAAAAAATACTATTTCAACATCATCGATACTCCGGGACACGTTGACTTCACTGTAGAGGTTGAGCGTTCTATGCGTGTGTTGGATGGTTTGATCGCCCTGTTCTCTGCCGTGGACGGCGTTGAGCCTCAGTCTGAGACCGTTTGGCGTCAGGCTAACCGCTATAAGGTTCCCCGTATCGGTTTCGTAAATAAAATGGACCGTTCGGGCGCTGACTTCCTGATGGTGGTTAAACAGGTGAAAGAAATGCTGGGTGCAAAAGCAGTTCCCCTGCAATTGCCCATCGGCGCTGAAGATGATTTCAAAGGCGTGGTTGACCTGATCAAGATGAAAGGTATCATCTGGCACATGGAAACAGAAGGTATGACCTTCGATGAGATCCCTGTACCGGAGAATATGATCGAAGAAGTGAACGAATGGAGACAGAACCTCATCGAAGCTGTTGCCGAATACGACGACAAACTGATGGAGAAATTCTTCGACGATCCTAACTCGATCACTGAAGACGAAGTGCATGAAGCGATCCGCAAAGCTACGATCGATCTGAGCATCGTTCCCATGATGTGCGGTTCTTCATTCAAGAATAAAGGCGTACAAACTGCGCTTGATGCCGTTTGCCGCTACCTGCCTTCACCGGTTGATATCGAAGATACAGTAGGTACCAACCCTGAGACCGGAGAGCCTGAAGTTCGTAAAGCCGATCCGAAAGCGCCTTTCGCAGCCCTGGCCTTCAAGATCATGACCGACCCCTTCGTAGGTCGTTTGGCCTTCTTCCGCTGTTACAGCGGCCACCTCGATGCCGGTTCGTATGTGAAGAACATGCGCAGTGGCAAGAACGAGCGTATCAGCCGTATCATGAAGATGTTCGCCAACAAACAAAACCCCATCGATTTCATCGAAGCAGGTGATATCGGTGCTGCGGTTGGTTTCAAGGAGATCAAGACCGGTGATACCCTTTGCGATGAGAATCATCCGATCGTACTGGAGAACATGTTCATTCCAGAGCCGGTGATCGCGATCGCCGTTGAGCCTAAAACACAGGCCGACGTTGATAAGATGGGTATGGCTATCGCCAAACTGGTGGAAGAAGATCCTACATTACGTGTTAATACAGATGAAGATACCGGCCAGACCATCTTACGTGGTATGGGTGAGCTGCACCTGGAGATCATCATCGACCGTATGAGACGTGAGTTCAAGGTAGAAGTTAACCAGGGTGCTCCCCAGGTTGCTTATAAAGAAGCTTTCAGGAAAAAGGTTGAACATCGCGAGATCCTGAAAAAACAAACCGGTGGCCGCGGTAAATTCGCCGACATCGTGTTTGAGATCGGACCCGCTGATGAAGAGTGGCTGAAAGAAAATCCTGATAAAGGCTTCCAGTTCGTGAATGATATCTTCGGTGGATCTATCCCCCGTGAGTTCATTCAGCCTATTCAGAAAGGTTTTGAAGCTGCCATGGGCACAGGTGTTCTCGCCAGCTATCCTGTTGAGAACATGAAGGTGCGCATCTTCGACGGTAGCTTCCACCAGGTTGACTCTGACGCCATGTCGTTCGAGTTATGCGCCAAAAGCGGTTTCCGCGAAGCTGGCCGTAAAGCGCAACCCGTATTACTGGAGCCTATCATGAAAGTGGAAGTTATTACTCCTGAACAATACATGGGTGATGTTACCGGTGACCTTAACCGTCGTCGTGGTATGCTGGAAGGCATGGACAGCCGCGGTGGCGCCCAGGTAATTAAAGCGAAAGTACCGCTGAGCGAAATGTTCGGTTACGTAACCCAGTTGCGTAGCTTGTCATCTGGCCGCGCTACCAGCACCATGGAGTTCAGCCATTACTCGCCTGCACCTAACAACATCGCTGAAGAAGTGATCGCCAAGGTGAAAGGTAAAGTGAAAGCTGACTAATCAGCGTTTTCATATCTCTTGATATACGCCCTTCCCGGCTTCGGCCCGGAGGGGCTTTTTTATTGCCTGGGCTGGTGGTAACTGGCTACGCGTTTATCAGTCAAAAATGCACGGTTATAAGCGAAAACGACACGGATATTAAGTTTTCGTCCAATCCACCGGTTTAATAATTAGTTTTAACTCCTGCTATTGACAACGATCCCCGATTTCCCAAAAATGGACTAACTCTGATTGGGGCACAGAAGGCTCGACAAATCGCTTGAGATACTTGAATTAAATTTTAAATTTATATAGAAACGACTCGATAAGCCATGAAAAAATTCTACCTCTTTACCCTTTTAATTGTTCCCTTGTTTGTAACGGCACAAACCCAAAAGCTGCCTGGATCGCTTGACTGGGAGAGAAATGTGGGCGGCACAAAAGTAGACCGGGCCAAAACTATTGTTCCAACCTCCGATCACGGATTTCTGGTAGTCGGGCTTTCCTTTTCAAATGATGGCCAGGTCAGTGGGCATCATGGAACTGCAGATTCCAGCGACGCCTGGGTGGTCAAACTGAACAGTTCCGGGGATATAGAGTGGCAGCAAAGTTATGGTGGCTCCAATACGGATGAGTTTGTGCATGCCATACAAGTTGGTAATGGTGATTTTATTTGCGTGGGCACTTCCCGCTCTGTCGATGGCGATGTAACGGGTTTGCATACCAGCACTAATGTTGCTTCAGACCTGTGGGTGGTAAGAATTAATCGTTATGGTGTTATTCAATGGAGTAAAGTCTTTGGAGGCAGTGAAGAAGATCATGGATGGGTTATACGGAAAACGGAAGATGGAAATTATATGGTGGCCGGCGATGCGCGGTCAAATGATTTTGATGTAAGCGGAAATCATGGTGGGGCCGACATATGGGTATTGAAAATTAACGGTCAGGGTGATCTGATATGGCAAAAAACATATGGTAATCCCAATCACCAGTTTACGTCGAGTTTAACGGTAACCAGCGACAACAATTATATTATCAGCGGGTATCAGCAGTATAATGGATATCCGCAAGTGACTGGTTCTCCCGTGTATGCCATTTATGAAGAGGCGGCGTTAAAAATTGATGGGCAGGGGAATGTATTGTGGGAACAATATCCCCTTTTTACTCCGGGCAATCCGGGGCCTTCGCGTTTCAATTGCCGTATACTGGAATTACCCAGCAACCAGTTGATAAAAGTGAGCAGTTCGATAAATTTTGTAACAGCTGCTAATTCAAGTTGGAGTTTTAGCAGATTAAATAGTTCAGACGGAACATTTATTAATGGCTTTGGTGCCAGTGCATCGACACCACCAATACTCGGCTCTTCGACCGTTAAAGAAGCTGGTCCCGAGGCTGTGCAACTCTTACCAGACAGTACGATACTTACATGTTTATCTGCATACGTATCCAGTAGTCCTGTTATTAATCTTAATCGAATAAGTACAATAACTCCTCCGTTCTTTCAAGCTGGTTTTCTATACCAGGTGTCTTATGGCGGAGGTGCTTTGAATGCAGTTCTTGCACTGGAGAATGATGAGTATGTCGCTGCAGGCGTTAAAAATCAAGATTTTTGGATTATAAAGGTAAAAGCCCTGAATCAAATAAAAGGTAAAGCGTTTGTTGACAATAACGGCAATGGGGTAAAAGAGCCGGCAGAGCCATTCTTTAAGTACGGCTTTGTTGAAAGCAAAAAAGAGGGCGCCGTAAACAGGTCAAACATCAGTAACGGCGGTGATTTTATTAATTTGGTAGACACCGGAACTTACATCACCTGGTTAACGCTGAATACAAGACCCTATTATACAGTGAGCCCTGTATCACAAACATCAAGCTTTAGCTCCTATAAAAACAAAGATTCACTCTCCTTTGCAATTGTCCCGATAGCTGGTAAAAATGATCTGCAGTTGTCATTGCAGTCGATGGGAGCATTGCGGCCCGGATTTAATGGAGGATTCAGGATCGATTATTCAAATGTCGGTACAACCGTAATCACCAATACAGTGATTAAATTAGTTAAGCCATCCGTTGTCAGCCTGATATCTTCATCAATACCGCCTTCATCAACGAACGCTGATACACTTGTCTGGAATATTGGCAGTTTATCTCCTTTCGATGGTTCTCATATTAATTTGCAAATGAAAATAGATCCGCCTCCGGCTGTAAACCTGCATGATGTGCTCACTTTCATAGCCGCCATTAATCCAATTGCAAATGATGTGACACCTGAAGATAATATAGATACTTTAAAACAAACCGTCATAGGTTCCTTCGATCCCAATGATAAACACGAAAACCATAACGGTACTTTGTATATCGAGCAATTACAGGCCGGTCAGCCGCTGACGTACACCATTCGTTTTCAGAACATGGGTACCGATACGGCCTTCAATATAATAATAAAAGACACCCTCAGCGATCAGCTGGATATTGCGGCATTGGAGATGGTCAGCGCCAGTCATCCGTACCAGTTCAGTTTAAAAGATAACAAGTATGCTGCCTGGACATTCAACGATATTTTGTTGCCTGATCATAATACCAATGAACCGGCCAGCCATGGTTATATCACTTATCGCATAAAACCCAGGAACAGTTTGCAATTGGGCGATAAGATCTATAACTCGGCTTCTATTTACTTTGACTTTAACCTGCCGGTACAAACAAATAACCATGAGACGGTAATTGCGCTTACTCCTGTGCCCGCTCCGCCCACACCTGTAGTAAGTGGATTACAGTTGAACTACTGTAAAAACGCGGGAGAACAAAAGATCAGGATCATGAATTTGCCGACTGCAGCCAGCGGTATCACGGTCACGGCTAAATTAGATGCTGAGTTGTTGACTATTGCCGCCGATAGCACCGTATCATTCACCGTTTCGGCCATTACTGGCAGTACGCATAATCTGACGGTTACTTATAGTAATGTTACAGACACCAAAACCACTACAGCGAGCTTTACAGTAACAGCAGCTGTTAGTCCCGAGGTGGATCTGTCGGCAAACATTACCCATGTTACCAACCTGTTCAACCCGGTGATCGTAACGGCCGCCAATGCAAGCGGTGGAGGAAAGAATCCCCTGTATACTTTTGCCTGGAACAACAGCTTCACCAATATAGTGCAGGCCGAAAGCAACATCAGCACCCTTACTATAAATGGTTCTTCACTCGCCCTGGGCGATAATAATGTATATGTAAAAATGAAAACAAGTGAAGATTGCTACATGGCCCAAACGAATATCGATAGTATTACCATTCGCCGGGATATGTCCACAGGAATTACCGATACTGATTATCCAGGGCAGGTAATTACCATTTATCCTAATCCGGTTACTGGTCCATTAACCATCAATGGGTTAAGCACCGGTAAAACATATATGTTCACAATAGCGAACCTGCAGGGGCAGATCGTATTGTCGAAGCGGGTGGCTAACCAAAGCACAGCTGAACTCAGAAACTTTAAAGTGGGAGCAGGGGTGTACTGGTTAAGCATTTACGATGAGAAAAAAAACCGGCTGTTGGGTTCCGTACAGTTAATAAAGCAATAAACCAATAATACAAAAGTCCGGGCCGCACGCGGGGGCTTTTTTATTGCCTTAACCTGCACGCTTAACCGGTAAATCTGCACGCTTATCAGCGAAAACGACGCAGCTGCAAACTCCTGCATGGTCATAGGGGTGGTATTCACTCATTTTAATTATCTTCCCGTTAACCAATCTCCGGCAAAAACCTCGTGGTCCGTTCCCTGTTCTCATTTCCATCACCCATTTTCCCGGATACAAGCATTACAAAAATTAGGTATGAAAAAATTTCTACTACCTGCCTTATGCCTGCTAGTGATCTGTTCAGCCGCGCCTGCGCAAACGCCAGGCATTATATGGAGTAAATATATTAAAACGCATCCTGATATGGAGTTCTTTTACGATGGCCAGCGAACCGTCGATAAAGGATATATACTGATCGGTAGCGACACCGGCGGGTTCAATTATAAAGATGAATTTATATGGACTAAGTCAAATAACGGGGCGGGATGGATGACCCGGCTGGATAGTACCGGAACATTGCGCTGGTCCCGATGGATGGGGTCGATAGGCGGGGCGCTTTTATCGGTTCAGGAGGTTAGCGGCGGATTTGTCACCGCCGGTTATATAAGCAGCTATCCTGATACGGCCCACTATTATGTGTCAAAACGCGATGGATCGGGTAATGCCTTGTGGGAAAGATCATATGGCGGCTCGGGCGAAGACAGGGCGTATTCACTAAAAGCAACTACTGATGGTGGTTATATAGTGGCCGGGTTCACCAATTCGAATAACGGCGATGTGTTAAAAGTTAACAGCGAACGCGATGCCTGGATCATCAAACTCGACGCCAATGGCGACAGGCAATGGGCTGCTGCCTATGGCGGTTCTCAGGAAGATACTGCATATGCCATTTGCCAGATGCCCGATGGAGGATACCTGGTTTGCGGCGCCTCTTCTTCAACCGATGGCGATCTGCCTGCCAATAAAGGCTCCAGCGATGGCTGGGTATTTAAAATTGATGCAACCGGCGCCCTGGTCTGGAAAAAGAATTTCGGGGGCAGCGCACAGGATGTTTTGAATAACCTCGTGCGCAATGCCGATAATACCTATACGCTGTCCGGCTATTCTTTTTCCAATGACGGCGATCTAAGCGGTAATCACGGCAGCGCCGATTTTTGGGTCATAACAATTGATGATAGCGGCAACCTGCTCTGGTCGAAACTGTATGGCGGTTCAAACAACGATGCTTCATTCGGGCTGCAAACAGCTTCGGCAAACGGTTCGTTCGTAACCGGTTTTACCCAATCGGCGGATGGCGAAGTGACAGATGCAGCGGGTGGCGTCGATTGCTGGACGCTGAGGCTCGATGCCAATGGGACATTGCTCTGGCAAAAGGCCTCAGGCACGGTGAATAATGAATATGCCATGGCCGTTATGCCCACCAACGATGTTGACTTTGCCATCGCCGGTTTTGGCAGCCCTGGTTCATTCGACGGCAGCGATGGGCTAATCATAAAGTATAGCAATGCCAATACCATAAAAGGAACCATTTATTTAGATGCCAACAGCAATGGAATACGGGATGGGGGTGAAAAGAATTTCGATCATGCCATTGTAAAAACACAAAAAGACGCGTTTTCGGTTGCTGCAATGCCTTATAACGGCTCGTTCATGCTTCATGTAGACACCGGTACTTACACAACGGCTGTACAATTATTCAGTCCATATTATACGGTTCTTCCTGCATCACAAACCAATACCTTCTCCAGCTATTATAACCAGGATTCTATTGGCTTTGCGGTTCAACCCATCCCAAACAAAAAAGACCTGTTCATAGCCATGCATGCAGTTGACCCGGCCCGGCCGGGGTTTGAGGTGCGGTACCAGGTACTTTACAGGAATGCAGGTACAGTGAACATCCCTTCTGGCACCATACAACTCAGCTTCGATCCTACATTCACTTATCAAAATGCATCCCCGGCGCCGGCCGCTGTAACCGGTAATACAGTGACGTGGAATTACACCAATCTGAATCCCTTTGATTCGGCATCGATCCTGGTCACTTTACGCCTGGCAGCCATGCCTGGAGCCAATCTCGGCGATACCGTTCGTTCTGTAGCGGCGATCGGGCCTGTAGCCGGCGATGAAACGCCTGCCGATGATACGGCTGTATTAAAACAACTCGTACAGGGTTCTTACGATCCCAATGATAAAACAGAAGCGAATGCCGGCGTGATCACGCCTGCCCAGGTCAATGAAGGAGAATACCTGCATTACCTGATCCGGTTTCAGAATATGGGAACGGATACCGCCTTCAATATAACTGTAAGAGATACGCTCGAAAGCCGGCTCGACTGGAATTCCCTGCAAATGATCTCTGCCAGTCATAGCTATCAGCTGGCCATTGAAGATGGTAATAAACTGACCTGGCAGTTCAGTAAAATCAAGCTTCCATATTCCGGTATCAATGAACCGGCCAGTCACGGTTATATATCCTATCGCATTAAACCCTTATCTACAGTGCAGGTAGGCGACACTATTAAGAACAGGGCCGGGATTTACTTTGACTTTAATCCACCCGTCATTACCAATACCGACCGCACCATCGTGCTGGTATTAACCCCCTTACCGGTAACCCTTGTATCGTTCCAGGCTGCGCTGAAAGGCGCTGCGGTACACATTACCTGGAAAACAGGGGTGGAAGAAAATGTTAAAGAGTTCGAGGTAGAGCGCAGCACCAATGGCATTGATTTTACCACGATTGGTTTTGTGCAGGCCGGGAAAACAAACTATTTGTTCCTTGACGAAGCGCCCCTGGCCGGGAAGAACTATTACAGGCTGAAACCGGTTGACCAGGATGGCGCCTACTCGTTTTCCCCTATCGTTATGGTAAATGTAAAGCGTGACGATGCTATAATCGCTTCGGTATATCCCAACCCCGGTAATGGCAATCTTTCTCTTAAACTGGAGGGTATGATTGACGGAAATGTACTGGTGCAGGTGCTTGATCAACAGGGCAGGCTGGTAGGCACCAGGCAGTTTGGCAAACAACATACGACGCTGTTCAAAACGCCACTCGATCTCGGAAAGCTGTCAAAAGGAAGCTATCTGTTGAAAATAATAGTAAGCGATAAAGCATATATGCATAAGTTGCTGATCCGGTAATAAGAATAAGTTAGTGGCGGCCGCTTGTCGATGGCCAAAGGCAGTTATAAATGCAGCGCCCCGTTCCATACCGGCTATGCCGGAAAGGAATGGGGATTTTTTATGCGGTAGCGATTGTTTGCGGCTTATGTCTTAATTTCCTGCCCCAAATTGTATCAGCATGTCATGTAAACGTATACCAGCCAGGAAATGGATCATTACAATACTTACTGTATTTGTACCTGTTGTTTTGTTGGCGCAGGGCGCTATAAAATGGACGAAAAGCGGTAATGCTTATTATCGTTTTGAGGAAGGCGAGTTGGCTTTATATACTTTGCCTCAGCAAACAAAAACAACGGTACTTTCAAAACAGCAGCTGACACCGGAAGAAAAAACAAGCCCGTTAAAGCTTCAAAGTTTCAGTTTTACGGCCGATGAGAAAAAGGTGCTGCTGTTCACCAATACTAAAAAGGTTTGGCGCCTCAACACCCGCGGCGATTACTGGGTATTTGATACAAATACCGGTGCATTGAAACAGCTGGGCAAAAACCGGCCGGCTTCCTCCTTGATGTTTGCCAAATTTTCGCCCGACGGCACTAAGGTGGCTTATGTAAGCGAATATAATCTGTATGTGGAAGACCTGGCCAGCGGACAGCAGACACAGCTTACTCAGGATGGCAACCGTAAATTGATAAATGGCACTTTCGACTGGGTATATGAAGAGGAATTCTTTTGCCGGGATGGTTTCCGCTGGAGCCCCGACAGCAGGCACCTTTCTTACTGGCAGATAGATGCGCGTAAAACCAGGGATTACCTGATGGTGAATAATACCGATTCAATATATCCTTTCGCCGTTCCCGTTGAATATCCTATTGCCGGGGAACCACCTTCTCCTTTTAAGATCGGCGTGGTGGAGATAGCGACGGCCAAAACGAAGTGGATGGATATTCCTACCGACCCTGCTTTGCAATCTTATGCACCTCGTATGGAATGGGCTGCCAACAGCAATGAACTGATCGTGCAGCATATGAATCGCCACCAGAACCAGAGCGACCTCAGGCTGTGCAATGCCCAAACCGGCGCTTCGCAGGTTATTTATACAGAGAAAGATTCTGCCTGGATCGACATCCTGCCAACCTGGGATAATGATTATACCATGGGAGGCTGGGACTGGATCAATGGGGGCAAAGAATTCATCTGGCCATCTGAAAAAGATGGCTGGCGGCATTTATACCGCATTAGCCGCGATGGGAAAAAGGAACAACGCATTACCAATGGCAATTACGATGTAATGGAGATCTCGGGTATTGATGAGAAGAACGGTTACGTGTATTTTATGGCTTCGCCCACCAACGCCACGCAAAAATATTTGTACCGCACCAAACTGAATGGTAAAGGAACGGCCGAGCGCGTATCGCCGGCCGGGCAGGAAGGCACGCATGAATATTCGCTTTCGCCAACCGCTGCCTATGCCCGCCATGTATTCTCGAACTATTTTACCCCCTACACCGATGAGTGGGTTTCGCTGCCTGATCATAAAGGATTAAATGGTGGAAACAAGATCAATGAAGCCATTACCAGGGCGAACAAGAATTCAGGCATTGAATTCTTTACAATAAGATCAGCAGACGGAGTTGAAATGGATGGCTGGATGGTGAAGCCCCAAAACTTTGACAGCAGTAAAAAGTATCCCGTCGTTTTTTATGTATATACTGAACCCTGGGGACAGAATGTAAAAGATCAGTTCGGCATAACAGACAATTTCCTGTACAGGGGTGATATGGCTGCCGATGGCTATATCTATATCTCGATCGATAACCGCGGCACCCCGGTACCGAAAGGGCGGCAATGGCGTAAAGTGATCTACCGCAATATTGGCAAAGTGAACATCCGCGACCAGGCCATGGCTGCCAGGGAGGTTTGTAAATGGCCCTTTGTAGATACTTCCCGGATTGCCGTATGGGGATGGAGCGGAGGCGGATCAGCTACCCTTAACCTGATGTTCCAGTACCCGGAGATCTACAAGACGGGAATATCAGTGGCCGCAGTAGGCAGTATTTTTACCTATGACAATATTTACCAGGAGCGTTATATGGGCCTGCCGCAGGAAAATGCGCAGGATTATATCCAGGGCTCGCCGGTCACCCATGCCAAAAATTTGCAGGGCAACCTCCTGTATATCCATGGCAGTGGCGACGATAACGTGCACTACCAGAATGCCGAGTTATTATTGAACGAACTGATCAAACATAATAAACAATTCCAGTTCATGAGTTATCCCAACCGTACCCACAGCATATCAGAAGGACCGGGAACCTTTGAACACCTGAGCACTTTATATACTACGTACCTCAAGGCCCATTGTGCGCCGGGTGGGAAATAGTTATCTTTGAGCGATTATCATGTCAAATACTTCCATTTACAGGTTGCCGGTATGGTTGCCAAATTTAGTCACCATTATACGGATGGTAGCGGGTGCCTTTCTGTTTGTAGGGATATTCTATGACCGGAAAATAACCGGCGGGCGTATGGTTTGTTTTATACTCATAGCCATGACTGATTGGGTTGATGGATGGCTGGCTAGAAAAACTAATGCCCACACCGCTTGGGGGCAGCTGTTAGACCCGCTTGCCGACAAAGTCGTACTGCTTGCGGCTTTTGCCTGGTTCTGTTACTCAGGTAACATTAGCGCGTGGTTTACGATCTTTTATTTTGCCCGGGAAATAGCACAAACCATCTTACGCATTGTTTCTTTTGCGGCAGACAAGCATGCACAGGTGCCTACCTTGTTTAGCAGCAAATTAAAAACGGCGGGATCCTATGTTTATGGAATCGTGCTGTTCCTTGAGCAATTGTTTATGATGAGGCTTTCAGGTAGCATGAGCTTCTGGTTGCATACCTTTTTAGAAGTTTTTATAATATTATTATCATACATTGGTTTAATAAAACCCCTGATACATCGATGGCATTGGAACCTTGGGAAAAAGTAGCCGGTTCTTTTTTCTATGTAGGGTACAAAATAAAAGGCCCGGGAACAGTTACCAGCGCACTTGTTTTTCTGGCAGCCTGGTTTATACGGCCCGATGGGGTATTGATTGGTTTATTACTGGCATTATTGCCTTTGTCGTTTTACCTCGGATACCGGTTTGAAAAATACATAGGCCATGACCCTTCGTGTTTTACGCTTGATGAAGTAATAGGTTCATTGATGGTACTATGCTTTATTCCTCATAAGCTCGTTTATAATATCATTTTTTTTATTGTATGGCGATTGTTTGATATTTTCAAACCTTTCTTTAAACCAGTTGAGCAGATTCAGCAGGGCGTAGGTATTGTGCTGGATGACATCATCGGGGCACTGTGCACGGTCGGTGTTTATTTGCTGTACAGCTGGCTTTTTTAATTACCCTCAAATATGGATTTGCAAAAGCAAAAGATCTGGCGATGGTTATGTAGCGCATTGGTTATACTTATACTACCTAATTTGCTATTTTGGGTGCTGGAGCTGAAGTTTAGTCTGACCCGTGGCCTATTTGTGATAGAATATCTGCTTATCGCCTGTTTGTATCCTTATATCAACCGCAGGTTATTTATAGCGGTCTGGATGCTGTTCGCTGTTTATGATATGTTCTTTTCTACAACATCGCTGTTCTTTTTGGATTTTATCGAAATAGCGCATGCCCTCACCAAAATGCCGGCCATGCCATTGTTTGATCTGCTGAAATGGGCAGCGCTGGTGGTCCTGTTTCTGGCTGTCATTTTTGGGTTGCTTACACTATTAATGCGGTACGATAAACAATATCGGGTAATGCATATACGCTTTCTGTGGCCATTGATATTGGTCTGTTTCACTTTCAATAGCGAGGGACCTTTTAAGTCATGGGCCGCGCCGTTCTCCTCGTCAAAGAAAAGCATTGCATCTGCGCCTGCCTGGCCATTCATGAAGGCTGTACAGCATGCCATTGTAAAGAGTACGGCAAAACGAAATATTGAAGTATTGGGCTCCGCCGCAAAGAAGGTATTTGAGATACCGACTGGTGAACCGGCAAAAAAGGAAGCCCTGATACTGGTTGAATCCTGGGGGCTTTTAACGGATAACGACTTGCAGCAGGAAGTGCAGCAACCTTTATTCGATCTTGCCAGGGACAGCCAATATGCAATTAAAACGGGTTCTACTGCCTATAAGTATTTAACGCAGGCAGGGGAATTCAGGGAGTTGACCGGTTATGTTTTTCACTATTACCAGGTGAAAGATTCATGGGTGAAAGAGAATTCGCTGCTGATAAAGAAACAACAGCAGGGATACCATGTTATAGGGATTCATGGTAATACCGGGCGTTTTTATCGCCGTCAGGTATTATGGCCAATATTGGGCGTACAGGAAATGTATTTCTCGGAAAACTTTGCCGGCATGTCAATGCCCATGTGTGGTAGTGAGGCTTTTCGCGGGGTATGCGATACCGCTATAAATACGTGGTTGCTTAATATGATGAACAAGCAGCGTGAAAGAAAGGAGTTTTATTACTGGGTTACCTTGAATACGCATTTGCCGCTGGTTGAAATACATGATAAGGAATACCAGAGATTTGCCGAAAAATGGAAACAGCAGGGAATAACGGAAAATATATTGCAGATAGCATATCAGCACTACTTATTATTTAAGGACCTGGCCGATAAATTAAGCAGACCCGGTTCACCGAAAGCGCATATCCTGCTGGTAGGTGATCACGCGCCGCCATTTCTGGATGCTGCCGATCGCAAATTATTCAGTGACCAATTGGTGCCGTTTATAGAATTGATCCCTAACCGCTGATCTTATTTTTTCATATGAAAGAAGAAACGGATACAACAATTAAAAATTTGTCATTTCAATGATCCTTAACAAATGGCAGCAATTAATTAGGGTAATTTTAGAAAAAACTGATTATGCTTAAATCTTTACCCCTGCTTGCTTTCTTGCCTTTTTTAGCTTCCTGTTTCACCTATCAGTACGCTACGCTCAGCAGTAATGAAATGGGCAAAAACGACAAAAATGAGTTTATATATGAGAACGACAGTTTCCGGCTCGTATATAATTTCCATGGCGCCCATGCACCGGTGAATATTACTATAGAGAATAAGTTGGCGGTGCCTGTATATGTCGACTGGCTGCGGTCGGCCATGATCGTAAATAACAAGACCGTCTCGTATGCGCCGAATGAAATGAAAATAAGCGGAAGTTATCACGGCGGTTCTTATAATTTAGGCAACAGGAGCGGTTATGAAGTGAATGGCGGCCATATTCATGCCAATGCCACGCTGCCGCCATCCGTTGATTTTATGCCGCCCAAAACATTCCTGACCAAGAGCCCGCTTGTGATCAATACCAAAACCATCGACTCACTGCCGGATACTGCCTTTCACCGTTTTAAATACGTTCCTGTAGAAGGGATGAGTGTGACGGTTAAAAGGGCCACATTTACCGAAACAAGTTCACCGTTACGGTTCAGGAGCTTTTTAACGATCATGGTAGGAGAGCCTGGCGCCAAACCGCAGTCTATAGAACATTCTTTTTATGTGTCGGAAATCATGAATACGGGCACCGGGCCGGCCACCATGATGTTGAACGGTGAGCGCCGGGGCAACCAGTTCTATAGCAGTAAGACGAACCCGGGAGCCGGCGTGGCCGTCGGTGCGGTGGCATTGGGAGTGCTGGTAGGTGCAGCAGCCCAGGCGGCCAATAATACGGTCAATTGAATCGAGAGAAAAGGGCGGGGAGGGGAAGAGACCGGAAAGTATGCTTAGCGCCAGAGCGGCAGCAAATTTGCAGTTAGCGCCGGGAAAGCGTGGCTTAAAAAGGGGGTAAAAGGACCGTAAAAGCCGCAAAAACGCCCATTTTTGGTATTTTTTTCGCCCCTGACGTAAAATTTTATGAGAAATCTTTTGCACAGTAATTATCAACCCCTACCTTTGCATCCCCATTGGAAAAATTGGGTTTTGCAATATGTCTCAGCGAATCAGAATAAAATTACAGTCTTACGATCACAATCTGGTAGATAAATCTGCTGAAAAGATCGTAAAAACCGTTCGCAGCACTGGCGCTGTGGTAACAGGTCCAATTCCTTTACCTACACGTAAAAAGATATTTACCGTATTGCGTTCACCCCACGTGAATAAAAAGAGCCGTGAGCAGTTCCAGTTGTGCACGCACAAGCGGTTATTAGATATTTATACATCTAGCAGCCGTACAGTAGATGCTCTGAGTAAGCTTGACTTACCCAGTGGTGTTGAGGTTGAGATCAAAGCTTGATAGCAAGTAATGAACCCTGTCAGGGTTTTAAAAATCCTGACAGGGTTTTTTCATAAAGTTCTTTCCATCCCATCTGTAAACTCTGGTCCTTAAACGGGCAGATAAAACAGCGCTGGGTGTACAAAGCCGTGAAAAGGGGAGATTGAAGAAAGTTGTAACTGATTCACGCTCAAAAGAGATTATAAAAATTTTAAAATATGAACTAGCCCTTCGAGGTTAGTTTACTGCCGGTACTTCTAAAGCAACCCTTACAATTAGGGTGAACAACGGAAAAGGTCGGCAGCAAACGGAGATTGAAGTTGTGCATGGTTGTGCCTGTCCGCCGCCCGGCGGATAAGCGTCCAACAGAACACCCTGTTCTGCAATCATTACGCAAATGTCTCTTCAACCACGAGGGCACAAACCGAACAACGATGAAAGGAATCATTGGTAAAAAGATCGGGATGACCAGCATCTTCAGTCAGGATGGCAAGCAAACAGCCTGCACCATCATTGAAGCAGGTCCCTGTATTGTGACCCAGGTAAAAACTACCGAAACAGATGGCTATAACGCCGTTCAGTTAGCTTACGGTGATAAGAACGACAAGCACACAAACGCTGCAGAAAAAAATCACTTCGCAAAGGCCAATACAGCCGCCAAGAAATTTGTTAAGGAATTCCGCAATTATTTTACTGACAAGAATTTAGGTGATGCTATTACCGTTGACATTTTCACTGAAGGTGAAAAAGTTGACGTTGTTGGCACTACAAAAGGTAAAGGTTTTCAGGGTGTTGTTAAACGTCACGGATTTAGTGGTGTGGGCGAGCAAAGCCACGGTCAGCACGACCGTCAGCGCGCTCCGGGTTCAATTGGTAACTCATCAGACGCCTCACGCGTATTCAAAGGTATGCGCATGGCCGGCCGTATGGGTAACGATCGCGTGAAAGTTAAAAGCCTGAAGATCCTGAAAGTATTCCCTGACAAGAATTACATCCTGGTGAACGGATCTGTTCCCGGTCACAATGGCGCGATAGTTTACATTCAAAAATAATTTTGTTATTGCAGATTTATTTCCCGCTCTGTGGGAAGGTAATCTTAAATATAAAGTACGATGCAAGTAGATGTTTTAAGTATAAAGGGTGCTAAAACCGGTCGTTCTGTAGATTTAGCCGATGATATTTTCGCTACGGAGCCGAACAATCACGTTGTTTACCTGGCTGTAAAGCAATATCTGGCTGCACAACGTCAGGGTACGCACAAAGTGAAAACCCGTTTGGAAGTTAAAGGTTCCAGCAAAAAACTGCACCGTCAGAAGGGTACTGGTGGTTCCCGTAAAGGTAATATCCGTAACCCGCTGTTCAAAGGTGGTGGTACCATCTTCGGTCCCAAACCCCGCGATTACGATTTCAAGCTGAACCGTAAAGTAAAAGACCTCGCCAAGATCAGTGCGTTGTCTTATAAAGCAAAAGAGAATGCCATTGTAGTTGTTGAAGATATCAACCTGGATGCTCCCAAAACAAAACAATTTGTTGAGATCATGAGCAGCCTGAAGATCGACAATAAAAAAGCACTGGTTATTTTACCTGAGTATAATGAGAACCTGCAGTTGAGTGTTCGTAACATTCCAAATGCACTCAGCATTCAGTTCGCTGATATCAATACATATGATATTGTGAATGCCGATGTATTGTTGCTGACTGAAAGTGCTGCCAAGTTCTTCAGTGAAGAAGGAGTAGAGGCATAATGTGTGCTAATTAGCTGATGGGCTGATTGAATTCACCAATTTTCAAACAAAGTATTATGAAACTCACAGAAGTATTAATAAAACCGATCGTTACCGAAAAAAGCAACAAGCTTTCTGATGCAAAAAGAACTTTTGCTTTTCGGGTAAACCGCAAAGCCAACAAACTGGAAATTAAAAAAGCCATTGAAAGCTTTTACGGTGTAACGGTTACAGAAGTAAATACGGTGGTAGTGCCCGGTAAAGCAAAGAACCGGTTCACTAAATCCGGCTTTATTTCCGGTGTAAAACCGGCATACAAAAAAGCGTATGTGAAGGTAGCAGAAGGGGAGAGCATCGATCTGTACGCTAACATTTAATCCGCCCGCGGAGTAAGAATGGCGAGTCAATCGCCGCAAAGTATTGACCAAGATTTTATAACAGTATAAGAAGAAAACATGGCACTTAAAAAATACAAACCGGTAACAGCAGGTACGCGTTGGAGAATTGGAAATGCGTATGCTGAAATCACTACCGATACACCAGAAAGAAGCCTGCTGGAGAAAGTAAAAGCAACCGGCGGCCGTAATGCCCAGGGTAGAAGATCTATGCGTTATATTGGTGGCGGACACAAGAAGATGTTCCGTATCATCGACTTCAAACGCAACAAGAAAGATATTCCTGGTACCGTAGCTTCTATTGAGTATGATCCAAACCGTACTGCATTTATCGCATTGATCAACTATGTAGACGGTGAGAAAAGATATATCCTGGCGCCCCAGGGCTTACAGGTTGGTGCTACCATCCTGAGCGGCGACAGCGTAGCGCCTGAAGTGGGAAATGCGCTTCAAATGAAGAACATGCCACTGGGTACTAACGTGCATAACATCGAAATGCAACCTGGCCAGGGTGGTAAACTGGTGCGCAGTGCAGGTACTTCTGCCCAGCTCACCAACAAGGAAGAGAAATACGCTGTATTGAAAATGCCTTCCGGTGAATTGAGAAAGATCCTCATCAACTGCTATGCTACAGTAGGTGTAGTAAGCAATGGCGACCACAACCTTGAAATGATGGGTAAAGCGGGTCGTAACCGTTGGAGAGGTATCCGCCCCCGTAACCGTGGTGTTGCGATGAACCCTGTAGATCACCCAATGGGTGGTGGTGAAGGTAAGGCTTCTGGTGGTCACCCACGTTCCAGAACGGGTAAATACGCCAAAGGTCTGAAAACACGTAAATCAGGTAAAGGAAGCGATAAGCTGATCATTCAACGTAAGAACGGCAAAAAGCTGGCGAAGTAATGTGCTGATGATTTCATTATCACATTGTCAAATTATCACATTATCAAATTAAAATTATGGCTCGTTCAATAAAAAAAGGTCCTTATGTAGCCGCCAAACTGGAGAATAAAGTACTTGGCATTAACGATGGCAAAGTAAAGAAAGGTGTGATCAAAACCTGGAGCCGTCGTTCTACCATCACTCCGGATTTTGTAGGTCATACGTTCGCTGTGCACAATGGCAACAAGTTCATACCAGTATATGTAACCGAATTTATGGTTGGTCATAAGCTGGGTGAGTTTGCTCCTACGCGCCAGTTCAAAGGACACTCAAGTAAAAAAGTTGGTTAATAAAATTTCAATATTCCAGGTTGAAGGACCCGGGATCAGAAATCAGAAATAATAAAAATGGAAGCTGTAGCAAAACTTAGAAATTATCCCACATCACCCCGCAGAATGCGTTTGCTGGCTGATGAAATACGTGGTGTTGAAGTGGAAAAGGCATTAGCGTTGCTGGAATTTCATCCTCAGCATTCTGCCACACCGCTTTATAAATTATTAAAGAGCGCCATTAGTAACTGGGAGCAAAAGAACGAAGGACAAAGCGCTGCTGATGCCGGCTTAATTGTGAAAACGATCTTTGTTGACGGCGCACGTACTTTGAAAAGAATGTTACCCGCCCCGCAAGGCCGTGCTTATCGCCTTCGCAAGCGCAGTAACCACGTAACCATAATCGTTGATGTTAAATAATTAGCAAATTTTCAAATTAAAATAAATGGGTCAGAAAACGAATCCTATTGGTGCCAGGTTAGGGATTATCCGCGGTTGGGAATCTAACTGGTATGGTAACAAAAAAGATTTTTCTACCAAGTTGATCGAGGATAACAAGATCAGAACTTATCTGAACGCCCGTATCAATAAAGGTGGTATCTCTAAAATAGTTATTGAGCGTACGCTGAATAAACTGATTGTTACCATTCACACTTCCAAGCCTGGTATTATCATAGGTAAAGGTGGGAACGAAGTTGATCGCATCAAAGAAGAGCTGAAGAAACTGACAGGTAAAGAAGATGTGCAGATCAACATCCTCGAAATTCGTCGTCCCGAGTTGGATGCGATGATCGTAGGCGATACCATCGCCCGTCAGATCGAAAACCGTATCAACTACAAACGCGCCATTAAAATGGCAATCGCTTCTGCACTGCGCATGGGTGCTGAAGGTATCAAAATAAAGATCAGCGGTCGTTTGGGTGGTGCTGAAATTGCCCGTACCGAAGAGATCAAACAAGGTCGTACTCCATTGCATACCCTGCGTATGGATATCGACTACGCAAACGTATTTGCGTTGACTGTTTACGGTAAGATCGGGATCAAAGTATGGATCTGTAAAGGTGAAGTACTGGGTAAAAGAGATCTGAACCCGAACCTCGTTGGCGGTAAGAGCGATGTGAACGACAGAAGAGACAGAAGAGAAGGTGAAGGTGGTCATGGTGGCCATGGTGGTCATCGCGGCGAAAGAAGAGGCGGTGGCGACAGAAGAGGCGGTGGAGACCGCGGCGATCGCAGAGGCGGCGGAGGTGGTCAGCATTAATGCCCCCTGGTTAAGTATCAATTTTTCTAATTATCAAATTGTTTTATAAATGTTACAGCCTAAAAGAACGAAACACCGCAAAGCGCAAAAGGGCCGCATCCGCGAGGTAGCCAAACGTGGTACTACCATCTCTTTTGGTTCTTTCGGTTTGAAAGCTCAGGAAGCTATCTGGTTAACAAACCGTCAGATCGAAGCTGCTCGTCAGGCTATGACCCGCGCCATGAAGCGTGAAGGTAATGTTTGGATCCGTATATTTCCTGATAAACCCATTACCCGCAAGCCACTTGAAGTGAGGATGGGTAAAGGTAAAGGTAACCCTGAATTCTGGGCTGCAGTAGTTGAGCCAGGTCGCATTTTGTTCGAGTGCGATGGGGTATCAGAAGCAGTAGCAAAAGAAGCCATGGAACTGGCGGCTCAAAAACTGCCCATTAAAACCAAGTTCATTGTAAGACGCGACTATAGCGCATAAGCATAATGTGCTAATTAGCTGATGTGCTAATGAGCTATTTATCAAATCTTCAAATTATTAATATGGCAAAGAGAATCGATTTTGTAAAGAGCCTGAATGATATGAGTGAGGCTGATCTGAAAGCCCGGATCCAGGAAGATGAGCTGCGGCTGAAAAAGCTGGAGTTTGCGCATGCAATTTCTCCGCTGGAAAATCCGATGAGCATTCGCGACCTGCGCAGGGATGTGGCTCGTTTAAAAACAGAATTAAGAAAAAAGGAATTGGCAAAATAATGTGCTAATTAGCCAATGTGCTAATATGCTAGTTGGTTTTAATTATCACATTTGCTAATTATCAACTTATCAAATTTTTTATAATGTCTGATAGAAATTTGCGTAAAACAAGAATTGGGGTTGTTACCAGCAACAGAATGGAAAAGACCATCACTGTTTCGGTAGAAAGAAAAGTAAAGCACCCCATCTACGGTAAGTTCGTAAAGAAGACTACCAAATTCCACGCTCATGATGAGAAAAATGAGTGCACCATAGGCGATACTGTTCGCATTATGGAAACCCGTCCCCTGAGTAAAACGAAACGCTGGAGACTGGTTGAAGTAGTTGAAAAGGCGAAGTAATATAGCTGTTGGGGCAGGAATGCAAGCCTGTTCACCAACGACGATTTCAAATAAATTATTAATCATTCGCTATTGGTTCCCGGAAGGGAGCCAAAGGCTGAGAGCTAAAAAGCTAATAAAATGATTCAGCAAGAGTCCAGATTAAATGTAGCTGATAACAGTGGCGCCAAGGAAGTACTGTGTATCCGTGTACTGGGAAACAGCGGCCAGGATTACGCCAAAATAGGCGATAAAATTGTAGTGACCGTAAAGGATGCTATTCCGGCCGGTGGTATTAAAAAAGGCACTGTTACCAAAGCGGTAATTGTTCGCACAAAGAATAAATTACGCCGCAAGGACGGATCTTATATCCGGTTTGATGACAATGCCGTAGTGCTGTTGAATCAGTCAGATGAGCCACGCGGTACCCGTATTTTCGGACCCGTAGCCAGGGAGTTGCGTGATAAAGGATACATGAAGATTATTTCTTTGGCTCCGGAAGTTTTATAAAAAACAAGCTGCAAGCTGTAAGCACCGCGCTTCACGCTTGCATGAAATATAATTGAAAACGGCTTTAAGCCTGCAGCTTGCAGCTTTTAGCTAAAAGCTTAAATAAAATGAGCAACAGATTCAAACCAAAGTTTAATATTAAAAAAGGCGACACCGTAGTAGTTATTGCCGGTGACGACAAAGACGCTAAGAAACCCCGCAAGGTACTGGAAGTATTTCCGGAGAAGTCGCGTGTGCTGGTGGAAGGCGTGAACATTGTTACCCGCCATACCAAGCCTTCTGCACGTAATACCCGCGGCGGTATTGTAAAGAAAGAAGCTGCCATCCACATCTCCAATGTGATGCTGTGGGATGCCAAAGCTGGTGCCGGGGTAAAAGTAAAACGTACCCGTGAAGAAGGAAAGCTGGTGCGTGTTTCTAAAAAATCTGGTGAAGCTATAAAATAACTATCGATTATCAATTGCGTTATGCTGTTTGCGCAAGCATTAAACATAACGCGCTAAGCTAAATAAAAATGTCTACAACAAAATACACTCCAAGGCTGGCAGACAAGTACAAAAAAGAAGTTGTACCTGCTTTAATGAAACGTTTCAGCTATAGCACGGTGATGCAGTGTCCCCGTTTGGAAAAGATCTGTATCAACCGCGGTGTGAACGGAGCCGTTTCTGACAAGAAGCTCGTGGATGTGGCTATTGATGAGCTGACAATGATCTCTGGTCAGAAGGCAACGCCTACCATGTCTAAAAAAGACATCTCGAACTTTAAGTTGCGTAAGAATATGCCGATCGGCGCCCGCGTTACTTTGCGCGGCACCAAAATGTACGAGTTCCTCGACAGGCTGATCGCTACTTCATTACCTCGTGTACGTGACTTCAAAGGGATCAACGATAAAGCATTCGACGGCCGTGGTAACTATACCCTGGGTGTTACCGAGCAGATCATCTTCCCTGAGATCGACATCGACAAGGTGAACAAGATCACAGGTATGGATATCACTTTTGTAACTACTGCCCAAACCAATGAAGAGGCTTATGAACTGTTGAAAGAGCTGGGCATGCCGTTCAAAGGAGCAAAAAAGGATTAAGATATAAATATAAAGTGTAGGAGAGGCGGGAATCAGGAGCAGCAGTAAACGGTTGGAATTGGTAATCCCGGGATCTGTAAATCTAAAAATCTCAAAATTTTAAATAATTATGGCTAAAGAGTCAGTTAAAGCCAGACAAAGAAAAAGAGAACGTATGGTAGCTCAGTATGCCGAAAAACGTGCTACACTGAAAGCTGCCGGCGATTGGAAAGCTTTAGATGAAATGCCGAAGAACTCTTCGAAAGTTCGTCTGAAAAACCGCTGCCAGTTAACAGGTCGTCCGAAAGGATATATCCGTTACTTCGGCATGAGCCGTGTTACGTTCCGTGATATGGCATTAGCGGGTAAAATTCCAGGCGTAAGAAAAGCTTCCTGGTAAGGGCAGGCCCGATACGTATCGGAAAGCCTCACAAGACACGAGAGCAAGCCTGTAAGCAGGTACTACTCTTGAATAAAATTATAAAACTGTTTTAATTTAAAATAAACATGGTTACTGATCCCATAGCAGACTTCCTGACGAGAATTCGTAATGCGCAGATGGCGGGACACCGGATTGTAGAGATCCCGGCTTCTAATCTGAAAAAACGTATTACTGAGATTTTATACGATCAGGGATACATTCTGAAATACAAATTTGAGGATGATAACAAACAGGGTGTTATTAAAATAGCCCTGAAATATGATCCTCAAAGTAAAGAGCCTGCTATCAAATCTCTGGAAAGGATCAGCCGTCCTGGTTTACGTCAGTACGCCAGCCCTGCTGAATTCAAAAGAGTGAAAAATGGTTTGGGCGTTGCCATTGTGAGCACATCACAAGGTGTTATGACCGACAAGCAGGCCAAAAGCCAGAATGTTGGCGGCGAAGTTCTTTGCTATATCTATTAATAATTAGCTAATTAGCCAATGTGCTGATGTGCTAAGGGGTTGCCTGATACATTAAGCTCTTAACCTATAGGAGCTGACCGGTCGGGCCAGCCGGAAACAATAAACAACAAACTAAAAACTGAATTAGTTATGTCTCGTATAGGTAAGAAACCGGTACCTGTTACAAATGGAGTGAACATCACCGTGAGCGGTGACAATGTGATCACTGTTAAAGGCCCTAAAGGCGAATTGAAACAGGCCATTGACCGGGATATTAAAGTAACCGTAGAGAACGGTGAAGTAGTATTCACCCGTCCTACCGACCAGATCCGTCACCGTGCATTGCATGGTTTGTACCGCGCGCTGGTAGCTAACATGGTGAAAGGTGTTACTGAAGGTTTTACAAAGAAACTGGAGTTGGTTGGGGTAGGTTATAAAGCAAGCAACCAGGGTAACCTGCTGGATCTGTCACTGGGTTATTCTCACAATATTTTATTTGAAGTTCCCAAAGAATTGAAAGTAGCTACCGCTCAGGAAAAAGGGGAGAACCCCAAGATCACCCTGGAAGGTATCGACAAACAATTACTGGGACAGGTGGCCGCCAAATTACGCAGCTTACGTAAACCTGAGCCTTACAAAGGAAAAGGTGTTAAATACATTGGTGAGCATATCCGTCGTAAAGCTGGTAAAGCAGCCGGTAAATAAATTAGCTAATTAGCTAATGTGCTAATGTGCTAATTGAAGAAAACATTAGCACATTAGCAGATTAGCACATTATCACATTAACATTCGCTTTCCGGCAGTATCGGAGGGCAAAAAATAAAAGCAATGAATACCAAATTAGAACAAAGGCAGAAGATCCGCTACCGCATTCGTAAAAAGGTAGCTGGTACCGCTGAAAAGCCAAGGCTGGCTGTATTTCGCAGCAACAGCGATATTTATGTACAGCTGATCGATGATGACAAAGGCTTTACATTGGCTGCCGCTTCTAGCCGCGATAAGGATATCAGCGCTCAAAAAGGAACCAAAGTTGAAAAAAGCAAACTGGTAGGTCAGGCAATTGCCCGCAAAGCAAAAGAGCTGGGTATCACCAGGATCGTTTTCGACCGCGGTGGTAACCTGTATCATGGCCGTGTACAAAGTGTTGCCGAAGGTGCTCGTGAAGGAGGCCTTGAATTTTAAGACAATTCACATTTACAATTCCGAATAATTTCAAATAGAAATAATGGCAAAAGTTAATTTAAACAGGGTTAAAGCCGGCGATATTGAGCTGAAAGAGAAAGTGGTGGCTATTAACCGCGTTGTTAAAACAACCAAAGGTGGTCGCGCTTTCAGTTTTTCTGCCCTGGTAGTAGTAGGTAACGGAAATGGTGTGGTAGGTCATGGTCTGGGAAAAGCTAAAGAAGTTCAGGAAGCAATTACCAAAGGTATCGAAGACGCCAAAAAGAACCTGATTAAAGTGCCTATCATGCACGGAACCATCCCCCACGACCAATGGGCTAAAGAAGGTGCTGCCAAAGTACTGGTTAAGCCTGCTGCTCATGGTACCGGTGTGATCGCCGGAGGTAGCATGCGTGCAGTGCTGGAAAGCGCCGGTATCACCGACGTTCTGGCAAAATCACTGGGTTCTGCTAACCCGCATAACGTGGTAAAAGCTACCTTTAAGGCCCTGGCTTTACTACGCGAACCGGTTACTGTTGCCCGTCAGCGCAAACTCAACCTGAAGAAAGTATTTAACGGATAAACACCCACTGATCCGCCGGCTGGCGGAGGAGTTAGAGGAACCCGTTATTTCAAATAATTTCAAACTTTAAATTTCTCCTCCGTTTGGTGGAGATTGAAGGCAATGAAAAAGATTAAAATCACTTTAGTAAAAAGTCCTATTGATCGTCCTGAGCGCCAGAAACTGACGCTGCAGGCCCTGGGCTTGAATAAAACGAACGCTACCAAAGAGGTAGAAGCAACTCCGCAGATCCTGGGTATGGTTCGCAAAGTAACCCACCTGGTAAAAGTAGAAGAATTAGCTAATTAGCTAATGTGCTGATGTGCTAATGGAAAACCGCATTGAATAATAGCTGATTGCCGGTTTAAATTGGTAATTCATTAATTTCGCGTTCTTTTATTAGCACATTAGCAAATTAGCACATTATCAAATTAATTAAAGCGAGGGGCGATTCCCCGTAAGTAAAAATCAAGTAAGATGAAATTACATGAATTGAAGCCTGCGAAAGGCGCAACGCACAGAGAAAAACGTTTAGGTCGTGGTGAAGCTTCCGGTAAAGGTGGCACTTCTACAAAAGGTAACAAAGGGGGCCAGAGCCGTGCAGGTTATCAACGTAAGAATGCCCACGAAGGTGGACAGATGCCCATTCAGCGTCGTTTGCCGAAACGTGGTTTCAAGAATCCATTCCGTGTTGAGTATAAAGTATTTAATCTCGGTCAGATCGATCATCTGGTAGAAAAATATGAACTGTCTGAGTTTAACCATGAAACCCTGAGAGAGTGGGGCCTGGTTGGTCAAACAGATAAAATAAAAATATTAGGTAACGGCGAGCTGAAAGCTAAAGTAGCTTTCAAGGTGAATGCTATCAGTGAAAAAGCGAAGCAGGCTGTTGAAGCTGCCGGCGGTTCAGTAGAATTGGTAAAGTAATTTTTCCTAACTTGCATAGACGCATAAACCATGCGTCTTTTTTTTGTTAGAGAGAAATCTAAAATCTTGGTAAATCCGTGAAAAAGTTTATACAAACACTCAAAAATATCTGGAGTATTGAGGAGCTGAGGAGTAAAATTCTGGTTACCATTACCCTGATAGCCGTTTACCGTTTAGGCACTCACATTGTATTGCCCGGTATAGACCCCGATAAAATCACAACAGGTGCATCCTCTGGCGGCATTCTTGGACTGATCGATGCCTTTGCCGGTGGAGCCTTTTCGCAGGCTTCTATCCTGGCCCTTGGTATCATGCCGTACATTTCTGCCTCTATCTTTATTCAGTTAATGACCATCCTGTATCCGCCATTCCAGAAATTACAAAAGGAAGGCGACAGCGGTCGTAAAAAGATCAATCAATACACCCGTTACTTAACCGTACTGGTTACGATATTACAGGCCAGCGCCTATGTAGCATTCCTGAATACTACCAACGGCCAGGCCATGGTTGAATCGTACAAACCCTTCTTCTGGTTGTCTACCACCGTCATCCTTACTGCAGGCACCCTGTTCGTAATGTGGATTGGTGAAAAGATCACCGACAAAGGTTTGGGTAATGGAAGCTCTGTGATCATCATGGTTGGTATCCTGGCCCGTTTGCCCCAATCCCTGTGGCAGGAGTGGGCAGCCCGCTCCAACAGAGGCGGTGGCGGATTGCTGATCTTCGTAATTGAAATTGCTATCCTGGTTGCCATCATCATGGGCCTTATCATCCTGATCCAGGGTGTTCGCAAAGTGCCTGTACAATACGCCAAACAGATCGTAGGCAATCGCCAGTTTGGCGGCGCCCGTCAGTTCTTACCTTTAAAGGTGAACAGCGCCGGTGTAATGCCTATCATCTTTGCCCAGGCGATCATGTTCTTACCCACTTTGTTAAGCAATTTCGACTCAACAAAAGGCCTTGCAGCCGTGTTTGGTAATCACAGCAACTACTGGTATATGATCATCTATGCAGTTATGGTAATCGGTTTTACCTTCCTGTACACTGCCCTGATCTTTAACCCCAAGCAAATTGCAGACGACCTGAAACGTAATAACGGATTTATCCCCGGCGTAAAGCCCGGTCAGCCTACAGCCGATTACATCGGTGCTGTAATGGATAAGATCACATTCCCCGGTGCGGTATTGCTTGCGCTGGTTGGTATTTTGCCAGGCTTTGCACAAAGAATGGGCATTCAGCAATCATTCTCTTCTTTCTTTGGAGGTACCTCCCTGCTGATCATGGTAGGTGTAATTCTGGATACGCTTCAACAGATAGAAACCCAGTTGCTGATGCGTCAATATGATGGCTTAATGAAGAGTGGAAGAATTCAGGGACGCCAGCAGGTGACCCCGGCATCTTCTATGTAAAAAATATTTTTCAGCAAACCGAACCTGACAGCTGTAGTTAGTTGTCAGGTTTTGTTTTAATATCTACTCATTGAGATGATTTATTATAAAACTGAAGCAGAAATTGCCCTGATGCGGGAAAGCGCTTTGCTGGTAAGTAAAACGCTGGCCCATATTGCCGGTCTTTTAAAACCGGGCATCACTACCCTTTCGCTCGACAAGGTGATCGGTGAGTTCATCCGCGATCATCAGGCGTCCCCCACCTTCCTGAACTACAAAGGTTATCCTTACAACTCCTGTATCTCTGTGAACGATGTGGTAGTACATGGTTTTCCGGGCAAGGAAGAATTAAAGGAAGGGGATATCATTTCTGTAGATATCGGTGTTTATAAGAACGGTTTTCATGGCGATCATGCGTATACATTCGCAATAGGCGATCCGGGCGCAGATGTCATGAAACTGATACGCATTACAAAAGAATCTTTATACAAAGGCATTGAAAAGGCCATCGCCGGCAACCGTATTGGCGATATCGCTTTTGCCATCCAGGAGCATACGGAGAAAAAACATGGCTATGGGGTCGTGCGGGAACTGGTAGGGCATGGGCTGGGAAAAATGTTACATGAAGATCCGCAGGTGCCTAACTATGGCCGCCGGGGTACGGGGCCGGTACTGAAAGAAGGACTGGTGCTGGCCATTGAACCCATGATCAATATGGGCAAAAAAGAGGTATATACCGAAGACGATGGCTGGACGGTGCGCACGGTGGATCATAAACCCTCTGTACATTTTGAACATGATGTGTGTGTGCGTAAAGGGAAAGCTGACATATTAAGTGATTACAGTATCATTGAAGCTGCTGAGGCAGCCAATCCGAATTTAAAGGTTTCGAGTGAAGTTTTTTAAGTAATATAAGTGAGTGGAAAAAAAAGATTAGTTGTAATAGGAGGCGGGGCAGCCGGATTTTTTTGTGCCGTGAATGCTGCCCGCCTGCATCCTTCGCTGGAAGTTATTATTCTCGAAAAGACCGGCAAATTACTTTCCAAGGTAAGAATATCCGGGGGTGGCCGTTGCAATGTAACGCATGCCTGTTTTTCCATTGCTGATATGATCCGCCATTATCCACGCGGCGCTAATTTTCTGAAAAAAGCATTTCACCAGTTTTTTACTACCGATACGATTCAGTGGTTTACCGAACGCGGAGTGCCATTGAAAACGGAGGATGATGGCCGCATGTTTCCGCAATCAAATTCTTCGCAATCGATCATCGATTGTTTGATGCGGGAAGCGAATAAGTTTGGGATAGCAATAAGGAAGATGAGCGAGGTAAAGAGCCTGCAATTGCAAACTCATAATGAGAAGAATGAAGTTGGAAGTAAGAACGACGATGGTAGTGGAACAAGTAATGACAGGCAATTTATTTTGGAGCTCTCTGAGGGCCGGCAGCTGACTGCTGACTTTGTATGTGTTGCGAGTGGGGGTTATGCGAAAGCTGCCCAATTCAGCTGGCTGCAACAGTTAGGTCATACGATTGCAGAGCCGGTTCCTTCCTTATTCACTTTCAATATGCCCGGTAATCCCATAACGCAATTGATGGGCGTTTCTGTTCCGGAAGCTGCGGTAAAAATAACTGGTACTAATTTGATGGCCAAAGGGCCGTTGTTGGTTACACACTGGGGGATGAGCGGTCCGGCAGTGCTGCGCTTATCGGCCTGGGGGGCGAGGCAGCTGGCTACGGGTAACTGGCAATTTGCCATTATCATCAACTGGCTGCCGCTTTTCAATGAAAATACTTTACGCGAGCATTTGCAGGCTTTGCGCTTCGAGCTTGCTTCGCAAAAAATTGGCAATCGCAATCCATTTGATCTGCCACAACGGTTATGGCAATACTTGTTGCAGCAATCAGGCATCGATGAAGATAAACGTTGGGCCGATCTGCCTGCCAAGGAACAGAACAGGTTAATTACAAATTGTTGTGCCCAGGAATTCAAAGTGCAGGGAAAAACGACATTTAAGGAAGAGTTTGTAACAGCAGGTGGCATTCAGTTGTCGGAAGTGGATGCCAATACCATGCAAAGCAAGATCATACCCCATTTATATTTCGCAGGAGAAATACTGGACGTCGATGGCATTACCGGCGGTTTCAACTTTCAGCATGCCTGGACGAGTGGATATATTGCAGCAAAAGCGATCGCTCAAACGGCATAGTTCATAATTCTCCTCTACCAGTCATTTTCAAGTTAGCAGTTAGCAGTTGGCAGTTGTACACTGCAAATTGCCAACTGCCAACTGTATTTAAGACAGTTGAATGTTGCCTGAAACTTTCATTACTCAGTGGTTTGCGGGAATCCCAACAACCTTCTGTGGTAATTGATCTGACCGATATGATAATTCAAATGGGTCAGCATGTGCAACAATAAATACTCTGTTGTTATTGTTTCACCATTAATAGGCAGGGGATAATTTTTTTCCAGTTCTTTTTTACTGGTTTGTTCCAATGCATCCTTAACGGCTACTTTAGCATTTTCTATTTCATTCAACAGTTTGTGTTTGCTGATATTCTTTAAGTTGAATTCTGCTTCGCGATTACGTATATAGCCCGATTCGCCCAACACAGCGCCAATAAAATGTTGTAAGCTGCCTGTCAGGTGCAAACACAGATTGCCGCCACTGTTCTTGATCCCTTCTTTCACTACCCACAAGCTGCTGTCATCAGGGTATTGGGAGATCTCTTCCGTCAGTTTATTCAGGTCCCGCTCAAATAATGTGATCAAAACTGGTGTAATCATAACAAATAGTCAGTTGAAAAAATTTTCGATAAATGTAAAAAGAAAAAGCGCCTATCAGAATAACTGCACAAAAAAATAATTTTCATTAATTAAAAACAATCTTATTTATACACGTTTTCCCAAGCCAAAGTAGATTTTCGTGCAATATATACTGTTGGTACGGCTAATCGTTTTTGCAATGTTAATCATACTATTAAGGCCGATTATTATTTTCCCGTCGATTGCTGTATCAATACGATAAACTGCGGGTGCGCGGAATGATTTGGGAGCGGGTTGAAAATGCATTGATTAATGCGGTGCAAATCAATCGTTTACCAGGCGAAAAAAAACGCGTAAAGCCATTACTATTCAGCATTTTGGCCTATCTTTGCAGCCCGAATTAAAATCATCGGGTTTTTTATCATGTTTCAATTTATTAAACAATTAAACGCTGATGCACAGGAGTCTTCTGCAGCCGCACAGGGTGAAGAAGCTACAGCGACACCAAAAGCACCTGCAGCTCCTGAAGTTGTGGATAATAGTGCTCACGACGATTTCGACTGGAGTATCGACAAACGTAATGTGGCTTCTTACAGCAAAGACGAGAAAGCAAAGTACGATGCTGTGTACGAAGGCACTTTCAAAGCTGTTACCGACGGTGAGCTCGTAAAAGGTCTGGTAGTGGCGCTCACTAAAACTGATGTGGTAATCAACATCGGATTTAAGAGCGATGGTCTGGTTTCTTTAAACGAATTCCGTGATCTGCCCAACCTGAAAACCGGTGATGAAGTGGAAGTAATGGTTGTAGAAAAAGAAGACCGGGAAGGTCATCTGAACCTCAGCCGCAAACAAGCACGCATTACCCGCGCCTGGGAAAAAATTGTTGAAGTTCATAAAACTGGTGAAGTTATTACCGGTACTGTTACTTCAAAAACCAAAGGTGGTTTGATCGTTGACGTATTCGGTATGGAAACATTCTTACCGGGTTCACAGATCGACGTTAAGCCTGTAACTGATTACGATCAGTTTGTAGGAAAAACCATGGAGTTCAAAGTAGTGAAGATCAACGAAGCTATCAAGAACGCCGTAGTTTCTCACAAAGCCCTGATCGAAAGCGATATCGAAGCACAACGTGCAGAGATCATGAGCAAACTCGAAAGAGGTCAGGTACTGGAAGGAACCATCAAGAACATCACCGACTTTGGCGCCTTTATGGATCTGGGCGGCTTAGACGGTCTGTTGTATATCACTGATATCAGCTGGGGCCGTATCAGCCATCCGGGCGAAGTGCTGAAGCTGGATCAGAAACTGAAAGTGGTTGTATTAGACTTCGATGATGAGAAAAAACGCATCAGCCTGGGTCTGAAACAACTGACACCACATCCATGGGATATTCTGCCAGAAAACATTCACGAAGGTTCTGTTGTGAAAGGTAAAGTGGTGAATATCGAAGATTACGGCGCATTCCTGGAGATCATGCCAGGTGTTGAAGGTCTGGTACACGTAAGTGAAATCACCTGGGCTAACACACCGATCAATGCGAAAGAATTCTTCAAACTGGGTGATGAGTACGAAGCTAAGATCGTAACGCTCGATAAAGATAATCGCAAAATGAGCTTGTCTATTAAGCAAATGAGCGAAGATCCATGGAGCACAATCGAAACCAAATTTCCAGAGGGCAGCCGTCATACCGGCCTGGTGAAGAACATCACTCCTTACGGTGTGTTCGTTGAACTGGCTCCTGGTATTGGTGGTATGATCCACATCAGCGATCTGAGCTGGTTGAAACGCTTCAACCATCCTTCTGAGTACACTAAAGTTGGTGAGAACATCGACGTAGTGATCCTTGGTATTGATAAAGACAACCGCAAACTGCAACTCGGACACAAACAACTCGAAGAAGATCCCTGGAATGCATTACAGGGCACATTCGCTGTTGGTTCTTTACACGAGGGAACAGTTATCCGCAGAGACGACAAAGGCGGCATCGTTCAGTTACCTTACGGTCTGGAAGGATTTGCCCCTAACCGTCACCTCATGCGTGAAGATGGCAAAAGCATCGGTGCTGATGAAACCATCCAGTTTATGGTTATCGAATTCGATCGCAATGAAAAACGCATCGTAGTATCGCATACCCGTATCTGGGAACAATCTAAGCATGAAGAGAAAGAAGCTCAGAAGAAAGAAGCCCGTGCTGAAGCTGATAAAACCAAGAAAGCAGTGAAAAACATCCAGGGTAAAGTAGAGAAAGCTACTTTAGGCGATCTGGGTGCACTGGCTGAGATCAAAGAAAAATTAAAACAGGAAGAGCAACAAGGCGGTTCTACAGAAACAAAAGAATAACCTTGAACGCTGATTCCGCCGGGGGTGGACAGCGCTTACAGTAAACGCCTAGCGCGAAGAACAATAAACAGTAAGCATTCCTGAATGATATAAGCGCTCCGGTTAACCGGGGCGCTTTTTTTTTAGTTCCATAATTCACAGTTGATGTGTGCAGTTCATAGTTTATGGTTTTTGGTTATTAAGTTATACGTTTATAATAAGCAGGTATGCAAAAAAAAAACGGATCATGGAGTATGAGCGACTTTCGATGTCTATTGTCGCTTGCCGATTGTCGCTTGCCGATTGACGCTTGCCGATTGTCGATCGTCGCTTGTCGATTGACGATTGACGATCGTCGATTATCGATTGACGCTTGCCGATTATCGATTATCGATTGCCGGTTTGCGTTGATTGCCAATTGTCTATCGTCTATTGCTTATTGGTTGCTTGACCCGGATTATTAGTTATTAAAAAAGTCGTATACAAGCTTGCATATAAAAAATGAGCGTTATATATTTATGCCAGCAATCACCGATACACAATCTTGATCCTATCTGCGATACAGTTACACCAACCAAGATTCAGGGGACAACCTATAACTATCCTATTGTATTGATCTCGAGATTCCTTCATTAAGAAACCCGGAAGAAAGCGTAGTTAACCAATTAATTCGTGCCATTATGAAGAAGCCATACACTTCTTTTGTATTCATCTGTATTTTCCTGTTCTTTTACGCACTTCACTGTAGTGCCTAGCCGGCATTCACCATTCGATCAACCTATTGTCAGCATAAAATCATTACGTACAGCGATGGCTGTTACCGCAATGCCGGTAGCAAGCGGTCATGTAGTATAACTTAGTACATACAGGTTCATTTGGGTAGTAACGTTCAACGGGATGTTCCGGTTGCCATCGGGATGTCCCGTTTGAATTAGCTTTAAGATGTATTTTATAAAGTCTCCAGCACCGTTTTATTGAATTTCAACAATGAGGATAGCTTGCGGTCAGCAGCATCCCAGCGGCCTTCGTGATGTACATGCGGTGCAGGGATGACTACACATTTCATGCGGGCTGCTTTAGCGGCGATCATTCCATTAAAAGAATCTTCAAAACAAATGCAGGAGGTAGGCGGTACATTCAGTAATTCAGCACAATTTAAAAATACCTGGGGATGTGGTTTGCCATGGGGAAGATGTTCGGCAGAAGTGATGGCATTCAGGTAGGGTTGAATATTCAGTTTTTCAACCACTGCTTCAATGAGCCGCATAGGCGAGGAAGATGCCAGTCCGATCAGGAAATTATTGGCTTTGAAAAACTCCATGATGTATTCCACACCCGGCATGGCAACGCCATGTTGTTTGATCTTATCCAATGCAGCCTGTTCAACCCGTTTGGCGGCTTCTTTAGCTTCCTGTTTATCGATAGTAAAATGAGTGAACCAGTAATCGACCCACTCGGGCGTACGCAAACCCGTTGTAAGGATATATTCTTCGTCAGTGAGGGTTACACCGTATTGTTGTAACATTTCTGCGCCTGCCTGCTGCCATAAAGGTTCAGAATCTATCAGCAGTCCATCCATATCAAAAATTACCGCGGAAAATTTCATGGCCGCAAATTTAGTTTATAGTTTCTGGTTTTTGGTTAATTTCGGCACTAATTGGTTGTCAAAACAATGGAGCATGAGTTCGTTTAGTGAACGGTTAAAACATTTTAAACTGGTTCGAAAAATATTATACCCCATTATAGGCATAATAACCTGGCCGGGGCTGGTCATTGTTAATAAACTGCGGATCAGGGGTACTGAACATATTGCAAAACTGCCGAGGAAAAATGTGTTGTTCGTCAGTAATCATCAAACCTATTTTGCCGACGTCATTACTTTTCTGCATATTTTCTGTGCCGTGAAATGGGGCAAGAAGAACAAGCTGGGTATCCCATACTACTTACTGAATCCTTTTACCAACGTGTATTATGTAGCTGCGGAAGAAACCATGCGCGGCAGCTGGATCAGCCGCTTATTTACACTGGGTGGCGCGCTCACTGTTAAAAGAACCTGGCGTTCGGCCGGTACTGAAGTACGAAAAGGACTTGATCCTTCTGATACACGCAAAATCACCCGGGCGCTTGATAACAACTGGGTCATCACTTTTCCGCAGGGCACTACAACACCCTTTGCGCCGGGGCGGAAAGGAACAGCACATATTATAAAACTCACCCGGCCAATTGTGATCCCCGTTGTGATCAACGGATTCTGGCGGGCTTTCAATAAAAAAGGCCTGAAGTTTAAGAAGAAAGGCACCCTGCTATCGGTAACATTTAAAGAACCGCTGCAGATAGATTATGAAGCGCCAACGGAAGTGATCTTACAACAGGTGATGGATGCTATTGAACAAAGCAAGTCGTTTATGCTAAAGGGGGCGCATCACAGGAAGAGCAATTAGCTAATGTGCTGATTAGCTGATGTGCTGATGTGCTGATTTGCTGATGTGATAATGTGATAATTCGATAATGTGATAATTCGATAATGTGATAATTGAATACAAGAAGGTTGACAGGTTGATACCGTTAATAGAGGGTCACTAGCTGATAGCCGATTGCCAATTGTCCGCATCTGCCGTCTGCCTTTTGCTTATAAAAAAATCCCGCTCTTGGCGGGATCATATCTAAGTTTGTTATTTCATAAATAACGCTTTCAGCTCCTTCGCATCATCCGGCTGCATTTTTCCTCCCAGGATCAAACGTACCTGTCTTCTGCGTAAGGCGCCTTCAAAAAGTTTTACTTCTTCTTCGGTTTCCGGTAAAAGCGTGGGAACTTTCCGCGGCTTTCCATTGGGATCAAGGGAAACGAACGTAAAATAAGCTTCGTTGCTTTTATATTTATACTGGTGCAGGGCATCTTCGCCCCAAACACTCATATGAATCTCCATAGAAGTAGTGAAGGCCCGGGAAACCCTGGCATGAATATGAACCGCATTACCCAGTTTAATAGGATTTTCGAACGAAATATTATCAACGGATGCCGTTACTACAGGCGTGCCGCAGTGTTTCATAGCGGCCAGGGCAGCCGCAATATCCATCCAGTACATTAATCGTCCACCCATTAAATTGCCAAACATATTGGTGTCATTGGGCAACACCAATTCGGTCATGGTGACCGACGATTCTTTGGCTGTTTTGGAAAACTGGTCCATGCTATTTTTTGCGCAAAGATATACAAACGATTGTTAGATGGTTGAAATGTTTGCTTGCCGTTTAAACGGTTACTTTTTCAAGCGTTTGCAGAAATGCTTCATCTGCATCGGCGCCAATTCCAGGCGTTTCAGGTACTTCCAGTATAAAGCCATTGTATACTACGCCACCGGTCACGGGATCGGTTTTATGGCCCAGCATGCAGGTATCCATATCGTAAAAAACGACGTTGTCGTGCGCCAGCGCAAAATGCGCAAAGGCCGTCAGGGCAAGGCGGCTCTCCAGCATTCCGCCCATCATATTGGGAATATTATGTTGTTTACATACCTCATGTATCCTGCGGGCTTCCCGGATACCGCCCGATTTGGAAAATTTGATGTTCACATAATCGCAGGCGCCGGCAGCGATGATCCGTTTGGCATCATGGTGGTTAAATACGCTTTCATCGGCCATGATCTTTATCGGCGATTGTTTAACCAGTTCGGGCAGCCTGTCATCATCCCAGTACCGCATCGGCTGCTCACAAAACTCAATATCATAGGCTGCCAGGCCGGTCAATGCAAACACGGCATCTTCATAACTCCAGCCCTGATTGGCATCGATGCGTAAACCAATGGAAGCGCCCACCGCTTCCCGGATCTGACGCACCCGTTCCACATCCTCGGCGGCATTCTTACCCAGCTTGATCTTGATGATGCGAACGCCCCGCTTCACAAAGTCAAGGGCTTTGGCAGCCATGTTCTCAGGGGTATCTATACCAATGGTGAGATCGGTTTCCAATACTTTCTTTTTGTCACCTCCCAGGTAGCGATAGAGGGGCATACCGGCTGCTTTAGCGGCCAGATCGTACAAGGCCATATCGAAGGCGCTTTTGATGGTTGCATTGAATGCCGTGTAATTGTGCAGGTCCTGCAGGCGGTCTTCGATATCCGCCGCACTTTTGTTTTTCCAGAGGCCGGCAAAATCTTTGGCCATCTCAAAACAGGTGGACTGGGTTTCACCCACGATCATGGGAAATGCCGAGCATTCGCCCACGCCATACAGGCCAGCGTCGGTATATACCCTGATAAAAATATTCTGGGCATAGAACATGGTGCCGGTGGCAATGGTGAAGGGGTGCATGGGAATGCTGAACTTATAAATGTCGGTATGCAGAATGTTCATATTGATCACAATATACTAGGTTAAGCGCAGCCGAAAGCCAGCAGGAAACGGCAAGGTCAATTTGATGATGTGATAATTTGATAATGTGATAATTTGATCGCTCAGTTTAGTACAGCCGCCTACCCCCAAATAGCAAAATCTTACCACCGAAAAGCTAGCACATAGTGACTAAACTGCTTATCTTCGCGCCTAACATTTGTTAGTTCTATGTCGAAAACCGCCGTAGCCGTATCTTTTGAGAATACGGAGAATGCATTTGCTTATAAATCAGATAAAGAGTTAAAAAAGGCCCACTTCCTATTTTCGAGCATGGGTTACCAGGTCCTTGTAAAACTGGGTACAAGATTAACACCCTGGGCTATTAAAGTAGGGCTTCCCATTAAAAATATTATCCGCAACACCATTTTTGAACAATTTGTAGGAGGAGAAACGCTGGAAGAAACAGCGCCGGTTGCCGCAAAATTGAAGCAATTCAATGTGCAGGTGATCCTCGATTATGGGGTAGAAGGTATGGAAGGCGAAGAGAATTTCGATCATGGCTGTGATGAATTCATTAAGGTGATTAATTATGCGGCCACCCAGCCGAATATTCCTTTCATGAGTGTGAAGATTACCGGGTTGGCGCGGTTCTCATTGCTGGAAAAACTGGATGCAGCGGCCACCCTTAAAAGCGGATTTGAAGGAAAAGTACATACAGAGATCTTAACAGCTGCAGAACAGGCAGAATGGCAACGGGTTGAACAACGTATTACCCGGATCTGTGAAGTAGCGGCAGCCAAAGGTATCGGTGTTTTAATAGATGCCGAAGAAAGCTGGATCCAGGATCCGGTAGATGCGCTCACGATGCAAATGATGGAACGGTTTAACCGGCAAAAGCCGGTGATCTACAATACCATCCAGTTATACCGCCACGACCGGCTGCAGTTCCTGAAAGACAGTTTTGCCGTTGCCCGGCAAAAGGGTTTTACGCTGGGAGCGAAACTGGTTCGGGGCGCTTATATGGAAAAGGAGCGCAAAAGGGCTGCTGCCATGAATTATGCATCGCCCATTCAACCCAATAAACAAACTACAGACCGCGATTATAATGCGGCCCTTGAATTTTGTGTCGACTATCTCGATCACATTGCCCTGATAGTGGCTTCACACAACGAATACAGCAATTTATACACTACCGAACTGCTTGATAAAAAGGGAATACCGCATAATCATCCCCATGTACATTTCTCACAACTGTATGGCATGAGCGATAATATCACTTTTAACCTGGCAAAAAGTTCGTTCAAGGTTAGTAAGTATTTGCCCTTCGGTCCCATTAAAGACGTGATCCCTTACCTGATGCGCAGGGCACAGGAGAATTCATCGGTGTCTGGACAAACAGGGCGGGAGCTGGGACTAATTAAAAGAGAGATCGAAAGAAGAAAAGCAATTTCTGATTTCTGATTTCTGATTTCAGGATTTGATTTCGGGATTTGTTCAAGATTCAGCTTAGTAATGGATCTCAAAATCTCAAAATCTCAAAATCCCAAAATCTCAAAATCCCGAAATCCCGAAATCCCGAAATCCCAAAAATCGGGATTTTATTTAAGTTTATCATTAAACAATTTCAATGTTCTCTCCCAGGCGAGTTTAGCAGCGGCTGCATTGTAACGCGTGGGTGCTGTATCGTTATGGAATGCGTGATTCACGCCTTCGTACATATACAATTCATATTTGGTGCCTGCTTTTTTAAGGGCTTCTTCGTAGGCCGGAATCCCGGCATTTATGCGTTCATCCAGTGAGGCATAATGCAATTGCACCGTAGCTTTTATTTTAGGAACATCTGCCACATCGGGCTGACGGCCATAAAATGCAACAGCCGCCTTCAGGTCGGGCACATGAACAGCTAACTGGTTCGCCATAGCGCCACCCCAGCAAAAGCCAACACAAGCCGCTTTGAAATTGCTCTCCTCCCTGGATTTCAGGTAATCAAATGCCTTCACAAAATTATTTACGGTCTTGGCCATATCCAGTTTGCCGATCATATTACGGGCTTCATCTTCATTGGCAGGGGTGCCGCCCTGGGGCGATAAACCATCAGGCGCCAGGGCCAGGAAACCGGCCAATGCCACCCGGCGGGTAACATCTTCTATATGCGGGTTTAAACCACGATTCTCATGGATGACCACCACAGTTCCATATTTTCCATTGCCCCTGGGTTTGGCCACATAGCCTTTCATAGTGCAATCATCTCCGGGATAGGTGATCCGTTCGGTGGTGATGCGGTCGTCCTGCACAGGCAGGGTTTGCGCATGCGCATAATTTACTTCCAGCATCGGTAATACAGCGAGCGCCGCTGCCAGGCTACCCGTTATTTTGGTGAGCCGGCGAAGGAATTCATCGCGGGACAGCGGGGCATGGGTGTATTCATCAAAGAGATTGATTATTTCCTGCTTCATATTATTGGCTTGAATGGTGAAGTGCTTTCCTAAAGATAGCGATTTCAATCTCGGCGCTCACCCCGGATGAAATTTTTGCGTATATAAATTTGGGAAAGGGGGCCGACTTTTTTACCTTCGGCCTTCTTAGCGGACTGCTAGCTCAGTTGGTTTAGAGCATTACTTTGACAGAGTAGGGGTCACTGGTTCGAGTCCAGTGCAGTCCACAAAATTATAAAACCCGCTCTGGCAGCGGGTTTTTGTGTTTTAAGAAATCAGATTGCTGTTATTAAAATGTTTTATGTCTTTAGAATGAATTGTTTTCAGGTTCGAATCCGGTAGGATACTTGTATATCAATCCCTGCAGGTGTATTAGTATACATAACACTATCTGGTTATACGCCAGGCTAATTTCTCCTTCTTGTTTAATATTTTGAATTTCCTGGAACCACACCCCTAATATCTTTGATAATTCCGATTCGGATATATTTAACTGTATTTCTTACTCAAATTTGAGTATTATTGAGCTTAATAACCCCGACTTTTGAGCTTAATCACCATTTCCTATGGCATTAATATTTTTAAGTCAATCAACTTGTGCCATTTGTGGTCATTTTCTTATGCCTGGCGAACATGTGAAAGGCTTGCCTGCAATATCTAACACAATCCATCCTTTATTTTACTGCGGCTTCCATTTACAATGCTTCCAAAATTGGGAGAAAAAAGAAGAAGCTTTGAATCTTATTAAAGAAGAAAAGCAAAAGTTCAAGAATTCAGAATATTATATAGAGATGGTTACAAAATATGGGATTCCAAAATGGTTGGAAGATGATGAGTGAAATTTCAGGACAAATCCTGATGCGTCTAGAAATGGATTGGGTAAAATAGCATTATGCCAATTGTGTGTCATTTTTCAACTGGCCAGAATGAACGAAATATATAAAGATAAACTAATGATTCTACGGCAACGAATTCCAATTGGGCTTCGTGACGGCTTAATATTGATTGAGAAAGTAAATGGGGACCTGGAAAAAGCAGAAAAGCAATTTAAAACCGAAATGGTTACAGTTGTAATTAACAAAACAGGTGTAACATCAGAAGTAGCTTTAAGCCATTTAATAAAAAGCAGTTTTGATATAACCGTAGCAATTAAAAGTGTCAAGGATGTACTTAAAAGTATTGAAGATACGCGTTATACGGTTACAGAGCTAATTTTAAGAAAAAACAAAAGCAAAAAAGAAGACGCATTATTCGAAATAATGTCGGAAGTTGAAGAGCATTTTATTTTAAAAAGGGAATTCTGGCTATCGTTTGATTGTCTAAAGGAACTACCCTCCGAAGTTTATAGTTTTATGATAATTATGGAGTGGCTTAACTATGAAGAATGGGAAGGGTATGACTATACATTGTCATTTAATTTGGATTTGGTCACTGAACATATTAATAACCAGTTAGCACTTACTGATTTAATTAATACGCTGCAACATGCAAACAACATAAAGACCCTTACTTTCTCAAAAATGAAACAGCTAAGGATTTTCAGAATTATATAAACGTAATTAACGAATTACGCGTACACGAAGAATATCAAAAATGTGAAGAAGTCTTTAAAAGGCAAAGACCATTATTATTAGAACGTCTTTATGAATTTGTAAAAAACAATACGGTTCACTTCCCATAATTTAAGTGCACGTGGCAAGGTGACACCCTGGCAAATTATTTGGATTGAGCTTTCAATTGATTGGATATACGCTGAACAATACATTAAGCTGCTAAATTGTTTAAGCCATTCCGGAAAGTCGGGAAGGCTTTTTTATTTTAGAGAATTACTACAAATAACTTGCTTAATCGGTCAACCCGGTTTATTTTGTTATTCTATGCGATTGCTAATAATTTTACTACTGTGCATTGTTGGTTTAACTACCAGCGCACAGGTACACGTAAGAGGATATTACCGAAGTAACGGTACGTATGTAAGCCCTCATTATAGGTCGATGCCCGATGGGAATCCTTATAATAATTGGAGTTATCCAGGGAATACTAATCCCTATACTGGAAAAGTAGCAGGCGGTGACCCCGATACTTATTTGTCGAACTATTATAATCGTTCTTCTTCCTCAACAAGCCCAACAACATACCCCAATAGCTATTACTCATATCCCTCCACCACTTATTCCTATTATGGATATGGAAGTACCTATTCATCGTCAATCGACTATGAAATTTCTGCCATTACATCTAACCATGCAACGAAATCTATACCTATTTATACGCCTACTTATACGCCGAATCACTCATATGCTCAAAGCAATAGTGTGCCTACCAAAACCTTTAGTTCAAATAGTGCCAATGTAATTTCTACCAAAACGGTGTCTCCGGATGTCAAATACTACCAGGTCGTTAATGCAAGAGCTTACTTCTACGAGTATGATACTGTTTCATCGATTAAAAATGCTTATTTAGTTTTGGGAGAAAAATTCAAGGTTGTTGCGAATAGCAATGGTTTCTGCTATACCATTTATACTAATTCTACAGGTAAGACTACCCGCGGATGGATAAATGAAAAAGACATTACTCCTGTATATTCAGAACTCTCATCAACCGAAGTTTATTTTAGGGTTGTTTCCGAAAAAGCGTTTTTTTATTCAAGTCCTAATGGGCAAAACAAAAGACAAGCGTATTTGATACTAGGGCAGCGAATTAAGCAAATAACACAAAGCGGTTCTTTTTTATACACAGTTTTTGTAAACTCCAGGGGTCAAGAAACCGCAGGCTGGATCCAACTAGCTGACCTCGTAAAAGAATAGTGGCAACTCGGGCAATTGTTAACATTTATGCTTTAGCCTTACTACATCATTGTTGAAGCCTTTAACAAGTTTGGTAAGCTGTTGTATCTGGTATTGAAGCGTGAGTAATTGAGCTTGTAATGTTTCGTTGGAGGTTTGCAGCTGCTGATTGTTTTGCAGCAGTTGCTGATTCATTTGTAATAATGCTTCGTACAGCTCTTTGTAGTTGATATGTTCGCCACCGGCTGCCATTAATCCAAAGATAGAACAGCCAGAAGGTATTGCCCATTAAAGAGTGCCACAAAAGTTATACAGTGCAAACGTGGATAACCCGGGGTAAAAAACTGATTTTAAAAAATCAAGGCCTTCACAATAGCGTACTTAACTCTTGTAAACTCCCCAATGCGGATCATTCAATTCTCAGACGCTTCCGGCTGCAATATATCGCTTTCGGTAGTGCGCTTTTTTCAGAGAGATGCCCTGCAAGATGAGCATAAGTTGCCGGTTACTGATAACACTATGCGTTCCTACCTGCATACATCCTGGCATTTCAAAAGTTCCTGATTCCAGTCGTTTATAATACAGGCTAAATCCATCACCTTCCCATTGAAGAAGTTTCACATGCGTCTGGCGTTTGTTGAAGAAAATAAAAATATCGTCCAGTTTAATTGCCATGTTCAACTCGTTCGTTACAAGCCCGCACAACCCATCAAAGCTTTTGCGCATGTCGGTCCATTTATGATACAGCAGGTACCGGCTCGCATGGTTAATCTGTAGCACCCTCTAACGCAATAATTCTTTTAAATAACTTACAGGCACCTCCTTGTATAGCTTCAGCCCATTATATTCCGCGAATATTTGGGCGCCGTTATGTTCATCGGCCTCCAGTTGCAACAGGCTAAAACTTTCTGCCTGCGGCCTGCCAACTGCCTTTGCATGATTCATGTATTTTTTTCGCCAATAGTAATAACAAGCTTCCGATACTTTTTTCAGCTTGCAGAATGTTTTTACAGGCAATTCCCCGGTTTGTTGCTCTTGTATCAGGGAAAACATTTCCCGGGCGGTTCGTTTGGGATTGGATACTTTGGCTTCAGCATCAAATTTCAGTTTTGGTAACCGTAAATTTAGATGCTTGGCTGTTTGTGCTTTTTAAAATTCCCGGAGGGATACACTTCAAATACCTTTGGGGTTGAAGTAAATTTCTTAAGTTGAACAGCATGTAATAGCCTGGCAGTATCAAGAGAACGAAAGCTTATTTTACGGATAAAGACCAATCACTTCTTCGCCTGACAGGTGATTCAATAATCTTTGTTCAGTTAATCGTGAATAAGACTTATTGGAGAAGTCCTTAAGCATACCGCCATTTGCTTTATGCATGGCATATTCATCCCAATTCAAATCATAAGCAGGCATATAACCACTTCGGTCATCTCTTTCCCAGCGAATGGCAAAAACATCTTGCCTGCCTTTGAAAAGTGATATGTAAACATTCAATGATTCTTTCGATAATGGGGTCATCATTACTATGTTGGTAAAAGCATTTGGCTAATTTAATGTAAACTATCAATTTCCCTTTAAGTGGCAATCGTTGGAAAGTGCAACTTGTTGATTATTAATGCAATATCGGCTGTATTGTATGTTAGGTATTTTTCTTATTATTGCCTAATTGATCTCAGATGAAATCCGGCAAAAACTTCAAAATATCATTACAGGAGATGTTCTTGAGAGGCAAGAAGATCATTACACAGCAATCAGAAATCTCTGCAAAGCTTTGGCTCGGATCCTACTGTTAAAAAAGAATTCGAAAGTAGGTCAGCCCACAATGAAAAGAAGAACCATTTCTTAAAATCGATTGCAAAGCTGGCTTACAAATAAACCTGCGTTTATTTGACAAGCAGAATAGATTATGTCAAATCGATTTATCGAGATAGCGATTTATAACAACTTTAGGGATCACGGGCTTTGTCAACTTTTCTTTATATTTGTATTATGTCGCATGTGAAGCATATAAAAGACGTGTTACAGCAGTTGAAACCATTTCTCGCTGACAAGTATTACGTCAGTTCCATAGGTTTATTTGGTTCGATTGTTAGGGACGACTATTCTCCTGCTTCCAGCGACATTGATATTATTGTTGATTTTTCGAAACCAATAGGTATAGAATTCATTGATCTTGCCGACTACATTGAAAAAGCACTTGATAAAAAGGTTGATCTGGTGTCAAAAAAGGGAATTAAAAGTAAATATTTCGCACAAATAGAACCTGAAATTATCTATGTCTAAAAGACAACCCAGCCTTCTCGTTGAGGATATAATAGACAGCGGTAACAAGATACTTATTTATACAGCTTCCTTATCATTTGAGGAATTCATAGCCGATAGCAAAACGGTTGATGCAGTTGTAAGAAACTTTGAAATAATTGGAGAAGCTGTGAATCGGCTTCCCGAAGATTTTAAAGATAACCATTCGGATATAGACTGGCATCGGATCCGAGGCTTTAGGAATCGCATTGTTCATGATTATTTTGGAATTGACTACTCTATAGTATGGAAAATCAAAGAAACCTTTCTACCTGAGCTTCTCGATAAGTTAAAAAGCTTATCATTCTAACGATTCAAAGTCTTAGTGCGGAAATAATTGTTTGCTATTATATGCACTTAAATTTATCTATCAATTGATTTACAAACTTCATACGATTAGGCAGTTCCTTTAATTGGTTCGACAATTTGTCGGCGGACTCCACAAACATTCTATTACCAGGGATCGATAAGATATTTATCACCAGGCAGTTTATTCTACCCATTCATTAATTTTATCCAATCCTTTACTACCTTTTGCAAATTCGCTTTGTGCTTTTTCACATCTTCCTTAGAATAGAATTTTGCATAGGCTTTGCCTTTCGGACCAGGTTCCAGCAAACCTGTTTTGTCATTTAACAATTCGCCCTTGTGAAAGATCACAGCCACATAATCGGTTACACGCGGATTGAATGTTGCCATAGGCTCTTTGTAGTCGAAACTGGGACCGCCCCATTTTACATCTTCTTCAATTTTTGGACTGGCTTCACGGATAATTTTTATGACAGCTTCCATTTCTGCTTTCAGCGGATGTTTAAGTTTGCTTACAAATTCGTCGATCTTATTATTTGTGTTGTTCATGATCTTTGTTTTGATTGTTAAAATAAAAGATTAAAGATGTGGAGAATTGCTGACCGTACTTTTATAAGTATCACACTCAATTAATTGTTCGGAAGCTGAGCTTCATTCATATACAGGATTTCCCATTGATGTCCATCCAGGTCTTCAAAGCTGTGCTGATACATCCAGCCATGGTCCTGTGGCTCTGCGTAAATCCGGGCACCGCCGTCCCTGGCTTTATGAATGTATTGCTGCACCTCTTCTTTTGAAGCTGCATCGAGTGCAATGAGCACTTCAGTGGATGTTTTAGTATCACATACTTTTTTCGCAGTGAATGTGGTGAAATACGAATCTGTGAGCAGCATGGCAAAGATCTGATCGCTGATGATCATACAGGCTGCTTTGTCATCCGTAAACTGTGGATTAAAACTAAATCCCAGATTCGAAAAAAAGTTGATCGATTTTGCAAGGTCCTTTACCGGAAGATTGACAAAGATTTTTGTTGCCATAGTTTGATGTTTTTGTACAACAAAACTAGGCCGGATGTAAAGTGTTTCCCTTTACAAATGTTGAGAAGCAGGCAGAACGGGAAAGATTCACTCAACAAATGTTGAGTAATTCGGCAGGTAATTACAGTTTTAGTTGATGCCTTATTTATTGGCAAAGAAGATGCGGCTCATTTGTGTGGGAGTAATTCCCAGGTAAGAAGCGATCTGGTGTTTTTTTACGCGGTTGATGAGGTGCGGATATTTTTTGACAAAATCATCGTACCTGTCTTTGGCCGTATTCTGGCGGAAGCCAATTTCCTCGGGCTCTTTTTCGAGGATCCAATGACGTTCCATATAGGTAATATAAAAGGCCGCAATGTCTTTGTATCGTTCCGTGAGATTTTTAAATTCCCAAAAATCATATTCCCAGGCAATCGTGTTTTCGATAGCCTCAATGCTGGTTATACTGGGCGATTTGCTTAACAGAGACGTAGTGGAAGCGGCAAAATAGCCTTCTGAAAAGAACCGTTTTATAAATGTGCTGCCATCATCTGCAAGAGAATACTGGCTAAATAATCCTTTAGAAACAAAGGCTACCGTCCGGGCGATTTCTCCCTGGCGGATCTGGAAATCGCCTTTGGCAAACCGGCGGCTGCGCAGGATCTTTACCCAGGCCGATTCCGCTTCTTTGCTAAGGGCGGTATATTCAGCGATCTTTTTGAAAAAATCTTCCATAGCTGCCATTTATCAGAGTTCTAAAGTAAGCCTCAATTGATGAATAAAGCGGATAGTGTTAATATTAGAAATTGTCGGTTGCCCCGGCGCCACCACCGCTTCCACCACCGAAGTCGAATCGTTTTTCCGGCTCATTTGCCGGTGTTTGATGGAAGGTTTGTGCAACTACCAATGACTCCAGTTGAAGCAATCCGGCTGACTCTGGGTCATTAGGTTCAGCATGTGTATATCCATATTTGACAGGCGTCAGGTATTTGGTAATGATGTATGCTATTAGGATCATGATGATGCCGCTTATAGTAAAAGTGATTTCAAGCGGAGCAACGTGATAGTAATAGCGGATGGTGTATACAATACCCGCGACCAATACCAATCCTGTTCGCAATAGAATAACATCTTTTTTCTGTATACCTTTAAAGAGATATACTGCGGGGATCAAAACAGTTGTTATCCAGAAAAACCATCCGCCAGGAAAGGATCCCCCTTCTTTTAAATTGAGATGAAACATGCTATTGCTTACTTCTCGCACTACAAAATAATTTCCCGCTGCATACAGGGTGACCAATGCAAGGATCTCTATAAACGTACAACAGCTTTTATAATGCCTTAACCGGTTATGGTTCCTGTATTTGCTCATATACCAATAAACGGCAATGGAGATGGCCATAAGTAAAAAAGGCATTGTGGTTATTGCCATATCACCAAGGGCGATCCAACCATAAAACACTATTGCAAGAAAGGAGACATAAGCAAGTGCACCCATAATTACATTACCGAAGCGCAGAAGAAAATAAAATGCAAGGATAAAGATCAATAGGGATTGGCCCAACAGCGGTATGAAAGAAAACAGGAGGTTTGCGGTAGCTACGGCAAACCCAAGGCAGAGCCAAAGCAGGGCATCGTCTATGCCGGAAGCGTAATGCTGTTTCTCGTAAATTAAATACTCCAGTGCCCCATATATGAACATGGTAAAAATAAAGGCCAATATGCCCAGATTTTTATCTGATCCTGTCATGGTTATCAGGCATAATAGACCAAAACACATAAGAATGATCACTGCCGTTAGCAGGAACAATCCTACCCGGATAAATAAATTAGGCATGTAGAAGTTGTCTGGATATGCTTTTTCAATAGCATCCGCTTCTTCTTTTGAAATAAGTTTATGGTGTAAAGCAAACTTTGCTTCTTTTTTAAATAATAAGTGGTCAAGTGATTGATGGTTATATGCTATCATGCTGTTTCAGTTTTTTGTTCATCCTGCTTAAAAATGCAATCATACCTACAGCGGATAAAATAAAGTACATTATTACAAAGTAAACTGCACCCATGTTAAGACTGGTATCCATGGTAAGCCTAACTATAACGTAGCTGATGCCGACATATCCGTAAAGCGTTAGCATTAACATAAAATAAAAGGAAGCTGTTGCGAGCGATTTTTTATAGAAAAGATATACAATGCAGGCCAGCGGTACTAACCAAAGCAGATAATGGTGCTCGAAGTAAAACAAACCTGCGAGGCAGGCGATGAACAGAATGTTCATCCCAAAGTTGGTATATGTAAAACAGAAATGTGCTTTTATATTTCTGTTTTTGCTGACCCATGCTATTGCATTTAGTGCCATTCCTAATAATAATCCGGAAAAAATGATCTCTGCATCAGCAAAATTGTTCGCTTTAAGTATATTGAGCGGTGTTATAGCAATGCCCATCCATGCGGCAAGATTGACTATCGCCATACTTAAAACACCCAGATGATCAAAATAATATGCGCAAAAAAATAATATAACCATCGGAATGAACGTTGCCAGGCCGTAAGCATTTCCAAAAGTGGTGTACTGCACCTGCAGATAGGTTATAAAAGTGATAAGGGTCAGGCATCCCAATAAGAGTATATAATCAAAAAAAGAATTAGGTGCAGGCACTTTGGTGGTAGCAAAAGGAAGCTTTTTACGTTCACAATAAAAAAAGCATACTGCACATAACATTCCAATAGCTGTCAGTATTATCTGGTGACCGATAGAGTCAATATTTTTATAGATCAGTATACCTAACCCACCTGTAAGTAATAGAATGCCGAGATATAAGATCGTTTTAAGCTCCCAGTGTACGGAAAAAATACCGGAATTGGCCCTTTGCTTTACTTTTTGAAGAGAAGATGCTGATATTAGCCCCTCTTTGTGAAATTGTTCGAACAGAGGTATGTTCACGGTTTAGAGATTTGTTATAGCGTAAATATAATATTTATTAATAGTATATTGACTCATTTAGCTACACATAAAGCATAGCCGTTATTTACGATTTTTTTATATGTGATGTTTGCCGGGTATCATCAACTTATCTACTAAATATAATTTCTTTCTATCCAGTCATTTTTAGGTGTTTGGTATTGTTTAAACAAATGGAATCGGTACTGTAAACTATGCGTACATTGTGAGCTTAACATGAAAAAGATGCTTATTAAGATCTTGATCATAACAGGGTCGCTTTATTTTGTTCTTTGCGCATTATTATATGTGTTCCAGGAATACCTGATCTTTTTCCCTACAAAGCTGGCGAAGGATCACCGCTTTCAGTTCGACCAGCCTTTTGAAGAAGTTAACATCATTGCCAAAGATAAAAGCCTGTTACACGGTGTGTTGTTTAAAGCCGAGCGTTCCAGAGGGGTTATCTTTTATCTGCATGGGAATGCAGGGGCCATCGATTCCTGGGGCGAAGTGGCCCGTACCTATACCGATATAAACTATGATGTTTTCCTGCTCGATTACCGGGGCTACGGCAAAAGTGAAGGCGTGATCAGCGGACAGGAGCAGCTTTTTGACGATATTCAAACAGCATACGACTCGCTAAAGGCCAGGTATGCCGAAGACAAAATCATTGTGCTGGGTTATTCCATTGGTACCGGGCCCGCCACTAAAGTAGCGTCGGCCAACAATCCCAGGTTATTGATGCTGCAGGCGCCTTACTATAGCCTGACCGATATGATGCGGCGGACCTATCCGATCATTCCAACCTTTATATTGAAATACAAATTTGAAACGAACTGCTATTTAAAAGCGTGTAAAATGCCGGTGGTGGTTTTTCATGGCAACCAGGACGAGGTGATCTATTATGAGTCCTCCGTGAAGCTGAAAACCGTATTTAAACCACAGGATACTTTGATAACCTTGGAAGGGCAGGGGCATAATGGCATAACCGATAACCCCGTTTATAGAATGGAGCTTCAGAAGATACTAACCAACTAACCAAACCCGTTATTTTATTCCTTAAACTCAGATTCTTGGCTATCTTTGGCGTCTGAACCCCTGAAAAGGGCTTGAAATCCTATACACTATGAAAAGGTTATTATCCATTTTGGTGCCTATGGCTATGATCTATGGCTGCCAGGGTATCAACGAAAATACCGCTCCCTTAGAAAATGTAGAAACTGCCGTTGTCGATTCTCTTTCAGACATTATTACAGAAGAAGTTCCCGTAGAAAAACCAGGCAGCGAATTGTTGAATGCTTCAATAAGCTGGTCAGATTCTTTACTAAAGATGTACATGACTTTTTCCGGGAATGAAAAAATAAAGCAGATCCATAAAAGCAATAATTCAGTAGAACTGGTGTATGATAATACGCTCAAAACTGATTCTGCGGTCTATGATGTGTACCGGATAGGTCATGAGATCTCGAGGGAAGAAGGGGCAGATACACGTTTTATTGTAGACCAGTGGATCTATTTGGATACGCTAAAAAAACAGCTGTATGAATATGACGCCGCTGCCAATAAATTAAACAGGTGGTGGACCGCTGAAGATCTGAAAAAGTTTTTCTACCCGGTATACCAGCTTTCTTCCAAAACAACCGCTTTAGTGGTTCCTTTCCGGGACCCGGAAAAAAGGACTTATCTGGATACGATCTTTAATATTTTTTATCCGGCCGACAGTATTTATAATACCGACCGGAACGATTTCTATAAAAAGTCAAGGGTTGCCAGGGACTGGAAGTACTACGATACAACGGGATATTACCGCTTAATGAAAAGTGAACGCTTTGAAAAAGAAGCGAGGCAATGTTTTAATGGTGAGTTTTATGTGTATGGAACCAACGGTTATACAAAAGCGCGGATCAGGAACGTAGCCTTTGGCCTGAGCGAATGCAAAACGAATATTCTAGCCTTCTGTTTTGAGAATAGCAATCTTAAATCCATTGGCCATCCGGTCTTTTGTTCACCCCAATTGATAGAATTGAACTATGGCAGGGACTATAGCAAATTGGAAAAAAATATAGACAGTTATCTGGCGTCATTTCCTTCCGATTACTCAGATAGTATAAAAACAAAGATCATGGGTAATGCAGATAATTTCTATTTCATTTATCATGATGATTTTTTATGGGGAACCAATCCCAGGCAGGCAAAGTGTAAATTTCCTGACAGAAATATCTTATTGATCGAAGGAAAGAACATCCAGGCAAGTTTTGGTGAGAGTGCGTTGGATCTGTTTGGGATTGAATGTGATTAAAGCGGGATTTTTAAAGGTCAATAGCAATTACTGATCAATGCGCAAGATAATTGTCAATACCGGCCGGTTATTAACTTTTCTGCTCCTTACACTGTTGACGCACCTATCGGTTATGGTATTTGTGAGGAGCCGGTTGGGGGTGAAAAGGATATGGCCCGGTTCTGCTCAAGAAATGGGTATTGGCAATACAGCCTGTTGAAAAGCATTATACCTCAAGGGAGCAGGCAGGATTTCGAGTTTTATGCAGCTAAAACAAAACACCTGGTAGAGCTATTTTGTCAGCATAATAAAATTGGCAAAATATTTATTGAACCGCACTTACAATCGCGCCTCGGATTAACGGATCCCAAGGTCCGTTTCCATGGTTGCCATGCTGTACGCCACGATGATCACATTCATATCCAGCTTAAGTAAGTTATTTTTTATAGCCGCGTGAGCTCGAGCTTTCTGAATTCTACTTCTGAGCCTTCTGCCTGCAGGGCGATTTGACCTTTTGAAGCAGTACAGTTATAACCCTCGTTCACCAGGTCATTGTTCACCCATATTTTTATGGTATTGCCTTTGCATTCTATGATCACCGTGTTCCACTGGCCGAGCGGTTTTTCGGAATTGTCTGTCAGGTTGATGATACGGCGTTGTTTCCCTTCTGAAACGCCCCATTCATTTTTTGGACCGCGGCGTTTTTCCATATCCGGTACGGTTATATCTTCCTGGATACACCAGAAATCGCCGGCATTTTCATGCATTAATTGCGCTTCGATAGATTTTGGGAACATTTTATAAAGCGCCCGGGGCGTGGAGGCATGCACCAGAACGCCACAGTTGCCGGGTTTGCCGGGAAAACGATATTCTACCTGTAACCGGTAATTTTGAAAGACAGAATCGGTAATGAGGTGCCCATTGGGTTTACCGAGACTTACCAGCATGCCATCGCGAACGATAAAAGGATTTTTGGCCGCCGGGTTATTGTCCATTTCAGGAACATCTGTATGCCAGCCGCTCAGGTCGCGGCCGTTGAAAAGGGAGATCGGGATATTTTGGGAACGAACATTTTTAGAAAATGCAAGAGCTACGGCAATCGTTAATAAAATGCTTTTTTTCATGTGTAAGGCAATAAAGTGTTGCGCATAAATTTACTGTTTTGTTTTAAATAATCGTTAAACAAACAGCTAAATGATGTTACCGGAAAAGTATACATGGGTAAAGATCACGCCGATGCATGGATGACGCCGGTCGCCTGAAGAGCGTTTTGCGGTAAAGGTTACCAGGTGCCCCCTGCGAACGTTTAGTTTACACGGCCTTGTTTAAACATTGTTTTTCAATTTTTTACAATGGTTTTTAAGCCTCGTTATGGGCTTTTTCTGCAATATATTTTAAATGTTTTCGTTTAGGTTTCTGGTATTCCCGGCCCTTGCCGGACAGATCTCCTTAACAGAAAAATTGCGAAGCATACATTGTTGGTTTTTTCTGTAAATGGGTATTGTTTTGTTAATATGTGTTGAAGTGACATTTAATTTGTATTTTGCACACGCTAGTCACTTACTCCGATTGCAGGAAGTATCCAATTGCCAGATGATCATTAATTGTAAAACCTGCAAAAAAAGTCCAATCCAATTATTATGCGAAAGATTTTATTTTTTATTGCATTTTCTTACACTGCAGCCTTTGCACAACCTAAAACGTATTCTACGACCAACGCACATTCGCACAATGATTATCAACAGTCGGCGCCTTTGTATTCTGCATACAGCCTGGGCTTCGGCAGTATTGAAGTGGATGTGATGTTAGCTAATGATGAATTACTGGTGGCGCATACCCAACGGGATATTCCGCAACGCAGATTGCTGGAAGAAATTTACCTCAAACCAATACAGGGATATATTCAAACCAATAAGGGGTATCCTTATGCTGATACATCCCGCACCCTCATATTGATGCTCGACATTAAGTCGGATGCGATTCCCACATTGAATAAAATAATAGATGTATTACAGAAATACCCTGAACTTACCCGTACGCGTAATTTCAAAGTATTGATCAGTGGTAATAAACCCGATCCGAATACCTATATCTCTTATCCTTCATTCGTGGTATTCGATGGTTTATTAAGCAACCGCTATAGCAAAGAAGCGATGGGCCGCATCGCTATGCTGAGCGATAACTTTATCGCCTATTCTAACTGGAAAGGCAACGGTCCTATTCCGCCTAAAGTGGTTGAAAGGTTAAAGAAGTTAATTGACCGCGCCCATGAATTAGGTAAAGAGGTTCGCTTATGGAACGTACCTGATTTTGATGATGCCTGGTCGAAAGTAATTGAGCTGGGTGTTGATTATATTGATTCTGATAGCATCAAGGCCCTGGCCTCATTCCTGAAGAAACAACAGCAAAAGACCAGTTAATATACCGCTTAAAAGATCATTAAAAGTGAGCCTCCCGGCAGCTGCTGCCGGGAGGCTCACTTTTTTTATCTGAACTCATACCCGAGCCCGCTTACCTGGGTGAGCAAATTGAAGGGAGCATCCGTTGCACTGCACCGGCCTTCAATGACTGGAGCAATAGGTGAGTGTGCAGCAAGGTACTCTTCAATCACTTTATGCATGGTATGGCCAAGCAGCTGCGGTTCTTTCACGCCCTGCATGCGGCAAATAGTAGTATCCGGATCGCCTTCCCGCTCGCAGGCAATAAAGCTGTATTCCCAGTCAGGATCGATCGGTTTGCCGCCTACCTTGATATAGTTCACTCTTCTGTTCGCTTCCTTTTCCAGGGTAAAGTTTACTTCCATGCCTTTGAATCGCACTACCCAGCCTCCCAATCGCCTGGCAGGGTCTTTGGCAAACGCATTTTCCAGCTCCGTTTCCATCCACGCCCATAGTTGTTTGCCTGATATAGATCCCTTTTTGGCTTCACTATCCACGGGCAGCATGCACCATAAATAATCCACCGTAATATCGGCCAGGCCGGTGGCTTTGTCGGGGATCAGGGGCGGACAAAACCGGAATCCATTACTAAGCGCAATATCCGGTTTGAATTTCCACATGATGGCATCGGTGATGAAATTGTCCATCGGCGACTCGATCACATAATATCTCACCAATGGATTCTTTGTTTGACCAATAACCCGGTTCAGCTCTTTTTTATAAGGTTCGCCTGCTTTAATAATAAGGCGCTTCATTTCTTCATCTTCTTTGTATTTATCCGGATCGACATCCAGTAGTTGATAGCTTTGGTCTTTAATGATTCCGTTTTCAACGACAATATCCAGTTTGGCTATAAAGGAACCAAATGCGCCTGGTTCGGTCACCTTTGCATAAGCGCCCTGTATGGGCTTTCTAAGACGCTCATGGGTATCGGCGCCCAGGATATAATCTGCTCCTTTTACCTGTTCCATATTCGACAGGCCGAATTGTTGCGCCAGGCCCATATGGGTTAACAGAAATACCAGCTGGCATTTCTCATACTCTTTTAATATTTTAATATACTTGGCTACATTCTGCTCCGGCGGCGTAAATTTTATTCCGTCGCAATAGGCGGGAGATTGCCGTTTAGGCGTCAGGGGATCATTATAACCAATAAATCCCACCTTTATGCCGGCAATATGTTTCACGTAATAAGGCGGGAAGATCAGATCGCCTTTCATATCATCTGCCGTATCGTGGTACATGTTGGCGCATACCTTTAATGCATTATAGCCGAACATGTCTTTCATCATCATTTCCTTGCCATATACGACTTCCCAGTTACCAGGCAGCATAATATCATACCCAATATTGTTCATCAAAGGAACAATGGCTTCGCCCTCACTCAATGCGGCAATGCCACTGCCCTGGAAACAGTCGCCCCCATCTATCACCAGTGTATTGCCGGCATTTTGACTTCTTAAAGAGTTGATCATTGTTTTCAGGTTGGCCAGTCCGCCCCGTTTTTTAAAGACAGGCTGTCCATTTTCAATAAAGAACTCATCATGCGTCATGAGTTGTCCATGAATATCGGCTGTATGAAGAATGGTAAACCGGTTGGCTTTCCCGTTTTGTACAGCTTTATTTTGCTGCATACTGTTTGCCTTACAGGCCGCATCTTCATCCTGCAAGGCTGCCGCTGCAAGGGGGGTAGTTACCAGTCCGCCCCCTATTCCCAGGCTTAATCCCAGCCGGCCGGCTTTTTTAATGAAATCGCGCCGGCTGTTCTCAGATAATTGAACATGCAGCTCTTTTTCCGCATGGCTTATTGCCTGGCCGTGGCAAACTGCGCAGGGGCATGCGTGTGAGTGATTCGAAGACATAGCAATCGTTATATTTGTTTAAATTTGGCTCGTTCCCTTCAGCTAAATTACTTGCTTTATTGATAAAAATCATAATGCGTGTTGGCGGAACACGATAAGTCACAAATTACCCCCTGATTAGTCCCGATCGCACAGTATGGGTTATTGAAATTGGCTGTAAGTTTGCCTTGTCAATTGAACAACATCTTTAAAAAAATAAAAAACAAAAAAATGGAAACTACTGGCGTAACAAAAATTACTGTTGAAACGGTTGTTAAAGCTCCTGTTGAAAAAGTATGGAATTTCTGGAGTCAACCTGAGCATATTAAAAATTGGTGCGCAGCTTCTGACGACTGGCATGCGCCCAAGGCTGAAAATGATCTGAAGGTTGGCGGAACATTTTCTACCAGAATGGAAGCTAAAGATGGCAGCTTCGGTTTTGATTTCGGTGGTGTTTATGACCAGGTAAAAACAAACGAGCTGATTGAATATACAATGGGTGATGGCCGCAAAGTGGTTGTTAATTTTACCAGCAATGGTAATGAAACAAAAGTGGTAGAAACGTTTGATGCTGAAAACACGCACCCCATTGAAATGCAAAGAGGCGGCTGGCAGGCTATTCTTGACAATTTCAAAAAGTACACAGAAGCTAATTAAGTGATTGTATTTTACAGTGCAGCCCCGTTTTACAACGGGGTTTTTTTATGGACTGAGAATAAGTTCATACGTTGAATGCGTGTGGAAAGATGAAAAATACAAACTGTACTATTTTTGGCGGGTCTGTAACAAAATAAATTACGATCCATTATTGCATATACCTCCCTTCTTCATTCGTAACGATATAATACCCGCCTCATTTATAAAGATTTTATTACTGTGTTAATATCGCAATGGATCGCCTAATGCGCGAGTAACATGCTAATATACTTAGTGCTGGTAATACTAAAATAATTAGTAATCGTGGTAGCTTTGTATAAAGCACGGCCAATGTATTTGAATTGCAGAACCTATTTCAGCATACGATATGGAACTTTTTCTACCGAAGAGCTGGTAAATACCGCTGTTGAGCAGGGTGTTCAGGCATTGGCTTTAACCAATATTAACTGTACCTGTGACTGCTGGGACTTTGTGCATGTCTGCCGGCAAAAAGGCATCAAACCGGTATTGGGCGTTGAAATAAGAAATGAAGATGCCCTGCTTTATATTCTATTAGCGAAGAACAACCGTGGTTTTGCCAGCATCAATGAGTTTTTGTCTATTCATTTACTACATAAAAAGAACTTTCCAGACCATGCAAGCGATTATTTTCAGCACAATGCTGATGTGTATGTTATTTATCCCTTTGATAGAAAAGCTGCCGGTGATCTGTTGCCTCATGAATATATCGGGCTGCTTGCTACCGAGTTAAATAAGTTGTTTGGGGCCGACTGGAAAAAATGGGAGCACAAACTGCTTGTACGGCAACCGGTCACTTTTCAAAACAAGCGATACTTCAATGTGCACCGCTTGTTACGGGCCATCGACAAAAACATGCTACTGTCCAGGTTGCCTGTTGAAGCGCAGGCTTCGCCCGATGAAACATTCGTTTCACCGGCCAGCTTGCTTGAACAGTTCAGACAATTCCCGGCGATCGTTACCAATACCTACCGGTTGCTCGATAATTGTACGATCGAAATGGATTTCAGGGTTGATAAAAATAAAAAATGCTTCAGCGCAAGCGCTGAAGATGACCGCATCTTGCTGCAGAAGCTGGCTACCGAAGGGCTGATAGCCCGCTATGGCCGGAAAAATAAAGTAGCAGATGCGCGCCTGCAAAAAGAATTAAAGATCATCAACGACCTGGGCTTCAATGCTTATTTTCTTATTAACTGGGATGTGATCAGGTATGCACAGTCGCGCGGATTTTATTATGTAGGGCGGGGAAGTGGAGCCAATTCCATTGTAGCCTATTGTTTGCGCATCACCGATGTGGACCCTATTGAATTGAACCTGTATTTTGAACGTTTCCTCAATCCGGAGCGCAGCTCGCCACCTGATTTTGATATTGATTTCAGCTGGACAGACCGCGACGATATCATGGATTATATTTTCAAGCGATATGGCAGGAAGCACGTGGCTTTACTGGGCGCTTATACCACTTTTCAGCATGACGCTATCATTATGGAACTGGGCAAAGTATTCGGTTTACCGCCTGAAGAGATCAAGACTTTGCAGCGGGCTGCAGAACCCGCCGATAAGATCCACAGGACCATATTGCAATATGGCCGCCTCATTAAAAATTTTCCCAACAATATATCAATACATCCCTGTGGTATGCTGGTAACAGAGAAACCTGTTTACGAGTATGCCGCCCTGTTTATGCCACCCAAGGGATTTGCCACCACGCAAATGGATATGTTCGTTGCAGAGAATATCGGTATCAACAAATTCGACATTCTCAGTCAACGCGGTTTAGGGCATATTAAAGAAAGCCCGCGGCTGATCAAAGCCAATAAAGGCATTGATGTGAATATTCATGATTTCCACCATTTCCGGCATAATGAGGCTATTAAAAAGCAGATCCGCGAAGCGAACACCATCGGTTGTTTTTATATAGAATCACCGGCTATGCGGCAACTGCTGAAAAAGCTCCAGTGCGATGATTACGTTACGCTGGTAGCGGCAAGCTCCATCATACGGCCGGGGGTTACGAAATCGGGCATGATGCGGGAGTATATCACGCGCTTCCATAACCGCGAAAAGGTCGTATACCTGCATCCGCTTTTCGAAGAACACCTGCGTGAAACTTTTGGGGTAATGGTGTTCCAGGAAGATGTAATTAAGATCGCGCATTATTTTGCCGGTTTATCGTTAGGCGAGGCCGACATCCTGCGCAGGGCTATGAGCGGTAAATACCGGTCGAACAGTAAATTCTGGCACATCAAAGAAAAATACCTTGCCAATTGCCGCAGCCTCGGTTACACGGATGCCCTGGCGCAGGAAGTATGGCGGCAAATGGAAAGTTTTGCCGGTTACAGTTTTAATAAAGCTCACTCGGCCAGTTTTGCGGTGGAAAGTTATATGAGCCTCTATTTAAAAACCTTCCACCCCAGGGAATTTATGGTAGCGGTGATCAACAACTTTGGCGGCTTCTATTCCACCGAATTATATTTTATTGAACTGATGAAGACCGGCGCCGTCGTTCATGCACCCTGTGTAAACAACAGCGAAATTTATACAGCCATTAAAGGCGATGAAGTGTATGCCGGTTTCATCCATATAAGATCGCTGCAGGAGCGCTCGATGCAGCTGATCGTGGAGGAACGCAAGGCAGGGGGCGTTTTCCTGCATTTGCAGGACTTTATCGAGCGGACGGATATGGGGCTTGAACAGCTTAACCTGCTGGTGAGCATCGGCGCGTTCCGGTTTACCGGCAAAACCAAAAAGCAATTGTTATGGGAAGCTCATTTTCTGCAAAAGAAAAATAAAACGCATATTCCGGTGCGGGAATCCCTGTTCAAAGAAAAGCCGGTAGCGTTCAACATGCCTGTATTAACCGACAATGCCATTGATGATCTGTATGATCAGAAAGAGATCCTCGGCTTTACTTTGGCAAATCCATTTGATATGGTAGATGATGACCCTGACAAATACATTCCCGCCAGGGAAATAGGCAATCATTTGCATAAAGTAATTACCGTGCTGGTTTATTTTATCGCCAGCAAACACGTACAAACCAAAAATAATGACATCATGTTCTTCGGCACTTTTATAGATAAGGACCTCGACTGGGTAGATACGGTTCATTTTCCTGATGCAGCCAGAACCTATCCGATGCAGAGCGGTGGCTTTTATACGATCACCGGCAGGGTGGTCGAAGACTTTGGGGTGTACAGTATTGAGGCGCGTAAAATGGTGAAGGCAGGATTTAAAAAACGCAGTTACGATACGATCAAATAGGAGGCCACCATGTTGTTATCAAAAGACCGACATATTGCCCATTTCGACCTGGATGCTTTTTTTGTATCGGTAGAAACTCTGCGAAATCCAAGGCTCTGCGGTAAGCCATTACTGGTAGGTGGTGGCAGCGACCGCGGTGTGGTGGCTGCCTGTAGCTACGAAGCCCGCAGGTTTGGTATTCACAGCGCTATGCCCATGAAACTTGCCCGCCGCCTCTGTCCTGAAGCAATTATTATAAAGAGCGATTTTGAAGCATATAGTAAATATTCGCGGCTCGTTACTGAGATAATAAAAGATTCAGTACCGGTATTTGAAAAAGCAAGCATCGATGAGTTTTATATCGACTTGACGGGAATGGACAGGTTCTTTGGTTGCCTGCAGTTCACCGACCAGTTGAAGCGAAAGATCAATAAGGAAAGTGGCCTGCCTATTTCCTGGGGCCTTGCCTCGAATAAATTGGTGAGCAAAGTGGCTACCAACGAAGTGAAGCCGAACGGGCAGCTGGAGATCCCTTTTGGCAACGAAAAGAATTTTCTGGCGCCGCTCAGCATTATAAAAATTCCAGGTATTGGCAGGGAAACCGGTTACAAGCTCTTAAAAATGGGGGTGGAAACAGTGAAGCTGCTGAGTGAAATACCGCTTGAGATGCTGGAAAACCTCATGGGCAAAGCGGGTACCGATTTATGGCGGAAGGCGAACGGGATCGATGAAGCACCAGTTATTCCCTATCATGAACAGAAATCAATTTCAACGGAAAGCACTTTTCAGACGGATACCATTGATACCCAATTTCTGCATAATCAGCTGGTACGGATGACAGAAGAGATCGCCTTTCAATTGCGGCAGCAAAACAAGCTGACCGGTTGCGTGACTGTAAAACTGCGCTATTCAAATTTCGAGACCTTTACCAAACAGATGACCATTCCCTATACAAACGCCGACCATATTTTATTAAAGACGGCGACTGCATTATTTAATAAGTTGTACGAACGCCGCCTGCTCGTACGGTTATTGGGCATCCGGTTTACTCACCTCATTCCCGGCAATTACCAGATCAGCCTGTTCGACGATACCCAGGAAATGATCAGGCTGTACCAGGCGATTGACAGTGTTAAAAAGCGCTTTGGGGAGAAAACGATCATCAGGGCGGTTGGGGTAGGGACATAAATACAGGGTCAACTTTTTCTTATTGCCCGGGTGGAAGAGGCGGCGATCGGCTTCAAGGTAGAAAGCAAGATGCGGGGACTGATAAGGAAGGGGGATGGACCAGGGTATTCGGCCTGGCAGCATTTGGCTCGAAATTTCCAAAACACAAGTATTTTTTGGATGGTTCACGGGCGGCAGCGCCCCGAAATGCCGCTTATCTGCCTGAAGGCTAAGTGCAAATACTTAGAAAAAAACGAAAAACTATTCATTTTTGACCTTTCTGGAAAATTCTTTTGTCGAACTGTTCACTCCGGTGTATTAGTAATAAAAGGTATGTGCCCTGCCCGGGCGGATATCTTTTATCAAAACCCCTTATTAACGATTAGTGTAGTGTGAAAAACCGGAAAAAGAAAGAAGTAACTATGAAAAAAAACCATGCAATCACCATCGCCGTTGTTGACGACAACCCCCTGATCCGTGAAAGTGTAAAATTTAGACTTAACTCATTGGGATACAATGTGGTTATGGAAGCGCAGAATGGCCAGGAGTTCCTTGATAAGTTACAGATCAACGCAATGCCCGATATATGTGTACTGGATATTAATATGCCGGTAATGGATGGCCTTGAAACTACAGTTCATTTGAAGCGGGACTGGCCGGGCATGAAGATCATTTTCTTTTCCATGGAAGATAGCGGTATATATATCAATAAAGGAATAGAGCTGGGAGCAGACGGCTTTGTGGCGAAAGACGCTCCTTTTGCAGAACTGAATAATATGGTGTTATCGCTGATCAACCAGCTACAGGTGGCCTGAAACTTGATATACAGGCTATTACAAAACACGCACGTCCATTAAACCAAATAAAAAACGGCCCCGGCGGTATCGCCAGGGCTTGTTTATTTTATGTCGATTCAATCAATTTAATATCGCTGAGGTACACGGTCTCAAGCTGGCCGGTTTAAGACCTGGTTGATTCCATGCTTATAGTTGCTACATCCTGCGTCGAGTGTCAGTCCATTTCGCGGTTACTGGTTAGCGGCGACCCTGCCATCCTTTCTGTCCATCGAACGGCCAATACCGTAACCAACACCGCCACCCACTACACCACCTATAACCGCACCCAGGGCTCTGTTCTTTTTAACCAGGATAGCACCTGCGGCTGCACCGGCACCGGCGCCAATAGCGGTTCCTTTAGCTGCTTTACTCCAACCTTTCTTCCTGGTTTGAACCGGCTGCGTAACAGGAGCAGTTCTCGGAGCAGGGGTTACCCGGTTTGTCGTATAATGTTTATGTACAACAACGGGGCGTTTGGCAGTTGTCGTACCCGTACGGTATTTAGCCGTGTTTTCCTGTTCCAGTTGCTGTTGCTGCTGTTGTTGTTTCCATGCGGTAAACTCAGCATATTCCTTTGCTGAAACTGAGGCCGGCGCAACCGGGATACTTTCCGATGCCAACCTGTTATTGTCTTTACAGGAGGTCATCAATAAAGCTGCACTCATCACTACTGCTGTGGTTGTGTATAAAATCTGTTTCATAAATCTGCGTTTTAGGTTTTTCAATTAATAAATCATTTCTGCACAAGAGAAGTAAGCGAAAAACTGTGCCATTAAAAACGGCAATTGTTAAAGCATTTCATTACGATAGCTGTAATAGTTCATAGTCAATTCGATAGACAATACTTCGCATTAACATAAAAAAATTATAAAGGCGCATCGTTTACAGCTTGTTAAATAATGCAAAAAGCCGGCTGGCGTTTTAAACCTTTGTCATGCAGGGCCACAAACGGCAATCCCTAACAGCAGGCTTTACAGGGCCAGCACCTGGAGCGAAGGTGCAAAGCAGCATGCTGCTTGTTAATTATAATGACATGTTCATATCCGTTACGATTTATAGCTGCGGTTGTAGTAGTACGATAGTTAATTGTAAGGATCACGTTTCCGGGAACGTTTGCGTAAAAAAAACCTTTCCATGCACTTGCTATAACTCCTTTCTTTTTTTAACTTTCCTATAGTTATTTTCATACCCATTCCCCGGTTTTCCACCATTACCCAGAAAGTATATCCGGCCCGTTTACCTGATGCCGTTATTGCTAATAGCGATTGCCTGCTTATTATTTTATCAGAACCACTTCCCCAAATGGGCATGTCATCCGCTATATAGCTGCTGTTATTTTCACTAGAGATAGTGTAGCCATTCTTTACGTAGTTTTTGACAGGAACTATGCGGGGCTGCTATGCCTGACGCTTAATGCGTAACGCCGAACGTTTAACGCCTAACTCTTAAGGCTATGGTTTAAAGGGAAAAGCACCGGTGTAAACGTATAAGATCAATTATTCGGATCAAATGATCTGAACAAGTCTTGGCGCTTGTTAGTTCCGCGTTTTGCGTTGCACGTTGTGCGTTGAGCGTTCCTGTTTCCGCGTTCCGCATCTTTTATTATTTATCTAAAGCTTGTTTTATGAAAAAAATGTTCTTCTCATTGCTTGCCTTATTTGCTTTTTGTTTGGGTGCTTATGCCCAGCAGGTCTTGTACGTTTCGCCCGGTGGAAGCGCTTCCAATCCGGGAACTTCCATTTCAGCGCCTACTACCCTGGCCAACGCGCTGGCCACTGTTACTGCCGGTGGTACCATTTATATGAGGGGTGGTACTTATAATTTAACGGCTACAGTTGTAATTGCAGAATCAAACAGTGGTACTGCTTCTGCTACCAAAAAGCTCTTTGCTTATGGCAGTGAAGTGCCCATTATCAGTTTTGCCGGCATGGCAGTAGCTACTTCAAACAGGGGGATCGTACTGGATGGAAGTTACTGGCATTTCAAAGGTTTGATCATTGAAAGCGCCGGAGACAATGGCTTGTTGCTTTCAGGTGATAATAACACGATCGAAAGCTGCATCTTCAGACGTAATGCTGATTCCGGTTTGCAATTAAGCCGGTATAATACCTCTTATAACTCCATCAGTCAATGGCCCAGTAACAACCTGGTGTTGAACTGTGAAGCCTATGATAACAAGGACCCCGACAGTGAGGATGCGGATGGCTTTGCAGCGAAACTTACCAGTGGAAACGGGAATGTATTCAGGAACTGCGTTGCCCACCATAATATCGATGATGGCTGGGATCTTTACACAAAATCTGATACAGGTCCTATCGGACCGGTTACCCTCGAGAACTGCATCGCTCACTCAAATGGTGTACTCACCGATGGCTCCACTTCGGGCAATGGTGATAAGAACGGGTTTAAGCTGGGTGGCGAAGATGTTTCCGTAAACCACATTGTAAGAAGGTGTATCGCCTTTAATAACGGCAAACATGGTTTTACGTATAACCGGAACCTGGGCACCATTGAAATGACCAATAATACGTCGTATGACAATGCAGAACGCAATTTCAATTTCGATGGCGGCACCAGTGTGTTTAAGAATAATTTGTCGTACCTGAGCGGTTCCAACGACCGGATCGTCGGCACGGCGACAGCTCCCAATGCCTTCCAGGGTGCTTCCGGTTCATTTACCGTAACAGCCGCCGATTTTGTTTCCCTTACACCCGGCCCGAATGCCAGTCCGACTTCCAATGGATTTTTAAACCTCGCCGCCGGCAGCGACCTGATCAATGCCGGCGTCACTTCAACCGGTATTTCATATAATGGCAGCGCCCCGGATCTGGGCGCCATTGAATCCGGCAGTACGTCTACAAATTATTCTCTTACTACCAATGTATCACCTTCCGGTGGTGGCAGTGTTTCCCGCAGTCCGGATGCCAGTTCTTATGCAGCCGGTACGGTGGTTACTTTAACAGCCACACCCGCTTCAGGTTATACCTTCACTGGCTGGAGCGGCGGCGCCAGTGGCACTAATGCAACTACAACGGTTACCATGAATGCCAATACAACGGTCACTGCCAACTTTACCAACAGCACAGGTACTACTTATACTTTAACCACTACGGTTAGTCCATCGGCCGGCGGTACCATCACCCGCAGTCCGGATGCTGCTTCCTATGCAGCCGGTACAGTGGTCACGTTAACAGCTATACCTGCCTCCGGTTATAGCTTCACCGGCTGGAGCGGCGGGGCCAGTGGCACCAATGCAAGTACTACCGTTACCATGAATGCCAATACCAGTGTTACGGCGAGCTTTACGACCAGTACTGGTGGAACCACCTTGCGCATCGATGATAAATCAGGCACCGGCATTGGGTATTGCAGCGCCAATGGTTCCAGGCAGAATTCCTATAGCGGTGCTGATGGCGGATATTATGTGAACTTAAGCAATTCGAGCGGACAAGGCATCACCTGGGCGGTACATGCGGCTTCAGCAGGCACCTATAATATCCGCTGGCGCTATTCGAATGCCGGTACACAAAGCGCTACCACGGCCAGGGTACTGGTAAATGGTGTGCAGGCGCATGCCAGCGTTGCCTTCCCGAAAACGGCCAGCTGGAGCACCTGGACCACCACTGCGTGGGTACCCGTGACATTGGTGGCCGGCGCCAACAAGATCCGGCTGGAAACCACCGTGTCTTCTGAATTTGCAATGATCGACTGGATAGAGATCAGCGGTAATAATCCAACGGAAGCATCCTGCAGCGCTGCTACGGGCGCCAGGGTGGCTGCCGAGCCCCTGATAACAGGTAATGAGCTGCCTGCTATTGCGCCGGTGGTAGTACCCAATCCATCAACAGGATCATCTACCCTGCGCTTTTCAATAACCAGCCAGCAGAAAGTGACCGTACATCTCTACGGTTCAGATGGCCGGCTCATGTCTACACTGGCGAATCGTTTGTTCCAAGCCGGTACCCATGCTATACCCGTTGACTATAGAGGATTACAAAAAGGGGTTTATTTTATTTCCATCAACTATGATGGCAAACAGCAATTGCTGCAAAATATCCTGACGCGCTAAATGATATGATTGGGCTATCCGCTCCGGTGGATAGCCCTTTCTTTATTCAACCAATTTATAAATAACCAAAAAACGATGTATGAAAAGCAAGATCTTTACACTGCTATGTGTAATGATGACGTTTTTTTCGTTGTCATATGCACAGGATCTATGTGCACCTGTGGGCTGGTGCACCCAGAACGGCGGTACCACCGGTGGCGGTAATGCCACCCCTGTTACCGTAAATAACCTCAGCAGTTTAACTACGGCAGCGAATGGTTCCGGCCCGAGGGTCATTTATGTGAGCGGAACAATGGGGTCAGGAGAAGGCACCCGTGTACGCGTTTCTTCCAATACCACCATCATCGGTTTGCCCGGCGCCAAATTATTTGGCGGCTTCGATATCCGGGGCAGCAATGTCATTATCAGAAATATGATCGTGCAGGGCCCTGGCGCCGAAGATGTAAATGGCATCGATTGTATCAATATCGATGGTGCTTCCACGACCAACGTGTGGATCGACCACTGTGATGTATATGATGGCCAGGATGGCAATCTCGATATCACCAATGGCGCCAGCTATGTTTCCATTACCTGGACAAAATTCCATTACACTTCTGCTTCGAGCAATCACCAGTTTTGCAGCCTTATTGGTAATTCAGACAGCAAGACCTCTGACCGCGGCCGGTTGAAAGTGACGATGATGTATAACTGGTTTACGACCGGTAATGTGGAGCGTATGCCCCGGGTTCGTTTTGGCCAGGTGCATGTGGTAAACAATTTATTCGACAGCCCACAGGCCGATTATTGTGTACGCGCCGGTGTGGAAGCCGATATCCTGGTAGAAGGTAATTATTTTGATGGGGTAAATCAACCCATCGATCTGTATGAAAATGATTTTACCGCTGTAACGGCCCGTAACAATGTATTCAACAATACAACCGGTAATACGGCCGGCAGCGGTACTTCGTTTTCGCCACCTTATTCATTGAGTATGGCGCCTGCTGCCAATGTGAAGGCATTGGTAAGTAATGCCAGCTGCGGTGCAGGGGCCACATTGCCATCGCCCACACAATGCGGTTGCGGTACGCCGTCACAGTTTACACTGACCACTACAGCCAATCCTTCTGCCGGCGGATCCATTTCCCGCAGTCCGAATGCCAGCTCTTATGCAGCCGGTACAGTGGTCACCTTAACAGCCACACCTGCTGCTGGTTATACTTTCACTGGCTGGAGTGGTGGCGCCAGTGGCACTAATGCAACTACAACGGTTACCATGAATGCCAATACAACGGTCACTGCCAACTTTACCAACAGCACAGGTACTACTTATACCTTAACCACTACGGTTAGTCCATCGGCCGGCGGTACCATCACCCGCAGTCCGGATGCTGCTTCCTATGCAGCCGGTACAGTGGTCACGTTAACAGCTATACCTGCCTCCGGTTATAGCTTCACCGGCTGGAGCGGCGGGGCCAGTGGCACCAATGCAAGTACTACCGTTACCATGAATGCCAATACCAGTGTTACGGCGAGCTTTACGACCAGTACTGGTGGAACCACCTTGCGCATCGATGATAAATCAGGCACCGGCATTGGGTATTGCAGCGCCAATGGTTCCAGGCAGAATTCCTATAGCGGTGCTGATGGCGGATATTATGTGAACTTAAGCAATTCGAGCGGACAAGGCATCACCTGGGCGGTACATGCGGCTTCAGCAGGCACCTATAATATCCGCTGGCGCTATTCGAATGCCGGTACACAAAGCGCTACCACGGCCAGGGTACTGGTAAATGGTGTGCAGGCGCATGCCAGCGTTGCCTTCCCGAAAACGGCCAGCTGGAGCACCTGGACCACCACTGCGTGGGTACCCGTGACATTGGTGGCCGGCGCCAACAAGATCCGGCTGGAAACCACCGTGTCTTCTGAATTTGCAATGATCGACTGGATAGAGATCAGCGGTAATAATCCAACGGAAGCATCCTGCAG
>NZ_JAFFJX010000012.1 GCF_016924755.1 Longitalea arenae | reverse complement strand
TTAATGAAACTCCTATATCTTGCTTTTAAAGATCAATCTGTTGGATGGATCGGTCCCATACATGGATGGAAACAACTTTATGCACAATTAGCTATTATCTTTGAAGACAGGATTAATCAACCGTAAACCCCACTGACACAGTTTATTGAATAGACCCCCTTGAACCGATTAACAAGGCCAATAAAATAAATAGACAGATTTGTCTATTTCAAAAGGCTTGCTTATCTTAGCTGGAGATTATCGATCATGAGCAAGTCAGGACCCAAAGAACGCATTTTAGAAACAGCCGCCCGGTTATTTTATACCCAGGGGTATAATAATACCGGCATCAACCAGATCCTGGAAGAGGCCAAGGTGGCCAAAGCCAGCCTGTACCAGCATTTCGGTTCAAAAGATGAGCTGGGCGTCCACTATTTAAAGGCCGGCCGCGAAGAATGGTTTGGTGGCATAAGAAAATGGACGGACGCTAAAATGACACCGGCTCAAAAATTACTGGCCTGCTTCGATCACCTGGAATACGCCCTGCAGCAACATAATTTCCTTGGATGTAAATTCATTAATATGCTGTCGGAAATTGGCGATACCAGCCCCCTGATGTCGAAAGAAATAATAGAACATAAAGGCAAACTCAGGGATTTCATGAAAGCTTTTATAGCGGATGCCCTGAAAGGAAAACCTGCAGATGAGATAGATGTCATTGGCGATTCGATCTACCTGCTGTATGAAGGCGCCATTGTGGAATCGAAAATATATAAAGAAACCTGGCCTATTAAAAAGGCTAAGAAAATGATCAAGGCCCTGCTGGCCTAGCGGATCAAAAAAATTTTGCCTTATAAACAGACAGACCTGTCTGTACTTGCAGACAGCTGGTAATACATTCCTCAACTTAAAGCATTTAACATGGAAAAAAGATTCCCGCTGCCACCGTTCACCAAAGAAAGCGCCCTGCAGAAAGTGCAGGCTGCTGAAGATGCCTGGAATACCCGCAATCCCGAAAAAGTAAGCCTCGCTTATACCGTCAATACCGAATGGCGTAACCGGTCGGAATTTATCAACGGCAGAGAAGAAGTACGCCGCTTCCTCGAACGGAAATGGCAGAAGGAGCTCGACTATAAGCTTAAAAAAGAACTGTGGGCTTTTACTGATAACAGAATTGCGGTTCGCTTTGAATATGAATGGCATGATGCATCCGGCCAATGGTATCGCTCTTACGGCAATGAAAACTGGGAGTTTGACGACAATGGCTATATGGAAAAAAGGTATGCCAGTATCAATGACGTTGCCATCAACGAAGAAGACAGAAAATTCAAATAGCAAACCACATTATTAACTACATAACACATCATCAAATGAAAACAGCCGTATTGGTTTTTGCTGATCCCAAAGCGGGTTCTGAAGAGTCATTGGGCCGCCTGTACAATGCGCTGGCCACCGTTTATGAATACAAAACTGCCGGTGAAGAAGTCTCCCTGTATTTCCAGGGTACGGGCACCCGCTGGCCTGAGCAACTGCAAAAGACCGATCATCCCGCACATCAGTTATTCAAAGCAATAGAAGATAAAGTGGCAGGTATCTCCTGCGGTTGTGCCGACGTATTTGGCGCGAACGCTGCCGGCTTCGATCTTATTAAAGACAATAAGGTTCCGGGCACTACCGGCCTGCCCAGCCTGGTGCAAATGCAAAAAGAAGGGTTTAATATTCTTAGTTTTTAACCAGAGCGCCCGGCAGGGCGCTTTCCTTCCACCTCTCACATTCATTAAGCACCGCTAATAAATTCTTATGTATCACGAAGGAGAACTCGAAGCGCAGGAAAGGGCCGGTGAACGGCAAATAGGTGACCGGAATGGCAAAGCCATGAGCAATCAAATTATTCCCGGCGCTATGAATTTTATAGAAAGGCAGGCTTTTTTTATTATAAGCAGCCAAAATAAGAAGTGAGAACTGTTTGCTTCCGTTCTTTCAGGAGAAGAAGGTTTTGTGAAAGTGACCAGCTTTGTCACCATTGAGATCAATACCGCACAGATCAATTCGAATCCGGCAGATCCATTCTGGCATAACATAACTGAAGAATCGAAAACAGGACTGCTATTCATTGAGCCAGCCACCAGAAGACGCTATCGCGTTAATGGAACAATAACAAAGGAAAAAGACCTGCTGCGGGTGCTGATCGAGCAAGCATATCCCAATTGTCCAAAATTCATACAGCAAAGGCATGTATTGAAAACAGTAAAACCAGTTTATGAGCATTTGGAAGAACGTGGCACTATGCTGACGCCTGATCTGTTGGAGATCATACGAAATGCAGACACCTTTTTTGTCGGCAGCGCCAATGACAAAGGCGATATGGATGCTTCCCACCGCGGCGGAGCGCCGGGATTTGTTTCGATTGGCGCTGATGGTTCCCTGCTTATTCCCGACTACAAGGGTAACAGCATGTTCAATACCCTGGGAAACTTTATCAGCCATCCTAAAGCCGGCCTCCTGTTTATTGACTTTGAGAACCACCGCACCCTGCAACTCACCGGTTCGGTTGAAATAATTTGGGACCAGGCAGATCCTCAATCTATAAACGGCGGAACAGGAAGATCCTGGAAACTTTTTCCGGCCTCCTGGATCTTATTGGAAAACCTGAAAGGCTTTGATTGGAATTTTGTTGAATATTCACCTTTTAATCCGGCTGTATCATAGGGTCAAAGTCCATTTGATCACTTAAATATAGCGCAGCCATTTCTTCTCTTTATGGTCCGCCTTATAGCGTGCGTACCATTTGCAAAGCGGATACATGACCACCACGATAGCAAGCCATACGAGGTAAATGGCCCAAAGCGCCAGGCCGCTGCCAGCTTTCGGCCGGCCAAAGTTGAAACCAAATACCATATCGGCACCGGTAAAGCCTTGCATATATACCATGGCAAATACCACCAGATGTATAAGATAAAAATGGATCAAAAAGTAAAAGAGCGGCACTTTTCCATATACGCAGATCAGGTCTGTTAATTTGTTCCTTATACCCTGCACCGCAAATAGCAGTAAGAACATAATGCCCAGGAATAACAGGCAGAACTGAAGCGAAGGCGGATATTTGCTCACATTGATAAAGGAAAGAAAGGTAAACCAGCTGTTCTTTTGCGGTGACCATGGCACCGCATTTCCATACATATTGATGAACCGCAATAACAGAAAAAAAGCTACAGCAGCAAGACCTGTCTTTAAGAAAAAAGATTTTGGCGTTTCCATCGCAAAATAACGGCCTGCTGCAAACCCTGTCAGCATGATACCAAGCCAGGGGATTGGAGGATAGGTCATAAAAAATGAACGGTCGCCCCCCAATGGAATCACAGTAGGCGCAAACAAAGGCGTCAAAATTTGTCTGAATATGGTCGTTTGTTCGCCCGGGACCGATAGCGCCAGGTCATGCAGGAACAGAATACCGAGCCCAATAATGCCAATGGTTTTGGTGGAACAAGTAAGTAATAATGCAAGTATAATAAACCCGAAGCCTATCGCAGCAATAACTTCAAAAAGAAGAATGTTAAAGTGAATGTCGAAGAACAGGCCAAAATTCACCACGCTAAACTCGAGTACAAACAGCCACAAACCCCTTGTTATCAAATATGCTCTGGCAGCTTGTACATTGTTCGAGCGTTTCATGGAAAGAAAAGCAGCAACCCCGGACAAGAACACAAATGTGGGCGCGCAGAGATGCGTTATCCAACGGGTAAAGAACAAAGCAGAGGTAGTGGTCTTTAAATTCGTGGGCAGATCGGTAAGGGATGTAGTATGTAACAGGTCTCTGACATGGTCAAGCGCCATAATGATCATTACGATCCCCCGAATAAGGTCAATACTGTAATTTCTTTTCATATTACTAAGCACTTCATTTATTGTTGCGACCTGATGGTTAATGATCGGGTGCAGGCTTTACAACCAAATTATCAGTTTCAGCGGAAACCACCAATATCGGGTCGGCAAACAACCTGCAAATTTGCTCACCGTAGTTGGTCTGAATATTCCGGCGTTGGTCGAAAATCTATTCTATCCGGAAAAGGCGACCCATTAATTCCTAAGTTTGTCAATAAAAAGGAAGGAGAATTCCTTACATGAAAAAGCTTAACAGGGAGATTGCTTTCAACCTGGTCTTCTGGTCGCTTTATTTTTTGTACGAGTGGTTTGGACTGGCCGCTCTTTCCGGAGAATACAGGAGTTACTTTTTAAACGCATGTATGGCGCTTCCATTAGCGTTTATCATCTCCTATCTCACGGTTCATGTATTTATAAAAAAATATTACAATAAAGGGAAAAAATTGCAGTTCTGGATCATCCAGGTCTCGGTTTCATTGGTGTTGTTATTGTGCAGGCGGCTTATCAATTATTACCTGATCTATCCGCAGTACTTCCCCGGGGCGCAACAGGTACCTGTATTTTCAGCAGGCAAACTTATTGTTGAACTGGTTAACCTGTATCTTATTACCGGCGTTTATTCGATGTTCTATTTCGTACGGTCGTGGTACGAAGAAAGGCAGAAAGCCCAAAGTTTATTACAGGAAAAAACGCTGGCCGAACTGGAATTGCTGAAATCGCAGGTGCAACCCCATTTCATCTTCAACGCCTTGAATAATATCTATTCAACCGCATTGAAAACCAGTCCCGATACGGCCAAACTGATTGCCCATTTATCAAGCTTTCTCAACTATAACCTGTATGAAGCCAAACAAAGTTTTGTTGCGCTTACTGCTGAACTTGCTTACGTAAAACATTATATTGAATTACAAAAGAACCGGTATGGCCATAAACTCGACGCCGCAATAAATATTTACGATGAACTGAACGACCTGCACATTGCGCCGCTGTTGCTGCTGCCATTGATAGAGAATAGCTTTAAACACGGCATTGCCAATTCGCTGAGACCGGGATGGATCAGAGTGGATGTATCGAGACATGCCGGTTATTTTTCCATCAAAATAGAAAACAGTATAGAGGAAAAGACCACGGCAAATAATGAGAAGAACGGCGGCATTGGAATAAAGAATGTTCAGAAAAGATTGGATCTGATCTATCCGCATGCGCATGAATTCAGGATCGTTGAATCACCCCATTCATATCTCGTGATCTTAAAAATAATGACAGTCAAATGATAAAATGTGTAGTTATTGATGATGAACAACCAGCCAGAGAACTGATAACCCTTCATTGTTCGAATCTGCACGATTTTCAGGTGCTGGCTGCATTTGACAATGCATTGGATGGTTTCAACTTCCTCCAAAAGAACGGTGTTGACCTGCTCTTCCTCGATATTCAAATGCCCCGGATCACCGGTTTGGAATTGATCAGATCATTAAAGGTTTGCCCCAGGATCATACTTACTACTGCCTACCGCGATTATGCGGTGGAAGCCTTCGAACTGGACGTGATGGATTACCTGATCAAACCCGTTACCCAGGAACGCTTTATGAAAGCCATTTCCAAATTCAATTTTTACAATCATAGCGCTCATGAAAGGCCCTCGATCGCCAACAGCTATAATGAAGCGTATATATTTTTGAAGGTAGGTAAAGGACAGATAAAATTATATCTCAAAGACATTCTATACATCGAAGGACTTAAAGATTTCATTAAAGTTCATACCCTCCATAAGGTGGTGGTCGCCTCCGAAAGACTAAGCTACATGGAAGAGAAATTGCCTGAGAACAAATTTGCCCGATTGCATAAATCATTTATAGCTGCACTGGATAAAATTTCCGGTGTTCAGGCGGAGCAGGTCAGCATCGGAAACGCCACCTTACCAATTGGACGGGTATTTAAAAATGAGTTCCTGAAAAAGTTCCTGTTAAACCAGAAAGATCATTAGATCAATTGCATGATCACTCATTTTTAACGCGAAACGATCGCCCTTAGTTTGTCTAAACTCTGCAGCTGCTCGTACCTGATAGGGATTTCTTTCGAAAATCCATTCTTCTTAACAAAAGCCAGGCCCTCTACACGAACCAATGCCTCTTTCTTCTTGTAAATATCGCTCTGGTTCTTAATAGCATTGATATTGTCGATCTTAAGGGTTACGGGCAGCACGAACTCCGAGCTTTTCCTCACCTGTACCCCCTGGTTCAGTTGAAAGCTTCCAAAATAAACATTGTCCACGTATACCTCGCCTCTGGCAGCAGAAAGCTGAATGCCGAAATTGTTCGGGTTATAATAGATCATGTCGGCCCCGGCAGTTGTTTTTAACAAGCCTACATCAATTAACCGTACAGCACCAATATCCCTGAATTCAGGTTGGCTTACCTGGCGGGTGCTTTGACAGGCAGTAAGTACGAAAACAAAGGCCAGCAGTAGTGTAGTAACAATTCGCATGTTAATGATTTTAACAGTAATAAATTAATTGTCTGCTGATTAGACTCGAAACTATCAGGCCGGTTTAGGTTAAGGGTTTCTGAAAAAGCGCATTTAACAAGGCTTTGCCTTTTCGGCCACTGGTTGATCGGGGCAGCCATCCGATGGCACCCATTTATTTTTTCCGTAATTCGAAAGCTTAATTTCCAATTACAACAATATGTAAGAGAAATAATGCCTCCCTTTGCAAACCCTAAAAATTAATGGTAATGTTCAGGTCTTTATTGTTTCTTCTCTCATTGTTGACATTTTTGCAGCTGGCCGCCCAGGAAAAAGGACAAGGCTCTTTGAAAGGCACTGTTCATACAGCAAAAGGAGAAGGTTTGCCCAATGCAACTATAACGCTGAATCAAAATACCGGCACCATGACCGATTCTACAGGCCGGTTCCTGTTAAGCAATCTGCCGGCCGGCCGCCGGGAGATAGTGATCAGTTCCGTGGGATATGCAACACGCGTTATCACTGTCAGCATTCATGAAGGAAAAGCGTCAACCATCCATATAACCCTTGAACCCCAGGGCTTTCTGAATGAAGTGGTTATCACCGCCGGCCGCAAGGTAGAAAACATCAAAGAAGTGCCTTCTTCAGTGACCATTTTGCAGGCCAGGCAGATCAGGGAACAGGCGGCCATCAATCCCAACATTACATCCATACTCGGCAATACAGTTCCTGGTCTTGGAACGTTTACGAATAAAGCGACAAATTCCGGACAAACCCTGCGAGGCCGTTCGGTGCTGGCGCTCATCGATGGCATTCCTCAATCTACCCCATTGATGAATGGCAGCCGTGACCTGCGGACAATCGATCCTGCCATTATTGAACGGGTTGAAGTGATCAAAGGAGCGACGTCTATTTATGGAAACGGTTCTGGCGGCGGCATCATCAACATGATCACCAAAAAGCCGGAAAGCGGCAAAGCCATCAGCGGAGAAACGCAGCTCAGCACCGATGGAAACCTCACGCACGGAAGCAGCACCATGGGCTACCGGGTATCACAGACCCTGCACGGAACTATAAAAAAATTCTCCTATGTAGTGAGCGGCGTTTACCAGGAAACAGGCGCTTTGAAGGATGCGGACGGAAATGTTATTGCACAGCCGGACGGCCTCAGCGAAACAAGGCTCTACAACATCTTTGGTAAATTGAACTACCAGATCAACGAGAACCAGCAAATAACGGCTTCTTACAATTTTTTCAGCAGCCGCCAATATGCCGGATTCATTAATATGGCCGGCGTTTATGGCCAATTGCCTGCCGTTGGCGTATGGGGTGATGATCCCGGGGAAGCTGCAGGCACTCCGCACAACCATAATTTCTATCTTAATTACCGGGCCAGCAAATTACCAGCTAACAGCAGTCTCGAGGTGATGGTCTATGACCACCGCTTTCAGTCGCTGAACCGCTATGTGGAAAAAGCCAATACCTGGTATGGTCCCGGACAAACTTATATTCAATCTGAGAAAAGAGGGGCACGCGCCAACCTGAACACGCCCTGGAAATGGAAAGCGGTATCGGGTGATATTACCTATGGATTGGATGTTTTAAAAGACATGACCAACCAGGTGCTGACAGACGGCCGGGTATATGTGCCTGATATGAACATGAAGAACTTTGCGCCATTTGCCCAGGTTAAGATAGACATCAGGAACTTCGTTATCAAAGGCGGTATCCGCTATGAGAATGCCAGCATTAAAGTAAAAGACTATAATACCATTGCAACAGGACCTAATGGTGAAGGAAGTATTGCCGTTAAAGGCGGAAATCTGAACTATAATGCCACCATGTTCAATGCCGGCGTCCGCTATACAAAATATGCATTCTTCAATCCCTTTGTAAGCTTCTCCCAGGCCTTCGGTTTGAGCGAGCTCGGCCGTGTGCTCCGCACCGCCAAAGAGAATACACTCGACCAGATCACCACCGATCCGGTGATCACCAATAATTATGAAGCGGGCTTCAGCAGCCAGGTAGGACCTTTTAGTTTTACGGCTGCTTACTTCATCAGTACATCTAAACTGGGCGCCAACTTTGTAGAAGAAAACGGTGTATTCGTAACCCAACGCGAACCCGAAAAAGTATACGGTTATGAACTCGTTGCAGAAGCCAGCATCATGAAGAACCTGCGCGCCGGTGCAAGCCTGTCGTACGTGGAAGGCAAAGCAGAAAAAAAAGATGGCACCAAAGTGTATATGAACGGAGAACGCATCATGCCGCTGAAAGCGACCGGCTTTATTACCTATAGCCCGGTTACGGCATTACAATTACAATTGTCTACGGTTCATACCGGCAGCCGCAATCGTTTTGCCCCGCGGGCCAACGGCGTTTATGGTTTGAGTGAAGGCCCTGTTAAACCGGTAACCTATTTTAATTTCAACGCCGGCTACAGGATCAATAGTTCTTTTAACCTGGCGCTCGGTATTGAAAACCTGTTTAATCAATCTTATTATCCGCCCAGAAGCCAGTACCGGGTGCAGGACCTTGAATATGTGCAGGGCAATGGCGCCCGCTATAATCTTAGCCTTGGCTTTAAGTTTTAAATAACCGAACAGGTATAGAAAATGGGTGTCCCGCCGGGACACCCTTTTTCGTTATATCTCATTCCGTTTTCAGACTTTTTACGGGATTTAGCAGGGCCGCTTTTATTGCCTGCCAGGTTACGGTTAGCAGCGTGAGGAGGATGGCTCCCAGGGTGGCTATGATAAAGATCCACCACGAGATGGTGGTACGGTATTCATATTGTTGTAACCATTGATGCAGGAAATACCAGGCAAGCGGAACAGCAATGGCGCAGGAGATGATGACCAGTAATACAAAATCCTTCGAGAGCATTTTCCAAAGGTTGAAGATCGACGCGCCCAGCACCTTACGAATGCCGATCTCTTTCGTACGCTGTTCTGCCACAAAAGATGCCAGGCCGAATAAGCCGAGGCAGGAAATGAAAATAGCGAGCGCCGCAAAGATGGTGGTCAGGTTGCCGATCCGTTTTTCATCACTGAACTTTTTGGCATACTCATCGTCGGTAAGTTTATATACAAAGGGGCTGCCGGGATTGTATTTTTTAAATACCGGCTCTATTTTAGCCAGGCCTTCACGTAAAGGTATCTCCGGTTTTATCCGCACGGTGATCAGGCGCGCCCAGAATGGATTTAAATGAAAGATGGTAGGCCGTATGGGTGCATAAGGCGATTCCATCACCATATCCTTTACTACGCCAATGATCACGTGCTCCTGGTTTAACCAACGGATGGTTTTCCCTACAGGATCTTTAAAACCGGTGAGTTTAACGGCCGATTCATTAAGAATAAATGCACCGGTGTCGGAGGGAAAACTTCTTGAGAAATCGCGGCCTTCTTTTATTTTCCAACCCAGGGTATTGCCGAAGTCGTGCGATACGGCAATAGTGCCCGGGCTTACGACCATGGACGGATCTTTTCCCTTCCATTCAACGATATTATTAGACCAGACTTCTGTTGGCGCGCTGTTCGACTGTGCCATATCGGCTACAGCCCCTGTACGCAGCAGATCATTTCTTAAAGCATCATAGTGGCCGTAGATCTCCGGGGTATTCATATCAACAGTGATCAATCCCTCCCGTGTATAGCCAACCGGGCGGTTACTGGCATGTTGTATTTGTTTGTAAACAATACAGGTGCCGATGATCAATGCTACAGAAACCGTGAATTGTAATACCACCAGGATCTGGCGGGGAAGCGCAGCCGCATGACCCGCACGAAAAGTTCCTTTCAGGACCTTTACAGGCCTGAAGCCCGATAAATAAAAAGCGGGATAACTACCTGCCATCAGTCCGGTAAAAAAAGTAAAAGCCAGGATGGCCAACCAGAAAAAAGGATTGGTCCACGGTATGGACATCACCTTATCTGACAAACCATTGAACAGGGGAAGCGATAGATGTACCATTAACAGAGCCAGCAGCAATGCCAGTAGCGCCATTGTCAATGACTCGCTGAGGAACTGAACAATGAGCTGCCAGCGCAGGGAGCCGATGGTTTTCCGAATGCCTACTTCCCTGCTGCGCTTTTCACTTCGGGCTGTTGCAAGGTTCATGAAATTGATGCAGGCCAGCAACAGCACAAATACGCCTATGATCCCAAACAGCCATACCAGCCTGATGCGCCCACCTGCCGGTTTACCCTCTTTGAATTCACCGTGCAGATGCCATTTTTCCATAGGATGCAGCACCAGTTCTTCCTTTGAAAAACTGATATGTGGCGTAGGAACGTTTTTGATCCTGGCGCTTATTTTCTCATGGCTGGCATAGTCCTGAAGCTGTACAAATAAGCGGCACATATGGTTATCCCATTGCGTTTGCGCATCTTTTATCCATCCTTCCGTATCATTTACATATCTGTACCAGGGCAGCAGGAGTTTTATATCATGATGGGTGGTATTATAAGGCAGGTCTTCATATACGCCGGCTACCTTCATCTCCATTTTGTTATCGAGGCGCACCGTTTCGTTCAACGGATCGGCAGTGCCAAAAAGCGCCTTTGCTACCGATTGCGCCAGCAGCACCGACGAAGGATCATTCAATGCATCTGCATTACCCATTACCATTTTCAAACTGAACATAAGCGGAAAAGCTTCCTGCACCCACATACCGGTATGGGATAGCTTTTTATCGCCCACGGCTAGAATATGGGCCGCCGGAAAAGAGACCAGCGATACATGTTTGAAGTCCTCCCCGTATTTATCATGCAGTTCATTGCCCATGGGAATGGAAGTGGTTGCGCCCATAAATACCTCATTGCCGTTTGTTACTTTCACCATTACCTGGGCCAACCGGTCGTATTGCCGGTGATACCTGTTAAAGGAAAGATCATCCCAAATCCATAACCCGATCACTATGGCCACCGCCATACCTGTAGCGAGACCTGCTATATTTAAGACGGCGTACATTTTATTGTTCCGCAAATTCCGCCAGGCTATAGTAAGGTAGTTTTTGAGCATGGGCTTTCTTTTATGGGATGGGGCACTAAGAAAATGCCAGATAAAAACACATAAAGATCATTAAATTATACATATCTTTTATCAATAACTGTTCAGTTCCGATACAGGGCCTGTACGGTTTCAGGGCATGCCCAGGGCAATCAATAAAAAAGCCGGCATGCGTTTGCACTGCCGGCCGGTCATAATTGCAAGGTTCTGTTTTAATCGCATGTATAGCCAAAACTGGTAATAGCATTAACCGTTTGACCCTTGGTGGTGATGGCGGTCATGGTAACCTTTTCCGGTCTTGAAGGATAATACATACAACAAAAAGCTGCGCTTATCCGTTGCAGCCAGAAAACATATTAATAAAAAAACTGCTCCGAGATAATCTCACCATCTTTCACTTCATACAGCATGATCTCATTGATCTGGATCCGTCCATGAGGTTGCACGGTAAGATCCATTTCCCGCACTACGGCGAAATGGTTACCCGTAACAATCGGTTCTGAGGTATAAGCGCGAGGAACGCCCTGGATGCGGCTAACAAATTCTTCCCCTTTTTTGTGAACGGCGGCTTTGCCTTCCGCATACCCCATATAGGGAGATTCGGGAGGGTCGATGCTTTTTACATTTTCCGAAAAGAATTCTTCATGGATCTCAAACCATTTTTCCTGCTGCGCCAGTTCATGAAAGCGGGCTGCCACTTCCGTGGTTGTAAGTATCTTTTTCCGTAGCGTTGTCATTGTCGTATTTTTCATAAAGGTATTGGCCGGATCCCGGTTTGACCGGGTGTTAAATGGACTTTGAAAAGGGGAAATTTGGACAATTATGATCCCATCGGGGCCTGTTACATTCGACAGCGGAATAATGCAGCAAAAAGCCCCTTGCGGGGCTTCTTATTTAAGCGAGTTGAGCAGCTTGCCCTTGTCTAAATTCAAACCGGCGGCTGGCAGGTCTTAACCACCAGGAAGCAATGATCAATACTACGTAAATGGATTGAAAGATTACGCCCTGAAAGCCAGCGCCTATGGCGAGTTGGGAGATCACGGCGCCCGTCATTAGGAAAAAGAAACCGGCATAGGCCCACTCTTTCAGCCTGGGATAACCGGGAGCAAGCAAAACGATTACGCCTGCCACTTTCCAGGCCCCCAGCAAATGCATAAAATATATGGGATACCCGAGATCACGGAAACCTTCTGCCGTCCACCGGGCGCCCAGCAACTGCGAAAGGCCTCCTGCCAGCATTCCGGCTGACAATAATACTGTCACTATCCAAAAAGCGATCCGGCTGTTCTTCGATGAATGTTGTTGTGTCATAGTAAAGTATTTAGTTGATACTTTAATAATGACTGGGCATGGCAAAAGAGGACAAGAAACAGCCGAATTTTTTTAGAATTTATTGGCAAGCGCCGGATAAATAAATTGCCTGTTCAATTGATAAGCGTTATTTTTAATATTCCACTTGTTATAGTTTCCCGCAGTGATCACCGTTACCATCTTCCGATCTTTATTAATAATGATCCGCTGGTCGCCATTACCCACACAGGCTGCTACATATACTGGTTTATTCTCAAACGTATCGCTGAAGAGCCAGAACTGATAGCCATAAGCACCATCACCTTTGCCTAACCTGATGAAAGGCTGCATAGATACTTCTACCCAGGCCCGGGGTACAATTTGTTTACCCTTGTATACACCATTGTTCAGATAAAGCAAGCCAAATTTGAGCAGATCCCTCGCACGCAATCTCAGGCCCGAAGCCGCTGCATATTCTTTTGTTCCGGGATATATGACCCATTCCAATTTTGTGATACCCAAAGGCAGGAAAAGATTTTTCGCGGCAAATTCTTTGATGTTTTGCCCGGTTGTTTTTTCAATGACAGCCGCCAGCAATTGCGTGGTTCCACCGTTGTATTTCCATACTTTGCCCGGAGCCTGCTCCATGGGCTGGCTTAACACATATTCAGCCGGATGGCCGCTCATGATCATTTGGATCTCACTGTTCTCGGGATTATTGTATGGAACATCTTCATTCCATTTCAATCCCGAGGTCATGGTGAGCAGGTGCTCGATGGTCAATAAAGATTTCAGGCCGGTATCCTGCTTTTTATATTCAGGAAAAAAATCAAAGATCTTTTGCGAGGTGCTCTTTATTTTTCCCTGTTGCAAAAGAATGCCGAAGCAGGCGGACACAATACTTTTCGTAATGCTTCTTATATCATGCAAACTGTCCTTTCCCTGGTCTCTTATGCCAGCATCCTTGCCCCATATTTCATCTTTGCCTTTCCAGTATTTTTCATACACCAGCCGGTTATCTTTTGCAATAAGTACACTGTGGATATTGGGGAAACTGCCGTTGCTGACGGCCGTATCGATCCTATTGAGTATGGTTGTATCAAAGCCAACCGCTGCCGGCTGCGCCACCGCAAATTCGCTGTCAGCACTGTTAAAAGATGTTTTTCTTTTTTGCTGGCCACTCACAAAAGGCGTTTGTAATAACAGGAGGACAAGTATAAAGGCAGCAAGCGCCCTGTAATGAATTGGTATCTTCATATGCTTTACAATCTTTCTGCAAAGTAACGACAGGCAGCTTTCTGAAAATTGTAAATTTTAGACAGCAGTGGAGGAAGCGATCAATCGCGGGATCTGGTATCCCCGTTTTATAAATTGTAAGGGCGGCAGGGAAGTATAATTTTTGAACGCTTTAATAAAATGCGACTGATCATAAAAACCGAGTTCGTGGCATATATCTGTGAGGCTCCTGTTTGACCGGTACATTAATTGGACGGCCTTGTAGAACCTGCGTACATTAAAAAATTCTTTCGGAGTATATCCCGCACATTGCAGGAACTGCCTTTCCATTTTTTTATAATATAACCTGTTTTCGGCACAAAACTCATATACCGATCCAGCTTGATGTGTTCTCCTTATCAGGCTGAGCGTTTGAACCAGACCATCGTTGGGTATTTTTGTATGCAACAGATCTTTTAAAAAAGCTTCCAACGCCTGTATGCAGGCTCCCGAACCGGTGATCAGTTTTTCACACAGGTTGCTGGCATCTATGGATCTAAATATGTCTGTTGCTTCTACTACTTCATTTAAAAGATAAGATGCCGGAATAGCAGCGAACGAAGAGAAGCAGGCTGGCCTGAAACGAATGCCCCAGATGTAATTACCGGGATAAATGTAAGTGGTAAAGAAAGTATTTCGTTGCCCCAGAATATACATATTCGTTGTTAACGCAAAAGACCTGCCTGCACTGCTCACATAGGTGGTAGGTGTGCCTATGTTGAACAGTATTTCAACCCGGCCACCCGGAATGATCAGTTCCCTGGTAGCAGCATGATCTGCCGGGCATTTAAACAGCCAGTAACACTCAATAAAATCGGCTAATTCTTTGGATGGTTTGTATTCCTGGTACAACATGCATTCTTCTTTTTCGGAAGATGATTATTCGCCAACTATTCTTTGGTGGCATCGAGTAAAATATCGCGGATGCCATTACGGATATCATATATCCTTACCTTATCAGTATTACAAAGTAACACAATGCCCAGTTTCTTATCCGGAATGAGCGTGAGCAATGACCTGTAACCGAGGTCGCCACCGGCATGCTCGATATTGGTAGAGTTCCTATACGGGTATGAGAACCAACTAAGGCCGATGGATACATTGCGCTCTTTATTGGAAATAAAAGTGGGGGTCGTCATTTCTTGTAAGGTAGCAGCTTTTAAGATGGCTTTACCATTGCGTTTGCCGTTATTCAGATTAGCCATGGCCCAATAAGCAAGCTCTTCTGCGCTTGTATTCAGGGTGGAACTGGGTGCATGCATGCGGTTATACGGATAAACCGGGCTAAGCTGTGGTGGGTTACCGGTATGCGGACTGGTACGGAGCGAAGTATCGATCTCAGGATAAAAGAAGCTGCTTTTCTTCATCCCAAGCGGTAGCAGAATATTTTTTTTAACATATGTCTCAAATGACTGACCTGACACTTTTGCCACCAGGTCGGCCATGATATCGAATGCAATATTACTGTAATGGAATTCCTTACCAGGTTCACTGATCAACATTGAATCTGCAAGACTGCGGCTATACCGTTCCGCAGCGCCTTCATCGGTAACGTTCTTTTCCCACTCGTAATCATCAACATCAGGCATGCCTGAAGTATGATTGAGCAGCTGCTTTATAGTAATGATCTTGTAGCGCTCATCTTTCATCCTGAAATAAGGCAGATAAGTGGTCAGTGTATTATTGATATCGATCCTGCCTTTTTCAGCCAGCTGCATAACGGCCGTCGCCGTGAAAGTTTTGGAGATAGAAGCTACATGAAAATTATGAAAGGGTTGCAATGGCTTGCGTGTTACAATATTCGTCACACCAAATCCTTTCTTGAATATAATGCGGTCTCCGCTCATAATGGCGATTGCGATGCCCGGCAGGTTTTGCGCTTTGAACTGCGATTGAAGAAAAGAATCTATCCTGATCAATGCCTGGCCGGATACCGTTTGTGACTTTACTGTTCTACCGGGGCATAAACAAACTGAACTAATAAGCACAATGTTTAATATGACGCGAAGAAAATCAGGCATGGCTGTAAGTATTGGTATTGGAAGATAGTGTTTTTAAACAATAAAGCTACGTTTTGCGTTTAACGGATGGAGATGCAGTTATAAGCAACTGTCCTGCATGAATAGTTGCGAAGGGTCCGCCGGGCATAATTTTTTAACGATTGCAGAAAAATAATCATTCATGGACGTTATCAGGATCAGGGGTGCACGTGAAAACAATTTAAAAAATATATCGATTGATATTCCCAAAAATAAGATCACCGTTTTTACCGGCGTATCAGGTTCTGGAAAATCATCGCTCGTCTTTGAAACTATTGGCGCCGAAGCACAGCGGCAGTTTAATGAAACATATGATAGTTACCTGAGAAGCCGAATGCCACATTATGGACATCCAGAGATCGATTCCATCCAAAATTTGAATGTAGCCATCATTATAAATCAGAAAAGGTTGGGCGGTAATGCAAGGTCAACCGTGGGAACGGCTACCGATATTTATACGCTGCTGCGTCTTTTGTTTTCAAGAATAGGAGAACCATTTGTAGGCTATTCCATGGTCTTTTCCTTTAACAATCCCAAAGGGATGTGTCCTGCCTGTGAAGGTCTGGGAACGGTTACCGACATTAACCTGGATATGTTGATCGATAAAAACAAGTCTTTAAATGAAGGGGCGATCCGGTTCCCTGCTTTTCAGCCAGGTGGCTGGCGATGGACGCGCTATGTGAACTCCGGCTATTTCGACAACGATAAAAAGTTAAAAAAATTCTCAAAGGATGAGTTGCAGATGCTCCTGTATGCAACGGAGCATAAACCCAAAAATCCAACAAAGGAATGGGGTAAGACGATGTTGTATGAAGGCATCATTCCGCGGATCAAACGCAGCTTCTTAAAAAAGGAGACCAAAGAGTTTAAACGGAATGAAGAAGCGCTACGCGAAATATTACAAAGGCAAACCTGTCCGGAATGTAAAGGTGCGCGGTTGAATAAAGAAGTGCTTCGTTGCAAGATCCAGGGAAAGAATATTGCCGACTGTTCTGACATGCAGATAAGTCATCTCATCCAATTTCTGAAAACGATTCAAAATAACCAGGTAAGATCGGTGCTGGATGAGTTGATCGCGAGGCTGACCCATTTGGAGAACATAGGCCTGGCTTACCTCTCACTAAGCCGGGGAACAGCATCCCTATCGGGGGGAGAATCGCAACGCATTAAAATGGTAAGACATTTGGGAAGCAGTTTGACCGGCCTGCTTTATATTTTTGATGAACCGAGTATCGGCCTCCATCCCAACGACATTGACCGGCTTACAAATATAATTCGGCAGCTGCGTGATAAGGGGAATACGGTGCTGATTGTTGAACATGACCCTGATATTATTAAAATGGCCGATCATGTTGTAGACATGGGCCCGGGCGCAGGGAAAGACGGCGGACATATAGTTTTCAGCGGACCGCTGAAAGAATTAAAACATGCAGACACGCTTACCGGCAAATTCTGGCGTTTGCAAAGGACAGTCGATAAGAACCGCCGGTCAGCAACAGCCTTCATAACAATAAAAAATGCCCGGCTGCATAATTTAAAAAATGTAACGGTGAAGATCCCGCTGCATGTGATCACGGTCGTTACCGGTGTTGCCGGTTCAGGCAAAAGCTCCCTGATCAATCATGAGCTGCCCCGCCAGTATCCCCAGGCAAAACTGATCGATCAGGGATTTCTGCGGGGATCAAGGCGCTCGCATCTTGCTTCTTATACAGGTATCTTTGACGAGTTGCGGAATATCTTCGCAAAAACGAACCAGGTGAGTGCGTCGCTTTTCAGTGCCAATGCACAGGGAGCATGCCCTCAATGCAAAGGCCTGGGTATAATAAGGCTTGATCTTGCATTTATGGAAGAGGTGGAAGAAACCTGCGACTTATGCCAGGGCACAGGGTACCGCCAGGAAGTATTGGACTATAAATGGAACGGAAAGAATATCGTTCAGATCCTTAAGATGTCTGTTGCAGAAGCAAGCGTGCTTTTTGAAGGGGCAGACAAAGCGTTATTAAACCGCATTGCAGACATGGGGCTTGGTTACATGACCTTAGGGCAGCCGCTCAGTACCTTTTCCGGGGGAGAAAGGCAGCGGTTGAAGCTGGCGATGGAATTTGATGAGCAGGGCCAGCTTTTTGTTTTTGATGAGCCTACAACGGGCCTTCACCCGGCAGATATAGAAAAACTGATGGCTACCTTCCACCGGCTTGCCGACCGCGGCAACACCGTTATCATTGTGGAACATAACCTGGATGTAATTGCCCAGGCAGACTGGATCATCGATATGGGGCCGGGCGGAGGCTCGGAAGGCGGACAAGTTGTGTTTGAAGGAATGGTATCTGATCTGGTAAAACACAGGGTTTCGAAAACGGGTTTTCATTTGTCGCGGTATGCCGCCGCGAACGCATAGGAAGGCCGGCATGTAAGCTCAATGAAGCTCCTCAATGCTTCGTCCGGGAGTACCAAAGCAATGCTATTCTCTGTCTTACTAATTTAAGTTAGTTATTGCATCCACCAGTCTTTCCTGCATATATTGCGTCCATGCCGGCGCACATGATTCATAACACTCAAACGCAGGAACCAATCCAATGTGTTTGAACACGATCTTTGTTTTGCCCGATTCCTCAGAGATCTCGAAGCTGATCCTGGTTCCCTTCCATTCGTCTGTTTTGTCAACAAAACTGAGATTGGCTTCCGTTACAAGCCAGACTACTTTTTTATCTGGTACCAGTTCTACCAATTTTTGTTTAGTATAATGAACGCCGCCGCCCGCAAGAAAACTGAATTCATCGCCCAGTTTATCGGAGCTTCCTTCAAATGATTCACTATACAGGCCCGACCACCATGCTCTCACATTTAAGATGGTTTTATAGGCTTGTGCCGGTGTTTGCTTCACCAAAACGGTGGTAGTGAAATCCTGATCTTTCATCATATTATCTCGGTTTTAAAAATTGTAGTTGCCCTAAATGATAATCCACATGGCTTAGCCTGCTTAATACGACATTCAGTTTGTTGCGATGGGGCTCCTTTGCAAAATCCGCTTCTGATACAGCAGTGTGTTTCTGAAACCATTCGTTTGGGCTGATCGCTGTGATTTTTTCGGCTACTGCTGTTTTTACTTTCACCCATTCATGGCGCAGCTCATTTACACCGGGCAGATCGCCATTTTTCTTATCCGGCGTATGTACAAACGGCTCCCATAGATGTGGAGCCAATTTCTCATAGCCTAATAAGGGCAGAATGGAATCGGCTAAAGTGATAAGATGGCCAAGCAGATAGACGCCCCTGTTCCTGCCGGGCGCCACTTCTTGCAGTAATTGTTCATCAGATAATGCTGTTAACAGTTTATCGAGCTGGCTAACCTTTGCATGCCAGGCATCGAGCACCATTTTGATGAGTATGTCTTGTTGACTTATGGTGGTATTCTCTATCATGATTGTATGATTAACAGTTTTTAAGGCCGGTCTCACATAGTGATGCCTGCTGAATCTTGTGGTGGCTATAGTACAAAACTAGGATCTCTATGATAAAAGCACCGGTGGCAGGATAGACATTATGGTGGGTTGATTTGGACAAACTTGTTGAATAGCCTTGTTTGCATGACAGTGTTGCGGAACATTCTGCAAACTGAAAATCTTTCAATCACACGTAGGGCGTTTTGGCCGGGTCATGCATTTAGACGAACTGCGATGTAATACGACCAACTACGCACGACGATCAGGAGCAGCATTGGCCGATTCGCATCTCTATTAGTTTGTTGAAATCCCCAAATTCGTTTTTGACATTGTACGGTGATTTACCGAAAATCAGAAAGCGAAATAAACTATAGCCATGAAAAAAATAATCATTATTGTTACCCTGACAGCGTCATGTCTTGCGTATACGATTCTACCCAAACAACCAGTAAATGAAGTGCCCTACCCGGAGGGTTACCGCAAATGGACGCATATCAAAACTTCGATCGTAGGCCCACAACATCCAACCTTCAAAGTGAACGGCGGCTTTCATCACATTTATGCAAATGAAAAAGCGATGCAGGGTTATTTAACCGGGCATTTTCCGGAGGGCGCTGTTATCGTAGCCGATGCGCTGGAAGCACATATACAGCAAAACAGCAATATGGAGGAAGGAAAAAGGCGGCATATTGATGTAATGATCAAAGACAGTATTAAATATGCTGCTACCGGTGGTTGGGGCTATGAAGAGTTTAACGGCGATAGTAAAACGGAACGCAATGCCAATAGTACGGTACAAAGACAATGTTTTAACTGCCATAGTGCGCGAAAAAACTATGTATTCAGTAATTATCGTAATTGATGTTGACAAGGGCCATGCCCTTCCAGGGTAGCTGAATAAAACGACTAGGCGTTTTGAACATTTATCCGTCCTTTGTATATTTAATGCACATGAAAACAAACGTATGACTTACTGCGATGAAATAGCAACATTGGACGAATACAATGATGAAGATATCGGTGACATCATTGTAAAACTCGAAAAGTCATTTGGCTTAGAGTTTAAACAGGATGCCTTTCAACATGTTAATACATTCGGCGACTTGTGCGACGTTTTTAAAAGTTACATGAGTCATGAGCATTTCGACGACTGTACAAAACAGCAAGCGTTTTATCGCGTCCGGAAGGCGATCAGCGTCACACAGGGTATTGCTGAAGATGGAATAAAATTAGACGCACTGCTTAGTGATCTTTTTCCCGAGAAAAATCGAAGGAAGAAAGTAAAAGAATTTAAAAATTGCTTAAAGACAGAAACACGCCTATTGACTTATCCTGATCGGATTGCCCTGGCATTAGTAATTGTATTTTTATTATCACTTCTGGCCTTTTTCTACGATTGGAAAATTGCATTGTCTGGTCTTGTATTTTTTTATTTATTCATGAAAATAGCAGACCACTATGCCAACGACTTCACCGTACAAACCGTCCGGGATCTGACAGAAAAATTGTCAAGGGAAAATTACATTGATATAAGGCGCAAAAAAGGAACAGTAAATAAAAAAGAAGTCTTAGAAATAATAACAGACACTTTCAGTACCGACCTTGATATTGACAAAAGCAATTTGACGAGAGATGCCAAATTTAGGTGGGCGAAATGAATTAAGACCTGTTAAATGAATTAGCCTTTATTCTAGAAGGCATTCCGGGTTACCCGGTTTTTCGGGAATATTCTTTTGTGCTCCTAAACTACAGTGGCGAAAGTATTTTTCTCTATGGATCGTCCTCAGATTGATATAAGATCCATGGAGCATTGGTCACCGGAACTAATATTATGATTGGAGGGCGGCTCTGGTGAGTAACGGTAAGGGTGAACGCCATCTCAAAACTCACTTTTATATCCAACTTTCCCATCCAGCCCGGTTAATTCCAGGTTATCCACCTCACATAACCCGTTTGAAATAAACGCGAAGCCCGAAATATATTTGATACGATCGAAGCTGGGTGCAGAAAAAACTTTTTTACTATTAATATACATACTGACAATATTATTATTGCAGGCAATTTCAACATCTGCCCACTGACTTACATCAAAGGTCAATGCCGTCAGGTCGGCTTCATTTCCTTTTATTTCCCGGCCAAGTATGAGGGCAGCCTTGTTGGCACATCCTTTATTGGTCATCTTCATCAGGATGAAATAGCCCTGGCAAAACAGTTCAAGGGTAATGTAAGGACATAAACTATTCCTTACTTCGTTCATTCTTATCCTTGTCTTAAGCCTGAAATTGTTTGATCGCACCGTCATTTCACTGGGGGAATAGGTGTAATGATATAATTTGTCTTTGGTGATATCTATATTGTTTTCCTTTACCTGTTGTGTAGTTAATCCTAATATGCCATTATTTAAATACTTAGCTGTTTTTATATACTCAGGCATGTAATTCACAACATTATCTATGGCATAGAAAAACCACCTGTCTGTCGGGATGTGCACATCGATGGCCTTGATGATCGAATCATTGGCGATCAGCTTGGCAATATGGTAGCCAGGTTCATAATAGATATCAGTAATGGTATGCGTATTCTTGTAGATCCTTTTCCTTCTGTTTTTATCCCATGACTGCTGTATAAAAAAACTATCTGCCTGTACCTGGTCTATATCATAATTAAATATTACCGTATTGGGCAAATCGTTCGCGGTGGTTCTTTGGCAGGAAAATTTGGCGGTATCCGCGTTCAAAATACTGTGCGGCCTTGATTTAAATAGAAAAAGTCCCAAGATCACAATTACCAGGAGTAAAGAAGGCATAAAATAAACCAGCTTGTTTTTTAGGACCCTGAATCGATCCTTTCTGGTAATGGAAGAAGAAATCTCTTTCTCTGGCTTTATGACCTTCGACCTGGAAGCTTTTAGATCCTGCCAGGTTTTATAATCAAAGTAATTGGCAATCGCATTGAGGGTTGCGATCTGCGGAAGCCGGCTAAATTCTCCCAGCGCAAGTCTTTTTATCGTGGTGCCGCTGATCAGTATGCCCGATTTTTTCTCGATCTCAGATGAGATGAAGTCAAAGTCGCGTTGGGTCATTTGAGCGGTACTGGCATAGCCGCTTTTGCTAAAAATCTCTAAAATGACATCCTTTACCAGGTCTCGTTCATTCATGATAATTAGATAGATGATAAAGTTAGCTTTTCTTGTTAGCAGATGTGGGCGTTCAACTTAGCAAAAATCTCCCACCAGCCGACTCAAATTCAATTTGTTGGTTTTTGTTGGCTTTTGCCGGGCTTTTAGTTTGCGCCGCTCTTTCGCAAACGCTTATTTGCCATGTATTTAAATCTAAAGCTCCGCAAACTATTTCTAAATTAAATATTCAAATTGTGAAGCATCTATTAGCTACCGGCCGTATATTTTTCGGCATTTGTATAACAGGTATTGGCGTCCTTCATTTTTTATTTCCCGGCATCCGGCCCATCATTATACCTGATCTGACGAATGTCGCTGCCGGATTATACTGGATTGTATACCTGACGGCTTTGATCTTAATTATCACAGGTCTGCTGATTGTTATTGGCAAAAAATTTCATACGATCTCCTTAATCATGGGAGTGATCTTTTTAGCATTGCTGCTGTTCGCACACTTGCCTGTATTTTTATCCGCAGGTCCTAAGAACAGTGATCTTTGGGTAAATTTGAATAAGGTACTGGCATTAAGCGGAGGCTTTTTTTTGATCTCGACAATCAATGCTCCAAAGCCTGGAAACAGGATTTTGCTATCTCTTTATAAGCTGGCGCCAATAGGTAGCTACTTATTTGCAATCATGTTATATAACTTTTCGGTGGGACATTTTGCTGGTCTGAATGGAGTAAGCACCCTGGTTCCGAAATATCTCCCGTTTCCCCAATTCTGGACAATCATGGGCGGTATCGCCTTGATGGGATCAGCCATTTCCATCTTCACCAGGATCAAAACGGAAAAAATAACGCTGTTGCTGGCAGGCGTATTATTTATCTGGCTACTATCACTGCACCTTTATTATGCGGTTCGATTCCCGCAATGGAAAGAGGGGGAAAACTTTATCGGTGTAATTACCTGCATGGCATTTTGTGGAATTGCTTTGATGATATCACAAAGAAAGCCTGAGCATACAAGCCGTAAAGTTGCTTCCTGAGCTCATGAGCAAAGGGCGGATTTTTCAATTTACAAGACATGTATCATGCTTTATCGTTCTATAGTACTGTCATGGTTTCTTTTTCAGCCATGCTCTTTTTAAATCCATGACAAGAAAATTGACTCGTCTGCTAACACGCTTATGTCTGCTGGGCTGTTTACTGCTCAACAGCGCTTTACAGGCACAGCAAACTGTTTCGGTTAAAGGAACGGTGCGCGATGAAAAGAACGACCCGCTGGCTGGTGCTACGGTAACAGTGGAAAACAAAAGTGCTGATTTTTCCGCCGTAACGCAAACAGACGACCAGGGTAATTTTTCTTTTTCCAATCTGGCACCAGGTGGCCCTTACAACTTTGTGATCACCTACCAGGGCTATGAACGAAAAGAGATGAAAGGATACAACTTTCAGTCTGGTCAACCCATCACATTGAACGCGCAGCTCAGCAGCAGCAGCTCCCAAATGTCGGATGTGGTAGTGGTAGGGTATGGTACACAAAAGAAAGCCAATTTTACCGGCGCCGTGGCCCGGGTAGATGCCAAAGCCATTCGCGACAGGCCGGTGGCCAATGCAACGCAGGCCCTGCAGGGCAGGGTGCCTGGACTAAACATCACGTTTGGCGACGGTCATCCGGGAGCGGGCGGTAACCTGAACATCAGAGGATATGCTACACTTAATTCGGGCAGCTCCGGCGCACCGCTGGTCCTGGTAGATGGGGTTCCTGGTAATATCAACCTTATCAATCCGCGCGATATCGACAATATATCGGTACTGAAAGATGCTTCTGCTGCTGCCATTTACGGGGCCAGGGCTGCTTTTGGTGTAATACTCGTAACTACCAAAACTGCAAAGAAGGGAAAAGTAACTGTGAGCTACAGCAACAATTTTAGCTGGCAAACACCTACGGTATCTACCGATTTCATGACCGACGGATACGATGTGGCCATGATGATGGACGAAGCCTTTTTACGCGCTACGGGTAACACCTATACCCGCTATACGGATAAAGATTACGAGGAGCTGAAAAAAAGACAAACCGATAAATCACTGCCATCGGTAGTAGTGGATAACCGAAATGGCAAGGATATGTACATCTATTATGGGAACACCGACTGGTGGCATACCATGTTCCGCGACTATATGCCTTCGATGCAACACTCCATCAGTGTTTCCGGCGGGAGCGATAAAGTGGATTATTATCTGTCGGGCCGTTTTATGAAGCAAAAAGGTATGTTGCGGATCAACCAGGACGAGTACAATGCCTATAACTTCCGCGCCAAGATCAATGCAAAAGTAGCCGACTGGCTTACGCTGTACACCAATACCCAGCTCAGTATCGACAAGTATACTTTTCCGGGCTGGGGTATCAACAACAATTTTGTCTCCATCACCGTGCATGCGTTACCATCTTACGTTCCGGTGAACCCTGATGGAACAGCCACCTACCGCACGGAGCTGAATAATTATACGATCGGAGATGGGATCTATGCCGACCTGTTGTATGGAAAATCGAAGGGTGAGAACCGTAACTATAATATGACCAATACCGTTGGTGGCATTTTTAAAGTGGCAAAAGGATTCGACATCACCGCCAATTATACCTATGAATTAAACCCGGTTACACCCAACACTAATACATATACACACGAGCGATTGAGAAGGACGATGGCGCCCTGGAGCATATATCCTGGTACCATCAGCTATGTGGGCAACGATAAGTTTACCGAGGTGCTGCGGCTGGATCAATACCATGTGATCAATTTATACGGCACCTACGAAAAAAGTATACAACGCCATTCTTTTAAAGCCATGGCCGGTTATAACCAGGAACTGCGCACCTTTAAAATGCTGCGCGGCGAAAGAACAGACCTGTTATCCGAAGATCTGAATGAACTGGACCTGGGCACCGCTGGCCAGGTATCTGGTGGTAATTCCAGCGAATGGGCCCTGATGGGTTTCTTCGGCCGTTTGAACTATGACTTCGATGGTAAATACCTGTTGGAAGTAAATGGCCGTTATGACGGCACCTCACGTTTTCCCAAAGGCAAACGCTTTGGCTTCTTCCCTTCGATATCGGCTGGCTGGCGCATCAGTAATGAAAGCTTTTTCGAACCATTGAAAGCTGTTGTATCGGACCTTAAGTTAAGAGGTTCTTAGCTCATTGGGTAACCAGCAAACAAACAGCAGCTATCCCGCTACCGAAGTGATGGGTAACGGTCAGAGCAACTGGCTGATCGATGGCAACCGCGCCCAGTTCTTAAGCGCGCCTACTCCGTTAAGCGCTGATCTTACGTGGGAAAAGACCACGTCTACTAATATTGGTATCGATCTGGGTCTTTTTCGCAATCGATTACTGGGCTCGTTCGATGTATATCGCCGCGCCACGAAAGACATGTTGAATCCGGGACCCACACTGGCAGCAGTATTCGGCGCCGCCTCACCACAACAAAATGCGGCCGATCTGTTGACAAAAGGTTTTGAAATATCGCTCACCTGGCAGCAAACCAACAAGGTTGCCGGCAAAGACCTGAGCTGGAGCATTGGCGGCGTATTGTCTGATTATACATCCGAGATCACCCGTTTTAACAATCCTACTTTCCGTCTGAACGATCATTACGCAGGTAAACAGGTAGGCGAGATCTGGGGCTTTATTACAGATGGTTATTTTGTATCGGATGAAGAAGCGTCGAAATGGAGACAGGATAAAGTAGCCCAAAGCCTGGTGTACAGACAGATCAGAGGCGGTTCGGGCGAATGGAACCGCTTGCGCGCCGGTGACCTGAAATTTCAGGACCTGAATGGCGACTCGATTATAAATAATGGAAACAATACCCTTGGAGATCCTGGTGATATGCGCATCATCGGTAACAGCCTGCCACGTTATTCGTTTGGCATTACCGGCAGTGCTGCATGGAATAATTTCGATCTGTCTTTCTTTTTCCAGGGCATCGGTAAACAACAATGGTATCCCGGTAATAATGCCGATAAATTCTGGGGACCGTATTCAAGAGCGTATTATTCTTTCACGCCTAATGGATTCCTGGATAAGATCTGGAGCCCCGAAAATCCAAACGCCTATTTCCCACGTTTGAGAAGCTACGAAGCATTGAACGACGGAGGCACTTTGCGTCAACCTACTGATAAATACTTGCAAGACCTGGCCTATATCCGCCTGAAGAACCTGAGCATCGGGTATACGATCCCTTTGTCTTTGATGAAACGGTTAGGATTCAGTAATTGCCGGTTTTATGTAACAGGTGAGAATCTTTTCACCCTCACCAAACTCGAAACAGATTACATCGATCCTGAACAGGCCGGTGCGGAAACAAACGGACGCGTATATCCATTTATGAAATCCTACGCGTTCGGACTGGACCTTTCTTTCTGATCAATTCAAAATCGTTTATCATGAAAAAGAACTTATTATATACACTGTTAGCTGTGATCCTTGGGATAGCGACCGGATGTAAAAAGGATTTCCTCGACCGTCAACCCTTATCGCAGATCGCTCCCTCCACAGCCTTTCGTTCAGAAGCAGAACTGCGATTGTATACGCAGTCTTTTTACGACCGGATGCTGCCCAATGCAGATAACGACGACAAGGGTTTTAGCCTGTACAATGAAGGCATCGATAACATCATCAAAAATTCACTCCCGGTAGAGCTTACCGGTAACCGCACTATACCTGTTAGCGGAGGCGGATGGAACTGGAGCGAGTTGCGTAATGTGAATTATTTCATCCAGAACCACCGGCGGGGTGGTCTCGATCCTTCTATTACCAACAAATACCTGGCGGTGGCAAAATTTTTCCGCGCTTACTTTTATTATAATATGGTAGCACGGTTTGGGGATGTGCCCTGGTATGGAGAGGTCATTGGCGCGGGCGACAGCGCCAGCCTGCAAAAACCCCGTGATCCCAGAACATTGGTAATGGATTCTGTACTGGCAGATATCGATTTCGCTATCGCAAATGCCAGTACCACTAAGGATAATGGCGCCGATCAGATCACCAAATGGACAGCCCTGGCACTGAAATCACGCATCTGTTTGTTTGAAGGAACATTTAGAAAATACCACACGGAGCTTAACCTACCCAATGCCAACAAGTTTTTGGAAGAATGCGTGAAGGCATCGGAAGAGCTGATCTCCAGGGGAGGTTATACGATCTCTAAGGCCGGCGATCAGCCTTACCGGGATCTGTTTGCTTCGTATAATGCCAATCCCAACGAAGTGTTGCTGGCGCGCCAGTACAGCACCGCGCTTCAGATCTTCCACAACGTGAATTATTATACGATCACTCCCTCTTATGGCAAACCGGGTCTGGAGAAGAAATTTGTGAACAGTTACCTCATGAAAGATGGTACGCGTTTTACCGATAAAGCCGGTTATGCTACCATGCAGTTTGCCGAGGAAACGCTGAACCGCGATCCCCGTTTGGCGCAAACCATTCGTACCCCCGGTTATACCCGTATAGGCAGTACCGTGAAACGTTTCCCTGATTTTGGCGCCACGGTTACCGGTTACCAGGTTACCAAGTATGTGACCGGAGAAGCAGATGACAGTTTCACCAAATCGTACAATCCGTTGGTCATCTTCCGCTATGCAGAAGTATTGCTGAACCTGGCAGAAGCGAAAGCAGAGTTGGGTACGCTGCAGCAAAGCGATATCGATAAGACCATTCGTCTTACGCGTGATCGCGTTGGTATGCCCAATCTGAATATGGCCGCTGCGAATGCCAACCCCGATCCATACCTGGCTAACCAATATAAAAATGTAACCGGTTCCAACAAAGGCGTCATTCTTGAAATACGCCGTGAAAGAAGAATTGAACTGGTGATGGAAAACTTCCGCTGGAACGATCTGATGCGATGGAAGGAAGGAAAACTGCTCGAGGATCAATTTAAAGGCATGTATTTTCCAGGCCCCGGAAAGTACGACCTGGATGGAGATGCTAAGGACGACATCTGGATCTACACCGGCACAAAACCCACCGATCCCGGATATCATTATCTCAAACTGGGTACCGATATTGACCTGGAAAATGGAGTCAATGGCGGTAATGTGGTGATCAATAAAAACATTACGAAAAAATTCGACGAAACAAAAGATTACCTGTATCCGATTCCTTCAGGAGAGATTTTGTTGAATCCTAAGTTGACGCAGAACCCTTACTGGAAGTAAGGTCCATTTGTACAATTTTAGATAGCCTTCGGGGTACCAGTTAACTGGTACCCCGATGTTTTTAGATGAACGTTTGCAGGAATCCTTGCAGTAATCCACCAGGTGGCCTAGCCTCAGTGTATTACCTGACATAGAATTACTTTACCAAACCGAGCTGACGCATCATTGTGAGTTCATCGGTAACCCGCCAGTGTTCGGCAATCCGGCCTTCCCGTATTTTCTCAATATTGATCTGATTTACCTCAATCGGCTTATTTGTAGGGGGGATACCGAACAGGCTGTCTTTTTGCGTACCGGTCATGATGGTGCGGACGGTGATCTGGTCATCCGTTGCAATAACGTCTTTAATAATAAACTGAAGATCTGGAAAAGCTTTCCTGATGGCGGTAACAATGGGCTTCAGCCCATTGGGTCCTGCAGTGGTAGGCACGCTGGGTGTATGATTGATGTAATCGGATGTCAGGAGGCTGTCCAGCAGGTCTACATTTCCCTTGTTCCATACCTCTTCAAAATAAAGAAGTGCAATCTTTTCATTCTGTTGACGCTGCTTATTGCCTGGCTGAGAACAGGCTAGGGCAAAAAAAAACAGGAGGCTCCACCATCTTTTCATATATGTAAGATTTAAATGTGCAAAGTTCATAGGTTTACCAAATGGCAACAATGATATAAGACACAATTAAAGTGTATCATTTATCACATTGATTTAACAATTGTGAAAAACGGATCGTTATATTACAGCATGGATCAGCATCCGCTAAAAGCACATATCAACCAAATAGCTCCGCTTACTGACATTGAGGCTGCGGCCATTCTTTCAGCCGGCAGGAAAAGGAGTTTGAAAAAGAACCAGTTGTTACTGCATGAAGGCGATCGTTGCCATGCCGACTTTTTTGTGTTAGATGGCTGCTTAAGGCAGTACTTCGTCGATGAGAAGGGGAAAGAGCATGTAGTTCAGTTTGCTTTTGCCGACTGGTGGATCAGCGACTGGTATTCTATTTTGTATCAACAACCCTCTTATTATTACATTGAAGCGTTGGACGCTTCCCAGGTTTTACAATTCGATTACGAAATTTTGCAAAGCCTTTTCCTGGAGGTGCCTCCGCTTGCAAAATATTTTATGGTCATCTTTCAACGTAGTTTTGCGGCACAGCAACGCAGAATTTTATGGATGCAAAAAGAAGCAAAGAAGCGTTATCAGGAGTTTCACTCGATATATGGTCATCTTGAACGACAGTTACCCCAGGCACAGGTCGCATCTTATCTTGGTATAACGAGAGAATCGTTGAGCAGGATAAAAAAGGAACTTCGTAATGGGGTATAGCATTGTAACAAAAAAGAACAGTGTCTGTATCAAAAATGCATAAATAAAGAAGGAAACTATAATTACTCGCCTGAGGATCAATTGTTTGATCTTTGGCATTTTTTGTGGTATTTCCGTCCAAAATATAAACATGAAGCAAATAACCCTTGTCTTCTTATCAATATTCATATCGTTTGTAGCGTCAGCACAACACTCAGGTGTTGACACATTCATTAGTAACTTTTCGAAGAAAAATAATTTTAACGGAACAATTCTTATCAGGCAAAATTCCAGGGAGGTTTATAAAAAAAGTTTTGGCCTGGCCAATATCCCTTTTAAGGTGCCTAATACAACCGACACGAAATATAAAGTGGCGTCCATCACGAAAGCCTTTACCTCGGTTTTGATACTGCAAATGTACCAGGAAGGCAGATTAGACCTTGATAAAACAATAATCACTTATCTGCCCGAATACAAGGGGCCCGCTGGAGATAAGGTTACCATCAGGCAGTTACTCAATATGACATCCGGCATGCGTAATATGGATATGGGATTGACTTTTGAATCGGCACTTCAGCGTGGTGCACCGCAATACCAACTACCACATACTTCAGACGAAATGCTTGCGAAATATAGCAGCGACAGCCTGCTAAATCAGCCAGGAACCCAATGGGATTATAATAATGCAGAATATATAATACTCGGGAAAATTATTGAAAAAATCACAGGAAAAACATACGAACAAACCCTGACAGAAAAAATATTGCAACCCCTGCAAATGGATAACACAGGCCTGTTAAAATTGGAAAAAATAATTGAAAAATTAGCAGATACTTACTTTTACAGGGATGATTTGAAAATGATGTCAAATGATCTGCCTGTATATTTCTGCAACTGGTACGCCGCAGGAGCTATGTACTCGACGGTGGATGATATTGGAAAATTCGCGGACGCCTTATTTGCGGAAAAAATATTGAAGCAACCAGTCCTAAAGCAAATGTTCACACCTGCTTTGAATGAATATGGTCTAGGAGTATGGGTATATAAAGACTATAATATAAACGGAAAAATGTACACGATTGTAAAAAGGCCCGGGTCAATCATGGGGGCACAAGCGATGCTGTTCCATGTGCTGGAGAACAATTCAACCATCATTATTTTAAGCAATACCGGCACGGTAAGCCTGGATGATTTTGCTGCAGTTATTGCAAAGCAAGTTGTAAAATGAAATGAAAGCAGCGGAAAAATGTAGTAACGATTGGGCAGAATGTGAAACTCTTTTAGAGGAACAAAATGGCCGATAGTATTAGTAGCGGTTTGTATTTCCTTATATCGAATATTAAGTAAAATTGATTGCACAGAGACTTTTTCACATTTTTTGATTAAAAATACGCATGCGCAGCGTTAGCCGCAATTGTAACTATAAAATATATTTTCTATTTTTATGCTATAAAATCTGATATTTTCAAAAAATCTAAATACCGCCTAAAAATCAGTCATGAAAAAAACAATTCCTGCCCTATTACTGGCATGCGTGCTGTTTGCCTGTAAAAAAGAGAAAAATGCTGAATCAAATGAACCCGCTTCTGATACGAAAGTACCTGTTAAATTTAGTGTGCAAAATTTACTGTTGTCACAAGAAGATATGAGCGAAAATGGACGCGTACAAACCGATACATCACTTAAGAGGTTTTCGAATATTTACTATATGGCTTACAAAGTCAATAGTAACTATGAAAATACAAACGTAAGTTACATTTCCCAGGATACCGTGAATAACAAATCCAATTTTGGAGTTATATCCGACTCCCTGGCCCCAGGCACTTATACGATTTCCTTAGCCGCCACTACAGAAAAACTTACCGTATTCGGGCAGGGGCAGTGGATATATGCCCAGTCATACCTTGGCGCTAAAACTGGTGATGAATATCGAATGGGTGAGTTCTTTCATAAAATGACGACTGTTACCATAAGCGCTGGTGATAACCCCTCAGCCATTGAAGTACCTTTAGAGCGCAAGGTGGGATTAGTTAAGTTAGATTTCAAAGACGCTTTACCCGCATCAGACCCTAACGGGCAAGTAGATTTTTATGTTACGAACGTGTGTCGAAGCTTTACAATCTCGAACGAACAAGGTACACAACCTCATATCTCATACCGTTTAACATTGAGAAGAACAAGCCAAACAACCTGGGAAGACTTTTTGGTGAGTCAATCCGGATATACAGTTAACATTAATCTAAACTGGAAAGACAAAGTTACAGGAGCACCCATGTCAAAAACATTTACTAACGTTACCATCGCTCCTAATAAAAAAACAATTATCTCCGGTTATTTGTACGGAGCACCCTTAAATCCGGGCGGTGGCGATTACTCTTTGAAACTTAACCAAACCTGGAGTTCAGATTCTACCGTGCTTAGTATTAATTAAAGACTATATACAAAAAGCCAGGGCGCCATTTAAATATAAAAGCAGTCCTGTCAGACTACAAAACCGGAAAGACACGCGTTGTTTTTCCGGTTTTTTATGTGCGCCGGCATGGGCGCAAACTCCAGGTTGTAAGTCCCGAACGCGCCTTGATAGTGGGAAGCGTTAACCAAAGGCAAGGGTGTCCTCCGCGCGGAGGAATCTGAAGGAAGCAGGCGGTAAATCTCCGGCCTGACGTGGCCAATTTCTGGAATGCTATCGAAATCCTGTCTATTGTGGCAAAATATCCATTCCAAAGTTTAAAGATGAAGAAACTGTTTTGGTACAAGGTCAACTTGAACCTATTATTTCAGAATCCTTTTTTTATGAAGTGCAGGACGTATTGGAAGGACGAAAAAGGAAGATCAGACAGGGAACTAAAACCTGAAGAGTGACCGCACTCAAATACTTTCCCAGTTAGACAATCTTAATACCCGGCTGAAAAATGCAAGGGAAATGGTTGCAGATGAGAAATTAGACCCGGATGATTTCCGGGAGTTAAAAGCAGAATGCACCACCAAAATAAACGAGCTGGAAGCAAAACTTACCGGCCTTTCTCAAAAGGGAAATAACATTGATGGGTTATTGAATAAAGCGATTAGCAATCTTTCCGCTTTAGACATATTATATGAAGAAGGAACAATAACAGAAAAGCGCCAGATCATTGGTTCGAATGCTTAACGAAGCTGTTCAGCTAATATTTAGTCTGGACGCGGGTTTCAACGAAATGAAAAACCGGAAAAACAGCGATATTTCGTGTCTTTCCGGTTGCGTAGTCCCGACAGGACCACTTTTTATTTTCAAACCCGCATAATATCAACCTGTTACATTAAGCGCTTTTCGCTGCTCACCCGGCGCCCCCTTGAAACTTGGGTGTGTGGGGGAGTTCCTGAGTGACTTGAAGGTAGAGAAAAATTAGTTTGAATAAAGTTTGTTAATTCAATTTTACTAAAAAAAGGCCTTCACAAACGATATAAGAGTGCCAACCCCCATCTTTGCTATTATTTTCTTTCCAATAAACTTATAGAATTTAGCACTTCTCAACTCGGTTACTAGTAATTCGAATATCTCTTTTCTATTTTGCAAATTTTCCTTAGTAACGTGCTTTAATGATTTAACAGCATCTCTTAAGTTATTTCTAAACTCAAAATAAGATTCTTCTATTTTTTCCCCTTTCAATTTTATTATAAAATGTTCAATGATTTTATCGTCGTCAACTTGAAAAAAAATGACAAAAGGCGTCTCAAGGTTGGCATCGATGCAGAATTGTTGACGTAATAACTCATTTGCTTTTACAAAGGGAGATAAGATAGGATACCTTAAGTTATTTTTATATTTCTTTTCTTGTGAATTTATGTAGAATAATGAGATATATTTTCCGGTTAGTTGATCTAAGTCTTGTAAATAATGTTTATCGTTTAATACTTTTCTTATAGAGGGGTTATTGAAGTCATAAACAATAAATGCGTATGCCATTGCATCATATTTCTTGGCGTTTACAATTAATATTGCCTCAAAGACTTCAGGGGTAATCGTTTTGCCTTTACTACTTTGAAGTATTTTAGGTGGCAAGGGTATCACTTGAGCGTTGTAGTGCGTCATCAGTCAAAAAATTAAATTTGATCAGAAAACCGTAAAGTATAGTGGTTTAAAACATGTTGAATACCGCGAAATCGCCGTGCCGTGAAGAATTCTCGATGCATAGCCAACTCTTTTAAAAATTTAAGTTTTTAATTCATGAAATTCTCAACCACTTTGTGCAGCTAAGAACTCATTAACCACAAAACATCATAAATTGTCAATTATTATATTTGTTATATTTGTCAATTCATCCTTGGCTTCTTTTATCTGCTTTTTATTATAACAGATTTCATAAAAATCGCCTGTTGTAAAGTCAATATAGCCAACATCAATATTGGCTTGATCCGTATTAAATACACTAGTAGATAAGTAATTCTGAATAACTGGATATTTAAGTTCTTTTTCCCAAATACTGTTTGGCTTAGATACAAAATATGCTGCAAAACCTTCTGAAGGTTTCATAAAAATGACAGGTATTACTCCTCCAATTCTTATAGATCGCATTTCTATGTTTATAGATTCCCGGCTATTGACAAGGTTGTATCCTTTCGCAGTAATTGTCTCCTCATATTTGCCCAACGACAGGATCCATTTTCTTAATGCCCGCCTATTAACAGAATTGTCTTTTCTTTTATCGAACCAGTTCTCGATATAATTAATAGCACTATCGATATCATTTGTATCGTGATATTTACTTATTGCGTTTAACCATCTCATAGATTGTGGATATCGATTAAATGATGGCGTATCTTCTTTGGAGGAAGAAATTATTTTAGCAAATGCAGCAGGGTCCCTCCTGGCTACTTCAAGTTGAGTTATAGAAAAACTACTCATAGCAATTTTAATACTTTTGGATATTTTTTAAAAACCTCAAAAGATTGTTTGGCTACCCTTTTGTAAAGATTTACCGCAGCTTCCATATCAAATGATGGGTTGTACAACTCAGGAAATTCACTCAATAATTCGTGCTTATTTGCATTGGTTACATTGTTAAATTTTGTTACAAATTCCAAATAGTCCACCAAGTTTCTTTTCCTATCATCGGTATCAGCAAGCTTAGTTACATCTGTCTTAAAAACATCGACATGATACTCTTTAATGAAAATATTATTGTATTCCATTGCAATCCTTCTTGTTAAGCAGGGGATGCAGTAACCGCAATGTTTATTTTCGGGTATGCGGGATATCATCCAACAACTCGCGGATAATTCAGCATCTTTTCTAAGCTTTTCAGGGAGAACAGCAAAGACCTCCGCTTTTGTCTTATACAAAAAAGGGTTTATAATTTCAAAAGAGGAATTATTGAATAATGTTCTAAAGATTTGCTGAATAAGTTTTACGAACTCAGGATCTGCAGTATGGGTCGAAAAAGGTCCAACTCTTGCAGAGTTTAATGGTAAATGAATAGCGAACTGACCGTTTTCCGCCATAAATAGGACCTTCTTAAAACCACTTTTCCTAGTCACAAGTGCGGCCAAAGTCAGAAACAAAAATGATCTGGTTCTTTGTGTATTCTCTCTTAAGTCGTCTTTGGGAAATGGATAACGTGCCTGATTTCTACCATAAACTTTAATATTGACATGTTTAATAGTTGTTTTATAATAACTTTCTAATGCAGAGTGAACATTCTCTTGACACTTTTCGACCACATGGTTTGCATGAGAATTATGGCTTACTAACACAAGTGATTTTTTTTCTTTAATAAACTCCGAAGCCGCGCACATGGAATCAATACCTCCAGAAAATAGTAATACAGCACCTTCTTTATCTAAACAATTAAAATCTGCTACGGGAATACCTGGCTTTTGGAAAAAAAAGACAGTCCAGTTGTCCTTGCTAACAACATATAATGCATTTTCAATTACAGCTTTTACTCGCTCAAATGCATGTAGGTTGACAACCTCAACACATAACTCAATACTACGGATATAATGTTCCCTATCATCTCGTTTAACCGCAAGATCGCATCCAAAGATCCCCGCAGCTAGATTTATTAAATCCTCTTCCATTGAATTCGCTTCGCCGAATTCATCAACATATTTTTGAATGCCTGTGTAAAGATTTTTACCAGGCACAAGATGAACATCTGAATTTCTATTATTGACACCAATTGATACTTTTATTCTTTTCATTTCATAATTTCTTAAGTGCACTAATGGAAGAGTCAATAAATGTATTCCACTCACGCTTATTATTAATATTCATTGATTGACTTTCAATAGCCTCCCTAACTCTTTCAACAATGCTTTTCTTGAAACTGATAAGTTCCCGAATCGATTTAATCCGATATTTTTGTCCTATAAAACCAGAAGCATCTCTCGAAACAACATAATTTGTCACTTCCGAAAAGAACTTTCCAGCCCAGGTACCTATGGGTTGTTGTGATTGATAAGCGGCCGGTATTACTCTCTTAGCAAATTCTGCAACTAGATTATTATTTTTATCTGAAAAAATAGCAGCATTTGCCTTTTGCCAAGCTTCCGTGAATGAATCTGAACTTTTAACTGCTATAAAACAATTATAAACGGCATCGCTTTTAAGCTCCTGAGACATTGGGATAGGTTCATTTTCTGAAGCTCTCCATATTTCGTTGATTATTCTATTTTCAGGAATAGAGCTTTTTTCATATCCAAGGTGAACAGGCCTCCAGTTTGTATTTCTCTCCGAAGCTTGACTTATTGAGGTACCCATATAAATTAGTGAATTTTATCTTTTTTAATACGGGATAGTTCCTTTTCTACATCTTTAACGTCAATCATCGAGTTATTAAATACGTTTTTCCAGTCAATTGAACTTTTCTCAACAGGATGACTTAGAAGTAATCGAATTATTCTCCCTAACACATTACTTTGAATACAGGAAAGAGTGCAATTGCATAAATTATACAGCTCCTTTGAGCGCCCCGCTATAGCTTTTTGGGAATCTTTGAAATGCCCAGAAATAACTACAAATGAAAATATTTGCCCAAAGAAATTACTATACCGGTAACGAAAGTCATTGACGTACCGTTCAAATCTCCGAATGTCATCTGCGGTAAATTCAAACCCTTCTGCAAATGCTTTGGAATCCAATAATAACATGAAACCTTGTCTGGCAAGAACCACTCCATCTGGCAATGATTCAAAAGAGCGATCAATACCATACCTTCTAGTGGGAGACTCCATGATAAATTGAAAACTTTCCTTCACATAAACTTCATGCAAATCATGTGGCCTTCCAATCAAACCATCAGGCAACGAATTATGCCCTAGCTTGTCCATAATTTCAGGCAAACCTGGAACCAATATGAGCCCAGTATTCATAATGCCACCAAAAAAATCAAAAAAAACAGCCTTGGTGTATGTTTTACATTTAGAAGAAACAAAGTAATCGTTAATAATAACAGGTGTTGAATAGTGAATTTGAGATTGAGCCAAAAGGGTTTCTACAACAATACCCTCAGTTGTATCTTCTGTTAGCAACAAGGTATATGTGACTTTTGCACCAAGCCGGTCATATTTATATATATGGAAAATAGTGTTATTATGGGCAAGCCTATCAATCTTACTTACATGGAATCCGTTAGCTACTAGGGTATAAAGTATATTACCTAACAGATTAGTCATGGTATAATCAGGCGGAGCAAGGGGGTTTTAGTGAAAGGCAAGTATTACCTAATACATAAATATAATACTAAAGCATTGTAAAATCAACATTATTATATGATTTTAGGCATCTTAACTATTAGCAATAATTAATAACCTTACAATTTTGAGCTCAAGTACGCATATTCACACAAGTTTCCGTAAATTCAATCAGAAAATCGTGAAGTATGGATTTAAGTGTGTTGCATGCCGTGAAATCACAGGACCGTGATTACACGATGAAGGATAAATTGAATGGTGTAACCAGCCCGCTCGGGTGCCGGTTTCTCGAATGGTCAGGGTGGTATAACCAAAACATCTCGCAGCGATTATTAGGCCACTACAGGCTTTACCAACTCTTCAAAGCTAAAAGCCAGGGTGATTCTCAGCTTTCTTTGCCAGTGGCGTACATCACACACTATCGCATCTTACACATAATAAAGTATGCCCTTTCCAGCATAACGGCTGTTTTGTATTACATTTTCGCCCTGGGTGACCGGTACCATCCCTTACCAGTGGAACAGTTAAACAAACAACTCATTTATGGGCAGTTTGGCATCTTGCAGGAATTTCTAACCAACGCTGAGTGCAATTTTGAAAAAGCACTTCATAACGCAATTGATCAGATAAATTGCTATGACAATAAGGTAATCCCGGAAATAACCTTCATTCAAAACCGCCTGGAACAAAAAGTATACAACAATACTTGCCATTACTTTACTGAATATAACGGTACCGTTCTTTCCACAACAAATAAGTTAACTGGGAAGGAAGCCGGAGTGCTTTCCAAAAAGCAAATTTTAATCCTTTTCGATCTTCTTGCGAAGGCGGAGATAAAACCAATTGATTACTCTAAATCCAACAAGTTTACAGTGATGGCAGAATTGTTTCATGCCCTGAATGGCAAGAGTAAATCCAGCTGGGAGGAAGAAATTAAAGACTATAAGGATAAGGGTTTATATTACTATAAGGGAAAAGGAGAATTAAATCAGCTAATTAAGGACATTACCGGCTTATCAAACAAAATACGAATATCAGAATTTCGACCTCTGGTAAATGCTGCCGATAAAAAAATAAAGGAGTTGGAATTAGTTAAAAGGGAAAACGGCTGGGATTAATCAACATAGCTATTCACCTATCATTTTAAAGAAGTCAGATAATTTCACTCCTTGTGCCGAACAGATCTTTTTAAGGGTCTCAATAGATATGGAGTAATCTTGTTCTTTTATTTCTTTAATTCTTCTTACTGTTTTCTCGTCGATATCGTTAGCAATGGCAAAGGCTCTATTGGTCATATCCTTGATCCAATTCTTATTAATGTATAAGCATATCCGTTCGTTAAGCCTGTCCATCAAACAAAAAGAAAATATTTTCGTCTAAAACATGCGGACAGCTGTCCGCATTCAAAAAAACTTCCCTATATTTACAGTACGATATTACTGGACAAGTCAGTAATTCATATTAGGTATTAACTTATGAGCTTCTCGCCACAGGAACCTGAGAATTTCGGACGCGAGAACGTAAGTGTAATGCCCAAGCCCTATATTTACTATAGGGTTGGGCTCGCTTATGTCTTTTGTGTCCACTACCGAAAGGTAGCAGGCTTCTCAGGGCCTCTGTGACAAAAGGCAGGCGGGTTCCAGCCCTATTGTATTAATAATTATCATGGCCCGTTATAATCCGCCCCGGAACCTTCCTTTCTTTTAGGCTCATAATCAAATTCATTAACCTTAAATTCTTTCACATGAATGAGCCTTTAACCATGTCCCGCCCCGGGATAGCCTTTTCGGGTAAAACTAATAACAAACATCCTCAGTGGTACAACCAGCCTCTCCGCCTCACCCAGGAACAAAAGCGTGATCCTTTGCCGGTTCTTGATGATTTTTTTGAATGTTACCATTTAAATGAAGTCCGGCAAACGTTGTGGGAATGGCTAACGGAAGTCCTTTCCAGTCAGCGCAGCATAGCCATTGAACCGCTTGACCGTAATAATCACATTTACTTCTATGAAAAAATAGAAGGGATAATAGAGGCTGCATTTATTCTAAAAAACAAGATTCAAAAACGTCGTAGAAAGAAAGAAAAAAGACTTACAAAAATTAATCGGTCGAAAGAAAGTCAGTCTCCGATAATAAACAAGAACAATACAATTAATATTATAACAGATATTAAATCGGTAGATTTTGGAGAAACCTACGGCAAGCCTGCGCAACTTATTGAATATGTAGATGAAACCCCCATAGGTGTAATAGTAGAGGTGTTCAAAACTGAACCCCTGTATTTGCTCCGTGATCAAATGAAGAATTGGCTAACTGTAGCAATATCGGCTGACTGTTCTGTTTACGAGGATGCGGAACAACGCGGGCAATTGCTTTCGTTCCAGGATCAGCTACTGGTATTAATAGAAGCTCTTTTTATAATTTATACTCAACAGGGAAACCATGCAGTAATGAAGTCCGAAAGCCGGGAAAATGATCAACCCCAGCTGCTTACTCACGATCAGATTGCCAATCCAATGAAGGTGGTAACTGCTTTCTTTGACAAATTCCCTTTATACTACTGTATCCGCGAATTAAATGACTGGCTGGAAGCCGCGATTTGCTTTGCTGGCACCTATCCAGATAACATGAACGAATTACAGGCATTATATACATACCGTAATGTATTATGCCTAATAAGATCAGCCCACCGACTTATATATCCAATAACGGCATGATATGATTCAAGGTGAAATAATAATGATCGGTAGCCGGTTACGGGAATTGAGACTAAGAACAAATATTAAAATGCCTGCGGTTGCTGCCGCAACTGGTATTGCAAAAGAAACGTTATATAAATGGGAAAAAGGCACCCGACCCAGCAACATTGCAGAGTATTTCAAGCTAAAGTCATACATCGACATGACGGAAAACAAGCTGGAAATTGAAAGACTTGACCAGGAAGATAAGAAGCCTGCAACCCTTAAGCTTCCCTTAAAAAGCGGAAAACCTGCGCCCCCTCAAACGGATGGTAAAGCGGCTGCCGGTACAATTGCTATCGCCGATGATGAACCCCAACTAATTGTTGATAGAATTACAGCACCATTCCTTGGTGCTGCAGAAGGGGTGGTGGAAGTTGTGGGCCAAAGCATGGAGCCTACATATGTTAATGGCTGCCGGATAGTTATTTCCCGTCTGAAAGATTACAGAAATCTTCATTGGGGCTTAAATTATTACATTATCGATACTAACTGGCATGGCATAGTAAGGCGTGTTTACAAAGCAGATGACGAGAACAGCTTGTGCTTAGTGGCAGATAATCCCGACCAGCTAAAATATCCGCCAATTGAAATAAGCCTGGATCAGATTGAAGCCATTTTTAAAGTAAGGGCAGCAATAATTAAGTATTAATCATAACCTATCCAATTATGAAAGTTACTCAAAAAGTACTTAAAGCCATAAACAATCCAGTCACCCGCCGCCGTCTAATGGATGTGCTCGGTTGTACTGAATTTACGATTTCCCGGTATATTCAAAAAAATAGCGACAATTTGACGAAAGCTGTTGCTATGCAGGTAATCCGGGAAATAACCGGTTTGCCGGATGAAGAAATTCTAGAAACAAATACTAATAATGTAGTCAAAAAAGACTCGTGAACTGTTTAAACAATGCTACTAATCAAAGCCATAACCAAAAGTCCCGATGTGTCTACACCGGGGCTTTAAAAATTATCAAATATATCCGGCAATTATCTTCGCAACCAATTTGAACAGAACAAATACAAATAGGTGAGAAATGTGATAGCAACCACCAATATAACAGCCCATTTTTTGGCATCGGACTGGAAAAATATGTGCCAGATATTTGAACGCTGTTTATCCAGTGTCTTTTCAGCTACAAAATTTATGTTTGAAATTCCCCTCTTCATGATTTCCTGAATTGGCGAGGTGTCTGTATTTACCGTTATTCTTTGATTATCGAGTTTTTCAGAAAATGTGCTTACCTCGGTTCTTAACAGGTGTATCATTGCCGTTTGATCCCGTAGTAGCTGATTGGTCTTTGCCTGTTCTTCAGCCTGTTCTTTCAGGGCCAATTCCATTGTTTCAAGCTTATCTTCATGCATAAATAATAATTTTGTAGAATTAACTAATGTGTTACAGATCCTGCCGCGGCTTTTGCTTTTTCTTCCTTTTCTTTTTGGGTAAAAATGGGTCGGGTTCATACATCTGCTCAGATTTCAGAAGCTTTTCCAATAAGTAATTTTTGTCCGTGCCGGGCGTAGCGATTTCCTTTTCTTTTTCATGTGTCTTGTCAACGAATTTTTGACCACCATTTCCTGACCAGCTGGTATCAATTGACCGCTTTTCTTTGAGCATCTGCCTGGATACATCTATCTCGTTTTCTATTACCGGTTTTTGTGTTTGTTTCTGGCTCAGTATTCTTTCAATAGTCATTAGAGAATACCCAACTTCGCTGCCCTTGAACTTCACTTTTTTATCATCGATAAAAGCGATGCCCCGGCCCTTTAATACCTGGTAGCCCAGAGATTTCATTTTGTGCTCAAACTGTTCCAATGTTTTTACCTGCTGTAAAACCTGCCGGATGCTCTCTTTCAACTTATCCATCCGGGCATTTTGCCGGGGAATCATCCGCTGTTCTTTTGATAAGAAAGCACGCGGATTAAGCACCTGCTTTAAGTGATACTTTAATTCCAATTTCCGGCACAGATTAGCCATCCGCAAATAACTGTTACTATTGCTGGCCACTTTGCCATCATAGCCCACCCGGTTGGCAACAATGTGAATGTGCTGGGCACGGGTATCTTTGTGCAGCACCACCGCAAACTGATTTTGATCTACTTTAAATGCCTCCGTACAGGCCTGGGCCATTTCTATCAATTGATTCTTTGAAAGGCTTTCACCATGTGCCAGGCTCAGTGTAAAATGTAGCACCGGTTTTTCTACCCGGCGGCTTAATTTGCTTACTTCACTAAACTGGCTGGTCAGCTCATTTGCGTTGCCAAAACAGCTATTATAAAACAGTACTTCAGCCCGGTCTTTATGTTGCACATTGTCCTTTTTCGACAGGTGTAATTTCTGTTCTTCGGTCAAATTGATTTTATCTTCCAGGCAGTATTTGAAACAGTGATAAAAGGAGTTTCCGGTAACAACTTTGCCGATCATTTCAGATAGTTTTTAATTGATTCGGTTAGCTGTTTTAAAGACCTACTTTGAACGAGTAAATCGGCCCGGTCAAAAGCGGTTAACGGTTCAATTCCATTTCGCTTTTTGGCGATCTGATTGAGGTTTGCAGCAAGGTGATTCAGCGTTCCGGTAAACTGTAAAACTTTCTTCGGCAACACAGTTTCTCGCCTGTCAATTTTACCGGTAAGTCCCATTTTCAAAAGGTATTCCGATACAGAATAATTCACTGATTTTGCTTTAGACTGAATAGCTTTGCGCTGAATAAGAGAACACCTAACGCTTACCCTGCAATCCTTTTTAATGGTCTTTTTTGGGCGTCCGCCCTTGTTTTTGATAACTTGATTCTCTTGCCTCATGATCTTTCTTCACTTTGATTTTAAAAATGATTTGCAGTCGACTGTTCCAGAATCCGCCGGTAGGCGGATGAGGGAAAAAAGGTTTTGGTCCGACAAAACCATAGCTAGCTACTAAAATCTCAAAGTAGTCTTCCCGGTCTAAGGCTTTGCTTTAGATTGTGTTTGTTATGATAAGGCATTTATTTAAATGCTTATCATGTTCATGTGATCTGGTGTCGATTCACGCACTTCTCCTTATTTCATTTCCTAGCCTTCGGGCATGCTTTACGGTGGCGGCACCATGATTACATACTGGTGTAGTTGTAGATGATTCTTCACTTTTTACCGACACTTTCCCAAAAAGAAATCAGTTTGGCGCGGAAAATTTGTCAGTGAATAATTCCGCGTTTGGTGGTTGGCCTATCAACTTATGAAACTAAAACAACCATTTAACAACGCTATTGACGCTGGCCGTCATCGTTAAATAAGCTGCTTTTTACAGCCCTACGGCCGTTGAAATTTTGCCTACGTAGCTTGCTCATATCAGTTGTTTTGGAAACCGATTTAAATGTGATTTTATGGACCAAGCAGGAGTTAATTATACGGCAAAAAAGGCCCGCAATTTCTACCTGAATGCATTCCTTTTTACCGCCTGTTGAAAACATTTTTGAAGTCATCAAAAGGTCACCAACAATCACAATTTTGCTGCTCTGTTTTTTCTTTTGGCCAGCCGAAATGCGTGCCAGTTAGAAGGCTGCAACTCATTTTTTAAGACCAGTTTTTGCGGGGCCAAAAGAAAAAGAAAATCTGTTTCGGTTAGCCGTAGAAACGGCGTGATAAAGCGTACTCATATGGGCTGTAAAACGGGTACAACTTTTTGTAAGATCCCCATCTACTCTGGCACCAGTTTCGTCGCAAGCGACAGCTTTCGGTTCGCCATAAATAAAAGCATCTTTTTAACCCCGGCCCGGTAACAAGCAACAATAATCCGCATCGCCTGCTTTGGGACCGATAGTTTGGGTCGACCAGCTACAGCACCATGTCGTTTTTTGGGCATCATCACAAGCAGGGAACACATAGCCATACGCGTAAAATGTACATGCTCTAGATGAATTACTGATCACCAGGCGACTTCCATTTCTGTTGCAGGGCCTGCACCTGATCGCGTATAAAATACCGCCGGGATTTGATCTTAATGGATGGCAGCAATCTAGACTTACGCCAGTCGTTTATCGTCTGCCGACTGACACCGAAAATCTTCTGAACTTCTTTAGTGGAAAGGAAGGGAGATTCACCGTTTGCGCTGGCGGATGGCGGTGCGGCCAGAACACCTATTTCGCGGATTTTACGGTCAATCAATCCCTCGAACAATTTAATAAGCTCCTGTGGTTTCTGAATCAGCAGAAAAGGGGCTTTGTCATTTACCTCACTCATACTTCACTGTTTACGTTCTCACAAATAGGTTTACCCGTACAAAGTAAAGCGTTGGGAAGGCATGAAAAGAGGTGGGACGTCCTGGAAAGATAAAACATTGAAACTTAAGGATTATCACTATGCTGAATGAACTACTCTCATAACTTTCCTCCAGCAATAATTTACTTTCATATCGCCAACTAAAACATTTTTGATATATTGCTCAACTGCCATTCCCACTCACTGTGAGTGAGCGGGCGAAGCATTGTACTATATGCATATGCGTACACACGACGCAACCCTGTTTCGACCATGTTTTTTCTCCCTCGAACAATATGTGATGCCAACAGGAGAAATATCCAGTTATTAGACGATTCCAATAAATCAAATTCCCAGCGACAATTTAATTACATACTATACTAATTAACATAGCTTTACAATGGAAGCAATTGATGCAGCGTATTTAGCTTTTACAAAAATTTTAGATGAAATTAACTCCTATGGTTTGAGTATATTTTCAGAACAAGATACTCGAGTTAAAGTAATCGATAGGATAATGTTTGAAGTTTTTAACTATGAGTATGACCAAGTCCAAACTGAGCCTTCGTCTGGCACAGGCTTCATCGATTATAAAATCTCCATCAATGGAATAGGAAAGCTAGTTATTGAAGCAAAAAAAGATGGTTTAGATTTCAATATTGACACTGCATATTCAGGGCGAGGATTTCTATTAAATGGCCCAGTGTTTTCTGATGGAATTGTTACTAAGGGGTTATATCAAACAATCTATTATGCGTCCCAAGAAAGCATAGAATTAGGGTGTCTCACAAATGGAAAAACATGGATTATTTTTAGGGCTAACCGATTAGCAGACGGAAAGAAAGTAATAGAGGGTAAGGGAATAGTTTTCGGCAGTCTAGAAGGCATCAAAAAGAATTTTAAACTATTTTATGAGCTCCTATCTCCAAAAAGTATAACAAAGAACCAGTTTAGAGCGATATTTCAAGAGTTGGAAGGTCAACAGATTCGGGTGAAGGAATTTTCAAAGACCTTAAAGACAGAGGAGTCATTAAAAATTTTCGATTCAGGCAGTTATTCGAATGATTTTGACCGTGTAATGACAACATTCTTTTCAAAACTTAGCGGCGATGATGATGCTGAATTTTTAATTGATTGTTTTGTAGAAACAAAGGAAAGCCAAGCTGCAGAATTTCAATTGACGCGAATATCTGAAGATTTACTTGCAAAAATTAAATCGATTGAAACCGTTGAAGGTGAGGCAATTCAAGAAATTATTGAGAGAATAAAAGTTACAAACAAACATGAATTTGTAATATTGATTGGCGGAAAAGGTGCTGGCAAATCTACATTCATTGAAAGATTTTTTAATCATGTTTTGTCTAGTAACCTTAAAGAAGAATGCATAGTAATAAAGGTTAGTCTCGCCGAATACAAAGGCAATGAATTAGAAATAACAAATTGGCTCGATAACAATCTTTTAGAGGAATGTGAAAAAACATTATACAATGGCTTTCCCAGTTATGATGAAATTCAAGGAATATTTTACTTTGAGTATGATCGATTACGATTTGGAACTTGGAAAGGCTTATATGAGCAAAATAAAGAGCAATTCAAAATTGAATTTGGAAGACATATTGAACATAGGAGGGAAACAAGACCAACAGAATATATCAAGCGATTAATTGGTGATATTGTAAAATCACGAAAGAAAATCCCTTGCATAATTTTTGATAATGCAGACCATTTTAGCATTGAAATTCAAGAGAAAGTTTTTCAATATGCTCGTGCAATATATGAAAGGGAGGTTTGCCTAGTTATTGTTCCAATAACTGACAAAACAAGTTGGCAACTTTCAAAACAAGGAGCGATTCAATCTTATGAGAATGAAGCATTATTTCTGCCAACCCCTCCTCCACAAAAAGTAATTGAAAAACGTATTCAGTATATTGAGAAAAAAATTAGTAAGGAAAAAAGTACAAAAGGCCACTATTTCCTAAAGAAGGGTATTAAACTAGAATTAAAAAATCTTGAAGGATTTGCCAGGTATCTGCAACTTATTTTTTTACACGACAAACAGATTGCCCGATGGATTGGCGCATTAGCGAATTATGACACAAGACGTTGTCTAGACTTATCTAAAGACTTAATTTCTTCACCGCATCTATCGATTGATGAATTTCTCCGAGCTTACACGTCAACCGGTACCGAGGATTTATTAATTAAACCTACAAGGGTGAAAACTGCATTAATTAAAAAAAATTATACCAGTTATCCAATAAACCATCACTCTTTTGTCCAAAATGTTTATTATTTAACAGGTAATGTAAACACAAGTCCAATTCTATCCCTAAGAATACTACAGGTATTAAATGATAAAAAGTCTGACAAAAAAGCTGAGGACAGTTTGTTAAATGTTGACCAAATTCTTGACTATTTCAATGCGATGGGGATTGAAAGATCAATAACATTTGATCATTTGAACTATTTATTAGGCAAACGACTAATAAGTTCTTATGACCCCACCATAACGGATATTAACTTTGCCAAACGTGTTGAGTTAACACCCGCAGGCCATGAACACTACATTTGGGGAAGCAATGACTATGTATATATGTATGCTATGCTGGAAGTAACACCTATAACAGATGAGAACTTATATGAAACGGTTATTGCAAACTATTACAATTACAAGCAAAGACAAACCATGTTGTATAGATTTCTCGAATATCTTATGCGACAAGATTCTTTATATTGCCAAATCCCGAATCATCCATCGTATAAAGGGCAAGAATTATTGTCGAATTTGTTTTCCTCCAATAGCAATTATTTATCCAAGAGAAATTTTGGTAACCACCGACCGAGTAAAAGATAAGTCAACACGCCTTAAATTACTATTAAACATTCCACCATTGTTTTAGAAAAGGCCCAAAGGGTCCTTATTGAGTTTTTTTACTTCGTCACTTATAACCTGGCCTATATACTGGATTAACAGTTTCCTTGTATTTTGACATAATTGAATTAGGGTGTAAAAATGAGTAACTCAAAAAATGTTTAACCTAACGTTAAAACGGTTGCATTTTACATGCAGGATTAAGTATTATCTCTTCTTTAATAACTCTTTTGGCAGTTGCATACGCTCAAGCCGTTTTTTAGCAGCCTCCACCTTCTTTAAAACAACAGGATCATTACGATGATCGCCTACCTCATCACTTATTGTACCACGTAGATAAACCGATTTTATCTGCTTCTTTTGTTTTGCCATACTATCAACACTTTTATGGATGAAAAAGACCCGCACGTCAATGCAGGTCTTTCTATTAATTTTTTACTTCTTCTTCAAAAACTCTTTTGGAAAACCAACCCGCTCAACCATTTTTATAGCCATTTCATTTTTCTTTAAAACAAAAGGGTCATTACTGAGATCCTTAACATCATCGCTTATAATACCGGGTTTATATACTGGCTTGATCGTTTTCTTATCTTTTGACATATTTATATATTTAAGGCATTTAAAGTTACAAAATATTAATTAGTGTAAAATACGCCTGGCATAAAAGCTCTGGTAATTTTCGTTAGTTCGAAACAGCTCCATTATGCCATCTGATTTCACACCATAAATTTGAAACAGCAATTTTACTTCATCGAATAACCGATTAAGATTCATTTGATAAAGCCGCGTTCGGGCGGGCGTACTTCCTGTAGCAAATATTAAAGCATTGGGTAAATGATTAGTAAAATCAATAACAATGGTGGCCACAGTAGCCAAAACCTTTTGCCTGTCTCCATTATTACTAACAGAATCGTCATTCAGTTTATTAAGCTCATCAATATAATCGCCAAATGCCAGATTATAAAATAATATCCCTTTCCATTTTACCAGGCTAAACGCCACCATCTTTTTAATCCGACCGCGTGGGCCATCACTATAAAACTCATACTCATGATAATCAGGTGCTATTTTAAATTGATAATGATCAAGATTCATACGGGCAATGATTAAGTGAAGGAATAGTGTATGAGATTACAAATGCATACGGCCATAAACAGGCCCCTTCCCTCAATGGAAAAGAGCCTGCATTACAAACCGCAAACTTTAATTAAATTATCCCTTACCCTCCTTCACCTCACCCTTCATCCCCGCCAACTTCTCCTTCAACACCTTCATGTTCTGGCTTACTTTCTTTTGACTAACCTTAGCATATATCTGTGTAGTGCGTATGCTTCTATGGCCCAGCAGCTGGCTAACGGTTTCAATAGGTACATCCTGCTCCAGTAGAATAGTGGTGGCAAATGTGTGGCGTGCCATGTGGGTGGTGAGGTACTTTTTGATTCCGCATAGCTCGGCTATTTCTTTCAGGTAGCCATTGTAACACTGGTTGGTGTTTACAGGTAGTAAGCGGTTCTTGCTGCGGCACCATAGGTGGTTTTTGTATTTTTCGACGATCTCCAAAGCAATAGGGAGTAGCGGTACCCGTTCGGGCGTACCGGTTTTGCGGCGGTCGGTGGCTATCCATTTTTCACCGTCGATGCCGGTTACAATGTTGTCGGGTGTAAGGTTGTACACATCCTGGTCGGCGAAGCCAGTGTAGCAACTAAAGATAAATACATCCCGTACCTCGGCCAACCGCTCAACTGTAAACTCCTTATGGTACAGGGTCATTACTTCTTCCATTGTCAGCCGCTCGCGGGATGGTTCTACATACGTGCATTTAAACCGGCCCACCGGGTTTGTTTCTAACCAGCCCTGGTCAACCGCAAACTTTAGTACCCGTTTCAGGATGCGGATGTACTTCATGGCTGTGTTGTTGCACCCTTTTTCATGAGTTACAAGGAAGTGTTCAAAGTCGCCGGCAATGGCTGGTTTTATTTCCTTCAGCGGCAGGTCGGTTACTTTGTACTGTTGTTTTGTGAACACCTTCAACTTCTCACGGGTGGTGTGTACACATTTCAGACTGTGTTTCGATTTCTGCCCGCTGGCCACCTTTTCAGCAAACCGGTCGTAATAAATATCAATCGCCTCCTGTAGCGTCTTCCGGTTTTCATCAACTCCCAGGTACAGGTTCTTTAAGATCTCCGCGGTAATGGGTTTGCCCAACGCTTCCAGTTGCAGGTACTTTTTGTGCAGATCCCCTTTAATAAGCGCCAGGCGGCGGTTGATGGTTTGCGCTTCTTCCGTTTTGCCTTTTACAAATTGCCCTTCGGCATCCCAAAGCTTGGGATCAACAAACTGGTTGGTTGATAATTCTACTCTTTTCTTACTAATGGAGAATCGTAAATAAATAGGCATCTTGCCATTTTTGCCCCGGTTCGATACAAGCCGGAACCAGATAAACAGGCTTAAATTTCCCTTGTTCATAACACACATTTTGAATTGACCGAATATTGTTTCCTTCGCTCAAGTCCTCCACATCACTACTTCAATTCGGTGGAACCCAGTGTCAGCAAGGGTTTCAGAACTTCGAGGTGAACAAAAATAGAATTTCAGTCTTGCTCACCTCGTGTTCACCTAAAAGCGGTTGTATAGGCGGGTAACTATTTGTCAGGTTATGCCAACCAAAAACAAAAAACCCGCATAAAATCAATATTCTATGCGGGTTTTTAAATCCTGACATTTCTGTCTTTACAATCTCAAGTAGTCCCGACAGGAATCGAACCTGTATCAAAAGTTTAGGAAACTTCTATTCTATCCATTGAACTACGGGACCAAACCATCGGCAACGAACACTGCCGTACTCTGGCGGATGGCAAAAATAAGAAGAAAACCCATATTCCTCGAAACCCAGGCGCCTAAATCGCCTGAAAATCCTATCATTAGCATGTAAATCCGATCTTTGGGCCGGAAAACTCAAAAAAATCTTTCCTCCACGAAATCCTGCTGACATACTGTTGTCACTGCCCCTGGCTAGGTTTGCATTGTACTTATTGCAAATCCTTAAAAAATAATAATCATGTCAACCAAAGAATTAACACCAACCGCTAGCGCCAGTATTATTACGCCGGAACAATTGCTCAAACACTGGCAGGGCCACCGCGCCCTCACGCGCAGAATGATCGAGGCTTTCCCTGATGACAAGCTTTTCACTTACTCCGTTGGCGGTATGCGCCCTTTCGCCGAACTGGTGTATGAATTTCTGGGCATGGGCCTACCCTGCCTGCAAGGTATCGCCACTGAAAAATGGGAAAAATGGGCGGATGCAGAAAAGGTAAACACCAAACAGGAATTGCTGGCCTTGTGGGACCAGGCCACCGATGGTATCAATAAGATCTGGCCCACCATTCCAGCTGAACGCTGGCAGGAGCAAACGGTAGCTTTTGGTCAGTGGCCTGGCACCTGCATCTCTATTCTTTTCTATGCTATCGACAATGAAATTCACCACCGCGGCCAGGGCTATGTATACTTAAGAAGCCTGGGTATTGAACCACCCGCCTTCTGGGATCGCCCATAATATTATGACATGTAATTTAATTGCGCGGCTCCACCAGGGCTGCGCAATTTTATTTTCCGCCGGTTTAGGCTGTTTTACTAACTTACCGTTGGAAACACATACATATGAAAAAAGCAGTCTGCATTCTGGTCTTCGTTCTGTCATTTGTCTGCCTGTCAGGTTTTGCCCAAAACAAACCCCGCATCAACCATATCGCCATCTACGTCGTTGATCTGAAATCAAGCACTCAGTTTTACCAACAGGTCGTCGGCCTCGATACCATTCCCGAACCGTTTCACGATGGGCGCCATACCTGGTTCAGCCTGGGCACCCCCGGCCACCTTCATATTATTTCCGGTGCAGCCACCAAAACATCGCACGACAAAAACAGCCACCTCTGCTTCAGCGTTCCCTCCATCAACGATTTTATCGCCAACCTTAAAAAACATAATGTGGAATATGAGAACTGGGCAGGAGAGAAGAACACCGTCACCAAACGGGTAGATGGGGTAAAACAGATCTACTTCCGCGACCCAGATGGCTATTGGATAGAGATCAACGACGATAAATAATTTATTACAAGTTACTGGTTCCAGGTTACAGGGCTTCAACTTTGAAGTTCCAAAAGCGGAACCGCAAACCTTGAAACTGCTGACTGGCAACTGGTAACCGGTAACCGGCAACTGGAAACCGGTAACCGGCCAACTGGTAACCGGAAACTGGCAACCGGCAACCGGTAAACTGGTTTTTTCAGCCTATCTTTGCCATCCTTAAAAAAATCAAAAGGTTTATGAAGTTTTATACATGGCTCATACGTTACCGCCTGTACCTGGGTCTGGCGCTGCTGGTTGTGGGCGTACTGGCCAATGTCTACAGCGGTTTCTGGCCCGCTTTCCCAGCCTACCTGATCGGCCTCATTCTTATCGCCGGTCACTTTTTCATCGGCCCCCTTCGCCTTATTCAGGAACATATGGAAGCCGGTGACCTCGATGGCGCCAAACGCGTACTCAATTCCATAAAATATCCCAACCTCCTGTACAAACCCATCCGCTCGGCCTTCTTTACCTTCAAAGGTCAGCTGGCCATGATGGAACAGGATTTCGATACCGCGGAAAAAAACATGAAGAAAGGCCTCGATCTTGGCACGCCCATGAAAGAAGTGAAAGGGGCCAGCATGTTGCAGATGGGCATGATCTCCTTACAAAAGAACGATTTCAAACAAGCGGAAAAATACATTCGCCAGGCTATCCGCGAAGGCCTGCCCGATAAAGAAAATGAAGCTGCCGCCTACCTCCAAATGTGTAATATTATGATGAACAAACGGGAGTTCCGCGCAGCCAAAGAATTCTTCCGCAAGGCCAAGGCCCTGAAGCCGACCACCCCCGAGATCGTAAAACAGATCAAAGAATTGGAAAAACATATTCCCCGCCTGCCGGGTTAAGCCCTTCGGGCGAAGCAAAGAATTAAGAAGTCGGAGCTAAGAAGATCAAAAATCTTCAAAACTCCGACTTCTTCTTTTATAATACCAGCATCGTTTGTTCGCCATCTTCATACTCCCTACTTCATACTTCCTACTTCACATGCTTCCTACAAGTCAAAATCCCTCTTCAACTGCTCCATACAAGCCTGCAATACATCAATAACTTCCTGCACCTGACCGGGCATCTTATCAACTCCCTCGCCCTTTTTTCCATTCAACTCCAGCGTTCGCACCACATCTCTGAGCCGGATAATGCCCATACTGTCGATAGTCGCTTTCAGCTTGTGCGCCAGCTTACTTACATTCAGCCAGTTTTGCGCCGCAGTTTCTTTCTGCAATTCTGCCATCGAAGGCGGCACTGTTTCTATAAACAATTCCACCATCCGCTTCACAAAACCGGCATCACCGCCAGCAATCGTTTGTATCATGGCGAGGTCATATAATTTTTCCTCGCTATCGGCAACTGTTGTTTTTGTTTCTCTCATACGCTTACTTGCTGGTGCCACTGCACCGGTATTTAAATTATTTGATATTACCAGGAATAGCTTTTGCTCATTGAATGGCTTGGGCAGAAAATCGTTCATACCGGCAGCTAAATACTTGTCACTATCTCCTTTCAACGCATTGGCCGTAAGCGCCACGATCGGGATCGCCGCTTTAACGGGATCGCCTAACTGCCTGATGGCGCGGGTGGCTTCCATGCCATCCATCTCCGGCATCTGTATATCCATTAGCACCAGGTCATAATTATTTTCCTGTATCTTTTCTACAGCCTCGCGGCCATTATTCACCACATCCACTTTAAAGCCCCACGACTCCATAATATGCCGAACAAGGTATTGATTCAACTCCACGTCCTCAGCTACCAGAATATATCTGCTGCCAAGGCTTTGATAATTCAGGTCTTGTGCCACGGTTGATTGATTGAGTTTAGTTGAACTGATTGCAAATGGTAATTCAAAGCTGAAGGATGAGCCTTTTCCCGCCTCACTGGCCACTTTCAATTCCCCACCCATCATGGTGATCAATTCCCGGCAAATGCTTAAGCCCAAACCGGTTCCGCCATGTGTGCGGCTGATGGCTACATGCGCCTGCATGAATGGCTCAAAGATCAGCCCTAACTGACTCTCTGTTATACCTATGCCCGTGTCCTTCACGGCAAATGCTATCCACGCTTCATTACCAATTCGCTCTATTAAACGGGTTTCAATGGTTACGGTTCCTGCTTCGGTAAACTTAAGCGCATTGTTGATCAGGTTATTCATTACCTGGCTCAACCGGTATGGATCACCCAATACGATCAGGTCTTCGCCCAGCAAATTCTCATGCACCAATCCAATACCCTTTTCTTCCGCTTTATAAATGAACGATTGCAAACAAAGTTCCATGCGGTCTGCCAGGGAAAATACCACATGCTCAAATTGCAGCTTGCCTAAGAGGATCTTTTCCAGGTCAAGCACATCATTCACCAGCAACAATAAATTGTTGGCCGACTCCTGTATCAGCCTTAGGTAACTCTGCTGCTGTGCATCCAGTTTAGTCTTTGCCAGTAAACCCGCAATGCCCAATACTCCGTTCATCGGGGTTCGAATTTCATGGCTCATATTCGCCAGGAAAACCTCTTTGGCGCGGGCGGCCTCTTCTGTCAGTTTCTTGGCCTGCCTTAATTCCCGCTCTGCCTTTATACGATCCGAGATGTCCTGCGCAAACCCTATTACATAGGGCTCTATGCCCGGCACATCCATTTTATAATTCTGGTACAACAGGTAAATGACCTTGCCGCTCTTCCCCTGCACCCTGAATACCCCTTCCGACTTGCCATTACGCAGGATCGGTTGCAGGTAGTTCAATTCATATAATGCTTTATCTTCTTCAGGTATGAATTCGAGAAGCGCCCGCCCAACCATTTCCCCGGCAGTATAATCCAGGGCCAAACTGGCGGCGGGATTCACCGATAATAAGCGGCCGTTCAGGTCATGGGTACAGATCCAGGCCTGACTGTAATTGAACAGGTCGCGGTATTTCTTCTCGCTTAATTGTATATACTCCTCGGCCCGCTTTTGATCACTGATATCAATGCTATAGGCGATGCAGAACTTTACCTGCTCCTGCGCATCCAGCACCGGTTGAATATGCCTGATATGATATTTGATCTGCCCGTCGGGAAATTCAAAGCGCTCCTCCCATTTTTGCAGCTTTCTGGTCAACACCGCTTCTTCTATCATTTCCTTCCGCCTGATGGCCATTTCGGGCGGCTTTTGCCTTATGCGACAGTAATCTTCAATGGTTTTACCAATAAGCCATTCGCGGGTAGCCGCTTCTTTTATGACCGCTGAATTAATGAACAGGAATTCACCGCGCGTATTGTACACGGCAATGTCGGCCGGTATATTCATAAGCACCTCTTCATAAAATGAAGCCAGGGTGCTTGGCACATTACCTTCGCCTTCCCCGGTACCGTCGGTTAAGGGCGGATGAGCCTGGTTGGCAGCAGGTATGTTTTTCAACGGTTTCATGTTATGGTACCCAACAGGAACGCATCCGCTCACTGGCAGCAGTTTTACCGGACATTTAATTCACCGGCCTGGATCATCCGGTAAATCGTCGATTTACCGATATCCAGTTTTTTCGCTACCAGCAATACGTCTTTGTCGTATTTGTCGAGATAGTGCTGTATGATCTGCAACTCAAATTCTTTCAGGGTCCTTTCTTTATTCATCAGGTCGTTCACCGAGGAGTTAGAATTCAAAGTGATATGCTCCGGTAAAATGGTATCGCCATCGGCCATTACTACAGCCAGTTCTATGACCGACCGCAATTCCCGCACATTACCGGGAAATGCATGGTGCAGGAGCCTTTGCTGCGCCTCCGGCGAAAGCAATTTTTTGTCGGTATTATTTTCTTTACAGAACTGGTCCATAAAATGCTTGGCCAGTATGACAATATCATTGCCCCGCTCTCTTAATGGTGGTATGGCTATAGGCAAACCGATCAAACGGTAATACAGGTCTTCCCTGAACCGCCTGGCCTGCACTTCTTCCAACAGGTTTTTATGTGTAGCTACGATAATGCGCACATTGATCGGTACCACTTCATTGCCACCAACCCGGGTGATCTCCCTTTCCTGCAACACACGCAGCAACTTCGCCTGCAGGTTGATGTCCAATTCCCCGATCTCATCTAAAAAAAGCGTACCGTTATGCGCTTCTTCAAATTTACCGATCCTTCGGGTAATGGCGCCCGTAAATGCGCCCTTTTCATGCCCAAACAACTCACTTTCTATCAGCTCCCTGGGAATAGCCGCCACATTCACCGCCACAAACGGCTTCTTGCTTTTTTCGGAATTGTAGTGAATAGCCCGGGCCACCATCTCTTTACCCGTACCGGTTTCGCCGGTAACGGAAACCGTTATATTCGTCTTACAGGCTTTTTCTATCAGGCTGAAGACCTTCTCGAAGGCCGGACTTTTCCCGATCAGGAATTTAGAGTAGTCGTACTTTTTACCTACCTGTTCTTTCAAATGCTCCACTTCTTTGCGCAGTCCGTCGATCTCCTTCAAATGAAGCAGGCTGTTCCACAGGCGGTCTTTGGCATCATCGTCTTTAACAATGTAATCGAATGCGCCATTTTTAATGAGGCTGATGGCCGTTTTAATGTCTTCCTGACCCGAAATGATGATCACCTGGATGCCCGGATCAATTTCCTTGATCTTTTTCAACACTTCACTGCCATCCATGTCGGGCATGGAGTAATCAAGCGTTACTACTTCAGGCCTTTCATGCAACTGGTTCAGAAAATCCTTACAGTTGTGAAAGCGCTTCACTTCATAGTCGGGATTCAGGGCGAGGTAATGCTGAAGCATTGAACCATACCAAACATCGTCTTCGAGTATAAATATCTTTAAAGGGTGCTGATTTTTCATTATTGCGAAAATCTGTAATATTAGAAACGACGGAAATTTACTTTTATTCCCAAAAAAAGAAGCTTTCCACCGGCGAATCGACTATTTCTTTTCCCCTCATAAGCTATTTATTATCAGCAAATAATAGTTTCTCCTTAGTGGAATCAGTGTATAAAATACACGAAAATGCAGTAATAGGTGGTAAAAAAAGACCAAAATGGGCAGACGGCCAGATTAAAAAACTAAAAACTTTTGCACATTTAAAACCAGTTTCTGAACATTGGCCGGTTATCATATTAGGGCGCCGTCGTATTCATTGACCCTTCTTTATCTTTGGTATATGAGCGTGAACCGGGAACGCCTTAACCAGAAATTCACTGAAGAATACAAAAAGCTGAATCCGCAGCAGCGGATCGCTGTCGACACCATTGAAGGGCCGGTTATGGTTATCGCCGGACCGGGAACCGGTAAAACCCAGATCCTCGCCAGCCGCATTGGCAAAATCCTGCTCGATACAGACTCCCAGCCGCAGAATATTTTGTGTTTAACCTATACCGATGCCGGTGTAGTGGCCATGCGCAAGCGCCTGTCCCAATTCATAGGGCCCGATGCCTACCGCGTGAACATTTATACTTTTCACGCTTTTTGCAACGATATCATCCAGGAAAATCTCTCCCTGTTTGAAAAAACGGCGCTGGATCCCATTTCCGACCTGGAAAGAATCGAACTGTTCAAACAACTCATAGATAATTTTCCCAAGAACCATCCGCTCAAGCGTTACCGGGGCGATGTATACTATGAAATTCATAACCTGCAATCGCTTTTCAGCACCATGAAACGCGAAGGCTGGTCACCCGCATTTATCAACCAATGCATCGATGCCTGGATCGCCGATCTGCCCACCCGCGAAGAGTTTATCTACAAACGGGCCTACAAGCAGTTTAAAGCCGGTGATCTGAAGAAAGATAAACTGGACGAAGAAAAAGAGAAGATGGAAAAACTGCGGGCAGCGGTGAATGAATTCGACCGCTTTCAGCAGTTGATGCGCGACCGCAACCGGTACGACTTCGACGACATGATCAACTGGGTGATCAGGGCATTCCAGGAAAACGCAGCTTTGCTGAACCGCTACCAGGAACAGTTTTTATACATTCTGGTAGATGAATTTCAGGATACCAGCGGTACCCAAAACCAACTGGTGAACCTGCTGATCAGCTTCTGGGAAACGCCCAATATTTTTGTAGTGGGCGACGATGACCAGAGTATTTACCGCTTCCAGGGCGCCAACGTAGAGAACATGTTGCAGTTTGCCAATTCTTACCGGCAAAACCTGCTCACCGTGGTGTTGACCAACAATTATCGTTCGGCCCAACCCATTCTCGATGTATCTATGACGCTCATCAACAATAACCAGGAGCGTCTGGTGAAACAAATTGAAGGCCTTAGCAAGAACCTGAAGTCATCGCACCCGCGCTTTTTTGCGCTGGAACCTACCGACGCTATTCCCGTCATCAAAGAATATGAAACGCAGCGGCATGAAATGATCGGCATCACCATGCAGGTACAGGAACTGCTGGCGCAGGGCGTAGCACCGGGAAAGATCAGCATCATTTACCGAGAAAATAAATATGGCCAGGAACTGACCCAGTACTTTAAACTACTGGGCATACCCGTATACAGCAAACGGCATTTGAACCTGCTGCAGGAACCTTTCGCTAAAAAGATCATTCTGCTCATCAAATACCTCGCCGCCGAACATGATATACCCTACGGTGGTGATGAAATGTTGTTTGAGATCCTGCATTTCGACTGGTTCAATGTTCCTCCTGTGGAAATTGCCAAACTAAGCATTGAGGTGGCCGACCGCCAGTTCGGTAATAACAAAACCTCCCTGCGCCGTTTATTATACGACAAAGCCAATACACCACCCGCCGACCTGTTCAGCAGGGGATTACATCCCGGGCTGCAACAGGCTACCAAAGCATTGGAAAAATTAATTGCCATTGTTCCCAATGTTACCCTGCTGGTGCTTGTTGAAAATATCATTCGCCGAACCGGCCTGCTCAACAATATCATGCAAAGCCCTGAAAAGGCCTGGATGATGCAGGTGTTAACGGCCCTCTTCGATTTTATAAAAGAGGAGACCCACCGCAATCCTTTACTGCAGCTGAACGACCTCGTTGAAGTGTTCGACCTTATGGAGAAAGAAGGTTTGTCATTGCCTTTGGTGCAGGTGAGCGGTAACGATAAAGGTGTAAACCTCCTGACGGCCCATGGCTCCAAAGGGCTGGAATTTGAACATGTGTTCATTGCCGGTTGTAATGCTTCTTTCTGGGAAAAGAAACGCAAACCCGGCGGTGGCTACAAGATCCCGGAAAACGTGTTCTTCAGCTATCCCCTGGCATCGGGCAATTCCGCTGCGGACGGCGCCCCGGTTAATGCAGCCGGTCGCAGCGATACAGAGATTGAGGAACTGCGCCGCCTGTTTTATGTGGCACTCACCCGCGCTGAACAATACCTCACCATTTCTTATTGCCGGTATAAAAACGATGGCCGAGAACTGGAACCTTCCATGTTCCTTGCAGAAATACAGGAACAACACCTGTTGCCCGTTGAAAAAGTATTCATGAGCGATGAAACGCTTACCGATTTTCAGATCATTCAGTTCGGCGAAACGGAAGCACCTGAGATCAGCCGCATAGAAGATGACTTTATTACCGCTCTGCTCGACCGCTTCGTGATGAATGTAACGGCGTTGAACAATTATTTGAAATGTCCACTCGAGTTCTATTTCAAAAACCTGCTGCGCATTCCATCCCCTAAGAACGAAGCCACCGAATTTGGTTCGGCCATTCACCATGCCCTGCAACGGTTCTTTGAAAAGATGAAGGAGAACAACAATGTATTTCCGTCGAAACGGGAATTTGTGGATGATTTCAACTGGTACATGCACCGGCACCGCGAAAACTTTACCCGCGAGCAGTTCGATCGCCGGCTGGAATACGGCCAGGAGGTATTGTCAAATTATTACGACAAATACATTTTCACCTGGAACCGCATTGTTACCGTAGAAAGGAATATCCGCAACATTGAAGTGAACGGCGTTCCGCTCAAAGGCAAGCTCGATAAACTGGAATTCGATGGCAAACAGGTGAACATCGTGGATTATAAGACCGGTGATCCGGAAAAAGCAAAGGCCAAACTGCAGCCGCCCAGCGAAAAAGAGCCCAACGGTGGTGACTACTGGCGCCAGGCTGTGTTTTATAAGATCCTGGTCGATAATTACGAAAGCCGTGACTGGCAGGTGATCAGTACCGAATTCGACTTTATAGAACCCGATAAAAAGAAGGGCTACCGCAAGGAAAAAGTAATTATAAAACCTTCAGATATTACCACAGTTACCCAGCAGATCGTTACTGTATGGGAAAAGATCCAGAACCGCGAGTTTTACATTGGCTGCGGGAAGGAAGACTGCCACTGGTGCAATTTTGTTAAAACCAATAAGCTGGTGATCGCCCTGCACGATATGACTTCTGAAGAGGAAGCGTAAGCCTTACAATTACAGTAATTACAACAATTGAAAGATACCGTTTAATAACGTTGCGTTACAGGTTGCAGGGTACGGATCGGCTTAATTACTTGATCAACCAACAATTGAAAGTTACCGTTTAAACAGATTGTGTTACAGGTTGCAGGGTACAGGTTACAGGGTGTCGATCGGCTTAAATAGTATCACCTCACAATTGAAAGATACCGTTTAAACACTTTGCGTTACAGGTTGCAGGGTACAGGTTAAAGGGTGTCGATCGGCTTAAATAGTATCACCTCACAATTGAAAGATACCGTTTAAACACTTTGCGTTACAGGTTGCAGGGTACAGGTTACAAGGTCCCCTATTCACAAACTGCTTAACTAAATGTCAGCTGTAAACAGTGCATCAGAGGGTTTGTGGTACCAGAAGATGGGTCGCAGAAACAAGGATAAGCCGAACAGAATCCCTGCAACCTGAAACCTGGAACCTGGAACGCCGGTAACCGGCAACCGGCAACTGGTAACCGGCAACTGGTGACCGGCAACCGGTAACCGGCAAGAGAGGTGTTAATTTAACGGATTTTGAAGCAACATTTGGCGATAAACGGCTTAAGTTTGCGGCCTTATGAAGTATGCTAGTATATTAAAGATAGTTTCTCCCTTCCTTTTGATCCTTGCGCTGCTTCCGCCTACCCTGGTGCAAACTGGTTGCGCCAATATAGTGCCCCCCATGGGCGGCCCCCGCGACTCCCTGGCGCCCCGGCTTATGAAAGTAAATCCCCGCGATTCGGCCAGGAACTTCAGCGGCAAAAGGATCGTCTTCGAATTCGACGAGTTTGTTCAGGTAGAGAACGTACAGGAAAATCTGCTGGTTTCACCGGTTCCGAAAATAAATCCCATCGTTGATTCAAGGTTGCGCACAGTGACCGTCACCGTTAAAGATACCCTGCAACCCAACACCACCTATTCCATCGATTTTGGCAACGCCATAAAAGACATTAACGAGGGCAATGTGTTAAAGAATTTTACCTATCTGTTCACCACCGGTGAAAACCTCGATTCCCTGGCGCTAACCGGCAAGGTGATCATTGCCGAAACCGGTAAAACCGATTCCACCCTGATTGTCATGCTGCATAGCAATACCGATGATTCGGCTGTCATCAAAGAAAAGCCCCGCTATATTGCCCGGGTCGATAAAGATGGCAATTTCGCCTTCAGCAACCTGCCTTCCGGTTCATTTGCCATGTATGCGCTGAAAGATGAAGGCGGACAGCGCCGTTACCTCAGCAATACCCAGCTCTTCGCTTTTGCCGATGAGCTGGTAAGCCCCAGTACAACACCCAAACCGGTTACGCTGTACGCTTACCTGGAAAAAGATGAAGAAGATACGGCCAAAACGAAAAAACCGGCAGTGCCTGCCGTGCGGCCTGCAAGAAAAAATGACAAACAGGAACCCCGGCTGAAACTCGAGACCAATCTTAGCAATAATGAGCAGGACCTCTTAACCCAATTTGAATTCCGCTTTGAAACACCTGTCAAATATTTCGACAGCACAAAGGTTGTTCTAACGAATGAAAAGTATGAACCGCTGCCGAATTATCACTTCACCACAGATACCAGCAACAAGAAGGTGACGCTCACCTATAACTGGACCGAAAACACCGCCTATAATCTTATCATAGATAAAGATTTTGCCGAGGATACCGCCGGCGCTAAGATAGCGCGTACCGATACCCTGGCCTTTCGCTCAAAAAAACAAAGCGATTACGGACTGCTCAGGCTCCGTATCATCGGCCTCGATTTCAGCAGAAACCCCGTCCTACAATTTGTACAGGGTGATAATGTAAAATTCGCCTATCCCATGACCGGCAGAGAGTTCTATGCCAAATTATTTGTGCCCGGTGAATACGACCTCCGCATTTTATACGACGATAATAAGAACGGCGTCTGGGACCCGGGTTCCTTCTTTAAAGACCGTCACCAGCCCGAAAAAGTACAACCCATCAACCGTAAACTGAACGTAAAAGCCAACTGGGACAATTTGGTAGACATTACACTCACGAAGTGAGGAAGAAGGCATTAAGGTAAAGGCTGAGGCAACGAGGCGAAGACCAAGGAAACAAGCCAAGCCCAAGGAAACGAGGCGAAGCAAGGCAACAAGGCGAAGCCCGAGACAACGAGGCGAAGCCTGAGACAACGAGGCGAAGCCTGAGACAACAAGGCGAAGCCCGAGGTAACGAGGCCAAGGGCCGAGGAAACGAGGCAAGAGGCCAGACAACGAGGCGAAGCCCGAAGCAACGAGGCATAAAAGTTAAGGCAACGAGGCAATAGGCGTGACCAGTAAGGAATTAAGCATTAGAAATTAATGTATGCCGCCATTTGCCAGTGAGCAAAATCAGCGGCAATAACCACAAACCACAAACCATAAACCCCAAACCATTCGGTATCTTTGCACCATGGAATTTTCTTCTTCTTTGTTGGAAAATGCGGTGAGTGAATTTGCCAAACTGCCCGGGATCGGAAAAAAGACAGCATTGCGGCTGGTGCTGCATTTATTAAAGCAAGACCCCGGTAATGTAGATGCATTTGGCGAAGCCGTGCTGAAAATGCGCCGGGAGATCAAATTCTGTGAACGTTGTTTTAATGTAGCCGACACTACCACCTGCGCCATCTGCGCCAATCCCCTTCGTAAACAGGAGATCATTTGTATAGTTGAAAATATCCGCGATGTAATTGCCATCGAAAGCACCCAGCAATTCAGCGGCGTATACCATGTATTGGGCGGCATTATTTCTCCGCTCGATGGTATCGGGCCCGACCAGCTTACCATTGAACCCCTGGTACAACGGGTACACAAGGAAAACACCGAAGAGCTGATCTTTGCCCTGAACCCTACGATCCAGGGCGATACCACCATCTACTATATCCAGAAAAAGCTGCAATCATCACAAGTTAAGATCACCACCATCGCGCGCGGCATTGCCTTTGGCGGCGAGTTGGAATATGCCGATGAAATGACCCTTGCCCGCAGCATTACCAATCGCCTGCCGGTTGAAAAGTATGTACAACATTAAACCCCAGCCTGTAACAGAACTCCCTCCGGTTATAAGCCCTTATTAATATCCCAGTTTGCAATTAACATAACAAGCTGTAAATTTGCACCCGCATAGGCAGATTTGTTTATTGTTCGGCCTGTGCATCCTGAGCAGGAACCGGCATCTGAGATCCTGGACACCGGGAGGCATTAGATGCCAAAACTGAACTAATAAACGATAAGAAACTCTCTCTTCACAGTTTCCCAACGTTTACAAGTTCGGTTTCTCACCCGGCGGTATATGTCCGCCTTAGCGGTCCTGGATCGTCATTGGAACGTCCGGTTATGCTCATTTACTTATTTGCTATGCTAAACAAAAGGAGGGTAGAATGAAAACAATACAGCAATGCCTGCAGGAACGGATCCTTGTCATCGATGGCGCTATGGGAACCATGATCCAGCGGCACAAACTTACAGAAGCTGATTACCGCGGTGATCGGTTCAAAGACTGGGCAAGCGATCTCAAAGGCAATAATGACCTCTTGGTGCTTACACAGCCGGATATTATCAAAGGCATTCACAAATTATACCTCGAAGCCGGCGCCGATATCATTGAAACCAATACATTCAATGCCCAACGCATTTCGCTGGCCGATTACCATATGGAACCGCTGGCCTATGAGCTGAATTTCGCAGCAGCCAGGATCGCCAAGGAAGCCGTGCAGGAATTCTTTGCCGACCCTGCCACCAATAAAGGTGGCCGCGAACGGGCCTTTGTAGCCGGCGCTATCGGTCCGCTCAACAAAACACTTTCCTTATCACCCGACGTAAACAACCCCGGCTTCAGGGCCTTAACATTCGACGAGGCGATGAGTGCCTATTACGAACAGGTAAAAGGCCTGGTGGAAGGTGGAGTAGATCTGCTGCTGATAGAGACCATCTTTGATACCCTCAATGCCAAAGCCGCCATTTACGCCATTAAGAAATATTTCAGTGATGAAGCCAAAGCCGAACTGCCCATCATGATCAGCGGCACCATCACCGACGCTTCCGGCCGCACGTTGAGCGGACAAACCCTCGAAGCTTTCTATACCTCGGTAATGCATGCCAAACCGCTTTCCATTGGTTTGAACTGTGCATTGGGCGCCTCTGAAATGCGGCCGCATATTGAAGAGTTAAGCCAGATAGCGGCTTGCTATACTTCCGCCTATCCCAACGCGGGCTTACCCAATGCCATGGGTGAGTATGATGAACAACCCGAACAAACCGCTCACTTCCTCGAAGAATGGGCGCGTGAAGGTTTTGTAAACATCGTAGGCGGCTGCTGCGGTACAACCCCCGATCATATTAAACACATTGCCGAACATGTTCGCCAGTTTAAACCAAGACCATTACCGGTATTGGAAACGGCGTTATAATGAGTACAGGCAATTTTTAAAATATCAAAGGAATTACTGGTGCAGGACTTGCCCTGCCCGGGAACCGGCTGGTTTTGTAATTCCCCCAAAAATGTAAACAGGATATGTCAGCGAACACGATAAAACCATACTTGCGGCTTGCAGGGTTAGAACCCCTGGTCATTCGCCCTGAAACCAATTTTGTGAACGTAGGAGAACGTACCAACGTGACCGGTTCCAAAAAATTTGCCCGCCTCATCCGCGAGAACAAGTATGAAGAAGCACTCAGCGTAGCCCGCCAACAGGTTGAAAGCGGCGCCCAGGTCCTTGACGTGAACATGGATGATGCCCTGCTCGACGGCGTAAAGGCCATGACCACCTATCTGAACCTGTTGCAAAGTGAGCCTGATATTGCCAAGATCCCCATCATGATCGACAGCTCAAAGTTCGAGATCATCGAGGCGGGATTGAAATGTGTGCAGGGCAAGTGTATCGTGAACTCTATTTCCATGAAAGAAGGAGTAGAGAAGTTCATTCGCGAGGCAAAGATCTGTAAACTCTATGGCGCTTCGGTTGTCGTAATGGCCTTCGATGAACAGGGACAGGCCGATACCCTGCAACGCCGGGTGGATATCTGCGAAAGGGCCTATAAGATCCTGACAGAAGAAGTAGGCTTCGATCCGCAGGATATCATCTTCGATCCCAACATATTTGCAGTGGCAACCGGTATCGAAGAGCACAATAATTATGCGCTTGACTTTATTGAGGCCACCCGCATCATTAAACAAAAAATGCCCCTGGCTAAAATAAGCGGCGGGGTAAGTAATATCTCTTTCTCCTTCCGCGGTAATGAACCGGTGCGCGAAGCCATGCATGCCGTATTCCTGTACCATGCCATTAAAGCCGGTATGGATATGGGTATTGTAAACGCCGGCCAGCTTGTCGTATACGATGAAATTGAGCCCCAGCTGCGGGAACTGTGTGAAGATGTGATCCAGAACCGCCGCGAAGACGCTACCGACCGCCTGATCCAGTTTGCGGAAACAGTTAAGGCAAAAGACAAGAATGAAATAAAGAATGAAGCTTGGCGGAATAATTCAGTAGAAGAGCGCCTGAAACATGCCCTCATAAACGGCATTACAGACTATATAGACCAGGATACTGAGGAAGCCAGGCAGAAATACCCAAAACCGCTAGACGTCATTGAAGGGCCGCTTATGGACGGTATGAATGTAGTGGGCGATCTGTTCGGCAGCGGTAAGATGTTCCTGCCGCAGGTAGTGAAAAGCGCCCGGGTAATGAAAAAATCGGTGGCCATTCTTACCCCATACATTGAAGCGGAAAAAGAAGAACGACGCCTGGCGCATTTAGCAGCCGGAACAACAAATGAAGAAGGTGCGGGCGCCGCCAAAATATTGCTGGCCACCGTAAAAGGCGATGTACATGATATCGGAAAGAACATTGTTGGTGTGGTATTAGGCTGTAATGGCTACGATATTATCGACCTGGGCGTAATGGTTCCGGCAGACAAGATCCTCGAAACAGCCCAGAAAGAAAAAGTAGACATCATCGGCTTAAGTGGTCTTATTACTCCTTCACTCGACGAAATGGTGCATGTGGCCCATGAAATGAAAAGACGCAACATGACCCAGCCCCTGCTGATCGGGGGCGCCACCACCAGCCGCATGCATACAGCGGTTAAAATTGCCCCGCAGTATGACAACGGCGTGGTGCATGTGCTGGATGCTTCCCGCAGTGTTACCGTAGCCGGTTCTTTATTGAGCAAAGAACAAAAACCCGGTTTCCTGGATACGATTGGTAAGGAATATCAAAAGTTACGCGATGATTTTGGCAGCAAGAAAACCGCCAAACAATACCTGCCTTTTGAACAGGCGCAGGAGAATCGCGTAGCCATCGACTGGAAGAATTATACGCCGCCGGTTCCATCATTCACCGGCACGCGCATTTTTGATAATTACGATCTGAATGAGCTTACCAACTATATCGACTGGGGTCCCTTCTTCATTGCCTGGGAATTACACGGTAAATTCCCTGCCATCTTACAGGATGAGAAAGTAGGTAAAGAAGCTACGAAATTGTTTAAAGATGCCAATGAGCTGTTGAAAAAGATCATCGCAGAAAAATGGTTAACGGCCCGGGGCGTTATCGGTTTCTGGCAGGCTAACAGCAACGGAAAAGATTCTGTGTTTATATATGATGAAAGAGGGCAGGAAAAGGTAAGGCTCGAACATTTACGCCAGCAGAATAAAAAAGCGGCCGGGCAACCGAACTTTTCTTTGGCCGACTTTGTTAAACCCGCTGTAACACCTGCCAATGAAAAAAGTAAAGAAGCTGCCGATTACATGGGAGCCTTTGCCGTTACTATACAGGGCATAGAGCCGCATATAAAGAAATTCATAGAAAATCACGACGATTACAACAAGATCATGCTGCAGGTGTTAGCAGACAGGCTTGCCGAGGCTTTTGCTGAATGCTTGCATGAACGGGTGCGCAAAGAATTCTGGGGCTATGCAAAAGACGAACATTTTACGAATGAAGAATTAATTAAGGAATCATATTCGGGCATCAGGCCCGCACCCGGTTATCCGGCTTGTCCGGACCATACTGAAAAGTATAAACTGTTCAATCTGCTGGGTGGTGAGCAGGCAACCGGCATTACATTAACAGAATCGCTGGCCATGTATCCTGCTTCCTCTATTTGCGGCTGGTATTTCGCCCATCCGCAAAGCCAGTATTTCGGATTAGGGAAGATCCAGAAAGACCAGGTCATTGATTATGCCAATCGCAAGAACATGCCCGTAGAAGATGTTGAGCGTTGGCTGCGCCCTGTACTCGAATATGATGCATAATAATTTTTGTTAAGCCTGATTTCACAATAACAAAACAAGCATATTCGTTTGGGCTTCGTCCCTTGAAAATGCCTTTTTAATCCTGTAGCGTCATGATGAATTCCCGTAAAAATGCTATTACGGCCATAGCATTTTTGGTTACCCTTGTGCCCTTATTTGTAGCAGCCCAATCCAACCGTTCGAACCGTAAAGGAGAATTTTATTTTTCCTGGGGGTATAATAAAGAATGGTACACCAGGAGCGATCTGCACGTAGATCAACCCGAGCTTGGTAATAAGTACACCTTTAAAAACATCCGGGCGCATGATAATCCCGGATGGGATAAAGGGATCTTCGACCGGGCCATGACCATTCCCCAGTACAATTACCGGATTGGTTATTTCTTCAAAGACGATCTCGCCATCGAGATCAACTTCGATCACACCAAGTACATTATCGATCACCAGCAGGCGCACCGCAAAGGAAGGAAGGACGGCAAACCGGTTGATGAAACGATAGAATGGTCTGAAGACAATGGCTTCTATTATTTCCTGAACAACGGCGCCAACTTCTTATTGTTCAACATTGTAAAACGTTGGAACCTGTACGAGCATCCCAATGAAAAGATCAAGGTAGATCTGCTGGGCAAAGCCGGTATCGGTCCGGTGATCCCGCATGTCGAGAACAGTTTCGACGGCGACAAAAACGATCCCGATTTTCAGATCGGCGGTTGGAACGCAGGTGTGGAGAACGCGGTAAGAGCTACCTTCTTCAGGTATGTTTATCTCGAATTCGCCCACAAAGTAGATTATGCCAGGTATGCTCACCTGCATATCTACAAGGGAAGAGCCCGCCAGGCTTTTGGTACCTACGAGCTTGTCTTAAACCTGGGTATTACGATCCCTGGTAAGAAGCGGTAAAGTAACCGGAATGGCTGATCTTGGATTTAGCGATCTTGTGATTTGTTCAATTTCGAAGTTCCGGGTAAATCTCAAGATCCCTGAATCCCAAGATCGCTGAATCTTATTGTCATTGATCTGCTTGCCTACCTTTTTTCAAACCACATGAATCGTTTGCGGGGCCTTACTTTAAAGTTTTGATTGATATACGTATGGATATGTTCCATCGCCTCATCGATGCTGTCGGTCAGTAAAACAAGTTTCATGTCTTCGCGGCTGATGGTGCCTTGCTGGGCCATAAACTCGGCATAGTTCCATAAGCTGCTGTAATAGTCTTTTCCGAACAATACGATCGGGAACTGGGTGATGGTTTTTGTTTGAACAAGCGTAAGTGTTTCGAAGAATTCATCCATTGTGCCAAAACCGCCTGGCATAATGATGAACGCATACGAGTATTTAACCAGCAGCACCTTGCGAACGAAAAAATGTTCGAAGGTAATCGACCGGTTGAGGTATTTGTTGGCATGTTGTTCAAATGGCAGCTGAATATTGCAACCAACCGAAACGCCGCCATTTTCAAAGGCGCCGCGGTTAGCGGCTTCCATAATGCCAGGTCCGCCACCGGTCATCGTGGTAAAGCCGATCTCGGCAATGCGTTTTCCAAACTCGCGGGCGCTTTCATAATAGGGATGGTCTTCTTTAAACCGGGCAGAGCCAAACACGGTGATACAGGGACCAACAAAGTGAAGGGTTCTGAAACCTTTGATGAATTGTTTGAACACCCGCCAGGCAAATGCCAGTTCATAACCACGGCTTTTAGGGCCTTCCAAATAAACCTGTTCCTTGGGTGGTATTATCGGCTCAATCTTTTTCTTGGCTGAAGCTGCTTCCATATCAAAAATGTAAATTGCCAGCCAAATTAAACAAAAATTCATGCGCATTATAAGTTATAATGTGAATGGCATCCGAGCAGCCATGACAAAAGGGTTTTGCGAATGGTTAAAGACCGACCCGGCAGATATCATTTGCCTGCAGGAAACAAAGGCCACCAAAGACAATGTGAACCGCCAATTGGTCACCGATTGCGGCTATCATGATTACTGGTTCTCTGCATCGAAAAAAGGATACAGCGGAGTTGCTGTATTTACCAAAATAAAACCCGACCATGTGGAATACGGTAATCAACACGCCGTAAGTGATGATGAGGGCAGGATCATTCAGCTCGATTTCGGCGATATCCGGCTGATCAATGCCTATTTCCCCTCGGGCTCATCGGGTGATGTACGGCAGACATTTAAATACCAATGGCTCGATGACTTTTATTTGTACCTGCAAGACCTGAAAAAAAAGCATCCCAAACTGATCCTGTGCGGCGATTATAACATTGCCCATACCGATATAGATATCCATGATCCGAAAGGCAACAAGAACAGTTCTGGTTTTTTACCGGAAGAAAGGGCATGGATGGACAAATTTTTTCGGAATGGCTGGATCGATACCTTCCGTGCTTTTCATCCCGAACCGCACCGGTACAGTTGGTGGAGTCAGCGTTTCCCTACGGTACGGGCGCAAAACAAAGGGTGGCGGCTCGATTACATTAACGCTACAGATCCGTTGCGCAGCCGTTTAAAAAGTGCAGATATATATCATGACATAAATTACAGCGATCACTGCCCGGTTTTCCTGGAGCTGCACCCGTCCTGACAATTGTAGATTTTACACCTTATTCCACGCAACGTTTTTTTCTCATTTTTGTTTTATCTATTTCCATGATTGCCTATAATATCACCTATAAGGTTGATCCTGCGATAGAAGAAGCCTGGCTGCAATGGCAGCAGCAGCAACATATACCCGAGATAATGGCATTGGGACTGTTCACAGCGCATACTATGTTCAGGTTATTGGAGCAGGATGATTCGGAAGGAATGACCTTTGTGATGCAATTTTTTGCACCTGCATTGGAGAATTACTATCAATTCATAGAGGAATTTGCACCTGTATTAAACAAGAAAGCATTTGACAGGTGGGGCGATCGCTTTATAGCATTCCGCACAGTAATGGAGGTTGTTAACTGAGTGTGGATAATAAATTTAATTCCGTGCGGCACACACTTATAGTGCATTCCATGAAACCCTTTGCTGATCAGCATTTCAGCCGGTATCGCATGAAACATAAGGCAGTACAGCGTTCCAGCGTGTAACATCAATTCACAAAACACATTACAAAACATTGCAATTTGCTAAAATCCTTGCCCCGAGCGGTTTTCAGCACTTTATCAAATGTTAATTTTTCGACCAAAAAATTTTGTTTCAAGCAAAAACCGGCTAAATTTGTCCCTGCATAAATTCTTAAAAAATCACACTATGAACAAAGCTGAATTAATTGCGAAAATTGCCGATGATTCAGGCATCACTAAAACACAGGCTAACACTGCGCTCGATTCTTTTATTGAAGCAGTTACCAAAACATTAAAAGGTGGAGGTAAAGTTACCCTGGTTGGTTTTGGTACTTTCTCTGTATCAAAAAGAGCAGCTCGCAATGGTCGTAATCCGCAAACCGGTGCTGTGATTAAGATTAAAGCTAAAAAAGTTGCCCGTTTCAAAGCTGGTAAAGAATTGCAGGCTAAATTATAATTACTGCCTTACACAGGAAAGCTCCGTTACTGCATGCGAAGTATCGGAGCTTTTTTTATTTTTGCGTAACTAATAATTCACATTCATAAACAAATAACATGGGTAGAGGAGATAAAAAAACGAAAAAAGGTAAAACCTTTAAAGGTTCATTCGGAAAAAGCCGCCCTGCAAGGGTAAAAAAGGCTGCTGCCAAAAAGAAAGCCTAATTAAGGCCAAAGAAGTAAGAGATAAGAAGTAAGAATTATCCTGTCATTTAATTGTTACTTCTTATCTCGACACTCCTTACACTTCCTTCCCCCCAGTACTTCACGCCGCAGGTTATATCATTTTATCGGGCACCGGCTAACTTCATTTTCATAAGTTGCCGGCCCTCGTTTCCAACGTTTACCAGTAATCTCGGTTATTATGGCGCCAATCGTTCAATTGTCCACGTATTATCACGCTGTAACGTGTATAACAAACGGTCATGCAGGCGGCTGGGACGCCCCTGCCAGAATTCGATAGTTATGGGTTTTACCCGGTAACCGCCCCAGTTAGCGGGCCGTATGAGGGCTTGCGAGCCAAAATCGGTACGGAACTTTTTCTCCCGTTCCTCCAGCCATTCGCGATTCGCAATTACCTGGCTTTGCGGCGAGGCCCAGGCGCCAATACGGCTGCCTTCAGGGCGGCTGTTAAAATAAAGATCGCTTTCCCCGGCGCTTACTTTCTCCACCAATCCGGTAATGCGCACCTGCCTTTCCAGCTCTTTCCAGAAAAATACCAGGCAGGCCCTTGGATTCTCGGCCAGCTGCAGGCCTTTAAAGCTTTCATAATTGGTAAAAAACACAAATCCCCGTTCATCGTAGCCTTTTAATAACACGATGCGGGCAGCCGGTACCCCGTCGGCAGATGCCGTTGCGAGGGTCATGGCATTCACCTCATCAATCGCACTGTTCAATGCCTCCTGCCACCAGGTATCAAACTGGCGGATGGCATTGGGATCTACATCATTTTCGAGAAGCGATTTCAGCTTGTAATCTTTCCTTATATCAGCGATTGTCGATGACATGGCCTTTGTTTTATAACACAAAGGTAATAGCATCGTTCATTCCCCCCACTGATTTTGATCATCCGCATTTACAGATTAACTTACTACCCGTATGAGATATACATTTATTTTGCTGTTCGTATTAAGCAGTTACAATGCCGCATTTTCGCAAAAAAGCAAACCGGCCACGGGCCCTGTTATAAGCCGTTATTACTATTTTACCGGCACCATCGACAAATACCCGGTCACTTTTCATTTGTACAGAATCAATGAAAAATTTACAGGCAATTATTATTATAACAGCGCTGAGGAACCGATTGAACTATCGGGAGAAATAGGAAAGGACAATTTCTTGAAACTGGTGCATTACGACAGTGAATACAATGAATCAGAAATACTTTCCGGGAACTTTAAGGATAGTTCCTATGCAGGTACCTGGTCATATAATGGCAAACTTTTATCATTTCGAATCACGCAGAAAAAAGAGAATAACGGCTTGGCCTTTGATTATATCTACACCACCGGTTCAAAAAAATTGCCAAAAGGAGATGACTATAGCCGGCCTGAACTTTCATATGACGCTGCCGCTATATGGCCGGCAGCATCGTCAACACATCCTGCAACGAACCTGATAAAGCAGGTCATCCGTGAAACATTTGGTGTAAAGGAAGGGGAAGATGAGATCGGCAAGATCATGATCGCACGGAAAAACAGCTTTCTTAACTACGAAAAAGACAAAGAAATTACTGAATATGCGCTTAGTTCCAAAGCAAAAGTGGAATATCAAAATGCGCAATTACTTACCATTTCCGACTTTGGCTATACTGACGGAGGTGGCGCCCATGGCATTTATGGTACAGTATACGTTTGCATAGATCTCATAAATAACCGCAAGCTTGCTATCACCGATGTGCTGGATACTTTGACATGCCGGAAAAACCTGCATAGTTTATTGGTTAAAAAGTTTCGCGCTGCTTACAAGCTCAAACCGGATGAAAAACTATCTGAGGTGCTTTTTGCGGACGATATTCCGCTCACAGACAATTTCTTCCTTACTTCGAAAGGTATTGGTTTCCATTATAATCCGTATGAGGTCGGCGCCTATGCGTTAGGAAACGTTCAGGTATATATTCCGTTTAAAGAACTGAGCAATTGTTTAAACCCAGCTTTTAAAAAGCTGGTTGGAATCAATTGATCAAAGAAAGCCCCCATCATAAACGAAATCACCCCGCCATACCAGGTATTGCGGGGTGCTTATTTTTGAATGATATCAGTTTGAATGTAGCTGAGCCATCCTGGAGATATAGCGAGCTGCACTTGCCTGTATGCCTCGCCTTGTTTCATCGTTGCCTCGTTGCCTTGTCGCCTCGTTGCCTTGTTGCCTCGTTGCCTATTCCGGAGGTTCATTCCCTTTATTGCTATCCTTACCCTGCACCCGGGCCAGCATCACTTCTATTTCACTCATCCGGCGCAGCTGGCTTTCGAGCTTTTTATTATGCTCAGATATCAGTTGCAGATCGCGGTTCAGTTCTTCGAGGAAGCTGATCTTTTTCAGCAATTGCTGGCGCTGGAAATTCGATTCGCGCAATTTCTCTTCCGTATCGGCCAGCAGCCGCGACAGGCGCTGGTTCTCTTCCAGCAGGCCAAGATGTTTCTGTTTATATTCATCAAATTCTCTGATGAGTTTGAAATGCGTTTGTTGCAGTTCCTCAAACTCATACTGGCGGCTGGGCGGGTTAGAAAGGTTCTCTACTTTCGACAACTTCTCGCGCAGGGCGTTGAATTCCTCATAGGCTTTGGTCAGGCGCTCTTCCATTTCGCCGGATAAGAGCTGGCTTTGTTCCAGCTCCAGGATACGGGCATCTTTATTGGCAAGCACCGTGAGCATTTCGTTCAATCGGGCATTCAGGGCCTCATTGGTCTTCAGCGTATCAATGTGTTTGTATTCTGTTTGCTTCAACAGCTCTATCTGATCGAGCAATAAGGTGATCTGCTGGTTTTGTTCAATAAGGCTTTCCTGGGTCTTTTGCAGGCGAAGCAGGTATTCTTCAGATTGTTCTTCCTGGGAAAGGGCAGGTTTGGCTACCGGCTCGGGGGGCGGTGGGGCTGCATGCCGGCGTTTTAATTCTTTTTGCAGCTCTTCCACTTCGATAGTGAGCAATTCTTCATTATCGCGTACTTCATCGAGCTCGCGGCGCAACTGCATTTGTACTTTCTCCTGCAGTTCCATATCCTCGTAATATTTTACGCGCCATTCGTCGGTATTTTGAAAAGCGGCGTCGGCAATGATGGGAGGTTCGGGTTCTGGCAGCTTTAATGACATGGTCCTTCGGCTTACCAGGAAGAAATGAATAAAAAAGCCCAGGACCACCCCGCCCAGCAGGAAAACAATTATTTCAATAAACCCAACGTACATCTGATACCCCAGTATCACCGACAATAAATAGTTCATAACGGCTTCGGAATTAGAAGATACACCGCATCACAGAAAGTAATCTTTCAAGCACAGCACTATTTTTTCATGGGATCTTGAGATAAGACAATGAAAAAACCACCCGGCAGGTGGTTTTTCATGTAGGAAATTTAATACGTTAATTCGATAATTGCAAAAAGGGGGCTTAATAAATTTAAGCAACTGTATACCAGCCAAATACTAGCCTTTTACCAGGGTACCCACTTTTTCGCCGCAGGCTACGCGGCGCAGGTTGCCCGGTTTGTTCATGTCAAATACAATGATCGGCAGTTTATTTTCCATACAAAGGGTGAAAGCCGTCATATCCATTACCCGCAGGTTCTTGGAGATACATTCCTGGAAGGTGATGGTCTCGTATTTTTTGGCAGTAGGATCTTTTTCCGGATCAGCCGTGTATATGCCATCCACCCGGGTTCCCTTCAGGATCACATCGGCCTGAATTTCTATGGCCCGCAGTGAACCGGCAGTATCGGTGGTAAAGTAAGGATTACCGGTACCCGCACCGAAAATGACCACCCGGCCTTTCTCTACATGGCGGATAGCGCGGCGGCGGATATAAGGTTCAGCGATCTGCTCCATTTTAATGGCGCTTTGTAACCGCGTAAAAACCCCAATTTTTTCAAGCATGGCCTGCATGGCCATTCCATTGATCACGGTGGCCAGCATGCCCATATAATCGCCGTGAGCGCGTTCAATACCAGTTTCCGCCTCATTCATACCCCGGTATATATTTCCACCACCAATTACAATAGCCACCTGAACGCCCAGATCTGCTACTTCTTTGATATCGTGTGCATATTGTGCCAGGATAGCGGGGTCCATTCCAAAACTTTTATCGCCCATCAACGATTCACCGGAGAGCTTTACTAAGATGCGCTTGTACTTTGGTACCATGTATGACTGATTTTCGTGAACGGTTAATGGTAAACAGATTGCTGCTTTTGCTTCAGGCCGCCAGCGATAGTGAGCCTACGCCTTTGGCAGCAACCACAAACTACAAACCATAAACCACAAACCATTAAGGCTGTGCAAAGAAAGGACTTTTTATTAAAACATAAAGAGAAACCGTAAACTGGTTTCCCTTAATTCATTGGAAAGAAGATCACCACTAAAATGAGTTGTCTACATTGGCAGCCACGGCCTTCTTTGTCTGCCACGCAGGCCTAAAAAAAGGGAAACCGCCATAAGCAGTTTCCCTTTCATTTATTTTGATCGGATGATCTCTTACCCTAAAGCTACGCGTTTGAATTCGGTAACCTGTAAGCCACCGTCAACACTTTTCAGGTAATCGCCAACGGTTTTACCATTGTCTTTTACGAAAGCCTGGTTAACCAGGGTGCTTTCTTTGAAAAATGCATTCAGTTTACCTTCAGCGATCTTATTGATCATTTCATCGGGTTTACCGGCCATTTTCGGATCGGTTTTGATCTGCTCGGTAACGATGGCGCGCTCACGCTCGATAGTAGCGGCAGGCACTGAGCTGGCATCAACAGCTACCGGGTTCATCGCAGCGATTTGCATAGCTACGTCTTTACCGGCTTCAGCAGCGGCTTTGTTCAAACCTACCAGTACGCCAATACGGTTAGCGCCGTGAATATAAGAAGCTACATAATCAGCATCAACACGTTCGAACTTGGTGATCCCGATCTTTTCACCAATGCTGGCGAGTTTATCGTTCACCAGGTCGGCTATTTTAGCACCATTGATAGATACAGCATTCAGCTCATCGAGGCTTTTTACGTTGTTGGCAACGGCAGCATCGATAATGCTTTGTGCGAAGGCTATAAAGTCGGCATTTTTACCTACGAAGTCGGTTTCGCAGCTAACGCAAAGGGCGATACCGGTTTTATTGTCGGCTGTGGTCTTAGCCAGTACAACACCTTCTTTAGCCTCGCGGTCGCCACGCAGTGCAGCTACCTTGGCGCCTTTTTTACGAAGCCAGTCGATAGCAGCTTCAAAATCGCCATTAGTTTCTGTCAATGCTTTACGGCAATCCATCATTCCGGCGCCGGTCATCTGGCGCAGCTTGTTAATATCAGCGGCAGTAATAGCAACACCTGACATATGATTTGATAGTTTAAATATTATAAAAATTTGAAAATGCGTCACAAAGAACCAGATTCTATTCAAATCGCGCCTTTGTGAAGCATTTTCATTTTATTAATTCTGTCTGTTCAGCAGCGTTACAACTGTAAAAGTGTGCGACGCAAGCGGGGCTCAATAGTTGTTCTATAGCCGGGTTCATAATAAGGCTGCACGATCGAACTGCACAAAGGCAGTGAAGGGCAGTACCTGAAAGAACTATGAACTATAAACCAAGAACTGTGAACTATCTTCTGCCACCACCAGGTCCACGGTTGCCACCAGGACGGTTACCACCGCCTCTGTTCTGACCGCCACCGCGATGACCACCGCCACCGCCATGACCACGGCCACCGCCGCCACCCTGGCCACGTCCGCCGCCGCCTTTACCGCGACCGGCTTCTGCTTCAGCTTCAGCCAGCAGGCGTTGTGCTTTCTTTTCTTTTTCGTCGTCTGTCTGCTCTTCTGTTTCTTCATCTTTAGCCGCTTGCCTTTCAGCAAGACCTTCAGCTATAGCTGCAGTAACGTATTGGGTGATGATTGCGATAGATTTAGTAGCGTCGTCGTTTGCGGGGATCGCAAAATCAACTTTATTAGGATCGCAGTTGGTATCAACCATACCAAAAGTGGTAATGCCCAGTCTTTTGGCCTCTGCCAGCGCAATGTGCTCATGGCCGATATCGATGATGAACAAAGCGGCAGGTACACGGCCCAGCTGGCTGATACCACCCAGTACTTTATCCATTTTATCGCGGTCGCGACCGAGGGTTAATTTCTCTTTTTTAGTGAGAGACTCAGCACTGCCGTCGCCCAGCATTTTGTCGATGCTCTGCATTTTCTTAACGCTTTTGCGAACGGTGTTGAAGTTCGTCAACATACCACCCAGCCAGCGCTCGGTAACGAAAGGCATGTTCACTTTACGGGCACACTCAGTAACAATCTCTTTAGCTTGTTTCTTGGTACCAACGAACATGATCTTCTTACCGCTGCGGGCGATCTGTTTTAAGGCAGCAGCCGCTTCCTGCAGGCTTTCGGTCGTTTTATTGAGGTCGATGATGTGAATGCCTTTCTTTTCAGCAAAAATGTAGGGCAACATTTTTGGGTTCCACTTCTTACGCAGGTGACCAAAGTGTACACCGGCATCCAGGAGTTGCTGTTGCAATGAAGTGTTATTTTCCATTTAAACTAAGTTGAAAATGTGTTTTGATAATTTGATGATAAACACAAACGGTTCCAAATACATGCTGCCAAAAGACAGAAGAAATGATTAACGTTTGCTGAACTGGTAGCTGCGACGGGCTTTTTTGTGACCGAATTTCTTACGCTCAACAGACCTCGGATCGCGTTTCAGTACGCCTACTGCTTTTAATGCAGGACGGTATTCAGCGCTGATCTCGAGTAAAGCACGACCGATGCCCAGTTTCGCAGCTTCGGCCTGGCCTTTCATACCACCGCCGGCAGCATTGATCTTTACATCAAATTTATCCATCGATTGAGTTGCTTTTAAAGGCAGTTCAACCTGATTTTGCAGATATACCAGTGAAAAATATTCTTTGTAGTCTTTATCGTTAACGGTGATCTTACCGGTTCCGCGTGACAACCAAACTCTTGTCACAGCTTCTTTACGACGACCTACGGCATTTTTTTGCTTTTCCATGTATGTTTAAACAATTAGAAAGTTAATGATTGAGGTTTCTGTGCAGCATGCTCGTGTTGGTCGCCGGCATACACAAATAATTTCTTGAACATTTTGCGGCCAAGGCGATTCTTAGGTAACATACCTTTTACAGCTCTTTCTACTACTACTTCCGGACGACGGCGCAGCAGTTCGCGGGCTGTTTCGGCTTTCTGACCACCGGGATAACCTGAGAAGGTCAGGTATTCTTTTTCCTCGGTCTTGTTGCCGGTGAATTTTACTTTCTCGGCATTGATAACGATGATGTAGTCTCCGCAATCAACATGTGGCGTATAATAGGGCTTATTCTTACCACGAAGAATAGCTGCTATTTTCGCGCACATGCGTCCCACGGTTTGATTGGTACCGTCTACAACATACCAGTTGCGTTTTACGGTAGCCGCATTCGCATGTTGGGTAGTGAAATGTAGTTTGCTCATTATAAAAAACTTTTAGCTGATAGCTGTTTTGTCAACTTCAGCCGGTTAAGAAATAAACAGCAGCGCCATCCCGCCTGCCGTTTCCGCCAATAGTCAGGTAACTAAAAACGGGTCGCAAAGATAGGCTGATAAAACCGGCATGGCAAACATTTACAGCATTTATTTTTCATCGCATCTTTATAATTGCTTGATTTACAATAAATATTTTGACATATAAATTTTACTACTGCCTGAAAGGCCCGCCCGGCGGGCGCTTCAAAGGGGTTGAAATGGGTAAATGGCGTGCTCGGGAGCATTTTTGGGGACTCATATGTATACAAAACCCGGGTGCTCACCCCCGGGTGGCCGGTTACAAAAAAACCGCCGCCATAAGGGGCGGCGGCGTGGCAATAAATTCGAAAAATCAATATGATCAACCGGTCTATTCCCAGTTCAGGAAGAACATGCAGCTGTAGTCTGACTGGCTGGCATTGGCATCGGAAATGATGCGGAACTGAACGCCGGAATGGTCAGACATGGGCGGAAAGAAGCTGTTGTAATGACCTTCGGTAAAAGAAAAGTGCCCATTATTCGGTATGCCTGATGCAACCGTACCCAATAAAGCCCTGTTCTTGTAAATCTGCAGCGTTACCGTGGATGTACTTACGAGGCTGGCATTCCAGGTGACCTCAATACCTGCATACGATTCAATAGGAAGTAACCAGTTAGCATGAAAATCTACCTGTGGGGCAGTGATCCAGTTATCCAATGGATTGTATGGATGCATCCACTGAACACCGGCCACATCGTTCGCAGATAACCCATTCCATAGATGAAGAGCGGTTCCGCCATTCATAACAGAAGCGGGATCACCGCCAATGCCGGGAGTTCCCGGAATCTGCCATCCCCAGCTTTCGTTGGTATGATGAAATCCAAGAACATGGCCAATTTCATGCGCCATGTTATAGATCATATTTGAGCCACGGTTATCGGGGTGAACATTTTGACCCGGCTGATCATAGAAATTTGTATTGATCCTTATCCTCCAGGTATTTCCTCCGGCAGGAAAGTCGGCAGCCGCAATGACATTTTCATCTAATGTACCATTATCAGGCACAATCACGAGATCTTCGCTGCCCGGCGGTTCGTTAGGATTTACATACAGGAAATTGACCTTACAGTTCGGAACGTTTGCCCATGCCTGCATGGCAAGACGTGCAGGAAATTCCCAGGTATGAAACAAAGAGAGATCAATTCTTGTTCTGAGCGATTCGGCAATATCTGTATTGAGTGTATGGAATTGCCGCTGTTCTTCCCGGGGGCCTTTTTTGAAATAAGCCTTTACCTGGTTAAGGTCGGTGCTCCCTTTTTTAAAATACAAATCGCCTGACACAACGTAGTGTTCTCCCTTATCCTCGATCCTGTTCGCAGGAATACCAGCCTGTAACAAAGTATTATATAACTCCTTGTCGGTGGTAGAAGAAGATCCGTTTGTGTTTGAAGAAAGATCGTTTTTACGGCAGGAAATAAATGTAGTGACCAGGATGAGGATCACCCATGCTGAAATTCTTTGCATAATAAGGCTTTTTGGTTAACGAAATAAGGTTTAAGGTCCAATTTACTAAATGCAAGGCGCACCCTATATTATGCAAATATTAAATCATTGTGATGAATTCACTTTGAATTGGCAGGCGCTGGGGCAGGTCTTCCGCCAAACTGCTCTAACGGTATGGAACAAACCTTGATCTGCCGGCCAAGAGCCGGCCATTTTAAACAGTTGGTGACAGACAGAGCCTGCAGTTACCAGTCGTTTAGGATGTTCGCCCTTTGTATTCCTCCACCTGGCTCTTATTTTGCCCCGGATCTTCCCTTAATCTGTTTTTTCGTTGCTGTTGCAGTGTTTTCCAATGGGCAGTGGGCAGTGGGCAATAGGACAAAGCCGATAACTTCAGAAGTGTTACCTTTAAGAACCTGCTGCGGTTCCTCGATGCTATTGGTCTTGAAGTCACTATTAAGGAAACCCGCATAACCAGAACAAACAAGAACAAGCCCAGAAAAAAAACAATCATCCAAATAACCATGTCCACCCACTTACTCGGCCGCAACAAGTTTGGTGATGTTGCCAATACCGGAAACCTGATGCCTGTTGAAGAAGCTCACCAATTACTCAATGAATGGGTACCTAATGAACGGCTGCGCCTGCATATGAAACAGGTAGCCGCCGTAATGAAAGCCTGGGCCCTTGAAAAAGAACAGGCCGACGAACTCACCGCCCGCAAATGGGAACTGGCCGGTCTCCTGCACGATGCGGACTGGGAAAAATATCCCGACGACCATTGCCGCATCATCATTGAAGAACTGGAACGCCGCCGGCAGGACCCTGAAGTCATTCATTGTATTGCCTCACACGGCCCGCGCTATTTTGGGGTGCAGCCCAATAATACCATGGATAAAATGATCTATGTGTTCGACGAATTATCTGGCTTTATTCACGCGGCCGCCCTTATACGGCCAACACGGTATGATGGCATGGACGTCAAAAGCGTACTGAAAAAACTAAAAACACCCTCTTTTGCCGCCCAGGTAAACCGCGATGATATTACCGATGCCATCGCACAGATCAATACCCCGCTGGAAGAGATCATCAAGTTTATTATCGATCATCAAAAAGACATTCAATAACCGGCCTTCCAAAGCGGTAATTCTTTGCCGATTTTATGTATATTCACCCTGCTTGTTATTTAATGTATGAAAAAATGGATCATTGTACCAACCGCCCTCATCGCGGTAATCCTTGTTGCTATTTATATCGTAGTGCCCAAAAAAATGAAGCTGGCGCGTGCCGTCACGATTCACTGCCCCCATGGAGCGGTCAACCGGTTCCTTGTGAATGATTCCAACTGGTTCAAATGGTGGCCATCAACTACATCGGTCTCAGCAAAGCGGGAAGGAAAGATCAATTCCTTTTTTTATAAAGATTATTCTTTTCAGCCCCGGCAAAGGATGTTCGACGCTATTGGCGTACACATCACTGCCGATGATCTTACTATTGACAGCAAGATCATCTTAATACCGAAACATAAAGATTCGGTATCCATTCAATGGAATTATGAATACAACACGGGCATGAACCCTGTTACGAGGGTGCAACGATACCTGCAGGCAGGGACCCTTGAACAACATATTGATGAGATCATGTATGGACTGAAACAATTCCTTGAAAAAACCGAGAATGTATATGGGATTGCGATTCAAAAAACCACTGTTAAAGATACCTTGCTGCTGTCTACCCGGCAGGTGTTCAACGCCCGGCCTTCCACGCAAAACATCTACAGCCTAATTAATAAACTGAAGACCTACATTCAACAAGAGGGCGCCATAGAAACCGGCTATCCCATGCTGAACGTTCAGCCAAAAAACAGCCGGCCTTTTGAGACCATGGTGGCTATTCCCATTAATAAAGCGGTTAAGGAGACAAATGATATGGTTATAAAAAAGATGGTTCCGGGCTATATCCTGGTTGCGGAAGTCAGCGGCGGTGATCTTACGGCTGCCCATGCATTTTCCCAAATGGAAAATTACCTGGCAGACCATCGTTATGAATCACCTGCCATCCCATTCTATTCATTGGTAACAAACCGGCTGACAGAAACAGATACCACCAAATGGGTCACCCGGATCAATTACCCTGTATTTTAATGACCGATCCTATTCTTTATAGCGGATGATCATGGTACTGTCATTGTTCCTTGCAAGTATAAACGCCTCCTTTTTCCCGATTGTTATTGGTCTTATTCGACGGGTTTGTCCTTTAATGGTGAGGCCGTTGATGGATTCACAGGCAAAAGAAGCTTTACCTTTGTTAACTAATACGGTTCCAAAATCGGCATCATAACGTCCCATTTCTATATTGTTCTCGTAGTAATTACCCATCAATAAGAGATCGGGCAAAGAGTCGTTGTTTGCATTTACCACCACGGCATCGCGAAAAGAGCTTAACTGCCCTTGCCAGGGAAGGGCCTGCAATGAGAAATTCATTTTCCCATCATTCACTAAAACTGCATTTGAAAAATAATCGGCCGACAATACACTTGCTTTTTCCAGCTTATCGGCCGTAAAAAGATCTTTCAGGGATGCTTTTGCGAAATCTTCTGCATACAGGAAGCGCTTTTTCAAAACAGGCATCTTTTTTTCCAATTCCGATTTGTTGGCAAATGGCAGTTCCTTGCCACCAACGTAATAGGTAAGTACCTGTTCTTTTTTGCCATTGTCGTCAAAGTCGTTGTAATACAAACGCACCGGTTCTTTGTCGGAAGCCTTTAAGCGGCTGTTCAGTCCCAGGTTCCCCGCCACCAGATCAAGATCACCGTCGCCGTCAAGATCATATGGCAATATAAAATTCCACCAGCCTTTTTTAGTGATGAGCTCTTTCCTGCTGAAAACACCATTCGTATTGAGATAGGCATCGATGCCACCCCATTCCAATGAAACGATTAGGTCTTCATCACCATCTTTATCCAGATCGCACCAGGCAGCCCGCGTTACAAAACCGGCATCCGCCAGTTCCTTTGCACGCTGGGCGGTTACATCTTTAAATTTACCGGTTCCATCATTTTGCAAGAGATAGGAACGGGGCGCATGCCCATACTCCCAGGGAACCGCTCTTCCGCCCAGGAACAGATCGACAAAACCATCCTTGTTAAAGTCATACGGAACAACGCAGGATGCAGTTATATACACGTTTTCAATAGCATTTTTAAGCCTGCTGAAGCGGCCCTTGCCATCATTCAGATAAACCCGTGATAATAAATTTTCATCCTCGCCAAAATATTCGTTGCCGCCGCTGGCCACCACAAGGTCTATATTACCATCATTGTTCACGTCTACCCAACAGGCATCCACATCCTCATACATGCTGTCGGCCTCGAGCGCCGGCTGTTCCAGCTTACTAAATTTACCGGCCGCTTGTTGAATATAAATGACGCTTTTTTCTCTTTTGGCTGAACCGATAAAAACATCTTCCAGGCCGTCTTTATTGATATCTGCCACCGCAAGGGCAGGTCCTTCCGAACTAAGCATATGCGGGATCAACGGTTCCCGGTCGAATTCAACAAAAGGATTCTCTATATGGCGGTGCTTTAAGTTAACGGCCTGGGTAATATTTTCCATTGGCTTGCTGTTGTACTTGTGGCGACTGGTGATCATCTCGTAGTTGAATCGTGGTAATCCCTGCTGGTAGCGAAGATGCAATACCGTGCTGTCTTTTGGGAACGCTAACCTTTGACAGGTGTTATCCGGCCATACCAGGAATGCAGAATCCGGTTTTATTCTTTCCAACCCGATATGAATGGGTATTTCCATGGCCGATAAAAATCCATGCACCGGTTGCTTTTCATACAAGCAGATCTCCTGGCCGGCAAATACAACTACTTTCGCACCCAGTGCATTGATGTTCTTTTCCGGGCCCTGTAGTTTTATCTGAACATACCGCTTATTACCGGGGTCATTGTTCTTATTCTGATACAGAATAGCGGGTTCATTAATATTGTTTACCACTACATCGAGATCGCCATCATTGTCGAGATCTGCGTATATGGCGCCGTTGGAAAACGTTGATTCATTATTATGGATCTTTTTCTCATCATCTTTAAACTGGCCCTGGCCGGTATTTACAAAAAACTTATTGGGTATTTTTATTTCAGGAAATTTCTCCAGCAAGGCCATGTCGGTCTCATTCACTTTGTTAGCCCGGATCTTTCCCTGGATCTCCTGGTTAGAGACATAATTGATGTAGTCAATATCATTCATCCTTTTGGGGATACCATTCGAAACAAAAAGATCCTTCAGGCCGTCATTATTAAAATCCATCCACAAGGCCGCCCATGACCAGTCGGTTGCATGCACGCCGCTGTATAAACCCACCTCACTGAACATTCCGTTTCCGCGGTTCAGCTGAAAATTATTGCGCGTGTATTGATAGTTGTAGCCATTCCTTATCTTTTCAAAGAAGATATCATAGGCATCTTCGCCCAATGAGCGTTTGAGGATATAGGGGTCAGACGGCAGCATATCCATGGAAATGACTTCTGCCAGACCATCATTGTTTACATCTGCCACATCAACACCCATCGAAAACTGGCTGGTATGCATCATACAGGAATCGATATCGTCCTTAAAAGTGCCGTTACGCTGATTAATGTATACATAATCGTTTTCATGAAAGTCATTACCGATATATATGTCAGGATAACCATCCAGATTGATATCAGCTACCGTTACGCCCAGTCCATACCCTATAACACTACTATTGATACCGGTTTCGCGGGTCACATCGGTAAACCTGTTTCCATCATTGCGGTAAAACCGGTCACCTGATAATGCATCATAGGTTCCTGCAAATGTTTTCCGGGGGCGAAAATTGCTATTGGCATGTACGGAATGATTAAGCAGGAACATGTCTACATCACCGTCGTTATCATAATCCAAAAAAGCAGCCTGGGTGCTGAAGCCAGAAAAATCGAGCCCATATTCGCCCGCTTTGTCTTTATATACAGGAATACCATTTTTGTCAATGCCCTGGCAGATCAAAAGCTGGTTCCTGCTATGCAGCACTTCATAATTGCCTACCCGGCATACATAAAGATCCAACAGTCCATCGTTGTTGATATCCACCACTGAAACTCCGGTGGACCAGCCGCCATCATTCGGAATGCCAGCGGCGGCAGTAATGTCTTTGAACTGTAACCCGCCTGCATTCAAATACAATTTGTTTTGTTGCTGGTTGCTTGCAAAAAATAGATCAATGAGGCCGTCATTATTAAAATCGCCGGCCCCGATACCTGCCCCATTGTAAAAATACATATAGGTGAACAGGTTAAATTGGCCTTGAGCAGCCAGCTGATTCGAAAAATGCAATCCCGTTTGTTGATGATCGAGCGCTTCGAACAAGGCAGGTTCAGCCGGCCTCGAAGAGCAGCCTGGCAACAGGGCCATTATCGTGCAATAAAAAAGAATTAAGGAAAGGCCTGGATTATATAATAAATTGGATCGTTTCATGGTTTCGTTTTCGATACGTATAAAGCCGGTACACTGTCGTTTTGAAGTATAAGAAAATAAGTATCTTTTGCGCCCCTGATCTCCGCAATATCTCTTACCGCACCGTTCACCTGCAGACCGCTTTTACGGGTATCAATGAACTGTAATTTTCCTTTACCACCGGTATTCAATAATACGGTAAGCCCACAGGCATCGAGCCGGCCGAATTGCGGTTGAAAGCCAAATTCATTGCCGCCAAGGATAAGATCGGTTTTCCCGTCGTTGTTGATATCGGTGCACTTAATAGTATTCACACAAGAAAATTGAACGGGCAGGGGCAACTCCTGAATCCTGAATTTTCCATCGCCTTCATTGATCGCTATACAGGAGGCGGTATAATTAATTTCTTTCACTGTTGCCTTATCTATCTGTTCGGCGTCAAACAACTCCTGTACACTTTTCTTCGCAAACTCACGATGCTGTAAATTCTGCTTTTTAAGCGAAGGCAGCTGATCGGTCATTTCACGCTTTAAGAATACCGGTTTATCTTTTCCTGCAATGGAACGGGTGATTATTTTCTCGACAGAACCGTTCTGGTCAAAATCATTGATCCACATTTTCACCGGGTTTTGCCGGTTGGGATGCAAATAAAAGTTCTCACCCATATTGCCCAATACCAGGTCCTGGTCGCCATCGCCATCAAGATCGGTTGCGGCTATTGATTTCCACCAGCCGGAAAGATCCATCAAATCGGTTTTAACTTCTTTGAATTGAGCACCGGTCCAGGAGAAGATGCGGGGCGCCATCCATTCACCTACAATAACCAACTCTTTCTGCTCGTCGCCGCTGAGGTTGGTCCACACGGCGCCGGTTACCATTCCAATATGAGCGATATCGGAAATCTTTTCTTTAGCCATCTCTGTAAAACGGCCATTGCCATCGTTTACATACAGGTAGCTAACAGGATCCATTCCATAGTTATAAGGAACATTCAAAGCACCCACAAATAGATCGATATCACCATCCCTGTCAAAATCATCGCCCGCTACTGTTGAAATATTCATACTGTTCGGCGGGAAAGCGCCTGATTGAATATCAAAATTACCTTTCCCGTCATTTATGTATAAACGGTGCTGCAACTGCCGTTGATTTTGTGGTACGTTATTTCCCCCTGCGCCTACAAACAGGTCAAGGTCTTTGTCGTTATCGCAATCAAAGAACAGCACAGCTGCATCTTCAAAGTCGGACAACTGCTTAAATAGCTGTTCTTCCTTTTTAACGAAACTGCCGCTGGCAGTTTGCAGGTACAATTGCCCGCCCTGTCCGGTTGCGCCCCCGATATAAATATCCACCAATCCATCGCCATTTACATCACCAGAAGCGGCTTTCGGCCCTTCACGTGAAAGCATCCTCGGTATATTTCGCTCGTAATAAAAATCGATATGATCATCCTCGCGATGTTTTTCAAAAGGATGTTTCGCCAATTCAAACAGAGTGATCGCTGCATCTGGCTGCATGGTTGTTTGAGCGGTGTTCCAGATCTTTATGGCAGATGGCGTTACAGTAAGCACCGTGTCTATTGCCGGCCGTTCATATTTCGACAGCGAACGATCGGGCCATGTTATGACCATGGAATCTACCTGCCGGGCCTGGCCCAGGCCTATGATCACTTTATAATCTACCGATGACTGAAAACCCCGGCTTGGCATTACTTCGCGGCTAATGACCTGGTTACCCACATATACATTGATCTTAGTGCCCACCGCAAATGTGTTCTGGCCGTTCCCTTTTACTGTTAATCCCAGGTAATGATTCTTTGCTGTTTCCCTGCTTTGGTTGCGATAGATAAATGCCGGTTGATTTACATTACTCACTATAAGATCGAGATCACCATCATTATCAAGATCGCCATAGGCCGCACCATTCGAAAAGGAAGCCTGTTTGAAGCCCCAGGTCTCTGCAGCGTCGGTAAATTTCAGGTTCCCTTCATTTTTATAGGCTTTGTTGACCAGCGGACGCGAGGGCATTCTTTTGAGAATGGAATCCACTTCTTCTTTGTTACCCGTCATTACCATTCTTTGGATAACCTCATTGGCAAAAAAATCAATGAAGTCCTGGTCGGTAACATCCAGGTAAATGCCGTTGCAAACATAGATATCGCTTAGTCCATCGTTATCAGCATCAAACATGAGCGCGCCCCAGCTCCAGTCAGAGGCCGCCACCCCGCTGTATTGGGCGATGTCCATAAACTCGCCATGCCGGTTATTCAGCTGCAGGGTATTTTGCATGTACTGGCGATAGAATCCATTCTTTTCCTTTAAACGATATACGTCGATATTATCAAAAGAGGAAGTTGTTTTTAGGCGGTAATCGTCATCAGGCAGCATATCGGTCGTAAAAATATCAGGATAACCGTCGTTATTTATATCGGCGATATCAGCACCCATCGATGCAAGGCTGGTATGTTGCATACAATCTTCCAGCCTGTCTTTAAAGGTGCCGTTCTGCTGGTTGATGTACAGGTAATCGCGTTCGAAAAAATCGTTCGACACATAAATGTCGGGATATCCATCATTATTTACATCGCCTACTGTTACGCCCAGTCCTAAACTGATCAATCCGCCATGGATACCTGCTTCACGGGTCACTTCAATGAATTTTCCATGGTCATTCCGCAGCAAATGATCGCCACCACCTTTGAGATAATCGGCTATGGCCCAATCCTGGGTAGGAACATCCCTTTTATTGGCATAGTTCAGGGTGTTCACCGGGATCGGACTGTTATTTACCAGGAAACAATCCAGATCACCGTCGAGGTCGTAATCAAAGAAGGAGGCCTGTGTCGTATAACCGCTATCAGCGAGGCCATAGGCCTGTGCCGAATCGGTAAAAGTTAAATTCCGGTTGTTGATGAAAAGCTGGTTGGCCCTTGATACGCCATCGTTGATATGACCGGAGTTTGCTACAAAGATATCGAGCCAGCCATCGTGATTAATGTCAACCATAACTGTGCCGGTGCTCCATTGCGCTTTTTCGGGAAAGCCGGCCTTAACAGATATATCTTCGAATTGCCAGTTGCCTTTATTGAGGTAGAGCCGGTTACCGCCCATATTGGCCGTAAAAAAAACATCGGCCAGTCCATCGTTATTGACATCACCAATGGCAACCCCGCCGCCATTGTAAAAATTGCGAAAGGTTAAAATATTAAAGTCTTTTGTCTGCTGCACATCGTTGGAGAAACGGATACCGGTATTTTCCATTAACTGAAAAAGCACAGGCTCGTTATTCTTTTTGCCGCCACAGGAAAACAGCAAAATGGCCAAGGCGCAACCGTGAATAATTTTGAGGGGCATGCTCATGCTGAAAAGGGGTTGTTAACACCCATATACAATTTAAGTAAAAACAAAAAGGTCATTACATCGAATGACCTTTTTGCATTGAAATTAATTTATAAGATCTGTTAATAGCCTTCGTTTTGTGTGAGATTTGGATTAACAGCAAGCTGTTCAGCCGGAATCGGGAATATGAGGTATTTGGGATCGTCTGTAGGTTTTTCCTGCCAGGGTTCCAGGAATTTGCCAAACCTGATCAGATCCTGCCTTCTCCATCCTTCCCAATATAATTCCCGTCCTCTTTCATCGAGCAATGTCTGCAGGTCTAATGAAAGCAGGGGTGTAGCGCCGCGTTTTGCCCGGATCGTATTTACGATTGTCAATGCAGGGCCGGCACTGCCTGTTCGCAGCAAGGCTTCGGCTCTCATTAACAGCACATCGGCATAACGGAATATTACATAATCATTATCGGCCTGGTCGCCACCGGTATAGTCGATCGGATATTTCATTACCCGGATCCCGGTTATTTCCAGGTTGGGGCCCGTTTCCTTCAGTTTAACTTCAGGCGTAAAGGCAAGGGGATTTCCTTTCCTGTCTTTTAAGGCTTCTCCTTTTTCATTGAATTGCTGCCCTACGAGGAAGCCGGTGCGAACGCCACCTACATCGGTCATGCCCGGATAGGAACCACCGCGGCGTTGATCGGTAGCGCCGAACTTGTTGTAAAAATCTGACAATGTGGTAAACCCGTTCCAGCCACTTGGCTTTTGATTGTAGTGTAATCCCAGGAACCATCTTGAGCGTACGTTACCACCTCTGTCGCCATCTTTATTGTACAATGTAAAGATGTTCTCTGTTGAGCGGGCATCATTATCAGGCGCGAAATTATCGAATACGTTATCTGCCAGGGTATATTTATTACTGGCTATGATCTGATCGGCGAGCGTAATTACCTGGTTCATATCGGCGGCAGGATATGTAGGGTTCTGCCGGTTGGCAAATGTGCCTTTGTTAAGATAACATTTCATCAGTAATACCCGGGCGCCATCTTTATTGGCAACGTTTGCTGGTCCGTCGGGCAGTGCACTCATAATGGCATTGAGCTCGCTGATTACAAAATCCACTGCTTCGGTTCCTGTCATCACCCTCGGCGTTTTTTTCAGATCCTGCAGGTCATCGCGGAAAGGCACCTGGTTCCATCCATCGGCAACTACGAACATGGTAAGCGCCCTGATAAATCTTGCTTCTGCAGCCTGCTGCGCAGAAGGATTGAATTGCAACACGTTTGTAGCTGCATATTCTGCCTGCAACAGTTCCCTGAAAGTTTCTCTTAAGAAAGTATGTTCGGCGGTCCAGGCATGGCTGTGCAATACCCGCCATACACCGTTATCATCCCAGTCGGGCCCCCTGGTGGGTCCAATCACCTCGTCGGTGGTGTGCTCCTGGGCTGCCCATAATCTCGATTGATCCATGAACGGGCTCTGCAGTGAATTGTATGCACTTCTTAGCAGGTCATTGACCGGAATAGCAGATGTTTGTTCCAGTTCCGATTCAAATTTTTCTTCCAGTTTTGTACAGGCGCCCAAAACCAGCATGAAAAGACAACTATATATTATTACTTTATATTGTTTCATATAGGCTGTATTTATATTCTTATAATGACATTGCTACCCCTAACAGGAAGGTTCTTGCCGTTGGGTAAGGCGTATATTCAATACCCAGGGATGGGATACCTCCCACCGCTTTATCGGTATTCACTTCGGGGTCAAAACCGGTAAAGTCGGTTATTACAAACAGGTTCTGGCCGGTTAAGGATACCGTTAAGCTTCTAAAGGTCTTGCCCAGATTGTCGAACGAATAACTAATGGTCGCATTGGCCATCTTCAGGTAATTTCCTTTCTCGAGATACCTGGTAGATGGTGTAATGGGGTTGGAAGGATCTTCCTGTACGTCACCGCCAATGAGATTTTTCGCTATGTTACGTGTTCCGAGGTTACCGATCGGCAATACGGTGTTAGCGGTATTATTATATATATAGTGCCCGAAGTTTCCGTTCATATTAACAACAGCCGAAAAGTTCTTGTAAGAAAAATCGGTGCTGATACCCAGTAACGTTTTGGGATTGGGGCTGCCCTGGTAGAACCTGTTGATCGAGGGGTCGCCACCTGTATAGATAGCCTGACCTGTTGCTTTGTCTAATCCTTCATAATTAGCCAGGTAGAACACATTCAGCGGCTGATCGCTTACGAGGCGTTGGGATGTAGCGCCTGAAATACCCTGACCATGCAAAGCGCCTGTTTCGTAATAACCCAATATGCCCCGTACTTTATTGCGCAGGAAGGATGCATTCACGCCGATGTTCCAGTTGATATCCCTGTTCCTGATAATGCCGCCGTACAGTGATAACTCAACGCCCTTGTTCACGATATTACCTGGTAAATTCACCCAGAACTTGGTACCTGCAGGACCCGGTTGAGGCACGATCTGTTCAAACAATACATCGGTTGTTTTCTTATAGAAATAGTCGAGTGAACCAGTGATCCGGTCGCCCAGTACACTGAAATCGATACCACCATTGGTAGTGGTAGCAGTTTCCCATTTCAGATCAGGATTTTCGATGTTCAGCTGGGATATCGATTGCTGGCCAAGTGCATACCTGCGTAAAGAAGCGCCTGAGGGGAATTCCTGGTTGCCGGTTCTACCCCAGCCAATGCGCAATTTCAGGTTCTTTACAACATCCACTCCTTTCATGAAATTTTCATTGGAAAGGTTCCATGCGAATGCCAGTGAAGGGAAGTAACCATATTTTTTGTTCTCACCAAATTTGGTACTACCATCGGCACGTAGGGTAGCTGTTAACAGGTACCGGTCATTGAAATTGAAGATGGCTCTGCCAAAAAAAGATTGCAGTTCAGTGGTAGGTGTCAGGAAAGAGTAGATCTGCCTGTTACCCTGCGTTGAATACTGCATCATATCATAATAACGTAAACCACCGGCATCGGTAAAATCGGTTGCTGATTCACCGGAATTTGTGGATACGTATTTCAGGTATTCATGGCCGACTGTTGCATTCAGGTTGATATTGTTCCCGATCTCCCTGGTAAACTGCAGGTAATTGGTCACCTGTTGCGCAGTTTCTTCGGCGTTAAAAATACCTGCTACACCCTTGTCTTTAATTCCCTCGATATTGATCCATCTTTTCAATTCGCCTCTGGATCTGCCGGTACGCCGGGTGATGCTGTATTGAAGCCTGTACTCCAGCCAATCAGTGAACTTATAGGAGGGCACGATGGTTGCCAAAGTTATATTCTCGTTGGTTCTTGCATCGTATGCTTCCAGCATGGCCACCGGGTTAACGGTTGTTTCACCAACAGCGGGGTCAATCCACACAGAGTCAGTACCGGGTTTATAAAACGCATGCGTTGGATTCCACTGTAATGCCTGACCGATCAAACTTCCGGTAAAACCGGCGTCATTTGAGATGGGAGCCAACTGTTCATTTGTACCCGTTGTAAACAAACTGAAGTCAACATTCAGTTTCCGGTTGTTCAGCAGTTTGAAGCTACTGTTCAGGTTGGCGGTGTATTTCTTAAAATTCGATTCTTTCACAACGCCCTGTTGGTCGAGGTAACTGAAAGAAACGCGGTATTTGGCATTTTCTGAACCACCGCCTATGGCCGCATTGTAATTCTGCGTGTAGCCGGTGCGGGTAATTTCATCCATGGCATCATAATTACCTCCGAAATTTCCGCCGGTCAGATTATACTTTTGGAGCGCGTCCCTGTACTCGTTACCATCCAGCACCTCTAATTGCCGCATCATCCGGCTTACCCCGAAAGAAGCGCCTGCTTCCACTACAGGATTGCCGGTTTGTCCTTTTTTAGTAACGATGTATATCACTCCATTGGCGCCTCTGGAACCATAAATGGCTGTGGCCGAAGCATCCTTCAGGATCTCCATGGAAGCAATATCATTTGCATTAATGAAGTTCAACGGGTTGGTACCGGGTGTGGAGGTTCCGATACCATTACTGATGGCATTTGGGCGGGCGGAGCTGCCTGAAAGCGGCACCCCATCTAATACATATAGTGGCTGTTGCCCTGAGCGGATTGAGGCGTTACCCCGAATGCGAACGGTGGTGGGAGCCCCTGGCTGTCCGCTGTTACTGATCACCATCACGCCGGCAGCCTTACCCTGGATGGCCTGGTCGGGGGATACGATCACACCTCTGTTAAAGTCCTTTGCCTTTACAGACTGAACGGAACCGGTAACATCCCTTCTTCTGGCCGTTCCATAGCCAACGACGATAATTTCGCCAAGATCGGCGGTACTTTCAGCCAATGTAAGATTCACGGTGTTTGTGGCTGAAATGTCAACATCCTGGGTAGCATAGCCAACGGCGCTCACGGTGAGCGTTCTCGTTGCTTCCGGCACCGTGAGCCGGAAAAATCCTTCAGTACCTGTAGTAGTTCCTCCTTGGGAACCTTTAATGACAACAGAAGCACCAACAATGCCGGCGCCCTTGCTGTCTTTGATGTTTCCCGTAACTTGTTTGGTTTGTGCGTAAACGGTGAGAGAATACATGACAGTCAATAAAGGCAGTATTGCCTTTAGCAATCGTTTTGAGGGCATAATAGAAGTAGTTATTGGTTAAGAAACAAATGATACCACTGTGTAACCTATACACAATTATACTTAATTTTCAAGACTTCCAAAAAAAATTAAAGCCAATTAGCCATTGTTCTCCAAAAACTTAATGCTACGCAATTAGTGCCTGACTCAAGGGATTATAGCTCCGACGCCACGGTATAGAAGCTTGTAACCATGCACCGGATTGACTGGTATGTAGTGATTAGTGTATCCTTCTGATTAGATAGACAGGTGAAACATTAAAATGCTGCTTAGAGGGTGTTTTTAAATGATAAATCTTAATTATACCGGCATTGGGGTCTTCATCTTGCCGTTGGGGAAGCGGGAAGTATTAAACCGGTATAACTTGCCTGGCCGGTGCGGAACGTCCTGTTCCAGCTCATTCATATCCTCCAGCCAGTTCATGAGGAAGAATTTTTTCCTGAAGTTGCGGCGGTCCATTTTTACGCCCAGGATGGCCTCATACAGGTTCTGTAACTCGCGGAGGGAGAACTTTTCAGGCAGGAGGTTGAATACGATGGGATGTTCTTCAATCTTTGATTGCAGGCGTTGCAAGCAGGTATCGAGGATGATCTTGTGATCAAAAGCCAGGGTGGTGATCTCATTCACCGGATGCCAGTGCAGTTCATTGTCTGATAACACAGGCTGGTGGTCTTTGATATTTATCAATGAATAATAGGCGGTGCTGATCACCCGGCCGGCCGGGTGCCTGGTCACTTCGCCAAAAGTATACACCTGTTCGAGGTATACATCATCGAGACCGGTACGATGTTTCAATACGCGGTAAGAGGCGCTGTCGAGGTTTTCATCGGGCCTGACGAGGTCGCCGAGTAAAGACCACTGGTCTTTAAATTCTTCGAGATCAGATTTGATCAGTAATACTTTCAGTTCGTTCTTATCGAATCCAAAGATCACACAATCAACAGAGATCGCTATCTGAAAAAACTCGCTGTCTTCAGAGCGTAATTGCTGAATGGTCCGTTGTAATGCTGTTCCCATGGCTATGAGCAGATTGTCAGGGTTAATAAATACTTGAATTTATATCAGGCCAACCTATCCTGAAAAATAGCAGGCAGGTTAAGTAAACACAAAATTCCGAAGCAAATGATGTAACCGGAAGGAGCTCCATTGACACGCAATCGTAATACAGCGCTTCATTCTTCGATCCTAATGGGCCGGTAAAACCGGTTATCATATTAACTTACAGGTAAAGATATACTGATTGTTTCACTCCCGAACGCTTCCAAATTTTTTCCGCCACTTTTTGACGATGGACATGTTTTAAATACCATACCTGTTCCTTAAGCGGTAACACATATGCAACTCATTGCATATTAACAAGTTTCATGGCCGTTTAGGGATTCCTGACATAGCATTTTTATTGCATAAAACGGCTGTAGCAGCCGGTTTTCAAATTCTCAGTAATTGATATTCGTCAATATCGCATTTCCCTAACTGTGCCAGTCAGGCCTGTACATGAAACAGGTCATTGAGTTAACTTCGCCTAAAACTGAATAATAATTTATGTATTCGCCCGACCAAACAAAAGCTATCCAAAAGCTTACTACCGGTTTAATGGAGAAGAACGCGCAGGGTCATATAACCGAGAAGGATATCGACACCCTGCGCGAGGTGCTTCGCTTTCATGAACACCGGTATTACATCATGAATGATCCGTTGATTGCCGATTATGAGTACGATCAATTATATAAAGCGCTTGATAAACTGGAGCAGGCGAACCCTGCCCTGCGTACATCCGACTCACCCACCCAGCGGGTGGCCAAAGAGCTTACTAAGGAATTTCCAACCGTATCGCACCTCGTGCCCATGTTATCGCTCGATAACTCCTACAATGCCGATGACCTCATCGACTTCGACCGGCGGGCCCGGGAACTAACCAGGACCAACGAGCTGGAATATTGTGTGGAGCCCAAGTTTGATGGAGCCAGTATTTCCCTCATATACGAAAAGGATATGCTGGTGCGTGGCGCCACCCGCGGCAACGGCGTGCAGGGCGACGATATAACGACCAATATCCGGCAGATCAGATCGATTCCCTTAAGGGCTAACATTTCCAAATATGGGCTCGAGCAGATCGAGATCAGGGGAGAAGTGTTAATGAGCAAGCAGAACTTCAAGAAATATAACGATCAGCTGGCCGAACAAAATCTGCCGCCACTGGCCAATCCGCGCAATGCCGCTGCCGGCACCCTGCGCATCAAAGACCCCAAGGAAGTGAGTAAACGAAACCTGGAAGCTTTCTTATACCAGGTGAGCCATTATACCCAATTACCCAATGAGATCCTTGACAATTCGCTGGAGAGCCACAGCGGTTGTTTGAATATGTTATGGGAGCTGGGCTTTCGCAGTCCGGTCAAAGAAAAAAAGGTATTGAAAGGTATTCAAGCGGTTATTGAATATTGCCATGAATTTGAAAGCCAGCGCGACGATCTGCCTTACGAGATCGATGGTATGGTGATCAAGGTGAATGACATCCACCAGCAGGAGCAACTGGGTATGACCACACACCATCCCCGCTGGGCAATTGCTTACAAGTTCAAGGCCCGCCAGGCTACCAGCAAGCTGAAAGCGGTTGAGTTCCAGGTTGGGCGTACCGGTTCGGTTACCCCGGTAGCGAAAATTGATCCGGTGCCTATCGGCGGTGTTACAGTGGGTTCTATTTCATTATTTAATGAAGAAGTGATCAGGGACAAAGACCTTATGATCGGCGATACGGTATTGGTTGAGCGGGCAGGGGATGTTATACCCTACATTGTGAAATCCTTACCAGAATTACGCAATGGCGGCGAAAAGAAAATAGAATTTCCTACCCATTGCCCGGTATGTGGCGACAAGCTTGAAAAGCCAGAGGAAGAAGCTGTTTGGCGTTGCAGCAATATCAACTGCGAAGCGCAGGTGGTAGAGCGCATCATTCACTTCACCAGCAAGGATGCCATGGACATCAGGGGCCTCGGGGAAGCCAACATTCGTAAGTTCTATACGTTAGGTTTTCTGAAAGATGTACCTGGTATTTATCAGCTGCCCTTCGATAAAATAGGAACATTGGAAGGGTTTGGTAAGAAAAGCATCACCAACCTGCAAACGGCCATTGAAAACTCGAAAGCACAACCCATCCATCGCCTGATCTTTGCCCTGGGCATCCGGTATGTAGGAGAAACAACTGCGAAAACGCTTGCCCATGCTGTTAAGCATTTGTTGGAATTAAAAGACTACTCACTCGAAGACCTGTTAAAGCTGGAAGATATAGGGCCCAAAGTGGCCGGAAGTGTGCATCAGTTTTTCCATAATTGGGACAATATAGAAACCCTTCAAAAGCTCGAAGCGTTAGGTCTGAAGCTGAAAAACGACAAAAGAGACCTGAGCACCGGAGGCAACCTGAGCGGTCAAACGTTTTTATTTACGGGCACCTTGCCTACGCTCAAACGCAGTGATGCCGAGGCAATGGTAGAAGCTAACGGAGGCAAGCTGTTGAGCAGCGTTAGCGCCAACTTAAACTATCTGGTAGCGGGAGAAGAGGCAGGGAGCAAGCTCGAAAAGGCCAAAAAGATAACCTCCATCAAGATCATAACCGAAGCCGAATTCCTGTCCCTTATACATCATTGATATGATTCTTATCAATTGTTTGAATTTCACATTTGTTTTTTTGTAACTTTAGCCAAAAGGAAAAGGCGATGATAAAAAAACTCCCCAATGAGGTGTGGAAACCCCTGCAGTTTCCAGGCTGGAAGCACCTCCGAAAAAAGTATGCGTTATCCTCCATGGGACGCATAGCCAGCTACACAGAAGACGTTGTTGAAGACGGTAAATTGCTTCAAGGCTCCCTGACTACCGGTTACAGAACTTTGAATCTCCATCGTCCAGGCAACAACGGTACTTTGTACATTCACCGTGAGATTGCCCGTTTGTTTCTTAAAAAACCTTCACTCAAGAACAAGTACGTGATTCACATCAATCACAATAAACTTGACAACGCAGTGAAGAACCTGAAATGGGCTACACTTGAAGAAATGATTGAACATCAGCAACACAGCCCGGCGAAAATTGCGTACAAAAAAGTACAGGCAAACAGAACCGAAGGTCTGAAGCTGAATGCGAGTCAGGTCAAGGGCATTAAGAAGATCCTCAACGACAAGAACCGGAAGATCACCATTAAAAAATTAGCGGAAAAATTTGGCGTCTCTGAGATGACCATGTACCGCATTAAGAGTGGTGAAAACTGGGGCAGGATCAAATAGTGCCCGGTAATTGATGCAGACATAATAAGTGGTGTGATCGCATAAGGCTAGCGACTCACACCACTTGTTTTTTTGGGGGATCACTGGTGGATGGTGAACGGTCAATAGTCAATGGGCAATGGACAATGGGCAATGGACAATGGGCAATGGTCAATGGACAATAGACATCGTCAATGGGCAATGGGCAATGGACAATGGTCAATAGTAAATGGACAATTGGCAATGGGCGATGGGCAATGGTGAATGGTCAATGGACAATCGTCAATGGTCAATGGACAATGGACAATGGACAATGGACAATGGGCAATGGACAATCGGCAATGGGCGATGGGCAATGGACAATGGGCAATGGACAATCGGCAATGGGCGATGGGCAATGGACAATGGGCAATGGACAATCGGCAATGGGCAATGGGCAATGGTCAATGGGCAATAGGCAATGGGCAATGGTCAATGAACAATAGACATCGTCAATGGTCAATGGCTTATCAGGATTTGAGATCAATAACCAAACTTGCGCCGCCTCTTGCCTCTTTGCCTCCTTGCCTTCTTACCTTCTTGCTCTTTGCCTCCTTGCCTCCTTGCCTTGTTGCCTTCTTGCCTCCTAGCCTCTTTGCCTCCTTGCCTTCTTGCTCTTTGCCTTTTTGCCTCCTTGCACTATCTTTGGCTATGCTGCAACCATCCACACTCAAATTCCTTAAAGACCTATCAAAGAACAATAACAAGCCCTGGTTCGATGCGCACCGTAAACAATACGAGGATGCGAAAAAAGATTTTGAAACCTTTATTCAGGCTGTTATTGACCGGCATGCCAAAAAAGACGAGACCATTCGCGAACAGGAAGCCAAAAAATGTTTATTCCGCATTAACCGCGATGTGCGCTTCTCGAAAGACAAATCACCTTACAAGACAAATATGGGCGCCAGCATAAACCGCGGCGGCCGCAAGTCGATCTTTGCCGGTTATTACTTTCACCTGGAACCCGGCCAGAGCTTTGTAGGAGGCGGCATATGGATGCCCATGCCTGCAGAAATGAAAAAGGTAAGACAGGAGATCGATTATTGCTACAACGAGTTTAAAAAGATCGTTCAGTCGAAGAAGTTCGTAACCGTTTATGGCGACCTGTACAAAGAAGACGGTATCGGCTTAAGCCGGGTGCCCCAGGGCTTCGATAAAGACAATCCGGCTGCCGAGTATTTGAAGCTGAAAAGCTGGATCGCCATGCAATCGCTGAAAGATACAGAGCTCACCGCCAAAGACCTCGTTAAAAAGACCCTCACCGCTTTTGAGACCCTGCTGCCCATGATCCGGTTCATTAACCGCACGATGGAAGATTAGGCAAAGCAGTCAAAAAAGTCAAATCAGTCAAAAGAGTTAAAGCAGTCAACAAAAAGGTCCGAAAGAAAGTTGCGTTTATGCTAACGATCTTCCGGACCATATATTGAATACACTTACTTACTAACTTACCTCACTTATTTGATCCAATATACTTTACCGACTAGTTCAACAAGCCTTTGCTCATCAGGTACTCAGCGATCTGAACGGCATTGGTAGCCGCACCTTTACGCAGGTTGTCGCTAACGATCCACATGTTAAGGGTATTGGGCTGTGTTTCGTCACGGCGCAATCTTCCTACAAATACTTCATCTTTTTCATGCGCATCCATCGGCATAGGGTATTGCTGGTTGGCCGGATCATCTACCACAACAACGCCAGGCGCCGAAGCCAGCAATTGTTTAACTTCATTCAGCTCATAATCTTTGGTGAACTCAACATTCACGCTCTCACTATGCCCGCCCATTACCGGAATACGCACAGTCGTAGAAGTTACCCTGATGGAATCATCCCCCATGATCTTTTTGGTCTCATTCACCATTTTCATCTCCTCTTTCGTATAGCCATTATCGAGGAACACGTCGATCTGTGGAATTACATTGAGGTCAATAGGATATTTATACGCCATGGGATATTCGCCATTAGCTTGCTGAAGCGCTTTACTACGTTCGCCCATCAACTGGTCAACCGCTTTTTTACCAGTACCGGTAACACTTTGATAGGTTGAAACCACAATACGGCTGATGTTATATTTCTTATGCAAAGGTTGTAAGGCCACAACCATTTGGATCGTGGAGCAATTCGGGTTGGCAATGATCTTGTCATCTTTGCCCAGCACATGTGCATTCACTTCAGGAACTACCAGTTTTTTGGTAGGGTCCATACGCCAGGCTGAAGAGTTATCAATAACGGTAATACCGGCTTCAGCAAATTTCGGCGCCCATTCCAGCGAAGTGCTGCCACCGGCTGAAAATAAAGCCACGGCAGGTTTTGCGGCAATAGCATCTGTCATGCTCACCACTTTGAATTTCTTTCCTTTAAAGCTTACTTCTTTTCCAACTGACCTTTCAGAGGCTACCGGAAGAAGTTCTGTAACCGGGAAATTCCGTTCTGCTAAAACCTGTAACATTTTGGTGCCCACTAAACCGGTGGCGCCTACAACCGCGACTTTCATGTTTTGCTCCTTTTGTTTTGTTTTTTGGTTGAACACTCCCCTTTACAGGCAGCGTATGTTTAAATAAAAAAAGCCTTCCCGTTCTGTGGGAAGGCTCCTGAATATGTTGATGTACAAAGTAGTCCTCAACCTTCCCCGTGTATGGAGCTTGTCTTGGTAACCTTTGTATATTTCTTTATTCTTTGCATTTCGTGGCCAAAATTAGTCACCAAACGCTTTATCCCCAAATTAATTTTTGCTTTCCGGCACTTAATCATCATCAACAAATGAATGTTCGCCGCGCGGCCCCCCTGTTATCATGTTAATATCCAATATATTTGCCCGCATTCGATCATGGCTCTGCTTAGGTAGTATTAAATCTATCTAGAACCATGATGCTACCTGTATTCCGGCTGCTATTTCCGGCCGCCTGCTTACTTTGTTGTATGGCCGGCTCCATGGCCCAGTTGCCAAAACGCTTCGATGTGGTCATTGACGAACTGCTGCCCGATCCCGCTCCGCCCGTTCAATTACCTAATGCTGAATTCATTGAACTGAAAAATGTTTCTGCAACGGCTTTTAATATGCGCAACTGGAAGCTGAGCGACGGCAGCACTACGGCTACGATAACAAGCTCCTTCGTTCTGCAACCCGATAGTTTTGTTGTTATTTGTGCGGCCAGCGCGGTTGCCGCTTTTGCCGCATATGGACCGGCCATCGGCGTAAGCAATTTCCCTTCCCTGAACAATGATGCCGATATCATCTCCCTGTATGGCCCCGACGGCAGCCTCATTCATGCGGTTGGTTATGATAATAGCTGGTATCAGAACGCCGTCAAAAGCGATGGCGGCTGGAGCCTCGAAATGGTAGATACCAAAAACCCCTGCACCGGCATGAACAACTGGAAAGCCAGCACGAACGTACAGGGTGGTTCACCTGCAGCACCAAACGCCGTAAACGACAATAATGCCGATGTGCAGCCGCCGGCTTTATTAAGAAGCTTTACTCCAGACAGCCTCACCGTCTCACTGCTCTTTGACGAACCGCTCGATAGCGCTTCCGCTGCTTCCCCCTACAACTATACTATAAATAACGGAATAGCACATCCGGTTGCCGCTGCCGTTCTCATGCCCTTATGCACAGAAGTTGTATTAAAACTGGGCGCCGCCCTGCAGCATGCTACTTTATATGAATTAAGCGTTCAGCAGGTCAAAGACTGCGCAGGCAACACCATTCATCAATTGAATAGCGTAAAAACCGGATTGCCGGTGGCGGCCGGCAGCCAGGACATCATTATTAATGAAGTGCTGTTCAACCCCGAACCCGACGGTTTTGATTACCTCGAAATCTACAATCGCAGTAAGCGGGTAATTGATCTGAAACAGCTCTACCTCGCTACCCGCAATGCCACCGGGCAGTTAAGCGGCGCTATACCGGCAAGCGCTGTTCCCCGTTTATTTTTTCCCGGCGATCACCTCGTTCTTACTGAGAACAGGCGTTGGTTACAGCAACGCTACCTCATTAAGGATCCGGCCCTGATCATGGAATTGCCGGCCCTTCCATCCCTGCCCGATGATAAGGGCAGCGTTGTATTACTGAATGTACAGGGAACTGTTGTTGATGAGCTACACTATGACCATAGCTGGCATTTCGGGCTCATTGGCAATAAAGAAGGCATTGCGCTTGAACGCATTAATTACAACCAGCCCACCCAGGAAAGATCGAATTGGTCGTCGGCCGCTTCTACGGCCGGTTTCGGCACCCCGGGTTATGCCAATTCACAGCGCATGAGCGACGGCCAGCCTTCCGGCCAGGTGGCAGTGACACCCGCCGTTTTTTCCCCCGACAATGATGGATTCAATGATTTTGCGGCCATTGACTACCAGTTGAACGAACCTGGTTATGTGGCCAATATCCGCATCTTCGATGCCAATGGCCGTACCGTTCGCCACCTGGCGCAAAACGCCACACTGGCGGTAACGGGCCGCTTTCGCTGGGATGGACTGGACGACAAACTGAATAAGCTACCCGTTGGCATTTACGTGGTACTAACCGAACTCTTTAATGGGCAGGGCAAAACAAGAAAATTTAAACAGGTAGTTACCCTGGCGAGAAGGCAATAATAGATAAAGCAAAACCCTGCCGCTGGCAGGGTCTCTTATTATAATTTTAGCTGAATATGTTTTTATTATACCAACTCGATATCAAAGTTCACCAGGTCAACAAACTGTTGAATACGGGTATCGATATCGGCGCGGGTGATCTCTTTCAGACGTTGCGGACCAAACTTCTCCACGCAGAACGATGCCATGGCTGAACCTACAATGATGGCTGTTTTCATGTTGTCGAAAGAAATATCTTTGGTGCGGGCAATATGACCGATGAATCCACCGGCAAAAGTGTCTCCGGCGCCAGTTGGGTCGAAAACTTCTTCGAGTGGCAGGGCGGGCGCAAAGAACACCTGGTCGCCGTGGAATAACAGGGCGCCATGTTCCCCTTTCTTAATGATCAGGTACCGGGGCCCCATCTTTAAGATCTCTTTGGCGGCTTTAACCAGTGAGAACTGGGCGCTCAGCTGACGGGCCTCACTGTCGTTCAGCATCAGCACATCTACTTCTTTCAATACAGCTTCCAGCTCAGGCATGGTGCTTTCCATCCAGAAGTTCATGGTATCCATCACGATCAGGCGCGGACGGGTCTTCATTTGCCTAATCACACTCATCTGGATCTTTGGATCTAGATTGCCCAGCATCAGGAACTCGGCAGTTTGGTAGGAATTAGGTACAACCGGATCAAAATCGAGCAGTACGTTCAGGTCGGTCACCAATGTGTCGCGGCTGTTCATATCCATATGATAGCGGCCGCTCCAGAAAAAGGATTTCTTATCAGGCACCACTTTAACGCCCTCCAATTCAACCCCTCTGCCTTGCAGCTCCTGCATCTCTTCTTTCGGGAAATCGAATCCCACGATAGAGATCTGCTGTATTGGCTGAATGAAATTGCTGGCTGCATACGCAACATAAGTGGCAGATCCGCCAACAATCCGGTCTATTTTAGCAAAAGGCGTTTCAATTGCATCAAAGGCCATGGTGCCTACAACGATCAATGACATAAGTAAATTTTTAACCCATAGCCCTTCCATAACGGGGGTACCGGGTGACTAATTAATTATTAATGAAGGAATCAGATAAAACCGCTGCTGGCCCTGCCATTGGTTGAAACCGGGTTGCTGCGGCGTGCAAACGTACGCGAAATTCTGCAAGTGTTGAAACAACCAGCCGGTTTTGACGGACTATTTATTAACTTGCCGGCATCTTGTTACACCTGATCGCTAACAAATTGCGTTAATATATAGAACGCTAAACTACATTGACTACTGCAGCCGTTATACGGCCGCCATGATTATGACCTGTTTCCGTACTACTGCCCACTTAGTGTTATTGCCGATTATTCGTTAGTAGGCTATTTTTATTTTTTAACCTTATATCAAGTAATTCACGCTAACATTTGTTAGCATTTTATTATCTTTGACCCCCGATTTATATGGCTAAAATTAAAAGAAACAGAAACGGTACACGGAAAGACGTTATCATCGCCAAAGCAGCCAAGCTGTTCCGCGAGAAAGGCTTCAGCGCAACCTCCATGCGCGACCTGGCCGAACATGTAGGTGTTGAAGCAGCGAGCCTGTACAACCATATCAGTTCAAAAGCCGAGATCCTGCAGGAGATCTGTTTTAAGACGGCTAATAACTTCATGTCGCATATTGAGGAAGTGGATGCCACGCCCAATAAAACCGCCATTGAAAAGATCCAGGCCATCCTTCGGTTCCATATAAAGCAAATGCTCGATAACTATGAAGAGGTATATGTAAGCGATCGCGAGTGGAAACACCTCACCGATCCTTACTTATCGAACATGCAAAGCCAGCGCAGGGCTTACCGGCAACGCATCGCTTCCGTTATTGAAGAAGGGATCCGCAAGGGAGAAATTAAACCAATAGACGCACCCACCGCCGTATTGATCATGTTGCATGCTGTCAGCGGTATCGAATCCTGGCATCGCAGTAAGAAAAAAATTGCCGGCGAAGTACTGGAAGACAATATGGTGCAGATACTGGTTGACGGCCTCCGAAAACAAGCATAGTTCACTAAAAATTCGCCCGTTTGGCTACGCATTTTCATCCATTGACGATTGCTGATATCAGAAAAGAAACGCCCGATTGTGTGTCCATCGCATTCGAGGTGCCCGATGACCTCAAGGCGACTTACCGCTTTAAACAGGGGCAAAACCTCACATTACGCACAGTAATCAATAATGAAGAGGTACGCCGGTCCTATTCTATCTGTAGCTGTCCGGCCGATAATGAACTTCGCGTAGCGATCAAAAAAGCGCCTTATGGAAAATTCTCTGTATGGGCGAATAATATGCTGAAGAAAGGCGATGTGCTGGAAGTAATGCCGCCCACCGGCACTTTCTTTACTGAACTGGATCCCGCACACAATAAAAAATATTTGGCTTTTGCTGCAGGCAGCGGTATTACTCCGTTGATCTCCATTATCAAGACAACCCTGTTAACGGAGCCCGGCAGTTCTTTCACCCTGGTATACGGCAACCAGAACCGCAATAGTATCATATTTAAAGAACAGCTGGAAGCATTAAAGAATAAATTCATCAGGCGGCTCGCCGTTCATTTCCTGTTGAGCCGCGAGCAAACCGATGCCGCTATCTATTCAGGCCGTATCGATGCCGAAAAGCTGGACCAGCTGAGTGAAAAACTCATCAATGTACAGGGCATGGATGAGATCTTTGTCTGTGGTCCTGAACAAATGATCTTCACGGCAATGAACTGGCTGCAGGGGCATGGTATAGAAAAAAAGAAGATCCATTATGAACTGTTCACTACACCGGGAGAAAAAGCCGAAGTAAGAACTAAGAAGCCGGAGCTAAGAAAAGAAGAAGAAGGCACGCCCGAAAGTAAGGTTACGGTGAAACTGGATGGTATTGCTTTTGACTTCAAGCTGCCGTACGATGGTGAAACCATCCTGGAAGCAGCCCTGCAGCAGGGTGCGGATCTTCCCTTTTCCTGTAAAGGCGGCGTATGCAGCACCTGCAAGGCCAAACTGATGGAAGGCAAGGTTGATATGGACACCAACTATGCATTGGAGCAGGAGGAGGTAGATGCCGGTTATATCCTTACCTGCCAAAGCCACCCGCGCACGGAAAAAGTGGTGATCGACTTTGATATTAAATAACGCCAAAACTTATTAACATCCCGTCCTTCCTTAGCAAAACTTTCCGGTTTTACCACCTCTCATTTTCACTTTCTTCCTTTTATCTTCGCGGCCTCAAAAACAGGTTATGACCGGCATTGACAGCGTACAGTTGCAACAGGTGATTGTTCATAAAGTTGGGAATCCGTCCAGAGGCGAAGATCTAAAGCTTTCTGCCAACCCGCTCACCCTGAACGACGATATCGTAAGGGCCTTGCTCACCAAGTATTTCCTGGGGCCTTTCAATGAGAATGAAGTTTACCACTTTACCCATATCAGCGACGTACAAATGAATGAAGTATACAGTTTTGTACGGAAGATCTTTGAAGACAGGGAAAGCTTTCTGCAACAATCCGCCTTACTGGCGCAATTCCTGTACAGCAAATCGACCCATGTAAAAGTGAAGGAAGGTGAATTTTACGTTGTGCTGTTCGAGGACGTGCCTTTTGAAGGAGATTTTATCCGCGCCGTGGGTCTTTTCAAGTCAGAAACCAAAGAAACGTTTCTGAAAGTATTTCAACATGGCCAAAGCTGGGAAGTGATCCAGGAAGAAGGCGTGAACATCAATAAACTTGATAAAGGCTGCCTCATCTTCAACACCAATACCAATGAAGGGTATAAAGTATGTGTAGTGGATGCTACCAATAAACAAAATGATGCCCAATACTGGGTCACCGATTTTTTGCAGGTGCAGCCCTATTCCGACAGCTTCCATCATACCGACAAATACCTGAGCCTTTGCAAGAGCTTTATCACCAATGAATATCCAGAAAAATTTGATGTATCGAAAAGTGATCAGATAGATATGCTCAACCGCTCTATGGAATACTTTAAAACCAAAGAGCAGTTCAGTATAGAAGAATTCACCAATGAGGTGATCCATCACCAGGAAGTGGTTGATACCTTTATGGATTATAAAAAGAACTTTGAATCATCGCGCAATTTTGAGATCCAGGACGAGTTCGCCATCCATGTGTCGGCCGTTAAACAGCAACAGCGTGCATTTAAAACCGTTTTGAAGCTCGATAAGAACTTTCACATCTATATCCATGGCCGCCGCGACCTCATTGAAAAGGGGGTTGATGAAATGAGCGGGAAGAAATATTATAAGCTGTTCTTTGATGAAGAAAGCTAGTTACGGTTTGTGGTTTATGGTTTGTTGTTTGTGGTTATTTTGGTTCCGCATTCATTACTTATCTTCTGCAGTCTTTTCCTTCATCAGCGGGTTTTTGTAACCATAAACCATAAACATCAAACCATAAACGTTTTACGAACAACGCAACCCATAACGCTACTTGAGCACCTTAGTAAACCGTTCTATCTCCAATACTTCAGCCGACGAGAGTGTTTCGTTGTTATCATATTTCGATTTCAAAAATAAAACCCGCTTGTGCTGGGGGTATTTCGCCAGTATCGAATCCATCATTTGACCGATCTTTTCATCTTTTTCATACAGTGGCTTCGGCGGCGGCGGCGCTGATTTATACCGGGTAGGCCTTTTCAGGATCATTGCTTCCAGCGTAGCCAGCTTGTTGGCGGGAATGGAAGGCACTTTGAGTGATTTATTATACAATCCTTCCAGCTGCTTTTTACTTAAGCCGCCACGCTCCTGGTACTGCTGGTACAGGCTGGCCACAAAGGTGGAATGCGGCTGTGCTTCCAGCAAAGCTTTCAGGATGTCCATCACAACGTCTACATCTATTTTTTTCCGATACATATTAGTCAGTTTCCTTATTTGGCTTCACCTACCGGTGGCCGTATCTACTATAACCCGCTTATGCAATCGATTGCTTCCGCACAAAAGTAAGCTGCTCCATGAATTATTTATGAAATGCCTGCACTTGCAAGTTTTTGCGGCTATAAAGTGCGGCCATATTTGCAAGGGAGGCTGTAAATTCGGCAACACCTGCAAAAATAACCTACCATGTTAAAAAATCTACTAACTGTTTATGCAACTTGTTTGCTATGTGTTGCTGCATTTGCACAAAATACGCCGAAACGGGAATTCAGAGGCGCCTGGATCGCCACTTACTCCAATATCGACTGGCCCAACCGCAGTCAGACCCCGGCCCAACAACAGGCGGCTTTATTAAACATTCTCGATCATCACAAAGCAACCGGTTTAACGGCCCTGTTCATCCAGGTACGCAGCCAATGCGATGCCATGTATGCCAGCGCCATTGAACCCTGGTCGGCCGATCTCACCGGCACCCAGGGCAAAATGCCCGAGCCTTACTGGGACCCGATGCAATTCGCCATCGAAGAATGCCATAAACGGGGCATTGAATTTCACGCCTGGTTAAACCCTTACCGTGCGGCGGGTAATTCGAACAATATTCCCTCCTTTGCGGCGAACCATGTAACTAAAACCCATCCTGAATGGTTGTTAAGCCAAAGCACCTTGCGCATCCTGGACCCGGGTTTACCAGCGGTACGCGATTACGTGACCAGTGTGATCACAGATATCGTACACCGTTATGATGTGGACGGCATCCATTTCGATGATTATTTTTATCCTTCACCGCCCGGCGCCGGTGTTACACCTATCAATGATAGTGCTTCCTTTGCTGCAGATCCGCGCGGCTTTACGGTGAAGGCCGACTGGCGCAGGGATAATGTGAACCTGCTGATCGCCCGGGTATATGATAGCATCAGGAGCATAAAACCCTGGGTAAAATTCGGCGTGTCCCCTTCTGGTATCTACCGCAATAGTACCAATCCGGAGATCGGTTCAGCCACCAGCGGCCTTGAACATTACACTTCTTTATTTGCCGACACCCGCAAATGGATACAACAGGGCTGGGTTGATTATTTATGTCCGCAGGTTTACTGGTATATCGGTCAGCCCGGCGCCAATTACGGCGTAGTAGTTCCCTGGTGGAACAACAACACGTATGGCCGGCATATGTATATAGGCCTTGCCGGTTATAAAGTAAATGATCCTGCGCAGGGCGTGAACTGGGCAAACCCGTCAATGATCCCCAATGAAGTACGTTTGAACCGTTCGCTGGCCAATATTCACGGACAAGCGGTTTACAATACCAGCAGCATGCGCAGCGCTTCCAAACTGGGCTTTCGCGATTCCTTACGCCTGTTCTTTTATAACAAACCGGCCCTGCTGCCGAGTATGCCCTGGCGCGACAGTGTTGCGCCTGAGAAACCTGTGGATGTAAGCGCAGTTAAGTATGGCAATGATTCGGTTGTATTGAAATGGACCAAACCCGTTAGCAGCGATCCCCTGAATAAGGCCTGGCAGTTTGTGGTCTATCGCTCCACCAACCCGGTGATCGATATTAACCTGGCTGAAAACATCCTGTATATAACCAATAACGACACTACCGCTTATACCGACCGATCGGTTGGCCCTGATACGACCTACTATTACACAGTTACCACTACCGACCGTTTTCACAACGAAAGCGTCGCCTCGGCCACCGTTTCCAACCTGGCGCCGGTTATTGCCTGCCCGGGCGATACGCTGCTCGTGCTCAACAACGATTGCTCGCTTGTGTTGCCCGATTTCACCCGCGCAGCCAGCGTAGAGGCTTCATCACCCGTTACCATTACGCAGCTGCCGGCAGCGGGTAGCATCATAAATGGCCAATTGAACACCATTATTACCCTTATCGCTACAGATATCGCCGGCAATGCCGACACCTGCAGCTTCGTGGTACGAACAGTTGACCATACTGCTCCGCTTATCACGAATGTATCAGCCACTCCCCAGGTGTTATGGCCACCAAACCACCAATTGCGCGATGTTACCATCAATTACCAACTTAGTGACAGTTGCGGCGGCGTGACCAGTTCATTGACTGTTAGCAGCGATGAACCGGCTAATCATTTTGAGCCTGACTGGGTGATCGTAGACAACCATCATGTTAAATTAAGGGCTGAAAAATCACATTTCAATAAAGACAGAACCTATACCATTGCTATCACGGCTACCGATAGCGCAGGCAATACGAGCACCGGTTCTACTACCGTAAGAGTATCCAGCTTACCGGGCGAAAACGATGGTATCCTCACGGTGAAGGCATTTCCTAATCCTTCACCGGGCCAGTTCATCATTATGACACTGAGCACATCGCCTAAGCCACTCAGTATTACTGTAGTTAACAATGCAGGAGCGCTGATAGAATCAAGAAGCGGTGTGCCGGCAACCGGCTTATTTTACCTGGGCGCCGGTTATACACCGGGCGTTTATTACCTGGAAGTAAAACAGGGAGATATAAAAGAGACGATCAAGCTGATCAGGCTGGGACGATAATTTCATTTTATCACTAAAGAATGCCACATCGTTATGGTGTGGCATTCGTATGTTATACAGGTACAGGTTTCAGGTTACGGGCACAAAGAAAGCCGGCGATCCGACATCCTGAAACCGGCAACCTGTCACTTGCAACTGCTACATTCAATTCGAATCAGGATAATACCGCATTCACTTCTTCGATCTTTTCTTTCAACTCTTTAATGGTCATATTGTACAACACGCTATGGCGGTTATTTACCCGCTGCACCAGGTGCACATGGGCAATAAAGTTCTGCACGATCTGGATCTTATCGCTTGGCGTAACCACCAGCAATTGCAGGTGCAGCTGTTTACACAGCTCCATCAAGTAGGTTGCCTTCTCTTCATCCTGGTTGCTGAAACTTTCATCCACCGCAATGAACCGAAGACTCCGGCTGTTCTTCCCTTCGCGGGTAATACCAAACTGGTAGGCGATGGCGCTGCACAAAATGGTATAGGTGAGCTGCGCTTTTTCCCCACCCGATAATTGTCCCATCTGCCGGTAGGTTTTCTTCAGCTCATCGGTATTACGAAACTTTTCATCGGCCCAGAACTCGAACCAGTTACGTACATCCATCACCTTGTTGCGATAGCTCTCGTTTTTATCCAGCTCATCGATCAGCGGCTGTACCTTCTGCGTAAAATGTTTTGATTTTTCTTCGAAACTGCTTTGCTGCCAGTTCGCCGATTGTGGCAATGCATCCAGCAGGCGGCCCCTGAACTCTTTGATATCGGTTCCCGCAGGCACTGGCCTTTTTCCCAATTGAATATAAGTATCGGGGAGTCGGTTGAAGTTGATCCCACTCAGCGATTGATTCAGGCGTTGAACGCTGTTATTGATATCGCGCTCCCATTTTTCCATTTCCTCATTCAATCCACCGATCTTATACGTAATGGTATCATTGATATAACTTTCAAAATCCCGTTTGTATTTGGGCAGGTTCTCATGCACCAGTTTGTTCAGCCAATCGATGTATTCATTGGCATAAGCTGCATCTTCAGGCAGGTGTTGTACATCGCCATCCCATTCGGGCGAGAATTTACTTTTCAGTTCAGTAGATGGGTTCTTGATGCGGTTAATGCATTTGTTCAGCTGCGTTTCTTCGCGGTGCAGCTCATCCTTTTGCTTTTCGTGCAAACGGGTCTTTTCCGCCTTCAGCCCTTCGTATATTTCATCAATATTTTCCAGGGTTATGTTTGATAACAATGCCGCCTGTTGTTGCTGGAACTGCAGCAAGCCGTCTTTATCCGTTTCGCCGATATGTTGCAGGAGCGGCTGCAAGGCTTCCTGTTGCTGGTGATACTGTTCCATCCTGTCTTTCAACCGGGTTTCGTCGATCAGCAACTGGCCGCGCTGTGCTTCTGCTTCTTCTTTCTTCTTCTGGATCTCGAGCAACTGCGCTTTCAGGTTATCCAGCTCTTTATTGGCCTTGCGCAAGCCGTTTATCTGCTCTTGTAATTTGTGAATGCTGCGTTGAATGCCGGCAATATCCAGGGCGGCAAAACCCTTATGTTCACGGATACGGGTTACCGCATAGAACTGCTTTTGCAGGCGGTCTGATTTGGTTTTACATTTTTCCAGTGTTTCATTCGCCCTGACCGACTGATCGGCCCACTGGTTTCTCCGTTTTATCAGGAATTCCCTTTTCTTCTCATTGTTCCAGCCCATGACATACTTGCCCGGATCGTTTTTACCGGTTCGGTCGTCCTTCTCATGCCGCGATTTGTTCTTGGTCAACCCGTTCAGCGTAATGGCTTTATCATAACGGTCGAGCGTCTTTTCGTCGTTGATGCATACATGGTCGAAGTACATGATGATCTGCTGTTCAACCCATTTGCTTAAGACGTTGTCGGGATGAAATTCCAGCTTTTCACAAACTGTATCCTTTTGCGGATTCAGCTGCAGCGGATTATCGGTAACGTGTTCATATACCAGGCGGATGCCCAGGTTGTTATTGTTCACATACCTGTTCACTTTTTTGTAGTATTTATCGGGCACCAGCAGGCGAAGTGAGAATGCCCGCAGCAGTTTTTCCAGGGCCGGCTGCCATTCTATGCTATCGCTTCTCACTTGCATCAATTCGCCGCAATAGGGAAGATCATTCTGATCTATATTCAATGCATCGCAGAGCTGCCTGCGCACATGAATGAGGTTGGCCGGAATATTGTTCTTACTTTGCAGCAGGTTATTCAATTCATCTTCAACTTTCTTCCTCTCTGCATCCGCCTTCTCTTTATTACGTTTAGCGCTGTATTCATCTTCTTCATTGAGCCTTTGTTTCGTCTCCAGCTCGAGTCTTTTGCGATTTACTTCCTTTACGATGCGGTGATAAGCGGCTTCATCGGCAGGTAGTTTTTCTTCCAGATGCAGCTCCTCACACCAGCTGGCAAATAAAGCGAGGTCAGCGGTCGCTTCCTGCTTTTCCAATTCCAGCTCCTGCGCTTCTTTTTCCAGCTGTTGCATCCGCTGCCCTGCCTTGTTCTGATCGATCTGATTTTTTATAACCCGCTCTTCTTCCTGCAACTGATCATAAGTGAGTTTTACAACCTGTTGTTTTTGCTGAATGTCTTTGATGGTTGCATCGCTCTCTTCAATGGCCTGGTGCAGCAATTTGTTGCGGGTATAACTGTTCCAGATGCGGGCAGTTTGTAACAACTGCTCCGTTAGATCAATATCATTCTTTAAAGTATTAAATGCTTTGAAATGTTGTTCCACCGGTTGTAGCAGCTTTATTTGCTCTTCGGCTTTTTCAATATTCCGGCGGGCATCGAGCAGGGTAGCCAGGTGTTTTTTCAGGTCCTGGAAAGATTCTTCCATATTCCTGGGCTCCAGCATATGGGTGCGTATGAATTCATCGAGGTTACCCAGCACCTTAATACCTACGGTCTGGTTGAACAACTGCAAGGCCTGCACGCTCTGCATACCCAATACATGCACTAATTGCTGGGCATATTTGCTGGCGGCATCGAACCATTCAATTTGTTTACGGCTTCCCTTGTTGTACCGTTGATCCAATGTCTTTTTCCACTGGCCGTTCAAGTCGAAAGGTTTAAAGTCTTCATCGATGCGCAAGGCTTTATGGGCAATACCGAAAAGCTTTTTCATATCGCCATTGGAGAAATAGCGAACCTGGAAAAGTGTGACAGCCTGATCCGCTTCATTGGCAAAATGCGCCAGCAGGATGCTGTAGGCCTCCTCTTTATTTTCGCGGAGATACAGGGTTTTCAGGGAACCGGTACTTTCACTGTTCATAGTGCCGTAGCCGCCCATAACATAGGTTTCCTCCGTACGATCGCCCTTTTTTTCACTACCACTGCTCTGGTTGTAAAAACGGTACTTTTTCTCGGGAACGATGAGGGTAAGCAGGGCATCTACAAAAGTGGTCTTACCGCTTCCGTTAGCGCCAGTAAGTAAACAGGTTTCACCCATCGGCCTGATGCTATGCACCACATCGTCGAAGGTACCCCAGTTAAAGATCTCCATGTATTGCAACCGGAATCCGCTCTTTTGACTATCAGTACTAAAAACGCTTAACTGCATAAATGTTATTCCTGATTTTATATCGAACCGCCATGCCTGTCAGATCTGGTATTTAAGCCTGCCAGGTCCTGGCTTACTTTTAGAACCTCTAACTATTCAGACCTTAGGTATTCCTTATGGCCTTCCAATTGTTCCTGGTCAGCTTTATTATCCTTTTCTTCCTTGATCTTTACCAATTGCTGGTAGAAATGATCCAGCTCTTCGCTGCTGACCTTTGCTTTGATGATCTTCTTTATACGGAACTTCTGTTCATCGGCCAGGTCACTGGTCTCTGTTTTATCGAGGAAACCATTTTCTTCCGCCTTATCGATCAGCCGGTCTATTTCTTTTAGGAATTTCACCCGGCTCGCATTTTCTTTAAAGAAGAGCTCTGCATATTCCTTTATTTCGCGGCGTTTTTTTATCAGTTCCCGGTTGGTCGCTTCACCTACTTCAAATTCTGCCATCATTTCGCGCAGCAATACCAGCATCACGCTTTCTTCATAGGTAAGCGCCCTTCTTTGGATCCAGCTTACCGGGTTCTCATCTTCTTCAAACGGGTAATGTTTTATGTAAGCGTAACCATCCTGTTCATCGAGTACAAGGGCCAGGCCCATTTGCAGCAGGAAACCGGTCAATTCGACCTTATATTGGATCAGTTTTTCCCAGGTGCTTTTCTCTACATATTCAACGGGCCCTTTGAGGAGTTTTATAAATACAGAGGTATATGGTAATATTCTTTGCTGAGTGCTCATATCGGTTATTTGCTGAATAATAAATAAGGTACTTCTACAAATTTGGTGGCAGCCTCATTTAACGGAATATGCTCACTGGTATTATGGATCACCTGAACGCGGCTTGCTTTATCGCGCAAAAAACCAAAGTAACTTACAATCTCGGCAATGCCATTCTCAAGCGGCTGCTGTTCCAGCACTTCTTTGAGGGTGGCCGTTTGCTTTTCCTTTAACGCGTGCTCCACTTTTTGCCATAACCTTTTTTTATCAATATGTTTTGTGTTCATGATGCGGCTGAACCTTTCGGGATCGGCGATCTTTTCAGTGGCGGTCACTGGTTGTTTGACCGATGCGGTTGCTTTTTTCTGTTCGAACTGCAGCTTCCGCTCCATCAGCATTTTTATTTCCACGCCTTCATCCAAATGAATGCCACCATTTACTTCTTCATCCATGAGATCAAAGATCAGTTCCTTGATATTGCCGATCTGCTGCCGCAGGCGTTTGTGCCGCGCTATTTCTTTTTCAGAAATGATCCGGCTGAGCTTTTCGGCCATTTTATCGTTGGCATCGTACACGGTCTTACCCTGCTCAAGCAGCAGGGATTTTATGTTTTGCAGGAACTGCTCATCGGCTTCAATGCCGCGGTCTTTTAACAGATCGAGCAATTGTTCGGTTAGTTCTTTCCAGTCCTGCTGACCCGCCCGGGAGATCAGGAAGTCCCAGAATGAATAGAAGCTTTTGCCCTGGTTGCTATTACGCAGGGCATCATACGCAGCAAAGGCAAACCCAACGATAGCGCCTTTGTTCTGCTCCGCTTTTGTATGTTGCTCTACAATCGCGCGGTGGATCTGTTTGAAATTGTCTTCCACTTCCCTGAAGTCGCTGATGAGCTCATAACAAAGCCGGGTGAACAGATCGAGCCTTTCCTGCACCTGCGCATTGCTGTAATTATCGGGCGCTACACCCAGTTCTATGGCCTTGATCTCTTTATCGATCTCTGCACGGCGGTCTTTTAACATTTGCAGGCGTTTGGGCCGGTCGTCTTCGGTTTTTTCTACAATATCCTGTAATGAGTTGAACAATAATTTAAACCGGCTTTCCGTTCCAACATGATTGCGGGCCTGCAGCGTAAGCAGCCACTGAAACACTTTTTCAGTATGGGCGCTCAACTGGTATTGAATATTACCTTCCGCATCCTGCAGGTCCTGCAGAATTCTTTTCTGTACCCAGCTCAAAATGTATTTGCGGCTTCGGGTTTCTTCATCTTCCCCAAAAACTATTTTAGCTTCTTCAAAATCTTCGGTACCATCTTCCTGGTGTGACAGGGTTTCTGATAATAACTGTATGAGCGTATCTTCCCCGATAACAAAGCGGTTCTCCTCTTTATATACATGATATAAAAACGGTAAATACCAACGGGCACTCCGTGACCGGATCATTTGTATGGCAGGATTGGCAGTAAGCAAATACAGAATGTCTTCCTGTTTCATATTCACAACTCCTGTAATGATTTTCAGGTTCATCCAGCAGCAGGGCCTAAAATAGGGCAATTATTCAAATTCCCTTCCCTAATATCTCCCCGTACTGTGTATAAATTCCTGTGCTTATAATTAATAATACAGTACCCATTTACCCGAATGACGGGCCATTGTGACTTTCTTCCTGCAAAAAATAAAATAGCAATGGGTATTTTCACTTTCCATTTTTAATCATATTAAATATAATTAGGGGACTGGTTTTATCAAATGTTTTTATCTATCTTACCCGCACCTAATTTGTAGCTTATCCATGCGCCTTGTTAAACAAAGTATTCTATATTTTAAAGAAGGGAATTCCGACAAAGTATATGAGATCGACCTTTGCGATGTAGGCAATGATAAATACGTGGTGAACTTCCGGTATGGTCGAAGGTATTCCAAATTAAAAGAAGGCAGTAAAACCCCGGTGCCCGTTGCGCTCACCGAAGCAGAAAGACTTTTTCATGAAGTGGAAAATGAAAAGTTATCAAAAGGCTATACTGCTTCAGAAAGCGGCGTTTCTTCCGCCCCGCAGACCAGCACATTCAAATTAACGACAGAAACGACCATTGGCGCCGACTTTATGTCGATGCCGCCCGGCCGTACCAAAGCAATACTGCAGCGCTTATATAATGCTGTACAGGGCAATACCACTGCTTACCGCAGCGGTTGGAAACTCTCCCGGGTGATCTGGAAAGCCGGAGAATACAGGATCCCCGAGGCAGCCCAATACATAATCAGGTTGTATAACAATGCCGACGACCTTGTTCATCAATACTGTTGTACCTGGGCCCTGGCGCGCTGTGGCAATGGATCCGCAGCTTCGGCGTTACAACAAATTTTCCTGGAACATACATCGCCGGTGATCAGGAAAGTAGCAGGCGCCGGCTTATTGCAGGTATTAAATGGAACTGCAAAGGAGGATCACCTCGGTATCTTTTTGAAATCGTTACCTGAAACGATAAAAGCGGCTGTTGATGCCAATAAAGCGGATGCGCTGGAGCCAATTGTAATGGAAAGGATCAAACAGCAGGAACCGCAATATAACTGGCTCGAAGCCCTTTATCTCATTGGCACGGAAAAGAGATGGATGCGCCCGGTGCTGAAAAATCTGTTGTTGGAAGTGCCTTTAAAAGCCGGCTTTTTTAAACATATCCGCGCCATCTTCAAACAGGCAGAGCTGTTAGATGATTTCGAATTTTCGGGCATGCTGGCCCTGCGCTTTGAGCGGGAGCGGGAACAATTTGTTCACCACTTCACCAATACAAACCTGCAAGCAGAAAATTATTTTGTTCAGGTGAATGGATATGTAAATCCAAACGTAGAACTGCGCAAAAAGAACAGCCGGCTTGCTTATTCACAAAGAACCCGCCGTTATTTGCGCCACCGGGTGAACCGCCGTTTACAAATGTATGGGCAAGTGAACAGCCTGGATTATGTAAAACTGGCTACCGGTATCCTGCTTTCTTATAAGAACACCGATATCAAAGAGGCCTATTCCACTTCCGATTATAAATGGAATGGCCGCAATTATGTTAGAACGGAGCTCCGGTTCCCACAGAATGCACATGCTTTTTTTCTGCATAAAATATTAAGCGGCGATCATCCCGAACTGGTCTTACTGCGCAATGATATCTGGCGAATTAAAACAGAACATGAGTTATTGGCGGCCAGGGCGAAGAATAATGCAGCTGCTGGCAAAAAAGATAGTTCCGGTTTATTAAAGAAGATCACCGGTCTTTTTGGGAAAAAGAAAGAAGCAGCGCAAGCTCCTGCAGACAAGACAGCTGATGCAGCCAGTTCGGCGGTTAATGAAAATGGAACACCCTTTCTGCATTTATGGAATAAACTGCCGCAGTCGTATGTACAGCTGCTTATGGAAGCGCAGCTGGAAGAGATCCATGAATTTGCACAGGGTGGTTTAACCAGCCATCCGCAATGGCCTGCCATCAGGGAAAAGCTCGACAAACATGCCTGCAAAAAGCTCCTCCTGTCTCCATTTACTATACCGGCGGCTTTTGGCTTTCGCATTACCACGGAAAAATTCTCCGGCACACAGGTCGATGCCGACCTGCTAAGCGCCCTGCTGAATTCCCGCCATGCCGATGCGCGCCAGAAAGGAAAAGAATGGACCACTCAATACCTTCAGCATTACCTGCAGCAAAGTGATTTTGTCAAAGACCTGATCTTTGCGGCGGATGCCGATATTTTCAGCTGGGCACTGGACCTGATCGCGAAAAACAAGCCTGGTAACGAAATAAAAAAAGTGGTCGTTGGCAAATCCATTGCAGCCCTGATGTCATTTAGGGAGATGACCAGCGAGCATGAGGAGATCATCAACCGGGTTTCCCATGCCTTAAAGGAACATTTCAACGAGGAACTGAACGAGGTTCCGCTTACAATAATCAGCGATCTGCTGCAACACGATGTACCGCCGGTGTTGCTGTTCGGCTTGCAATTGTTAAAAGCCAGACAGCCATCCCTCAACCTGCAGCACCTGAACAGTTCTTTGTTATTCGGTTTGCTGCAACACAGCTATGCACCGGTACGCGAGGCTGGACTTACTTTATTATACGATCTGCCAGAAGAGATCCTGTTTAAATATGCGGATGAGATCATACTCAGTTGTACATCTCCTTTCCAGCAGGTGCGGCGCGGTATAGCGCCGGTCGTTTACCGCCTGGCGCAAAAAGACAGGACCTTTGGTGAAAAAGCAGCCGACCTGTTAATGCCATTCCTGCTGAGAAAAGAAAGCAGCGAAGGCCTGCACGATGATGTAAGCAGGCTCTTATGCAATGAACTGAGCAATTATTTACAAAATGCCAATAAGGAAACGGCCTTAAACCTGCTGTACGGCAATTATACTGCCGCACAACAGGTAGGCATTATCATCCTGGAAAAATATACTGATCCTTCTCAATTGACCATACCGCAGGTAATTGCCCTGGGAGGTCATGAGAACCTGAACGTACGTAACTGGTGCTGGAAATTTTATAAAGAACAGGTCGCCCGGATCAAATATGAAAAAGATGCTGCCGTTAAATTACTCGATAGCAAGTGGGGCGATAGCCGCCAGTTTGCCATGCAGTATTTCCGGGAACAGTTTAACGCTGATGACTGGTCGCCGGAAGCCCTGATCGCCCTGGCAGATTCAGTAAAACCCGATGTGGAAGCCTATGGCCGTGAGCTGATCACAAAATTCTTCACCAGTGAAAATGGCTTAACCTATTTATTAAAACTAAGCCAGCACCCCAGCGAAAATATGCAGCTGTTCGCCACCAATTACCTGGAGCGGTTTGCGGCTGATGACGTGGAGAGAATACAATCGCTGGAATTTTATTTCCGTTCGGTATTAACGCGGGTGAACAAAAGTCGGATCGCCAAGAACAGGCTGTATCAGTTCCTCCTAACCGAGGGGCGCAAATCAGAAGCCGCTGCCAAAGTGATCAGCGCCCTGCTTTCCGATATTTCGGCCATAGCCGCCATCGGCGACAAGGCCAAATGTATTGAGGTCTTGCTGCAACTGAAGTCCTTGTATGAGGTGGAATCACCGTTATTGGTTAAAGAAATTGAAACGAGGTAGTTAATGGTGAGTGGTTTAAAGTTACCGGTTACCGGGCACCGGTTGCCGGGAATTTATTACAAACAGCTCATCAAATGTTTCCTTTTCCGGTGACTGGTAACTGGTAACCGGTGACGCAAGTTAAAACGAGGAACAACTGAAACAAAGCACTCATAGCACTAAAATATCGTTCATGTTATTTAATTACAGGTTTGCAGGTAACAGTACTGTAACCAGTACATCGCATAAGACCGGATTGTCGTTTGCGCCCGATACCCTTCGGGAAAGCGCCTGGTTTGTAGGCAAACTGCACAAAAAGCTCGCCTTTCGCGAAGCGATCTCCGCCCTGCACGATGTGGTGATAAGCGATCTGCGCTTTAAACCGAAAGATAAGACCGCCTATAAAGAATGGGTGGCGCAAAATGAGGCCTTGTTCCTGGCCGAATATATGGCCGGTTATGATGCCGATGCGGCCAATAACCGCATTGAACAATTAAGGCAGGAACTGAACGAAGTTCGTGCACAGAAAGAAAAATTACTGGCGCCTTTTTACAACGCCCGGTCAAAATATTTCAATTACCTGTATGAAAAGAACCGGGAAGCCTGGATCGTGCTTGACCCCGTGATCACCATTCATCCCGACGAGCTGTTCTTCGAATGCTTTAGCCAGGATGAATCTACCTATGGAAAGCTGGGCTGCAATTACAATGTGTTCAAGGAAATAGACGATTATAAATGCGGTACTACCAATGTTGATTATTCTTCTGCCCTGTATGAAGAATTTCAGAAGATCCGCGATTATAAGGAAACAGAATTGAAAGTGGATCCCAGCGGGTTCACCGTGCAAACCAGCCACGAGGAGCAGTACAAGGAAGTAAAGATCGATCTGCCCGATAGCTGGGTGCGTGGATTTTTACAGGTGAGCAGCGCCATGACCCTGCCCACCATTCAGTTCGACCTGCACCCGATGGATATTTACAATATCTGTTTATTGCTGCGCCGCTTTAAAGAAAAGAGAGGCCCGCGCTCTCTGCGCTATGTGCTCGAACCCGGTCAACCGGTAAAGATCATCCTGGAGCCCTGGGGCAGGGAAATTATTTGCGCGCGCAGTATTTATCCCGGGCCAACCAAACAGGAAGTAAGAACCTGGGGCAGAAGGCGGTTACTGATAATGGAGAGACTGATCCCCGTTGCCAGAAAATTCACCGTTCATTTGCTGGGCACCGGTTTACCTTCCTTTTATATAGCTGACCTGGGTGATATGAATTTCACCCTGGGCTTAAGCGGGTGGACGACCAACGACTGGAGTCATGCAGGTAATTTTGATCTGCTGGCGCCGAGGCTTCAGGTAGATGATGCCATCAAAGCAAAAGTTTTCAGTGCCATTCAAAAAGACTGGTTTGGCACTTCACAGCAATTTGCCAAACAACTGAACCTCGATACCGCCCAGGTGTCGGGTGCTTTAAGCGCTTATACGCAGGCCGGCCGGGTGATCTATGACCTTAACCGCAATGTATACCGCCTGCGCGAATTGAGCCGCGAGCCATTGCCATTTGACAAACTCCGGTTCGATAACCCAAGGGAAGAAATGGCGGCGGCCCTGCTGCAATCGCAGGAAATAAAATACACGGCTCAGCCGCAGGCCGATGGCAGCATACAGCTAAACGGAACTGTGAAAGCCAGCCGTAAAACGTATAATATACAATTGCTGATAGATGCCGACGAAAAAATAAGATCGGCCAGTTGCGACTGCAGTTACTATATAGAAAATAAATTATACAAGGGGCCTTGTGAACATATGCTGGCAATTCGCCAGTCGTTTAATAAAACGAGAATAAACGAAGGTTTCAGGTGAGGAAGAACGTGAATAAGTAATAAAAAAAGAAGGCTGAATTATTTAGAATTTAAAAAATAGGAAATTATATTTGTTAACCACATTTCGTGTTCTTTGACAGAGGGGAAATAACAACATGCACCTTGCTTCCGAAAGGAAAGAGCGATGTTTCGTCGCTCATGCAACATGAATATTTCATGCATCACCAAATGTAATCTTTACTATGGCATATAGGTACCATTGTACTATTTTCAGTACTGGCACTATGTGCCTAAATAGTACAATGGTACCCATATGCCTTGCGTTGATTAATCTGGTCACCAGCAGGCACGAAGGCAGCATGCTTCCCTCTGTCAGAACATGATCTCTTTTCCTCACCCAACATGGCAGATAACAGAAATATCCGGCAGGAGTTATATGACCGCATCCGCGCAGCTTCGAAAGACGAAGTGGTACTGGAAGAAATGAAGCGAATGGGCTTTTGGAATAAAAACGACAAAGGGCCTACCGTTCCCGAGCTGTTGATCAAAAAAGAAGCTGAGCTTAATAAAGAGCTTAACAAACTTTATGAAGAGAAACGGAAGTACCAGCATAAGGAAGCCGTATTGAAGGAAATGCGCATGAAGCGGATGGCGGAAGCCAAACTGAGGCGCGAGGAAAACAAAAAGAAAAAAGAAAAGGAACGTTTCGAAAAAGCAGAAGCCTGGAAAAAGCAAAAAGAAAAAGAGATCATCTATCTGGGCGAAGGCGTATCTGTTGGACTGAACAACACCGATAACAATGTAGCGGCTTTACAAAAACACCATCTGCCTGTTTTTAATAATGAGAACGAACTGGCGCAGGCAATTGGCATTCCTTTAAAAGAGCTGCGCTTTTTATCATTCTCCCGCAAAGTATCTACCGTATCGCACTACCGCAAATTTTACATTCCTAAAAAATCGGGCGGCAAAAGATTGATCTCGGCGCCCATGCCCCGCTTGAAACAGGTACAATACTGGATCCTGGAAAATATTTTCAATAAGATCGCTGTTCACCCGGCTGTGCATGGTTTTACCCTGCAACGGTCGATCGTCAGCAATGCCCAGCCGCATATTGGCAAAGCTGTTGTGGTGAATATCGACGTGAAAGATTTCTTCCCTTCTATTCATTATAAAAGGGTAAAAGGATTATTACAACAGTTAGGATTTTCTGAAAAGATCGCGGTGATCCTGGCATTGATATGCACCGAAGCAGTAACAGAAGAGGTGAGCATTGACGGTAAAAATTATTTTGTGCAGAAGGGAAACCGGGTATTACCGCAGGGAGCACCAACCAGTCCGGCCATTACGAATATCCTTTGTTATCAGCTGGATAAAAGGCTGCAAGGCCTGGCTGTTCAAAACCAATGCAGTTTCACCCGGTATGCCGATGATATCACCTTCTCCTTTAATAACCCCGCTACCAATGCGCAGCAATTGGTGTGGCGCATTAAAAAAATACTGGCCGATGAAGGCTTTACGGTGCATCCCGAAAAGATCCGTATTATGCGAAAGGGAGCCTGCCAGGAAGTAACGGGCATTGTTGTCAATGAAAAAGCCGGTATCCCGCGTAAGAAGCTGCGGCAGTTCCGCGCCGTGCTGCACCAGTTAAAAACCAAAGAAGCCGATACCCTTAAGTGGGGCCAGGGCAACCTGGCGAGTGCGGTAACCGGTTATGCCAATTTTGTAAAGATGGTAAAACCGGCACAGGGCGCCGCCTTTCAGCAGCAAATCCTGAGCCTGTTGCAAACGAACCGCCTGCCATATCCGGTTGCAGTAACTACCAATGCAAAAAGTAAACAACAAACACCACCGGTTCAAAATAATAACGGCACGCCTAAGAAAGAGGATAACGATAAACCCTGGTGGAACGTGGTATAGGCAATGTGCTAATTGGCTAATGGGCTAATGAATCCGGCTATGCTTTCTTTAAGGGGGGTGCATTGTCTTTATAACGCCACAGATACATACATGCATAGGAGCGGTAAGGGCTCCATTTTTTAGCGATACGCAGCATGTCTTGGCGAAATTGTTTTTTATCGGTACGATCGAGTTTATACAGCGCGATCATGGCATTCTGAATACCAAGATCATCTATAGCAAATACATCTTCGCGGCTCAGCGCAAAGATCAGCAGCATTTCAACCGTCCAGCGGCCTACTCCTTTGATCTGCGTCAAGTACTCAATAACTTCTTCATCATCCATTTTATGCAGCTTACGGTGGTCCATACCCTGTTCCAATGTAAAGCGCGCTACATTCAGCACATAACTTACCTTGGCGTTCGACAGGCCAATGCTGCGCAGGGTTTCCGGCGGGGTAGCAACGATCTGCTCCGGTGTAGGCTCACTGCCCTGGTACAGGTTCAGGAAGCGTCTATAGATCACGTCGGCCACTTTCACTGAGAGCTGCTGGCTCATAATAGATGCACAAAGCCATGTGCATACATTCTTTTGCTTCCTGAGCTTAAAAACACCGTTCTGCTCTATAAGCTTTTTGAGTTTTTTATCTTTTGAAAGGTGTAAGGTGTATTCGCTGGCCATATGATTGCTGTTTGCCCGGGCTTGCCTCTGATTCTTTTGATGGCGTTTGTTCCGGCTCATTTGCAATTTACCGGTTAATTTTGTTCTCATGCAACGAAATTTGATCCTTACAAAGGATGGGTCTCATACTATTGGTATTCCGGAATGGCAGGTCACCTATCATTCGGTACATGGTGCTGTACAGGAGTCGTTGCATGTATTTATCGAAGCCGGCTTGCGGTACTGGTTCAGCCGGCATGAAACTGCCAGCCGCTGCGTGCTATTCGAAATGGGTTTTGGTACCGGGCTCAATGCCCTGCTGACGGCCATGGAGGCCAAACGCCTTGAACGAAGTGTACTATATGAAACGATAGAAGCCTTTCCCCTGGAGCCTGCTATAACTCAACAACTGAATTATTGTGAGGCGCTGGAGCAGGCGGAGTGGCAACCGGTATTTGAATCGCTGCATTCCGCTGAATGGAACTCAACGCAAACCCTCACCAAATTCTTCTCTTTTAAAAAGATGAAAACCGCACTCGCCGACTATACACCCGGGGAACCGGTAAATGTTATTTTCTACGACGCCTTTGCCCCGGCTGCACAGCCTGAATTATGGACGAAAACAGTATTTGAGCAATTGCTGAATATGCTGGCGCCGGATGGTATCCTTGTAACCTATTGTAGCAAGGGAGATGTACGACGGGCTATGATAGCAGCGGGTTTCAGCGTGGAGAAAATTCCGGGACCGCCCGGCAAAAGGGAAATGATACGAGCAATGCGCTGATGCGATAATTTGCCAATGTGCTAATGAAAACAAAATCCGTAAGATCGCTTACTTATAGTTTCACGCAGTTTGAAGACAGTGATAGAAATGTGCCACATTTTGAAAGTGTGGCACATTTCTATTGATGCGTTAGGGTTAGGCAAATGAATAACTTACGCCGCCGTCTTTTTCATCTTTCAATAAAATACCCAGCTGCTGCAATTGCTGGCGGATCTTATCTGAGGTCGCATAGTCTTTTCTCAATTTGGCTTCTTTTCTTATTTCAATCAGCAGTCCGATCACCCCTTCCAGCTTGCCATCTTCTTTTTCCATGTCACCTTTCAGGCCGAGTATATCTTCCAGGTATTGTTTAAAATACTGCTGCAACAATTTCATCGTATCGGCACTGATGGCATCGGGCGTAAAATGTTTATCTTTTATGGAGTTGATCACCGGCACCAGCTCGAAGATATTCGCCAGCACTTTGGCGGTGTTGAAATCATCGTTCATGAATTCGTCCAGCTCCAGCAATAAGGTCTTTATCTTATTCTCCAGCTCTGCATCACCGGCAGCTGGTTTAAATGCGGCAATATCTATCTTCTGCAACACTTCATAGGCCTCCCATAACCGCTTCAATCCTTTTTCAGATGCCTGCAATGCTTCATTGCTGAAATCGAGCGTACTGCGGTAATGCGTTTGCAGGATAAAGAAACGAATGGTTTGCCCGCTATAGGCTTTTTCAAGCAGGGGATGTTCGCCGCTGAACAGTTCCGTTAACTTGATCACGTTGTTATAGCTTTTACCCATTTTACGGCCATTGATGGTGATCATGTTGTTATGGATCCAATACCGGGCAGGCACATGTTTATTGCAAATGGTGCTTTGGGCAATTTCACTTTCATGATGCGGGAATTGAAGGTCCATACCACCCCCATGAATATCGAACTCCGCGCCCAGGTATTTACTGCTCATCGCCGAGCATTCGATATGCCAGCCGGGGAAGCCTTCACCCCAGGGACTTACCCAACGCATGATGTGTTCGGGCGGAGCCGCTTTCCATAAAGCAAAGTCCTGTTTGTTCCGCTTTTCTTCCTGTCCTTCCAGCTCGCGGGTAGTTTCCAACAGGTCGTCCATTACACGGCCGCTGAGTTTACCGTAGGGATAGTTTTCCGCATACTTTTTTACATCGAAATATACGGAGCCGTTCATTTCGTATGCATACCCTTCTTCCATGATCTTTTTGATCATTTCTATCTGCTCAACGATATGACCGGTGGCGGTAGGTTCAATGCTGGGGTCCAGGTTGTTGAGCTGTTTCATGCCCCAATGAAAGAGGTTGGTATATTTTTGAACCAGCTCCATCGGTTCCAGTTTCTCGAGTATCGCTTTCTTGGCAATTTTATCTTCGGCTTCCCTTCCTTCTTCTTCAAAATGGCCGGCATCGGTGATGTTGCGCACATAGCGTACCTTATAACCGAGGTGCATGAGGTAGCGGTAGATCACATCGAAGGTCACATACGGCCGCGCATGGCCGAGGTGGCTTTCACCACTTACTGTAGGTCCGCACACATAGAGGCCCACATGGCCGGGCGTGATCGGTGTGAATACTTCTTTTTGCCTTGTATAGGAGTTGAGCACTTTCAGTTCACTCATAAAAATTCATTAATCTTTCTGATAGTTAAATTAAAGCCGGTAAATGCAAAAGTAAATGTATCCCGCCAGAACGGCGAATGGAATCAGCAACAACAGGAAGATGTGAAGAAATGGATCATGAATCAAATATAAAAGTAATTATTGTAATATTGAAAGTTACGGGTTAGATGTTGCAGGTTTCAGGTTACAGGTTCCAGGTCTGCAATGGGGGCTCCCTGTAACTTGCAACTTGTACCCTGTAACTGTTTCTTCAGGGCCGGCATGTACATTTTAATCCTCAGCCAGTTTTAAATCCGCCACCACCGGGTAGTGGTCTGAATAAGGCACCAGGAAGCGATTGTATTGCAGTACGTCAAATGCTTTGTCGGCCAGGATATAATCAATGCGCAGGGTAGGCGACACTGCAGTAAAACTGCGGCCAATGCCGCTGCCCTTTCTCACAAAGACGTCCTGCCGGTTCCCTTTTATTTTAAAATAAGTATATGAGTTGGGCACATCATTAAAATCGCCGCAAATGATCTCGGGGTACGGGCAGCTGTCCAGTTTATTACGCACCAGGTCGGCCTGGAACCCGCGGGAGGCATAGCCATTCCGCAGCTTTTTTATAATGGAACGGGAGGCGGTGACCATACTGTCATCAGCCGATTTTATGATCTCGATATTCCGGTAATCATTCTTCTGGAAGAGCACAGATTGCAGGTGGGTAGTGTACACCCTGATCTTTTTACCATTCACCAGCACGTCGACCCCTATCAGGCTTTCAGCAGCCCGCAATTTGGCCGGATCAGGAAACCGTATGCGTTGGGTATCAACAATAGGGAAACGCGAGAATATGGCCACCCCCGCCTGAAAGCGGCCGCCACTGGCGGCTCCATAATCAATCACCCGGTAATAGTAAGGATAATTAAGCTGTATAATAGCGTTGGTATTGCTGTTGGCGAAGGTCTTTCCCATTTCCAGGAACTCCTGGAAACACAGGATATCTGCATGCTGTTCTTTGATGAATTCGATCATCTTTTTACGGTAGTCGCGGTGTTCGGGTAGCTTTCTGTTATGCTCATCGAACCAGTGCACGTTCCAGGTAAGCACGCGGATGGCGTTCTCTTTTTTTTCGGGTTTGAAGGAGGCAGCGAAATGAAGGCCCAGGAAGACGCGGATATTACTGAAGCCGATCAAGAGCACCAGGGCCGGTAACAGCGCCCATTTTGAGCGAAAGATGAGCCAGAAGACCAGGAAGGCAAATAAAAAGATCAGCAGCACCGGAAAACCCAGTCCAAGCAAAGAAAAGAACCACCATTTAGAAGGATGCAGCCAGGCATTGGCGCAGGCTATCAGGAACAGACCGGCGATAACCACGTTCAATATAATGCATAACCGCTTTGTGAATGTTCTAACAAACCGGGCCATATTTAAAATTACAATTCTTCATCTTCTGCGGCCCGCTTTAGAATATCTTTTTCTTCATCGGTGAGAAAACGATAGCCTTGTTGATTGATTTTATCTAATATTTCATCAATCCTCTTTTGGGTTATATTCGGTATTTTTTTGTACGGCTGGGTTCCCCGTGCATTGTAATGCAGGTCGGTCCTTGCGGTCTTCTTCCAACTCTGCCGGTCGGGGTTGAACAGATTGCCGAGCCAGTCAAAGAAATTGTTCATCCAGTTGCTCCAGTCGTTCCCCCGGCGCATTTGATAAATAAACAAAAATCCAACAAAACCACCGGCGAGATGTGCAAAATAACCGGGCGGGCTTTTTTGAGCCGCTATAAGTGCAAAATCAATGATCAAATATAATACGGTCATTATCCATAACGGGATGCCGCCATTGATCATGGGAAAAATGCGGTAATCGGGCGCCATGGAAGTTGCGGCTACTGCAATGGCCAAAATACCGGCGGATGCCCCCACCAGGGTAACGGCCGGCCCCATGGGCACCAGCTTGGGAATAAGATTATAACAAAAGGTAAAGAAGATGCCGGCTCCCACGCTTCCGTAGATAAAAAGCGGGATCAGTTTCCGGTTTCCGGTAACATCCTGGAAAATATAACCAAATGCCCATAGCCATAACAAATTCCCAACCATTTCCCAGGGATTGCTATGCATGAACATGAACGACAGCAGGGTCCACGGGCGGGTCATCATTTTTTCAAAATCGCCGGGTATCACCAACCAGTTGAAGATATTCTGGTCGTAGGCCGATAGGTCTTTATCGGCAATCTTATATACCAGCCAGATGAATTTGAAAATACAGAAGATGATGGCAATGACACCAATTAAGAGGACCAGGGAATTTCCCTCCTGGCCGAGACCAATCCTTTTCCTATACCGATCTTCTCTTAGCACGGAATATATTTTAGTGAATTTACAAATTCCTTCGCATCCGGTCAATCCATCAAACCCCGTCTCTTTTTCTTAGTACGTTTCCCTTACCTGCAATCCGCTTTATTAACAGCTAAAGGCCTGTTAAAGTTGCAAACGGTCAATAAAAGGTGCGGCGATTTGATCTGTTCATAGTTATTACTAAAATTAAACCAACTATTGCGCCTCCCACGTGGGCAAAATGAGCTACATTGTCGCCATACGATGGGTTGATGCCGCCAAACAGGTCGAGCAGGAAATAGCCGATAACAACGTATTTGGCTTTTATGGGAACCGGTAATGGAAAAATGAACAGTGGTGTGTTTGGGAAAAGATAGGCAAAAGCCGCCATTACCCCGTTGATAGCGCCCGAAGCCCCAACAACAGTTGTATTATATACAACGGAACCCCTCTCCCTGAATTGCTCCAGTGAGATACTGCCATCGGCCAGTTTATCATACAGCATATTCATACTAATGGCCAAAACGCCCAGTTGCACCAGGGCGGCGCCAACACCGCAGATCAGATAAAAGATCAGGAAGCGCTTGCTGCCCCAGATATCTTCGAGCGGGGAGCCAAACATCCAGAGCACAAACATGTTCATGATGATATGAAATGGCGCCAGACTGTGCAGGAACATATAGCTCACCAACTGCCATATGCCGAAAGAAGGATTCCCGTGATGATGAAGCGCAAGAATATTTATAAATGGTTCTTTGAAAGTGATCTCAGCCAGCCAGAATAAAACGTTTATAATTACAAGGTTCTTAATTACCGGCGGAATTGATTGAAACCCCCGCATTCGGATATCTGCCATTCTTCAAAATTTATTACGTGAATTTCGGTATGTTTCTTTGAATATCGGGCATCTTAACAATATTTAAGAACCCTGGCTCCTAAGTTTCAATTGCACTACATTTTCTATATGATGGGTGTGCGGGAACATGTCTACCGGTTGTACCCGGGTCACTTCATATTTTTCGTCAAGCAGGTTCAGGTCCCTAGCCTGGGTGGCCGGATTACAGCTTACATACACAACCAGCGGGGCTGCGGTTTCCAGGATCTTACGCACCAGCTTTTCATGCATCCCGGCGCGGGGCGGGTCGGTAATGACCACATCGGGTTTCCCGTGCTGCTGAAAAAATTCACTGGTACAAACGTCTATTACATCGCCGGCGAAGAACTGCGCATGTTCAATATGGTTGAGGGCTGCATTTTCCTTCGCATCGGCAATGGCTTCCTGCACGGTCTCAACCCCAATGATCTTTTTGGCTTTGTCGCTAACGAAAAGTCCGATACTGCCGGTGCCGCAATACAGGTCGTACACCGTTTCCCGGCCCGTCAGTTCAGCCAGGTCCCGCGTAACCTGGTACAGGCGTTCGCCCTGGCGCGTATTCGTTTGAAAAAATGATTTTGGTCCGATCTTGAACTTCAGTTCTTCTGCACCTGTTCCCCGCGAAAGGGTTTCTATGATATACCCTTTGCCATGGTAGGCCTTTGGTTCCAGATCGTAGATGGTGTCATTCTTTTTGGGATTGATCGTATACAGCAAAGTGGTAATGCCGGGCACCTGCTTCAACAGGTGATCGAACAGGCGGATCCTTTCTTTTTCGTCTTCGTAGCCAAGGCACAGGTTCACCATCACTTCGCCGGTGGTTGCCACCCGAACGATCAGCGTTCGCAGCCAGCCCTGGTGAAAACGGATATCGTAAAAAGGCAGGTTGTGCTGGCGGGCATAATCACGAATGGTATTCTTAACGGCATTTACCGGTTCGGCCATTAAATGGCAGGTAGTGATATCGATCACTTTATCGAAAAGGCGGGGCACGTGAAAACCGAGGGCATTCTCCTGCTCAATAACCGTTTCTTTAGCCGCTGCAATTTCCTCGGGCAGCAGATAGCGCCGGTTGCTGAAAGTAAATTCCAGTTTATTACGGTAGCGGGCGGTTTCGGTACAACCAATGATGGGTTGGATCGGGGGCAACTGCACTTTGCCGATGCGCTTCAGGTTTTGCACCACCTCGTTCTGCTTGTATAACAATTGCTTTTCATAAGGCAGCATTTGCCATTTACAGCCGCCGCAAACGCCAAAATGCTGGCAGAACGGTGTTACCCGGTCGGGGCTCAGGGTATGAAAATGAATGGCTTTCCCTTCTCCCCATTCTTTTTTGCTCTTTGATAACTGTACATCCACCACATCACCAGGGACCGCCCCTTCAATAAAGATTACCTTACCGTCGATCTTGCTAAGCGCCTTGCCCTCTGCCGCATAATCTTCAACAGTAACCTGTTGTAACACCGTCTTCTTTTTATTCATTGCGCAAAGATAATTAAGTGGGGTTTGGGTATAACAAAAAAGGCAGCCCTGAATTAACAGGGCTGCCACCTTCACGCTATTATTACAAGCAAAAATAGACCAGTGATTAAAGAACCACAGTCGTTAATTAAATAACAAAGACCGGTTGTATAAGGTTGCTGTTATTTTGATTTTTGCTTATTATTTTACATTTGGTAAACCTTTTCCTTTAGCCTTGTATTGGGGAAAAGTTTAGATTGAAAACCAGCTTCTTACTCACTTGTTTTGCCGGCGCCATTTTGCTGGCCCCCTTCGTTGTACTTTTTTTCCGCAGCCTGTGCTTTTTCAAAGTCAAGAACCACCCCGTTTATGCAATAGCGCAGGCCGGTAGGCGGCGGTCCGTCTTCAAACACATGACCCAGGTGCGACTTACACCGGCCACACATCACTTCTGTACGGCTCATGCCATGAGAATTGTCGGGCGCATAAATAATACTGCCTTTGGTGATGGGTTGGTAAAAACTCGGCCAGCCGCAGCCACTTTCAAATTTGGTATCACTTTTAAACAGCGCATTGCCGCAGGCGGCGCAGTAATAGGTTCCCACCTCCTTTGATTCTTCATACTTACTGGTCCAGGGCCTTTCGGTTCCTTTCTGGCGCGCAATGGCATACACATCGGCCGGCAGGATCTTTCTCCATTCTTCTTCGCTGATATTCACCTTCGCCGAATCGGTGCGGGAATAAACCGGGTTCTTTTTAGATGTATCCATATTTTCCTTTTTCGTTGTATTAGATTGAGAATAAGTGCATTGTTGTAATGTAACAGCCAGCATCAGGAGTGACAGGCACTGTAAAACACGCTTCATAAAAAATTGATTGTATGCTCAAATGTACGTTTCCCGCCAGCTGTTTGGATGTCTGCTGAACGACACTGTACAGGAGCTTAACATTTTGTTGTAGGCGATAGTTGCATCAGGGCCTCCGCCGCCAGGCTAACCTGTTAACTAAAAACGCGTTAACCCCATCCATTGGCAGCATTCAGCGCAAAAAAACCACATTCCCTTTAAATAATTTTTAATCAGAAAGCCTATATTCTAAAGGGATTATTTCTAGGGTTGGTTTATATTTGCCGCCTCACAAAGGGACTCAGAAAACATGTTTAATCTTATATTATTCGGACCTCCCGGCAGCGGAAAAGGAACTCAATCGGAAAAACTGATCGAAAAATTTGGTTGGATCCACCTGTCGACCGGCGATTTGTTGCGTAAGGAAATAGCCAATGCCAGCCAGCTTGGACTGGAAGCAAAGGCTTTTATTGACAAAGGCCAACTGGTGCCTGATGAAGTAGTGATAGGCATGATCGGTTCTGCGCTGGACGCAAACCCAAATGCCAAAGGCTTTCTGTTCGACGGCTTCCCGAGAACAGAAGCCCAGGCAGAAGCGCTGGATAATTTACTCGCCGGCAAAGGCAGTGAAATAAGCCTGGTGCTGGCGCTGGAAGTTAGTGAAGAAGAGCTGGTAGCCCGGCTGTTGAACAGAGGTTTAACTTCTTCCCGCAGCGACGACCGCGATGAGAATGTTATCCGCAAACGCCTGCAGGAGTACCATAACAAAACAGCTATCGTGGCTGATTACTATGCTAAATTCGGAAAAGTGGCCAAGATCAAGGGTGAAGGCAGCATCGACGACATCTTCCGGCTGCTGGTAGCTAAGATTGAAGCCAAACAACCGGCTTAAACAGTTCAAAGTTCACAGTTTATAGTTCTTCTTTAAACCAGGACTATAACTGCACCAATAAATTTGCAAGGCGGGCTTCCGTTTAGTCGAAGCACGCCTTGTTTATTTTAATCCCGCCAGCCGGTGAAGGTTGGCCCCGGAGGGGCGCCCGTTGGTTCACGGTTGATGTCCATTTCGTTATGCACATTTGATGATAGCGTAGCCGGGAAAATAAGCTTGTAGCCTGACAAGATCCGCCTTCTATCTCATTTCCCCCGGTATAACGGTAACCATTGTCTTATGCCCGCCGCGCAGCACCTGTACGATGATCCTTTGGCCAATCGTTCTTTCATTCAGCTGTTTATGCAGATCATCGATGGTAGCAATGGGATGTTCATTAAAGCCAACAATGATATCGCCCACATGCAGTTCACTGTTATACACCGGTATATCGGCTTCTATTTCTGAAATATAAACACCGGTATGACGCTGCAGCCGGTTGGCGGCCACCATCCGTTCGGTGAGGTTTACTAATTGTCCGGCCAAACCCAGATACGCGCGTTTAACCCTTCCCTGCATAATAAGTTTGCCGCTTACATAGGCCGCCAGGTTCGACGATACGGCGAAGCAGATGCCATGTGCCGTAGGTATCATGGCCGTGTTAACGCCAATGACCTGGCCCAGGGAGTTCACGAGCGGACCGCCAGAATTACCGGGATTCAGCGAAGCGTCTGTTTGAATGACATCATCGATAAGGCGGCCATCGGAAGCGCGGAGCGTTCGGCCCAGGGCGCTTACCACACCTGCAGTAACGGTATGTTGTAAACCGAGCGGGTTCCCAATGGCAATGGCTATCTGCCCAACGTGCAGCTGGTCGCTGTTCGCAAAAGACAATGCTTTCAAACTGTTCTCATATATTTTAAGAACGGCAATATCAGTGCTGCGGTCGCTGCCTTTTAATTCGGCGCTTACGGTTCGCCCATCGGCCAGGGACACTTTAATTGCACTGGCATTTTCAATAACGTGATGATTGGTAACGATAAAGCCATCAGAAGAAATGATAAAGCCGGAACCACTGCCCTGGGCTATGCGTTCCTGTCTGGTACGCCGGTCCGACACTTTTTTTGCCACCTCGATATGTACAACGGATTCGGCGACACTGCCTACAACGCCGGTGATGGTCTTTGAATAAGCATCCAACAGTGTTTGGTCGGTATGCTGTATGAATTGAACGGGAGTAGTTTGAATGGTTTCCATAGCCAGGCAGGTCGCAAATTATCTGCCGAAGCCGTTTTGTGCCACAATGGCGGAGCAACCGCCCTATTAAAGCCGGGGACAAGTTGGGATGAGCGCAGTTGAAATGGGGACAGGTTTCGATATTTTAATAATGTCCTTGCAAATGAAATTCCACCTGCAAAACTTTTTGAGCCTCCTTTTAATTCGACTTTTGGGTCGTATATTTTATTTTATGCCTTAGTTAAAAATTAATTGGGCCGGGAAAAAATTCTGCTACCCTTCAAATTATTTTCCGACCTGGTTTATAAATTTTTTGATAGTGAAATTTCACTTCAGGGGGCAGTTAAAAATTAAATGACCCGGAAAAAAAATAAAATGACAGCAAAGTCTCTAGTTAAGGCCAGATGATGAAAAAAATGGGGCTGAAAAAAGAAAAACAATAGCAGTTATTTATTTTAAGGTGCTTTCAGAAAATTAAATGGATCGAAAGAATATAACCAGGCCGCTAAAAATTAGATGGTCAGAAAAAACAAAAATGGTGCGGCCATTTTGTTTCGAGGCCCTGTTGTAAAATAGTTGATATTATAAATTTTTATTGGACTTCAGAAATTTTTTAGGCTGCGGCAGCACGCCCATTAACTACTTATTGGTTAACACCGAATCCGCCTGCTGCAAAGCAGAAAAGATATGTTCTTTCACCACCGCTACCTTTTCTTTTTCACCTTGCAGGTACTTAATACGCAATTCCTTATTATCTGAAGCAGAATCCAGCTTAAAGGATTCCATCCAGCTGTTCATTTCATCGTTCGCAGTGTTCAAGGCAGCATGCACATCGGTCAGGGCTTGCTTATAGGCTGCATTTACTTTGCTGGCCGGCAGTTTATTCAGGCTGTCGAGCCGGCGGGCAGTTTCATTGATATTCCTGCGCAGTTTACCCACTTTGGCCATGCCTGCATCGTGCCCCTCCATCACATCGTGAAACAATGAATCTTCACGCGTTTTTAATACAGGCGCATACCCGTTTTTGCGATCGGTTTCATTGGAGGAAGCTTCATCATTACAGGTGTTGGTGAGCAGCGCCATGCTTACAATGGCTATAATAAACCGCGACATAAATATGTTTGTTTTTGGCTATTTAAAAAATCCCGTCAAAGTTAACTTCTTTTATACGCTACGGTGTTTTAAATCCGTTTAATTATCGGGTTTACCTATTTTCGCACCATTAATCCTGCAGAACAATGGTACATTGTGTCCGGCTTACCTTTTTAGCATTTATTATGCTTGTAAAAACCGGTACTGCTCAAATGAAACCAGCGCCTCCCATATTCCGGCTCGGGGCTACGGTTTCCTTTGGATTATCAAATCTTACATCTAATCATGTTGGCATCGGCGGCCTTGTTGGCGCCGAAAAAATGATCTCAAAACACTTCGCTGTTGAAACGGAAGCCTCTTATAATTACTTTACAGGCGATAAAACGATATATGCTGATGCCAAAAATAAGTCCTACGCCATTCCACTGCTGGCCGGCATAAAAGCATACCCCACTTCCAACATCTATGCTGCTTTGCGAACGGGGGCAGTTTATTTCCTCCTTAACCATATGTCCTCGGCGCGGGTACGGTTAGGCTATGGCTTGGCCGGTGGCATCAACCTGCCTAAAAAAACCAACCGCCTGAACGTTCAGGTGGCCTATACCGGTTTACAGTATGACGGTATTAGCCGCGGATATGCTACATTAGCAGCAGCGATCATCATTAGATAAGGTGAACCGCTGCCATTGAAAAAATACAAAAACTACATTTTTACATGAAAAAACTGGGTAATTATGTTACCGGCCGCTGGATCACCGGCGACGGCGACGGTCAGGCATTGTACAATGCCGTGAACGGCGAAACGATTGGCTATGCATCTACCCGCGGACTCGATTTCAAGGCCATCCTCGACTATGGAAGAAAAACAGGTAACCCGGCCTTGCGCAAACTCAGCTTTCACGAACGCGGTAAAATGCTGAAGGCCCTGGCCTTACACCTGCGCAATCATCTTTCTACATTCTATGCAATAAGTTATAAGACCGGCGCCACCAAAGCCGACAGCTGGGTTGATATTGAAGGGGGCATTGGCAACCTCTTTTCCTATGCCTCGCTGCGCCGGAAATTTCCTAATGAAACCTATTGTATGGACGGCGAACCACATGCCCTGGGCAAAGGCGGCACTTTTATCGGCCAGCATATCCTGGTGCCTAAAGAAGGGGTAGCCATTCATATCAACGCTTTCAATTTTCCCGTTTGGGGCATGCTTGAAAAGATCGCCGTAAACCTGCTGGCAGGCGTACCGGCTATCGTAAAACCGGCTACCATCACTTCCTACCTTACCGAAGCGGTCGTGCAGGAAATTATAGCATCCGGCATTTTACCGGAAGGGGCGCTGCAGCTCCTCTGTGGTTCGGCCGGTGACCTGCTCGACCATGTTGGCGCGCAGGATGTAATCACCTTTACCGGTTCAGCGTCTACCGGTTTACAACTGAAATCGCACCCCCGCGTGCTGGCGGAAAATGTACCCTTTACCATGGAGGCCGACTCGCTGAACTGTATTGTGTTGGGTGAAGACGTTACCCCCTCTATGCCGGAATGGGAGATCTTCATTAAGGAAGTGCGCAGAGAAATGACCACAAAAGCCGGACAAAAATGTACAGCCATCCGGCGCATATTCGTTCCACAAAATAAAATGGAAGACGTATGGCTGGCCCTCGGAAAAGCGCTCAGCCAGACCACCATCGGCAATCCCGAAAATGAAAAGGTTCGCATGGGCTCCCTGGCGGGGCAAATCCAGCGGGATGAAGTAAAAGCCCAGGTACAAAAATTATTAGCTTCCTCGCAGATCGTGTATGGTTCGCTCGACAGCGTACAGGTGATCGATGCCGATGCCCAAAAAGGCGCCTTCATGAGCCCCCTGCTGTTGAAGAATGAAAATCCATTCGACGGCGAGGCGGTGCATACCATAGAAGCATTTGGCCCGGTAAGCACCATTATGCCTTACAATACGATCGATGAGTCCATTGCACTGGCCAAAAAAGGAAAAGGCTCACTCGTTTGCTCCATTGTTACCGCTGACTATGGCATTGCACGGGAATTTGTATTGGGTGCAGCGACGCATCATGGCAGGATCCTGGTGCTGAATGAAGAATGCGCAAAAGAAAACACCGGCCATGGTTCCCCGTTACCTATGCTGGTCCATGGCGGACCGGGCCGTGCTGGGGGTGGAGAAGAAATGGGCGGCGTGCGGGGCGTACATCATTATATGCAACGGGTGGCCCTGCAGGGATCGCCCACTGCCATGACAGCTATTACCAATGTATATCAAACCGGCGCTTTAACCCGCGAAGAAGATAAACATCCGTTCAGAAAATACTTTGAAGAGCTGCAGATCGGTGATACCATCATTACGCATAAACGAACCGTTACTGAAGCCGATATCGTGAACTTCGCCAATGTAAGCTGGGATCATTTCTATGCACACACTGATCATACTTCTTTACAGGGAACAATTTTTGAAAAACCGGTAGCCCATGGTTATTTTATATTAAGTGCTGCAGCCGGTTTGTTCGTGGATGCTAAAAAAGGACCGGTTATGCTGAACTACGGACTGGAAGAATGCCGCTTCATTAAACCGGTGTATGCCGGCGCAACCATCGGCGTACAACTCACCTGCAAAGAAAAGATCGAGCAGGAGAAGAAGGACGAGAACGATATTGCGAAAGGCATTGTAAAATGGCTGGTGCAGGTAACAGACGAAACCGGTGAGCAGGTTGCCGTTGCCACCATTCTCACCATGGTTGCCAAAAAAGATCAATAAACTCACTGATGACATCGAAGGGTGCGTTGATAACGGTTCGTTAAGGCCCTGAACACCTGCTGTTTTTTAGGCCGGTATTTGATAACTTTATAAAGGGATTACTGCTGATATCAGACACCTTTCTTTTCTTTCACTTTTACAAAAATAATGTTATGTCTTCAGGATATGTAAAATCGCATATTGATCATAACGGCATTAATACCATAGAATTCTTCCACCCACAAAGTAATTCCCTGCCGGGTAAGCTGTTGGAAGAACTGGCGCAAACCATTCACGGGGCCGGCAATGATGACGATACCAAAGTGATCGTGCTGCGCAGTGCCGGCGAAAAAGTGTTTTGTGCCGGGGCTTCATTCGATGAGCTGGTGGCCATAAAAAGCCAGGAAGAAGGCATCGAGTTCTTCAGTGGCTTTGCCCATGTGATCAATGCCATGCGCAAATGCCCCCAATTCATCATAGCCCGCATCCAGGGCAAATGTGTAGGTGGTGGCGTTGGTATTGCAGCCGCCGCCGATTATGCCATTGCCGCCGAAGGCGCCGATATCAAACTTAGTGAGCTGGCCGTTGGCATTGGACCATTTGTTGTTGGCCCTGCGGTAGAAAGGAAAGTGGGGCTGGCCGCTTTCAACAACCTGGCCATCGATGCCACCATGTGGCGCAATGCCGAATGGGCAAAAAGAAAAGGATTGTATTCTGAACTGCATGCTTCTGTTGAGGATATGGATGAATCGGTTGACCGTTTATCATATACCCTGGCGCACAGCAATCCGGAGGCAATGGAAGAAATGAAAAAAATGTTCTGGAAGGGCACTGAAAACTGGGATCAGCTCTTGCTGCAAAGAGCGGCCATCAGCGGCAGACTGGTATTGAGCGCTTTTACGCGAATGGCTATTGAGAAGTTTAAAGCGAAAACCAAATAAGAGGCTGTTACATGTTCCGGCTTCTGACAATGCCTGCATGACTGGCACATGCAACTTTTACTTCGCCGGAAAGACCTGCTAAAAAAAATGCCTTCTTTGCAGAAGGCATTCACTTAAAGATACGATATGTAAACGCTGCCTCTACCGGCAGCTGCAAAACATACTAAATATTCAAACCACCGCAGGTGCTGATCACCTGGCCGGTAATATAAGAGCTCATATCAGAAGCCAGGAACAAAGTGGTGTTGGCAATTTCTTCTGCACTGCCGAAGCGGCCTAAAGGAATTTTTTCGAGAAATGCCTTTGCACCCTCCCCGTCTTTCAGGTAATGGGTCATATCTGTTTCAACAAAACCAGGCGCAATGGCATTGCAACGTACATTGCGGCTGCCCAGTTCATGTGCTACGGATTTTGTAAATCCAATGATCCCGGCTTTACTGGCAGCATAACTGGCTTGCCCCGCATTACCCCGTACCCCTACAATCGAACTCATATTGATGATGCTGCCTTTTTTGGCCTTCATCATGGGACGGATGACCTGTTTGGTCATATTATAAACGCTTTTCAGGTTTATATCTATTACCTCATCCCATTGCTCAGGTGAAAGGCGCAGCAACAGATTATCTTTTGAAATACCTGCATTGTTTACGCAAACATCTACCGTACCGAATTCTTTCACTACATCATTTACGAATGCCTCGCATTCGGCAAAATTACCGGCATTGCTTTTATAGGCCTTGGATTTAACGCCCAGTGCTTTTATCCTTTGCTCCAGCTGAGCCGCCTTTTCGGCACTGCTGTCACTCACGTAGGTAAATGCCACATGAGCGCCGTGTTCAGCCAGTTTATAAGCGATAGCTTCACCAATGCCACGGGCTGCACCGGTTACAATAGCAATTTTTCCTTCTAATAATTTCATAGTATCGTATTTGGGTGAGCAAAAGTACAGAAATGAAGCCGGAAAACGGAGGGGAGGCATGGAGCCAGGAGTCAGAAGTGAGAAGATGGAGATCGCACCTCAAAAGCCGGAAGAAAGACGTACGAAGTACCATGCCCCAGGTAACCAATAATTTTAAGACCCGAATAGGAAATCTTCGCATCTCTGAGCTTGGGGGTTCAAACCTCCGACTTCAGACCTCAATCAATGGAAAGAAAGTATTTCTTCAATATATTTCCGGTCGTTGCTCAGGCGGGGTACCTTATGCTGGCCGCCCAGTTTACCTTTACTTTTTAGCCAGTTGGTGAATACCCCTTTCGACAGGGGCCTGATCAATGGTTTGCAAAGCGCAATATCTTTATGGCGTTTGGCTTCGTAATCGCTGTTCACACTTTTCAATGCGTTGTCAAGCTCATGCGCGAAATGGTTCAGATCGGCGGGCTCTTTTTCAAACTCTATCAACCATTCATGACCGCCATTGCCATTGTCGCTGAAGTACACCGGCGCAGCGGTATAATCATTCACAATGGCGCCTGTTCTTTCACTGGCTACTGCTATGGCTTTGTCGGTATTATCAACGATCACTTCTTCACCGAATGCATTGATAAAATGCTTTACGCGCCCGCTCACCTTGATCTTGAATGGATGTAATGACGTAAACTGAACGGTATCGCCCAATAAATACCGCCATAGGCCACCATTGGTGCTTATGATCATCGCGTAATTTTTGCCCAGCTCCACTTCTTGTAAACCGATGGTATGGGGATGCGGTTTTCCATACTCTTCCAATGGCATGAATTCCATAAAAATGCCATGATCAGTGAACAGCAGCATACCTTCTTCACCCGGAATGTCCTGTGCTGCAAAAAAACCTTCGCTGGCATTATACATTTCCAGGTAATGAATAGGCTTGCCGATTATTTTCTCGAACTGTTCTTTATAGGGAGTAAATGATACGCCGCCATGCATATATAATTCCAGGTGCGGCCATACTTCAGCCATGGTGCTTTTGCCGGTCAGCTCCAGGATCCGCCGGAAGAGCACCAAAGTCCAGGTGGGCACACCGGAAATAGAGGTGACATTCTCTTTAATCGTACTGTTGGCCAGTTTTTCAATTTTGCTTTCCCATTCATCCATCAGGGCAATGCTCAGATCGGGCACCCGCAGCCAATGCCCCCAAAAAGGGGAATTTTGTAACAATACAGCACTCAGGTCACCGTACTGCGCATCAGCATTCAGTGGATTGATGGTATGACTTCCGCCGATGACCAAGCCTTTGCCGGTTAAGAGGTCAGAATCGGGATTGAACTGGTAATATAATGTAAGCACGTCCTTGGCAGCCTTGTAATGGCAGTCTTCGAGGCTTTCATCGGTTACGGGAATGAACTTGCTTTTATCGCTCGTAGTGCCACTGCTTTTGGCAAACCAGTACACCGGTGTATTCCACAGCAGGTTCTGTTCTCCCTGCATAATGCGCTGAATATATGGCTGCAGGTCTTCATATTCATGAACAGGAACCGTTTGTTTAAAGGTCTTTACGTTGAACAGCGAGGAAAAATTATATTTTCTGCCAAACTCTGTGTATTGGGCAGAGGTGACCAGGTCCTGCAACACTTCCCGTTGGGCATCTGCAGGATTATTTTTCCATCCCTCGATGCGCCATAAGCGCATGCGGGCTAAAGATGATATGGCAGGCGACAGTAATTTCACAATAGGAGTTTCAACACCGGCAAAATAAAGAATTTGACGGAATAAACATCAGGCGGCATAAGGTCAGCGCGAATATCCCTCTAAAACTGGCCTTATACGTCCCAAAATGTTAATAACTAATTGACGTGCTATCTTTTATGCAATAAACGGACCAGCCCCGGCTATTTGTTGGGCGTAATGTCCATACCCCGCAGTGCTTCCTCGTGCAGGTAATCTTTGCGGCGTAATTCGAAATTGCGGCCGAGGTACAGGCGGCGTACCTGTTCATTTTCGGCCAGTTCTTCGGCCGTACCATGCTGGAAGATCTTTCCATCGATCAACAGGTAAGCGCGGTCACAAATAGAGAGCGTTTCATTTACGTTGTGGTCGGTGATCAAAATGCCGATGTTCTTATATTTTAGGCGGGCTACCACTGCCTGGATATCTTCTACGGCAATGGGATCAACCCCGGCAAATGGCTCGTCCAGTAATATGAATTTAGGATCCACAGCCAATGCCCTGGCTATTTCTGTTCTGCGGCGTTCGCCTCCGCTCAGGGAATCACCATTGTTCTTGCGCACATGGTGCAGTCGGAACTCATCGAGCAGGCTTTCCAGTTTCTGACGTTGCTGGGCTTTGGTAAGCTTTGTCATTTCAAGTACGGCCTTTATGTTATCTTCCACACTCAGCTTACGGAATACCGAAGCCTCCTGGGGCAGATAACCAATGCCCATCTGGGCCCGTTTGTACATAGGGAGTTTGGTGATCTCCTGCTGATCAAGGAATACTTTACCTTCATCTGGTTTAATTAAACCGACCACCATGTAGAACGTAGTGGTTTTTCCGGCTCCGTTCGGACCCAGCAACCCTACTATTTCACCTTGTTTAACGTTTACCGAAACATGATTTACCACGGTACGGTTACGGTAAATTTTTACAAGTTCCTGTGTATAAATCTCGCTGACCAATTGTATTTAAGGTTTCCGGCAAAAATACCAGAACTAATTTAAATAGAAGGGTTCCGGTACGGTAATTTAACAGCTATTTGCCATCCGGATTTCCTGCCTTATGTTTGCAGGCCGGATTTACGGCATAAACCTGCGCATTTTTACTAATGCGCTTATATTCAATGGTACAAATTGGGTTCATTTACATAAATAAATAGCATACATGCAAGGTGCACCGGTGTTCTGTTCAGAAACGGGCATAATGGTGAGGCCTTTGAAAAACTGTCTTAATTTACATGAAAGTCATTGACCACATCCGTCAGGCAAAAGATTCACTTATTTCTTTCGAAATATTGCCCCCGTTAAAAGGAAAGACCATCAACTCGATATACGAACATCTGGATCCTTTGATGGAATTCAAACCTTCTTTCATCAATGTTACCTATCACCGCAGTGAGCATGTTTTCAAGAAAAAGGCAGATGGCACTTTTGAGAAAGTAGAAGTGCGCAAACGCCCGGGTACCGTTGGCATTTGCGCTGCCCTGATGAACCATTACAGGGTAGACGCAGTTCCTCACCTGATCTGTGGTGGCTTTAACAAACGGGAAACAGAAGACGCCCTGATCGACCTGCATTTTATCGGCGTTGACAATGTACTGGTCTTACGGGGTGATGCCGCCAAGAATGAAACCGTATTTGAACCAGAACAAGGGGGTAACCAGTATGCACTGGACCTGCTGAAACAGGTTCAAAACCTGAATACCGGCATTTACCTCGAAGAAGATATCCGCGATGGCTTCCGCACCAATTTTTGCATTGGCGTAGCCGGTTATCCTGAGAAACATTTTGAAGCGCCCAACCTGCAAACCGATCTGGCCTTTTTAAAAGCCAAGGTTGCCGCCGGCGCCGATTATGTAGTAACGCAAATGTTCTTCGATAACCAGAAATATTTTGATTTCGTAAAACGTTGCCGTGAGAACGATATCAATATTCCCATCATTCCGGGATTGAAGCCTATTACCAGCAAAAAACAACTGTCTGTTATTCCGCGCACCTTCCATGTTGATATTCCCGATGACCTCAGCAATGAGATCATGAACTGTAAAACGGATGCAGATGTGGAAAAAGTAGGCACCGAGTGGTTGCTGCTGCAGTCGAAAGAATTGAAAAAGGCCGGCGTTCCCGTGCTGCATTATTATACATTGGGAAAACCGAAGGTGATCTACAACGTAGTAAAAGAGATCAGGTAACTCAAAAAGCTTTTTATAAGGAAGGGTTTAGCCAGGTATTACAATGCTTTGCTAAACCCTTCGTTATTTATACGATCATATAAACCCACTCAACATGACCAAAAAAGCAGGCTTACAAATACTCACCGCCAGCCTGTTTGTTATTGGAGCCGTTGTTGGGCTATACTTCCAGTTCAGCTACCACAAATTCTTAAATAACGACACCCTATCTTATATCAATATTGCTGAAAGATATGCGGAGGGCGATTGGCAACACGCCATTAATGGGTTTTGGTCGCCCATGTACTGCTGGATTTTATGCGTTTGTACACTGGCGGGACTGCCGTTATTACAAAGCTGTTATGTGATCAACTTCTTCGTTGCAGGGATTGGCCTGTATATTCTCTGCAAGCTGGCCAGCCGGTATATTACCCATCTTCTTTTTTATGGCATATTCAGCCTGTATGCCCTCCTGTTGATGCTATTCTATGCCATGTCGGCTTTAACGCCCGACCTCATGGCTGCCGTATTTTGTTGCTGGTTCCTCTTGCTGGTCACAGATGCGCAATTTGTATTTGACAAACGAATGCCGCTGCTGGCTGGCTTGGCAGCAGCTTGTGCTTATTTTTCAAAGTTATACAATTTTGTACCGGTCAACATATTCATGGGTATATCGGTATTGCTCACATTTATAAATAAAAGATCCGCCCCTGCTAAAGAACGTTGGCCTCTATTGAAAGCATACGCTGTATTTCTATTGCTTTCCTGTTCCTGGATAGCCGTGTTGAGTATTCATGAAGGCAAGCCGGTTGTTACCACGGCAGGCCGGTTCAACCATAATTTCATGAGCCCTGATTGGGGTAAATCATATCCCACTGACGTAAATTTATATGCGCCTCCTTATGAAAAAGCATATAGCGCCCACACAAACCCGGCACATTTGTTAGATGAATATGGCTGGTCGCCGCTTGCCGACGGGCGAAGCTTTTCGCACCAGGTAAACCTGATCAGAAAATCGCTGGTAACCCTCATCAATTATCTTGATTCAACCGGCGCCAAGTGGTTTGTGTTTGGCATTTCCCTCTTAGTGTTATATATAAACCGAAAGAAGCTCACCATTAAATATAATAAAAGCATCTACAAGATCGCCTTGTTCTTTATTTGTTATCCGTTGTTGTACCTGCCGCTCTTTGTTCTTGACCGGTATGTCCTGGTTTGCATTATTCTTTTTCACCTGTTCCTTTTTTTCATTGTACAGCTGGCATGGCAGTTCCTACATAAAAAGATCTTCATGCCTGTTATGGCAGTTTTGCTGGCGGTAAGTATCATACCATTTGCCATCATGGGCCAGCGTAAATTAGCCCGCAGTTCAGGCGAATACCAATATTATAAAAGCTTTTACCAGCATTTACCGCAACTGGCATTTCTGCGCCATCAGTCTATTGCTTCTGATGGCTATAGTACAGAATCAACACAACTTTGTTATTATTTGAAATGCAGGTATTACGGTAGCTGGACCGATAATCGCTATGAATCCCTTAAACAATTTCCGATCCGCTACCTGGTTTCGAAAAAAGACTATGCCGCTTTTCCTTTTCTTATTTTGAAAGAAAAACTTTTATTGCAAAATACCAGCCTCTATATCTACGAGATACGGTGAACAAGCAGGAGATCAATTGGAGGCAAAAGGAAACCGGGAGCCTTTGGTACGCATTGTTACCGAAGCTCCCGGTGTTTCTTATAATACATTATAATCTAAAGCCAACAGATATACTCAATACCCGGTGTTTATTATTATTGTCCGCTGAATTGTTTGAACCGGATTGCAGTTTTGCCAGGCCATACCCATAATTAACGGCCAGCATTGTACTCTTAAACTGAAATCCCGCTGTACCATTAAAGCCGTAATCAAATCTTCTCATGACGCCTAATCCGGTACCTTCTTCATTGTTAAAGGTAGAAGGGTCATCATTGCTGTATTCGATCTTTTCCTTGCCGCTGAACGCCACATTCAAATACTTGCCCTCGATTTTTCTTTTTCCGCCGACGCCCATTGCTATATAAGGACCAGCGCCAAAGAAGATATTTGATCCGTCGGATGGGAGGGGCAATTTAAAAACGAGATTTACAGGTACTTCAATGTACAAAGGGTTAACAGTAGCTTTATAATAGGTTACATCGTTCGGGCTGCCGCTTTGAATCCTGGATCCTTTGCCCGTAAACAAAATGCCCGGTTGAATGGCCAGTACCTTTGCAATGTTTATGTCGCCTGTAATACCAACGTGAAAAGAAGTCAACATGTTGGCATCATCTACTTCGCCTTCGCTATTATAAGATACATTCGCAAAATTTACACCGCCTTTTAACCAGGCAGCATCGGTCTGAGCAAAAGAGGCAGTGGAAATACAACTGATAATCAATAAATTAATCAATCGTTTTGAGATCATAGTGGATAGTTTTTACAGGGTTATTTTAGTAAAAGTCAAACTTTGACCAGCACAATTGCATTAGGTTTAAAACTTATTTGGTAAGTCCTGCAACTACCGCCTCATTTATTTTTACCGGATATTTTTTCTTTAATTCGGCGATCCATTTTTCTTCAAGTTCTACCTGGTAATCATTGATCACAAAACCACGGGCATCGGCAAACCCACGGGGTTCCCGATCCATATATACCTTAACGATATAAGCGAATGTTACGGAATTATCTGCTTCGTTTTTTACATTGGCTGTAACCAGGCCTTCGGTAAAATTTGTTCTTCCAACGACAGGGATCTGCGCTAATTCAAAGCGGCCCGAATCGCCCTGTAATTGCCCGCCACTGTTCTCGATCAATTTCTTCCAGTCTTTATAATTCTCTTTTATTTTAGTTCTGAACTCCTCCGATGCATTTTCATTGCCGGCTGTAAAAATGATGGCATCCGCGCTGGCATCCCACCAGTACTTGTCTTTATGCGCTGTATAATATTTCTTTAATCCTGCTGAATCTGTCGAAGCGGGATCCCAGATCTTGCGCTGCATGATCTCAAATAACAGGTTGCCTTCTTTGAACTCGTTGAGCTGGTAGGCAAATTCTTTATTGAATTCTTCGAGGTGTTGCCGGTAATAATCAAAGGCGCTTACTTCAATGAATTCTTCAAACAATTGCGCTTTGGTTTTACCATATTTCATGGTTTCATAATTGCGTATGCTTTCCAGGTTATCCTGAAAATCTTTTACGGTCACCGTTTTTTTAGTAAAGGTGAACAAAGGTGTTTTCGCATTCAGATCTGCAAAAACCGGAATGCGTTTATTTTCCAACACACTGTCGGCGAAGACAAACAGGTGATGCTCGTTGAATTTATTCTTTTTAAAGCCGGTGAGCTGCATCACTTTCTTCAACAACATTTTTTGCGCCACATGGAATCTGTCGCTTTGCAGTATGCGCTGTTTGTATTCTTCGCGGAGCTGCGCATTGGCCGTATCACCGCCTGCCGGCTTCCATTGCAAACGCTTAATAATATGGTAGCCATAACTGGTCAATAAGGGCTTACTGATCTCGCCATCTTTCTTCAGGGAAAAAACAGCATTTTCAAATGGAAGTTCGTACTGTCCCACCCCAAACTCCATCATTTCACCGTTGGTACGCCAGGAAACATTATCGTCACTGAATTTTGTAACAAGTACTTTAAAATCACTGCCATTGGTCAATACATTATAAATAGAATCGGCTCTTTTCCTGGTTGCTTCTTTCTGGGCGTCTGTATCTTCTGGTTTAAATGCCAGTAAGATCTGGGCTACTTTCATTCTGCCCAGTCCTTCCCGTTCTCCCAGGTTCCTGAAAATATGGAAACCTGCTTTGCTGCGAACAGGCGCCGAATATTTTCCGGGAGCGGTGGCGTAAACCGCATTTTCCAGTTCGTAGGGCAGTACCAGCGAGGTAATATAGCCGATATCACCTTTGTTTTGTGAAACGGAGGGATCTTCTGAATAGGCAAGTGCTACCTTGCCGAAATCCTGGCCTTTTTGCAACTGGTTCCAGGCTGCATTGATCTTCTCCTGTGCCTTCTTAATGTCAGCTTCTGTTGCCTCTTTAGGGGTAGCTACGAATATATGGGCAATATGAATGTCTTTCCTGCTGCGGATAATAGCTTGCGAGGTGAGCTCATTGATACTCGCCTCATCGCGCACATAACTATCCATGATCTGGTTGCGAAAGCTCTGCAGCTCGGCCTGCTGGTTGGCCAGGGTATCGAGCTTACTATCGAGCGCCGCCTGTACTTTCAATTTAAAGCGGATGAACAGTTCCAGGTAATCGCGGTACGATTTTTCGGTAGGTTTGCTTTCCGAATTGTTCTTATTGTAGGCCTTTAAAAACTCATTCCTGGTAACCGTTTTTCCGCCGTATGTGAAAAGCTGTTGGGCGTTTCCGGTGGCAGTCATGAAGATCAATAATGTAGCACCCGCCGCTTTACTGATAACAGTCATAATGCTAATTGGATTTTTTATTTTTAAGTTTAAGATCTATCACTTCATCTAATTGCAGGTAGGTAAGCTTTTTGGCTATGATGTGTTTATCCTTGTCGAGCAGATACAAAACGGGGGTTTGGTACACATCGTATAACTGGCGGTAATTGGGTTTACCGGCTGCTTCTTCTTCTTTTTGTTGTGCAGGCAATTGATATACGTGCGTCCATCCGGTAAGTTTATTATCGTTGATGAATTTTTTCCAAAGGTCAAGTCCGCCATCTACCATTACCCCATATACAGTAACTCCCTGGTTCTTCCATTTGGCTTTGTAAATAGAATCCACCTTAGGAACTGTTTCTTTACAATGGCTGCAGGTGGGGTCCCAGAAGCAGATCACCGTGAAATCGCTTTTGATATTGTATAGAGAATTCGGTTTGTTAAGTGTATCTACCAGCTCGAGGTTCGCTGCCGGCTGACCGATCAGGTTAGCCATTAAGCTATAGGCCCTTTTGTTCACATGTTCCCGATACTTCTCGGTAAAGAATTCAGCCTGGCCGGTATTGATATATTTTTCAAACAAATGCACAAATACGGCATCCTGGCCCATGTATTCCGGATTGATATATTTCTGAACAAAATGCACCAGCAGGTATTTGAACATTTCGGCATTACTTCTTGCGTACAACAACATATGGTCTACTTCCCGCTTTATTGAATCAGGATTGGGCACTACAAGTTCTTTATAATATTTTTCCAGCTTTGCTTCAAAGAAGGGGGTTCTTACCAGCCTGCCATCGCTGAAAGATACGCCATCCCAATAATGCGCTTTATAGTATTGGTAAGCATACATGGAGTCGTATTTTCCACCCGGATGTTTGGCCCCAGGTGGGATCACCGGTTCTTTCATCGCCTGGAAGAGGGCAGTTAAAAAAGAATTGGGATTTTTGGCGATCATGCTGTCGCGATATAACTGCATTCTGTCTGTAAGCTGTTTTAACCGGGTTCTCAACTTAGCGGAATCCTTTTCATTTTTTGCAGAGGCGAAACTGGCATTTATGTTGTTGATCTCGCTGCCTATCTGATTGGTGAACCGCGTATACAAATGGAAGAGGGAATTATCAGGGGAGCCGGTAAACACTACCTTGTTGGGCAGGCTTGCAGAATCGGCGCTGATCGAGAACTGCTGTTGTTTATCGATCAGTACTTCAAATAAGATCTCTTTTTTGGGCGAAACAATAAAGTAGATTCCCCCATCGAGCGGCTTTTTGCCGGTAAAAGCGCCTTTTCCGTTTGCATCCAGCAAGGCTGAATCGGCCAGGGCTTTCATTTTGCCATAATAATAACCCAGATAAATATAGGCGTTCTTATAGGGTTTTAAGGTAATAGGTATATTGTAACCACCTTGCGCCAGAGCTAACTTACAGCTTATCAATAGTATAGTAAGCGATAATAGTCTTTTCATAAGTATTGCAATAACAGAAAAATCCCTGAATTATTGAAAATAAAAAGAACTAAGTTGTTAATCACTTGCAAAAATTCACGGTCTCCGGCGTTTGACAGGGTGAAAACTTACAGTGAAGGGATGTAAGGTATTGATTACGATGATCTATTTTTGCACTAACTAATACTTACAGATGAAACTCAGCCATCTTGCAGAAACTTTGATTGGATCGGAAATTGTAAAACTGGGCGGCGAAATACGCGATAAGATCCGGGGAGGAGAAAAGATCTATAATTTTACTGTGGGTGATTTTGATCCTGCGATCTTTCCTATTCCTGCAGCGTTGGAAGAAGAAATTATCACAGCCTACCGCAATCATTTCACCAATTACCCTGCCGCAGAGGGAAATTTAGACCTGCGGGAAGCCATTGCTCATTTTTTAAAAGAACGCGAACAGCTAAATTATTCTGTTCCTGAAATACTGGTAGCTTCCGGGGGCCGGCCATTGATCTATTCTTTATACCGGGCAATATGTGACCAGGAAGATAAGGTGATCTATGCCGTTCCTTCCTGGAACAATAACCATTATACCCATTTTGTAGGCGCCGAGCACGTAGTGATAGAAGCCAGGGCAGAAAATAACTTTATGCCCATTGCCAAAGACATTCGCCCCCACTTGAAAGGCGCAAGCTTACTGGCCCTCTGTTCGCCGCAAAACCCTACCGGTACCACCTTCACCAAACACGACCTGGAAGCCATTTGTGATATGGTGCTCGAAGAGAACAGCCGCCGGGGCGAAGGGGAAAAGAAATTGTACGTCATGTATGATCAAATGTACTGGCAGCTCACCTTCGGCGATATTGAGCATTACAACCCTGTATCGTTACGCCCGGCCATGCACGCCTATACCATTTTCATCGATGCTATCAGCAAAGTGTTCGCCGCCACCGGCGTACGCGTGGGTTGGGCATTTGGTCCGCAGGTGATCCTCGATAAAATGAAAGCTATTTTAAGCCATGTGGGCGCCTGGGCGCCTATGGCCGAACAGAAAGCTGTTGCCCGTTTCCTGTACAATAAAGATGCAATTGACAGTTACCTGAAGCAATTCAAAGGGGATGTGGAAGTACGTTTGCGTGCAATTTATGCAGGTTTGCAGCAATTAAAGACCGAAGGTTTTTCAGTAGACGCTATTGCGCCACAGGCCGCCATTTACCTTACTATCAAGATAGACCTGGTTGGCAAAAAAACAGCCGATGGCAAAACGCTGACCCAACAAAGTGATGTTACCGCTTATTTGCTGAATGAAGCTAAACTGGCCGTGGTTCCATTTTATGCTTTTGGGGCCGATAAGTCTTCGCCCTGGTACCGCCTGAGTGTGGGCACCTGTAAAAAAGAAGAGATCGGCGAAATGATCAGTCAGCTTAGAAATGCTTTGAAGAAACTAAGTTAAAAAGGGATATTCAGCTGTGCCATCCGCCAGCCGGCAGATGACACAGCTATAAAAGAAAAGAGAGATAAAGGGCATCCTCTATCTCTCTTTTTTTATGTAGAAAATACCGGCTAATTCTTATTGCAGATAAATACAAAGGGTTTCAATGATTCTTTTTCAATGATCTTCTTCACCTGTGATCTTTTGGTGAGTATGCGATACTTTTGAATATCAAATACTTCATGGGCCATGCAAAAACTTTCGAGCGTTTCAAAGTTCACCAAAAGCGTGTTTAACTGTTGAAGCTCATATTGCATAGCTTCTTTATTTGTATAGGCATCCTTTACAAGGACAAGCAGATCACGATTTGAGTTTTTCATTGTCTGGTTCGGCTTTAATAACCTACAAATCCCTTGTTTAAACCACAGCCGCATTTTTTGGATGAACCGCCAATGCGATTACCTGAACTGCAACTGGCCATAACGAGGCTGATAATTAACAAAACGATCACAGAATAACTGACTTTCTTCATATACTTGGTTCTTACTAAATTAAACTATTTTACGAACAAATTAGTATTTCAAATTGCGGGAAAGCAACAATTTTAACACCGGTTCGGAAAAACCCATCGTATTACTGTCGCCGTTGGATTGGGGGCTGGGGCATACCACCCGTTGTATACCCATCATCCACGAATTGCTACATCAGGGTTGCCACATTATTATAGCCTGTAATTCAACGCAAAAAGCTTTACTGATCCAGGAGTTCCCCCAGCTTCAATACGAGCATTTATCAGGATATGATCTTACCTACAGCAAAACGAGGTGGGGCACCATCGTTCGCATTTTAATCCAGACACCAAAAATATTGACCAAAATCAATACCGAAAATAGCTGGTTGAATAATTTCCTGAAATCGCAAGCGGTGGATCTTATCATTTCAGACAACCGGTTCGGTTTTTACGCGCCTCGCATTCCGTCGGTGTTCATTACGCATCAGTTGTACATTAAAACAGGGCTGGGCCGGTTCGCCAACCGGCTGGTGCAATGGTTAAATTTTCGGCGCATTGAACGTTTCTCCACCTGCTGGGTGCCCGATTACCAGGGAAAAGATTCACTGGCAGGCCTTTTATCAAACCCGCGCCAATTACCGGCAATACCGGTGCGGTATTTAGGGGGCCTTAGCCGGTTTACCGGTTGTGAAAGCCTTAACCCGTCAATTGATCTCCTTATCATTCTTTCGGGACCTGAGCCCCAGCGCAGCCTGTTTGAGGACCTGATATTAAAGCAACTGGAAGATCAGCCTGTAAAATGGGTATTGGTCCGGGGATTGCCGCAGGCAGCCGATCCTATTGCGCATGCAGAAAATGGTACTATTTACAATCATGCCCCGGCCAGCCTGCTGAACAGCCTGATCTGTGCAGCTGAGTGGGTGATCAGCCGTTCAGGATATACAACCGTTATGGACCTGCTGAAACTTGGTAAGAAAAGTATTTTGGTGCCTACGCCGGGTCAGGCAGAACAGGAATACCTGGCGGCTCATCTTTATGAACAACGATTGGCGTATTCAGTATCACAATCACGGTTGTCGTTAGCGGAAGCCCAGGCTGCAGCCAGGCAGTTTCCATTCCGGCTTCATGCATTTAATATGCAGGCATACAAGGAAGTAATCGGGGAGATGATCCGGAAGATCAGAAAAAGCTGACCCGGTCTTATTTCGCTTTCGGGTAATCAAAAAACCAGTATTGCTTTTCGGCATCCCTGAAGGCTGACCAGTGATCAATATCGGCTTTCACGGCAAAAACGGCGCAGGTAGGCATGTCATCTATCCGCACATCGGTTAACTCATTCGCAAACTCTGTTATACCGGGATTGTGGGCAAAGAGGGCGATGGTATTTGCTTTTTCAGGGGCCTGCGCAATGGCTGTGTAAAATGCATCGGGGCCGGCGAGGTATAATTCAGGAACCAGTATAATGTCTTCTTTATGACCACCGAATTCTTTAATGAAGAGCGCGGCTGTCTTGCGGGCTCTTTTGGCAGAACTTGAAATGAATGCATCGATCTTAATGTTCCGTTCCAGCAACCGGTTAGCCATCTTGGGTGCATCTTCTTTACCGCGTTCGTTTAAGGGACGATCAAAATCGCTTAGATCGGAATGATCCCAACTACTTTTCGCGTGACGTATGATTATAACTGATTTCATCCGGCGTTGTATAAAAAATAATAGGGGGAATAAATCCCCCTAAAAATAATGAGTTCGATCAAAGGAATCAGAAATTTAACAGGCCTGTTATTAAAAATGGTTCCCCATAGGAAGCTAAACGGTCGGCAAGCTCACTTGCCGCAAATACTTTGCCAAACGCATTCACACATGGGGGAAAATACGTTTAATTTATGTGTATTATGAACAGGGGTGATCGAGTGAAATTACAGCCCGCTTGAATTTATATAGTTGATCAGGGATGCTGTGTTCTTTACTTTTAGTTTCTTTAAGATATTGTGGCGGTGCACTTCCACCGTTTTTATTGATATGGCCAGTTTATCGGCTATCTCTTTCGATGACAAACCGTTCCTGATGAGATTGATCACTTCGATCTCACGTTCTGAAAGCTGATTCAGTCCATCTCCACCTTCATCTTCACTCATCATTTGTTCTGATAGAATATTCTTCACTTCCTGACATATATAAACATTGCCCGCAGTCACCTGGTGAATTGCATCCAACATTTCTTTACGGGGAGAATTTTTGGTTACATATCCACGGGCGCCCAGCCGCAGCATTTTCTTGGCATACGCTGGTTGTGAGTGCATTGACACCGCAATGACTTTTGAACCGGGTGATAGTTTACGGATCATTTTGAGGATGTCGAATCCATTGAGAGGCGACATATTGATATCAAGCAAGACAATGTTAGGGCGTTTATCCCTTGCGATCTCAATGGCTCGCTGACCATCCCCTAATTCAGCAATAACCTCCAGCTCTTCATTCCGTCCTAACAAATATGACCAGGTTTCGCGGATCAAAGTGTGATCATCAACAATCATGATGGTAATTTTACTCATACGAATTTTTTTTTTCATTAGTGTGAGAATGAGCTTAGTTTCTGCACAATGCACGCAAAACAGCCAAAGCCGTTTTTAGCGCTTTTGTGCAACTACTAATGGATGAGTCTTATACCGCTGTTTTCTTTGGGGTATAGAAGAGGTTACATATAATCCCGTACCTGATATTAAGCATTTTTCCTGATATACGCAAACTTAAGATTAAAAATGAATTAATAATCTTATAGTATTCAAGCTTATAGATTTTCATTAATACCCTCTTACGTTCTTACCCTCCATGTAGTTAATAAAAGCTTTATTTACCACTCGGTTGCCACCGGGGGTCGGGTAGTTACCGGTAAAATACCAGTCGCCTGTATTGGTTGGGCATGCTTGGTGAAGGGACTCTATTGTCTGAAAAATTACCTGCACTGGCAAGTTAAGCCCTTTAGGGGTAATCAATTCAGCAATTTTATCTGTGATCTGTTCGGTTGTGAATGGTTTATAAACGTGCTGAACCACGTTTTCCGTATGCAGCTGGTCTAAACGTTGCAATTCTTTACATCTGTCGTACAATTCCTTCAAACAATGTTCCTTGCCATGTTCTTTCATCAATTCCGTGGCCGCTTTGAAGGCTATGAAATCACCCAGTTTGCTCATGTCAATGCCATAACAATCCGGGTAGCGTATTTGTGGCGCCGATGAAACAATAATGATCTTTTTCGGCTCCAGCCTGGCCAGCATGCGTACAATACTTTCTTTCAATGTAGTTCCCCGAACGATAGAATCGTCTATCACCACTAATGTATCAACCCCCTTTTCCACCGTACCGTAGGTAACATCATATACGTGTTGCACCATTTCATTACGGCTTACATCCTCCGTAATAAATGTACGCATCTTAACGTCTTTAATAGCAATCTTTTCAATTCGTATTTTACGATTGATCATTTCCGACAACTTCTCTTCGGTGATATCGTTGCCCCATGATAAAATACGTTGGATCTTAACCTGCTTTAAGTAATCATCCAATCCTTTCCACAATCCATAAAAAGCCACTTCGGCTGTATTCGGAATAAAGGAAAATATGGTGTGTTTCAGGTCGTAATCTATAGCTTTCAGGATCTGCGGACTCAGATTATAACCAAGGGCATTCCGCTCGCGGTAGATCTTTTCATCGCTTCCGCGTGAAAAATATATGCGCTCAAAGCTACAGGCCCTGCGTTCTTTGGGCTCTGTTACCTTATCGACGGTAATGTCGCCATTTGCCTTAATGATCAGCCCCATGCCAGGCATCAGCTCCTTCACTTCATTTTCACCAACATTGAAAACGGTGCGGATGGCCGACCGCTCCGACGCTGCTACAACTACATCTTCATTTATATAATAATAGGCCGGGCGAATCCCATGGGCATCACGAAATACAAATGAATCGCCATTGCCCAACAAACCACCAACGGTAAATCCACCATCGAAGAGCGGTACCGCTTTGCGCAATGCACTCAGCACATCCATATCACCGGGTGACTGTTCATCGCTCTTTACGATAAAATGATGGATCACCTCCATCATTGCGGCCAGGTCGCTTTGCTTTTGAAATTCGCCGGGCTCAATATTGATCAGGTTGAACAGCTCATCGGTGTTCACCAGATTAAAATTGCCGGCCAGCGCCAGGTTGCGCGCAGGGATCGTATGGCGTTTTATAAAGGGGTGGCAAAACTCTACATTATTTTTCCCTTGCGTACCATAGCGTAAGTGACCCAGCAACAGCTCGCCCAGGTATGAAATATGCCCTTTCATTAAACCGGGATGTTTCATTACATCGGGCTGGTATTTTTCCAGCTCTTTTACTTCGTGACTTACTTGTCTGAAAATATCCGCAATGGGTTGGGGGGCGCTGCTGCGAACGCGCTGCAGGAACGGATAACCGGGCTCAACATTCAGCTTCACCGAAGCCAAACCGGCTCCATCCTGGCCACGATTGTGTTGCTTTTCCATGAGCAGGTACAGCTTGTTAAGGCCCCACATTACTGTACCGTATTGTTGCAAATAGTAGGAGAACGGCTTTCTTAAACGGATGAATGCTAAACCGCATTCATGCTTTATTGCATCACTCATGAATTACTCCCGATTATAAAAAGAAAGCGCAAAGTTACAAGGAATATATGAGAAGAAGAAACAAGGGAAAGTTAAAGGAGAAAATGAAAAAACCCCCAGTCTTCATAGGTATGGGGGTTGTTCCTCATCAGGACATTGGATCAATATCTGCGCCTGTTTGTTTTTTAATCTAAACAGACATTGGACGGTTCGGTTTTCTGTAGGATCTGGATTCGGACGTTGGATTTTATTTGTTTAACTATAGATATTGGTAGCGCTAAATTCATCATTTTTCTGAAAGAAATCCTAATTTATTCCATGTCTTTTAAACACTTAATGAATTTTTTCAGCCATCAATAAAGGTTTACCCCTAGGTGCGTGTTACAATTCCCCCGAATTGATTATTAAGGTCCCTTAGATGCTTAATAATAAATATTAATTATAAAACACATATAAATACCTAATCTCACATGCTGGTAGCTACATTGTTGATGAAATTCACCAGCGAGGCCGAATTCTTCAGCTTCAGCTTTTTCAAAATATTATGGCGATGCACTTCCACTGTTTTTAACGAAATATTCAGGCTCATGGCGATCTCTTTCGACGATTGCCCTTCTTTAATCAGGTTGATGATCTGAATCTCCCGTTCGGTGAGCGCATTTACATTGGGCACATCCTTATTTTCTTCCAGCACCAGCTCTGAAATATTATTCTTTATTTCATCGCAGATGTATTTATTGCCGCTATGCACTTCCATAATGGCCGTTATCATTTCTTCCTTGGAAGAGTTTTTGGTAACATAACCACGGGCGCCTATCTGCAGCATTTTCTTGGCATAGGCCGGCTGCGAGTGCATCGATATGCCTATGATGCGGGAAGCAGGTGAAACCTTCCTGATCTTTTCAGTGGCTTCGAAACCTGAAATGGGCAGCATGTTGATATCCATGAGCACGATCTGCGGCTTTTTGTTCTTGGCCATTTCCACCGCCTGTTCCGAGTCGCCACATTCGGCTACCACGGTAAAACGGGGATCGTTGTTCAGAATAAAGCTCCAGGTTTCCCGTATCAATTTGTGATCATCTGCGATCAGTACACTAATTTTTTCCATAATCAATAAGGGGGTTTAGATATTTGAAATAGGGACATTTATTTTCAGTTTGCAGCCTTCGCCCAATGCCGTTACTACATGCACACTTCCATTGAACAACTGGGCGCGGCTGGCGATATTCGACAAGCCCACTCCTTTCTTAGACCGCACTTTATCCAGCTCGAACCCCTTCCCGTCATCACTGATGGTAAGGTCTACGGCACAACCTTCACTATCTGCAATCAGTTCAATGACGAGGTTTTGGGCAGAAGCATGCTTCAATACATTATTTACCTGCTCCTGAATGATGCGAAAAAGCATCAGCTTTCTTTTTTCATCCAGGATATTATCAATGGTTCCGGAATAATAGAACTCAACGTGTAATTTCTTCGTTGCTTTGATATTTTCCACGAGGTCCTGCACCGATTCTATTAAACCCAGGTCGCCAATACTTGGCGGCACCAGGGAGCGGGAAATGGTTCTGATCTCATTAATGGCATCAGAGATATTTTTGGTGCTGCGGTTGATCAGGTCGAGCCGGCTGTCATCATCTGTTTGGGCCAACTCGAGATATAATTTGGCTGTTGACAGTATCTGGTTCACATTGTCGTGCAGCTCTTTTCCAATTTCAGCCCTTTCTTTTTCCTGGGCATTCACTACTGCCTGGGCAATTATTTTCTGCTTGTCAACCTCCTGCTTCAGTAATTTTTTTTCCAGTTCTTTTTTATCGGTAATATCCTGCATGGAGCCTACCATCCGGGCCACTTTGCCGGAACGGTCAAAGATCAGAAAACCCCGGTCGAACACCAATGCATATTCACCATTGGGTTTTATGAACCGGTATTCATCTTCCCATATCTTCGAAGTGCTGTCTTTTAAGAACCGGTTTATTCCATTTACGACCCGCTCGCGGTCTTCAGGATGAATACAACTTTCCCAGAAACTGGCTGCATTATCTACATAGCCGGGCTTAATGCCAAAAAGCGTATAGATGCCTTCGCCCCAATACAGGGAATTGGTGTTTACATCCCAGTCCCAGATGGCATCGTTGGTGGCCTTGGTCACCAGCAAATACCTTTCATTACTCAACCTGATCTTTAATTCGGCATTCTTGTTTTCAATAATGATCCGCAAGAGACTGCTCACCCGCTCAAATAATTTAAACTCGGCCTCAGTCGGCGTTGATGGATGCGTGTGGTACACTGCAATGGTTGCAAGCACTTCATTACCGGCGCCCACAATGGGGAAAGACCAACAGGACCTCAGTCCGAGCTTCTGAATGAGTGTGCGGTAGCCATCCCATAACGGATCGGTCTCAATATCTACAGAAATGACTGTTTCCTTTAAATACATGGCCGTACCACAGGAAGCTACCCTTGGACCGATCTTCAGACCATTAATGGCTGAGGTGAATTCATCGGGCAAACTGGGCCCCGACAAATGCTGAATGGTTTGTTTATCGTCACTCAGCGTGATCACCGAACAGAACATGCCGGGAAATGTCTTTTCCAACCCATCGAGGAAATAATCGATGGTTGTTTTTAAGGAAGCGGTAGGCTGGGCGTTTATAGCCAGCACTTCTTTTTCCAGTTCCAGTAAACGTTCCTGCTTCTTCCGGTCGGTAATATCCCTGAAGTAAATAAATGCTCCCTGGGAAAAAGGATAAACACTTGTTTCAAGCCAGCGGCCAAAGGCTGGCAGAAAATGTTCAAAGGTGGAAGATCTGCCTTTATTAATGGCATCTCTATATTGTTGATAGGCGGCCGTGCCGGCAAAATGCGGGAAGATCTCTTCAACGCTGGTACCAATTACCTGCTTTGCATCCAGACCGGTGATATGTTCAACGGCATGGTTCCATAAAAAGATATTCAGGTTCTTATCAACTGCAATAAAACCATCGGTTATACTGGCTAAAATATTTGTAATGCGCTCTGAATATTCTCTTAACTGTTGCTGGCTTTGTTTTAACTCAATTTCTGCAGCCTTCTTCTGCGTAATATCTACAAACGAAGAAACCACAGCATCGGGATGCACGCGCTGCTCGGTATAATAAACCGGCTCGGTATTGATCGAGATCCAGACCAGGCTACCGTCTGAGCGCTGAAAACCCATGATCACATTCTGTAGCGAACGCCCGGTTTTCAGGGTGATGAGGGACGGATGTTGCTGCGGAGGGAAAGGTGTGCCATCTTCATAAATGCAGGCGTTGCCTACACCTGTAAACCTACCTATCAGTACGTTGGCGGGCACATTCAAGATCATTTCAGCGCTGCGGTTGCAGGCGATGATCTCACCATTTTTATCGTACATCAAAATGCCTTCGCCCAGGGCATGTACTACCGAGCGGTATCTTTCTTCATTAATGCGCAGGTTCTCCTGCGATTGGCGGGTTTCCGTAATATCGCGGTAAATACCGGCAACACCGATACGGGTACCACGGTCATTTTTTACAAATGACAATGCGCAGTTCAGGTAAATGCGTTTACCATCGTGCCGGTTATAGTACGCTTGTCCTTCCCAGCTGCCATATTCATGCAAATGCTGTAATGCTTCTTCCCAGGTATTCGACAGGTAACTGAGCTTTATAAAATCGTTGAGGCGTTTACCAATAATTTCATGGCCGGGAATGCCATAGATATTTTCAGCGGCTTTATTAAATGAGATAATATTAAAATCGAGGTCGGTAGAGATGATGCCTTCTGAAACATCCTGCATCACCTGCACTTGGAAGCGGATCTTTTCTTCGGCGAGCTTACGATCATGAATATCAACGATGGATCCGATGTAACCTATAAAAGTGCCATCTTCCAAAAAGCGCGGCACCCCATGATCGAGCACCCAGCGGTATTCATTATCCTTATTCTTTAAACGGTATTCCAGCACTACCGGTTCCCGATAGTTGAAATAGCGTTTATATTTTTCTATAGCGATCGGCAGGTCGGCCTGGTGAACGATCTTTTTCCAGCTATTGCCTTCCAGTTCATTCAGCGTTATGCCGGTAAACTGCTCAAAACATTTATTTACATAGATCGTATTATCGGCATCATCGGCCACCCAAATGATAACAGGGGCCGCATCGGCAAACTGCCTGAACCGTTTTTCTCCCTCACGGATCGCCTGTTCCGCCTGCTTTCGTTCGGTAATGTCTTTGTTAATCGAAATGATATCAGTGATATGCCCTTTATTGTTCTTGAGCAGGGTAACTGCACACGATATAATAATTTTTTTCCCGTCTGCAGGTCTGACAAATGAAACTTCACCACTGCAGGCGCCTGTTGCGTACAGTTCTTCCAGCAGTTTATCGCGGCTGGTATTATGATACGTGAAACTGATAAATTCCTGGATGGTATGCCCCATTACTGTTTCGGCGCTGATGCCATATAACTTTTCTGCGGCCTGGTTCCAGCTTTTTATCAGAAAATCTGGACCGGTAGACAATATCGCATCGAATACATTTTCCAGCACACTGGCCTGGTAGCGATTGGCCTTTTCAGCCATTCGCAACTGGGTTATTTCATTTTGAGTGGTCCAAACGCGTAATAGTTTACCGTTTTCCACTATGCCTACCAGGTTGTTGATGAAGTATCGTTTATTGCCCTGGTGATCGAAATGCATTGACAGGCGGCGGTATATTTTATACCCCTGTTGAATGAATTCGCGTACTACCTGTTCGGTAACCGGTTCTTTGGGGTCAAAGAAAACAGACACTTTTTTGCCGATTATACCGGCTGTATTTTCAAACCCATAAAAATGGGCCATCTGGTCGTTACATTCTGCCAGATAGCCATCAAACAATTCTTGTAATTGTTTTTCTTCGGGGTCGTTTATGCTAATGGGTGTAGGTAATTCGCAGCGCCAGATGATCTCAGAGCTTTGCTGAACGAAAGTTTTATAGCGGTCAGTTACTTCCTGCAGCTCCTGGCGAACTTTCTGTAAAGCGGTTTCTGCATCGGTAGTTGATGCGGCTGCAGGTTTGTACAGCGGAACGGCATTCCAGTCTATAATATCACCTGGTATGCTCCTGTTATTTTGATATTTGGCCGTGAACCCCATAAGGCACACGCCTGCTTTTCCTTTTAATGCTAATTGTACGATGAGACCGGCATCAATCCCGGTATTTAAGAGAGCTTGTAGTTTAGGCTTATCGGCGGCGTCAATGATTTTTTTAAATGAATTGCCTATCAGTTCCTCCTCATGCTTTCCAGTAAAAGAAAGCAAGTCAGCTGAAGCTGATATGATAATACCCGCCTTGTCTGTTTGCAGGCTGAGGGCGGTATAATCAGGTGTTACTTCAGGGATGGATTTCTTCGACTGTTTTAACATACAGCAGTTTGCAGTAATTACATGATATACATTTACGTGATATTTACATGTAAATACTTATACAAAATACTTAAAAGCTGCTTCATGCCAAGGATCGGGAGTGCGTTTCTAACCCATTTAAGGGTTTACCCTTATGATTAAATGACTATTAATTACAATGAATAATGCCTTATTTCAAAAGCATATAACCGCAGTTTTCCGTTAGTATATGCGAAATTTCTACCCAAACACCCCAATAAAAAAGCCCTGACGGTATCGCCAGGGCCCATTATATGATCTTGAATCTTATATTGCTTACTTGCTGCCTGCTGATGCATATTGCATCCATTTACTAAGCGTGCCGCAATTTTTAAAATCGTTATCAATCATAATATAATAGGAAGGGATCTTGGCAGCAAACCAGCTTTCCAGTGCCCGTTGCTTTTTCAATTCCATTGCTTCTTTAGCCAAACGGTCATAATCATCTTTAATATTCTCCCGGTGAGGCTCAGTGCGTGTTTTCAAATAAACGATCCGCACGCCTTTTTTACCTCTTTCATCAGTGAATGGCGTTGGTTTTGAAAACTCGCCTGGTTTAAGTTTGGTGGTTGCCAGTAATTCAACCAGGTCTTTCTCCAGCTGACCTACTTCCAGAAAGGTAGAACCATTTTGTCCCTGCTTTATACCGCCGGTAAATTTTGCATTCTCATCGTCGCTGTATTTGGCCACGGCTTCGCCGAACTCGATGGTACCGGAAATTAATTTAGCGCGAACAGAGTCCAATTTTTTTATAGATTCATTTACTTCTTCATCGGTGATCTTCGGAATACGCAAAATATGCCGAACAATGGCATCGTCACCCGCACGGCTTACCATTTGAATGATGTGGTATCCGAATTTAGATTTGAATACCGGGGAGATCTGTCCTTCTTTAAGCCGGAATGCGTTGTTGAGAAAGGCAGGGTCCCAGGTCTTCTCCGTACGGTTGATGGAATATTGTCCGCCGTTTTCCTTGCTGCCGGGATCATCGGTATATAAACGCGCAAGGGTCTCGAACTTCTGTGTGCCGGATTCTACCTGCTTTTTGAAATCATTCAACTCTTCGATGGTCAGCAGATCCAGCTCCCGGCTTGCTTTTGGGTAGGATACAATTTCGCCGATCACGAGGTTAGACTCATAAAACGGCAAGTTATTCTGATCTTTCTTCAAAAAATACTCTTTTACTTCCTGCGGTGTGATCTTGATGCTTTCTACGATCTTATCACGCATACGCTCGGCAAGTTTTCTTTCTTTGAAAGTCTGGCGAAAATCTTCTTTGATCTGGTACACGGTACGGCCGGCAATCTCTTCCAGGGCTTCCTTGGAACCGTACATTTGAACAAAGCCGCGGATCTGGTTATCGAGCAGGGCGTCAATTTCATCATCACCCACCTGGATAGAGTCCTTCTCGGCCTGCAGCACCAATGCTTTCAGGGTAAGGATCTGCTCCATGATTGAACAGTCGGCATTTTCGGGAATCGGCTCACCGCGACGCTGGCGATCGAGGATATCGTTGTACACATCAGACCGTAAAATGATCTTATCACCCACAATTCCTACGATTTTATCGGCTACCACTTTACGTGTTGCCTGGCCCATTGCAAGGGTGCCTAAACAAAGGGCTGTTACAAGTATAAATACAGACTTCATCTGAAAAAAATTATAAGGGATCGGCTCAAATTTACTGGTTACCATAGCATTTGGAGAGTTGTAGCCCTTATTTAACAAAAGTTTGGTGCCGGTCAGGAAAGCTAAACCCATACCGGGATTGCATATGCCTTAAAATGGTACAGGTTACAAGCCGCAGGTTGCAGGGGTTAGCTTATGCGATCTCCCTGAAACCTGAAACCGGTAACCTGTAACTTATAATGTTCTTTTTACTTCTTCCAGTTCGAATACTTCGATAATATCGCCTACTTTGATATCAGCAAAGTTCTTAACGGTTAAACCACACTCCATACCTGAAGGTACTTCCTTAACGTCGTCTTTAAAGCGTTTCAAAGACTGCAGCTCAGCGCTTTGCCCTTCACCCTTAGGATATTCAACGATACCATCCCTGATAACACGGATCTTTGAGTTACGTTGAATTTTTCCGTCGAGCACATAGCAACCGGCCACGGTAGCTTTATCGAATTTGAATACGTTGCGAACTTCCACATTGGCCACGATCTTTTCAGTGATCTTCGGCTCCAACATACCCTCCATCGCACTCTTCACTTCTTCGATGGCGTTATAGATGATAGAGTACAGTTTGATTTCCACGCCTTCATTCTCAGCCAGGCGGTTTGCCTGGGTGGAAGGACGTACGTTAAAACCTACGATGATGGCATCTGATGCGGTAGCCAGCATTACGTCACTTTCACTGATAGCACCTACGGCTTTATGTACGACCGATACAACGATCTCTTCGGTTGACAATTTTTGTAATGAATCGCTCAGGGCCTCTACCGAACCATCCACGTCGCCTTTCAGGATCAGGTTCAATTGTTTGAAATTACCCAGTGCCAAACGACGGCCAATTTCATCGAGCGTGATGTGTTTCTTCGTTCTGATACCTTGTTCACGCAGGATCTGTGCACGGCGGTTAGCCACTTCTTTGGCTTCTGCTTCATCTTCATAGACCCTGAATTTCTCACCGGCCTGTGGGGCTCCGTTTAAGCCCAGGATAAGTACCGGGGTAGAAGGAGGCGCTTCATCAACACGTTTGTTACGTTCGTTGAACATTGCTTTCACGCGGCCAAAGAACTGACCCGATACTACCAGGTCGCCATGTCTCAGGGTTCCGTTCTGAACAAGCACTGTAGCTACATAACCACGGCCTTTGTCGAGCGTAGCTTCGATGATGGTGCCTGTTGCTTCGCGGTCTGGATTCGCTTTCAGCTCCAATAATTCGGCTTCGAGCAGGATCTTTTCCAGGAGTTTGTCAACGTTCAATCCTTTCTTGGCACTCAATTCCTGGCTTTGGTATTTACCGCCCCATTCTTCAACGAGCAGGTTCATACCGGCCAGCTGTTCGTATATCTTTTGCGGGTTGGCGCCTTCTTTATCTATCTTGTTAATGGCGAAGATCATTGGTACGCCTGCAGCCTGTGCGTGGCTGATGGCTTCCTTGGTTTGTGGCATCACCGCATCGTCTGCAGCAACCACAATAACCGCAATGTCGGTTACTTTGGCACCACGGGCACGCATGGCGGTAAACGCTTCGTGACCGGGTGTATCGAGGAAACTGATCTTTTTACCATTGGGAAGTGTTACTTCGTATGCACCGATGTGCTGGGTGATACCACCTGCCTCACCGGCTACCACATTCGCACTGCGGATATAGTCGAGCAAAGATGTTTTACCGTGGTCTACGTGACCCATGATGGTAACAATGGGCGCGCGGTGCTGCAGATCTTCTTCATTATCCTCTTCAACTTCCTCTTCCATTTCCATCTGCTTTTCCATATCAATGAATTCGGCTTCAAAGCCAAATTCACCGGCCACCAGCTCAATTACTTCAGCATCCAGCCGCTGGTTTATAGACACCATGAGACCAAGGCTCATACACTTGCTGATCACTTCGGCAAAGCTTACATCCATCAGGTTGGCCAGTTCGCTTACGCTGATAAACTCAGTGACCTGCAGTTTGTTGTCCTGCCCTTCCATGCCGCCCTGTTCGGCCAGGCCCTGGCGTTTTTCATGGCGGCGTTTTGCTTTAATGCTCTTTCCGCCTTTGTTGCCAGACAGCTTGGCTTGTGTTTCCCGAATTTTATCCTGGATCTCTTTTTCGTTGATCTCTTTAGGCTCGCGCGACACGTGGCGGTTTTGTCCCGGGCGGTTATTGGGACGGTTATCCCGTCTGAAACCACCGCCCTGTTGCTGACCATGACCACCACCTTGCCGGTGCTGACCACCCTGTTGGCCCTGTCCATGCTGGCCGCCGTGGTGACCACCTTGTTGTCCTCCGTGCTGACCCGGTTCTCGCTTCTTGAAAAGATGTTGAGCCCGCTCCTGAGCAGTTTGCTGCTGCTGGTCCTTCTTTTCAATGGGAATGCGCTTGCGCTTCCGCTTTTCCTCGTTGGGCTTCGGTTTGGTGCGGGCTTCGTCGCCAACCGGTAATTCAATTTTGCCCAGAATTTTTGGTCCCGTAAGTTTATCGGCTTTAATATTTTCAATAACCGGCGGCAGTGCTTCTTCCTTTTCCGGTTCTTTTTCTTTCGGCACTTCCTTTACCGGCTCCTGTTCTTTTTTCTTTTCAACAACTACCCGTTTGGCAGGTTGTTGCTGCTGAGGTTGCGCCACTTCTTCTTTTGGCTTTTCTACTTTTTCCTCAGCGGTAACTACAGGCGTAGGAGCAGTGGCAGGCTGTTCTTCTTTCGGCTCCTGCACTTCTATTGGCGTTGATGCCTTTTCTTCAGTAACCGGTTGTGGCGTTTCTTCCTTTGCCTTTACCGGCGGCTCCTCTTTCTTTGCAACAGCAGGCGTTTTCTTTGGCCTTGTTGAAGAATCTATTGCAGACAGATCGATCTTGTCAAGTACTTTGGGCCCTTCTATTCCGGGTGCTTCCACCTTGGTAATCTCAGGCTGTTTCTCCTCTTGCTTGGGTTCTTCTACCACTTCTTTCCGCTCTTCTACAGGCGGAGTTTCGATTTTTTCGGCAACCACAGGCGCTTCCTGCACAACTTCCGGTATTAGCTCTTCAGGTTTTTCAACCTTTTCAACTTTCTCGGTTTTTTCAACTTTCTCTACCTTTTCTTCTTTTTTCTCTTCTACAACCGGAGCTGGCTCCTGTTTTTTAACCACCTCTTTTTTAACAGCCGCAGCATCGTCTTCCTTCTTCTTCTTCGCTTCCAGGCTTCCCTTCGGCAGATCTATCTGGTCGCTTTTTAACTTGGCCACTTTATCACTCTGGAATTCCTGTTGCAAAGCACGATACATTTCCTCCGTCAATTTTGACGTGGGTTTGAGATCGTCTTTGCTAAATCCCTTTCCTACCAAAAAGTCTACCAGCGTTTCCTTGCCGATATTGAACTCTTTGGCTGCGGCCATTAATCTAAGTGTTGTTGTTTCTGCCATTCGTTATTGTAAGACAATTTTTTGTTTTGTTCGCTGTTTGGATAAGCAAATTACTCCGAAAAAGTCAAACTGGTCACATAAGTCAAATTAGTCATATAAGTCATACCTGACTTTTTAGCCTTTTCAACTTCCTGACGGTCTTTGCTTCTCCTGGTCAATTCAGTCAGACTAGTCATATAAGTTATATCTGATTAGTAACTTACAGACCAATGACCCATTTGACCTGCGGTTTTGCCTATCCTTTTTCAAATTCTTCATTCAGGATGCGGCGTACATCATTGATGGTCTCTCTTTCCAGGTCGGTTCTTCTTTCCAGCTCTTCGGCAGTGAGGTCAAGTACACTGCGGGCGGTATCGCAACCAACGCGTTTAAGTTCATCAATGATCCAGGTTTCAATTTCATCGCTGAATTCTTCCAGATCGATATCGAATTCCTGGGGTTCGCCTTCTGTATCGCGATAAACGTCGATGCTAAATCCTGTTAATTCCTGTGCCAGCTTAATATTGACGCCTTTTTTACCAATTGCCAGCGACACCTGGTCGGGCTTGAGGTAAACATTGGCCTGCTTTTTATCATTATCAAGCTCCATTGTGGTGATCTTGGCCGGTGTTAATGACCGTTGGATCAACAGCTGGACGTTGTTTGTCCAGTTTATAACATCGATATTTTCATTTTTCAGTTCCCGTACGATCCCGTGGATACGGCTACCTTTCATACCAACGCAAGCGCCAACAGGGTCAATACGGTCGTCATACGACTCTACCGCTACTTTGGCCCTTTCGCCTGGCTCTCTAACTATTTTCTTAATAACAATTAAACCATCAAATATTTCAGGCACCTCAATTTCAAGCAGTTTTGCAAGGAAAGAGGGAGAGGTACGGGATAAAATAATGACCGGAGAATTGTTTTTTAATTCTACTTTTTTAACAACGGCGCGGATATTTTCACCTTTCTTGAAATAGTCCTGCGGAATTTGCTCAGACTTAGGCAATATTAACTCATTCCCTTCTTCATCGAGCAATAAAATTTCTTTTTTCCATACCTGGTACACTTCTGCACTGATAATTTCACCGATCCGGTCGCCATATTTTTTCACCAACACGTTCTTTTTCAGATCGCTGATACGGCTGGCGAGGGTTTGTTTTGCTGCCAGGATGGCGCGGCGGCCAAAATCGAGGATATTCACTTCCTCATACAGATCTTCGCCAATTTCGTAGTCAGGTTCAATTTTAATGGCATCGCTATAAGCGATTTCGGCCAGGGGATCCATTACGGTTCCGTCTTCAACAATCGTCCGGCGGCGCATAATTTCCAGGTCACCTTTTTCTGCATTCACAATTACGTCAAAATTCTCGTCACTGCCATATTTTTTACGCAGCAGGGTTTTGAAAACATCTTCTACCACTTTCATCATGGTCGGGCGATCAATATTTTCTGCTTCCTTAAAGTCTGCGAAGGCCTCTATCAAGTTTATGCTTGCCATATACTAACAATTTTTTCCCCCAACGGTTACCCGCCGGAGATCAATTAAAATACGGTTTGAATTGTTGTTGATTTTATTTGATCTAATTGAATTTGGTGCGTTATCACCTCTTTCTTTTTATTTTTTCCTCTTGTTTCTTCTACAGTAATGGTTTCTTCGCCTACCTCGATCATTTTACCGGTAATTTTAATGCCATCTTTTAGGATGACCTCCACTGTTCGGCCTACATTCTTCTTATACTGCCGTAACAATTTCAAAGGTTCATCAACGCCGGGAGAGGATACTTCAAGCGAAAAGTCTCCATTAGGGAATAGATTTTCTTCTTCGATCTTCTTGTATAAAGCCCGGTTCCAGGAGATACACTTCTCTATAGTCAAACCCTGGTCACCATCCAAAAAAAGCTTTATATTATTGGTGGGTTTTACTTTGATCTCTACCAGGAAGTATGCCGGATCATTGGCCAGCATATCCTGTACCATTTTTTCAATTGCCTGTACTGGTGTTTCCATGTCCTTATGGGAAATAAAGAAGGGAACGATTTCCGTTCCCTTTCTAATCTTCTTTTGCCTTGGCAAAGGTAAGGTAAATAGATAATTACTTCCAAAATACTGGTTGTTAATTTTGATAAACCAGTAATGAATATGTGACGGCTGTCAATTAATGGGCAAAAATTCTGAAAATTGCCTGTCATGAACTTTCAGTATACTATACTTGTTGATTTGACATAGTTTTGCCAGGACGGCCGACAATTACTTTTCATTCAGCCACCTTAACAATTTGTTAGGTGCTGTAATTGTACCTTTAGTTTTTGTAATATGAGCATATTCCGCATTCTGTTCTATATCTTTCTTGCCATCTTCCTATACAAGTTTGTAGTTAACTTCCTCGTGCCTGTAATCAAAATGTCGTGGCGGGTTCGCCGTCAGATAAAGGAGTTCCAGCGGCAGCAACAGCAACAGCAGGACCCGGTTCAACAGAACGGCAGCACCAACCGGCCATCTTCCGGCAACGGCTCAACCGCGCCAACTCCGAAATCAGGTGAATATATTGATTTTGAAGAAGTAAAGGAATAATAGTTCGCAGTCGCAGTTCACAGTTCGCATTTGGCAGTTAAAAGGCGCTCAGGCTTTTTTCAGCTCCTGGTTGCCTCTCTTGTTTATGCGTCGCAACCATCAGATTTACAATTTTGTAAGCTTTTCGCTTTTGAACCGTGGTTACCTCTTGTTTACCTATTCTTTACCTCTTGTTTACCTATTCCCCAGGTATTGGTTACTTTTCTTTACCCCTTCTTTACCTCCCGCTTACCTTTTCTTCTGGTCCCGGCAATATCAGGGTTTGGTTGCCTTTATCTTTTTATTTCCTTTTTATTACCCGGGGGGTAAAGAAAAGGTTAACCTGATATTACCACAACCAAACCCCAACCAAACCACAACCCGAAGGAAGTACAGGAAAAGGTACTTAAAGTCCCAGCTCCAAAATCGTTTTGCCATCCGTCAGGTGAATGGCCTGTAAACCTGCCAGCCTGGCCCCCTCCACATTTACCAGCGCATCGTCGATAAAGAGGGTTTCTGCGGCATTTACACCACTATCCTTAATTACATATTCAAAAGCCGGCACATCCGGTTTACGCAGTTTAATGAGGTGTGAGTAGTATGCTTTTTCAAACAGTTCATCCATTTCGCTGCCATACACCTCGCGGTAAGTTTTATGAAAAGACAACAAATGAATGTGATTGGTATTACTGAATAAAAACAATCGGTATTTGCTTTTCAGTTCTTTAAGAAAGGTTACCCGTTCGGCCGGAAAATCCAGCAGCATCACATTCCAGGCATCGATGACCTGCTCCTTTGTAGTGCCGGGATGCGTTAGCTCCAGGGCGCTTTGTACAAATTCCTCGTCGGAAATAGTGCCCTTTTCATAGTCTTTGAAAAAAGAGGCCGCGAACCCTATCCGAAAAAGTTCATCTATTTGTGTAATGCCTAAATCCTTGAATGCTTTACTGGTTTTCGCTACATCGAGGTTGAGTAAAACTCCGCCCAAATCAAAAATGATACTTTTCACAGGTGCCATTGATGGTTGATTTGGGCGCAAGTTACGGTTCATAATTATTTTACCAACCTGAAAGCTGCTTCCTTCACATCGCGGCTGTTGGTGCCGATGTAAAGTTTGAAATCGCCTGGTTCTGATACATACTTCAGATCGCTGTTATAAAACTTCAGATCATTTTCGGTGATGGTGAATTCCACCTTCTTCAATTCGCCCGCATTCAACTGTACTTTTTGAAAGCCCTTTAATTCTTTTACGGGCCGGGCTACTGACCCCACCAGATCACGGATATACAATTGTACCGTTTCTTCCCCGGTCAGGTTACCTGCATTTTTAACCATAACGGATGCGGTTATCGACTGGCCCGGCCTTAAAACAGTTTGACTTAAAGTAACTGTATCATAGGTAAAGGTCGTATAGCTGAGTCCGTAGCCAAAAGGATATAAGGGCTCATTTACCTCATCGAGATAGTTCGATTTGAACTTTGGGCTCCCGCCTTCATAGGGCCTTCCGGTGTTTTTGTGATTATAATAAATGGGGATCTGGCCCACACTTCGTGGGAAGGAAGTCGTGAGTTTGCCCGATGGATTGTAATTTCCAAACAACACATCTGCAATGGCGTTACCAGCCTCAGTGCCTGCGAACCAGGCCTCCAGTATGGCGGGCGCCTGCTGGTGGAGCCAGGGTATTGCGAGGGGGCGGCCATTCATCAATACCACCACCAGGGGTTTCCCGGTTTTTGCCAATGCTTCTATCAATTTACGCTGGCTGCCGGGAAGATCGAGTTCGGTACGGCTGGCCGACTCGCCCGACATTTCCGCTGCTTCGCCCACTACCGCTACCACCACATCTGCTTTTCCGGCTGCTTCAACCGCCTCGCGGATCAGGGTGTCCGGCGAGCGGGCATCAATTTCGGTTGGTTCTGCAAAGGGACTGATCCGTTTGGCAAAAGCCGTGTCATCGGTGATGTTTGCGCCTTTTGCATATATGATCTGTAAGCCGGTACCGGCTACATTCTGGATCCCCTGTTTTATGGTAACACTTTTTGTTTTATCGCCCGATACAGCCCAGGTGCCCAACATTTCTGAATGGTTATCGGCGAGGGGACCGATCAAAGCAATGGTGCCCGTCTTCTTCAATGGCAGGATCTGACGCTCATTTTTCAACAGCACCATTGAACGCGTAGCTATTTCCCGGGCCGCTTTTCTATTTTCTTCAGTGAGAATTTCTTTGTCTGCACGCGCTTCGTTAATATAACGGTAGGGGTCCTGAAACAAGCCCAGCTTATATTTTGCTTCAAGGATGCGGCGGCAGGCATCATCGATCTGTTTTGTGGTAACCTTGCCTTCTTTCAGCGACTTTTGCAGGGTGGTTAAAAACCCTTCGCCCACCATATCCATATCCAAACCAGCATTCAATGCCAGGGCGGAAACAGCCTGCAGGTCGCCCAGGCCATGGGCAGTCATCTCGTTAACGGAGGTATAATCAGATACCACCAGTCCGTTAAAGCCCCATTGTTGGCGTAATAAATTGGTCAGCAACCACCGGTTGCCGGTAGCCGGTATGCCATCGATTTCATTGAAAGAGCTCATAACACTGCCTACGCCCGCATCCACTGCCGCCTTGTAGGGCGGCAGGTATTCGTTGTACATTCTGATGCGGCTCATATCGGTGGTGTTGTAATCGCGGCCGGCCTCGGCAGCGCCATATAAGGCAAAATGTTTAACACAAGCCATTACGGTATTGTCTTTCGACAGGTCATTGCCCTGATAACCTTTTACCATGGCGCGTGCGATCTTTGATCCCAGGTAAGGGTCTTCGCCGGAACCTTCTGCAATGCGGCCCCAGCGCGGATCACGGGCGATATCTACCATGGGCGAGAATACCCAGCACAAGCCATCGGCCGTTGCTTCCATAGCAGCTATACGGGCACTGCGCTCGATCAATGCCGTATCCCAGGAACAGGAAATGGCCAAAGGAATGGGAAAAATAGTTTTATGACCATGAATTACATCGAGACCGAATAACAGGGGGATATGCAAGCGGCTTTCCTTAATAGCCAGTGTTTGCGCCTGGCGCACTTTGTCGGCACCGAAAATGCCAAACAAGCCACCTACCCGGCCTTTGCGGATATTATCTTCCACGCCTTTACTTACTACAGAGCCGGTAGGAACGCCCCAGCCGGGTGTTACCAGGTTCAGCTGACCGATCTTTTCTTCAAGGGTCATTTTACTCATGAGATTGGCCACGTATGCTTTCATTTTTGCATCGGGTGTTTGTGCAGCCAGCTGAAACAGGAAAAATAAACCTACAATCGTTGAAATTAACCTCGGCATATTGATATTTTTTTGAGTCTTTCGTTTTAATTCTTTTCTATAGGACTGCGGTCGGTCCGCTTCATTATTAATCTACTCTTACAATTTTGGTTCTTGCCGATACGCCGTTTTCGTTGATGGCTTCAATAGAAAAATAATAAGGTTTTTCCTTATCCATGGTTTTGCAGTAATATTCATTGCTGCTATACACCATTACACAATTGTATAATTTGTCAGGAGCAATGCCCATGTAAATATTATAAGCGTATGCATTATCAACCGGCGACCATTTTAACCAGGCGCTGCGCTTGTCCTTCTCGGTTCGCAGCACAACAAATTGTTTAACTGAGTCGGGCTTGCTGCCATTGCCATTTCCAAATACCCGCAGGCCGCTGAGTGCAAATTCTCCCCCGGGCATATGAATGTTCTCTAATTTCAGATAACGGGTTTGAACAGGGTTTTGGAGTTCAATATATTCGTGCGGCACATCGGTCTTGTTATTACTCTTGTCGACCAGCAAGGTCCACTTTTTTCCATCGGCACTATGATATAGTTTATACTGATGATAAACATCTTTTGTCTTGCCCAGGAAATCTACATCCTGGTCGGCATAGTTGATCTGGATGGCCCGTACGGTAGCGATATTGCCGAGATCAGTGCTTATCCATTCGCCTTTGTTGCCGCTGGCAGCGCTCCAGTAGGTTTTAATATCTTCATCCACGGCAAAATTAGGGTAGTAACTGCCGAGGGTAGATGAAACCGTAACCGGTTTGTTATAATTCAGGAGCATCCAGCCGGTAAATACGCCGGCTTCAGCCCGGTTAGTATCATTAGCAGATCCGTTCTTTCCCGGCAAATAATATGGGTAATCACCGAAAGCCGAATTCATATACATCACATCGTCTTTATCGAATCCGGCCGGCCAGATGCCGATCCGTCGTTCAAAATTATTTTTGACCGAAATGGCGATGGTAGACACATGCCACCATTTATTGAACGGGTCCTTGAAGGTAGCGCCGTGTCCGGCGCCGCGGGCGAAACCTCCGGGCTTAAAGCTGAAGGGAAGCGATTGCGGAGTAAATGGCCCCAGTGGATGATCACCTACTACCACGCCATCGGCATAACCGCTGAACTCGGTACCCGGGGCCCCGTATTGCAAATAATATTTACCGTTGTGTTTTGTCATCCAGGCCCCTTCGATGAAGGGATCTAAAAAAGTATTATCATAATGTTCACCAAATCGCTGCCAGCCATAACGCCAGTCTTCCAGCATGTACATTTCTTTGCGGGTGCCTTTGGGATCAAATGTTTTACGGTCAACTTCAATCCCATATAACGGATATCGGTTGCTGCTGCCGTTATACATATACAATTTCCCATCATCATCTAGGAAGAAGGCCGGGTCCCAGCCGCCTATTTCAAAAGAGTCCACCGCTTCTTTCCATTCATTGCCCTTGGGGTTCGTGCTCATCCATATTGGGAAATTACTGGTGTAGGTTGAGCCAAACACGAACATGGTATCGCCCTGCACCCAAACGGCTGGTGCGCAAAGCTCATCATACACTTTATGGTAAGGCTTCAAAAATAAACGCGAAATAAAATGCCAGTTGCTCATATCACTGCTCCACCAGTATCCCCATTGATTGGTGCTGAAAAGATAATAGTCGCCTTTGTAAGTGACAATGACGGGATCCGCCGTAGCGCGATGCCGGCCCCATTCGGTAAAGTTGGGTATGGGGGTATAGCCGTAATCAATATTCAGGGGATTGCAGTAGGTACGGGGAGAAGAATTAGGTAAGGCGGGCCTCCTGTCAGAAAGAGACCCACCTTTATTATCAACCTTGCTTTGAGGGAACACCTGTGGTACTGGTAGTATAACAATGAACAAAAAGACTTTATAAAGAAGTTTTGTAAACATTTTCTAAAAAATTTTTTAATTCGAACTTCCACCGCACGGCTTCCGGCATACCCGGCAGCGCCGGCTACATGCAGCATCCGGCTGCCTGCAGGTTTTGGTTTCGCCTGGGCGCCCGTTTTACTTTAAATGCGGACTTGTAAACCCAAGCTTTTTCAACCCTGTTTTTATTTCGGGACAGCTCATGAACAATCGCCATAATAAACCGCTGCGATAATTTTCCATCATTACAACGGCAGGCCCCTGATCGATGGCCAGGTAACGCTGGGGATACCAGTTGGCGGTTTGACTAAACGCATCGTAAAAACCATAGGGCCCCCACAACCTGTCGCGCATATCATTGTACCAATGGCGCATGGCCTGCATAGAGAGCTGTGGGGTATAGGGAAATGAGGATAAAGCTGCGGTGGGTGAGATCACTCCATGATCGGAAAGGTTGCCGGGCGCATGCGCTGCATACCCACGTACAGAATAACTGGCAGTAAGCCCCCAGTTATCAGGCCCATATCCTACATAGTGTTTAGGATTTTTTACACACCAGGTGAAATTGATCAGCGTTTGATTTTTGTTCTCAGTCCAGTAATCGGCATAACGGTCACGCAATCCACGCGGATCGAGCCCCAGGTAAGAGTAATGCGCCCAGAACAAGGGCCCCCCGTACGGCGAATCGCCCTGGTGATACAACTGCAGGGAATAATCGTATACGGGCGCCCGTTCAACGATGCGGCCGTTCTGTGCCCAGCCTTCGTGATATACTTCAGGCGGCACCCCATGTGTTGGTGAAGAAGCCGCCAGGATATACATGATCAAACATTCGTTATAACCACGCACCGGAAAATTCATTTCCCATTTATGATCAGGGCTCCAATGCCAGTATAATACATTTTCGCCTTTCCGGTACCAATCGAATTCGACTTCGCGCCATAAGGTATCGATACGGGCGGCAAGCACCTGTTCGGCGGAATCGCCCCGTTGAAAATACTGCCGGGCGCACAAGAGACCCTGTAACATGAAAGAGGTCTCTACCAGGTCGCCACCATTGTCTTTGGGACTAAAGGGTTTTACTTTACCGGTTTGACCATACCACCAATGCGGCCAGGCGCCATGAAAACGGTCGGCCGTCTTCAGGAATTCCACAATTTTTTCGAGGCGCTCGCGGCCCTGGTCACGCGTAATGAAGCCGCGGTGGATACCCACGAGGATGGCCATTACGCCAAAGCCGCTACCTCCGCTGGTAACAACGGTTTGATCTTTTTCCGGATAAATATTATCTACATGTATACGCTCTCTTGCCATGCCGCTGACAGGTTCGGCACCATCCCAGAAATAATGAAAGGTGTGTTCCTGCACTGTCGTGAACAGCTCTTCATCTTCCGGGGTGAACTTAACCTCATGGTTTACGGATTTTTGCGTATTGGTACAACGGATCAGTAAAAAAGAAAACAAAACTGTAATTAGGGTTACCCTGTATCTTATCATTGCGGCGTTGCGTTTGGTTTCGGTACTTGTTGGGGTATGGATCGAACATTTTCAATGATCCGATGGCCGGCGCGAAAACCCAGCCATCGGATCAGGTGACCTTAACCAGTTGATCAGCTTGCTACAAATTTGGGTTCAGATCTCTTTGCGCTATGGGAATGGGCAGGTACTCTTCGCCCGGATTAAAGCCTGCAGGCGCCAACACAGTTGCGGCCTGGCCTGTTCGTATCAGGTCGTTATACCGCTCACCCCACCATTCGCAGGCAAACTCGGCGCGGCGCTCGTCCAATACCTGTTGTAAGGTAACACCTGTTATTGGATTCAATTTGGCCCGCTGGCGAACCTGGTTAAAAGGAGCATCCCCATTTTGACCTTTGCGCACTTTTGCTTCAGCATTTAACAGCAATACATCGGCATATCGCAGCACCCGCACGTTGTTGTTTGTTCCATACTCCCTTCTTCCGGATGTAACCTGGTTCCTGGGCAGGTAAGCCTTGCCCATAAACCGCCGCTGGCCGTTTGTATTGCCATAGATACTATCACCACTGGGTGTAATTACATATGTATCTTCATCAGGACCTGCAAAAAGTACACTTGTTTTAAGGCGAACAGAATCATTACGGGTATTGAAAAAATCAACAATGTTCTGCGTAGGTTCCAGGAAACCCCAGCCGCTTATAAAACTGCCCCGCTGGTTTCCGTTTGGACCCTGAAAGTCCCAAAATGCGCCCGGTTTAATACTTGTTCCTGTACTTGTTCCAAAATCTGTATACTGCAATTCGAACAAAGATTCATCGCTGAGTTTGCCCGGAATTTTCCACAACTGATAAAAATCGGGGAAGAGGCTGAACTTATTGCTGTTGATAATTTCGTTGGTAGCAGACAGTACAACATCCCAGTACGTACTTCCATTATCATTACCGGCCAGATCTGCGGCCGCTTTGGCTTTCAGCAGGAGCGCCGTATACTTTGTTACTGCACCCCTGTGCACCGACTGGTTTGGCCTGGCATCTTCCAGAAATGAAATAGAAGAATCCATTTCACTGATGATCCATTCGCGTACTTCGCGTACTGTGCTTTTAGGTACCTGGGTAAGCGTTGTATTATCCAATACAATGGGCACATCGCCAAAAACCCGGGAGGCCAGTAAATGTGCGAAGGCCCTGATCACCCGGATCTCTGATTTGTACTGATTATAGTTTGCCCGGTTGGGATTATCGCCGGCAGGAATATTAACTTCATACCTGTTCAAATCGTTTATGGCTTCATTGCAATACAACACGAGGCCAAAATGGTCATTCCAGTAATTGTTATTTCCCCAGAAAGAAACGACGCCAGGGTTATTGTTCTGAAAATTTTTGATATCAGTGAGCGTTAACTGGTCATTGGGCGCTGAGCCTTTGGCCACATCATCGCCGCGTACCGTGCGCACACCAACATCCATCCAGTGAACCAGCCCCGGGTTATCGCCTGCTGCCGTTCTGTAAACGCCCGACACGGGTGAATACATCGAATTCAGGTTCGTATAATTTATAATGGTGCTTCTGGTCTGGTCTTCCACATCGCGGTCAAGGAGTTTATTACACCCCGCTATCTCTGTCGCCAATAAGAGCAGTAATATATTTTTTATCGTATTCATGATGCGAAGTATTAAAAATTAATAAGTGATCCTTACACCGATCGTATACACAGCGGTGGTAGGGTAAACGTTATTATCATATCCTGTTGATGAAATAACGGTGGCCGGTGTATTGGATGGTGCTGCCTGCCTGTCTTTTTGCAAAACGGCAGAACCAGCTACTTCAGGCGTTACACCGCTGTACCGGGTAAAGATCAAAGGCCTGTCAGCTGTTGCATACACGCGGAAGGAAGGGCCATTCCCATCTTTTCCCAATTTAAAATTGTAGCCCAGCTGAACGTTCTGCAAGCGCAGGTAAGAGCCGTTCTCTACATAAAATGAACTCGCATTGTTGTTCCACGATGCAGTAGTAGCTATGGCCGACGGGAATTTATTGGTAGATCCTTCGCCAGTCCACAAGCCTGTTACGAATTCTTCATCACCATTCATGTCGGGGAATTTCTGCCGGGTAGCCCGGTTGTAATTAAGAATGGAGTTGCCACCTACGCCCTGGAAGAAAATACTCAGGTCAAAATTGTTATAATTCAACTCCATGTTGAATCCATAGGTAACCTTAGGCAAATAGCTTCCGAGGTTCACCCTGTCTTCGGCATCAAGCACTTTATCACCATTCTGATCTACATATTTGAAGTAACCAGGTTTTACGTCGTTTGCCTGGGCAATTGGGTCAGCATCTATTTCTGCCTGATTTTGATAAATACCTGCTACCTGGTAGCCATAGAAGAAATTGAAAGGATCGCCTACCCGCGACAGGGTTGGAAATTCTGCAGGACCGCCAGGCAGGTTTTTCAAGCCTTGCAGATCTACGATCTCATTCTTTAGCGTACTGAGGTTACCACTGAACCGGTAGCCCAGTTTCCCTATCTTATCGGCCCAGCTTAGATCCACTTCAATACCACTGTTATTTACTTTACCCCAGTTCCCATACTGGCGAATACCAATGAAAGGGATGTTTCTTTCAAATGCCAGTTTTTCTGTTTGACGGTGATAATAATCCACCGATCCTTTCAACCGTCTGTTCAGCAGCGAAAAATCAATACCTGCGTCCCACTCGGTAACTACTTCCCAGTTAACCGTACCAAAAATAGGATCGATGCGATAACCGGTCTGAGTAGTGCCATTGGCTCCACTGGTGCTGCCGAATACGCCTGAATAGTCGTTGCCGGTGAATACAACTGCGTAACCGGTGCTTGGGCTTACATTATCATTACCCAATTTGCCCCAGGATCCGCGGATCTTCAACTGATCGAACAATTGCTGGCCTTTCATAAATCCTTCTTCTGAAATGACCCAGCCTAAACCAATTGAAGGAAAATAGCCCCATTTGTCCTGGTACTTCGAAGTACCATCGGCACGGAAGGTACCTGTGAGCAGGTACTTGCCGGCAAAATCGTAACTGATCCTTCCAAACCATGATGCCGATGAATTTCTGAAACCGGTTTCATTATATCCATTGGTGCGGCGGATGCCCTGGTCGGCATACCAGAAGGTTTCCTGTGAGGGCACACTGTCGGTAATTACCTGGGTGCTCCGGAACCGCTCATCACGCACCGATTGACCTAACAGCAAGGTCCAGTGGTGATCCCCGATCTCATCTCTGTAGGTTATCAGATTATCGAGAATGTAGTTCTCTGATCTTGTTTCAGTAGTAGTTAATGTAGATACCACCTGACGTTGAATATTGTCTACATAATACTCGGGCAGGTAATTCTGATTGAGGTTAGAACCATAACGCTGGCTGAGCTGCGACCTGAACGACAATTTATTCTTGATGATGTCTGCTTCTGCATATACGGTTGGTAAAAACTGGAATCCTTTCGTTTTATCGAACCAGTAATTGGCAGCGGCCACGGGGTTGTTGAACACGCCGTTGGCGAAGCCAAGGGAAGAAGATGAAGTATACTTCTCAGGAAATGCCAGTGCATTGCTTTCATCGAAAACCGGGTACAGCGGTGAAGCCATATAAGCCAGCGAAAATGCCCCGATATTCGGGTTGCGCTGGGTAAAATTGCTTAAATGCGAGGTGATGCCCAGTTTCAGGAATTCGTAGGGTTTTGCTTCCAGTTGAAAACGGACATTATACCGTTTAAAGTTATTTTCCGTTTCCATGATCCCATCCTGGTAGAGGTAATTCAACCCAAGGGTGTAATTTACTTTGCTGGCGCCTCCTGCCAGGTCGATGCTGTGATTGTGCATGAGGGCAGAGCTCTTCAATATTTCATCGTACCAGTCGGTGCTTGTGGTTGGATTTACGCCAGAACCGCCAAACCTTGAAGAGGATAAGGTGACGCGGGCGCTATCAGTGGCCGTGCCCTTGGCCAACTGCATGGCGGCATATTGAGCGCCATTGGCCAGTTTAAAGTCTCCCGTGGGCCGCTGAACCCCGAAGTAACCATTATATGTTACCCGGGTCTTCATATTATATCTTCCCTTTTTGGTAGTGATAATTACCACCCCATTGGCAGCGCGCACGCCGTAAATGGCGGCTGCAGAAGCGTCTTTCAAAATCGACATGTCACCGATATCGTTGGTGTTTAGGAAGTCGATATTATCAACGAACATGCCATCCACCACATACAGCGGATTTGTATTATTGAAAGACCCCACCCCCCTGATGCGAACGGTAGGTGAGCCGCCCGGAGCGCCATTGGTTACCACCTGAACGCCAGGTGCGTTACCCTGTAAGGCCTGCATGGGAGTGGCCGTCATACGTTTATTGAGATCTTCCGGATTTACCACACCAACCGGGGCTGTTAGGTCCCTTCGCGAAGTGGTACCATAACCGATGACCACCACCTGTTGCAGGGAAGAAGCGTCTGCCGATTTTAAACTAACATCGATGGTAGTGCGGCCGTTGACGGGAATTTCCTGGGTTTCGAATCCCAATGAAGAATACACGAGAATGGCGCTGTCGGGAACTGTTAGTGCATAGTTTCCAGACGCATCGGTAGTGGTACCGATACTGGTATTTTTTACAAGTACCGAAACCCCTGCTATTGGTTCACCGGTAGAACTGGTAACGCGGCCGGAAACCCTCAGATCCTGAACAGGCGAGATCCCTGTTTTCAGGATGATGAGTTTATTGGCCATTAATTGATACGATAGCCCTGTGTTGTTGAGCACACGGTTCAAAACATCTGTCACCTCCGCATTTACCATGGTGAGGGTGATGCGGGGGGCATTGGTAACCAGGTTTTCATTGTACAAAAACCTGAAGTCGCTTTTCTTTTCAATGAGTGACAGCGCGCGTTTCAGTTGTGTTGATTGAAAGTCGACGCTGATCCTGTTCTGGGAAAAGCCACCGGCTGCAACATGAAGACAACTAAGCAGAATTATGGCAAACGAAAGCTTCATAATGCGGATGAACTTTAACAAAAGCGGGTCACTGCCGAAACTCAGCAGAATTCCGTTTTTTTTCATACTTTGTTAATTGGAAGGTTAAATAATAGGTGTTTCCTGGCCTTAAACAGGAAACTAATTTCAGCCTGTATTTACCTGGCGGAATCTCACTGCAATGAGGTTCCGCTTTTTATTGGAGGCTTAGGAGCTGTTGTTTATCATTTGGCAATTCGTTTTGATTAAAAAATCATCTACCTATCGTTATTTTGTTCCCATGCATTGTATAATGAAAGGGAGCAGTTATAGCCATATAGTCCAATGCCTGTTGGATGGTTTCATTTTCAAAAATCCCTGTAAAGCGCAGTTCCTGCATTTTTTCCTCCCTGAATTCAATCTCCACATTATACCAGCGCTCCATTTTTGCAGCCACTGCAAGAAATGATTCATTGTCAAAAACCAGTTTGTTTTGCACCCAGGCAGTTTCTACAAGCAGGCTGTCGGCATCGGTATAATTCAATTTACTAAGAGAAACAAAGGGTTCATGCCTGGCTTCGCTTGTTTTATTGGAATCTGCAGGGTTCATTTCCTCATTCATCACCACCAGTTTTTCATTGGGGCGCAACGTGAATATTTCATCGGGGCGGTTATGGATCACCACTTCCACCTTGCCATGCACCAGGCTGGTTTCCGTTTGCCTTTCGCCGGGATACGATTTCACATTAAAAGCAGTGCCCAGCACGCGTACATCAATATGTTGGGTATGGATGATGAAGGGAATTCTTTGTTCGGTTACAGGTGAAACAGCGGGCTGCACTTCGAAAAAAGCTTCCCCGCTTAAATGCACCTCCCGTATTTTACCGCCGAAGTCTTTATTATAGGTGAGTATGCTTCCTGCATTCAACCAGACCTTGGAGCCATCGGGCAGGGTGATGGTGGTTTTGGAACCATTGCGGGTACTCACTTCATTTTTTTCGCCGTTTTTGCTGGCCACAAAAGGGCGGGCTGATGTTGCCCGGTCTGTTACGGAGTGATACCAGTATATGCTGGCTGCCATAAGCACCGCCGCTGCTGCGCTTATGAGCATTATTTTTTTTCGGGAACGCTTTTGAAAAGGTATGTAGTAAGGTTGAGGTTCTGTTTCTTCATTTTGATCCCAGTCTGTACCAGCATCTTTTAATCGCTTAACATGCCGGTTAAATACAGCCTCCACCTCGGGATTGGCGGGGGCAGGCAGGTTCCATAAGTCAGTTATATTTTGCAGGGCATAATGCATATCCGGATCGCTACGCAGCAGCCCTTCCAGTTCATTCAATTCTTCAGTGCTTGCCTCACCAGCCAGTTTTTTGCCAACTAAAAACCAGATTCTATCCTTACTCATGTGTATAATAGTAATATATACTCATAAGGACACTACTATAAAAGTCATACCCCCAAGGCAGTGAAAGATTTTTTAGATAACTGGTTATCGATAGTGTCGTATTTTCCACCATAGGGAAAATGGTGCCCCGCTTTAACTAGGACGACAGTGTAGTACGAATATCGAAATGAATAGCCAGCCCGATCTTACGGATGGCAATAGACATTTGGTTCTCAACAGTTTTCAGGGAAACCTGTAACAAGTCCGCTACTTCCCGGTATTTCAAACCATCTTCTTTTACGAGTTTAAAGATGAGCTGGCAGCGCGGAGGTAGATCGTTAATGGCTTTTTGCACCCGGTTCATCATCTCGGCGGTGAGCATTAATTTTTCCGGATCGAAATAGATGCTTTGCAGCTGTACGAAGTATTGCTCAGGTTGCAGGAATACCTTCTTTTGTGTACGGAGATAATTGAGGGCGCCATTCTTTGTACTTACGAACAGGTAAAGCTTGAGGTTCTGAATGCGGTGGAGGCCGGCCCGCTTTTTCCACACCTTTATAAATACATCGGAAACGATCTCTTCAGCAGTTTCGGGCGAGCGAACAAAGGAGATGGCGAATTGCTGAAGCGACTTATAGAAAAGGGCAAACAATTGCTTATAGGCGGACTGGTCGTCATATAACGCAATACGCTGTTGCAGTTCCTGGATGTGAGCGTTAGCAAGCATAATAAAAAACCACAAAACGTTCAGAAAAAATAGACCAAAGAGGTCGGTTGAAAGCTGCTGCGCAAGGTAATTTAAAAAATTAAATAAGATTTGTGCCGGGTACTGAATGAATTTTTCTAATTTTGCTGCTCTTTGAAACTGAAAGTTCTTAAATTAAGAGATATTATTCCGGTTAAAACCGGGATGGATCCTTAGCTCAGACGGTTAGAGCACCTGACTCATAATCAGGGGGTCGTTGGTTCGATCCCAACAGGATCCACACAGTTCTTATTTCATTGTTGGCTTTCTTTCCAAAAATTATCGGGAAGGGTTAGAGTACCCCCTACACAAGCGACTATCATTAGTCGATTAGAACAGGGTCTCTGTAGTGTATATTTCCATGTTTGACGTATCGCTGCCCGATAGCAAACCAATGGAGTGATCCGCAAAAGTCAACCATTACCTCATTTTGCCCATGGCAGTGCTATGGGCTTTTTTGTAACCTTAACCTTTCATTAACCCTGTGAAAGATACTTTTGACAATCATTTGAGAACAGTATGAAAAAATTGATTACGCTTTCCCTCGCATTGGCATCTGTACTTCCCTTATTTGCACAGGATTCTACCATAGCAGCAAAACCTAAGAAAAGGGATTGGAGCAAGATCAATCTCTCCAACCGGCCTAATGATCACTTCATGTTACAAATTGGCTACAATGGGTGGGCGTCGATACCAGATACTATTGCTACCAAAGGCATCCCCCGTAGTTTTAATATGTATTTCATGTTCGATTTTCCCTTCAAAACCGATCCACGCTTTAGCGTAGGTGTTGGTGTTGGTTTGGGAACCGACAATTTCTACCTCGATAAAATGACAGTAGACATTTCAGGAAGAGAAACCGGCCAGCTTACCTTCAGAAGTGATTCTACTTATTTCAAAAAATACAAGATCGCTACTACTTTCGCCGAGCTACCCATTGAGCTAAGGTTTGCAGCCAACCCCGAAAACACCAATAAAAGCTGGAAAGCGGCTATTGGCGCCAAAGTGGGCACCATGCTGAGCGCGATGGCAAAAGGGAAGAACCTCATCAGCAGCAATGGCGGAACCTTGTCATATACAGAAAAAATTAAATCAAAACGGTTCTTCAACACTACCCGGTTGGCGGTTACGGGCCGACTCAGCAAAGGCGTGTTTGGCATTTATGGCATGTACCAGATCAACCAGTTAATAAAAGATGGGGCTTCGCCGAACGCCGGTTTGGTAGACATCAGGCCCTTCCAGATCGGAATATCGATCAGCGGTCTGTAAACCAGCCAGTAATTTCAGGTAAGCATTTTAATAGAAACGTTTTATATGGTCCGGAAGGAGATTTCGCATAAGCGAGGCTTCTTCCGGATTTTTCTTTCCTGGCCAAAAAATTGAATAGATATGAATGCGGCGAGGCTGCACCAGTGCAGCAGGATTCGCGCCATCAGCGAAGCCACCGGCATTTCCGGATTTTCAACTTACTTTTGCACCGAAAATTAAAGGAATTTGTTAGATAAGAAGAACATTATTCAAAAAGAAGAGAAGGCTGTACTGGTAGGACTGGTACACAAACTTCAAACGGAAGAACAGGTTACCGAATACCTGGATGAGTTGGCATTTCTGGCAGAAACAGCCGGCGCCAAAGCCGTCAAACGTTTTGTACAAAAGCTGCCACATCCTGATAGCCGCACTTTTGTGGGAAAGGGAAAACTGGAGGAAATAAAAAACTATATCGACGGCCGGGACATCAATATTGTGATTTTCGACGACGAGCTCAGCGGGTCGCAGATCACCAATATTGAAAAAGTGCTGGATGTAAAGACCATTGACCGAAGTGACCTGATCCTGGATATTTTTGCCCGGCGTGCCAAAACAGCACAGGCAAAAACACAGGTGGAACTGGCCCAGTACCAGTACCTGATGCCGCGCCTGCGTGGGATGTGGAAACACCTCGAACGTTTGGGCGGTGGTATTGGAACCAGGGGACCGGGGGAAACGGAAATTGAGACCGACCGTCGTATTGTACGTGAAAAAGTAGCTCTGTTAAGAAAGCGGTTAAGCGAAATAGATAAACAAGCGGCTACCCAGCGCAAAGACCGGGGTGAATTTATTCGCGTGGCGCTGGTGGGGTATACCAATGTTGGCAAAAGCACCATCATGAACCTGCTGGCCAAAAGTGAAGTGTTTGCCGAAAACAAACTTTTCGCTACGCTCGATACCACTACCCGCAAAGTGGTTTTTGAGACCACGCCTTTCCTTTTGAGCGATACGGTTGGGTTCATCCGCAAATTGCCGCATCACCTGGTAGAAAGTTTTAAAAGCACGCTCGACGAAGTGCGCGAGGCTGATATCCTGTTACATGTGGTAGACACCTCGCATCCGCAGTATGAAGATCAAATTGGTGTCGTGAACAAAACCCTGCAGGAACTGGATGTCATAGATAAACCAACGATCACCATTTTCAACAAGATGGATCAATATGAAAAAAATACATTTGATCCCTGGCTGGAAGAAGAGATCAGGACCGAGATCCTGCAAGACCTGAAAGAACGTTGGGAAAACCAGTTACAGGGCAATTGTGTGTTTATTTCTGCTACCGAAAGGAAGAATATCGACGAGCTTCGAAGCACTATATTACATAAGGTAAAGGAGTTATATACTATACGGTATCCTTATAAAACAGGCTTTTATTAATGACCGCTTACCATCGATGACGGCGAACACAGTTCCATGACTGAAAAAAAATTCCAGTATCATCATATTGCTGACCATTCCTCTGAACTGGCTTTTAACCAGCAAGGCATTGCCGTGGTGGAAGTAAAAGGCAAAAAGATCTGTATAACACAGTTCGGGAGCGAGTGGTTTGCCTTTGCCTATAAATGCCCGCATGCCAGTGGTATTATGTCGGAAGGGTATATTGATGCGGCGGGTAATGTAGTTTGCCCGGTGCACCGGTATAAATTCAGTTTAAAAAATGGCCGCAATACGAGTGGGGAGGGTTATTATTTAAAGACCTACCCGGTTGAAGTGCGGGAGGAAGCGATCTTTGTAGGAATACCCGATGGAGGCTTGTTTGGCTGGCTGTAGCAGCAGGATGGCCGCCAACAGGCAAACTTTGTTGGCCCTTGCGCTGAATGCTTAACGCTTTATCGGGAAAGATCGGGATCTGATGCCCGCTGATGATCGAAATATTTGTTAGCCGGGGAATCAAGCTCCCGGAACCTAAAAAAATGTACAAATCATTGTGATTTTTTCTTTTTTCCTTGGTTTTTAAAATGGGAAATTCCTTATTTTTGCTGCCCATTTCGGAGAGGTGATAAATAATCACCTGATTGTAAGAGGATTCGGAATGGGAAAATATATTCCTCCTTAGCTCAGTTGGTTAGAGCATCTGACTGTTAATCAGAGGGTCGCTGGTTCAAGTCCAGCAGGGGGAGCACTCAAGACAAAAGAGGTTCCAACAAACTGGAACCTCTTTTGTCATTATTTGCTGAAAAGATACATCTTCAGACTTTCGTAGCATACCAGGTGCCTTTACCGGATCAGGTTGAAAAATTGGGGGATTTAGGAGAAAGTTGTTGTTTTGCAGCCTAATAAAACGGACAAGAAACATTGGAAAAGGACCAGGAAAAAGAATTGTTAGGCTATTTTTTACCAGCAGGGACACTTGAATATTTTGATATAACGCATTTTGTAAAAGATAAAGTAGGGTTGGTTTTATTTTTAGAAGAAAAGAACCTACCTCCGGCCGAATACGCAGGTCAAACGCTTCACTCCAAAGGGTTTTATCCGGAAGTTCGTGTACAGGACTTTCCGATTCGCGAGAACAAAGTAGAATTAAGCATAAAACGTCGCCGTTGGGAAGTTCAGTCTACAGGCGAAATTGTATCTCGTAACTGGGATCTGGTTATGAAAGGAGCACGACTCACCAAAGAGTTCGCGCTTTTTTTAAAAGATACACTTGGACGAGCATCCGATTAGCTGTCATCAACTGGCCCGAATG
>NZ_JAFFJX010000011.1 GCF_016924755.1 Longitalea arenae | reverse complement strand
AGTTGTTCTATGGCCTGTTGCTCAAACTCTTTAAAATTAAATCCCGACTTAGATTCTTGCTGTTCCATAATTTACTGTGTTTAAAGATATTAAATAATATCCTTGACACAGTTTATTGAACAGACTCTTTTACGAATTCACCAACAACTGTTCTCGACTTTGCCAACCTTTATGCAAAATGAAATCGAGCATTTACCAGGTTCCATGCTCCTTTTAATGAATGTTGTGATGTTTTTGTTGATTATTGCAACCAAATTGCTGAATTCACTCACATAATTCAGGTTTCAGTATTGCTTTTGTCAAATGATCAATGGCTTTTCGCAAAATAGGTACCCATTTGAACCGAAGTTGATCAACTATTTTGGAATTGCCTTGGACTTTTCTCTATTGAGCAGCAACTATTTTCATATTACGCGGAACTTTTTACAAAGTAAGTGATTTATGTAAGAAAGTACACCGTGCATTTGCATGAATAGCTGCTCAATTGAGCAAATGGCATCCGAAGTAGCGAAAACCAAAGCTCAATTCTATCAATAAGTTGCGCGACTCAGCAAAAATGCGGTTCAATTATTAAAATCAACTGCTAAAAACGCCAATTGGAGAATCAAAAACGGCAAAAAAACCATCAAAATGTTACAATATGAAATGCAAATTGAAAAGTGATGAGTCACAAAGCAAAAGAGTAGGTGGATAATAAGAAAAAGAAAAGTATTGGTCCCTAAGGTTATCGAAAGCAATTGCAGCACTTTGAAGTAAATTTAATCGGGCTACCAGCCGGCAACGGTTATCGAAATCCTCATTATGGGAGTCGGTGTCGCCGCAGAAGCACCTTGCGGATTAAAAAGGTTACAGACGGCATAAGGCGTGATAAGATAAGGGCTGCTCACAATTTGCAGCTGCGCCTTTTTGTTTGAAACCCAATCCTTTTTCAACTGTATTATTGACCTTTTTATCAATGGCTGGTATAAAAAGCGATCACAAATGTTTGCACATGTTATTTTTTTAGCTGAAATTAGGCTCGCGATATAAAACCAGAACTTGCCATTTTGATTGATCAGCATCATATCAGATCGCTCCAGGAGCGCATTGCTTTGTATGAGGATATGCAGGCCTATCATGCTTTGTACGATCTTTTTTTTCACAACCTCCATCGATTTTGCTACTCTTTTGTAAAGTCTGCTGAAGCCGCTGAAGAGATTGTCTCTGACGTCTTTATTAAAATATGGCAGATCAGGAACAAACTCCCGGAAATAGAAAATCTGAAAGTATACCTGTACCAGATCGCCAAGAATTTCTGCCTTAATTATATTACCCGCCATTTCAAGAACCCTGTTGCCAGTCTGGATGAAATGGATATCGAAGCGGTGATCAGCCTCGATAATCCTGAAGAACTGTGCATTTCCGCCGACATCATCAATACCATTCAGCAAACCATAAAACAGTTACCGCCCCAGTGCCGCCTCATCTTTCAAATGGTAAAGGAAGATGGCATGCGCTACAAGGAAGTAGCTGATATCCTGCACATTTCGGTGCTTACCGTACGCAACCAGGTGGCGATCGCCACCCGCAAAATAGCTGAATCATTACCTGCCTCCATCCGCGAATCCTCCATCGTGCATCGTCAATCGTGAATCGTGAATCGTCAATCCGCGAGTCGTCAATCGTGAATCGTGAATCGTCAATCCGCGAATCGTGAGTGGTAAGTCGAACCCTGAACCTGTAACCCGGTAACTGGTGACCAGTAACTGCCCTGTAACTTGTAACATGGAACCTGTGACCGTGTAATCTGTAACTGGTAACCGGTAACCGGCAACCGGCAACTGCCCTGTAACCTGTAACCTGGAACCTGTAACTGGCGACCGGTACCCGGCAACCGGTACCCGGCAACCGGTAACCGGCAACTGGTAACCGGCAACCGGTAGCCAGCAAACTTTTTTTCAACTCCTTTGGTACATTCCTATCCATTCCCTTGTCTTAGCAGGTACAGCCATCCTTTATGAACGAAGAAAGAGTCTGGTATTTGTTAAGTGTACAGCTTTCAGGCGAAGCCACCCCGGAAGAACTGGAGGAACTAAACGCCCTGTTGAAGCAGCATCCCGAACTGGGTTTGCGTGCCGAGATCATGCGTAACCTCTGGAGCAGAAAGCGGGAGTCGCCGGCTGTTGCAGGCAGTCATTTTGATAAACACCTGCAACGGCTTAGCAATCACCTGGCAGTACCTGCCCTGCAGTTTGATAACGAAACGACCAATGAAACGGCAGCCATTGCATCAGAACCGCGCCGCAACCCCTTACGCTGGCTTTGGGCCGCCACCGCTGCTGCAGCCTGCCTGCTCATCTTTTTCCTGGTGTACACACCGGCCACGAAAAGACAAGCGAAAGCCGTTGCCAGTAACACCATCAGCACCCGTCCCGGCTCCAAATCAAAAGTAGAATTACCCGATGGCACCCAGGTTTGGCTGAATGCCGACAGTAAACTAACCTATGGTCAACAGTTTTTAGGCAATACGCGGGAAGTGACCCTTACCGGTGAAGCCTATTTTGATGTAGCACATGCAACATCCCCCGAAACCGGTCAGCGAATCCCGTTCATCATTCATACCAATTCGATCGATATAAAAGTATTGGGCACGGCATTTAATGTTCGCTCTTATCCGGGTGAAAAAACAACGGAAACGGCGCTGATCCGAGGTTCCGTAGAAATTACCATGCGGAACAGTCCGGATAAAAAGATCGTACTGAAGCCCGATGAAAAGCTCATCATTAAGAATGATGATGCTACGGTTATCAGTACCGCCAATGGCGACAGTGCCGCCAGATCCGCAGACAATGAACCGGTGATGACATTGAGCAGGATCCGTCCTTATAAACAGGATACTACCAGCCACTTCGAGACGATGTGGGTGAAAAATAAACTGGCATTTGAAAATGAAGCATTCGACCGCATGCTGCCTGAATTGGAGCGATGGTATAATGTAACTATAGAATTGAAGAACGAATCGCTGCGCGACCTGCATTTTACCGGTGTTTTTGAGAACAAATCGCTGGCCGATGTAATGGAAGCCCTGAGCCTTTCGCGCGGATTTCATTATGAGATCAAAGGCACAGAGGTGCGTATCTGGTAAGGAGCGCTGTTGTAAAGACCTTATTGCTTGTTGACCTTTCAACGTATCAACTTAAAACGCTGTATCAACGATTGTGTAACCAAAACGATTTGCAATGAACAAAGCAACCTGACTTCGTAAAAACAAAACGGAGAATGTTGGCGCATTCCCCGTTGATGTTAAATTCTGAAAACCTTCTTGCTTAGAGAAATTCCCATCCTTTAACGATTCAAAACTAAGTTATGAAAAAAAATGGATGTAGGGCATTCTCATGCCCTGCCCCTATTATCAAATGCTTGCTGCTGATGAAATTGACTGTTCTGCTTATTTGTTTTTTTTCGCTTCAGTCTGTAGCGCATGTAGGGTTTGCCCAGGAGAAAGTGACCCTGAAACTGGCAAACGCTTCATTGAGAACTGCATTTAAAATAATCGAGCGGCAAACGTATTTCCGGTTTGTATATAATGAAGAAATTCTGCCGGCTGAGCAAAAGATCAATATCAATGTACAAAGCCAGCCGGTGGGTAATGTAGTAAAGCAACTGCTGAATAACACACCCCTCACTTTTAAGATCGTGGGCAACGACCTTATTGTAATTTCTACTGAACAAAAGGATGCTGGCGAAGCCCGTACACGGCTGGCTTTTGAAGTTAGCGGTCGGGTTACTGATACCCACAATAAGCCATTGCCCAATGTAACGGTGCAGGAAAAAGGCACCAGCAATGGAACCTCCACCAAAGAGCATGGGAACTATTCGATCAATGTAGCTGGTGAAAATGCGGTGCTGGTGATCAGTTCGGTAGGTTTCCTCGATCAGGAAGTGGCCGTCAACGGCCGCCATTCCATCGATGTAGTGATGCAGGAAAATGTGGCCGACCTGAATCAGGTAGTGGTTATAGGATATGGTACGCAAAAGAAATCAGATGTTACCGGTTCGGTGGTATCTGTACCCAAAGCACGTTTGAGTGAACTGCCTGTGACCAACGTATACCAGGCCATGCAGGGTTCGGTTGCTGGTTTGAACATCACACAAAATTCCTCCGTGCCCGGCAGTGGCGCTACCGTAACCGTGCGGGGTATCAATTCTATCAATGCCAACAGAACGCCTTTTATTGTGGTGGACGGTATTCCCTTCAGCACAACAGGCGGAAATATCAACGATATCAATTCAAATGACATCGCTTCTATTGAAGTATTGAAAGATGCATCGGCGGTAGCTATTTATGGTACCCGTGGCGCAAATGGCGTAATTCTGATCACTACCAAGCGCGGCGCTTCCGGCAAGCCGGTGATCCGCTACAATGGCTATACCGGTTTGGAAAACCTGGCCAATGTGATGGAACCGAATAGTCCGGAAGGATATGTACAGAAATATGCCGATTGGTGGAAGCAGGTGAATCCTACGCAAACGCAAACGGCTGTACTGCCCAATGCCTATGAAATTGCCAATTATAATGCCGGCAATACCGTTGACTGGATCAAAGAGGTAACGCAACAAGGCATCATCCAGGATCACAATATCAGTGTATCGGGCGGAACCAAAGACGTGAAATATTATCTGTCGGGCGAATACCTGAAGCAGAAAGGGGTGGTGAAAGGGTATCAATACCGTCGCCTGAGCGTTCGTTCAAACCTCGATGTAAATCTTACTGACTTCTTAACGGTAGGTACCTCCCTGTTCTTTGCCAATAACAATTACGATGGCGGAAGAGCTAATTTTTATCTCGGTGCTATTATGAGCCCATATGGAACATTGCGCAAGGCCAATGGCGATTACGAGATCTTTCCCATGAACCCGGAATTGTTGTACCTGAATCCACTGCTGGGACTGTATACCGACCGCATCAGCCGCGGCAATAACCTGAACGGAACTTTTTATGTTGAGGTTAAACCGGCCATCATTCCCGGCCTGAAATACCGGGCGAATGCCGCCTGGTCGTATCTGCCCCGCGACAGCGCCAATTATGTAGGCCGTAAGGCGAACGACCAGTTGGGAACAGCTCTTGTAATGAACGCACATAACAAGAACTGGCTGTTTGAAAATATTATCACCTATACCAAAGACTGGCAAAAGCATCATATCGATTTTACCGGTTTGTACAGTGCGCAGCGCAATGACTTCTTTGGAAGCAGTACTATGGGCACCGGCTTTGTGAACGATAATTTGTCTTATAAGAACCTGAGCGCAGCGGCTACCCTCAGTGCCGGTTACCTGGGTTACTTCAATGGCGCCAACGTGTATGGTTCCTATGAGAGCCGCAGTACGCTGATCTCACAAATGGGGCGACTGAACTATAATTACGACAGTCGTTACCTGGTAACCGTTACTGCCCGCCGCGACGGCTATTCCGCTTTTGGCGCCAATACCGACAAGTACGGCTTATTCCCCTCATTTGCCCTGGGTTGGAACATCAGCAATGAAAAGTTCATGGCCCCGGTGACCTTTGTAAACAACCTCAAACTGCGGGTATCCTATGGCAAGTCGGGCAACCAGGCCATTGATCCGAATGGAACAGCTTCTACCAACGCTTCTGTTCGTTATCCTTTTAATGGGGTAAGCACGGTGGGCGCTGTGAGCACCAGCACTATGGGTAATAAGAACCTGACCTGGGAAACAACTACGGGTTTCAATACCGGCATTGATTTCTCTTTGTTGAACAACCGTATTTCGGGTACGGTAGAAGTATATAGCACCCGCACCAATGATATTTTGCTGCGGCGTAACCTGCCTGCGGCTACCGGTTATACAACCGTGTGGGATAACCTGGGTAAATTGGCCAATAACGGATTTGAAGTGACCCTGAACACAGTGAATGTTAAAGCCGGGGAATTTAAATGGGAGACCATGCTGAACTTCTCCCGCAACCGCAATGAGATCATTGACCTGTATGGTGATAAAAAAGACGATCTCGGCAACCGCTGGTTTATTGGTCAGCCCCTGTCGGTAGTATATGATTATGTGCTGGAAGGTGTTTGGCAAACCGGGGAAGATGCTTCCAGTCAGGACCCCGGCGTTAAACCTGGTGATCTGAAATTTGCTGATCAGGATGGCAGTAAAACGATCACTGCCGATGATAGACGCGTGCTGGGCTCTACATTGCCCAAATGGATCGGCGGCCTCACCAATACTTTTCATTACAAGAACTGGCACCTGAATATTTTTATTCAAACCTTCCAGGGCGCTATTAAAAATAACGTGAACCTCACCTGGGCCGATGAAGCTGGCCGCATGAATACACCGGCGGAGATCGGTTACTGGACGGAAGAGAACAAGAGCAATTCACGGCCTTCCTTACGCTACACCAATAGCCGCGGCTATGGCTATGCTTCCGATAACAGCTATACCCGCATCAAGGATGCTACTTTGAGTTATACAACGCCGCAACGCTTATTGAACAAGACCGGCCTCGGCAGCCTTACATTTTATCTAAGTGGTCGTAACCTGTATACATTCACCGATTGGGTGGGCTGGGATCCTGAAAATGACTTCACCTTCCGGGGAAGCGGTGGCTGGGAGAATAACTACCCGCTGGTAAGATCATTCATTTTCGGTGTTAATGTAGGACTTCGTTAATTGATCAACTTAAATCGTATTACATGAAAAAGCATATCATCACCATATTGTGTGTGTATTTGGTTCTGCAGGGATTGTATTCATGCAACAAAAAATTCCTCGACGAAAAATTATATTCCAACTATGCGCCTGAAACGCTGACCGACAGCCTGGGGTTCGAAGCGGCCGCTATCGGATTGTACTACCAGATGGGATTGTTCTTTTCAAAGAGCGATCTACAGGGCTGGCCGAGTGTATGGCAGGCCGGAACCGATATTGCGTTTGTGCCGCCCACCCAGAAGCAGGGTATAGAAGTGCCTTATTACGATTATTCGCAGCTGATCTCAACGGATGCGGCAGCTTCCTTTACCTGGAGTTGGGCCTACCAGATGATCAATAATGCCAATAATATCATTGCCAATGCCGAAAACCCGGCCATCACCAGTTTGTCAGAAGCCGGTAAGAATGCGGTCAATGGCGAAGCGCGTTTTTTCAGGGCCTATGCCTATCATACGCTGGCGACCCTCTTTGGCAGAGTGCCGGTGATCACAGAACCACTGTCGAGACCTAAAACTGATTTTGTCAGGGCCTCACTGGACTCAGTAAACGCTTTGATCGTGGAAGACCTCAGCTTTGCAGCTGCCTGGCTGCCGACGATCGATATGGTAAAATCGAATTCGAAAGGTAAGCTGTATGGCCGGGCCAACAAGGCCATGGCGCAACAGCTACTGGCAGAGGTCTATTTACGCATGGGTAAGAACGATCTGGCCGAAGTCCAATGCCAGGCCATTATCAACAGTAATAAGTTTAGCCTGACGAGGTCGAGGTATGGCATTCGCACCAGCCAGCCCGGCGATCCATTCTCTGATATGTTTGTGTATGGCAATCAGCGCTACGGGCAGGGAAACAAAGAAGCCATCTGGGTGCTGGAACTTGAAAACACCAGTACGGTAGTAGGTGGTTACAGTGGCGCCCCGCAACAGCGGCGTAACTGGGGGGCCGCTTATTACCAGATCACCGATATGACGATCGCAGATTCCCTCGGTGGCAGGGGTATCGGCCGTCTGCGGCTGACCGACTGGGTGGTATATGGTTTATACGGGCCGGGCGATATGCGGAATTCAGAGAATAATATCCGCCACCGCTTTTATTACAATACGCCAGGCAAACCCAACTATGGCCAGCAGGTACCGTATGTTGGCGCCGATACAGTCTTCAAAATAGCACCGCATACCACCAAATGGTACCAGTTCGATCCGAACGATGTATTTGGCTTTGCGATGGTAAAGGACTTTATTTTGATGCGTTTGGGAGAAACCTATTTGCTGCTGGCCGAAGCGCAGTTCAAACAGGGCAAACTGAATGAAGCAGCTGCCTCGCTGAATGAGATCAGGACAAGGGCCAATGCCAGCCCCATAACTGCTGCCCAGGTGAATATGGATTTCATATTGGATGAAAGAGTGCGGGAATTGCTGGCCGAAGAGAACCGGCGTATGACCCTGATGCGCACCGGTACCCTGGTAGAACGCACCAAAAAATACAATACCCAAAATATCAATCCGGTATTGGGTATAGCCAGCAAACACCTGCTCCTGCCCATTCCGCAGGCAGAAAGAGACCTGAATAAAGATGCGGTGCTGGAGCAGAATGACGGGTATTAGCGTGAAGTATATGGTTTATAGTTTATCGTTTATGGTTGGGTTAACCGGTCAACAGAATAACCGGTTAACCCTCCACATTGAAATGCCAAGATCATATACAGTATTACCAAAATAGCTTACTGGTAATGTTCCTGTTTTTGGTATATAATTGATTATTTTGGGCCGAAATAAAAGCTATTCATGAGATCACCTCTTATTCTTCCTGTTCTATTATTCAGCGTAATGACGGTCAGTGTCGCCTGCCAGGCACAGAAAAAAGCAAACACGGTAAAAAGTAAACCGCTGTTGCAAACGATCGCAGCGAATTTTGAAGATGGCGCAAAGCAATATAAAGCGTTAAAAGCCACCCTGCCGCCCGACCGCTTTCCCAAAACATTCTATCCGCAAACCGGTAAGTCAGAGACCAGTGGTTCGGGTTGGTGGTGCAGTGGTTTTTATCCCGGCACACTCTTATACCTGTACGAACAAACCGGAGATACCGTATTGTACAATGAAGCCGAACGGATCCTGGGCGTTTTGCAAAAAGAGCAATACAATAAAACCACCCATGATCTTGGGTTTATGATGTTCTGCAGTTTTGGTAATGCGAACCGCATACAACCAAAAGCGGCGTACAATGAGATCTTACTCAACAGCGCCAAATCGCTTTGCAGCCGGTTTAATGAGAAAACAGGTTGCATAAAATCCTGGGATTCCAAAGACCCGTCGGATTTCCTGGTGATCATTGATAATATGATGAACCTAGAGCTCTTATTTGAAACAACGAAGGCAACCGGGGATTCATCTTATTATAAAATAGCCGTTACCCATGCCAACACAACCCTGCAAAATCATTTCCGTGCGGATAACAGCTCTTATCACGTATTGAATTACGATGTGAACACAGGTGCGGTCAAGCAGAAGAAAACGGCACAGGGTGCTGCGGATGCATCGGCCTGGGCGCGCGGCCAGGCATGGGGTTTATATGGATATACCGTTTGTTACCGCTATACGAAAGATGCGCGTTACCTGCAACAGGCTGAAAAGATCGCCCGGTTTATTTTGTCGCACCCCAATTTACCGGCTGATAAAATCCCGTACTGGGATTTCAATGCACCCGAAATTCCGAATGCCTTACGCGATGCTTCGGCGGCCGCCATCATGGCTGCTGCTTTTATTGAGTTAAACCAGTATACAAAGGGTGCCGCTGCCCGTGAGTATCTGCAGGTGGCTGAAACCATCATTAAACACCTATCGGGTCCTGAATATAAAGCGGCTGCCGGAACCAACGGTGGCTTTATCCTGAAACATGGAGTAGGGCATAAGCCAGCCGGAACGGAAGTTGATGTGCCTTTGACCTATGGTGACTATTATTTTATTGAAGCGTGTAAGCGTTATAAAGAATTAAGTAAGTAATTAGTGGCACACTTTTAAAGTGTGCCACTCCTTTTTGCTGCTATCCATTTACTATTTACCAGCAGCTGATCCTTGCATATAGAAAATAAATATCTCAAATCAACCGCCACCAAAGCAATGTTCGCTTTCAATTTGGCATGGTTCTTTCAATAAAAGACCTGCCAGTACGCTTATAGCCCTTCTGATTGATATTTGTTCCCGATAAAGTTTGGGACCGGTTCTTTTGATCTGAGATCTGTTATTCAGGTTTTTTATTCCGATCGTCTCTTCCAATTGCCTTTGTCTATTTGCCCATTGATCTATTTTGTTATAAGCCTTATCCTGCGGCGTCATGGTCTAACGGATGCATATAACGCAGCAGCCGGTGAAACCAGCCATATGTTACCAGCAAGCACACTGTTATCAGTTCCAATACGGCCAATAGGATGCCGCACCAGGTTGCGCCAGTAGCCGTACGGCGAACCGGTCAGTGCAGCCATAATAGACCTTTTATTTGCATTGAGCATTCATCCATGGGGTTGATCGTTCCGCGTATGCGGTTATGCGCTATCGGCAGATGCAGCATTAGCATTTACCAATGGAAAGGCAACGGAGTTCTGATCTGGCAACTCCGATCCAGTTATGTCCTGTTTTAGCAGGCGGTCCTCGTCCGGGGCCGCCTTTTTCTATTTCAAATTATCGGGATTGGGAATAAAGTTCAGGAAAGCATGGAATTGCGAGTCATAACGGCGTTTATCCAGTTTATAATAAAAGGCGCCTTTTTTTGAACCCTCTTTTTCTTTTTCCTTTTGTTTAATGAGCAGTTTGGTAGAAAGGATCTTGCGCGTAAAATTACGTTTGTCCAGCACAGTATCATACACCCCTGTATACAGGTTATACAACTGCGGAAGGGTGAACTTCTCTGGCATCAGCTCAAATAAAATGGGGTGGAAAGCGGCTTTATAACGCAGTTTTTCCTGGGCCATTTTCACCATACGGCTATGGTCGAAAATGAGCTTGGGTATCTTCTTCAGGGAGAACCATTCGGCGTGGAAATCGTCGCTGAGTTGTTTTTCGTATTTGTGAATATCGATCAGAGCGAAATAAGCGATGGAAACAGTGCGTTCTTCGGGATCACGGTTGGGTTCGCCGAAGGCATACAGCTGTTCTATATATACATTTTTAAGACCGGTGAGCTGTTTGAGGATGCGGGAGCCCGCCTGTTCAAAATCTTCATCGGGCTGAACGAACCCGCCCATAAGGCTCCATTTACCTTTTTCGGGTTCAAATCCTCTTTGAATGAGCAGCAGTTTTAGTTCATGTCCATCGAAGCCAAAAATGATACAGTCTACCGCTACAAGCATGCGTTTTTGCTTGGAATAATGTTTCATATGAAAGTAAATCGGTCCATTTATACTACTACAATTGAACAATTATAATAGTGGAAACGGATAGAATTTTGGGTTAAAGTAATAAGAAAAACCGAACAATAGTATAACCGTGTGATGAAGATAGCTATTTTTTTTAAAAAGGGGCCGGGCTGTGTCGCTTGCCGGCGGGCTATTTGCCGGTTTTTGCGCTATGTACCAGTCTGCCGTTCACCGGTAGCTGCGATTTACTAACGAGGATCAGGAAATCAGCCCTTAAATAAAGATCCTGGTGCCGGAAAAGCTTTCCCGGAAGTCTTTCGGTGTACAACTTTTTTTCTTTTTAAAGATCCGGTTGAAGTTGGAAATATTATTAAAGCCGCAATGATAGGCCACTTCTGCGATCGACTGGGTAGTATCTATCAGCATCCGCGATGCATGGCCCAGCCTGATCTCGGTCAAACTGTCGATAAATGTATTGCCGGTGCGTTGTTTGAAAAAGCGGCTGAAGGCGGCATCAGACATATTGGCCAGCCGGGCTACTTCGTTCAGGGTGATGGGTTTGTCGAAGTTCTGGTTCATGTATTCCAGTGTTTTTTCAATGCGCCTGCTATTATACGTGTATTGTTCGGTATTGTTGAAGGAAGCATCCGATAAAATCCGCATATTGCGCGAGATCGATAAGTCGTGTAGTATTGACATTAATTCAAGCACCGAATCGAAGCCCTGCTTTTGGTTCAACTCCATAATGCGGGGCGCCAGCTGTTGGGTGGTTTCTTTCGAGAATAAAATGCCGCGAAGCGATTTCTCGAGCATCGTGCGGATGAAGCTCAACTGGTTGCGGCGCAGAAACCGTTCATCGAACAGGTCTTTGTGGAACTGGATGGTGATCTCGCGGATCTCTTTGCTCTTGCAATGATGGGTGAACCAGGCATGCTGCAGGTTACTGCCTACCAGTACCAGTTCCAGCTCATCGATCTCTTCAATATGATCGCCGATGACACGTTTGGCGTTTTTAGCGTTGAGAATAAAATTGAGCTCGAACTCTTCATGGTAATGAAGGGGAAAATCAAACTCCGATTTGATGCGGGAGAAGAGGGTAAAACAATCACTTTGCGTCAGGGGAGTAATTTCCCGCAATAAAGTGCTTTTCATATGCTGGCAATTGTATCGTTATTCTGATCAAATTTATATAATTACCGGTATAATTAATATCATAATTGTATTTTATACGTGTAAGCTATAAAAGATAGGCTGGTTATCGATTTAGGGCATTTTTACGTGTCTTTGGCACGATTAACCTTTGAAATAATATAAAAATAGGTCAATATAGTATTATATCTCTATCATAATTGAGCCATAAATTTGAACCAAATTGTATTGCTGTATGAGAAAAAAAGTACTCTGCCGGGTACTCATAGGTGTGCTATGGGTACTGGCCCAAACGGCTCCTGCCTTAGCCCAAACCAAAACGATCTCGGGCATCATCTCCGACCAGAATGGGATTCCACTTGAAAAAGCCACGATCAAAGTAAAAGGGGCAAAAACATCCGTTGTTTCAGACGCCAACGGTCAGTTCAGGCTGGCAGTTCCTGACGGAACTACCGCGCTCGAAGTGTCCTACGTAGGTATGAAACCCATGAGCGTTTCCATTGAAGGAAAGCAGTCGGTCATCGTTACCCTGAACGTTACCGATAGCAAGCTCAATGAGGTGGTAGTGATCGGGTACGGTACAGCCCGCCGCAACGATGTGAGCTCTGCCGTTTCTTCTGTAAAAGCCAAAGACCTCAAAGACCTGCCGGTAGCCGGCATCGACCAGGCTTTACAGGGAAAAGTGGCCGGTTTAACCGTTACCAATAACAGTGGCCAGCCAGGCGGCGGCGTATCTGTTAAAGTGCGTGGCGTTACCTCTATCAACAGTAACGACCCATTGATCGTGATCGATGGCGTTCCTTTTTTTAATAATACAAGGTCCACTACCGGCTATGCCGGGTTAGGCGGTTCCGACGGCCAAACGGGTAACAGCGTAATGGCTTCTATCAATCCCGGCGATATTGAGTCGATCGATGTATTGAAAGACGCTTCTGCCCAGGCCATTTATGGTTCCCAGGCGGCGAATGGCGTGATCCTTATCACTACCAAAAAAGGAAAAAGCGGCGAGGGAAAAATAAGCTACGATATGTATTACGGGGAACAGCAGGTGCAAAAGAAACTCGACCTGATGAACCTGCGCGAGTTTGCCGAATACCAGAATGCCGTAGCACCGCTGATCGGCTTACTGCCTGCCGAAGAATTCAAGGATCCTTCTGTGTTAGGTTCCGGCACCGACTGGCAGGACGCCATGTTCCGCCATGGCCAGCTGCAAAATCACCAGTTGAGTTTTTCCGGTGGAAAAGACAAAACTTCTTACTATCTGTCATTGAACTATTTTGATCAGAAAGGGATCCTTATCGGTTCTGATTTTAAACGGTATTCCCTCCGCTTCAGCCTCGATCATCAACTGAAGAACTGGTTGAAGATCGGCTTCAGCACCAATGCCACCAGGTCTATTCAGAACGTTACGCTGGCCGATGCTGCGGAAGGGACCATCTGGTGGGGAGCTGTTCAAAGTCCGCTGATCCCGGTAAAAAATCTCGATGGCACCTGGGGCGGTGGAACCACCGTTGGCGGTTTTCAATATGGCCAGGATAATCCCATTGCCAGGAGTCATTACCGCGGTAATAAAGGCACCAACTGGCAGGTGTTTGGCAGTACCTATGCCGACCTGCTGCTGCGCAAAGACCTTTCTTTTAAAACAGAGTTTGCCTACTCGCTCAACCTGAACAATAACCTGGCATACCAGAATGCCGGCGCTATCGGTCCCAATAAACTGCAAAGCCAGCTGTTCGACAGAAGGGCCAATAGTTACTACTACTCACTGCGCAATTACCTGAATTATAACAAATGGATCAACAAACACAGCATTTCAGCTACGGTAGGCCATGAAGCACAGTATTCCTATTATGAATCAATTAACGGGAAGAAGATAAATCTGGCCAATAATATCCTCGATCTCAATGCGGGCAGCAGCGATAAACCCACCTGGGAACTGGAAGGCGGCAAAAATAACTGGGCCATGGAATCCTGGTTTGCCCGGGGTACCTATACCTATGATGACCGGTTCTCGCTTTCACTAAGTTTCCGCGCAGATGCTTCTTCGAACTTTGGCCCCAACAACAAATGGGGTTATTTCCCCGGTGCATCCGTGGGCTGGACCGTCAGCAACGAGAAGTTCATCGATCCTGTTAAACATGTAATGAACTACCTGAAGCTGCGCGTAGGGTATGGTTCTGTAGGAAATCAGAACCTGCCCAGTGGATCGCCAAATCCGCCATATACGTCAGTCGTTGGCTTCTGGCCCGGTCCTGTTGGTTTTGGCGATGCCAATTACCTGAACGGTATTTCCAACCCTGATCTGAGCTGGGAAGCGGTAGTAACGAAGAATGCCGGGATCGACGCGTCTTTCCTGAAAGGCAGGATCGACCTGAGCGTTGACCTGTATAAAAAAACAACCACGGATATGTTGATGTTCCTGACCGGTCCGCGCCTCATCGGCGTGGGTGATCAGTGGGATGATCTGAAAGCGCCCATTGGCAATGTAGGGCAGATGAGCAATACCGGTGTCGATATCAGTGTGACCACGAACAATATTAAAACGAACGATTTTTCCTGGAAGACCAATGTGATCTTTTCGCATTTCAAGAACCGCCTCGATAAAATGGCTGCATCAACAGCCGGCCTTTCCGGTAAAGTGTATTACGACAATTACACCATCACCTTTACCAAGCCTGGTTATGCGGTCGGTTCATTTTTTGGACTGGTTACTGATGGGCTTTTCCGCACGAAAGATGAGCTCGACAATAGTATGCCTCAGTTTGATTATACGGTTGATCAAACGCATACCTGGCTCGGCGATGTTCGCTTTAAAGATGTGAATGGTGATACCGTTATCGATGCAGATGATATCACCTTTATCGGCAGTCCCCTCCCTAAGTTTACCTTTGGATTCACCAATACTTTTCAGTACAAGGATTTTGATCTGAGTGTATTCATCCAGGGAAGCCATGGCGCTAAGATCTTCAACTTCCTGCGCTGGCAGCTGGAAAAAATGGACAATGCCAATTACAACCAGCTGCGTACCGTCAAAGACCGGTATACAGAAACCAATACAGGCGGCAAATTGCCCAGGTTCAGTAATACGAATACCAACAACATCTATATCTCTGACCGCTATGTAGAAGATGGCTCTTATGTGCGCATTCAGAACATTACGCTGGGCTACCGCTTGCCCCGGCATCTGCTTGACAAAGTGAAAGTGAATAACGCCCGGGTATACGTGAGCATACAGAACCTGAAGACCTTTACTGATTACAGCGGCTACGATCCGGAGATCGGGGCCTTTAACAATAACATTAAACTCATGAATGTTGATATGGGGCATTATCCCAATCCGCGTTCCTTTACGATCGGTGCAAATCTTGAGTTTTAATATTTCGATGGCTTAAAATAAAATACAATGAAACGAAATTATATATCTGCTTTAGGGGCCGTGCTGCTGATGCTGGTATCCTGTTCGAAAAAGTTTACCGAGCGGCCAGCCCTCGATGCTACTACCTTAGACAATTACTACAATACCGCAGATGAAGTGCGCGGGCTCACCAGTACATTATATGGGCTGCCCTGGTCGGGATATGAGAACCGCGCCATGGATGCGATCGGTGATGTGATGGCCGGTAATGAACAAAGCGGAGGTGGCGATGATGCGCCATTTCTGATGTTTTCTTTTGCTTCCACCTCTGTACGGATAGCCGATGCCTGGAAAGTGTTTTACAAGATCGGCGGCTGGACGAGCGAGTATATCAAAACCCTGGAGCAGAAACTATCGAGGGGAGGTAATAAAACTTTTATCGACCCGGCTATTGCAGAATGTCATTTCTTCAGGGGTACGGTGTACTTTTTTATTGGCCGTATCTGGGGCGATGCGCCAATCATTACGGATCCCGGTAAAACGGCCTTGTCGGGCAATTTCAATATTCCGCGGTATTTTCAAAGAGATGTATTGCGTTTTGCCCTTGAAGAATTGAAGCTTGCAGAAGAAGGTTTGCCAGAAACCGATCCGCAACCGGGCCGGTTGACGAAATATGCGGCTAAAGGCATGATGGCCAAATTGTACCTCTACCTGAAAGATTATGAAAATGCCAGGATAAAAGCACAGGAAGTGATCGCTTCCAACAAGTATGAACTGGTGGATGATTATGCCGGCATGTTCAATTCAAGCAGCTTTAATAACAATAAGGAATCGCTGTTCTCGATTCAGCACCAGTTGACCAGTAATCCCTGGGGATCGGGTAACCAGAAAAATCCTGACCGCGGCCCTTCCAACCTGCAAACTGAGGAAGCCAGTATGTGGCAGTTGTATATTCCTACTTTAGACATTTTAAACGCCTATGAGTTCGGTGATCTGCGCCGCAAAGGTTCTGTCATGGAACATGGCTGGAGCAAGGCCGAATGGAAACCCAAAAATGCGAATGCCAACTACAATTCGTTTATGGCAAATGGTTATAAGTACGACACCCTGCAAAAAGATGGGGAGGGCGGCATTAAAAATGCCACCCGTTCGAATATTGCGAAATACGTGGTAGGCCCGGGAAAGACCTTTGGCGGTGAAACGGTGCTGGGCATGAACTCCGGCATCAATACCATGATCCTGCGTTATGCCGATGTATTACTGATATATGCAGAAGCAGTGATAGGCGCAGGCAGTTCCACTACCGAAGCTTCGGCAGTAGAGGCCTACAATAAAGTACGCAGAAGGGCTGGTTTATCGACCAAAACCACGATCACAAAAGATGATGTGCTGAAAGAGCGCCGGGTTGAATTTGCATTTGAGGGCGATTACTGGTTCGACCTGCAAAGACAGGGTTTCGCAAAAGCCAAGCAGTTGATAGAAGCGCAGAACAGGGGTACGGTAGATGCACCGGCACGGGTTACCTTTTCAGAGCGGTATATGTATCTGCCCGTACCTGCCGGTGAGATCTTACAGGACCCCGAACTGGCAAAAGATCCGGTTAGTTATTATTAATTATTCTAAACAAGATTGATACTATGAAAAAGTTCCTCAATTATAAATCTTTTGCGATCGGTCTTATAACAGCCTGTCTCTTATTCACGCTGCATTCCTGTGAAAAGGACCACGACGGTAATCCCGGCGATCCATCGGGTGAGCCGGTGGCTGAGAGCCTAACCCCTGGTTCAGGAGCGGGCGGCACGGTGCTAACCCTTACGGGTAGTGGACTCGGCGATATCAGGAAGATCGTTTTTGACAAGGATAGTGTACCTGCCCCCTTTTATACTACGCTGAATACAGCCAATGCCATCGTGTTCCGGGTGCCCGATACCGTATCGGGCGGCCAGCAGAATATTATATTTACGAATGGCGCCGGTAGAACCCTTTCGGTGCCTTTTAACGGCCTCGCATTTCCCAGTGTAACGAGTGTGTCAAATTATAATTATGTAGCCGGAACAGAAATTACATTGACGGGAAACAACCTGGAAAGTGTAAGTAAAGTAGTGCTGACCGGCACCACCACCGAAGCTACTGTTCTTTCAAAATCAAAAAAGCAGCTGGTGATCAGGATGCCGGCCACTACGGCGCCGCGGGCCAGCCTTGATATCACCAATGTAACCGGAGCAAGAACGACCACCCAGGAGTTTGTAAACCTTGATCTGGCTTTTAAATTTTTTACAGACGATTGGGGTACTGATATTGAGAATAATTCCTGGGGCGATGCTGCCTTTATTTCCACGGCCGAATTTAAAAGTGGTACCAAATCCATCGGCAAAAAATACCAGAAGGGCAATTGGCACCTGATCGGTTTGGCCAACTGGAATGGCATATCCCAAAATGCCGATTACAAATACCTTACGGTTTGGGTGAAGGGCGCCTCGAGAGATTATTCCCTCTACATCATGACGGATAAAATAGAAGGCGGTTACGGCAACTATATCGAGGACAACCGCATAGATGTGAAGGCCAATGTATGGAACTATTTCAAGATCCCCTTATCAACCCTGAAATTATGGGCTACCGGTTCACCGTTCAAAGAACTTGGGTTCCGCATAAAGGGACCAGATGCGCAGGATGAAACATTCTATTTTGATGATATCTTATTTGTGAAATAGAAGCCTGATGGTGAACATAATTAGCAATATTAAAAAATGGATCCTGGTGCTTACAGGCCTGCCGGTTACCGCTTTCGCAATGGCCCAGACGGCCACACCTGAATTGCCGGCCGATGCCAAAGCCACCAGGCAAACCATTGCCCTGCACAATAATTTGAAAAAGCTCGCAGCTAAGGGCTACATGTTTGGTCACCAGGATGACCTCGTTTATGGCGTGCACTGGCGGTATGAGCATGGTAGAAGCGATGTAAAAGAGCTGGCCGGCGATTACCCGGCGGTGTATGGGTGGGAGTTAGGCGGACTGGAAGCCAGGGAAGAAAAGAATCTCGATGGTGTTCCTTTTAAAAAGATGCGGCAATTCATCCAGGAAGGTTATGCGCGGGGTGGAGTGATCACCATCAGCTGGCATGCGCGGAGTCCCTTAGGCGCGCCTAAAGGCGCCTGGGACACAACCCATGGCACCGTAGCGTCGATCTTGCCGGGCGCTGTCAATCATAAATTGTACAGATCCTGGCTCGATGAACTGGCCAGATTCTTCCTGTCGTTAAAAGGTAGCCGGGGCGAAGCCATCCCGGTGTTCTTCCGCCCATTTCATGAGCTAACGGGAAACTGGTTCTGGTGGTGCCGCAATGCCTGTACCCCGGAAGAGTTTAAGGTGTTGTGGCGGTTCACCCAGTATTATCTGCGGGAAGAAAAGAAAGTGCATAACCTGTTGTATGTATACAATACCTCCGGCGATTTTAAAACAAAAGAGGAATTCCTGGAGCGTTATCCCGGCGATGATGTGGTGGATCTGCTCAGCTTTGACGCCTATCAATATGACGATCCCGCCAAAAGCGACTGGTTTGTTAACAACATCAATTCCCAGTTGGGCATGATCAGTGAGATCGCTGCTGAGAAGAATAAACTAACAGCCCTGGCTGAAACCGGCTATGAGCAGCTGCCTTATACCACCTGGTTTACAGAGATATTAGCCAAGGCAATCGGCCGGCATAAGATCTCTTATGTAATGGTCTGGCGGAACCATGGTTATAATGAAGGAATGAAGCGGATGCATTATTATACGCCGTACAAGGGACATGCTGCTGAGCAGGATTTCATTAAGTTCTATCAATTGGAGAATACCTTGTTTGAGCGCGATGTGGCTAAGGAGAAGTTGTATGGTTATTAGCTCATTGAAATGGCTGATGAAGGAGATAAAGTTGATAAAAATTGATAAAGGATTTCTAAGAGCAGGGAAACCGGTAACCGGTAACTGGTAACCGGTGACTCACAAATAAGAAAGAGAAGCAAAGTATAATGAGATTAACAGTTTTAGATATAAGTATCGTTGTTCTGTACCTGGCGGCCATGGTAGTAATAGGTTGGGTAATGCGCAAGCGGGCCCGCAAGAATAAAGAAAGTTATTTGCTGGGTGGCAAGTCGCTGCCCTGGTACATGTTAGGGTTGAGCGATGCCAGTGATATGTTCGATATCAGCGGCACTATGTGGATGGTAGCCCTTTGTTTCGTATATGGCATGAAATCGATCTGGATCCCCTGGTTATGGCCCGTGTTCAACCAGGTGTTCATGATGATGTTCATTTCCAAATGGGTGCGGCGCTCAAATGCCAGTACGGGCGCTGAATGGCTCGTTACCCGTTTCGGCTCAAGCGGGCGGGGCGTAAAGAGTTCGCACAATGTAGTGGTAGCCTTTGCCCTTTTAAGCTGTTTTGGGTTCCTGGCCTATGGCTTTGTAGGGCTGGGTAAGTTCATGGAGATCTTTGTTCCCTGGCATATGGTTCAGCCCTATGTGCCCTTCACCATAGCGCCGGAATATGTGCCGCATCTGTATGGTATTGTATTTACGCTGTTTGCGATGTTCTATTCCATCCTGGGTGGCATGCATAGTATTGTACTGGGGGATGTGATCAAGTATGCGATCATGATAGTCGCCTGCATTTCGATTGCGGTTATTGCCATGCTGCGTTTGCACGGGCCCGGTACCCAGCTGGCTGTGCCCAATGGCTGGACCAATCCCTTTTTCAACTGGCACTTGAACCTCGATTGGAGCGGGCTGGTGCCGGATGCGAATAAGAAGATCGCAGAAGATGGTTTTGGGTTGTTCGGTTTCTTCTTTATGATGATGTTGTTCAAAGGTTTATTTGCGAGCCTGGCCGGACCAGCGCCCAATTACGATATGCAAAAGGTATTGTCGACCCGTTCGCCGAAGGATGCCAGCAAAATGTCGGGCTTCGTTTCCATCATCTTATTACCGGTAAGGTATTCGATGATCATCGGGTTGACCGTATTGGCTTTGTTATATTATAACCAGCTCGATCTGCGTACGGCCAAGGGGACTGATTTTGAGAAGATCTTACCGGCCGCCATCAACGGTTTTTTACCGGTTGGCATTCTGGGCCTGGTGTTGACCGGATTGCTCGGCGCCTTTATGGGCACTTTTTCCGGCACGCTGAATGCCGCACAGGCCTATATTGTAAATGATATTTACCTGAAGTACATCGATCCGCATGCAAGTACCAAACAGGTGATCAGGGCCAATTACCTGGTTGGTATCGTGGTAGTGGCCATTGGTGTTACGCTTGGCTTTTTTGCCAAAGATGTGAACAGTGTGTTGCAATGGATCGTAGGCGCATTATATGGCGGCTATATTGCCGCCAATATGTTGAAGTGGTACTGGTGGCGTTTCAACGCCAGTGGGTTTTTCTGGGGTATGGCCAGCGGCATTGCAGCCGCGCTGGTATTCCCATATATATTTAAGAATACCCTGCCCCTGTACAGCTGGCCCCTGCTCTTCCTGATCTCACTCGCCGGTTGTTTTACAGGCACCTGGCTCACGCCGCCCACGGCAGAGCCTGTATTAAAGCAGTTTTACAAAACCGTAAAGCCCTGGGGATGCTGGAAGCCCATCCGGGTGAAAGTGATGGCGGAAGACCCTGCCTTTCTGCCGAATAAAAATTTTAAGCGAGATATGTTCAATGTGGCTTTGGGAATTACCGGCCAGTGTTGTTTAACTATCCTGCCGATGTACATCGTGTTATGGCTGAAGCTGCCATTACTGATCACCGTTGGTATGCTGACGGTGATTGTACTGGTGCTCAAAAAGACCTGGTGGGATAAACTTGAAAACTAAATCAGACTTTAAAATTGAAATGTAATGGATAAGAATTTTTTGACGCGATTGGAGATGCTGAAAAAAGCGCACGAAAAATTGATCACCCGTCCCAATGAAAAAGCAGAAGAGGAGAATGGTATTTATTGCCGGTATAAACACCCGGTATTAACGAACCGGCATGCGCCCCTCTTCTGGCGATACGATCTCAATGAGAAAACCAATCCGTATTTAATGGAACGGATCGCTGTTAATTCGGTGCTCAATGCCGGCGCCATAAAATTGAATGGAAAATATTATTTATTAGCGCGGGTAGAGGGGTCGGACCGGAAATCTTTTTTTGCGGTGGCCGAGAGTGAGAATGGCATCGATAATTTCCGGTTTTGGGATTACCCGGTGCTGATGCCGGAGACGGAGATCGAGGATACCAATATGTACGATATGCGGGTGGTGCAGCATGAAGACGGCTGGATCTACGGTTTGTTCTGTGCCGAACGCCGCGATCCCCAGGCGCTGCCCTCGGATCAGTCTTCGGCTATTGCCCAATGTGGCATTGCCCGTACGAAAGACCTGAAAAAATGGGAGCGGCTGGCCGATCTGAAAACCCCATCGCCGCAGCAACGGAATGTGGTGCTGCATCCGGAATTTGTCGACGGGCAGTATGCTTTTTATACCCGGCCACAGGATGGGTTTATCGACGCCGGTACCGGTGGCGGTATTGGTTTCGGGTTGAGCAGTTCCATAGAACAGGCGGTCATTCATAAAGAAGTGGTGCTAGACAGGAGGGTCTATCATACGATTTCTGAATTGAAAAACGGGTTGGGGCCACAACCCATAAAAACAGCGTTTGGCTGGTTGCATTTGGCGCATGGCGTTCGAAATACAGCTGCTGGTCTGCGTTATGTTTTATATATGTTTATGACCGATCTGAACGATCTGACGAAGATCATTTACAAACCCGGTGGTTATTTTATTGCCCCTGAAGGCGAAGAAAGGGTAGGGGATGTATCGAATGTAGTGTTTGGCAATGGCTGGGTGGTGGATGAGGATGGCCGTGTATTGATCTATTATGCTTCTTCAGATACCCGCATGCATGTAGCTGAATCGAGCATCGACCGCCTGGTTGATTATGTGATGCACACGCCGGCAGACGGATATACCTCCGCGGCTTCGGTGCGAACCCTGTATAAGATGATTGATAATAACAAGATTGCACAACAGCAATATATTTAATAGCTGCCGCATTAAAAAAATCGGTATTATCGTTTCATGAAGCTGACCGATTGTAAAAGCGAGATCAAACAGGAGCTCCTTGCCATCCTGGAATACTGGTTAAGCCATGCAGTTGATGAAAAGCAGGGCGGTTTTTATGGCCGGATCGATAATGACAATACCTGTTATGCCGATGCGCCCAAAGGATGTGTGTTAAATGCCCGCATATTGTGGACCTTCTCCGCTGCTGCCAACAAGACCAACGACTGGCGATATGCAAAGATGGCTAACCGGGCTTTTGCTTACATCCAGGATCATTTTATTGACAAAGAACATGGCGGGGTTTACTGGACGGTGACGAGTACCGGCGAACCTCTTGATACTAAAAAGCAGGTATATGCGCTTGCTTTTGTGTTGTATGCCTGTGCCGAGTATTATACCGCCATGCATAAAGAGCCCGCCAAACAACTGGCAATTGACCTTTACCGGTTGATCCAGGAAAAAAGTTATGACCCGGTGATGGGCGGTTATTATGAAGCTTTTTCGCGCGATTGGCAACTTCTGGAGGATCTTCGGCTGAGTGCTAAAGATGCCAATGAAAAGAAGACAATGAATACGCACCTGCATATCCTCGAGGCGTATACGGCTTTATACCGTATATGGCCCGATGCACAATTGAAGCAGGATATCATTGGCCTGTTGGCCATTTTCGAAGAACATATCATTGATCCGCATACCGGGCATCTGCATTTGTTTTTTGATGAGCATTGGAATCTACGATCGCATACGGTATCGTACGGACATGACATTGAGGCGAGCTGGTTATTATTGGAGGCGGCTGAAGTGACCGGCGATGAACTATGGGTCGGTAAAATGAAAGCGAATGCTCTCAAAATGGCAGATGCCGTGGTCATCGGGCTCGATACCGATGGCGGTCTGTGGTGTGAATTTGAAGCTGCAGAAAATCGCCTGATCAAAGAAAAACATTGGTGGCCGCAGGCGGAAGCCCTGGTCGGTTTTTATAATGCCTGGCAGTTGAGTGAACAGCATGAATACCTGCAATATGTGTACAACACCTGGGCGTTCATTAAACAATACATTATCGATCACCGGAACGGTGAATGGTTCTGGGGTATCAATGAAGATCACTCCATCATGCAGCAGCAGGATAAAGTGGGATTGTGGAAATGTCCTTACCACAACGCCCGGGCCTGCATGGAATTATTGCGAAGGATAGGGCGACAGGGCGAGGAGAATTAAGTGTGCCACACCCAGACAGTTTCAAGGTGCAGCACAGCCAGGCATTACACCGCCATTGCCTGCACCAGGCCGGCCGGTGTCAGGTGGGTATAATCTTTTATAAATTGTATGATCCCTGTGTATTGAGTGAATTCGTGCTGTTCATGCATGGTGGTCAGCACTACAGACGACATGCCGGCATTTTGCGCTGCTTCCACACCTTTAGGAGCATCTTCAAATACCAGGCAATTCGCCGGATCAACGCCTAATAGTCTCGCCGCCTTGAGATAGGTTTCCGGGTGCGGTTTGCTGATCTGTACATCGTCGGCGCTTACTATGGCTTTAAAGTAATGCCTGATGTTCAGTCCGTCCAGCACAAAATTGATATTAAAAGGAATGGCCGCAGAGCCAATGGCCATCGGAATTTTCAATGCATGTGCTTTTTCCAGGAACTGGTGTAAACCTGGTAACAACTGGAGGTGCGGCCGGTACTCCTGCTGATAGCGTTTTTCTTTTTCTACTGAAAGCCGGTCTATTTCCTCCGCAGTAAAGCGGTCTTTACCAAATATGCGGATCAGGAGTTCGCTGTTCTTGCCATACATATGGCTCTTGGTTTCCTCCCAGCTTAAATTAGCCCCCAGATCATCGTTCAGAATGTGATACCAAGCTTTCAAATGAAACTCCATATCATCGATCATGGTGCCGTTCAAATCGAATAAAAAAGCCTTTTCCATAAGAATTCCCCGTGCATTTAATAAAAAAACACCGCAAAAGTAAGACATCAGCCTCGTTTTACGGTGTAAAACAACCAAACACAATGTTATATTAAAAAGTGGCGAACGCTTGTTTGTGTAGAAACCGGTTGGTTATCAAATAATAAAACTTACCTGCATACGGCAACCCTGTCCCGGGGACGATTCAATTTTAACACGGCCATTGAATAATTCAGTGCGGCTGATAATATTGGTAATGCCAATTCCTTTTCTTTTCAGATTGGTGTCGAATCCCTTGCCGTCGTCGGCAATGGTAACCTGTAACAAGCGGCTTTTCTGCACAATTGCGATCTGCACTTCCGAGGCTGCCGCATGTTTAATGGTATTGTTCAATTGTTCCTGTACGATGCGGAAGATGGTCATTTTAAGTTTGTCGTCGAGTTGCTGTTCATCGGGCACATCAACATGCAGCGATATGGTGAATGGCTGTGCCAGCCTTACGTTTTCAATGAGGTCGTTCAATGATAATTCAAGCCCTACTTCTTTATGAAAGGCCTCGATCATCGATTTGGATAAACGCCTGATCTCTTCTATAGCGCTGCTGATGGTCTCAATGCTTTTTTTGACCATACTTTCCTGCATGGCGGGAGAATCTTTGGCGCAATTAAGATAAAGCCGGGCTGTTGTTAATACCTGCGTGATATTGTCGTGCAGTTCACGGCCCAGGCTTTGCCGTTCGTTTTCCTGCGCATCGATAGCTGCTTTCGCAATTTCCTGTTGCCGCCGGATCTTTTCTTCTACCAGTTGGTTCTGCAGCTGGATCTTTTCGGTAATGTCGTTCACCAGCACCAGCCAGGCATTGCTGCCTTTGTAATTAATAGCGTGCGTCCACACTTCAACAAAAATGGTTTCATTATTCTTTTTGATGTGTTTACGCAATATCGAAGGACGGCTATGTTCTGCTTTCGGAATGGGAAATTGAAGTTCGGGCTTATCTTCTGGCGACACCAGATCATACACGGTCATTTCCATGAACTCTTTCCGCGAATAGCCATATAATTTAATGATGGCTTCATTCACATCCAGGAATTGCATGGTGCTGGCATCGCACACACATTTTGGGAGCGGGCTTTTGTAGAAAAGGCCCCTGTACAGGTTTTCCGATTCCTTTATTAATTCTTCGGCTTTTTTTCGTTCGGTTATATCCCTGTAATTGCCAACCAGCGCATTGATGCCCGGCACCTCTAACATGTTCGAGGCAAGTCCCTGCACCCATCTTTCGTTGCCCTGTTTATCAAAAACCTTCAGGTCAATAGTGAACAGTTTATCGGGATATTGTATCAGGTTTTGCATGAGCTCGCCCATGGCAGGCAAACTATCGGGATGCAGAAACGAACATACATGCCGGCCCATATAATCGGTTTCTTCATACCCGAAGATCTTATAGGAAGAGGGCGATCCATAAAAGATATTGCCCTCGGCATTGGCCATGGTGATGACGTCGGTACTGTTCTCGATAAGCGATCTGAATTTAAATTCGCTTTGCCGGAGTGCTTCTTCCGCATTTTTTTGTTCGGTAATATCCTGGGCCGTACAGTAGAGCGCGATGATATTATTGGTTTCGCGCACGGGGTTTACCGCAATGTCGAAGTGAACGGGTTTGTCTGCGATATTGACATGATGAGTGAAGCGCTGCGGCTGGCCGTTGAAGGCAGAATGGTAGATCTCGTCCCAGGGCAGTTTATTCGAGCCGTCGAGCAAACCAATATGGTCAATTACCCCATCGCCGGCTTCGATCTCTTTGCCGGTGTATTGTTTAACGATATGGCGAAGTTGGGCATTGCAAATTATGTATTGCAGGTCCATGTCAATGATCCACGTGTATCCTTCTGTATTTTCAATTACACCATTTAGAATGGCGGAAAAGGCTGACTGCCGCTTAGGGCTATTCGTTGCCGGCATAGTGGCGTCACTACGCGAAACAGATGAGGTTTGCATAAAATTGTAAGTATTATGTCAAAAAAACACCTTGTTTTCATGACTGTCACGAAAACGTAGCCTGGTTTGGAAGGGATTTGATGCTACTAGTCAGAGGAAATGATTGCTGGTTGGAAAGCCACTGAGCCTTTAGGGCGTATAAATTGAAAACCCGTTTTGTAAATTTAAAGAAATATATCAATCAGACTGCATTAACGGTTATAAATCTTATCTATTGTCTGGTTGAACATTTATTCGAATTCCTAACCACCTTTTGTACGCAAACTTTGTATAGCCAGAATTACGTTTGCAAAACGACAATGGTTGTGTAAAAAGAAGAAATTGATGCAAAAATGTTTTTGTGATTAGCAGCGCATCGTAATTTTGGCGCCATGGATAGATTGCTGGAGCAGCCTGCTATTTCAAAAAGAGCAGCGCGGCTGTCGATAGGTACTTTCTTTTTTATTGCCGGTTTATGTTTTGCCAGCTGGGCTTCGCGTATTCCCGATATAAAATTGCACTTGCAATTGAGCGATGGCGGACTGGGCGCAGTTCTCTTCGCATTACCGGTCGGACTAATGCTTTCCCTCCCGTTTTCCGGATGGCTGGTGCACCGTTTCGGCAGCCGCAAAATGGTGTTACTGGCTGCTGTGGTATATCCCTTCTTTTTGTGTACTATCGGGTTGGTTCATCAAACCTGGCAGTTGGTGGTGGTATTGTTTGCTTTTGGTTTGGTAGGAAACCTGTTCAATATCGCGGTGAATACCCAGGCAGTGAGTCTGGAAGTGTTGTATGGCCGCTCGATCATGGCATCTTTTCATGGCATCTGGAGCCTGGCGGGTTTTGCCGGCGCTGCTATTGGTACGCTCATGATCAATTTTCATCTTTCGCCGTTCACGCATTTTTGTATCATTACCGGTACTGCATATTTGCTGATCATGCTGCTGTACAGGAATACCCTGAAACAGGATATCAATGCAGGTGATGACCGGCCTTTATTTGCAAAACCCGATAGCACATTGCTGAAGCTGGGTTTGATCGCCATGTGCTGTATGGTATGTGAGGGCACTATGTTCGATTGGAGCGGGGTGTATTTTCAGAAAGTGGTGGAGGCGCCGAAAGGTTTGATCCCGCTTGGTTATACGGCTTTTATGAGTACCATGGCCGGAGGCCGTTTTGTCGGCGATAAACTGATCACGCGCCTGGGCACCCTGCGCATCCTACAATTAAGCGGTTTGGTTATTGCGTGCGGACTGGCGATCGCTATTGGCTTTCCCAGCCTGGTGACGGCCACCTTGGGATTTATGCTGGTAGGCATTGGTGTTTCTTCTGTGGTGCCATTGGTATATGGTGTGGCCGGAAAATCAACGCAATTCTCACCAGGTGTAGCGCTGGCCGCTGTTTCAACTATTGGTTATCTTGGCTTTTTAGCCGGCCCGCCGATGATCGGTTTTATTGCTGATCTGTCGAGTTTGCGCTGGTCGTTTGCTTTGATAGCGGTGCTTGGGTTTACGACGACGATCATTTCTAGTAAAACTAAGTTTTAAGTTCAAAGTTCACAGTTCAAAGTTCAAAGTCATGATTTAAGGTTTCATCTGCGTTGGGAGGGGCGTTGTCTTTCTCCGGTTTTGGCGAATTTTAAATTTTACTCCTTTTCTGCTGGTTTTTTTAATGTAAAGAATCAATGAAAAAATCATTTTTCTGATTTCATTACACAAATAATATAGCTCATCAAATATTGGCTTATTGATATAGTTCCTGTCCAACAAGCGGTGTAACCGGGATTGACATTCACATACAGATCCAATTGGGATGCAAAGAAATTGAACAAATTCTTTATTGCCTCCTCTCCCAAAACCTTCTGCGATGTTATCCATAATTGAGCCGCTGGAGCCATTGATCTGGTCCTTTCATTTGTAATCTTTTGCCAGATCTGTCGTGATAGAAAGTGAATGAATTTTAGCGCAGAGCATTCTTGCTTTTTGCCAGGCTTTAATTTCTTCAAAACAGGTAAAAGTAGCCATTCTAACTTTTAATGAGGTATATATGATAAATGCTACTATGAGAAAGCCTGAGAGCTATATAAACCATATTTCATAGTTTACAAAGAACGAAGAAGCTTAAACTATGAACTTAGAACATTGAACTGTAAACATGGGCTATGAACTGAGTAACTTTGCAATCTCTTCCCCAATAACAGGAGCAAGCGCAACACCCATTCCGCTCATGCGAACCGCACAAAAGACTTGAGGAGATACTTCTTTTACGATCGGTAATTTTTCATTGCCCATGCCCATGATGCCACTCCAGCGATCTGTGATCTCATATGAATAACCCGGCAGGATATAAGTGCTTAGAAACTGTTCCAGCTCCTGTTGAATGGTATTGGTGGTAGTAAGCTCCGTGGTGGTTTCTTCTTCAAATGCTTTATTACGAGCACCGCCCAGCAATACCCGATTACCCAGGTTACGGAAATAATAATAGCCGGCATCGAAGTGAAATGTGCCTTTGAGTGGCAGGTTCTCGATAGGAGAGGTGACGAGTACCTGTCCACGCGCGGGAACAATATCCAGGCTGGGTAATAACTGCCGTGCAAACGCATTGGTGCAGATCAGCAGTTTACCGGCATGCAGCGGTATAAACTGGTTGGTATATAATTCAATATGATCGCCTCGTTTTTCAAACCCGCTGATCTCAATGGCGTTCAAAACGGTGACGCCCATCGATTGTACCAACTGCAACAAACTCTGGCATAGTTTGCCGGAATGCAAATAGCCTTCGAGTTTGTTTTCGATCAAATGTGTGATATTATGTAAACCGAGGCTGGCGATCTTTTCATTGGCCTGTTTGAAAGTTTTCTTTTCGCCGGTAATGGGTGATAATAATGTATTCAGCCGCTCTATTTCATATTCAAGTCCGCTTATTTGTGCAGCTTCTTTTTCCGTAAAAAGCTCATAGCCCCCGCAAAGGTCGAAGTCGATGGTTGCTGCATTAAATACCTTTCGAATGTATTGCAAACCTTTATAGCGCATTTCAACGAGCTGCAGCATATTGTCATCACCAAAGCGGGCGGCATCTTCCGCCAGTTCGGTAACGCTGCCAAAGCAGGCAAAGCCGGCATTGCGGGTGCTGGCGCCTGTGGGAATAATGCCTCTGTCTACAATGGCCACAGAAAGTCCGGGATCCTTTTTTTTAAGATGCCAGGCACACCATAGTCCTACCAGGCCGCTGCCCACGATGATCACATCTTTTGGTGCATAAAAACTTTCTTTTTCCCAGATTGATATTTGCATTTTTTTAATTTTACAGCTTAATCTTGCAAAAATTAATCAGTAAACAATTGATGATGAAAAAAATTATCCAATTATTATCCTGTGTAATCCTGCTGACCTTCTTTACCAGTTGCGAACATACGCAACAGATCGTAAAAGCCCTGGAACCCTATGCTGCTGGCGCCAACGGCCAGCTGACCTCCGGTGAAATTGCCGCCGGATTGAAGCAGGCCCTGGAAGTGGGCGCTCAGAACTCTGCCAACAGCCTTTCTGCCCTGGATGGCTTTTTCAAAAATGCTGCTATAAAGATATTATTACCGCCAGAAGCGCAAAAAGTGGAGAAAACCCTGCGCGACCTCGGTATGAGCAGCCTGGTTGATAAAGCGATCTTGTCGGTGAACCGCGCGGCCGAGGATGCTGCCAAGTCAGCGGCGCCTATTTTTATCGATGCCATCAAGACCATGACAATCCAGGATGCGGTAGGCATTTTGAAAGGCGGTGATTTTGCGGCTACCAATTATCTGAAGTCAAAGACCACGACGGCATTGACTTCTGCTTTTAAACCGGTTATCGAAAATTCATTGTCGAAAGTAGGCGCTACCAAATACTGGGGCGATGTATTTAATGCCTACAATAAGTTTGCGACCAACAAGGTAAATCCTGACCTGTCGGGTTTTGTAACCGGTAAAGCCATTGATGGGATCTTTTACCAGGTTAGTTTGGAAGAGCAGAAAATACGTAAGGATCCTGTTGCCCGGGTGACTGATCTGTTGAAGAAAGTGTTCGGCAGTAAGCAGGCGCAGGGTCAGTAGGTGAGTGGTGAGTGGGTTCACGGATTTTAAGTTTTCCGAATTATAGTGTGGCTCGCGAATTTTCAGGCTGTTGCACTTTCGGGTTCTCACTCACCGTTGACCATTCACCATTCACGATAAAAAAAGGATCACCTGAAACCAGGTGATCCTTCTTTTTATGGAAGAGTAATCCTATTAAATGTGGATGGCTTCGCCATAAGCTACTTCAATAGCTTCCTTGATATTCTCACTCATGGTTGGGTGAGGATGGATGCTATCCAGTACTTCGTGGTACGTAGTTTCCAGCTTACGGGCAACTACAGTTTCAGCGATCATTTCAGTTACGTTGTAACCGATCATGTGGGTGCCGAGCCATTCACCGTATTTAGCGTCGAAGATCACTTTGATGAAACCTTCGTTATGGCCCGCAGCAGAAGCTTTGCCGGCAGCGCTTAACGGGAATTTACCAACCTTGATCTCATAACCGGCATCTTTAGCCTGTTTTTCGGTCATACCAACTGAAGCGATCTCCGGTGTGCAATAAGTACAACCTGGTACATTGCCATAGTCGAGCGGTTCTGGCTGGTGGTTGTATTTCTTTTCGCCGTAGCCAATGCTTTCCACGCAAATGATACCCTCTTTAGAAGCCACGTGCGCCAAAGCTTGTCCGGGTACACAGTCGCCGATAGCGTATACCCCCTGAACGTTGGTCTTGTAATATTTATCAACTACGATCTTTCCTTTCTCGGTTTTTACACCCAGCTCTTCGAGGCCAATACCTTCGATGTTGGCAGCAACGCCTACGGCGCTGAGCACTACATCAGCTTCGAGGGTAACTTCACCGTCTTTGGTCTTTACTTTGGCTTTAACGCCGTTACCGCTGGTATCAACGCTGGTAACTTCAGAGCTGGTCATGATCTCGATGCCATTTTTCTTGAAGTTCTTCGCCAGTTCTTTTGAAATCTCTTCATCTTCTACCGGAACGATACGGTCCATGAATTCAACAATGGTAACTTTAGTGCCCAGGGTGGCATAGAAGTAACCGAATTCAACGCCAATAGCGCCACTACCTACCACGATCATGCTTTTAGGTTGTTGTGGCAATACCATTGCTTCGCGGTAGCCAATGATCTTTTTACCATCTATTTTCAGGCTGGGCAGTTCGCGGCTGCGACCACCGGTTGCCAGAATGATATGTTTTGCTTCAACGATCTGCGTTTTACCATCAGCGCCTTTCACTTCGATCTGGCCTTTGGCTTTCAGTTTACCGAAACCCATGATCACATCGATCTTGTTTTTCTTCATCAGGAAGGTAACGCCTTTGCTCATTTTGTCAGCTACGCCGCGGCTGCGTTTAATTACTGCCGAAAAATCAGCGGTGCCGCTGGCTTCAATACCATAATCTTTTGAGTGCTTAATGTATTCAAAAACCTGGGCGCTTTTCAGCAGGGCTTTGGTGGGAATACAGCCCCAGTTCAAACAAATTCCACCCAGACTTTCTTTTTCAATTACAGCGGTTTTGAATCCCAGTTGAGATGCCCGGATAGCTGCCACATATCCGCCGGGGCCGCTTCCGAGAACTACTACGTCGTATGCCATTTCGATTTACGATTTTAGATTTTACGATTTACTGATTCTTCCGGCAGTATTCTATTACTGACTTTCTATTTCACTTTCTAATAAAGACCTGCGAAGCTACTCGAAAATGAGAAAAGAGCAAAAAAAAGGGATGATCTGCCTGCGGCAGCTTATGTTATTATTTTTATTGTGTTACATATTCCTTTTTTTTACACAGGCCTCAAAAAATGGTTAATAACCAGACAGATGGTTTATCCAGGTTGGTTCAATTTGTTACCTTCATTTAACAAGCTCCGCTATGAAAAAGTTTATACGCGTTATTGTATATGTTTTCCTGACGATTATTCTTGTTTTTACTGCTTACGCCTTTATCTCCGGCCGCACCTACCTGTTTGAGGCGGTATGGTACAATTTTGCTGATATCGACGATTATAAAAAGTTTTCGAACAACACAGTAACAACCGGGGAACCGCAACCATGGGCGCTTTCTGCCCATTACAACAAAAATCCGCTGCCAGGCCAGCTGAAAAAAATGCTCGAGGAACTGGAGACGGTTGCGGTGCTGGCCATTAAAAACGATTCCATTTTGTATGAATTCTATTGGGAAGGGTACGGCGATTCCTCTTTGTCGGGCTCTTTTTCCATGGCGAAAAGCATTACCAGCCTGCTGATCGGCGCGGCCCTTAAGGAAGGAAAGATCCGGTCGCTGGAAGAGCCGGTTGGTAATTACATTCCTGAGTTCAGGACCGGCGAAAAAGCAAAAGTGCGCATCATCGATCTGCTGACCATGAGCAGCGGCAGCAGCTGGGAGGAATCCTATGCCAACCCTTTTTCGGTAACCACCGAGATATATTACGGGCATAATGCATATAAAACGGCCACCGGCGTTTCTATCATTCATCCGCCAGGTTCCGTGCATTCCTACAAATCGGGCGATACGCAGTTGCTTGCCCTGATCCTGAATAAAGCGACCGGCAAATCGCTCAGCGCCTATGCAGCTGAAAAATTATGGCAGCCACTAGGGGCTGAACATGCGGCTTTATGGAGCACCGACCAGGTAGGCGGCATCGAAAAAGCCTATTGTTGCTTTAATTCGAACGCCCGTGATTTTGCCCGGCTGGGGCAGTTGATGCTCGACAGTGGCCGGTGGAAGGGCAATGAGATCATTCCCATGGATTACTATCTCAGATCGATAAAACCCTGCATGATACCAGATACTGAAGGCAAACCCTGCAATTACTACGGGTATCAGTGGTGGATAATGCCGAGCCGGCCTGAAATATTTTATGCCCGCGGCATTTTAGGGCAGTATGTCATAGTTATTCCCTCCAAAAAAACCGTGCTCGTACGATTGGGGAAAAAGCGCTCTGAACAGCGGATCGACAATGCGCCGGCGGAAGTAGATGCGTTGATCCGGTGGGCAACGACTTTTTTCTAAATGGGATGTTATCGTTAACAGGATAGAGTTTATGGTTTGTGGTTTATGGTTGCTCACTTTCGAAAGGTCTAAACTGTTTTCGGCTGCCTGAATTTCGCGAAGTAAGCATCTGGTAAACATTTACAATGGGCGGAATAACTACAAACGACAAACCACAAACCATAAACCTCAAACCGTTAAATGCTTGAATTTCCGGAAGAAAGCAACTGTTAAACCTTTATAAACGGCGGAAATAACAACAAACCACAAACCATAAACCACAAACTGTTTATTACCTTTGCGGCTCAATTTTAACTATGAAACTGGATTTACTGGCCATAGGCGTTCATCCTGACGATGTGGAATTAAGCTGTTCAGGCACGATGCTGAATGAGATCAAGCTGGGCAAGAAAGCCGGGATCCTCGACCTTACGCAGGGAGAGCTTGGCACCCGGGGAACTATTGAGACCCGTTATGCGGAAGCCGCTAAAGCCGCCGAGATCATGGGCGTGCATATGCGGGCGAACCTTAAAATGCGGGATGGATTTTTTAAGAATGATGAAGAACATCAGTTACAACTGATCAGGGCCATCAGGACCTATCAGCCGGAAGTAGTGCTGGCAAATGCCCTGGAAGACCGCCATCCTGATCATGGCCGCGCAGGCAAACTGATCGCCACCGCCTGCTTTTTATCGGGCCTGGCAAAGATCGAGACCACCGATGAAAGCGGGAAGCCGCAGGAACGCTGGCGCCCGAAATACATACTGCATTATTTGCAGGACTGGTACCATGAACCTGATCTGCTGGTGGATATTTCCGATGTTTTTGAGCAGCGGATGAAGGCCATTGAAGCCTATACAACCCAGTTCTACAACCCGGTAAACGGGCATGATGGTCCGCAGACCTATATTTCATCGCCCGATTTCCTGGATAGCATCATAGGCAGAGCGCGCATGATGGGCAAACGCATTGGCGTGAAATATGCCGAAGGCTTTATATGTGAGAAGAAGATCGGGATCAGGAACCTGGATGCTTTATTGCAGGTAGAGACCTGAGGGAGCGGTTGACAGGTTACCATGTTGATCAGTTAACAGGTTAAGCGTTCAACAAATCTGGTAGTTCCTTGTTATAATGCGGAATTTGTTTAAAACTTAAAAAATCTTCGCCCGTTGGCGGAGCCGGGGAAAATAAGAAAATGACAAAAGTTAACATTGGCCTGGTGCAAATGAGCTGCACCAACGACAAAGAAGCAAATCTGCAAAAAGCGATCGCTAAAGTACGGGAGGCAGCAGCCAAAGGTGCGCAGATCGTTTGCCTGCAGGAATTGTTCACTTCGCTGTATTTCTGCGATGTGGAGGATTATGACAACTTCAAGCTGGCAGAGCCGATCCCTGGCCCGTCTACCGAAGCGCTGAGCAAGGTAGCTGCGGAAGTAGGCGTGGTGATCATTGCCTCTTTGTTTGAAAAAAGAACGCAGGGTATTTACCACAATACCACCGCCGTACTGGATGCCGATGGTACTTACCTGGGTAAATACCGCAAAATGCATATTCCCGACGATCCGGCCTACTACGAGAAATTCTACTTTACGCCCGGCGATCTGGGATATAAAGTGTTCAAAACAAAATTCGCCACTATCGGGGTACTGATCTGCTGGGACCAATGGTATCCGGAAGCAGCCCGCATCACTGCCCTGATGGGCGCAGAAATACTATTTTACCCCACCGCTATTGGCTGGGCCACTTCACAGGATTCAGTTACCAACACCGAGCAGTACAATGCCTGGCAAACCATCCAGCGCGGTCATGCCGTAGCGAATGGCGTGCACGTGGTGAGTGTAAACCGGGTTGGACTGGAGCAGAACGGCGCCATGAAATTCTGGGGCGGTTCCTTTGTGAGCAATCCCTTTGGCTCGATCTTATACCAGGCTTCTCACGACCAGGAAGAAGTGCATGTAATAGAATTGAATACCGAATTGAGCGATCGGTATCGCACGCACTGGCCCTTCTTACGTGACCGCAGGATTGATTCATACCAGCCGATCATGAAACGGTTCATAGATGATGAAGCGTAACCGTTTTTGAAACGTCAAATCAAAAATAGAGTTTCAGGTTTCAGGTTGCAGGGACCGTGTCGCAGCTGCTGCAATATAAGGAGCATCGAGGTGCAGTATGCAACTGCAATGAAGCCCTGTAACCAGGAACCTGAATCCTGCAACCGGTGACTTTCAACCGGAAACTGGTAACTAGAAACTTTGAACTGTGAACTTCGAACTTTGAACTTCTAACTGTGAACCAAGCACCAAGAATGAAAGATAGTCCCACTCCCAAAGAACTAGGTTATTTTTTCCCCGCCGAATTTGCGCCGCATACAGCCACCTGGCTCAGCTGGCCCCATAAGGAAGCTTCCTGGCCCGGAAAGATTCAAAGCATTTATCCATTTTACAGCCAGTTTGTAAAGGAAGTGGCCCTGGGTGAAAAAGTAAACATCAATGTGACCGATGCCGCGATGAAAACATTTGCTGAAAAATGCCTTACGGAAGCCGGCGTCAAAATGAGCAATATTCAATTCTTTATTCATCCTACCAATGATGCCTGGTGCCGCGATCATGGTCCGGCTTTTTTGATAAACCCGCAAGCCGATATAAAAAAAGTGATCGTCGACTGGGGCTATAATGCCTGGGGCAACAAGTATCCGCCCTACGATCTTGACGACGTGATCCCTACATTAATTGGCAAACACTATAATATTCCGGTATATCATCCCGGTATTGTGATGGAAGGCGGCTCCGTAGAGTTCAACGGAGCAGGTACTTTGCTTACATCAACCGCCTGTTTGTTGAACCCTAACCGTAACCCGCATTTGAACCAGCAGCAAATTGAAGAATACCTGTACCAATACTATGGGGTAGACCAGGTATTGTGGGTAGATGAAGGTATAATCGGGGATGATACCGATGGTCATATTGATGATACCGTTCGTTTTGTGAATGCCAATACCGTGTTAACGGTGATCGAAGAGAATAAACAGGACGAGAACTATGCCTTGCTGCAGCACAACCTGCGTCAGTTACAACAGATGCGGTTATTGAACGGGCAGCAATTGAATGTTATCGAGCTGCCCATGCCTAATGCGGTGGTGTATGAAGACCAGCGACTGCCTGCGTCTTATGCCAATTTTTATATAGCCAATGCGGCCGTCGTAGTGCCTACTTACCGTTGTGCACAGGATGATAAAGCGCTTCAGATCATTCAGCAGTGTTTTCCTGATCGTAAAGTGATCGGTATCGATTCAACTGATATCATCTGGGGGCTTGGCAGTTTCCATTGTTTGAGTCAGCAGGAACCGGACGTATAAGTTTCTGAGTTATTCAGTTATTGAGTTTTTTAGTAAGTTCATAGTGAAAGTTAGCTAAAACCTGTACCATACTATTAATGTGTGGCAGACTCCGTTATGGTAACTTAATAACTCAGGAACCAATGAACTTAATAACTCAAGCATTTTAAAGAATATTCTGCAGGTATTTATATCCCGAACCCGTATTCAGCAATAATATCTTCTCGGCCCTTTGAACAATACCATCCTGCACCAGTTGTAACAAGCCATTCCATAATGCGCCGCCTTCAGGAGCAATGATCAACCCTTCTTTGCCGGCAATTTCTTTTACGGCCTTTACCATATCGGCATCACTAACAGCCAGTGGCTGACCCTTTGATTCCCGCAATACCTGCAGGATCATGTTCTCGGCAAAAGGATTGGGCACCGCCAGTCCATTAGCCAGGGAAGCACGGCCCATATAATTTTTGGCATGGCCTTGCAAACCCTTCCAGGTTTGCACTACCGGTTTACAGTTCTCGGCCTGGATGGCATAGAGACGGGGCAGCTTTTCGCCTATCCAGCCCATTTGCTGCATTTCTTTGAAAGCTTTCCACATGCCGATCAAGCCCGTGCCGCCACCCGTAGGATAAAGGATCACATCGGGCAGGGTCCAGTTGAATTGTTCCGCTATTTCATAACCCATGGTCTTTTTTCCTTCCAGGCGGTAAGGTTCCTTCATGGTAGAAATGTCAAAATAGGGGGCCGACTCCTTTAACTGCGCCACTTTTTTAGCGCAATCACTGATGAGGCCATCTACCAGTACCAGTTCGGCGCCGTAGAGTTCGCATTCGTCCTTGAATACCTGGGGCGTATGGCGGGGCATTACCACAACAGCTTTCATGTTTGCTTTGGCACAATATGCAGCCAGGGCGCCACCGGCATTGCCGGCGGTAGGAATGATACAGGCCGGCAGGCCAAATTCTTTTGCTTTGGAAACGGCGGCACTCAATCCCCTCGCCTTAAAAGAACCTGTTGGGTTCTTCGATTCATCCTTCAGGAAGAGATTGGGTAATTCGTAAGCTGCCTGTAAACGTTTTAGTTCAAGAATGGGCGTCATGCCTTCGCCGAGGCTAACGATATTTTCTTCTTCAAAAACGGGCAGCACTTCTTTATACCGCCACATGGTCGCGGGCCGGTTATACACTACCGTTTTAGCAGGTACTTCTGCCAGGTTATATTGGGCTACGAGCGGCTGCCTGCAGCAGAAAGAAAAAGTTTGAGGCTCAAAAGCGCTGTAAATCTGTCCGCATTGCGAGCAGGCAAGCTGTGTTAAGGAGGTAAGTGTTCGTATCGTTCTCATTGTAGTTTTATGACAGGGTAAAAGTAGTAAGCTGCTGCCATGAGAACGATACCGTTTGCTTATACGCTATAACTTTTTGTTATAGTAGCTCGTAGCCAGTTTTATAAATAATTGATTGATGCGATCGGTCTCTGATCCGCGCCTTTGCATGAAATAAAATGCACGGTGGATCTGTAAACCAGGGATGCTTAACCGAACAAGTTCGCCGTTCTTGAGTTGCCGGGCAACCGATCGCAAGGGCAAGAACCCGAGGCATACGTCATCGAGCAGAAAATTCTTCAGCGCTTCAGTGCCGCCCAGCACAATTTTATGCTTTATATCGGCAATGCTGATCTTGCATTTTTGCAATGCCTCTGTAACTGCGGCCAGGGTGCCCGAGCCTCTCTCGCGTAAGGCTACCGGGATGGTCTTTAGTTCTTCGGGGGCAATATTCTTTTTTTTCACCAATTCACTTTTGGCGCTGCAAACGGGTATTACTTCATCCGTTAAAAAGAACTGGTATTTTACCGATGTGATGGTATTGCGTCCTTCGGTGATGGCGAGGTCTATTTCATGATCGAGCAGGGCTTTTAGAATATTCTCTGAGTTCCGGTTCACCAGCTTCAATTCTATATTGGGATATTGCTGGTGGAAAGCCGAAAAAACGGGAGGAATAACATACAGTGAGATCGTGGTGCTGGTGCCCAGTGTGAGCGATCCTTTTGCCTGTTGCAGGTTCTTTTGTTTGGTAATATCGAATTCAAGCTGCCGTTGCAGCTCGCGGCCCTGTACCACATATTCAAGCAATATCCTGCCTTCGCTGGTAAGCGACACGGAATTGCCCTTGCGTTCGAACAGGCTAACCTTATAATGTTTTTCGAGCGATTGGATGTGTTTGGTAATTGCCGGCTGACTGATATATAAGATCTCAGCGGCTTTGGAAAAGCTAAGATGGGTGGCTACTTCAAAAAATACTTCGTGACTATAGCTGAGCATGTTGCGTATGCCAGTTACCGGTTACCAGTTACCGGGAACTGGCACCCGGTAACCGGTAACTCGATATTATTCATGTATAGCTACGATCGGGATATGGCTATGGTAGGCCAGCTTTTTGGTATGGCTGGTCCTGAACAGGCCACTCAGGAATGAGCGTTCCCGGGGAACAATAAAGATGAGGTCGATATTCTTATCGTCGACGAACTGGCTGATGGCATCAAAGAAGTCATACTGCCTGATGAAATAGAATTCAGGGGAATAGTCCTTCAACATCCCCTCCAGTTTGGCTCTTTCCGCCTTGAATTCATCGGTAAGCTCAACATAGTGCTCACTGTCTACATTCACAATATGCAGGGCCGGTTTAAAAATATCGAGGGTTGCTTTCAGCGGCGCAACGGGAATAGTGGTATCCACGTCTTTGAAGTCGCTGGCCAGCACCACATTTTTGATCTTGCGGTATTTTGCGTCTGGCGGAATGATCAGTACGGGGCAAACACTTTCCTTGGCCATTTCGAGGGTATTGCTGCCCATAAAGATCTGTTCGAGCCGCGTGGCGCCTGTAATGCCCATGATCACCATATCTATGGCCTGGTGGCGAACGTAGCGGCTAAGGGTTTCCACAAGGGAAGTTCCTTTTTCCATAACGAATTCAACAGGCACCTGCGCTACTGCCAGCAATTCGTCTTTCAGTTGACTAAGGGCCTGGGTCAGTATCAGGCGGCGGTCGTCATCGTCTTCGGTTAACGGTGAACCGTCTGAGCCGCCGGTGATCTTATCAGACACATGGATTAAAATGATCTTTGCATTCTGAACGTCTGCAGCCATTTGCGCAGCAAACAGCGCTGCATTTTTCGATGTATCGGAGAAGTCGGTGGGAACCAGCAGTTTCTTCATGTATTTGATTGTTTTTGGGAAGTTACAAATTAATGATCATTCCATAAAGAGGATCAATCGTTTGCATGATTTTTTCAACCGGCAGCGTGAATAATTTCCCTAATTTTAAAACCGTCACCACATAAATCCTCTAAGATTAATATGAAACAGATCAGCTTGTTATTTGCCAGTTTCTGGATGATTGCTTCTGCCGTATCCCAAACGAGCCCGGAGATATCCCTTATCCCGCAGCCGGTCTCGCTTGAAAAAAAGAGCGGCCGTTTTACGTTGACCGCTCAAACTAAAATCGCGGCCGATGGTAAGAATGCCGACGTAAAACGGGTTGCCGGTTTTTTTGCAGACCAGGTAAAAAAGGCTACCGGTTTTGCGCTGGGGCAGGCGGCTCCGGCAGCTAAAACCAATGTGATCAGTTTTGCACTGAACCCTACCGCCAATAAAACAATTGGAAAAGAAGGATATACTTTAGCCGTAAGCGCCACGGGCGTGCAGCTTACTGCCAACGATGCGGCCGGCCTGTTTTATGGCGTTCAAACCCTGCTGCAATTGCTGCCGAAGGAAATAGAAAGTGAGTCGGTGGTGAAGAAAGCCTCCTGGGTCATCCCCGGTGTGCAGATCACCGATTATCCGCGTTTTGCCTGGCGGGGGCTGATGTTCGATGTGGTTCGTCACTTCTTTACCAAAGAGGAGGTAAAACAGTTCATCGATGAAATGGTGCGTTATAAATACAATTTACTGCACCTGCACCTCACCGATGACCAGGGCTGGCGCATTGAGGTTAAATCACTGCCCAAGCTAACCGAAGTAGGCGCCTGGCGGGTTGAGAAAACCGGTACATTCGGAACCTTCAGCCCACCTGCCGAAAATGAGCCGCGTAAATATGGCGGCTTCTACACCCAGAACGACATTAAGGAACTGGTACAATATGCAGCCGATCGTTTCGTGAATATCCTGCCCGAAGTAGATGTTCCCGGCCACAGCATGGCAATGGTGGCGGCTTATCCCGAGCTTTCCTGCACACCTGGCAACTACCGGGTGAACTCAGGCGAAAAATTCATGCAATGGACCGATACCGGCTTTTATGCACTGGTAGATAATACCCTTTGTCCGGCCAATGACAAAGTATATGAAGCGCTTGATAAAGTGTTTACTGAAGTAGCTCAGCTATTCCCCTTTGAATACATTCATATGGGCGGCGATGAGTGCGCCAAGAATTTCTGGGAGAAAAGCGATGCCATTAAACAACTGATGCAGCGGGAGAACCTGAAAGATCTGCATGAGGTGCAAAGTTATTTTGTAAAGAAAGTGGAGAAGATCATAGAGTCGAAGGGCAAAAAGATGATCGGATGGGATGAGATCCTGGAAGGTGGCCTGGCGCCGAATGCGGCTGTTATGAGCTGGCGTGGATCGAAGGGTGGGGCAGAAGCCGCCAAAATGCAGCATGAAGTGGTCATGAGCCCGAATGACCATACGTACATCGACCTGATGCAGGGCGATCCCGCTATTGAACCCCCTGTTTACAAAAGCGTACGTCTGAAAGCCTCATACCAGTTTGAACCCGTTCCCAAAGGTGCAGACCCGAAGTTCATCAAGGGTGGACAAGCTAATTTATGGACTGAACAGATTTACAACATGCGTCATGCGCAATACATGACCTGGCCCCGCGCCTTTGCGGTTGCGGAAAGCATTTGGTCACCTGCGGAAAAAAAGAACTGGAATGATTTTATCCGCCGCGTGGAAGATCATTTCGAACGTTTTGAAGTGGCCGAGATCAAATACGCGCCCAGCATGTATGATCCTATCATCAATGTAAGCAAGGACGGTGAATTGCTGAAGCTCGATCTGAGCACTGAAGTGGAAGGACTGGATATCTATTACAGCTTCGATAATTCATTCCCCGATCGCTTTTATCCCAAATATACCCAGCCGGTACAGATCCCCAGGGATGCGGTAAATGTGCGGATGATCACCTACAGGGGTAAAGAACCGATTGGACGAATGGTCACTATTCCTGTAACTGAGCTGCGGAAAAGAGCGGAGAAAAAGAAGTAACCAGCTAATGTGATAATTTGATTATGAAAGCAAATGTTCCGATGGCCCTGGCTATCGGAACATTTTCGTTTGGTAGAAAATAAAATAGGAACGCCGGCCGTACTTTTGTTTAATCCTTCACATGTACATAGGCGTTCCCCTGGCAAGAAGACTTATACTGGAAAAGTAAATTCAATTTTAAAAAATAACGTTCGGCCTTTTCGGGTTAACAGCAAAATATTATTTGTACTAATATCTAAGATAATGATTATGCTGCTATTTTACAGGCATCATCGCTGTAGTCGCTTCCCATTTCTCGCACCGCCTGGCACGGCATATTTAATGTTAGCACATGCGATTATTTCATTGTTAACTCGAATACTTAACTGAAGGCGCAACGATTTTATTGCATGTGCTGTCAATAAAAAAGATCATCGGCCCTGCATAACAGGTGATGATTAACCGCTAAGCTCATAGTGGTTCTGCATCTATATAATTACAGGTTTAGGGTTTAATCAATCATTTCAAGGAGTCCTCCCGCTACACCGGGGGGACTTGTTTTGTAGAAATATTGTCACAGGCTACTATCCGCAAAAATGGTGAATGGGTCGTCAGTTTGGGGTTTAGTCTTTCCTTAACAGCATTTTTATGGTGAAGGAAAGGTCAGGCACAAATAATGTAGCTTTTTTCCGTAGTTACTAAAAACAACAATATTGAAATAGGTAAGTTAAGGGGTATTATCATCACAAGGCTTCTCCCGGTTTACGGGAGGGGCCTTTTTTTCGGCCGGGCAGTTATAAAAAAGCGCCTGCCGGGCTGGGCCGGAAGGCGCTTTTTGCTTATATGTAACCCGTTTATTGTTAACCGGGGGCCGATTAAGCCATTTTCTTTTTCAGGTTAGCATCGATCGCATCCAGGAATTCTTCGGTATACAGGTAGTGTTTTCCGTGTTCTACTTTATTTCCATGAATACAAACGGCCAAATCTTTAGTCATTTTGCCACTTTCAACTGTTTCTATACAGGTAGACTCTAATGTGTTGCAGAAGTCGATAAGGGCCTGGTTGCCGTCGAGTTTACCGCGGAAGGCCAAACCTCTTGTCCATGCAAAGATAGAAGCGATGGGGTTGGTGCTCGTGCGTTTACCGGCCTGGTGATCGCGGTAGTGGCGGGTAACGGTGCCGTGGGCAGCCTCAGCTTCCATGGTCTTGCCATCGGGGGTAATTAATACCGAGGTCATTAAGCCCAGAGAACCAAAACCTTGTGCAACGGTGTCGCTTTGAACGTCGCCATCGTAGTTCTTACAGGCCCAAACGAAATTACCGTTCCATTTCAGGGCGCTGGCTACCATGTCATCGATCAGGCGGTGTTCGTACACGATATTCGCTTCCTGGAATGCCTGTTTGAACTCATTGTCGAAGATCTCCTGGAAGATATCCTTGAAACGACCATCGTATTTCTTAAGAATGGTGTTTTTGGTGCTGAGATACAATGGCCATTTTTTGGCGAGGGCCATATTGAAGCAGCTGCGGGCAAAACCCTTAATGCTTTCGTCGGTATTGTACATGGTCATTGCCACGCCATCGCCTTTGAAGTTGTATACTTCAAAAGTTTGCGGTTCGCCGCCGTCTTCAGGAGTAAAGGTCATTGTAAGTTTGCCTTTGCCTTTGATAACGGAATCGGTAGCGCGGTACTGATCACCAAAAGCGTGACGGCCAACGATGATCGGGGCAGTCCAGTTGGTAACCAGGCGGGGAATATTGTTGATTACGATAGGCTCACGGAATACAGTACCATCGAGAATGTTCCGGATGGTGCCGTTGGGGCTCTTCCACATTTGTTTCAGGGAGAACTCCTTTACGCGGGCTTCGTCAGGGGTGATGGTGGCACATTTGATTCCAACACCATACTGTTTGATGGCATTGGCGGCATCAATAGTTACCTGGTCATTGGTCTTGTCGCGGTATTCAATACCCAGATCGTAATACTTAATATCGACGTTAATGTAGGGAAGGATGAGTTTATCCTTGATGAACTTCCAGATAATGCGTGTCATTTCATCGCCATCCAGTTCTACAACAGGATTCTGTACATTGATTTTTTGTGCCATAAATGCTTGTTTTTGCCTTCAAATAAGGGTGCAAACCTACAGCAGAATGGCCAAATGTGCAAAAGGCTTTTTAGCTCCCAACCAGTACAGGTGTATGATGTTTTCCATACTGGTGCTACATGGTAGTACCTAAAAAACAAAGGCTCCCGGTTAAACGCTGACAATAATTGTTGATAAATTATAACTTGCAGTATGGTTGCTATATTACAAAAGTATATAGACCAGTTTATTGATCTTCCGGCTGAAGAGCTGGAAGCACTCATCAACTCCATTGAAGTAAGATCTGTTGACAAGAAAGTTCGCCTCACAGATGTAAATGAAACGGAGAAATATTTATATTTCGTGATCAAAGGGCTCGCGCGTAAGTTTTTCTATAAAGGCAAGGAAGAGATAATTACCCAGATCGCCAAAGAAGGAGAGCTGATCTCCTCCTCAGTGTCGTACTTTTCCGGAATGCCTTCAGGATATGTGGTAGAGACCATTGAGCCCACCACGTTCTACTCCCTGCACCATGACAGGGCAGAACAGTTATATAGCCGCTACCCTAAACTCGAACGCCTGAGCCGGCTGATCATTACCGAACTGTTCCTGCAAAAAGAGGTTTGGGAACTGGAACGCATCCGGTTTAGTACCAAAGAACGATTTTTACGTTTTATGACTGATAACCCGGAACTGTTTCAGCGGGTGCCGCAAAAATACCTGGCATCTTACCTGAACATCAAACCGGAAACATTCAGCCGCCTGAAGCATTTGCTGAGAACCAAAAAAAGCTCAGATGCTCCTTATCTTAAATGATGTTTTTCTATGGGGGATAAAATTATTGTTGCCAGGGAATGCTACGAACAATTACTGGTACACCTGCAACGGTTCTCACCGATCAGCCGTGAGGGGCTTGAACAATTAATTCCTTACCTCGAGATCCGCCGTTTCGATAAAAAGAAGAAGCTGGTAAACCAGGGCGAAATGGAGGATTACCTTAACATTGTTATCAAAGGGCTTGTACGCAAATATATTCCTTCTTCCATCCGGGGTGAAGTAACCCTGCAGCTGGCCACCGAAGGCCATTTCATTCAATCAGAAATTTCTTTCCATCACCGGCTACCCTCCGAAGTGGTCATTCAAACCCTGGAGCCAACGGTGCTGGTATCTGTTAAATTCGATCGCATGCAGGATGCGATGGATAAAGTGCCGGAAGCCGAAGCGCTCGGTCGCGCCATCATTATGCAGATGTTCATTAAAAAGGACAGCCGCTATTTCGAGCAGCTAAATACATCTACCCGCCAGCGTTTTATCGAATACATGAACACCCATCCGGAAATGCTGCAGCGGGTGCCGCAAAAAGTACTGGCTTCTTATCTCAATATCAAACCGGAAACTTTCAGCAGGTTAAAGCATTTGCTGTATATTAAACGGTAGCTATTCAGTTCCTGAGTTATTCGTTCATAAGTTATTAAGTTAATACAGTAGTCGCAAGATGAATAACTGAATAACTGAGCTGTTTATAAATTTACGACCAGGATCGGGATCTTCAGTTCATGACGAACGGAATTAATCGTTTCCCCATATAACCAGTCTTTGATGCCGCTGTGCCGGTGGGCGCCAATGACCAGCATATCGGCTCCGGATTCTTTGATAATACGAACGATCTCTTCGGCCCTGTGCCTGAACCCCAGGTGACAGGTAGCGGTTAAACCCTGCTCCTGCAATTGCTGCATATAGGATTGCAATCGCGCCAGGTCGTGCCGCGTCTCATAGTCATCGCTTTCCCGGCCCAGGATGCGGGCCGATGCACTTTCCACTACATGGATCAGCACATATTCGGCGTGGCCCTGTCCCTGCCCGATGGCATGGGCCAGCAGGGTATCGTCCTGCTCGCCGAAGTCCAGCGCTACTGCGATCTTCTTATAGGATGGAATATTGAGCTTTTGTAAACCTTCCATTTGCGGGTGCATTTGAATGCTGCCGGCCTTCAACCGCTTGCTGAAGACCGGATAGAAAATAATATAAAGCAGCAGGCCAAGGAAGATCGCCCCGCCGGCTATGATCACCGCCTTCCAGAAAATATTCGTTGAACCCGCAAAGAAGCCGGTGGCTTCATTCACCAGCATGCGAATATTCAGGTACACCAAAATGGTGGTAACCAGCCAGGCAATCACCTGCACAACCGGTTTGATGGCGTAATCGCCCATCGTCTTTTTATCGCTTACAAAATGAATGAGCGGAATAATGGCAAAACCCAGCTGCATACTCAATATAACCTGGCTTAATACCAGCAGGCTGTCAACTTCCTTTTCACCGGCAATGGCTATCACCAGGATGGCGGGAACAATGGCCAGTAAACGGGTGAGCAGGCGCCGCATCCAGGGATTGATGCGCAGGCGGAGATATCCTTCCATTACGATCTGTCCGGCCAGCGTGCCCGTCACGGTAGAGCTCTGTCCGGCCGCTATCAGCGCCACGGCAAAAAGCACCGGCGCTACCGAAGAACCTAACAACCCCGACAGCAATTGATGCGCCTGCTTGATCTCCGCTACTTCTACCAGTCCTTTTTTAAAGAAGGTGGTCGCTGCCAGAATTAAGATGGCCGCATTCACCAGGAAGGCCACATTCAGGGCCACCGCCGAATCCACAAAACTCCATTTTAAGGCCTGTTTAATGCCTTCTTTTGTTTTTGCGATCTTACGTGTTTGTACGAGTGCAGAATGCAGGTATAAATTGTGTGGCATTACCGTTGCCCCGATGATGCCGATGGCAATATACAGGGCCTGGTCATTGGGCAGGCTGGGCACTAATCCGGTAGCAATGTCGGCAAAAGCCGGTTTGGCAATGATGATCTCAACGAGAAAAGAAAGGCCAACAATGGCTACCAGGCCAATGATAAAGGCTTCCATTTTACGAATGCCAAGCCGTTGCAGGAACAGCAATAAAAATGTATCGAATACAGTTATCGCTACGCCCCAGATCAGCGGTAAGCCGGTCAGCAGGTTAATACCAATGGCCATGCCCAGTACTTCGGCCAGATCGGTGGCGGCAATGGCCACTTCGGCCAGGATATAAAGGAGGAAATTGACCGGGCGGGGATAGGTTTCGCGGTTAGCCTGCGCCAGATCGCGGCCCCGTACAATACCGAGCCGGGCCGACAGGGTTTGCAGCAGCAGGGCCATCAGGTTACTCATTAATAAAACCCAAATGAGGGCATACCCAAAACGGCTGCCACCCGCCAGGTCGGTGGCCCAGTTGCCGGGGTCCATATATCCGACACTTACCAGGTATGCCGGTCCGAAAAAAGCCAGGATCCGCCGCCAGCCCAGGCTCTTTTTACTGATATCAACCGATTCATGTACCTCACTTAACGAAGCATCTCCTTTTATTCTATTCATCATATTTCACAAATACGTTTTTTGCTACATGTTCACTAATGGTTACGGGGGACTGATTCTTTATTTTCAGTTCAATGGAATTATCGAAGGCGAATTTTTTCTTTACTTCCAGCCGGGTGCCCAGGGCAATATGTTTATGGTTCAGCAATTCAAGGATCTCTGCCGACTGATCGCCGATACCGCTCACTTCTGCCATTTGATTGATGGGCAGGTTCAGCAGGTCTACCTGCCGGGTGAGCGTCCAGCGGCCCTGACTGTCGGGGATCGGATCGCCATGCGGGTCACTTTTAGGGAACCCTAAAAACTCATCGAGGCGGTCGATCAGTTTTTTACTGCTGATATGTTCCAGCTCTTCTGCAATTTCATGTACTTCATCCCAGCCAAAGCGTAGTTTTTCCACGAGGAAGTATTCCCACAGGCGGTGTTTGCGAATGATCTGCAGGGCGACTTTACGCCCTTCCGTATTCAGTTTAAAGCCTTTATATTTTTCATACAGCAGTAATTTCTGTGCCTTCAGCTTTTTCAGCATATCGGTCACCGAAGCGGGGCGGGTCTGCAGTTCATTGGCAACGTCGTTCGTGGTCACCGTGCCATGGATCTCCTGCAGGTGGAAGATCGCTTTCAGGTAATTTTCTCTGCTGCTCGAATATTTTGGACCCATACGCTTGTTGTTTATTATAACGAACTTCCCTGCTTTTATTGTTTACCTAAAATAAAATTTAGACAAATCTAAAAAATAAATTCCCTGGTTCCAAACAATGCCTGCCATAATTAACACGTTGTTTGGCCTTACCTCCCAGTGCGCGTGGATGGTCATTACGGTGCCTGGTCAGGCTTCAGCATCAGGGGCTGGAACGGCGTTTTCTTTTGGAAGTGATTATGAATGCGTATTTTTATTCATCAACAGCTATCGGATTTTGTATGAAGAAGTACCTCTTTAGTTTGGGATTGATATTGTTATTATTTGCATGCAAGGACAAGAAAACGGCATTACAGGCAGGTGATATAGAAACAGCTGCAGATTTTGTTGCCTTTTACCCCGAAGCATCCCTGCCCTTTATTGTAGCCGATACCATGCTTACCAGAAAGCAAAATGACTCCATGGCAATTGAATTGAACACCTTCTCCAAATTCATTCCGGATAGTATATGGCGAAATGATCTTGGCAAAACAGCCGCACCGAAATTTTATGCATTGGGAAGAACACAGGAGAAGGAAAAAGAAAAATATTTGTTCACGGCGGCAGTAGCTGGCAATAAAAGAGTAGTGTACCTGGCCACTTTCAGCCGGGAGAACAAATTTTTACAGGCCATGCCCATTCTCAAAACCGGCTTTGACCGTTATACTTCGGCCTATGGTCTGCTCGATTCAAAATTCCAGATCACTACATACAGGGAAACCAGAAAAACAGGTGGCGAGCTGCTCTACAAAAGGAACGTTTATTTCTACGACCGGAACGTGGATAATTTTACCCTTATTGTTACCGAGCCGAATGAAGATATTATTGAAGATGTGGTTAATCCAATAGATACCTTGGCGGCCACCAATAAATTTTCAGGCGACTATATTGAAAATAAAAAGAATTTCGTTTCCATACGGGATGGCAGGAATGCTTCGGAGATGGTATTCTTCGTTCATTTTGAGAAGAATGGCGGGAAATGCATAGGTGAATTGAAAGGAACTGCCCGTTTTATATCACCAACGGTGGCGCAGTTTGTTAAAAGTGATAATCCCTGTTCGCTCGAGTTTACATTTAGCGGCAGCAAAGTGACCATGAAAGAAAAAGGCGGGTGCGGTTCATACCGTGATATACAATGCTTTTTCAGTGGCAGTTACCCGAAAAAGAAAGCCGCAAAGGCTAAACAATAGCAGCTTGACTATGCTGCAGTACAACATACTAACATTCATTAGTAGTAACAAGCTGCCGGGGATTTGAATTTGCGTTATATTCGCCAGGGTTTAGTCGCTTTTTGAATCACACAATTGGCACAAATACATATCGGTGCCCGAATGTTAAAAGATCAGTGTATATGAGTTTTACGAATTTTACAGTTCCCTACCCGATAGAAGCTAAATACAGCAAACGGGTAGCTTATTTTTCAATGGAATTTGCGGTTCATCAGCCGTTAAAGATCTATAGTGGCGGTTTAGGCTTTCTGTCGGGTTCGCATTTACGCAGTGCATATGAGTTACAACAGAACATGGTGGGCGTTGGCATTTTGTGGAAGTATGGATATTATGATCAGGCACGTAACCAGGATCATACCCTGCAGGTAACCTGGCTCGAAAAGAATTATCATTTCCTGGAAGATACAGGTATCAAATTTCAAATTACCATTCACGATCACCTGGTATGGGTGAAAGCATATTATCTGAACCCGGAAACCTTTAAAACAGCGCCGCTGTTTTTATTGAGCACCGATGTTCCGGAGAATGATCATATCTCACAAACGATCACGCACCGCTTATACGATGCCAACGTGGCCACTAAAGTTGCCCAGTTTATTTTGCTGGGTGTAGGCGGCGCCAAGTTGATGGATGAGATCGGCTTTAATCCCGAGCTTTATCATTTGAATGAAGCTCATGGTGTTTCTTCCGTTTTCTACCTGTATAAAAAGTTCGGCAACAAGGTGGAAGAAGTGAAGAAGCGCCTGGTTTTTACCACACATACACCCGAAGAAGCGGGCAATGAAAAACATGATATTCATCTCTGCCATAAAATGAGTTACTTCTGTGGATTGAGTGTTGAGGAAGTGCGTAAGCTAACCGGCATGCAGGATGATCAGTTCAATCACTCACTGGTAGCTTTACGTTTTGCCCACCTGGCAAACGGCGTATCGAAATTACACGGCGAAGTATCGCGGCTGATGTGGGGCAGGTATGAGAATATTTGTCCGATCATTTCTATCACCAATGCGCAGAACTGGCGGTATTGGGCCGATAAGCAATTATACCGCGCGGCAGAGGAAGGCAATGACAGCTGGTGGGACGATCGCAAGAAATACCTGAAGCGCAGGGCCTTCGAAATTGTGGCCGATCAAACGGGTAAGCTCTTTAATCCAAATGTGTTCACCATTGTATGGGCGCGCCGTTTTGCCGGTTACAAACGTTCGGAACTGATCACCCGCGATAAAGCGCGTTTTGAAAAATTACTGAGCAGTACCAAATACCCGGTTCAGATCATCTGGGCAGGCAAACCATACCCGATGGATTACCCGGCCATCAATGAATTTAATAACCTGGTACACCTGAGCAAGGGTTACAAGAATATAGCTGTGCTGGCCGGTTATGAATTGGGCTTATCCAAACGGCTGAAGCAGGCTGCGGATATCTGGCTGAACAATCCACGCGTACCGCGCGAAGCTTCCGGTACCAGTGGAATGACAGCCGCTATGAATGGCGCCGTTAACTTCTCTACTTCAGATGGCTGGATACCCGAATTTATTGATCAGGGCCATAATGGTTTTGTAGTGCCGAAACCTGATTACAGCAAAATGAGTGTGCAGGAGCAGGACCAGTATGATCTGGATAAGATCTATGACCTGCTGGAGCATGATATTCTGCCGATGTACTATGAGCGCTACGATACCTGGCGCCAGATCGCTAAAAACGGGATGCGCGATGTACGCTTCCAGTTCGACTCGGGCCGGATGGCGAATGAGTACTATGAATTGCTTTATAAGTAAAAACATCGTTCTAAAGGAGAAGTACGAGGTAAGAAGCAGGAAGTACGATGTTTCAAATATATCAAAGGATCATCTGGGTTGCAGGTGGTCCTTTTTTTTTTGAAAGGCAGGCGGTAATTGATAAAGCAATCTGAATGATTTAATTATGCTATTCACATTAAGCAGTGGCGGTACCGGTTACAAGGTACCTGTTACAGGGCTTTATAACAAAGCTCAAAACAGCAGTTTCGCACGCGCTGTAACCTGAAACCTGTAAACTACTTGCAACGGATTTATGTAATTATTGATACCTGTGCATCCACTATGAAAATCACTCACTAAACCAAAGTATATGAAAGGCATACTGATCGTTTTAATGTCCCTGCTGGCAGCATCCGTACAGGCCGGCGATGATAAAAATATTGTTTCCTCGGTCTTAAGATCAGCGATGGTCTATCGCAGCGGCGCCGAGTTAACGCATAGCGCTAAAGTTTCGTTAAACCAGGGCAATAATGAATTGGTAATAGATAATATCAGCAACCGCATTGATATTAACAGTTTGCAAATAGGCAGTAATGGGAATGTTACGATCCTGTCTGTTGAATTTTCTACCGATTTTCTCCGGCCCGAAGTAAAGACGCCTGTTGTAAAAAGACTGGAAGATTCGCTGGACGTGATCAAAGATGAAATTACCAAAGTGCAGGTAGTGTTGAAGACCGATCAGGAACTGCTCGAGTTGTTGAAAGCAAACAAGGAGATCCGTGGTGATCAAACCGGGGTGAGCGTTACCGAGTTAACCAAAATGATGGATTACTATAAGAACAAAACGCTGGAACTGCAAAATGAGATCAGCCGGTATAAGGAAAGAGAGTCGAAACTATTTATTATTTCGGGTAAACTCACCAAACAGATAAAAGAAGAAGAGCAGAAGAATAACAAAACGATCGGTAAGCTGCTGCTGCAATTGTATAGTCCACTGGCCGGTCAGTACGATTTCAACATCTCATATGTAACACCCGCTGCTGGTTGGAACCCTTCCTATGATCTGCGGGTAGAGAATATCAATAAACCGGTTTCACTGGCTTATAAAGCCAGGTTGGTACAAAGCACCGGTATCGACTGGAAGCAGGTTAAGCTGGCATTGTCTACATCAGTGCCATCGCAGCATAGTAATGCGCCCGATGTAAAAGCCTGGTTCCTCGCATATGTTGATCCGGTAGGTTATGTGGCTCCTTACTACAGCAACAGGATAGCAGGTGTGGCTGCCCCTTCTGCGAATTTGGAAGAAGTGGTGGTAAGAGGATACAGCAATAGCGATGTTGCGGAAAGTGAAAAACAGGCAGCGGAGCCGGTGTATGTTGTGAATGGAACCATCATCAGTAAGGCAGAGTTCAGGAAGATCAGCAAGAGTGCTATAAAAAATATGGAAGTATTGAAAGATGCGCAGGCCACGGCTATTTACGGAAGCCGGGCCAATGGGGGTGCGGTTGTGGTGACCCTGAAAGAGATGGGTGATTACGTAGCGGTAAAAGACAACCAGTTGAATGTGGTCTTTGATATTGATCTGCCCTATGATGTTCCTTCGAATGGCAAGGAACAGAACGTGAACCTGAAAGATTACAAGATCCCGGCCCAATACAAATATTACAGCGCGCCCCGCCTCGATAAAGATGCTTACCTGCTGGGCGAGATCGTTGACTGGGAAGCCCTGAACCTGTTGCCGGGCGAAGCCAATATCATTTTTGAAGGGACCTATATCGGAAAAACCTCTGTTGATGCGGGTTCTGTGTTGGACACGCTGAACCTTACATTGGGCAGAGATAAAAGGGTAGTGGTGAACCGCGAAAGGCTGGCCGATTTCAGCAGTGTAAAATTCCTGGGGGCCAACAAGAAACAGACCCTTACCTATGAAATAACCGTACGCAACAATAAGAAAGAAGCTATTCAGATGGAGTTGCGGGATCAATACCCGGTGTCGACCAATAAAGACATTGAAGTGGAATTGCTGCAGCACGACGGTGCTGCGGTAAATACGGAGACAGGGATCTTAACCTGGAAGGCGCAGCTGGCGCCGGGTGAAATAAAAAAGTACCGGGTAAGTTATAGTGTGAAGTATCCGAAGGACAGGGCGATCAATTTGTAATAAACATAAAAAGTAATCCCTCCCGAAACACCGGGAGGGATTACTTTTTATAAGCTTTATTGTTTTACGATCTCGATCAATTCAACATCAAAGATCAGGGTAGAGCCTTCCTTGATGGTTGGGCCGGCCGGGTTATCGCCATAGGCCAGGTCTGAAGGAATGAAGAGTTTCCACTTGCTGCCAACAGACATTAATTGTAACGCTTCCGTCCAACCGGGAATTACATTCTTTAAACCAAGTGTAATGGGTTGACCGCGTTCAACGGAGCTGTCGAAAACAGTACCGTCGATCAGTGTACCATGATAATGCACTTTTACCTGGTCATCTGCGCTTGGTTTGGCACCGGTACCTTCTTTAATCACCTGGTATTGCAATCCGCTCGGTAAGGCAACTACACCGGCTTTCTTTTTATTTTCTGCCAGGAATGCTTCTCCGGCCTTTTTATTGGGCGATGCTTTCTCACTGCGTGCTTTCTGCATATAATTTACTATGCAGTTATTGACCTGGGTCTCATTCAGCAGGGCTTTATCAACTTTTGCATCAGCAAGGGCTTTCACCACTAACTGGTTGTTTATATCGCTTATGCCCTGGGCTTTATAAAAGCTGGCAATGCTGAGGCCAATGGCATAACTAAATGAATCGGCAGAATTTTTCAGGATGGGTGCAGTGGGGGCGGTAGCTGCAGTTTTTTTCGTTGGAGCGGGTTTTTGAGTAGCTGTAACAGGCTTTTTCTTGGCTGGCGCCTGGGCCAATATTGCAGTGGCGGGTAAACAGGCTAAGACCAACAGCACAGATTTTTTCATTATCTAAATTTTAGGGATCAAAAGTAAGTGAATGAAACGAATTCATTGTTGAATTATTGCCACTTACCGGCTTGTGACCTGCTAGTATCAGCCATTTTAGCCGGCTGGGCATTTCCCCGGTTCTTATACTTGTGTTCATACGGCGCACCTGACACAATGGCCAGCATGTCTTTTTCCAGGGAAAGTACCGGCGATTCCACGATCCGGCCCCATTCACGGCCGTCTTCATAAATGACCAGGGTAGGTACGCGAAGGATGTTCAAACCCCGTTCTTCATGGCCGGGACTTTGTTTGTAAGCGGTATCGCTGTTATTGAGATTGATCAATTGTATCTGCGACGGTTTTACCTGGCAATAGTCAAGGATCTTATAGATCCGGGGCACTTCCCGCCGGCTGTCGCCACACCAGGTGCCCATGAACAACAGGAACTGCTTATGCTTCAGTAGGGGTTTTAATTGAACGGCCGTGCTGCTGTCAACCAGGTATGCTTCGAAATTTTTGGTAAACCACACATCGAATGGCGCGCGGGCCAGGCGTTCGCGGCTACTCTTGCCGAGCAGGATGAGATTGCCTCTTTTATCGGTGGCTTCTCGATTCATAGCTTGGGTTTGTTGGTTATACAAATTATGAGTGCAGGCAGAAACTGCGTAAAAGAACATAGCTATTACAGTTATATTAAGTTGCATAGTAGAAAATTGGTGAGTGATTAAAATGCGGAAAGCGGAACGTGGAACGCAGAACGCTCGATGCTGAACGGCAATGCAAAAGCTAAACTCGAGCGCAGAACGCTCAATGCTGAACGACAATGCAAAACGCTAAACGCGGAACGCAGAACGCCGGACGCTCAACGGTTAACCCGGAGTGTACAACGCATAAGTTCCCACCAGGGCTTTGGCTGGGCAGACACAAATTACCTGCGTATAACACCTCGGGGGGATTATGCCTTGCGTTGATTAATCTGGTCACCAGCAGGCACGCAAACCAGTTGTATTAATAGAGTATTTGGCGTTAAGCGTTGGGCGTAAAGCGCGGAGGCTGGAAAATAGCAGCGGTAAATGACTCAGGGATCACGTCGATATAGGTCATTACATAAATGACCGGTATTGCAGGCGCTTGCCAGGAAGACGGCCCTTCATGGAACAGGATGATCTCAACGGTCTTTTCTTTTAATGTGCCCGCAGGGTAGTGGGCAGTATCTTTATGCAGGTCGAGCAAAGGTTTTACGCAATCGCATCGCGTTGACGTATAGATAGAGGCGAACCGGCAATTCCAATAGCTGATCAGCTTGCCATATTGCAATGCAAGAAAGGCTGTTAAACATATGATGGCGGTCAGTGATCGCACATGACAGGATTACGTGAGATGGAAAAAATACTAAGAATAAAGAGAACTGACTAATTTTGATCCCATCAATTTTAATATATTTTATGAGTACATATATTAAACCTTTGGAAATCCGCTGGTCTGATCTTGATCCCAATTTTCATTTACGCCATTCTGTTTATTATGATTTTGGGGCCTATGTACGCGTGTCTTTCCTGGGTGAACATGGTTTAACGCCTTCGTTTATGATCAAACACCAGTTTGGCCCTATTCTTTTCCGGGAAGAATGTGTGTTCCGACGGGAGTTAAAAATGGGCGATACCATTACTATAGATGTTCAACTATTGAGAACCCGGCCCGACTTTTCGCGCTGGAGCATTCAGCATAATATTAGGAAAAATGGCGATGAAATCGCTGCAATACTTACTGTTGACGGTGCATGGATGGATGTAGTGCAGCGTAAACTTACGGTTCCGCCCGATACAGTAAAACATGTATTTGAGAAAATGCCTAAGGCTGAACAGTTTGCGTGGGATAAATAAGGGAAGGCTTAACAACTTTTTACCATTTAACACGTTATTTTAGCTGAATTATTATAAATATCACTATGAAAAGAATTGTATTACCCCTGTTACTTCTTACCAGTGTTGCTTCATTTGCACAAAGTGGCTTATTGAAGAAAGCAAGTGGCATTTTGAATAAAGCGACCGGTGGCAGCACTACTTCCTTAAGCAATGAAGACATTGTTGCCGGTTTAAAAGAAGCATTGAGTGTTGGTGCAACCAATAGTGCTAATAAATTATCTGCGGTAGACGGATTTTTCGCCAATGCCGCCATTAAAGTGCTGATGCCGCCCGAAGCAAAAAAAGTTGAAAATGCATTACGTACGGCGGGGATGGGCAAATTGGTTGACAATGCGATTTTGTCGATGAACCGGGCTGCCGAAGAAGCCAGCAAATCTGCAGCGCCTATCTTTGTGAATGCGGTAAAGACCATGAGCATTCAGGATGCGTTGGGCATTTTAAAAGGTAGTGATACAGCCGCTACCGGTTACCTGCGCAGTAAAACGGTAACGGCCCTTACCAGTGCTTTTCGTCCGGTAATTGATACGGCTTTACAAAAAACATCGGCTACCCAATACTGGAAAACAGTATTCGATGCATACAACAAACTGCCCACCACCTTTAATAAAATAAACCCCGACTTAGCGGGTTATGTTACCGAGAAGTCGTTGAGCGGAATGTTCTACCAGGTTGCTCAGGAAGAACAAAAGATCCGTAAAGATCCTGCTGCGCGAGTATCTGATATTCTGAAAAAAGTGTTTGGCAGCTAATTTATCTTCCGTCTGCTTTGAGATTTATTATAAATTGCATCCCCCGACCAGTCGGGGGTGTTTTTTTTATAATACAACAGTCACATGATCTCGAAAACACTTTCTCTCTACAAAAGTGCTTATAGTGGTTTGTCTCCATCTACCTGGTGGCTGTCGTTTGTTATGTTGGTGAACCGCAGCGGTACCATGGTCTTGCCATTCCTCACCATTTATCTTACCAGTCCATCCATGGGATATAGCATTGGCCAGGCTGGTGTAGTAATGGCATTGTTTGGATTGGGTTCAGTAACCGGTGGCTTCATCGGCGGAAAATTAACCGATCGCCTGGGCTTTCATCCTGTTCAGCTGATTACCTTATCGGGTGGTGGTGTGTTGTTTATGGTGTTGGGACAGATGAGATCTTTTCCCCTGATCTGTTTATTCACTTTTTTGCTGAGCATGGTGAATGAAGCATTCCGGCCTGCTAATTCAACCGCCATTGTTGCCTATAGCAAAGAAGGCGCCCGTACCCGTTCGTATGCACTTAACCGCTTGGCCATTAACCTGGGCTGGGCCGTGGGAAGCGCTATTGGCGGTTTACTGGCGGCCATTAATTATGAATTATTGTTTTGGGTAGATGGCGCCACCAATCTTACAGCTGCTGTGCTCCTCTGGTATTTCCTGCATCCATCAAAACAGGTTAAGCAGGAAAAAAAAGAAAGCATGGCCGATCCTTCCCATTCACCGTACCACGATAAAGTTTACCTGTGGTTCATTTTATTGACCATTCTGTTTGCAGCTTGCTTTTTCCAGTTATTCACTAACCTGAATGCCTACTACAAGATTGCGCTTCATTTCAACGAAGCCTTCATTGGTTTAATTGGCGCATTGAACGGGGTAATGATCGCTGTTATTGAAATGGTACTGATCTTTAAACTGGAAGGCCGGCGGTCAAGCCTTTTTTATATAACCAGGGGCTCGATACTCGTAGGGATTGCTTATTTAATGCTGAACATTTTTCATATCGATCATGTGATGGCCCTGGTGATGATGGTAGTGATGACCATGGGTGAAATTCTGGTCTTGCCATTTATGAACACTTTCTGGACTTCCCGCAGTGCTGACCATAATCGGGGCCAATACGCAGGCTTGTATACAATTGCCTGGTCAATAGCGCAAACGGCCGGACCTTTCCTGGGATCGCAGGTTGCTGAACATGCCGGCTTCGATGTCTTGTGGTGGCTATTGGGGGGCACCAGCATTTTGACCGCTATTGGATTCATCTGGTTGCGCAAAGCGTACAAACTGTAATTGCTGGTAATCAGCGCTTGCATTTGCATCTATTTGAATATAAGCTTCACTGACGACTGCCTTCATTATCTCATTATCATATTATCACATTATTTTTGCGGCATGTCTCCCGAAAAATTTCAGATGTTCCGCAACCGGCTTACCAAAGTATACCGGCATATCGGCAAGCAGGCGCGCCGCCAGGGCATTACCTGTTACCGGATCTACGATCATGATCTGCCTGAATTTGCTTTATGTATTGAACGGTACGGCGATAATATCTACCTGGCCGAATATAAGCGGAAATTTGAAATGGCAGAAGCTGAGCACGAAGCCTGGCTGGAAACCACGATCGAGCTGATCTGCGAAGTGCTGCAAATGCCGGCCGATAATGTTTACATCAAAGAAAGGCAGCGCAAACCGGGCCGGCTGGGGCAATACCAGCGGGTAGCTGAAGAAGGCGCCAATTTTATTGTTGAAGAAGCCGGACTGAAATTTAAGGTGAACCTGAGCGATTATCTCGATACCGGTCTCTTCCTGGATCACCGCATAACGCGGGGTATGGTGCGGGATGAAGCGAGTGGAAAGCGGGTACTGAACCTCTTTTGTTATACCGGATCCTTTTCTGTATATGCAGCTGCCGGTAATGCGGCCAGTGTTACTTCGGTGGATCTGTCAAAGACCTATTTGCAATGGGCCGAAGAGAATATGCGGCTGAATAATTTTTTCGATGAAAAAAAGCATCACTATGTACATGCCGATGTAAAACAATACCTCGATACCCTGGCACCTGGTTCTTTCGACTTGGTGATCATGGACCCGCCTACTTTCAGCAACAGCAAGCGCATGAAAGATTTTCTCGACATCCAGCGTGATCATCCTGAATTACTGAATAAAACATTACGCGCCTTAACGCCCGGCGGCACCATCTACTTCAGCACCAATTACCGCAAGTTTGAACTGAACCATGCGCTCATCGATGCAAGCGACATCAAAGACATTACGCGCGCTACAACGCCTTTTGATTTTGAAGGAAAGCTGTTTCGGTATTGTTTTAAATTAAAGCGGTGACGGGCTAGGTAAGTGGATCATGGAGCATTGTTTTTGCAATGTAGGAATGACAATTAGCTAATTTGCTAATTAGCTAATGTGCTAATGGCGAAAGCATGTATTCATTAGCACATCAGCACATCAGCTAATCAGCATATCGTTTACCTGATCTGCCCCCTTACCAATCCCGGTCCATGGCGGCGGGAATGGGCATTTACATACATGGGGTTATTAATAAGTTGATTATACATCGCATCATCCAGCGGATTCGAGATCTTCAATACGCCAAAGTCATTAATATTATTAGCCAGGAATATAAGCGGCGGGCCATTGGTGCCGGCTGCACCCGGATGAATATGGGCTACTGTTAGCGTATCATTGCTTTCGAGGTTATTCACCGTTACGATCGAATAAAGTACTTTATCGTGCGTGAGCCGTAAGATGGCCGTGCCCGTAGCGGTGGTATTAACAGGAGGCACTTCATTGGCGCCGGTAAGCGCTATATCTCTTGCCAGCACAACTTCTTTGTCAAGCTGCCCACGCGCGATCCCGGCGGGCGCCTGCTGCGAGTGAACATTTACATATACCGGTCGGCTTAACAGTGTATCTATTTGTCCCTGCCTTAGCCCGGTAACAATACCCATGGTGCCGGCCCCGGTAAAACTGGGGTTGAAGGGAATGAGGATGCCGCCGGAAGTACCGGCGTCGCCGGTATGAATATGTGCATTGGTCAATTGATCGCTGGGGGAGAGATTGTGAATATGCAGGTTGTATTTCAGCGAATTATCTGACAGCAATTCAATGGATGCATCGCCCTCTTCATTTCTGCCTGGCGGCGCAGGCACTTCATTGACTGCTTTTATATCCACGTGCCATTCCCTCACAATGCCCGGGCCTTCGTCGTCATCATTATCACAACCGGAAAACACCATAGCAAGCCATACAAAACCCGCTACCGTTAGAGGCAGTAATTTTTTCATATTATGGAGTGTTTGTCATATAATACGAAGGGGCAGGAGGGGAGGTTGCTTTATATTCCAGGTTCAAAGTTCTAAGCATAACAATAAAATGCCGGACAGCAGGTTCATGTCCGGCATTTTATTTAAACGATGATTACAAAAACTATTGTTCAGTAAGCGGAATATCTCTTTTCAGCATCTCGTTGCGGTTGGCCATTTCCCAGGCTGTATAAAAGATCAGCTGTGCCCTTTTGGCCATGAGCTTGTAATTGATCTTGTCAGGAGTATCGGTGGGGCGGTGATAATCGTTATGGGTGCCATTAAAATAGAAAATGATCGGTACCCCTTTACGGGCGAAATTATAATGGTCGCTGCGGTAATAAATGCGTTCGGGATCTTTTGGAGCATTGTATTTATAGTCCAGTTCCAGTTTGGTGTATTTCTTATTCATGGCCTCGCTGATCGGGCGCAGGTCAGAGCTGAGCTTATCATCACCTACCACATATACATAGTTGGTGCTATCGCCTTCCTTACGCTTCGGGTCGATCCGGCCGATCATATCGATGTTCAGATCAACTGTTGTTTTTTCCAGCGGGAATAAGGGATGATCGCTATAGTGTTCAGACCCCCACAGGCCTTTTTCCTCGCCTGAAACAGCCATGAACACAATGGAGCGGCGGGGACCTTTACCGGCCGCTTTTGCTTTTGTAAATGCTTCGGCCAGTTCGAGGATACTTACCGTGCCCGAACCATCATCATCGGCGCCGTAGTAGATCACGGAATCGCCGCGTTTGCCAAGGTGATCGTAATGCGCCGTAATAAAAACATACTCGTCTTTTTTATCACCGCCTTCCAGAAAACCGATCACATTGGTGCTGGTGAGTTCATTCAATTCTTTTTTTATTTCCAGCTTAATATTGGCTTCGTAGGTTTTAGGTTGCAGATATCCGTTCCTGCCTGCTTCTTTGGCCGTTTCATAATCGCTGCCCATGATCGCTTTGGCCACCTCTTCAGAAATATAATAGGTATTCGGAAGAATGGTTTTTTTGAATCCATGCAGATGCTGACCTCCCTTGTTAGGCAGACTGCGGCGGGGAAAACCGCTTTGCACCATTAAAATAGCGGCAGCGCCTTTTTTCAGCGCCGCATCCACCACGGCAAACTGGTTGAACCGCGTACGGCTGCCCGCACTCGTGCCTCCGGAAGCAGGGGGAGCGGCGCCCTGCATTACCAACACGATCTTGCCTTGCGCATTCAGATCTTTGTAAGCATTTTGACTGCTGTCGGTAGTGCCGAAACCGGCAAAAAGCACTTCGCTGCCTAATAAGGTGCTGGTATGCGACATGTTGATGTTTATAGAAAAATCAGTGGCTAAGGCAAACTGTTTTCCATTCACTTCTATAGCAGCGCTGATCAGGGAATCCTGGTAAATGGGGAAGGGCGCCTGAAAGTTTCCTTTGTTACCGGCTTGCAGGCCCAGTGATTTGAATTGATCTTCGATATAAGCGGCCGCTTTTCGTTGTCCTTCCGTGGCGGTTTCGCGGCCTTCCATACCGGCGCCTGCCACAATGTACAGGTGTTTCTTAAGATCGTCTGGCGTTATTGAATTGGCAAATGGCCTGGGGTCGCCGATCTTCTGCGCCTGTGCAGCGGCAGTTGCGGCTATAGCCATAACCAGGAACATCCTTCTCATATTGTGATTTTTGTTTGATCTCAAAAATAAATGAGTTCGCTTATTTTTTAAGGAAAGATTGTTGAATGGTGGATGATAAATGGGCAATGGTGAATGTTGTTGTTACCGGTTTCCGGTTTCCGGTTACCAGGCCCTTAATGCAGCAAGTCTGCCAATACTCAGCCTGCCATTGGTTTGTGCCCCGGCAACTGGTAACTGGCAACAGGTAACTGAATTTCACGTAAGCTGGAACTTGTAAGGCAACTTTATCCTTCGAACTCACTCAATTCCAACCAACGCATTTCCTTTTCATCCAGCAGGTTGGTGATCTCGCTTATGCGCACCGATAATTGCTGCAACTGGTCAAAAGGCAAAGAGCCGCTGTTCAATTGCTCCGTAATGGTTGCTTTTTCTTGTTCCAGCCTGGTTATATCCTGCTGCAATTGTTCAAACTCCCTTTTTTCCTTATACGATAATTTCCGCTTTTCAGGCGCTGCGGCCGCGGCGGGTTTCACTTCTGTTTTTGCGGCTGCTTTTGTATCAGTTTTTTCCTCTTCTTCTTTATCCTTTAACCATAACCGGTATTGGGAATAGTTACCCGGGAAGTCGCGGATAACGCCATCGCCTTCAAACACAAAAAGGTGATCAACGAGACGGTCCATAAAATACCGGTCATGGGATACGATCAGTAAACAACCGGGATAATCGCTGAGGAAGTTCTCCAGTACGCCAAGTGTAGGCAGATCGAGGTCATTGGTAGGTTCGTCGAGTATCAGGAAGTTGGGATTGCGGAAGAGGATGGATAATAAATGCAGGCGCCTTTTTTCACCACCGCTGAGTTTGGAAATATAGGTGTATTGCTGCTCGGGCGGAAAGAGGAATAATTGCAGGAACTGCGCGGCGCTTAATGCGCCACCACTGGCCAGCGGAAAGCTTTCAGCCATGCTTTTAACAAATTCAATTACCCGCATATCTTCTTTCAGCACCAGTCCCTGCTGCGAGTAGTTGCCGAAAATGACCGTTTCACCAATATTGATCTTGCCGCTGTCGGCCGTTTCCAAACCCTGCAGGATATTCAGGAAGGTGGACTTCCCAACGCCGTTTTTACCCACCACGCCAATGCGTTCGCCTTTTTTAAAAGTGTAATCGAAACCTTTCAGGATCGGTTTATCGCCATAGCTCTTGTACACTTTCTTCAATTCGATCACTTTACCGCCCAGGCGGTTCATTTTCATTTGCAATTCCAGCTGTGCATCTTCAATGCGCTTCTTGGCTTTGGCTTCTATCTTGTAAAAATTATCCTGGCGGCTTTTGCTTTTGGTCGTGCGCGCTTTGGGCTGTTTGCGCATCCATTCCAGCTCCTTACGGTAGGTATTGCGTGCTTTTTCTATGCTGGCAGCATCGCTTTCCTGGCGGGCCGCTTTCTTCTCGATGTAATTCTCATAATCGCCTTTGTAAACGAAGAGCTCGCTGCCATCCAGTTCCCAGATCTCTTCGCATACCGAATCCAGGAAATAACGGTCGTGGGTCACCAGCAGCAGCGTAACATTTTGCTGATCGAGATAATTTTCCAGCCATTCCACCATTTCTATATCCAGGTGGTTGGTAGGCTCGTCCATGATCAGTAGCACATGTTTATGTTCAAAGCCGATATCGATCAGCGTTTTGGCCAGGGCAACGCGTTTTCGCTGACCGCCGGAAAGGGTATTTATCGGCTGGTTGAGGTGATGAATATTCAGTTTGCCCAGGATCTGTTTTACCTTGGCGTCGAAGTCCCAGGCGCCCAGCTCATCCATTTTTACAATGGCTGCACCCAGTTTTTCGGGGTCACCTTCTTCACTGATCGCTTCATATTCCCTGATGGCATTGATAACGGGGTGATTATGGTAGAAGATATTGTCGAGTATCGAGCCCTTTTCATCGAAAACAGGGTCCTGCTCAAACAGCGCTACGGTCACTTCTTTATTGATCCAGGCCGTGCCGCTATCGGCCGTTTCCTTACCCGCGAGGATCCGCAAGAGGGTGCTTTTGCCACTGCCGTTACGGGCTACCAGCGCTATTTTATCGCCTTCTTCAACGTGAAAAGAAATATTCTCAAACAATGGTTTTACGCCAAACGACTTGCCGAGCGCTTCTACAGATACATAATGCATGGCGCAAAGATAGTTGAAAACAGTTACCGGTCACCAGGCGCCGGTTGCCTGCAACCGGTTGCAATTACAAGTCCCAGGTTGCTGTGTTTCAAGATGCAGCTCGTGCTCGCCCCTGTTCCCCTGCAACTTGTAACCTGTAACTGTATTTTCATTGCCCGCTGGCACGTAACTTACAGTAAAGTACTGATTGGTTTATCTCATCAACCATATTATCCTCGTGCTCTTATGGCTGCTATTCGGGATACTGCACAGCGTACTGGCGGCCGATGGGTGGAAGCGCCTCATGCAGCGCTGGCTGGGAGCCAGGTATAAATATTATCATTTTTCCTATTCGGTGTTTGCGGCGGTCACCCTCATTGGTATCCTCGTGTTTCAATACACGATGGACAGCCACTTCTTATTCATAATGCCCGGTTGGCTAATGCTCTTGTGCTGTTTACCTGCGCTGGCGGGCCTAGCTATCATGGCGGTAGTGATCAGGAAATACTTTTTCTCACTCAGTGGCATCAGCGTATTTTATAAAGAAGAAGCGCCGCTGGCGCTGGAGCAGGGTGGAATGCACCGCTATGTCCGGCATCCGCTGTATTTCGGCACTTTGCTCTTTATCTGGTCGCTCTTCCTCTTATTTCCTTACCTGAATAATCTGTTGGCCTGTCTGGTTATAACGCTGTACACGGTTTTTGGCGCCCGGTTGGAAGAAAAAAAGCTGGTGGCTCAGTTCGGGGAGCAATACCGGCGCTATCAACAAACGGTTCCCATGCTGATCCCGCGCCTGACCGTACCGCGCGCTCCCGGAAGCACTTAACTTTCCCGCCATTTGATATTGCAGCCAATGCTTGGTTTCTGGTCAGCCGGAACGGGCTTTCCTTCGATCAAATGATCCAATGCATTGCGGATATCTGATCCCGTGACCGGTTTGTCGTTGCCAGGGCGTGCATCATCGAGCTGACCGCGATAGACCAGCACCAGCTTGCTGTCGAAAATAAAGAAATCGGGTGTGCAGGCTGCTTCATATGCTTTGGCCACATCCTGTGACGCATCGTATAAATAGGGGAATGGATACTTCAGTTGTTCGGCCACCAGTTTCATCTGATCGGGACCATCCTGCGGATAACCGGCCACATCATTGGAGCTGATGGCAATAAAACCGATGCCCTTGTTTTTATAGTCATTCGCCAATTGTACAAGTTCGGTATTCACATGTTTTACAAAAGGGCAATGGTTGCAGATGAACATGATCACGGTGGCGGTGGCGCCTTTTAAATCCTGCAGCGAAAACTCTTTTCCACTAACCGTATCGGGCAAGGTAAAGTCGGGTGCTTTTTTGCCCAGTGCTGTCATAACAGAAGGTGTGCGTGCCATAATGAATGTATAAAGTGTCGCGTTTAATTGTTACCAGGTTCTATATCTAAACAGCTGTTTTCTCAAATGGTTTTGGCCATGTTAAAGGCCATAGCGGTACATCAGCCACATGATCAATGCGGTAATCACCAGCACCAGCACCCATTTGTATTTATCCCACACATGACGTTGCTTTTTATTGGCCATTGCCTGTTGTATGGATGATAGGGCGGTGGCATCATCACCGGCCAAGCGTAGCAACCGTTCAGCGATGGGCATAAAGAATTTCTTAGGCAGGGGCAGGGCGGCGGTCAACACGCTTTGAATGATCTCGCGGTTGATGGTTGTATTATGCTGTTCATGCAAAATGCCAATGGCATTATCTGTCAGTAAATCGCGAATATGCAGGCTCACGGCATCATAACGAAGGTGAAAGATATTCATGGAGGCAACATACTGTTGCAGCAGGCGGCATTCCTGCAGGATACGGGCAGGGGTGAGCGGGGCGCTGGCAAATGAGTTACCGGTGCTGCGCACATACCAGCGTTGATAATGGTAGGCTTCCCGCTTTTTTGGGTCGCTCAGTGTCTTGTACGCTTCCTGTATTTCCCGGAACTGGGCTGCCGCCATATGACTACCACCATGTTTGTCGGGATGGTATTGCTGCGCCAGCCGCCTGAATGAGCGTTTGATCTCCTGCAGGGAAGCGGTCGAGGGCAGACCGAGAATTTTATAATAGTCTTTTACCTGATTCATTGGGCAATGGTCAATGGTGAATGGTCAATGGGCAATGGTCAATGATGAAGGGCAAAGCTACGGTTAAACGGTGAGTGAGTAACTAGTGGCTGATAGTTAGTAGCTAGTGGTGCTTTTATTCGTCACTCGCGACATTTAGCGACTCTCGCGTCATTTCTGCCATTCCCCATTCGCCACTCGCCATTTGCCATTGCTGCCTTTTTCTACTTGCTATTCCCACCCGCCGCTCGCCAATTGCCACTAGCCACCTAATAGTATTACCGGAATTTCGCTAAGTGTATTTGGTGTTGTTTTATCGTAAAAACTGCAAAGCTGTTGCCTGCTGCCAGAATGTGCAAAAAAAATAAGCGCTGCATAGTACATTTTACAACAAATCAACGGTATTGTCCGTTTATTCAATGCCTATTTTACGTAAGTTTGCGACGTTCTATGAAAACACATACTTTTCGTTCGAAGCCTGAATTGATAGCTATTCTTGTAATTGCTTTCTTTTGTTTTATGGCAGCCAATTGCCAGGTTGGTCCCTCAGCGAATGCCGCTGATGTAAGCGGTAAATCCACACCTGAACTGTCAAAGCCCGCAGGAACTGCTCCAGCCTCTGAAAAAGCGGCGCCCATGCCTTCTGTCGATGGTATCAAAGTAGCTGATCCCAAAACCATTCTCGACAGACCGGAAGTTCCCATTTTATGTTATCACCAGATCCGTGACTGGAAGCCTACTGATTCAAAAACAGCCCAGGCGTATATTGTTCCACCGGCTTCATTTGCCGAACAAATGAAAATGCTGGCCGATAGTGGTTACCATACGATCCTGCCCGATCAGTTGTATGCTTATCTGAATGAAGGAACGCCGTTACCTTCCAAGCCGGTCATGCTCACTTTCGATGATACCGACCTGGATCAATACACGGTGGCCAAGCCCATCATGGACAAATATAATTTCAAAGGTGTGTTCTTTGTGATGACCGTATCTATCGGCCGCCCGAGATACATGACCAAAGAACAGATCAAAGATCTTTCCGATGAAGGACATACCATTGCTTCACATACCTGGGATCACCACAATGTGAAAAAATACCAGGGAAATGACTGGGTAACGCAAATTGAAAAGCCTACCAAACAGCTTGAAGCTATTACCGGCAAGCCGATCAAATACTTTGCTTATCCGTTTGGTTTGTGGAATCCGCAGGCGATTCCCGAACTGAAGAAAAGAGGTATGATCGCTGCATTCCAGTTGTATGCACCACGCGACGAACAGGATCCCTTGTTCACCATTCGCCGCATTATTGTACCTGCTATGAAACCCACTGCATTATATAAAGCGATGCGCACGGGCTTTAAATATTATTAATTGCTACCGGTTGCCGGTTGTCGTTTTCTGCGTTACAGGTTCCTGGTTAGAAGTTACAGGGGCCTGTAACGTTTCACACCTTTACCATTTCCACTGTATTTCATTATTCCATTATCGAATTATCACAACTTGTCCCGGTAACCGGGTTGTCACATTCTTTTACAATCTCCTGGTTATAGGAACTGTTGCATTTCATTATCACATTATCGAATTATCACATTATCACATTCTTTCAGGGCCTCATTGATTATCGGAACCGTTTTTCACCAGCCATCAGCACATCAGCACATCAGTTTTATACCTTTCTTCACATAAAGTATTTGTAAAAGACATAATTGCCTGAACGCTGGCATTGTATTCGTTTTATCTTGATAAGGAAGAAATAAGCCGCAAGCCTGACTTCTCTCCCGATCGTGTATGCTAAAATATACCTAAATGAAACGATGCAAAGCAATCAGCACTTCGACAATACTCATGGTATTGCTGTTTGGCAGTGCCTCTCATAAAGCAACTGCCCAGGTATCGGTGCAGGTTTCTTACCAGACGTTCTACAACGAGCTGGAGCCATATGGAAACTGGATTGATTATCCTGAATACGGTTATGTATGGCGCCCTGATATCGGCGCCGGCTTCAGACCTTATAGCACCAACGGCCATTGGGTCTTTACAGATGATTTTGGCTGGATGTGGGTGTCGAATTACAGCTGGGGCTGGGCGCCTTTCCACTATGGCCGCTGGTTTTACGATGACTATTATGGCTGGCTGTGGATGCCCGGTTATGAATGGTCTCCGGCCTGGGTTTGCTGGCGCAGCGGCGGAAGTTATTATGGCTGGGCGCCATTGGGTCCGCAATTCCAGCTTAGTGTAAATCTTTCGTTCGGCCATTATAACCCCCCTGCTAATTACTGGTGTTTTGTAGACAGGCAGTACATCGCTTCGCCGCGTGTTTCCAATTATTACGTCAACGTGCAACGGAACACTACCATTATTAACAACACTACTATCATTAATAATTATCATCATGAACGGAACGTGTTCCGCACGGGGCCCGGCCACCGAGAGGTAGCCCGCTATGCCAGGGATCCGTTTCGCAGCGTGTCGGTGCGGGACGCCGCCAGGCCAGGCAGAACCAATTATCGCAACAATGAAGTGGCGATCTACCGGCCCCGGGTAAACCGCGATAATGCCCGCTATGCGCCTGAAAGGGTGCAGCGGTTCAACCGCGATCAACAGCAGAACATGGCCGATGGAAGGCGCGAGAACCGGCGTTTCGAAACCAATCACGGTAACAATGACCGTCGTTTTGCAGACAGGTCGCAACCGGATCGAATGATGCGGCAAAGGAGTGGGGAAGACGTTCGCCGCCCATTTGAGGAAAGAGCCGATCAACAGCGCATGACGCGCGACCGGAATGCCCAGGCAGAGAACAACCGCCGTTTCTTCGAAGAACGTGACCGGCAGCAGCGCATGATGCGGGAGCGAAATAACCAGGCCGAAAACAACCGCCATCCATTCGAAGCAAGGCGGCAGCAGCCCGAACGGATGATCCGGGAAAGGAGCGGGGATAATGATCGCCGGCAGTTTGAAGAAAGGAGGCAACAGCAGGAGCGTTTGATTCGCGAGCGGAATGCCCAGGCAGAGAACAGCCGCCGTTTGTTCGAAGAACGTGACCGGCAGCAGCGCATAATGCAGGAACGAAATAACCAGGCCGAAAACAACCGCCGGCAGTTTGAAGAAAGAAGGCAGCAACAGGAGCGTTTGATGCGCGAAAGGCCCCAGCAGCAACCGCAGTTTGAACGCCGCAGCCAGGAAGACAGGGGCGGGTTTGGCCGGGAGCAGCGGACAGCACCCCAGGGTGGAGAGAACCGCGGTGATCGGGGGCAGGGACGTGGCGGCTGGATCCGGCAGGGATAAAATGATTTTTTCGATACAAAAAGGGCTGAATGAGCCCTTTTTACTTTATAAGCAGCTATAATATAAAAGCGGGTGCAACGGAGCCTATTGGCTGATTGTCATAAAGGCCAGAAAATCATTATATCCAGCTAAACTAATTGGTACATTCGCGGTCTGATAGCCGGCCAGTTGGTGAAGTTGCCACCAGGTTTAAACACCATAATTATATTTTAAACTAAAAATGAAAACTGTGCAAGTAAGAAAAAATGTTTTTTTGGCTTTGGGCGCACTGTCTTTTTTATCCTTGTTGTTAAGTGGCTGTTTGAAGGAGACACAAACCACCCCTCCTACACCAAAAACATATTTGTCATTAATGCATCTGGCGCCCAGGGCACCTGCCATCCAGGTCTTTTTCAATGGAAATTCCCAGCCGGCATCTTCCTCAATAACACCAGGTATGGTGGCGGATGCTTATTCCGCGCTTGAGCCGGGGGCTTATGGCGTCGTTTTTAAGAAAACGGGCAGCGATAGCGTGGTGGCCAGTCTGGGTACCGGCCTATACGACTCCCTTCAATATAATACGCTCTTGCTGTATAATATCGACTCTACCCATGTGGGCGCAGTCAGGATCAGGGATGATTACCGGGTGCTCACAGCTGACAAAGCCTATTACCGGTTTTTCCATATGAGCCCGGATATTGGCGAAGTAGATGTGTATTTAGACAATTCGCAAATTGAGACCGGCCGTCAGCATGCTGATAATACGCAAAGCGATTTCTTTAACCAGTTCACCGGAACGGTTCCCAATACTTATAATATTATAGTAAAGAAGGCGGGTGCCGATTCAGTCATTGCCCAAAGGACTTCGGTTTTCCTGGCGCAGGGGCAGGCTTATACCATCTTTCTGAAGGGTATCAAAGGTGGAACAGATAAGAATCAGTTCGGCCTGGAAATACTGCAGGCAGCTGATTAGGATCGGCGTGTGAACAACGTTTGATAGTAGTAATTGATTTATAAGCAACCGGATGATCATTGTTTGTCATCCGGTTTTTTTATTAGCTGAATTGGTTAAAAAATATGGATTATATATCAAAAAGGTCTAAATTTGATAACTTTCAAAACGCAATTATTACAGCTCAGTTCTCGAACTTTATTTTGAATAGTTAATCCTCACTCACGTCCTCTTTAGCAGGTACCCGTTGAATGATCTGGTTATCCTGATGTTTGTAGTAGCACGTGCACAATTCACATGTTGTGGCACATACATATTTAGTTTACCATCATCTCATAACCATAATAAAGATTTAACGCATGAAGAAAACATCGGCAACTATGTATGCTCCTGCTTTGGAGTTGCCTGCTATCACCCGGAAGTATACGCGCCGCATAAAGAAGAGAAAGACCATCAGCGAGCAGCCGGTTAAGATAGTAAATAAAGTTTCGCCACCCAGTGAAGAGGTTATAGCACAGCTAAATCGCATTGCGCAGGAATATCCTTTTTGCGTATACTATAAACAGAAAGTAAATGATCCATTGTGATTAAATGGCATATGAATAAAACTATGGGTGTACCTAAGTACTTGTCTTTATAAACCCGTTTTTCAGGTACTGGGCACTTATATTTTTTGTTAAAAGCTGGCTCATTTACATTTTTTGGTCTATCTTTGAGTAGATCATTTTCCTAAGTACTTTCTTCCTTGTTTCCTACTTGCCATAGATTAAACGAATTCCGATTCTTTCTTTTTTCTGCCATATGAAGTCGTCCTGATTTTAGTAGCACGTATCCAACGGAAAGCCTGTTCAATTACATTTTTTCACTACTTGTAAATTTTTGGCGCATGAAAAAGAAAACTTTCACATTGGCAACCGCTACGAGCACAGCAACGCCCACCTTCGAAAACAGCACTATTGCAGATAAGCTCCTGCGTGAGAATGTACAACCCACTCCGCCCAGCGAAGAAACAGTGGCCCGTTTAAACGCCATTGCCCGGGAATATCCATTTTGTGCTTATATTAAACAGAAAAATCTTTATTTGCTGTAATCCAGCATAGGTGCTTTACACTCCTTTATAAACATGCCCCAGGTAGCCTGCCAGCTCCATGAGCCAGGCAATACCGAGGTGAAGTATTAATCCTCCCCAGATACTACGTGTATTGTACACTACAGCGCCAAGAATGATGCCCCCGAAATAAGAGGTGATACATTCAAACAGGGGCTTTCCGAAATGTATAGCACAGTAGAATGCCGCTACCGGTAGTATGGCATGTTTACCGGCAAAGCGTGCAAATGCAAGCACCAAAAATCCGCGAAAGAAGAATTCGATGGTCAAAAAGTCGATCCCATAAGAAAGCTCGTACAACACTTTCCAGGGAAGGCTATTGGTCACGTATTGATCCAGCACATCAATGCGCTGCACCTTGGGATAGGTGTGCAGGAAATCAGGCTGGGTGGCCGCAAAGGCGATCAGCGGCACCATACACAGCAATAACAACAGATAAGGCCGAAGCTGGAACCCTTTGCCCTGCAAACCGGCCATTGGATCATCAAAACGGCCCAGGCGCCAGATGGCGACCACGGGCAGGGCTACTACCAACAATTTTAATGGCCAGTCGAGCACCTTGTACCAATATTGGTTCCAGGGAAACGCTAACGGCGCCGTAAGGGTACGCGAGACCACGTCAAAGCTGATCTTCAGGGCAAAAATAGCTGGTGCTGCCATTAGCAGCATGAAAAAGATCCGGCTTCCGGCGGATTCCGGTCCTGCGGGCATGGGGAGCCTGCCAGCGGAAAGTGGTATGGTTTCCGGGGCCAGAAGAAATTGCAGCAGCCAGGCCAGGGAAAAGATAAAGGCAAAGAGCAGGAAAAAGCCGGCGATTCGCAGGGGCCAGGATTGAAACGCAACGATAGCACGTTCAATGCCAAGGGTATAATTGCAGGTGATGGCGATGGCTACAAGCAGGGTAATGAGCAGGAAAACGGTGCGGTTGATGGATTGGAAGTAGTTCTTCAGGTAACCAATGATCTCATTCATCTGTAAATATCAATTGTGTGTTGGCTGCGGAAGGTATCTACAAAAATCACAAAAGCCAAAAATAAGCTGCCGGCCGGCGCAGCTGGCACCAGTAGAACCACAATTAACCATTGAACCAAAAAACAACGCCCATCCCGGTTACACCAGGATGGGCGTTTATATTAAATGATATAGTTGGCGTGTTCGGCGTTTTGCGTTCCGCGTTAAGCGTTCGGCGTGATACTGGTCTTCATTTTACCCAGCAGGTCGGTGGCGATCATTTTCTGCGCCAGGTGGATCATATTACTGAAGGCTTTGGCGTGAGAAATGCCATGGCCAATGATCACCGGTTTGGCAACACCCAGCACGGGGGTTCCGCCATAGAGCTCAAAATTAAAGCGATCGAGGTAATCGTGTTTGATCTCTTTGCGGTGCGTGATCTCGTATAATGATTCAGCCATTTTCAGGATCACATTTCCGGTAAATCCATCGCACACCATTACATCGGCTTTATCGAGCAGGATATCCCGTCCTTCCACATTGCCTACGAAATTGATCTGCTCATTTTCTTTCAGCAGGGGATAGGTACCTTGCGCCAACAGGTTACCCTTACCTTCTTCTTCACCGATATTCAGCAAAGCAACACGCGGATTATCAATGCCCAGGATATGCTTCGCATACAGCGAACCCAGGAGGGCGAACTGGTTCAGGTGCTCGGGTTTACAGTCGGCATTGAGGCCAACATCGAGCAACAGACCGGTGTTTCCGTTGTCTTTTGGAATGATGGTTGAGATAGTGGGGCGCTGAACACCTTCGATGGGTTTAATGCTATACATAGCACCAACCAGCATGGCCCCGGTATTTCCGGCGCTGATAAAAGCGCCCGCTTTCCCAGATGCCAGCAGGTGAAAACCAACAGCAATGGATGATTGCTGCTTTTCTTTCAGCGCTTTGGTAGGAGATTCGTTATAATCAATTACCTGTGGGGCGTGAAAAACGCGTACCTTATCGGCCGGGATCTGATATTGCTGCAGCAAAGGATTGATCTGCGCTTCATCACCCACCAGAAACAACAGAGCCGGATTTTCAGCTTCTGCCAGGTAGTCCCGGATGCCCTTTACTGCTTCCAGCGGTGCGAAGTCTCCGCCCATCATGTCTAAACAGATAGTCATTTTCCGGCAACGAGGCTTATTATATTATAATGAATAAAGGAGATTACAAAGGAGCTTAACGTATTCCATTAAGCCTTTTCAATAACTACTTTCCCTTTATAATATAATTTACCTTCACTTACGTGAGCGCGATGGCGAACATGCGTTTCACCTGTAGTGCTGTCTTTGCTCAAGGTTACTTTTTCAGCCTTATAGTGTGTTCTTCTTTTAGCACCCCGTTGTTGGGAATGTCTCCGTTTTGGATTAGGCATACACTCAGATTTATAACTTCAATTTTAAAAAAATCAACTGTCTTCCAGATCTTTAAATTTCTCCAATCCCTTCCATAAAGGATTGTTGGATGTTTGTTTCTGCTCCTCGAGTTTTTTAAGCATCTCCAGCACTTCTTTGTTGCAATGCGGTCCGCCCAATTCATCTTCAGAACACATCCGTTGCATAGGAATACTCAGGTTCACAAATTCATATATCCAGTCGGCAATGTGCAAATGGCTTTCACCCTTTGAGATGTAATACACGTCGGGATCTTCTTCCTGTTCGTTCATTACATCGGGCTCATCCACCATTTTTACAACAATGTTGAACTCGTCCCACAATTCCAGCGGCAGGTTATTGCCACAGCGATCACAGCTAACTTCCAGTTTGCCGCCGATCTCAAATTTCAACAGCATAAAGCCGTTTTGCTTTTCCAGCGCCAGTTTAACGTGCGCCGTGCAATTCCGGAAGTCCTGTTCCTGGTATTCTACAAAGAACTTATCGTCGACGGTATATTCAAACTCATGAAGGCCCGGTTTCAATCCTACAAAAGCAATATCATAATTCCGACGGCTATTCATGAACTACCCTTTTAAAGAGTTTGCAAAGGTAGGGATTCTCAGGCAAACAGCTAAAGCTTATCGCAAAAAAATGGCAAAAATAGCTGCAACAGCCAGCATCCTTACCCCGATATCCCCGATTTCAGTTCAAAATTACTATAAAAGCATGGCTTTTAAGTCCCTAACTACCTCAGCCAGCACTTCTGACCAGCCTCCATAGATGATATTATAAAAAAGATGAGCCTTTGCCGGCGGCAAAGGCCCTGCCTTCAAGCGGTATCACGCATCAGTTGGAAAGTTCGGAATTCCTGGTTTGCAGTTCTTTTTCTGCAATGGCCGGCAGTCCATCGGCCCGGCTCATCAGGGCCGGGCTAAACCCAGGCGCCTGCAGCATGGTATCTTCTTCTGTCTCCAGTGGTTGAGGCTGGCTTTTTTTCTTTCCTGCCAGGAAAAGCAGCAGGTTCCAGGCGGTAGCATTTATTATATATATGTCCAGTGAAAGGCTGGCGTGCTGAACATACCAGGCATCCCATTCAAATCTTTTAAAGATACAGTCGCGGCTTACCACTTTACCATGATATCCTTTTACCTGGGCCAGCCCGGTAATGCCTGGTTTTACCAGGTTGCGGAATTTGTACCCGGGAATTAATTCCCCAAAAGCATCACAATCGGCATGCATATGGGGGCGCGGACCAACAATGCTCATACTGCCTGCCAGCACATTAAAGAACTGGGGCAGTTCGTCAAGGTTCGACTGCCGCAGGAACCGCCCCAGGGCTGTAACAGGCTCCTCATGTACGGCCATGTGCTTAGGCTGCGCGGCCGGGTTATGAACGAGTGTACGCAGCTTATAGCAGGTGAATGATCTGCCCCCACGGCCGGTTCTTTTTTGCAGGAAGAATGCAGGACCTTTAGATGTACATTTTATCAGTAATGCCAGCACCGGTAATAACCAACTAAGTATAGTAATGATTACGACCGTTGCAAACAATACATCCACTATTCGTTTGCAAACGAAATAACCCTTTTTGGTATCAACGTATTTGCGCAGGATGGTCCTTTTCAATGCAGGCAACCTTTTTTCACGAATCATAGTATTCTTAATACAACTATACGGCCAATATATTTATACAGTTGCTTTTTCATTAAATACTTATTGAATGCCTGTACAAGCTGAACAAAGCATCATAAAAGCATTAGCGTATTTTGATATTTTTAATTATCCGCTAACCAGGGAAGAGATCTACTATTTTCTGGATCAACCGGTAGCAATGGATGCAGTAGCGCGGGCATTGAAACAACTGGTACAGGATCAGCGCCTTTTTCAATTGGGTAATTTTTACTCTTTACAAGCTGATCCGGCTTTGTGTACAAGAAGAACTGATGGTAATCATAAGGCGGCGCAATTGTTAAAGACGGCTTACCGTGTTGGCGGCTTTTTATACCAGTTCCCTTTTGTGCGTGGGATCGGTATTTCCGGCTCCTTATCAAAGAACTTCGCTGACCAGGATACCGATATTGATTTTTTTATAATTACCTGCAGAAATCGCTTGTGGATAGCCCGAACACTCATGCACCTTTTCAAAAAACTGACCTATATCACAGGACATCAACACTGGTACTGCATGAACTATTATATTGATGAAGAAGCCATGTGCATTCATGAACAGAATATCTTCACCGCCACTGAACTCATAACCCTCTTGCCGGTTTGCGGCAATGGTACCATGGATACATTTTACAATCAGAACAATTGGACTGTAGAATATTTTCCCAATCAGTCCATCGGTAAACCATCTATGCTAACGACCCGTTCCGGCTGGTTTAAAAAAGCGCTGGAATGGATGCTGGATAACCGGCTTGGCGATGCCCTTGACTCTTTTTTAATGCATATCACCTCCCGCCGCTGGAAGAAAAAAGAACTATTGAAAAGGACCAATACACATGGAGATCTTATGGGATTAGAAACCGGAAAGCATTTTTCAAAACCAAACCCCAACTTCTTTCAGAAAAAAGTGCTGGAAACTTATGCCACCAAGTTAAACCAGTTCTCTGTTCATAGTTCAAAGTTCTAGGTTCAAGGTTCTAAGTTCACAGTTCTCAGTTCATGGTTCCAAGTTCAAAGTTTTCGGTTCATAGTTCTGATTTTTAAGCTTTAGGATATACGTTCACATTCTCAATAGTAATGTCATCCGATACCGGTGTATTTCATTATCACATTGTCACATCATCACATTCTCAAATTAGCACATCAGCAAATTAGCACATCAGCAAATTAGCTAATCGGCTTCCTTGCTTCCAGCCACATATGCCCTTTGGCCAGGGTAGACCTTAGTTTGAGCATTGGCAGCCTGAACAAATTAGCAACTGGTTTCTTCAACGCCTTGTGGTAGTTCACTTCCAGGTTGATCATTTGTATCGCATAGTCGTAATACTTCCTGTTATAGGTTCTGGTAAAGTCAATGTCCCGGTCGGTACTGCTGTCCCAGGGCAGGTGGGTAATAAAGCGGTCTTCCACTTCTGCATAGAGGGGCGTTCCTTTAATGGGGTAGGCCACTGTAATGGTGAACAGGTCGGGATCGGCATTTTTTAAATGTTGTACGGTGGCATAAATATCCTCATTCGTTTCGCCGGGATAACCCACCATAATGAAGGTGCCGGCCTGCAGCCCATATTTGCGCGCCAGCTGTATCATTTGCTGCACCTGCTGCACTTCCACGCGGCGATCCATGAGATCAATTATTTTTTGAGAACCGCTTTCTGCGCCTATCCATACCCGGAAACAACCACTTTTCTTTAAGTTGATGATCACTTCTTCATTCATTCTATCTGCCCGGGTAATACATTCGTAAGGCATCACTAGATCACGGCGGGTTATCTCCTCGGTAAACTGTTCAAGCCAGACATGACTGACCGTAAAAACATCATCTACAAACCAGAGGCTGTCCACCGCATAGTTGGCTTTGATCTGCTCGATCTCATCCACCACTTTTGCCGGGGTTCTGCGCCGGTAGCTTTGTCCGTATACCGCCCGGCTGCACCATTTACAACTATAGGGGCAGCCGCGCATAGTACTTACCGAGATGGTGCTGGTGCCATGGCGGCCTTTCCAGGCATCGAAATAATAAGAGAGGATTACTTTATGCCGGTTGGGAAAAGGCAAAACGTCGAGGTTCTTTAGTCTAGTGCGTTCTTTATTTTGTAGCAGGTTCTTTGCTGTATCGAGGTATGAGATCCCTTCAATATCAGCCAGATCACCGGGAAATGTACCTTCTATAAATTGCACCAGCTCCAGCATGGTCTGTTCCCCTTCGCCTGAAACAATGAAATCGGCGCCATGCTCCAGGAATTTCAGGGCATGATTCCTTACTTCTGGTCCGCCCAGGATGATCTTCGTATGTTGTAATGCGGTAGTGCTTTTGATGAACCGGATAATGCACAGTACGTTCAGTTTCGTCATCAGGTTGGTGTAAATGCCAATGACCTGCGGTGGTTGCTCTAGTAACCGCAGGCAGAGTTTATCGAATGAAGAAAAAGTGCTATCGAATACATCATTTTCATACCCGTATTGCTCGAGATAGGCGGAAATATACAGGATGCCCAGCGGAACATAGGGCCGCATGATGGCTTGTTCTTTGGCGTCTTCTTCTAAAAAATATCCGTGTGTTAGCAGAATCTTCATGTCAGCTCTTTTTTAAATAACAGGAAAACGTGATCGGCCAAACTGGCAAACAGGGTCATACTTCCCAGGATATCTTCGCCTTTTACCAGGGTCTGGAAAAAGCGGGGATGTTGCTGTATGTACAGTTCCAGCCAGGAAGGGGGGATGCATAGCCCCACCGGTTTTTTCCGGATCAACTGTAAAGGCGACAAGAACCGGGTGAATGTTTTTACGGAATAATAATAAACCGGTTGTTTCACTGTTGGGGAAAGCGGCACCAATACTTCTTTGTTAGTCCATCTTCTGAATGCCTGGGCCGGCCGGGCTTTGAAGAGGTAATACAAAGTATCCCACCAACAATATTTGCCGAATAAGACGATGGCCAGGTAACCGCCTGGTTTTAATAACGATTGTAGCTGGACCGACAAATCCTTCATCGCTGCAGGCGATACACAGTTCAAACCTGCAAAATTGGAAACGATACAATCGAAGCGGCGGCCCTGGAAGGCCGTTTGCAATTCATCAAACGAGCAGGTTTGAAATACCGGTGCGTGCGGTAAAGCAGTGATCGCTGTTCTTTGCTGTGCTTTGAAGATCATGGCAGCGGAGCCATCGGTGGCCGTTACATAATGGCCTTGTTCTGCCATCCAGCAGGCATCGGCGCCGGTACCGCAGTTAATCTCGAGCAGTTGTAAAACTGTTTGGCCGCTCAGCAGGGGACGCAACCATTTGTGTGTTATCCGGCGCTGGGCCTGGCCAATAAGGCTTTCGGTGAACACAGCATCATAGTCAGCTGCCAGTACATCGAAGGTGCTTGCTCTACTCATGCGCATACCGGTTTAATTGCATACGTTCTATCAGCAGGGAAGGCATATGCCAACAGGCAGACGCTATTTTTTTACAATCGCTGATGGACACTGCGAAAGGATTTTTTATAAGTTGCCGGAAAGCTACCCAGCCCTGTTGTTTGCGGAAGACATGGTGCACATAGCGGTGCAGCTTTTTATAAAAGCGGGGCGGATAGGTATTCCGGAACATCAGCAATAACTCATCAGAATCTGTCCAGTTCGATTTGTTATTGAGCTCGGCTTTTACCCGTTCGTAAAATGGCGTACCGGGTAATGGATAGGAGACCGAGATACCCATTTCAAATGGCAGCAGATCTTTGATCATCCGGATGGTTTTTGCGATATCTTCCCTGGTTTCGCCCGGATAACCAAACTGTATAAAAAAAGACGGATGAATGCCATGTTGTTTTAATAAGCGGGTGGCCTGGTAGATCTGTTCAACGGTAGTGCCTTTATCCATGGCGTCGAGGATTTTTTGAGAACCGCTTTCGGCGCCCATCCAGATATTGAAACAACCCGCCCGGGCCAGGTCTTTAATGGTATCTTCCTGTAATAAGAGATCGGCGCGTGCCTGGATCTTGAAGCGGAACGACAATTGCGACCGTTCTACTTCGTTGGCAAAAGCATGCACCCAACCTGGTTTCAGTCCAAAGATGTCGTCGCAAAACCAGATATGATCGAACCGGAATTTTTCTTTCAGCCATAATAGTTCCTGCACTACCTTTTCCGGTGAGCGGGCATTGTAGCGATTGCCATAGATCGGTTTGGCGCACCAGTTACATTTGAAGGGACAACCCCTGGTGGTTACCATATTCAGCGAGAAATAACCGCTGCTTTTGAGCCACATGGATCTGTAAGGCCTAATATCAACCAGGTCCCAGGCGGGTTGGGGCAGCAGATCGAGGTCTTTCATGACCAGGCGGCGGGGCGTTTTGATCACTGTGCCCTTATGCATATATGCTAGTCCCGGTATTTGCTGAAAATCGTTTTGATCCTTACCGATGGCCTCTGCCAGTTCCAGCAGGGTCATTTCGCCTTCGCCGATAATCACGAAGTCGGCGCCTTCCCGGCAATATTGTTCAAAATGATCCGTACTGTCTGAGCTGGACACGATGACAGTGCAGCCATTGGCTTTGGCCAGTTTCATCATGGCAAAAGCAGCTTCCCGCATATTGGTGAGGCACATTTTGGTGAGGTAGTTGAAGCCGTCATCATATAATACGAAGAAGCGGGGCTGGTATTGGGTAAGGGCCGGCAGCAGGTCACCGGCGCTATGGGCAAACATGGTATCGAATAAAGACACGGCATAACCTTTGTCGCGCATCAGCGCGGCGGCATATAAGGTGGCCAGCGGCGGATAGGGTTGCCCGGTAGCCCATTGTTTGGGATCGAAGCGGAGAAAGTAGGAGTGCGAGAAAAGGATGGTCTTATTCATTCTTGTTCTTTGTATCGTGAATGGTCAATGTTGAATCGATCCAGGACCTGTCAGGTTCACGGCAGAGGCTTGCGTTGAAAATGTTTACGCGATCCTGACAGGTCCATATCTATGTATGGCTCGACCTGTCAGGTGCCAAACGACCAACTGCAAAGGCAAACTCAAATGAGGCGCCTTACAGGTCTGCACGGGGTGACAAATTCAAATAACATACACACCTCACACAGGTCTCATCTTTATCCATATCCAGGTTTTTCCGGAAGGCGATCGCTGCCTTACTGTTAATGATCGTTTCCAGCTTTTGCTGATGAATATTGCCAAAGGGGTCATGAAAAAAGCAGGGCCTCACCGTACCATCGGCTTCAATCACCGTTGACACCCAGGGAGCATTACATTTCTTATAAGGAAAAGGCTGCTTACCATAAAAAGCCGCATAATAACCATAGATCTTTTGCAGTTTCTCCGGCGATTCGGCAATAAAATGCGTTTTGATAGCGGGATGATGATCTCTGATCAGTTCCGCTACCGCTTCCTGTAAGGCCGGCAGCTCTTCTTCATGCACCAGTACTTCCTGTTGCCGGTCAGCATCCCACAAAGTGGAACGGTTAAATGCATGACTGCTGACATCCGCCGGTAAAAAGCTGATCTGATCGAGCCCCATCTCCATAGCGCTGTGTACGATCTGGATCCAGTGCCGAAAATTCAACCGGTGGATCACCGTGCGCGCGGTGATCCGGTACTTCGGGTCAATGGCTTTGATCAATTGCACGCTTTTTTGCATTTTCTGAAAGGCGCCGGGTAGCTGCCTGATCTGATCGTGCAGGGCTTCATCGCCATCGAGTGACACGATAATGTCGTTCACCCATTCCAATAACTGGTCAACTTTTTTATCCATGGCAATACCGGTCGATAATAAGGTAACTGCAATGCCTTCCTGTTTCAGCATCTCACAGAACCGGAAGAAATGGGGATTCAGCAATGCTTCACCGCCCGACATCACGACTACCTTTGTACCAAATTTTCGGAAAGCGCCCAGCAAGCTGCTAATATCTGCCTCGGTCAATTGCTTCAGGTGATTGTTGCCCTTCCAGATATCACACATTACACAGCGGCAGTTACAGGCGCTGTGCGGCATCAGGATCACCACCGGCAATGCGCTGATGACATCGGTCTGTAGCGTCCGGTAACGCTGGTAGGTGTGATATAGTTCGGTTAGTTTCATTGGTGAATGGTCATTGGTGAATGGTCAATGGTGAATGGTCAATGGTGAATGGTCAATGGCCCAAATTTCAAGCCTCACTACATTTTTTCTGATCTCATACTACTTATTACTTCATCACCTTCTTTATCCTTTATCAACTTGTCAACCTTGTCAACTTTTCAACTCGTCAACTCGTCAACCAGTCAACTTCTCAATCATAAAAATGAAATTAGTTTCAATCCAATTCTTCTTCTCAAACACGCAATACAATCTAAACCCATTCGCCCGGGCCATTTCTTTGATCATGGGTATATCACAGCCATCGCACAGGATCATCAGCACCATGGACTGTGCATGCATATAGTTTTGTAATCCGCAGAACAATTGCTGGAAATACTCACCCGCTTCGCCGCAATACCAGGCATACTCCGCCGGGGTCTGGGGTTGCTTTTTATAATAAGGTGGATTAATTGCAATAATGTCGAATGCCTGTTGGGGAATATTTCTGAACAGGTCCGACTGGATAACGGTCAGGGGAGTACGATTGCTTCGCCGGTTCATTTCCAGGGCATGTACAGCTACCGGATTGATATCGGTTGCGGTAGCTGTTGCGCCCTGCCGCGCTGCATACATGGCGATGAGTCCGCTGCCTGCGCCGAGTTCCAGGAACAATTTATTTTTTAAAGGCAGTGATGCAATGTATCGCAATAGTAAACGGGTGCTGAAGAAAAAGCCCGGATGAAAAACAGCCGGGGGTATTACCAGCTTTATCCCTTTGTACGAATAAGTGCGGGTGGCCGACAGGTATTTTACCAGCAGCGGTTTGTATAAGCGGGTCGTTATTTTTTTGATGGTTTGTTTCAATGTGTTTTCCTTAAAATCCTTCAATTTCAGGTTGCCGGTATTTCCACAAGAGCTGTAACAGCTTTAATTCATAAGGCTTCCAGTATACGCCGGTTTTATAGCGAATAGCCGAGACAGTCCGCATGACGCCCCGTTTAAAAGCGCTTAACCGGATGTCCGATACCGTAGGATAATAACCATTCAGCACCGTTTCAAAATCCTTTATTTTGTCAACCATTTCGGGTGTTAACCAGGGCGTCAAAGGGTTCTTGCGCAGATCGAAATTTTCCCAGTGCGGACTGATCCAGTCTTCCAGTTGCTCGGGGAAATGAAATCCGCTTGCCAGCACTTTTTTATAGAGTTCAGAACCTTCAGTAGGTACCGGGCTGTATAAATAGATGATGATCTCCGTTTTGGGATTAATGCTTTTGATCTCTTTAATGAAGGCGATGTCCTGGTCAATCTGTTTCATCACCTGTTCGGGCGTATCGGCAGGTGTGCCCAGGACAAATGAATATTCCGGTATGATATCGAATTTGGCCATGCGGGCGGCGAAAGCCCTGATCTGTGCACTGCTTTGTGTGCCGCCTTTATCCATACGTTGCAAGATCTCATCGTTTCCCGTTTCGGCGCCAAAGAAGATCATTTTGCAACCGGAAGCACGCATCAGTTCCAATGACTCATCGCTGTATTTATCGATCGTATCGATCCTGCCTTCGCCCCACCATACCATGTTCTCATCCTTTATGAGTTTGGAAAAGGCAACGGTTCTTTTTTCAGAAACAAAAAAATTATTGTCGTGGAATTCAATGGCATTGCCGCCGTAATTATCCTTCAGGAATTTAATGTCCTGGTAAATGCCTGCTGCACTTTTTCCGCGCCAGCGGGCATTGTAAATGGGCACGACTGCACAAAAGGAACACTTGAACGGACAACCCACACTGCTGTGATAAGCGATGGTACGCGTGCCGAGGTAGGTCTTTCCCAGGTAGCGCCGCAGCGGGTAAAACTGGTTGAGTGTTTCGTAAGGCAGGCGCGGCAGGGCATCCTGGTCGTACAATTCGTCTTTCCCGGTTTTTATAATTCCCTGCGCCCCGCGATAGATAAGGTTGGGAATGCTGGTATATGATTGGCCTTTGTCGAGGGCCTGTAATAAAGCCGGGAAACATTTTTCGCCGGGGCCGTTCACTATAAAATCTACAAAGCCGGAATACAGCACCACTTTCGGCTGATTGGATGGAAAATAACCGCCCCAAATGATCCTGACATCCGGATATAGTTCACGGATCTGTTTTGAGAAAGGAATGGCTTGCCGTAGTTGCGGTCCGGGCATACATGTACAGCCGAAATAGGCGAATTCTCCGCTGGCGAGGTAGCTATTTATCTTTTGCCAGGGATCTGTTTCCAGATTTCCATCAATGATCGCATAACCATAGATTCCTTCCAAAGCGGCTGCTATGGAAAGAATAGAATTGGGGATCCTGGGTTTGGTTCTGGCGCTGCGCGGGTTGAACAATAATACTTTATTCATGTAAAACCGGTTAAACCGGGCGGCTTCTGGTTCAGGCCGTCAGGTCATTGAGGATCATACGAATAATTGAGTGGTGGAGTTGCCTCGCGGGGAATATAGTGCTGACTGCGGAAAGCGAAAAGGCTGAATAGCTCTTTAAGAGTTATTAATATCCTGAAGAAGTTGATAAGAATTGATAAAGTTGACAACAATTCTTAAAATCTGATAATACGCTGAAGCATTTGACAAGATCTGATAAAATTTGACAACATCTTGCAAAGACTGATAAAATTCAATGCAGTTTGACGAAAATTCCTGGAAGTTGACAATGTTCTCCAACTACTGACAACATTTTATGACTTTTGGCAACAATCAATAAAACTTGACAACATTTTTGTTATGCTGGTAAAATTTTATTGAATTTGATATGAAAGACTAAAATCTTGTAAAACTTCCCAAAATTTGGCAAGGATGCGTAAAGCTTAATAATATGCTGTATAAAGCAATAACGAGCAACAAGTTTTGGCAACGATCCATAAAAGTTGACCATATCTCGCAGAAACTAATACGTTCATGCAAAAAATCGCAGTGATAAGCTGATCAAACGCATCTTAGGCTCCCAGGGTTTTCAATAACTGCCAGTAGCATTGTGGTTGCAATAAATTGTATTTCAAAGACAAGCGGTAATGAAACCGGGCGGCGGGCAGGTTCCGTTGTTGCTTAAACACATGGCCGATATGTAAATAGGCATGGCTTTTCGCTTTGTGCAGGTGTTTCCTGGAAACCATCTTGTGGCGGTACAGGTATTCAAAGGTCTCAAGAAACCCGTTATAATTTTCAACGGGGATCTGGCTGCTTTCATTGCTTTCATGCAGAAGGCGCCATAACAGCGGTTCATAAATAATACCTGCATCATAATGCCAGGCCAGGCGCATATTGAAATGATAATCGGAGCCGAAAGGCATATCTTCATTGAACCAACCTGTTTTCTCAAAACAGGAGCGATGCAGCACCAGGGTTGGGTTATACACCACAAAGCGGTTTTCTTTCAGGCGGTCAAAAATATTCGTGCATTCTATGCCACGGCGCCTGGTATAGGTGCGCGGCGTCAGCACCTCGCCGGCTTTATAAGTGATGGCATCGGTAATGGAAAAGCCTAGTTCAGGCTGTTCAGTTAATAAGGCCACCTGTTTTTCCAGTTTGCTTTCCGTCCAGCTATCATCCGAATCATTAAAGGCGATGAGCGATCCGTTTGCCTGGCGGATGGCAAAATTTTTCAGGATGGCGGTGCGGCCGGTGTGGGTTAATTTATAATAGCGGATACGGGGATCCGGAATGGCCCTTACCTGCTCTTCGGTATTGTCATTAGACCCATCATCGGCAATGATGAGTTCCAGGTCGGTAAAGGTTTGATTCAGTACGCTGTAGATGCTTTCTATAACCAAATGCGCCCGGTTATATGTAGTGAGAATGACGCTTACCATGCGAGTAAATACGAGTAATGTTGGCGTATCGTTGCTTTTCTGTATGGTGAATGATACCAGTTACTAGGTATGTGTTGCAGGTTACCGGTTTCAGGTCACCGGTTTCCAGGCCCTGAATTTCATGCTGTCCTGCCTTTTGCCCGGCAACCGGTAACTGGTAACCGGTAACAGTATTTCCTGTAACCTGCAACCATTTCTTAATCCCCTAAACAACCTTCCAGATACCTTCGCCGTATTGATTAACATTAAACTGAATAATTCATATTACCCCATCTTCTTCCTTACGGCCTTGCTGGGCTATTTTATTTTTAAAGCCGCTGCTGCACCTTTCTCTGATTTTGCAGGTTATTATTTCGGAAGCAGGGAATTGTTACAGAGGAATTATCAGACCGTATATGATACCTGGTCGCTGAACGAACTGATCGCCCGGGAAGGCTATAGCGGCGTTTTTGTATCCTATACGCCGTTTCCGCCATTTAGTTCTATTGTGCTGGCGCCTTTCCTGCTCCTGCCGGTGGCATGGGCCAAAGTGGTGTTTAATATCCTGTCGGCCGCCTTATTTGTGATCGCAGTGGCGCGGGCCATTAAATACCTGGCTGTTCCTCCATGGGTAAGCTGGCTTTTACCCCTGCTATTCTTTATTCCCTTACGCAACAATATCTATTTTGGACAGGCATACCTGTTATTGACGGCCTTACTGCTGGAAGGCTACCTGGCCTACAAAAAAGGAAGAACGGTAGGAGCTGCCTTGTTATGGGCGGCAGCTATCTGTTTTAAGTTATTCCCCTTGCTGATCCTTTTCTTTCTATTGATAAAGAAACAATACGAACAGCTCCTGTATTGTACAGCCGCGTGTTTATTGTTTGGATCGCTTTCGCTGATCGTAAACGGTTGGGCGCCCTGGCGTTATTATGTGTTCACCATTTTTCCCCGCGCCAACAGTGGTGAACTCAATGATAGTTATACCTGGATGTTCCAGTCCGCATATATGTTGCTGAAAAACGGGTTTGTCTATGATGCTGTGCAGAACCCGCAGGTAATAATTAACAGTACTCCCTTGTTCATTAGTTGCATGGTATTCTTCAAAGCCCTGGTACTCGCCGGCTGTATTGGTATTACATTACAAAAGAAAGTTTCGGGTTTTACCGCTTTTGCGGCCTGGATAACCGCAAGCCTTTTATTGTCGCCCAATGGCAGCACCTATTCTTTGGTCCTGCTGCTGATACCCTTGCTGGCACTGACCTATAACAAAGCGGTTTACCTGTATACAGCTATGGTGCTGGTGTTTTTAATGGGTCTTATCCCGGTACAGGCATTGGGCGGCTGGCCATTGTTGTTACAATACCCACGTTTATACCTCTTGTTGTTCCTGTTCGGCATATTGATCTGGGAAGCGAGGATACAGGTGGCGGCCAAGCCATTTATTGCAATAGCTATATTGTTGTTCGTGGCAGACGCCGGTAAATTCAAAGACCGATCCGATAACAGCAATTATTTACTGCCGGCAGACCTGCCGCTGGTATATGACTATACCATTAAAAATAATAAACTGGTGTATTATTACTGGGATGAAAAGGGCGACCATGAAAGCGTCACCGGTTATGCTGTAAACAGTTTTACCACCCGGGAGGTGCAGATCGAAAACAACCAGCTGTATTTTAAGGATAAACAGCTTACTGACAGCCCGGACCGTAAACGCCAGGCCATGCTGGTGAATGGAAAAGAAATTATTTATCTCTCCGATAAGAACCGGGGCTTTGGTTTTTACACATTGCGCAGACTGAAAGTTGCAGAATGATACTCCAATAAGCGGCTGATCCTTTCAATGATCCGTTCAGCAGGTATTTCTTTCATACAAACATTATTGCCCTTGCAGGGCAACTGTTCAAAACGATGCACGCAGGGAGAACAGGCTGTTTTATTATAGCAATACAAATGACGGTTTTCTTCACCGGCTTGCATTTTTAAATAATGCGCGGGGTTGGTGGGCCCCCAGACAGAGATCGTAGGCAAACCCAGTTTGCGGGCAAGATGTAAAGGGCCGCTATCTATGGTCACGATGCAGGCGGCTTTTTCGCTTATAAACCGGTAATAGGCCTTGAAATCAAGGACACCAGCCATATTGGTTACTAGTCCATGCTGTGTATAAGCTGGCAGGTATTGATCTATGAACCGGTTAATATCGTTTCTATCATTAGCGGCACCGAGGAAAGCAATGCGATAAAGGGTATGGTTCAGGATCCAGTGGCAAATGGCTGCAACGGTTTCATCGGGCAGCTTGCGCACAAGCGCCAGTTTACTGCAGGTATTGTTCACCAGGATATAAGGCTTTTCCCATTCATTTGACCGAAACCTGTTTTGTTCCAATCGTGGAAGCAGATTCGTGTTGGCGATCACCTGTGCCATATGTAGATAATTATCTTCCAGGCAGGTGCCCTGTTCGAAGGGAATATTATGGGTGTTGAGAAATTTCCGGAAGAATACGGGCGGTAAATGAAATCCAAACCGGTTCCTGGCCATGGTGAGTAAAGCGTATACGGTGGTTAGTTTTGAATAGACTTCCAGGTCCGCCACCCATAATTTTTTAAGCCGCCAGGACCGTATGATATATCTTATTGAATTGGTGATCGTGATAAAGAGGCTGCTGGTATGAACCGGCCAGATCTCATCGAATACCCCGAATGGTTCAATGCCGGCAGCGATATTGGCATCGGTGAGCAAAATAAAACGGGTGTTGGGCATTTTTTGGCGCAGTGCCTGAATGGATCCTGTGGCTATGACCAGGCTGCCCAGGCCCAGCAATTTTACAAAGAGCAGGTACCGGGGCGGTTCCTGCAGATGGTGATCCCTGCGCATGAGAATTCCCAGCAACCGGGTTAGCGGAAGCAAAAAAGCGATCAGGCAGTAACCAAGGTATTTATCTAGTTTTCGGTTGGCTGGTAATTGCACTGGCAGGAAATATTTGTGAAGAATAATACGCTGGAAACAGAGGGTGGGTTGCCAGTGGGGGGGCCACCAGCCGCTCAGAGCTTTATGATCTTATTACAGGCCTGCAGGCTTTTTTTGTTATGGGTGATCAGGATAATGATCTTACCTGCGGCGGCTAATTGATGCAGATGGTGTAAAAGCTTCTCTTCTGCTTTTTCATCCAGTTCACTAAAAGGTTCATCCAGGATGAGCACACTTGCTTCTTTATACAATGCGCGGGCCAGGGCAATGCGTTGGCGCTGTCCGCCGCTGATATTCTTTGCATTCTCTGTAAGCTGGGTATGAAGGCCGGCTGGTAAAAACGGCAGCCATTCCGAAAGGCCGGCCATCTCAAGCGCCTGATGCAGCCTTTGATGATGATACTGCCCGCCGTTCAGGGTAATATTGGCCAGCAAGGTATCGTACATAAAAAACGGCTGCTGTTTAACATAGGCGATCTGCGGCCAGTATGCTTTACATTGTTCATGGCTCACTGGCTGTTGATTAATGTATAACCGTCCGCTTTCGGGCGTAATAAATCCCAATAGAATATTCAACAGGGTGGTCTTTCCTTTCCCGGAAGCGCCATCGATGCCAACCAGTTCACCTTGCTGCAGCTGGCAGGAAAGATCAGTAAGAATGGCCTGCTGCCCATAGGTAAAATTCAGCTGCTCGAGTGTTATTGTATGTATGGGCGGCGGTGTTTGACTGCCTGGCACTTTTGTCGTTTTATTTTCTTGTACCAGGTCATTGATAGTAAAGGCATAGGTGCGGATCTGTCCGGTCGCATTCAACATGCGTGCAATACCCGGAATGATCTTATAGGCAGCAGCCATGAAAGCACCCAGGGTTACGAGCTGGGTAGCATTGTTTGCGTCACCCGCCAGGCTACTGATCACAATTAATACCAGCAGGCCAAATACCGCAAATACTTCTGCCAGCCGGGCAGGCAAAGCCTGTAACGATACCAGGGTAGATTGATGGTGGTTAAGTGTTTCCTGGGCGGCAGCATACCGTTCGGTAAAAAATGCATTCCGCTTATAAATATTACTTTCTACATAGCCGGTGATGGATTCATGCAGGCGTTGCCACATGCCCGTGCGGCTGCTTTTAATATAATTGCGGGCAGTATGCAGTTTTCTTTTAGTGAACGAGCTGGCAAGGATCACCGGCGGCAGCAGGATGATCAACAATAACAGGAACAGTTTGGCATTGAAAAGCAGGATGGCCGTGATGGATAACAGGATCAACATCAATTCTGTAAATAACTGTTGCAGAGGCGCCAGCACATGCTGACTGAATTCCAGTGGTTGCAGGCTGATGGTGCGGGTGAATTGCGCGGAGTCGGTATGAATATAATCCATGTAATGGCCTTCCAGATATTGCCGCATATTATTACGTGAAATGCGGGATGCCACCTGGTGCACGAACCGGCTTTGCCAGCTATTGATAAGATAGGCCGCCAGGTTCTTCATGCTGAACAAAAGAAAGAATACTATGATCAGCAGTAATGATGAATGGGTGAAGAGGCTTTTGGCGAGCGGTTCGCCTACAAGTGGAGCGAAGGTGCTAACGGCATCTACCGGTTGTGTATAAAAATGAATGATGTATAATAAGAGGGCAAGGGATGCGATATCGGCGAGGCTGATCACCAGCGAAAGGCCGGTTAACCAGCCCCACTGTTTTTTTTCGTGAGCGGTTAAAATGTTCAGCGTTTTAGTAAGGATAGCTATCACTGATCTGCATCATGTTTTAAAAGGTGAAACTGTTTTGCTGTTATAACTTCTACGCAAAAATGCGCGCAGCGGTTGCTGGAAGACCCTGCTGCTCTTTCTATCTTGTTCAATTAATAAATAGTTATCAGTTCCTTATATAAAGTTTAAGAAAAGATTAAGTCACATAAGTGTTTTCTCCAACCTGTAAATTTGGTTGAACAATTTATACAGCTTATTATTGCAGCCCGTTTGTTGTTATACTGCACTGTTTGATTGCTTAGCCAGGATTTGCCGCACTACCAGGATTTATTTTATTTCTATCCAGCCCTTTGTTGAAGTCACTTATTCCCGGATTGGTAATTGTATCTTATTTTTCATTGTAAACCTTATCTATATGAAAAAGTATCTTTTTTCATGTATCTCCGTCAAGCCCATCTTTTATATTCTCGTATTCTTTTCAATCCTGCACCCCGATCTCGTTCTCGCAACCGTCGGTTTAACTGACACAGCTTATTATTATAATGAACGCGGCAAATTGCTGTGGCAGGATGTGCATGCAGAAAAAGCAGGCAACTATATTATCAGAACCAAAAAGAGCTATGACGAAATATTTGACGAGATACCAAAAGACGATTCAACCAAACAGCTGAGCGCCGGGTATAATACTGCGGCTGTGGCCAATATTACAAGACCACTGGCGAGAAAAGTAGCAAAATTGATAAAACAGGGCAGGATCAATGATCCGCTTGTATTGGAAAATATTATACCTGTATTGGACAAACGAATTATGCGCCGGATGTATGAAAACATTGTGGTGCGTTGTTCGGGCCCCGGTGCGCAGCAAAAAGAACATGGCGGAGTGGTATTTCCCGATGGCACCGTCACCTGTATCAGCGGGGAATTGTCAGATCCCCGGTGGTTGCAGGGCGCCACATTGACGATCAAAGAAAAAGCCCTGGTATATTATCATAGTCATCCGGAAGGATATGTAGAAGAAGCATTACACAGTGACCGCAACAGTGCACATCAGCATAACCGCGTGCAATTTGCACAAACCAGTTCCCGCCGGTTGATCAATTATGTGCAGGGCCCTTCGCGGCAGGACCAGGAAGCGGTCGGTGAGGGAACCGGTTATGTATTTGGGATAAAGAACGGGGGCTTTATTTATATCTATGATAAAAAAGGGGTGCTGGCAACTTTACCAATTCGATTTGTGAAGAAAATGCACTCTTCACAACCAGGTAAGCTAAAGAAGACGGCAACTTATTTCGCAGGCATTTTTCCTGCCTGAGCGCTTGCAGTTGATTTAAACAGGAAGTGACCCAACCCACCAGGTGACCCAACCAGGCATTACAGGGATTTCAGCATTTTGGCAACGATCTTGTCGATCGGCAGGGAAACAGAGGCTTCTGAGAAATCGTCCCAGTCGATGAAGCGGAATGTTTCTGTTTCTCCTTTTTCTTTATATACTGCCATTTGCTGTTCGTCAAAATCAAATGGTTTCTGACGAAGGGGGGCTTTTATAGGTTCCAGCGGATGTGCGTAATAGTAGATAGAGATGATCTGGTGGCTGGGGTTGAATGCGCTGATCTGGAAATAATCGGTGGTGTAAATATGATCGCCCACCCGGATGTCGAGATCCATTTCTTCTTTGAACTCTCTTTTCAAACAATCGCGGGTGCCCTCACCGAATTCCAGTCCGCCACCGGGGAATTTGGTGTATTTACCACCGCGGATCAATTCATCACTAACGAGCACCTGTTTGTTTTCGCCGATCAGGATGCCATATACTCTGATACTGAACATAAGGAATTGGTTATCGGTTTTTGTTTATGCTCGTTACGCAATAAGCGTAAAGCGTTTTGCTAAAAGATCTTCTTTTTCAAAAAGAACCAGCCGATCACCAGCGATATCACCAGTGATAAAAATACAGGTATGTAAAAGGCAAAAGGGGAATGTGCGTAGGGGATGGGCACATTCATTCCATATATACTGGCCACCAGTACGGGCAGGGTCAATACGATGGTTATTACCGATAACCGTTTCAATACTTCGTTCTGGTTATTGGCAATGATACTTGCAAAAGCATCGAGGGTACTGCTGAGGATATTGGTATAGATGTTCGACATTTCCAGCGCCTGGGCATTATCTACAATAAGGTCATTCAGGAACTCTTTCTCATCTTCGTTCAGTCCAAGGAAATTGGTGCGTTCGATTTTCATCAGCAGCATTTCGTTCGAGCGAAGCGCCGTTACGAAATACACCAGGCTTTTCTGGATGCGCATCAGCTGCAGGAGTTGTTCATTACGGCTGGCGGCATACAGTTTCTGCTCCAATATATTCCGGCGTTGATTGATCTCTTTCAGGAATTCGAGATAGGTCTGAATGATCTTTTCAATGATCTTCAGCACCATCATTTTGCGGTTATCGGGATGCCGGTTCTGAAAGGTGTTCAGGAATTTTTTGATAGCGCCATTCTCGAAGGAGTTCACCGTTACGATCTGGTTGTGGGTAATGATGATACAGATGGGAATGGTGATATAGTAGGCGTCGCTTTCGTTAAATGAGTTGTTTTCGGTAGGGGTCTTTATGACCACCAGTTTTACATTGTCAGCCTCTTCAAAACGGGTTCTTTCATCAATATCCAGCGAGTCGGTGAGGAAGTCGAGCGGAATATCCAGGCTATTGGCCAATTCCGAGAACTCCTCCTGTTTCAGCGGCGGAAGAATGTTCACCCAGGCCCCGTTATCGGGCTTATCGATCGCTATGGTTTGTTTATTGATATTTTTGAAGTACTGGATCATAGGCGGCGCAAAGGTAATAGACAAATGCCAATTGGCAAGGGAAACCAATTTTGCCATTGGCAATCGGCAATTGGCAAGGATTGCCGGATATTCAGGCTTCCTTATCAATCGCGGATCTCCCTTTTGCCTGTTGCTTATTGCCGGTTGTCTATTGCCTTTTGCCTCTTGTCTGTTGCTTATTGCCGGTTGTCTATTGCCTGTTGCCTCTTGTCTGTTGCTTATTGCCGGTTGTCTATTGCCTTTTGCCTCTTGTCTATTGCTTATTGCCCAGTGTTACAGCGCCTTCAAATACTTTTTCAGCGGGGCCGCATAACCAGATGTTCTCGTAGGTATCGTCGTCGATCCGGTCAAACTCAACGGTTAGTTTACCACCGCGGGTTTGAACGGTTACATCGTTGAAACCCCGTTCGTTATGATAACATACCAGGGCGCTGGCGGTAACGCCGGTACCGCAGGAGAGGGTCTCATCTTCCACACCGCGTTCGTAGGTGCGCACTATTATTTCATCGTTATTTTTCTGTTCTACGAAGTTCACATTGATGCCTTCTTTGGCGAAGGCATTGCTGTAGCGGATATCTTTTCCTTTTTTGTAAACATCATAATCCCATACATTGGGCGTGAGTTTGATATAGTGGGGCGAACCGGTATCCACAATAAAATCGCTGTGATAGTCTTTCACGCCTTTCACATCTTTCATTTTAAGGCTCACCGTGCCGTCATCGTCGATCTCGGCTTCATGGGGGCCATCTACGGCTATGAAATTATATTTATCCTTACGGATGCCGATATTATAGGCAAATTTCACCAGGCAGCGGCCGCCATTGCCGCACATAGTGCTTTCCCGGCCATCGGCATTATAATATTTCATTTCGAAATCGTATCCGTTGGCATTGTTCAGTAACATGAGTCCATCGGCGCCGATCCCGAAACGGCGGTTGCACATAAAGCGCACCTGTTCTACAGTTAATCCATTGTAACGTTCATCGCGGTTGTCCAGAATAACAAAGTCGTTTCCTGTTCCCTGGTATTTGTGAAATACTAATTCCATAATTGATTGTTCCTCTTGCAATATTACTACAAACTGGTTTAGAACCATAATGGCCTGTCCTATTATAACAGATTGTTATTTACTTTGTTTCAATTACCATGCACTTATGACATCCAGCGTTCTTTTGATCAGTTTTTCAATGGTTGCCTGGCTGTCTTTCGAGAATTGTTTGGTAACACGGTTGGCCACAATCGCGCTGATGGAAAGGCAATGATGCCCCAGCAGTTTGCCCAGGCCGTAAATAGCGGAGGTCTCCATTTCGAAGTTGGTTATACGATGTGGACCGAAACTGAACTGGGTAAGGCGGTCAATGAGCTGGGGATGGCTCAGCCCGAGCCGTAAAATGCGGCCCTGGGGGCCATAAAAGCCCGGACAGGTGACCGTAATGCCGTGGTGGAAGTTATTGACGAAATGTTTAATAAGATGGGCGCTGCTGCCGCAGATATAGGGTTGGGAAATGCGGTGGTTGAGCTGGGTTTGGGTAATGAAGGATTGCAATAAGGCCTTTTCTTCCTCATTTTCGTCGTACCGGTAGAAGTTCAACAGGTTATCGATGCCCAGGCCATGGGTGGAAACCACGAAACTGTCGGTAGGGATATCGGCCTGGAGGGCGCCGGCGGTACCCACCCGGATGATGTTGAGGGGACTGAGCTGGGGCCTGATGGTACGGTTCTCGAGGTCGATATTCACCAGGGCGTCGAGCTCGTTTAGTACAATATCAATATTATCCGGACCGATGCCGGTAGAAATGACGGTCAGCCTTGTTTTGCCCAGGAAGCCGGTATGGGAGATGAACTCGCGCTGGTTGCGTTTATGTTCAATACGGTCGAAGTATTTACTGACGGCCGTCACCCGTTCGGGGTCGCCAACCGTAATAATAGTAGGTGCAATTTCTTCGGGCCGCAGGTCGAGGTGGTATACAGCCCCCCGTTTATTGATAATAAGTTCCGATTCCTGGATACGTTGCATAAAAAAGGATTAAAAAGGTTGTTTCAAATATCCGACAAATATCCTACTTTTGCACACCTCGTTCTAAACGAGTGAAATATGGTTCCGTGGCCGAGTGGCTAGGCAGAGGTCTGCAAAACCTTTTACAGCAGTTCGAATCTGCTCGGAACCTCCGAAAAAAAAGGATCGCTTAATCGCGGTCCTTTTTTTGTTTTTATGATGGTTTTGTGTTCACTAAAGCGGCAGAGGTCGAAAAACCTTTGCAGCGGAAAATAAAACATGGTTCCGTGTCCGCCAGCTGGCGGATAGGCAGAGGTCTGCAAAACCTTTTACAGCAGTTCGAATCTGCTCGGAACCTCGAAAAAAAGGATCGCTTAAGGCGGTCCTTTTTTGTTTTTATGATGGTTCTATATTCGGTGCGATCCGCTGCAATCATTTACCATTCGTTGGTCCTTCCGTGTTCACCATGCGCGGAATGCGATCTTTAACCGCCGGTAGAGCAGGGAAGGGGCCATGCGGTTCTGTCTGATACCAATAGGCAACTGTATAATAATTATCAGATCGGTGATTGGCATGACCGTGTTCAATGGTCATTTTGATTGACTTGTTAAACACAATCGGCGACTCGCTGTGAAAGCGGTATACTGTCCATTCGGCGCCGCGATTATCTCCGCCATTTCTGGGATTGCCATAACCGGAGTAGCTGAATGTCGGTTGATTATTTCCAAACGGATTGATCCCACAACCTCCATAGCACCATGCGCCGAGGTAATAGTCTTCTGCTCCTGTTCCATGAATAGCCGGATTTTTGTCGCCATCGATAAAGATCATTTCATCTCCTTCGCCCCACCAGTCGCCCTGGTTTTGCACAATGCTATGGGTAACGCCGAGAAAAAAACCTTTGCCCCGGGCTTCAAGGATCACATAATTTCCTTCTCCGTTCTTGTTTTGTTTGTTGTTGATCTTTTCATCGCCGTTCTGTTTCCAATCTGCCGACCAGCCATCCGTTGGTATTGCCTGGCGGTATTGTGCGTGGAAGTAGGTCATGTTCTGAGGCAGCGATGCATGTTTTTCCCAGTCGATATTATAGTAAAATGCGTCGATTGCATGTTCGCCCTCATTGGTGATCGTGATCTTTGCCGATCTACGGAATGGCATCGGGAAATAACAGTTCAGCGCACGCTGCGATCCCACGGAGAGGTATTTCGATTCGTAGAGAAAATATTTGGCGAGCCCGAGCCCGAAGAAATCTCCAATAGGCGCTTCGACGCTTGGTGTGCTGTTTCCTTCCCAATAGATTCTGAGGACGATCTTTTTCAGGTGATTTGTTTCGTTGCTGGCGATCGTAAACCACATGTGTTTGATAATGCCCGGGCCTGTTACATTCCCAATGGTGCGTGTTTCCCCCGGTTTGATCTTGTTCTTCCAGTTGCCGTCATCGTTGGCACCGCTGGTGTCGTAACTGGAGATGCGTTGTGAGCTGTAGTCGCGAAATTGCCAGATTTCGGTTGGCGCCGCGCCTGATGGCTCCGGTGTGCGTTGTGCGAATAGCGGATTGGTTAATAAGAAGAGCGCGCCGGCGGTTAAGAGGTTCCGCGCTTTCCTGACTGCTGATCTTTTCATAATGGCTGAATGTTTACTTTAAAGCTAATGCTTAATCTCATCAGCAGGAGGGAAAGTTGGGCTCATTTTATAACGGTTATGGATTTGCCTGTTGGCGGGCGGGCAGCGGTCGCAAAACGCTAAGGTGCTTAATTGAAATAACAGCAACTCAAATACAGGTAAAAGCTCATTTTTGCGTTCCTGTTCAGAAAAGCCATTTTGACTGTCTTCAAGGCAATAGACTTCGCATTGCGTACGGTTTTTTCGCTGATCTGAAGTTTGTCGGCGATCTCCTGGTTATCATATCCCTGGAAATAAGCCAGCTTCAAAATATTCCTGTAGTAATCTGGCAGCTTTTCCACTTCTTCGCGGATATGGGTGATCAGCTCCGACTCGATCTCGGCAAAGAGAACAGACCTTTCTTCTGCAATGGTAAAATCGCCGATCTGTTTATCGATGGCCGACCGCGCCTTTTGGTTGCGCAGGTAATTGAAGCATTTATTCCGTGCATTTAAGAACAGAAAGCCCCGGAGATTTTTGTAGGAATCGAACCGGTCTCTTTTTTCCCATAACAGGATAAAAAGTTGCGCCGTCATATCCCGCGCATCCTCGATGCCAGGTAGCAGATACTTACAAAATGAAAATATGCTGTTGTAGAAATGATTGTAAACGACGGTAAAAGCCGATTCATCCCCTTTTCTGAATTTTAATATCGTGTCATAGTCAAGTTCTATAGCCGACATAAGACCATCGTTGGTATTAGATTTATTATTTCGTCACCCATATTACCTCTATTAAGGCTCAACTTTCTGTTTACTCATCTATCATTTCAAGTATCCTTTCATTTTCAATGATGATCATGCCATGGCGGTCGCTGGTTATGCCGGCCTGAAGCGTATAAGGATACCTGGGCACGCTGCCTTCCATAATGGTGGGCAGGTAAGAAAATTGCAGATTGTCACATGCTGTTTTCAGCGCTTCGCCCACTTCAATGATATGAGTGGAAATAACAAAAAAGCTATTGCGGTAGGTGGAAAATTCTTTGGTAACAGCCAGCGTTGCATCGTATGCATCTTTCACATTGGTGCCTTTAAAAAGCTCGTCGAAGATGACCACCAGGTCCCTGCCTTCCGCCACTTCCTCCGCTACCTTCTTTACACGCAGCACTTCCGCATAAAAATGGCTGTAGCCCAGGTTCAGATTATCCGATACATTGATCGATGTATAAAGCCCGTCCCTCACAGAAAACACCATCTCCTTAGCTGCAACAGGAAATCCCATATGAGCCAGATATACGGCAATACCGATCGACTTCATCAATGTAGATTTGCCGGCCATATTCGCGCCGGTAAGGAACAGCACATTCTGTTCTTCGTGCAGGTGAAGCGGGTTGGCCACGCCATTTTTCAGGGCCGGATGGTGTAATGCAGTTGTCTTAAATATATGCTCACCTTTTGGAAGAGCCTGTGCATATGAGAAGTTCCTGTCGCGGGCCACATTGCTTACCGCAATACAGACGTCGAGATGATAAATAAACCGGAGTATGTTTTCCATCTCGCCCCGGAGTACATGGCGGATAAGATGATCATATCGCGCCAGTTGTAACAGCCTAAGCGGTTGATCGATCCGCAGCTCCCTCAGCCATTTCATTGTATCGCCTGAAAAAGCGCCGGCAACGGTTTCGAACAGTTCGGTGGAAGGATGTCCTTCCAATAATGCAAGGAATTGCTGCAAGCCCTTCAACATATCGATGGTTGCCAGCAGCCCGCTCTGCAACTGGGCATAGTGTTCGTCTTTCATGGCCATTTGCAGGAACTTCTTTCGTAAATGCCCGCCCGCAACTACCACGTACGAATGCGCGGTTCCTTCGCCCAGGTATGTTTCTGCTGCCTGGATGGTTGATGGGTTGAAAGGGAACGACAATTTTTTGTTATGAAAAAATTTAAACACATCGCTGCGCTGGTTTATAGCAAGAGCATCAGACAAAGGCTGTTGAAACATAAGTTCCAGCAGCTTTTCACCGCCTCCCGTATGCGTATCATTGAACAGGCTGAATAAAGAATGTGCTTTATACTTCCCGGTTATATTCAGATCGTCAAGCGTTTGCTTATCCGTTTTAAATCCCATATGCAGTAGTTTTTCGTAATTGCTTTTTTCCGTTTTGCAGGATCTGCAGTATTTTTTCGTTGTTGATGATCACCATGCCGTGCCGGTCGCCGGTAATTCCCTGTTCTAATTTATAAGTATATACCGGTTGATGGCCGCTCATGCGCGTAGGCAGGTAAAGGAAATTAATATTGTTGCATTTTTCTTTCAGCACATCCCCGGCCTCGATAATATGTGTGGAGATCAAAAATATGCTCCTTCTTTTCTTTGCGAAGGCCGAGGTAATGGCAATCGTGGCTTCGTAAGCATCTTTCACATTCGTTCCCCGAAACAGTTCATCAAATACAATAAAGAGATCTTTTTTTGCCTGCAGTTCCCCAGCCATTTTCTTTACACGCAATACTTCTGCGTAAAAGTGACTGGCGCCCATACCCAGGTTATCGGGAAGGTTGATCGTGGTATAAACGCCATCGAGCACGGCGAATTCCATTTGCTGCGCCGCCACGGGAAAACCCATATGCGCCAGGAACATGGCAATGCTAATCGACTTCATAAAAGTTGATTTACCGGCCATATTGGCGCCGGTAAGAAAAATAACATTGTTATCGGTGGTAACATGGATATTGTTCGGTACAGCGTTTTTTACCTGGGGATGGTATACTCCCTCCAGCTTTAGCAAATTTGACTGGCCTGCGGGCAGGGCTTTCGGAAAAACAAACTTTTTGTCGTTTGCCACTTTTGCGATCGCCAGGTAAACGTCGAGGTAATAAATATGTTGCAACAGCTTTTCAACCAGGTTCCGGTGGCGGAACCGCAGGATCACATCAAACGCTGCTACCTGTGCGTGCGAAAGCTTTCCCTTACTCTCATACATTACAGCGAAAGCCGGATCATTCAGAATGGTGCGTATTTCCTCTTTTTCTTCTTTATAGAAGGGATGCCCATTCAGCGCTTGCATCAATTCCTGTGCATTCTTCATCAACTCCACCAGTGACTCAACACCTTTATAGATCTGCTGGGTCTCGATGTCCATAGCGATCATGTTCGTCAGTTTCCGGGTCACCGTATTTTCCTGCACGGTTAGTTTCGAGCGCTCATCAGTGTTGGCTAAATATGCTTCAGCCGCATCGAAGTCCGAACTTTTAAAAGGGAAGGAAGTTCCCGCTAACGCAAACGATTGTATAATGCCGCTGCGTTTGTTTATAGCTTCATAGTCAGCAAGCGGATACCGGAACAGTTCTTCCAAAATGGCCGCCCCGCCTCTTGTTGTGCAGCGATTGAAGATGTTGTAAATGGAATCTCCGCCTTGTTTGCCGAAAATGTTCAGGTCTTCCAGGCTTTGTTTATCTGTAGTGAACGACATGTGCATGTTTTGAGTACAACGGCGAATATACTACCCAAAATAAAACATGGCAAGGTAAAATACGTCTGGTCGAGTAAACAGCTGGGGTAAACCACGATATACTGATAACGATGACCGTTGTTTTAATAGTCTGAAAAAGAATGCGGTAACTGTCAGGTTGCGCAACGCAAAAAAAAGACCGGTGCAACAGCTGATTTTTTTTCTAAATGTTCGGGACAAAGCGGGATGCTCACGGGTTATATAGGATCAAAGGTGCAACGGAAAAGTTATGAACAACTTGCCAAACAGGATAGCTCAGCTTATTTCAAAATATCTGAACGATGAACTGAATGATCAGGAGAAACAGGAATTGGATGAATGGGTGCAGCAATCCGAAGATCATCGCCATTTTTTCCGGCAGTTCACTGACGAAGAAGCGTTCGCTGCAACATTGGAAGAGTATGAAACAAGCCAAGGCATCGTTTTAAGTAAGATAAAAGAAGCGATCACCTTTGAAGATCAGTCAAGGTCAAAGGCCCGGATGATCTGGTGGTTAAACCCGCGAAAACTTACGGCCGTAGCGGCTTCCGTTATAATAGCTGGTGGCGCACTGGTGTGGTGGAATGTAAATAAAAAAGAAAAGCAACTTACTGAAGCTGCGACCGTACAGCCAGCCTATAACGGGCATCCGGCATCGGAAGGCGCTGTCTTGAAGCTGGCTGATGGAAAAGAGATCATCCTTGACAGTGTGCAAAATGGTGCAGTGGCCATACAGGGGAATGCAGAAGTTATGAAACAGGGAGGCCTGTTATCATACAACAATAACAAAACTGGTAATACAGTTTTGTACAACACCTTATCTACGCCCAGGGGTAAGATCTATAAACTGTTGTTGCCTGATAGTTCGAAGGTCTGGTTGAATGCGGCAAGTTCAATACGCTTTCCTACAGCATTTACAGAGAACCGCCGAAGCGTGGAAATAACCGGTGAAGTGTATTTTGAAGTAGCGGCTGTACGGCTTGCCTCGGGGGAAAAGATGCCTTTTGAGGTAATAGCCGATCAACGCGCTATGATCAACGTGCTGGGCACGCACTTTAATGTGAATGCGTATAACAATGAAACATCGCTTCGCACCACCCTGCTGGAAGGAAGGGTGAGCATTCAGCTGATGCAGGAGGAATCCGGTAAACCGGTGATCCTGAAACCCGGAGAACAGGCGCAAATAAATGCACACACTGCCGGCATCGCGGTTCATCATACCAATATCAGCAAAGTAATGGGGTGGAAGGATGGCTTTTTCAGCCTGGACGATCTGTCGCTGTCAGCATTGATGCGCGAGGTGGAACGCTGGTATGACGTAGAAGTGGTGTACGAGCATGGGATTCCGGTGAAAACGTTTTTCGGAAAAGTGAACAGGGACCTTTCCTTATTTGATTTTATGGAGGGGTTGAAAGACTGGGGCGTTCGCTTCAGAATGGAAGGAAGAAAGGTGATCATTACGGGCGTCGAATAATAGTTACTATAGGCTTACCAAAAGCCATGACCCAACCAAAACACTGTTGACAATGAGATTGACTGTTTTATTGATTGCCGGGTTGCTCCTGGCACAAGGGCCTTCTATAGCCCAAAGCATCACTATCTCGGGAAAAGACATAGCCATGAACAAAGTGTTCGAAGCGATCGAACAACAAACCGGTTATGTGATCTCCGGCGATAAGAGTATACTTACTTCTGCCAAACCTGTAAGTGTAGCTGTCAGCAATGTACCGCTGGATCAGTTCCTGTACCTGATCTTCAGGGACCAGCATATCGCTTATCGCATTCGCGGGAAAAACGTCTTTCTTTCCCGAAGCAAGGACCCATCAACCAAAGCTGAACTATCGGTGACAGGCACTCCTGCTCCTTTTCCGCTGGCGATCATTACGGGCACCATCCGTTCGCGCAAGGGCGAATTGCTGCCGGGCGCATCGGTCAGGTTAAAGGGGCTGCAATCAGGTACGATCACCGATGCACAGGGTAATTTTAACCTGCGCAACATACCCGCAAAAACCATCCTGCAAATTTCCAGCATCGGTTATGAAACCATCGAAGTGGTCATTAACGAAGTACCGGAAGGTTATACCGCAGTTGCTCTTAAAAGAGACCAGGTTGATAACGTAAAAGCCACGCCGGGCAAACTGCTCATCATCGACATCGCGTTGGAGAACAGCAACAGCCAGATGGACCAGGTGATCGTCAACGGCTATTCCAATATCAACAAAAGCAACTTTACCGGCTCGGCCCTCACTATCAAACGCGACGAGCTGTTGAAAGTAGCGCCTGCCAATGTGCTGCGCAGTCTGCAGCTGTTCGATCCTTCTTTCAAAGTGATCGATAACAATAGCCTCGGTTCCGATCCCAATAACATTAACCCCATCTATATTCGCGGCCGTTCAGGCATTGGCGATGTCACCCTGCCGGATGATGAAGCGGCCCTGACCCCGACACAGCTTCGCAATGATCCCAACCTGCCGACCTTTATCCTAGATGGTTACGAGGTGCCGGCACAAAGGATTTTTGACCTTGACCCCACACGTGTGGAGTCTATCACCATTCTCAAGGATGCGGCTTCTACCGCCATCTACGGGTCGCGCGCTGCTAATGGAGTAGTTGTGGTAGAAACGGTAAAACCGGTGAGCGGAAAATTGCGGGTAAACTATTCATTGAACGGAAGCGTTACAGCACCTGACCTTTCGAGTTACCACTTGTTGAACGCAAGGGAAAAACTGGAGCTGGAACGGATCGCGGGTGTGTTTGAACCCCGCCCCAATGAGCCGCCTGATCAGTCATTGCAACGCGAACAAACATACTACGGTAAGCTGGCAGAGATCAATCGCGGGGTGGAAACAGACTGGCTGTCACAACCGCTGCGCACCGGTTTAAATCAACGTCATAATATACTGGTAGAAGGCGGTTCCAAAGAATTTATCTTCGGCGCCGACCTGAATTTTGCGCGCACGCAGGGTGTAATGAAAGGTTCGGAACGCAATAATAATTCCCTTGGCTTTTCTATTTCCTACAGGAAAAATAACCTGATGTTCAGGAATTATATCCAGTGGAATAATATTCAATCTCAGGAATCTCCCTTTGGTTCCTTTGCTACCTATGCAATGATGAACCCCTATGATGATCTATGGGATGAGGACGGGGCTTACAAGAAACTGTTGACCGACTGGGGACATCCCGGTGGGGAGGGGAATCCGCTCTACGATGCGCATCTGAAAAGCTACAACCGTACGACGCACAACGATTTTTCAAACAACTTCAATCTGCGCTGGACCATCGCAGATGGCTTACGGCTGGATACCCGCCTTTCCGTAATGCTGCAAAAAAGCCAGCAGCAAAACTTTAAAGACCCGGCTTCCTCGCAATTCAACAATATGGATTTCACGAAAAGGGGAACGAAAAGTATTCTGGATGATGAGATGCGCACCTGGGATCTGAACGCCCTGCTGTTGTATGGCAGGGGCTATGGAAAGCACTTTCTCAATATGACCCTGGGGGCAAATGCCAACCAGAAAGAAATGATACGGTCCGGCTATTCCGTTCAGGGCTTTCTTACAGGTAATACCGATGATGTTAATTTCGCCGCTGAGATCCTGAATAAACCCACCGGCGACAATGAGAGATCGCGGCTGCTCGGCTTCCTGGCGTCTGCGAATTACAGCTATAATAATATTTACCTGCTGGATGTTTCCGGCCGTTACGATGGCGCTTCGCAATTTGGCTCCAATGTGCGGTTTGCACCTTTTTGGTCGCTGGGCGCCGGGATCAACGTGCATAATTATGCAGGGATAAAACAAAACTATCCCTGGTTGAACAACCTGAAACTGCGTTCCAACTACGGACAGGTTGGCAAAGCCGGGTTTTCACAAAGCGTATCTAAAAGTACCTACGGTTATAATTTTGAAGACTGGTATGCGTTCGGTATAGGCGCTAACCTGGTGACACTCGCCAATCCGGACCTGAAGTGGGAAAAAACAACCATGTTCGATTGTGGCGTCGACATTACCGTTTTTAACAGGCTTAGCGTTACCTTCAATTACTACAATAAAAATACAGTCGACCTCATAGGGGATATCACTTTGCCTTTCTCCACCGGTTTCAAATCGTATAAAAGTAACCTGGGGGAGATCCTGAACAAGGGGTATGAGTTCAATATGCGGTACCAGGTGCTCAGTTCCCGCTCGGTGAACCTGAACCTGTATGCTACTGCCGCGCGCAACAGTAATAAATTTCTTAAGATCGGCGACGCGCTCAAAGAGTACAATAAGCGCGTAGAAAAATATTATGCGGATCACGATGTGGTAAATAAACCGCTGAATAAATATTTCGAAGGCGCATCGCTAACGGCTATATATGCCATGCAGTCGCTGGGCATCAATCCTGCAGATGGCAGGGAAGTTTTTCTAAACCGCAACGGCGATGTTACTTACACCTGGAATCAGACCCAGCATGTGGTAGTAGGCGATACCGAGCCCGATTGGCGGGGATCATTCGGATGTAACTTCAGTTATAAGAACTTCTTTGTGTTTACCGGATTCCTGTATGAAGTGGGCGGCGACATGTACAACAACACGCTTGTGAGCAAAGTAGAAAATGCAAACGTATACTGGAATGTAGACAACAGGGTATTTTCAGATCGCTGGCAGAAGGCGGGCGATGTTACCTATTTAAAAGACGTGCGTTTATGGAATGAGACCACACAGGTGACCTCCCGCTTTGTACAGCGCAATAATTACATCGACTTCAATTCCGTTACCATTGGCTACGACCTTCCCCAGCGCTTACTCAGCAGGTGGAAAGTAAATAACTGCAGGGTGCAGGTAACCAGTAATGAACTGGGACGTATCTCGTCTGTTGACACCGAACGAGGAACCGATTATCCTTACGCCAGAACCCTCAACCTTACTTTAAACATCGGCATTTAAAATGAAAAACGTATTCTCTTTGATCTTAGCGGCCATACTGTTCATGAACACGGGCTGCGTGAAGAAGTGGCTTGAGCTGGAGCCCAAATCAGAAGTGTCTTCAGATGTATTGCTGTCAACACCGGAAGGTTTTTCGGTAGCGCTCAACGGCATTTATACCAACCTGTCTTCCGACCCTTTGTATGGCGGCGAACTGGCGTTTAACCTGGTAGATGTATTGGCCCGCGTGTACGAAACAAAGAATACGCTGTACGATGGCCTGAAGAATTATGATTATGTATCCCTTGATATGGAGCGGAAGATCAACGGCATCTGGGCCCGGGCCTACAGCACCATTGCCAATTGCAACGGATTGCTGGATGAGATGAATAAAAAGGGCGACGGATTCTTCAAACCCGAAGAGCGGGCCCGGCTGGAAGGAGAGCTGTTATCGATACGCGCCCTCTTGCATTTTGACCTGCTTCGCCTGTTTGCACCGGCGCCCATTGTAAAAGATGTGGCGGCCATTCCCTATTACACAACGCTTAGCAACACCCCCATGCCAGAAAGGCTCACCAGCGAAATACTGCAATTGATCATCGCCGATCTCGAGCTGAGTAAAAAACTGCAAAAGCCTTTCGATACCCACATAGAGGCCAAAACCTATTTTCACAAAGACTTTCGCTTTGCCTTTAAAGGCCCCGGCCAGTTATACTTTGGATCAAGCAAACGAGGTTTTCGTATGGGCTTTTACGCCACCACCGCCTTGCTGGCGCGCGTTGCCCTGTATGCCGGCAATAACCGGCTGGCGCTCGATAACGCCATGGAAGTGATCAATGATAAAATGCCCGGCAATGAACCTGTCATCAATTTTACACCAGGCACCAACATCGATGTAGGAGAATATAACCGGCTATTGTCAGACGATCTGTTGTTTGCCTTATACCGGATAGATTATGAAGAAGAAGGCTTCAACAATGTAACCTTTTTATTGCCTAACACCAACCAGATCTTCGGTGCAGACCTGAATTCCGATTACAGGAAGAAATGTTACCTCACCGCCGACGGAAAACAATTGCTGAAGTATAAGACCGGCCAGGGCGACAAACGTGAAAAAGACGTCACTTCGCTGATCCCCGTAATAAGGTTGAGTGAGCTGTATCATATTGCCGCCGAAACCCGGTACGATACCGATCCCAATGGCGCCCTGGACCTGCTGAATACCCTGCGCACCAAACGCGGATGCACTATTCCGTTGTCGCCATTCCAGAACAAAGCCGCCTTTGTGGATGCCATTATCAACGATGCCCGCCGGGAGTTCATGGGAGAAGGCAAATTGTTCTTTATGTACAAGCGATTGAACAAGACCATACTCGACGAAACCAATGGCAACCAGACACTGACCGACAAATTTGTATTGCCCGTAACCGAAAGATAAATGACATGAAACATTTTTATCTCATAACCCTGTTAGGCTGCTGGCTGATGAGCTGTAAGAAGGATGCGGTGGATGCATTCGGCGAAACGAGTTACGTATACCTCGCCAATAATCTTAGTGATAGTAGCAGCGTAAAGCCCATCGAATATTCTTTTGCCTTCCATCCAGGAGCAAACAAAGATACCATACCCCTGCTGATAAAGCTGATAGGCAGGCTGAGTGATGAGGACAGGCCAGTGGAACTGGCGGTAGATGCATCGAATACGACCGCTTTGCCCGGCGATTACGAGTTGCCTGGTCCTAACGTATTGCGTTCACGGCGCGCTTTCGATACCATTGCGCTGGTGTTGCACAATTCAGACCGCCTCAAAACCGGGAAATTCAAACTCAGGCTCTTTCTTAATGAAAGCACGTTTTTCCGGCTGGGGCCTCCCGGCAACAGGTACATCGACATTACTTTTTCAGACATGATCGCCCGCCCCAAATGGTGGAACGAGGATATGGAAAGACTTTTCCTGGATGCCTATTCCGATACCAAGTACCGGCTCTTCATTGAAGCTACAGGTATTGCCGACCTCACTGGTGCAACCGAAACCGAAAAGCGCGCCTACGCCATCATTTTTCGCGATTTTCTGGCACGTGGCCGCGAAAATGGCGAAGTATATGTAGATGAGCATGGCCAGATCAATGTATCACCGAACTTACTCTGACACATGAAACAGATAACCATCTATAGTCTCCTATCGGGCCTTCTTTTATTGTCTTCCTGTTATAAAGACAAAGGCAATTATGACTATGCAACGCTGAACAAAGTAACAATCCTCATTGATGGGGATGCAAACTATATCACGCCCCGGGTGGCCGATACGCTGCACATCGATCCGCGGTTGATTTACAGGGGCGATACGCTGCGCGCCAGCACACTTACCGAAACCTTTGCATTCACCTGGTATTGCAACGACGAGCAGATAAGCAGTTCGCCGGTCCTGGACTACCCCGTGCGCAAGCTCACCGGGGCAAGACCTTACCTGAAGCTCAAAGTGGTGAATAAAAATGACGCGTCTACTTTCCTCGACGGCGTTACCGTAGATGCCATACCTGCCTATCTTACCGGATGGGTGGTGCTAACAAAAAAGGATAACCGCAGCATCATTTCTTTTATTGACCCGGTAAGTTTTGAGGTGAATGCCGATTTTTATACCACGGTCTCTGAAAAAGAGCTTGGTCCAAACGCAATGGAGCTAAAAGAGATCTGGGCAGGCGCCGGGATCACCAACCCGGGAAATATCCTGATTGTAAGGAACGATGGCGGCGGTAATATAGAGCTGGATGGCATCACCCTGAATGCCATTTCCAATAGCAATAACTTTTTTCTGGGAAATACGCTTCCGCCCGATTTTCGTCCGCGCGGTGAGTTTTATATGTGGGACTACACCCTAATGCTGGATGATAACGGCAATATTTATATGCGCAAGCACGTGGACAACAGCCTTACTCAATCCGGTGTATATCCCAATAAACCCATGTTCATTGGGGGCGGTGTGCAATTCGATAAAGGCTGGGATGGCACTTTCCTGAGCGGTCAAACCCTGCTCTACGATAAAACACAGGGTAAGCTTTTCCTTGCTTCCGACAATGGGGGCGCGGTACTGCCGGTGAACTATATGCCCGGACCGCCGGTACCACCCGGCACAACACTGATCAATGCCATGGATAAAGAACTGGTGTATGTGGGCAGGTTGCAGCAGGGCCGGTTCACCTCTTCTTACTACCTGGTATTTTTCGATGGAACGAAGTATTATCAGCAAAAGGTCATGATCATGGACCAGCGCTTTACAGTGAGCGCTTTGTTTATGGGGGAGACTCCCCTGGGTGCAGGTACCGCCAATGCGCAAAGTGTATTTTGTCAGTTGCCGCGTATCGAAAATTATATGTTCTATTCCGGCGGCAGCGGCAATAAAACGCTTTACCTGCACGAGCAGGGTCCAGGCATGAGCTCGGAATATTTCACCTTTGATTCACCCATTAAGATCATAACTGCAGCACAAAACAATATCATGGGCATAAATACGCATGACCAGCTAATGGTAGCGTTGGAGAACGGTGATGTTTATATTCTTGGCATTTTATCAGATCAGCTGGCCGATCCCTCAAAACGCCTTATAAAGAAAATCGTGCTGAACCAGGGCCTGCCGGTGAGCGGTATGTACAAAACAGGATTTGGCTATTATCAAATGTAAACAACGTATGAATCATCCAATAATAAAAGCGGTTCAGCTGTCGCATCGGTATACTGCACAATGGGCTATCCGCGATATCGATTTTGAAATACCCGTTAAAGGGATCTATGGCTTGTTAGGGTCCAACGGTTCGGGCAAGTCGACCATGATGAATATTATATGTGGTGTATTGAAGCCTTCCAAAGGCGAAGTGTTTATTAATGGTATCGATATTCGCAAGGAACCTATTGCCGCCAAAAGTTTGATAGGATTTCTTCCGCAGCGGCCGCCGCTGCATATAGATCTCAATATTGAAGAATACCTGACACATTGTGCCGGCCTGCGATTGATACCGCGCAAAGAACAGGCGCAGGCAGTGAAGAAGGTGCTTGACCTCTGTGGTATTGCGCATTTCAGAAAACGGCTGATACGAAATTTATCGGGCGGCTACCAGCAACGGGTAGGCATTGCACAGGCGATCATTCATAACCCTGAACTGGTGGTATTGGATGAACCAACCAATGGGCTCGACCCAAACCAGATCCTGGAGATCCGTAACCTTATCAAAGAGATCGCCCGGCAAAGAACGGTCATCCTCAGTACCCACATGCTTTCGGAAGTACAGGCAGCCTGCAGCTACATACTCATGCTGGCGGAAGGACGCGTGGTGTTCTCTGGCAGCATGGATGAATTTGATCATTATGCGGCGCCCGGCACCATTATGCTCACGATGCTGGAGCCACGGGCAGCAGAAGAACTGAAAGGCCTTGCCAATGTACTCGACGTGGAATCACTCGGCGGCTTCCGCTACCGGGTGAAGGTAGACGGCGCCGACGAGATGCTGGAAACGATCATCGGCCACAGTGTACAACGTGGCTGGCGCCTTAAGGAGATCAGTGCAGAGAAAAATTCCATGGACAGCATTTTTGCCACATTGTCTAAAAAACAAACCCGTTCCTGAACGTAGAAATTGAAATAATGAAACAAACGATAAGAATCGCCCGTACCGAATTACAACTGCTTTTTTATTCACCCATTGCCTGGTTGATCCTCATCGTGTTTACCATCCAGGCCAGTCTTGTTTTTACCGGCACCCTCGAAGGGTTCGTCACAACGAAGGAACTGGGATACAAGCTGAACAGTGTTACCCTGAATTTATATACCGATCAATGGAATGGATTTTATGCAAAGCTGCTGGGCTACCTGTACTTCTATATACCGCTGCTTACAATGGGTATGATGAGCCGTGAGCTAAGCAGCGGTTCTATCAAGCTTTTGTATTCTTCGCCCATCAGCGATGCCCAGATCATTTTCGGAAAATTTATGTCCGTTGCCGTATATGCGCTGTTGATGACCGGCATCGTGTTCCTTTTTACGCTGTACGGGGCCTTTGTGGTAGACAATTTCGATTTCCCCGCCACTTTAACCGGTTTATTGGGCATTTTTCTGCTGATCTGTGCGTATGGTGCTGTAGGGCTTTTTATGTCGGGCTTAACATCATACCAGGTGGTAGCCGCCATGGGCACTTTTGCCGTTTTTGCCGTGCTGAGTTATACCAGCCAGCTGTGGCAAAATGTTCCATTTGTGCGGGATATAATGTTCTGGCTGTCGATCAGCGGCCGAACGAATGAGTTCATTGGCGGCATCATCAGCAGTGAAGATGTTATTTATTTCCTCGCCGTTATCGGCCTCTTCCTCGGGTTAAGCATAGTGCGGTTCCGTTCAGTTCGGCAGAAAACGCGTTCGGCGGCGTCGCTGGTGCGGTACCTGTTCGTGGTTGGCAGCGCTGTGCTTATCGGTTACATGAGCTCACGCCCTGCATTGATGTTCTTTTATGATGCCACCCGAACAAAATTGCGTACGCTCACCAGGGCCAGCCAGGATATTGTGAGTAAGGCGAAAGGCGGTTTAACCATTACCACCTATGGCAATGCATTAGATGAAGATCGCTTACTGATCTTTGGTTTACCGCCGTTTGAACTGCAGGACCTGCGCATGTACAGGGAATATCTGCGGTTCAAGCCCGAGATCAAAATGAAATATGTGCATTATTATGCGAAGGGCAACAATGAGAAGTCGTTGAATATGCGTTATCCAACACTGAGCGACAAAGAACGGGTGGGAAAGATCGCCCAGACCTTTGGCCTGGATTCAACGATGTTTGTGCCGGTAAGTGATTTACAAAACATCAAAGAAACGCTGGCCGGCGAGGATTTCAGGCATGTAAAAGTGCTGCAACGCGACAGCGGGCAGCAGTCGGTCTTGCGTATTTTTAATGACCCCATGCTTTTTCCTTCCGAAGCGGAAATAAGTGCAGCCATTAAACGGCTGGTTACCACATTACCTAAAGTAGGATTCGTGGGCGGGCATGGGGAACGCGATTGCATTAAAGAAGGCGACCGCGACTATAACAAGTTTGCCAGGGAAAATACTTTTAGGTATTCATTAATCAACCAGGGCTTCGACTTCGAGCAGCTTACGCTTGACAGGGAAGTACCGGCGCATGTGAGCATCCTCGTTATTGCGGATATGAAAACGGCGCTGCCAGAATTACATCAGCAGCATCTGCGACAATATATTGAGCGGGGAGGAAACCTGCTGATAGCCGCTGAACCGAAGCGGCAGGAAACCATGAATCCTGTTACCGCACTTTTTGGGGTGCAAGTGATGGAAGGCAGGCTGGTAAAACCAAATAAGGACTTTCAGGCTGACCTGCTGTTTGCCCATCCTGCAAAAGAGGCCGGTAAGATCGCCGCTGCATTTGGCCAGATCCGGGAAAACAGGCAGGTAGTGGTAATGCCATCAGCAGCCGGTCTGCTCTACAACGACGCAGCTGCAAAAGGATATACCGCTACGCCTTTGCTGGTAGCCGATTCGGCCGGGGTATGGAATGAATTGGAGACCGTTGATTTTGTAGACGACAGTGCCGTGATGAACCCTGCAGCTGGCGAAGCGGCAGCAGCTGGAACCGCCACTGCCATTGCGCTAACCCGGAAGGTGCATGGAAAAGAACAAAAAATAATTGTACTGGGTGATGCCGATTGTATCAGCAATGGAGAACTTGGCCATTCCCGCAAGGACATATTCCCGGCCAATTTTTTGCTCATCGCGGGAACCTTCAACTGGTTGTCTGACTACCAGGCGCCTGTGGATGTGACCCGTCCTCCTTTCACTGATAACGATATTCATATCGGCAAAACGGGTTTCAAAGTTTCCAGGGTAGCATTTACGGGTGTTCTTCCCGGTATAATGTTGCTCAGTTACCTGGTCATATGGATCAGGCGAAGAAGACAATAATAGCCATGAAACTTACCTACATCCAGGGATCGCGAAAGCGGTCCTTTTTTATTGCCTGTTACAAAGATGGTCGTAAAGGCTGGAGCTGCTTGATTGTTAAAACTACAGTGACAAATACTAATTTTGTGACATATAGCGGCACAGCTTTGGCGCCGGCCGGCAACCATAAGCAAACAACCCCTATTCAGAATAAATTCAGAATTTAAACCTATGTTGCCTGATGAAAATCCTGATCATAGAAGATGAACCGGAACTGGCAGGAAGTATTGCAGCGTACCTGACGAGCGAGCAGTACTTATGTGAACATGCTTCCAGCTTTCAACAGGCCCTGGAGAAAACAGAGCTTCACTGCTACGATTGCATCCTGCTCGACCTGATGCTACCCGGCGGCGATGGCATGAAAATACTACACTATTTAAAAGCGGAGAACAAACAGGACGCCGTTATCATCATTTCCGCAAGAGATTCACTGGAAGATAAGATCACCGGTTTACAGGAAGGCGCTGATGATTATCTCGCCAAACCTTTTCACCTGCCTGAGCTGGCCGCCCGTATACATTCCGTGATCAGGCGAAAATATTTTGGCCATTCGAATGTCATAGAGCAACATGAACTGAAAATTGATCTGCTGGCAAAAAGGGTCACGGTAAACAGCACAGATGTTGCGCTCACTAAAAAGGAATTTGACCTGCTCTTGTATTTTATCAGCAATAAGAACCGCGTGATCTCAAAGAATGCACTTGCTGAACATATTTCCGGTGATCTGGCCGATATGTTCGACAACTATGATTTTGTATATGCGCATATCAAAAATCTTAAAAAGAAACTTTCCGACGCAGGCTGTACCAATTATTTAAAGACCATATACGGAAGCGGTTATAAATGGGATGTATGAAAAAACTAATGAATCATTCCTTAAAAAGATTACTGCTTTATTCAGCACTGGTGCTTGCTATCAGCATACCTGTTTATTATACTGCCATAAGCCTGCTGTGGGAATATGAACTGAAACATGAGCACAACATCATTCTTACTCCTGAAGCGAACCGGGAAGACAGCCTGCTGATCATCGGCGCGGTAACCCTGTTAACGGTCGTTTTTTTCGTGCTTTTACTGGTTGGCTTTATATTCATCAACCGCAGGATCTCGCGGCAACTATGGCAACCATTTTATAACAGCCTTGGCCGCATCAGGCAATTCGATCTGCACCGGCAACAAAACATACGTTTTGATTCAACAGATATCGCCGAATTCAATGAGCTCAATGAAAGCCTCGATAAATTGTTATCGGCCAACATATCCACTTTCAGTCAGCAAAAAGAATTTGCCGATAACGCCTCGCACGAGCTGCAGACGCCCCTGGCTATTGCGCAATCCAAAATGGAAATACTGCTTCAAACCAAACCGCTCACCAGCGAACAATACGAATATATCGAAGATGCCATGAAGGCCCTGACCCGCGTTAACCGGATCAACAAAAATCTGCTGCTGCTCACTAAAATAGAAAACAGTCAGTATAGTGATACTGAATCCGTTGATTGCTCGGGCCTGGTGAGGCAAACAGCCGCTGTATTTGCCGGTCTTTCCCAGGGCAGGGATATAAGTGTCAATGTGCAGGTCAAAGACCATGTTTTAATTGAATGCAACAGGATCCTGGTTGAACTTTTAGTGCAAAACCTCGTCAATAACGCCATTCGCCATAGTGCTCCCGGCACCGTTATAGAAATTAATTTACAGGAAAACCTGCTCGTTATATCAAATAAAGGCAATATGCCACTGGATAAAGATCAATTATTCAAGCGTTTTGCCACGGCTAATGCACATTCGCCGGGCACCGGGCTGGGCCTCGCATTGGTTCAACAAATATGCAATCGCTATCATTGGAAGATCGACTATCGCTTTACAGATAATTGCCATGTGTTTAGCTGGCGGTTCTGATTTCAAATTTTATTCAGAATCAGATGGTACCTCTGTAATATGAAGTACTCGCTCTTGTTACTTTTATTACTTTCCACGGTTATATCGCATGCACAGTCGATCCGGGCGAGCGTAGGGGGCGTTTTGCGAGATTCCGGCACCAAAGCGGTTTTGGCTTATGTTAATATCACCCTGCATCATGCCAATGACAGCTCTTTATTCATGGGCACGATCTCAAATGACAAAGGAAGATTTCTATTTGAAAATATACCCTCCGGAAATTACCTTCTTACATGCAGCTATATAGGTTATGCAGTAAAAACGCAGCCGCTACTGGTTGGAAAACTCAATAATTTCATTGACCTGGGCGCCCTGTATTTAACTGCTTATGACAAATCCATGGCTGCCGTAACCGTTACCGCGCAGAGGGAGCCAATTACCGCCAAAATGGATAAAAAGACATTTTCCCTGGCCGCTAATGTGAGCCAGTCTGGCGGCTCAGTACTCGAAGCTATCAAAAACCTGCCGGGCATTAGCACCGAAGATGGAAAAGTACAATTGCGGGGAAGTGATAAGGTGATGATACTCATAGATGGCAAACAGACTGCCCTCACCGGATTTGGCAGCCAAAGCGGTCTGGAAAATATTCCTGCTTCAGCCATTGAAAAGATCGAGATCATCAACAACCCCTCTGCGAAATATGATGCCAACGGCAATGCAGGCATCATTAACATTATTTACAAAAAAGAAAACCGGGAAGGTCTTAATGGAAAAGTAGGAATTGCAGCAGGGGCAGGCGCATTATGGATAAAGAAGGAGAATTATCCAACGATCAGACCACAGTATACCGCAACACCAAAGATCAATCCATCTGTATCGCTCAACTACCGTAAGCGTACAACGAATATTTTTTTGCAAGCTGATAATTTAAATACAAAAACGCTGAACAGGAATGAATTCGTTGACCGGTACTATGATAATGGCGATACGGTAAAACAGCAAACAAAAAGGAACCGCAGCACCAATATCGTTACGGTTAAATCGGGTATCGACTGGCTCTTCGATGCAAAGAATACCTTTACGCTTTCAGGCTTGTTCAGCAGTGAAAAGATCCTGGACCGCGGCGATGAGCCATTTTTTAACGCAGATCTGAAAGAACGCCGCCGCCTTTGGCAGTTCCTCGAAGATGAGCTAAAAACAACTGCTACAGCGTCTATAAGCTGGCAGCACAAGTTCGAAAGGCCCGGAAGATCGCTGAATGCGAACTTTAACTATACATTCCACCGGGAAGATGAAAAGTACTTTTTTACCAATATAATGCCTGCTTACACGGGACGGGATTCCTTCGCTCTCATTAGCGACGAGCATGTTGCCGACGTAAATCTTGATTATGTACAACCGCTCCGGTACGGACGGTTTGAAACAGGTATCAAATTCCGCAGGCGCTTCATTCCGGTGAACATGCATTTTAAACCAGGTTTCAACTCTGTCCTCGATACCACTGCCGGCGGCTGGGCCGACTACGCTGAAACTATCCCTGCATTCTATGGCAATTACATCCTCGAAAGCAGTCGTTTTGAAATAGAGGCCGGCATGCGGCTCGAGTATGTACATGTGGAATATAACGTAAATCCCCACCATGCTGTTTATAAAAGCGACCGCTATCATTACCTGCAGCCATTTGGAAATATACGGCTGGGTTATAAGATCGATGACAACAATAAACTCTCCCTCTTTTACAACCGGCGCATCGACCGGCCCAATGAAGTGGATATCCGGATATTTCCAAAGTATGATGATGCGGAGATCATCAAAGTGGGCAATCCGGGTCTCAGACCCCAATTTACCAATACGTTCGAACTGGGTTATAAAACGGAATGGACAGGCGGTTTCTTCTTTTCTTCCGCTTACCATAAACGCATGAAGGCAACAATTACCAGGATAGGTTCTGTTGTACCGGGCAGCACGCTCATTTATAATATTTTTCAAAATGCAGGTAAAAGTTATAGCTCCGGTATGGAGCTGCTGATCTCGCAAAACCTGGCGTCATGGGCAATGCTTGGACTTAATATGAATGGATATAAAAACATCATTGATTCTTTTACGGTATTTAACAAATATCCAGCCGACAATATTTATTACGCAACCAAAGCAAAGATCTTTTCTGGCAATATAAAGCTCAATGCAGTATTTCGTTTGCCAAAACATACAGAGGCGCAAATGACCGCCATATACCAGGCGCCGGATCTTGTTCCGCAAGGCAAGACCTTTTCCCGCTTTTCCATTGACGTTGGTGTAAAAAAGATCATCCAGCGCGGCCAGGGCGAATTGTTCCTCAATGCAACAGACGTAGCTAATACACTGCAGCTTAAAAAGGAGATCTACGGCAATGGATTCCGGTATATCAGTACAGACTACTATGAAACGCAGGTGTTCAGACTGGGCTACAATTACAAATTTTAGTTTTAAATGTAAGTATTAAAGGCATGACCAAAGATGACGACCATTACGCGGCTAAATAATATGACACTTGATTGCATTTTATAATACGGCTGCGCGGATCTGCTCGGCACTTCGGGATCAAAAATCGCTTAATCGCGGTTTTTTTTTAGTTTTATACCAATTAAACGTTACCACACTCTTCCACTAATGTAAATTCTATGAATCAAAATGAGTTTGTTAAGGAATTGCTTAATCTCTGTTACGCACCAACCGGATGGTGCCTACAGGCTTACATGGCGACAGGGCAGCTCATGCCTCTCCAAAGGCGGCTGCGGCCGTTCCTCAATATGAATAAACACTACAGGTGCTAAAGGTCTCGGCTTGGCGCTTTGAGTTCGTCAGATGCTGTTGCCTTGCTTTTTTGTGGTGTTCTTTTCTGCGCCAGACGAATCGTCCTTCTCATGTTTTGCCTTGCTTTTATTGCTTGTACTGGGTGCGCCCTTTTGTCTTCTGGGTTCAGTTTCTCCCTTGTGGCTGTTGTTTGTGCTTTTTTGCTTTCTTGATGTGCTCTTTGTCATAAACCGTTTTTTTATATTCATAAAAAAACAATGCCCGGGGTCTTTATATTCATGTTCCGCCACCGGCCTATGCTTTCACCGGGTTTGAAACAATGACCCGCAGAAAGCGCCCTAACTAAAAACGGTGGGTTTTCTTTCAGCATCCTACCTTTGTGCATTATACTAACTATGGCAGGCAATATTTTAATTATAGATGATGAAGAACAGCTGCGGAAACTACTGAGCCGGATAATTTCACTGGAAGGGTTTGCCGTTGAACAGGCCGGCACACTGAAAGTCGCCTGGGATCTCTTGGCCCGGCAGGAACCCGAGATCGTATTGTGCGATGTAAAATTGCCCGATGGGGACGGTGTTCGGTTTGTGAAGGAATTAAAGGAAAAGCATCCGCTGGTCGAGATCATTTTGTTAACGGCTTTTGGCAATATCCCCGACGGTGTGCAGGCTATCAAGAACGGCGCTTTTGATTATATCACCAAGGGCAACGATAATGACCGTATAGTCCCCCTGTTGCACCAGGCATACGAAAAAGCAATAGCAGGAAAGAAGGCGGCTGTAAAAATCAAAGTAAAGGGCGCATATACATTTAACGATATTATCGGCGCAGGCCCATTGATAAAAGATGCTGTTCAATTGGCGCAGAAAATTGCCCCAACAAACGCCAATGTGCTGCTCCTCGGAGAAACCGGTACCGGCAAGGAAGTGTTTGCCAATGCTATTCATGCGCACAGCAACCGGAATGATAAAGCTATTGTCGCCATCAACTGCAGTGCCTTTGCCAGGGACCTGCTGGAAGGTGAATTGTTCGGGCATAAAGCCGGCGCCTACACGGGCGCCACAAAAGATAAAAAAGGTTTGATTGAACTGGCCGATGGCGGCACCCTGTTCCTCGATGAGATTGGTGAAATGAATATCGACCTGCAGGCTAAACTCCTGCGGGTGATCGAAAATGGCGAGTTCATAAAACTCGGTGATGTGAAAACCACTAAAGTTAATGTGCGCATAATTGCTGCTACTCACAGGAACCTGGTAAAAATGATCGAGGAGGCTTCTTTCCGGGAAGATCTGTATTACCGGTTAAATGTGTTTACCATTTCATTACCCCCCTTGCGGGATCATGCTGAAGACATTCCTGAACTGGCCCGTCATTTCCTGGCTTATTATGCAGCCAGGGAAAATAAACCGGTTTTACATATCAGCAATGCAGCTTTGCAACTGCTAAAACAGCATAACTGGAAAGGTAATATTCGCGAATTACGCAATGTGCTCGAAAGAGCCACCATCATGACTGACGGTGATACGATCCAGCCGGAACATTTGCCTTTTGAGATCCAGAAACAGTCTGCCGGTTCTGCAAGTTTAACCCTCGCCAGCGTTGAAAAGGACCATATAGTAAAAGTACTGCGCTATACCAATGGCAATAAAACAAGAACAGCCGCGCTGCTGGCAATCGGCCTTACCACACTTTACAGAAAGATCGAAGAGTACAAGATTCTTTAAATCGAATTTACTGCCTGCCGGCCGCAAACCCTTTCATTTTGAAAAAGCACCCTTTCAAAATGAAAGGGTTTTAATTATTCTATAAATCGAACGCCCGTTCGGCATCTTTTATATCTCCCTGTTTATTAGGTCTTTGTTGCATTCGCTTCATTTTTTTGCAGGACTGGCATCTGGTTGGCTTTTCCTATGTACAAAATGTAAAACAATGCTAACGCTGATCCTTTTTTTATCCGGACTCATTTGCTTTTACCTGTTTTTTAAATCCATTGATTTTTTTGAAAAAATATAAGATCATGATCAACGCATTATTCATTCTATCAATTGCGGTTTTTGGTTACCTGTTGTATGTATTAATCAAACCCGAAAAATTTTGACAAGCTCTTACACATGAATACAGAACTATTTGGTGTAATCATTACATTCTTTCTGTCGGTATTACTGGCTTTTCCGCTGGGAAAATATATTGCCAAAGTATTTAAAGGTGAACGCACCATCACCGATTTTATGAATCCCTTGGAACGACTGATCTTTCGCTTCAGCGGTGTAGATCCTGCGGAAGGCATGAACTGGAAACAGTTCCTGAAAGCCATGCTCAGCATTAACATGCTGTGGTTTGTGTATGCATTCTTTGCCCTCATTTTCCAGAACAAATTGCCGCTGAACCCTGATGGCAATCCGGGCCAAACACCCGATCTGGCGTTTAACACCGCTATCAGTTTCCTGGTCAACTGTAACCTGCAGCATTATTCCGGCGAAACCGGGTTAACGTATTTCACCCAGTTGTTTGTTGTAACATTTCTGCAATTTGTAAGCGCTGCTACCGGCATTGCTGCGCTGGTGGCGGTCTTCAATGGACTGAAAGATAAAAACACCGATAACCTGGGTAATTTCTGGGCCATTCTTGTAAGATCAATTACACGCATATTGTTGCCATTATCGCTGGTAATGGGTATTATACTGGCATTTAATGGTACACCATCCGGCTTCGATGGAAAGGATACCATTACTACACTGCAGGGCGATACCGTGCAGGTATCACGCGGACCTGCAGCCGGTATGATCGCTATTAAACAATTAGGAACAAATGGGGGTGGATGGTTTGGCGCAAACTCAGCGCATCCGTTGGAGAACCCCAACTACTTTACCAACATTATTGAAACCATTGCCATTATCCTCACTCCAATGGCGCTGGTATTTGCGCTTGGATTTTATATCAACCGCAAAAAACTGGCCTATGTAATATTTGGCGTAATGACATTTTTGTGTGTGCTGTTCATTGGCCTCAATGTATATTTTGAAACAAAGGGCAATCCGGCCATCGATAAAATGGGCATCGCCCAGCATATAGGCAGTATGGAAGGAAAGGAGATCCGGTTTGGTTCAGCCGCAACGGCTTTATGGAGCGTGGTCACCACTTCTTCCTCGAATGGCTCAGTGAATGGTATGCACGATAGTCTGACGCCGCTATCGGGTGGCATCCTATTGCTCGACATGATGATCAATGCCCTGTATGGCGGTGTAGGTGTGGGCTTGTTGAACTATTATATCTTCATCATCATCGCCGTGTTCATTTCCGGATTGATGGTAGGCCGTACCCCCGAATTCATGGGCCATAAAGTAGAAGCAAGGGAGGTGAAAATTGCCACGCTGGTATGGTTGTTAACGGCTTTCCTGGTTAAAGCTGGAACCGCAATGGCAGCATATATGGCGGCGCACCACCCTGACCTGGCCTGGTCGGTAAACCCTTCGGCCTGGTTGAATAATCCATCCTATCATGGTTTTTCCGAGATGTTGTATGAATTTACTTCAGCCAATGCCAACAACGGAAGCGGTTTTGAAGGGTTGAGCGACAATAATATTTTCTGGAACGTTACCACGGGTTTTGTATTGATACTTGCTCGTTATATACCCATCATCGGACCGGTCGCCATTGCGGGTTTACTGGCCAATAAGAAATTCATACCTGAATCGCCCGGTACCCTGCGAACCGATTCTATTACGTTTGGCGCAATGACCCTTGCGATCATTGTGGTGGTAAATGCACTGTCGTTCTTCCCAGCCTTGGCGCTGGGTCCGCTGGCAGAATATTTCTCGATAAAATAAGCTGAACTGAATATGTTAAAAAGAAAACGCGAAATAAAATTGTTTGAACCTGCTTTGGTGAATACCGCCATCAAACAATCCTTTGTAAAATTGAGTCCCCGGCTAATGGTAAAGAACCCGGTCATGTTCACCGTAGAGATCGGCACATTTGTAATGCTGGCCGTGGTCATCTGGCAGCTGGCGACACATGATATAACGCAAGGTGCGCTTTGGTATAATATAGTAATATTTGTAATTCTTTTTATAACCGTACTGTTTGCCAACTTCGCTGAAGCGCTGGCGGAAGCAAGAGGTAAAGCCCAGGCTGAAAGCCTGCGCAAAACAAGAGAAGAAACACCCGCCAAAAAAGTGATGGCTCCTGGTGACATCTTTGTAAATGAAATAAAAATAGTGCCTTCCTCGCAGTTGCGCTTAGGTGACCGGTTTGTATGTGAATCTGGCGATGTGATCCCTATGGATGGCGAGGTCATTGAGGGTATTGCGACTATTGATGAATCGGCCATTACCGGTGAATCGGCTCCTGTGATCCGGGAGGCCGGTGGCGATAAATCGTCTGTAACCGGCGGTACGAAGGTACTCAGCGACCGTATCGTCGTTGCGGTAACTACTCATCCTGGTGAAACATTCCTCGATAAAATGATCGCACTCGTTGAAGGCGCCAGCCGGCAGAAAACGCCTAATGAAATCGCATTGACGATCCTGCTGGCGGCGTTCACCCTCATCTTCATTATCGTGTGTGTGACCCTGAAACCCTTTGCCGATTACGCCAATACGCCGATCACCATAGCGGCCTTTATTTCACTGTTCGTTTGTTTGATACCTACCACTATCGGTGGTCTGTTATCGGCCATTGGTATTGCGGGAATGGATCGGGCTTTGCGGGCGAATGTGATCTCCAAAAGCGGTAAGGCCGTTGAGACAGCCGGTGATGTGGATGTGTTGCTGCTCGATAAAACGGGTACCATTACCATTGGTAACCGGAAAGCTACGAACTTTTACAGTGCCGACGGCGTAAGCGAAAAGGCGTTTATCGACCTGGTAGTGTATGCTTCGCTTGCTGATGAAACACCTGAAGGAAGATCGATTATTGAACTGGCGCAAAGAAAAGGCGCCGCCATCCCGAACCTGCGTTCAGAAAGCGATGCCACCTTTGTGAAATTCACTGCCGAAACAAGAAGCAGCGGGCTGAACCTGGCCAATGGCACCAGGATCCGAAAAGGCGCTTTTGACGCTATTCGACATATGACGACTGCAGCCGGTTATATAGTACCTGCAGCAATCGAAGAACGGGTAAAACTGATCTCGGGTGCCGGTGGTACCCCGCTGGTGGTGGCAGTCAATAACGAAATCAAAGGGGTTATAGAATTGCAGGATATTATTAAGCCGGGCATCCAGGAAAGGTTTGAGCGCCTGCGTAAAATGGGCGTGAAAACGGTGATGGTTACCGGAGATAATGAACTGACCGCAAAATACATTGCCAGTAAAGCCGGTGTAGATGATTTTATTGCCGGGGCAAAACCGGATGATAAAATGAACTACATCCGTAAAGAACAGGCTGCCGGCAAACTGGTTGCCATGATGGGAGACGGAACCAATGATGCTCCGGCACTGGCACAGGCTGATGTAGGCGTAGCCATGAACAGTGGTACTCAGGCTGCCAGGGAAGCCGGCAACATGGTAGACCTTGATAATGACCCTACCAAACTGATTGAAGTAGTGGAGATCGGTAAACAATTGCTGATCACCAGGGGTACCTTAACTACGTTTTCCATCGCCAATGACGTGGCTAAATATTTCGCTATTGTTCCGGCATTGTTCATTGCTTCTATCCCGGCCCTGCAACATTTGAATATCATGGGTTTGAAAAGCCCGCAGTCGGCCATTCTTTCAGCGATCATTTTTAATGCTGTTATTATTCCAATGCTGATACCGCTGGCACTGAAAGGAGTCGCCTATAAGCCGGTTGGCGCCAGCGCCTTGTTGCGCCGCAACCTGTTGATCTATGGTGCAGGTGGCCTGATAGTACCTTTCATCGGCATCAAACTCATCGATATGTTACTGGGACTGTTTATTTAAAAATTAAATAATAACGTAATTATGAAAATATTTCTGGTCTCTATAAAGCTCACTCTTATTTTGATCATCATTTGCGCAGGCTTGTTCCCGCTGACCGTTGCGCTCGTTGGTAAACTGGCGCCAGGCCGCGGTAAAGGTGAAATAATTACGGTGAAAGGAAAGGTAGTAGGTTATGCCAATGTTGGACAGAAATTCACCGCGGATAAATACTTTTGGAGCCGTCCTTCTGCGGTAGATTATAATGCTGCCGGATCTGCCGGTTCCAACAAAGGGCCAACCAATCCCCGCTACCTGGAAACCGTGGAGGACAGGATCGACAGTTTTTTGGTACATAACCCTGGAATAAAAAGGGGAGAGGTACCTGCAGAATTGGTAACAGCTTCCGGAAGCGGTCTTGACCCGGATATTTCACCGGCCTCCGCTTACGTGCAGGTGAAACGGGTGGCCGCCGTTCGAGGGTTGTCTGAAGCGAAGCTGAAGTCGCTTGTAGATGCGCATGTGGAAAAACCATTACTGGGAATCTTAGGCCCTTCTAAGGTGAACGTTTTGAAATTGAATGTAGCTTTGGAAGAGCTTAGATAGCTTGTAAAATAAATAACTGAAACAACAAAGATGAAAAGAATTTTAATGGTAGCTGCTTTATTGTATGCAGCTGCGGGATTTGCACAGGATACTACAAAAAGCGAAAACAAAGGACAGGTAAGTTTTAGTGGCTATGCAGAAGTATATTATAGTTATGATTTTGCAAAACCGAAAGATCACAACCGGCCGGGCTTTATTTACAGTCATAACCGCAGCAATGAATTCAATGTGAACCTTGCGTTTGTTAGGGGAAATTATACTGCTGAACGTATAAGAGCCAATATTGCCCTGGCGGTGGGAACATACATGAATGCAAACTATGCTGCTGAACCGGGGGTATTAAAAAATGTATTTGAAGCAAATGTAGGCTATAAACTAAGCCGTACCAAAAATCTATGGCTCGATATGGGTATCATGCCGTCGCATATTGGTTTTGAAAGCGCCATTAGTAAAGATTGCTGGGCGCTGACTAGGAGCCTGGTAGCTGAAACTTCTCCCTATTACGAAAGCGGTGCAAAACTTACCTATGGAACAGATAATGGCAAATGGTCGTTCAGCGTACTTGCACTGAATGGCTGGCAACGAATTCAACGGGTGGCGGGTAATTCATTGATGAACTGGGGAACGCAGGTGCAATTCAAACCAACCGACAAACTGACCCTGAACTATAGCAGCTTTTTAGGAACCGATAAACCAGACAGTGCCAGGCTTTGGAGGTATTTTCATAACCTGTATGGGATCTTTCAGTTGACCGATCAAATTGGATTGACCCTTGGTTTCGATGTTGGACAGGAACAAAAGACTAAGGGTGAAAGCAATATGAATACCTGGTACTCACCATTGGCTATTCTGCGGTATACACCGGTTGATCACTGGGCTTTTGCCGTTCGCGGTGAGTATTATAGCGATGAAAATGGTGTCATTGTTAAAACCGGCACACCGAATGGTTTTAAAACGGCTGGTTTTTCAGCCAACGTTGATTACCAGCCGGCAAAGTACATTGCCCTGCGTATTGAAGGAAAAATGTTCAACAGCAAAGACGAGATCTTTTTAAAAAGTAATGAAAGCCTTACGGGCGCCAATACTGCTGTAACTTTTTCAGCGGCAGTGAGCTTTTAATTAAGGAAGCTGTGCCATGCTATTCGTGGTGAGCAAGCGGAATTCCGGCACATCTCAATGGCCTCTAAAAATACGAGCATGCCCAACGATAAAGACCAACAGGTTCAGCCTTTCCTTAAGATGGCCAATAAGCTGTCACGCGGCAAACTGAAGATCTACATTGGTATGAGCGCCGGTGTGGGAAAAACCTACCGGATGTTGCAGGAAGCACACGATCTGCTGCGTAAAGGGGTAAATATAAAGGTCGGTTATGTGGAGACCCATAATCGTAAAGAAACGCATGCATTGATAGAAGGCCTGCCACTGATCCCACGGCGGCAGGTCTTTTACAAAGGAAAGCAATTGGATGAACTGGATGTGCAGGCGGTTTTGCTGTTACATCCTGACGTGGTGATCGTGGATGAGCTGGCGCACAGTAATATTCCCGGCAGCAAAAATGAAAAGCGCTGGCAGGATGTGATCGAGATCCTGGATGCAGGTATTGATGTGATCACAGCCATTAATATTCAGCATCTTGAAAGTATCAATGATAATGTGAAACAAATAACAGGCCTTGAAGTAAAGGAAAGGGTGCCGGACAAGCTTTTGCAGATGGCCGATGAAGTGGTGAATATCGACCTTACGGCACAGGAGCTGATCACCCGCCTGCAGGAAGGAAAGATTTATGACCACCACAAAGTGCAGCAGGCACTGACAAACTTCTTTCAACCCGAAAAAATACTTCAATTGCGCGAGCTGGCCCTTAAAGAAGTAGCAGGCCAGGTGGAACGAAAAGTAGATTATACGGTCATTAAGAACAAAACATGGCGACACGAGCGGTTCCTGGCCTGCATTTCTTCTTCCCATGAAACGGCGCAACGCATTATAAGGAAAACAGGTCGCCTGGCATCTTACTACAATGCCGACTGGTTTGTGCTGTACGTACAAACGCCTAAAGAAGAGCTGGATAAAATTCCGCTCGCTGCCCAGCGGCACCTCATAAACAATTTAAAATTAGCCACAGAATTGGGGGCCGAAGTGATTCAGGTCAAAAGCAAAAGTATTTCAAACGAGATCATTCGAACCGCTATTGATAAGAAGATAACCACCATTTGTATTGGCAAACCGCATTTGAACTTATTTCAGGTAATTTTGAAGACCAACCTGTTCAACCAATTGTTAAAAACCTTATCGGTAAAGGATCTTGATATAATTATATTATCGTGATGGCAATCAAACTTAAAACAAAACTGGCCCTGGGTGTTGGTTTCCTGTTTGTGCTCCTGCTGCTGGTAGGCGGGGTAAGTTTTTATTATTTCAACAAGATCAGTACTGAGTCGAGCGATCTGCTAAAAGATAATTATGAAAGCGTAGCGTATGGCCGCAAGATGCTTGATGCATTAAACACCTGGGAAAAAGAGCGGGATAGTGCCCGGACAATATTTGAGCAGAACCTGGCTGCCCAGGAAAACAATATTACCGAGTATGGCGAAACGACGGTCACCAGCGCCCTGCGTCATGATTACAACCAATTCCTGCAGCACGACGATTCTATGGGGCTGAAAATTGCCCTGCAGAAAAACGTCAACAGCGTTATCCGGATCAACCTGGATGCCATCAGCGAAAAGAATGCGACCTCACAGCAAGCGATAGAAAATGCCAAAGTGATCATCACCATGATCATTACTATGTGCCTCTTGATCGGTTTTACCTTCATGGTAAATTTTCCCGGCTTGATCGCCAATCCCATTTCAAAGCTCACCGAAGGTATTCAGGCCATTGCCAACAAAGATTACAGCCAGCGTATTCACCTCGACCGCAAGGATGAGTTCGGCGACCTCGCCAAAGCTTTTAACGATATGGCCGAACAATTGAATGAATACGAGCATAGCAACCTGGCCAGGATCATGTTTGAAAAACAGCGGGCCGAGACCGTTATTAACTCTTTGAAGGATGCCAGTATCGGCATTGATAAAAGCGGCATTGTATTGTTTGCGAATCAACAGGCTTTGCAGCTCTTGAATGTAAAGGAAGCAGATATCATAGGTAGAAAAGAAGAGGATGTTCAACAGCGCAACGACCTTTTCTCTTTCCTTACAAAGGAAGAAAACGCCATGCCCTTCAAGATCGTGGTGAACGATAGGGAGAATTATTTTACTAAGGAACAGATTGAAATTAAGCAGGAAGAACAGACGACAGGCCACGTGATAGTATTGAAGAACATAACGCCTTATAAAGAACTCGATGTGGCAAAGACCAATTTTATAGCTACCATCTCGCATGAACTGAAAACGCCACTGGCTTCTTCCGATTTCAGTCTGCGCCTGCTGGAAGATGAGCGCATCGGCACATTGACCACAGAACAAAAGGAACTGGTGCAGAGCCTGAAGGAAGATAACCAGCGGCTCTTGCGCATCCTTAGCGAATTACTTGATCTGTCGCAGGTAGAAAGCGGTAAAATACAATTGAACCTGCAGCCGGTGGTAATAACAGATATTATCAGTAAAGCATTGGCCGCCGTACAGAATGCCGCCAAAGAAAAGAATATTCATATTAAGCAAGAGGTCTCAGACAACTTGCCAGCCATGCTGGCCGATGCAGAAAAAGCAAGCTGGATCATCAATAACTTTCTTACCAATGCCATCCGCTATTCAGCCCGGAACGATCAGGTAATCATAAAAGCCCATAAGCGGGACGAACAGCACATTGAGCTGGGTGTGCAGGACTTTGGGATTGGTATCGACTTCTCCTTACAGCAAAAGATCTTCGACCGGTTTTACCGCGTGCCAGGCATTCATGAAAAAAAAGGCACTGGGTTGGGTTTGGCCATCAGCAAGGATTTTACAGAGGCGATGGATGGCGAAATTGGTGTAGAATCAAAGCCGGGCAGGGGCAGTTACTTTTTTTGTCGGTTTAAGGTGGTAAAATAGAGTTCTAGCCTTCAAATAATGTTGTTCATCAAATCAAGACGCACGTATGAGAACCTTAAATAAGGCAAAAGACGGTAAGGTTTAAACAGCAATTATTCATTTGCCTGAACTGTGTAATTTATAAGGATCCGCCAATGAAAACCTTGCCCAGGATCATCTTAAACGCTGATGACTGTCATTGATTTGATAGAGAAATATAATGTAATTTCATAATGGTTGGTTACTCATTAAGAGTTGCGTGTGTGGTGGGATGGAACCGCCACACACCACCTGGAGAGATGGCAGAGTGGCCGAATGCGGCGGTCTTCTAGACCGTTGACCGTAACAGGTCCGGGGGTTCGAATCCTTCTCTCTCCGCAATATAAGTAGATACTGATGAGAACGGGCTGGATATCTATCCGGCCCATTTTTGTTTTTGATCAAATGAAACAAATAGGCAACAAAATGATACGTATTGACAAAGTGCTTTAGGGAAGTTTCGATAACTTTTAAATAGTTTATTCACATTAACCATTTAAAATTTATCTAATGACACAGAGGACTTTCCTTTTGACTGCTGCCGTTATTCTTAGCTGTGGCTTTAGCTTCAAAGCCACTTCCTCATTCAGCCCTTCTCATACCGCAAAGGGCACGCATGCGCCGGCTTTTGCCTGGAATTTCATATATGCTTTTGGCAATGGTCCTGTTCCGGGCTTAAGCTGGTCGGGCAATTACCTGTATATTTCTTCCGGCAATTACACGGTATATTCCGCACATGGATATGCGTTCCTTACCCCGTCTACCCCCGTTTATTGTAATGCCGTAGATAATGCAAATACCTATGTACAGGTTTGGCCAACCGGCAGCAGTAATGTTTCTTACTACGATTTTCAGGAATATTAGCGGTCTGCTCATTGGGCTGCAAAATAACTTTAGCATGTAAGCCGACAGGCCAGCAAATAAAAAAAGGAAAGCCATCCAAGGACAGCTTTCCTTTTTTAGTGAATTAACTGCATTATTGCGGATACAGGATCTGTGTAGCCAGCACATCGGCGGACGTGAATCCATTCCAGGGAAGAACAAATGAGTTCATCACTGAGTTTGGATCTGAGGTGGGCGTACCCGGAATGTGTATGCCCGAAGTTTGATTGGTGTGGTGGAACCCAATGGTGTGACCAAATTCGTGTGTAATGGCAAACAGTTTCTGGCTTGCTGCCAGGCTGTTGTAATTGGAGTTGATCTCCACGCTTACACCCGGCCGGCCGCTGGAAGAAGGCAGATAAGCCCTGGCAATCCAATTGGCAGCCTCATACCCCATAAATACCCGGCAATGCGCACCTGACTGACTGGATACGATGGACATGCCCAATCTCGATGAGGGAACTGCATTCCAGTTATTTACAGCACCCTGAATCGCAGTTCTCCAATTAGATGGAACGGCAGGATCGATGTAAATGGTAATGTTGCTGTTGTACGAATTGCTAACGATGTAATTGTGCCGGCGCTGTTCTGTTGCAACGCTCTTCCATTCGGCAATCCGTTGTTCCAACTCGGGAAAACTTAAAATAATGTCTTTTTCTACAATAACCCGGTCGTTCTCGAATACGATCTGCTGTTGGTCAAATCCCTGGCTGGCAAGATAACTGATAATTTCTTCCGTGTTCGCCTGATTGGCTGGGTCTTCAGTTTGTACAGATTTTTTAGAGCAGGAAGCGATCAGTAGTAAAGTTGCGGTTAGGAAAAGCATAGAATTGGTTTTCAATTCTCTCATGTGATTTGTAATCATACTGTAAGGTTTTAAATGGTTGGTAATAGAATAAAATTACCAATTTTGACGAGCAAGTCATTCACCAAATTTCACACATTTAGAAATCTTTTTTAACCGCTTTTCACTTATCGGGTACTAGTTAACGTGAATGTTGAAACGCCAATGCGCACATCCAAAGGTAAAACAAGGTTTAACCCCGGAAAACCGGCGGAACCACTTCAGCAGGATCAAGAAATGGCGCAACAGGATGGCCACTTCCAGTTGGCCGACGGCCTTCGTATAAGTGTTGTAAAAGCGGATTAAGATCTGGCTAAATCGCGGCTGACTTCTTTGAATGCAGGGAAGCCCATGGCATCTGCCCACAGTGCAAGCAACTTCTCTCCGGGAGGATGGAGCGTAGCTGAGAACTATGAAGTGAATCAATTTGGAATTGGTTTGGTAACGATCGCTGCTGGGGGAATGAACGACGGATCATGCAGGTCGTTCATTGGTATACGTTGAGAAAGATTTTTATACGTCTTTGGGAATAAAAGACTGTCCGCCAGTTGGCGGACGGTGTTTTTTACAAGGACGGCGCAACGAGGCTGTTATTTAACATGCACAACATCCGTTGCCATCAGCCCTTTCGGCCCATGCTGTACCATGAATGTTACCTTGTCATTCTCCTGGATGGGCGAGGAAAGATCATTGGCATGAACAAATATTCTTTCGCGTGTTTCGGCGTCAACGATAAAACCAAAACCTTTCTGGGTATTAAAAAAGGAAACTGTGCCTTGCCGTGGCAGATCTGCCACTCTGTCTTCGGCTTTTGGTACACCGATAACCATGTCTTCCTGGCGGAATGTTTTCTTTTTCCTTGGATCTGGAGGTCTGTCAGTAAGATTGCCGTTTTCGTCAAGATAGGCCATCATGTCTTCGAGGCCTTTGCTTTTTTCATTGGCCTTCCTTTCTTTCATTTTCTGTCTTTTGTCCTCTTGTTTTTTTTGTCGCTGTTTTTCGCGCTCTCTTTTTGCGAATGTATCCTGGGATCTTGCCATAATAAATATTTAATGCGTCCTGCATAGCAGGAATATTGTTTACGTAACCGACGGTTATTATACCGCTTATGTATACTAATGAATTGCTCAGAAGCAGCTTATGATCTTGCCTTACTAAGTGTCGTGAAGATTCAAAACAGGTGCAGGGAGGAAAATAAGAGTTTAAAGATACGAATAATAAATTAGATTTTCATTTTTATTAAGCGTAGCTTTAATCGATGGCTTATTGTGTAATATCCTGCCGTGAATTTCTTTCCCATACACATACCTGGTCAAATTCTTATAATTAGTTAAAATTATCTACTATGCGCCTATTCATCAGCAACTTGAACAAATTTACCACTACCTCTCAAATCGTAGCACTCTTACTTCCTTTTGGCCTGGTAAAATCGGCTCAGCTTGTTATCAATACCAAAAACGGCTTTTCAGAAGGAAGAGCTATCGTTGAAATGGAATTTAATGCAGGGCAATCAGCCATTGAAGAACTCAATGACTTCCGGTTTATGAATTGCTTTATAAAAGTAGAAAGAACTTCCGCCGCCTTAGTTTCTTAATGCCCTGATCGTGTGATTTAGAGGCATATAATAAATACGCTCCGCAAAATCAATTTCATCTGCAACCCGCGTTGTAATGTCCGTGATCGCTTGGGCCGCTTCTATGGTGTGTCAGCTATAATACTCTTTTTTTCTCCATTCGGAAGGCATAAAAATTGAAGCGAGTATTATAAACATTGTTTATGCAACAAATGCATGTACCAGAGGAAGATATTATTACCATTGATTTCGATGCCGGGGATATTCCTGCCTCAGTGAGAGAATTCAGGCCCATGGTTTTTCGGGAAGCAGACCGTTTTTGCTGCATCCTGGGCCCTGATCCCGAAATAGGCATTTTTGGAAGCGGTACATCTATAGAAGAGGCCTTGCGCGACTGGGATAACGATTTCAAAAGGAGAATACAAAATCTGCAACCTGCTTACAATGAGGTCGACCAGTACCTCCAGGATACACTGAATACTACCAAAGATAAGGTGTGGTAGGGCGATGCCTGCTACCACCATTACACCACATGTTCTGAAACCAATGGCAGGGCAAACGGGATTAATAATACCAGGATTTAGTTGGAACTGTAATAATTTTGCCCGCAAACAGGATGCGGTGATAGAAAATCTTACAAACCATATCAGAAAGTTCTGTCCAATTGAAGCGGAAAAGATACACCTGCTCGAGTCCTACTTTGAGCACCGGACGTATAGAAAGAAAGAGGTTTTGCTAAGCGAAGGACAACGGTGTCATGAGAAATACTTCATTGTCAAAGGCTGTGTACACCTGTATTACTTAAAGCAGAACGGGGTGGAACAAACGACCGACTTCGCACTGGAGAACTGGTGGACCTCGGATTTTATGGCTTTCCAAACCGGTTCCATGGCCCAGTTTTCCATTCGTGCTGTAGAAACTACCCAGGTGCTGTGCATTACGGCCAACAGCCAGCGCGAATTGCTGAAACAGGTGCCGGAACTGAACGCCTATTTTCATCTGGTCTTTCAAAAAGCATACGCCGCTTCTCAAATAAGATTCCGGCTTTTATACGAGTTCTCAAAAGAAGAATTATACCGGAACTTCTATGAGCAGTTCCCTCAATTTGTTCAGCGTGTTCCCCAGTATCTGTTGGCTTCTTTTCTCGGTTTTACCCCCGAATACCTGAGTGAGATCAGAAAGAAATACCTTTCTTAAACCAGTTTAAGAAGCGTTCCATTTCTGCTTACGAGCTTTGTGTCGTAAACAAAAATGTTCAATTATGCTTAATGTTATTAAACACCGCTTAGATGTTTGGAAAGAAGAACCTTTGTATTGGAATCAGATCGCCGCGATGGACAAACGGCTATATGCTTCTTCCATTCCCAGGAGCCTGATAGAGCTTATCAAGATCCGCGTTTCACAGATCAATAAATGTGTTTTTTGCATCGACTACCATACCCTGGAAGCTTTAGAGCAGGGAGAAACGCCCCGCAGGATCTTTGCCCTTACAGCCTGGCAGGAAAGCCCCCTGTTCAGCGATGTGGAAAAAGGCGTTCTTCAGATGGCCGAAGAAATAACGCATATTTCCGTTCATGGCGTTGCTGACGCCACCTACGAAAAGATCAAAACGCATTTTAATAGTAAGGAGATAGCGGATATCATTGTCTGCATCTGCCACATCAACTTTCTGAACCGCATAGGGATCTCAACAAAAACGGTGGCCTCTTAACAACTAATTGTAAATAATGTCTTTTCCTATGTGTCCGCGTCGGGTAACCGATCGGGCAGTCCTGATCTTTATTGGCCAGATCAGGATCTCTCGCAGCGCAAGTATTAAAACGGTTATAAATGCCATTGGCATCAGCAGCATGCCAATAAATATCAGGGCTGAAAAAATGCAGGCAAAAAGGTAGACTGCCAGTAACATAAGGCAGCTTTCAATAACTTGATTTTTCATAAGCTTTTTCAGGGCCGGATCAAACAGTATTCCTATGCCAATCCCAATTGTAATTTTGACAAAACAGTGAAATCTTTTCGCTTTACACCGTGAAAAATTTTCAGTTTTTAGGGTATGTGTGCTGTTTGCCAGGGCGGGGCAGCAGTCTTTGTCCAATTGACTGCTAAGCTCGCCATGAGAGAAAGTGCTGATATAGCCGTCATTCTAACCGCTGCAAAGAAGATTTTGATAATCAATTCATTTCACTTTGTAAGTATACCAGATCCTGCTTTTGATCCCGGATTGCTGAAACCCGGATTAGAAGCAGGCTCTTTGATGGGGACCAAACTTCTTTTATGGCAAAACCACCACTGAAATGCCATTTTGTAAGGACCAACCCAAGTGCGAACGGGTTTGCACGATTTTTGTTGGGCCGCTTATTATAACGGACCACCATGAAGAAGTTGATCGCTGTCCTGTTTTTCCTGTCAATAGGAATTAAGGTGACAGGATGCTGGGCTCAATACAGTGAGTACCGGTACAGCGTCTTTGCCATGCCGTTTGAGGAAAGTGATACCAAATGCCAGCAATTTGATGCAAAGGAAAAGTTCGAGGAGCAATCTGCCATTGTGCCGGGAGGCACTATAGCATACAATAATTCCGCCAAAAGTACCAGCTATAATTTCCATTCTTATTGTTCATTTTCTTCATATGAAAAGGAGCCGTCCTGCCCGCCTCCTGATGAAAAAGGATCTTCATAAGGTTCCTCGATCAACCTGCTGTTTTCCTATATTTTGTTGACCATAAATACGGTAAAACATGAAAGGTGTATTTAATTCAATAAGAAACGACATTTCTTCAAGTATAGTCGTATTTCTTGTGGCGGTGCCATTGTGTTTGGGTATCGCGCTTGCCTCAGGAGCTCCCTTTTTTAGTGGCATGATAGCTGGAATAGTTGGGGGTATCATTATTGGGTCTATAAGCAATTCATCACTGAGTGTGAGTGGTCCCGCAGCGGGTTTAACAGCTGTGGTTCTGGCAGGCATTGCCACGCTTGGATCGTTCCAGGTCTTTCTTTGCGCGGTATTTCTTGCAGGCGCTATGCAGTTTATTCTTGGTCTGCTAAAAGCGGGGAGTATAGCAAATTATTTTCCGGGAAGCGTTATCAAAGGAATGCTTACCGGGATCGGTATTATTATAATGATGAAACAGGTTCCGCATGCCTTGGGTTACAACCAGGAAGGCACGAATACGATAAATAGTTTTAGTGGTCTGTTGTCAAACTTTCATCCTGGGGTAACCATTATCACACTACTGGCCTTCCTTGTGCTCATTATATGGGAGAAAAAGCTGGCAAAAAAGATCAGGCTGATACCGGGCGCCCTGGCAGCCGTTATATTGGGCATTATTGTGAACCAGGCATTCATTCTTCTTTACCCCGAAATGGCCCTTAAAGGACGCTATCTTGTAAATGTGCCCGTGGCCGATACGTTGACTGACTTCCTCAATTTCTTTGCGCTTCCCGAATTTTCATCTATATGGAACAAAGATGTTTGGATAACAGCCGCCACCATAGCTGTAGTGGCTTCTGTTGAAACATTACTTTGTATCGATGCGGTAGATAAGATGGACCCATTGCGCAGGGTGACCAGCCAAAACCGCGAATTAAAGGCGCAAGGTATCGGTAACATGGTTTCTGGATTGCTCGGCGGCTTACCTCTTACAAGTGTGATCGTGCGTTCTTCAGCGAACGTACAGGCAGGCGCTAAGACCAAAGCATCTACTATTATGCATGGTGTGCTGCTGCTGGCATCCTGTGCGCTGGTTCCCCAACTGCTGAATATGATACCGCTGGGTGCATTAGCCGCTATCCTTATCATTACAGGATATAAACTCGCACGCATTGAGATATTCAAAAAGATGTACCACAGCGGCATCTATCAGTTCCTTCCTTTTATTGTGACCGTTGTCGGCGTGATCGCCACCGATCTGCTTAAGGGAGTGGGATTAGGCCTCGCTACCAGTGCGGCGAGCATTCTTTATTTAAATATGAAGAACGCCTATTATTTTCATAAAGAAACATATCACGACGGAGAGATCATCAGGATCCTGCTTTCAGAAGAAGTTTCGTTCCTGAATAAAGCAAGTATCAAGATGACGCTGCAACACCTGCCAAAACATTCCAAAGTGATCATCGATGCCAGCAAAGCAAAATACATCGATTTTGATGTGCTGGAATTGATCAGGGAATTCAAAGACATACAGGCTCCCGAAAAACAAATTGATTGTCAATTGACGGGCTTTAAAGAATCTTATGGTATTAACAACACATATGCGGTGACTTCTGGACCTACATCAGGCTTCACAAACAATATTCTTCAATCAAATAAATACGCAAACGTATGAGAACCTTAAATAAGGAATTACAAGAGCGCATCACGCCCAGGCAGGCTTTGGAAATATTGCAGGAAGGCAATCGCCGTTTTGTGCAGAATTTAAAGGTGAACAGAAACCTGCTCGAGCAGGTTAATGAAACCCGCGACGGGCAATGGCCCTTCGCCGTAATACTCAGTTGTATCGACAGCAGGACCTCTGCGGAGTTGATCTTTGACCAGGGTTTAGGGGATATCTTCAGTATACGTATTGCCGGAAATATTGTTAACGATGATATTCTTGGAAGCATGGAGTTTGCCTGTAAAGTAGCCGGTTCGAAATTCATTGTAGTACTCGGCCATACGAAATGCGGGGCTGTAAAGGGAGCATGTGATCATGTTAAGCTGGGGCATCTTTCCGGGCTGCTTCAGAAAATAGAACCTGTAATTGATGCCGAGCAAAGCGTTCGGGAAAACAGAACATCCGCCAATGCGGTCTTTGTCGAAAAAGTGGCAAGGATGAATGTTGAAAGGAACGTCGAAGAGATTTTGAAACGCAGCCCTATCATCCAGGAGCTGGTTAACCAGGGTAAAATAGGCATTGCAGGAGCCATGTATGATGTGGCGTCAGGGGAGGTGCAATTCTACGACCACACCATCATCATCAACGAAGGTGCCGAATCCCATGCAACCCAGGAGGTTTGGTAAGGCAAGCCATAAGGAGTCAGACGCTAACCGTCAGCTCTTTATGGCTTTTTACTTATTTTTCCGCAAGCGGGACAGGCAGGCCTATATTCACATTTCTGAAAAAAAACGCGTTTCGTTTAGGGTAATCCCCCGTTCTTTTGACTAATAATCAGCAAAAGCCCAAATACCATATGATAAAAAATGCAGGCCTGTTCACCGTTCTGTTGCTTCTTTCCATTACAGGTTTCGCTCAGGTCAAACTGTCTGCTTTCCCGCTCTCATCCGTTGAATTGTTAAACAGCCCATTTAAAGAGGCGCAGCAAACTGATCTGTTGTACATGCTTCAGCTGGACCCGGATCGGTTGCTGGCCCCTTTTTTAAAAGAGGCCGGCCTGCCACCTAAAAATGAAAATTATGGAAATTGGGAGAACACCGGATTGGATGGTCATATCGGTGGCCATTATTTGTCGGCCCTTTCAAACATGTATGCAGCTACTGGTGATAAAGAAGTTTTGCGTCGCCTGAATTATATGATCGATTGGCTTGATTCCTGTCAGCGAAAAGATGGAAACGGATACGTGGGGGCCGTGCCAGGTGGGAAATCACTTTGGAAAGAAATTGCAGCAGGGAATATAAAAGCCGGCAGTTTTTCATTGAATGATAAATGGGTGCCGCTGTACAACATGCATAAACTGTTTGCAGGGCTGCGCGATGCTTATATGATTGCCGGTAATGAGAAAGCAAAAGGAATGCTTATTAAACTTTCCGGCTGGTTTATAGCTGTCACCAAAGATCTTTCCGACGATCAAATGCAACAGATGTTAAGGAGTGAACACGGAGGTATGAATGAAGTGTTTGCTGATGTAGCAGCCATCACAGGCGATACCAGGTATTTGGAAATGGCCAGAAAACTTTCTCATAAAGCCATCTTAACTCCGCTTTTGCAGGAAAAGGATTCCCTGACTGGTCTTCATGCGAATACACAGATCCCTAAAGTGATCGGTTACAAACGCATTGCTGAAATTGGCGGGGATAGCTCCTGGTTACGTGCTGCCGAATTCTTTTGGACCACCGTTGTTCAGCACAGAACTGTTTCTATCGGCGGCAATAGTGTGCGCGAGCATTTTCATCCGGCTACTAACTTTTCTCCCATGATCGATGATGTGCAGGGCCCTGAGACCTGCAACACATATAACATGCTACGTCTTACGGAGAAATTATATTTGTCGAATCCCAAAAGCGCTTATATTGATTATTACGAGAGAGCTGTCTTCAATCATATTCTATCCTCCCAAAACCCAAAAGGAGGTTTTGTTTATTTCACGCCAATGCGGCCACAACATTACCGGGTGTACTCGCAGCCACAGCAAAGTTTTTGGTGCTGTGTGGGATCAGGCATGGAAAATCATGGCAGGTATGGCCAACTGATCTATGCGCATGATGAAAATGATCTTTTTGTAAACCTGTTTATTGCCTCAAAACTTGTTTGGAAGGAGAAAGGCCTTTCCCTGATTCAACAAACAAATTTTCCATACGAGCAAACATCATCGATCAGGCTTACGGTGCGTGAGCCAAGATCATTTGCCGTACATCTCCGGCATCCGTCCTGGTTAAAGGAAGCACAATTACAAATAACCGTAAATGGCCAGCCAATTAAAGCAGTTACAGATGAAAATGGCTTTGTGAGTATAAAAAGAACATGGAGAACTGGTGATCAGGTAGCTATCCGGTTGCCGATGCAGGCTGGCATAGAGTACTTGCCCGATGGCTCACCCTGGGCTTCTTTTACTTATGGACCGATCGTGTTGGCTGCAAAAACGGATACTGCCAATCTTGTTGGCCTGAAGGCGGATGGAAGCAGAATGGGCCATGTAGCCAACGGGCCGCTATATCCTATTGACAAGGCGCCGATGATCGTTTCTTCTCAAAAGGATCCCGCATTGCAGTTAAAGCCGGTGAAAAATAAGCCGCTCCATTTCACCATGGCTGATCTGGTCTATCCGGCCTCGTTTAAGCATCTAACGCTTCATCCTTTTAACTCGATTCATGATGCCCGTTATATGATCTACTGGCGGGTGACCGATGAAAAGGGGTTAAACCAGATACAGCAAAAATTAAACCAGGAAGAAAAGCAAAAACTGGAGCTTGAAAATAACACGGTTGACCAGGTAGCACCGGGCGAACAGCAATCTGAAGTAGATCACCAGTTCAAGGGCGACAGAACGGAAACGGGCGTATTTAAAGATAAACATTGGCGCAGGGGAAGTGGCTGGTTCAGTTATCAGCTAAAGAATGATCAGGGGGGAAAGAAATTGCGCGTCACCTATTATGGAACGGATAAAAGCAGCTTCGAGATCTTTATAAACGGAACTTTGTTGAAAAAGGAAGATCTGGATGGCGCAAAAGGCGACTCTTTCTTCGACATCGATTATGCCATACCTGAGCATTTTTTTAATGGCGGACCGGGATTCATTGATGTAAAGTTTTCGGCGGCAGATGGAAAGATGCCCAGGATCTTTTATGTGCGGTTGATGAAATGATATTCCGTTTTTCCTTTAGAAGCATCACGGTGATCCCCGTGGATACACTTAAAAAAAGAATTAAAATCTTCATTGAGCAGTAAGTTACAGGATGCCGTTTCGGCAAACAATTGTTTAATTTGGGCTGATACTGGTTCGAACTACATCTAACGAGAACATTTAAAAGGTTTTATGATAATACAAAGGTTCAGGTTAGCCCTATTGCTCGCTGTTGCTATTTTACCAGGTATGATAACCATTGCCCAGGAAAAATTTCCTGATGGAACGCCCATACCGGACTGGTTCAGGCAAAACAATCCTACAGACATCAATAAACTGGGTAAACGCTACCGGATCACAGACTACAATGTGAAAAACGACAGTACCGTCATTCAAACAGAAAAGATACAGGCGGTCATTAACAAAGCCCATGAAAACGGCGGCGGCGTGATCATCGTTCCCAAAGGAACATTCCTGAGCGGTTCGCTTTTTTTCAAACAGGGAACCCATCTTCACCTCGAAGAGGGCGGCAGACTGAAGGGCAGCGATGATATCAGTCATTTCCCCATCGTTATGACCCGCATGGAAGGGCAAACCCTCAAATATTTTGCCGCCCTGGTCAATGCCGACAGCCTCGACGGATTTACGATCTCCGGCAAAGGCACCCTGGATGGCAATGGGCTTCGTTACTGGAAATCCTTTTGGTTGAGGCGGGAGTTCAATCCGAAATGTACCAATATGGATGAAATGAGGCCCCGCCTGGTATATGTCTCAAAGAGTAAAAACGTGCAGATCTCCGGAATAACCTGCATGAATTCACCTTTCTGGACGACCCACTTTTATAAGTGTGAGAACGTAAAGCTGCTTAACCTGCACATCTATTCACCAAAAGCCCCTGTAAAAGCACCGAGTACAGATGCCGTTGACATAGATGCCTGCAAGAACTTCCTGATCAAGAATTGCTATATGTCTGTAAACGATGATGCCGTTGCGCTGAAAGGGGGTAAAGGCCCGCTTGCCGACAAAGACGAAAATAATGGAAGCAATCAAAATATTATCATCGAGGACTGTACCTACGGTTTCTGCCATGGGGTATTGACCCTGGGCAGTGAGTCTATCCACAACCGGAATATCGTCCTGCGCCGCATTAAAATACAAAACGCCGAGCGGCTGCTTTGGCTTAAAATGCGGCCTGATACACCGCAGGACTATGAATATGTATTGGTAGAAGACGTCGAAGGCAGTGATGTGGGTAATTTTCTGTTCATCCGCCCATGGACCCAGTTCTTCGATCTCAAAGGACAGAAAGCGTCCAGGAATTCGAATAGCCGCCATATCACTATGCGCAATATCAAACTGGAATGTGATCATTTTTTTAACGTAGGCGCTTCCGAAAATCGGGCGAACGAAAATGCTTTTACTTACAAGTTGTCAAACTTTAGTTTCGGGAATCTTGATATAACGGCTAAGCGAAGCTTGAATATCGACACATCGGTAATCGACAACTTAACGCTTAAAAATGTGACTGTTAACGGAGAAAAGCGCTATTAGGTTACAAGAAGGATTTTTAAAAAAACGCGGTAAGAAGTAAGAAGTAAAAGGTACGAAGGCTGAGATTCAATTTAAGTAGCCTTAGCGTTAATTATCTTCTTACTTCCTACTTTCCACTTCTGTCATTGCCTACTGTCCATTGCCTATTGCCTATGTCCATTGCTTATTGCCTGTTGCCTATTGTCCATTGCCTATTGTCTATTGCTTATTGCCTATTGTCTGTTGTCTATTGCCTATTGCCTGTTGTCTATTGCCTGTTGCCTATTGCCATCGGCTACTGGTATCCCTCGTTTTGCCGGAGTTCTGCACCGGTATTCTGAGTTATTTCAGTGGCAGGTATGGGCCACAAGTTATGGTATGCTTCAATGGTTAGCCCCGACTTCGGATTGTATCTTTTGTTGCGATCGTATAATAATCCGAGGCGTGTAAGCGTGACCGTCCGGAATTCTTCCAGGTACAGCTCGCGCAGGCGCTCGTCGAGGATATAATCCATATTCATTTCTGCGGCTGTGGCAGGTGTAGCATTAGCCCTGTTCCTTAGTACGTTTATATCATTAACTGCGTTCTGTGGTTGCAATTTTCCCAAATATGCCTCAGCTCTCAGTAAGTAAGTTTCTGCCAGGCGCGCCATATATTTTTGCATAAAGAGCCTCGAAGCGCCATTCAACAGGAAACCGCCAAAGGGATTGGTCATATTGGTTTGTACGGCCGGACCCGCAACTGCAACAAAGTCACCAGCAGAAGGAGATGCCTTTCTGATCACCGGGTAAAAATTACGGATGGTGTCTCTGAAATCCGCAGCTAATGTTTTGGCCTTGTAACCATCTTTTACATACCATTTGCCATAATCGGGAGAAGTTGAAGCAACACCGGAGATACGGATGTCCCTGACAATATTATAGGAAGAATTACGAATATCACCCGGTGTCCATATTTCATACAGGAAATGCGATGTCGGGCGGATCCATCCCACACCATTGGAAGAAATGCTGTCAACGAAGTTTCCGTTATACAAAACATTTCTCCTGGTATTGGTTCCTGTTTCAGTGATCCGTAAGCCTCCCAGGCTGGGTACTATTGCCCATGCTGTTTGATCGCCTACAGCCGCCGGGTTATTCAGGGCAGTTTGAATGACCAGCAGCCCTTCCCGGTTGCCTGTACTGTAATTTTGATTGTTGTACTCAAATAAGTCACGATATACATCACCCGGCGTATTGGCCCTTCTGCCAAATCGGCTTGTCATCAGCGCCACACCGGGAAAATTGATCACGCTGGAAGCGCTGGCTATTGCGCCATCGTAATCTTTTAAGGAGATCAACACTTCAGTAAGTATGTGCTGGGCGATCTGCTTGTTTACGGCACCATCGCTTACTTCATTGATGTTCTTTAATAATGCAGTTGCCTGCTCCAGGTCTTTTCTGCATTGTTGATATACCTCTTCCCTCGATGCCCGTACATAATCATACCTCGGCTCATTAAGTTCATTCAGCTCAAGAGGCACCCCACCGAATAAGTTCGCCAGGATCTTGTATGCAAAAGCCCTGAAAAACAGCGCCTGCCCAAGGAAACTATTCTTCTCAGCATCAGAAAGCTGTGTGGCGCCTGGTACCCTGGCAATGATCAGGTTGGCATTGGTAATGATCTTGTAATAGGCGGTCCAGATATTTTGAGGAATAAAATAACTGGGTACCATGGTAGCTTTATAGGCATTCAATTTTGCAGCGGGCTCATAGTCTGTAGCATTAAAAGCAAAATCGGTGGCATAATACAAACCAAAATAAGTGTCGAGGTTAATATTTCCCATGTAAATATTCCGGACGCCGTTATACACATTATTGATCGCCTGTTGAAATTGAGCGGCCGTTTGCAAAGAGTTATCCGGCGTGTAAATCGACAATGGGTCTTCGTCCAGGAAACTCTTTTTACAGGAAAACAAAGTTGTGCCTATTGTAAGTATATATATACTGATAACTAATTTTTTCATGTCTTACAGTTTAATGCCTGGTGTTAACCGTTGTGGTTTGAACCGGCCACGGTTTTACCCTTAAAATGATAAGTTTAATCCCAAAGAATAATTCTTCATCACCGGATACCCGTTCGGGTCTAAGCCGAGTCCTCCGGGAACTCTTTGGCCAAGCGATGTTCTTTGACTCGCGGCTGGATTGGCTTCCGGATCCCAGCCGTCCCATTTGGTAATGGTCAGCAGGTTTTGAGCATTGGCGTAAACGCTTACTGCTTTGAAACCTTTTATCCGCCTCAGCAAAGCATCTGGCAGATTGTACGTAAGCGTCACATCCTGCAGGCGAACAAAACTTCTTGGCATGTAGTGCCAGAAATTTTCGCCCAGGGTTGCTACATAAGTTGCGATACTTCTGTAGCTGGCGCCGGGGTTATTAGGCGTCCAGTAATCAAATACAAAGCCATTGTTATTCCTGATATTGTCAGGGTTCTGCAACATGGCGCCCGGCTTACCCAGGTATGCGTTTTTTCCACCCTGGATGGAATTGATAAAGAATTTTACATTCAGGTTCTTCCAGGTAACACTATTCGAAATGCCAACACTGTATAAGGGATCCAGTCTGCCTATTATTTGTTTGTCGTCGGGTGTAATTACGCCGTCTTTTTTAACCTCTTCGATCTTGTATTGACCTGCCTTGAAGCCCTGTGCTGCCAAAGTGGAAGGAATATCTTCTCCCAACTGGTACATACCGGCGATCTTATAATCATACACGACACCATATGGCTCACCGGTAAAGAAACTCAGGATAGGATCTGCTCCATTGATCAGGTCTTTGCCTGTGCCGTCAATATCGAGGATCTTATTCCTGTTCCTGAAAAAGTTCACCGTTATGTCCCATTTAAAATCCTTGGCAGCAACCGGAACACCGGTGATATTCAACTCCTGGCCCCTGTTCTGGATTTTACCAATATTGATCAGGTAAGTAGAAAAGCCGGTTATGGTTGGCGTAGCCCGGGCGTTCAGCAGGTTCTTTGACTGGGAGAAATACAGATCCAATGATCCGGAAAGGCGGTTGTTGAAGAATGAAAAGTCGATACCGGTATTGATCGAGTTGGTGGTCTCCCATTTCAGATTCGGGTTGGGCTGCTGTGAAAGAAAGGAGCCAAGCTGCCCACCGCCTGAACTGCCGAATAAGTAGCCGTTCGCCAATCCAACGCTCATTTGGGCAAGGGTTTGATAACGGCCGACTGTTCTGTTACCGGTAGACCCATAGGATACCCGGAGTTTCAAATCGTTTATCCATTTGAATGATTGTATAAAATCTTCATTGCTGGCGCGCCAGGCAAAAGCGATAGAAGGGAATGTGGCGGTCTTGTTCCTGCTGGAGAAACCGGAGAAACCATCCCTTCTTACCGTAGCGGTGAGAATGTATTTTCCATCAAAAGAATAGGAAGCGCGCGCCATCTGGTACACCGCCTGTTCTTTCCAGGGTAATAAATTCCCATCGTTCGACACGGTGAGCCGCGCCGCATCGCCCACATCGAGCCTGTTGTACGACAAAGCGCCATTGAGAATGCCGGAGGCCGAGGTACTGGAGCCTTCGTGTTTGTTCACTTCTGCACCATATAACAAGGTCAGGTCAACGCCGTGCAGGCCAAATTCCCTTTTGTAGGTGAGAATATTATCAATTGTGAGAAAATAATCGGTCTGGTATGTTTTATACGCCGTTGCTTCCACTGTGGGCGCATTGTAGTTAAATCTGTTGTAGTAGATGTAATTGTTCCCGAAATTCACCCGGTAGTTCAGCCCTTTCACATGGGGAATGTCTACACTGGCGTAAACATTACCAATGAAGTTGAGGTTCCTGTCCTTGTCCTGCGATCTTTTGAGCACTTCCAGCACCGTGGGCGTAGTGGTGTTTGCATAAAAGGGTAACATCTCGCCGGTTGTGGGATCAAAAGGCAGGGTGTAAGGCTTTAAGTACATGATATCTGAAAAGGTGGGGGATACGCCGCTGTAGTCGTTAATGGATAATCCCGTTTGCGCCCCGATCGTAAGCCAATCGAGCACCTTTGTATCCAGGTTCAACCGCAGGCTGTGCCTTCTGTAGTTGTCATTCAAAATCAAATTCCTTTGATCGAAATAACCATAGCCAACATAAAATTTTGTCTTCTTTGATCTGCCGCTGACGCCAATGGAATGATTCTGAATGCGGGGGCTGGGGTTTGTAAGCAAACTCCACCAGTCTGCCGTATAGCCGTTCTTATAATTGCCGGCTTCCACTGCTGCCAGTTTGGTGCTGGGGTCCCAGTTCGGGTTCATTTGGGTAGGATCGTTCGGGTCCCTGCTTTCAGCCAGGTACCAGTCGCCAATTTTTTGTATGTACTGGGGGCCGGTCATGGGCTTCATTTCTTTTTTGGTCATCTCCTGGATGGAATAAGAACCGGTATAATCAACCGAAATCTTATCTACCCCGCTTGCACCGCTTTTAGTAGTAATGAGCACAACCCCGTTGGAGGCCTGGGAGCCATATACAGCGGCGGCGCTTGCATCTTTGAGCAGGTCGATGCTGGCAATGTCTGAAGGGTTAATGGAAGTGATAGATCCTCTGTATATGAGACCATCCAGTACTATGAGCGGCGCTGTAGTGCCGGAAATGGAGTTTCTTCCCCGAACCATAAGTGAAGGGTCACTGCCCGCCTGGGTTGTTTGTCCAACCGTAAGCCCCGGAACGGTTCCCCGCAAAGCCGACATAACATTCGAGTTGGGCGATTGTTTTTGCACCTGCAGGTTGGCCTTCACCACAGCGCCCGTAACGTCCTGGCGTCTTCTTGTACCATAACCTATAACGACCACATCGCCGAGAACAGCGTCACTGTGCTTCAAGGTTACACTAACCTGGGATGTACTGCCAATGGTAATGTCAACCGGTTCATAATTTATGGCGGAGATCTCGAGTATTTCACCTTCCGCCACCTCAATGGAAAACCGGCCTTCGTTGTCGGAACTTGTACCCCTCGTTGTCTTTTTTACTTTTATGGAAGCCCCGGGAACAGCGGTTCCATTTTCCGTTTGCACCACACCTGCAACTTTTTTAAACCTGGCGCTGGCAGCAGGTGTTTGATCAGGAGTCTGCTGTGCATAGTTTTTAGCCGGAAGCTGTAAGGCTGCAAAAACAAATAATGGAGGCAGTTTCATCATCCATTTGGTTTTCCATAAGGCTGCAAAGGCCCTTATAGAAAAGAAGCAATCGTTATAGTTCATAAGCTAATGTATGTACATCAAAGTAAACTGCTCCTGCAGTGAAATACTTCACTGGTTTTGGCAAATGCTTCAGCAATACTTACCTGAAAGAAGGGAGCAGGTCAGGTGAACAGGACCAACAGAGTTCCCGGACATGCGGGAAAGCTGGCAGTATTTTTTTAGTTAAATAAGCAGCCTGCTCCTAATCGTTTTTAATTCAAAAAAAATATAGTTATGAAAGTGAAAGAAATGGCTGCTTCAGCCGCTGAAATGGTAGGTACCCGGGTTGTAGAAAAGGGCGCAAAAAAAGCAATGCGGTCTTTGCCAACACCTAAACAAAATAAAGTAAGGGGCGCACTGATGATAGGCGCTGCCATGTTCATGCTTATTTCTGGCTTGAAGATGCTTAAGCGGAGGGACTAAAATCTTACCTGAAGGTTACAACAAGATTGTTACCGGAATCAATGCAAAACGCCTCGAATGAATGTTGGCGTTTTGCATCGTCTCCGGCATAATGGCCATCTTTATTTTGCACGCGTTAAGCGTTCATTTTTTCCTGGCTGGCTTCTGTATTAATGCCTGCTTCAGCAATGGTGGTCAGTGTGAGGTCGGCCTCTTTTTCTTCTTCCAATGTGGGAACCAGTAATTCAGCGACCTTATTTTGACCCATGGTCCTGGCCAGTGTGATCAGGCTGCCGTAAGAAGCAATTTCATAGTGTTCCACTTTTTGAGCTGCAATGATCAGGGCAACGTCGCGCTGCGAAGACCCTTCCTCTGTTTCGTCTATCACTTTCCATCCTTCGTCAAAAAGACCCTGCAATCCCATGCAAGGTTGGGTTCTGGGCTCAATGCCTAACTGCGAAAAAACTTCCTCAAGCCGTTGTCTATGCTGTTCTGTTTCTTCCATATGCTCAATAAATGCTTCCTTCAATTGGGTATTGGTGGCTGCAGTACTCATCGTGTTAAGCATCTGCGCCAGGTGGGTTTCCGCCCAGTAAAGCTCCTGTAAGGAGGTCACGAAAAAGTTCTGCAACATTGAATTTTTGTTTTCCTGAATGTTACTTTCCATACAGCTATTATTTTTGTGTGAATGATAAATGATGGGAATGTTTTTGCTCACAGTGCAATCTGACATAATTTGACGCAATAACTATTCCGTGCGGCCGGTTACGGGCAGGACTGAAGTAAACTGAAAACGTATGTCGCATTAATAAATTCCTGTATATCTGCAGGCTGGCAGGAGAGCCATGAACGTGGAACAATGTTTTTAACCGTTACGGGAAGGAAGACCGCATTTAATGGCAGAACAATGTTTAACACCGACCTAAAACTGTTTGTATGTCAAAGAAAGAAGCAATTTGGATGATCGCTATCGTTGTCGTGGTTATAGGGGCGTTCTATTATTACATGAAATATGTTTTCAAACCCACGCCAAAACAACCAACGGAAGTAATGGCCGCAAATGCGAATACCACAAAACCCGTTCCGGCAATCGACAGGCAGGAGTGGCTGTTGCCGGAAGAATTAAAAGAGATCTCCGCAAATGTGTTTCAGGATGATAACCGCATGGCCTGTATTCAGGATAATGCCGGCATTATCTATATCTATAACCTGCAGAACAAAACCATTGACGAGAAGATCCAGTTTGCAGAAAAAGGCGATTACGAGGGGCTGGCCATGGTAAAGAACGCCTGGTATGTACTGCGGTCGGATGGTCTTTTGTATGAAGTGCAACCGCAAGCGGGCAAAAAGCCATTGGTTAAAACCTTTCATCTGCCATTTGAAGCTGAAAATGACATGGAGTCTTTATGTTTCGACAGTGCCAACAACAGGCTGCTCATAGGGGTAAAAGAAAAAGACCTTACGGAAAAAGACAAGAAAGGTATTTATAGCTTCGATCTGAAGAGCAGGCAGATGAACAAAAATGCCGTATTTTATATTGAATCAACCGTGAATGGTGATGACAAAGATGCTAAGGACGCGGAAAAGGATAAGAACAAGAGTGATGATAAAGAAAAGGACGATAAAGACAAAGGCAAGAAAAAGAAAAAGGGCAACGATGAGATCAAACCTTCGGGAATTGCAATAGATCCTAAAAGCAATGAATTGTATATCCTCGACGGCCCATCTTCAAGATTGTTCATTGCAGATGCAAAAGGTACAATAACATCCAGAATTCAGTTAGACAAGAAGACCTTTCCACAGCCGGAGGGTTTATGCTTCAATTCAAAAGGAGAGCTGTATATTTCAAGTGAAGCCGGTAAAAATGAGCAGGGGGTAATTGTTAAGTTTAACCCTGACTAACGGCTTACTACTTTTTTTAAAAAAAAGAGGCGGTTCCACTTGTAAGCGGAACCGCCTTTTTCTTAATTATATCTCATTATTTTACGATAGTGAATGTGATCGTTTTTGAGGTTCCGGCTGTGCCGCTGGCACCATCCGCTGAATACGGAGTAGCTTTTAAGGTATAGGTGCCCAGTGCGGGGGGAGCCCAGTTACCATAATAGAAGTTGCCATTATCATCGTCGCCATGCAGTGCAAAGGGCGCCTTGTTATCGGTATAGCTCTTGCTTTGTTTGCCGCTTAATTCAAATTTTACACTTCCAACGGTTGTAGTAGACATCACCGTGCGAATGTTTGCATTTTCCAGTTTCAGGGCGCTCAGGCTGATGGTTTGTCCATTGGTAATGGTCATTACATCTGCATCGGTAGCCGAGTTAACCAGTTTAAAGCTAGTGATGCTTGACGTAGCGCTTGTAGTGGCAGTAGTGACAGTGGTTGTAGTGGTAGTAGGTACTGTGGCATTGGGAACAGGCACCATTTCATTATAGGTAGCGTATTCATTGCCCATTTTGATATCATCGAAGTAAAGTACACGCTTGTTGGTAGTAGATGTACGGGTGCCATTCCAGTATGATTTGTAAATACCCAGTTTCCAGAAGGGCAGGTGATAGGTGCCGTTAATGGGGTAGCTGTTGGGGCCGCTGTGATTCACGATCTTTTGACCATCGCGCCAGATCTCCACCAAACCGTCTGAGCCGGCCGTGTGCTTCACGTGCAATACATATGCATGCCATTTATCTTTATCCAATGCACCCATATCGATCCAGGTATCCATTACGCGCAGATAAAGCCTGTCGGATTTTGTGCGTAAGCAAAGCGATGGGGTGGTGCCGCCGCCCTGGTGCCATTGGGTGATCACATCGTCAGTAGCATCGATTTTATAGTCGGCGCTGGGTACGAACAAAGAGTAAGCATACCAGCGGTTATTATTTGTTGCGATGGGGAAAGTGATCTCGGCTCTTGTTCCGCTTTGTACTTCAGGATCGGTATCTCTTAATTCAAAGCGAACTGATTTGGTACCGTTGTAAAACTGATTGGTTGATGCAGTAATAGAGTACGAAGCTGCCGCCTGCAATTTTCCATAGGTATTATTGAACCAGGTTCCATCTGCATTCTCTTTATACAACAGGTTGGCAATAGATTCAGTAGATACCGTTTTGTTCATGTTTTCGGCAGTGGATACGGCAGCGGGTTCCATAACATCTTTCTTACAAGAATACAAGGAGGCGAGTAAAAGGGATACGGCCAGTACACGTTGATTTTTCTGAATAAAGTTTCTTGAGGTACGCATTTGAGTTTTCATTTAGGGTTTTTAATTAATGTTTGATACTGCATCTTACTTACCGGTCATGGCCAACATTCCTGCATTATGCATATCGATGAGTACAGGGATTAATGTTCTTCACTAGGGTGTTCGTTGCTTTTTTTGATTTCGTGTGTTCTGCTCTATAAACTGCTTTTGTGTTGTTCTTATTTCAGAAAGAATCTGGCAAGAACCATTTTTACGTAGTAATAACTAGCGGGGCATCCAAAGTTCTTTCGTGCCTACAGTATGATCTATTAGCCGTTAATGAGACAGTTATTATGTGCCCGCAGATGTTTGTTCTTTTACCAGGCAGGACAGTGCAGGATGCTGATGCCTGGGTCGCAAGGAATAAGTACATTTATTTGCTATGGCTAAATAGTAATACTATGTATGCAACCTAAAAATGTATAATTGACTCTTGTATAATAACACACAAAATTTACCAGACATGAAAACAAACCTGCGGGTTTCCGTTTTGGCATTAGCTTGTTTAGGTTTGGGCACGATTGCAAGAGCCCAGTATCCGACCATTCCTCCGGCGCTGGAAGATTCGGCCAACCAGGTAATGAAAGAGTTCAGGAAGAGATCCGATGAAGCATGGGCAAAAGCGTTGCCTATTATTGAAGCGGATGCAAAAAATGGAAAGCCCTATATCCCCTGGGCTTCCAAACCGTCTGATCTGCCACAGGCAAAGATCCCTGCCTTCCCCGGCGCTGAAGGGGGTGGCGCCTATAGTTTTGGCGGCAGAGGCGGTAAAGTATATGTAGTGACCAACCTGAACGACAGTGGTCCGGGATCATTCCGCGAAGCCTGTGAGCAGGGTGGGGCACGCATTATCGTATTCAATGTTGCCGGTATTATCCATTTAAAAAGCCCCGTAATTATACGTGCACCTTATATTACCATTGCCGGACAAACCGCTCCTGGCGATGGAGTTTGTATTGCCGATGAATCGGTATGGATCGACACACATGACGTGGTAGTACGTTTCATGCGTTTTCGCCGCGGAGCCACCGAGGTTACCCGCCGCGATGATGCCCTGGGTGGAAACGGAGTGGGTAATATTGTCTTCGACCACGTTTCGGCCAGCTGGGGACTCGATGAGAATATGAGTATGTACCGGCACGTATATGATAAAGGCGATGGATCGAAGCCGCAAAAATTGCCAACCGTGAATATCACCATGTCGAACTGTATCTTCTCTGAAGGGCTCGATACCTATAACCACGCTTTCGGCAGCACGATCGGTGGCCACAATAGCGGTTTCATGCGGAACCTGTGGTCGAGCAATATCAGCCGCAGCCCATCGATCGGGATGGACGGTGATTTTAATTTTGTGAACAACGTAGTGTTTAACTGGTGGAACCGCAGCGCCGATGGCGGTGATCACCGCTCCCTGTTCAACTTTATTAACAATTATTTTAAACCAGGCCCTATGACGCCGACCGATAAACCGATCGGGCATCGCATTCTGAAACCTGAATCGGGCCGTGACCAGGCAAATGCCGAGCGTTTTGGCAAAGCTTATGTGGCTGGTAATATTGTAGAAGGCAACGAAGCCGTTACCAAGAACAATTGGGCCGGCGGTGTACAGGTGCGTGAACTGCCCGACGCAGGTGAATACACTTCCCAGATCCGCGTTGATACCCCTTTTCCTATGCCGAAGATCACCATCATGCTGGCTAAGGAAGCTTACAACTACGTACTTGAAAATGCCGGAGCCACTTTACCCAAACGTGATGCGGTTGACCAGCGTATTGTAAAGCAGGTAAAGGAAAATAAGATCTATTATACCGAAACAGGGCATCATGCCGATGCGGTTGGTAAATTCGTGAAACGCCGCCTGCCTGCAGATTCGTATAAGAAAGGCATTATAACACACCCCAGCCAGGTGGGCGGATATCCTGAATATAAAGGCACGCCTTATAAAGACAAAGACAACGACGGTATGCCCGATAGTTGGGAAACAGCCCACAAATTAAACCCGAATGATGCGGCTGATGCGGTAAAAGACCGGGATGGCGATGGCTACACCAATATTGAAGAGTTTATCAACAGTGTGGTGAAGGTGAAAATCTAATTAATTTTTCAGACAACATATAGCGACCGGGCCATTCGCCAACTGGCGGATGGCCTTTCTTTTAGCCTTTTCATTACTTTTATATCCAATTGTCCGGTATGTCAAAACTATTTACGCCGCTTCAACTAAGATCTGTACAGTGCAGGAACCGCATTACGGTATCACCCATGTGCCAGTATTCTTCGGTAGACGGGTTTGCTACCGACTGGCACCTGGTGCATTTAGGCAGCCGCGCTGTAGGAGGAGCGGGGCTTATCATTACCGAAGCTACCGCGGTTTCTCCGGAAGCCCGCATCTCGCCCTTTGACCTGGGCATCTGGAAAGATGAACACCTGGAGAAATTACAACAGATCACTGCTTTTATGACCGCACAGGGTGCTGTACCCGGCATCCAATTAGCCCATGCCGGCCGGAAAGCAAGTACCAATGTTCCCTGGAAGGGCCGTGGCAAAGTGGCTATTGAAGAAGGAGGATGGGAGGTGGTGGCGCCTTCCGCCATTGCTTTTGCAGACAATTACCCGATGCCTGTTGCCCTGGATGCCAGCGGCATTCAAAAGATCATAAACGACTTTCAGGCCGCTGCTGAACGCGCCTTACAGGCAGGCTTTAAAGTGATCGAGATCCATAGCGCTCATGGCTACCTGTTACATGAGTTCCTGTCGCCCCTGAGTAATAAACGCAGCGACGTTTATGGCGGTTCCTTCGAAAACCGTACCCGCCTGCTGCTGGAGATCATTGCTGCCATCAGAACCGTGTGGCCGGATGAGCTGCCCTTACTGGTACGTTTATCTGCTACCGACTGGGCAGAGGGTGGCTGGAATATAGATGAATCCGTTCAGCTGGCCCGCCTCCTGCAGCAGCATGGGGTAGACCTCCTGGATGTATCTTCAGGCGGCCTGGTTAACTACCAGAAGATCACTGCCGGACCAGGTTACCAGTTGCCTTTTGCTTCGCGGATCAAAAAAGAGACCGGTATGCTTACGGGTACCGTTGGAATGATCACTACCGCTGTACAGGCAGAGACCATTCTTGTTAATGGAGATGCCGATATGGTGATCATCGCGCGCGAAATGCTTCGCCAGCCCTATTTCCCGCTGCAGGCTGCGCATGAGTTGAAAGAAAATACCGACTGGCCCGTGCAGTATGAAAGGGCGAAATGGTAGATGCCTTCTTTTAGCTAACTTTGCTTGTGTACGATAGGCAAAAGCGGGTTGAACCCAATTATCGGGGCCCCCTGTTTTATAACTTGTAAGTAAATTTTATGGAACTGAAGAAAGTAGAAAAGATCTCAAAAGCGCTGGCAGATCCTAACAGGCTGCAGATCCTGAAGTCCCTGCATTCCAAACAAACCTGCATGTATTGTTCAGACATAAGCGATATCATTGATCTTGCGCAGCCTTCTATTTCACACCACCTTAAACTACTCACGGATGCAGAACTGATCATTGCTGAAAAAGAAGGCCGTGAAATGAAATACAGCATGAACAATAAGATGATCGACCAATATGTTAAATTCCTGGTTGCGCTGAAGGTGTAAAAAAAATTTTTGTGAAAATTAATTGACATATCGAAATGTTTCGATAGGTTTGTGGTCGAATTCAATCCTTGCAAAAGGATTTTTTTGGATAAAATACATCGATTTATTTCGATATGTCTATTTAAATTCAGCATTATGAACCGTTTATTACCGACCAGACTAATCAAAGAAAAGCAACAGACAGGCTTTGCACCCGCATTGACCCCGGCATCCATTGTTTCGGGTTTATCCTTGTTATTATTATTTTTTGCGGTGATCCTGTTAGATGCATGCACCAGCCGGGCTAACCAAACCGAATCAGCAGCCGCTACAGCTATTGCAGCAGCGCCGGGTATTCCGGCCGACGTTTATGTAGTTTCACCCGGTGAAGTGAAACAATTGATAGAGATAGCAGGAACCCTGGCCGCCAACCAGGAAGTGTCTATCTCCAGCGAGCTGACCAAAAAAGTGGTGAGCGTACCGGTAAAAGAAGGTCATTTTGTGAACAAAGGCGATCTGCTGTTCCAGTTAGACGATGCAGACCTGCAGGCCCAGTTGGAAAGGCTGCGGCAGCAGGAGAAACTGGCAGCGCTGAATGAAGCCCGTCTCAAAGACCTCCTGGCACATGACGCTGCTTCGCAACAGGATTATGACCAGGCTGCCACCAACCTGGCTGTATTGAAAGCGGAGATCAGGCAGCTGCAAACGACTATCGACAAAACCCGTATCCGGGCGCCTTTTCGCGGAAGGATCGGGATCATCCGTACCTATCCGGGCGCATTGGTTTCGCCGAATACACCGCTCACTACCATTGTAGATGATGCCCAGGTTAAAGTGGAATTTTCTTTACCCGAGAAATATGCGAACCTGGTAAAACCCGGCAGCCTGCAAAAATTCAAGGTAGAAGGCGATAGTACACGTTACAGTGCCACGGTCATATCCAAAGAATCTTTTGTTGACCCCACCACCAGGACCTTACTTTTAAGAGCGATTGCGCCGAACCCGCAGAACAAACTGGTAGCCGGTCAAAGCGCCCATCTGTCTATCGCCCTGCGAACGGCCAATGACGCCCTGCAGATCCCGAGCCAAAGCCTTATGCCTTCTTCCCAGGGATATTCTGTATACCTGCTGAAGAATGGTAAAGCACAGGCAGCACCGGTGGTAGTAGGACAACGCGATGCCGAGAGCGTACAGGTTACCAAGGGTGTTCAACCAGGCGATACCGTTATCATCAGTAACCAGTTACGCCTTACCCCTGGTGCAGACGTTCGTGTCGTAAACCTGAAATAGTTCCCGTTCCCTACCCCGGTTTTTATCCCGTTCTCTTATTGTAGCAACTTATTGCAGATATGGTAGCGCAGTGGATCTCATTGTGCACAACCTTCTATTGACCAATTTTAATTAATTATATGAGCGCCATTTCACAAATGAGCATCTCCAGGCCGGTACTGGCGGGGGTGATGTCAGTTCTTTTGATCTTATTTGGCATAGTGGGGTATACGTTCCTGGGTACCCGTGAGTACCCCGTCACCGATTCACCCATTGTGACCGTAACAACCGTTTATCCGGGCGCCAGCGCCGATATCATAGCGTCGCAGGTGACCAAACCGCTGGAAGAAGCCATCGCCGAGGCCAATGGCATCCGCGCGCTGTCTTCGGTAAGCCGCGAACAGGTGAGCATCATCACCGTTGAGTTCAATATGAATGCAGACCTCGAGGCTGCGGCCAATGATGTGCGTGATAAGGTTTCCAAATCACGCCAGCAGTTGCCGGTAGATATTGAACCAACGATCGTCGAAAAATCGGGCCCGCCTGAATTCCTCGTCTTCCTCACGGTACAAAGCGATACAAAAAGCCTGGAAGATATTACCGACTTCGTAAATATCAATATCAAGGAACGCCTGCAATCCATTCCCGGCGTTCGGCTGGTGGAATCTTATGCAGGCCGCAAGCGTGCCATGCGCCTGCGCATGGACCCGGTGAAACTTTCTTCTTATGGACTTTCCCCTGCCGATATCCAGGCTGCCTTGCAACGCGAGAACGTAGACCTGCCGAGCGGACGTATTGAAGGGCAGCAAACGGAAATGACCCTTCGAACCATGGGGCGGCTGGTTACCGAAGATGATTTCAATAATATGATCATCAGCGAAAAGAACGGCGCTATTGTTCGTTTCCGGGATATTGGCCAGGCCATTATGAGCTCACAGAACGAGCGTACCGCCATGATCGTGGCCGAAGGTAAGACTGCCCGTTATGGTGTAGGAACCGGGGTGCAACCGCAGCGCGGCGCCAACTCACTCGCCATTGTTGATGAATTCAACAAACGATTTGAAGAGATCATTAAAACGGCGCCAAAAGAATACAATATCAGGCTGGGAAAAGATTTCACCGTACCGGTAAAGAATTCCCTCTCTGAAGTAGAAGAAACCCTGATCCTCGCATTCGGCCTGGTGACCATCATCATTTTCATTTTCCTGCGCGACTGGCGCAGTACGCTGATCCCTTTGGTAGCCATACCGGTGTCTATCGTCTCTGCATTCTTTATCATGTACATTGCCGATTACTCGATCAATGTGCTTACCCTGCTGGGCCTGGTGCTCGCCATCGGCCTGGTGGTAGACGATGCCATTGTGGTGCTGGAGAATATTTACTCGAAGGTGGAAGAGGGCATGACGCCGCTGGAAGCAGCGCGCAAAGGTTCCAATGAGATCTATTTTGCGGTTATCTCCACTACCATTACGCTGGCCGCGGTATTCCTGCCGATCATGTTTCTGGGCGGTATTACAGGCAAACTATTTAAGGAGTTCGTGGTAGTAGTGGCCGGTTCGGTATTGATCTCTGCGTTCGTGGCGCTTACCCTGTCGCCCATGATGAGCGCTTACCTGCTTAAAGCCGGCGCACATCATAATTGGCTGTACCGGAAAACCGAACCTTTCTTTGTAAAACTGAATAACGGTTACGAGTATCTCTTAAAGGGTTTCATGCGTTACCGCTGGCTGGGTTTTGTGTTGCTCATACTTTCTTTTGGCATTGCCTACTGGCTGGCGCCGAAACTGCCCTCCGAACTGGCTCCGCTGGAAGACCGGTCGCTGGTAGGCCTGGCGGTCATTGCGCCGGAAGGTACTTCTTTTGAAAGTATGGAAGAATCCATGAAAGAGATCAGCAATTACGTGGCTGATTCCATTCCGGATCTTAACAACAATGTAACCTATGCAGCAGTAGCGGCCGGTGTGGGTACCCTGGTTCAGCCTGCCAATAGTGGTTTCCAGTGGGTATTCCTGGAAGATCCGCATAAACGCAAAAGCGGCTTAACCCAGCAGCAGGTATATGAAAAGCTGGTGGCTGCCAGCGGCCGTTTCAGAAATGTGATCGTTATTCCCATCCAGATCCCAACCATCGGTGGTTTTGCTTCCAATCAGCCCATCGAATACGTAGTACAGGCGCCTGACCTGAAAAGCCTGATCGATGTAATGCCAAAACTTACCGCTGCTACCGTTGGCAGTAAAAAGCTGAGCTTCGTAAATCCTGATTTCAAAGTGAACAGGCCCGAGATCAGTATCAATATCGATCGTCAGCGGGCAGCCCAGTTAGGCATCTCCACACAGGAGATCGGACGTACGTTGCAGTTAGCATTGAGCGGCCGTCGCTATGGCTACTTTATTTACAACGACCGCCAGTATGAAGTGATCGGGCAGCTTGAACGTTCAGAGCGTTCGACGCCGGAAAATCTACGTTCGCTCTTTTTAAAATCTGCTAATAACGAAATGGTGCCGCTCGATAACCTCGTGTCACTACATGAAGGTATCAGTCCGCCCGCTATATACCGCTATAATCAAAGCTATAGTGTAACCATACAGGCCACGCCGGCTGCTGGGGTAAGCATGGGTGAGGCATTGGATGAAATGGACCGCATTGCCAAAGAAACACTGCCGGCAGGGTTCAGAACAACGCTGGCTGGCCAAAGCCGCGATTACCGGGAAAGCAGCTCAAGCCTGGTATTTGCTTTCATCTTCGCCATCATCCTGATCTACCTGGTACTGGCGGCGCAATTCGAAAGCCTTATCGATCCGTTCATTATCCTGCTTACCGTACCGATGGCCGTAACGGGTGCCCTGATCAGTTTGTGGGTAAGCGATAGCTCCATCAACATCTTCAGCCAGATCGGTATGATCATGCTGATCGGATTGATCACCAAGAATGGTATCCTGATCGTGGAATTCGCCAATCAGCGGAAAAAAGAAGGATTGAGTGTACGCGAAGCTGTTATACAGGCCGCTGCATCCCGCTTCAGACCCATTCTGATGACCACCCTGGCCATGATCTTCGGCGCGCTGCCCATTGCACTCAGCCTGGGTAATTCTTCCGGCAGCCGTGCATCACTGGGTATTGTAGTGGTAGGGGGATTGGTGTTTGCCGGTATCCTTACGCTCTTCGTGATCCCTGCCGTATACAGTTATTTCAGCCGCAAGGCCAGGCCCGTGCAAAACGATGTAAACGGAACTGCAGTATCTCCTGTTGTTCCATCTCTTCAACCCAATACAGTTTTATCATGAGATCACCAGCATTTCTCTACATCAGCTTGTTTTCCATGATCGCACCATTGGCGATCATGGCACAACCAGAAAAAAATCTCAGTTTAACAGATGCCGTTCTGCTGGCAAAGCAGCATAACCGTGCATTGAAAGTAAATTCACTGGATATTTCCATGGCGCGTGAGCAGGTAAGGCAGGCGAAAAGCCTTAGATTGCCTTCGGCCCAACTGGGAGCACAGTACCTGCATTATTTTGCATTGCCCGCTTTCTTTGGATTTGGTGAGAACGGCAGCGCCAGCAAGATCCCATATGCGCGCTTCGGTGGACGTGATCAGTTCGCCGGAACCATCAGTGCCACATACCCGGTATACAATCCCATTGCGGCTCCTGCGCGCAAGTCAGCGCAATTGCAGGAGCGGTTATCACAGGAATCTTACCGGCAATCATCCATCGACCTGGTGGCAGATGTACAGCAAACCTACCTGGGCATACTGGTGCTGGCAGAACGGGTGAAGCTGCAACAGGAAAGCCTCTTGCGTAATGAGAAAGCGTTGGCAGATGCAAGGTCCCTGCTGGCGCAGGGCCGGGGTTTGCGGGTAGATACGCTTCGTGCATACACGGCTGTGCAAAATCTGAAACCCGATATTCTCAAGCTCAATTATGCCATCGAGGTTGGCAAACAACAATTGATCACCCTCATGGGAACCGACTCCATCACGCAGATCCACTTAACCGACTCGCTGGCCGTTCAGGCGCCCGTGGCGGTTCCAACAGAAAATGAATTATACGAACAGGCATTGCGCCAGCGCCCAGACCTGCAGGCCCTGGCCTTGCAGCAACAGGTAAGTGAACAGCAAACATCCCTGGCCAAAGCTGCGCGGCTGCCGGTGGTTTCCGTAATCGGGCAGTACCAGATAGCAAGCCAGGCACGTTCCTTTGATTTTGTAAATGCCAACTGGCCTTCCACCTCTTTTGCAGGCGCACATGTAGTATTACCCCTGTTCACCGGGTATAGCAATCAGGCAAAGATCAAACAGGCAGCGCTGGCACAGCAGCAGTCTGGTATCCGGCTTACAGAAGCACAACAGGCATTGAAAACAAACGTTAAGCAGGTGATCGCTGATCTGAAAGAAAGCTACGATAGAATGCAAACGCAATTGAAGGTGAAGGAAACGGCTTTGCAATCTTATGAGATCGTCCAATACAGGTACGAGAAAGGCGTAACCTCGAGGCTGGAATTGACAGATGCAGAACTGGCTTTAACGGCCGCTCAACTGAATTATCTGGAAGCTGTATTCGAATATAGAAGTGCTGAAATTGCTTTGGCCAGAACGAGCGGTTTGGAAGGCGTAGCTAAATAGAATAGGAGATGGGGTAAACAATGGTGCCACACCCGCAAGGTGTGGCACTTGTATGTTTAGGGCTTCCACCCATTGTATTTTCGAATGAGCTCCCGGGCTTTCAATCCGGATGGTTTCAGGTCTTTGTCGGCCCAGTTCCCTGTCGATGAGGCCGTGGGCAACAAAACCGAGCAGGTTTCATCTTTGTCAGACACCGACCAGGTGATCCAGCTGATCTTGTTTTTCTCGGCCCAGTTGATCCAGGCATTCCATTCGGCTTCGTTCAGCGGGCCGTTGCCCGTTGCTTCCATACCCGCCGATTCTGAAATAAAGAGCGGCAACTGTTTTTTAAGTGCGTAATCACCTCTGTCGCGCAGCGATTGTTTATGGGTGGCTGCATAAAAGTGAAGCGTATACATCAGGTTGTTATAGCCCTGGATAGGATCATCGGCCGCCAGGTGAATGTCCTGGTCCCAATGCGGCGAACCCACCAGGATGATATTATCCGGATCGATGGCCCTGATCGTTTTGATAAGCTCTATAGAATAAGCTTTTACTTCTGCCCATGACTGCCTTTCGGGTTCATTGAATATTTCATAAATGATATTCGACTGTTTACCATAGGTGGTGGCTATTTCGGTAAAGAACTGTTTTGCTTCCTCCTGTCTTATGTTATGGCTGTGCCAATCTACGATCACATAGATACCTTCCCCGATGGCGGCATCGATCACCGCCCTGATCCGTTCTTTCGACCAGTCCGGAGCCTTTATATACCCGCCATCAGGTTCTACCCCCATCGCTGCCCGCACCACGTTGCAACCCCAGTCTTTTTTTAACCAGCTTACCGTACCGGCATTGTAAAACCGTGGCCACCAGTTGTGCCAGCCAAAGCTCATGCCGCGCAACACCACAGGCTGGCCTTTTTCATTTACAAGCTGGGTACCCGAAACTTTCAGGAGGCCATGTTCCTTTACGGGTTGTGCAAAGGCCATCGAAACAATAAAAAGGAGGAAAAGGGTTGTTTGTATCTTTTTCATATTGACAAGCTTCAGCAGTTAAGGTGCTATATTTTATTTAAATAAAGAAAAACAGGGCAATAAAAGCGGATAAATGGATAAAAAAGTAATAATCAAGGCATCCGAGAAGTAGTCATGGCGCCCGGCGGAGGCCGCTGGCCTGGAAATTGATGCTAAATGAATACTCTATCTTTGTTCTCTTAAACGTTTAACTTATGTTCGGAGATCTGTTTAGCAAATTGCAGGAAGCACAGCAGAAAATGCAGGAAGGCAAGCAAAAGCTGGCCGATGTTATTGTTGACGGCGAAGCCGGTAATGGTTTGGTAAAGGTTTCGGTAACCGGCACCAGGGAAGTGAAGACCATTTCGATCGATAGTCAACTGATGTCGCCCGACAGAAAGGAAGAACTGGAAGATCTGCTGATAACAGCCCTGAACCGGGCGCTTAATAATGCCGAGCAGGCTTGGGAAGATGAAATGAAAGATGTTGCCGGCGGTATGTTAGGCGGCATGGGCATGTAATGCCGGTTAATGAATGCAGTAATGGCTGGATGTAAGTATTACGCCCAGCCATTTTATGTTTATGGATGAACTTTGCTGAACGGGTAAAGCCTGAATTATTGCCAGGCCAATGTGCATTTGCCAATGGCGTAAAAGTTTCTGTTATAATGTTGCGTTCTGGCAGGCAAGTGACAGGGCGCTGATCCTTTAATGTTTATCGGGTTCTTTTTTGTCGCCATACATTGCAGGGAGCTCCAGATTGTATTTCACAACGACGAAGCGGAAGATAAAGATGAGGATCATGACCACGACATCTAACCAGTTCTTATTGAAATTGAACTCCAGTAGCAGGAAATAGATGATCCCGCCCAGGATGCAGGCGGTGGCGTAGATCTCCTTCCGGAAGATCATGGGTATATTGTTGAGCAGAATATCTCTTATTACACCGCCGAAACAACCGGTAATGGTGCCTAATGCAATACAGATAAGGGGATGCAAACCAAATGTGATGCCTTTTTGGAGGCCCAGAACGGTAAAAAATCCAAGTCCAAGGGAGTCGAAAATAAAAAGGGTTTGCTGAAAATTGTGAATCACATTTCTGAATAAAATAGCGCTTACAGCGCTGGCAAGAATAATGAGCGGCGTATTGATGCTGCGCATCCAGCTAACAGGCAGATCTCCGATAAGCAGATCCCTCAACGTACCTCCGCCAATGGCGGTGATGAACGCAATGATCAGAATACCGAACAGGTCGAGCCTTTTTTGCATAGCGGCAAACACGCCGGAAATGGCGAAGGTGCAGGTGCCCAGTATGTCTATCAGGCGCAGGAATTCTGCTTTCATCGTAAATATGTTCCTGTAAATATAGGCCGATACAATGAAAGCTGCTGCTATATATAATTCACGTATTGCGGTGAAGCATTGTTGATCATCACTACATTTTTCAGCCTGGGGTTAGAACAGGTAATGGTGAATGTAGTTCCATGTTTCGGCCGGCTTTTGAAACAAACCTTGCCATTCAGCAACTCCATACAGCTTTTAACTATATGCAGGCCGAGGCCGGTTCCCTGGATGCCCGCTGTATTTCCTGCCCTGAAAAAATTGTTAAAGATATTGGGCTGATCTTCTTTTGGAATTCCAATGCCATGATCTTTCACTTTTATGGTCATTTCACCGGCATGTACCGCGGTACTTATTTCAATAGGTTTATTTTCATCAGAATATTTGCTGGCATTCGATAATATATTCAGCAACACGATGCGCAAGATGCTTTTGTCCTGGAAAATATGGCTGTCGCCGTTATGGGTATACACCAAACTTTGCCCTTTTTTCAGGCAGCTTTCCATTTGGTCTATAATGGCCTTCATGAATCTCTTCACATTGAACCATTCAAAAACGATGTCTGTTTTGCCCTGTTCAATTTTTTCAGCAGCCAGAAAATCATTCACCATATCAACCAGGTGTTGTGAGCAGGTAGTGATCCGGTTGATGTGTTTGGCCCTTTTTTCAGCATTCTTTCCTTCGTTATTGTAGCTTTCAAGCAGGGAGGTGCTGGTCAATATATTGGTGAGCGGCGTTTTAAATTCATGCGAAGCCATTGAAAAGAAATGCCTTCTCATGGCGCTCATTTCTTTTTCCCGTTCAAGACAACTGATCAGTTCGCGGGTGCGTTCCTTGACCCTTTCTTCCAACTCATTATACACCTTGATATTCTCGAGTGTCACGGCGGTGATATCGGCCAGCGATTGCAGTAAAATGACCTGCTCTTCGGTAGGTACATATTGATTGGCCCAGTAAGCACCAATGGCCCCGATTGGGTCATCTATACTTCTTATTGGCACCATGGCCAGGCTTTTTACAAAAGTGGGGCGGTATGCATTTATTGGTATGCGGCTATCATTGTATACATCTTCAATAACAACCGATTGTTTATGAAGCATAGCCCAGCCGCTGATACAGCTATAAATTGGGAAGCGCTGGCCTTTCCATAATGGGCCAATAGCATCTTCATCGGCATAATAGCATTTATCATTTTCCCGCAGAACAAAGGTTGCGCCGTCGGCCCCGCTTATTTTTCGCGCTGTGGTTCGAACGATGAACATTACCGTCTCAATGTCTCTCGAAAGGGATAATTTTTGTACGGCCTGTACCAGGCATTGTACGGTCTGCTTATTCATCGAACATTCCAAAACAGAAGTTGATGTACTCATAATCCACTACATTTCATTAATTTAATAATAGGCCGGAATGCAAACTATCGAAGGATCTGGTTCTGTAGCGTAGGGAATGGAATACTTGAAGCGATTTTATAATGTAATTTATACAATTTATTTCAAAATTACGGTTAAACACCAAAAAAAAGCCCCTCCCGTTTACAACGGGAGAGGCTTGTTTGTTTAAATGGTACGCAATTAATTATTTTGGATAAACATCGTTCTGGCCAAGGTTCCGGTTAACATCCCGCTCTGTTTGGGGGATAGGCAACAGGAACTGGTAATCCTGTACATTGATACCCAATGGCGCCATCACTTCCTTATAACGTTTCAGGCGGATCAGGTCGTACTTGCGATGACCTTCTATGAACAGTTCGCGCCCCCGGTCTTTTACCAGGCTGTCGATGAATGCTTCCCTGGTAGGCGTGTTGCTGAAGTCCAGCTGCTGGGCGGGATCTTTCAAGCCGGCCCTAGATCTTACCGAATCAACACCGGCAAATTTAGCGGGGTCGGCAGGATTGATATTGTTCAATGCTTCTGACTGCATCAGCAGTACATCTGCATAGCGCAGCACGATCCAGTTCACATTCGAGTTATTACTGTTGGCTACATAAGACGGGTCGCGGTATTTGTAAACAAAGGGAGCAACAGCCGTACTTCCCACTCTGTTGGCCATATTCCATCTGCTGCGAATGCTGTCAGCCGCGGAATACCCATTCTGGAAAAAAGTGGTATTCACCGTAAATGGACCGGCGCCACCCAATTGGGCCGGGTATAACATCCGCAAAATGATATTGGATGTGATACCTGTAGTTACCGGGCCAAATTGAACGGAGAAGATATGCTCGGGACCGTTCTTTTTATCATTATCGAATACATCCTGGTATCTTGGCAACAGTTGATATACTTTGGAATTGATCACCCTGTTGAGGGCAGCGAGGGCATTCTGATTGTCCTGTGCATCGGCAAAACTGGTGCTCGCTCTTTGCAGGTATACTTTAGCCAGCAGGGTGGCTGCAGCACCGGAAGACGCCATGCCTTTATTAGCACCGGGAATGCGGTTCTCGGGCAGGCAATTGGCCTCTGCGAATTGCAGATCTTCAATGATGGCCTTATATACTTCAGGAGCCGGAGTTCTTGAAGGGAACAGTAAGGAGTCGCCAGCAGTTTCTATCGGACGAAGCAGGAGGGGTACATCGCCAAAATTCCGCACCAGGTCAAAATAACCCAATGCGCGAAGGAAGCGTGCATTCCCAACGATATGGTTACGATTGGTAACGTCCATATTAATACCCGGCACATTTTTGATCACGTCATTGGCGCGGCTGATCATCAGATAGGAGCTTCTCCACCAGTTAGCGATCTCTGAATTGGAGGGCGTCCATTTGAATTGATTCAGTTCGGCACGTTCCTGGGTAGTAATGCCCACCAGGTGATCTGCCGGCAGTTCTGCAATAAGCCAAACGGTACGTTGATAATGTGTTTGTGCCTGCATGGCGCTGAATACGCCGTTAATGGCGGTTTGCGCATCCGTAGCGTTTTTATAAAAATTGGTAGGACTCAAAAAACTGTAAGGTTTTTCTTCCAGTTGTTTTTTGCAGGAGGCCATTAACATCAGGCCGGCGCCCGCTATAAGAAAAATATTTTTTTTCATAATAGTTCAAGTTCATTTATGTAAGCAATACGATCCACGCGCTCATTAAAAGCCGAGCCTTAAACCTACTGTATACGTTTTGATATTCGGATAAGGATTGTAGTCAACATTCAGCGAGGTGTAATTGCCTTGCGTATTGGAATAGGAATTTACCTCAGGATCGTATCCCGAATAATCAGTGATCGTGATCAGGTTCTGGCCGGTAGCGTAAAGGCTGGCCGATTTAAAGATCGGGCTTACTTTGGGCAGCGGCAGGTCGTAGGTGAGTGTAATGGTCTTGAACCGCAGGTAACTGCCATTCTCTATCAGGTCACTGGTAACGCCCAGGTTACGGCGGTAAGTGCTCACCACACTTGGCAATGTGTTGCTGGTGCCTTCACCTCGCCAGCTTTGATCGGCTACATAAGCGAATTTATTGGCGAAAACAAGGCCATTCTCCATTTCGATCTTGTTCTCATTAAGGATATCAACACCCTGAACGCCTTGTATCAGCACAAACAGGTTGAACCGGCCAACCGTTAAGTTGCTGGTAAAACCATAGGTGAATTTAGGCAGGGCATGACCAATGATCGTTCTGTCGTTGGTAGCATCCAGGGCACTATCGCCGTTGAGATCTCTGTAGATCGGGTCGCCGGGTTTTACAGATTGTTTGGTGCCGCTTTTGGTAATATCAGCCTGGCTTTGCCAGATACCGTCGAACACGTAGCCATAAAATTCACCAATTGGTTTTCCTACCTGTAAGATAGAAGAGAAGCGGCCGCCACCGGGGAACAGATTTGAGCTTACGTTACCGGTAAATTGATAAGGCACATCACCAAGGTCGAGTACCTTGTTCCGGTTCGCTGAAATATTGAAAGAAGTAGACCATTTGAGTTTTTCCTTGTCAATATTAATGGTGTTGATGCCCAATTCAATACCCTTGTTCTGAACACTGCCTATGTTCTGGGTCATAGTAGAGAATCCTGACGTCGTGGGCAAACTTACCTGGAACAGCAGTTTCGTGGTTTTCTTATCATAATAATCCGCTGTGAACTGCACCCGGTTATCCAGGATGCCCAGGTCGAAACCGACGTCAAAAGCCTTTGTTGATTCCCAGGAAAGATCCGGGTTGGGCAGATTATTCTGCGAGAATCCGGTCACCCGGCTGCGGTTCAGCACGTAGCTATTGGCGGTATATTGTTTAATGGAAAGATAAGAAGGCAGCTCCTGGTTACCGGTAGCTCCATAGCTTGCCCTGAACTTCAGATCGCTGATGGCATCCACCTCTTTCAGGAAGTTTTCCTCTTTCACGCGCCAGGCAAAAGCACCGGAAGGGAAATAGCCCCATTTGTTATTCTCACCAAAACGGGAAGAAGCATCTGCGCGGAAAGTGAAGGTGAACAGGTACTTATCGAGCAGCCGGTAATTGATACGGCCCAGTAAAGAAGCCAGCACATTCTTATTGGTATTCGAACCGTTGTTGGCAGTACCAATGGCCAGGTTGTCGGTAAGCAGGTTATTGGTTGATAAGCCGGTTACGGTAGAAGTAACAGAAGCGTTCTTCCATTCCTGGTAGGTGACACCCGCCACTGCATTTATTGAATGGGTCCTGTTGAACACCTTGTCGTAGGTAAGTGTGTTTTCTGTAAGCCAGTTATAGTTATTGTTGGTAACTACCTGGGCATAACCATTGTTCTGTGCACCCAGATAAGAGGTACTGGGGCGGAATACATCGTTACGGAAATTGCGGTATTCGCCGCCGAAGCTGCTGCGCAATTTCAGGCCTTTGACCGGTTCGTATTCGGCAAAGAAATTGGCAAATATGCGGGTGTTCTTGTTTTTATCACTGTTCAGGTTAGCTGCAGCCACGGGGTTACCTACATCAATTGCATAGGGTTGCGGGCCATTCCTGAATGTATAAGCGCCTGTGCTGTCGTATACAGGTGTGATGGGGCTTGAAAGTAGAGCATCGAGCAGGGTACCACCGGCGCTGCCGCCTGTGGTATTTACGTTCGCCTGTAATTGCGATTCGTAGGATACCTGTGAACTAAGTCCCACTTTCAGCTTTTCACTGATCTTGCTATCGAGGTTGAAACGCAGGGTGCCGCGTTTATAATCGGAGCCGATGATGATACCATCCTGACTGAAATAGTTCATACTAAGATAGTAACGGGAGTCTGCATTGCCACCGGTAAAACCCAGGTTGTAATTGGAGATGCGGGCATTACGGAACAGTTCATCCTGCCAGTCGGTGCCTTTGCCCATCGCATTGATCTGGTCCTCTGTATAAGGTTGTGGCAGTACCGGGCTGCTTTTGGCTGCTGCTTCATTTACAAAGCGCGCATACTGTTGGGCGTCCATCATCTCCAGCTTGTTGGCCACCTGTTGCACACCGGTGTACGCATCAAACGTAATGGCTTTTTTGCCGGCTGCGCCTCTTCGGGTGGTGATCATTACCACACCATTGGCGCCGCGGCTTCCATAAATGGCAGTAGCTGAAGCGTCTTTCAATACATCCATAGACACAATATCGTTTGGATTCAGGGCAGTGATATCTGCACCGGCATAACCATCCACTACATACAGCGGATCACTGCTTGTAGAGATAGAGTTGGTACCGCGGATGCGCACGGTGAAAGCAGCGCCCGGTTGAGAATTGGTCTGCGTTACCTGAACGCCCGCTACACGGCCTTGCAGGAGTTGGCCGGTTCCGAATACAGGCGTTTTTTCTACGCTTTGTAAACCTACAGAACCAACGGATCCGGTAAGGTCTTTCTTGCGCGAGGTTCCATAACCTACCACTACTACATCGGTAAGTTGCGTGGGCACTTCAACGAGCGTCACCGTAAGTTCGCCACTGGTGTTGCTAACATCCACTTCCTGTGTGGTAAAGCCAACAGAGCTTACAACGAGTAAAGCCGATTTTGTGTCTGGAACATTGAGCGAGAAAAAGCCTTTTGTGTCAGTAAAGGTGCCGATATTGGTTCCCTTCACTTGAACGTTAACGCCCGGCATAGGTAAATTGGAGGTGTTAAGGACCTTGCCGGAAATTCTTTTTTGTTGTGCTGCTGATTCATAGGGTATACATAACCATAAAATGAACAGCAGGAAGCAGAGTTTCCGAATAGCAATCATTTGTTTTTAAGATTAAGGTGACGAAACGAGGGCTTGAAATTGAAGAAAATGAAGCGAACCGCGCAGTTTTTGTACGGAAACGTTTCCGTAGATACTTGCGGTAATCATAAATAGAAAATAAATTGTCGCTTTTTACGTTGCCGAAAAAGTCGCAGCTGATCGTAATTAACACATGCTGGTGCGTCAATTGACCGGGTTCAAAAAAGCAGTATAATGATTGAATAACCTAGAGGGTCCTGTAATCGGATGGAGAACAACCGAATTTTGATTTAAAAAGCCTTGAGAAATGGGCATTGTTTTCAAATCCCAGGGAATAACAGATATCCGCTATACTTAGTCTGGTGGTTCGTAATAATTCTTTTGCCTTTTTTAACCGTTGCTCCCTGATCCACTGGGAAGGCGGCATATTATAAACGGCTAAAAATTCCCTTCTGAAACTGGAAAGGCTTCTTTGTGATAAAGCAGCGAGCTCATCAAGAGAGATGGCGCTCATTAAATGCTCTTCTACGATAGCGTATAAACTGGGCCGGAAACTTCTTTTTACATATAGCAATACGGGCAGCAGCGGGCTATCTGTGCTGGCCAGACAGAATAACAACTCAAGTAATTTTATTTTAGTAAGGTTTTCATCTACTTTGGATGAAATGTCCAGGTAAAGTTCCAGGGAATCGAGATATTTTTGGATGTTGAGATCTGATCTGGTTATAATGATTCCTGAAACCTCATTTGCATTAGCAGGTTTTAGCACTGCCAGCGCCGCAAATTGTTTAACCAGTTGCTGGCTTAAGGAAAAGATCAAATATTCCGTTTTTACTGTTTCATCTGCGAGCTGGCCAAAACACTTGCATGCTACCAATGTATTATGCTTCAACGCAGCCATTTGATCCTTACCCACCATATGATCTACCTTGCCACACTTGATATTAATGGCGCCTTCCTTCACAACCAGCAATGTATTTTCTTCAGTACAAAGATGGAATTGCTGATGGCCGGTTACGGTATAGCTGGCAACAGCGGAGCAGCCATTTAACAATAATATTTTCTGCGATCGATCGGGAACATGTGAAAAAGCGGGCAGTTTGGTTGATTGCTTTAACATCTTGATGTGGTATTAAAATAAGACTCTTCTTGTTGCTTCTGAAATAGCACATACGGATGTTCAGATACGGGAAGTGATAAGTGTTTGCGCAATCCTGAAATAAGAAAGACCGTAAATAAAATTACCAAAAATGTTTTAAATAATAACAATCAAAAGTGTTGAGACTACAATAATTTGTTCTTTGACAAAGAAAGCATGTCTATGCTTTATGCAAAAGATTTAGCAAAAACATAAAATGCTTTTTATCACCGGGTGTATACCGGTGATAAAAAGCGAAGAAATTAATAGCAGGAAAATTTCAGTGGCAGCAATGCACATCAATGTTATTTGTCGGGAAGTGCCGCGCCTTTATCGATCCATTCTTTAACTTTTGCAACAAAGTCTTCGTGCGTGAGCGGTGGCCTGGTGCCATAGGTAAAGCTGTGTATAACAAGCTTGTCGTGTTCAACATGTTCAACTAACTGGTCAATGGACCTGAAGCCGGTGAATGTTGAATCTTTAAAGCTCATGGCGAGTTGTCTCGGACTTTTTCCCTGGAAGATCATTGGCCTTGCTGCTGTTGGCAAATGCCAATTGGGATGACCGGGAGGCAGATGTTCGCCTTCCAGATCAACGCTTTGATGACAATTGCTGCATTTCAGGGCATATAATCCCTTACCATCAGGCCCTCGTTTCACTCCCTGTGTGTGCTGGTGGCTGTCATCACCCTGCAGGGGAACATCTCCCGAGGGATGGCAATTCATACAACGCGGGTGCATAAAAACAGTATATGCTTCTGCAAAAGCTGCTTTCGATTCTTGTTCGCGTTTCTTTTCATTGTCGTCGGCCGCCGGGTTGTTCTTAGGCATAATAGTGGCTGGTGGTGCAATAGCCGAAGATCTGTTTGTGTTAGTTGGCCGGGCAGGCAACATCAGGTTTACCGAAGCAATGGCCAGCACGATACAGACGATAACTTTCCATGTATGATGAAATAGCGTGAAATGGAAATTTTTCATAGCCCTTTTTTTAAGATGAACAACTGGTCAGGTAGCAGATCTTTTTAGCTCAGCTGCAAGGTGAATGGCTTTGCGGATGCGTTGGTAGGTTCCGCAGCGGCAGATATTGCCCGACATGGCATTGTCGATATCCTGGTCAGACGGATCGTTATTCTCCCGCAAGAGGATCGCTGCTGCCATTATCTGGCCTGTTTGGCAGTAGCCGCATTGCGGCACATCTATTTCTGTCCACGCCTCCATCAACGGCTTGCTCAGGGATGGCTGCAATCCTTCAATGGTTACGATCTCTTTGCCAACGGCCCTTGAAACCGGTGAAATACATGATCGGATGCCCTGTCCGTCGAGATGCACCGTGCAGGCGCCACATTGTGCAGCTCCACAGCCAAATTTTGTTCCGGTTAGTTTCAGCTTGTCACGGATGACCCATAAGATCGGCATGTCGGGCAATACATCTACTTCATATTGTTTACCGTTCACTGTGAGTTGTATCATGGCAATGGTTTTATATTGAAGCAATTGAGGAAAGAATTTCAAACCGCATGGTAATAACGTTATGCGGTACCTGTATTCACTTTTTTTATCGGTAAGTTCCTGATGCGTTTACCTGTTGCGGCGAAAATGGCATTTGTCAATGCCGGCATCATTTGCCCCACAGATGCTTCACCAATACCACCGGGTTTTTCATTACTGGGAACTATAAATGTATTTACCTCGGGCATTTCATGTATGCGCAGGATGGGATAGTTATAGAAGTTCTTCTGCTGCACCTGCCCGTTTTTGAAGGTGATCTCGCTGTAGAGCGCCGTTGATAAGCCATATCCGATGCTGCCTTCCATTTGCGCCACCACACCGTCGGGATGTATGGCCAAACCGCAATCGACGGCACAGGTCACTTTGTGCACTTTTACTGATCCGTCTTTTAATACAGACACTTCAGCCACCAGGGCAACATAGCTGGCAACCGCTTCGTACGCGGCAATGCCTCTTCCGCGGCCTTTCGGCAGCGGCGAGCCCCAATTGCTTTTTTCAGCCGCCAGGTTCAATACGCCCAGGAGGCGGGGCACATCTTTATACAGCATTCTTCTGTAAGCGACGGGATCCTTTTTTACTGCGTAGGCCATTTCATCAATGAGGCTTTCCATGGCAAAAATGGTATGGCTCAGTCCTACCGCCCGCCAGTTATCGATGAGTACCGGCCAGGTAGGCGTATTTAATTCTATTTTTTGATCCTTTATTTTTTTTACAAAGGGCGCAGTTTGCATGCCTTCTATAGAGAACATATCAACGCCGTTGATAACGGCTACTTTTTCAAATGGACCGCCGGTCATAACAGACTGGCCTACGCTGATCTGTTTCCAGGAAACCGGCATGCCACTGGCATCGAGCCCCACTTTAAACCGGTGTAAAAAGGCTGGCCGGTACATGCCGCCCTGAATATCATCTTCGCGTGTCCATACTGTTTTTACCACCTTGCCGGTAGCTTTGGCTATTTCTACTGCTTCGCGCACGAAATCAGAGCGGGTAATATTCCTGCGGCCAAAAGAACCACCGAGGAAGCAGGTGGTTATAAATACCTTATTGATCGGCAATCCGGTGATCTGAGCGGCAGCCCGCTGATCATCGGTTTGCGTTTGCGTACCTGTCCATATTTCGCATTTATCAGCACTTAACTGCACCGTGCAGTTCAGGGGCTCCATGGGCGCCTGGGCAAGAAAGGGTTGGTAGTATTCGGCTTCCAGCTTGTATTTGCTTTTTGAAAATGTTTCATCGGGATTGCCGGCATTGGTGGCGGCAGTACCTCCTTTATCGGCCCTGGCTTTCAGTTCAGTCAACAGGGAATCGCTGTTAAGATGGCTTGCCTCACCGAGATCCCATTGTACCTTCAAAGCTTCACGGCCTTTTTTAGCGGCCCAAAAATCATCGGCCAGCACAGCAATGCCGGTGGGTATTTTTACCACCTGCCGAACGCCGGGAACTGCCATGGCAGCAGCTTCATTGTACCGGATAACCCTGGCGCCCGATACCGGTACCCTCGACACCATAGCGGTTAACATGCCCGGAATATGCACATCCATTCCAAAAACAGCTTTGCCATTTATTTTTTCCGGCGAATCGAGCTTTTTTATTTTTTCTTTTCCGATGATCTTCCAACTGGCCGGATCTTTTAAGGGAACGTCGGCAGGAGCAGGCAGGGCCGATGCTTCCTGTACCAGTTCTCCATACCTGACGTTTTTGTCGCCACTGATCACGTAGCCGTTTTCAGTGCGGCATTCATTGCTATTCACTTTCCAGCGATTGGCGGCAGCCTGCACAAGCAGGTGACGGGCGGTGGCGCCTGCCTTGCGATACCGGTCAAATTCAGAATATAAGCTGCTTGAACCTCCTGTGCGCTGTGTTGCATAAATGGTATGATAATAAGCTGTGTCGGCAGGAGCATGCTCCACCTGTAGTTTATGCCAATCGGCATCCAGTTCTTCCGCTATTAACATGGAGAGGGAAGTCCAGATACCCTGGCCCATTTCACAATGCGAAAGCAACACTTTTACCGAGTCGTCGGCCCCAATGCGAAGAAATGCGTTTGGCATAAACAGGCTGGTCTCTGTAAGCGCTGCCGCTTTGCGAATGCCTGCCGGTACATGGAATGCTATAATGAGCCCGCCGGTGGTAAGGGCTGTAGACCGAATGAATTGCCGGCGGCTGATCGATCCGGATGGTTTCATGACTGTTAGTTTTGGTTTCCTTAGCTTCTGATAAGTATGCTGTAATAAAGTTCGGCCATGAAACAGGCGTTCAATTTATCAATTCGTTCAATTTTATTGCTTTTCCGGGTCAAATTGACTGTCGGCTGAAAATGGCAAAGTAGGGAATGCCTATATTTGTATTATTATTTATTATAAACTATCTTGTTGATTATTAGTTGTTCCTGACTGATCAATCACCTAAACATTCCTGATATAAAAACACGAAAAAATACCGGAATAGCCGTGCAGCCTGAAGTATCATATAGTGAAAAAGGATTGCTGTTGCAGGTTATTAATGGGGATGCCGAGGCTTTTTCAGAAATATACGATCTGTATAAAGACCGGATCTTTGCCTTTGCTTTTACACTCACCAAATCAAAGGAAATAGCAGAAGAGGCTACCCAGGAAGTGTTTGTAAAACTTTGGGAAAAGAGGGACCAGATCAATACAGAGTATCCACTCATCCCGTACATTAAAAAGATCACCTACAACTATATCATCAGTTTCTTCAGAAAGGTAAAACTCGACCGGCAACTTCAGCAAAACCTGTATAGCAATATGGAGGCCTTGCGCAATACGAATGAAGATGAACTATTGCAAAAAGAGCTGAATAAACTGTACCGGCAGGCCATAGACCAACTTCCCCAGCAAAAGCGCATGGCTTATACCCTTAGCCGCGAACAACATTTAAGCTATGAGGAGATTGCCCTGCAAATGGGCATTAGCAAGAATACGGTGCGCAATCATATGACAGAAGCTATTCAGTTCATCCGGAACTACATCACCAGTCACACCGACCTTGCCTGCCTTATCCTGGCGATCTGTATCTATCGCAGGCTCGGCTAATTAATAACTAAAAGGCATCAAGGCAAAAAGGCAAAAATCAAAAGCATAAAGGTGTTAAACAATTGGCGGCAACCGGTAAATCTGCGACCTGCCACCGGCAGTTGGAAACTGCTAACCGGAAGCCTCGCAAGCTGCAGCATTTATTTAATAAAATTTTTTTAAAGAGAACTAGTATTCTCTTATCGCCCGCGCGTATCTGTAGCGAGGGCGGTATAATTTAATACAAAAGTAATGGCACTAAGTAAGGAAGAACTTGATGACCTGTATAATAAATACATCCAAAACCAGTGTAGCCCACAGGAGCTGGAAATGCTGGTCAATGAACTGGGTGCAGTTGATGAGGCGAATGAAGAAGCGATCACCCAACTATTCAATACAACCTGGGATGGACTGGAAGTTCACCCTGATAAATATTCACTGCCCAACCTGGCATTACCCGGAACGCATGCCTATGAGACACCCGTAATTGGAATGTACTCTTTGAAGAGAAGATGGATGCGCATTGCTGTAGCTGCTTCCATTATTTTGATAACGGGAGCAGCTGGATTTTGGTTAATTCGTACCCGGGAAACTAAGCTGCCAACCAGGCCTGTCACTATCAAGAAAGATGTTTCACCCGGCGGGAACAAGGCCATTCTGACATTGGCCGACAATTCAACCATTGTTCTCGACAATGCAGCCAATGGAAAATTGGCGCAGCAGGGAGTAGCAACGATCAGCAAATCGGGCGATGGTTCACTCGCATATTCCCTCCCGGCTAACCGGGAGGGCAATAGCGAGCCCCTGTACAACACCCTGCGTACGCCGCGCGGCGGCCAGTACCAGCTGACATTATCAGACGGTACAAAGGTTTGGCTGAATGCGGCTTCATCAGTTACCTATCCAACTTCATTTACCGGTGACGAAAGAAAAGTATCCATCTCCGGTGAAGTGTATCTGGAAGTGGCGCGTAATGCCAGCAAGCCATTTAAGGTGCAAACCAACGGAGCGGAGATCCAGGTATTGGGCACGCACTTCAATGTGCATGCTTATGAAGATGAACCGGCCAAAAAGATCACCTTGATCGAAGGCAAGGTAAAAGTCAGCAGCCGCCAACCGGCAACCGGCAAAGCAGCATCAGTCATCCTTAAACCCGGGCAACAGGCAATTGCCGCCGGGGATGCTCCATTGACGATCGACCATTCACCCGATATAGAAGAAGTCCTTGCCTGGAAGAATGGCTTGTTCCGTTTCAACAATGCCGATATAAAAACCGTCATGAAACAGGTTGAGCGCTGGTATGATGTAGAAGTGGTGTATGAGGGCCCGGTGCCGGAAGGTCATTTCAGGGGAAAGATTCCGCGCAATGTAATGGCCAGTGAAATGTTAAAGATCATAGAAGCCAGTGGTATTGAGTTCCGGATAGAAAATAAAAAGATCATCATTACAAAATAAGTTAACCAGACAGGTTAATAAAAAACCCGGATCGCGTGGAAGGCGACCCAGGTCATAATGAGTTAACCTGATATAACAAATATCTCGCTAAAGACTGCTTTATCAATTAACCCAAAACTAGACAAAGTTATGTCAATTTTACTTTGTGATCCCGCGTTTGCGCGGGATGCAACGGGCCATTCTTTGGTCAACAAACTGCTAAAAATCATGAGACTCACCGCCATCCTGGTTTTGGGCGCCTGCCTGCAGGTTGCCGCAAAAGGAAAAGCGCAAAGCATTACGCTCTCCGAACGGAACGCACCTATTGAAAAGGTGCTGCAATCCATCGAGAAGCAGGCCAATGTAAGCTTTTATTATAAGGTAGAACTGCTGCAAACAGCAGCACCGGTTACCATTACTGTAAAAAATAAAAGTCTTAAGCAGGTATTGGACCAATGCTTTAAAGACAGGCCCTTTTCGTACGAAGTGATTGGTAATGTCGTGGTGATAAAAGCTAAACTGGTTCCACCTGTTGTTGAGGCTCCCCCGCAGGTGCCTGTGTGGGCACCGGTGAGGATAACCGGACGGGTGTTAGGTGAAAGTGGAGAACAGCTGGCCGGTGCTTCCATTCGTATTTTACAAAAAGGCAAGCTTAAGAACATAGGTGTCACTAATGAAAAAGGTGAATTTAAGCTGGGCGAATTTGAAGATGGCATTTACATACTTGAAGTATCTTTCATAGGATATGAAAAAGTAGCAAAAGAAATAAAAGTGCCCGGTCAGATAACCGGTGTGCTCATCGTAATGAAGAAAGCGGTAAGCGTGCTCGATGAAGTGCAAACCATTGCCTATTCCAATACCAGCATGCGATATAATACCGGCGATATCACTACTATCAATTCAAAGGAGATTGCCCGTAATCCCGTGCCCAATGTGCTGCAGGCCTTGCAGGGAAGGGTGGCCGGTATGTTCATATCAGAAACATCCGGCATGCCCAACGGTGCATTCCAGGTGCAGATCCGGAGTGTGAATACCCTCGCAGGCACAGCCAGAACTTCTCCTTCTATTATTCCGCAGGGCGGACAACCTTTATATATTGTCGATGGCGTGGAATATCCTGCCTCTGGTAATCTGCCCATGCAAAATTTCCCACCTTTCGGCAATTCGAAATTTTTCGGCAATGCCCTGAACTATCTCGATCCATCGTTGATCGAGTCCATTAATGTATTAAAAGGGGCCGATGCTACCGCTATATATGGGTCCCGCGGCGCTTATGGCGTTATTCTCATTACCACTAAAAAAGCAAAAGCCGGTAAACCAACTGTGAGCGTCAATGCCAGTTATGGTTTTTCACAGGTAGGTAAAATGCCGGAAATGATGAATACGGAGCAATACCTGGAGATGCGCCGCAGTGCCCTGGCGAATGGTGGATCAACACCGGGTGCTATCGATTATGATCTTAATGGTACCTGGGATACCACCCAGTCAACAGACTGGCAGGATTTCTTCCTGGGTGAAAAAGCGCCTACCACAAGGTTGAACGCCACTTATACCGGTGGATCATCCAATGCCAGTTATTTATTGGGCGCCAACTACAGTACCATTGGCAACATACAGCGAAGTAAAGGATCGGTAAGAGCAGGTGGAATGAACTTCAACATCAATACGGCCACCAATGACAGGAAGTTCCTTGCCGTATTATCGGGAAGTTATTCTACCAATGTAGATGATATGGTGCCAGTTGATTTTGTGGGCTCCGGTGGTTTGACCATGGCGCCTAATGCGCCCTATCCTTTCCTGGAAGACGGAAAGTTGAACTGGGAGAACAATCCAACCAACCCGGCAGCTGTCTTGAATTCTATTTATCGTAATGCCACCGATAACCTGGTGGCGAATACCAGTATGACCTTTACACCTGTAAAAGGGCTCAACTTCATTCTGGCAGGTGGGTTTAACCTGTTGACCGCAAAAGAGTTTGCCGCCAAACCTTCTTCTTTTTTTAACCCGGTAACCTTTACTACCGCTCAAACCTACAGTTCGGTTAACCAGTACCGCTTGCGAACATTCAGCGCCGATCCCCGGGTTGAATACAATCAGTTACTGTGGGGCAAAGGCCGCCTGAGCCTTACTGCCGGCGGCAGTTTGCGCGATGCGGAAGAACACACCACCTTTATCAGTGGCAATGGCTATCCTACCGATCAGTTGCTGATGAGTCCGGCCAATGCAAGCGCAGCCAATATTTCTACCGTTTACAGGATCCTGCCCCGGCGATACATTGGGGCTTTTGCCATTCTGAATTTCCGTTGGGCCGATAAGTACATTCTTGCCCTTAACGGCCGCCGTGATGGTTCGTCTGTGTTTGGAAATAATAAGCAGTTCGGCAATTTCGGATCTGTCAGCGGCGCCTGGATCCTTAGCGAAGAACCCTGGTTTGAACCGCTGAAGAACATCATAGGGTTCCTGAAACTGAAAGCAGGGTACGCATTGGTGGGCGGAAGTTCCATTGGTCCTTATAATTACATCAATACCTATGGGCTTTCCACCAATTCGTATGGAGGTGGAATTTCGCTTACCCCCCAAAATCTCGCGAACCCTTACCTGCATTGGGAAACCAATAAGAATATGGAAGCCGGCCTTACAATAGATCTGCTGAAAGGCCGGATCAACATAGATGCCATGTATTATCATAACAGGGTAGGCGACCAGTTAACCAGCCAGCCCCTGGCCAGTATTACCGGCTTCACCGCATTCACCATTAATTCGCCGGCCAATATTCACAGCTATGGAGCAGAGATAACACTCAATACAAAAAATATCAGTAACAAGAATTTCAGCTGGAGCACCCGCATCAACCTGACATTGCCACGTACAAAACTGAAAGCCTATCCAGGCATTGAGAACCTGGTCACAAATGTGAACTACGAGATCGGGAAACCAATTACTGGCATTAAGTTGTACAATTATGCAGGTGTTGACCCTGCCACGGGAACACACAATTTTTACAATGCCCAGGGCGTGAGAGGTGAATTTACACCTTTCCTCAGTCCGGTTCAGCTTGACCCGGTCAAAGACAGGGTTGCTTTCGTTGACCTCGCGCCCAAATATTATGGCGGTGTGCTGAACTCGCTCACCTATAAGAATTTCAGTATGGACTTCTCCGTTACAATAACGAACCGGATGGGGCCCGAATACCTCGCATTCAACAGCCTGCCAATGGGTTTCCAGGTTGGCAATTATCCATTGGATATTTCCAATCAGCGGTGGAGGAAACCGGGTGATGTTACCAGGGTGCCTAAAGTAAGTACTTCGCCTGTAGCTGGTCTTACACAAGGCCTCTACGTGAATAGCACAGGAGCCTACAGTAATGCCACTTATGCACGTTTGCAGAACCTGAGCTTTAGTTACCGCTTGCCCGCCAGGCTCCTGCAAAAGGCGCGAATGGCTGGTTTGTCAGTATACGTAGCAGGACAGAACCTGTATACTATCTCAAAGTATGACAACCTCGATCCGGAGAATATGCAGGCCAACCGGATGCCGCCATTGCGGGTGTATACCATGGGCATTAACGTCACTTATTAAAATCATTGAATCATGAAACATCCACTTCAATATAGATCCATGCTGCGGGGCAAATTAGTAAGCTGTTGCTTTCTTTTACTGATGGTTTCAGCGGGTTGTAAAAAATATCTTCAGGTGCCTGTACCGATCAATTCCATAGCAGGCAGTGCTGTATTTGAAAATGATTATTCTTCGGCCGCTGCCTTGAACAGCATATATGTGAATTTGTACCTGCAGGGCAATTTTGACGGGCCAAATGGCATAGCGTATCTGTCGGGCATCTATGGAGATGAATTTACGAATTACTCTGCCAACGTTAACAACATCGCCCTGTATTCCAACAGCGTAAGCAGTTCGTTAGGCAATGTTTCCAGCGCCTGGGTCTCTTTGTATAAACAGCTGTATTCGGTTAACCTGGCCATTGAAGGACTAACGCCGGCCGGCAATCTTACTTACAGGGACCAGTGGCTGGGGGAAGCTTATTTCCTTCGCGGGTTGATCTATTTCTATCTTACCAATATGTATAGGGACGTACCCCTGGTATTAAGCTCAGACTACCTGCATAATAATGGCCTGGCCCGCAGCTCCCAGGATGATGTATATAACCAGATCATAGCTGATCTGCAGGAGGCGGAATCTTTGTTAAGCGTTCAATACAGGGATAATAACGGGCTCGTTGTAAACAACAACAGGTCAAGGCCCAACCGTTCTGCCGCTGAAGCCCTGCTGGCGCGGGTATATCTGTATAGGGGCGACTGGCAAAATGCGGCTGATCGCGCCGGGAATGTGATCGCCAATGCGACTTACCAGCTGGTGCAACCGGCGTCGGCATTTTTAGTCAATTCACAAGAGATCATCTGGGGCATTGTGCCGGTGCAGAACGCAACGACTAACTACAAAGTGAAAGATGTTCATACCTATATTATCCCCAAAGGCAGAACGCCAATAGCGGCATTTGTTTCGGTAGCGTTGAGTGATTCGCTGGTGAAGGCATTTGAGCCCAATGATCTGCGTTATACCCATTGGGTGGGTATTGATTCGGTGCCGGCCAGCGCATCTACGCCCGCAGCCGTATATTATTTTGCCCATAAATACAAGGCCAATGGCAATTACACCACCGCCCAGGAAACTGTGGTGATGCTGCGCCTGGCAGAACAATACCTCATCAGGGCTGAAGCCAGAACAAAACTGAATGATCTTACTGGCGCGCTGGCCGACCTCAATGCTGTTCGCACCAGGGCTGGTTTGCCGGCTTCCACCGCTGGCACCCAGGCGGAAATAATGGGCGCCATTCAAAGAGAACGGCGGGTAGAGTTTTTTGCAGAGTCGGGCCACCGCTATTTCGATCTGCGCCGTACGGGTATGCTCGACCCCCTGATGACGAAGATCAGTGCAACCAGGGGCGGTAACTGGATCAGTTATAAAGCATGGTGGCCCATCCCGCTCTCGGATATACAAAACAATCCCCGGCTTGAACAAACTTTTGGTTATCAATAATTGATGAGACTTCCATATCATGGTTTAAATACCATAGCGCGTTAGCATTCGAATGCATTGCCATATCATTTTATAAAGACAAAAATTCATGTTTACGGATATCAACAAAAAGCTTCCTTTACTGGTCTGTTGTTTATGTGTCCTGGGGCTTTCAGCCATTGCGCAAAAAGCGCCGAAAGCCGACACCGCCAAAAGCAAAAAGGCTGACACTGCAGCTGCTTTACTGAAAACATTGCCTAAACCGGATGCCCTCAAGCCATATAAAGATATAATTACCGCCGATGCTAAAACGGCTACCGGGTTCTTCAATGTGCATAAGATAGATGACCGCTGTTTATTTGAATTGCCCGATTCCATCCTGGGCCGTGATCTGTTAACCGTTAACCGCATATCGCGTTCTTCCTCCCAGTTCCGGCATCCCCTGAATCGCTTGATGAGCTATTCCGGCGACTGGATAGGGGAGAGTGTGATCCGTTTCGAAAAAGCGCCAAATAATAAGATCATGCTGAAGATGGTCTCTTACAGGGAACGGTCAGGCGACAGTTCAGCAAACGGCTTGTCGAAGCTGGTAGAGAGCAATAATATTCAACCCATTTATGCATCCTTCCCCGTTAAAACGGTCAACAAGGAAAAGAATGCAACGGTGATCGATGTGACTGATTATCTGAACAGCGATAATGCGGTGTTTGGTTATCTCAGCGACCTGAAAGGGTATACCAACCTGGGTGCTGTACTGCCCGACAGAAGTTATATCGATACCATCAGGGCCTTTCCGATGAATATAGAAATTAAAACTGTAAAAACATACGGGATGCCCAAGCCAGGGAGTACAATGGTAACGCCCGTTACATTCGAATATAACAACTCTATCGTGCTGCTTCCCAAAGAACCGATGAAGGGAAGACCATACGATGCACGGGTGGGTTTCTTCGGATTATGGCCAACCGATTATGTTGATTTCGATGCCAATCCGCAGGGTGTAAAAAAGATCAGTAATATCTGGCGCTGGCGATTGGAACCAAAGCCGGAAGATGTTGAAAGATACAATCGCGGTGAACTGGTGGAGCCACAAAGGCCGATCATTATTTATATTGATCCGCTTACGCCGAAAAAATGGGTTCCTTACCTCATTCAGGGGGTGAACGACTGGCAGGCAGCTTTTGAAAAGGCTGGTTTTAAAAATGCCATAATGGCCAGGGAAGCGCCTGCCAGAGAAGAAGACAGCACCTGGAGCATTGATGATGCGCGGCACTCTGCATTGGTATACAAACCATCTGATTTTCCGAATGCCAGCGGCCCCAGTGTAAAAGACCCGCGCAGCGGCGAAATACTCGAAACGCATATCAACTGGTATCATAATGTTATGGACATTTTGTACAAGTGGTATTTCATCCAGGCGGGCGCTATTGATCCCCGGGCCAACAAGCCGCATTTCAACGATTCCCTGATGGGTGAGCTGATCCGTTTTGTTTCTTCCCACGAGGTTGGTCATACGCTGGGCTTGCGGCACAACTGGGGCGCTTCATCTACTGTGCCTGTGGAGAAGCTGCGCGATAAAAAATGGGTGGAAGCGCATGGCCATACGCCCTCCATTATGGATTATGCCCGCTTCAATTATGTAGCCCAGCCGGAAGATCATATTACTGCAAAGGGGATCTTCCCCCGCATTGGCGACTACGACAAATGGGCGATCGAATGGGGTTACCGCATGATACCCGGTAACAAAACTGCGGCCGAGGAAAAAAGTATTTTGAATAAATGGATCGTCAATAAATTAAAAGAAGGCCCGCAATACTTTTTCGGGATCGAAGCTGTACAGGGCGAGCCCACTACAGCCCTCGATCCCCGGAACCAGAACGAAGACCTGGGCGATGATGCCATGCTGGCCAGCGCCTATGGGATCAAAAATCTGAAAAGAATAATTCCCAATCTTATTAAATGGACGCAGGAGCCCGATGAAGATTATACCCGGGCAGGCGAAATGTATGAAGAATTGGTACGCCAGTTCCAACGGTACATGGGGCATGTGCTCATGAACATTGGCGGTGTGCTTACAACACCAAAAACGGTTGAACAAGCGGGCGATGTATATAGCTTTGTGCCCAAAGAAAAGCAAAAGCGCGCCATGGCCTTTTTGCAAAAGGAACTGTTTGCTACGCCCGAATGGCTGCGCAATGAACAATTATACAATCTCACATCAACCAGCTTCAGCAGTGTTGAAAATGTGCAGCGGTCGATCCTTATTCAGTTGCTCGATGCAAAATATATTTTGCGCCTTGGTATCCAGGAGGCGCAGGCGCCCGTAAAAGCATATACGGCCCGAGAGATGCTTGCCGATCTGAAAAAAGGCATTTTTTCTGAATTAGCTGCTGGTAAGGCGATCTCCCTCAACCGGCGTAATCTGCAAAAAACGTATGTTGTTAAACTGCTGACCCTGCTGCCACCGGGTCAAACGGCTATCCCTGCTGAAAATGAAGCCAGCTCTGTAGTGAAGGCCAACGCGCGGCAACTGGCGGCCGATCTTAAACGCGCCATAACGCTTAACCCCGATGCTGCCTCAACAGACCATTTAAAAGACCTGCACGAACGATTGATACGAGCGCTTGAGCCAAAATGATGAAGTTCTTATGTATTATAATAGGGTTCTCTAGTGACAATTAGTTTGTCTACAGAAAAAAGGGTTTGTTTCTACTTGCCCTTTTTTTTATTGCTGCGTATCTGATCTTCGTTCGGTCTCCGAACTGTAATTTTATAAAAACACCTATTGTAATATAAGTGCTAACACTTATTAGAAGGCTGTGGCAATAATTTACAATAAACTGGATTCAAGTTTGTGGTGAATCGGGATTATGTATCAAAACTACCAGCAAATAGAATTGCAGACATTAATTGATTTGCTGGCAGAAGAAACGCAAAAGTACACCAAGGCTTTTATTAGTGGCAATTCAAAAGAAGTGGAGCAACAACGTGCAATTATCAATGCCCTCGTTGAGGAAATTACCTCCCGGAAAAAGGGCGTTACAGGTAATGCAGACCAAAAACTTGTTGAGAATGATCGGTAAAATGCGTATTGGTAGCTATTGAGCGATGTTTTCTTGCCAGCTGCCTATGAATTTTCTACTTCAGGGTACAAAAACGGTGAACCCCGCTTAATGCCGGGGTTTTTTCTTTACTACCCCACAACAGATTCCATGGAACACGATTTGCATTACTACACCGGTTTTTTATTGAATGGATGAGCGGGGCCTTATGTCTATATGTGCCCCCTTTTTATTTTACCAAACCAGCTCAAAAACATGCATGGAGAGATCCGACACATATGTATGGCCGAGGATGATCCTGATGACTTTTTTTTATTTTCAAAAGTCCTCAAGGAAACAGATAACGCCGTAAAACTTACCTGGTTCCAGACCTGTGATGCGCTCTTAAAGTTCCTGCGGAATGAAACTGATCTGCCGGACCTGATCATACTGGATATGAATATGCCTAAAATGGATGGGCATTCCTGCCTTGTAAACATTAAAAAGGAAGTGGCCCTGCATCATATCCCGGTGATCATATTTTCAACGGCAGGCCAGCCGGCCCACATGGAACAGGCTGTTAAAGCGGGTGCGTTGAAGTATATTCTAAAGCCGCCTTCACTAGACGAACTGCGGAAAGTAGTTAATGAAATTCTTGGCCCCAATAGAAATTAGCGGGGCTATTTTATTTATCAATTCCCATTACAGCCAGCTTCCCGGTACACTCAATAAAAAGAGCGTCCCGGCGGTAAGGCCGGGACTGCTGTTAGTAAAGTAATAAACTGATAATCTTAAATTATCACTTTAAGCCCCATAGCTCTATCTTGGCTTTCTTACCCGATTCTCCGGCGGTGCGATATAAGAATGTCACATTCTTTATCTCTGTATTGCCATTTTTCAATTCAATTTCCCGGCTCTTTTCTCCTGACTTTAATTCAGAGGCCAGTGAGATCTCTTCTTTGGTACCGCCTTCAAATTCCACGATCATCGTTTCAATATGAACGGCGGCATCCTGATTTCTTACCTGAAGCGCCTTAAATTTATCTTTACCAATTAAAATGAATTTATCCTTGTCTGATTTGAAATCTACTTTCGCATCCCCGATCTTGCTCCATCCGGCTTTATCTTTTGCTATTACTTCGGGTTGCTGCGCTTTCAATGCGGTAATGGTTAAAAATGTTGACATGAGAATTAAAAGCATTCTTTTCATGGTTATTCCATTTTAGTGAACAATGTTTCCCTATCAGTTGCAAAATCTGTTCCGCCTGGAATTGTGTGGAGTTATTAGGACTTTATGTATCAGGCATTAATAATTGAAATCAAAATAAATATTAGACTGAATTGATTTTCTGATTATTACAAATATCGGCGCTGTCATCTCAGTTTGTGGTTATTCATTTGGTGCCGTTATACAGAAAGGATCGCGGGAACGCGATCCTTTTAACTCACAAAAAACGGCTGTTGTTCTTCGCGTATCCGAAACGGTTAATAGTAGCGTTTGAAAAAAGGATCGCTGTTAAGCGACCCTTTTGGGTTTGCCTTTACAAAGCTGGTCTTACATAAATAAGAACATCACAATGAGAAGACAGAACACCACTCGAAAGGATAAGGCGAGCCTTAACGAATACTTATGGTTAATGGTAATTGACACTGTAAATTACCATTAACCAAGAGCCCTGAAAAATGCAGTTTGTCACGAATTCTCCTGCTCAAAATGTGGCTGCGATCTTAAGGTCTATGAGGCAGGGCTTCATTTTTGTAGCTTTGCCTGTATGAATAACCAAAAACCCAACAAGCAATTTTATCTGATCCTCATTCTGGGTTTATTATCGGCCATCGGGCCTTTTTCAATAGATATGTATCTGCCGGCCTTTCCGGATATTGCCAAAGGACTGCAAACAACTGTATCACAGGTGATGTTATCATTATCGAGCTTTTTTATCGGCATTTCTGTGGGGCAATTGATATATGGCCCCCTGCTCGAGCGGTTTGGTAGAAAAAGACCCTTGTATATTGGACTTACTATTTATTTACTGGCTTCACTGGGTTGCGCCATGTCGGCATCGGTGCAAATGCTGATCGGTTTCCGCCTGTTGCAGGCGCTGGGTGGTTGTGTAGGCATGGTAGCCGCACGCGCCATGGTGCGCGATATGTTCGAAGTAAAAGAAAATGCCAGGGTATTTTCGATGCTGATGCTGGTGGTGGCCGTATCGCCTATTATTGCGCCAACAGCTGGTGGTTATGTCACAGCGGTAGCCGGCTGGCGCTGGATCTTTGTGCTGCTGATGATCGTAGCAGTGATCATTCTCACCGGGATATATTTCCTGTTACCCGAAAGCAAAAAGCCTGATCCGAATTTCTCCCTGAAGCCAAAACGGATACTCAATAGTTTTGCAAGCATCATTGTGCATCCGCAATTTTATACCTATGCATTGACCGCCGCTGTTTCCGCTGCCGGCCTGTACGCTTATATAGGCGGGTCGCCTTCGGTGTTCATGGGTATTTTTCATGTAACTGAAAAACAGTACGGGTGGATATTTGCATTGATCGCCATGGGGCTCATCGGCGCCACGCAGATCAACAGCGTGCTGCTGCGCAGTTATAGCAGTGAACAGATCATTAAAGTGGCATTGGCCTGTCAAAGTATCATCGGCCTGGTGCTGGTGATCATTACGCTGGCCGGCTGGGGCGATCTTTTTCTGACCATTTTTCTGATCTTTCTTTTTTTGTGTTGCCAGGGCTTCACCTTTCCCAATTCATCGGCGCTTTCGCTGGCGCCTTTTGGCCATAATGCCGGCAGCGCTTCTGCACTGATGGGTGCTATACAAATGAGCATTGGCGCCTGTGCATCGGCCCTGGTAAGTGTGTTGCAAAACAATACCGCATTACCTATGACCGGTGTAATGGCCTTTTGCGCCATTACGGCATTCACGGTGCTGATGTTGGGAAGAAATATCATCTTCCAGCGGGCAAGGGCAGAAGCTGTGGAAAAAGAGGAAGTAGAGGTCATAAGTACCTTGTAACGGCGGCAAACGCTTTGCGTCGAATCCGCCAGGACCGCAGATGCTTACAATAGCGTTGAAAGGCAGGTTTCCGGCCTTCCTGCCCGAAGTAAATTGAATTTAGTATGTTTGCGCTCCCTTTCTATTAAAACTAAGAACTGGTATGAAATATTCACAATGGATAGGTATTGCAGCGGCTATTATTCTTGTTATTGCTGGTTTTTTCCCCTGGACCTACCATCCTGATCTTGATAAAAACTTTACCGGCTTCTTTACTGAAAATAATGTATACGGAAAACCCGGGCGCGTGTTTATCGTATTATCGGCCATCTCCATTATATTTTTTGCCGTGCAACGGATCTGGGCCAAACGATGGAACATGTTCATGTGCGCGATCACCCTGGCTTTTGCCATAAAAAGCTTTATTGTTTATTCCGGCTGTTACCGCGGTATTTGTCCGGATAAAAAAGCCGGATTATGGATCATGTTACTGGCTGCCATTCTGATGATGGCAATGTCTTTATTTCCTGATATGAAATTGAAGGCAACAGAGCAGCACTGATCATTACCCTTCAAAGATCTTTGCCACACCAAAGGCTGCACTGGCTGCTACAGCACCTATCAGCATCACCTTTAATGCACCTGCCCAGGGATGTACACCCGTCATACGGCTTTTAAAATAGCCAAAAGTAAACAGGCACAGCAGGGTGACCAGTGAGGAGATCTTCAATGCTTCAACAGGCGTATCGATGAAGAAATACGGACTTAAAGGAACCAGTCCGCCTATCACATATGATAGACCGATGTTCAAAGCCGACTTGGTTGCCCTTTTCGGGTCGGGCTTTTCGAGCCCGAGTTCATGCTTCATCATGAAATCGACCCATTTCTGCTTATCCTGCGCTATTTCTTCCACGGCCTTTTGCTGCACTTCTTCGCTTAATCCCAGGTTTTGGAAAAATTCCCTCACTTCTTCTTTTTCTTTTTCGGGAACCAACTCTACTTCTTCGTGCTCTCTTTTCAATTCACTGTTGTAATGGTCTATTTCGGTTTTGCCAGCCAGGTAGCCGCCCAGTCCCATGGCAATGGAACCGGCGGCAATTTCTGCAATACCTGCAATAATGATGATGCCGGTTGACTGTACGGCACCACTTAAACCCGCAGCCAGTGCGAATGGTACGGTAAGGCCATCGCTCATGCCGATCACAATATCTCTAAGCCATTCAGCGCTCTCTAAATGTTCTTCCTGGTGGTCGTTCATTGTTCAAAGTTCATAGTTTTAAGTTCTTCCTGAATTCTTAAGTTCCTAAGTTCTTAAGTTATTGGGTTCCTAAGTTTTTACGTTTACAATTAATCGCGAGACTGAATAACTAAATAACTCAATAACTTTTCTCAAAGCTCTCAAGGCTTTTTTTGATGATCTGAACACACTCCATTATCTGCTCTTTGTTAATGATCAACGGCGGTGCAAACCTGATCTTATCGCCATGGGTGGGTTTGGCCAGCAATCCATTATCTTTTAAAGTGAGGCATAAATTCCAAGCGGCGTTCTTGTCTGGGTGATCAATAATGATGGCATTCAATAACCCCTTGCCGCGTACTACTGAAATGTAGGGTGATTGCAAGTGCTGTAATTCTTTTCTTAATAGCTCTCCCATGGCCGCGGCATTGGCTGCCATGTGCTCGTCTTTCAGCACCCGCAGCGATTCAATGGCTACACGGCATGCCAGCGGATTACCGCCATAGGTGGAACCATGTTCGCCCGGTTGTATTGTAAGCATAACAGGATCATTCGCCAGCACGGCCGATACCGGCATGGTGCCACCGCTCAGGGCTTTGCCCAGGATCAGGATATCGGGTTGTACATTGTCATGATCACAGGCCAGCATTTCGCCGGTACGGCAAAGACCGGTTTGTATTTCATCGGCTATGAACAGTACATTCGCCGCTTCGCAATATTGTTTTGCACGCGCCAGGTAACCATTATCGGGCACTACCACCCCGGCTTCCCCCTGAATGGGTTCCACCAGAAAACCGGCTACATTCGGATCCTGTAAAGCTTTTTCCAAAGCGGGCAGGTCGTTGTAGGGAATAACCGTAAAGCCCGGCATATAGGGGCCGAAGCGGCTGCGTGATGAAGGATCGGTACTGAAGGAGATAACGGTGCTGGTACGGCCATGAAAATTTTCGCTGCATACAATGATATTCGCCTTGTTGTCAGGAATGCCTTTTACGGCATATCCCCAGCGGCGGCATAGTTTGATAGCGGTTTCAACGGCTTCCACACCGGTATTCATAGGTAACACCTTATCGTAGCCGAAATAATTCGTGATGAATGCGGAATATTCGCCCAGTGCATCGTTGTAGAATGCCCGTGAGGTAAGCGTGAGCTGTTGGGCCTGCATCATAAAGGCCGCGATGATCCTTGGATGGCAATGTCCCTGGTTCACGGCAGAATAACCGCTCAGGAAATCGTAATACCGTTTGCCATCAACATCCCATACATACACCCCTTCGCCTTTTTGCAGTACTACCGGCAGGGGATGGTAATTGTGTGCGCCATATTTTTCTTCAAGATCGAGGTAATGTTTCGTTTTGTCAGATAACGTGTAAACCATAAGTAATGGAATGAATAGAATTATGCGATGAATGTTGAAATAGAAGTCAGGATACTAGTAAGATCAGCAGATACAATAGCTGTAACCTCCCGACAGTGTCGGGACCGGTTAATTTATCCTCGATGGTTCAGAAAATCGAGGTTACTGTGAAGAAAGTGTAATATGTGCGCCTTGCTGTTGATAGCAATAGATTTAATACTGCAAATATAATCAATTTCAGGCGAGCGTTAAAATGATGAATGTATTAAGCCACTAAGTAAATAGACAAATCATGCGAGGTTAAATACTGCATAATGCGCAGGCCATTGGATGGCAGGCAGTTGCTGTTTGGGAAAGATGCCGAAAAAACAGGAGCCGCTGCCCGTCATGGATGCATACAGGGCGCCGGCCTCATAGAGTTTTTCTTTGATCGCCTTGAGGTCGGGATACTGCATAAATACCGGGGCTTCAAAATCATTTTTAAGTGCAGCCCGCCAGCCGCTAACCGGTAGTTGAATGATTTCCTGTAATGGTTGTGGTGATGGGGCAGGGGAGAGTTGTGAAAAAGCCCAGCCGGTATTTATGTGAACACCCGGATGCACTACAAGAAAGGAGTAAGCCGACAGATTGAGCTGGATACCCTGTAGCAATTCACCGCGGCCGCTTGCATAACAGGGTTTGTTGATAATAAAAAAGGGGCAGTCACTGCCCAGCTGCAGGGAAAGATCGAGCAGTTTTTCGCGCGATACATTCAACTGGAATTTATCGTTCAGTAATTGCAGGGTGAATGCGCCATCAGCAGAGCCGCCTCCCAGGCCGGCGCCCATGGGAATGGCTTTATGCAGGTACAGGTGAACGTCAGGCAACTGTGGATGATCTCTTTTGAGCAGGTGATAAGCTTTGATGCAAAGATTGTCTTCTGGTTTGCCCTGCACGGGCAGGCCGCTCATATGCAGTGTAACCGGCCCCGGTTGTTCTTGTGAGCTGGTTTCGGTGGCGGCATGATCGATTGCCGATTGACGAGTTACGATCTCCAGGGCATCGCGCAAAGGCAAAGGGTAGAAAATGGTTTCCAGGTCGTGGTAACCATCTTCGCGCTTGCGGGTCACATGAAGACCCAGGTTTATTTTACAATTGGGAAAAACGACCAAGGGAAGAGATTTTGGGATTTTGAGATCTGATGATTTTGAGATTTGCATCTTGAAATCTCGAAATCTCAAAATCCTGAAATCAGCTATGATGTTTCACGTATTTAAAATCTCGAAATCCGGAGATCAGCAATCTGCGATCATCCTCTATTGCGTTTGCGGCTGTTGATTTCATCACGGATCGCAATGGCCCTGATATAATCTTCCTGCTCCAGCACCTCGTTCAGCAGGGTGTTCAGCTCATCGAGAGTAAGCGTTTTTAAGTCATCGGTACCGGCGGAAGATTCGGCAGCTACCGCTTCTCGGGGCTGTTTTTTCTTGCCCGATGGATCTTCCATCAATATACCGGCACTTTCCAGAATATTGTCGTAGGTATAAATGGGACATCCGAAGCGGACGGCCAGGGCCAGCGCATCGGATGTTCGGGAATCAATTTCTACAGTATCGTGCTCACTTACACAAACCAGCTTCGAATAAAAAATGCCTTCCTGTAAGTCGCAGATGACGATCTCCTGCAGATCGATGTTGAAGGCATTCATGAAATTCTTCATCAGGTCATGTGTAAGCGGACGGCTGGGATGCATTTTTTCGAGCGCCACAGCTATTGCCTGCGCTTCAAAGCCGCCAATAACAATTGGAAGCCGGCGCAATCCGTTTACTTCTCCCAACACAACAGCATACGAATGCGTTTGCGTGATGCTATGTGACAAGGCAACTATTTCCAACTCTATTTTCTTCATAACGAAAGCACGAAACTAAGGGTTTTTATTCAAAAAATGAGCCTAAAGCAGTCAAAAGCAGTCATATCAATCATATAGTAATTTAGCGCTTGTTTTTTATTCCTGATTCTTGCGATTCCCTGAGTCATCTGACCCATCGGACTCATTTGACTCTTTTGACCTGTTTGACCAATTTGACTCTTTTGACTCCCTGACTCATTCGGCTTATTTCCCTTTCAGCTTTTTTACCGCTTCCGTTATCTTGGGCAGTACTTCAAACGCATCGCCCACAATACCATAGTCGGCTGCTTTAAAGAAGGGGGCTTCGGGGTCTTTGTTTATAACAACGATCACCTTGCTGCGGTTTACACCGGCCAGGTGCTGTATGGCCCCCGAAATGGCAACTGCAATATATAAATTAGGCGCAATAGTAAGACCGGTTTGCCCAACATGTTCATGGTGCGGGCGCCAGTGTTCATCAGCCACCGGCCGGCTGCAGGCAGTTGCTGCACCCAGCGCATGGGCCAGGTTTTCGATCAAACTCCAGTTATCGGGGCCCTTCAGGCCACGGCCGCCACTGACCACTACTTCGGCTTCGCTTAAGGGAATTTCGCCGGAAGCCTTCTTCACCGCTTTTATTTTCACTTTAGGCGCATCTACCGTAGCATTGAAAGGAGCCACTTCAGCGGTGCCGCTGCCTTCCGTTACCTGGTAGGAATTGGGATTGAGCGAAATGATCTTGATATCGGAATTGATGGTATAGTTGGCGAAGGCTTTACCTGAAAAAACGTTTTTCTTTACCGTGAATCCGTTCGCAGTTTCCGGCAGGGCAACGGCGCCGGGAACCAGTCCGGCCTTGAGGCGGGCTGCCAGGCGGGGAGCAATAGCTTTACCATCAACGTTGTTCGAAAAGATAATGACTTTTGAGCCGGCAGCCTGCGCCACCTGCGCAATAACCTTGGTAAAGACCTGCGCATCGAAGTGATTAAGGGCATCATTGGCCACATGGTGTATCTTTTTTACCCCATATTTACCTAAGGCCGATAGTTGATCTGCGGGCACGGATCCCAAAACCACGCCTTCGGCGCTAGTACCTAATTGTTCAGCTACTTTGGCGCCATAACTTAATACTTCATAAGAAGCTTTTTTTACCTGGCCATCGGCCTGATCTATAAAAACTAAAACCATAGTTTGATAATTAGCTAATTTGCTGATGCGCTAATGGAAAAAACGCAGTCTTCAGCAAATTGTTTTTGATGAATAAAGAACCGAACGTACAAGAGTGCGACGCAACGGAAGTTTAATAGTTATCCGGCTGCCGGGCCAATTAGCATATCAGCTAATCAGCACATCAGCACCTTAGATGATCTTGGCTTCCTCGTGTAATAAACGTACCAGGTCGGCGGCGTTCTCGGCAGGGATGAGTTTCACGCCTGCTTTAGCCGGCGGCAAGCCAAAGCTCGATACCGTGGTGAGGGTATCAGCCGCAGCGGGTTCCAGCACTTTTAAAGGTTTGGTGCGGGCGCTCATAATACCCTTCATGTTTGGGATACGCTGTTCGGCCATCCCTTTCTGACAGCTAACCACCACGGGTAAATTCACTTCACAAACTTCTTCGCCTCCTTCAATTTCACGGGTAATGGTAGCGGTAGTACCATTCAGTTCAAATTTTATGGCCAGGGAAACATAAGGCATATCGAGCAGTTCGGCCACCATGCCGCCGATAGAAGAACCATTGAAGTCGATGGTTTCCTTGCCGGTGAAAATAAGGTCGTAATTGCCCTGCTTCGCTACTTCCGCGATCTGGGACGCAATATAAAAACTATCGGTGCTGCTGGTGTTCACGCGGATGGCTTCATCGCCACCCAGGGCCAGTGCCTTGCGGATCACCGGCTCGGCATCGGCGCCACCTACATTTATGAGGTGTAAAACAGTAGAAGGATCTTTTTCTTTCAGTTCAATGGCGCGAACCAGCGCATACCATTCGTCATATGGATTGATGATCCATTGTACGTTGTCCTGTGCAAATTTCGTATTGTTATCGGTGAAAGCTATTTTTGCCGTGGTATCCGGCGTTTTGCTGATGCAAACTAAGATCTTCATTGGCAATTGTTTTAATTTGATTCATTGGTTGTTTATGCAACCATCGTGTATACAAATATAAGTGCCATAAAGATACATTTTGATATTTTATGGATTTTTTAATTGAGGAATATGGATCGCATAACCCGTTTAAAGGAGTTCCTGCAGGCCACCCCGGGAGACAATTTTCTAAAACATGCACTGGCGCTGGAATATATAAAAGTGGGCGACGATAAAACGGCCCGCACTGTTTTTGAGGAAATACTTACCCAGGACCCCGGTTATATTGGTTCTTATTATCATTTGGCCAAATTACTCGAACGCACGGGCGAAACCGAGGCGGCGATACAGTGGTATGAAAAGGGAATGACGGCGGCGCAAAAAGCCGGTGATAAACATGCCTACGGTGAGCTCAGGAGTGCGTATGAGGAACTCACTTTTTGATCTCCGGTTTCCGATTATTGATTTTGAGATTTGGTTTTTCTCATTGAGCTTTTAATTTTCTGCATGCATTTTCTGCAACGATTTCAGCAATACATTTTGGATCATCGTCTTTTTTCGCCGAAAGATACATTACTTCTGGCCGTAAGTGGTGGTCTTGATTCGGTGGTCCTCTGCGAATTGTGCAAACAGTGCGGGTTTTCGTTTATAATAGCCCATTGTAATTTCAAATTAAGAGGAGCAGAAAGCGAGCGCGATGCGGCTTTTGTAGGGGAACTGGCAGAAAAATACAATGTTCAATTTTTCATAAAAGAATTCGATACGCAGGCTTATGCAGAAAGCCATAAGTTATCGATACAGGAAGCAGCCCGGGACCTCAGGTATAGTTGGTTTAGGGAATTGCTGCAAGGTGAAATGCACACTCGCCAGGCGCCACTCGCCAGTTGCCTGCTCACAGCGCACCACCTCGATGACAACATAGAGACCATGCTTTTGCATTTCTTCCGCGGCACCGGTGTACATGGCTTACGCGGTATGTTACCAAAGCAGTCACAGATCGTTCGGCCCTTGCTGTTTGCCCGCAAACAGGAGTTGCAGCAATTCGCCATAGAGCATAATTTGCAATGGGTGGAAGACAGCTCCAATGCGCTTGACAAATATTCCCGCAATTACTTCCGCCACCAGCTCATTCCCCTGGTGCAAAAGATCTTTCCCGAAGCAGAAAACAACCTGGCTGCCAACCTGCGGCGTTTTGCTGAAATGGAATTGTTGTATGATCAGGCTGTACACGAGCATAAGAAAAAGCTGCTGGAATATAAAGGCCAGGAAGTACACATCCCTGTACTTAAACTGCAGCAATCCCAGCCCTTACATACTATCGTATATGAGATCATAAAAGAGTATGGCTATTCCGCGGCACAGGTAGAAGAAGTGATCCGTTTACTGGACAGCGAATCGGGACGTTATGTGCAATCGGCTACCCATCGCATTATCAGGAACCGTCGCTGGCTCATCATTGCCCCGGTTCAATCGGAACAGGCGCAAACGATGGTCATCGATGAAGAAGAGCGTAAAATAGTGTTTGAGAACGGAACCCTGCTATTTGAGCAGTTAGCCAATAAAAATCTGCAAATATTCACTGACGCCGCAACTGCTTTGATAGACAGGTCTGCCATTCAATTTCCGCTGCTCCTGCGCAGATGGAAAAAAGGCGATTATTTTTATCCGCTGGGTTTAAGAAAGAAAAAGAAGCTGGCCCGCTTCTTCATTGATCAGAAGCTATCCCTCACAGACAAGGAGAAGGTATGGGTGCTTGAAAGTAATAAAAAGATCGTTTGGGTGGTAGGACTGCGCATAGATGACCGGTTTAAGATCACGGATGCTACGAAAAAGATTCTTAAGATACAATTTGAAAAAAGCTGATACCGGTTTGCCAGTTGCCGGTTACCAGTTACAGGTTACCGGTTGCCGGTTTGCCAGTTACCGGTTGCCGATTACCGGTTTGCCAGTTACCGGTTGCCGGTTTGCGAGTTGCCGGTTGTGTCGGGTGCCCGAATTGTAAAGACCCTGAAACCTGTAACTTGAAACCTGTAACCTGTTGCTTTCCTAAAACCTGTTCGTAAAATTCCTTACTTTTTCTATAAACGCTTCCAGTACGGGATAATCAGAGAACAGATAACTGGTGGCGATCACAAAGGCGATCCCATATAAGCCGCCAAAGATATGCGCGGAGTGATTGATATTTCCACCGCCCCGCTTATCGAGGTAAGAAGAGATCACGATATACAGAAAGCCAAAAACAAATGCCGGCAAACCCCATTGCGGAGGTAAAAAGATCAGTCCGATCTTCTGCAGCGGATTCAGCATGATATATGCAAAGATCACGGCCGACACGGCGCCGGAAGCGCCCAGGCTGCGGTAATAATTATCAGTTTTATGTTTGAGATAGGTAGGTATTAAACACGCAAAAAGCGACGTCACATATAACAAGAGGTAAAACAGTTTTCCTTTTTGTTCAAACAGGAGGATAAAATTCTCTTCCACATTATCGCCAAACATGTAAAATGCATACATATTGAAGAACAGGTGGCCGTAATCGGCATGAATAAGGCCGCAGGTCAAAAAACGATACCATTGTTTGTTGTAGGTGACGGCTGGCGGGTCAAATATGAAATCGTTGTATACTTTATCGTTGGTAAATGCTGCAATTGAAACCAGAACTGTAATGATAATAATGATCAGGGTAATACTTAACGTCATTGCTTGTTATTGATGGCCAAAAATAATAAGAAAGGGGGTATGCCCCGTTTACAACCAGATTATGGTTTGCCCACAAATATGGGGTGTATAACTCAAAACAATAGGGTAACTGTTGATTTAATTTCCCAAAAAGATGTGTTAATTCCGGTTTTGAAACCATTTTGCGTAGTCTTACGCTGGTGTATTTGTAACATTTTATCTATTTTCATGCTCCCGTAAATGATTTCAAGCAGTTGGAAATCAGGTAGTCGTGTGTGAAATGGTGAATAAGTGCCCTGTCTGTTCCCTTTTTATGACGGGCATGGTACGGCGCTTGCCATATTGATATACAAATAAGGAATTAGTCTTCATAGGTATAGAAAAGGTCCTCCGAATGTCGGGGGACTTTTTCATTTCAGCAGCATCTCCGGAACTATAATTTGGCACGCCAGCACAAACACATTACTTGTAAACCGCTTTTCCAGATATTCTTTAAAACTGTCGACTGCTTCAGGGATGAAGAGATTTTTGCTCAATGGAACCTCGATGAAACCTCGTATTCTCCTCTTTGGGTCCTCTTTGCTTCCTCGGGCTCCGAGGACCCAATGAGGAGGCATTGGGGACAAGCCGAGGAAGCAATGAGGAGAAACGGATGTTTCACTGCCAAACGTCCCACGATCTCGACCATTCGTCACACCGTTTTCCCCGGTCCGTCACATCTGAAAACTTTTTTTCGAGGAAAAATGACCAAACGTCACACCATTGAGAAGCCCGCCACATCAGTTTCCGGGCAGCGTTACATTTTTGAACAAAGGGGTCCGGTGTTGCATTAGATTTGTGTCATCAGCCATGGATAAGTTCTTTGACAAGGGACGCACTTTCTATTGATCATCACTTCTGCCTCTCCAGCGGCTGCGGCTGAACGGCATTTACCACCATGGGATATTTTTCAATGGTAACGTTGCTGGGGTCGAGGCCGAAATTGATAGATTCCTTAACACCGAGGTATTTGAGGTTGTAATAACTTTTCATCAGAAAGTTCTTCCAGAAAGGCATATCGTTCTCATACGACAAAAAGCTTTCCATCACCAGGAAGCGAAAATCGCCGATCTTGCTTTCCTGGTACAATTGCTCACTTCTGTCCGACACGTCCACTTCGCCGGTTTTCACCAGTTCACTTACTACCTGCCGGAAATAATAATCGATGCGCGGTTCTATCCGAAAACCGAGGTTGAATTCTATGAAATAGATATCGTCTTTCACAATCGTATCAACGCGGTAACGCATGGCATAGGGTTCATCCAGCACATTCACGTGCACAAACCAGTAAATATCGGCCCGTTTAGGTGACTTCGACAGGATAGAATCAATGGCTGTCTTCTCAATTTTGCGCGAAGTGCCCGAACTGGTAAGATAAACCAGGTTGGTAGCATATTTGGTGATCTTTTCATCCATGCTCAGCCGCTTTAACAGCGGAATATAATCTTCTATCGGCACCATTTTCTTCAGCCCACTGGTAATGCGGCGGCCCTTGCGCCATACATACATGATGAAAAAAAGGATGGAACCGATGATGAGCGTAATATAACCGCCTTCTTTTATTTTCTGCATGTTGGCAGCCAGGAAAGACAATTCGATCACTACGAACAAACCGGTCACCAGCACCACCCATACGGCTGGTACCCGTTTCGTATACAGGTAAAAATTGATGAGCACGGTGCTCATCAGCATGGTAAGCGTAACGCTTAAACCAAAAGCCGCTTCCATTTTAGTTGACTCCCTGAAATGTAATACCATGCCAATACAACCCGCCATCAGTAACCAGTTCAAAAAAGGAATGTATAACTGTCCTTTTATATGCCCGGGGAACAATACGCGATGACGGGGCCATATATCCAGGCGGATGGCTTCATTTACCAGCGTAAAGCAACCACTGATCAGGGCCTGGCTGGCGATAATGGTAGCCAGGGTGGCAATACCCAATGCCGGTAAATAGATCGCTTCGGGTACAATATGGTAGAATGGACTGATGCCATCCAGCTCCTGGCCGGTATGTTGTAATAACCAGGCTGTTTGTCCGGCATAACTCAGAATGAGCATGATCTTGACATAGATCCAGCTTATGCGAATATTATTCCGGCCGCAGTGTCCCATGTCGCTATACAAGGCTTCGGCACCGGTCGTACACAGGAAGATGCTTCCCAGCAACCAGAAACTGCCGGGCACTTCCTTCAACATCACATAGGCGTAATAAGGGTTCAGGGCTTTTAATACAGAAGGTGCATGGCTAAGCGACATAACACCCAACACGCCAATGAATGTGAACCACACCACCATAACGGGACCGAATATTTTACCGATCTTATCAGTGCCGAACTGTTGAAATGCGAATAGCAGGATCAGGATCACGATCACGATGGGCACTGTATTGATCTCCGGATTTATTTTTTGCAACCCTTCAATAGCCGAAGCCACTGAGATGGGCGGCGTTATAATGCCATCGGCCATTAAAAAAGCGCCACCGGCCATAGCCGGTATCAATAACCATTTTCCCCAGAAGCGGCGGATAAGGGCATACAAGGAGAAGATACCACCCTCGCCGTTGTTATCAGCCTGCAGGGTAATGATCACATATTTCAATGTTGTTTGAAAAAAGAGGGTCCAGAAGATGGCAGATAAGGCACCCAGGGCCACGTCTTCGGTAATAACCCGGTCATGGAAAACCGCGTTCAATGTATATAAAGGAGATGTACCAATGTCGCCAAACACAATGCCGGTAGCGATCAGGATTCCTGCGCCAGTGATCTTTTTGTGAAATACAGCCGGTGAAGTAGATGCACTCATTTTTTTATAGTTTAAACCAAGCCGAAAAAGCCGTAAACTTTCTGATATTATGTAATGGTCGCGAATTTATCTTTTTCGGGCTTATTATTAGTATAGGCGGGGCAGTAATTATTACAATGCTTTTCATTTGGCAGATACCATTTCAAAATGAAAGAGTTGTATGCCGGGTGGTATATTGGCAACCGGTCTGTAAAATCAAAAGTAGCAGCCTGGCCAGGGCATTTTTACAACAAAAGTGTACGAATTTGGTGAAGGCAGATCCTGCTGCCCGTTTAAGGGAAGTGGCCCGCAATAAATACAACAAAGAGAAATAACGCAGGCCCGGGGCATTAAAATACAATTATTAGCAAGTCCATTTAAATGATAGACTACAAACTTTATGTAAATTGTTTGCGGGATTCCTGAACAGCTGATAAATAATTATAACATGTCGTACCAACCCGCTGACAGCACAACAGCCAATGAAACCAGTCAACCGCTTCCTGTAAAGAAAACTAAACTGGATGATCTTTCCGAAGACATCTGGGCCATCATTATCGGCAGTATCGTCATTGTGACTATTTTGGCATTGACCATTTTTGTGACCGGTTTTACATTGCCTTTACCCGGCTATCAATGGCAAAACAGCAGCGACCTGGTAAATAAAGTGTTGTCGGGGAAGAATATTTTACTGATCATACAAACCGGTTTGATCTTCCTGCTGCTTTCGGGGCTGGCCATCCGCTTATCGGGCGGCAGCCTGAAAAATTATGCGGCTGGTTTTGTCATCGTATATCTGCTGGCCATTACCGCGCTTATCGTAGAAGGTAATAGCGCCATCACCTATTATGGACTGGAATATGTGGTTTTTGCCT